>NZ_JAVAMS010000002.1 GCF_030730945.1 Aurantiacibacter poecillastricola
CGTTGTTGCGCATGAGCGCGGTTGAAGCAATGGGCTGCGTAGCGGAGCCCGCAGGGCGTAGCGAAGCAGGCCATTGCTTATCCAGTTTGGCGGCGAACGCCGCCGGAGTGTCGTAGTCGAGGGAGGAGTGCGGTCGCTCCCGATTGTAGTCATCCACCCAGGCCGCGATCTCGACACGGGCATGGGCCAGGCCCATGAACAGCGTCTCGTTGAGAAGCTCGTCGAGCGCCGCGCCGTGCTTGAAGCGCAATTTAGTCACATTCCTTCGAAGTGGAGCCTGGTTAACTATCCGTTCGATCCGCAGAAAATGGCGCAGACGACATTGCCGCTACATGAGGGGGCCGCTCGCCTTTACCGGGAAAAGGGGTATATCCAACCTGTCTGAACAGCTTTATCCTGCCACTTTGCGAACTCGAAGGCCGAAATATGCGACGAACTTATGCCTGGACGGTGTGCATGTTTCGCCTCCATCCCCAGCGATGGTCTTGCAGATCGGCGACGGCTGAACACGTGGCTATCAAGAACCGGCATTGTCGAGGTCGCAGTGAGGCTACGCTGAACGTTCATGCCCCTCAGGGTTCGTAGAATTAGCGCAATAAGGTGGCCTGTCATCGGCGCAAAGCCGCGATGTTAGCTCACCACTTCAGCCTCTTTACGCTTCATGACCTCGATGATCCGGCGAGCACGTGCCCCACCTGCATCGATCCCGAGCGACACAGGCTTTTCGCTCCAGAAGTCGTCGCCGATGTTCTCGTAGGCTGCCTCGATCATCGGTTTGTCCTCGATCTCAAAGGCGGCTCGGACAAGTTCTCGGAATGTTTCTGCGTATTCTTCGGGCTGAGGGTATTGGGAGTTCGTGGACCAGAAATAGTGCGTTTCATCCACATCGGCCGGTGTCAGGCAGTGCACCTGCTCGAATGTCGCGCCCTGTTCACGGGGTTGGCCAGGCGGCGTCGCGCCGATCTGAAGGTGCATATTGGCCGGAGCGTTCCACCTCATGTCGAGCCAGTGATCGACCGTCTCGAGTTGAAGAATCTGATCGAGACCAGCCGGGCATCGCGCATTAGGCATCCACCAGTTCGACATAAGCCGGTCGCCGTCTTGTTTGACGCTGTGCTCACCACCGAAGATCACACCATTTCCAGCGAAAGTGCCAGTATGCAAGAACTCGATGTGGCTCAGATCGAGTAGATTGTCTGTTCCATATTCGTAATTGGCCTTCAACGGAGTGTAGCCGGTAATGTAACTTCCGCCGGGGGGGGCATCCGCTGCCGAGAAGTCAGGGATTAGATTTTCGTCTGCTTGTTCGGGATCGCCGAACCAGGCCCAGACGATCCCGTCTTTCTCTACTGCCGGATGGCGTGCGACGGTTGCACCGGAGGGTATGCGATCCGAGTACGGGTTGTTCACGCACTGGCCAAGGAAGTTGAATTCGAGCCCGTGATACTTGCACACGATGCTTTCTGCCTTGCGTTCACCCATTGAGAGCCTGGCGAAACGATGCGGACACCGGTCGCGCATGACGACGGGCTTTCCGTCTCCATCGCGCGTAAGCAAAACGGCTTTGCCCAGGAGTTTGCGTGACAAGAGATTTGTTGAAATCTCGTGGGGCCACGCGACCATATACCACGTATTCAAAAGGAAATCTTGCATTAGAGCCTCCTAGCCAGTCCCGGCGTTGTCTCACGCCTGGCGCATGTTAACGTATCGATTCTCCCCGCAAGCCGCTTTCGCTCAGTATGTGGAAAGCCAACTGCCTGCCTGAGGGTCAGCATTCTTCAGCGATGTCATTAGGCGCACGGCAAAGCGCGAATCCTGCGCATCGATTATCAAAATATGGTAATATTGCAAATCCAATTATGTCCGTGGACATCGACACGGATAGAGTTACGTCGAGATTTTCGACGCATCTGAGTAGCGTGGCCAGTCTTCGCTGCGTGTTCCCTCAAATCACTCGCCCAGGCCGGCGCAGGGTCAAATGCCATGGGCGCGCTGCCTATGGTTATGGCTATGAGCGTGCGCTTTGAAGAAGGGTCTGTTCGAGAAGCTGACGCGCAAATTCCATGACATCCGCATCTTCCGCATCCGCCTGAGGTGCCGAGGATATTGCAAGCCCCCGCGCCAGTGACCAAAGAGTTCGAATGATATTCAGCGCCTGATCTTGCGACAAATCTCTCTTCAGCAGGTGGGGCAGCCACATTTCTTCGATAGCTTGGCGTTGTTCGACGAGTATTTCCACCGCCTTGGCGCCGATCTTCGTTTCCCTTCGCGCAGAAAGATGGATGTCGAGATAAATTAGAAACTCGGTCGAGCGGTAGAATGCTATTGCGCTGCCTGCAATGACTGCCAGCGGATTAGCACATGAATCGATCTTTGCAGCATCTTCCTCGGCTTTCTTGAGCGCTTTCTCGGATATCATTTCCAACACTCCCACGACCAAAGCGTCCTTCGTCTGGAAGTGATGCAAGTGGCCTCCCGGCGAGACACCAGCCGCTTTTGCGACGGCTGCCACCCGCAATGCTGCGTAACCGTGTTTTGCCAGCAACTTCGTTGCAGCATCCAGAATGCGATCTCGCGTTGCCAGTTTCTTGCGATGGCGGATTCCAGGTCTGGGCTTGGACAAGGCGGTCCCTTGAGTGTGGTTGGTCTGTTGAACTGCTTGCCGAGCGCGACAAGAGTGCGATCACTTCGCCGCAATAGCGTAGGCACCGATCAAAGCTCAATCCACCAAAAAAATCAGAGTGACTGGCTTTTACAGTATGGTTATACGGTGAAAGGCGATTCGCGATTGATAGAGCGAAATTCGTAGCTGTAAGATTTGAGAGGAGCCCAGAATGACCAGAATTACTCCGCCCGCTGGCCCCCGTGTCGATTTCAAAATCGTCGGCGATTGGGGAAATGCTAATTTTCACGCCATTGCGGGTTGGATAGCTGCGCACCTGCGCTGGCGGTCCGCACAGGATTCTACATTCTGGATCAAGACCGGAACTGGCTATGGAGACAACATCAAGGCCCTGGTGGAGAAGGAGGTCGATCTCGCAATTACTACGCCGTATGATCTCACCCCTGAGTGGGCCATGGCAGGCAGTAACTTTTTTGCTGACGAAGCACCGGCGGGGAATATGAGAACGCTTGGTTGGCTGCCGCAAAACGATCGCCTGGTTTTTGCGATCCGGTCTGACACAGGGATTGCATCCTTCGAAGAGCTGCGCGAGCGTAAGCTTCCGCTCAAGCTTGCGAGCGGCTTCCGGTCAAAAGACAACCTCATGATGTGGGCGATCGATCGCGTTCTCGAAGAGCATGGTATCGAAGTTGAAGCGTGGGGCGGTGAATGGCTTGAGCACGACCATCCGCGCATCTGTGTTCCTCTGGTCACCAACGGCAAAGCCAACGCCGTAATTAACGAAGCAATCGTGGTGCCTCAGTGGCGAGAACTTGTCCAAAAGGTCGAGATGAACTTCCTGCCCTTCGAAGCTGGCGCGCTTGAGGCGCTTTCCAGCAAGTATAGCCTGAGGCCTGCAGTTCTGCCGAAGGGCTACCTGGGTGTCACCGAGGACATACCTTGCATCGATTGGTCAAACTGGGCCATTCTCGTGCGTGACGATATGGATGACGAATTGGCTTATCAGGTTACCGCTATCATGGTTGAGGAGCGAGCCGAACTCGAAGCCCGTTATAGCCATGTTCCTTCTGAAATCGCGCCGATGACCTATCCCATCACCCCCGACACCATGTGGAAGGGCGTAGGCGCGCCGCTCCATCCGGGCGCCGAGCGATATTATCGTGAGCACGGCTTCATGAAGTGATTGCCGTAATGTGGGCCAACCGTGGTCATGATTTGCCGAACCCATTTCCAGCTATCATGGAATGAGAGATGTCCAAGATTAGCGGCAAGGCAGTGGTGATCGATGCGCAGCCGACCGCGACTGGTGATGCCAGGCGCGGCGGCGGCGTGTTTCCCGTGCTTTTGAACGGTCGGTTATGCGACGAGAACTGTGACAAGCGTGTCGCATTCCTGCTTTGCCATCCGGCCGGGAACTTCACGACCCACTACCTGCTCCCGCATCTGGAAGAGCGGGGCATTGCCGCGATGGGAATGGCGACGCGGTACATCAACAACGAGCTTGAGCTGACAATGGAGGTATGTGTCCAGGATCTGGGCAGGGGGGTCCAGTTCCTCCGGGACAGCGGTTACGAGAAAGTCATTCTCATCGGTAATTCCGGCGGAGGCGCCCTTTCCTGTTTGTACCAAGCGGAAGCTGAAGCGCCCTTCATAACAACATTTCCAGATGGCGATCCACTCGATATCGGCAGACTTGTGCCGGTTGACGGGTTAGTTTTGCTGTCGCCTCACCCTGGCCGCGCACAAGCGTTGACTGAATGGTTAGACCCGGCAGTCATTGATGAAGGTGAACCGCATCTGCGCGATCCAGATTTAGATCTGTTTGCCGACCGGCCACTCCCTTTTGATCGACAATGGATCGCCGAGTTTCGTCGCGCGCAGTTGCAACGCAACCGACGCTTATCGGATTATGCCCTGACTACGCTCAAAGCCCTTCGTGCGCAGCAAGACGGGCCGCTGGATCAGGTGATGACTGTGCATGGAACAGGTGCCGATCCCCGTTTCGTCGATCTCACTCTCGACCCCAACGGCCGCAAGCCCCGCCCAATCGAGACGGTGCGGCGCTTGAACAATTCGCATCTGAGCATGGGGCGGCTCTCGACATTGCGCACGTGGCTGAGCCAATGGAGTGTCGATCATAGCCGCGCAGATGGACCGGACTGCTTTGCCAGAACACGCATACCCGCGCTGCTGATCGAACACGGGAATGACGAGATTGTCTTCCCTTCCTACCTGCGCCGGTACAAGCATGCGCGCCAGGATGTTGAAGTGGAAACGCTAGAAGGAGCGACCCACTTCATGATTGGGCAGGATGCTATCAAGGATCGGTTGGCAGGGCGACTAGTCCGATGGGCCCGTGAACTTTGCTGAGGCCCAATTCACAGATCCGCGCGCCTACTGACTGACAACCGAATTTTCATTCGGCGGATGTCCTTGGCGGGTAGAGTGCAATGAATCCGATCCGCGCCAATGCGAAACACAGCACTGCCGCCACAACAGCCATTGTGATGAAGATCGCCATACTTTGGCCGATTGACTGTTCGCTTCCCAATAGCTCTTCGTTGACCAAAGCAATTCCGCTCGGGCCGACAAAGGAAGCAAGGGCCCCGGTCAACATCCAGACCGAAGCTGCTTTGCCGCGCATTGATCCGGATATGGAAAGCTGTAGCGAAGCGCTTGTGGCCGCCGCGCTCCCGGCAATCAATGTCATACCTATCCCGAGCAGAATCAATCCGCCCGCCGGATCATTGATGAGATAAGCACCGCAGATCGGAATTGCCCCCAGCGGCAACATCACGAGCTGATAGTTGAGGTGAACGTTTGTCACGCCCCTGCGAAGCAGGCGATCGCAGATCCAGCCATGTGCCGGAAGACTGACAAGCGGTCCGACCAGTATCACCGCTCCAAACCAAAACCCGACTTCGGCAGCACTCCAACCATGCACGCGGGTGAAGTATGCAGGCGTCCACGCCATGATTCCGGTGTAAATGCTCTGCGCGAAGATGAAGCCGAGATGGTGTCCGCTGAAGTATGCAAAGTTCCGGCGCATATATGCGAGATAGGGAATATACCCCGTGCTCCCGCTCGAATTTCTGGTGCGCGGGGGCTCGGGGAAGGCGAAGATCATGAAAGCGATCAAGATGCCTGGAAGTCCCAGGGCGACGAGGATGATCTGCCATCCTTTCAAT
This sequence comes from Aurantiacibacter poecillastricola, assembly GCF_030730945.1. Taxonomy (GTDB): domain Bacteria; phylum Pseudomonadota; class Alphaproteobacteria; order Sphingomonadales; family Sphingomonadaceae; genus Alteraurantiacibacter; species Alteraurantiacibacter poecillastricola. The sequence goes on from NZ_JAVAMS010000002.1 coordinate 5,812, forward strand.
GACACTCCGAAACCTAACGCATAAGACAGGTGCGGCACTATTACGGCAGCAAGAAACCCGCCAACGAGCAATGCAATACCAGCTCCAGCCTTCTGGCCCATGGCATAGAATGCAAAGGGAAGTGTTCGCTTTTCGGGAGGAAAGGAGTCGGAGATGATTGCGTGAGCACTGGGGACCAATGCAGCTTCTCCTGCTCCGACTCCAGCACGGGCCAAAAGCATCGAAGGAAATCCGGGAGCCAAACCACAGGCAGCGGTTGAAATGCTCCACACGCTCACGCCTGCGCAAATCACCTTTCGCCGCGATATACGGTCCACGGCCCATCCCATCGGCAAACCCATAAGCGAGAAGGTTAGCGCGAACGCCCCACCATAGATGAGGCTTGCCTGGACCTCGCTGATCGCGAGATCATTACGAATTTCGTCGAGGAACAGTGAGATGATATTTCTGTCGAGAAGTGACAGGATGGTCAGGAATGTGATGAAAAGCACCAGTAACCAAGACTGGAGCGCTGGCGATGCATCATCGTGCACGTTCACATTGATAGCTTCGGATACCCGTCGCTTGCCGGGACGCGCCCAATCGACCGTCAACTTCATACTCCGTGCCAGTGCCACGATCGGCCAGCTGCCGGAGTGACGCCTACAAAACTTCTATATCGAAGTCTATTCCCCCCCCGATGTTTTTTCGGTAGAAGATGTGACGCAGAACCGGTGCCACAACCAGAGGATTGCTGAGTGAGTAAGCCGAAAATTGGAATCATCATCGGCTCGACCCGAAAAGGGCGGCTTGCCGACACAGTGCTGGAATGGATTGAGGGGTTGGCTGGCGAGAGGGCGGATCTAGGCTTCGTCCGCGTAGATTTGCGTGATTATCCTCTGCCTCTCTACGATGAGGGCATCGCGCCGATTTATCAGCCTGCTGCGAACGCTGTGGCGAGCCGCCTGAGCGCGACCATGGAAGCGCTCGATGGGTACATTTTCCTTGTGGCCGAATATAATCATGCTCCAACCGGCGCACTTAAGAACGCGATCGATCACCTGTTTCCCGAGCTCGGTCGAAAGCCTGCGTCATTCGTAGGATACGGCGGGGTGGGTGGTGCCCGGGCGGTCGAGCAGCTTCGGCTGATCTTGATAGAGCTTCGCGTTGCCCCGCTTAGAGATGCCGTGCATGTGGGCCTGGCAGAACTCAAGGGCGTCCAAGACGGCAAGGGTTTCTCGGACTACGAGTATCTTACGGCCAGTGCTCACGCGATGCTTGAAGAACTTGCATGGTGGACCCATGTTCTTTCAGATGCCCGCCGAGGGCCTGGACAGTAATTCATTACCGCTTCGACACCTTTGGGGCACGGTCCCATTTGCCCATTTTTTGGCTGATACGGCAGTTTGTAGGCTTGGTGAGCTTGCAATCCTAATTATCATATGGTAATAAAAATGTATGATGCGCGATTACGTAGCTCGCGGAGAGGATAAAGATGCTTTACTCAGATGTGTACGTCGATGAGCCCTTGGACAAGATCGTCAAGGATTGGGACTTTCTCAACGAGAAGGTCATAAAAAAATTCTACGGTTTCAAGGACATCGGCGACAACGTCGTTGGAATCCGTTCTATTGAGACCGAGAAGCCGCCCGAGCTTGGGCAGAAAGCAGCTCCGGTTGCGTTGCCCGCGATCCGGAAAAATTTCGAGATCGGGCCTAAGGGGCTAATTGAAGTTCCGCGCATTCCCTTTTCTGCGCACATTACCCGAGCAGGGACCCCTCATCATACTCAGCACGTGTTTGGCTATTGGCATATCAACGACAAAGATGAGATCATCATCCCGCTGCCACCGGAAGGAGGTCGGCCGGGGCGCATACTCATCATTATGGGGCGCCCCAATGGTGAAGAAGCGGATCGCTTTGCTTGGTATTGCGAAGAGTGCCTGAGCCTATTGTACATGATCGAGTCCACCGATTTCGATGCCTTCTGGGCGGCGGAACTGGCTGCGATCAGAGACTATAACTCCGATCCTGCCCACCAGCTCTGTTCAAACTGTGGTCACCAGAACCCTCTTGGGTATACGGCCATGCAGTCGGCGGACAAGCCCGAAGAGCGAGCGGCGAGGCTGGTCTGGTGAGCCGCGGCTATGTTCCTTCGTCGCGCACCATCCCCGGCCCTGACATGTCATTTGTCCGTCTCTTCGACGATCTCGAGGCCGGTTGGCAGTTTCGAGGTCAATATGCGATCTGGACTGGCTCAGCCAAAGGCGAACGTTCGCGCTATACGCTACTCGAGCGTCACGGCGACCGGGTGGCGCCAATGGCATATGAAGATGGCTCGCCGGTGTTTCACGAAATCAAGGCGAACGTTCCATTCATCGTGCAGGGATTGATGAGCTACTGGGTCACGTTCAACAGCGATGCGATGTGGCTCGACACCCCGAGTCCTGAGGGACAGTATGCTTTTCTTGCAGTAGGAGGATCAGCCGGAAAGCCCAGCGCAGCCACAATTGATTGGACCTGCACGCATTGTGGTCATCCGATTAGTCCGAAAGGATTCGAAGTTTCCCCCCTCTCCTTCAAGCGGTTTCTGATGCAGGCAGATGAATATGCTGCCGAATTTGATCGGAGTCAGGAAATGCGAACCTGCACCGATTGCGGGACGATCCATCCTGCGATGTTGGCTCAATCGCGAGAGATTGAAAACCGGACAGGCGAAACGGACGAGGCCTAGCATGAGCAACCAAAAAACAGATGGCTTGAAGACCATAATGGTGTGTGCGGAGACTGACATACCAACTGATGGTTCTGTGATCACTCGATCGGTCGAGGGTCAGCAGATCGCTCTGGCCCGGCATAATCCTGGATCGAAAAGAGTCATCGCGTTCGAGAGCCGCTGCCCTCACATGCAGGCGCCGTTGAAATTTGGTCGCGTAGTAGATGGCGAAGTTGTTTGCCCTTGGCATTTTTTTAGATTCGATACCGAAACAGGAAATACGATCGCCTGCCCGAACAGCGAGATGCACTTGGCTACTTTCACAGTCGAGCAAAGGGATGGAAATGTGCTGGTTCAGCTCAACTCGGAGTCCTCAGATAGGGCTGTATCCCAGTAATCTTGAGTTGAAGCCTGAGGCCAGTCAAAAACGGAAGGCTCGGTGGGCTAACGCTATTGTGAAGCCAGCTTGGCTCCCAGGTTCTCTGCCATGTGCTTCAAGACGTTCAGACAAATCTCGAGTTCGGCTTCATCTATGCCTGCTGTTGCTTCGCTGTTGATACGCGAGGCATAGTGCAAAAGCTCGCCTTCCAGCGCCTTACCCCTCTCAGAGAGCTGGATGCTGAATTTTCTACGGTCTGCTTCGTCTCTTTTGCGAATGACCAATCCGTCAGCAGCCATTGAATTTAAGATGGATGCAGTAGTGTTCTCAGCGACATTGGTCATGTCGGAAAGGTATTTTTGGGTCACCCCGTCTTTGATCCACAAGACTCGAAGGTAATACCAATAGCCATTCTTGATGCCGTGTTCGGCGAGATACGACGTGAGTAAACGGTCAAAGCGACGGTGGCAGCGTCGAACCTGGTACCCGGCGCTCAGTTCGGGATCGTCTTTCTCGGGCGTGACCGTCAATCCAATGTCTCCAAGTTTTCGCCGCGTAGAGTGTAGGCGAAACGCCAGAGTAGCCTAAGGTATTGCACAAGTGCAATCCTAGCACGAGGCGCTCACACCAGACCTGCACGCGGATATCAGATCACGAATTGTTCAAACGTCTCCGGTGCGAACATTTCCTCAATTGTCAAACGGCGGTCAGATAGGCCTTGCTCGTTATGATAGCGGGTGAACGTCTCAAGCACCTTGCGGTTCGGTTCGACGCCATAGGGCCACCAATCTTCGCCCATAGTAGCGATAGTGTCTTCGACCATGGCAATTTGCCAAGGCAGCATTGTCTTGAGTGAGGCAGACACGCGCAGCTGTTCATGGGTGAGCTTTTGCGACTCGACAAAGGCCTTGTAGAGGGCCTGTGCTATCCACCGGTTCTTTTCATAAACATCGCGGCGGAGGGCGACGACATGCATGATCGGGAAGATACCGGTTTTGGCATAGTATGCCTTTTCGACCTCCACAAAATTCGGGAATAGACGACGCACCTTGTCTGGCTCGCTGTAAAAGGTGGAGGGGGCACGAGCGGTATGCAACGCGTCGATTTCTCCATCGGCCAACATGCGTGTGAGCGTCTGCGTCGGGCCGATAGGCTCGACCTTGATCCTGTCGGGCAAGTTCAGCTTCAATTTTTCCTCGCGACCCGGAGACTCCTCACCTCCCGTAACATAGGTGACAGATGAAGGGTCGATCCCGTACTCATCCTGTAGAATCCCCCGGATCCAGACTGGCGCTGTCATCTGATACTCGGGAACGCCTATCCGTTTGCCGATCAGGTCTTCGGGTTTCTCGATTCCGCTTTTGGTCGAAACGAAAATGCAAGAGTGGCGGAAAAAGCGTGAAGGGAAAACGGGTATGGCGATGAAGGGTGGATTCTCTCGAGCCAGTGTCACGCTATAGGATGACATCGACATTTCGCAGGCGTCGAATTCGCGATATTTCGCCTGGCGAAAAAAAGTCTCTTCGACCTCGAGCGCCTGAAAGTTCAGGTCGATTCCGTCGGGACGTACATGTCCGTTCTGCAGAGCTTCTGTGCGGTCATAGCCCCAGCAAGCGAGCGAAAGGTTTAGGCGGGTCATTTGGGGTCAGCTCTCCGATTGTTCCTGAATCATTGTCCGCGGGTCGATTACGGTGCCCGTCTGGCTGGATTGCGCTAGCGCAGCACAACATGCTGTTGTCGTCAGTCCCCAGTTGCCGTCGTGAACAGGCGGCTTTTCTCCGGCGATTGCGGAAGCGAACTCTTCGACAACAGCGGTGCGGGGAATTGTCGGAGGTGCGATGGCAATAGTTTCGCGGACCTCGTCCCCAAAAACTTCGATGCTATTCGGCAGGACTTTGAAATCCGCTCGTTCACAGCTCACCAACAAGAAGCCAAAATGCTCGTTATGCGGCGGGCGGTTGGGCAATTCGCTGTCCATCCCGTAAGTGCGCGCGAGCTTGGCGGCCATCTCGTCTTCGCGCGACAGCGATGCCAGTTTGCGGCGTGCATCTCCGTATCGGGCGGAATCCTTAACCTGCCCCAGTTCGCCGATCCAACCGACAAGCTCGTCGCTGTCGTAATGGCCGTAGCCGCTATAGGTAAGCGATGCGGCAGCTCCCCCCGCAAAGGTAATCAGGGCAGCATAAGCGCCGTCGCTGGGACGACTTGTATCCCAATTGCCTGTCACCGCGCGGATCCCTGTCACGTCTTGGCCTATTATGCGCCGGACCACGTCGATCTGATGCGCCGCTTGACTGTAGATGACCCCGCCACCACGCGCGTCATCCAGTTCCTCGGGGCGACGCGGACGATACATGAAATCGGTGAAATTGAAGGTCGTCACGAGGCGTACAGGGCCATATTCGCCGGACGCGACAAGTTGGGCAGCGCGAATTATCTGTTCGTCAAATCCGTGGCTGGGACCGACGATAAGCACTCGGCCGTTGCTAGTCGCGCACCGAGCCATGGCAGCGCACTCTGCGACTGAAGTGGCCATTGGTTTTTCGACCAGCACATGCTTGCCCGCATTAAGAGCTGCGATCGTCTGCTCGGCATGAAGCTCGTGCGGAGTGGCGACATAAATTGCATCGATAATTTGATCGGCGAGTAGTCCATCCAGTGTCGAATGGTCCGCAGCATCAAACTCAGTGGCGAACCGCGCTCGCGCATCGGAGCGAATATCATAGGCACCGGCGAGCCGGATAGCGGGATGTGCACGCAGGGCTGGCAGCGACAGCATGAACCCCCTCCCAAGTCCTGCAATTCCCAGCTTCACCGCATCCATAAATCATCCCTCCCGAGCAATATCCGTTGTTAGGCTAATGCTTGCAATCCCGATTACTTCCATATAGAACTAATTGCAAGTCGAACGTGAGCGAGTCGGTTGAATCGCTTACCCGGCCGTCTTGCCCTTGAGGATTTGTGTACGGAGAATTGACCGATGACGCCTGAACAAAACGATCTGCTCTGTCGTGTCGAAGATGACGCCCCTATGGGACGCCTGATGCGCCAGCACTGGATTCCTGCCTGCATGGCAGAGGAAGTGGCCGAATCCGACGGTGCACCGCTTCGCGTAAGGCTGCTCGGCGAGAATATGGTCGTGTTTCGTGATAGCGAAGGCAGGGTCGGGGCACTCGACGAGCTGTGCCCGCACCGCCGCGCTTCACTTGTTTTCGGGCGCAATGAAGAATGCGGCCTACGCTGCTTGTATCATGGCTGGAAGTTCGATGTGAATGGCAATGTCGTCGACATGTCGTCCGAGCCCGAGGGCTCGCATATGAGCAACAAGATCAAGGCACGCGCTTATCCGGTGATCGAGTCCGCGGGTTTCGTATGGGTTTGGATGGGCGATCCAGACAACGTGGCTGAGTTTAATGCGCCGCAGTGGTCGTCCGCGCCTGATCACAAGATCGCCATCGTCAAGATGCACGGTGCCTGCAACTGGGCGCAAATCCTCGAAGGGTCGATCGATTCCTCGCACAGCTCGAGCCTCCACTCGAGCAACATGCCGACTGCCGATGTGGAAGGCTCGACGGCGCGGGATGGTGCCTGGCTGCGCCCTTCGGCTGACAAATCGCCCAAGATCGAGGTGGAAAAGACCACGTTCGGTTTCCGTTATGCGGCGATCCGCAAGCCGATCAAGGACGCTGACAAACAGGACTACGTGCGCACCACGCTGTTTATCGCGCCGTTTACGGTCATCATCCCCTCAAACGATCAGTACAATCTCAGCCAGATGCTCGTACCCGTCGATGACGAGAACACGATGTTCTACTGGGTTGCCTGGCATCCCGACGAGGACAAGGGCATCTCCACCGATGACTGGCGCAAGTTCTGCGGCGCGGAAATTGGTAAGGATGTCGAGCCGGTGACCTTTAAGAAAGTCCGCACCTACGAGAACAACTATCTGCAAGATCGCGAAGCCATGAAGGCCGGGGACTTCACCGGTATTTACGGCATTCCGGCTCAAGATATGGCGATGTGGGAATCGATGGGAGCAATCGCTGATCGCAGCGAGGATAACCTCGGTACCAGCGACAAGGCAATCTTCACTTTCCGTACCCAGATGTATCGCGCGGCACAGGCGGTTGCCAAGGGTGAGCCGGCCATCGGCACGACTGGCGTTGTTCTGCCGCACGCTAAGCTCATGTCTTATCAAGGCATGGTTCCGAAGGGCAACGACTGGAAGGAATACAATATTTCCGACGAGGAGCGCGCCCAGCGTGCCGGCAATGGCGGCGCCAAGGCCGATGCGGCGGAAGAAGTTGTGTGAGCGATTCTACGGCGTTGACCGCAGGACTCGATGCTGACGAATTGCGGCAGTTCATAAATACGACGCTGGCAGAGGATCTGGGTGAGGGTGGTGATGTAACCAGTTCCACCACCGTGCCCGAGTCTGCGCGCCTGCGTGCGGTGATTGCCACGCGCCAGCCGATTGTGCTGGCGGGCGTGGAACTGGCGGAAGCCTTTTTCCGCACCACCGATCCCAATGTCGTGGTCGAGCGGCTGGCCGAGGATGGCGACAAGCTGGAAGAGGGGGCACCGATCCTAGGTGTAGAGGGTGCAGCTCGCGCGATGCTCACTGCCGAACGCTCGGCACTCAACACCTTGCAACATCTCACCGGCATCGCGTCTCTGACGCGAATCTATGCCGATGCGATTGAGGGCACAGGCTGCATTCTGCTGGATACACGCAAGACTATTCCCGGCCTGCGTCTTGTAGAGAAGTATGCCAGCCGGACAGGTGGCGCGCAAAACCACCGCATGCGTCTGGATGACGGTATCCTGATCAAGGATAACCACATCGCCATTGTTGGCTCTCTCGAAGAGACGGTGCGCGGCGCGCTCGAGGCCAATACCGGATTGGAAGTGCAGGTGGAAGTGGACCGGATCGATCAGATCGAGCCGGCGCTGGCGGCTGGAGCGCAACGATTGCTGTGCGACAATATGACCCCGGCCATGTTGAAGGAGGCGGTGGCGCTGATCGCGGGCCGGGTGCCGATTGAGGCGTCGGGCGGCGTAAGATTGGAGACGATACGCGAAATTGCCGAAACCGGAGTCGACTTCGTATCGGTAGGGCGGATTACACAGAGCGCGCCGGCGGCCGACATAGGTCTCGATTACCGGTCGATTCCATGACGGTCCGACGCGTCAATCAGGGCGTATATCCTGCCATATATTCACATGGAAGTGCTGGTTTTCAATCCTTCCCGGCATCGCCGGGCTATCTGTGGCACCGTTTCCGGATGAACTTTCCTCTCCCGCCTCCGGGACGGTGCCGCTTTTTTACCTACTCAACAAATTTTCAAATCGTTGGAGAGATTGCCGAATGCCAACCGTAACAGTCACGACCCGAGAAGATGTCGAACACAAGCTGGAAATCGTCCCGGGCATCAGTTTGATGGAGACCATTCGCGATGCAGGGATAGACGAGCTGCTTGCCCTTTGTGGAGGGTGTTGTTCGTGTGCAACCTGCCATGTCCATATCGATCCGGCATTTGCGGAACAGCTCCCCCCGATGAGCGAGGACGAGAACGATCTGCTCGACAGCTCCGATCATCGCAATGCGACCTCGCGTCTGTCCTGCCAAATCCCGATGACGGCAGAACTGCGCGGACTCAAAGTCCGCATTGCCGAAGAGGACTAGCATCATGCAAAGCTTCGATGTGGTGATTGTTGGTTCCGGTCATGGGGGCGCGCAGGCAGCCATCGCCCTGCGGCAGAATGGCTTCGAAGGCTCCGTTGCGATCGTCAGCAAAGACACTGTTCCGCCGTATGAGCGTCCACCCCTTTCCAAGGAGTACCTCGCGCGTGAGAAGCCGTTCGAACGCATACTCCTTAGACCGGTTGAGTTCTGGAAGGACAGGTCGATTGAACTTGTCTTGGGGGAGGAAGTCACGGCAATCGATGCCAAGCAAAAGACGGTGCAGCTTTCCGGCAGGGGTCCGATGCGATTTGGTGATCTCATCTGGGCCGCGGGAGGTTCGCCTCGTCGGTTGACCTGTGACGGTGCCGGTTTGGCAGGCATCCATGCAATGCGTGGCAAGGACGATGCCGACAAGGTCATGGCGGAGCTTGACGCGGGCGCGAGACGCATCGTTTTGATCGGTGCTGGATATATCGGGCTTGAAGCGGCTGCCGTACTTTCCAAGCTAGGCTGCGAGGTCGTCCTCCTCGAGGCTCTTGATCGAGTACTTTCCCGTGTCGCAGGCAAGGAACTGTCACAATTCCTCGAAGCGGAGCACCGTTCGCACGGGATCGACTTGCGGCTCAACTGTGAAGTCCATTCCCTTGAAGGTCGGAACGGTCGTGTAACAGGCGTACGTCTCGGCGACGGTGAGGTCGTTCAATGTGATCTCGTTATTGTCGGAATCGGCATAGTCCCAGCCATCGGTCCCCTTGCCGAAGTGGGCGCAGATGTCTCTGGCGGTGTAGTGGTAGACGAATTCTGTCGAACTAGCCTGCCCTGTATTTATGCAATCGGCGATTGTGCAGTTCAGACTAGCCCGTTTGCTCAGGGAGAACGGATCCGTATCGAAAGCGTACAGAACGCCGCGGACATGGGAACCTGTGTTGCGAGGGCGATCTGTGGCAAGCCGGAGCCATATGCGGCTACGCCTTGGTTCTGGTCAAACCAGTTTGATTTGAAGCTGCAAACGGTCGGGATCAGTAGGGGCTATGATGCAACTGTAATCCGTGGGGATCCGGCAACCCGCAGTTTTTCGATCGTATATCTGCGGTCGGGAAAAGTAATCGCGCTCGACTGCATCAACTCGGCGAAAGACTATGTCCAGGGTCGAAAGTTGGTCGAAGCAGGAAACCTCATCAGTCCAAGCGATCTCGCCGATAGCAGTATCCCACTGAAAGAACTCTTGGCCCGATCGGTAAAAACCTTGTCGAAGGAGCTGCACTGATGGGTAAACGAGAGCGGATCAAGATTCACGAATATCTCGCCGAATTCGACGACATTCCGGGCACTCGCGTATTCACTGGGGGCACGTGCAACAGCTTGGAACCTGCGGAATAGCGAAGAGGGCGGCGCCTGTTGAAGCTATATCACGGGCTCTGCTTGCTCTGCCAAGACAACCACTCAAACTCTCGACAGGGACACTTTCATGAGAATCGGACTCGTTGGTGCTGGCGCATTCGGAGAAAAGCACCTTAAAAGCTTGAAGACCATCGACGGCGTAGAGGTCACCGCGTTGGCCGACCACGACAAAGAACGGGCGACTAAGTTCGCGGAAAGATGCGGCATTCCCTTCACCACCACTGACTATGATGAAATGTTGGGCACGGATAATGTCGATGCGGTGATCCTGTGCACGCCCACGCAAATGCATGCCGACCAAGCGATCAAGGCAATGGACGCGGGCAAGCATGTCGAAGTGGAAATCCCTTTGGCCGACAGCTGGGAAGATGCCGAAGCGGTTGCGAAAAAGCAGAAAGAGACGGGCCTCGTCTGCATGGCCGGCCACACTCGCCGGTTCAACCCTTCGCATCAGTATGTGAAGCAGCAGATCGATGCTGGAAAGTTCAACATTCAGGCGATGGATGTCGAGACCTTTTTCTTCCGCCGCACCAATATAAATGCGAAGGGCGAACCGCGCAGCTGGACCGATCACCTGCTTTGGCACCATTCCGCGCACACGATCGACATCTTTCAGTACATGACCGGATCGAAGGTGAAGACGGCCAATATCATCCAAGGTCCGAAGCATCCGGATCTCGGCATTGCGATGGACATGTCGATCCAGCTCAAGACCGAAGCAGGCCAGATCCTGACGCTGGCCCTCAGCTTCAACAATGACGGGCCGCTCGGCACTTTCTTCCGCTATATCGGCGACACTGCGACCTATATTGCGCGTTACGACGATCTCGTGACCGGCAGGGAAGAACCTGTCGATCTCGCGGGCGTTGCCATTTCGAACAACGGCATCGAACTACAGGATCGTGAATTTATTGCCGCGATCCGTGAGGGGCGCGAGCCCAATAGCTCCGTCCATCGCGTGATCGAATGCTATCGCACCATCGGCCAGCTCGCGAAGAACCTCGAAGATCAGGATGGTTGGTCTTAACCGCCCAGAGACTGAATTAAAGTAGACCGTGGAATAAACTTGCAATCTCCGGTTGCGAACCGAGACATTTTGGGAAAAGATAAACATGCCGTCTATACATTCCGAGATATTAGTTCAGAAAAATTATTCTGCGTCGGCAAATGAATTCCTTCAAAGAAGGCCTGCTCTTTTTATCGATAATGAATGGATCACGTCGACTAACGGGACGCTTATCCCAGTTGTCGATCCATCCAGCGGGAAAGAGATCGCATGTATTGTTGAATCGACTTCTCACGAAGTAGATTTAGCTGTGTCGGCTGCACGTAGGGCCTTTGACGACGGTCGATGGTCTAATTTGCCAGCCGAGCAGCGCGAGAGGGCTCTGCACCGATTGGCAGATGCAGTTGAGGCGAAATCTGAAGAACTTGCCGAATTGGAGGCCATTGATAGCGGAAAGCCGAAGAACATGGTGGCTTCGGTGGACATTCCGGCTGCCATTCGCACCTTGCGCTATATGGCTGGCTGGCCCAGCAAGCTTGCGGGCGAGCTTCAATTACACCCGGAGGCTTCTCCTTCGGAGTTCCACGCGTTTACGCGTCGCGAACCCGTTGGAGTTGTGGCGCAGATAATTCCTTGGAACTTTCCGTTGCTGATGCTGGTGAACAAGATTGCTCCCGCCCTTGCCGCGGGCTGCACCCTCGTCCTGAAGCCCGCAGAACTGACTTCGCTGACCGCTTTGCGTTTTGCTGACCTGGTCCAGGATGCCGGATTTCCGGCAGGAGTGATCAATATCATTACGGGGTCGGGCACCGGGGCTGGCGAGATGCTCTCGCGTCATCCAGATGTCGACAAAATTGCATTCACAGGTTCTACAGCGGTTGGAAAACTCATCAACCATGCGGCAACAGAGTCTTTGAAGAGGGTGACCCTCGAACTTGGCGGGAAAGGGCCTGTAATTCTATTGCCAGACGCTGACCTGCAAACTGCAATACCAGCCGCAGCGCAGGCAATCTTTTTCAACTCCGGTCAGGTGTGTGTGGCAGGTTCAAGGCTTTTTGCTCATAGCTCAGTTTTCGATCAAGTGATTGAAGGCTTGGCAGGAGCAACACAATTTTGGACACCGCGTGCAGCGCTTGATCCAGAAGCAATAATGGGGCCGTTGGTAAGTCAGGGACAAAAAGACAAGGTATTGGCTTGTATTTCGGAGGGTCAGAAAGCGGGTGCTACCGTTGCAGTGGGAGGAGATTGCCCGGAAGGCGAGGGATTCTATGTAAATCCGACAGTACTGGTGGATGTGAAGCCGGAAATGAGTGTGGTGCGAGACGAAATATTCGGACCTGTTTTGGTGGCCCAGAGGTTCGATGATTTCGATGATGTTGTGGCAGCGGCAAATGACTCTCACTTCGGGCTTGCTGCTTCGGTTTGGACGAAGGACATCGGGACAATGCACCGGGCTATCGCGGGCATCAAATCAGGTACGGTGTGGGGCAATTGCCATGGCGTGATGGGACCAGGTTTGCCCATGGGCGGTTACAAGCAATCAGGATTCGGTCGAGAAATGGGCCGCGAAGGCGTTGAGGCATACACAGAACTGAAAACTGCCATGATCAAGCTGCAATAAACGTCTAGAGCGGTACCAGAATCTTCTTAGTTCCGTGAGCACGGTTGGCTTGCCATCTCGAAAATCTGGAGACGAGTTGGAGGGATTGGGCTGTTGCCTATCGAACACCTGCCGCTATTCGAATATGGGCGAAGCCGGCTTTTACAGAAAGCGAGTTTTTGAGCGCAACGGATTAGAGTTGGTTGGTCAAAGCTAATCATTCCAAGATCGTTGTCTGATCAGGCCCCCCCTGGAGCTTGGATGAAAGTACTCCGTCGCGCCGAGATACCATATCGAACATTGACGTGACCCCCTGATTTTCCTCCAAGCTTGATTAGAGTCCGGCCCTGACAGAAGGACGGACGAGATGAAGAGAACGAGGTTTTCAGAAGAGCAGATCATCGGGGTGCTGAAGGAAGCCGAGGCGGGTGCGAAGACTGCCGACTTGGCCCGGCGACACGGTGTGTCGGAAGCGACGATCTACAACTGGAAGTCGAAGTATGGTGGGCTGGAGGTGTCTGATGCCCGTCGGCTCAAGGAGCTGGAGAGCGAGAACGCGAAGCTCAAGCGGCTGCTGGCCGATGCGATGCTGGACAAGGCGGCGCTGAAGGATCTCCTGGCAAAAAAGTTCTGACGCCCGTCGCGAAGCGGGAAGCTGTCGCTCATCTCCAAGCGTGCCATGGGATGAGCGAACGGCGGGCGTGCCGTGTCATCGATGCTGATCGCAAGAGCGTGCGTTACCGTTCCACCCGGGACGATGACGCCGGTCTGCGTGAGAAGCTGCGCGAGCTGGCCAACCAGCGTCGCCGGTTCGGCTATCGCCGTCTGCACATCCTGCTGCGCCGGGAGGGGATCATGATCAACCGGAAGAAGACCCAGAGACTTTACAAGGAGGAAGGACTGGCTGTCAGGCGGCGACGCAGCCGCAGGCGCGCTGTCGGCACGAGGGCACCGGCTCCGGTGCTGGCGCTGCCGAACCAGCGCTGGAGCCTCGACTTCGTGCACGACCAGATGGCCTCAGGCAGGCGGTTCCGCGTACTCAACGTGGTCGATGACGTGACGAGGAAGTACCTGGCAGCGGTGCCGAACACCTCGATCTCCGGGCGCCGTGTTGTGCGCGAGTTGACCGCGCTGATCGCGCAGCGTGGCAAGCCCGGCATGATCGTCAGCGATAACGGCACTGAGCTAACCAGTAATGCGGTGCTGGCATGGTGCGGAGATGGGCGTGGAGTGGCATTACATCGCGCCAGGCCAGCCGATACAGAACGGCTTCTGCGGCCCTTGGCTAGGCAACCCCGGGGCGTTCGCCGCCGAACTGGCTAAGCGATGGCCTGCTTCGCTACGCCGTACGGCCTCCGCTACGCAGCCCATCGCTTCAACCGCGCTCATGCGCAAAACGAGCTGGGGGTCACGACAGCATGAACCTATCGCATGATAGGTGGCGCGCTATCATGCTATCTGCATGTCCGATGCGACCATCTACCTTAGCCTGAAGCACCTCGGATTGCACCGGGTCCCACGGAGTGAGCGTGCGCGCAAAATTTACGCAAATGCAACAACCATGACGTACCAGTCAGTGAATGCGGACGGGCGTCAAGTTCCGGGTCCGATGGACAAGAGAGTGCGTCGCTTCCAGCCCCAGGGACCGACGATACCGCCCGCGGGCGCCTTTCGTTTGTCAGGCCTTGGCGAAGGTGCCGCCGCTCAGCACGCGGCGCGGCTCAAGCGGTTCGCCCGCCGTTTCCTCCGGCTGGAGGATCAGCGCGCCCAGCGCCGTGTTCGAGGCCGGGATGTGGTAGAAGTTGTAAAGGTCGCGCACCTTTTCCGGCAGCGCGCCGCGCATGATCAGCCACATCACCAGTTCGATGCCTTCGCTGCCTGCTTCGCGCAGGTAGTCGATGTGCGGCTTCTTGGAGAGCGCCTCGGGATCGTTGATCAGCTGGTCGATGAAATCGAGATCGAACTCCTTGTTGATCAGGCCGGCGCGCGGACCCTGCAACTGGTGGCTCATGCCGCCCGTACCCCAGACGTGAACATTCAGGTCTTCCGGGAAGCTTTCCACCGCGGCGCGGATGGAATCGCCCAGCGCATAGCAGCGCGCGCCCGAGGGCGGCGGATAGGTGACGACGTTCACGGGCAGCGGAATGACCTTGCACGGCCACTGCTCCGGCTCTCCGAACATCATGGTGAGCGGGATGGTGCAGCCGTGGTCCACGTCCATCTCGTTCATGATGCACATGTCGAAATCGTCGAGGATCAGGCTCTGCGCGATGTGCCAGGCAAGATCGGGATGGCCGACCACGTCGGGCACCGGGCGCGGGCCCCAGCCTTCGTCGGCGGGCTTGAACTTTTCCGCGCAGCCGATGGCGAAAGTGGGGATGATGTTCTGGTCGAACGCGGAGGCGTGGTCGTTGTAGACCAGCACGACGACGTCGGGCATGTTTTCCGGCTTCTTGATCCAGTCACGGATGGCCTGATAGCCCTTGAACACCGGACCCCAGTAATCGTCCTGCGATTTGCCGGTTTCGATCGCCGCACCCAGCGCGGGGATGTGGCTGGAGGTGATTCCTGTGGTTACGCGGGCCATTAGTATTTCCCCTTGATCGAACGTTGGCCTTCGGGCGAGCGGCCGCCTTCCAGCATCATCTTGGCATAGTCTTCCTGGCTCATCCCGGTCATCGACCCGGCGGCGAACTGGAAGCTCTTCTTGTCGGTGCTGAACAGCTTGGCGAGGTAGTAAATGTTGCCGCCGTGATCGATCATCGCGTTGTAATCGCGGTCCATCACGGCCTTCTTTGCCTCTTCCGAGATGTTCCACTCGTCGAGATAGGCCTTCTCGTCGGCGAGGAAGCGTTCGCGGTTCTCGGCCTTCATCAGGCTCATGGCGAACTGGTTGAGGTGGTATCCCTTGCGCGCACGCTGCGCGGTGAACACGCGGGTGCCGGGAATGTCCTCCATCTCGGCAAGGTATTCGTGGATGTTGATCCGCTCTTTCTTCTTCTCGGTCATGTCAGGCTTCCTCAGCGTCTTTCCATTCGTATTCCAGCGGCGCCTCGCGGAAGGCGAAGCGGTCGATGTGCTCCTCGATCACGCCGCGCATCCGCACGTTCTCCTCGTGGTCGGCCGTGGTCAGCGTGATGCCGATGCCGTCCTTGTGCGCGGTCATCACGGCATTGGTGTGTTCGGAGAAGGGGAACACGCCCATGCCGTCGCCCTCGTCGTAGGTGGTCGCCATCTTGTGGCCCCAGTGCTTGACGAGCTGCTGAATATACCGCTCCGGCTTCTCGCATTTCACCATGCCTGTTGCTGTCGCGCTCAATGTCCGCGCTCCGCCAGCACCTTGTTGAGGCGACCATATACGCGGCGGGCGTTGCCTTCGAAGATCATGTGCTTTTCCTCGTCCGAGATATCGAGGGCATCGATATACCGCTTGGTATCGTCGAAATAATGGCCGGTCTGCGGGTCGATGCCGCGCACCGCGCCCACCATTTCGCTGCCGAACAGGATGTTCTTGTTCTCGATCACGTCGGCCAGCAGGTTGATGCCCGGCTGGTGGTAGACGCAGGTGTCGAAGAACACGTTGTTCATCAGGTGCTGCTCGATATCGGGCTGCTTCAGCATGTCCGCAAGGCCGCGATATCGGCCCCAGTGATAGGGCACCGCGCCGCCGCCGTGCGGGATGATCAGCTTCAGGTCCGGGAAGCGGCTGAAGAGGTCGCCCTCGAGCAGCTGCATGAAGGCAACGGTGTCGGCGGCGAGGTAATAGCCGCCCGTCGCGTGCATCGAGGGGTTGCAGCTGCCCGACACGTGGATCATCGCGGGCACGTCCAGCTCGCACATCGCCTCGTAGATCGGGAACCAGTATTCGTCCGTCAGCGGCGGGTGCTGGAAATAGCCGCCGCCGGGATCGGGATTGAGATTGCAGACGACGAAGTTCAGTTCCTCAACGCAGCGGCGCAGTTCGCGCACGCTCTCGCTCATGTCGGACTTCGGGCTCTGCGGCAGCATGCAGCCGCCGATGAAGGTATCCGGGAAGAGCTGGGTGACGCGGTAGATCAGGTCGTTGCAGCGCTTCGCCCATTCGCTCGCCACGGCCTGGTCGCCCACGTGCGGGGCCATCGCGGAGGCGCGCGGCGAAAAGATGGTGAAGTCCGCCCCGCGCTCCTTGATCAGGCGAAGCTGGTTGTCCTCGATCGTCTGGCGAATCTCGTCGTCCGAGATTTCCGGGTAGGGCGGCGGCTGCGTGCCGTCCTTGTACGCCGCCTTCTGCTCTTCGCGCCAGGCATCGTGGCCCTTGGGCAGGACGGTGTAGTGGCCGTGACAATCGATGATCAGGCTCATGTTTACTCGTTCCTCTATTTACTGACAGCGCCTGGTCCGCCGGAACCAGCGACAGCATAAAATGGGCTTCCGCCAGAGTGTCTGCGGCAATTTCGCCGTTGAGAAAGCGCACCTGCCGTGCTGCGCGGCAGCGCGCAGATCTGTCGACACGTTTCATGCGGCCGAACCCTACCATTCCCCCCGCGTGGGGATAGGTCGATCCGCCTACAATGAATCCCACGAGGGCCAGCTTCTGCGTCATCGCCGCCTATCTGATGCAACGGATGCATTCAGACAAATCGATAGCATGCGCTACCCATAAGTTTTTGTGAACTAGTTACTCTCTAATCGCTGCTCTAAGAGCGCCAGCAAAAATGCCTGCGAGCGCGTCGGGCGCCAGTCCTTGCGAGTTATGATTCCGATGGTCCGCTTTACCTCTACAGGGCAGGGGACGGAAGCGAGCACGCCACTTTCCAGTTCCACCCGCAGCTGGTCAGGTGAAAGCAGAGTGATGCCTTCGCCCAACAGGAGCAATTCCCGGATTGTCAGCACCGATCCGCATTCCACGCGAACATGCGGCGGCTCGAGTTTGCAGTGGCGCATCATGTCTTCCCAGTAGTGGCGAAGCGGTGTATCGCTACCGGGCAGAATCCAGGGGTATTCCCCAAGCCGGGCCGTTTCGAACGTACCCCCCTTCGCTATCAGAGGATGACCGGAGCGCATTATCAGCATCGGCTGGTCGATGAACGTAGGCCGCTGCTCAAGGTCGTCGGGCGGATCTGCTTCGCGCAGTGCGCCGAGCATGAGGTCCACTTCGCCATCACGCAACGGGCCCGACAATTCGGCGTAGCTGCCTTCCGTCACTGCAATGTCGACCTGCGGCCATTCGCGGATGAACTTGGCGAGCGCGACGGGCAACCAGCGGGCGCGGGAGAGCGGCATTGCCCCTATCACGATGCGTCCAGCGGCTTTGCCTTGCCAGTCGGCCACTTCGTCGAGGCCCGCGCGGAGTTCGGCAAGCGCTAGGCCGAAGCCGCGCGCCCTTTTCTGCCCTTGTGTGGTCAGTGCTATAGAGCGTCCGCGACGGTCGATCAGTCGCTGGCCTAGTGCCACAGAGAGATCCGCTATTGCGCGGTGGAGCGATGCTGTGGAAAGCCCTGTAATCGCCGAGGCTTCGGAATAGCTTCCCGCCCGTGCCACGGCAAGGAAGGCGCGCATTTGCGTGCCAGTGACCCGCGTACTACCGATATGGGCGATGGCCCTCTTGGCTCGCGGAGCCAACAACAGCGAGGGCTCGGTCGGTGTCATGCCTAACGGACCGCGTTCGAAGAGGGTGCATTCCAGCTCGCTTTCCAGCCGGGCGATGGCCTGCGTTAGCGCCGGCTGCGTAAGGTTGATGGCCCGAGCCGCCGCGCTGACGGTACCGTGTTCCATCGTCGCTGCCAGCGCGCCAAAGTGGCGGATATTGAACCAGCGTTTCTCCATTAAACAACTATTAGCATTTTGTTATGAGACCCGCCAACTTCGCATTTGTTGCGTCGCGCGAGAAAACGCAGACTGTTGCGCAATCAGGACCATCCGGCAAGATCAGGGAGCTTTCATCATGAGCGGCATCGTCGTCCAGAATACCGAACGGGCCGATCCCGAAGTCGTCAGCGCGCTGGGCGCCTGCGGCGTGGCCACCGTTCACGAAGCGCAGGGGCGCACCGGTTTGCTGGCAAGCTACATGCGCCCGATCTATCCCGGCGCGCGCATCGGTGCCTCCGCCGTGACGATTTCCGTTCCTCCGGGCGACAACTACATGGTCCACGCCGCGATCGAGCAGTGCCGCGAGGGCGACGTGCTGGTGATCGCGCCGACCTCTCCGTGCGAGGACGGCTATTTCGGTGACCTTCTGGCCACCAGCGCGCAGGCGCGCGGGGTGAAGGGGCTGATCATCGATGCAGGCATCCGCGATGTGCGCGACCTGAAGGAAATGGATTTCCCCGTGTGGTCCAAGCGCGTGTTCGCGCAAGGCACGATCAAGGCGAGCCTCGGCAGCGTGAACGTTGACGTGGTGTGCGCGGGCGCTTTCATCCGTCCCGGCGACATCATCGTTGCCGACGATGACGGCGTGTGCGTCACCCGCCGCGAGGACGCGGAAGAAGTGCTGAAGAAGGCGCAGGCGCGCGAGGCGAACGAGGAAGAGAAGCGCAAGCGGCTGGAAAGCGGCGAACTGGGCCTCGACATGTACGGCTTCCGCGACAAGCTGAAGGACATGGGCCTGAAGTGGGTCTGAGCCTCGCGAGCGGCAGGTGAACAGGCCCGAGTTGCACTGGCCAACCGTTCTGCGGACCGGATGTGCAACCTGGGCCATAGGCCTGCTGCTGCTGCCGCCCCTGCTGGAAGGGCTGGCATGGCTATTCGAGATCATAGACAGGGATTGACCTGCGAAGGGTGTAGGACATGAAAGAAGCACCGGTCATGTGGATGCGCGGGGGCACGTCGAAAGGCGGATATTTCCTCGCCTCAGACCTTCCGAGCAGTACAGAGGAGCGCGACGTGTTCCTGCTGGGCGTGATGGGCAGCCCCGATCCGCGCCAGATCGACGGCATGGGCGGGGCGGACCCGCTCACCAGCAAGGTGGCCGTAGTGAAACGGTCGGAGCGCGAGGGCGTGGACGTCGATTACCTGTTCCTGCAGGTGTTCGTGGACCAGGCCATCGTCACCGATGCGCAGAACTGCGGCAATATCCTTGCAGGCGTCGGTCCCTTCGCCATCGAGCGCGGCCTTGTCGCGGCGCGCGGCGAGGTGACGGACGTGACCATCTACATGGAGAACACCGGCCAGATAGCGGTCGCCAGCGTGCAGACGCCGGGAGCCATGCCGACCTACGAAGGAGAGGCAAAGATCGACGGCGTGCCGGGCAGCCATGCGCCCATTCCCATCGAGTTCCGCGACACGGCAGGTTCCAGCTGCGGCGCGCTGCTGCCCACCGGCAACCCGGTGGACGAGATCGAAGGCGTGCCCTGCACCCTGATCGACAACGGCATGCCCTGCATCGTCTTCAAGGCCGAGGACGTGGGCGCCACCGGCTACGAAACGCGCGAAGAGCTGGAGAGCGATGCCTTCCAGCCAATTCGCGAGAAGATCGAGAAAATCCGCCTCGCCGCCGGCCCCTTGATGAACCTTGGCGACGTGGCCGAGAAATCGGTGCCGAAGATGACGCTGGTCGCCCCGCCGAAGAACGGCGGGGCCGTCACCACCCGCGTCTTCATTCCGCACCGCGCCCATGCCTCCATCGGCGTGCTGGGTGCCGTCACCGCCGCCACCGCCTGCCTCGTGGAAGGCTCACCGGCGGCAGAGGTGGCAGACATTCCCGAAGGCGCGGAAAAGACCATGAGCATCGAACACCCCAGCGGCGAGACGACCTGCGTGATGAAAGTCGATGACGCAGGCGAAGTCACCAGCGCGGCCCTGCTGCGCACCGCGCGCAAACTGATGGATGGAACCGTCTATGTCTGATCGTATCACTTCCTGGCATCCCAACCCCAGCAAGCCCGCCTACACCCCGCCGCCCGGCGCGGTGGACGCGCATTGCCACGTGTTCGGGCCGATGGCGCAGTTCCCCTTCAGTCCCAAGGCGAAGTACCTGCCAGAGGACGCCGGACCCGACATGCTGTTCGCCCTGCGCGACCATCTGGGGTTCGAGAAAAACGTGATCGTGCAGGCGAGTTGCCACGGCACGGACAATGCCGCCACGCTGGATGCGATTGCCAAGTCGAACGGAAAGGCGCGCGGCGTGGCCGTGGTCGATCCCGCCATCAGCGACGATGAACTGGCCAAGCTGCACGAGGGCGGCATTCGCGGCATCCGCTTCAATTTCCTGAAGCGGCTGGTCGACAACGCGCCCAAGGACAAGTTCCTCGAAGTCGCTGGCCGCCTGCCGAAGGGCTGGCACGTGGTGATCTATTTCGAGGCGGATATCCTCGAGGAGATGAAGCCCTTTATGGCCGCGATCCCTGTCCCCATCGTGATCGACCACATGGGCCGCCCCGATGTGACGCAGGGGCCGGACGGGCCGGACATGCGCGCTTTCCGCGCCTTGCTCGATTCGCGCGAGGACATCTGGTTCAAGCCCACCTGTCCGGACCGGCTCGATGCCATCAAGGAAGGCGGCAAGGGCGACCCGTGGGACAATTTCGCCACCGCCGTCGCCCCGCTGGTGGCGGACTATCCCGATCGCTGCATATGGGGCACCGACTGGCCGCATCCCAACATGCAGGACGAGGTGCCGGACGATGGCCATATCGTCGACATGATCCCGCGCATCGCGCCCACGGAAGAATTGCAGCACAAGCTATTGGTCGAAAACCCGAACCGGTTATACTGGATAACCTAAGAATCCCCCTTTTTGGGGATTGAACTCGCGAACTTTTTCGGTGGGGAGAAAGCACGATGCGGTAGTCTACCCTAAAATACTAGCTACATGGTTTGGGGGATAACGTGGGTACGCAGCCTTAATGTGTCATTTCTCGGGAGTGAAATCAGCTAATCCGAGGGGTATCGCGCAGTCTCCCGCACCGTCACAATGTTCTGCGCCGACAACCGTCATAAGTTTGGAAACTGCATCCTGCTTTTTACTCAGCGCGTGGAGTGGGTGCTTTCGTTCTTGGTGAACAGATAAAACATGTGACGTGAGCAAGGCACCTTCCGCGTGCAAGGTGTACTAAGGGCAATGGCGACGCTTCCCCAACCCATCAAACTCCGGGCTTTCGACACCTGGTTCTTTTCCCGTCCGTTTCATACAATGAGTAACTGGACCATCTAAGTCGTTGAAAAGGTGGGGGCGTGGCAAGGAGTGAACTTGCGACCCCAGCAGACAATGTTGGTCCGTTACTGCCGCATAGTGTGGGGAATAGTGTGGGTAGGCAGCGCATTGGACAAGATGAAAATACGTAAAAACAGTATTATATGGTCAGGATCATGCGGACTCCCGCTCCGCCACTCATAAACTATTGATAGATAGGGATTTATCCCATTCTCTTGGCTCACCGTTCCGCGGGAGCGCCGCTTTCCTGCGTCGTCCCTCGGGAAGTCTCATTCGGAAGCGGTCTCGGCGTCGCGCCGGATATGGAGTGTCTGTGTCGGATAGGCGATGGCGAGGCCGGCCTTCTCGAGACCCTCGAAGATCTGCATGAGCAGGTTCTGCCGGATTGCCAGACTCTCGTCGTATTCGGGCACTTCGATATAGGCGAACACTTCGATATCCAGCGAGCTCGCGCCGAAAGCGGCCAGCTTCGCACGCCGGGGATCCTCGGCGATAAGCGGATGGTCGGTGAGCACCTTCTCGATGATGGCCACGCCCTGTCGCAATTGCGCTGCCGAGATCCCGTATTCCAGCCCGATCACCGGATTGAACAGGAAGCGATCCCGCTTCGAGTAGTTCTCGATCTGCCGCGAGGAGAAATCGCCATTGGGGATCGTCACTATCGTGCGATCGAGTGTGCGGATGCGGGTCGAGCGCATGCCGATATCCTCGACCGTTCCAAGAACGTCACCGACGCGGCAGAAATCGCCCACCTGAATGGGCCGGTCCGCCACCACCATGACGCTGCCGACCAGGTTCTCGATCGTCTTTTGCGCGCCCAGGGCAAGGGCGAGACCGCCAATGCCGAGCGCCGCAAGGCCGGTCGTGATATCGATCCCGAGAGTGTCGAGAATCGCGACGCCCGCTATCGCCGCTATCAGCAGTTTGACAGCTCGCCGGGCAAGGACGACGGCGGAAGACGCCTGGCGACGCTCTCGCGCGTTGAGCCTGCTCGTCAGCTTCCCCGCGACGGCGTCGACCAACCGGATTGCGAACCACGCCAGTGCCAGCCAGGCTACGATGCCGATGTAGCGCAGCATGAACTGGCGAGCGACGATGGCGACCGGGGCCTCGCTCCCCCAGATCCTGAAAGTGATGGCGGCCAGCAAGAGCGCGAAGGGAGGCAAGGCGGCATGCAGGAAGCGGTAGATGCCGCTCACGTCGGGATCGGCGACAATCCGTCGCACGGCCCAGAGGATGGCTGCACATAGCAGCCAGTAAAACAGGAACGCTACGGCCAGCAGAACGAGAAGAAGCGCCCAGTCGCCAAGGGGCGCTCCGGCGAAGACAAGTCCGTCTACCGCCCCGGCCTGTGCGAGCTGATCGGCCCTTTCCTCGAGCGCCGCGATAGTCTGCTCCGACACCCGCCATGTAGCCTGCCCGCTACCGGATGCTACGCCTTCACCCGATTCCGCGACTTGCTGGGTCCGCGAGAGCAGGATCGGCACCTCGTTAGGGCCGGCAAGCGTGCCAACCCGCTCGAGGTCTGGCGCAAGTCCGTCCTGCAGGGTTCCATCGGCATCGTTCGACAATTCGGCGAAGGGTACTAGCTCGCCGCCTGTATCCAGCGAGGCCTGAAATGCGCGGGCCAGTCTTGCTCCGCCGAGCGGATCTTCTCCTTCAACCGCGAAGTAATTGCCCGCCAGGTCGTAATTCTGTTCCGCCAGCGCGCCGATAAGAGCCGTTACCGCCGAGCGCGGTGTTTCTCGGCCAAAGGGATCCATCGCAGCGGCTGCGGTTTCCTCCTGCTCCGGAACTGGCAACTGCGCCCTGACCTCGTACGGTGATGAGAGCAGGATGCCCAGGAGAAGCAGGATCGCGGCAAAGCAACGCATATATCCTCTAAGAGCGGTATACGCACCAGGATACAAGTGCACGTTGACCCGGGGCGGTTACCGGATGTTGCTTTCCTTGTGCCCTTCCGTTCTGGACACAGGCCCATGCGCCCTGTGTTTGACGACCTCTGCTGCTCGCCTTAGCGTGCCCGCCAGAGTGCAACCCATTTGATTTGATGGAACAAGACCCTGCGTCTCACCTCACCTTTGATCCTGCCGGTCGTGCCGCTGTCTGCCCTGCTGGCACTATCTTCTCCACCAGAGACGGAAATCGCTCATCGACCGGCGCTGCCAACAGAGCTCGGTAAGGCCGAGCCTGCCGTGAAGTGTGCCCACGATGTCGAGGCGAAGCTCACGAGCTCGCAAACACTCACTCCGGCTGTATTGGATTTCAACACCGCATCGCTCATCGACCCGAGCAGGTCGGAGCATTTGCAGGGCATTGCCCGCTACGACCGGGATGGCAGGAGCTATTTGTTCGTTTCGCAAAGCCGCAAGGGTATGAAAGCCGGCATTCTGGCGACCGTCGAAATGGGGACGCGCGATGGAGGCGTGTGGAGATCGAACAGGCAGCTTGCCTCGCGCGGGCTTGATGGGATGTACCTCCCTCCGCCGCAGGCCGACCGGGTGATTGCCGTCAAGACCGACGAGGGCTTCTCGCAGTACAATCATCCGGGCGGACTTGCGATCGTCGGAGATGTTCTGGCGATCGGGATGGAAGGCGCGCATGACGAGACCGTCCATCCCAGGGGACGCGTGGACTTCTATCGCATTGAAAGCCCGACATCCCTTCGGTTGATCACCAGCCTGGCCAACTCCGGGCAGTATGCATCGTCCGTAGCGTTCACGAGGCTGGCCAGCGGCCACTACCTCCTCGCGGTGAGCGACAATTCGCCGAAGAACATCAGGTTGTATCGCTCCACCGGTGCCGGCGAGTTTGACGATAGCACCGAGTTCGAAGAGCTGGCCGTATTCACGGAAAGCGACCTCGCACCGGGCGACAACAAATATTTCCAGAACCTCGATTTCATCACCGATTGCGCCTCGGGTCGACTGTATATGGTGCTGGCATTCCAGGACCATGACTTCTGGGGCCTTTCGCGGAAGAACCGGCTTGCGCGGTATGAGATAATGACCCCTGGAGAAACACCCGCCTTGCGCAGGCTGGGCATCCAGAAGATCAGCTGCGATCCGCCCCTTGCCAGCAATACGTGCAGTTTCGATGCGAGCTTCGGCGCTTATGTCACGTCGGAAGGTCAGCTCGTCTATTACTCATCGGAAAGCAGGAACACAGGCATGAACGGTTCGGTCAATTTCGGTGAGCTGGTCCCCTAAGCCTTGCGCGAGAAGTGTGAGCCAGCGCAGCAGGGTGATCTAGCTCATGGCCGACGAAGGGAGGGGCCGTTACCAAGTAATGCAACGGCCCCCACGAACTCAACTGCTGTATCTGCCGTACCAGTCCTCGGCGCGAGTTCCGTCCACCAGCACCCGCGATGGACCGCCATTGGCTACAATCTGGATCGGTTCGCCATCGAAGGTGGTAAAGCGCATCGAAATGGGCTCGTCATACAGCGAGAGCTGTTCCTCGATTATCGACACGGCGATCCGTTCGCCCAGCCGCACGGATTCGTAGTAATCGGTATAGAAATGCACTCCCGCCATGTTGCGGGCGTTGGCGATGTTCATCGCCAGTTTGTCGAGTTCTCCCTGCACCGTGTAACCCGCCTGGTCGGCTAGCGGCTGGAGTTCGCCGCCTTCGTTCTGGTTTCCGGGCGAGAAGTCGGGAGCGAACACGGGCCAGGGCCAGGGCCGCTCGGTAACGCCGTCCGCCTCGAACATCTCGAAAAACGCCTTGAGCGCCGTAACGCAGGCACCGGCCACCGTCGCATGGCCCGCGCCATAGGCCGGATGCGTCGGGGAGCCTTCCGGGAAGGCAATCGGCAAGAGATAGTTCGCCGTATCGGCAATGTCGGGAAAACCCGGAAAATCCGCGGTGAGGTTCGGTTTTGGCGTGATCGCGCTGGCCGCGTTCATCGCAGCATTGTGAGCGGAAATTGCACCCAGCAACGAGGAAGGGATCTGCGCGGTCAGGGCGCTTACTGCGTCCGCCAGGTCGCCGTTCCCCAACTGGGCTGGATCATCCGCGTGCAAGGTGATCAGGGCCGCCGCAACTTCGGGCCGCATCCGCCGGTGATGCATCCACTTCTGCCGCCAGACAGCTTTCAACGCGCGGGTTGCAACCTCGGTCACCAGGCTGAGGATGTGCGGTCCTCCGAAGGAGGCGAAGGCTGAGCGGGTGGTACTGTTGGTTTCGGGTAATCCGCGATCGATCGGGAAGCCGCCGCCATTCAGCATGATGAGGCAGGCCACGTGATATGCCTGGTACAAGGCATCGAAATGGACATAGGTCGCGATGTCGCGCGGTGTGGTCAGATAGCGACGACGGCCCAGGAAGACATCGAAACCGTTCGCATTCACCCCGTTCTGGGAATCGAGCCAAGCCGCCCAGTTGGTCAGGTAATCGACCCCCGGCGTGGCGACGATACTGCGCTGGTCGATGACCTGCGTTCCGTAGAAGACGAAGCCGTCATTATGATCGACTTCGGCGAAGATGCCGCGGAAAGCAGCACCGGCAGCATTGTTGGGAGCGTTCGTGCCATCCAGATTGAGGAAGGTGCCCGCCGGTCGGTCGTTCGTACTGCCCGTCAACAGGAATTGCGATGTCCAGTGGCCGTGCTTCGAACCGCGCGTCGATCCGCGAAAAAGGGCGTTTCCGCCTGTCACGATGCCGCGCGAATCGTATCGCCGCCTGGCTGCCGAGGACAGGTTGCCGACCGCGCCCCCGTTGAGAAACGGCACATTCTCCAGCGCGTCGATCACGCCTTGAACGGTTATTCCTCCTGCAGCGTTTCCATTGGCCGCGGCAATGTCGGTGAAAGGAACGTCGCGGCACAGCGCCATGGCGTAAAGCTCTGCCATTTCTGCTGCGAACTCCGGGCTCGCTATCGTTGGCGCGGGGCTTATGGCGAAAGCCCCGGCATCGGCCCCCTGCGTATCGCCCACCAGGCCGGTAAGCGGGCTGGTCAGTTTGCGATAGCCCGGCGCCCCGCCCGGATAATCCGCGTATTGCGGGGGATTGCTGTCGTCGAACACGCCGGAGTTCGAGCGGTTGGCGCCGACAGGCAATGTCTCGAGAGCGCCGCTGTTTCCCGCTACCAGGGCAGCGACCATCGCGTGATAGGATGGTGCATGCACCTTGCCTGTCAGGTCATGCGGCAAGGACTTGTGATAATTGGCAAACCGGCCGAGGCCGAAGGCCGTCTCCTCACCGTTGACGGTGGTGTAGCCGCGCCCGCGCTGGTTCGCCAGGGGCGCCAGAGCTTCCCGGCGCTCTGCCGCCTGCTGCGCGCGGGCATGGCAATCGGGCACAGGTGATCCAAGAGTAGTGGACATAACGCTGATCCTTCCAGGTCGAAGTTTCGTGTCAGCGATCCCAGTCCGCGGAACCTATGATACTTCGAATGCAACCCTCTCCGGGATACTTTCGCGACGAGTCAAAGATATAATCTTGGAATATTCGTGTTCGCAATTTGAATTGATCTCAAGATCAACAATTTGCACCAAAAATCTATTTATTAAACGCAGTTAATTGGAACATCTCGCTGGCACCTTCCAAGACCTTACCAAAAGCCGGCGAAATTGTGGAGCGAGATAGACTTTGCGAGCGCGCCGCACGTCGCAATTTTCGCACGGGAAGGCGTAGCCGGTTGCGCCTTTCGAGATGGGCGCGCGGTACGACTACCTGGTTTTCGCGAACTCGATCATTCGCTCGCGCAGCCATTTCAGGCCCCCGTCATTCTGCCTTGCGGAATGGAACTGCATCATCTCCCGCATCGTCGGCAGTTCGAACGGCGTTTCGCAGATCGCGAGCGAATGGAGCTGTCGGCACGCGTTAGCCAGCCGCTCGTGCATCACCGCTAGGCGCCTTGTTCCCTGTAGCAGCCAGGGAACCTGGATGAAGGACTGCGCGATCACTTCGATGCGCCGCTCCGGAACGAGGGGCCGCAAGAGCGCTTCTGCAAAGGTATCCTCGCCGCCGATCCGCACGGCGACATGGCCTGCATCCCGGAACGTGGCCAGATCCATGTGCTGCATCGCCGGATTTTCCGACCATCCCACTACGACATGGCGTTCCTCGAATACCAGCTCGCTTGGATGTTCGCCGGCGATGAACTGCTCCGGCGTCAGGATGAGATCGATCTCGCCATTGTCGAGGCGTCGCCGGCTGGCATCGCGGGGCAGCGATATCTCGAAGCGCAAGCCGGGAGCGGTTTGCTCCAGTTCGGAGATGAAGGGCACGAGAAGGACCGTCGTCGCATAGTCCGAAGCGTCGATGCGGAACGTTCGCTCGGACGTGGCAGGGTCGAATGTGGTTCCCGCCGCAATGACCCCGCGAAGTTGCGAGATCGTGGCGGCTACCTGAGGGGCAAGGGACAGTGCGTGCTGGGTCGGGATCATGCGCTTGCCATGCAGGACCAGCAGTTCATCCTTGAATGACTGCCGCAACCTGGAAAGCGCGGCGCTCATCGCGGACTGCGTGAGATTCAGGCGGCGGGCGGCCCCTGTAACGCTGCGTTCCTGCATCAGGACGTGGAAGGCCACGAGCAGGTTGAGGTCGAAATTGTCCAGTCTCATGATGTATCGATACCGTGAATGGACTTCCACAAAAACAAAAAATTAGACTGGTCCCCGGCAAGCTGCGATTCGTTCGCGCAGAAAGTCGCTGAAAAAGCGATGATTGGGAGATTCGAGTCATGTCGAGATTGCTTTTCACGTCAACGGCCCTGGCGGCCTTGACATTCGCCCAGGGTGCCAGTGCGCAGGACGTGCAGGGAACTCAGGACGAGCCCGCGGCACAGGGCACCGCATCGGGCCTCAACACCATCACCGTTACCGCACAGCGGCGCGAGGAAAGCCTGCAGGACGCGGCCATTCCCATCAATGCCGTGAGTGGGGATGAACTGGCGCGGACAGGCGTTGTCGATGCGACCCAATTGAACAAGGTCGCACCTGCGCTGTATGTACCCGAGGCGGGCGGGGCGAATGTAGGCTACTTCATCCGCGGTGTCGGCAACTTTGCCAACAACGGCTACACCAACCCTGCGGTCGCCTTCAATCTGGACGGCGTCTATATCGGGCGCCCCTCTTCTACCGTGGCCTCCTTTCTCGATGTCGACCGGGTGGAGGTGCTCAAGGGGCCGCAGGGCACCTTGTACGGGCGCAACGCGACTGGCGGCGCGGTCAATGTCATACCCAACGCGCCGCGCCTTGGGGTTCTCGAAGGCAGTGTAAGCGCGCAGTACGGCAATTACGATGCCATCCAGACGACCGGCATAATCAACCTGCCCGTTGGCGACAGCATCGCCGCGCGGTTGGCCGGTACCTATTCGGAGCGCGACGGCTATTACGATGACGGCACCGGTTCGGCAGAAGACCTTGCGCTTCGCGGGCAGCTGTTCTTCGAGATGTCCCCTGCCGCCGATCTGCGAATTTCCGCCGATTACTCAACGCAGAAGGGAACCGGCCCGGGACTCAATGTGGATGGCGTATACACCTTCGCGCCGTTCACGCCCAATGCCACCGTTCCCAACTGGCAGTTCATCGAGGCACCTGCGTCGGTGCGCGAACCGTTCACCGGGCTGTTCGCACCGCAATCGCTGGAATTCATCGAGGACAATGCCACGGCAGCGCCGCTCTATTCCCCGGTCGAAGGCTATGCCTATCCCTACAGGAACGACGAGTATTTGGGTATCAATGCCGAGTTCAACCTCGACCTGGGCGGGGCGGACCTTGTCTTAATCCCGGCATTCCGCCGTTCCCAGCTCGACAACCAGTTCAACGGTCCGCCTTTCAAGGCCGGGATCAACCAGGACACGGCGGAGCAATTCAGCATCGAGGGCCGGCTGTCGGGCGATGCAGGGCCGGTCGAGTGGCTGCTCGGGGCATATTACTTCGACGAAAGCGTCGAGGGCGTGAACTCCTACAACCAGTTCTCGACGACGTCCTTCCAGGATTTCGCCACGGATACTGAATCGGTCGCGGTGTTCGCCCGGGCCAGCTACAGCCTGACGGAGGATTTCCGTGTCGTGGGCGGGATACGCTACACCGACGAAAGCCGCTCTATCGACGCAGTTTCGATCAGCACGACCGGTGTCTGCCTGCGAGAATCCGCATTCGGTCCTCCCAGCTGCCCGCAAGTGCCGACCATCCCGGTGGGGCTGACCTTGCAGGACAGCCTCGAACAGCTCGACCCTGCGCTGTTTCCTGCCGGTTCTCCGCTCGATAGACCGGTTCCGTACGGCGCATTCCCTTATGGTCCGTTTGGACCCATGGGTCCGCAGGCGCTGCTGATCAACACGCCCACCGAGATCGTACGTTCTTCCGGGGACGAGGAAATCACATGGCGGGCCGCGCTCGAATACGATGCGACGCCCGACAACCTGCTATACGCCAGTTTCGAGACGGGCTTCCGCGCCGGTGGCTTTAACCTCACCTTCGGGCAGGAAGAGTACGATCCGGAATATATCGATGCCTACACTCTCGGATCCAAGAACAGCTTCTTCGACAATCGCCTGCAATTGAATTTCGAGGCGTTTTACTGGGAGTATCGCGGACAGCAGCTTGCCGCGCTGGGCATCGATGATCGTGGCAATAATTCCTTCTACACGCGAAATGTGGGCGAATCCTCGATCAAGGGCGCCGAGATCGATTTCCAGGCACTGCTGACCGAGACGACCCTGCTCCGCGGCGGTGTCCAGTATCTCGACGCGACTTACGACACCTTCGTTTACGAACAGGTCGATCTTTCGGACGCGACCGATCCGCCCAATTTCCTTACCCCGATCACAGGGTGCGACTATACCCAGAACCTGGGTGCCCAGCGCACCTTCACGGTCGACTGCTCGGGCAAGCCGGCGCTCAACGCACCGGACTGGACCCTCAGCCTGGGTGTCCAGCAGACCTTCGAAATGCGCGACTACGAAGTGATCGCAACGCTGGACGGGCGCTATCGCAGCGACAGGGTTATCGGCTTCAACTACCTGCCGACCGGCAATAGCGGGGACGACGTCACCCTTGATGCCAGCATTTCGCTCGTCCCTTACGACAGGGGCTTCACGGCGAGCATATTCGTGCGCAACCTTACCAACGAGTCGATGCGGTCGCTTTATCAGCTTGGCGCGGCCAACGTCGCCTCGGCCACTCTCGAACCTCCGCGCACCTACGGTTTGCGGCTGGGTTACGAGTTCTAGGAACGCGAGGGCAGGCATGCTGAACCTTGAGATACTGATCGTTGGCGGCGGCATCGGGGGCCTTACGGCAGCAATTGCCCTGCGCCGCGACGGGCACCGTGTGACCGTGATCGAGAAGGACCCCGAGTGGGCCGTCTATGGCGTGGGCATCATCCAGCAGGGCAATGTCCTGCGGGCGATGAAGGAACTCGATCTGCTCGACGATTACATGGACGCAGCGGTCGGTTTCGATTTCGTCGCCGTCCACGCACCCGACGGGACGCAGGTCGCCAAGGTGCCGAGCCCGCGGCTGGTGGAGGGCTATCCCGCCAACGTCGGTATCGGCCGCCCCGCGCTGCACAAGGTGCTGGGCGATCGCACCATAGCGGCAGGTGCCGATGTGCGGCTGGGGGTGACGGCAGAAACGATCGAGGATGACGGCGAAGGCGTGACGGTCCGTTTCTCCGACGGCAGCGGGGGGCGGTACGATATCGTGATCGGTGCAGACGGCGTCTATTCCGACACGCGGCAGAAGGTCATGCCCGGTGCCGAGGAGCCGGAATATACGGGGCAGGCCGTGTGGCGCTACAACCTGCCGCGTCCGTCAGACCTTGATGCGCTCCACGTCTACAACGGCCCGACCGGCGTTGGCCTGGTGCCCATCAGTGATGAGCTGATGTACATGTACGTCACCACGCCCGAGCCGGGCAATCCCTGGTACGACGAGGATGGCTTGGCACAGGTCATGCGCGGCAAACTGGCAGCTACCGCGCAGCCGATCCGCGAGCTGGCCGAGAACATCACCGACGACCAAGGCGTGGTCTACCGCCCGCTCGAGGCCATGATGCTCACAGGTGCTTGGCACAAGGGGCGCGCGGTACTGCTGGGCGATGCCGTCCACGCGACGACGCCGCACCTGGGGCAGGGCGCGGGCATGGCGATCGAGGACAGCATCGTGCTGGCCGAGGAACTGGCGAAGGCCGACTCATTTGAGGCCGCATTCAACGCTTACCGCGAGCGCCGTTTCGAGCGCTGCAAGTACATCGTCGAGAGTTCGCTGGCGATCTGCCACGGGCAGCTGGGCAAGGGCCCGGCAGTCGACAACCACAAGGCCACCGCGGAGATGTTCGAAGTCACCGCGCAGCCTATCTGATTCCGACCATTTCGAGGGACAAGAACATGAGCCGAGTGACCGAGATCCGCTATGTCGGGTATGGCGTCGAGGACTTCGACGCGGAGCGTAAATTCTACGCCGAGGACTGGGGCCTGGTGGAGGTCGCGAGTGATGACAGGCTGGCCTGGTTCAAGACCCACGGGCATGACGAACACCACGTGGTTCGCCTGCACGACACCGGCACCAATTGCATCGAGGTGATCGCGCTGGCGGCAGAGAGCAGCAAGGACGTCGACAACCTGCACGGGAAGGTTGCCGAGGCCGGCTGCAGGATCATCCACGAGCCGCGCGATATCGACGCGCCGGGCGGCGGCTACGGTTTCCGCTTCTTCTCTCCTGATGGGCTGCCGTTCGAGATTTCGGCCGATGTCGAGAAGCTCGACAAGCGCGCGATGCAGCGCTGGGAAGGCATGCCGGTGAAGATCAGCCACATCGTGCTGCATTCGCCCGATCATCACGCGGCCGTCAAATTCTTCACCGACGTGCTGGGCTTCAAGGTTTCCGACTGGCTGGGTGACTTCATGTGCTTCCTGCGCTGCAACAGCGCGCATCACCGTATCGCCCTGCTGCCGGGGCCGCCGTGCCTGAACCATGTCGCCTACGACATGCTGGGAGCGGACGATATGCTGCGCGGCGTTTCGCGCCTGAAGCAGCGCGACATCGACATCAAGTGGGGTCCGGGGCGACATACCGCAGGGGACAACACCTTCAGCTATTTCTGCACGCCCAACGGGTTCGCGGTGGAATACACCGCAGAGCTGGAGGAAGTGGATTTCGAAACCTTCGAGCCGACCGTCTACGAACCTGGCCCGCGCATCATGGACCAGTGGGGCATTGGCGTCGGCGGACCGCAGACCATGCCCAAGCCTGCCCCCGATCCGTGCCTGTTCAAAGAGGCGGAGGTCTGAAAATATGGCGCTTTATTCTCCATTCAAGAACTACATCTGGAACCTCAGCGTTGCGATCGCGATGGAAAGCGGCGGGCGCATCGGCGAGATCGTCGACATGTGCCAGCCGATCCTCGATGCGGCCGACACCGGGGCCGATGCCGGCACGCCCGAGTTCATGCGGGCGTGGGCCGTTATGGGCCACAAGCTGCTGGAACTGGCGGGCGAGGACGAGGCAAAGGGCCGTGCCTTTTCCGCCTCCGCGAAGATGGAGCGGGCATCGCTCTACCTGCTGGTGGCGGAGCGCATGCAGGGCCACGGCACCAAGGGCCGCGAGGAAACCTACGCGCTGGCCCGGGAGACCTTCGACAAGTCCACGCAGCTGGGCAAGATCAATCGCGAGCGTGTCGAGATACCGCTCGAGAACGGAACGATGTCGGCGCTCTACACTCGCGCACCAGGAGAGAGAGAACGCCCCTGCGTGGTGTTCTGCAACGGCCTCGATAGCTGCAAGGAGATGCTATACTGGACCGGCATGCCCGAAGCGCTGGCGCGGCGAGGTGTCTCCACCTTGTGCGTCGATCAGCCCGGCACAGGCGAGGCCCTGCGCCTGCGGAACCTGCCGGTCGATCCGCATTCGGAAAGCTGGGCCAGCAAGGCAGTGGACTGGCTGGAAGCGCAGCCGGATGTCGACAAGGCCCGCCTCGGCATGACGGGCATTTCGCTCGGCGGGCACTTCGCTCCGCGCGCCGTCGCCTACGAACCGCGCTTTGCCAGCGGGGCTGTCTGGGGCGCGAACCACAACTGGCGCGAGGTGCAGGACAAGCGGATGGAGCGCGAAGGCGAAAATCCTGTCCCGCACTACTGGGCGCATGTGCACTGGGCCTTCGGGGCGAAGGACCAGGACGATTTCCTGGAGAAGTCGCAGGACATGAACCTCAACGGGCACATGGACCGCATCAAGGTTCCTTTTCTCGTCACTCACGGCGCACACGACCGGCAAATCAGTCCCGCTTATGCCGATGATCTCTACGATCAGTTGGTCAATTCGCCGCGCCGGGAGAAGGTGATCTTCACCGAGCGCGAAGGTGGCGTCGAGCACGTGGGGGCCGACAACATGAGCTACGGCCGCGACCTCATCGCGGACTGGTTCGCCGAGACGCTGGGCGGGCACACCGCATGATGCGACTGTGGTTCGCCCCGCAGACCTGCGCGCGCGTCACGTTGACGGCGCTGGAGGAGATCGGCGAGCCTTTCGAAACGCGCCTCATCGCTTTCATGGCGGGCGATCACCGCAAGCCGGAGTTCCTTTCCGTCAATCCCGCGGGCAAGGTACCGGCACTGGAGACGGCGGAAGGGGTGATCGTGCAGAATGGCGCGATCCTCACTTACCTTGCGCAAGTCTATCCCGCAGCAGGACTCTTGCCGCAGCCCGAAGATGCCGCTGGCCGGGCGTACATGCTCGCCGAACTCTTCCGCTGTTCGAGCGACCTCCACCCCCTGGTCACTCGCTTCGTGATGTCGTCGATGATGTCTACCGATGCAGCCGACGCTCCGCGCATTCGGGCCAAGGCCGCGGAAGGCCTTGCCATGCAGCTTGCGCCGCTCGAGCATCGCCTCGCGGAGCAGTCCTGGATGCTGGGAGAGGCGTGGTCGATCCTCGATGCCTATCTCGCATGGATCTGGTTCCGCGTGACGGCAGCAGGTTTCGAGGCTGATCGCTATCCTTCCATGCGAAGGCACTATTCCGCAGCCTCGGAAAGGCCGAGCGCCCGCGCTGCGCTGCTGCGCGAAGATGCGGCCAACGCAGACTTGAAGGCACGCGGGCTGTTCTTCACTCCGCAGCAACTTACGAATGATTGAGAGGACGAAACCATGCTGACAGGACCGACCCGGCGCATCGTCACCGGTCACGATGCGCGGGGACAGGCGATCATCCAGGAGGATGGCCCCGTGCCCCGCTACAAGCAGATCGGCGGCGCGACCGGGCCGATGTTCCACGAAGTCTGGAACACCCGCGCGACACCTGCACCCATCGATGCGGCTTCGGGCGAGCCGGAAGAAGAGGGCATCCTGCTTGCAGCACCCAAGAACGGCACGCGGATCCGCGTGCTGGATATCCCGCCCGATGACGAGAGCTTCAAGGACATGACGCCCGAGCAGGCAAAGGCTCATTTCGCCGAAGTCGGCGCGGAGGACGCCTCGTCCTTTTCCGGCAGCGAATCGCGTCATGCACACATGCATCGGACCGAAACGATCGATTACGGCATCGTGCTGGAAGGCGAAGTCGTGCTGATCATGGATGAAGGCGAAACGACAGTCCGCGCGGGCGACATCGTCATCCAGCGGGGCACCAATCACGGCTGGGCCAACCGGACCGACAGGAATTGCCGGATCGCTTTCATCCTGATCGACGGCAAGTTCGACGAGGACCTGGCGTGAGGCTGGCCACCCGCGATAACGGCAGCCCCGATGGCGAGCTGGTGGTCGTATCTGAAGACGGCACACGCGGCGTGCCCGCCGGGCCGAACTGGCCGTGCCTGCGCATTGCCCTCGAGAACTGGGATGAGGCTTCGGTCGACCTGGCGGGTTTCGACGCGGAAAAGGGTGAGCCACTCCACATGCCATCCGTGCGCGCTCCGCTCCCTCGCGCATGGCAGTGGCTGGATGGGTCGGCATTCCAAACCCATGCAGACCTGATGCAGGTGGCCTTCAACACCGATCCGATAGAGAACGACATGCCCCTGATGTATCAGGGCATGTCCGACAGGTTCTACGGTCCGTTCGATGACGTACCGTTCCCCGACGAGACTATGGGCATCGATTTCGAGGGCGAGTTCGGCGTCATCGTCGATGCCGTGCCGATGGGGACTACGGCCGCAGAAGCGCTGCAGCACATCAAGCTCATCGTCCAGATAAACGACTGGTCTCTGAGAGCGATCGCGCCTGTCGAGATGAAGACCGGTTTCGGCTGGATTGTCGCCAAGCCCGCTTGCAGCGTCGCACCCTTCGCAGTCTCTCCGGACGAACTGGGCGAGGGCTGGCAGGATGGGCGGGTTTGCCTGGATCTTGCGGTGGACTGGAACGGCGAACGCTTCGGCAACGCCAACGGTCGGGAAATGGCCTTCGGCTTTCACCAATTGGTCGCGCACGCAGCGCGGTCTCGCGATCTGGCGGCGGGCACGATCATCGGGTCGGGCACGGTTGCGAATGCGAACTATGGCACAGTAGGATCGAGCTGCATTTCGGAGCGCCGCGCGATCGAGATCATTGCGGGCGGCAAGCCGGATACCGGATTCATGAAGTTCGGAGACACGGTGCGGATGGAAGCCCGCGATGCACAAGGCAGGTCTCCTTTCGGCCTGATCGAGCAGACGGTCGTACAGCGGGCTCCCCCAGGGCGGGGTTGAACCAGGGCAGGCTCGGCTTCTAGAGCGCGGCATCGCGCCAACGCTGTTCCTCTGACGTATCGCTGAGTGGTGCCTGCGCTGCCGGTCGAAGCGTTCAAGTCGCAGCCCGTGGAAATTCCGCTCCCAAAGCATAGTCGATTGAAAGACTTATGCTGCGGACCGCTGCGATTGACTTTTCCCGGTTGCAAGATAGCAGAAAGCCCGTAGCGAGGCCGTTGCCGCACGCGCTGGAGATGACATGACCGAAAAAGTTCTCGAAAACACTCTCGAAGCCCTGAAGGAGGATGCCGAAGGCATCTTGCGGGAGTGGATAGACCAGGCAGACGAGGATGGCGCGAAGCGCAGCGATCTCTTTTCCGAAAAGGAAGAACGGGATCAGGCTGCCAGCATGCTGCGCGCTTTCCGGCTCGGCGTGCGCGACACCTCTCGCGAGGGCGACTTCGACCTGAGGGACGAGCATTGGGCGGATCTTCGCGGTATTCTCGCGGAGGTCACTCACGAGCGCGTGGAGCGTGGCGTCTTGCCGGGTGAGATGGCTGCTTTTGTCCTCGCGTTGAAGACACCGCTTTTCGGTCGCCTGACCGAAAAGCTGAAAGGCCAGCCGGATCGCCTGATCGAGGAAGTCCTCGTCGTATCCAAGGCGATCGACGCCTTCGCGCTCTACACGAACGAGATATTCATCGCCGAACGCGAACAGATCATCGAGCGCCAGCGCGACGAGATGCTCGAACTCTCGACGCCCGTGGTGGAGCTGTGGGACAAGGTCCTTACTCTACCGCTCATCGGCACGCTGGACAGCCTGCGTGCTCAGGAAGTCATGGAAAGCCTCCTGCAGGCTATCGTGGAGCGCCAGGCTGAAGTGGTGATCGTGGATATCACCGGTGTGAAGACGGTCGACACGCAGGTTGCGCAGCACCTGTTGCGCACTGCGGCCGCGGTGCGCCTGATGGGTGCGCGCTGCATCATCAGCGGGATCAGCCCGAAGATCGCGCAGACCATGGTGGAACTCGGCGTCGATGTGGGAGAAGTGCGCACGCGCTCTTCCATCAAGAACGCCCTTACTGATGCGCTCACGTCGGTTGGCGTGGCCATCCGTTCAATTGAAGATAGCCCGCGGACCCGGAAATGAACGCCGCGGCCATCTACGAGGTCGGAGGCGTCCTGCTGGTATCGATAACCTCCGACATAACCGATAGCGACATCATCGAGTTGCAAGAGATGCTCTCCAACCGCATCGCGCAAAGCGAGACCCGAGGTGTGGTGGTGGACATCTCCGCGCTAGAAATCGTCGACACCTTCGTCGGCCGGGTTCTTGCCCAGCTAACGGCGATTGCCCGCCTGCTGGACGCAGAAACCTATGTGGTGGGAATGCGGCCCGCGGTGGCGATGACGCTCGTCGAACTCGGCATGTATCTGCCCGATAATCACACGGCCCTCACGCTGGATCACGCGTTGGAAAAGATGCGCAATGCGGGGCTGACAGATGGCCTTCCCCGGGGCGCGTAAAATCGCGACGATAGAATTGCGTACGGATCGGGATGTCGCCAAGGCGCGCTCGCGCGTGAGCGAAATCATGAAGGCGAAGGGAAGCCGCGACCTGATGACGACCCGCTTCGTCACGGCAGTGAGCGAAATCGCGCGCAATGCAGCAACGCACGGCAAGGGCGGCCGGCTGCTCGTCTATGATATGCCGGACCCGCGCCTGATCGGCGTTGAATGTGTCGACGAAGGCAGCGGGATCGAAGACGTGGAGCGCGCAATGGTGGATGGCTATTCCACCCGGCAAAACAGCCTGGGGCGCGGATTGGGAGGAGCCAAAAGGCTCGCCAAGACTTTCACTATCGAGAGCACGCCCGGCAAAGGAACTGTCGTGCGCATGACAGGAATTTGCACGACGCGATGATCGGGTGGTTGAAAGTCGAAGAGGCGAGTGCCGTAGCCGAAGCGCGACGGCGAGCGCGGCGCACCGCCAGTGCACTTGGGTTCAATTCGACCAAGGTTGAGCACGTCGCCATTGTCGCGACCGAGATCGCGCAGAATATCCTTCGTCACGGCGGCGGAGGACAGATGCTGGTAGCGGTGTTCGGAGCGCCCTCGCTCGAGCGTCTGCACCTCCTTGGTTTCGACAAGGGGCCCGGTATCACCCGCGTCGATCGCATGGTGAGGGATGGTGAGACCACCAAGCGTTCGCTTGGCACGGGTCTGGGTGCGATCCTGCGCCTCAGCGACCGTACGGATATAGATACCTCACCGGCAGGCACCGTCATTGCGGCTGAATTCTTGCGGCAGACCATCCGTTCTACGCATCCTGCCGACCATGCCGGCTTTCGCATGGCCTATCCCGGCGAACGTCGGTGCGGAGACGGTATTGCCGTGCGATCTGGCGATGGAGTGTGTCTCTACCTCGTCTGCGATGGTCTTGGCCACGGCCCCAAGGCCGCACAGGCGGCAGACAAGGCCAAGCAGACCTTTCTGGCGGCAGAAGGAAGTGATCCATCCCACCTGCTCGATGAAGTTGCCGATGGCCTCGTGGGAACACGCGGGGCAGTTGCGGCGATCGTGGCGCTCAACCATACGGAGAAGCGGCTCGACTATGCTGCCGTGGGAAACATCAGCACCCTCCTCTGGCAGGACCGCAAGCTCCAGCGCCTGTCGGTGCGCGACGGTCTGCTGGGCGCGCGCAAGGCCACGCCGCATCGCGAAACAGTCGCGCTGTCGGAAGACGCCGTGGTCTTGATGCATTCCGATGGATTGGCCACCATGCATGGACTGAACGAGAAGGTCGCCCTGATGAACCGGAGTGCACCCGTCATTGCAGCGCGGCTGTTCGGCGAAGCCGAGCGCAAGCGCGACGATGCCAGCATCATCGTAGCCCGGCTGAACGCCGGGAGGACGCTTTAGGATGGATATCGTCAGCGTTCGCATCGGGGCGGAAGCGGACATTCCGCGAGTGCGGCAGGTGGCCGAGGTGATCGCACGCAGTTTCTCGCTGGAGAACTTTGCGAGAACCCGCATGATCACGGCGATCCTCGAAATCACGCGCAATGCTTTCCAGCATGGAGGTGGAGGGCGTGCCTACTTCAGGGCGGAGAGATCCGGCGAGTACGCCTGGCTGAAGGTCGTGGTCGAGGATCAGGGCGATGGCCTTCCGCCGGACAGCGTGTTCGTGAAGAATCGCCGTCCCTATCGCTCGGCTGCATCTTCGTCGCGCGGGATGGGGCTTGGCCTCACGGGCGTGCAAAGCTTGGCCGACGGGTTCGATCTGCAATCGTCGAAAGACGGCACGACTGCCGAACTGGCCTTTCAAACGCCCGTTCCCGCTGGCGAGCTGAATAGCCGACTGGATCTGGCGCAGGAGAAACTTGCCGCGCTGAGCGCGACCGATCCGGTCGCCGAACTCTCGCGCCAGAACCGCGAACTCGCCGAAGCCATGGCGGAGCGCGAACTGCTGATTGACGAGGTGCATCACCGCACCGGCAACAACCTGTCGCTCATCATCAGCTTCATCCAGCTTAGCAAGCGTAACGCCAAGCACGAAGAGACGCGCGAAGCGATGGCGCAACTGGAATCGCGCGTGCACTCTGTTGCCAAGGTCCACCAGGAATTGCAGCGCGCGCATCTGGGGGAGCGGATCTCGCTCTTGCCCTTGCTGGAAAACGTGGCGCGGCACACCCAGGATGCCTTTTCCAACCCCGAACTCGACATCACCATCAACGTGTTCGGCGACAGCGCGAACGTCGCCGGCTCCGCCGCGATCGACCTGGGGCTGATCGTCAACGAACTGGTCACCAACTCCTACAAGCATGCATTCGAAGGGCGAGGCAAAGGCAAGGTCGAAATTACCTTCGAGCGCGGTCCCGACGATGCATACTGGGAACTCACCATTGCCGATGACGGAATCGGAATTCCTCCGGAGATGAAGCCCGAGCGATCGGATTCACTTGGCTGGAGAATGATCAGGGCGATGGCGACCCGTCACGGCGGCAAGATCGCCACCAGCGGCGACAAGGGGTTCCAGACATCCATCCGTTTTCCTGCCGACTTCGCGAGCCTCACTTAGCGCCCTCCGGGCCTGGAGTACTCTGGCGCGACTGGGGGATCAGGCCGAAGAGAGTTCCAGCATCCCATCGCCGGTATCCGCAATATTCGTCGCGATGCCTGTCTCTCGCGTAATCGCCGTGAGATACTCGGTGAAGTCTGCGAACTCGGGACTGTTCTTGTCCAGCCGGCATGGAACGCAGTCGTCGTCGATGCGGAAGGGGATGAGCGACAGGCGGCAGCCGTCGACGCCGGGTTGCAGGCTTGCGACTGCGGTGTGCCGGGTTTCCTCTGGCAGCATGTATTTCTCTTTCGGCTTCCAGCCCGCGCTCGTCCGGGTGACCTCCTTGTAGCCTTGCGTCTGCTCGATATTCGCCATGTATGCGGAGGGCTGTTCGATGGCGAAATTGCCCAGGCTATGAATGATGGGCCGCCCGCGATGAAACTCTATGGGTTTCAGCAGGTGGGGGTGATGACCGATTACAGCATCCGCTCCTGCATCGATAATCTGGCGTCCAACCGCGCGCTGATAATCGGCCAGCTTCGCGCGGACGAAGTGAATGCCCCAATGCATTGAAACGAACACATGGTCCGCCCCCTCGCGGGCGATCCTGATATCTTCGAGCAACGCTGCAAGGTCATTCTCATCGGCATAGGTGTGGATGCGCGGGTCGGTGCCTGGCTGGTCCGGCTCGACCTGCTCGTACAGCGTGTGCGCTCGCAGGGGAGCGCATCCGGGGCGGTTGTTTTCCGCCGCATAGCCGGCGGGCAGGATGGAGCTATAGGCGAGGAATGCCAGCTTGCGTCCACCGCGCTCCAACATAGCCGGCTTGCGAGCCTGTGCGAGATTGGCACCGCCCCCGCACGCAACTATTCCGGCCTCACGCAAGTGATCGACGGTGTCGCAAAGGGCATCGCCGCCGAAATCCATCGCGTGATTGCCTGCCACGGACATTACGTCGAACCCAGCGCTTGCCAGGTTCGCAGCGATACTTGGGGGACTTCGCATGGGAAGGCGGGCATTCGGCGCTGGCGAGCCGCGATCCGAGAGGACGCATTCCATCTGGCCGAAAACGCAATCGGCATCGAAAGCGCCGCCTAGCTCCGCAAACATCGATCCGGGATCGGGCCTGCAAGGCGCGACATCGCCTGTGGCATTGATTACGAGTTGTTCGGCCATCGATGTTCCTTCGGGCAAGTCAGTTACGGGCATTCCTGCTGTGGGAAAGGAGGAAGCCCAGTATCGCTTCCAGATTTCGATCGAAGGCATCGTGCCCGTCCTCGGTGGCGAGCATGCTTGCTTCGCCGCCCTCCTGCTGCAGCCGCTCGAAAATGCGCTGCGAGGCGGTGAAGGAGGTGATCCGATCATTGCGCCCGTGAACGATCAAGGTGGGGATCGAGGCGAGTGCGGAGTAATCGAGTTGGTGGGGATCGATCGGTCCAGCTCCGGGCGCGATGGCAGCCCACATATCGGGCCAGAGCGATGCAAGATGAAGCGTACCCTCTCCGCCCATCGAATTCCCGGCGAGGTAGATACGATCGGCGTCTATGGGATATTCCTGCCGTACCAGTGCAAGAGTTGCAGCAACGTCCGCCTCCGCCGGCTCCACGGGCAGCCCGGTAACCGGCTGGACGCGCCCCCCGCTGACGACGGGACGCGGGGGAGGGACTGTCCCATCGGCCAGCACGACGGGCAACCGGTTACCCCAAACGCTATTGGGATCGTCTCCCATTGGGCTGAGCACCGCCAGGCCGTGTACTTCGGCCAGCTGTTCCAGCACTCCGCTGGCAAATGCGCTGCATTCATCGCCTGCCGAGCCGTGCAACACGACAAGCAAGGCGAGTTCGCTCCTGCCGTCCCACCTTCGCGGAATGAACAGGCGGTAGGGTTCGATCCGGCCCGAAATATCCGAACGATAATGGCGTCCCTGCAACCCGCGCGCCTGGTACTGGGGATTCTCCAGGCGCTCTGCTGCGGCAAGGAGGAATAGGGCCGCATCAAGTTCGGAGCGCAGATCGATGTCTCGAACGCGCCGGCTTCGCTGGTTCAGGGTCTCGACCAGATCAAGGGGAAAGGCGATGTCCGCTGCAAGGCCGGGCGCCGGATCAAGGCGGGCAAGGCCCTCACGCAACTTGCGACTGTCTTCCCGAAGGTCGGTGGCGGTGAAAAGGCGGGTAACAGTCGTTCCCAGGACCTCTCCGCCGTGGATGATTTCGGCCTCGATTTCCCAACTTCCGTCGCCAAGGCCGGCAAGATCGAGGCTGGCATATTGCGGTTCCTCGGCAAGGTCAGGTGTTGCAAGCCATATTGTCCCGAGTGGCCGGGCTTCGTGGCTCCCGGAGTGCCTAAATGGCCGTGCAGAAAAGCGAAGGTGGACGTCCGAATAGGCAATGTCAGGTGGAATCGACGCAGAGAAGTGCTGGCCTATGGCGAGGGCAAGGTCCTCGCCGGGATCTACAGCGACCCGCGCGGGGCGAAGCGCCAGCGACGCGACGAATTCCGCTTGCTCGTTCCACGGTACGCCCAGGAACAGGGCTCGCGCCTGCGAATACAGTCGCCGGGCCTCGCCGTATCGACCTTGCAGCAGGCTCTCACGGGCCAGGTCCGTCAGTCGACGCGCCTCGTCCACGTTCTCCGCGTCCGGTCTGAGAACGGGAGACACGATGTTCTCGATAGCGAGCCATTGCAGGTCATCGATCGGTTCGAACTGCTGCGCCGAAGCGATAGAGTGTGGCGCCAAGGCCGCAAGCAGCAGCAGGATCAGCCGGTTTCGCACGTGAAATTCTCGGCCATATCCGGATCGCCGGATCCTTTGTAAACGGGGTGGGCGGGGAACCGGCAAAGGGGTCGCGAGAAGCTGACCTTTCCATCCTCAACCTTTGCAGCTTCCAGTTGGTCGGGCGCAATGCCTTCCTCCACCCAGCGCATCATCGCGAGCAGGATATCGTTCTGCGGAGTTGCGGGGTCGGGGGAGGGGGCGAGAAAGGTCTGCCCGAACGTGTCCGCGCCAACGCCGCCGGCACAATGATCCACTCCCGGCGCAAGGAACAGCCGATAGAAGCTGTCGGTCATCTCTTCCCCGAGATAGTCCCGTACCCCCTGGTAATAGGCAATCGTCGCTTCGCCCGGAACGATACCATCGTCCCAACCCTGGTAACTGATAAGCTTGCCTCCACGGCGGGCGAAAGCGCCGATATGCGGCGTGGAGAAAACCACACCCGGAATGGCGTTTTCGATCAACGGTACGTCACGAGTGGCATCGAACAGCGAAGCGTCCCAGTCGGGGTCGCGGTAGTACCATTCACCGAAGAATTCGCCCGGTCGGCCACGCTCCCCAATGGCCGTGAATTCGGCTCCCGGCAGGAAGCCTTCGAATAGGATGCGGCCGTCCTCTCCG
Organism: Aurantiacibacter poecillastricola; assembly: GCF_030730945.1. Taxonomy (GTDB): domain Bacteria; phylum Pseudomonadota; class Alphaproteobacteria; order Sphingomonadales; family Sphingomonadaceae; genus Alteraurantiacibacter; species Alteraurantiacibacter poecillastricola. The sequence goes on from NZ_JAVAMS010000002.1 coordinate 49,778, forward strand.
GTGACGGGGCCAAGGATACGCTCTGCCGTCGCGATCTTACCTGGTGACAGTCCGGGCGTATCGGCAATCCGGAAGGAGCAACTTTGCGGATTGGAGATGATGCCGTCAGCCACGCCATCGTCACCATCGCACTGGGCAACGCCCGCGCGGGCTATCATGCCCCATTCTTCCTGGGAAAGCGCCGTTCCGGGCCATTCCCTGCCGATGAGAGCGCTTTCAAGCCAGCGGGCGGAGATGCCTGCGATGCTGTAACCGTGGGCCCCGGCGATTACCCCGTCGTAGTCAGATGGATAACGCTGCACCTCGTTGATGGCCTGCATGCCGCCACCCGAACAGCCCATGAAATAGCTGTATTGCGGCGCCCGGCCATAGAAGGCGTCGATCAGCACACGGGCGTTCACGGCAGACAGGTGCTGACCGCGATGGCCGTAGTTCTCCAGCCGGCGCGGATGACCGATCGACCAGTTCTGCTCTTCGATAAGGTGGCCGGTATTGGTGCTCAGCGTGGCAAAACCGCGCTGTAACCCGTGGGCAAGTCCATCATAGCGCAGGAAACCGGCGAAACCCCCGTTCCCGGTGCCCAGCATTCGGCCATTCCACGCTTCGCGAAGCGGCAGCCAGAGTTCGAAATCGATCTCGTCCTCCGCCGTGGCCTCCACCCGGCAGAATGCAGTCTCGATTTCTGCGACAGGATCGCCCGGGCGGGGATGGGGAATGGTCCACGTAGGGTCGGGCAGAATAGTGGTTGCTCGCCGCACGCGAAGGTCGGGTGCCCTCACGGTGGTCAGCTGCTCGCAGGATACTGCCCCGCTCGCCAGGTCTCGCGAGCTGAACGTATAGGGCTCTATGACCTGCCCGGCCGAGCTGGTGTGTATCAACAAGCCGGCGGCAAAGGCCAAGGGGGTGAGCGCCATTGTCTTTCTTGTCGATGGCATATGGCGAAACCTCATCCCGCTGCCCGTGCGAGTTGCTGGCGGGCGGTACGCTTTTCCATGCCACGGGCCAGCAGGGCCAGCAGGGCAAGCAGGATCTGGATACCGACCAGCAGGAGCGTCGGCGGAAAGAAGGAGCCGCTGATGTCGCTCAGGTAGCCCATCAGTGTCGGCACTATGATACCGGCAAAGCTGCCCACGATGTTGATCATCACGATGCCCATGGCCAGTGCCTGTGGTCGCAGAAGCTTGACCGGGATCGCCCAGAAGGCGGCAACCGTGCAACCGACACAGGCGTGGCCGATGATGAGCACCAGAAGGCCGGGAACGCCTGCCCCCAGCGTATAGGCGCCCAGCAGACCTGCCGCTCCGACCAGGGCGGGAATGGCAACGTGCAGGTACCGCTCCTGCGTCTTGTCCGAATGGCGCGCATTCAGCACCAGGCCCACCGCACTGCCCGCCCAGGGTAAAGCAACGATCAGCCCGGTCTCGACGGGAGAAAGGCCTGCCATACCCTGGATGATCTGAGGCAACCAGAACATGACCCCGTAATTGCCCGACAGGATGCAGAACCAGATAAAGCCTATGACCCAGCCAACGGGGCTGCGCAGAGCTTCCCACCGGCCTTCCTTGCCGCCTTCGTCGCTCGGCTTGGTTGCGCCCTTGATGTTGGCTCTCATCCAGTCGCGTTCGTCAGGCGTCAGCCAGCGGGCGTCACGCGGGCTGTCCGGGTAATAGAACCATGCGAAGATCCCCAGAAAGACGGCGGGCAGGCCCTCCACGAGGAACATCCAGCGCCAGCCCTCCATGTCGAGAGGGTTCTGCACCTCCATCAACCAGCCCGACAGGGGCGCGCCAATGATCTGCGCAACGGAAATCGCCATGATCGGAAGGGCGAGGATCGATGCCCGGTACCGTTCGCTGGCCCAACTGCTGAGATAGATCATCAATCCGGACGACAGCCCACCTTCGGCGAAACCGATGACGACCCGCAGGACATAAAGGTGGTACTCGTTCTGCACGAGCGACATTGCGGATGCGGCAAGGCCCCAGCAGAAGGTTATGATGCCGAGCCACTTGCTCATTCCGATCGCTTCGTAGAGCAGGACACTGGGATACTTCGCCAGCATGTATCCCACGAACAGGATGCCGGCCGCAAAGCCGTAGGTCGATCCATCGAGGCCGAGCGCCTCGTTCATCTCGAGCGCGGCGAATCCGACATTTGCCCTGTCTATGGAACCGAGCAGCACGAACATCGCGCTGGGCAACACGAGGCGCCGTATGACTTTGCGACCAATTTCGATTTCCATGTCGGCAGCCTCTCCTTCTCCACATGCGATACTATCGCGGATTCCGCGAATGTAAACGCTTGCGTAGAGAGAAACATTGGTCTTTCATCTCGCTGGTGGAGCGGCAAATGCGAGGTGAGGAAATGCGCGATACAGTCACGGATACGCTCGCCCGACATGTCGCGGAGGCCAGTGCGCATCGGATGCCCGAGAGCGCGCTGGTTGCGGCAAGGCGGGTGATGCTCGATGCTACCGGCGTCATGCTGGGGGCAAGCGGGTTGGCGGCCGAAGCACAGCCCTTCGTCGATCTTGCCCGTTCGCAGGGAAAGGGGCCGGCCACGATTTTGGGAACGCCATACACAGCGCCGGCAACTGCCGCCGCGCTGGCCAATGGCGCCTTCGCACACGCGCTGGATTTCGAGGACGCCTTCGAACTTTCGCCCGGGCATCCCAATGCCAGCCTCGTACCGGCGTTGCTCGCGCTGGCGCAAACCCAGGGCCCAGTCGAGGGGCGGCGGTTCCTGACAGCGCTCGCCGTTGGCGGGGATATGGCCTGCCGCCTTGCGCTCGCCCTCGATCAGCCGATGGAGCAGGGCGGCTGGTATCCGCCTCCGATCCTGGCAGGCTTCGGGGCCGTGGCAGGCTGCGCCAATCTGCTGCAACTGGACGCGGAGGCTGTGCGCGATGCCTTCTCCCTGATGTTATGCCAGGTAACGATGCCGGGAGAGATAAAATACAGCGCGGGCACAAGGATCAGGGCGGTGCGCGAAGCCTTCCCCGCTCAGGCTGCGGTGCAATCCTGCTTGCTCGCCAAAGCGGGTGTCACGGGCTTCGAGCAACCGCTCGAGGGGAGAGCCGGTTTTTACGCCCTTTATGCGAACGGCAACTTCGATCCTAACCGATTGACTGCAGGGTTGGGCTGCAAATTCTGGATCGAAGACCTTACCTTCAAGCCCTGGCCCAGTTGCCGCGGCACGCACGCTTTCATCGAAATGGCGCTCGCCCTGCGCGAAGAGCACGGCTTTACCGCGGCAGACCTTGCCGAAGTGGACGTTCGCATCGACCCTGTCCATACGATGCTGTTCGAGCCGCAGGATATCAGGCGCAAACCGTCGAACGCGATCGAGGCCAAGTTCTCCATCCCCTTCTGCCTCGCACTTGCGCTCGTAAGGGGACGTGTGTCCCTCGATGATTTCCGCGACGAGGACCTGGCCGATCCGCAGGTGCTGGAGGTGGCCACGCGCATAAGCCCCATCCAGGGCTCCGATCACGAATGGCAGAGGGGTCGAGGAGGCGCCCTGTCACTTAAACTGGTGTCCGGTCAGGTGCTTGGAGCGCAGATCGAGCACTCGCTGGGTAGTCCCGAGAAGCCGCTATCCGAGGAACAGTTAGTGGACAAATTCGTGATGTGCGTCGTCAAAGCATCCAGTCCGCTGCCAGAAGAAGAGGGCCGGGCCCTTGCGACGCGTATCCTCGCACTCGACGAATGCGAGGACGTGGGTGCACTTTTCCCGCCGCGCTAGTCGTGGAACAGCGCGCGAATTTCGGCTCGTCGCTGTGATTGGCCGGGGATGTTGTCGGCATCGGGATCGTCGGTCGTCTGCGCTCCAAGCTGTGTGCGTACCTCGATCTCCAGTTCGGGCAGCAGCCGGCTCAACGAAAGGGCAACAGCGTCGGCCCTGCCTTGCGCGATGCTTGCTTCCTCCGAGAGGACATGCCCCGTCACCTCCCGCTCGTCTGTTGCGGCGTATCCCGTCACCACCACCTTGCGCGGCTGTGCAGCAGCGAGCCACGTGGCGGCCTTGTCCATCAGATAATCGTCATACTGGTAGACAAGGAAATCCTGGTTGAACTCGAAATAGAGCGTGAAGACCCTCTCTTCGTAGGGGCCGGGTGGAACATCGCGGGGGACGGCAATCGGATTGATGTACCGGCCTTGCAGCTTGTATTCGCGACCGGGATAGCCCTCTGCCGGAAGCATGTGCGCAGGGCATGGGGTATCGTAAAGACGCGAGGTGCGAACGGTGTCCAGCACCGGCGCACCGCAGGCGTCGGGCGCGGCATCGCTGACGCGTCCTTCGACCAGTACCGCGTAGTTCCAGTCGGGTTTGTAGGGCGAAAGAGTAACGTCCCACCTTTGGCCGGTGTTCGGGTCCTCGGCCAGCCAGCAGCCGGATTTCCTGCCGAAATCGGTGTCGCGGTATATCGGGCAGGTCACGAAGGTGACCAGCTGTCCTTCCTGCGCCTGAACCGCGGAAACGGGCAGGGCTAGTGCGAAAAAGGCGATCAGGTTTTTCATAGGACGCTCATCAGGTTGACCAGGTCCTGCCGTTCCTGCTGGGTGTAGCCGATGTTGTACCGGCGTTCGTAATAGTCGACGACTTCCTCGAGATCGGCGGCAAGCCCGTTGGAAAAGTAAGGTGCGCGGGCAGGCAGGCCGCGCAGGGATTGCAAGGTGATCTTGCCGACATCCGCACACCGCCCCGTCGTCAGTGCGAAGCCGGGGTCTGTCGTTAGGATCTCGCGTCCGTAATGGGGATGCGGATCGCCGTGACAGGTGATGCGGAACATGGGCAATTCGGGGTTCGGATCGGCAAAGGGCAGCGTGGTAGTCCCAAGATCCACCTGGCCCGGGGCAACATCGTTCCCCATCTGCGTCATATTGTGGCAGAACACGCAGGAATTGCGCACCGGATTGCCAAAGCCCATCGGGGAATTGATGCCTGCACTGTCCGTGATGAGAAACATCTTTTCACGAAAGACACGTGCGCCTCGCGCCACGGATTGCCTGAAGGCGAGCTCTTCCGCCGAGAGCTCCGGCGCATTTTGTGCGGTCAGGTTCTCCCACGCTGCGAACTCGCTCCACACCGGCTCCCCGATGCTTCCAAGGGCGCCAGGCTCGCTGTCGCGCAGGCGGGCGGGGCCGCCCGTTGCGCCGAGCGTATCGAGCGCGCCGCCCGTACGGCTCGATTGCTGCGCCACGAACAGCTCTTTCTCGAAGCGGGTGATCTCGTCGATCTCCGCGTCCGACAGTTCGCGCAGCAGTTCCAGGTGCGTGCGGCCTGCGTCGGTCATCTGGCCGCGAAGTGTGCTGACCCGGCCATCGGCCATGAGATTGCCCGACAGCAGGTCGCCCGTCCGGGGATCGCGAGGCAGGGCGAGGCCCTGCTTGGGATCGAACGGAAATCCGACGGCCAGCAGGTATTTGACATTGGCGACCGGGCGGGGCCGGCGATACACCGAAATGCGACCGTTTTCAGGACCGTAGGTGGGCCCGCTATTGCAGCCGTTGGGATCGCGCACGACCTCGATGGTAAAGTCGGGCTCCACCTCGCTTTCGTGCCACCTTGTCACCGGCCACGGCCGCTCGATGCGGATAAGCCCGTGATCCAGAAGCAGTGAGTGCGACGCCGGATCGTCCTGCGGCAAGAGGGGACAGTTCGAGCCATCATAGGCTGCAAACAGCGGATCGCTGCCCCCGGTAACCTCCCATCGTTCGCGCGCGGTTTCGGCGGCAAGGCTCATGGAATCGGCGGGCTGGTGACAAGTCACACAGGCGCGGCCAGATGGCCCCAGCGGCCGGAAAAAGGGGTGGTCCTGCACCTCCAGCGGGTCCCCGGTGCGCAGGATGCGCAAGGTGCCATGCTCGTTCTCGTATTCGAGCTGGGTCGGGAATACGCGGTCCTCGCCCGGGCTCCACCAGCGATCGGGTTCGCCCTGCGCCTGGGCCACTGCGGCGGTTAAAGCGACGACGCTTGCAAAAAGGGCGATGCGGCTGGGACTTGTTGTCATGGCAATTCTCGTTCGAAAAGGAATGTGACTTCGCAGGCCATCATTTCGCGTCCGCTTGTGGGGCCGCAAAGCGGGCGTAGCGGGCCCGGAACACCGCTGCGGTGAGAGAGAGGCTGGTAGCGACGGACAGGACCAGGCCGAGCTTCGTTGCGGTGATCGGACCAAGCCAGCCGAGGGGGATCGTCGCCGCGCCGCTGACGAGCATCTGCACGGAGCCTGCGATGCTGGCACCAGTGCCAGCCAACCCGATCTCCGCGCTCACCGCGTTATGGATGGCAGAAGGGCCGACAACGCCTGCGCCGAGACCGAGCACCATCATGCACAGTGTGACGACCAGGGGACCGGTAATGCCTGCAAATGCCGTCAAAAGGAGAAGAAGGGACCCGGTAAGGAGCAGCATGCTACCCGAAACCATGGAATCCTTGCGCCGCTCGATCACCTGGACGAGGCGTGTCCCGATGATGCCTGCCGCCGCCACGAGCAGAAAGCACAGACCGGCTGAGCGCTCATCGAGCCCGAACCGCTGCTCGAGCAGGAAGGCGCCGCTCGCCAGGAACATGTAGAGCGCGCTGCTTCCGGCAGCGAGCGCGCAGGTGGACAGCACAAAGGACCTGTTGCGCGCCAACCGGGCCAGATCGGAGAACAGCGAGGACTTTTCTCTTTGCGGCGGCGAAGTCTCTCGGGACGGGCGCAGGAATCTCAGGGCCAGGATGAATGCCGCGACGGCGATCGAGGCCAGGATGACGAAGACGAGCCGCCATCCTCCCCAGCTGGCAAGGTACGCGCCGACGAGCGGGGCAAGTGCAGGAGAGATGAGCACCACCATCATCAACTTGGCCTGTTCCCGCGCCCCGCCCTTGCTGCCGAACAGATCCGCCACCAGTGCCCGTGAACACACCAGTCCAGCCGCGCCCCCGACCGCCTGCAATGCCCGTGCGGCAAGCAGCATTTCCAGTCCTGCCGCGAAAGCGGACGCCAGCGAGCCCGCAACGAACAGGACGAGTCCGGTCACGAGCATCTTGATGCGCCCCCACCGATCGACCAGCGGGCCCATCAGCAACTGGCCGCCGCCAAGCCCGAACAGGTAGATGGTGATTATAAGCTGCGCCTGCGCGACACTGGCGGAAAGATCGCGCTGGACGAGCGGAAGGGCAGGCGCAAGCATGTGGATCGCCATGGAGCCCAGGGCGGAGATCAGGCCGAGGATCAGGATCGTGAAGCCCGGGCGGGATCTCAAGGCAATTCCTTCGTCAAACTGAAGCCACTCCCGGCGAATGCGCGAAATTTCCGGCGAGGGTGCCGAAAAGAAAAGTTCTGTCCGGCGATGATAGCGCTTGCAAGAGCATCCGTCGATACCTTAGCTACAGCCGCATGACCAAGCGTGGACAAGACTTTTGCGTCGAATATCCTGAGGATTTCGATCAGCCCCATCGCGAGTACGAGCGGCTTCGGCGTGAATGTCCCGTCGCGCATACCGATAGTCTCGGCGGCTTCTGGGTGCTCACCCGGTATGACGACGTGAAGCGCGCGGCCAGCGATTCCGACGTGTTCATCACCTCCCGGCAGAACGTGGTGCCGAAGATCGCATATACGGGGCGCCGTCCCCCGCTGCATCTCGATCCGCCGGAGCACACGCCCTACCGCAAGACGCTCAATCCCCTGCTCGCCAAGGAGCGGGCGGAGGGTTTCGCCGAGCGCACACGGGAACTGTCACGCGAACTGCTGGCCCCCATGGTGGCCAATGGCGGCGGCGACATCTGCACGGAGTTCTCCAGCTACCTGCCTGTCCAGGTGTTCGGCGAATGGATGCGCATGCCTGCGGACTGGTTGCCGGTACTGCACGAAAGGGGGCGCGCCTTCGTGCTGGCGGTGCATACGAACGATCCCGGCGCGATGAAGGAAACCAGCCTCAGCCTTTACGAGATCGCGCATGCCATGATCGATCTGCGCAAGAAAGAACCGCAGGATCCCGCACTCGATCCCACCAGCGCGCTGCTGGCAGCCCGGCACAAGGGCGAGAGACTGCCGGACGATCTGGTGGTGGGAACGGTGCGCCAGGTGCTGCTGGTGGGGATCGTCGCCCCGATGGTGATGATCGGCAGTATCTGCGTGCATCTTTGCCGCGACCCGGGATTGCAGGACCGTCTGCGCAGGCAGCCGGACCTGATGAGCAAGGCGATCGAGGAGTTCCTTCGGCTCTACACACCCTATCGCGGCTTTGCGCGCACGGCCGTCCAGGACGTGGAGATGAGCGGGACAACCATTCCGAAAGGTGACGCGATTGCGTTGCTCTATTGCTCTGCAAACCGCGATGAAAGCGTGTTTCCCGAGGCGGACAAGTTCATTCTCGACCGGCCTAATATCCATGAACACCTTGCTTTCGGAAGGGGGCCGCACAACTGTCCCGGTGTCCATTTCGGGCGCATGGAGCTGCGCGTGGCCATGCAGGAATTGCTGGCCGCGACGCCTGCCGGCTTCGAGCTTGACGGCGATATCACCATGACCCGCTGGCCGGAAATCGGCGCCCTGAGCGTGCCCCTCCGCTTCCTGAAGTGAAGCTTGTGCGGCGACCGCCTCGCGCTAGAATGAGAGGATGAACAAGGCTGCAAAAACCGCGACGCTGGGCGACGTCGCTGCCCGGGCGGGAGTGTCGACCGCCAGTGTCAGCCGTTACATCAACAATCCGGACGTTGTTTCAGCCGACACCGGCCAGGCGATCGCAGATGCCATCGCGGAAACCGGCTACATTCCCAACCTCCTCGCCGGTGGCCTTGCCTCCAGCAAGTCGCGGATGGTTGCCGTGCTTATCCCGCACCTGTCCGACTCGATCTTCAACGACACGATCGAGGCGATGAGCGAGGAACTGGCATCGGCTGGTTTCACCGTCCTGCTGGGGCTTACCGGACCGAAGGGCGAGCGACACGAGGACATGGTTCGAGCCTCGCTGGCAAGGCGCGTCGACGCGATCATCGCCACGGCGCCGCAGACCCAGAACACGTCCGACCTTCTGGGCCGATCATCGACTCTCTTCATCCAGATATGGGAGCTGAGCGAGGAGACGCCCGGCATCTCGATCGGATTTTCGCACGAGGACGTCGGCATCGATATCGCCCGCTTCCTTTTCTCGCGCGGATTTGCGCGTCCGCATATCGTCACTGCCGATGGTGTCCGTGCGCGCAAGCGTGGCGAAGCGTTCAAGCAGGAATGGCTGGCCCAATCCGGCCGCGAGGCGACCGAGACATTTGTCGACATTCCTTCCCGTTTTGGCCACGCGCGGCGGATTTTCGCCGATTTGCGCAGGCTTGATGCCATGCCCGACGTCGTCGTTACCGGATCGGACTACCTTGCCCAGGGCCTGATCATCGAAGCGCAGGCAAGCGGCCTGAAGGTGCCCGAGGACCTTGCCGTCATGGGCTTTGGCAACTCTTCGCTGGCCGGAGACATGCGTCCCACGATCACGACGGTCGATATCGATGGCAAGCGGATAGCGCGAGAGGCGATTGCGGCCATTCGGCATGCTTCTACCGGCGCAGAGCCTCAGGCAAGCGTAGTGAATGTGGGCTTCCGCCTGATTGCCCGCGAAAGCGCTTAACCGGTTGCATTTCAGGCGCTTTGCAGCGGAGCGGTTCCCCGGTACGGCGCCATAGGGGTGGCGCGGAAATGAATTGCTCATTTCGAGCAATCGCCGGATCCTCCGGGAAATCAACGAAACCGGCGCTGATACGCGGGATGCGTGACCCATTCCTTCCCTGCGTGTTTCCGAACTTGCCATTCCCTGCCTCAATAATGTAAGCGCTTGCGAAAGGGTTTACATGACCTGGGGAGGAAAACATGAAGAACTATCTTGCCTGCACGACCGCGCTAGCGCTGTTTCCCGGAATTGCCCTCGCGCAGGAGGCGGGAGATCCGGTCGACGAAAATCCGGTCATCCTCGTAACTGCCGAGCGCCGGGCCGAGAATGTCCAGGACGTGCCGATTTCCATCGTGGCCCTGTCGGGCGACACACTGCGGGAGCGCGGCGTCGACAATCTCGACGATCTGACCGCCGAGGTGCCTTCGCTCAGCTTCGTCGACAACGGCAATACCAAGTACCTCAACATTCGCGGCGTGGGCGTGACGGAATCCGCGCCCAACCAGACCGTCGGCGTCGCCGTCCATCTCGACGGCGCGTATATCGCGCGCGAATTCACATTCGCCGACGCCTTCTTCGATCTCGAGAGCATCCAGGTGCTGCGCGGGCCGCAGGGCACCTATTCCGGCCAGAACGCTTCGGGCGGCGCGATCTTCATCGAATCCGCTCGCCCGGTGCTCGGCGACATCGACGGCTATGCGCAATTCACGCTTGGCGAGTACGACCGCCGTTCCATCGAGGGCGCTGTCAGCGTGCCTCTGGGCAACCAGATCGCTGCGCGCTTTGCGCTGAAGGCCGAAACGCGTGACAGCTATTACACCAACCTTGGCCCCAGCGGGAACACGATGGTGGTCGGTTCGCTTCCCCAGCCGGGCGACAGGCGCAATATCGTGGGCCGCGCACAGCTGCTGTGGGAGCCGGCGGCGGATTTCCAGTTCCGTCTGATCCACCAGTTCAGCAATGCCGAGAGCGACGGCACGCCGTTCCAGAACGACACTGCGGAAAATCGTGCCAACCCGTTCATCCTGAACTACAATCAGACCCCCTATTCCCGTAACCGCACCAAGTACAACCGGACCACGGCGACCGCCCGCTGGGACGCGGTGGAGGCGTTCCAGGTGAATGCGGTGCTGGCCTACCAGTCCACCTCACACCTGACCGGGGGCGATTACGACCGTACCGGCGTGGCGAGCGCACAAGGTTTCACCGCGCTGGAAGACGATTACTGGACCGGCGAGGTGAACCTGCTTTCGATGAGCGATGGACCGTTCGAATGGACGGTGGGCGCGACCTTCCTCGACTATGTGCAGGAAGGCGACGTCTATACGGAGCGCGGTCCTGCGATCGAGACCGGGCTGGGGCGCAATTTCTCCGTGAAGCCGGTGCGCAGCAACCAGGCGGTGTTCGGGGAGGTGGGGTACCGCTTCACCGATACGCTGCAACTGAAGGTGGGCGCGCGGTACAACCACGAGCGCAACGGCTTCGAGCGGTTCCTGATCTATCCGATGGGCGGTCTGGACAATTCCGGCCCCTCCGCGCCATTCCCGTCCAACAACCAGTTCGTGACGTTCAACAACATGACCGGCCGTGTCCTGCTGAACTACGAACCGAACCCGGATCACCTGTTCTACGCAACCGTCAGCAGAGGCTACAAGCCGGGCGGCATCACGGCCACCGCGCAGGAATACGATTCCGAGATCGTCACCAACTGGGAAGGCGGCTGGAAAGGTACGCTGCTGGAAGGCCTGTTGCAGGGATCGGTCAGCGCATTCTGGATGGACTATGACGGCTTCCAGGCGACCGTCCAGCCCGACCCGCAGGATCCCACCTCGCGGCGCACGAACAATGTCGACAACACCCGCATCAAGGGCGTGGAAGCGCAGCTTTCCGTGCTGGCAGGAGGGTTCACCGGCGATGTCGCCGTCTCCTATCTCGATACGGGGTATGGCGATTTCGACGATACCATTCCGCCAGGAGCCATCGGCAACCCCGCGCCGATCGGCATCAACCTCGAAGGTCGCCCGCTGAATTTCGCACCCGAATTCTCGCTGACGGGCGGTCTTGCCTACGAGATTCCGGTAGGGACGGGTTTCGTGACCCCCAGCATCCGCGTTTCGCACACGACGGAGCAGTGGGTGACGTTCTTCCAGCTGCCATACCACCGCATCGACGAGCGAACGCTGGTGGACCTGCGTCTCACTTACGAGCCGAACGACGACTGGCGGATCACCGCTTATGCTACCAACGTGTTCGACGAGATCTACGTGAGCAACGCACAGCAGACCACCGACGGCATCGGAGCATTCATGCTGGGCGCTCCGCAGGAATTTGGCGTGCAGGCGGCAATGCGCTTCTAGGGAAGCCGGCGTGATAATGCGCAGCAAGAAGCTTTTCGCATGACGGGGGCTGTTCGCAAGAGCTGCTTTCGTCATGCGCTTGGCCTCGCTGCAGTCCTGGCGGTGCTATCGCTCTCTGGCTGCATGCACGGCCCGGTCTCGCCGCAACCTGCCGTAGCCGCGTCCGCCACCTATGAGCGCCACGCCTACCTTGTCCCGGTCAGCGATGGCACGCGGCTGGCGCTGTCGGTCTATCGTCCGACGACGGGCGGCCCCCATCCGACCTTGCTGTGGATCCTGCCGGAGCGGCGGGAAACCATCGATCCGCGTGACGGCACGATCACGCCGGTGATGAGCGGCGCCGAACTCGCCTTCTTCACCAGCCACGGTTACGCCGTTGCGCTGGCAGAGATGCGCGGGGGAGGGGCGTCATTCGGCACGCGCGACCTCGATCGCAGTCCCCAGTTGGGCCGCGACGGGGCAGACATCGTGGAGTGGATCTCCGCCCAGCAATGGTCCGATGGCACGCTGGGGATGATCGGATCTTCGTACCAGGGGTTCATCCAGTACGCGACGGCCGCTCATGCTCCGCGCGGGCTGCGCGCCATCTTTCCCGAGATCGCCGGTTTCGACGATTACGGATCCATGTTCTATCCCGGTGGCATCCTGAACAATGCGCTGTCATCTTTCGCTTCGGAGTCGATGGCTCGCTCTGCCCGTAACGTGTTCGATCCCGCAAACCGGCAGCTTCCCGCAGCGCCGGCTGTGGACGAGGACCGGGACGGCGAATGGGCGGACGAAATACCGCTGGACCGCGATGGGGATGGCAGTTTCCTGGACGAGGACGCCATCGTCTACGCCGATGGGCAACCTCGCCAGCACCTGTATCTCGAGGCTACGCGCGACCATCTGGACAACACCCAGCTCACCCTGGACCGACTGGCCGCGGCGCCCCATCGCGACAGCACGCTGGCGGGGACGCCTTATACCTACAGCGACATCGATCCAGCCAACCGCCCCGCCGCCATCAGCCGATCGGGCATCGCGGTGTACAATCGCGGCGGCTGGTTCGATTACCACGCCCGCGACACAACCCTGTGGTTCGCAACACTTCAGGGGCACACACCGACGCGGCTGATGATGGCGCCGACAGGGCACGGCGGCCTTCCCGAAGGCGAAGGGGAGGAACTTTACCGCGCCGGGCCATACTTCCGCCATTTCGGTAGTACCTCGACCAACACGATGATGCTGGGAGAGAAGCTTGCGTTCTTCGATCGTCATGTTCGCGGAATCGGAAACGGCCTCGATGACGTCGATCCCGTCCTGCTCTACGTAATGGGCGAGGGCTGGCGAAGGGAGGAGACATGGCCTCTCCCACGCGGCGTGCAGACAAGGTTCTACTTCGCCGAGGACGGTCTGGCGCAAGCTCCCCCGGCTTCGGTCGGCGCGAGGCGGTACGAGGTCGACTTCGAAGTCACTTCCGTTTCTTCGGGTGCGAGCCGCTGGAACTACGGGATCTCGCGGGCGGAAAAGCCGATGACGCTGGACCACGATGCCTTGCGGCGAACGGCATTCGCCACCGCTCCGCTGGCGGAGGATACCGAAGTGACCGGCCATCCGATCCTCGAACTCGTCCTATCATCGGACCTCCCCGAAGCGGATGTCTTCGCCTATCTCGAGGATGTCGCTCCCGACGGCACCTCGCTGCTGGTCACAGAAGGTCAGCTGCGCGCGAACTACCACGGCCTGCGTCCGATATCGCAGATGGTGAGCGGGGAGGCCTCGTCCATAGCCGTGCGACCGGACTTGCCGTGGCAGGGTTTCGACGCTTCGGATTACGATGCGCAGCCGCTGGCGGACGGGCAGCGTTTACGCCTCGTCTTCGACCTGATGCCGACGAGCTGGGTCTTCCGCCGGGGCCACAGAATTCGCCTGTCGCTGGCCGGGGCGGATTATCCCAGCTTCGCTGTCCATCCGGAACTTGAGCAGGCGCGCGCCGCGGGTGACCCACCGGTGTGGCAGATCTGGTGGGGGCCGGCACAGTCCTACCTTGAACTACCCATCATACCTGCTGTGGAGAATGACGATGAAGATAACTAGCCCGATACGATACGGCGTTCTCGCATCTGTCCTGCTGGCGGTATGTGCAGCGCCAGCCGCGGCGCAGGACGATAGCCCCGCACCCTATCCGGCGGGGCCCATCGGAGCCCCGGCAGGAAGCGGGCCTTATCCCGCCATAGCGGAAGCGCGGGGCGACGCGCTGGGATACACGATCTATCGCCCGGCCAGATCTCCCGGTTTCAAGCTGCCACTGGTGCTCTGGGGCAATGGCGGCTGCCGCGACAACGGGCTGTCCGCAAGCCACTTCCTGCGGGAAATCGCCAGCCATGGCTATTTCGTCGTGGCGAACGGCAGCGCGCGGCAGGAGCGTGACGTGCTGACACAGCTCCCAGACGTCTCGTCGGCTCCCCCGGCCCCGACGGAGGGCCCCGTGCGCCCTCAGCGCATGGCACCCGACGAGACGAGCGTCACGCAGATGCTGGCCGCTATCGACTGGGCAGAGGCTGCCGATGCCGATCCGGGGAACGCGTATTTCGACCTTGTGGACACTTCGCGCGTCGCAGCCCTTGGTCACAGTTGCGGAGGGTTGCAGGCACTGTCGGCCGGTCTCGATTCGCGGATCGATACCGTGATGGCACTCGCCAGCGGGGTCTACAGTATCGATGAAAGCCCGCCGGGAAATGTCGAGATATTGCAATCGGACCTTGCTGGCCTGCGCTCGCCGGTCGCCATCGTCCTTGGCGGCCCCAGCGACATCGCCTACCCCCACGGTACGCGGAATTTCGAGCTGATCGACCACGTCCCCGTCCTCGCAGCCAGCCTTCCGGTTGGCCACGGGGGGACATTCCAGCTCGAGAACGGCGGCGAATGGGCGGGCGTCTCGGCAGCATGGCTCGACTGGCAATTGAAAGGCAGCCACGCCGCTGCCCGCTGGTTCGTGGGAGAGGATTGTATCCTCTGCCGGGACGAGGAGTGGACGGTGGATCGCAAGCTGTTTCCGCTGGAGCCGTAATAGCTCCGCCATTCATCGGCCGTCTTCAATCGCCGAACAAGGCACGGTCGAGCGAGGTGAGGAACTGCAGGCCGTTCTCCACATGGCGCCGCATCGCTTTCTCCGCCGCTTCCGGGTCGCCTGCAAGGATCGCGTCCAGGATTGCTCGGTGGTCGCGCGTCGCCTCGTTCATCCGGTCACCGCGATAGAAGCTCTCGAACAGCAGGTGGTGCACCGGCGTGTTGAGGCGAGATACCAGGTCAGCGATCACGTCGTTACGCGTCACGCGCATGATCATGGAATGCCATTCTCCGTTGAGCTTGCCGAACTGCTCCGCGGCACCCGATTCAACGCAGGTCTCCATCTTCTCGGCAATCTCGCGAAGCCTTTCCTTGTCCTCGTCCGAGGCTAGGCGGGTGAAGTCTGCGGCGCAGATCCCTTCCAGCGCGGCGCGGGCGCGGTATAGCTGACTGACTTCCGCCAGCGAGGCCTCGCGAACCGATGCGCCGCGAAATTCCTCGATCTCCAGCAGTCCTTCGGCTGCCAGTCGCTGGAAAGCCTCGCGAACCTTGAAGCGGCTGCCGCCGGTTCGCCGGATGATGTCGACTTCCACCAGGCGTTGCCCGGGCACGAAGCGGTTGGCGCGGATTTGCGAGCGTATCCAGTCGGCTATCTCGGTTGCGGGTGGGCCACTTTTCGGCAGGGCGTCGGCGATTTCGGTCATGAGTAGTGTCTTCCGCATTGGTCACCAAATTGTCAACAATATGGTTAGCCAACTTTTGCTTGCGGGAAGCGGGCGCACGCAGGAGATTGCGCGGCGAAGCGGGCCAGGGACCCCGCCACTACGTGACCCGGATGGCAAATTCCGGGCGGACTTGGGAGAGATACGATGAGCGAGTCGACGAAAAGTCACCATACCGTGCGCAGCGCGCTGCTTTGCGGTGCCGCGATGGCAACCGCCTGCATCACGGTTCCGGCATTTGCGCAGGACGAGGATAGCGAAGCGCCGCCCGAAAATGCCATCATCGTCACCGGCAGCCGCGTCAGCACCGGGGGAGCGCCGGTGGGCGCTACGGCGACCGTGCTGGGACGCGAGGCCATCGAGGAATCCGGCTCCGTCACGATCGACCGTGTCATTCGCGAGCTGCCGCAGGTTTTCGACCTCGGCGTATCGGAGAATTCGCGTGGCCAGGCCGGCGGTTCCGGCAACATTACCTACGGCAACAGCGTGAACCTGCGCGGCATCGGCCCTTACGCGACGCTGGTGCTGATCGACGGTCACCGCGTCGTGAACAACAGTCGCTCGACCGATCCCTCCGTCCTGCCGACGCTGGGCGTGGAGCGCATCGACGTCGTTGCCAACGGCGCATCGGCCATCTACGGCTCCGACGCGGTGGCGGGCGTGGTCAACATCATTCCGCGCCGCTCGCTGGACGGGGTCGAGGCGTTTGGCCGGTACGGCATCGCGGACGATGGCGCGTTCGACGAATGGTCCGCCGGTGCGGCGCTGGGCTTCCAGTTCGATCGCGGGCAGATCATGGTCGCCTACGAGCACGTCGAACGATCGAACCTGAGCGGAGACGACCGCGATTTCTTCGTCTCCGACCAGCGCGACTTCGGCGGCGCGGACTACCGCGTCACCCGCTGCGCGCCCGGCACCCTGCTTGCCAACGGCACGACCTATGCCCTGCCGAACCTGTATACGCAGGCCAATGCCGGTGCCATCACGGCAGGCACCACCAATCTGTGCGACAATTTGATCGGGCAGGACCTGTTTCCCGAGCAGAAGTACGATTCGGTCAACTCCACCGGCAATTTCGAAGTCACCGACTGGCTGGAAGTGTTCTACGACGGCTTCTATTCGAAGCGCGACTTCACCCGCCTGAGCGCGCGCCCGTCTACCAGGCTGACCGTGCCGGAGACCAACGCGTTCTTCGTGCGCCCGCCCGGCTTCACCGGAACCAGCTACCAGATCGACTACAGTTTCGCCGACGATGTCGACCTCACGCAGTCCGAAGGTTCGGCGGAGAGCTGGCAGATTTCGCCCGGGCTGCGCATCCAGCTGCCTTACGAGTGGGAGTTCGAGGGTCTTGTCGCCTATGGCGAGACGCACGATTTCTCCGGATCCTATGACGGGGTGAACAATGCCGCGCTCAATGCAGCGCTTGCCAGTTCCGATCCCAGTACCGCGTTCGATCCCTATGGCGGCGGTCGCACCTCGCAGGCGGTGCTCGACAACATCTTCAACCAGATCTTCCTCGCGCCTACCGACGGCGAGCTGACCTTCTACGAGGCCGGTGCAAGCGGTCCGCTGGTGGACCTGCCCGGCGGCGAAGTGCGTCTCGCGGTAGGGTACGAACGGCAGGACTTCACCGTCGACTTAGGCGTGGCGCGAGGCGATCCGAGCAACGAGATACGGTTCCGCACCTTCGACCGTACCGTGGATTCGTTCTACGCGGAAATGCTGGTGCCGCTGTTCGGCGGCGGCAATGCCCGTCCGGGGCTGGAGGAACTGGAGGTGGTCGCGGCGATCCGTCACGACAGCTACAGCGATGCTGGCGATACGACGAACCCGCAATTCGGCGTCAACTGGATGCCGACCGACAGGCTGACCCTTCGCGGCACCTACGGCACGTCGTTCCGCGCGCCGACGATCCCCGAGATCTACGGCAACAGCAACAACCTGTTCGTGCAGAACTACCAGAACCCCGCTGGCGGCGCGCCGGTGGTGGGTGTTGCCCTCTCCGGACCCAATCTCGACCTCGGGCCGGAAACCTCGACCACCTGGTCCGTCGGCGCGGACTGGGAGCCGGTGGACGACCTGCTGCTCTCGATCACCTATTTGGACGTGGCCTATGACAACCAGGTCAGCGCCAACCTCTCCAACCTCTCCAACCTCACGATCCTGGGGCAGGAGGACCAGTTC
This sequence comes from Aurantiacibacter poecillastricola, assembly GCF_030730945.1. Classification (GTDB taxonomy): domain Bacteria; phylum Pseudomonadota; class Alphaproteobacteria; order Sphingomonadales; family Sphingomonadaceae; genus Alteraurantiacibacter; species Alteraurantiacibacter poecillastricola. The sequence goes on from NZ_JAVAMS010000002.1 coordinate 67,736, forward strand.
GTAGGCACCGGCGTGGTGCTGCGCGGACAGGATGCGCGTGACCAGATCCAGTCGCTGATCGATTCCGGCGTGAACGTGCTGGGCGCCTTCCCCGGCGGCAGCCTGTCGAATATCGACGTGTTCGTGGACGGCCGCTCGCGCAACCTCGGCAAGTCGATCACCCGCGGTATCGATTTCAACCTCGCCTACCGCCTCGATCTCGGACCGGACGACCTGCTGCGGCTGGGAGCCTCGGGTACCTATCTGACGGATTACGAGGTGGCCGTGGCGCCGGAAGCGGAACTGATCGACCAGCTCAACATCATCTTCCAGCCGCTGCGCTTCAAGGGCAGGTTGTTCGCCAACTGGGATCACGGTCCGTTCTCGACCCGCGTGCTGGCGACGCATGTGGGCGGCTACAGCAACAATCTCATCACGCCGAACGAGGACGTGGACAGTTACACGCCTATCGATCTCACCTTCACCTGGCGCGTGCGGGACAGTTTCGACGATCCCGACGCTGTCGATCTCGAACTCACGGCAGAGGTGCGCAACCTGTTCGACGAGGATCCGCCCTATGTGAACCTTGCACCTAGCGGTAATGGCAGCGGCGGCTACGATGCCACCGCGGCAAGCCCGATCGGGCGGCTGTTCGCTGTGGGGGCGCGGGTTCGCTTCTGAATATTGCCGGGTTAGGGTCTTTCAATGCAGGATGCGACAACCGTTGCCGTGACAGGCGATCTGGTTCTGGACGAGCCTGACGCAGGTTACTGGCTGTCGGGAATCGCTCCTGCGCTGAAAGCGGCCGATATCGCAATCGGTCACCTCGAAGTGCCCCACACGAAAAGCGAGATGGAGCTGGAAGGCGATGTGCCCGCGCCCGGTGCACCGCTCGAAAACCTGCGCCCGCTGGTCCAAGCCGGCTTCGACATACTCTCGCTGGCAGGCAACCATATTGCTGACCGCGGGGCGGAAGGCATCGCGGAAACGGTCGCCGAACTTGAGAAGCTGGGTATCGCGTTCTGCGGGGCCGGCGCAAACCTTGAGGAGGCGCGCAGGCCGGCCTTCGCCCATAGCAAGGGTCATACGGTCGCGCTGCTCAGCTACAATTGCATCGGCCCCGAGATGGCCTGGGCAGCGGATGACCGGGCGGGCTGCGCTTACCTTCCTCTCGAAACAAGCGATGGTGCGCAGGTTACGCCGATCGCGGATTTTACGGGTGCGGCATCTGCCTGCAGCGACATCCTGCAAGACGATATAGAGGCCGCACGCAGGGGCGGGGCGGATCACGTAGTCGTCGCACTGCACAAGGGTAGGGTTCACACGCCCGCCCACGTCGCTCCCTACGAGCGCGAAGTCGCGAGGCTGGCCGTGGATGCAGGCGCCGACGCCGTGATCTCCCACCACGCGCATATCGTGCAAGGCATCGAATTCTATCGCGGCGCGCCGATCTTTCACGGGCTGGGCAATGGCTGCGTGGTTACCCGAGCCCTGTCGCCCGACCAGGATCATGCCGCCCGCCGGGAATGGGCGCTGCGCCGCAAGGAGCTGTTCGGCTTCGAGCCCGATCCAGATTACTACCTCGCGCCGTTCCATCCCGAGGCGGTGAGCGGCTTCATCGGGCAACTGACCTTTCATCACGATGCGCAGGTAATGGCGTCGATCGTGCCCGTCGATGTCGAGGCACCGGGCCGGCCGGTCCTTGCAGAAGGCAACCGGGCGCAGGACATCCTTCGCTATGTGGAGGACATCACTGCGAGAGCGGGGCTGCCACCAATTCGCATAAGCCCGCACGGCCTCGTCAGGGCTGCAGCATGAACAAGCCAATGAGACTGGCCGTATGGATCGGCGGCTCCGCGCTGCTCGCAGCAACGGCAATCGATACGCTGGCCGTGATCGGCAGGCATGTGGGCCTCCCTGTCACCGGCTCCATCGAGCTGATGCAGGCAGCGGTGCTGGTGTCCGGCGGGCTGGGGCTTGTGATCGCGACCATCGTGCAATCGCATGCACGGGTCCGGCTGTTCATCGACAGGCTCTCGCCACCGGGGCAGGTTCTAGCAGACCGGATCTCCGATGCGCTGTCCCTGATATTCTTCCTGGGCCTGCTCATAGGCTCGGCGTGGCTCTCGCTCGATCTGTGGGACGCCCACGAACAGAGCGAGATACTTGGGGTTCCCTGGCGCTGGCTTCGCGTCATAGCCAACCTCTGCCTCTTCATCGCCGCTGCCAGCCTGGCCCTGCGCATCGTCAGGAAGGTGCAATCGTGATCGACACGCCGGGCACCGGCCTCATCGGGATTGCCGTCCTGTTCGTCCTGCTATTGGCGGGCGGGCGGATCGGCGCGGCGCTGGGTTTGGTCGGCCTTGGCGGGCTCATGCTGGTGCTCGGGCCGGAAGCGGCGCTGATCAAGAGCGGCGTCGTGGTAGTCGACACGCTGACCCGCTACGAACTGGGCACCTTGCCACTGTTCCTGTTCATGGCGCACATCTTCTTTTCCGTCGATGCCAGCCGCGACCTGTTCGATGCCGCCGCCAAGCTGGTCGGCCATCGCCGGGGCGGACTGGCCTATGCGTCCATTGCCGGGTGTGGCGGTTTCGGGGCGATCAACGGGTCGAGCCTAGCCACGACGGCGACAGTCGGCCTCGTCGCCTATCCGGAAATGAAGCAGCGAGGCTACGACGACCGGCTTTCCACTGCCACCATCGCGGCGGGCGGCACGCTGGGGCAGATGATCCCGCCTTCGGGCGCCCTCATCGTGTTTGGCATCATTGCCGAGCAATCGATCGGCCGCCTGTTTACCGCCGCCATCATTCCCGGGCTGACGCAGGCCCTGATTTATGCCGCCGTCGTCTTCCTGCTCGTCCGCCTGCGGCCCGAGATGGCGCCTTCAGGTGAGCGGGCCGGCTGGACCGAGCGTTTTCGCGCGCTCGGCCGGATCTGGCAGATCATCGCCCTTATCCTGCTTGTCATCGGCGGCATCGCCCTTGGCTGGTTCAGCCCTCCCGAGGCGGCGGCCATCGGGGCCACCGGGGCCCTGGTGATCGCCGGCCTGCGCGGCAAGCTGAACCGGGAAAACCTGTTCGAGGCGTTCTACGAAACCCTGCGCACGACGGGCCTCATCTACCTCATCGTCATCGGAGCGCTCATCTTCTCCGCCTTTGTAGGCGTCACCGGGCTTGCCGAGGCTGCAGGGTCGTTCGTGGAAGGGCTGGGCACGGGCACCTTCGTCACGCTCCTGCTCATTGCGGTGCTGCTGCTCCTGCTCGGCACGGTGCTGGACGGGCTGGCCCTGATGCTGCTGATGACGCCGATCCTGCTGCCCATCGTGGAGGGCACGGGCATGACCGCGATCTGGTTCGGCATCTTCCTGGTGCGAGCGATGGAAGTGGGCTTCCTCACGCCGCCGTTGGGCATCAATCTCTACGTCATGCAGGGCGTGGCTAAGGACATCTCGATCAGCCGCATTTTCAAGGGCGTGCTGCCCTTCCTGGCGGGCGATTTTGTCCATCTCGTCCTGATCATTCTTTTCCCGGCCATGGTCCTGTGGCTGCCACAACTGCTTGGAACCTGAAGATGATAGCAATCGCCGGTCCCAACCTGCCGATTCCCCTGCTCGCCGCCACCGGGCGGTTCGCAGGCGCGCTCAAATTCGATCCCGATCGCGAGACGCCGCGTGCGGACGCCTGGCTGGAAAGCAAATTCGCGCCCTGGGCACCGCCCCTGCTGGAAGCGTGGGCGCACGGCGAGTATAACGATCTGGACGAGGTCCTGTTCAGCCGCGCCGACGATACCTCGCAGCGCCTCTATTACTACATCTGCGAATTGCAGCGCCGGGGGCAGATCGGCGGGCCGGAGCCGCTGATCCTGGATGTGTGCAAGATCCCGCGCCAGGCCAGCCTTGAGCGCACGATCACGAAGCTGAAGGAACTGGCCGAACGGCTCGGCGTCGGCGCCGCTTCGCTGCAGGAGGCTATCGATAGCAGCAACCGGCAAGGTGAGCAGGCGAGGTCGCAAACCGAAGCCCCGGTCTGTCTGCTTGCCGGGACAGCTCCGCCGGACCTGCGCCTCCATAAGGTCATCGAGAACTGCGGCTACGCCGCGGCTGGCAGCACGCTGGAACAAGGCTGGCTGGAGGCAGGCGATGCAATCGACGCAGGCGAAGCCGATCCGTTCGCCGCGCTCGGTCGCCATCTCCATGCCAGTACGCGCGGTCCGCGCAGCTTTGCCGATGCACGCGAGGCACTGACGCACTCGATTGCCGCCTCCGCAGCGCAGGCGGTGGTGCTCTGGCGCATAGAGGAAGACGAGGCCCAGTGCTGGCAGCTTCCTGCCGAACGCGAGACGCTGGAGGCCGCCGGCATTCCCTCACTCATCCTGACGCGCCGCGACTGGCACGCCCGTGACGGCGCGCCGGAAGAGATCGCGAATTTCCTGAAGAAGGTGCAGACATGAGTTTCCTCGAAGGCCACCGCGTAGCCGTGCTCGGCGACATGCAGGAGCGACCGCTGACGCGCTATCTCGCCTCGCTGGGCGCCGAGATCGGCGGCCCTGTCGAAGGGGCAAGCTTCGTGATCGACGATCTTGGCCTCGAAGCGGCGGCAGGCATTGGCATTCCCGATAGCGCGGTCCATGTCTCCGTCACTCCTTTCGGCTCGGGCGGGCCGCGATCTTCGTGGCGCGGCGGAGAGCTCGTGTCCTCTGCCATGGGCGGGGCGCTGCGTCTGACCGGCAAGCCGGGCGAGAAGCCGGTGAAGGAAGCAGGCGATGCCTGCACCTTCCATGCGGACATGGTCGCCGCGGCTGGCGCGATGGCCGCCCATTTCGCACGCGGCACGCACGGCAAGGGCCAGCATGTCGACGTCTCGATCCAGCAGGTCGCGATGAGCCGCAACGTCAACGGCGTGCTCGTCTGGCAATTCGATCGGCGCAAGCTCGACCGGGCAGGACAGTGTATCGCCTACGGCCGGGCGAAGGTGCGCGTGATCTGGAAGCTCGCCGATGGCTACTGTTTCCACGCCCTTATGTCGGGCCGCCTCGGCGCGCCGGCGAACCAGGCCCTGTCCGAATGGATGGACGAGACCGGCATCGACAACCCCATGCGAGATGTCGACTGGCTCGCCTACAACCGCTCGACCCTGCCCGAAGATGTGCGCGACACATGGCAGGCCGCGATGGCGCAGTTCTTCGCCAGCCGCACCAAGGAAGAGATCGCTACGGAAGGCCGCCGCCGGGGCATCAATGCCTGCGTGGTGAACGAACCCGCCGACGTGCTGGAAGACGAGCACCTGCGCGCTCGCGGTTTCCTCGATACGCCGAGCGGCCTGCCCGAACGCTTTGCCGTTGTGAGGGAGGGAGCGACCAGTTCGGCGCCAGCGATCCATGCAGGCAAGAGGAGCGGACCGCTATCGGGCGTGAAGGTGCTCGATTTCGCCTGGGCGCTGGTCGGCTCGATCACCACGAAGACGCTGGGCGATCTCGGCGCCGAAGTGGTGAAGATCGAGAGCCGCAGCCGCCCGGACCTCGCCCGGATCGATGTGCAGGTTTCCGCTTCAAGCGCGGAAAGCCTCGACGACAAGCCATGGTTTGCCAATCTCAACACCTCGAAGCGCAGCCTTACGCTTGATCTCAAGAAGCCTGCCTCGCGCGAGGTGCTGAACCCGCTCATCGACTGGGCCGACGTGGTGGTTGAAAATTTCTCCCCCGGTACGATGGCGAAGCTGGGACTGGACTATGATAGCCTGATCGAGCGCAATCCCGGCCTCGTCATGGTATCGGGCAGCGTTTTCGGACAGACAGGTCCGCTGGCGCAGGAATGGGGCGTGGACGGCACCGGCGGTGCGCTGTCGGGCCGCACTTTCCTCACCGGCTATCCCGACGGCGAGCCGGTCATCCCCGGCGCTGTGCCCTATGGCGACGTGATCGTCCCCTATGTCATGGCAGGCCATGTCGCTGCCGCGCTGCAGCGCCGCCGCGAGACGGGGACAGGGTGCCATATCGACGCCTCGATGTACGAGATCTGCGTGCAGCAGATGCGCGAGTTCCTCGCGAGCGCCAAGAGCGGCGAACGTCCGCAGCGCCTGGGGAATGCCGATCCCGCCGTGTACTTTCAGGATGTTTTCCCGTCCTCAGGGGTGGACAGGTGGGTGGCCATCAGTTGCCTTACGGCGGACGAATACGAGCGGTTGGTCGCAATTACCGGGCCCGAAATCGCCGAGTGGACAAGCCGGCGCACCGATTACGCCGCTGCCGAGGAACTGCAGGCTGCCGGCCTTGCGGCAGGCGCCCTGCAGGATTGCGAGGACCTGCTGGAGCGCGACCCACAGATTGCCGGCAGGTCCGCCCTCTGGGACATCGATCACGCGGTACTCGGCACCTTCGGCCATATCGCCACGCCGATAGCGTTCTCTGCCGACCGGCTCGCACCGTACCGCGCCCCCTCGATGGGCGAACATGCCCATGAAATCGCTCGCGAAATCGCCGGATTGTCGGAAGAAGAGATCAGCCGCCTCGAGCAGGATGGAGTGTTCAAGTGAGCCAGTCAATCAACCAGCGAAGCCGCAAGACGCTGGCCTGCACATCGGAGGCGACCGCGTTCCAGAAGGCGTTCGGCAAGGAACTGAAGCGCCGCGTGGTGGACGAGCAGGAGCCATACGCCATCGTGCAGGCGGATACCCCGCACGAGATCTTCCACGCGATGGATATTCCCATCATCACCAATCAGTGGTGGTCCGCCTATATCTCCGCAAAGCAGCTTTCAGGCCGCTATTTCGATGCCATGGTGCAGAAGGGCTTCCCGGCGAACAGCTGCAAGTATTGCTCGCTGGGCCTCGCCTGCACCCTGGCGAACGAGCCGGAAACCGCGCCCTGGGGCGGCCTGCCCACGCCGACGGTGCTCGTCGCGCGGCTCACCTGCGACTGCATCCAGCACGTCTTCGGCCTGTGGGCTAAGGAGCTGGACAGCGAATTCTACCCGATGGAAGCTCCCGCCTGGGAGCACAAGGAGGAGGACTGGTACGCCCACGCCAAGGACGCCTGGGACCGCGTCTACCAGCCCGACCGGATCGAGCAGATGGTCACCGAAATGGAAGACCTCATCGCCCTTCTGGAGGAGCGGACGGGCCGGAAGTTCGATCCAGCGCGGCTCGAGAGGCTGATGGAGCGCATCAACGAGCAGGAAGGCTATATCTGGGAAGCCGCGCAGGCCATCGGCGAAGCACGACCGTGCCCTGTCTCCATCGCCGAGCAGATGCCCAACACCATGATCCCGCAATGGCATCGCGGTTCGGACTGGGCGGTGGCCCATGCGAAGAAGTTCCGTGACGAGGTGTTCGACAGGATCGAGAAAGGGCTGGGTGCATCCAGCAACGAGCGCCTTCGCCTGATGTGGATCGGCGCTGGCGTATGGCACGATCCCGGCTTCTACCAGGCGCTGGAGGAGAAGCTCGGCGCCGTGTTCGTCTGGTCGATGTACATGCCCTTCGCCGGCCCCGCCTATATCCGCGACCTCAAGGGCAAGCCGATGGAGGCTCTTGCAAGCCGCGTCGCCTCGATGAACGAAACGCTGCACCTGCCGCCGTGGATGAACGGCTGGATGACATCGGAAGCGGAAAGGTGCGGCATCGACGCTGCCGTCATCCTGCTGCCGCCCGACAATCGCCTTTCCCAGTCCGGCACCAACCTCACGGCGTTGTCGCTGGAAGAGGCGGGCGTACCGGTCCTGCGGATCGATGCCGACATGGTCGACGCGGACAAGTGGGACCATGACCGGATGGTGGCGATGGTAGAGGACTTCCTGCACGAGAAAGGCCTCGCATGAGGCGAGCCGCTATCCTCTTTTGCCTGATACTTGTGGCCGCATGCAGCAGGCCGGTGCCGGAGGGGGTGACCGAACTCACCTACGCCTCTCCCTATCCGCCTAGCCACCCGTTCAGCCGGGCGGACCAGACGTGGATGGAATTCATCGAAGAGCGGTCCAAGGGGCGGATCAGGATCAAGCCGATCTGGTCCGGTGCTCTGCTCTCGGCGGATATGTCGATGACGGAGATTCGCCACGGCGTTGCCGATATCGGCTTGATTACGCCGATCTACACACGCGGCGGCACGCACCTGCTGCGCACCCAGACAGGGTTCTACAGCGGCGCCGACTCCATTGAATCGCAACTCGCCCTCTATCGCTGCATGGCTGCGGTCGAGCCGGAGTTCGACCGCGAGCTGGAGGGCCTGAAGCTGCTGGCGCTGCAAGGGGGCGTTCTGCCTGGCATCCTCACCAGTTCGAACCGCGTGGATAGCCTGGACGACCTGCAGGGCCTGCGCATCCGGGCGCCGACGGAATTGCTGCCGGTGCTCAGGAACCTGGGGGCCGACCCGGTCGACCTGCCGATGGGCGAGGTCTACAGCGCCCTCGCAAAGGGCGTGATCGATGGCGTGGTGGCACCGCCCGAAACCCTGCAATCGCTCCATTTCGGCGAGGTGACGGACTATTTCTTCGACCTGCGCATCCCGCGCGGTGCCTATCCCTCGCGCGCGATGGACCTCGATGTCTGGCGCTCCCTATCCGATGAAGAGCGCGCGATCCTGGAAGAGAGCATAGCCGTCTGGGAAGGGGCGCTCGCCGACGAAAACCGCGCAGCCGCTGCCGCGGGAGAAGCGCTGGCGGCCGATACGATCACCATCATACCCGCGAATACCGAAGACCAGCAGCGCTTCGACGATCTCTACCTGCGCGAAGGGGAAGCCAATGCCCGCGCGCTGTCGGACTTCGGGATCGACGGCATGGCAGCCTATCGCACGGCGCGCGCAAGCCTTGTCGAGCGGGATACAGTCAGATGCGGAGGAGCTACATGACGCAACAACCCCTGGCCGGGATAACCGTCGCCGATTTCAGCCATGTCATGGCGGGCCCTTTCGCCAGCCATATCCTGCGGCTGATGGGGGCCGAGGTCATCAAGATCGAGTCTCCTCGGGGCGACCAGTTCCGCAACTACGGCTCCAACCGCGAATATGATGGCATGAGCCCGGCCTTCATCGCAGCCAATGTGGGCAAGAAAAGTATCGCGCTCGACCTCAAGGACGAGACCGACCACCAGATCGCGCGCCGCATCATTGCCAGAAGCGACGTGATGCTGGAGAATTTTCGCCCCGGAGTCATCGACCGGCTCGGCCTCAGCTACGCGTCCGTTCGCGAATTGCGCGACGACATCGTGTTCTGCTCGGTCTCCGGATATGGCCAGGATGGACCCTATCGCGACTGGCCCGCCATCGACAACATCGTGCAGGCCACCAGCGGCATGATGATGCTGAGCGGCGCCGAGGGCGATCCTCCGGTGCGGGTCGGGTTCCCGATCGTCGACACGCTGACAGGGCAGACTGCCGCCGTCGCCATACTAGGCGCACTGTTGCAAAGGGAACGCACCGGCAAGGGCGCCTACATCGATGTCTCCATGATCGATGCGAGCCTCAGTTTCATGACCTCGGCCCTTACGCCGTATCTCGTGACGGGATCGGCGCTGAAACGCATGGGCAATACCGGCTACAGCGAATTGCCGACCGCTGCCCTGTTCGAAACACGCGACGGGCGGCACATCTCGCTGGGCGTGGTGCAGGAAAACCAGTTCGTGACCCTCGCAAAAACCCTCTCGCGCGAAGATTGGCTGGCAGACGAGCGTTTTTCCACGGCCGATGCCCGGCGGGCGAATTTCGACGCCATGCACGAGGAATTGACGACCATTTTCCGCACCCGCGATGCCGATGCATGGGAGATGGATTTGAGCGCTGCCGGGATCCCCTGCGGCAAGGTCCGGCACGTGAACGAAGCAGCGGAGCTCGGCTCGTCGTCGGCCTTGCTTGACCTTGATTTGGAAGGCTTGCCCGAAGGCTGCCGTGCCACGGTGCCCAATGCAGGGTTCCGCATGGAACCGGGGCAGCCCGGCACGCAAGAGGCGCCACCCCGCCTCGACGAAAACAGAGAGGACATCCTGAAATGGCTGGATTCGAACGACTGAGTATGCCTGCGGGCGGAAAGATACCTCTTCTAGCCGCGGCGCTTCTTGCCATTCTCATTCCGCTGCTTTCCGCGGTTGTTGCGAACGCGCAACCCTATCCTTCTTACGAGAGGGAATCGCTATACGTTCCAGTGCGTGATGGGACGCGGTTGGCCCTCAACATCTATCGTCCCGCAGACGAGGATGGCGTCGTCGAAGAGCCGCTGCCCGTCATCTTCGCCTTCACGCCCTACCGGGCCCGGTATATCGACGAGAATGGCGAGACAGTGGAACTGGCGCTGAGCGACAGGCTCGCCATGCGCTCGCTGATCCGCGCCGGCTATGTCGTTGCCACGGCAGACGTGCGCGGGAAGGGTGCCTCATTCGGCAGCAGGCGCGGTTTCCTCGATCAGACGGAGGCGATGGACGGGCGCGACCTGCTTCAATGGCTTGCGGAACAACCCTACACCACCGCCGACGCGGGAATGATCGGCTGCTCCTACCTCGGCGGCTCAACCGCGCTTGTCGCAGGCGCCGCTCCGCCATCTCTGAAGGCTGTTTTCATCGGGGCGACCGACTGGGACAAGTACGATTTCGTGCGCCGCGGCGGTTTGACCGCGCAGTTCAACACCCGGCCCGACGAGCCGGACTCGGTCGATCTCGCCAGCGTGCCGGTGGATGCTGATACCGACGGTGCCATGCTGCGCGCAGCCGTGGCAGAGCATGCCGGGAACACACCGATGGCGGCGCTTTGGAACGAGATGCCTTACCGCGACAGCATATCGTCCTACACCGGCAACGCCTTCTGGGACGAAGTGGCCGTCTGGCAATATGCCGACAGGATACGCGATGCCGGCATCGCCACCTATTACTGGAGCAACTGGGAAGACGAGCCGACGAGCCAGGTGCTGGTCGCCGCCCGCAACATGGATAGCCGCCTGCTGGTAGGCCCTGGCAGCCACTGCGTACCGCCACCGGGTTTCGACTTCGTTGGCGAGATCACTCGCTATTTCGATTACCACCTGAAGGGCATCGACGAGGGTTTCTCGACCCAGCCCCGCGTCACCTACTACGCCGACCGCGGAACGGACAAAGGCGAGTATGTGCGTGGCGATGGAATTCCCGGCACTCAGGCGACCAGCCAGGCGTGGTATCTGAACGGCATGGGGGACGATGGGGCGCTGAGCCTCTCGCCATCGCCGCAGGATACGGGCAGCGACAGGCTGGTTGTCGACTATGACGTTGCGACCGATGATTATTTCGCCTTCTGGCCTGAAAGCCTCGCCGATCACGGCCTGAGCTATACGAGCCAGCCCTTCGAGAAGGCGACCGACCTCCTTGGCTATCCCGTCGCCCATGTCGAGCTGACCGCCGACCGGCCGGATGCCGACGTCTTCGTTTACCTCGAGCAGCTCTCACCGGGCGGCGAGGCTCAAGTGCTGTCGTTCGGGCGGCTGAAGATCTCCCACCGCGCCACTTCGCCCGCTCTGTGGGACAATCTAGGCTTGCCGTGGCATAGCGGATACGAGGCCGATGTCGCTCCGCTACCCGCAGGTGAAACCGCTCGGTTGCCGATTGCGATGATGCCGCTGTCGCACCGTGTGCAACCGGGATACCGGCTGCGCTTCGTGATCACCGGCGCCGACCCGCGCCAACGCAACCTTGCCGAGGTCCGCCAGGATCCGCCACCGGTCCTCGATATTCAGCGCGGCTGGCATTCGGGTTCCCGTATCGACTTGCCTCTGCATGCGGTGGAAGAAGAGCCAGCGATCCCCGGACAGATCGGCGATGCGGGCGGTAGGGGGCCTCATCCCGCCGTGGCGCAGCGCAGGGAAGACGCACCCGGATATACCATCTATCGCCCGCAAACCCTTCCGGCTCGGCCCACGCCGGTGGTGCTCTGGGGCAATGGCGGTTGTCGGGACGATGGCCTCAGCGCCAGCCATGCATTGCGCGAATTTGCGAGCCACGGATTCCTGGTCATCGCCAATGGAACGCCGCGCCGCGAAAGTCCGATCTACTCCGAGGTGCCCGCGCCGCGGAAGGCGCCGGCGGACCGCGCAACCTGCCGCCTCCATCGCAGCGCCTGCCGGACGAGACTTCCACCGAACAGCTGCTGGCGGCGCTGGACTGGGCGGCGCGCGTGAATGCCGATCCGACCGATCCGCTCCATGGCCGAATCGCTACCGAGACGGTGGCCGCTACCGGACATAGCTGCGGCGGCTTGCAGGCCCTTCTGGCGGGTGCCGATCCGCGCATCGACACGGTGATCGCCTTTGGCAGCGGGGTTTACAACCGCGATGGCGGCGGGGGCCTCAGCGGCGTTCAGATCGACAAGGCGGGCCTGCGAGACCTGCATACCCCCGTCGCCTATATTCTCGGTGGCCCGAGCGACATCGCCTTTCCGAACGGCAGCGATGACTTCGCCCGGATCGACCACGTGCCCGTCATGCTGGCGAACTTGCCTGTGGGACATGGCGGCACCCTCATGCTGGAAGATGGCGGCGAATGGGCAAGGGTCGGTGCGGCGTGGTTGGCTTGGCAGCTGCGCGGCGATACCGAAGCCGGGCGCCTGTTCACGGGTGAAGACTGCGGCCTGTGCACTGCGCAAGGCTGGACGATAGAGAGAAAATTGTTTCCTGCCGCGCCCTGATTGGGCACAGCATCTGATCGATTGATGGAGAGGAATATGACCAAGTTCAACCGCCTGAACCCGATGACCGGCGAAGTCGCCTCCAGCGCGGAGGCCATGCAGCCGGGCGACATTCCCGCTATCGCGGAGAAGGCGCAGGCCGGCTATCTCGAATGGTCCAAGATGGGACCTAACGCTCGCCGTGCCGTGCTGAACAAGGCCGCCGATGCGCTGATGGCGAAGAAGGACGATTTCGTCGCCGCAATGATGGGTGAAATCGGCGCGACCGCGGGCTGGGCCATGTTCAACCTCGGTCTTGCCGCCGGCATGGTGCGCGAGGCTGCCGCTATCACCACGCAGATATCGGGCGAAGTGATCCCTTCCGACCATGCAGGCACTGTGGCCATGGCGCTGCGCGAGCCCGTTGGCGTGATGCTGGGCATCGCTCCTTGGAATGCCCCGATCATCCTTGGCGTTCGCGCCATTGCCGTGCCGCTGGCCTGCGGAAATTCGGTGATCCTGAAAGCGAGCGAGCAATGCCCGCGCACCCATGCCCTGATTATCGAGGCCTTTGCCGAAGCGGGCTTCCCGGAGGGGGTGGTGAATGTCGTCACCAACGCGCCGGAGGATGCAGCCGAGGTAGTGGGCGCACTGATCGACGCTCCCGAAGTGCGTCGTATCAATTTCACAGGCTCCACCCAGGTCGGCAAGATCATCGCCAGGCGCGCCGCAGAGCACCTGAAGCCCGTGCTGCTGGAACTGGGCGGCAAGGCGCCGATGGTGGTGCTGGAAGACGCCGACCTTGACGAGGCGGTGAAGGCTGCAGGCTTCGGCGCTTACATGAACCAGGGCCAGATCTGCATGAGCACCGAGCGGATCATCGTTGTGGACGCAGTGGCCGACGAGTTCGCGCGCAAGTTCGCCGAGAAGGTCAGGTCCATGCCGGTGGGCGATCCTACCGAGGGCAAGACGCCGCTCGGTGCCGTGGTCGATACGAAGACCGTCGAACATTGCTATTCGCTGATCGAGGATGCCAAGTCCAAGGGCGCCGAACTGCTGGTGGGCGGCGAAACGACGCACAATGTACTGATGCCTGCGCACCTCGTCGACAAGGTGACGCCCGACATGAAGCTTTTCCGTGACGAGAGCTTCGGCCCGGTGGTCGGCATCGCCCGCGCCCGCGACGAGGCTCATGCCATCGAGCTGGCGAACGATACGCAGTATGGCCTTTCGAGCGCCGTCTTCACCAGGGATACGGCGCGCGGCCTCAGGGTCGCCAAACAGATTCAGGCGGGCATCTGTCACGTCAACGCCAGCACCGTGTCGGACGAACCGCAGATGCCGTTCGGCGGGATGAAGGCGTCGGGCTATGGCCGCTTCGGCGGCAAGGCCGGTATCGACGCCTTCACCGAACTGCGCTGGATCACGTTCGAGACCGAGCCGGGCCACTACCCGATCTAGGACGGTCTGCGGGCTTCGGGCGGCACGCGCCCGCTGCCTGGGTATTGCAGGGAAGACGGGCGGTGCCTGTCTTCCCTAGACCTTTTCAACCAATCGCACTGCCACCGGAGATTCGGCGAAAAGGTCCGCGGCATTCTCCGACTGACCTTGCGAGAAGAGGACCTGCGTCCCTTCCCACCACGCGGCGGGGGGGGTGGGGCTGGAGCCGTGCAGCAACGGCTCCGCACATCTCACGGCAAAGGCACAATACAGTTCCGCACCTTCAATTGCGCGCGTGAAGGCAATCACGCGATCCGCGCGCGGACCAGAGACTTCCGCAGGGCGATAGGTGCCATGAGAAAGCAGCGGAGGCTGGCGCCGTCGAAGGTCCAGCAACTGCGCGATGAGCGACAATTTGGGATGCGCGACCGCGGGGGTGCCAAGCATCGATCCTCGTCGAGCGAAATCCACCGGACGGCGATTGTCGGGATCGACCATGCTGAAATCGGGCAGCTCGCAGCCCTGATAGCAATCGGGCATCCCCGGAACGGTGTAGCGCAATGCCGCCTGGACGAGCATGTTCGCCAGCGCCGCGCCCGAAGTCTCCTGGACGAAACCGGACATATCGCGCACGATGTTCCCCTCTTGCGACGGATCGAGCAATCGATTTACGAATTCCTTCGCGCGCTGTTCGTACGCGCTGTCGGGGTGCTCCCATGAGGAGCGCAGCTTTCCCTCTCGCAAGGCCTTTTCCTGCCAGGCCGATAGACGCTGAGCGTAGGCCGCCAGCGAGTCGGTATCATCCGGGGTCAGCCCGTCCGGCCAGGAGCCGAACGCCATCTGGTAGAGCGCATAGCGATCACCTGCCTGAAGCCCGCTATCGGGGCCGTTGCTGTTCCTGTCCCACGCGGCAACGTAATCGGCCCAGATTTCCGGCAGGGCGGACAGAACGGCCAGTCGGGCGCGCACGTCTTCTCCGCGCTTGTGATCGTGCGTGGCGGTGGCCAGCATCGAATGGGGAAAGGACTGCGCGCGGATTTCGCAGGCGGCATGAAACTCACCGATCGTGGAGGCCATTCGCGACGCGT
The DNA here is from genome assembly GCF_030730945.1 of Aurantiacibacter poecillastricola. Taxonomy (GTDB): domain Bacteria; phylum Pseudomonadota; class Alphaproteobacteria; order Sphingomonadales; family Sphingomonadaceae; genus Alteraurantiacibacter; species Alteraurantiacibacter poecillastricola. The sequence continues at coordinate 82,855 of NZ_JAVAMS010000002.1, forward strand.
CGAACCCCACGTCCAGACGCGAGAGAAGGGGCGCGTAGCGGTAGAATGCAGTGTCTTCCACCGCCTTGGCAGCAATGGGCGCCGACAGCTGCTGGAAGCGGCGCACGGCCTCCTCGGCAAGCTGCGCATCGCCCGGCCCCTCTCCAGCCAGCCATGCAAGGATGCGGTCGGCGACTTCGGCTTCACCCGGCGGCGTGAAAGCTGCGGCATCGCGGCGTACCCGCTCGCGAATTTCCGCGTCGCTTTCAGGTGCATTCGAGCCGGTGCCATAGGTGCGATAAACCGGGAACACCCAGAGAAGTCGCTCCAAGGCGCGGCGCAGCATCCCTTTCGTAAGCCCCGCTGTTCTAGGGGCAGAGCTGGCAAGGGCGTGAAAAGCCTCGACACAAGAGTGTAGCTGCGCCTCGAAGGACCAGGACAGCATGTCTTTCCGGGCCCGCAGTTCCTCTTCGTGGAATGAAAGCTCCCTGCCGCTGAAATTGCGCCACAGTCTCTCCAGCGGCTGCGCCCCTGCCGGATCGTGGAGCAGGGCGGACACATCCTCCATGAAGTCGTAGCCGCTGGTCCCGTTCGTGCGCCAGTCTCCGGGAAGGGTCTCGCCCGGAGCGAGGATCTTCTCGACGACGATATAGGCGGGGCCTTCAGGAGCTTTGCTGTCACGGGGAAGCGTTTCGAAGCGCTCGCGCAATTTGCGGCAATAGCCTGTAGGATCGGAGAGACCGTCCACATGGTCGATGCGTACGCCATCGATCAGGCCTTCCTCCCACAGGCGGAAGTAGAGCGCATGCGTGGCTTCGAATACGGCGTCGTCCTCTATGCGCAGACCAGCGAGTTCGCTGATCGTGAAGAAGCGCCGCCAGTTGAGCTCGTCATTCGCCTGCCGCCACCACGCAAGTTGATAATGCTGCTTGTCCAAGAGGCGGGCGATGCCTTCAGGCTCCTGGGGGTCGGGGAGGGCGTTGTCATCGGGCCGCAGGGGTACGCGGTGCTCGCCATAGACGGTCAGCACCGGCTCGTCGCCAGTGCGGTCTATGGCAATGTGGCCTTCCGCCAGTACTTCGGACAGCGGGGCACCGAGGATCGGCAGCATGACGGGGCTGCGCCAGTCGATATCGAAGAATTTCGCGAATTGACTCGCCTGGCCGTTGCGGAGCACGTCGTTCCACCAGGCATTGTGTCCGCCCGCGACCCCCATGTGATTGGGCACGATGTCGATGATCAGGCCCATGCCGCGTTCGCGAAGCTCGGCAACCAGACTGCGCAGCGCCGCCTCCCCGCCGAGTTCGGGGTTCACTCGCGTGGGATCGACGACATCGTAGCCATGCTGAGATCCAGGCACGGCCACGGTGATCGGCGAGGCGTAGACATGGCTGATTCCCAGCCGGTCCAGATAGGGCACCAGTTCCTCGGCTTTTGCCAGAGGGAAATCCTTGTGGAACTGGAATCTGTAGGTGGCGCGAGGCGTTACCATCGGCTCTTGTCCAGTGCTTCGAGCCTGCGGGCGATATCGAGCCTCGCGAGCATATTGGCAGTTGTGGCGGGCATGCGCCGTCGCCAGTTGGGATGTTCGTCGATCGTGCCGGGAATATTGGGCTGCTCGACCTGTCCGAAGATATCCTCGAGTGGAACAAGTGCCAGCTCGCAGGCGCTTCGCCCGACATGGACGAGTGCTGCGTCGAGCACCGGTCCCGGATCCTGGGGAGACGGTGGGGGACCGTTCGCCGCGCCGCTTGCAGCGAGCGCATCCCAGAAGTGCGACCGTTCCTTTTCTCGGGCCAATCGCGCCTCGGCGATATCCGCCTGCGCGCGGAGGCGTCCCAGCTTCACGGCCCAGTCGATATCGCGACCTCGCCACCAGCCCGCTATGGTCGTGACGTCATGCGTGCCGGTCATCGCCACCGCTTGTTCGTGCCAATCGGCGGGCGGGATATAGTCGCCATCATCGTCCCGCTCGAACCACAGTACGCGCATGCCGAGGACGTGGGCCTCTTCCAGCTTGGGGCGCAACCCCTCGGGAACGGTGCCAAGGTCCTCACCGATGATCACGGCGTTGGCGCGGTGGGATTCGATGGCGAGGATGTTAAGCATGTCGGCCAGCGGATAGGCGAGATAGGCACCGTCCGCCGCGCTGCCACCGTGGGGCACGACCCACAACCGGTTGAGGCCGAGAACATGATCGATGCGGATACCGCCCGCATGATCGAGCGCGGCGCGCAGTGTCTCTATGAACGGGGTAAAGCCGTTTCGCTTCAAGCCTGCAGGTGAAAAGGTCGTCAGCCCCCAGTCCTGTCCATCCGGACCCAGCCGGTCTGGCGGCGCGCCTACGGAAAGGCCCGAGAGGAGGTCGTTCGGTGCGCTCCAAGCATGGCTACCGCCGCCATCCATGCCCACGGCAAGGTCTGCAATCAGGCCGATGCTCATTCCGGCTTCCCTTGCAGCATCCTGCGCGGCAGTCAGGCTTTCCGCCGCCAGCCACTGGGCGAAGAGATGGAAGTTCACCTCCTCGCGATGATCGTCGGCAAAGCGGGCGACCGCCGGGCTGGCGGGATCGTGGAATTCTTCGGGCCAGTCCTGCCAGCCCCGTGCGCCCTCGGCGAAGAAATAAGCATGCAGTGCATCGTAGATGGCATGGCGTTCCAATGGCTCGCCCTTGCGGTCCCGATAGGCGAGCACGCGGTTCCCGACCTCCGGCCAGTGCGCTTCATAGGTCCGGCGCAAGGCCGCGATGCGCTGCGGAATTGCCTCCTCCCAGTCGATTAGTTCATGCTCCTCGCCTGGGGACAGGTGCTCACCCAGCAGTTCGGGATCGGCGAACAGTACGTTGAGGAAAAGCCTGCTCGATGGCGCGTAGGGGCTGTAGCGCGAAGGGTCTGTGGGGAACAGCGCATGTGTGGGGCTGATCGCCAGCGCTTCCGCGCCCGCTTTGGCAAAGCGGCGCGCCGTATCGGCGAGGGCGCCGAAATCTCCGAAGGCACGCTTGCGCCCGTCGCGAAGGGAAGGAAGCTGGACCGCCGCGCCCCAGGCTTTCGGCTTGCCAGATAGATCGGCAACGCCAAGGCATCGCACGGGCGCGATGGCGATCTGCAGGCCGAAATCCGGCCCCGTAAGGCGATGATAGCCGACCTCTGCAATGGGAGGCACCTGCAACCCCTGCGCGGTTTCCGTGATTTTCAGCGAGGTGGTTGCGCCGCTCTCAAGACATAATTCGCCTGCCCTCGCACTGCCAAGCTTGGCCGGCAGGAGAATAGGCTCGCCCGCTCGTGCGGATACGAATTCACAGCGTTCCGAGTCGTCGCGTGCACGAGAAAGGCTATCGGCAATATTCTCCGGGCTGTCTGCCGGATAGCCGAGAGCGGCGAGGATACGGCGAAGATTGCCGTCGCTCACCCGCTGCGCCTGGCCCGCGGCATCCTCCCAATCGACCTGCAGGCCGGCCAGCTGCGCGAGATCGTGCAGCGCGCTCATGCCGCCAGCGTGGCGCGGAAGCTGGCGGGTGCGCCCGCCCGTTGCAATTCGAACAGGGTCTCTCCTTCGACATCGGGAAAGCAAACTCCGTCCTCGCCCAGATTGATGGCGATGGAGAGGACGGCACTGTCGGCCATGCGCCAGCGCGCGGTCACTGCGCCTTTACCCAGCACCTCGACACCAAGGCCCTGCGCGCTAGCCAGACGTGGCACGATCTGCGTGTGTCGCAGCGTCAGCAACTCGCGGTAGAGCCTGCGCCATCGCTCGGCATCGGGTCCGGGCTCTGGCCGCGAGGTGTTGAAGGTCGATTGCGCATTGGGATCGGGAATACGCTCACGCGCCTCGGGATCGGCGAAGGCGCTGAAGCTGGCGAATTCGCCGCGCCTACCTTCGCGCACGGCATCGGCAAGGTCATCATGGAAATCGGTGAAGAAGAGGAATGGCGAGTGGCTGCCCTCATAATCGCCCATGAACAGCAGGGGAATCTGCGGCATCAGAAGCAATAGCGCGGTGGCCGCGCGCAACCGGTCGCTGTCGGTGAGCACGGTTAGCCGCTCGCCCATGGCGCGATTGCCCGTCTGGTCGTGGTTCTGCAGGAACGAGACGAAGCGAGTTGTGGACAGGCCTCCGCTCGGTGTTCCGCGTGCGTGGTCAGAGCCAGGTGGCGTCTCGCCCTGGTAGATGAACCCTTCGGCAAGGCAGCGCGCCAGTTTCGCCGTCGGATTGTCTGCAAAGCCCGCGTAATAGCCTTCGTCCTCTCCGGTAAGCAGTACGTGGAGCACGTTGTGGAAGTCATCGTTCCACTGCGCATCATACAGGTCGGGCGCGAGGCGTTCGGCATCGTTATGCTCATTCTCCAGCACCAGGTGAATGTACCTGTCCGGAAACGCTGCGCGAACTTCCTTCGCCATTTCATCGAGGAAAGCGTTGTCGGCGATGGCGTGTACGGCATCGAAGCGCAGGCCGTCGATCCTGTATTCGTCGAGCCACATCATCGCGTTGTCGATGAAGAAACGCCGCACGGGCTCGCGCGAGACCGCGACCGCGCCGCCCCAGGGCGTATCCGCATCGGCATCGAAGAAATCGCTGGCGTAGGCGCCGAGATAATTCCCGTCGGGCCCGAAGTGGTTGTAGACCACGTCGAGGAACACCATCAGGCCCAGGTCGTGAGCGCGGTCTATCAGCGTCTTGAAGTCTTCAGGCGAGCCGTAGCTTTCCGCCACCGCATAAGGGAGAACGCCGTCATAGCCCCAGTTGCGGCTGCCCGCGAACGCTGCGACGGGCATGATCTCTATCGCGGTAACACCGCGTTCGGCCATCTCGGGCAGGCGCTCTGCCAAGCCTGGAAATCCACCGAGCACACCGGCATGGACTTCCTCGATCACCGTCTCTTCCCAAGGGCGCCCGCGCCATTCGGCAGAGCGCCATCGATAGGCAGTGAGGTCGATCAGCACGCTCCAGCCATGAACGCCGCCCGATTGCGCGCGAGACGCCGGATCGGGGACGACGAGTTCGTCATCCAGCCGGAAACGGTATCGCGCGCCGGGTTCGGCGTCGGCCACGGCGGAAAACCAGCCATCGGCGCTGCGCTCCATCGTGACGGGTGCGGCCCCGTCGAGTTCGAGTATCATTGCCCTCTTGTCCGGAGCCCACAGGCGAAAGCGCGCACGGCCATTGCTCAGCAGCTCTGGCCCCCATGCCGCCAACCGCTCGCTCTCGCTGGTAGGCTGGTGGTCAGGACGCGGCACGGGTTCCCACCACGATTGCCGCTGCCCTGTCCTGAATGACGATGGATTCGTCGATGTCGCGTTCTTGGCCTTTCGGGTCGGCACTGTCGATCAGCAACCTGGAATGCAGGTCGCCGGGCGGCGGCATACGAAAGGTCAACGGCTCGCCACTGCCGTTCATCATCAAGCTCACTACCCTGATACTGCCGTCCTCGCGCTTGCGCCCCCGCCGCATCACCAGTGCGCGACCTTCGGTATTGTGCCAATCATCCGGACTGAGATGGAGGCCGCGTTCGTCGAACCAGTCGATATCGAGGATGTCAGGCGCCACCTCGACCTCGCCGTGCAGGAACCGAGCGGTGCGCATCAGCAGGTAGTTGCGCCGGATCGCGGACAGGCGAGCGACATAATCGCGCAGCCCCCGTCCTTCCTCTGTCTCGAGCCGCGACCAGTCGAACCAGCTGATCTCGTTATCCTGGCAATAGGCGTTGTTGTTGCCTTGCTGCGTGCGACCGAACTCGTCGCCCCCCAGCAGCATCGGCGTGCCAAGTGAGGCGAACATCGTGGTAAGCATGGAGCGGGTGACCCGCTGGCGGATTTCGCGAATTTCGGGGTCATCTGTAGGCCCTTCCACGCCCCAGTTGCGGGAGTAGTTCTCCGAATGGCCGTCCTTGTTGTCCTCGCCATTGGCCTCGTTGTGCTTGCCTTCGTAGGAGACGATGTCACGCAGAGGCTGCCCGTCATGGGCGGCGACGAAATTGATGCTCGCCCAGGGACGACGCGCCCGGCGATCGAACAGGTCGGCGGAGCCGGCAATGCGCGCGGCGAACTCGGGTCGCATGTCGGAATCCCCGCGCCAGAAGCGGCGCGTGGCATCGCGAAACTTGTCGTTCCATTCGGCAAAACCCGGGGGATGGTTACCTAGCTGGTAGCCGCCGGGGCCGATGTCCCAGGGCTCGGAAATCAGCTTGAGCCCGTTCAGCACCGGGTCCTGCCGCAGTACGTCGAAAAAGCCCGAACGCGGATCGAAACCGTTATTCCCGTCGCGCCCCAACGTGACGCCGAGATCGAAGCGGAAGCCGTCGATCCGGTAGCTCTCGGCCCAATAGCGCAGGCTGTCCGCCACCATCTGCAGCACGCGCGGATGGCTGAGATCGAGCGTGTTGCCGGTGCCTGTGTCGTTCACGCAATAGCGCGGATCATCCTCGACGAGGCGGTAATAGGTGGCATTGTCCAGCCCGCGGAAATTGAACGTGGGGCCAAGCTCGCTTCCTTCGGCGGTGTGATTGTAGACAACGTCCAGGATCACCTCGATCCCGGCCGCGTGCAGGCGGCGGATGGCGATGCGCAATTCGTCGGACTCGTCGCTCGCCATATAGCGGCGCTCGGGCGCGAAGAACGAAAGGGTGTTGTAGCCCCAGTAGTTGACCAGCCCCGCTTCCTGCAGGCGCCTGTCCTGAACGATGGAATGGATCGGCAGCAGTTCGAGAGCGGTGGCGCCGATCCGCTGGAGATGCTCGATCACCTTGGGGTGAGCCAGCGCGGCGAAAGTGCCACGTTCCTGTGCAGGTACATCCTCCAGCAGCTTGGTCAGGCCCTTGGGGTGCGCTTCGTAGATTACTGTGTCGCTCCACGGCGTATTCAGCCGCACATCGCCAGACCAATCGAAGGTTTCGGAAGTGACGACGGCCTTGGGCATGGCCGCGGCGCTGTCGCGCCGGTCGAAGCTCAGGTCCTTGCGTGGAGAGCGGACGCGGTAGGAATGCAGTGCATCGGTCCAGCGCAAATTTCCAGAGAGCTTGCGCGCATAGGGATCGAGTAGAAGCTTGTTCGGGTTGAATCGATGGCCGTTCTCGGGCTCGTAACGGCCATGGGCGCGGAAGCCGTAGAGCAGGCCTGGCCGTGCGCCCGGAAGGTAGCCGTGCCATACCTCGTCGGTCCATTCGGGAAGCCGCAGGCAGGCGATCTGGCGCCGTCCGTTAGGCTCGAACACGCAAAGGTCGATCGCGTCCGCATTGGCCGAGAAGACCGCGAAGTTGACGCCCAGCCCGTCGAAGGTGGCGCCCAGCGGATAGGGTGATCCGGCTTCCAGCCGGCCGGGAATCTCCACCACGCTCAATCGCCAGTCGGGCTCAGCACAAGCGCGCCGAGCGGGGGCAAGGTCAGCGAAGCGGAGGCTGGCTGATCGTGCATACCTTCCTCCTGCGCTTCAACGGTACCGCTATTGCCGATATTGCCGCCGCCGTAATCCTGCGCATCGGTATTGAGCACCTCGCTCCATTTGCCGGCACGCGGCAGGCCCATGCGATAATCGTGCAGAGGCGTGGGCGTCATGTTCAGCGCTACCACCATCGGCTCCCCGCCTTCGCCCCAGCGCACGAAGGAGAAAACGCTGTTCTGCGCGTCGTCGCCCACGATCCACTGGAAGCCGCCCGGATTGCAGTCGCGGGCGTGCAAGGGAGGCTCATCGGCATAGAGGCGATTGAGGTCGCGCAGCAGGCGCTGGACAGCGGCATGTTCGCTCTGCTCCAGCAAATGCCAGGGTAGCGGTGCATCGTGGTTCCATTCGGTCTCCATCCCAAGCTCGCAGCCCATGAAGAGCAGCTTCTTGCCCGGATGCGTCCACATGAAGGCGAGATAGGCGCGCAGGTTCGCAAACTTGCGCCAGCGGTCGCCGGGCATCTTGTTCCAGAGCGACCCCTTCCCGTGCACCACCTCGTCATGGCTGATGGGCAGGACGTATTTTTCCGAATATGCGTAGACCATCGGGAAGGTCAGCTCGCCGTGATGCCATTTGCGGTGCACGGGATCATGCTCGATATATTGCAGCGTGTCGTGCATCCAACCCATGTTCCACTTGTAGTTGAACCCGAGGCCGCCCTCCGAAACAGGGGCAGTGACGCCCGGCCAAGCGGTCGATTCCTCGGCCACGGTGATCGCACCGGGGCAGCACTCGGCCACCGCCTCGTTCATGGCCTTGAGGAAGGCAACGCTTTCCAGATTCTCGCGTCCGCCGTGAACGTTGGGCACCCATTCCCCGGCCTCGCGTGAATAATCGCGGTACAGCATGGATGCGACCGCGTCGACGCGCAGTCCGTCGATATGAAAGGCCTCCAGCCACCAGATCGCGGAGGCGAGGAGGAAGCCCGACACCTCCTGCCGACCGAGATTGTAGATCAGCGTGTTCCAGTCCTGGTGGAAGCCTTCCTTGGGATCGGCATGCTCGTAGAGATGCGTGCCATCGAAATGCGCAAGGCCGTGTGCGTCCGTCGGGAAATGGGCCGGCACCCAGTCGAGGATCACGCCGATGCCTGCTTGGTGGCAGCTATCGACGAAGAAGGCGAAATCGGACGGGTCACCGAACCGTGCTGAGGGCGCGAATTGCGAGAGCGGCTGGTAGCCCCACGATCCGCCGAAAGGGTGCTCCATGATCGGCAGCAGCTCGACATGGGTGAAGCCCATTTCCTTGACATAGGACACCAGCTTGTCGGCCATGCCCCGCCAGTCGAGCGGGTTGCCGTCCTCGTCCGCCATCCACGATCCGGCGTGCACCTCGTATACCGAGATCGGCGCATCGGGCGCATGGCGAGCGGCGCGGCCTGCCATCCAGTCATCGTCGGACCAGGTGAAATCGGGTTTCGGGGCCACGATGGAGGCCGTGCCGGGCGGCACCTCCGTGGCGCGGGCGAGCGGATCGGCCTTCTGGACAACATTGCCGTCCTGGCCTGCGACTTCGAATTTGTACAGCTCGCCTGCTGCAAGTCGGGGGATGAAGAGCTCCCACACGCCTGCCGAATGCCGGAGCCGCATCGGGTGGCGGCGGCCATCCCAGGTGTTGAATTCGCCGACAACGGACACGCGCCGCGCATTGGGCGCCCATACTGAGAAGGCGACACCGGGCACGCCGTCCATCTCGGTCGGCTGCGCGCCGAAGACCTTGGCGAGTTCGAGATGGCGCCCCTCGGCAAACAGGTGGAGGTCGTAATCGGACAGCACCGTGCCGAAGGAGTAAGGGTCCTCGGTAACCTGCTGCACCCCGCCGGGCCATGTAACGCGCAGCGCATAGTCGCCCTTTCTTCCGAGCTTGCCGACGAACAGGCCGGGTCCGACTTCCTCCATCGTGCCGCGCTTTGCAGCTTTCTTGCGGGTGACCAGTTCCACTTTCTCGGCCCCCGGCTGGAAGGTGCGCACCAAGGTGCCGCCTTTGGATGCGTGGGGACCCAAGAGGGCGAAGGGATCATCGAGACGCCCTTCGAAAAGGGCCGCTGCGGCGGAGCTCAGGATATCGTCGTGAACGGTCAATTGGCGTCTCCGGAAAGCAATCTATCGGCAGCGCGGGCGAGGCCCTGGGCGGGCACCTCGATCCAGTCGGGCCGGTTGGCGGCTTCATACGAGACCTCGTATGCCGCCTTCTCGAGAATAAAGAGGTCGAGCAGCGGATCGCGCTCGCTCTCGGTATCGAAGCCGTAGCCTTCGAGGAACGCATCGATGGCGCGCGTGCGGAACCTTGCAACGCCTTCCTCGGCGCGCGCTTCCCACGTGTCAGCGGCGGCGGGGCGGCTGCGCTCGGCAACGGCGGCGGCGTAATCGAAGGAGCGGACGAGGCCCGCCACGTCACGCAGGGGAATATCCTTGCCGCGGCGTTCGGCCAGCGGACGCGTGGGTTCACCCTCGAAATCGATGATCATCACGTCGCTGCCGGTGACCAGCACCTGCCCGAGATGAAGGTCGCCGTGGATGCGCGTGCGCGGCGTACCGATGGCGGATTTCGCTACCTCAGCAATGCGCGACTTGAGGGCCGCTGCCTTGTCGGCGAGACTGTACTCGTCTCCCATGCGAGCAATCGCGCGGTCCACCTCACTGCCGATCCGCTCCGCCAGCGCTTCTGCGCCCTCTGCATCGAGAGGCTCGGGCGCGAAAGCGGCGTCGTCCGTCTCGCGCGCCAGGGTCTGGTGCATCTGTCCCAGCCGCCGGCCGAGATTGGTGGCGAAGTTCTCGTAGTTGGAGAAGCTCCAGTCGGTATCAGTCGCCAGCCGTTCGAGCGAGCCCAGCGTCCACTGCCAGCCATCGCCCTGGTTGTAGACGAATTCCTGCGCGAGCATCAGAAGCGTTTCCTCGCCATTCTCGATACGCTTCACCGTACCCAGCACCGGCGGGACGCCTGCGAAGCCGTTATCGGCAAGGTAGCGGACCATTTCGGCATCGGGATGTATCCCCGGCGCCAGCTTGCGCAGCAGCTTGAGCACGGCCTTGCTGCCCACGATCATGGTGCTGTTTGACTGTTCGGCGGCAATCCACTCGGGCTCCGCCTCGAGATCGATATCGAACTGGTCCGTCGCCTCGAAGCGCAATTCACCGCCTTCTGCCGGCATGACGGACCCATCGCGCATTCCGGAGAGTACCGAGCCCGCGAATTCGCCCAGCGAGAAGCCATCGGTCAGCAGGCCGACCGTACGCTCGCGCCGGACCCGCGCGATGGCAAGGTTGGATGCGAATGGCCCGTTCTGTTCTCCTTCCCATGCAATGCCGAGCGGCAGGGCATAGCGCGCCGTGCCGCTGGCGGTTGTGACGGCGATCTCGCTCAGTAACAGATCGTCATGACCGGGGAGGGGGGTAACGGCTAAGAACTCTACCGCCTCGATTGTCTCGTCCTTCGCACCGAACCAGCGGCGATGGGGAAGGTAATCGGGCAGGATATCGCGCCGCAGGACTGTGCTGTTCTCGCCGGTTGTCACATCGGCGAGATCGGGCCGAAGCACGAATGTATGCCGCTCCACCTCGGCGCCGGGCGCGGAGGATGCCCAGTCCGGTGCGTCGGTTTCCTCGGTCAGTTCAAACCACAGGAAGCCGTAAGGGGGCAAGGTGAGCATGTAGGGCAGCTGGCCGATCCGTGGGAAAGCAGTGCCGCCTGATAGCTCCACCGGGGTGAAGCCTTCCATCTGGTGCAGGTCGAGCTCCACTGCCTGCGCGGTGCGGCTGAGATTGGCGACGCACAGGATCGTCTCCTGACCATGCTGGCGCAGATAGGCGAGGATGCGGCGGTTGCGCGGGCGCAGGAAAGTCTGCGAACCGCGTCCGAAGGCCTGGTGTTCCTTCCGCACGGCCAGCATGCGCTTGATCCAGTTTAGTAGCGAATGGCGGTCACGCTCCTGCGCTTCCACATTCACCGCTTCATAGCCATAGAGCGGATCCTGAATCACCGGCAGGCTGAGTGCCGCCGGGTCGGCCTTGGAAAATCCTCCGTTGCGATCGGGCGACCACTGCATGGGCGTGCGCACGCCGTCGCGGTCTCCAAGGAAGATGTTGTCGCCCATGCCGATTTCGTCGCCGTAATAGAGCACCGGCGTGCCGGGCATGGTCAGCAGGAGGGCGTTCATGAGTTCGATACGCCGACGGTCGCGTTCCATCAGCGGGGCTAGGCGGCGGCGAATGCCAAGGTTGATGCGCGCGCGCCGATCGGCGGCGTAAGTGTTCCATAGGTAGTCGCGCTCTGCATCGGTGACCATTTCCAGCGTCAGCTCGTCATGGTTGCGCAGGAAGATCGCCCATTGCGCATCGTCGGGGATGTCGGGCGTCTGGCGCATGATGTCGGTGATGGGAAAGCGGTCTTCCTGCGCCACGGCCATGTACATGCGCGGCATCAGGGGGAAGTGGAAAGCCATGTGGCATTCGTCGGAAATCGATCCCTTGCCGGTCTCCTTCTCGCCGAAATAGGCCTGCGTGTCCTCGGGCCACATATTCGCCTCGGCCAGCAGCATCTTGCCTTCGTAATGCTCGTCGAGGTCGGCGCGGATTTTTTTCAGCACGTCGTGCGTTTCGGGGAGGTTCTCGTTCGAGGTGCCGTCGCGCTCGATCAGATAGGGGATCGCGTCGAGCCGCAGCCCGTCGATCCCGGCATCGAGCCAGAAATGCATCACTTCCAGCACGCGCTTCAGTACTTCGGGATTGTCGAAATTGAGGTCCGGCTGGTGCGAATAGAAGCGGTGCCAGAAATAGGCGCCCGCCTCCTCGTCCCAGGTCCAGTTGGATTTCTCGGTGTCGAGGAAGATGATGCGCGTGCCCGAGTAGAGCTTGTCGTCGTCCGACCACACATAAAAGTCGCGCTCCGGGCTGCCGGGCGGAGCCTTGCGGGCGGCCTGAAACCACGGGTGCTGGTCGCTGGTGTGGTTGATGATCAACTCGGTGATCACGCGGATACCGCGTTCATGCGCAGCCTCCACAAAAGCGCGGGCTTCCTCGATCGTGCCGTAATCGGGCGAGACATCGGTATAGTCCGAGATGTCATACCCGTCGTCGCGCCGGGGTGAGGGATAGAAGGGCAGCAGCCAGATGGCCGTCACGCCGAGATCGGCGACGTAGTCCAGCTTCTCCATCAGCCCTGCAAAGTCCCCGATCCCGTCATTGTTGGAATCGAAGAAGCTCTTCACATGAAGCTGGTAGATCACCGCGTCCTTGTACCAGTAGGGATCGTCCGAACCCGTTACGGTGGCGGTCATGGTGGGGGGTGCACTGTGCTTGTTCATGCAGCCTCTCCCGGCTTGGTCAGGCGCCAGACGCGGAATGGCTCATCGGGATCGAGCGCGATGTGATGGTATTTGCCGTGCCATTCGAAGTGATAGCCCCCGAATAGGTCTTCGACCGCCAGGGAGTCGTCGTCTCCAAGGCCGAACTCCCAGAGCGGAACCTCGAAATCGCATTCCTGCGGATAATGCGGATCGAGGCTGACCATGACCATGATCATCTCCGACCCATCGGCCGAGGGTTTGCCGTACCAGATAATATTGTCGTTATGCGCAAGATAGAATTGCGTGTTAAGATGCGTCTGCAGCGCAGGATACTGGCGGCGCAGTTCGTTGAAGCGAGTGATGTCGTCCACGATATCGTTCGAGCTTCGCCATTCGCGCGGGCGGATCTCGTATTTCTCGCTGTCGAGATACTCTTCCTTGTCCGGCCCCAGCGGAGTGGCGTCGCACAGCTCGAACCCCGAATAGACGCCCCACAGGCCCGACAGCGTCGCCGCCAGCGCAGCCCTGATGCGGTGCGCGGGGCGCCCGCCCTTTTGCAGGAAGACCGGGTTGATGTCGGGTGTGTTAACGAAGAAATGCGGGCGGTAGAAATCCTTCGGCGCCTCGGTCGTCAGCTCGGTGATGTAGTCGATCAGCTCCTGCTTCTCGTTGCGCCAGGTAAAATAGGTGTAGGACTGGCTGAAGCCGACCTTGGCGAGGCGATACATCATGGTCGGGCGGGTAAAGGCCTCGGACAGGAAGATGACGTCGGGATGCTGGCTGCGCACCTCGCCGATCATCCATTCCCAGAAGGGAAGTGGCTTGGTGTGCGGATTGTCGACGCGGAAGGTCTTCACTCCGTGGTCGACCCATAGCAGGATCACGTCGCGCAGCGCTTCCCACAGGCCCGGCACGGCGTCCGGGCCGTAGAAATCGACATTGACGATATCCTGGTACTTCTTGGGCGGGTTCTCGGCATATTTCATGCTGCCGTCGGGCCGCCACGAGAACCAGCCGGGATGCTCCTTCAGCCACGGATGGTCGGGTGCGGCCTGGATGGCGAAGTCGAGCGCGATCTCCAGCCCCTGCTTCGCGGCTTCCTTCACCAGCCTGTCGAAATCCTCAAAGGTGCCGAGTTCGGGATGGATGGCATCGTGCCCGCCTTCCGCGCTGCCGATGGCATAGGGACTGCCGGGATCGCCTTCCTCGGGGGTGAGGGTGTTGTTGGGGCCCTTGCGGTTGGTCTTGCCGATGGGGTGGATCGGCGGGAAATAAAGGGTGTCGAAGCCCATGTCGCGCACGCGCGGGAGGTGGTCGATCACGTCGGCAAAGGTGCCGTGCCGTCCCTTGTCGTCGGTCATGGAGCGTGGGAAGAGCTCGTACCAGCTGGAAAAGCGCGCGGCGATCCTCTCGGCATCGACCGGCTGCGGGGCGGAGCGGATCGCGTGCGGGCGGTCGTCCGCCTCGTGCATCAGTGCGGCGAGATCGTCGTCCAGCAGCAGGCACGCGCTCTGCTCCCCTTCAGCTTTCTCCAGCGCTGCCAGCCGCTTCTTTAGCGCGGTCGCGATCTTGCCCTTTGAGCGAGCGGCAGCTTCCTCGACCAGTTGCCGCCCCTCGGCATGGTCCACGTCCTGCGCAACGCCGGCGTCCAGCTTCTTGCGAAAATCGCGGCGGAAGCCGCCGAAGCGGTCCAGCCAGCCTTCCACGACATATTCGTAGCGCCCGAGGCGTTCGAGCGAAAATGACGCCGCCCAGCGATCGTTGGCAAGCTCTTCCATCGAAGTGCGTTCCCACTTTCTTTCGTCGATAGCTCGCCATTGCAATTCGGCAGCAAGCTGCTCGTGGCCATCACCGAACAGCGTAGCCTCCACCGCAACCTCGTCGCCGACCACCCGCTTGACCGGGAATTCTCCTCCTTCGATCGCTGGAGAGAGATCTTCCAGAACCAGCCGAGGCAGCTCTCGCAGCTTGCTGGCGGTTTTGCGTTTTGCGGTTTCGGCGACTGGCTTGGCTTGCATCATTGGCATTCACCGTGAGTTGTGAAGAGGGCCGATTGTGATTGACGATCACTCGAGAGACGCGTCGTCAAATGCCTTCCCGAATGCTGGCGCGCCGAGCGCGGCATCACCGTTCCATGCATCGGCTTCTGCAGCTGTCGTTTGAGAAATGCCATGAGGGTAGCGGGCGTCCAGCGAATTGGTCGTCATGATCGTTGCGAGAAAATTGGGCTCGCTAATAGAAGACGCTGGGAGCACCCATCGTTCCCGCAAACCCTCGACGAAATCGCGAAGGCGGAAATTACTGCGTTCCATACCGGAAATTGCAGGACGCTTCGAAATGCATCGGAGGCGAAACATGGCAAGCGCCTGCCCCCAAAGAAAACGGGCCGGAGGACGATAGTCCCCCGGCCCGCAAGAAGCATGATGATCTGCAGTGTCAGGCAATGTGCTCGTTCATCAGGTGCATCATGTACATCTCGGTTGGCGTAGCTGAATAATCCGAGGAAGCCTCCGTGGGGACGCCGTAGACAGTCGCGCCTTCCACTTCGCCCAGCATGTCGGCCAGCTTTGTGCCGTTGAACATCGCCACCAGCTGTCCGTCGACATACAGCTCGGTACCGCCCTTCACGTCCCGGAAGGCGGCACTGCCATCGCTATCGATCTCGATGCTGTCCTTCTTGGCGTTGTAGCCGTTCACCTTGTCGTATGATCCGTCGAAGGTGTCGAAGACGAACGTGTTGCTGCCTCCGCCGCCGCGGAGCAGGTCGTTCCCCGCACCGCCATTGATCGTGTCGTCGCCGTTTCCGCCGAAGATCGTATCGCGACCGGCACCGCCGTTGATCGTGTCGTTGCCGTTTGCGCCGTGGATCTCGTCGTCGCCGGCGCCACCGTCGATCGTATCGTCGCCGTTCTCGCCGCGGAGCACGTCGTCACCATCGCGGCCCATCAGGGTGTCGTCACCCTTGCCGCCCCAGAGTGTGTTGGCATACTCGTTGCCGATCAGCACGTCATTGCCGTCACCACCGCGGGCGACCTCGATGACCACCGAATTGGCGATGGTATAACCGCCGTAGACACCATCCACGAAGGACACGACGCCTCCGCCCGTGGGCGTGTAGTCGAGGGTAGCCGCCATCAGGTCGATGCGAACGTCGGAATCGCCATCGTAACGGATCTCGTCCGTGCCGCCGGTATCCCAGATCGTCATATAGGAAGCATCGGCCTGCACGTCGGTCAGGCGATAGATGTCGTTGCCGCTATTGTTCTCGTGAACGCCGTAGCGGTCCTGCAGCACGGCGATATCGAAGGCGCCGAGCGATTCGCTCCAGCCGTTGCCGCGCGTAGCAGCCGAATAGGTGCGCTCCCCATCGGGGTGGGTCACCCAGCCGTCATTGTAGGACATCACTGTATAGACGCCCTGGTTGAGGTCGTAGATACCCAGCGAGGCGCTGTTGCCCACGCCCAGCATGATCTCCGAGCCGCCGCCGGTGTCGTGCGGGTGCGCGACGCCGTGGGCATGGCCGAATTCGTGCAATACCACGGCATAGGAGAAGCCGCCCGGATCGAGGCTGGCGGGATCGGAGCCGAAGCCGCCGCTCAAGAGGTTGAACGTGCCGACGCCGGAAAGGTCACCGTAGGCCGCATCGTCCTGCGGGTAGAAGCGCGCGCCGAACGTCAGGTTTTCGGTCGTCGCGAGACGGAACTGCGCGATGTCCTGATCGTCGGTCTGGACGTAGGTGAGACCCGTGATTGGAGTATAATGCGTCTGCAGCGCATCCATCACGGCGTCGATCTGGTACTGCTCCCAGCCGAAGGTGACCATCTCCTGCGTGGGGTCTTCCGGGTCGGCCTGGCCGAAGTTTTCGCCCGCTTCGCCGAAGTAGACGTAAACCGTCGGCACTTCACCTACGTAGATGGGCTCGACATTGCCTGCGCTGTCCCAGTCCAGGGATTCGAGGGGGTCGTAATCGGCCGGGTTAAGCTGCTGGACGTCGAGCGTATAGCCACCCGTACCATCGAACGGCTGGGTCACGACGTAGAGGGTGGTGTCCTCTTCGGCGAAGTAGCTGACGGCACTTTCATAGTTGAGGTTCTCGGCCAGCAGGTTGCCGGCGCCGTCATACAGCTGAAGCACACCGATATTCTCGCCGGGCTCGCCGTCCCAGTCGGCAGCGCCAGAGACACCGCCCGCGTAGGTCAGCGAGTAGAGCTGTCCCGCCGACACGTTGAGGGTGTAGACATCGACATCGTCGATGTCATCGACGTAGGCATAGTTCGTGCCGACGGCCAGTTCGAAAGTTGTGGCGAAGGAAGCCGGCGCATCGTCCGTCGCGTCCTGCGTCCATTCCACGATCGTGTAGTCGCCGGTGTCGAAACCGCTGATACCGACGGTTTCGTACCACGAGGTGGCGGCGAGGTAGAACGTGCCCGTTTCGGTCGCCGTGAAAGTGATTTGCGAGGTAACGCCAAGGCCGCCATCATCGTCGATCTGGATGACGTTCATGTCACCATCGAGCAAGGTCAGGTAGGGATCGGCGATGCCACCGATCTCGGTGCCGCGGTAGGACCACGAGTAAGTGGTGCCGGCTGTCAGTTCGATGGCAATCAGATCTTCGCCACCACCGCCGTCACCAAGTGTTCCGCCATAGGTTACGCCGTTTGCGTGCGTATCGATTACACTCGGTACCTGGGCAGCGAGCGTCGACCAGTCGAACTTCAGGATGTAGTCCCGGTCTTCAACCGGTCGCGCGTAATCGTCGCCATAGAATTCGTCCCATCCGGAACGCAGATATGTCTCGGCCATTGCAGGGGTCCCCATTAGCCGCCCTCCCCGTGAGTGCGGTGATTCCCGGAAGTCAGCATAGTTTCGTTTCAACTGCAATTGACTTCGGCCTTATTCGCACTAATTTTCTTCTTGAATTTTTGTGGTAAAATTGACGCCTCATTCCCGATTCCTTGATCGAGGTATTTAAATGCCGAAGCTCGGATATTTTTTACTTCTTCTAGTGCCTGTTTCTTGCGCGAACGCGTCGGACCAGGACACGACGCTAAAGAACGCTATGCAACATTCCGAACAACCGGCTGGTGAGGGCGGTGTGGCCAATCTTCCGTTTTCGCGCGGCCGCACCTTCGCGACGCTCGACGCGTACCTTGCTTACCTCGAGCAGTATAATGGTCCGCTGGACATGCCCTGGTGGCGCGAGATTTCGCCGGGCGTCTACCGGCAACAGCTCTACATCGCTAATCTGGATGTCGAGCCTGAAACCGCGACAAGGGCCGAACTCGAAAAGCGTTTCGGGTTTACACCCTCACGCTGAATCGGGCCGAGCCTTTCGGCAGCATGCCTGGCATTCCTATTGGACAATGCGGCTGGACGAGACTGTCGCCTTTGCTCAGAAGGGCGGGCGCGACTGTCGCAAAACGGAGCCAGCATGGCCGAAGCCTATATTGTGGAAGCCGTCCGGACCCCGGGCGGCCGGGCCCGTAAGGGCGGACTGGTCGGCGTCCACCCCGCCGATCTTGGTGCCACGGTGCTCGATGCGCTGGTGAATCGCTCCGGTATCGATCCCGCCGCTATCGAAGACGTAATTCTCGGCTGCGTGACACAGGCTGGCGAGCAGGCCTTCGCTTTCGGACGAAATTGTGTGCTGGCCTCGAAATTGCCCCAGAGCACGCCGGCGGTGACGATCGACCGGCAGTGCGGATCGTCGCAGCAGGCCCTTCAGTTCGCTGCTCAGGCGGTCATGTCGGGCACGCAGGACGTAGTGATCGCGGCGGGCGCGGAAAGCATGACGCGCGTGCCGATGAATTCCAACTGGCAGATCCATGTGGAAAACGGTGTCGGCACGGGTCCCTGGCCGTCCTCGATCCAGAAGCGGTTCGGAGTGGCAGGATTCAGCCAGTTCCACGGTGCGCAGGCCATTGCCGACAAGTACGGTATCACGCGCGAGGCAATGGACGCCTTCGCGCTGGAAAGCCATGCCAAGGCAGGCGCGGCCATCGATAGCGGTGCGTTCGAGGACGAGATCGTGCCAGTTAAGGCTGGAAAAGGCGTGATCAGTACGGACGAAGGCGTGCGGCGTGGTGGCACGATGAAAAAGATGGCCGAGATCCAGCCGATCACCGAGGGCGGTTCGATCACTGCAGCCAATGCGAGCCAGATGACCGACGGTGCCTCTGGCGTGCTGGTGGTGAGCGAGCGGGCGCTGAAGGATCACGATCTCGTCCCGCTCGCGAGGTTGCACCATTTCTCCGTCAGCGCCGGCGATCCTGTCATCATGCTGGAGGAACCGATTGCGGCGACGCGCAAGGCTTTGGCGAGGACCGGCATGAACCTTGCAGACATCGACCTGTTCGAAGTGAACGAAGCCTTCGCCTCGGTCCCGCTGGCGTGGTTGCAGGCGCTGGACGCGGATCCGGAGAAGCTGAACTTGAATGGCGGCGCGATTGCGCTGGGCCATCCACTTGGCGCTACCGGAACGAAGCTGATGGCCACGCTGATCCACGCCCTGAAGGCGCGCGGCGGGCGCTATGGCCTGCAGGCGATGTGCGAAGGTGGCGGCATGGCGAATGTCACCATCGTGGAGGCTCTGTGATTTCGCATTGATGCTTCGGGCCGGCGCGCTTCCAGCGTGCCTGTCCCGGAACCTTGCAATTGCAAGCTCTCCACCGCTGCTTCATCGACAAGCGCGAACCTAGATGGCAGGGCCGCCAGCGTGCCAGGGAAGGAAGCAGACTGATGCCCGGAAAGTTCTACGATGAATGGCAAATCGGTGAGACGATCGCCCACGACATTCGCCGAACGGTGACCGAGACGGACAACCTGCTGTTCTCAACCATGACGCACAATCCGCAGCCGCTGCATCTCGATGCAGAAGCCGCACGGGAAAGCGAGTTCGGGCAGATCCTGGTCAATGGCACCTTCACCTTTGCGCTGATGGTCGGCCTCTCCGTCGGCGATACGACGCTGGGTACGCTGGTGGCCAATCTGGGCTATGACAAGCTGAGCCATCCCAAGCCCACTTTCCTTGGCGACACGCTGCATGCCGAGACCGAGGTCGTGGAAAAGCGCGAGAGCAAGTCGCGTCCCGGCTCCGGCATCGTCACCTTCCGGCATCGCCTGCTCAACCAGCGGGACGAGGTGGTGTGCGAATGCCTGCGCATGGCGCTCATCACGGGGCGCGAGGCATGAGGCTGCGCAGCCTGCTGTTCGTGCCCGCCGACCGGCCGGAACGCTTTGCCAAGGCGGCGGAGAGCGGTGCCGATGCAATCATCATCGACCTTGAGGATTCGGTCGCTCCGGAAAACAAGGTGAAGGGGAGGGAAGCGGTTGCCGAGTTCCTGCAATCCCCGCCTGAGGTACCGGTGATCGTGCGCGTCAATCCCCTCGATGGGGACGAGACCGCGCGCGACCTGGCCGCCGTGCTTCCGTGTCCACCTGCCGGAGTGATGCTGCCCAAGGCCGAAGGCGCGAAAAGCATCGCAGGGCTGGCAAGGATGATGGACGGAGCGCCAATTCCCGTGCTTCCCATCTGCACGGAAACCGCGGCGGCGATCTTCGAACTTGGCACGTATCGCGAGGTAACCACCCCGTTGATGGGCCTCACCTGGGGGGCGGAGGACCTTCCCGCTGCCATCGGGGCCACGACGGCGCGCGAAGCCGACGGCAGCTATACCTCGCCTTACGAAATGGTGCGAAGCCTTACGTTGTTTGCAGCGCACGCAGCGGGCGTTCCCGCCATCGAGACCGTATATCCCGACATCAGGAACACTGACGGGCTGGCAGCCTATGCCGCGCGCGGGCGGCGCGATGGCTTCGTTGGCATGATGGCGATCCACCCGGCGCAGGTGTCGGTTATCAACGAAGCCTTCGCTCCTTCGGCAGACGAAGTCGCGCGTGCGCAGGCCATCGTCGATGCCTTCGAGGCCAATCCCGGTGCGGGCGCCCTGCAACTGGACGGCAAGATGATCGACAGGCCTCATCTGGTGCAGGCACGCCGCCTGCTGGCCCAGGCAGGCGAGTAAGCGGCGAGCAGGATCCCGCCCCAAATATCAATCGCGGGCGTGATCCAGACGGCCATCGGTCACGCGCATGAGGTTTTCCTGTGCGACAGTCGCGATCATTCTCCCGTCCTGCGAGAAGAAGTGGCCCAGGCTCAAGCCGCGGGCACCGCCAGCCCAGGGGCTTTCAGTCGCATAAAGATGCCACTGGCTGAAGTCCGGCGTTTCGTGAAACCAGATGGTGTGATCGAGGCTGGCGATCTGCACGCCGTCCTCACCCGGACGCACTCCGTGGGGAAGCAGCGCGTTGCGCAGGAACAGCATGTCCGACGCATAGGCAAGCTGGGCGCGGGAGGCGAAGGGGCTGCCCCATTCGCCTGGTCGCGCGCGCATCCATATCGCCGAGCGGGGCGGCTGTGCGGTGTTGCCGAACAGCGATTCGACATCCAGCGGGACTACTTCGACCGGCCGTAGCGAGAGTCCGCCGATGACGGGCAGGCGTTCGAGATCGTCCTGCTTTTCGCGCCACTTTCTCAGGGCCTGGCGTGCAGTCTCGAAATCGCCGACGTCGGGGAGCGGGTCTGCATGATGGAAGCCGGTCTCCTCGGCCTGGCAGGATACCGTCATGGTCAGGACGTGGAGTTCATCTTGCCAGGCATCGACGCGGCGCCGCGCAAAGCTGCGCCCTTCGCCCAGCGTCGTCACCTCGAGGCGAAGTGGCGCATCGGCGTGGCCGGGGCGCAGGAAACTGGCATGCAGGGAGTGCGGCAGCCGGTCGTTCTCCTCCGCCTCGCAAGCCGCCATCAGCGCCTGGGCCAATGCATGGCCACCGAAAAGGCGCATGCCGACGCCGGGGCCCGGGCGTCCCGTCCAGACGTGGTCGTCCGCCTGTTCCAGCGTCAGAATTTCGGCAAAGGACATACGCTCGGGCGACCTTGGCTAGAAAAGGGAAGGGCCGGAAAAACGCGCTCCGGCCCTTTCCAAGAATTGTGGCAGGCAGGCTGACTAGAAGCCGGCGCGTACCGTGATGCCGTAGGTGCGCGGCTCGGCCAGATAGGCCGAATAGGTCTGCTGCGGCGCGACGAAGGGGGTGTTGAAGGCAACCTGCGTGTAATCGACGTCGAACAGGTTGTTGGCCCACAGCTCCAGCGCCCAGGCCCGGTCAGGGCCGGTGATGCCCACCCTGCCGTTCACCGTGACATAGGCGTCCTGCTCCTTGCCATAGAGAAGGTCGGAACCGGTGTTGTAGTCGCTCACCATGCGTCCGTTGAGGAAGAACAGGCCCCGGATGCCCGAACTGGTAAGCTCCGGCGTCCAGCTGACCGAACTCGTCACCGTGATTTCCGGCGCGTTCGAGAGGTTGTCTCCCGGCAGCAGCCGCAGGGCCGGATCGAGCGGGGCACCGCTGTCGTCTCCGATCAGATTGTCCTCGTAGCTGGTATCGGCATAGGTCGCGCCGAACGTGAAGGACAGGTCACGCACAGGCGACACCGTCGTTTCCAGCTCTACGCCCTGCGCGACGACGCCGGGCTGCACATCGTCGGGATCGCATGCACCGGTGGTGGCGCTGTCATCCATATCGGCACCGCCAAGGTCGGTTCCGCAGGAGTTGATATTCTGCACGAGGAAAACCGAGCCGTTGAAGGTGTTGAGCTGGAAGTTAGAAAATTCCTGCCGGAACGCAGCGACGCTGACGGAGAAGGGCCGGGTCGAGTATTTCACGCCAACCTCGAAGGCGTTGACCGTCTCCTCCGCGAATTGCAGCGAGGAAGGATCCAGCGTGTTCACATTGAAGAAAACCGGGTTCGACAGGGCCGAACGATCCAGGTTGAAACCGCCCGCCTTGTAGCCGCGGGAGTAGCTGGCATAGAGCAGCGTGTCGGGGTTGGGCTGGTAGGACAGGACGGCCGTACCGGTGAACTCGTCCTCGTCCCGGGTATCGGCAAGGGTAACACCATCCAGCTCGGACGTGGAATTGCCCTGGCACGACAGCGAAATGATGCCACCGGCAAGCCCTGCCAGCGACGGCACCTGCAACAACGGCGAGAGCAGCGCCCTGTTGGTGGGGCAGATCGTATTGTCGTTGCCGAAGGTGGCGTCGAAATCCTTGGTTTCGTTGGTGTAGCGAAGGCCCAGCGTCAGATCGAGCTTGTCCGTGAGGTGCACGATGTTGTGCGTGAACAGGGCGAAGTTGTCGCTCTCCTGGTTGTAGATGTCGCCGGTGCCGCCGACATCGCGCACCTGCGCCAGATTGTTGATGCCGGCAATGATCAGTGGAGTGGCCGGGCCGAACGCGCCCGCTCCGTTATTGGCCCCTTGCAAGGCCAGGATGTTCTGGCCGAAGCAATTGTCCGCCGAAGGGTTCAGCAGGGCAGGGTTGATCGCGATGGCGAGGCGGCAATTGACGAAATTGCCGTACTGCTCGCCGAAACGCAGATTGTCCTGCACTCGCAGGCTTTCGTTCGCGTAATAGCCGCCGACAAGCCAGTCCAGCCTGTCGTCGAAGGCCGTTCCCTGTAGACGGAGCTCCTGCGTGAAGGTCTCGAAATAGCGGGCACCGCCAAATTCGTTGGGCGCGCGGTAGAGCAGGTCCACCGTCGTGTAGTCGGTATCCGATCCCTGGAAGTTCGAATATTCCCGGTAACCCGTGATGGATGTGAGCGAGGCGTTGCCGAAGCTCCAGTTGAGTTCGCCCGAAACGCCGTAATCCTCGGTCTCGCCGTCGTAGGTGCGACCGGGCGTCAGGTAGATGTCGCGGTTGAACGTATCCTGCGTAAGCGCGCGCGGATCCTGGCCCAGGCCAAGCAGTGCGTTGACGATCGGGTTCGACGTGCTGGTAAGCGCCGGGCTGCCGGGCTCGGGCCGGGCATACGGATCGAGGCCGGGGCTGACCGTTGCGAGCGGTGCGAAACCCGGCTGCACGAAGGTGGCGGCACAGCAGGCCTCGTCCTTCTTCGAATAATCTGCGACGAGGCGGAAGCTGACATCCGCATTCGGCTCGAACAGCGCCTGCGCGCGCACCAGGTAGCGGTCGCGATTGTTCACGTCGACGTCGTTGATCACGTCGTTGTAGAAACCGTCGCGCTTGAAATAGACGCCGTCTACGCGGGCGGCGAGCGTGTCGCCGAACGGCACGTTGAACCCGGCCTCGGCGCGGATCGTATCGTAATTGCCGTAGGTGAAAGCTCCGTAGGCGCTCGTCTCGAACTCGGGCGGGGCGGTGTAGATGTTGATGAGGCCGGCCGAGGAATTGCGCCCGCCCAGCGTGCCCTGCGGACCGCGCAGGATTTCCACCCGGTCGATCGGCCCGAGTTCGGACAACGCATTGCCCGAACGCGAGCGATAGACCCCGTCGATGAACACCGCGACCGAGCTTTCGAGACCGGCATTGTCACCCACCGTGCCGATACCGCGGATACGGGCCGAGCCGTTGGCCTCGTTACCGGTGGACGAGATGAGCAGCGAAGGGGCGATCTGGTTCAGTTCGCGGATGTCGGTAGTGCCTGCCTGTTCCAGCAGTTCACCGGAAATGGCGGATACCGCGATCGGTACGTCTGCCAGCGACTGGGCGCGGCCCTGCGCGGTCACCACGATGGTGTAGGGATCTCCTGCCGAGGGGCTTTCGGGCTCCTCCGGCTCCTCGATATCGGCGCCTTCGGCAAGGTCGCCCTGCGCCGCGGGCGTTTGCTGCGCAGCGGCCATCGAAGGAATGCAAAGCAGCGCACTGGCAAGCGCACCATAGGCGATGGACTGACGGAATGACGACTTCATAGCTCTCTCCCAACTATATCGCTTCTTTTCGGGAGAAGACGCCTTGCGTGCCCGCATTGCGACCCCGGTGTGCCGGTTCGTCGCCTGCGTTTGCAACACGCGGTATGGCGTCCTCTCCTCTTCTTTCCACTACTGTGCGTTGTTGCCTCCGCTTACGCAAGCAATTTGAACATAGGGTATCTTCTTCCCGGTATGCTGTAACATGGAAGCCGCATCATGCCCTGCTGTCGACCAGTGCCGAGTAGATCAGCGTCTTCAACTGGCGCCGGATGGGGTAGACGTTGGAAGGGTAGAGCTGCGTCATGAACACCATCGTGATCCCTTCCAGCGGGTCGACGAAGAAGGCGGTGAAATAGGCGCCGCCCCAGTAATATTCGCCGCGACTTGCCGGCATCAGTGTGCGCGCCGGATCGGTAACCACCGCGAAGCCGAGGCCGAAGCCCGTGCCCGCATTGCTGGCCTCGGAGAATAGCGCATCGCTCATTTCGGTCAGGTCGGCTCCGCCTGGAAGATGGTTTGCCGTCATCAGGTCCAGCGTCTTTGGCGCGATGATCCGCGCGCCATCCAGTGCGCCGCCGCCAAGAAGCATGGCGCAGAAGCGGTGGTAATCGGCAATAGTGCTGACGAGGCCCCCGCCTCCACTATGAAAGCTGGAGGGCGCGAAATGCGCGCTTTCGGATCCTGCCTCTACGCGACGCGGCTTGTCCCCCGGTTGGAAGGCATGGGAATCGACCAGCCTCGTGCGCGCCTCCTTCGGCAGGTCGAAGGCGGTCTCCTCCATGCCGAGCGGGCCGAAGATATGTTCGCGAATATACTCGCCCAGCCTCTGCCCGGACAATCGCTCGATAGCGATGCCCAGCACGTCGGTGGCCACCGAGTATGTCCAGCGCTCGCCCGGAGCGTGTTGCAGGGGAATGCGCGACAGCTTTTCGATATAGTCGTCGGAAGACAGCGAACGCGCGAGGTCGATCCCTGCGCTGCGATAGGCTGCATCCACGTTCGTGCGGTTCTGCAGGCCGTAGGTGAAGCCCGCCATGTGGGTGAGCAGGTCCACGAAGCGAATGGGGGGTGCGGGGCGCGTCGGCCTGAACGGCACGTCTCCGCCACCTCCCGCATAGACGCCCAGGGAGCCGAGTTCAGGCAGGACACGAGTGACAGGATCCTCCAGCGCGACCTTGCACTGTTCCACCAGCTGCATGAAGGCGATCGAGGTGACAGGCTTGGTCATGGAGGCGATGCGGAACAGCGCGTTGGCTGGCAATTCGCCGCGGCCTTCACCCAGCGTACCGGCCTTTGCATGATAGACAGGCTGCCCGTCGCGGGCGACCAGTATCTCGGCATTGGGAAGGCGACCGGGGCCTACATAAGCCGCTTCCAGGAAGGCTCCGATCCGGTCGAGCCGCGCGGCATCGAACCCCAGCGATGCCGCATCGCGCAGTTCCGGCAGTGGCATAATTGCTCCCCCATACCTCTCGTTCCGTCGTGCACCGTATCGCTATTTCGGCAGGACGCAATCCCGTCATACCCATTTTTCAGATTCATCCTTTCGTGGCTTGCGGAAGCGGGCTTCTCGCGGTTATCTTCGCTGCAAGGAGAGAGACATGCCCACCATAAAGTCCCGCACGCAGAAGCAGAGCGGCGGCCCCTGGTCGCCGCCGGAAAACTGGCCGGCGAAAACCCGTGCGGAGGTGCGCCAGATGCTCACCGCGCCCGGACAGCCTTTCGAGATGGAAGAGGTGGAGATCGGCGGCAGACCGACCCGCGTATGGAAGAATGCGCCCGCCTCGTTACGCAACATCGCGCTGGCCGGGCGCACGCATGGGGATGCGCTATGCACCATCTATGAGGAAGAGCGGGTTACTTACGACGCATGGTTCCGCGCCGTGGCGGCGCTGGCGCATCATTTGCGCGACAAGGGCGTGACCACGGGCGACCGCGTTGCCCTTGCCATGCGCAACCTGCCCGAGTGGTCGGTCGCCTTCTTTGCCATCACCTCGCTTGGTGCGATCTGCGTGCCGCTCAATGCCTGGTGGACCTCAGAAGAACTTGCCTTCGGGCTTTCCGATTCCGGCAGCAAGGCGGTGATCTGCGATGCCGAGCGGTGGGAGCGGGTCGCACCCGGTTGCGCCAGCTTGGATGCCCTGCAAACCTGCATCGTCTCGCGAGCGGACAGCGTGCCGGACAATGCGGAGCGGCTGGAGGACATCATCGGCGCCAGTGACGCTTGGGCGGACCTGCCGGAGCGCGACCTGCCCGAGGCGCTGGTGCTGCCGGATGACAATGCGACCATATTCTACACCAGCGGCACGACCGGCGCGCCCAAGGGGGCGCTGGGCTCGCATCGCAGCGTGTGCAGCAATGTGCTCTCCAGCAAGTACAACCTCGCTTTCGCGCCGCTGCGCCGGGGAGAGATGCCGCCCGAGCCCGAACGCAAAACGGTGCTGCTGGTGATCCCGCTGTTCCACGTCACCGCCTGTTCGGCGGCCATGGTGGGCTATATCGTCAGCGGGCACACGATGGTGTTCATGCACCACTGGGACCCGGAAGAAGCTTTCGGCATCATCGAGCGGGAGAAGGTGAACCTGACGGGCGGTGTGCCGACGATTGCCTGGCAATTGCTCGATCACCCGGCGCGCAAGGATTACGACCTCTCCAGCCTCGAGCTGGTCACCTATGGCGGCGCGCCTGCCGCGCCCGAACTGGTCCGCCGCATCCGCGAGCAGTTCGGCTGCGAACCAGGCAGCGGCTGGGGCATGACCGAGACGATGGCCACGGTGACGGGCCATGTCGCGGAGGATTATCTCAACCGCCCCGACAGCTGCGGCCCGCCCGTGGCCGTGGCCGATCTCAAGATCATGTCGGCGGACGGGTCGAGCGAGCTTCCCGTGGGCGAAGTTGGCGAGCTTTACGCGCGCGGCCCGATGATTGCGAAAGGCTACTGGAACAGGCCGGAGGAAACCGCGCAGACCTTCGTCGATGGCTGGGTGCGCACCGGCGACCTCGCGCGGCTGGACGAGGAGGGCTTCTGCTACATCGTCGACCGGGCGAAGGACATCGTGATCCGGGGCGGCGAGAACATCTATTCGAGCGAGGTGGAAAACGTCCTCTACGAACACCCCGCCGTCACCGATGCAGCCGTAATCGGACTGCCGCACCGCCAGCTGGGAGAGGAACCGGCAGCGGTGGTACACCTCGCCAGCGGCGAAAGCGCGAGCGAGGAGGAGCTGCGGGAATGGGTCGGCGAGCGGCTGGCGCATTTCAAGGTGCCGGTGCGCATTGTCTTCACCGATGCGATGCTGCCGAGGAACGCGAACGGCAAGATCCTGAAGACGGACCTGCGCGAGCTGTTTTGAATTTTAGGCGGGTAATCCGCGCTGGCGCTGGTAAAGCTGCCTGCGGGGTTGAGACCCGATTGCTGACGCAAAATCCTCCCTGTGAGGCGCAGCCTCATGGGGAGGGGGACCGCTCGCACAGCGAGTGGTGGAGGGGCCGATGCGCGGCGCCACAGCCCCTCCGTCACACCGCCTGCGGCGGCGCGCCACCTCCCCATCGCGTCGCGACAGGGAGGATGACAACAGGCGGCAGCTAACGCCCCCATTGCGGACGTTCGAGTGAAGCCGTTATCTGACCGATGTGCCCAATGTGGTTTATCTCGCACCCGGAGAGGAAATGCCTGACATGGGCGATGAAGGCTGTTGGCTCCTTATCGAAGCTAGTGACGGGAAGTTCTACGGTACCGGAGGTTCATGGAAGCGGTCGGGAGAGTGGGTCGGTTACCGGTCGCTTTCGGGGGATGATGTATCGCTCGACGCTGCGCTGGTGGCAGTCCAACAGTGGGGAGCGAAATACGACGTGCCGACGATCTGGGTACAGCTAGCACCGTAGGTCCGCTTTCCACCCCAATCCAATCCAATCCAAGCCAATCCCCCAATTCAGCTCGCATCCTGATACCAGACATGCATACGGATACGGCGGCGCACTTCATCACTCGAAGGTGATGACCGAGCGGGCGATGGTGCCGCTCTTCATTTCCTCGAACGCGTCGTTCACCTGCGAAA
The DNA here is from genome assembly GCF_030730945.1 of Aurantiacibacter poecillastricola. Lineage (GTDB taxonomy): Bacteria > Pseudomonadota > Alphaproteobacteria > Sphingomonadales > Sphingomonadaceae > Alteraurantiacibacter > Alteraurantiacibacter poecillastricola. The sequence continues at coordinate 111,381 of NZ_JAVAMS010000002.1, forward strand.
GCTGGATGCGGCGCGAGATCAGTTCGTCGAGCTTCAGCTTGCCGGCCATGTAGAAATCGACGAGGCGCGGGATGTCGACGGGGAACTGGTTCGATCCCATCATCGAGCCGCGCAGCTGCTTTTCCTGCAGCAGTTCATAGCCGTTGAGCTGGATTTTCTGCCCCACCGGGATCATCCCGATCACGGTCGCGATGCCCCGGCGTCGGAGCATGCGGAAGGCATCGCCCGCCGTGGCCGCCAGCCCGATCGCCTCGAAGGCATGGTCCACCCCGCCCCTGGTCAGGCCGAGTACCTTCTTCCACACATCGCCTTCGGATGCGTCGATGAAGTCGGTCGCGCCGAAATCGCGGGCGAGCTGTTCCTTGCCCGCTACCCGGTCGATGGCGATGATCCGGCCTGCGCCTGCGATCTGCGCAGCGTTGATTGTGGCAAGGCCGACGCCGCCGCAACCGATCACCGCCACGCTCTGACCGGGGCGAACCTCTGCCGTGCGCACCACCGAGCCGTAGGCGGTGATCGTCGCGCAGCCGAGCAGTGCCGCCCGGTCGAGCGGCATGTCCTTGCGGATTTTCACGCAGGCATTCGCGTGCACCAGCAATTGCTCGGCAAAGGCGGAGAGGTTGAGGAACTGGTGCATTTCCGATTCCGGCGTGCCCAGCCGCGGTTCTGCATCCTTCGCGCGCTGCGTATCGGGCTCGTTGCAGAGCGAGAGATGGCCGCCCACGCAGAACTCGCAGTGGCCGCAAAAGGCGGAGATGCAGGTGACCACGTGATCGCCGGGCGCGACGGTGCGCACCTCGCTGCCCACGCTTTCCACCACGCCCGCGCATTCATGGCCGAGCACGCTGGGCATGGGTGTAGGGTAGTGGCCCTCCACGAAATGCAGGTCCGAATGGCACACGCCGGTGGCCGAGGCGCGGATCAGCACCTCGTGCGGGCCGGGTTTGGAAATCGCCACGTCCTCGATCTGCAACGGCTCACCCACCGCGCGTAAAACTGCTGCTTTCAATGCGTCCTCCTTCAGGCATCACGCGACTCGCTAACTCGCGAAAAACACCGCCTTTGCCAAGCGCGTTTTTTGTAAACTTGAAAAATGCGTATGTAGACAAGCCGCCAAAAAGCGTGCATTTCGATGATGCTTCGAAACAACGGTGCCGACAATAGGAGAGGAGGCCCAGTGAACTTCGAATTGAGTGAGCAGCAGCGCGCCATGCAGGGTCGCGTCAGAGATTACATCGACACCGCGATTCGCCCGCGCACGGCCGATTACAAGGCGGCAGCGAAGGCTGCGGAGGAGGCGGGAGACCGCTGGCAGCCCAACCCGGTGATCGAGGAACTGAAGCCGCAGGCGCGCGATGCGGGCCTGTGGAACCTGTTCATGCCGCCGCACTCCGGACAGGAGCATGTGGACGATTCGTTCGAGTTCGAGGGAAAGCAGCTTTCGAATCTGGAGTATGCCCTGTGCGCGGAGGAGATGGGCCGCGTCCACTGGGCGAGCGAGGTGTTCAACTGCTCTGCTCCCGACACCGGCAACATGGAAGTGCTCTATCGCTACGGCACGCGCGAGCAGAAGGACCGCTGGCTCACCCCGCTGATGAATGGCGAGATCCGCTCCGCCTTCCTGATGACCGAGCCCGACGTCGCGTCCTCCGATGCGACGAATATCCAGGCCAGCATCATCCGCGACGGCAACGAGTGGGTGATCAACGGTCGCAAATGGTGGAGTAGCGGCGCGGGCGATCCGCGCTGCAAGGTCGCCATCTGTATGGGCAAGTCCGACCCCGAAGGCTCGCGCCACGGAAGCCAGTCGATGATCCTGCTGCCTATGGATGCAGAGGGCGTGACGGTGGAGCGGATGCTGACCGTCTACGGCTACGATCACGCGCCGCACGGCCATGCCGAGATCACGCTCGATAATGTGCGCCTGCCCGCCGATGCCATCCTGCTCGGCGAAGGGCGCGGCTTCGAAATCGCGCAGGGTCGGCTCGGGCCGGGGCGTATCCACCATTGCATGCGCACCATCGGCGTGGCGGAAGAGGGGCTGGAGGCGATGTGCCGCCGCCTCGCCAGCCGGGTCGCCTTCGGCAAGTTCGTCTACCAGCACTCGGTCTGGGAAGAGCGCATCGCCCGCGCGCGCATCGATATCGAGATGAGCCGCCTCCTGTGTCTCAAGGCCGCCGACATGATGGACCGGGCCGGAAACAAGGCAGCGAGGAACGAGATCGCCATGATCAAGGTGCAGGCGCCGAACATGGCGCTCGCCATCCTCGACGATGCGATCCAGGCGCATGGCGGCGGCGGCGTGAGTTCCGACCACGACCTCGCCGCGACCTGGGCAAGCATCCGCACGCTGCGCTTCGCCGACGGACCGGACGAGGTCCACAACCGCGCCATCGCTCGCAACGAGATGGGCAAATACACCGACCTGAAGGCCAAGCCGGGCGAGACGCGCGGGCCCGTGCCTTCGGGAGCAGGAGCCAATAAATGACCCGTGAAGCCGCCATCGTTTCCACCGCCCGCACGCCCATCGGCAAGGCGCATCGCGGTGCGTTCAACGCCACCATGCCCGACGTGCTGGCCTCCCACGTCTTCGATGCCGCGCTGGACCGCGCAGGGATCGAGCCCGAGCGGGTGCAGGACGTGCTCTATGGCTGCGGCAGCCAGTACGGCCCGCAATTCTACAATATCGGCCGGATGAGCGTGTTCGGCAGCAAGTTGCCGCAGAGCGTCCCCGCTACCACGCTCGACCGTAAATGCGCCTCGGGCCTCACCACCGTGGCGATGGCGGCGCGCTCCATCATGGCGGGCGATGCCGACGTGATTCTGGCGGGCGGGGGCGAGTCTATCTCGCTCACCATGGTGCCGGGCATCTTGGGCGACAACTGGCGCTCCCCCACCGTGCTGGAGGCCGAGCCCGACGCTTACATGGCCATGATTGAAACCGCCGAGATCGTCGCAGACCGCTACGATATCTCGCGCGAGGCGCAGGACCGCTTTGCCGCCGAAAGCCAGCAACGCGCCGCTGCCGCGACCGAGGCCGGGCGGCTGGCCGAGGAAATCGTGCCGCTGACGACCGAGAAGGTGATCCGCGCCAAGGATGGCTCCGAGACGGGCCGCGAAACGGTCACGCTGGAGGCTGACGAAGGCATCCGCCCCGGCACCACTTACGAGGCGCTGGCAGGCCTCAAGCCCGTCTTCAAGGACGGCGCGAAGGTGAAGGAAGGTCAGCACATCACCGCGGGCAATGCCAGCCAGCTATCGGACGGAGCGGCGGCACAGGTGCTGATGGACCATGAGACAGCCAAGGCGGAGGGACGCGACGTGCTCGGCATCTTCCGCGGTTTCCAGGCGGCAGGATGCGCGCCCGACGAAATGGGCATCGGCCCCGTGTTCGCGATCCCCAAGCTGCTCGACCGGGCCGGGATGTCCGTGGGCGATATCGGATTGTGGGAGATCAACGAGGCCTTTGCCAGCCAGGCGCTCTATTGCCGCGATTTCCTCGGCATCGATCCCGAGCGGCTGAACGTCAACGGCGGGGCCATCGCCATCGGTCACCCGTTCGGCATGACAGGATCGCGCCTCGTGGGCGCGGCCCTGCTCGAAGCACGCCGCAGGGGCGAGCGTTACGCCGTCGTCTCCATGTGCGTGGCAGGTGGCATGGGCGCAGCCGGCCTGTTCGAAATCCCATCCTGATCATTTGGCCTGAGCGAGAGAGACGATGAACCTCGAATACACAACCGAAGAGGAAGCCTTCCGCGACGAAGTGCGCGCCTTCCTGAAGGACAAGCTGCCCAAGCGCCTGTCCGACAAGGTGCGCACCGGCAAGCGACTGACCAAGGCCGACATGGAGGAATGGCACGCCATCCTCAACGAGAAGGGCTGGCTCGCCCCGCACTGGCCGGAGAAATACGGCGGCACCGACTGGTCGGTGATGCAGAAATTCATCTTCGAGACCGAGGCAGCCCAGGCGCATGCACCCCGCATTGTGCCCTTCGGCCTCTCTATGCTCGCGCCCGTGCTGATCAAGTACGGCACGGAGGAGCAGTGCCAGCACTACCTGCCGCGCATTCTCGACGGCACGGACTGGTGGTGCCAGGGCTATTCCGAACCGGGTGCGGGCTCCGACCTCGCCAGCCTGAAGACCAGCGCGGTGCGGGAGGGCGATCACTACATTGTCAACGGCCAGAAGACGTGGACGACGCTGGGCCAGCATGCCGACTGGATCTTCTGCCTCGTGCGCACGGATGCGAGCGGCAAAAAGCAGGAGGGCATTTCCTTCCTGCTGATCGACATGGACAGCCCCGGCATCGAGGTGCGCCCGATCAAGCTGCTCGACGGCGACGAGGAAGTGAACGAGGTGTTCTTCACCGATGTGAAGGTGCCGGTCGAGAACCTCGTGGGGGAGGAGAACAAGGGCTGGACCTACGCCAAGTACCTGCTCACCTACGAGCGCACCAATATAGCCGGAATCGGGGCCAGCATGGCCGCGCTGGAGCAGCTGAAGGAAGTCGCGCGCACCACCAAGCGCGGTGGCAAGCCGTTGATCGAGGACCCGCTGTTCGCGCAGCGCCTGGCGAAGCTGGAAATCGATCTCGAGAACATGAAGACCACCAATCTGCGCGTGCTGGACGCGGCGGGCAAGGGCGGCGCTCCGGTGGCGGAAAGCAGCATGCTCAAGATCCGCGGCACCGAGATCCGGCAGGAAATCGGCAGCCTGATGCGCCGCGCCGCGGGCCGCTATGCGCAGCCCTTCGTCGCCGAGAGCATGGACGAGGGCTATAACGGTGCGCCGGTGGGCCCTGAGTGGACCGGGCCTGTCTCCTCGCAATATTTCAACAATCGCAAGCTTTCGATCTTCGGCGGCTCCAACGAGGTGCAGCGCGAGATCATCAGCAAGGCCATTCTGGAGCTGTAACCCCCATGGATTTTGCAATTGGCGAAGATCGGCAGATGCTGGCCGACACGATGAAACGCTTCCTGTCGAAGGAGTTCGACTGGGAGAAGCGCCTGAAAGTGATCGAGACCGCACCAGGCTTCGACCGCGAGATGTGGAGCAACGTGGCCGAGCTCGGCGTGCTGGGTGCGCTGTTTTCGGAGGATGCAGGCGGCTTCGGCGGCAGTGCCTTCGATGTCGGGGTGGTGTTCGAGGAAGTGGGCAGGGCCATTGCGACAGGTCCGTATCTCGGCACTTTGATGGCCGGGCGCCTGCTCGCTGCCGCCGGCGAGAGCGAGGCGCTGGAAGGCGTGATCGCGGGCGAGAAGGTGCTCACCTTCGCGCATGAACCGGCCTTCGATGCGGAGAGCGGCGACACGCGCGACGTGACTGCCAGCAGGTCCGGCGATGGCTGGACGCTCGACGGGGCCAAGGGCGTGGTCGAATATGTCGGCGCGGCGGACCTTGTGGTGGTCACAGCCAATACCGATGATGGCGAACGAGCCTTCCTCGTCGAGACCAGCTCCGATGGCGTGGAGGTCGTCGACTACAAGCTGGTGGATGGCGGATCGGGCGGCGAGTTGCGGCTGTCGGGCGCGGCGGCGAAGGAGCTATCCGGCGTGACGGGCGAGACCATCGAGGCGGCCAAGGCGGCGGGCGTGGTCGCGCTGGCGTGGGAAGGCGTCGCGGTGATGGACCAGCTGCGCGACCAGACGCTCGAATACATGCGCACCCGCAAGCAGTTCGGCGTGCCCATCGGCAAGTTCCAGGCGTTGCAGCACCGCATGGCGACGCTGGCGCTGGAGATCGAGCAGGCCCGCTCCGCCGCGATCAATGCAGCGGCGAACTTCGACAAGCCCGAGCGCGACCGCTTCGGCGCGGCGGCGAAATATACCGTGGCCCGCGTAGGCAATCTGGCGGCTGAGGAAGCCATCCAGATCCACGGCGGGATCGGCATGACCTGGGAACTGCCGTTGTCACACTATGCAAAGCGGATGGTGATGCTGGGCCACATCCTGGGTGACGAGGACGAGCACCTTGGCCGCTATATCGAGCTGATGCGCGCCGCCTAATAGCCTTCCATGCGGGCCAGCCGGTCCGCATGGAAATCGGCATCGCCGTATAGCTCGGCCAGCACGCGCTGGCGCTTCATGAAGAAGCCGACATCGTATTCGTCGGTCATGCCGATGCCGCCATGCATCTGCACCGCCTCGCGCACGGCGAGGCTGCTGGCCATGCCCGCCATGGCCTTGGCGACCGAGGCATCGCGCTCTGCGGTCTCGCTGCCCGCGTCGAGCGATTGCTGCGCCTTCAGCGTGGCTGCGCGGGCGACTTCCATCTCGGCATAGAGATGCGCCGCGCGGTGTTGGAGCGCCTGGTAGCTGCCGATGATGCGCCCGAACTGCTTGCGCTGCTTGATATAGTCGAGCGTCATCGCGCTCGCTCCGCCGGCAACGCCCACCAACTCGGCAGAGGCGCCGGTGCGCACGGCGCTAAGCACCCGGTTCAGTACGCTCCGTCCGTCATCCACTTCGCCCACCACGGTGCTTCCATCCACGTCCACGCCGTCCAGTTCGATGCGCGCGGCAAAGCTGCTGTCGGCCAGCCGCTCCGCCTTCACCGTGATGCCGGGATGAGAGCGGGGGAGGGCGAAGAGCGTCACGCCCTCTTCGTCGGATGCATCACCGGCGGTGCGGGCCGAGACCAGCAACAGGTCCGCCTCGTGCCTGAACGGCGCGAATTGCTTGGCCCCTGTCAGGCGAAAGCCGTTGCCCTGCCGCTCGGCCTTCAGCGCGACCGATTGCGGGCGGTGCCGCGCCGCCTCGTCCAACGCCAGCGCTGCCACTGTCTCGCCCGCGACGATGCCGGGCAGCCAGGTTTCCTTGAGGCCCCGATCGGCCAGCCGCAACGCCTCCACCGCGCCCACGGCGGTGCCGATAAAGGGAGAGGGGGTGAGGTTGCGGCCGATCTCCTCCAGCACGATCCCTGCCTCGACATGGCCCAGGCCAAGCCCGCCATCGGCCTCATCTACCAGCACGCCGGTAAAGCCCATTTGCCCGAATTCGCGCCACAGATCGCGGCTGAAACCGGCGGGATCGTCCGCATCGCGAAGGCTGCGCAGGTGAGAGACGGGCGCCCGGTCGGCCATGAATGGGCCGACGGTGTTGGCCAGCGTTTCCTGGTCTTCGTCGTGGAACAGCGGCATGTCAGCCCTCCGGCAATTCGAGAATGCGCTTGGCGACGATATTGAGCTGGATTTCGCTCGTCCCGCCCTCGATCGAGTTCGCCTTGGTTCGCAGCCAGGCACGCGCGGCCTTGCCGCCGCCCGAGGCCTCGCTTTCCCATTCCAGCGCGTCGCTGCCGCCCGCCGCCATCAGCAATTCGTGGCGGTCCTTGTTCAGCTCGGTGCCGTAATATTTCATCATGGAGGGCTGGGCGGAATGGATCTTCCCGGCCTTCAGCTGATCGATGAATCGCTCGCTCATCGCGGCAAAGGCGTGGCTGCGAACCTCGTGCATGGCGATCCGCGCGCGCAGCACGGAATCGTCCAGCCGTCCCTGTTCGTCCGCGCCAAGCTTGTTCAGCGCGTAGTCCGACAACGTGAGGCCCTGCGCGCGACCGCCCATGCCGGAGATCATCTCGCGCTCATGGCCGAGCAGGTACTTGGCGACGCTCCAGCCGTCATTCACTTCGCCCAGCACCTGGTTCTTGGGCACTTTCACGTCTTCGAAGAAGGTCTCGCAGAAAGGCGAGGCGCCGCTGATGAGCCGGATCGGGCGCGTGGAGACGCCGTCTGACTCCATGTCGAACAGCAGGAAGGTGATGCCGCCCTGCTTCTGCGAGGTGTCGGTGCGTGTCAGGCAGAAGATCCAGTCCGCCTCGTCGGCATAGCTGGTCCACACCTTCTGCCCGTTGACGAGATAATGGTCGCCTTTGTCCTCGGCGCTGGTAGCAAGGCTGGCGAGGTCGGAGCCGGCATTGGGCTCGCTATATCCCTGGCACCAACGGATCTCGCCGCGCGCGATCTTCGGCAGGTGCTCCTGCTTTTGCTCCTCCGTGCCGTATTTCAGCAAGGCCGGGCCGAGCATCGAAATGCCGAAGCTCTGCAACGGCACCCGGCAGCCGAGCGCGGCCATTTCCTGCTTCAGCACCTTGGTCTCGGCAGGCGAGAGTCCGCCGCCGCCATATTCGGAAGGCCAGTCCGGCACCGTCCAGCCGCGCTCGGCCATCACGTCGAGCCATTGTTTCTGCGCGTCACTGGCGAAAGTGAACTTGCGGCCACCCCAGCAGATGTCCTTCTCGCTGCGCATGGGTTTGCGCATTTCGGGCGGGCAGTTCTCCTCCAGCCAGGCGCGAGTGTCGCGGCGGAAGTCTTCCAGCGCGTCATCCATTGAAAGTCTCGCCCTTGGCCGCCTTGTCGCGCAGCATCTGGCTTGGCTCGATGCCGTGGCGTTCCAGCCCGGCAAGCACGGTGTCGAGGCCGATGGTGTCGGCCCAGAACATCGGCCCACCGGTATAGGGCGGCCAGCCATAGCCATTGACCCACACCGTATCGATGTCGCTGGCGCGCTGAGCGATGCCTTCTTCCAGGATCAGCGCGCCCTCGTTCACCATCGGGTAGAGCAGGCGCTCGCGGATTTCCTCGTCGGAGATATCGCGCTGCTCCTTGCCCGATTTCTCGGCGAATTCGCGGATCACTGCGTTCACCTCGTCGGAAGAGGAGCGTTTGCGGTTCTCGTCGTAATCGTAGAAGCCCTTGCCGGTCTTCTGGCCCCGGCGCCCACGCTCGCACAACACTTCGCGGATCGTGGAGCTGCTCGATTCCTCGGCCTTCCAGCCAAGGTCCAGCCCTGCAAGATCGGCCATCTGGAACGGCCCCATGGGGAAGCCGAAGTCGAGCAGCACCTGGTCCACCTGCGCGGGCAGAGCGCCTTCCATCAGCAGCGCGTTCGCCTGTTCCTGCCGGGCGGCCAGCATGCGGTTCCCGATGAAGCCGTGGCACACGCCGGAAACCACCGCGACCTTGCCGATCTTTTTCGCAAGATCCATCGCGGTCGCCATCACCTGCGGGCTTGTCTTGTCGCCGCGCACTACTTCCAGCAGCCGCATGATGTTGGCGGGCGAGAAGAAATGCAGGCCCACCACCTGCTCGGGGCGGGAGGTGCTGGCGGCGATTTCGTTGATGTCGAGATAGCTGGTGTTGGAAGCCATGATGGCATCGGGCTTGCAGATTTCGTCGAGCTTGCCGAACACGTCCTTCTTGATGTCCATCAGCTCGAACACCGCCTCGATCACGAGGTCGCAATCGGCGAAATCCTGATAGTCGAGCGAGGTGGTGAGGTGGCCCATCGCCCCCTCCACCTGCTCGGGCGTCATGCGGCCTTTGCGCGCCGTGGCCTCGTAATTCTTGCGGATGATGCTTAACCCGCGATCCAGCGCCTCCTGCTCGCGCTCCACCATGGTGACGTCGTAACCGGCGGAGAGGAAATTCATCGCGATCCCGCCGCCCATCGTGCCTGCGCCGATGATGCCGACCTTGCGGACCGGCAGCGGATTTACGTCCTTGGGCAGTCCGTCGATCTTGCCTGCCTGTCGCTCGGCGAAGAAGACGTGGCGCAGGGCTTTCGACTGGTCGCCCATCACCAGTTCCATGAAGAATTCCCGCTCTTTCGCGATGCCTTCTTCATAGGGAACTTCGGTGGCGAGCTTGACCGCCTCGATGCACTTCTGCGGCGCTTCGAGGCCCTTGAGGCGGCGGCCATGCTTCTCGCGGAAGGCGTCGAACACGCCCGGGTCGTGATCGTTGATGCGATCGGTCCGCTGGCTGGAGATGGGGTGGTCGTCCTTGCCGGCAACCTCGCGGGCGAAGGCGATGGCTTCCTCGCGCAGCTTCTCCGGCTCCACGATCCTGTCGATGAGGCCGATGGCCTCCGCCTTCTTTGCCGAGATGGGATTGCCGGTCACGATGATTGGCAACGCCTCCTCCACGCCGACGACGCGCGGCAGGCGCTGCGTGCCCCCGGCGCCGGGAAGGATGCCGATCTTCACCTCGGGCAAGCCGATCTTCGCGGCGGGAACGGCGATGCGGTAATTGCAGCCCAGCGCAATCTCGCACCCGCCGCCCAGCGCGGTACCGTTGAGGGCTATGACTACCGGCTTGGCCAGGTTCTCGATGCTGTCGATCAACTCCGGCAAAGTGGGGCGGGCGGGCGGCTTGCCGAACTCGGTAATGTCCGCGCCGCCCGAGAACATGCGACCTTCCGCGCGTATCACGACGGCGCGAATGGCGTCGTCACCGGCGGCTTCCTCCACCGCCTCTGCCATGGCGTTGCGCACTTCGGTGGAGAAGGCATTCACGGGCGGGTTGTCGAGGGTGACGACGAGGACATCGTCCTCGCGGCTTGTAGTGACTTTGGACATGCTCTCTCCCGTTCCGGTTCGCTTTCCGCGAGAGCTCGACGAAAGCCCTGCGCGAATTCACTGTGCACGACTCTCTATTGCATACCCTGTTTTCAGACAAGCACCGATAAGGTTCGACGCGTCACCGCTTCGCTTGGCCGGGTGGGCGAGTGACTGGGTGGGAGGTGGAGAGGCCGCCATCGGCTGCGAGGGCCTGTCCGTTTACGTAGCTTGACATGTCACTTGCCAGAAACAAAGCAGCCTTAGCTATCTCTTTCGCGTCCCCACCTCTCCCCATCGGGTTGAGAAGGCCTATGCGGTCCTCCACACCCTTGGTGCGGGCGTTTTCGTAGAGCGGGGCAGTCATTCCGGTCTCGATCAGGCCGGGGCACACCGCGTTGATCCGCACCCCGCTGCGGCCCAACTGCTGCGCCGCGGTCTGCACCAGGTTGATGACGCCGGCCTTGGAAGCCGAGTAGGGCGCAGGCCCCGCACCGGAGCGGAGCCCTGCGACCGAAGCCGTACACACGATCGCCCCGCCGCCCGATGCCTCTATCGCTGGCGCAGCGTGCTTCACCGCCAGGAACGCGCCAACGAGGTTCACCCGGAGCACCGCCAGCCAGTTCTCCGCATCGCTGTCGAAGAAGCCGCCGCGAGCGGTGCCGGTAATGCCGGCATTGGCGAAGAAGACATGCAGGTCCCCGAACGATTCCTGCGCCGTGGCCACCGCACCCGAGACATCCGCCTCCTCCCCCGCATCACCGGTAAGGGCGATGGCCTCACCGCCTGCCTCGCGAATAGCTTCGGCGGTCTCGCGCACCGAGTCTGCCCGGTCGAACACCACCACTTTCGCGCCCTCGCTGGCAAACAGCAACGCGCTCGCCCGGCCGATGCCCGAGGCCGCGCCGGTGATGCAGGCGACCTTGCCCTCCAGCAGGCCGCCGCCGCTGCCAGTCACAGCCCCGCGCCGATGGTGACGCCGCCATCGATCACCATCATTTGCCCGGTCATCCAGGCACCTGCATCGCTGGCGAGATAGACGGCGGCCCCGGCAATGTCCTCCGGCTCGCCCAGGCGCTTGAGCGGCGTGGCCTTGGCGGTGCGGTCATGCATTTTTGGGTCTTCCCACAAGGCGCGGGCGAAGTCGGTCTTCACCACGCCGGGAGCGATAGCGTTGACCCGGATATTGTCCTTCCCCGCCTCGATGGCGTAGTTGCGCACAAGCTGGAAATCCGCGGCTTTCGAGATGTTGTAGGCCCCGATCGTGGCCGAGCCTTTCAGCCCGCCGATGGAGGAGACGACAATGATCGCCCCGCCGCCGCTAGCCCGCATGTCGGGCAGGGCAAGCTGCACCAGCCAGTGGTTGGAAAGCACGTTGTTGTCGAGGATCTTGCGGAACTGCTCGTCGCTGATCCCGTCCAGCGATCCGTAATAGGGATTGCTCGCCGCATTGCAGACGAGGATGTCGATGGGGCCAAGCCGCTCGCGGGTTTGCTGCACGAGGTTTTCCAGCGCTGCCTTGTCCGAGATGCTGGCAGCGATGGCGACCGCGCGCCCCTCGCCATGCTTCGCATTGATCGCCTCGGCCACTTCCTCGCAGGAATCTTGCTTGCGACTGGAGATTACCACCCGCGCGCCATGTTCCGCCAGCGCCTCCGCAATGGCGCGGCCGATCCCGCGCGAGGATCCGGTGATGATGGCGACCTTGCCGGTGCAGTCGAACAGGGACATGGATTAACTCCTTGAATTGTTGAAATTTCAGGCCCCCGCCTTCTTCGCGAAGGCCAGCGCCTGCCTGGCCAGAGGCTCCACCATGGCGGCCTTGGCCTGCGCGTTCTCGCTGGAGGCGTTGCCGTCGATGATGCGCTTCTTGATGCCTTGCAGGATGCCGACGAGGCGGAAGAGATTGTAGGCGAAATACCAGTTCATGTCGGGCACGCTGCTGCGGCCGGTGGCCTTGCAATAACGCTGCGTAATCTCCTCGACCGACGGGATGCCCAGCTCTTCCAGGTCGAGTCCGCCAAGCTGCGCGTTTCTGCCAGTGCGGGGCAGCGCCCAGTTCATCGCGAGATAGGTAAAGTCGGCCAGCGGGTCGCCCAGCGTGGATAGCTCCCAGTCGAGGATCGCGCGCACTTCCGGCGCACCCTGCGCATAGATCAGGTTGTCGATCCGGTAGTCGCCATGGATTATGGAGGTGCGCTCCTGTTCCGGCACGGTGGCGGGGAGGAATTCGATAAGCTGCTCCACTTCGGGCAGGTCATCCGTCTGTGAGGCGCGGTATTGCTTCGTCCAGCGGCCCACCTGCCGTTCGAAATAATTGCCCGGCGCGCCGTAATCGGAAAGGCCCGCCTCTGCCGGATCGACCGCGTGCAACTGCGCCAGCGCATCGACCAGGGCGAGGTAGATCGGGCGTCTCTCCTCCTTCGCACAATCTGGCAAAGTGCCGTCCCAGAAGGTGCGGCCTTCCACCATGCCCATGATGTAGAAGGGCGCGCCGATCACTGCCTCGTCCTCGCAAAGCGCGTAGGGCTTCGCCACCGGCAGGCCGAGCGGATGAAGCGCGCTGATCAGCCGGAACTCGCGCTCCACCGCATGGGCGGACGGCAGGATCTTGCCGAAAGGCTTGCGCCTGAGGACGTAATCCTCCCCACCGAAACGCAGGCGATATGTCGGGTTGGACTGGCCTCCCGGGAACTTCGCCAGGGACTGGATTTCACCCCCATGGGGCGCGTTGTTGACCAGCCAGTGCGTCAGTGGGGCGTGATCGAGGTCGGCAAAGGCCCCTTCTTTATCCTGGCTGCCAGTGTCCCTCGTCATGCATCTCTCCTCGCTCTGAAAGATACCATACTTTCGAAAGTTTGTCGGACACAACCCAAAACCATCGATCCTTTTCCTTGGCGAAAGGGTTCGTTTCCGGCATGGAAGCGCGATGGACGCAAAAGCTATCCGGACAAGAGGGGGGAAGGGAGAGCCGCCTCGCGGCATCCGTTACGAGCGCAAGCGCGACGCCCTGCTCGATGCAGCGACCGCGCTTATCAACGAGCGCGGAGCGAAGGCGACGACGCTGCAGGCGGTCTCGCAAGCCGTTGAACTCAGCACTACCAGCGTCACCTATTACTTCCCCCGGAAGGACGTGCTGGCCGCCGCCGTTTTCGAGCGCGCGATAAGCCGGCTGCGCGCCTATGTGGACGAGGCGGCGAAGGAAAAGACGCCGCATGACAGGGTGTGCCGCCTGCTGGAACTGCATGTGAACCTGCGCGCCGACGTGATCCGCGAGGACGATGTGCCCATCGCCACCCTGTCCGAGGTGCGCACGCTGGACGATCCCATTCGCGAGCCGTTGCTGCGCCAGTATATCGACCTGTTTCGCGCCACGCGCGACCTTTGGGGCGACTTCCCCGCGAGCCACAAGCCGTTGATGACGGCGCGCACCCACTTGCTGCAGGAGACGATCTTCTGGATGCCGGTGTGGCTGGCGCGCTTTCCGATCGACGAGTTTCCCCGCGTCCACCACCAGCTTTTCGACCTGTTCGAAAAGGGGCTGGCCGTGCCCGGCGCGCAGTGGTCCCCCCTGGCCCTGCCGCGCGATGCCGATGGCGAGCCGGTGGGCGACGAGGAGCGCGGGGCGCCCAACTTTTTGGGCGTGGCGACGCGGCTGATCAATGAAAGCGGCTATCGCGGCGCGTCCGTGGTGCGCATCGTGGACGAGCTCAAGGTGACGAAGGGCAGCTTCTACCATCACCTCGATACCAAGGACGACCTGATCCTCGAATGCTTCCGCCGCACCTTTCGCCGCATTTCCGATGTGCAGCGCATGGCGGGAGAAACGGGCAGGAACCAGTGGGAACACCTGGAGGCCACGATGGCCTATCTGATGGACCTGCAGTTCGACGGTGAATTCCCGCTCACCCGCACTTCCGCGCTCCAGGCCCTGCCTGCCGATGTGCGCACCGAACTGCTGGCCCGGTCGGATCGCACTTCCCTGCGCTTTGGCAACATGCTGGTGGAGGGTGCGCAGGAAGGCTCGATCCGCGTGGTCAATCCGCTGATTGCCAGCCAGACGATCACCGCGATGCTGAATTCCGCCTATGATTTGCGCAAATGGGCGAACGGCATGGAGCGCGAGACGGCGATCCGCCTCTACGCCTCGTGCCTCATGCACGGCATGTTCGCCGATCCCGCCGCCATCATGGGCGAGGCATGACGCTGACGGGCGCGGACCGGGAGCGCATCCTTACGCTGGAAGGCGCGCGCAATTTCCGCGATTTCGGTGGTTACCTTACACAGGATGGCGGCAAGGTCAGGCGCGGCATGCTGTTCCGCTCCAACCGCCTATCGCAGCTGACGCCCGGCGACATCGCTCTGCTTGAGGAGACCGGCATCGCCACGATCTTCGACCTGCGCGCTCCACGAGAGCGGGAGGCAGACCCCACCGCGTGGCAGGCGGCGCATCTCGATTTCCATAGCTGGCCGCCGGGGCACAAGCGGCGGCTGGTCGACATGGCGCTGGAATATCCGCCCACCGCCAAGGGGGCGGAAGCGCTGATGGCAGATTTCTACGCCGACCTGCCGCGCATGATGGCGCATGCTTTCGGCGGCATTCTCGCTCGCATCGCCGATGGAGCCGCGCCGTGCATCATCCACTGCTCGGCGGGAAAAGACCGCACCGGCATGGCGGCCGCCCTGATCCTCAGCGCCGTGGGCGTGCCGCGCGAGAGTGTGCTGGACGATTATGCGATGACCGACAGGATCGTCGCGAGCGAGGACGACATGGCCCGCTCGCTGTTCACCGGCAAAAGCGGCGGGGACCGCGCGAAAGGTTCGATGCGCGAGAGGTTTCCGCCCGAGGCCATTGCCGTGATGCGTTCGGCCAGGCCCAGCTTCCTCGAAAGCGCGTTCGCCGGGATCGAACGCGACTACGGCACGCTGCCCGAATATTTCGCCGCCATCGGCGCAAATGACGCCGTGCTTGGCCGTCTCAGGAAATTGCTGGTCGAACCGGCCTGACCTTCAAGGAGAAACGCGACATGAAAGCCCTGCTTTCCACCGCCCCCGGCGGCCCCGACACGCTGGAACTGATCGAGATCGACAAGCCTGCGCTCGGCAAGGGTGAACTGGCTGTGCGCGTGCTCGCCTGTTCGATCAACTATCCGGACGTCCTCATCATCGAGGACAAGTACCAGATGCGCCCGCCTCGTCCTTTCGCGCCCGGCGCGGAGATCGCTGGCGAGGTCACCGAAGTGGGCGAGGGGGTGGAAGGCTGGTCCCCGGGCGACAGGCTGATCGCCGTCACCGGCTTCGGCGGACTGGTGGAACACATGACGCTTGAGGCCGCCCGCGCCTTCCACCTGCCCGAGGGGGCCGATCCTGTCGCCGGCTCCGCCCTGCTGATGACCTATGCCACCACGATCCACGCGCTGAAGGACCGGGGCGAGCTCGGCGAGGGCCAGACCTTGCTGGTGCTGGGCGCAGCGGGCGGGGTTGGGCTGGCCGCGGTCGAGATCGGCAAGGCGATGGGCGCGCGCGTCGTGGCCGCCGTCTCGAGCGAGGACAAGGCGGAGGCGGCAAGGGCGGCAGGCGCGGACGCAACGATGATCTATGGCCGTGCGCCTTTCGACAAGGAGCAGAGCAAGGCGCTTTCCGCCGCGTTCAAGGAGGCCGTGGGCAAGGGCGGGGCTGACGTGATCTACGATCCAGTCGGCGGCGATTATTGCGAGCCTGCGCTGCGCTCCATCGCGTGGGAAGGGCGTTACCTGGTGGTGGGTTTCCCGGCGGGCATCCCGAAGCTTCCGCTTAATCTCACGCTGCTGAAAAGCTGCGACGTGCGCGGCGTCTTCTGGGGCGGTTTCGCCATGCGCGAGCCTGCGCGCAACGCCGCCCATGTCGAGCAGCTGCTGGACTGGTGGCAGGCAGGCACGATCACCCCGCGTATCGACTGCACGTTTCCCCTCGAACGCGGGGGAGAGGCGATCACGCGACTGGCCGAACGCCGCGCCGTGGGCAAGGTCGTCGTCACGATGGGCTGACATACTTTCCCTTCGGCGATAGGCGGTACGACGGCGATTTTCCCCATTCCCGATTTTCAGAAAACGCGATTGCCCGTTGCCAGCGCGTCTGCCTTGAGGAATGATGCTCCCATACGAATCGCGTGAGGGAGAGAGCATGCGCAACCGGTTCACCGAGATGTTCGGTGTGGAGCATCCTGTCATGATGGGCGGCATGCAATGGGTCGGCCGCGCGCCGCTGGTCGCCGCCGTGGCGGAGGCAGGCGCGCTTGGCGTGCTGACCGCGCTGACCCAGCCGACGCCGGAGGACCTGACGAAGGAGATCGCCGCCACCAGGGAGCGGACCGACAAGCCCTTCGGCGTCAACCTCACTATCCTGCCGACAATGAAACCGCCGCCTTACGCCGAGTACCGCCAGGCCATCATCGAGGCGGGCATCACCATCGTGGAAACCGCCGGTCACAAGCCGCAGGAGCATGTGGACGACTTCAAGGCGAACGGCGTGAAGGTGATCCACAAATGCACCGCCGTGCGCCATGCCCTCTCCGCCCAGCGCATGGGGGTGGACGTCATCTCCATCGACGGCTTCGAATGTGCGGGCCATCCGGGGGAGGACGACATTGGCGGCCTGATCCTGATCCCCGCCGCCGCCGATGCGCTGGACATTCCGATCATCGCCAGCGGCGGCATTGCCGACGGGCGCGGGCTGGTCGCGGCGCTGGCGCTGGGAGCGGAAGGGGTGAACATGGGCACCCGCTTTCTCGCTACGCAGGAATGCCAGATCCACACCAATGTGAAGGACAGGATCGTCGCCAGTTCAGAGCGCGATACGAACCTCATCTTCCGCAACCTGCACAACACCGCGCGGGTGGGGAAGAACAGCGTTTCGGACGAAGTGGTCGATATCCTCTCGAAGCCCGAGGCCGAATTCCAGGACGTTGCCCACCTCGTCGCCGGGGCGCGCGGCAAGAACGTGATGGAGGAAGGTGACCTCGACAACGGCCTCTACTGGGCCGGGATGGCGCAAGGCCTGATCCACGACATCCCGACCGTGAGGGAACTGGTGGACCGCATCATGGCCGAAGCGCGGAGCATCAGCGCCAACCGCCTGCCGGGCCTGCTGGGGTGAGCAATTCGCCGGAAACCGTGGCACGCGGCGAAACGCTGACTGGCGAGTGGCGAAGGCCCCGGCAGCTGCTGAGCCGGCAATCGGTCTCGGGCAGTACCTCGATCCACGACGATACGACCGCGCAGAAACTCGGCTTCAGCGGCGGGACGATCGAGGGGCCGACGCATTTCTCGCAATTCGAGCCGCTGGCCGAAAAGCTGTTCGGCGAGGCATGGCGCCGCACGGGGTGCATTTCCGTGCATTACCGCGCGCCGGTGTTCGAAGGCGAAGCGGTGCGTGCCCTGGTCACCCGCTCTGCCGAGCATTCCGATTTCGCCAGCATCCGCATGGAGAAGGAGGACGGTACCGAAGTGCTGACCGGCTCCGTATCGGTGGGCGCGGACGCGCCGCTCAGTTTCCTTCGTGCACGCCTCGGCAAGCTTGAGCCACTGGCAAATCCCGTACTGGTAGCCGATGTGCCGGTGGGAACGCGCACCTCGCGCATACCCGTCACGATGGGACGGGAAACGCATATGGGCGATCTTTATCCCTTCAGCCTTGCCGACAAGCTGGCGGTAATCACCGAGCCCGATCCCCGGTTCGAGCATGAATTGCCGCTCGAGATGATCTCCGTCCTGGCGAACTCCATCGCCGATCGCGAGGCTTTCGCCGTTCGCCGCCCCAGCGTGGGCTTGTTCGCCGATCAGGAAATCAGCCTGCGCGACGGACCGCTGCTGGTCGGCGAGACATACGAAATCACGCGCGAAGTGATCGCACGCACCGGCAGCCGAAAGACGGAGTCGCTGTGGGTAGAATACCGCATTTTCCGCCCCGAAGCGCCGCGCCCGGCGGCCACCATGCTGCTCAATCTCGCATCGCTGAAAGCGAGCTACCCCGATTACCGCGCCAATGCCCGGGCACTTTACGGAGACGACTTTGATGGCTGATTTCAACACGCTCGATCTGGAGATCGACAACGGGCTGGCCGTGGCCACCTTCAACCGCCCCGACAAGATGAACACCTTCAACCCGGCGATGATCGCCGACCTGCTGGCGCTGTTCGACCTCACCGATGCCGACGACGCCGTGCGCGCGGTAATCCTTACCGGCTCGGGCCGCGCTTTCTGCGCCGGAGCGGACCTTGGCGGCGGCGGCGAGACCTTCGACTACGACAAGCGGCAGCGGGCCGACGACATCGGCGGTCCGGACCGCGACGGTGGTGGCATGGTGACCTTGCGCATCTTCCGCAGCCTGAAGCCGGTAATCGCGGCATCGAACGGCGCGGCCGTGGGGATCGGCGCGACGATGCAACTGCCGATGGACTGGCGCGTGGCCGCGGAGGATTCTCGCTACGGCTTCGTCTTCTCCCGCCGCGGGGTGACGCCGGAGGCCTGCTCCGGCTGGTTCCTGCCCCGGCTAGTAGGAATGCCCAAGGCCCTCGACTGGACCTATTCGGGCCGCGTCTTCGGAGCACAGGAAGCGCTGGAGGCGGGCCTTGTCCAGTCGCTCCACCCGGCGGACGGCCTGCTCGATGCGGCGAAGGAAAAGGCCTTGGAGATGACCGCGTCCTCCGCGCCCGTATCCGTCGCCCTGGCGCGCCAGCTCATGTGGCAGGGCCAGACGATGGCCCATCCGATGGACATGCACCGGGTGGACAGCCGCGTCTTCGCATCGCGCGGCCGCTCCGCAGATGTCCGCGAGGGGATCGCCGCCTTCAAGGAAAAGCGCGAGGCGAGCTATCCCGACACCGTACCGGAAGGCCTTCCGGACATGGACTGGGCAAGGGAGCCCAGCTTCGAATGATATCGATTCGACCTGGAGCGCTGCGTCCCACTCCATCTCTCGGGACAGGCATATCCGGGCGGACGGGGGCCGGGGCGCAAGGCTCGGCCCCTTGTCACCCAACGGGACGAGGAAACGACGCATGACACAAGCAGCTGCCCCACCTGTCGAAACGCCCAAACGCGTCCTGCCCGCCAACGCGAATTTCGTGCTGGCGATGCTGTTGCTGGTCTACATCTTCAATTTCCTCGACCGGATGATGCTGTCGATCCTGGCAGCGCCGATCCAGGCGGATCTCGGCCTGACGGACAGCCAGATGGGATTGCTGGGCGGGCTGGCCTTCGCCGTCCTCTATTCGACGCTGGCCGTGCCGCTGTCTTCGCTGGCGGACAGGACCAGCCGCAGCTGGGTCATCACCATCGCGCTTGTCTTCTGGAGCGCGTTTACCGCGCTATGCGGCGTGGCGCAGAACTTCTGGCAGATCTTCGCCGCGCGCGTGGGCGTGGGCGTGGGCGAGGCGGGCGGGGTCGCGCCCAGCTATGCCATTATCGGCGATTATTTCCCGCCTCGCCGCCGGGCCACGGCGCTGGCCGTCTATTCGCTGGGCATCCCCATCGGCAGCGCTTTTGGCGTAATGGGCGGCGGCTGGATCGCCTCCACCATCGACTGGCGCGTGGCATTCTTCGTGATGGGAGGGCTGGGCATCCTGATCGCCCCGCTGTTCAAGATGGTGGTGAAGGACGTACCGCGGCAGGAAAGCGCCGATACCGCCGCGCATGGCGGGCAGTCCATCGGCACGGTGTTCCGCATCCTGGCGAAGAAGCCGTCCTTCTGGTTCATGGCATTCGGTGCGGCGGCGAGTTCCATGCTGGGCTATGGCATCGGCTTCTGGAAACCCAGCTTCCTCATCCGCAGTTTCGAGCTCGACCTGTGGGGAGCGGCGCTGTTCTCGGGCGGAGTGCTGCTGATCGGCGGGGTGACCGGCATGCTGGCGGGCGGTGCGCTTGCGGACCGGTTGGGCGCCAAGAGGGCCTGGTATCCGCGTCTGCCAGCCATCGCCTTCATCATCTGTGCGCCCGTTTACGCAGCCGGCGTGTTGACGGACAGCCTTGTCGTGGCGTTCCTCCTTTTCCTGATCCCGCAGGGCCTCGCCTATGTCTGGTTCGGCCCGGTGCTGACCGCGGTGCAGCACCTCGTCGAACCGCGCGCGCGTGCGACGGCATCGGCGCTGTTCCTGCTCATCAACAATCTGATCGGACTCGGCGGTGGGATCTATGCGCTGGGCGTCATCTCCGACATCTACGCGCCGATCTATGGCGACGAATCCCTGCGGATATCGATCCTGACCGTCCTTCCTGTCTACTTGCTTGCGGGTGGCCTGATGCTGCTGGCCACGAGGAGCATCCAGCGAGACTGGGTGGAGGAGGCGTGAGCAATCGCGATTCCCCGGGCAATGTAAAACGTGATGATCGTCAAATAGTTGAAGTGTAATGTTTAGAACAGCCAAGTAAAATGGAGCGGTAAAGCCCCGGTCACTGTTCCGAACTACATCATTTCATGCTATCTTCGCCTCCACATGGCAGCAGGGAGGCGGAAATGAGCATCGACGACAAGAGTGGGACGACGACGCCCGATCACTACTTCGTGAAGATCGAGGAAGACGGCAAGACAAGGTATGTCCTGTGCGGGGCCGTGGCATCCTTCGACAAGGACAACGTCTCGGAAGCGACGCTGCAGGGCATCGAGGCACGGTTCAGGCTCCAGACCCTTCCTGCGACGCCTACCGACATGAACCTCGATACGCTGCCCTGGAACTTCGAACTCTACTCGTTCCAGTCCGGCCGGAACTGATGCCGCTCGAGCCTCGCGCTCGAACCCTTGGAGATACGCTGCGAGCGGCGGTAGCATTGTGCAAGTGTGCGGGTGTGACCCGGGTGGGCGACGTAACCGGCTTCGGCGTGCCCGGGATTCCCGTTTTCCAGGCGATAAGGCCGTGGTCGCGCTCCCTTTGCGTTGCCCAGGGCAAGGGGCTCACACCCACGGCTGCGGCAGTCTCCGCCCTGCTGGAAGCGGTGGAACTCTGGTCTGCAGAGAACCTGCGCGGTTCCGATCCGCCGGTGCCTCTTGCCAAGCTGCCTCCCGCCGATCGCGCCTTGTGGACGGGCGACCGCCACAAGCTTCAGATTGCGCTCGATCCGCTGATCGAGCGCAAGTGGATTCAGGCCAAGGACCTGTCTTCGGGCGATTTGCGAGCGGTTCCGTTCGATCTCCTGTCGCTCGATTTCACGGCAGGGCGGCTCGAATATCCTGCAACATCGAACGGCCTCGCCTGCGGGAATACCCGGGAAGAGGCCATTGCCTCGGGTCTGGCCGAGTTGCTCGAACAGCATTGCTGCGCGTGGTTCGCCGCGCTTTCACCGACCGAACGGGCATCGTGCCAGGTGAAGCTCCACACGATCGAGGACGCTCTCCTCGAAGGACTGATGGCGCGCGTGAGGGCGGCAGGTTTTTCGCTGCGCGCATGGAGCATCGGCGAGGCATTCGGGGTGAGTGCATTTCAATGCATGCTGACGGAAAACAGCCGCCAGTTCGACGACCTCGCTCCATCCACCGGAAGCGCCTGCCATACCGACAAGCGCGTCGCCTTCGTGGGAGCCCTGCTGGAAGCCGTGCAGTCCCGCGCAACGTTGTTTGCGGGAGCGCGCGACGACATCGTGCCCGATGCCTATACCGGTGGCCGGGAGCAGGAATTTGCGATGATGCTCGCATCGCTCGGTTTCGGGGAAGGGCGGCGGGACTGGAGCGCCATTCCCTCCAGACCGGCGCACGATTCCGAAGAGGTTGTGCGCGCTCTCCTGTATGTCGCAGGCGAGATCACATCGTTGCCGGTAGTCGCCTTTCGCCATGAACTGCCCTGCGATGACATCGAGCTCTGGCATTGCCTCGCCCCGGGCCTTCATGACGTGGCACGGCTGGACCGTGCCGCAAGGAAGCCTCCCGCCGCGCCCGCCTTTCCGAGCATTCACGCATCGGACCGCGCGAACCGCAAGTTCCTCTTTGCAGGACCGGGCATGCATGGCCTGGAATGTCCCCGGAACGTGGAACTGCGTCCGCCTGCTGCATGCGGCGACCTTGGTGCACTGCTGGCGGAGCCGGCTGCAACGGTTGCGCTGGTCGATGGAGTCTTCCGCACGTCACGGACGGTCTGGCACCGGGAGATCCTCAGCCTGCTCGATGCCGGCTGGCGCGTGCTCGGCGCCAGCAGCCTCGGCGCGATCCGCGCGGCCGAGTTGCAGAGGTTCGGGATGGAGGGGGTGGGGGAAATTTTCGCCGGTTACGCGTGCGGCGCCATCGCACGGGATGATGCCGTGCTGCTAAGCCACGCGCCAGCCTACTTGGGTTTCGCACCGTTTACGGTAGCGCTTGTGGATGCCGAGTACACCCTCGCCACCTTGCCAATCCCGCCGGAAGACCGGCGCATGATGCAAAGGATCGTGCGCACCACCGATTACACGCAGCGAAGCTGGCAGTCCTGCTGCGAACAGTTCGAGTGTCGCACGGGCAGGCCCTTTCCCGTCGCATCCGAGGATCTCGGGCGGTTGCCGTCGCTGAAACGGATGGATGTGCTCTCCTTGCTGGAAGAGCTCGCGAAACCGCGTGGATCGAGGACGCGAATGTCCTGCTCGCCCCCGCACACTTTCTATTACGACCGGCTCGTCACCAGCCTGGCTCCAGCATCTGTCGCAGCCCCGACTTGACGAAATCCCTGTTTTCGATGGGGTAGAACGGGATCGTCACGTCTACCCAGTCCTCGACATCTTCCAGCGTCGGAGCCTCGCTCCTTTGCCATGCCGTGCGGAATGCCTTTGCGAAACCCGCGGCAATCTCTTCCATACCCGCCCGCTGACCTTCCAGGCGAGTGGCATTGGCAAGGCGGACGGCGGTGTACTGCAGGCCGATTTCCCCCGATACGACGAAGTGATCCTCCGCCTCCCGCGCCTCGCCGCGAAGGGCCGCGAGAACCGCGTAATCGGCGTGATAATCGCTGGGCGGGAAGGGATTCAGGCGAAAGGCGCGTTGCATCAGGTCCTCCGCCAGAGAGAATTCGCCCAGATGGCAGAAGCCGAAGGCGCACATGTTGACCATGTCGGGATCGCGGTGGAGCCCTTCGAGGGCGGCACGAAATTCGCGCCTTGCCAAGTCGGGATTGCCCTTGCGCAGCTCGCACCAGCCCTTGCGAAGATGCAGATCCGCCTGTTCGGGGTGCAGGCGGGCGACGGCGGCGAGATGCTCCTCCGCCTTGGCCCGGAAGGCGCGTACGTCGTGTCCACAGACCTGCTGCCAGAAGTCGGTGTTGTACATCCGCAGGAGGAGCAGCCTTGCCCCTATATGCCTTGGGTCGGTCTCCACCAGCTGTTCCAGCAGCTCGACGGAGCGGCGCACGGATTTAAGATCGCCCTCCTGCCGGATGAGCAACCGCGCCCGGGTGAACCTCTCGCGCTCGTCCATGGCATCCAGCGGTCCGGCATCCAGCTTGCGCTGCAGGTCCCGGTCGATGGCCGAGAGCGCCACGCCGCACGCCTTCTCCACGAGAACGTCGAGCGTATCGAAGTCGGCCGTGTCGAACTGGACCTTCTCCGCCCAGACGATAACCTGGGTGGAAGGATCGGACAGTTGCAGACTGGCGCGCATCTGCTTGCCCAGCTTCGAAATGCCAAGCGACAGGGAGTAGATGGCGAGCGCATCCTCCGCCTCGGCAAGTACGCGCGAGGTGGCTTCGCTGCCGAGATGGATGACCTGCACGTTGTGAAGGCGCTGGATCTCGGTGCAGATATCGGCCGCACAGGCATTGGCAAAGTCGTCCAGCTCGACGTCGGAGCACCGCGAACTCGAAACCAGCACGAGCGGTAGCAGATCGAACTTACTGGGAAGCTTTGCCGTCGCAGACGGAGGCCCTGTCGAAGGCGCGCCGCCGCTTTCGGTCTCTCCAGCGCCTGCATCCTCGCCGGTCAGCGAATTGTACAATGCGCGCGTCTGCGCCGAAGGGCGGACATCGAATTCCGTCCTGAGCCAGCGTTCCAGTTCGCGGTAGCGCCGGTGGAGCGAGCTCGCATCGCCGGCCATGTGGTCCAGCCGCATGCCGATCCGAACCGCTTCCTCGTTCGCGGGATCGAGGCGGTCGAGCGACCGCAGGATACGCCGGGCATGTTTCATGTCATGTTCCCCGGCACTTTCCAGCGCGTCCAGCACGTCGCTCGAAAGCTGCTCGTTCAGCCGTGCGCGTTCCACCGCCAGCCATTCGTCGAAGCCCGGCGATAGGTCGAGCATGTCCTCCAGCAATTCGCCCTGCACGAGGTCGAGAGCGTCCGCGAGGCGCGGCAGATCGCGCGTCAGGGCGGCCTGCCGAACCTGCTCCAGGTCGCTGGTGAAGGCTCCTTCCTTCAGGAAAACCGTATCGCGCCCTACGTCGAGCGCTTCTGCAAGAACCGGCAAGTCGCGCAATTCCTTGAGCGCCTGGCGCAGGCTTCCTCGCGCCTGCTCCGCTCCGCGATCGGTCCACAGCAAGGTGGCGAGACTGCCGCGCGAAGCGGATCGGTCGGGCGTGAGCGACAGATAGGCGAGAATGCCGCGAGCCTTGCGGCCCGGAAGGTCCAGTGCCTGCCCCTGTGATCGTATCGCGAACGAGCCGAGCAGCCCGATCATCGGCGGGCCATTGCGCGCGGATGAAGAGCCGTTTTCCGCTGAAGCTGCCACGCGAACTGCCCACCTCCTTGCGGAAGTGATAATGCGGTCTTCCCGGCGGTTCTACCCCCGTTGGTGCCGCAGGGGTGGTGGCATGCCGTGCAAGGCAAAGTGCGGGCGCCGCCCCCCACGGCGCCCGCACTCCCCCTGATGCGGAATGCAGGCGCCGCCCCCGTGGCGCTGGCATTCCCCGTGAAATTGTGTGCGGACGCCGCCCCCTCGACGCCCGCACTCCTGCCAGGCAGGATTCCATTTGCTCACTCCGCCATGGCCAGGCGGATACGCGTCTGCCGGTTCGTGCCAGGCTCGCCAGCAGCAAGCTCGACCGAACCGTTGGCCTGGTTGATGGCGAATTCTCGCTGCGGTGAGACGCTGGCCTGCGTGGCGCGCTGGCAGTCCCGCTCGGCGAGAATTTCGTAGAGCGTGTGGCCCCGCGCCTTGCAGACCATCTTGATCGCCCGCTTCAGCCGAGCGTCGAGGGTTGCCACGCCTTCCTCGGTCTGCAGGTTGAGGTCGCGGTAATCGACATATTCCTGACGAACCTCGTCCTGCGCCAGAACAAGCGAAGGCGCCGCGAGATGGGCCAGGCCGATGGCAGCGACTCCCACTGCAACGAAAGTTTTGAAGTTGGTATTCATGTCCTGTCTCCGATGTGCTCATCCGGCTTCGAGTGCCGAACGCCATCCTTGTGAGACAGGCTATGTGATCTCGCGGGTGATACCGGCGTGAAAAGATCGTGAAAAATGCAATCGGCGGGTGTCGGGTGCGAAAAAGTTGGTGGGATTTGTGCTCGAGTTCGCGACCTCTTGAGGGTCAACAGGGAGCGGTCGATTGCGCTATTCACCGACGTTTCCGAGCAAATCCAGTATGCGGATCCCTCATTCGCAAGCAGAGGTGATTGCGTGACTAGGGAATATCAAAGGCAGTGGAAGTACTAGGAAGGATCGGCTTACCACGCAGCCTCTCGATACGGTGCGAGTGAACTTCCGCCAACTTTCGGAAGTGGGCACCATTTCGGATGAGAAGGCCGTCCTGATACGATCTAATTCCTTGGTTTTCGTTGACTCGTCGGGAACGCAACGGCTACGTAATCGCTCATAACGATGCCGGTAGTAACACCGGGCACTTCCCTATTGAGTTAACCGGAGAAAAACCGTGGCTGTATTCCGTGCCGAACGCGCAACCGACATGCGCGAAATCGACTTCAACTTCTATCTGGAGAACCGTTTCGATGTGCGGGAGTCGGTCGTAAACGGCAAAGACGTCGTCACGATCGAGGCGCGTCTGAACGGCAATTCGTTCTGGCTCGATATCACGGGCCAGAATTTCACCGTCAACGAGAACGACGCGCGGCTGATTACCACCGGCACGGTTCAGGGCCTGCGCGCCTATGACGCCTCGGGCACGGCCTGGGAAATGTCCGGCATCAGCGTCGGCACCACGAATTTCACCAATGCGTGGCAGACGGCCACCACGTCCGACGACTTCGGCAGCTTCTTCGCTGCTGCCCTTTCCGGCAACGACCAGATCTACGGTTCGACCGGTGTGGACTTCCTGTTCGGCTTCAACGGCAATGACGAAATCCGCGGCAATGGCGTGCCGACGGGCTTCCAGGAAGCGCTCTACGGCGATGCCGGGGCGGACATCCTGATCGCCGGCAGCTCGAACCCCGGCCTCGCTGGCAACACCTATCTCAGCGGCCGCGGCGGGGCGGACACCTATGTCGGCGGGCGTTTCGGCGTGAACAGCTACTACGCCGACCTGAACGATACGATCGACATCAGCACGTCCAACAACAACTATTACTATGCTGTCGTCCCCGGGACCCATCAGCTTGATCAGGTCTACACCTTCGCGGCTATCTTCGATGGCGTGAATGCTACGCTTATCGGCACCCAGTTCGACGATCGTCTGGTGGGCAACGAGCTGGCGAATGTGCTTCGCGGCGGTGACGGTGCGGATACCCTGCGCGGCGCGGCGGGTAACGATACGCTGGATGGCGGCAGCAACGTGGATACCGCGGTCGTCTCCGGCCAGCGTTCGCAGTACACGATCACTCAGCCCTCACTGGGCGTGTTCGACGTTACCGGACCTGACGGCACCGACCGGCTGACCAATGTCGAGTATCTCGATTTCGCCGTTGGCGATCCCGTCCGTCTCCTCTGGGGTCAGGGCACGCAGGTGAACTTCAACACCTCCAATCCTTCCGTCTACCAGTCCGCGATGGAGAACATCCGAGACTTCGACGGCAACGATCTGGGCGGCGACGGTTCGTGGCTGCGTATCGGTTCGGCGGACGTGAACGGCGATGGCGACGTGGACCAGATCCTCGTCAATGACGCAATCGGTCGTTTCGCGACGGTGGGCACTGCCGATGACGGTCTCGTCTACTTCAACGATTACAGCTGGGCGGGCGAAACCCGCGTGGTTGGCATCTACATCGATCCGCTGGTGCAATCGGGACAGGTCCAGCAGGGCAGCGATCTCGACAGCCAGCGTCGTTTCCAGAACGACCTGCAGATCGAGAACATCAATGAAGTTCTCGGCGCCGACGACTATGACGGCGACGGCCTGCAGGAAGTCTATCTCGCCCTCACCGACGGGACGGCCTACCTGCACCTCTACATGTTTGAGGACGGCAACATCCAGTATGCCAACTACCAGTCCGAAGCCCAGGTGATCGATTACCTGGAGAGCAACGGCTACGACGAGACGACCTACGGCGACTGGTTCACGCCCAACTGAGGATGCAGGCGGGGGGGCGGATTTAGCGCTCTCCTCGCCCCTCGTCGACGATACAGAGACCAGGCAAGCAAAAGGGGAGCGCCGCGAGGCTGCTCCCCTTTTTCGTGTTCGAACCCGGATCTAGAGCGAGTTGCCGATGGCGATCGTCGACAGAGCGGCTTGCGAGAGCGTGGTCAGGAACTTCTGCAAGTCCGCACCCGGCGCGCTCGAAACATAGAGCACATCGTCATCCCGCATGGCGAAATCCTGTGCGATGAAGAAGCTCGCCGCATCCGACATGTCGAGCCGGTAGATCACTGGCGTGCGCCCTTCCAGCGTCGTGGGTGCCGTGGCAGCCACTTCGGGCGGAAGGACGATCGGGTCATCGAAACGGAACACGAAGACGCCCTTTATGTCCGCGCGGTCGTCCCGCAGGCCGCCCACGCGTCCCAGCGCCTGCGCCAGCGTGAGGCCGGAGCCCTCGAAAGGTATCTCCGCATTCTG
Organism: Aurantiacibacter poecillastricola; assembly: GCF_030730945.1. Lineage (GTDB taxonomy): Bacteria > Pseudomonadota > Alphaproteobacteria > Sphingomonadales > Sphingomonadaceae > Alteraurantiacibacter > Alteraurantiacibacter poecillastricola. The sequence goes on from NZ_JAVAMS010000002.1 coordinate 139,579, forward strand.
CCGCACTGCGCCGAGCGCGATGAAACTGTAGGGCTGATGCATCACGGTGAGCACATCGCCGCTTTGCAGGGGAACGTTCTGCGAAGGGTCAAGGATCACCGATTCTAGTGGCATGGTCGCCGCGACATTGCCGCGCGTCAGCCGCACCGTTGTCTTGTCGACATCCTCGGTCGTACCTCCGGCCGCGGCAAGGATGTCGAGCAGGCGCTCGCCCTGGGGCGTGAGCGGATAGCGGCTCGTCTCGCGCACCTCGCCAAGGATGGTGACGTTGCTGGCATTGTTCTCGACCAGGCGGACAATGGCCTGCGGATCGTGCGCCCGGCCGCGCAGCCGTTCGACGATCTCCTCCTGCACATCGGCGGGAGAGCGGCCGGCGACCCGCAGCGTGCCGACGAAGGGAATGGTAATCGTGCCATCCTCGTCCACCCGCTGTTCCGGAATGGGAGAGCTTCTTGCCAGCATCGCTTCTTCCGTGAGGCGGCCCGTGCTTACGACAGCACCGAACAGGACGGCGGGCGGCGCTTCGAAGATCGTCACGTCGATCGTGTCGCCACGCTCGATCAGCGGGGCGGCGATCTCCACATTGCCGAACACCTGCGCGAAAGTGCGCGCTTCGCTGAACTCGGCAATGCGCACGATGGCCTCGTGATCGAGCTGGACGACCTCGATATCAGCGGCGGCATAGCTTTCATCTTCCGCGCTGCGCACTTCGCGGCTGCTCGGCCCGGCAGCACCAAGCGTGGAACAGCCCGAGACGACGAGCGCCAGCAACGCTACGCTGGCAAGCTTCGCATGCAGGGACGCGGATTTCATCAAAGGTACCTCGAATAGACGCCAGCAAGTCGCTCGCGATAGTTTTCCGGGCTGTAAAGCGCGGCTTGTGCCTTGCCCCGTTCGGATAGGTCGCGGCGCAGGTCCGCATCCTGGTCCAGTTCGCGGATCGCCGTGGTAATCTCGCGCGTGTCATAGGGATCGACCATGCGCGCGGCATCGCCTACCACTTCGGGCAGCGAAGAGGTGTTCGAACAGAGCACCGGCGTGCCGAGCAACATTGCCTCAAGTGCAGGCAGGCCGAAGCCTTCGTAGAGCGAGGGGAACAGCGCTGCCTTGGCGCCGCGGATAAGGCTCACGAGCATGCTGAAGGGCGCGTAGTCGAGCCTGACGATCCGCTTGCGCGCGCCACGCTGGCGCTCGATGCTGTTGCCGATGCTGACCTTGCGCTCCTTGGCATTCGCGTCCTTCTTTTCGTGAAGGGTCGCGAAGTTTTCGTTCAGGAGCGCCAGCTCGTTCTCCGCCTTCCATGCCTGTGCGCCGATGATCACCAGGGGGGTATCCACGTCGCTGGCCATATAGGCCTCCAGGATGCGGGCGATATTCTTCTTCGGCTCCAGCGAGCCCCAGAACAGGAAGTATTCCTTGAAGTCGAACCCGGTGATCCCCCGCACTTCCCGGGCCACTTCCTCCTCGGGCTTGTCCCTGTATTTCGCGGGAATCTGCACCGACTGATAGGTGTTGGTGATCTTCTCCTCGGGTATGCCGAGCAGTTCGACGATGTCCCGCTTCGAGTTTTCGGACACGGTCACGATATGGTCCGCCCGTTCACCCAGCAGGCGCATGAGCCGCAGGTAGCGGCGCTTGTTGTCCAGCGTGGTATAAGGAAGTTTCAGCGGCACCAGATCGTGCATCGTGTAGATGTTGGGGCTGTTCTCGATGTAGACCGGCAGCGGATAGGTCCAGTGCGCAAGATCGACGCGGTCCTGCATCTTGACGCCGATCAGCTTGCCCCACATCCAGTAGGCGCTCTGGGCGCTCGAATAGAGGTCGTTCGAGTTGTAGATCGTGTCGTAATAGGGAAGCTTCGACTGGAACGTCGTCGATACCACGCGCCCGGTAATCGGCACCTTGTCCGCTCGGTAGCTGAGCGGGCCGCGCAGGGCCTGCTTTGCGCGTTCCATGAGGTAGAGGAAACGGTTCAGCTCCACCGGCTGGTCGAAGAAGTTGATCTCCTGCAGCAACTCGTCCTTGTTGAAGGGCGAGCGCTTGCCATAGAGGACCGAAACCTCGTGCCCCAGCGCGTTGAGTTCGTAGCTGAGATTGCGGGCATAGGTGGCGACGCCCGTCCCCTTCTCGAGCCCGAGATTATAGCCGTCGATCAGGACCGTACCCATCTTACGCGTCCGCCCGTTTGCGGACGACGAGTCCGAAGGAGGTGCACGACCACTGCATGATCTGAAGCTTGAGATGCTCGTCGGCGCTGTAGGGCGGGCTATCGATGTACCGGTCCAAGGGCTGCCGTCCGAGATTGAAATTGAACTCCATCTCGCAGTTCATTTCCGCCAACCGCTCCTGCAGCCAGAGGAAGTCGCGCTGGCGGAACAGCACCGTGCTTGCATTGTCGAGTGTCTCCAGGTTGGAGGAGCAGTTGAACTCCGTCGTGTGAACCGCGATGCCGCCTGGCTTCAGGCATTTGACCGAGTTGATGACGAAAACGAGGCCCTGCATGATCGAGCCGAGATGCTCGAAAGCACAGGCCGACCATACGAAATCGAATTTCCCCGCCAAGTCGCTGTCGATCCGGTTCATGTCCATGAAGCGGAAATCGACTAGCTTGTCGAACTCTTCCGGATCACAGATGTCGCGGTCGTTCAGACCCTGCTTGGAAGCGGCATGCTGGTCCGTCAGGACCCATCCCTTGCCCATCGCCTCCTCGGGTTCCAGGTCGGTCGCGAGTACCGAAACGCCCCGGTCTGCAAACAGCGCCGCCAGCGGCTCCATGCCGACGCCGAAGCCCAGCGCGCTGCGCCCCTCGCACAGCATACCGTGTACGGAGAGGACCTGCAGGATATAGCAGAACTCCCACTGCTTGCGGTGCATGCGAGGCGTTTCGCGTATCTGCCCGCACCAGTAGGAATAGTGCGGCTCTTCCATCTGCCCTTGCGTGCACGCCTGCGAGACGGGCGCCCACAAGGTCGGCTCCGGTTTCTTCTGGTCGAGCTTCAAGGGCGGAAGCGGCGAGTCTGACTTGAAGCGTTTGAGAAGTGATTTGATCATGCCGTGGACACCTGCAGTTCTTGCCAACCCGGAGGCGGTTTCCAACCGATCAGTTCCTTAAAGTCGGCATAGGCCAATTCGAAATCGTCATACTGGACCATCTTGCCGTCATGCAGGACGCCCCAGCGATTGCAGTGATCGCGGACATAGGCCGCATCGTGCGAGATGATGATCATGGCACGGTCCGCGCGCTTCTCGAACAGTTCGGCATTGCAGCGATCGTGAAAGCGCGCGTCGCCCACGGCGCTGATCTCGTCGATCAGGAAGCAGTCGAACTCGATGATCATGGAAATGGCGAAGGCGAGGCGTGCGCGCATACCGGAAGAGTAGCTGCGCACCGGCTCACGCAGATAGGGGCCGAGCTCGGCAAAATCCTCGACGAAGGCGAGGTTGCTCTGGAAATCCTGATCGTAGATGGTGCTGATGAAGCGGATATTGTCGATGCCGGTCAGCTGGTGCTGGAACGCGCCGCCGAAAGCCAGCGGCCACGAGATCGACATGCTGCTCTCGATAGTGCCCGAGGTCGGTAGCTCCGCCCCGCTTATCAGGCGGATCATGGTGGACTTGCCGGCACCGTTCCTGCCCAGGATGCCCAGACGCTCGCCCATCGCGAGATCGAAGTTGATGCCGTCCAGCACCAGGTTCTCGCCAAAGCGCGTGGGATAGATCTTGCGGAGGTCGCGCACGCGGATCATTCGGGCACCACTCGCCGTCCGATCCAGCGAACGGTCATCAGGGCTACGACGCTCAACGCCATGCTCAGGGGGATCACGTAGCCAAGGTCGTAATGCGCGCGGGCCTGATCTCCGAACCAGCCATCGCGCACCATCTCCACCCCGTGGACCATCGGGATCCACAGCACGATTTCCTGCGCGAACCGCGGCAGGGCATCGACGAGAAACGCTGCGCCCGAGAGCGGGAAGAGCAGGTAGGAGAAGGGATGCCAGAGCTTGTCCACAAGCTCGGTATTGTGGCTCAGCGCGCCCAGCGAAACGGCCAGCGCGCCGCCGAACCAGGCCAGGATCAGCCAGCCGCCTGCCACCTTCAGAACGTCGTCGGGCGGGTCGAGCCAGCCGGACACGATCAGGATCAATCCCAGTACCGAGAAGGAAATCGTCGCTCCGCCGAACTCCAGCAACAGGCGCGCGATATAGATATCGAGCACCTTGATGTTGCGGTGATACATCAGCGGCAGGTTCGCCCACAGCGCGCCGATGCAGCGGCCCGGCATGTTACGCCACAGCAGCACGCTGGAATAGCCGGTGAGGGCGAAGGCCACGATCGGCAGGTCGCTGCCATGGACGGACTTGGTCGCGGTCCACAGGATCGTCACGCCCACGGTAAAGATCATCGGTTCGACGAACAACCAGAGGAAGCCGATATTGTGGCGCCCGTATCGCGTCAGCATCTCGCGCACCAGTAGCGCGCCCAGGATGCGGCGATTGACGCGCAGGCTGTTGAGCAGCGAGCCGCGCGAAACGGGTTCTTCGGATGGCGAAGCGCTGGCCACTAGTCGCGGTGCTCCCTGATGCCGGTCAGCAGCATGGCCATCACGCCCCACGCCACCAGGCTCAGCAGGAAGGTGGCGAAGATGTTGCGCACGCGCCGCGGATAGCTGGCATAGTCGGGCAGCGACGGTTGCGAAATCCGGTCCAGATAGGCCTGCTTGCGGCGGGCGTCCGCCTCGGCATCCTGCAAGGTTGCGAGCGCCACGGCGAGCTGTTGTTCGGCGAACTTGGTGGCGACCTGCAGCTCTTCGTAGCGTGCAGCATTGGCGGACAGCGACCTCTGCCCGCCTGCCATGTCGGACGTCTGCCGGGCGATTTCCTGCTCCAGCTCCGCCACCTGCGTTTCGAGAAAGGGAATTTGCGAGGCTTGCGGAGTGTAGGTCCGCATCTGTCGCAGGCGGGTGCGCGCGGCAATCAATTCGTCCTGCAGGGCGCCCACCATCTGGAGGCCGGCGGAAGCCTGCAATTCGGGATCGATCACGCCTTCGCTGTCACGGAACTGGGCAAGCGCCAGCGCCGCGCTGCGCGCGTCCTCCCGCGCTTCGCTGACCTCTTCCAGCGAGACACGGATGGCATCGTCGCGCGCACGGCTGGAAAGCTGGTTCACCAGGTCTTCGGAGCTCTGCAAGAGGCGCTCGTTGATCTGCTGCGCTTCCGCCGCATCATAGGCCTCCACCTGAATCTGCATCACCAGCGCGCTGGTGCCTTCCTCTACGGTGACCTTGCCCTGAAAGTAATCGTAGAGTTCCTCGAAACTGTCCCCTCCGAACGCGCCGAAGCGATCGAACCAGAAGATATCGTCGCTGCCATAGGCCTCGACGATCAACCCGTCCCGGTTGATCTGTGCAAGGGCGTCGCGCGATTGCAGGAATTCGTTCACCGCATCGCTTTCCTCGGTGCTGCCCGAAAGCGCGCCGGAACTGAAAACCTCGCCCAGCGGGGAAATGCCGCCTTCGTCGGGACTGCGCACCATGAAGCGCGATTCGGACACGTAGACGTCCTCGGCAAAGAAGCCGAAATAGGCAGTCGCCAGCAGCGTGGGAATTACCACCACGATGACAAAAAGGGGACTGATCGACTTCAACCGTTCAAGCACTGCGTTTCCTGTCAATATCGCTAAGGTTCGGGCCTTCGGCAGCAATGTGCAGATGCGAAGGCCTGCTTCCGTGTTGGCAAGCGCCGGCCGAATGCGCAAGTTTGGCCAGCCAATCTTCCAGCGCGGCAAAATGGTGCTGCCAGCGCGGCGGATGAAACCCGCCCATCGCCGATAGCTGTCGCCTGCGGGCGGGGCCATCCTTTACGAACTGGCCGATGTGTTCGAGCCACAAATCGTCTTTCCCGGCATCGATCAGCAAGGGAATGCCTTGCCCGATTTCCCGAAAGACCGGAAGATCGTTGGCGATGACCGGAACGCCCGCTTCCAGTGCCTCCACAAGCGGCAGGCCGAAACCTTCAGCGAGGCTGGGGATGAGCAGCGCCCGGGAGCCTGCCATCAGGCTTGCAATCTCACCATCGTCGAGGCCGGAGCGAAACTCCACATGCCGCGAAAGCGCTGGATTGCATTGCAGGAGCCAGCGCACCTCGTCTGCCTTCACGCCCCATTTGCCTGCGCAAACCAGTCGCGGGGTATCCGCGCCCATGCGCTCGATCAGGCGGGCCCATACTCGCAGCAGCAGGGCATGGTTCTTGCGCGCCTCGATCGTGCCGAGAGCGAGGAAATGAGGCGGGACGACGTCCTTCGAAGGCGAAGTCCTGGTAATCCGCTCTGTGCCGATATGCCCGACATGCACGGAGGGAACCGCGATGCCATTGCGCCGCGCGAACTGTCGCAGTTCGTCTGCCGTGGCCGCGGAGTTGACGATAATGCCGGCGCCGTTGTTCAGGGCATGCATCACCCGCCCACGATGGCGCTTCACCTTGTTGGGGAGCGTAAAGTCCGGATAAGAGACCGGGATCAGATCGTGCAACAGATACACGCCCCTTACTCGCCGACGCCATGTCCAGCGCGCGTGGGAGGGGAGGTCGAAATCGGAGTGTCCCGGGTTGAGATAGAGGCTTCCTTCAGGAATATCCCTTGCGCCCGATCCGGCCGTATTGGCGATAAGGCGGGTAAGCATCCTGCGAAACGCCTTTTGCTGCGCGTCGAGATTCCCGAAAAACTCCGCAGATTCGGCCTTGCCCAGTATGACCGACCGGCCCCGCAATTGCAGCACGGCTCTGGCCTTGTCCGCGAAGTGCCGGCAATAGGCATCGCTTACCCGGTCGATCCCGCTGGGGCAGGCGCCAGTCCAGCGCCGGCCTGCCGAGCGGCTGACGTCGAGAAGCACGGTCTCGTTCACCGTGCTGCCCGCTGGCGCTGTGATGTGAAGATCTCGGGCAGAAATTGTGCGACATCGCGTTCGGCGAGATCGAGTGCGCGGGCATCGTCCACGTCGATCCACCAGTCCTCCCCGATATCGACCGTGAAGGCCTGTCCACTATCGGCGAGTACCTGCATGCCATCCGAGAGCGAACCCGGCCGGCCTTGGGCAATCGCGCGCTCGATAGCGGCAGGCAGCGCCTGTGTGGCGCGGAATGCCCCGCAATCCACCGCATCATAAAAGTCGATGGTCTTGCCGATGGCCGTTATCGCCCCGCTCTCGCCGGTACGGACCCATGTCGCATCCTCCGGATCGACCAGCGGGGAGCGCGTGCGGCGATCGGTCGCCAAAAGGACACCTTGGGACGGCAGGGGCGCGGTTGCGAGCCTGTTGAGGACACCAGAGGAGAACACGTGGTCCGCCATGACCAGCATGAAGTCCCCTTCGATGGCACGTGCGCCGGCAATGACCGAATAGCCATTGGGCTGGCGGAAGTCTTCCACCCGCCGGGCTTCGACAACGATGCCGGCGCTGCGCGCCATCCGGGGAAGGGCAGCCTCTACCTCGCCGGCCTTGTAGCCGGTCGCCACGATCACGCGCGCGGCTCCGACAGCGGCCAGTTGGCGGATCGCGATCTCGAGCAACGGCATGCCCGCAAGCGGGGTCAGCGGCTTGCAGCCCGAAATATCGCTCAGGCGGCTGCCGAGGCCGGCGGCTAGAACGAGCGCATCCATGTCCCGAATGTCCTGCGACACCTGCGAAGATTATTCTGCGGCAATCTCGGCTCGTCCGAGATACTCGTCGAGCATACGGTCGGCGGTTTCCTCGCCGATCTGCTGCGGGGGATGCTTGCAATAGCTGGCGCTGGGCGCAATCAGAGCGCCGCTGTCGCCGCGGTCCAGGGCGTATTTGCAGAAGCGGATCGCATCCATCACGCAGGCCGCGGCGTTGGGGCTGTCCTCCACCGAGAGGCGTACTTCCATGTTCATGGGCACATCGCCCCACTGGTTGCCTTCCACCCGCATGAAGCAGACCTTGTTGTCCTTCTGCCAGGGCACGTATTCGGAGGGGCCGATCTGGATGTTGCCGTCTTCCAGCCGCCGCGAAAGCATGGACTGCACCGCTTCGGTCTTGGAGAGCTTCTTGCTCGTCAGCCGCTGGCGGTCGAGCATGTTCATGAAGTCGGTATTGCCACCCGTGTTGAGCTGGTAGGTGCGCGCAATATCCACACCGCGATGGGTGAACAGGCCGCACAGCGTACGGTGGACGATGGTCGCGCCAACCTGCGCCTTGATGTCGTCGCCCACGATGGGCAGGCGGCGTTCGCGGAAACGCGCTTCCCACACAGGGTCGCTGGCAATGAAGACCGGAATGCAATTGACGACGCCAAGACCTGCCTCGAGCGCGCATTCCATGTAGAACTCGCTGGCTTCCTGCGACCCCACGGGGAGGAAGTTGAGCAGGATATCGGCATTGGAGGCCTTCAGCGCGGCCACGATCTCTTCCTGCGTGGCATCCGGGCCTTCGTCGACCTGGAAGCCGCGATCGCCAGCCTGCGTCATGTGGTCGGCCACGCCATCAAGCCGGCGGCCACGGATAACCTTCGCACCGCTTTTCGGCACGTTGTTGCAGAATACCGTGGTGTTGTTCGGCGCGGCGAAGATCGCTTCTGAGATATCCTTGCCGACCTTGCGCGCATCGACATCGATACCGAGAACGAATTTCACATCCGTGCATTGATAGCCGCCCACTACCTCGCGGATCAGCCCATGACGTGTATTCCTGCTGGCATAATAAGCGACGCCCTGCACCAGCGAGCTAGCACAATTGCCGATGCCCACAACGGCGACGTTGATTGACGACATTCTTGTATTCCGTCCTTGATTCTTCGATGCCCGCTGCATCAAGCGTCCGCCCGCACGGCTTTTGCGGTACCCTGTATAGTGACGAGACTCGACCTGCTTTTTAGCGGACGGCCCAGATAGGGCACAGCTCCGTCTTATGGAACCCGCAGCTTGCGAAGTCTATCTTCAATAGAAAAATCCGTGGAACTGCGTGTGGTTACGACAACACTTCTCAGTTGCGCGTGTTGTCGTCCGGCTGACTGCAAGCTGAACCGAACTTGCCAATCGCCGTACAAGCGGCGAGACGCACCGTGATGCCGACGATTTGCCTCGATTGCCGTTACATTGCCCCACGCCAGAGCGGCATCGGCGCGAGGGTGCGCGCACTGGTGGATCTGCTTCCCGGGCTCGCGCCCGACCTGCGCTTCCTCCTGCTTCGCAATGCTCGCCTGGAGGGAAGGCTGACGGGAGCGCCCAACGTTGCCGAGATCCCGGTCTCGGTAGCCGCGAATGGCCCCCTCTCGCTGCTTGCGTTGGCGCGGCTGGTGGACCTGCGCGGGGTCGACCTTTTCCACGCGCCGGCGAATACGCTTCCTCACGGCCTGCGCATGCCATGCGTCACGACCATTCACGACGTCATGTGGTTGACCGATCCATCGCTTTGCAACGACAGGGCATGGGGCCTCGTCGAACGCCGGTTCTATTCCCACGGCATGCGCCACGCTTTGCGTCGGTCGCGGGAGATCATCACCGTCAGCTCAGCAACGCGCGAGGCGATCGGCAGGCTGGTGCCGGATCTTCAGACCCGCGTTACCCCGATTCTTTCCGGCGTCGAGCGCGAGTTTTCCCCCGGCGGTTTCGACGTGGCCCAGCGCGAGCGGCTGGGGCTAAGCGGGCGGCGCTATGTGCTGAGCGTCGGACAATATGCGCCCTACAAGAATCATGAGGGCGCCATTGCCGCCTTTGCCCGGGCTTTTGCGGAGCGGCCCGACATCGACCACGTGCTGGTACAACGCCGCGGGCCGTCTGCTGACCGGCTTGAGGTGCTTGCAGACAGCCTCGGCGTCGGGGGGCGAGTACGTATCGTGCGCGAGGTCGGGGCAGACCAGCTGGTCGGGCTCTACCGGGGTGCCGAACTTCTGCTGCACCCCTCGCTGTGCGAAGGTTTCGGCAACCCTGTGGCGGAGGCGATGGCTTGCGGATGCCCGGTGTTGACCAGCAATCTCTCCGCCATGCCCGAAGTCGCGGGCGGTGCTGCCATGCTCGCCGATCCGCGCGACGTGGCAGAACTTGCAACAAAGATGCGCGCCATCGTGGATGATCCCGGGACGGCTGCGGATCTGCGTCTTAGCGGTCTGGAGCGAGCGAAGCAGCTCGACTGGGTGACCTGCGCGCGCGAGGTGCTGGAGGTCTATCGCCGGGTGCTGAACGGCCGCTAGGCAGTCGCGGCCAGCCTTGCAATCGTCCTGCGGGAGCGCAGGCTGGCTGCGATCAGAACGACGTTGAGCACGGTGACTTCGAGTATGAAATACCAGATCGGCGAACCTGCCAGCATCGACAGCCCGAGGGCCAACGTTCGATAGTTCGCCCCGAGAACCGGATTTGCAGTGATCGCTTCAGGACCGGCGGAGGCGATGGCCCTGCGCAGCGCCGGTCCACGGGCAGGATCGGCAAGAGCGCTGTCGATGGCCTTTTCTTCCGGTGCGAGCAAGGCGGATATGCGAAGATACAGGCTTCCCAGCCCGCCAAGCGTGCCGCGGCGCTCCTGCTGCGACGTGCGCAGCCATGCGACGCCGTGTGCCCAGGCTAGATACTGGCGCCGCCGCGTCTCGTGATAATTTGCCTGCATCACCCGGCTCACCGCCGCTGCACCTGCCAGCGCCCAGGCAATCCAGCCGAAAGTGTCGTGGGCGAACCAAGCCAGCAGGATATACAGGAAGAGGTGGGAGAAATAGTCGCAGATCCCGTCAACGATCTCGCCTGACGGGCTGACCTTTCCGGTCAACCGGGCAAGGTCGCCGTCCGCTCCGTCGAGTACGTGCCATCCCATATGCAGCGAAAGCCCGACGAGGACGCTGACGGGCCACGCCATCTGGGTATAGGCCACTCCCGCCAGCACCACGAGCAAGCCGCTAGCAACAGAGACCATGTTGGGCGTGACAGGCGTCGAAGCGAGGCCTGTCGCCACCCGGGCAGCCAGCGGATGATAGAGGTGACGGTCGAGCGAATCCTGCATCTCTCTCCGCCGCCCGGGAAGCTTGCGGGACATGGAACTTTCGGTTTGCCGGGATTGCAACGTTGCACCACCTGTGCCTGTAGGACCTGCCTTGCGCTACAGGCCTCTGAATGTAGAGACCGATGCTTCGACGCCGCTGCAATTGCAACCCTGTGAAGGCCCATGTTCGCCAACAAACCGCTCGCGATCCTGTTTGCCGACGTGGCTGCGGCGAACTTTTCCGTGGCGGGAATCCCCGCAGCCGCGCGGGCAGCGTATAATGCGGCAAACGAGGTGGAAGCCGGTCACAGCCTCGCCATTGCCATCCCCGGCGGGGGCGCTCCATCCGCGTGCTGCGACGCTGAAATGCAGCGCCTACTTCCCGGGCGCCGCGTGGATTTCTGCGATGCCGATACCTTGGAAGAGGCGGAGTGGTTGGATGGCGCGGCCCTGCAGTTGCCGAAGGCGGTCGCGCCCGTCGAGCGTTCGCAAGCACGACCGGCGAGGGTGGCAGACTTGCGCAGGCAGGCGCGCGCCATCGTCAAGGCAACGGGCAAACCCGGCGATGGCATCGTGTCGCGCACAATCAACCGTCCGGTATCGCAGGCGATTTCCCGCGCGGTGCTGCGATGGCCGGGGATGCGGCCGGGGCATGCCACGCTCGCAGCGGCGCTCATCGGGGCAGTCATGTTTGCAAGCCTCGTGCTGGGTGGGAACGGAGGGTTGATCGCCGGGGCGTTGCTCTTCCAGCTTGCCTCCATCGTCGACGGCGTGGACGGCGAAATCGCCCGTGCCACCTTCCGCACATCGAAGCGCGGGGCCATGCTGGACAGCTTGACCGACGCCGCGACCAATCTGGGCTTCATCGGCGGTGTCGCGATCAACCTCTTCCTGAGCGGAGAGCGGGAGGCGGCCGTGGCGGGCGCTGCCGGCTGCGCGCTCCTGGCGCTGGGCAGCGCGATTCTGGGAATGCAAGCACGGAGCGCAGGCGACAAGTTCACCTTCGACGCGCTCAAGCACCGCATGCAGGAGCGCCCCTCCCGGCTGCGGCAAGTGCTGATCTGGATCACAATGCGCGATTTCTATGCGCTGGCCGCGTGTATCGGCATACTGGCGGGGGCGGCGGTGGCGGTTATCTGGTGTTTCGCTGTCGTTGCAGCCGGCTGGTTTGCGGTGCTGTGCTGGTTCCTCGTGACGAAACCCGGGGCGAGGACGAGTTCCTGAACCCGGCTATACGTAGCCAACCTTCTGGATTTGTTCATGATATCCGTGCATGGATATGTCCGTAAATTCAGAAGGGCAGGGGGTATAAGTGGCAAGAACGCGCGTGGTGGAGCGGCCTGAAAGCCCGTATTCGCACAGTCTGCTGGCGATCGACGTATGGGCGGACTTCCAGATCACTTTCAGCTTTCCGCGATACAACCAGTATACGGGTTATGCCGACGATCCGGCCACGGTCAGCAACCACCAGGATTTCACCGACGCGCAGAAGGACGCGGCGCGTACCGTGCTGGCGCAGGTATCGTCCTACACGAACTTGACCTTCGTCGAGGTTTCGGGCGTGGATGCGGGCAGCGCCACCCTTCGCTTCGGCAATACGCGGACGACCGATTCAGCCTTCGCTTACCTGCCGGTCGACCTGCCCGAGGGCGGCGATGCCTGGTTTTCCAACGAACCCTGGATGCTTAATCCGCAGCGCGGCGACTACGCCTATTTCGCGATTATCCATGAAATCGGTCACACGCTGGGCCTCGATCACCCGCACGACAACATCATCGGCATCCCGATGCCGGCAGACCGCGACTGGATCGCCTACACTGTGATGAGCTACCGCTCGGCTGCAGGCGGTCCCCTCGGCTATCGTTTGTATGAGAACGAATTCGCCCAAACCTTCATGCAGGAAGATATTGCCGCCCTGCAGCAAGCCTACGGCGCGAATTTCGACTTCAATTCGGGCAACACCGTCTATTCGATGGACGAGAACACGGGTGAGCTGTTTATCAACGGTGTCGGGGAAGGGGCTCCTGCAAGCAGCAAGGTGCTGCTTACGATCTGGGACGGTGGCGGCGAGGATACCTACGATTTCTCCTCCTACATCGGGCATGTCTACCTCAATCTGGAGCCGGGTGGCTGGACGAAGCTGCCCGAGTCTCAACGCTTCGGGGCGGGTTACCCAGCGATGCCCGGTGGTATTGCAAACGCTTATCTTTTCGAGGGTGACCAACGCTCCATCATCGAGAACGCCATCGGCGGCTCGGGCAATGACGAACTGATCGGCAACGACGTCGCCAACAGGCTCGAAGGCGGAGAGGGCAGGGACCGGTTATACGGCAATGGCGGGGACGATTTTCTCTTCGGAGGTGCCGCGGACGATGGCGTCTATGGCGGCGCGGGCAATGACTACCTCGACGGTGGCGATGGTACCGACAGCATCCATGGAAATGACGGCGACGATCGCCTTATCGGCGGTCGCGGACGTGACAGTATGGATGGCGGTCCGGGGAATGACTACCTGGATGGCGGTGACGATTCCGACTTCTTGAGAGGCGGCGACGGTGCTGACGAATTGTTTGGCCGCGATGGAAGGGACAATCTCAGAGGCGATGCGGGCAACGATTTTCTCGATGGCGGAAACGATGCCGACACTCTGGATGGCGGTGACGGCGACGACAAACTGTTCGGTAGCCTGGGCGACGACGAGCTATTCGGGCGTGACGGCAACGACGAACTGATCGGGGGGCTTGGCGATGACCGACTTGATGGTGGTCCTGGGATCGACAGTCTGATTGGTGGGCTTGGTAATGATTATTACGTCTGGGACGAGCAGCAAGACATCATTACCGAATTGCCGGGCGAAGGTGTCGACACGATCCTCAGTCATTTCGACATAACGTTGTCGGGCTTCGCCAACATCGAGAATGTAAACCTCTATTGGTCTGCCAGAGATGTGACAGGCAATGACGCCGATAATACAATTGTTGGCAACGCCCTCGCCAATATTATCGATGGAGGGAGCGGTGCGGACCTCATGCGCGGTCTACGTGGCGATGATACGTACTATGTCGATAATTCCGGAGACGTGATTTACGAGATGTCGAACGAAGGGTTTGATACCGTCTACGCCTCTGTCAGCTTCGCGCTTCTTCCTCACGTGCGTTATAGTTATGGAACGCGATCCAGCGTGGAACTGCTGGTTCTTACCGGGACTGCTGACATCGACCTGGGCGGTAGCGAGATAGCGAACGAGCTCCGCGGTAATAGCGGTAACAATCGGCTGTTCGGCGGGGCGGGTGAAGACCTCCTCTTCGGAGATCTCGGCGACGATGTGATCCATGGCGGCGAAGACACCGATACCGCCGTATTCACAGGCGTGCGTGACGAATACGTTGTCGAAGCCGTCTCGCTTTTCGAATTCCGCGTCACTGGCCCCGACGGGACGGATCTCGTCCGCGGAATCGAGCTTCTCGAATTTGCGGATCAGACGATATCGATCCAGCCCCAGGGCGGCATTGAATACGAATGGGGAAGGGGCGGCCACATGAAATTCGCCCCGTTGAAAGCGAAGATCGAGGCGGATATGGAGAATATCCGCGACTATGACGGCAACGATCTTGGCGGTGATCTCCCGTGGGTCTGGATCGACGAGTTCGATATCGATGGCGACGGGGACATCGACGACATCCTCGTCAACAAGTCCATCGGTCGCTTCGCCATTGTCGGCGGCAACGAATACGATCGAATTTTCTTCGACGACTACGGCGAGAACGGCGAAACCCGTGTCGTGGGCATTTATATCGATCCGCTGGTTGCATCTGGCGTTGTGGAACAGGGCAGCGATTTCGACAGCCAGCGGCGTTTCCAGAACGATCTCGAAATCGAAAACCTCAAACAGGTCTTCGGTGCGGACGATTATGATGGCGATGGACTGCAGGAAGTCTATTTCGGCCTGACGGACGGCACTGCCTATCTGCACGCCTACATGCATGCCGATGGCAATATCCAGTACGCTAACTACCAGTCCGAAGCACAGGTGAAAGAGTATCTCGAGGCCAATGGCTACGACGAGACGACCTATGGCAACTGGTTCCATCTGAATTCGTACGTCAGTGCCTCCGATGACACCTCGAACCTCGCCTACATGCCGACCACCGATACCTTCGCCTGAACGATAAATCCCTGCCGAGGAGCAGCCTACCGGCGCGCCGGCTGGGCGCCGGCTCGCGTCTGTTCCCTTTCAAGGGGTTCTCGCCTAGGTTCCCGTTCTACCGCGATTTACCGAGGGCGATCCGAGTGCAGGACGACAATAAGTCAGACGTATCAGGCCCGTCCATCGTGGGTATCGGTGCTTCTGCTGGCGGGCTGGAAGCCTTGAACGAGCTTGTATCGAACATCCCGCCGCACAGCGGCATGGCCTATGTGATCGTGCAGCACCTCTCGCCCGATCATCCTTCCATCATGGACCAGTTGCTGGCCAACCACACCGAGCTGCCTGTCAGGCGGATCGAGAGCGGCATGAAGGTCGAGGCCGACACGATCTATGTCCTTCCCGCAGGGCCTTGGGTCACCGTGAAGCGCGGCGTGTTGTATCTGCACGAGCGCGACGAGACGGAAACGCTGCGCACGCCTATCGACAAGTTCTTTTCCTCCCTCGCCGAGGACAAGGGGCGCGACGCGTTCTGCGTCATCCTGTCGGGCACCGGGACCGATGGGACCCTCGGGGTGCGCGCGGTCAAGTCTGCCGGCGGGTTCGCCATCGTGCAGGAGAGCGACAGCGCCCAGTTCCCCGGCATGCCAGACAGTGCCGCTGCCACCGGACTGGTCGATTTCTCCTTGCCGCCGCGACGTATCCCCGACAGGCTGATCGAAATGACGCGCCACCGCGATCAGTTCCTCACCGTGGACGGGACGCGGCAGTTGCGCGACCAGATCCAGGAACATCTTCCCGATATCCTCGACAAGCTGGATGAAGAGGAAGGGCTCAACTTCTCCGATTACAAGCCCGGCACGCTGATCCGCAGGATCGAACGCCGGATGACGGTCACGCGGGATCGCAGCGTGGCCGAATTCATCGAACGCCTGCAGGCCGATCCGCAGGAACGGACGCGCCTGTCGCAGGACTTCCTTATCGGGGTGACCCAGTTCTTCCGCGACGAGGAGGCGTTTCTCAAGCTCAACCAGGAAGCGATCCTGCCGATGCTCGGGCGAGATCAGGAATCCTTTCGCGTCTGGGTTCCGGGATGTTCCACCGGCGAGGAGGCCTACTCCATCGCCATGCTGCTGGCGGAAGCGATGGGCTCGCTCGACGATTCCCGCCAATGGCAGATCTTCGGCACCGACATCGATTCCGCTGCCCTGCGCCATGCGCGCGACGGCATGTATTCCGAAAGCCAGGTCGCCATGCTGTCGCCCGAGCGGCGCGAGCGCTTTTTCATAAAGTCCGAAACCGGCTTCCAGGTCAGCCCGCAATTGCGCGAGAAGTGCATCTTCGCGCCGCACAACCTGTTGCAGGATCCGCCGTTCTCGCGGCTCGACCTTATTTCGTGCCGCAACCTGCTCATTTATCTCAATGCCGATATCCAGAACGCGATTTTCCCGCGCTTTCATTATGGCCTGAACGTGGGCGGATACCTGTTCATCGGTCCTTCGGAATCGCCCGGCAAGCAGGAGAAGTTCTTCACGACGATCGACCGCGAAGCGCGCCTGTTCCAGCGCAACGACAGCGAACCCCCGGCGTTCTCCTCGCTCGCCATGTCCGGCCAGGCTTCGCTCCGCCGCGAGAAAAGGCTGGCGAAGTCTCCGATCAGTTCGCCGAAACCAAGCGAGCCAAAGTCGTTCGAGGCGGGTTTCGAGGCGCAGGTCCTTTCCTTCTTCGCCCGGCAGAGCGCCGCACCGTTTGCTGTCGTAAATTCCAGTGACGAGATCAGCTACCTGTCCGAGCCGATGAGCCGTTTCATCCAGCCGGCCCAGGGCCAGCCCTCCGCCGCCATCGACCAGTTCCTGCTGCGCGACCTGCGCCTTCCTGTTCGCACCACGTTGAGCGAAGCGCGCGAGAGCGGACGCGTCGCCGTCACGCGCAATGTCATCATTTCCGGGCAGGACGACAGCGAAGTCATCGATGTCGAGGCCCGGCCCCTGCCGTTTGCGGACGGCAGCTTTCTCGTCACGCTCCAACCTGTGCGGACACAGGGCGCGGCCGACCTCGCAGGCTCTGCCGATGGTCGCAGCCAGGAGGAGCGCGATCTTATCGAGCGTGAACTGTCCATGACGCGGCGCCAGCTCGCTGCGACGATGGCGGATTTCGAGACGACCGAACAGGAGCTGAAAAGCTCCAACGAGGAACTGCTCTCGATGAACGAGGAGCTGCAAAGCTCCAACGAGGAACTGGAAACCTCGCGCGAGGAACTGCAGTCGATCAACGAGGAGCTGGAGACGGTCAACGCCGAGCTCAGCGAGAACAATCGCCAGCTCCTTGCCGCGAATTCCGATCTCAAGAACCTGTTCGACAGTACCGATATCGCCACCGTCTTCCTAGACCAGAACCTGCAGGTGCGTCGGTTCACGCCGGCGTCCACTCGCCTGTTCGGAATTCGCGAGCGGGATGTCGGCCGTTCGATCAACGAACTGAAGTGGCGTGTCGATTACAACGATCTTGAGGAAGATGCAGCGCAGGTCGCCAGCACGCTGCAACCGATCGAGCGCGAGGTCCGTATCGAAGCGACGGCGGAAACCTTTCTGATGCGGATCCGACCCTATCGTCGCACGGATGACCGGATCGACGGCTGCGTCCTCACCTTCTTCGACATCAGCGAGCGCAAGAAGAACGAGCAGCAACTGGCCGAGAACGCCGAGGTGCTGGGACGGCAATTTGCCGAACTCGAGACACTCTACGACGCAACGCCGGTGGGCCTGAGCCTTGCCGACAAGGATCTGCGGTATCTGCGGATCAACAAGCGGCTGGCCGAGATCAACGGTCTCCCCGTCGAGGCGCATCTGGGACAACTCCAGAGCGAACTGCTCCCCGAGATCGACGAGCTGGTTCGGGAGACGCAGCTGAGGGTACTGAAAACCGGCAAGGCTTCGTTCGGCAACGAGGTTCACGGCACGACGCCCGCACAGCCGGAGGTCGAGCGGGATTGGATCGTGGACTACTTCCCGGTTCGAACCGGGGACGGAGAGGTCTTTGCGCTGGGCTGCTGCGTGAACGAGATTACCGAGCAGAAGCGCTTGCAGCGCGAGCTCGAGGAAAACGAGGCGCGCCTCAATTTCGCTCTGGAGACAGGCAGGCTGGGTGCGTGGGAACTCGACCCGGGGACAGGGGAGGCCAAGCGATCCCAGCTTCATGACCGCATATTCGGTTACGAGGAAATGCGGGACAGCTGGAGCTACGACATCTTCATGAGTCATGTGGTGGACGAAGATCGTGCCCATGTGGATCGCCAGTTCCGAGCCGCGCTCGAAAACCGGACGGAGTGGAATTTCGCTTGCCAGATACGCCGCGCGGACGGCGTGCGACGCTGGATCGAGGTGAGCGGGCGCCCGAAGTTCAATTCGAAGGGCAAGGTCGAATCCTTTACCGGCACGATCCAGGATATCAGCGAGCGGATCGAAGCGGAGAAGCAGCAATCCCTGCTGCTCCACGAATTGCAGCACCGGGTGAAGAACTCGATGGCCACCACGCTCGCGATCGTCCAGTTCTCCTCTCGCCGCGCCACCGATCTCAAGAGCTTCATCAACACTCTGCGCGACCGCTTGCAGGCCATTTCCCGCACCCATGACCTGCTGACCAAGGGTGATTGGCGCGGTGGGCGCATCAGCGAAGTGCTGGCTGACGAGCTCGATCCCTATCGCGATGGGCTGGCCGGGAGGATGCGCTTGCAGGGTGACGATCCCCTGCTAAGCTCGAAACAGGTCCTGTCCCTGACGCTGGCATTCCACGAACTGGTAACGAACGCTGCCAAGCACGGCGCGCTTTCCACGGATAACGGGACTGTCACCGTCACGACTACGTTGGGTGACGACGACAGCGTAACCGTCGAATGGCAGGAAGGTGGCGGTCCACCGGTCCTCACCCCGGAGGGGAACCAGACCGGGTTTGGTTCGCTTTTGCTGGGCAGGATTGTCGGGCCCGACCTCGATGGCAAGGCGGACCTTGTATTCGACTCGGATGGATTAAGATGGACGGTCGTGTTTCCGCTGGGTCGTGGCGAAGAGCGGGGGGATTAGTTATGGGATCTCAACGAAAAATTCTCATCGTCGATGACGAGTTTCTCGTCGCTCTCGCGATGGCGCAGGATCTGGAGGAGAACGGTTTTGCCGTGGCCGGACCCTATGCCAATGCCGAGGATGCCGAGACTCACATAGAGGACGAGCGGCCCGATGCTGCCTTTCTCGACGTCAATCTCGGCAATGGACGGACATCCTACAGGCTTGCCAGACGGCTGAAGGATATGGGCGTGCCGTTCCTGTTCGTCACCGGTTACAGCAGCCTGGATAGCGAGCACACCGACCTCAATGACACAAAGCGGCTCAGCAAGCCTGTCGCTCCGGCAAAGGCCGTTGCCGAAGCCGAGAAGCTTTGCTCTCTCGGCTAAATTACTACCGCACGGGCCGGCACTTCATTCGGGTTCCGCCTCCGCGAGGGCCTGTGTTACGTCGAGCCTTGCTCGCCAGGGGTCTTCGCCGCCACGGTTACCTTCCATTCCGAACAGCATGACAGGGCGGCTCTGGTCGTCATAGACAGGCCAGTCCGGCGCGCCGGGTCCGTTTGGATCGCCGGTCCTGGCGAAATTGACGAAGGCGGCGCTCATTGCGGCGGAAGCGGCGTGGTCCTGCGCCGTTGTTTCGCCGGGGTAGCGCGCTTCGATGGTGCGGAAGAAGAACGGGATCTCGGTCGCGTGCGGTAGTCCGGTCGACCATTCCTCGCGCATCACCTCGGGCACGTAACCTGCGCGGTAGTGCCACGCCGGCTGTCCCGCCTTAGTCATGGCCTGGACCATGAAGCGCGCTGGCTCGATCATCATCTGGTCGGCATAAACCATGGTGCGCAGCAGGTCGGGATCGCCTTTGCCCACCCCTTCGTAGGCGGCCCGGGCCTGATCGGCGAGGTCGCCGAAATGGGCGGCAATGACATCGCCCTCCACCGGAGGGCCGAAGCCGATGTCCGCAGTGTTCGCGCCGGCCATGAAGGGGACCGGGGCCGCATTGCCGGCAGCGTAGATCGCGTCCGAAGCGCCAGTCACGATCATGCCGTCCATCATCGGCCCGGAGGAGGGGGCGACGGGCTGCTGACCCAGGCCAATACCTGTCGCGAGCGTTTCGGCGGGAAGGGCACGCAGAGACGCCAGCGCATCGGCTCCTTCGCCTTCCACCCCGGCCCATTCGGCAAAACCCAGGCCCGCATCCTCGCCATCGGGACCTTCCTGCGCATGCACCGGCGTGCTCGATCGCAGGGCAGATCGTCCACCGCCCGACATGACGATCGCCTTGTCGAACAGGCCGCGCGTCATCGGGCTGGTCATCATCATGCTGACAGAGCCGCCGCCCGCGCTCTCTCCGAAGATCGTGACATTGTGCGGATCGCCCCCGAAGGCAGCGATATTGCGCTGCACCCAGCGCAGCGCCTCGACCTGATCCATGTAGCCGTAATTGCCGAGGAGGCCGTTATCCTCGTTCGCCTGTGTCAGGGCAGGGTGCGCGAAGAAGCCGAAGCGGCCGAGGCGGTAGTTGAAGCTGACGAGGATCACTCCCTGCCGCGCCAGCTCCGATCCGTCATACACCGCCGGAGAGGAACCGCCATTCACGAACCCGCCGCCATAGATCCAGAACATCACCGGCAGGCGATCCTGCGCAGTGGTGCCTTCGGGCCGCCAGACGTTGAGATAAAGGCAATCCTCGGCCGGCGGCGTGCCGAGCGGGGCCGCATCGGCGGCGAATGGGATCTGCATGCAGTCGTTGGCGTATTCGGTTGTCTCGCGAACGCCTTGCCAGGGTTCGACGGGCTGGGGAGCACGCCAGCGCAGCTCGCCTACCGGCGGCTGGGCGAACGGAATACCTTTCCATGCAGAAATGCCGTCCACGGTCTCGCCCGCGACCTGGCCTACCTCGAGCGACACTACCTGCGCCGCGGCAGGCGTCGCTATCAGCGCACCCACGCCAGCGAGTGCATGCCATACCAGTTTCGCCATTCCCTTCTCCCCTTCCGGCAGTCGCTTTGGTGGCAGGCGTGAACGCAATGATCAAGCGGGGCGACGACGGCATTGCATTTGTTCAGTCGAACGAATAATCCTGTCACATGAGGGAAAAGCTCATTCATGCAGCAATCGAGCGTTTCGGGAAGCGCGGCTATGACGGCGTCGGCACGCGCGAGATTGCTGCGGCGGTAGGTACGCCGATGTCCTCGATCACCTATCATTTCGGGGGCAAGGAAGGGCTCTACCACGCCGCGGCGGAACATATCTTTCTGCAATTGCTGCGCGACGTCGGCGGCGAGCAGGACATTCCCGCTGACGGTGCGCCTGCAGAAGAGCGGATCGACGCCATTTGCGGCATTATACAGTCGGTCGCGCAATTCATGTTGAGCCCTCGCAGCGCTGCTTTCGCGCTGTTCATCGGGCGCGAGCAGCAGGATCCTTCACCAACGGTACGCGAGTTGATGCAGGCAACGGTAATGCCGATGATCGTGGAGCTCAGTCGGCAGGTCGGGATGGTGCGGCGCGATCTCGATGCCGAAGAAGCGAAAGCTGTCACCATCTTCCTGTTCGGCATGGCCATCACCCTGCGCCATTCGCGCGCCTCGCTTGGCATTCTCATGGGCAGCGAGAGCTTCGAACCTTCAACGCAGGCCATGTTGCTGGCGCAGCTCGATGCGTGCGCTCGTGCCGTGCTGCGAGGCCAGGCCGAATGACCCTGCTTCGCCTGTCACCTGCCCTCATGCTTGCCGCCACGGCAGGCTGCGTGTCCCTTGCACCCGAGCCGCAGACGCCGGCAGTAGTGACCGGCATTCCCGAAACATATCCTTCTTCCATGGAGGGCGGAGATTATCGCCCCGCCGCATGGTGGGAAGGCTTCGAGGACCCGGTGCTCAATACGCTGGTGGGGCGCGCTCTCGAAGGCAATCTCGACATCGTGCAGGCCGCCGCGCGGGCGGAGCGAGCCGCCGCCCAGGCCCGCATCGCGCGCTCTGCGCTGTTCCCGTCGGTGGAGGGAAGCGCGTCCACCAGCTACTCCAATACGCCGGTCGCGGGCGGCGCCTTTGCCAATTTTCCGGGAGCTCCGACGCGGATCGTCAACGAGACCTATTCGCTGGGCCTTGCCGCTGGCTACGAACTCGACCTGTTCGGCCGTGTTCGCAGCGATCTCGCCGCTGCCCGCGCCGATGCCATCGCGGCGGAGTACGATGTGCGCGCGGTGCGCCTTGCTACGGCAGCCGAAGTGATCTCCGCTTATTTCGACATCGTCGATGCGCGCTACCAGATCGCCACCACATTGCGGGCAACCGACGTGCTGGCAGAGCGCACCGAACGAACCGAGGCGCGCTACCTGCGCGGTCTCGCGCAGAGTTTCGAGCTTTACCAGGTGCGCGAGCAATTGCGCAGCGCCGAGGCTAGCCTGCCGCAGCGCGAAATCGCGCTTACCAATGCCGAGGGGCGGCTGGCGGTGCTGTTGGCGGATTACCCGGAGGCGCTTTCGGAGCAGCTCGACCAGCCGCTCCTGCCGCAACTGGTGTTCGATCCCGTGCCTGCCGGCTTTCCGGTGGAATTGCTGGCGCAGCGTCCCGACGTTGCCGCGAGCTGGGAGAGGCTGGAGGCGGCGCGTCTGCGCATCGGTGCACGCCGGGCGGAGCGCTTTCCGGCGCTGCGCTTCAATGTATCAACCGGTACGCAGGCGGCCTCGCCCGCAGAGGTATTCGATATCGGCCAGAACTGGCTGCTCTCGCTTGGCTCGAACCTTGTCGCGCCGATCTTCGACGGCGGGCGGATCGGCGCCAATATCGCCGCTGCCCGCGCGACATATGACGAGGCGGCTGCGGCCTACGGCAGTGCCGTGCTTGCCGCCTATCAGGAGGTCACAACCGCGATTGAAGCCTATGAGGAACAGCGCCAGCGCTACCGCCTCATCATCGCGCAGAAGGCCGAGGCCGAGGGGGCGCTCGACTTGCAGGCGCGTCGTTTCCGCGCGGGCGTGGGAGACTATGTCGGCTACCTCGACGCGCTGCGCAGCTACTTCCAGGTCGAGGCCAGCCTGTCGGCAGCTGGCCGCGACGTGGCGCTTGCGCGGCTGGGCGTGCACCGCGCGCTTGGCGGAGACTGGTTCGGCCAGGCTGGCGAGCGGCTGACGGATGAAGGGAATGATGGGGAATGAGCAGGCAGGCGAAATGGTCGATCATCCTGCTACTGGGGGCGGCGGCGATTGCCGCGGCGTTGGTGCTGTTGCGGCCCGAGCCCGAGGAGCAGGAGCCGCAAGCCAACGTGCCGCTGGTGCAAACGACGCGCTACGAGGTTTCCACTGGCCCCATCGCGGTAAACGGCACTGGGACGGTGGAGCCGCTTGAGGAGGTGACGCTGGGGGCAGAAGTCGCGGGACGCCTCGTCTATGTGAACCCGGCTTTCCAGGAAGGGGGCAGGGTGGGAAACCGCGCGGTGCTCTTCCGCATCGACCCGTCGGACTACAACAACCGCGTGCGCAGCGCGCAAGCTGATATTGCCGCGCAGGATGTTGCCGTGCTGCAGGCCCAGCAGGAACTGGAAATCGCCGAGGCCGAGCTCGACCGCTTCTCGCAGCGCCAGTCTTCGCGCGAGGCGCTGAGCCAGGCGATCGACGACAATGACTACGCCGCCCGCATCCTCCCGCCCGAAGGTCTGCGCACGACCGGCGCTCGCGATGGTGACGATGCAGAGCCCAACATCCTCGCCACCCGCGAGCCGCAATTGCGCTCCGCCCGCGCCGCGCGGGAGCGGGCCGAGGCGCAACTGGCCGACGCTCGTCTCGCGCTCTCGCGCACCGTCGTCCGCGCGCCCTTCGCCGGGATCGTGCGCAGCGAGAGCGCTGCGGTGGGAACGCTGGTACAACCGGGCCAGTCGCTCGGCACGCTGGTGGCTGGGTCTTCCTACGAGGTGCGCGTCTCGCTGACAGAGGACGAGGCTGCGCTGATCCCGGGATTGTTCGCAGCAAACGGCACGGTCAACGTGCCCGCGCGCGTCCTGCTCGACTATGGCGATACGACCTACTTCTGGCCTGCAACGGTCGACCGAGTGGACCCCATCCTCGATCCCGAGACGCGCACGATCGACGTATTCCTGCGCGTTCCAAACCCGCGTAGCGCCGGGACGCCCGTAGCCGATGAAGGTGCAGGCGAGGGTCCCCCTCTGCTGTTGGGGAGTTTCGTGCGAGCGGAAATCATCGGGGGCAGCCAGCGCGCCTTTGCCCGTATTCCGCTCGAAGCCCTGCGACCCGACAATGAAATCTGGGTGGTGCGCAATGGCACTCTTGCCATCGTGCCGGTCGAGGTGATCCAGCGCACGGACGAATTCGCGTACGTGGCGGGAGAGAGGTTAGGGCAGGGCGGCGCGATCGTCACCAGTCCGCTGCGCACCCCGGTCGATGGCATGGACATCCGCACGCAGGGTGAAGGCGCGGAACAGTGAGCGAGGGGGCCGATACTCCCACCGGAGAGAGCGGCCCGCTCGACCGCTTCGGCAATCCTGCCGGGGACCGTGCGCGCGATCGCAAGGGCGTCATCGCCTTCATGGCCCGCAACGGCGTGGCTGCGAACCTGCTGCTGCTCTTCATGCTGGTGGCGGGCATCGTCTCCTACCAGTCGATCGTGCAGGAGGTGTTTCCCGAGATCAGCCAGGACGCGATCACCGTCACCGTCACCTATCCCGGTGCCACGCCCGAGGAGGTGGAGGAATCCATCGTCCAGAAGGTGGAAGAAGCGGTGCAGGCCATCGACGGCGTCGACAAGGTCATCGGTACCGCATCCGAGGGGCGAGGCAGCGTGGTGGTGGAACTCGAGAGCGGTGCCGATATCGACCGCGCGCTGGACGACGTGAAAAGCGAGGTCGACCAGATCCAGACTTTCCCGCTCGATGCCGAGGAACCCGACGTGCGCGAGAACACCACGCGCCAGAGCGTTATGCGCATAGCGCTGTATGGCGACGTGCCCGAACGGACCCTGAAGGAAGCCGCCTATCAGCTGGAGGACGATCTCGCGGCATTGCCCGAAATCAGCTATGTCGAGACCACGGCGGTGCGCGAATACCAGGTCTACATCGACGTCCCGCAGGAACGGCTGGAGGCGCTCGGCCTCTCGTTGACGCAGATCTCGCAGATCGTCTCGCAAAGCAGTCTCGACAGCCCGGCAGGTTCGGTGGAGACCGACCAGGAGCAGGTGCGCGTGCGCACGGTGGGGCAGAATTACGACCAGCAGGATTTCGAGAACATCGTGCTGCGCACCACCAGCGATGGCACGATCCTGCGGCTGGGCGATATCGCCACTGTTACCGACGGGTTCGAGGACAACGACCTCATCACTCGCTTCAACGGAGAGCCGGTAGCCTTCGTCGATGTCTACCGCACCTCCGACGAGCGAGTGCTGGATGTGGCGGGCGCGGCCAAGACCTATCTGGAGGACCGCTCTTCCGGCGTGCTGCCGCAAGGGGTCAGCTACGCGATATGGGACGATAGCTCGGAACTGTTCGATGCGCGTCTTTCGCTACTGATCAAGAACGCGGGTATCGGCCTCGTACTGGTGCTCGCCGCGCTGACGATGTTCCTCGATGTAAGGCTCGCGGCATGGACGGCGCTGGGCATCGGCGCGACCTTCATCGGTGCGATCTACGTGATCGAGCTGATGGGCTCGAGCATCAACATGTTCTCGCTCTTCGGCTTTATCATCGCACTGGGCCTGGTGGTGGATGACGCCGTCGTGGTGGGCGAGAACATCTATGCCGAACGCGAACGCGGCCGCTCCGGGATCGGGGCAGCGATTGCCGGGGCGCAGCGCGTGAAGGTGCCGGTGATCTTCGCTGTGGCCACCACCATCGTCGCCTTTTCCCCGCTGCTTGCGGTGGGAGGCACGATCGGAAAGGTCCTCGCCGACATACCGCTGGTGGTGATCGCGGTTCTCCTGCTTTCGCTGATCGAGGCGCTGCTGATCCTGCCGCACCATCTAAGCCACTTACCTGCGGCCGGCACGGCCACCCGGAACCGGTTCCTCGCGTGGTTCGAAGGGGTGCAGAAGGGTTTCGACAGGCGTCTGCAGAGCTTCGTCGATGGTCCGCTGGAGCGCGGGCTCAATCTCGCGGTCGACATGCCCTATCTCGTGCTTTCGGCGGCCATGGCGCTGCTTCTCGTGGTGGGGGCGCTAGTGCCCGGAGGGATTATCAAGGTAGCGTTCTTCCCCGAGGTCGAGGCCGATGTCGTCTCCGCCTCGATCGAGCTACCGGCAGGCACCGCGGTGGAACGCACGGCCGATGTCACCGCCCGGGTCGAGGCGGCAGGGGAGCGCGCGCTGCTCCGTTTTTCGGATGCCGAGGAGGGCTATGACGATGTCTTCGTCGCCTCCTACACCACGATCGGCCTCATCGCTTCGGGCGCAAACCCCCTTAACAATGCACAGACGCTTCAGCCCAATGTCGCCAATGTGCAGTTCAGCCTCACCCCCGCGGCAGAGCGCGAATTCTCCGCAAGCGAGTTCGAGCTCGCATGGCGCGAGGAGATAGGCGAAGTCCCCGAGGCGCGCTCCATCTCGCTCAGTTCCAGCCTGATTTCGGCGGGCGCCCCGGTGAATGTGCGCGTGTCCCATCCCGAGCGCGAAGTGCTGGAAGAGGCGACCAGCCGGCTCATGAACGAACTGGGCCGGGTGGCAGGGACCTTCGATATCGAGAGCGACCAGGACGACGGTGTGAGGCAAGTGGACCTCACGCTGAAGCCTTCCGCGCGTACGCTGGGCATCACCTTGCAGGACCTTGCAGGTCAGGTGCGCGCCGCCTTCTTCGGTGCGGAGGCAGTGCGTGTGCAGCGTGGCCGGGAGGACGTGCGCGTCTATGTTCGCCTGCCCGAAAGCCAGCGCGATTCCGTGCCCGATATCGGCGATTACCGGGTGCGCGTTCCGGGCGGGCAAGTGCCCCTTTCCAGCCTTGCCGATATCTCCATCACCAATGCGCCGACTTCGATCCAGCGCGAGGATGGCTTCCGCATCCACACCGTTACTGCCGATCTCGATACCGACGTGGTGACCAGCCAGGAGATGGCGACGCTGCTGGAAAGCGAGATCCTGCCGGAAATTTCCGCCGACTACCCCGGCCTGCAGTTCGAATTCGGCGGCGAACAGGAGCAACAGGAGGAGAGCTTCGGGGACATCGGCAGCGCTTTCCTCCTGGCCCTGGCAGGGATCTATGCCCTGCTGGCTATCCCCTTCCGCAGCTATGTCCAGCCGCTCATCATCATGGCGGCGATCCCTTTCGGTATGATCGGCGCCCTGATCGGACATCTGCTGCTGGGCATTTCGCTGGGCATCGTCTCGATGTTCGGTGTCATTGCGCTCTCGGGCGTGGTTATCAATGGCGGGCTCGTCATGATCGATTTCATGAACGAGAACCTCGATTCGGGAATGGAGCGAAAGGCCGCGATTATCGATGCGGCCAAATCGCGCTTCCGCCCGATCGTGCTGACGGCCATCACCACATTCCTTGGCGTTGCTCCGATTACCTTCGAAACCGACCTGCAGGCGCAGTTTCTTATCCCCATGTCGGCCAGCCTCGGCTTCGGCATCCTGTTCGGCACGCTGATGCAGCAATTGCTCGTGCCCGCGCTCGCCATGTTGCAGATGCGCGCGGTCGACCGGGTGAAGGGCTGGTTCGGCAGGGATGATGAGGAGGCCGGCATTCACGCCCCGGCAGGCACCTGATGCCACGTCGGGCGATGTGCTGCGCAGTTGAGGCGCGGGCTTCGAGATGATAGCGGGTTATCCATGACGGGATGCGATACCTGCGTCGTGCGCAACCGCGCGATCTGTGCCGGGCTTGGTTCGGACGAACTGGCCGTGCTGAGCCAGATGGGGCGCCAGCGCACCCTTGATGCGGGCGAACCGTTGATCTGGGAAGGTGACGAATCGGTTCTGGTCGCCAATGTGATCGAGGGGGTGCTCAAGCTTTCCTCCTCCACCGAGGACGGGCGGGAGCAGATTGTCGGCGTCGTCTATCCCTCCGATTTCATCGGTCGTCCCTTTGCCGGTGCGGCCGGCCATTCGGTGACTGCGCTTACCGAGGCCCGGGTTTGCGTGTTCGCACGCAAGGATTTCGACCGGTTTGCCAGCGAACATCCGAAGCTGGAGCACAAGCTGCTCGAACGCACGCTGGGCGAGCTTGATCGGACGCGCAAATGGATGGTGCTGCTATCCCGCAAGACGGCGCAGGAGAAGGTGGCGACCTTCCTCCTGGAAATGTCCGACAGGCTGGCGGAAAGCGGCTGCGAGATGCCGACAGGAACATCCCTGAAGGCATTCGACCTGCCATTCTCCCGCCAGCAGATCGCCGACGTCCTTGGCCTGACGATCGAGACGGTCAGCCGCCAGATGACCACGCTGAAGCGCGATGGCATCATCGGCCTGCCCACTCGCCGCTCGGTCGAGATTATCGACCGAACGACGCTGGAGGACATAGCGGGCGGCTAGGACGCTCGCCGTGGTTGCCGGTCAGAAACGGAAGGCGACGCCGGCGCTTACCACCCAGGGATCGAGGTTGTGCTCGGTCTGGATCACCGGGTCGCCATTGGCGAACCAGGTGGCTGTCGTGTCGATGAAGTAGCGTTTTGCGTCCACCGAGAGTGCCAGGCCGCTATCCCCCACGGGAACGTCCACGCCCGCCTGCAACACGAAGCCGAACTCGTCGCTGAGCGAGAAATCGTCGGCGCCCAAGGCCACCGCGGCTTCGCCCGGCTCGTCGTCCAGCCAGATGAAATAGGCTCCGCCCGCGCCAACATAGGGCGAGATCCCGCCGGGGTTGAAATGGAACTTCGCCGTTACCGTGGCAGGCAGCAGCAGGCCGTCGGAGACGAGCTCCGCACCCGGCGCGCCGGACACGGCATCGACATCGTGCTGGGTGACGCAGCAGATCGTCTCGACCGAGATGTTCGGCGTGGCGAAATACTCGATGGCGAGGGTTGGCACGACATTGTCGTTCGCCTCGGTCTGCGTGCCTGCGGGCAGGCCCACGAGATCGAGATTGACCTCTTCGATCTCGCCATCGGGCAGCACGCCGGTGGCAAGGAGTTTGACCTGGATATCTCCGGCTTCCTGCGCCGCGGCGGGCATTGCAGCCATTCCGGCGACAGCGGCGAAAGCAATCCCGCTCGCCTTTGCAACCAAAGCAGTCTTCATCGTCCATTCTCCATCATCGCCGCCCGACCTTTCCGATTCGAGACCGTTCCGGCGGCGTGAGGGCGATTTGCTCCGCGACCTCGCGTGCCGCTTTGACCAAGCGCAAATTCAGCGCACGAAAATTTCCCGATCGCGACACGATCTTTTTGACGGAGATCAACGAAAACCCGGCCAAGCGAGCGCAGAGGGGCGGCGTACTCAAGGGGTCAAGACATGGACGCAACACTCACCCGGACCGGCATCTGGTTTGCCATCCTGCTGCTTTGCCTTGCAGCGCTCGCCAATGCCGTGGACGCGGTGTTCTCGGTGCATATGCTGATCGTCTCGATCGCGGCCTTCATCGGGCTGATCGCGACGGTGTGGAATACCGAGTTCGATTCGGTTTCGCGCGATGTGCTGCGCATTCCCGCCGATACCTCCCGCTATGACGACGATCCGATCCGCTGGGGGGTGATCGCCACGGTGTTCTGGGGTATCGCCGGGTTTCTCGCAGGCCTGTTCATCGCCCTGCAGCTGGTCTGGCCCGAGCTCAACTTCGAGCCCTATCTCAATTTCGGCCGTGTCCGTCCGCTCCATACCAGCGCGGTGATCTTCGCCTTCGGTGGCAACGCGCTGATCGCCACCAGCTTCTATGTCGTGCAGCGCACCTGCCGCGCGCGCCTCGCCTTTCCCGGCCTCGCCCGCTTCGTGTTCTGGGGCTACCAGCTGTTCATCGTGCTGGCCGCCACCGGCTACCTGCTGGGTGTGACGGCGGGCCGCGAATACGCAGAGCCCGAATGGTATGTCGACCTATGGCTGACCATCGTGTGGGTGGCCTATCTCGTCGTCTTCGTCGGCACGATCCTGAAGCGCAAGGAGCCGCATATCTATGTGGCAAACTGGTTCTACCTAGCCTTCATCCTGACCATCGCCATGCTGCACATCGTCAACAACCTGGCGGTGCCGGTCAGCTTCCTGGGCGTGAAGAGCTATTCCGCCTTCTCAGGTGTGCAGGATGCGCTGACGCAGTGGTGGTACGGCCACAACGCGGTGGGCTTCTTCCTCACCGCCGGGTTCCTGGCGATGATGTATTACTTCGTGCCCAAGCAGGCGGAGCGGCCGGTCTATTCCTACCGTCTGTCGATCATCCACTTCTGGTCGCTGATCTTCCTCTACATCTGGGCGGGTCCGCACCACCTCCACTACACCGCGCTGCCGGACTGGGCGCAGACGCTGGGCATGGTGTTCTCCATCATGCTGTGGATGCCCAGCTGGGGCGGCATGATCAACGGCCTGATGACGCTGAACGGCGCTTGGGACAAGATTCGCACCGATCCGATCATCCGCATGATGGTGATGGCGCTGGCCTTCTACGGCATGAGCACCTTCGAAGGGCCGATGCTGTCGATCAAGAGCGTAAACAGCCTGTCGCACTATACCGACTGGACCATCGGGCACGTCCACTCCGGCGCGCTGGGCTGGAACGGCATGATCACCTTCGCTTGCGTCTACTTCCTCGTGCCGCGCCTGTGGAAGCGTGAGCGGCTCTATTCGCTGCGCATGGTCAACTGGCACTTCTGGCTCGCGACCGTGGGTATCGTTTTCTACGCCGCCAGCATGTGGGTGGCGGGCATCACCCAAGGCCTGATGTGGCGCGAATACGGCATCGACGGTTACCTGGTGAACAGCTTCGCCGACACCGTGGCCGCGCTCCATCCGATGTACATGCTGCGAGCCTTCGGCGGCGTGCTCTACCTGGCCGGTGCGGTGATCATGGTCGTCAATGTCTGGCTGACCATCGCCGGCAAGCTGCGCACCGAAGCGCCCATGAGCGACGCCCGATACGACGAAGAGGCAGACCGTCCCGCCGTCGCAGTTCCCGCTGAATGAAAGCCACGGACATGACCGAGAACAATGAACCCAAATCGGCTCCGCCGCTGTCCGAAGTGCCGCCCGATGTCGCGGCCACGGTGAAGGGCCATGCGAGGCTTGAGCGCAACGTCACGCTCCTTGGCGCAGCGGCACTGGTAACGGTTGCCATTGGCGGCATCGTGGAGATCGCCCCGCTGTTCTGGATCGACAACACGATCGAGGAAGTGGAAGGCATGCGCCCCTACACTCCGCTGGAGCAGGCCGGGCGGGACATCTACGTGCGCGAGGGGTGCTACACCTGCCACAGCCAGATGATCCGCCCCTTCCGTGACGAGGTGGAGCGTTACGGTCACTACTCGCTGGCGGCGGAGAGCATGTACGACCACCCCTTCCAGTGGGGCTCCAAGCGCACCGGGCCGGATCTTGCCCGCGTGGGCGGCCGCTATTCGGACGAGTGGCACGTGCAGCATCTGCAGGATCCGCAAAGCGTGGTGCCGCAATCGATCATGCCGCAATACAGCTTCCTGTCGGAGACGACGCTGGACGTCCCCGATGCGCGGGCAATGCTGAGCACGCTGCGCACGGTAGGCGTTCCTTACACCGACACCGATCTCGAGCTGGCCGAGCAGGACCTTGTCGCGCAGGCCGATCCCGATGTGCCCGCGGGCGATCTGGAGGAACGCTATCCCGGCGCGCAGGTGCGCGATTTCGACGGCAATCCCGATCGCCTGACCGAGATGGATGCGCTGATTGCATATCTGCAGATGCTCGGCACGCTGGTCGATGTGAACAGTGCTGCGGCGCAGGAAGACCTGGCGACGGAGACTGGCCGGTGAACAATCCCGAAACCTACAGCTTCATGCGCGAACTGGCCGATAGCTGGGGACTGCTGGCGATGACGCTGATGTGGCTCACCTTCGCCCTCTGGGCCTTCCGCCCTGCTGCAAAGCGTCACCACGACGAAGCGGCGAACATGATCTTCAAGGACGAGAACGATGGGTAAATCCGATAATCGCGTCGACGAGCCCACCGGCACCGAATTCGTCGGCCATGAATGGGACGGCATCGAGGAGCTCAACACGCCGCTGCCGCGCTGGTGGCTCTACACCTTCTACGCCACTGTCGTGTGGGCGCTGGTCTACGTGATCCTGTTCCCCGCCTGGCCCCTGATCGAGAAGGGCACTGAAGGCGTGCTGGGCTGGACCAGTCGTGGCCAGCTGGCCGAGGAAATGAGCGTTGCCGACCAGGCCCGCGCCAGCGTGCGGGAGGAAATCGCCCGCGTCCCGCTGGAACGTCTCTCCGACAATGCCCCGCTGATGCAGCAAGCCGTCGCCGGGGGACGCGCCGCGTTCCAGGTCAACTGCGTACAATGCCACGGTTCCGGCGCCGCAGGCAGCCAGGACCTTGGCTATCCCAATCTCAACGACGATGACTGGCTGTGGGGCGGCGATATTCGCGCAATCGAATACACGCTGGTGCACGGCATCCGCCAGCCCGGCGATCCGGAGACCCGGCAGAGCATCATGCCCTCCTTCCAGGGCATTCTGGATGAAGGGCAGGTCAACGCGGTCGTGGACCATGTCATGTCGCTTAGCGGGCAAGGGCCGTCCAATGCGGCAGGTGCCCAGCTGTTCGAGCAGAACTGCTCGATCTGCCACGGACCCGCAGGGCAGGGCATGCGCCAGTTCGGCGCGCCCAACCTGTCCGATGCCATCTGGCTGCGAGGCGGCGACCGCGCGGATATCAGGGCGCAGATCCTTGATCCGAAAATGGGCATGATGCCCAAGTGGGAGGATCGTCTCGACCCGGTCACCATCCAGATGCTGGCCGCCTACGTCCACTCGCTCGGGGGAGGTGAGGACTTCGTGGAAGTCGCCGAGGATCCCGAGGTAGAGGTCGATGAAGAACCCTGAGCCCCAGCTGCACCACAGCCCGCTTGGAACATACCAGGCGCGGACCAAGGTTCATCCCCAGCGGATCGACGGGTTCTTCCGCCGCTTCAAGTGGCTGATCATGCTCGTCACGCTGGGGATCTATTACGGCACGCCGTGGATCCGCTGGGACCGCGGACCCTACGCGCCCGACCAGGCGGTGCTGATCGACCTCGCGAACCGCCGGTTCTACATGTTCAACATCGAGATCTGGCCGCACGAATTCTATTTCGTGGCGGGCCTGTTGATCATGGCCGGCATCGGCCTGTTCCTCGTCACCAGCATGGTGGGACGGGCGTGGTGCGGCTATGCCTGCCCGCAAACGGTGTGGACCGACCTGTTCCAGCATGTCGACCGCTTCGTGGACGGCGACCGGAACAAGCGAATGCGCCTCGATGCCGCACCCTGGACCGCCGGCAAGATCGCGCGGCGACTGTTCAAGTGGTCGATCTACCTGCTGATCGCCTTTGCCACGGGCGGCGCATGGATCCTTTATTTCGCCGATGCGCCCACGCTGATCGCAGAGTTCTTCACTCTCGACGCGCCTTTCGTTGCCTATGCCACGGTCTTCATCCTGACGATGACCACCTTCATCCTCGGCGGCTTCATGCGCGAGCAGGTGTGCATCTACATGTGCCCCTGGCCGCGCATCCAGACTGCGATGATGGACGAGAAGTCGCTCACGGTCACCTACAAGGAGTGGCGCGGCGAACCGCGAGGAAGCGTGAAGAAGGCGCTGAGGAATCCCGACGAATACGGCGACTGCATAGACTGCAACCAGTGCGTGGCCGTGTGCCCGACGGGGTGGGACATCCGCAAGGGACCCGACATTTCCTGCATCACCTGCGCGCTTTGTATCGACGCCTGCGACAGGGTGATGGACGAGGTCGGCCGCCCGCGCGGGCTGATCGACTATCTCACGCTCGAGGACTCCCAAGGTGAAACCCGGGGTCAGGACCACCGCCCGACCTGGAAGAAGGTGCTGCGTCCGCGCTCGATCCTCTATTTCCTCGTCTGGGCGGGCATCGGCCTTGGCCTGCTGTTCGCGCTGGGTGCGCGCAGCCATACCGAGATCGCTGCCGCGCCCGATCGCAACCCACCCTACATGCTGATGAGCGATGGCTCCGTTCGCAACAACTACACGCTCCGCCTGCGCAACATGGAAGCGCGCCCCCGCACAATGCGCGTGGGCATCGAGGGGCTGGAGGGGGCGACCATGTGGTCCGAAACGATGAACAACGAAGACGCAGCCCGCACCATCGAGGTGGATGTTCCCGCCGATGCCACGCGCAACCTGCGCGTCTATGTCCGCTCCCTCTGGGGCACACCGGCGCAGGACTTCACCTTCTCGGTCACATCGCTCGACGAGCAGGCCGAGAGCGATGCGGTGGAAACCCGCTTTGTAACACCGGGAGAGGAATGATGCCCAGCAAGCCCATCTGCCGCTTTACCGGCTGGCACATGACCGCGATCGTCGTTGCATTCTTCGGCACCGTGGCGGCGGTGAACTTTACCATGGCGAGCTATGCCAGCTCCACCTTCGGCGGGGTGGTGGTGAAGAACTCATACGTCGCCAGCCAGAAATTCAACGGCTGGCTGGAGGAAGCGCGCGAAAGCGAGGCTTTGGGCTGGAACGTCGTCACGACATGGCGGCCCGATGGACGGCTGGTGGTGTCCGTCGATAACGCTCCCGATCATATCGTGGCGCAGGCTACCGCGCGCCATCCGCTCGGTCGCAAGCCCGACCGCTTGCTGACGTTCACGCGCCTGGGCGAAGGGACATACCTCTCCGACGAGAGCCTTCCCGCAGGTCGCTGGACCTTGCGGCTCGAACTGTCCGATGGCTCGGCAACATGGCGGCGCGAGGACCACCTTTCGTGACCGCGCTTCCTGACCTGTCGCCCGAAAGGACCAGCGTTCTGGCGGTGCCGGGAATGCATTGCGCCGGCTGCATGAGCAAGGTGGAACGCGGCCTGCTTGCCCACGAAGGCGTGCTCACGGCGCGGGTCAACCTGTCCTCCCGCATGGTGACGGTGACGCATGACGAGCGGGTGGACGAGGGCGACCTCACCGCCTTCCTCGCCGATGCGGGCTTCGAGGCTCAGCCGCGTCGATCTCCTGCGCAGAAACCCTACAGCGCGGTGAAGCCCCTGCTGGCGCCGCTGGCTGTGGCGGCCTTCGCGGCCATGAACGTGATGCTGCTGTCGGTCAGCGTTTGGTCCGGTGCGGAGGGTTCCACCAGGGAACTGTTCCACTGGATTTCTGCGCTGATCGCGCTGCCTGCCATCGGTTTTGCAGGGCGGCCCTTCTTCAAATCCGCCTGGAGCGCGCTGAAAAAGGGGCGCACCAATATGGACGTGCCCATCTCGCTCGGCGTGCTGATAGCCAGCGCGCTCAGCCTGTACGAAACATGGGTGGGCGGGGCGCATGCCTGGTTCGACGGAGCCCTGATGCTGCTCACTTTCCTGCTGGCGGGGCGGGTTCTGGACGCGATGATGCGCGATAGGGCGCGCAGCGGCGTCGAAGCGCTCGTAAACCAGGTGGCAAAAGGTGCGCAGGTGCTGGGGAGCGATGGTGCCTGCAAATACCTCGCTGCGGAAGACCTGCGGCCAGGCATGGTCATGCGCGTCGCTGCCGGTGAGCGGATGGCGGCCGATGGCACGATCGTGCGGGGCAAGAGCCGCTTCGACCAGTCCTTGCTGACGGGGGAAAGCCAGCCCGTCCCGCTTGTCGAAGGTGAGCATGCGCTGGCGGGCACGCTGAATGTCGAGGCGCCGGTGGATGTGCGGGTATCGGGCGCAGGGCGCGATACGACCCTCGCCGAGATCGCGCGACTGATGGAAGCGAGCACACAGGATCGCAGCCGCTATGTCCGCATCGCCGACCGTGCCGCGCGCTATTATGCGCCTGCCGTCCATTCGCTGGCCCTGCTGACCGTGGTCGGCTGGCTGGTGGCTGGCGCTTCCCTGTACGAGGCGCTGGTGATCGGGGTGGCGGTGCTGATCATCACCTGTCCCTGCGCGCTGGGGCTTGCCGTGCCGGTGGCGCAGGTGGTGGCGAGCGGGGCGCTGATGCGCACGGGGATCATGGTGAAGGACGGCTCCGCTTTCGAGCGGCTCGCCAGCGTGGACCGCGCGCTGCTGGACAAGACCGGTACGCTGACGCTGGGCCGACCGGTGCCGGACGAAGCGGCGCTTTCGGCGCTGACGGATTCGGACGCGGCCATCGCCCTCGCGCTTGCTTCGCATAGCCGCCACCCTCTTTCGCGGGCGCTCGACAAGGCGCTGGTGGGTAAGGGCGTGAAAGCCGCGGTGCTCCACGATGTGAGAGAGGTGGCGGGCGAAGGCGTCTTCGCCGTTTACGAAGGCCGCAAGGTGGCGCTTCGGCGGCCCGATAGCGCGGGGACGACTGCCGTGCTGCTGCAGACGGGTGAGGGTGCGGATCGCCTTATCCCCTTCGCCGACAGCCTGCGGCCCGATGCCAGGGAGGCGGTGGCGGCTCTGGACAAGGCCGGGGTCGAATGTTCGATCCTGTCCGGCGACAGGCCCGAAGCGGTGGCTCAGATCGCGCGAGATACCGGCCTTATGGCAAACGCGAATGCTCGCCCCGACGACAAGCAGGCTCTCGTCGCCCGGCTTCGCGCGTCCGGTCGCAAGGTGCTGATGGTGGGCGACGGGTTGAACGATGGCCCCGCGCTTGCCGCTGCCGATGCCTCCATTGCGCCCGGTTCGGCCAGCGACGTCGGATTGCAGGCTGCCGACTTCGTCTTCGTGCAGGATTCGCTCGACGCCCTTCCCAGGACGCTGCGCGCCGCTCGTCGCACGATGAGGGTCGTGAAGCAGAATTTCGGACTCGCCATCATCTACAATATCTTCGCCGTTCCGCTGGCCATCGCCGGGCTCGTGACGCCGCTCATCGCCGCCATCGCCATGTCGGCGAGCTCGCTGCTGGTGGTGGCCAATTCGCTCCGGCTGGCGAGGGTCGCGCGGTGAACGGCGTTCTCGTCCTCCTTCCCATCGCCCTCTTGCTGGGAGCCATCGGGCTGGCTGCATTCTTCTGGGCGCTGCGCAACAACCAGTTCGACGATCCCGACGGCGCGGCCGCGCGCATCCTGATCGACGAGGACGAGGATGGGGACGGGAGGGCATGAGCGCAGGTCTGGGGATCATTGGCCTCGCGGCGCTGGTGCCGGCGATACTCGGCGGCGTCGCCCAGCCCGGCGGCTCACCCGGAGAGCTGCTGGTGGCCATGTGCCAGGGTGGCACTTTCGCGATTCCGCTGGAACGAGAGGGCCCTCCTGCCATGCCGGTGACGATCTGCTGCGCAAAGGGGTGCCACCGGCGCGGGGAGCGCAAACTCGTTGATCCAGAACAATGATCGCCTGGCCGCGCGGACCTAGGGACAATCGCATGTGGCCCTATCATCCCCAGCTTCTCGCGACACCCGTGCCCCGTTACACGAGCTATCCCACGGCGGCAGAGTTCACCGACGACATCGGTCCAGCCGACCTCGCCGAGGCCATTTCGGCGGCGACGGGCGAGGTGTCGCTCTACATCCACATCCCTTTCTGCGAGAAGATCTGCTGGTACTGTGGTTGCAACACAGCCGCCGCCAATCGCGCCCAGCGCCTCGCCAGCTATCTGGAGGCGCTGCACCGCGAGATCGCGCTGGTTGCCGCCCTGCTTCCCGCCAATGCACGGGTCACCCGCATTTCCTTTGGCGGCGGCAGTCCCAATGCGCTGGCGCCGGTCGACTTCGTGCACCTGTTCGAGCAGTTGGTAATCAAGTTCCCGCTCGATAAGCCCGTCGTCTCGGTCGAGCTCGATCCGCGCACGCTGACGCCCGAGTGGAAAGCCGTGCTTGCCGGGATCGGTGCCAGCCATGCCAGCATGGGCGTGCAGACCTTCGCGCCGCGCCTGCAGCAGGCGATCGGGCGCGTGCAACCGATGGAGATGATCGAAAAGGGCGTCACCATCCTGCGCGCGGCGGGCATAACCTCGATGAATTTCGACCTGATGTATGGTCTCCCTGGCCAGACGATGGAGGAGCTGGACGAGTCGCTGGACTATGCGCGGCGCTTCGGCGCGGATCGTATCGCCCTGTTCGGCTATGCCCATGTACCGGGGATGTTTCCCCGCCAGCGCCAGATCGATGACAGCCAGCTACCGGGAAGCGAGCAACGCTTCGCGATGGCCGCGAGAGGGCATGAGCGCCTTGTCGAGGCAGGCTACCAAGCCATCGGCTTCGACCATTTCGCGCTGCCGTCGGACCCGCTCGCTGTCGCTGCGCGCGAGGGACGGCTGCGGCGCAATTTCCAGGGCTTCACCGAGGATCAGGCGCCAAGGCTCATCGGCCTGGGTGCCTCTGCCATCAGCGCCTTTCCCGGCCTGCTGGCGCAGAACGAGAAGAACTCCGGCCGCTACCGCATGCTGCTTTCGCAGGACGAACTGACGGCGACGCGCGGCAAGCGCCGCACTATCGAGGACCGCCGCTGCGGCGCCATCATAGAAGAGCTGCTTTGCCGCGGCCGAGCCCGCGTCGATGCCGCCACGCTGGATGCTGCCCGCGACAGGCTGGCGCCCTATATCGAGAGCGGCCTATGCGCGATCGACAATGGCGCCGTCACCATCGGCGAACACGCGGTGCCCTATGCCCGCTCCATCGCCGCTGCCTTCGATCCCTATCGGCAGGTGAGCGCGCGCAAGTTCAGTTCCGCCATCTGAGGCGCCGACCCGGCCCGCCCCGAAAGAAAGGGCCTCGCGGCATAGGCCACGAGGCCCAAGTCTGGGAGAAGTGGTCGGAAGGGAGTTCAGGCGCCGACCGTCGCCCTGTTCTCCAGCAGTACCGTGGCCGCCGCCGTGTTGGAAATCGGCACGTGGTAGTTGCTGGCCAATTCGCGCACGCTGCCGCGCATCGCTCCGCGTGCGGCGATCCAGTTGAGGATTTCCACGCCCTGGCTGCCAGCCAGCTCCACGATATCGAGCGTGTCG
Source organism: Aurantiacibacter poecillastricola (assembly GCF_030730945.1). Lineage (GTDB taxonomy): Bacteria > Pseudomonadota > Alphaproteobacteria > Sphingomonadales > Sphingomonadaceae > Alteraurantiacibacter > Alteraurantiacibacter poecillastricola. The sequence continues at coordinate 178,708 of NZ_JAVAMS010000002.1, forward strand.
TGCTGCAACAGCGCCTCGGGATCGGGGGCGAGGTTGCGCAGGCAGAACTTGTCGTAATCGGTGTTGATGTGCCCCGCGCGCTCGCCTTCCAGCTGGTGCGAGAGCCCGCCAGTGCCGAAGACGATCACTTTCTCGTCGCCTGCGAAGCTCTCGATCGCGCGGCCCACCGCCTTGCCCAGATCGAAACAGCGCTTGGGGCTGGGAAGGGGATGCTGCACGGTGTTTATGGCGATGGGCACCAGCTTGACGGGGAAGGCGTCTTCGCCGGGCCAGCATAGCTCGAACGGCACGGCAACCGCGTGGTCCACCAGCATGGATTGGCAGGTGACCGGGTCGAACTCGCTTTCCACGACGTGTTCTATGATGTGCCACGAAAGGTCCGTATGGCCGGGATAGGGCCGCTTGAAGGCAATGCCCCATCCCTCGTCTTCGTGCCGGTATTCAGGCGCCGCGCCGATGGCGAATGTCGGCATCTTGTCGAGGAAGAAGTTCAGACCGTGGTCGTTGTAGAAGACCACGGCGACATCGGGTCTTTCCGCTGCAAGGAACCTGTGCACCGGGTCGAAGCCGTCGAAGAAGGGCTTCCAGTACGGGTCCTGCTGCAAGCCCTTCGCAATCGCATTGCCAATGCCGGGCACGTGGCTGGTGAAGACGCTTCCGCAGATCCCGCTCATGCCACGATCCTTGCATCGTCCGCCCGGCGGCTTTCGGTCATGGCGTGGCTCAGCAGGCTCGCCTTGAAATCTTCCAGCGACATGCCGGTCTGCAAGGCGCCAAGGTCCTGCACGTTGAGGCCGAGTATGCCGGCGAGCTTGGCGAGGTAATAGACGTTCCCGCCCGCCTCCAGCATCGCGGGCACATCGCGTTCGCGCACGGCCTTGCGCTGGGCTTCGTTGAGCCTGAAGCGGTCCATATAGGCCTCTTCATCCGCGACGAAGGCGGCGCGGTTTTCGGCATGGTTGAAGGAATAGCACATCGCGTTGAGAGCGAAGCCGGCCTGCGCCGCATCGCCATCGAAGATGAGCGTTCCGGGAATGGCGCGCTTTCCGCCATGCAGCTGTTTCGAGAACGGAAGCATTGCAGGTCTCCTGTTTGCAGGGCCTGTCCTGCCCCTGCGCCGGGCGCGAGGCATTGTCCGAAATCAAATTGCCGTACTGGCTAGGCTGCGTCGGGCTGGTTCGAGGGATGGGCGCGCTCGAAGGCGGGGAGGGCGAGGCACGCCTCCTCGATCCGCACCATGCGCGGGCTGTCGGAGAGATCGTATTCGAAGCGCCGCGCATTGTAGAGCTGCGGGATCAGCACCGCCTCGAACAGGCCGGGCGTATCGAAGAGGAAGTCGCCTGTATCCAGCTGTTCTAGTCGCTTCTCCACCGGCACCAGCGTCTTGGCGAGCCAGTGGCGATACCAGGTGTTTATCTCGTCCTGCGAATGGCCGAGTTCGTTCTTCAGATACTTGAGCACCGGCAGGTTCAGCGGCGCGTGCAGTTCCGTGGCAAGGGCATAGGCCAGTTCGCGCGCGGTGAAGCGGTCCTCTACATCCGCGGGCAGCAGGGGCGCATCGGGATAGCGCTCGTCCAGCCATTCGATGATGGCCATGCTTTGTGCCCTGTCGCGGCCATTCGCCTCCAGCATGGGCACACTGGCGAAGGGGTTGCGCGAGGTGAAGGGCTCGCCCCTCTGTGCTGCTTCCAGCAGGTTTACCGGGTCCTGCTCATAGGCGATGCCCTTTAGTTCCAGCGCGCAGCGCAAGCGGTAGCTGGTCGAGCTTCGCCAGTATCCAAACAGCTTCATCGGCACCTCCTGCGGTTTCGGTCGTTGGCCCCTTACGAGCATTGATAACAAGCGCCAAGCGAGGCATGAGGTCCTGAAAAGAAGTTTCAGGTGAGACTATCGGATGCAGTACCAGACGGGATTTCTCAACCATTTTGCCAGCGAGGCGGTGGCAGGCGCACTGCCCGAGGGGCGCAACAGCCCCCAGCGCCCGGCTTATGGCCTCTATGCCGAGCAATTCAGCACCACCGCCTTCACCGCGCCGCGCGTAGAAAACCGCCGCAGCTGGCTTTACCGCATTCGCCCGACTACCGCGCATGGCGCGTTCAAGCCCTATCGCGGAGCAGAGCGCTTCGCCGGGCCCGATGGCAACCACACCACGCCCAACCGCCTGCGCTGGGATCCTCTCGTCATGCCCGATAGCGACGTCGATTTCGTCGACGGCCTCGTGACCTATGGCGGCAATGGCAATCCCGAGAACGGCGGCATCGGCATCCACCTCTATGCCGCCAGCGCCAGCATGGATGCGCGCGCGTTCCAGAACAGCGATGGCGAGATGCTGATCGTGCCGCAGCAGGGCAGCTTGCGCATTGTCACCGAGCTTGGCCGCATGGACGCAGCGCCTGGCCATATCGCTCTCGTGCCAAAGGGCATGCGCTTCCGCGTCGAGCTGGACGAGCCTTCGCGCGGCTATATCTGCGAGAATTTCGGTGCGCCTTTCCGCTTGCCCGATCTCGGCCCCATCGGCGCAAACGGCCTTGCCAATCCGCGCGATTTCGAAGCGCCCGTCGCCTGGTTCGAGGACCGGGACGAGGACTTCGAGATCGTGCAGAAGTTCAACGGCCGCCTGTGGACCACCACAATCGACCACTCGCCTTTCGATGTCGTCGCCTGGCATGGCAATTCCGCGCCCTGCCGCTATGACCTCGCGCGTTTCAACACCATCGGCACGGTCAGCTTCGACCATCCCGACCCCTCCATCTTCACCGTGCTCACCAGTCCTTCCGACACGCCGGGCACGGCCAATTGCGACTTCGTGATCTTCCCCCCGCGCTGGATGGTGGGCGAAGACACGTTCCGCCCGCCCTGGTTCCATCGCAATGTGATGAGCGAGTTCATGGGGCTTATCCACGGCGTCTACGATGCCAAGGAAGGCGGCGGCTTCGCGCCCGGCGGGGCGAGCCTGCACAACCAGTTCAACGGCCACGGCCCCGATGCCGACAGCACGCGCAAGGCCATGGAAGCGGATCTGAAACCCGTGAAGATCGAGGACACGCTCGCCTTCATGTTCGAGAGCCGCGCCATAATCCAGACCACCGACTTCGCCATGAATGGCGGATTGCTGCAACCCGATTACGATGCCTGTTGGGAAGGCTTCGAGAAAGCGAAATTACCATGACCAAAGCCACCGATTTCACCCATGACGCCGAGGCGATCAGCTGGGTCGAGAGTGCCAACGGGCACCCGCAATTTCCGGTCCAGAACCTGCCTCTGGGCGTATTCTCCGCCAACAATGGCGGCGAAGCGCGCGGCGGAATGGCCATCGGGGACATGATCCTCGATCTCAAGGAAATTGCCGGCCTGCTGGAGGGTGACGGCGCCAGTGCCGCGCGCATGGCGGGCGAACCGACCTTGAACGCCCTGCTCGACCAGGGGCCGGACCTGCTGACTGCGCTGCGCCAGGGCGTGTTCAAGCTGCTGACCGACAAGGACAAGAAGGACTATGTCGAACCCGCGCTGCACGCCGCGGAAGACTGTCACCTGCACATGCCAGTGACGGTGGGCGACTACACCGATTTCTACACCGGCATTCACCACGCCACCAATATCGGCAGCCTGTTCCGCCCGGACAATCCGCTGCTGCCCAACTACAAGTACGTGCCCATCGGCTATCACGGCCGCTCGTCCTCGATCCGCCTCTCGGGCGCCGAGGTAAAGCGTCCAAGCGGGCAGAAGAAGCCCGCCGAGGAAGGCGGCAAGCCCGGCTTCGGCCCGAGCGAGCGTCTGGATTACGAGCTGGAGATGGGCATCTGGATCGGTGAGGGCAACGCGCTGGGCGAGCCCATCCCCATCGGCGAGGCGGAGCGGCACATTGCCGGGATTTCGATCCTCAACGACTGGTCTGCGCGCGATATCCAGGCATGGGAATACCAGCCCCTTGGCCCGTTCCTTGCCAAGAACTTCCACTCCACTATCTCGCCCTGGATCGTGACGATGGATGCGCTTGCGCCCTTCCGCGCAGCGCAGCCGGCGCGGCCCGACGGCGATCCCGCGCCGCTCGACTATCTCTTCGACGAGGAGGATCAGGAGAACGGCGCCTTCGGCATCGTGATGGATGTCTATATCGCCACCAAGCAGATGCGCGAGAACGGTGACGAGCCGCACCGCCTCAGCACCGGCCCGATGACGGCGATGTACTGGACCGCGGCGCAGCTTGTCGCGCACCATTCGGTAGGCGGCTGCAACCTTCGCAGCGGGGACCTGCTGGGCACCGGCACGCTCACAAGTGGCGAGGAGGGCGGCGAGGGCAGCCTCATCGAACTCACCGAAGGCGGCAAGTCGCCCCTGACCCTGCCCAATGGCGAAACCCGCACTTTTCTGGAGGACGGGGACGAAGTCATCATGACGGCGCGGGCCCAAAAGGACGGCTTTGCCAGCATCGGGCTGGGCGAATGTCGCGCGGTGATCGTAGGCTGAGCCTGAACGGGGGAGAGACCGCCCTGGTCGCTCCCCCCCGCCAGCCTGTACCGGGAACCCACGGCACTAGGGGAAACTTGTTGCTCGACTCCGCGATCCTATCTTCGGGATCAAAGGAGATCGCAACATGATCGAAGTTCGCAAGTTCGAAACTCTGGGCAAGGCCAATCACGGCTGGCTCGACGCCAATTTCCATTTCTCCTTCGCGCAGTATTTTGACCAGCGCCGGATGCAGTGGGGCAAGCTGCGCGTCTGGAACGACGATATCATCGCGCCGCGCTCGGGCTTCCCGCCGCATGGGCACGAGAACATGGAAATCATCACCTACGTCCGCAAAGGCGCGATCACGCACAAGGACAGCCTCGGCAATGAAGGCCGCACCGAAGCGGGCGACGTGCAGGTGATGAGCGCGGGCACCGGCATCCAGCATGCGGAGTACAATGTGGATGACGAGGAGACGCACTCCTTCCAGCTGTGGATCATGCCCGACCGCCAGGGCCATGCACCGAGCTGGGGCACCAAGACCTTCCCCAAGGATGCGCGCTCGGGCCGGTTCGACGTGCTCGCCAGCGGCCGTGAAGGCGACGAGGGCGCGCTCACCATCCACGCCGATGCGCGCGTTCTGGGCGCGACCATCGCTGCGGGTGAGACGGCGACCTACGACCTCGGCGGGCGCAAGGGATACCTCGTTCCGGCCACTGGCAAGCTCGAGATCGATGGCAAGGTGGCCGAAGCGCGCGACGGGGTGGCGATTGCCGATCTCGATACGCTGACCGTCAAGGCGCTGGAGGACAGCGAGGTCGTGCTGGTGGATACCGCGTAAAGCAAAACCCTCCCCGAGCCGCAGGCATGGGGAGGGGGACCGTTCGCGCAGCGAGTGGTGGAGGGGCTTTGTGCTATCTGCCCCTCCGTCATGCCACCTGCGGTGACGTGCCACCTCCCCATCGCTGCGCGACAGGGAGGACTTCTTACTATTCGTGCCTTAGCGCGTCGATCGGGTCGAGGCGGCTGGCGCGGTGGGCGGGGTAGTAGCCGAAGACGATCCCCATCACCGCGCTGAACACGAAGCTGAGGATGTTTACCGTCGGGTTGAAGATGAAAGGCAGGTCGATCGCGCCTGCCAGCAGCACCGACAGGCCCAGCGCCAGCAGGATGCCGATCAGCCCGCCGAAGCAGCACAGCACCACGGCCTCGGTCAGGAATTGCAGGCGCACTTCCCGGGCCAGTGCCCCGATGGCGAGGCGGATGCCGATCTCGCGCGTCCGCTCAGTTACCGAGACGAGCATGATGTTCATGATGCCGATGCCTCCCACCAGCAGGCTGATGGCGGCAATCACGGTGACGACCAGCGTCATCGTGCCGGTGATGGTGTTGACGGTTTCGTTGATCTCGGCGGTGTCGACGATGTTGAAATCGTTGTCCTCGCCATCCTGGATCACGCGCCGTTCGCGCAGCAGGTCTATCAGCTGCTGCTGGATCACCGCGGTCTCGTAGGCCGGATCGTATTTGACGATGAAGAACTGCACATTGTCGGCATTGCCGATGAAGCGCCGTTGCACCGTCTTCAGGGGCATGAAGATCACGTCGTTCGCATCCCCTCCGCCTACCGAGTTGGCGCGCTCGTCGATAACGCCCACCACCTGGCACGAGACGTTGCCGACGCGCATCTGCTCCCCGATTACCTCGTCGGCTACGAAGATTTCCTCGACGATCTTGGGGCCGACGATGCATACGCTTTCGCCGCGGGCCTCCTCTTCCTGATTGAAGCCGCGGCCCTCGATCACGTCGATGGACTGGGTGGCGAAGAACTCGCTATCGGCGCCCTCCACACTGGTGGCCCAGTCCTGCCCGTTGTGAAATGCCGTTGCGTTGGTGCTGACCGATCCCGCCGTGCCCTCGACACCGGCGATCTGGTTCTCCACCGCGCGGATATCTGCATCGTCGAAGGGTGCGGGGGCAATATTGGGGTCGGATTGCTGGGGGAAGACGATGAACACGTCGGAGCCAAGGCCGGACACTTCTTCCTGCACGTCTGCAGTCAGGCCCTGACCGAGAGTCACCATGGTGATGACCGCGGCGACACCGATGATGATGCCTAGCGTGGTGAGGAAGCTGCGAAGCAGGTGCCGCCGGATCTCGCGCAAGGCGAGAAGGAAGGTCGCGCCGATCATGCCCAGCATCAGACGTGCTCCCCGCTCGTGGCGAAAGCGCCCGCTTTCAGGCCGCGTTCCACGCGTTCCACTAGCCCGTCGCGGAAATGCACGATGGTCTTGGCGAAATGCGCCATCTCCTCCTCATGTGTTACCATCAGGATGGTGATGCCGGTCTTGTTGAGGTCGGTGAGCAATTGCATGATTTCCAGCGAACGCTCGGTATCGAGGTTGCCGGTCGGCTCGTCCGCCAGCAGCACGTCGGGATCGGTGACGAGGGCGCGGGCGATGGCCACGCGCTGCTGCTGGCCCCCGGAAAGCTCAGCCGGAGTATGGTCGGCCCAGGGCAGGAGACCCACGAGGTCGAGCGAGCGTTCAGCCGCCTCCTTGCGCCGCTTCTTGCTCTCGCCGCGATAGAGCAGGGGAAGCTCGACATTCTCCAGCGCGCTGGTGCGGGCGAGCAGGTTGAAGCCCTGGAACACGAAGCCGAGATAGCGCCGCCTGAGCAGCGAACGCTGGTCGCGCGACAGGTCCTGCACCTCGACCCCGCGAAAGCGGAAGCGCCCGCTGGTGGGCGTGTCGAGACAGCCGAGGATATTCATGGTGGTCGACTTGCCCGAGCCCGAGGGGCCCATCACCGCCACGAAATCGCCCCGGTCGATGGTGAGGTTCACGCCCTTCAGCGCCTGGAACGCCGCCGCGCCTTCGCCGAAGGTCTTGGTGATGCCTTCCAGTTCGATGAGGGGCGCCTCGCTCACTGCTGCGCGGCCCTGATGCCGGTTACGACCTCCATGCCCGGTTCGAGCTCGTCCGATGTCACGACGGTAAGCCGCCCGTCGGTCTGGCCGGTAACGACCTCGATCGCACGCAGGGTGCCATCTTCCTCCACCACATGCACGGTCTGGCGGCTGCCAACGCCGATTCTGGCATTGTCCTCACCTTCTAGGCCGAATTCCTGCGGTCCGAAGATGCCGCCTTCCTCTTCCTTCTCTTCGGGATCGAAGCGGAGTGCGCCGTTGGGCACCAGCATGGAAATGCCGGTGCTGGTGGTGGCGATGGTGGCGGTGGCGGTCATGCCCGGACGCAGCAGTCCTTCCTCGTTGGCGACGAGCAGCCGTGCTTCATAGCTGACGACCTGCTGGCCCTGCTGTTGCTGCTGGTCCGTCAGGGCGATGTTGTTGGAGGCAAGATCAACTCGCTCCACCACGGCGGGGAAGCGGCGACCGGGATAGGCGTCCACGGTGAAGGTGGCGTCCTGTCCCGGCTGCACCTGTCCCACGTCGGCCTCGTCGATGGAGACGCGCAGCTGCATGGTGCCAAGGTCCTCCGCCAGCACGAACAGCGTAGGCGTGTTGAAGCTGGCGGCGACCGTCTGCCCCGGCTCCACCTGCCGCGCGAGGACGACGCCGGAGACGGGCGAGCGGATGACGGCCCGGTCGCGATTGGTCTGCGCGCTGGAAAGCTGTGCCTGCGCGCTCGAGACATTGGCACGGGCGCTGGCGACGGCGGCCTGGCCCCGGCGCACGGCGGCCTCGGCCTGCTCCATCTCCGCCTGGCTGGGCACGCGCCCGTCGGACAGGCGGCGCACTTCGCGCAGGCGTTCGAGCTGGGCGGTATCGGCCTGCAAGGTGGCCTCCGCCTGCGCCACGGCGGCGCGGGCGGCGTTGCGATTGGCCTCGCCCTGCTGGATCTGGTCCTGGATGACGTCGGTGTTGATGCGGGCGAGCACCTGGCCGCGCGATACGATATCGTTCACGTCCACCAGAACGTCGTCGATCCGGCCCGAGACTTCCGAGCCCACTTCCACCTGGTTGGTCGGGCGCAGGTTGCCCGTGGCGGTTACCGTAAGGTCGAGCGAGCGTTCCTCTACCCCGACCGTGATGTAGTCGGGCGCCTCCTCCCCGCCGGAGAAGACTGTCGCGAGGAGGATCAGGGCGAGCACGATCGCGCCCAGCACCCAGACCCAGCGCTTCTTGTACCAGGGCCGGGGCTTCCCGGTGTCGAGATAGGTGCCGATATCCTCGTCGCTTGCGGGGGTGTCCATCTTGCTCATTCGGCGGTCCTGTCAATTTCGGCGAGCGGCTCTGCAGCGGCTACCGGCGGGAGGTCGTAGTCGGAAATGCTCCATCCGCCGCCCAGCGCCTGAGTCAGGCGGACGAAGGCGCTGGCCCTGTCAGCCTGGGCGGTGACGAGTTGGTTGCGCGCCGAGAGCAGCTGGTTTTCGGCGGTCAGCAGGGTGCGGAAATCGGTGAGGCCCGCCTGGTACTGGCTGCGCGCGAGAAGGGCGGAATTGCTTGCTGCGTCGAGCGCTTCCTCGGTGATCACCACACGCTCGCTGGCCGTGCGCTGGTCGACGGCGGCGGTTTCCACATCCTCCAGCGCGTTGAGGATCGATTGCTCCCACGCGGCCAGCGAAGCATCTGCACCGGCTTCGGCTATGTCCACCTGCGCGGCGGTGCGCCCGCCATCGAAGATGAGCTGGCTGACCCCTGCGAAAAGCCCGCCCGTCACAAGATCGAACAGATTGCCCGCCGTGTCGGGACCGGTGCCGATATTCCCGGTAAGGCGCACCAGCGGCAGCAATTGCGCGCGCGCCACGCCAATGCGCGCGGTGCTGGAGACGAGGTTGAACTCCGCCGCGCGCACGTCCGGCCGGCGGCGCAGCACTTCGGCGGGTGCCTCGAAACCGGCGAGCAAGGGCGGGGAGGGGACCGGCTCCGGCTCGCTCGCAACGATGGCATCGAGCACGCGGCCCGGCGGTTCGCCGATCAGGGTGGAGATGGAGTTGGCGGTGGCGACCAGATTGCTTTCCAGCAACGGGATCGTGGCCGCGGTCTGCGCGCGCTGCGTGCGCGCCTGCTCCACATCCAGGCTGGAGACGAGCCCGGCCTGGTTGCGCCATCGCGCGATCTGCAGGTTGTCGTCCTGATAGGCGAGGGTGGAGCGGGCGATGGCCAGCTGTTCGGCCAGGCTGCGCGCGTTGATCGTGGCGATTGCTACTTGCCCCACGATCAGGCGCTGCAGGTCTGCCAGAGTATAGCCTTGCGCGAGCAGGTCCCCTTCTGCCGCGGCCACATTGCCGGAGATCTGCCCGAAGAGGTCTGCCTCCCAAGCGGCGTCCGCGCCGAGCGAGAGTTGCACGCCGTCGCGCGAGAGGTCCCCCACGTCGCGCGCCAGGCCGCCATTGGCAGAGATCGAGGGCAGGTAGCCAGCCCGTGCCTGCACCAGCGAGGCGCGTGCCTGCTCCAGCCGGGCGGCGCTTTGTGCCAGGTCTCGATTGTCGAGGATCGCCTGCTGCACGAACCGGGTTAGGAGGGGGTCGTCCAGTAGCGTCCAGTACTGGCTGATGTCGGCGGAAATCGGGGCCGGGTCGGCGACTTGCCATTCTGCCGGAATGGCGACACGCGGTTCGGCAATGTCGATGCTGTGCGTGCCGCATGCCGCAAGCACCAGCAGCGAGCCCGATACAAGCAGGACGCGTGCGGCCCGCATGATCCCCGTCATTTCCACACCCCGTCTATTCGATCCCCGTTGTCAGGCAGTGTCTTACGCATTGGTTTCAAATGTTCCAAGCTCACGGTTGTAACAAACCGTATTCCGCTTAATGAACGTGCCATCCCCGCAACATATGGTTACCGATGCCTGCTTCACGCCTACTCCTCGCCTGCCTGGTCGCGGTTATCGCGCTGATCGCCCGACCGGCGAGCGCGCATCCCGCTCCGTTCAGCTATCTCGATGTGGAACTGCACGAGCAGCACATCGAGGGGACGCTCACCGTGCACACGATCGACGTCGCGCATGAACTCGGCTTCGAGGAACCGTCGACCCTGCTCGACGAACGTGTATTAGACAGGCAAGACACCCGGATCAAGGCGCTGCTGCGCGACAGGTTTGCCTTTTCAGACGGATCGGGCGCGGTGCTTTCGCCGGTGTTCGGGACGCCTGTCCCTTCGGTCGAGCAGGATGCGCTGCGCCTGCCCTACCGCATCGAGGGCACGCCGCCCGCTGCCTTGCAGGTGGATGCGCGCATGTTTCCCTACGATCCGGCACACCAGACCTTCGTCAACATCTACGAGGATGGCGAGCTGGTGCAGCAATTCCTGTTCGGCGAGGACAGCGCCCCGCAGACCCACTATGCCGGGACGGCGGCCGGCGTGGCGGCGGTGTTCGCCACCTTCCTTCCCTCGGGCGCGCATCACGTGCTGATAGGGCCGGACCATGTCCTTTTCCTTATCGGGCTTATCCTGCTTGGCGGTTCGCTCCGGCGCCTCGCGATCATCGTCACTGCATTCACGCTGGGCCATTCGGTGACGCTGGCTCTGGCCGCGACGGGGACGTTCGCCCCGCCTGCATGGTTGATAGAGCCGCTCATCGCGCTCAGCATCGTGATCGTCGGCGTGGACAATCTCCTCCGCCGTGAAGGCCAGCGTGACCTGCGACCCCTGTTCGCACTGGTCTTCGGCCTCGTCCACGGCTTCGGCTTTGCCTTCGTGCTGCGAGAGTTCGGCCTGCCGCCGGGCAATCTTGCCTGGTCGCTCCTCGCCTTCAACATCGGCGTGGAAATCGGGCAGCTCGCCATTGTCGTGCCCTTCGCGCTGGCGCTCGCATGGATCCGTGCCCGCTGGCCCATTGTCGCAAAGCGTATCGTTATCGGCGGATCGCTTGCGGTGATCCTCGCAGGTGCCTATTGGTTCGTTGACAGAGTCCTGAATCTGGGGAGCGGATAACAATGCAGCGCGTGGCCATCCTTTCGGCAATCCTTCTTGGCGGCGTAGCCGTCACCGGCGCGGTGGCGCAAGGTATTCCCGGTATCGAGAATATCGAGCAGGTCGGAGAGAACCTCTATCGCATTCCCGGCGCGGGCGGGAACACGATTGTGTTTGTCCGCTCCGACGACGTGGTGCTGGTCGATACCAAGGTGGCCGGGCAGGGCGAGGCGCTGATGGAGCAGGTCCGCTCGGTCACCGACAAGCCAATTGCCATGGTGATCAACACCCATTCCCATCCCGATCATGTTGGCTCGAACGCCTTTTTCCGTGAGAATCACGCGGTACAGGTGGTGGCGCAGGCCAACACCGCTGCGCGCATGCAGGCAGAGGGCGGGCAGTTCCCTGCCAATCCGGTCGACACCGAATTCACCACGTATCGCCAGATCGGCGAGGGCGAGGACCGGATCGAGCTCTACTGGTTCGGCGCGGGCCATACCGATGGCGATGCCTTCGTGATGTTCCCCGAGAACAAGACGATGGTGGCGGGCGACATCTACGCCTGGCACATGAGCCCGCTGATCGATCCGGGCTCGGGTGGCTCCATGCTGGCGCTGCCGACCACTGTCACCGCCGCCTATTACAATATTCCCGAAGCCGAGACGGTTATCTCGGGGCATGGCGGCGTACATACGCGCGAGGAATTCCTGAGCTGGGTCACCTTCAACCGCGGCCTCGTGCAGATCGCCGAGGAAACCGCACAGAGGGGCGGCACGCCCGAGGAAGCGCTTGCCCGGCTCGAGGCCGTGCCCAGCTGGGCGGTGTTCATGGGCGACGAGCCACTGCCCGGGCTTGAATATGGCGGAACGCCGCGTGGGCGGGCCTATATCAACCTGATGGTCGCCTTTGAGGAACTGATGGGCGAGGAGCCTCAGCTGCGCATGGGCATCGCCACCTCCGAGATACCTGCGCGCCAGAACTAGCATGAGCTCCAGCCTAGCCGGCGACCACGCCGCCCTGCGCGCGGCTTGCGAGCCGGGCGTGGGCCTTTGCACCATCACCCATATCGAGGGCAGCTTCTCCCGTCGCCTCGGCGCGCAGCTGGCTGTGCACCGCGATGGGCAAGTGACGGGCAGCCTTGCCGATGGCTGCCTCGAACAGGAGCTTGCGCGCGAAATCGCCAGAGGCGGGGATCGGCGCGTGCTGCGCTACGGCGCGGGCTCCCCGAAGATCGACTTTCGCCTGCCATGCGGCGGCGGGCTCGACATCCTTATCGATCCCGAACCCGATCGCGAGGCCTGCCGCGCCGTCGTCGCCCGGCTGGAGGAGCGTGAGGAAGCGCGGCTCACCCTCCCATCGCCAAGCCCATTGGCCGAGAGGCGCTACGTTCCCGAATTGCGGCTGGTCCTGTTCGGTGAAGGTCCCGAACTCGCCGCCATGACGCAGGTTGCACAGGTCGCCGGTATCGCTGCCGAGGCGCATGGCCGCGACGACGGCGACATGGCGTTGGGCCAGATACCCAACCACCTTTCAGCCGACCGCTGGACGGCCATCGTACTCCTGTTCCACGATCATGAGTGGGAGCGCGCAATCCTCGAATGGGCGCTGACGACCCCTGCCTTCCTCATCGGCGCACAGGGCGGGGCACCGGCACGGCTACAGCGCGAGGCCGATCTGGTTGCCGCCGGTTTCGCGCCGGAGCAGGTGGCACGGATCGCCAGCCCCATCGGCACGGTGAAGCACAGCCGTGAGCCCCTGGGCCTTGCACTATCCGCGCTGGCAGACATTGCGGGAGCCTACGAATTGCGCCATCCGCACCACCATGCCGGAGAGCGATGATCGCGAGGTGCTGGTGGCGATACTCGCCGCCGGACGCGCCACTCGCTTCGGCGGCGGAAAGCTCGATGCGCCTCTCGCCGGAAAGCCGGTAGGAGCTTGGGTGCTCGATGCGGTCGCCGAAGCAGACCTGGCGCCGGGCGTTATTGTCAGCGGACCGGACAGGCCGGACTTCGTCCGGGGACGCGCGGGGTGGCGCGCCATTACCAATCCCGACCCTTCGCAAGGCCTGGGCAGCTCGGTCTCGTTGGCCATTGGCGAAGCTCGGAAGCAGGGAAGGGATGTCCTGCTTCTGCTGGCAGACATGCCGCTCATTTCGCCAGAGCATCTATGCCGCCTCACCGCTTCTTCGCTTAATGCCGCCACGACGTGGCCGGAAGGGCGCGTCGGAGTGCCTGCGCTGATCCGGCGAGCCTTTCTCGAACACCTCGTCGGTTTACGGGGAGATCGCGGAGCGGGGCAGCACCTCGCGGATCTGGAGGGTCTTGAGATCCTGTCGTGTCCGCCCGAATTGCTGATCGATATAGATTGTCCTGAAGACCTTGTCCGGGCAAGCCAGCTCCTCGAACGAAGACAAGGGGGGCAGTAGAGGTAGTCGATTGCGCAATTGTTCGCCAGGTTGGGTAAATTGCAATTGGTTGCATTTGCGTCTTTTTTGTCTCAAGAGATTCCCGTGGCTGACGCATAAGCCGCGCGTCGTTGGCTCCGGGGGGCACTTCGGCGACTTGTCATTGTCTGAGCCCATACGATTTTTCGATCGGGTTTCGGGATTTCCCCTATTGTTGTCTGATATTTATGCGCGCGCTTCTCCGTTCCGTAATGACCGCTTCGCTTGCCGCCATGGCAGCGGGACTGCACGCGCAGGACATTGCCGATGGCGAAACTCCGGTAGATGAAGACGCGCCGATCGGGGTGCGGATGAACGATGAGGGCGCGGTCACTGCCTACCCGCAAACCTACGGGCCGCCGGCAACCGAGGCCGAACTGGTCCGCGAACCGGCGCCTGTCGCGATTCCGGATCCCCTCGATTTCGCCGCGGCGCAGGCCGCCGCCACGCACCCGCTGGTCGAAGCCGCCGAGGCGGAAGCCACGGCGCTCGGTTCGGAACTGCGCGGCGCGCGCTGGCTGCGCTATCCCAGCCTCTCGGTAGAGGCGCTGGCAGCGACCGAGGGCTCGTCATTCGCCGACGAGGACGGGCTCGCGCTCAACGCCGTGGTGGAGCAGCCGATCTGGAGCGGCGGACGCATCGGAGGCGAAATCCGCCGTGCCCGTTCCAACCTCCGCTCAGGACAGGACCGGGTGGACGAGGCGCAGCGCGACATCGTGTTGCGCGTGGTCCAGGCCTATTACAACTACGTGCTGGCGACAGAACGCTACACCGTTCTCGAAGACAGTCTCGTCGAACACAACCAGTTGCTGGAGGCGATCGGCCGCCGGGTGGACCAGCAGGTGTCCCCCCGGGCCGACCTGACGCTGGGCCAGTCGCGCACTGCGCAGGTCGAGCTGGACCTCGCCTCGACCGAGGAAAGCCGGGACAGCGCGCTCGTCCGTCTTCTCGAACTGACCGGCGGCATAGCCGTGGAGCCGACGCTGCCACCCCCCGGCATGGCGGAAATCCTGCCGCCGGAGGAAATCGCGCTCGCCGAGGCGCTGGCCTGCAGCCCCAGCCTGGCAGCGCTTACCGACCTGATCGATGTGGCGGAAGCGAACAAGGATATCGCCCGTGCCCAGCTATGGCCGCAAGTGCTGCTGCAGCTCTCGCAGAACGAGATCACCGGCACCCGCGCCGCCATCGTGCTGCGCGCGCAGACCGGCAATGGCCTCTCGCAACTTGCCGCGATCGACACCTCAGATGCCCGCATCCAGCGCGCGCTGGCCGAGTTCGGCGAGGCAGAGCGGACCTTGCGAGAGCAGCTGCGCCGCGATTACGTGCTCGTCCGCGCCTCGCTCGCCCGGATCGAGGCGGGCGTACTCGCCGCCGACGCCGCGGCCGAGATCATCGACAGCTATCAGCGTCAGTTCATCGCCGGCAGGCGAAGCTGGCTCGACGTTATGAACGCCACGCGGGAAGCGGCCAATGCGCGCCTTTCCGAAACGGATGCCCGCGTCACGGCAGCAGGTGGAACCGCGCGCATCCTCGCCCTGACTTGTCGCTGGCAGCCGGCCGGCGCCGTGAACGGCGCAGTCATGGACACCGTCATGGGCACGGGGAGCGGCGCGGTATCGGGCGCGACAGAAGGAATTGACGAGTGAGTGACGGCAGCGTCGAACGCGCTATAGCGAATTATGCCCGCGCGACGGGCAAGCCGCTTTCCCCGCACTGGAACGCGGAGCTTCGCGAGGTGGAACTTGCCGAGGGCGTCGACGCGCTCGCCGGCCTTCTTGCCACACTGGGGTGGGAGCCTGCGCGCCGCATCGAAGGGCGGCCGCGTCCCGACCAGTTCCCGCTGATCGTTCACGATCCCGCTTCCGGCTGGGCCGTTGTGCAGCAATGGGATGGCAGCGACGTGATGGCTCTGGTGGGCGAGCGCGCCAGCCTGCCCTACGATCCCGATCAGCGCTTCTTCACCCTGAGCCTGCCAGACCCGCTTTCGAGCGATGGCGACAAGGCGATTTCGGTTTTTTGGCGCGCGATCAAGCGGCGCAAGCAGCCGCTGGTGATGGCCGGACTTGCCACCGTGTTCGCCAATCTGCTGACGCTGGCGACCTCGCTCTATTCGATGCAGCTTTACGACCGGGTCATCCCGCTCGCCAGCTTCGATACGCTGCTTGTGCTGACTGCGGGCGTGCTGTTTGCGCTTACGCTGGACCTGTGCCTCAGGTCCCTGCGCGCGCTGCTGATCGAGCGCGAGGCGCAGGATATCGATGCCGAGGTGTCGGAATTCTTCTTCGCCCGCGCGCAATCCATCCGCCTCGATGCGCGGCCTCCGGGCATCGGTACCATGGCCTCGCAGCTGCGCGGTCAGGAGCAGATTCGCCAAGTGCTTTCGTCCGGCTCGCTGTTCATGCTGGCCGACCTGCCATTCGCCCTGTTCTTCATCGCCGTCATCGCGATGATCGGCGGTCCGCTCGCGCTGGTGCCCGCGGTCAGCCTGCCCATCGCCATCGGCTTCGCACTGATCCTTTCCCGCATCATCCGCACCGGCACGGACCGCGCGCAGGTAAGTGGCAATCGCAAGAACGGCATGCTGGTCGAATCGCTCGACGCGACGGAGACGGTAAAGGCCAATCGCGGCGGCTGGTTCATGATGGGCCGCTGGAACCGGCTGGTGCGCGAAATCCATCACTACGAAGACCCGGTGAAGAGGGCCTCTGCTATTGCCGGATCGCTCTTCTCGACCCTGCAGCAGACCGCCTATGTCGCGCTAATGGGGTGGGGCGCCTACCTCGCCGCCAATGGCGAGATCACGACGGGTGCGCTGCTTGCCTGTTCGATCATCGCGGGGCGCATCAACGGCCCGCTGGTGGCACAGCTGCCGAACATGATCGTACAATGGGGCTACGCGCGTTCATCGCTGAAGGCGCTCGACCAGATCATGAGGCTGCCGCTCGACCCGGCCAGTGGGGCCGGCGCGCTGCGGCCCGATACGATGGCCGGCAGCTACGAGGTGAAGGACGCGGTGTTCGTCTATCCGGGTTCGCAGCGCCCGGCAGTGGAAGTGGAAAGCTTCCAGCTCAACCCCGGAGAGCGCGTGGCCATCATCGGCGGGATCGGTTCGGGCAAGTCGACTTTGCTGAAGCTGCTTTCGGGCCTCTACTCACCACAGCAAGGTCGCGTGCTGCTGGGCGGGCTCGATCTCAGCCAGGTGGCGGAGGACATCTCGCGCCGTCATATCGGCTATGTCTCGCAAGACGCGCGTCTGGTGAACGGGACTTTGCGCGACAACCTCGCGATGGGTCTGGGCGACGTGACCGACGAGGAAATCATGGAAGTCGCGCGCGATACCAAGCTCGACGCCATGATTGCGACGCAGCCTAATGGCCTTTCGCTGCAGATCCAGGAAGGCGGCCGCGGCCTGTCGGGTGGACAGCGTAGCCTCGTCGGCATCAACCGTTTGCTGCTTTCCGATCCCAAGATCTGGCTGCTGGACGAACCGACGGCCTCGCTCGACCAGAACACGGAGAACGCCGCGCTGGAGGCGATTGACCGCGAGCTCGACGACGACGGCATCCTCGTGATGGTCACGCACAAGCCGCAATTGCTGCCGCGCTTCAGCCGCATCGTGGTCATGGCGCAGGGCAAGATCGTGCGCGACGGGCCGACGAAGGAAATCCTTGGCGACCTCTCGCCCAAGAAGCTGGGCGATGGTGCACGCGGGCCGGCCAAGGGTCCGCCCTCCGGCATGGTGACCACCAAGATTTCGAACAAGAAAGCATCGTGATGAAGGCGCTTCGCCCCGCACACTGGATTATCATCGTCATCGCCGCGACCCTGATCGCTTTCATCAGCTGGGCGCAATGGGCGGAGCTGGACCAGGTTACCCGTGCACCGGGCCGGGTGGTGCCCTTCGCCCGCGTGCAGATCGTGCAGAGCGAGGAAGGCGGCGCCATCAGCGCCATCAGTGTGCGCGAAGGCGACATGGTGCAGCAGGGCGACCTGCTCGTCGAACTCGATACGGTGCAGCTTGCCGCGGGCGTCGAGGAAGCGCGCGCTCAGGTTGCCGCATTGCAGAGCCGCATGGCGCGCATCGATGCCGAGCTGTTCAACAAGCCGCTCTCCTTCCCCGCCAGCCTCGCGGGCTTTCCCGAATTCACCGCCAACCAGCGCCAGCTGTTCATGCGTCGCCAAGCCGCACATGCCGCCGAACTGCGCGCGCTGAGCAACATGGCGGAGCTGCAGCAGGAAGAGCTGGACCTGAACCAGCCGCTGGTTTCCACCGGCGACGTGGCGCAGTCCGAAATCATCCGGATGGAGCGCGCCATCGTCGAGACGCAAGGCCGCATCTCGAACATCCAGGCGCAATATGTCCGCGACCTGCAGACCGAATTTACCCAGACCGAGGAGGAACTGGTTGCCGCGCAGCAGCAACTCACCCAGCGCGAGGATTCCCTGCGTGCGGCTTCGCTCGTCGCGCCGACAGACGGTATCGTCAAGAACGTCCGCCTTACAACCGTGGGCGGCGTGCTGCGGCCGGGCGACGAGGTCTTGCAGATCGTGCCGACTGGCGAACAGCTGATCGTGGAAGCGCAGGTGCCGCCGCGCGACATTGCTTTCGTGCAGTTGGGCCAGCGAGCCCGCGTGAACTTCGACGCGTATGACAGCGCGGTCTACGGTTCGGGCGACGGCGAGGTAGTCTATATCAGCCCCGATACCTTGTCCGAGGAGCGGGATGACGGAACCGTCAACACCTACTACCGCGTGAACCTTGAGGTCAGCACCGACACCATGAACCCGCGCAACGCCGGCGAGACGATCGACCTGCAACCGGGCATGACGGCGACGGCTGAAATCCTGACGGGGTCGCAAACTGTGTGGGAGTACATCACGAAGCCGATCCTCAAGACGACCAGACAATCCCTGCAGGAACGCTGAACCGGCGGACCGCTGCCTTCCCGCCTAGCGGGGATATTGTGCGAGTTCGCGCAGCTGGCGGGTTCGCTCGCGCGTAAGCTCCGCCTTGCACTGGGCGACCAGCATTGGCTCCATCGAGCCGCCTCGGGCATAAAACCCTTCGCTCGTGCAGTGCGCGTCCCGGAAGGACAGCCAAGCTCGCTGGGCCTTCAGCAGTTGTGCGAAATATCCCGCCCGGCCATCGTCTGCCGAGGTCGCGGCATCCAGCCGGCGCATTTCCGCAGCGGTTTCCCGCCACTGCTCATTGAGCGCATCGTCGGCCTTCTGCCAGTCCAGCGCTGCGCAATGGGTCATGTCCTGTTGGGTGATCGCCGAAGTGCAATCAGGCATATCGGCCTGCGCGCCATGCTGAGCCAGCAAGAGAAGCAGGGTAGGGGCAAGATGCATCGGCTAGTCCTTCGTTGATCGAGCGGCGAACTGCCCAAGCTGCGGAGCGAACCAGCGCGCACCCCGGCGCTCCGCTTCGGCAGGCGGAATGGTTGCCAGCGCTCTCGCCAGTCGCGCGATGTTGCTGGCGCAGAGCGATTCCAGCGGCGCGACATAGACGCCGATCGTGAACAGGATGGCGCCCGTTTGCGGGAGGCGGCGCAGGGTCTGGCGCTCGCAGCGTACGAACAGGGTTTCGCCTGCATTTTCTGCGGTGACGTGCGCGAAGGTTTGCGCAGGTGGCTTCGTCTCGATCCAGCGCAGCGAGGGTGTGGGGGAGACGAACCAGTTGGTCCGCCCGAAAATCCTGCCGGGACGCAGCTTGGCCATGAAGTGGTCGACCCCGCTGGCGAGCTGTTCTTCATAACCGTCGATCGGAGCGTGGAGGGCGACCAGAGGCAGGCCCAGCTTCTCTGCCGGGAGCCAGTCGGTCGGGTAGGCCACCGCGGCACCGATCAACCGGTAGGGCTCGTCCGGAGAAGGTGCCGTCAGCAAGCACATGTCCTCATGCGCAGACCGTGCCGCGCCCGCCAGTCCGCCGCTCGTGCCGATGATCGCTGCCAGTTCCTCGCCCGGAGCCTGCGCCTCGGGCAGGATCTGCACGCTTTCTGGATGTGCATCGAAAGCGGCAGCGCGTGCGGAGAGGTCGGGCTCTGGTTGCAGCCATTCGTCCTCCCCCAGCGTCACCAGCCCCATTTTCAACGCCCCGCCGCCGCGCGCCCTTGGCAGCAGGTCCTCAACCGAGAAGCCGAGCTTTGCGCTCAATGACCGGCGCCTTCCTTCGGACTTTCCATGATCTCGGTAAGCTGGCCCATCATGTCCTTGGGGTGGAGGAAGAAGATCGGCGTGCCGTGTGCGCCGATGCGGGTGGGGCCGAGGATGCGCTTGCCCATCGCCTCGAACTCGGCGCGGGCAGCCTCGATGTCGGGGACTTCGAAGCAAACATGATGCTGACCGCCCAGCGGGTTCTTGGCGAGGAAGCCCGTTACCGGCGATTCCTCGCTGAGCGGAGCCAGCAGTTCCAGCTGTGTGCCCTCCTGCCCGCCAGCGCCCGGCGTGTTTACGAAGCATACCTTCACGCCCTGTTCGGGGAGGTCGAAGGGCTCGGTGATGTTGGTCGCGCCCAGCACTTCGCGGTAGAAGGCGATGGCCTCGGCAAGGTCGGGAACGGCAACGCCGATGTGGTTGAAGCGGCCAAGCTGCATGGTGTGTCTCCTTGTTGGAAGGTCTCCTAGCGCAGGCCCAGCCGCTCTACCAACTCTCCGATATTGCCGATCACGATGTCGGGCGTTTTGCCCGGTGGCTGCTGCTCCCATTCGGCGGCGCTGGTCGAGCCTGAAGTCACAGCGATGCCCACCGCCCCGCCAACGCGCGCCATCTGCATCTCCGCCGTAGCATCGTCGCCCACGACGCCTACGTCCTGTGCCGCAATGCCCAGCTGGCTGGCAATGAAGGCAAGGGCGTGTTCGCTCGGCTTGCCGGTCGGTTGCGGCTGCACTCCGGTGACGCGCGCGATCGCGCCGTTGATGGCGCAGCTATAACCGAAGCTGCGGCCTTCCTTGGTGGCGAAGAACGGCACGTCCGACGCGGTGAGGAAAGCCGCGCCATCCAGCACGGCCTCGCAGGCGGCGTGGATATGCGGCATCGAGCAATCGGGGTGCCAGGCGATGTAGACGGCGTCGCAACCCTTGTGGTCACCGTCCGGCAAAACGCAGGTCACGCCCAGTTCCTCCAGCGCGTCGACCACGCCATCGGTGCCCAGCACCAGCACCCGCTCGTACCCTCCGTCCGCGATGACCTTGGCCGCGACCGAGTTGGGCGTGAACAGCTTTTCGTCCGGCACCGGCAGTCCGATATCGCGCAAACGCGGGGCCTGCACGCGGCTGGCGTAGGCGCTGCCGTTGGTGAGCGCGATCCATGGCACGCCGAGATCGTCGAGATGGCCGAGAGCCTCCGCCGCGCCGGGAATGGCTTCATAGCTGCCCAGCTTGCGATTGGAGAGGATCAGCGTCCCGTCCAGATCGAACATAAAACCCTTTGGTGTGCGCATCAGTCAGCCTTCGAACCTGGAACACATGGAACATTGTCCATGGGTAAAAATCGCGGGGTACCCGATCGAGCGGGAGTGCTTGAAATATCTGGAGAAAACGGCAGCTGGCATGACCGCCCGGTGGACTTCGCCCTCATCTGTAGGACAGCGCCATGTACCACCTCACCGCTGCACCTCTATCGAGAGATCGTCCTTCTCCAGGCTAAGGCCGTCGAGATCGCTGCGTGACAGGACATCGCGCAGCAGGTTCATCAGCGGCACCTTGCGCGGATCGTATTCCCGCTGTGCCGGGCCAGCCGCCTGCATCGCGTCGACAAGGTTCTGCGGCATGGTGGCGCGCAGCAGGAATTCCTCGTCCGAGAGGCCAGTTCCCAGCTTCTTTCGCAGTTCGGCCACATCGGTCATGCCCTTTTCGGCCTCGAGTTCCTTCGTGCGCGGATTGGCCATGATGCGGTCCATCACGTCCGGATCGACCGGTGCATTGGGCCTGCCGAACTTGCCGATAGCAAAGCGGATGATCTCGTCGGGGATCACGCTCCAGCGTTCCTCGCTGGTCACGTTCATCACTGCCTGCGTCTGGAGCATCTGGGCGAACGGCGTCATCACGATGGGCCAGCCAAGCTCGCGCCGCACGCGGCCCATTTCCTCGATCACCGCGCCTTCCAGCTCCGGAACGCCCTGGTCCGCCAGGTGGCGGCGCATGGTGCCCACCATGCCGCCGGGCAGGTTGTGCTGGAAATAGGCGGCGTCGAAATGCATCGGCTCGCCCTTGGGCAGGTTCTCGGCATCGGCAATGGCAGTGAACCAATCTGCGATCTCGTCCACCGCCTCGTCATCCAGATCGACCGTGTGGCCCGTTGCGCGAAGGTTCGCCACCGTGCCCTTCACGGATGGATGCGAGGTGCCGCTAGAAAGGCCGCCGCTGGCGCATTGCAGGGCGGCGATGCCCATGTCCGCCGCCTCGCAATAGGCCTGCTCGGCAAGGCCGATGGTGGAATGCGAGTGCAGTTCCAGCGGCAGGTCGCCGATCTCGGCCATGATCGCGGGGATCAGGGTTGCGGCGCGCTTGGAGGTCAGCAAGCCGCCGGGGTCCTTGATGTAGAGCGCATCGATATCCTTGCTTGCCGCCATGGTGCGGGCAGCCTCGGCATAGTGCGCATCGTCGTGGATCGGGCTGATCGAATAGACCAGCGCGCCCACCACCTGCTCCCCGCCGGCACGCTTCACCATGCGGGCGACCTCGACGTTCGATTTCGCATCGTTCATCGGATCGGCAAGGGCAAAGCGGCGGATGCCGTTGCGCGCGAGAGTGGCGAAAGCCAGCTCCATGAAATCGGGCGTGGCGGTTTCCCAGGCGATGAAGCGGAAGCCGGTGGAGAGGAACTGCAGCGGCGTGTTGCCGCAGATGTCCGCCATGCCGCGAATGCGCTCCCACGGGTCCTCCTGCTTGTAGCGCACGGCCACGCCCATGTGGGTGGAGGTGGTAAAATCGATGGCAGAGAAGCCCGCGCGCTCCATGACGGGCGCGATGGAGAGTGTCTTCGCGGTGTCGATACCGGTCGCGCCCCACAGGCACTGGTTGCCATCGCGCAAGCTGGTTTCGACGATCTGGATGTTTGTCATTATGCGCTCAACTCCCAATCGCCGAGTGGGCTGAGCATGTCGAAGCCCTGCCTTTCTTCTCGCGTCTTGGCTGAAAGACCAAGGCAGCCCTTCGACAGGCTCAGGGCAGTCGGATGTATGGCAGCCATCAGTCCACTTTCACCCGGATGATTGCCTGCCCCTTCTCGATGGCGGCGCCGTTCTCCGGCAGCACCGCCGTGACCGTGCCGGAAACACCTGCGCGCACAGAGTTCATCAGCTTCATCACCTCGATGATGGCGATCACCGTGTCGGGCTCTACCCGGTCGCCCACCTCGACGAAGGGATCTTCGCCGGGACGCGGGGCGGCGTAGTAGTTGCCGAGCAATGGCGCGGGGACGTCGACTTCTCCCTCGCTTGGCTCGCCATGGGCCTGCGCAGTGCCGGATGGGGGCGGGGAGGGCGGCGGTTCGACGCCTGCCTCGCCTTCGGGTTCGGGCTCGTCGCCGGCTTCGTCCTCGACCTCGTCGGTCACCCAGCGACCGCCACCGGTACCGCCATCGCGGCGGATGCGGAGGCGGAAGCCCTCCATCTGCACGTCGAGCGAGGAAAACTGCGACTCACCCAGCAGCCGGGCGATCTCGGCCACGTCCTTGCCTGTCAGCGTCACGCTTTCCTGCCTCCGAAGATCGACATGACGTGGTTGTAGGCCTTGCCTTCGGGCTTCTTGACCGGCGCGCTCTCGGCGTCCTTCATCGCCCAGACCGTCTCGGGCCGCGATTGCAGCAGCAGGATCTGGCCGTCCTCGTCCAATGCCCACTCGATATCCTGCGGCTTTCCGTAATGCCGTTCCACCTTGCGGCCCACCTCGCGCAAGGCCAGCAATTCGTCGTCGGTGAGACAGGGGGCGTTTCGCCTGTCCGCCTCGTTCTCCACCTCCACGATGCCGCCGCCATCCGCGGGCACCTGCCGCGCGTGCTTGTCGGAGATCTCGCGGCTGGAAATCTCGCCGGTGATCTTGCCGACCACCCATTTGTCCGGCGTCACCTCGCCCGAGACCACGCTGGAGCCGAGACCCCACGCCCCCTCGATAGTGATGACCGACTTGTCGCCGCTGGTGGGGGAGCGGGTGAACATCACGCCTGCGCATTTCGCATCCACCATGCGCTGCACCACCACGGCCATGGCAACGCCATCTTCGGGAAAGTCCTGCTTGCGGCGGTATGTCATGCTCTCGACCGAGTAGAGCGAGGCCCAGCACTCGCGCACACGGTCCAGCATGGTCTCTGCATCGAGCACCCACAGGAAGGTGTCCTGCAGACCCGCGAAACTGGCGTCCTCGGCGTCCTCGGTAGTGGCGGAGGAGCGCACGGCGACCGGCTGGCCGTCCTCGCAAAGCTGCGCATGGGCGGCCTTCAGCGCCTCCTGCACCTCGGCAGGCATCGGCTCGTCCATCACCCGTGCGCGCAGGTTTTCGGACAGCTTGGTCGCCGCGCCAAGGTCCTGCGGGTCGAGAGCCTCGACCTGCGGGCGGATCGGTTCGCGGGCTTCCAGCGCGGAAAGGAATTGCTCGAAGGCGGCGACGGTCACCACGAAGCCGGGCGGCACGGTGATGCCCGCCTGCGTCAGCTCGCCCAGCGAGCCGCCCTTGCCGCCCACGGTGGGGCGATCCTTAATGCCGACATCGGCGAACCAGGCGACCGCCTCCATCGCTCAGGCCTCCTCCAGCTCGCGGGCCTCGGCGGGGTGGGCGAGGATCGTCACCGTGCCCTTGCCGCCATCGACGCGGATGGTGGCCCCGTCGGGAATCTTCTGCGAGGCGTTGCCGGTGCCCACCACGGCGGGCAGGTCGTACTCACGCGCCACGATGGCCATGTGGCTCATCGAGCCGCCAATGTCGGAGACCGCCGCGCTGATCTTCTGGAACAGCGGCGACCAGGTGGGGTTCGTCACCTGGCACACGAGGATGTCGCCCGACTGGATGCGGTCGATCTCCTTCACCGACTTGATGACCCGCGCGGTGCCTTCCACCACGCCGTTGCAGGCGGCAAAGCCTTTCAGCTCGTTCGGGTCCGCCTCGCCATCGGACAGCCACGCGTCGAGGTTCTCGCGGGTGATGCCCCACAGCATGACGATGGCGGGATCGTCGATCACGTCGGGCACGACGCCCAGCGCCGGGGGCACCGTCTCGCCCGCCCAGGTCTCGATCGCCGCCTGCCGCTGCCTGACGATCGCCGGCCAGCGCGAGGGGCCAAGCGGTTCGGACCCGCTGGACCAGCTGAGCATCAGGTCGACGATGGCGCTTTCCAGCTCGTAATGGGTGAGGTGGAACACGTCCTCCTCCTTCTCGAAGAAGCCGTGATCGCGCAGCAGCGCGCCATATTCGCGGATCTTGTTGAAGAACAGATTCGTGTACCAGTGCTCGCAGTAGAACTTGTGGCCTTCCACATAGGGGAACACGCGGTGCGCCAGCTCGATCAGCTGGTCGTAGGTCGCCTTGTCTTCCTTTGTATCGAGCAGTTCGCGGTAATCGGCGACCATCTGGTCACGCTCTTCCACCAGCTTGTCCATCGGGCGCTCGATGTTCTCGCCCGCCTTGATCTTCTCGATATAGCCGGGGAGGGCAGCGAAGGGCATTGAGAGGTCGTCGTTCCAGCTGCGGTGATAGTGGTAGAAGCCATCGCCGACATTCACGTTGAACCACGGGTTGCGGCTTTTCTCCAGCTCGCCCAGCCACTCGCGGCCCGAATTGCCTACTGTGTCGAGATCGGCGAGCACATTGTCGATATCCATCTCGGGCGTGAAGTGCTGGTCCACGCCCAGCTCCACCGCGCGGCGGGCGAGGCGCTTCACTTCCTCGTCGGGCTTGAAGATCTCCGCTTCCATGCCCGCCACCATGCGGCTGATCGCCTGGTCGGAAATCTCGGGGAAGGCCGTCTTGCAGAAGTCGAAGAAGGTGAGATACGCGCCGTAGCCCAGCAGCAGGAACTCGAAGTGGTGATGCCACATCTGGTAGTAGCCGTTGAGTTGCTTGCGATAGGTCTCGATCAGCGCGTGGTTGGCGGCCACGCCCTTGCCCGAGTGGGTGGTCTCGATGGGCTCCAGATCGGGCAGATGCGGCTTCGGCAGGTCCTGCGCCTCGGCGATCAGCGCCTTCATCTTGTCCTTCCACTGGTCGTAAAGCTTCTCCCAGTGCTCGTAATAGTAGAAGCCGCGCTGCTGGAATTCCGCCGCGCGCGCCTCGACCTCCTCGGGGTCGGTGACGGGCACGCCGCCGATGAAGACGCGGCCATTGATGATGCGGTGGTCGATGCCCTTGGTGGTGGGCAGCACGTGGACGCGGGTGTTGAAGGCGCCCAGCGCGCAATAGGCGGCTTCTGCCGTGATCATGTCGAAGTGATGCATGGGCTCTGGGAAATGCATCGAGTTGTAGAACCAGAACCGCTCGTCATCGCCCGGCTGGAACTGGCAGTAATAGGGGTAGGCGGCCTGCGCCTCTTCGGTGCCCGGTGTGACTTTTAGCGAGCTGGGGAGCGGGAAGCTCTTCGCAGTGTCTGACATGGTTGACGGCATCCTCGATTATATTTGGACGCATCTAATCATGCCCGCATCGGGAAGCCAAGCAGATTGACTTGGTCTAGTTTCGGTTCGTTACCCGGTGCGCGAAGCTTGTCAGATCCCGCAGAACCGGTGCGCGGCTGCGCAGTGGCCTGGCGAGGGCGGTGAGAATGTCGATATGGTCGACCCCGGAATATTCCACCTGCTGTTCAGAGACACCGGCTTCCCGCAAGACCCGCCCGAGGGATTGGCCGTTATGTTCCAGCACGGTGGTGTCATCCGCTCCCGTCAGGATCAGCGCCGGCGGGGCTCCCGGCTGGACGTGATTGATAGGCTGCGTTTCGGCAGGCTCGGGCCACTCGCCGAAAGCCGCGATGCTGGCATCGGTTTCGAACGGGGCGAAGTCGTATGGGCCTGCAAGCCCTGCAAAACCGCGGATCGCCCCGCGCTCCGCCTCGCTCATCCATCGCACGTCATAGGCCAGCATCGCCGCGATATAGGCGCCAGCCGAGTGGCCCGACAGCACGATGCGCGAGGGATCGCCGCCATATTCAAAGATATTGGAATAGACCCATCCCAGGGCCTGCGCGCCGTCCTCCACGAAGGAGGGGTAGTGCACGTCGGGCACCAGCCGGTAGTCCGCCACCACCACCCCGAAGCCCTGCGCCGCCAGTGCGCGTCCAACGAAATCGTAGCCGGTACGAGACCCGCTGTCCCACGCGCCGCCGTAGAAGAACACGATGACAGGCAGGTTCTCGCCCGCGTTTTCCGGCGCGTAGATATCGAGCTTGCGTCGCTCGCCCTTGCCATAGGGCAGGCCTTTAGCGATTTTCCGCGCGGCGGCGTCCTTGGGCACCAGCGCGTTGAAGGTGTGGAGCGGCGAGATCGCATAGGAGATGCCCAGCGTAGCGGCGGCGATTGCGACGAGGGCTAGCGTGTATCTCACCCGCCATGCGTAAGCCGAGCCGCCAATCACGGCAAGCATTGCTCCTGCCGTGCCTCGCGCTAGTCTGTCGCAAAATGGGAGAGGAGACGAGAATGCCTGGAAAGACGCGCCTGATCGCCTGCGAGGAAGCCTGGACGATTCCTGAAGTCGCCGCCGAATTGAAGAAAGTCGCGCGCAGTCCCAGCCAGAGCCTCGACAAGCTGCTTGTGGCGGGGATCTACGATGCGGAAGAGGATACTTCCGGCTACGGCAAGATGAACTTCCTGCAAGGCCTGCTCGACATAGAGGAGCAGCGCCTGCCGCAGATGGACGAACACGGCGTGGACATGCACCTGCTCACCCTGACGGCGCCCGGCGTACAGATGTTCGACGCCGATACCGCCACCGATCTCGCCGCGCTGAGTAACGATCGCATGGCCGAGATCTGCGCCAATCGCCCCGACCGTTTCGCCGGTCTCGGCAGCTTTGCCCCGCATAGTCCGAAGCGCGCAGCGAAGGAGGTGGAGCGGGTGATGACCGAGTTCAAGCTGAACGGCCTCGTCGTGAACAGTCATACCAATGGCGACTATTTCGATGACTACCGCTTCTGGCCTATCCTCGAAGCGGCGGAGGCGCATGACGCCTGCATCTACATCCACCCCCGCGCCCCGTCCGACACTCTGAAGGGACCGTTGCAGGACTATGCGATGGACAGTGCCATGTGGGGATATGGCGTGGAGGTGGGGACGATGATGCTGCGCATGATGGCAGGCGGCGTCTTCGACAGATTTCCGAAGCTGAAGATCTGCGTCGGCCATATGGGCGAGATGGTGCCGTTCTTCATCTGGCGCATAAACTTCATGAACTCGCGCGCGCAGACCGTTGGCAGGGCTCCGAAAACCGAGCGGAGCATGGAGGAATACTTCCGCGACAACTTCGTCTTTACCACCAGCGGCGTAGAGGACCACCTCGCCCTGCGCTATGCCATCACCCGCATGGGAATAGACAATGTGATCTGGGCGATCGACTACCCCTATCAACCAATGAAGCCCGCAGTGGATTTCATAAAGTCCTTCGAATGCACCGATGAGGAGCGCGAGGCGCTGTGTCACGGCAATGCGGAGCGGATTTTCCATATTGCGCCGCTCGACCAGTAAACGCGCGTTTACCTACCTTGTCCAAGCGCGTAGGCGGAACTGATGAGCGCAACCCCCCAAAACGCCCCGCTGGCCGGTATCAAGGTCGTCGAACTCGCCCGTATCCTGGCTGGCCCGTGGGCCGGGCAGGTGCTGGCCGATCTCGGCGCCGAAGTTACCAAGGTCGAAAGCCCCGATGGAGACGATACCCGCGGCTGGGGTCCGCCTTTCGTCGACCGGCCCGACGGCAGCAAGGATGCCGCCTATTTCCACGCCGCCAATCGCGGCAAGGACAGCGTGATTGCCGACTTCAACCGCGCAGGCGATATCAGCAGGGTCAAGGCGCTGATCGCGGAGGCCGACGTGGTGATCGAGAATTTCCGCCTTGGCAGCCTCGCCAAGTTCGGCCTCGATTACGAAAGCCTCAAGGCCGCCAATCCGCGCCTCGTCTATTGCTCGATCACCGGCTTCGGGCATGACGGCCCCTATTCCTCGCGGGCAGGCTATGATTTCATCGTGCAGGGCATGAGCGGCATCATGGACCTGACCGGCGAGCCCGAGGGCGAACCGCACAAGATCGGCGTCGCCTATGCCGACATCATGACGGGCCTCTACGCCGTGATTGGCATCCAGGCGGCGCTGCGCCAGCGCGAGACGACCGGGCGCGGGCAACTGGTGGACATGGCCCTGTTCGATGTGATGGTGGGCACGCTTGCCAACCAGGCGATGAATTTCCTCGCCTCGGGTCGCAGCCCGAAACGCATGGGCAACGCCCATCCCAACATCGCCCCTTACGAGGCGTTCGAGGCGAAAGATGGCTGGCTGATCGTGGCGGTGGGTAACGACCGGCAGTTTCAGCGCTTTGCCGAGGCGATTGACCTGCCGGTGCGCGAGGAGTGGACGAGCAACGCCCGCCGCGTGAAGAACCGCGTCTCGCTCTCCGCCTCCATCACCAAACGCATCGCCGAGATGAAGCGCGACGACCTGCTGCTGAAGATGGAGAACCGCAACATCCCCGCAGGTCCGATCAACAACGTGAAACAGGCCCTCACCGATCCGCAGATCGTGGCGCGCGGAATGGTGATCGACCTCGACGAGGATGGGCTGAAAGGCCTGCGCACCCCGATCAGGTTCTCCGACGCGCAGCTGGTGCTGGGCAAGCCATCTCCCGTGCTGCCGCGCGACGAGGAAGAGGATTGATGGCGACGGGCGATAACATCCTCGGCGCCGACAGCAGGCCGTCCTTCTTCCTGGTGGAAGGCGGCGACAAGGCTCTCTCTCCGCCGCAGGACCGGCTGGGGCAAGCGGTGCGTTTTGCCGCCCGTTCGCTCTCGGTGATGCAGAAGGAAGGTCTGGTCGCATCGTCCGTCAGTGGGCAGGTGTGGCGCGTGGTTTCGGACGAAGGGGCCTATCTCGATGGCTTCGACGAGGCGCCTTGCCCATTGAGCTTCCTTACCGTGGGCATGGTCTCCAGTTTCATGACCGAACTGCTGGCGCTGGCCAAGCAGCGCGGCATCGCGCTGGGGCGCGTCGAGCTGGTGCAGGACAATTACTACACGATGAAAGGCAGCGCGCTCAAAGGCACGATGACCGGCGGCGCGAAGGACGTGGACCTCGAGGCGCGGATCGAGAGCGATGCCGATGCCGAGACGCTGCGTGCATTGGTGTGCGACGCGGTTGCGGCCTCCCCGCTCAGCGGCTTGATGCGCGGTGCGCAGGATTCGCTCTTCACCCTCACCCACCAGGGGCGGCCGGTCGTGCCTGACAAGGCGAAGGTCGTGGAGGGGGAAGTGCCGCCCGACCCCTCCGGGCTGATTGAAGGTGTCACGCCTGCATCGGCCCAGCCCATCATTCGCCGCGCCGGGATGAGCCCGCTGACGGAGGAAGCAACCTCCTCGCAAGGCTCCTCGCTGGCGGAGGAGCAGGACCGCGTGCTCCATGTTCGCGGCATCTGCACCGTGCGTGAGGACGGGGTGAAGCAGATCGAACAGCAGCTGTTCAACCCGCATGGCAGCATCTTCCATTTCCTCAGCGACGAGCAGGGCCGCGCGCCCGATGCGATCAGCTTCATGGCGGCGGGCATCGGCTTTTGCTTCATGACCCAGCTGGGCCGCTATGCGAAGATCGCGAAAAAGCACCTGGGCGCCTACAACGTGGTGCAGGACATCCACTTTTCGCCTGGCGGCGCAAGCGGCGGCACGGGCGAAGCTGGGAAGGCCGACCCCGTCGAGACGCATGTCTACCTCGACACCGACGAAGACGAAGACTTTGCCCGTGCAGCGCTCGACATGGGAGAGCAGACCTGCTTCCTCCACGCCTTCTGCCGCACGGACCTCAAAGCGCGGGTGCGGGTGACGAAAGCCTGAAGATGTCGCAGCAGCTTGCCGATCTCACCGAGAAGGAGAAGGAGGCGCTTCGCCTGCTGCTGGGCGGGCACGATGCCAAGTCCTCGGCCACCGAGCTTGGCCTGTCGGTGCACACGATCAACGATCGCCTGCGATCGGCGCGGCGCAAGCTGGGCGTGACGAGCAGCCGCGAAGCCGCAAGAATCTGGTGGGACGCCGAGGGGGCGACACCCAAATTTCCTGCACCCCAGCAATTCGGGATGGGCGAGGGCCCCCCTGCCGCCGCAGTATCGGGCCATTCGAAACCCGCCCGGCTCGGCACCCGAACGCTGGCCTGGCTTGCAGGAGGAATTGCCATGATCGCCCTCGTTACCGTCTTCGCCATGCTCGCATTTAGCCCCGCCAATCCCGTCGCCGAAGCCCCTGCGCAGTCCGCGCCTGCGGTGACGTCTGCCGAGGATGCCCGCGCCGAAGAGGCCGCGCGCGATTTCCTTTCGCTTGTCGATGCGCAGCGGTGGGAGGAGAGCTGGGAGCAGGCCAGCCCGCTGTTCCAGAGCCAGGTGACGGTAGAGCAATGGGCCGAAAGCGTGACATCGGCGCGCGGACTGATGGGCGAATTCGTCTCACGCGAGCTTGCCACCATCCAGCAGGCGGAGAACCTGCCGGGCATGCCGACGGGAGACTACGTGGTCACGCAGTTTTCCGCCACCTATGCCAACAAGGCCGATGCGGTCGAGACGGTCATCATGCGGGCCGAGGATGAAGGGCCAAGGGTCATCGGCTACTTCATCCGCTGACCGCCTTCAGGCGGCCTTGTGCTTGTAGACCGAGCGGTGGTGGCTGAATTCGCGGAAGCCCCAGACGCCGTGATAGCTGCCCATGCCGCTGCCGTTCACCCCGCCGAAGGGCAGGCGGTTCTCGAGGTAGTGCGAGAACACGCCGTTAAGGGTGGTACCGCCCGAGCTGGTGCGCTTGAGAACCTTGTCCATGTTCTCCTCGCTTGACGAGAACATGTAGAGCGCCAGCGGCTTGTCGCGCGCCTCGATATAGTCGATCACCTGGTCGAGCGTGTCGTAGGTCATTACCGGCAGGACGGGGGCGAAGATCTCGTCCTGCATGACCTTCATCTGCGGGGTGACATTGGTAAGCATGGTCGGGTGGATCGTGAGATCGTCTTCGTCCATCTGGCCGCCCACGGCGATGTTGGCACCCTTGGCCACGGCATCGTCAACGAGGCCCTTCACGCGGCTGAAATTCCGCTCGTTCACGATCTGCGCGATCGAGGACTTGTCGAGCTCGCCCGAGCCGTAGAGGTTCTTCTGGACGTTTTCGCGGAAGCCCTCGACCAGCTCGTCCTGCTTGTCCTCGGGCACGAAGACGTAGTCCGGGCAGATGCAGGCCTGTCCGCCATTGAACTGCTTGGCTCCCGCCAACGCGGCGGCGACTGGCGCTATCTCGGTGCCGTGATCGATGATGACGGGGCTCTTGCCGCCCAGCTCCAGGGTGACGGTGGAAAGATGCTTCGCCGCCGCCGCCATCACGATCTTGCCCACACGTGGCGAGCCGGTGAAGAAGATGTGGTTGAACGGCAGTTCCAGCAGCGCCTCTGCCACCGAGACATCGCCTTCGAACACCGCGCATTCGTTTTCCTCGAACACTTCCTCGACGATGGCCTTGGCGATCTTCGCGACGTTCGGGCAGAGGTCGGTCAGCTTCACCATGCAGGTGTTGCCCGCCGCGATGGCCGCTGCGACCGGGCCGAAGGTAAGGCCGAGCGGAAAGTTCCACGGACCGAGGATCAGGCAGACGCCGCGCGCCTCTGGCACGATCATCGCCGTGTCGTTCCCACCCTTCGAGGGTTCGACCGAAGTGGGCTGCATCCACTCTTCGAGATTGTCGATGTTGAGCTGGATATTGCCGATCACGCCCATCACCTCGGTCGTGCGGATCTCGGCCTCGGGCTTGCGCGTATCTTTCAGCACGGCGGCAACGATATCGTCCGCATGCGCCTCGACCGCATTCTTCAGTTTGGTGAGCTTCGCCTTGCGCGCAGCGGCGTCGGAGGCCTTGGCGTTCCACTGGTTCGCCCGCTGTGCCTCGAACACGCGCTTGATGTCGGCGGAAAGGTCTGCAGCGGTGGGTTGGTCGGTCATGTCTGGTCCTGCTCCCGGTTCAGCTCTTGGTCTCGTACACGACATGCCCCACCGCGGTGTTGCTGGCGGGCACGCGGTAGAAGCGGTGCTTTTCCTCCACCCCGTAGCCGAGCGCGGCGCGCATGATCAGCCACATGATGAGTTCGATCCCCTCGGTGCCGGTCTCGCGAAGGTATTCGAGGCGGGTGATGTATTTCAGTTCCTCCGGCTCATGCGCGAGAAGCTCGAGGAAGCGCTTGTCGAACTCCTCGTTGATGAGGCCGGCGCGCGTGCCCTGGAGCTGGTGGCTCATGCCGCCCGTGCCCCACACCTGCACGTTCAGATCCTCGGGAAAGGTCTTCACCGCGTTGCGGATCGCCTCGCCCAGCTTCCAGCAGCGTTCCCCCGACGGGGTGGGAAACTGGGTGACGTTGACGGCGAGCGGGATGACCTTACACGGCCATTCCTCCGCCTCGCCGAACACAAGAGACAGCGGCACGGTGCAGCCGTGGTCCACATCCATCTCGTTGATCAGCGTGAGGTCGAACTCGTCGATCACCAGCTGTTCGGCGACGTGCGCCGCGAGGTCGAGGTGGTTCTTCACCACGGGCACGGGGCGGCGGCCCCATCCTTCGTCGGCGCTTTCGAATTCCTCGGCAAAACCCAGCGCGAAGGTGGGCACGATATCCAGCATCAGCGAACTGGCATGGTCGTTATAGACCAGGATCACCACGTCGGGCGTGTTGTCCTTGATCCATTCCTTGACGAATTCGTAGCCCTCGAAAATGGGCTTCCAGTAGGGCTCCTCGGTCTTGCCGAGATCGAAGGCCGCGCCGATTGCGGGGACGTGGCTGGTGGCGATGCCGCCGGTGATACGTGCCATCAGTTCTTGTCCCGGATCGAGCGCAGGCCCTCTGGCGAGCGTCCGCCCGACTGCATCATCTGCGAATATTCCTCCGCGCTCATCCCGCTCATGGAAGAGACGGCCTTCAGCGCGCTCCACCCGTCGGTGCTGGCGATCTTGACGAGGAAATACATGTTGCCGCCAAGCTCCAGCAGGCGCGTGAGGTCGCGCTCGAGCACGGCCTCCTTCTGCTCCTCGGTCATCTTGAACTTGTCGAGATAGGCGCGCTCGTCCGCCTTGAATTCCTTGCGGTTCTCTTCCTTCATCAGGCTCATGCAGAACTTGTGGAGGTGATAGCCCTGACGCGAGCGGCGGGCGGTGAAGACCTTGGTGCCCGGAATGTCTTCCAGATCCTCCAGCGGGTAGAGTCGTGTGCGCGGCATGGCAGTGCTCGTAGGTGCACTGCCGGACAAAAGCAATCTCGCGCCGTTGCCGGGCGGCTCTACTTGTAGCCGAAGAACCAGTCCCGCGATCGCATGAAGCGTTCCTCCTCATAGGAGATGGCGAGCCCGTGATCGACCTGCTTGCGCGTGCCGAGAACGATGCCGGGATCGAGCAGCACGTCGAACTCGAAGCCTGCAAAGCCGTTGCGGCTCCATTTGACCTCGCCGAACGCCTCGTAATCCAACCAGGTGATGACGCCTTCCTCGCCGGCTCTCAGTTCACTCTGTCCGCCGAGATACACGCGGGCCCCCGAGCGGGAAAGGTCGACCAGGTGCACGCGGGGGCGGCCATGCAGGATGATGAGCTGCGCGGGTACCTTCAGGCGCAACCTGCTTTCTCGCCGCTTGCCCTGCGGAATGGTCGACTGCCCCTCCATGACAGGCGGAGGCGTAGCGGCGAGCAGTCACCAAATTGAAAGGGCAGGGCTAGGGAATGCTACCCATGTCCCGAAGGCCTAGCGCACCTCCTGGATTTCCTCGCTGCGGCACTGCGAATAGGTGCTCCATCCCGAGCACATGCCATAGGGGCTGCGAATGAATATCGCCTCGATCCGGGTGATCTCGCCGTTCTCGACCTTGAACAGCTCGCCGATCTGCCAGGTCCAGTTGATCGGGCGATGATCGAAGAAACCGAAGGCGAACACCAGTCCGCGTTCGGGGTCCACCGCCACGGATCGGCGATCGCGCACTCCGGTGACGACCCCTTCCAGCGCTTCCTCAAACTGCTGGCGACATTCCAGGATGGTGCCGAAAGCGGGCCGGTCGGCAAGGTCGTGCCCCGCGGGCGCCGCGGCGATGACGCCGTTCTCGATACGCAGACAATCGTTGGAGAACGGGTAGTAACCCTGACCGTCGTTCCGTTGCAGCCCTTCGAAATAGGCATTGCCGATTGCGATCAGCTCGGCACGGGTATGGCGTTCGCTCTCGGGAACGGGCGTCAGATAGCCTTCCCACGGTTCGCCCAATGCCTCTACTGCGGCTCCGAT
Source organism: Aurantiacibacter poecillastricola (assembly GCF_030730945.1). GTDB lineage: Bacteria > Pseudomonadota > Alphaproteobacteria > Sphingomonadales > Sphingomonadaceae > Alteraurantiacibacter > Alteraurantiacibacter poecillastricola. Next base: position 213,925 of record NZ_JAVAMS010000002.1, read on the forward strand.
GGCGGGAAAGGGATTGGTGGAGGTGGCGTCTGACGAGTCGCCCAGCCCCCTCTCCGGTCGAGCGGCGATCTGCTCGATTTCGCTGATCCGGCCATCGGCATCGATGCGCAGTCGCAAGGCGACCCCGACCGGCTCTGCCTCGAGGTCCGGCCCGGCGGCGCTGCTGCCAGCCACCTCGCGCACGGTTGCCAGCGCGGCGACCTGCTGGGTCTCCACGTCGGAGACGACCAGCCGGTAACCCTGTGCGGAGCTCGTCGTCGCCCACAGTCCTTCGTTGCCGAGCGGCAGTTCGACGCCGTTCTCCGTAAAGCGGACTGTGCGGGCGAAGAGCGCGTCCGATACGTTCCCCTCGGCCATCGCCTGCAGGTAGCTCTCGACATATCCTTCCAGGCATTCTCGCTGGCAGGATTGCTCCTCCGGCGGAACGCCGCCCACCTGTGCGGCGGCCGGAATGGCAAGTGCGGCCAAGAGCGCGCCAAGGCCCATCGCGATCAGTCGTAACATCGGCAATCCTCCCCTCGGCCTGCTTCCGGGCCTTCGGGGTCAGACTGTATCGATTTTCGCGGCGCTGGCCAGTGGCGGGCGTCAGTCCGTGCCATCACCTTGCCACAGGGCATTGAGGGCGGGGAGCAGGTGGCTGCGATGTTCGGCGGGAACGCGGGCGATCAGCTCGACTTCGAATTGCTCTATCACGTCCAACGCCTTCCCGCGCATCGTATCGCCCTGTGCTGTCAGCATGAGGCCCTGAGACTTGCCGTCGATCGCATGCCGTTCGATCAGGCCCGCATCGTCCAGCCGCTTGAGCAGGGGCACCATGTTGGCCCGCTGGATATCCAGCTTGCGGCCCAGTGCGCTGGCGGTGATCTCGGGATTCTCCGCGATCAGCAGCAGCGCCGAAGCTTCCGACTGGCGCAGGTCCAGCTGGGCCAGCCGTCCCGCCAGTTCTGCACCTGCGACATTGGCGGCGCGGCGCAGCGAGTAACCGGGAAAGCGGATCAGCGGATCGTCCATCCCTTATGGCTAGCGAATGTTGTTGCCCATAGCAATCGGCATCGCTATGGCGCATGACAATTATCGCAGAGGCGTGCGAGTCGCGCCACAGAGAGGAGAACCATCATGGCCGACAATGCGAAGGGTCCTTCCCAGCCCGATCCCCGCCCCCAGGAAGAAACCGTAAAGTACGAGATCGTGGACGGCGTTGCCTGGGTCTCGCTCAACCGCCCGGACAAGAAGAACTGCCAGAGCCCGAAGCTCAACCGCCAGATGATGGTGGTACTCGACGAGCTGGAATTCCGTGACGACGTGCAGGTGCTTGTCCTCACCGGTGAGGGCGATTCGTGGTCGGCGGGCATGGACCTGCTGGAATACTTCCGCCACGCCGAGCAGGAAGGCCTGCACAAGGTGCGCCAGCATCAGCGGGAGGCCTATTCCTGGTGGGAGCGCCTCCGCTGGTACGAGAAGGCTACCATCGCCATGGTCAACGGCTGGTGCTTCGGCGGTGCCTACGGTCCGCTGTTCGCCTGCGACATCGCGATCGCGTCGGACAAGGCGCAGTTCGGCCTGTCCGAGATCAACTGGGCGATCCTGCCCGGCGGCGGCGCATCCAAGGTGGCGGCCGACCTCATGCCCTACCGCAAGGCCATGTATCACGCCATGATGGGCGAGAACCTGACCGGCCAGCAGGCCGCGGAGCAGGGTCTCGTCACCGAATGCGTGCCGCACGACCAGCTCAAGGCACGGGTCGGCGAAGTGGCCGACAAGCTGAAGGCCAAGGACAGCCAGGCCCTGCGCGCCACCAAGTGGGCCATGCGCCGCGTTATGGAAATGACCTACGACAATGCCGAGGACTACCTGATCCGCGCGCAGGAAGCGCTGAACGATTTCGGCGGCTGGGAAACCCGCAAGGAAGCGTCCAAGCAGTTCCTCGATGAAAAGACCTTCAAGCCCGGCCTCGGCGCTTTCGACAAGACGAAGGTGCAGAAGGACTAGGCCAGACCGGCTAGCGGCGGCGCGGGCTTGTCCGCGCCGCCGGTTCACCATAGGAATTCGCAAAAAGAACGCGGCCCCGGCAGATGTCGGGGCTTCGCATGTCCGAGGGGATATACCGATGAGCACCCGCCGCTTCACCAACGAACAGATCGACCGCCTCCTGCGACCCAAATCGGTCGCCGTGGTCGGCGCATCGGACCGCCACGGCGCGCTGGGTTGCACGCTGCTCAACAACCTTGTGCAATACGAGTTCGATGGCGACATCTACCCGGTCAATCCCAAGCGCGAAGAGTTACAGGGCCTGAAGGTCTACAAGGACGTGAAGGACCTTCCCGCAGGCGTCGATTGCGCCGTACTTGCGATCCCCCGTCCTTTCGTGGTGCAGACCGTGCGCGACCTTGCCGAGAATGGCTGCGGCGCCGTGGTAATCTACGCCGCGGGCTTCTCCGAAGCGGGCGAGGAAGGCGCGAAGGACCAGGCCGAACTGGCGCGCATCGCCGAAGAGCACGGCATCATCATCGAAGGCCCGAATTGCCTCGGCTGCACCAACTACGTGGAGCGCATCCCGCTCACCTTCGTCGAGACGAACATGAAGACTCCGCCCGAAGGCACGCGGGCTGTGGGCATCGCCAGCCAGTCGGGCGCGCTGGCCGCCGTGCTGGCCACCACGCTGCATCCGCGCGGCTGCTACGTCTCGACCTCGGTTTCCACGGGGAACGAGGCGGCCTCGGGTGTCGAGGATTTCGTCGAGTGGCTGGTCGACGATCCGGCTACCGACGTCATCGCCATGTATGTCGAGCACCTGCGTCGTCCCAAGGCCTTCATTGCCGCGGCGAGGCGCGCGCGCGCGGCGGGCAAGCCGATCGTAATGCTGCATCCGGGCAAAAGCGACAGGGCGCAGGAATCCGCTGCAACCCATACCGGCGCGATGGCAGGCAACCATGCCCTGATGAAAGCCAAGCTCCGCCGTGAAGGCATAATCTTCGCCGACACGCTGGAGGAACTGGCAGATATCGCCACCATCGCCGTGACCTGTCCTACCCTGCCGGGCGCAAACATGGCGGTGCTGGGTGAAAGCGGCGCGCTGCGCGGCCTGGCCTTCGACCTTGCGGAGGACGTTGGCCTCCAGCTGGTCGATCTCAATGACGAGAACAGCCCGAACCTGCGCGCAGTGCTGCCCGATTTCGTGCCGGTGTCGAACCCCACCGACATCACCGCCATCGGCCTGTCCGAACCGGAGATCTATACCAAGCTGCTAAGCGCCCTGCTGGAGGACGAGCGGGTCGGCTCCGTGGTTGCCTCGATCATCCAGTCCGACCCGATTACCAGCAAGATCAAGTTCCCCGCCATCCAGAAGGTGTTCGAAGGCGGAAAGCCGGCCAAGCCGCTGGTTTTCGCAGGTGTCGACGAAGGCGCGACAGTACCGCAGGACTATATCGACGGGCTGCGCGAAGTCGGGATCCCATGGTTTCCCAGCACCGAGCGCGCCTACCGCGCCATCGCCCGCCTGGCAGACCTCGCCAAACGCGACCTTGAGGCCCGCTCCGGCGAATCGCTGGAAGTGCCGGGCGTTGCCGAAGAGCACGGCGTTATCCCCGAATACCGCGCCAAGGACCTGCTGCGTCCGCTCGGCATACCGTTTCCGGAGAGCACCTTCGCCGCCAATGCCGAGGATGCTGCGAGCGCTGCCGAAGCGCTCGGCTACCCCGTGGTCATGAAGGCGCAGGCCGCCGCGCTGGGTCACAAGAGCGATGCGGGCGGCGTGATCCTGAACCTCAAGAATGCGGGCGACGTGCGCGAGGCGTTCGACCGGATGACGAACAATGTCGCGAAATACGACGCGTCGATCCGCCTCGATGGCGTGCTGGTCGAGAAAATGGGGACGATGGGCACCGAGATGATCGTGGGCGCCAAGCACGATCCGCAATGGGGGCCGGTAGTACTCGCCGGGTTCGGCGGCGTGACGGCGGAGATCCTGAAGGACGTGAAGCTCTTCACCACCGATCTCGGGTTGGAGCAGGTGAAGGCGAAGCTGCTCGAACTGAAGCAGGCTCCGCTACTCACCGGCTGGCGCGGCTCGCCCGCGCTCGATGTCGATGCGCTGGCCGAGATGATCGTGACCATGGGCCGCATCATGGAGGGCAATCCGTCGATCCGCGAAGTCGATCTCAACCCCGTGATCGTCTATCCGCAAGGACAGGGCGTAATGGCGCTCGACGCGCTGATGCTGGTGGACTGACGCTTCACGACCCGCGGGAGCGGCGCGTGTAGTCGATCCGGATCCGTACCCAGCTTCCGACCTGGTATTCACCACCGAGGCGCGGTGGACGGACCTTGAACTGCCACGCCGCCGCCTGGACGGCGCGCGCGATCCCTGCGCCTTGCGGATATTCATCTATTATTTCGCAATCTTCCACGCGCCACTCCGGCGCCGTGCGGCAGGCGATGAGCGCCCAGCCGGGGCTGCGGGCAGTAGAGAGGTAGCCGGCGAGGTCCTCCGGCCCGGGTTCCCGGTACCAGCTTGCCGCATAAAGGGGCGAACCATCGGGCGCGGTGCCGACCCGTTCGCTATCCGCACCTCGGCTGTTACCTGTGTCGGCAGGTCCGTAATTGGCGCCCGGCCTCACGACGGCACGGATGCTCGAAGTCGCGCTCGCAGTGGGCGTGGGCGCAGGCGAAGGGCGCGGTTCCGGCGGCGGGACAGTCAGCGGCGCAGGAATCGGAACGGGAAGGGCAGTCGGCAGGGACGGCTGCTGCGGGGCGATTGGCGCGAGGCTTGGCGAGACAGCCTGATCTTGCTGCGTGCTTTCTGGCGTATCCGGTTCCTCGGGCTGGGCGCTTTCGGGTGCCTGGCTCACATCGAAACTGGTGATGGTGGGGGCTTCCGGTCCGCTCATCTCCGTACGAAAGCCGATCGAGAGAAGCAGCAGGATGATGAGAAGTTCGATCGCCAGCGCGAGAAAAAGTGCGCGACCCCGGCGGAGTGCACCGCGTGGCAGCCAGCCGGAATACCACGCCGGGCCTGAATCTGGCGAACCTACCTGGCCGCGCGCATGGATGATCGACTGTCCTGTCACTTGCGAACGGGATCTCTAGGACAAAAGGGATGAACGCGCACTGGCAGTGATGGGCGAGGCGTTCAACCGCTATGGCGGGCAAAGAAAAGGGGCCGGAAGATCGCTCCTCCAGCCCCTCTCTGATTATGTGTAGCGTTGCCGCTTACATGCCCGAACCCGGACCGTAGGTGACTTCCACGCGGCGGTTCTGCAGCTCACGCACACCGTCGGCGGTCGGCACGCGGGGCATGCTCTCGCCGAAGGCTTCGGTGGAGATGCGCGACGCCGGGATGCCGCGACCGGTGAGGTATTCCTGCACCGAGTCGTTGCGACGCTCTGCCAGGCCCATGTTGTACTCGACGGTACCCGAACGGTCGGTGTGACCGGCGAGCATGATCGAGGCCGAGCCGCAATCGCCATAGGCGGTGATCGCCGAGTTCAGCACGGTGGCCGCTTCCGGAGTGATCGTCGACTCGTCCCAGTCGAAGAACACGATGTACGGACCCTGCTCGCAAACCGGCGCCGGCGGAGGCGGCGGGGGCGGCGGGGGAGGAGGCGGCGGGGGCGGCGGCGGGGGCGGAGGCGGCGGGGGCGGCGGCGGAGCCGCTTCTTCGCCACCGAACATGAACCGCAGGCCCATCGTGCCCGAGTGCTGTGCGAAGTCGGTCGACATCGAGATCGGCAGCAGGCTGGTGTTGTCGAACGTGGGTTCGTCGATCAGGCGACGATACTTGTATTCGGCAAACAGCTGGGCGCTGTCCGAAAGGTTGGCCGAGATACCGGCGATGCCCTGATAGGCAAAGGTGGTATCGGCATCGTTCACGATGCGAATGTCGCTCGGCAGGTAGTCGAGGTCGACCACGAAGATACCGGCGCCGGCGCCGATATAGGGTTCGACCGCGCCAAGCTGGATGTCGTACAGCGCGTTGAGGAAGACGCCATAGGTCTCCACATCGCCGCGACCGTCAGCCAGGATCGCACCCACGCTGGTGCCGTTCGGCTCGCCACGAAGCAGCACGGCGCCGGAATCGGAACCGTCGATGTTCGCGCCGCCGACGGTCAGGCCGCGGTGGAAGTCGACATCCATGGACTGGTAGTTACCGTCGAGTTCGAGACGGAAACCGTTGTCGAAGGCGTAACCGATCTGGGCGCCAGCGGTCCAACCCAGGTCGACATTGGTTTCGAACTCATAGGGCGTGCCGGCGGGAATTGCCCCAACGCGATCGGTCGCATCCACGGTATCGGTAAATTCACCCTCGTTATCGGCGTTCTCGTTCGTCACGACACCGCCGCTAACTCCGATATAGGCCTGTGCCTGGGCGGCTGCCGGGAAGGCGAGCGCGACCAGAGAGGCACTGATCAAAAGTCTTTTCATTGTTGTCCTCATTACGTCCAACGGGAAAACCCTCCCGCATCCCTTGCTCAATCGGGACCTTACATCATAGTTCCGCGAAGGAGAACAAATCTTTCAATCCCGATCAGGGTGTTGCGCAAAATCCACAATCTGCGCGCACCCGCTATGTTGCGAAGCGATCGAACTGCTTCAAAAAGCCGATAATCCGGTTATCGCGCGCCCCAGGATTAGCGCGTGGACATCGTGCGTGCCTTCATAGGTGTTCACCGTTTCCAGGTTCAGCATGTGCCGCATGACCTGGTATTCGTCGGAAATCCCGTTTCCGCCATGCATGTCGCGGGCATGGCGCGCGATATTCAGCGCCTTGCCGACATTGTTGCGCTTCACGATGGAGATCATTTCCGGCGCGAACCGCCCCTCGTCCATCAGGCGGCCGACCCTCAGCGATGCCTGCAGACCGAGGCTGATCTCGGTCACCATGTCGGCCAGCTTGAGCTGGTAGAGCTGTTTGGAGGCGAGCGGCACGCCGAACTGCTCGCGGTCGAGACCATACTGGCGCGCGGCGTGATAGCAGAACTCCGCTGCACCCATGCTGCCCCAGCTGATGCCGTAGCGAGCGCGATTGAGACAGCCGAAGGGGCCCTTGATCCCCTCCACATTGGGCAGGAGCGCATCGGCGGGCAGCTTCACCTCGTCCATCTGGATCATGCCCGTCGTGGAGGCACGCAAGGACAGCTTGCCACCGATCTTGGGGGCTTCCAGCCCCTTCATGCCCTTTTCCAGCACGAAACCGCGGATCTTGCCGCCATGCGCTTCGGACTTGGCCCAGACCACGAAGACATCGGCGAAGGGGGAGTTGGAAATCCACGTCTTCGCGCCCGAAAGCGAATAGCCGTCGCCGTCCTTCTTCGCATGGGTTCGCATGCCCGCCGGGTCCGATCCCGCATCGGGCTCGGTAAGGCCGAAACAGCCGATCAGTTCGCCCGAGGCAAGGCCGGGAAGATATTTCTGCTGCTGCTCGTCCGATCCGTAGGCATGGATGGGGTACATGACGAGGCTCGACTGGACGCTGGCCATGGAGCGATAGCCGCTGTCCACGCGCTCGATCTCGCGGGCGACGAGACCGTAGGCGACATAGCTCGCGCCCGCCCCGCCGAATTCCTCGGGGATGGTGACGCCCAGCATGCCGGCCGCGCCCATCTGCGGAAAGAGCTCGTGCGCGTCGATTTCCTTGGCGAAATCCTCGATCACCCGCGGTTGCAGGGTCGATTGCGCAAAGGAATGCGCGGCGTCGCGGATGAGGCGCTCGTCCTCGTCCAGCTGGTCATCGAGATTGAAGGGATCGGCCCAATCGAAGGGCACCATGTCGGCCATTGCAAATAGTCTCCTTTGCAACCGACCTAGTTGCTCGCGCGCGGTGCGGCAAGGAGAGGCTGTGCGCCGGGAGCGGTCCCGACCGGAAAGGCCTAGTGAGCCAGCTTCCTCGCCTTGCCCATCATGGCCATGAGCTTGCTGGGAGGGCACGGCTTCTCGGCGGCCTGGGCATCGGGATAGCGCTGGGCGATCTCGCGTTCGGTGAAATGACCGGAATGGAAGATGATCGGCACCCCGGCTTCCGTCAGAACGTCAGCCAAGGGGAATACTTCGCCATCGGCCGTCATCACGTCGAGAATGGCGAAATCGGGCATTTCCTGGTCGATGGCGATCATCGCATGATCGCGCGTCGCATAGGGGCCTTCCACGCGGAAACCCATGTCGCGCACGGTCTCCGACAGGTCGAGGGCAATGATGACCTCATCTTCCACGACCAGCACCGTGGGCTGGTGGTTTTCTGCCTGACTTGCCATTGCTCGATTGTCTCTCGGTTGCTCTGATCTTCTCGCGAGATTTAACCATTACGCTCGGGGCGACGCCGGGGTTCCCGAAGCGCGACAGCCCTCTCAGGAGGTGCGGCCGAACTTCTCCTCGTAGGCGGCGGTATCGCCCGACTGCAGGAGGCGCGCCTGCTCCACCCAGTTGTCCCGCCGGATACGACCCTGGAAGCGGCCGAGTTGCGCATCGACGCGGTCTATATCGGCTTCGTCCCAGCCGGCGATCTGGCTGAAACTGGTCACGCCCTGTTCGTGCAGGATGGTGACCAGCTTGGGGCCGACACCCTTGATGCGGGAAAGATCGTCTCCGGCGGACGAGGCAGGAGAAGCCGGGGTCGAGCCTTCGCTTTCGTGCGGCGGCACATCCTTCATCGCCTCGCGCATGGGCACGCCGTCACCGGTTTCGGCGTCGGTGCCCAAGGGGGAAGCGGCGGTACTGTCCGCATTCGCCGCGGCGGAGGTGGGGCCGGGCGAGGCAGCCGTGCGCGCGGCCTCGGCATCCTGCGCGTCCGTGGCAATGGGCGGTGCGCCGCGCGGCGCGGGCTCTCCGTTCTTGGCGGGCTCGTTCCTGCCGGCGGCAACAGGGGGCGAATCGATCAGCGCCTGGTTGCGCTTCGCCCCTGTTCCGACCTGTTCGTCCCTCTCGTCCCGCTCCACCTTGGTGCGGCGCGAGGCGACGAAGATCCACCACGCCACCAGCAGCCCGATTACCAGCGCGGCAAGGACCAGGATCCAGTTCGCCTGCACAACTTCAGCCATGTTCGTTTCTCCGAATATTCATGCGTCGCGTCCCCAGATGGCCCAGCCCATGCCCAGCCCTATGGCATAGGCAAGCAGCATGAGAACCATCACTTCCATCCAGATCGGCATCGGCTTTCCTTCGCGCTGCGCTTTGCAGCAGGTGGTTCGATTCGGGCAACTCGCCCTAGCGTGCGCTGGGCGTATCGACCGGGGTCGGCATCAGCGGCTGGGTCGAGATGACCGAGAATTCGATACGACGGTTGGCGGGATCGGTCGGTTCCAGCCCTTCGACCGGATGGGAGGAGCCCTCACCCTCCACCCGCAGGGCCGCGGACGGGATCCCGCGCCGCACCAGAGCCGCGCGAACGGCATCGGCGCGCTCGGCGGAAAGGGCGATATTCGCCTCCTCCGGCCCGGAGCGATCGGTGTGCCCGCTGATCTGGATCACCGCGCCGACACAGGGGGTAAGCGCCGTCGCGACTTCGTCGAGCAGGGAGCGGCTGGCGATGTCGATGCGCGAGGAGCTTTCCTCGAAGCGGATCGTGCGGGCACGCAGCAGCGCCTGCACGTCTTCCTGGCAGTGGAGCGGATTGAAGTGATCCTCCACCATCATGTCGCCATCGGACCAGCTGATCCCGCCGACCCCTGGCAGGTCCGCCACGGCGCGGGCGATGCGGGCGCGGGTGGTTTCGTCCAGCGGTTCCCCGCCAACGAGGACGGGGTGGCGACTGGGCCAGCCATTGGGCGAGGTGAAGCGCGCCTGCACCTGGTCGCCGCCGCCCGCTTGTGCGATGGCGGCAGGAGCGGCGTCGGCAAGACGCTGGGCAATCTGCGGCGCGCTGACCCCGCCGAAGACGAAGGCCAGCGTGATACAGCTAATTAGGCCGACGGCTAGGGCTGTCTGCGGCTTGCGAAGGATATTCATGTCCCCATGCTTCTAGCCCGAGGAATCAGGGCCCGTCGAGGCCCTGTGCAAGACTGACGTAGCGCTGGCTCGCAAAGCGCTTCCTGGGGGATGCCTGAATGCGCCAGCAAGCTAGAGCGGCGGTCTTTCCGGCGGTGGCCGGGGATTGTCCTCGGTCCTGCTTTTCTTGCTGAACAACACCCTGTCCTCCGGGCCGAAGCCGCGGGTCCAGATGATGTATCCGTAGACGCCGATGATTGCCGGGATGCCGAACGCAAGTTCTGCCCATTCCGGCAGGAGGATGGCGAGCTGTCCGACCAGCACCGCCGCGGCTGCGGCCCAGACAAGCGTCCAGCGCCAGTTGTTGATCGAGTGGCCCAGGATGCGGCTGAGCATCAGCGCCTTCACCAGCGAGGCGACGCCCAGCGCCACCATCAGTGCGCCAGCAGCGCAGGCCGCCCGCCAGATGTCGGCTCTCTGCGGGTCGGTGAACTCCATCGTCTCGATCACCAGCATGGCCGCGACGGTCAGCGCAGCCTGCAGGCAGATGGTGGCGATGGATACCCAGAGATTGCGGAGCCGCGCTACATATATCAGCGCTGCCTCCGAAACGACGGCGGTGGCAGCAACCACTTCTGCCGCCAGAAGGAAGGCAAGGGCGGCAGTGCCGGGCACGAACTCGCCCTCGTCCCCCATCAGCCCCATCAGCGCCTCGCCGGGAATACCTAGCGCCAGCGCGATGCCCGCCTGCGCGGCGACGATCCAGAAGCCCACCTGGCACACCTGCCGGGCAATGGCGGCGTAGTCCTTTTCTTTCAGCTTGGCGGTGATCACCGGGCCGAGGATCGGCTCGAAACTCGTCTTCAGCTTTTGTGGCAGGCTGGCGACCTGCTGTGCCATCCAGTAGATGCCGAGCGCCACGGGCCCTGCAAACCAGCCGAGGATCAGCAGGTCTACTCGCCGCGTGCCCCATTCGATGGCATCGGTGACGGCCAGAGGGAGTGCCCGCATCACCATCGGCCCGATGCGGGCGGGGTGGGGGGACCAGCCTTTCGGCAGTCCGTAAGTGCGGAAGAATGGTACCAGCGCCGTCACCAGCCCGGCGAAGATCGAGGCGATATAGGCAAGGATCAGCCCGCCATCGCCGATCTGCGGCATGAACCAGAACGCGCCTGCCAGGATCGAGATCGTCCACGGCTCCACCACGGCGCGGGCGCGAACGGTCGTGCCAATGTCGTATTTGAACGCCTGCGCCGCCAGCACGATCTCGGTCAGCGCGTAGCCGGGAATGGCGAGTACGATCCAGCGGTCGAGCTCGCTCGACATGCCATTGGGAAACAGCGGAGCGGGGAAGAGGAAATAGGCGATCCCCGCAATGCTGGAGAACACCAGCGCCACCAGCATGGAATCGGCGATGAGGTTCACCTCCGCGCCTTCACCCTCTCGCAAACGTTGGGCAAGGCCGCGCTTCTCGCCGATCGAGCAGACGAGCGCGGTCAGCTCGACGACCAGCAGCGCATAGGCGTAAATGCCCAGCGCCTCGGCCCCGTAAAGCTGGCCGGCGATGAACAGGAAGGGCAGGCGCGCCAGCAGGCGCAGCACGAAGCCGAAGAAGTTCGTGCGCCCGCCCTTGGCCAGCGCGGCAATATCGCCGCCCGGTTCCTCCGCGGCCCGTTCCTTCGCCGTCGGCGTATTCAAGCCGTATGCCCCTCGGCCTTCAGCGGGCGTGCGAGCAGCGCGGTCACGACATCGCGCGCGGGCTTGCCGCCCAGCAATTCGTTGACCGCATCGGTGATCGGCATGGAGACGCCGTGCTCGGCCGCGATCCTGCACAGGACGGGCGCGGTATGCGCACCTTCCGCCACGGTGCGCTTGTCCGACAGCGCTTCCTCGGCGCTCATTCCCTCGCCCAGCGCCTTGCCGAGCGAAAAATTGCGGCTGGAGGTGGAGGAACAGGTGAGCACGAGGTCGCCAAGCCCGCACAGTCCCGCCATGGTGTCGAAACTCGCGCCTTCCTTGGCACCGAAACGCGCCATCTCGGCAAAGCCGCGCGTGATGAGCGCGTTGCGTGCATTCTGCCCGAGGCCGAGCCCTTCCACCACGCCGCAGGCAATGGCGAGCACGTTCTTGACCGCTCCGCCGATTTCCGCGCCGATCACGTCGTCGGAGTAATAGGGCCGGAAATTGGGCCGCGCGATGGCCGGGGCCAGCCGCTCCCACTGCACTTCCTCGCCACCGCAGGCGAGAGTGACGGCAGCGGGCAGGCCGGCTGCGACTTCATGGGCGAAGGTGGGACCGGAGAGGACCGCAATGTCGGCTTCGGGAGCGGCATCGCGCGCAACCTGGTGCATCATGCGCCCGGTGCTTTGCTCGATCCCCTTGGAACACAGCACGAGATCGCGCGGAAACCGCTCCATGCGGGCCATGACTTCGCCCAGGTGCTGCGCGGGCGTGACCATCAGGAAGATGTCGCACTCTTGGAGATCTGCCAGATCGCCCGTCACTTCGATATTCGCTGGGAGTTTCGCGCTCGGCAGGTAAGGCTCGTTCACGCGGCTTTCGCGCATTCTTTCGGCCAGGCCATCGCCGTGCGCCCACAGCATGACCTTGCGCCCGTCCTGCGCCAGCATCAGCGCCAGCGCGGTGCCCCATGCGCCTGCTCCGACGACGCCGATCATGCCTTCACTCCTGCACCGCGCGCGGGCTCCGCCTCGGGATCGAGCGGCCAGCGCGGGCGGGCCTTCAGGTCGAGCGGATCTGGCGCGTAACCGGCATTCACACGTTCGAGCCCGGCCCAGGCGATCATCGCGGCATTATCGGTGCAAAGCGGCAATGGCGGCGCGGTGAAGGGGAGGCCGAACTCGCCCGCCAGACCTTCCAGGCCCGTACGGATCACCTGGTTGGCCGCGACGCCGCCAGCCACCACCAGAGCCGAAACCGGCTCCATCGCCGACAGCGCGCGGCGGGTGCGGTCGATAATGCAGTCGAGCGCGGCCTGCTGGAAGCTGGCGGCAATGTCCGCTTCGGTGTGTTCCCCGGCTTCGTACGCCCGCAGCACCGCGCTCTTTAGCCCGGCAAAGCTGAAATGCGGTTCCTTGCTGTTCACCAGCGGACGCGGCAGGGGCACCGCTTGCGGATCGCCTTCGCGAGCCAGCCTCTCCACCGCCGGACCGCCCGGATAGCCGAGGCCGAGGATTTTCGCGGTCTTGTCGAAGGCCTCGCCCAGCGCATCGTCGATCGTGGTGGCGAGGCGCTTGTAGCGGCCCACGCCATCTACCCGCAGGATCTGGCAGTGCCCGCCGCTCACCAGCAGCAGCGCATAGGGGAAATCGAGCGCCTCGTCGGCGAGGCGCGGGGAGAGTGCGTGGCCCTCCAGATGATTGATCGCCATCAGCGGCGTGTCGCTCGCCATGGCAAGCGCCTTGGCAGTGACGAGGCCGACCATCACGCCGCCGATCAGGCCGGGACCTGCCGTCGCTGCGATGGCATTGCAATCGGCAAGCGTCTTGCCGCTGTCCTTCAGCACGCGTTCTACCAGCGGGGCGAGGCGCTCGGCATGGGCGCGGGCGGCGATCTCTGGCACTACGCCGCCATAGGGCGAGTGCTCCACTTCCTGGCTGGCGACGACTTCGGCGAGGATCTCCCGCTTGTCCGTCACCAGCGCCGCTGCGGTTTCGTCGCAGCTGCTTTCTATGCCGAGAACCAGTGTCATCCCGCTTCCCCTTAGCCTGTCACACCGCTAGGGCAAGCACACCCATGACCAGCCATCCACTCCTGAAGCTCGGAACCCGCCGCTCGCCCCTCGCTCTCGCGCAGGCGGAGGAGACGCGGGCGCGGCTTTGCAAAGCGCATGGCTGGGACAGCAATGCGGTGGAACTCGTGCCGGTCGAAGCGAGCGGCGACAAGATCCAGGACCGCCCGCTGGCCGAGATCGGCGGCAAGGCGCTGTGGACCAAGGAACTCGACGCCTGGCTGGCGGAGGGGTTGATCGACGCCTCGGTGCATTCGCTGAAGGACGTGGAGACAATCCGTCCCGATGCCTTCACCCTCGTCGCCATCCTGCCGCGCGCCGACAAACGAGACCGACTGGTGGGAGCGGCAAGGCTCGCGGACCTGCCGAAGGGTTCTGTGATCGGCACAAGTGCCCCGCGCCGTGCGGCACAGGCGCTGTGGCTGCGGCCCGATTGCCGCGTCGTCACGTTTCGCGGCAATGTCGCCACCCGGCTCGGCAAGCTGGAGGCAGGCGAAGCGGATGTGACTTTTTTGGCCTCCGCCGGGCTCTCGCGCCTCGGGCAGGACGATGTCGGCACCCCGCTCGCCCCCGAAGCATGGCTGCCCGCCGCAGGGCAGGGAGCCATCGCCGTCGAATGCCGTGCCGATGACAAGCGTGCCCGCGAACTGCTGGGCGCGCTCGACCACGCGCCAAGCCGCGCCGAGGTGATGGCGGAGCGGGCGCTGCTGCTGGCGCTGGGCGGCAACTGCCATTCGCCCATCGCGGTACTTTGTTCATACGACGAAAGCGAGCTGGCGATGCGAGCGGCGTTGTTCAGCCCAGCCGGGCAGGAGAAGGTTGAGGGCGAAGTGCGGTTCGCCGTCGACGACCTCAAGGCACCAGCCCAGCTCGCCGAAGACCTGCTCAAACGCGCCGCTTCGAGCATTACGTCGGTGTTTGCAGGCCCTGAGTGATCCTTCTCCCATGATCTTCGTCCTCAGGCCCGAACCGGGTTTGCAATCGACCCTGCAACTAGCGCGGGAGATGGGGCTAGCCGCCATCGGCATGCCGCTCTTCGAAGTCATGCCGATTGCCTGGGACACTCCCGATGCGGGAGAGTTCGATGCCTTGCTGCTGGGCAGCGCCAATGCGGTGCGCCATGGGGGGAAAGGGCTGGAGGCTTACCGCGATTTACCTGTTCACGCCGTGGGCAAGGCTACCGCCGAGGCTGCGCGGGAGGCCGGGTTTACCGTGGCAACCGTGGGCGAGGGCGGGCTGCAAGCCGTGCTCGACGCGAACGCGCAGCCGACGCGCTATCTGCGGCTTGGCGGGGTGGAAACCGTGCCACTGGAACCCGGCCGTCACACCATAGCGAAGCGCGCCGTATACGAGGTTCGCCCCTTGCCCATCACTGGCAGCGCGCAGATCGGATTGAGGACGGGTACACCCTGCATCCTCCTCCACAGCGCCGCTGCCGCGCGCCATTTCGGGGCGGAGATCGACAGGGTGGGTCTCGCACGATCAGCCATGCATCTGGCCTGCATCGGTCCGCGCGTTGCCGATGCCGCCGGCAGGGGCTGGGCTGCGGTGTCGAGCGCTGCCCAGCCCAATGATACGGCATTGTTGGCCTTGGCGCGCGACATGTGTCATTAAGGTGGCAGCCCGATAAGGCAGGCCGCACGAAGCTTGCGACGGGCCGCACGAAGGAAAGTATGGATCAGAGCTACGACTTTACGCGTGCACGCACGGGGCAGCGCAGCATAAGCCTGCGCGCGGCGCTGATAGCGCTGGCGGTCGCTTTCGTGCTGGGACTGGCCATCGCCTTCACTTTCGCGGGCACCGGCAACGGGCTTGGCGGCCTTTTCAACGTGCGCAGCGAAGAGGACGCGACCACCGCGCCGGCCGATGACGGCGAATCCTTGTTGTCCAGCGAAGTCACGGCTCCCGAACCAACTCCCAGCGCCTCCGAAAGCGCCGAAGCGGTAGCAGAGGACGCGCGCGAGGCGGTGGAGCGGGTCGAGCAGGTGGTGGAACAGCAAGGCGGACTCGACAGCCGCGTGGCAGCGATGGAGCAGAGGCTGACCCGGCTCGACATGCAGTCGCAGGCCGCAGCGGGCAATGCCGCGCGGGCCGAGGGGCTGCTCATCGCCTTTGCCAGCCGACGTGCCATCGAACGCGGTGCACCGCTCGGCTATCTCGCCGACCAGCTACGCCTGCGTTTTGCGGAGGCGCGGCCTAATGCCGTGGAGACCGTGATCGATGCGGCGCGCGATCCCGTGACGCTCGACAGGCTGGCAGCCCGCCTCGAAGGGCTGGCTCCCGTGCTGACCGACGGCCCGGCTGACGAGGACGTGTTCACCCGCCTCAGCCACGAGCTTTCCTCGCTGTTTGTCGTGCGACGGGAGGACACACCCTCTCCGGTGGCCGAGCGCCGGCTGGAGCGGGCGCGACTGTTCCTCGAAAGCGGCCGGATAGAGGCGGCGGTACAGGAAGTGCGCGCTCTCCCCAATGCTGCCGAGGCCGAGGACTGGATCGCCGACGCCGAGCGTTTCGCTGCTGCCCAGCGCGCGCTGGAGACGCTGGAAACCGCCGCCGTGCTGGATCCGCGCGGTCTGCGCGACGGGGAAGGCACTCCGGTGCAGCAGCTCAGCCCGGCCTTGCCCGGTGCGGGCGGGATCGACTAGGACCTAGCCCTTCAGCAATTCCGGCAGGTCGCCGCTGACGCCGCGCGCTTCGTCCATGAACCAACGCTTGAGCGATGGCATGCGCTGCACTCCGGCCATGCCGAAGCGGCGCACTGCGCTCGCCAGTATGCCGGGCAGACCGAACAGGCGGGTGAGCGTGTCGGTCGCGCCCATCACCATCAGCGAGTCCATTGCGCGCCATTGTTCATAGCGCGCCAGCATCTGCGCATCGCCGGGATCGAGCCCGAGCCGTCGCGCCTCGGTCAGGACGTCCACCAGCGCACCCACATCGCGCAGGCCGAGGTTGAGGCCCTGCCCGGCAATCGGGTGCATCCCGTGCGCCGCATCGCCGATGAGGGCGAGGCGATGGTCGATGATCCTGGCGGTATGCTGGAAGCCCAGCGGATAGGATGAGCGCGAACCCTTCAGCTCGATATCGCCCATGATGTCATGCATGCGCTTTTCGATCTCGTGCAGGAACGCGCGGTCCGACAGGGCGAGAACTCCGTCTGCATCCTTCTCCGCGACGGTCCATACCAGCGCCGAGCGGTGGCGGCCCTCTTCGTCGTCGAGCAATGGAAGGAGCGCGAAAGGCCCGTCGGGATAGAAAATCTCCCAGGCGACGCCCTCGTGCGGTTTCTCGTGCACCAGTCCGATAATGATGGCGCGGTGGTGATAGTCCCACTGCGCCATGGTGAAGCCCGCTTCCTCGCGCGTGGGCGATCCGCGACCTTCGGCGGCGACCATCAGGCTGGCCCGAAGGACCGTGCCATCCTCCAGTGTGGCGGAGACGCCGTGCTCCCCCCGCTGGCGGTCAACGATATTCGCCTTCGAGTGCCATGTAATGAGCTTCTCGTCCTTTGCCGCCTCGAACAGCGTGAGGCGTAGCGTGCGGTTGGCGAACATGCGCCCGAGCGTGCCTTCGTGCCGTTCCGGCCGGAAGTCGATGCGACCCGGCTTCATCCCGTCGGTGACAGCAATACTCTCGATCGGACAGCCATGCGGCTCAAGCGTGTCGGCAAGGCCGATATTGGTGAACAGGTTCCAGCTGGCGGTGGAGATCGCCGAAGCGCGTCCGTCGAACCCTTCCGCGGTGAGTTCGGCCGGATCGGCCCGGTCGACAACATGGCTGGAGATGCCTTTCCTGGCCGCGGCGAGCGCCAGCGTCATACCCACCAGGCCTCCGCCGAGGATGAGGAGATCGCGCCCGGGATTCAACTTGTCGCTCATGCTATCGCTCACTAGTTGTCGCGCACTATGCAGGCAAGCTCGTCATCACGTTTCATGGCCTATTTCCGGTATCTGGCGATCCTTTGTGCCTGTCTCGGCGCAGCGCTCGCCGTGCCCGTTTCCGCCCAGCGCGCGAACTATATCGAAGCCGATCTGGTTGCGGAGGAAGCACCGGTGGCCGGTGAAACGCTCACTGTCGCGTTGCGCTTCCGCCCGCAGGAGGGCTGGCACGGCTACTGGGCCAACCCTGGCGACGCTGGCGAGGGCATGCGGCTGGACTGGCAGTTGCCCGAAGGCTGGGAAGCGGGCGAGCCGCTTTATCCCGTGCCCCGGGAACTGGAGCTGCTGGGCCTCATCAACCACGTCTACAAGGATCCCTATGCGGTGCTCGTGCCGCTGGAGGTTCCTGCGAGCGCGGCAGTTTCGGTCAATCCGGAGGTCAGCGTGGACGCGCAATGGCTAGCCTGTTCGGACAGGCTTTGCGTGCCAGAGCGCGCGACGCTCACACTGCGCTATCCGCAGCAGACGCCCGAGCTTGCCGCGCAGTTCGATGCCCACCGCGCCGCCATTCCGCCGCTGCTCGATTCCGAGGCCAGCCTCGCCATCGCGGGTGACACGCTGCGCCTTGCCATCCCGCTGCCCGCCAGCCTCGACCTCGCCGATCCGCATGTCTTCCTCGAGCAGAAGGACGTTATCGATTATGCAGCACCGCAAGCCTTCTACCGCGATGGGAACATGCTGGTGGCGGAGATCGCGCGTGGCGGCCTACGCAACGAACCGGGCGAACTGAACGGCATTCTCGCCTTTGCCGATGAAGGGGAGGGCGTGCGCTTCTCCGCCGCGCCGGGAGAGGTGCCGACAGGCGGCACGCGCATCGGCGGGCAGTCTTCGGAGACACCGCTCGCCCTCCTGCTGGGCGGAGCGCTGCTGGGGGGCTTGCTCCTCAATTTGATGCCCTGCGTCTTCCCGATCCTCAGCCTGAAGGCGCTCACGCTGGCGCGCGCCGGGGGTGAGGAACGGCAGGCGCGGATCGAAGGGCTGGCCTATACAGCCGGCGTCGTCCTCGCCTGCCTCGCGCTGGGTGCCTTGTTGCTGGTGCTCAGGGCAGGCGGCGCGCAGATCGGCTGGGCGTTCCAGTTGCAGGAGCCGCTGGTGGTCGCCGCCCTGCTGGTGGTGGCAACGCTGATCACCGCCAATTTCGCCGGGCTGTTCGAGATCCCCTCGCTGCCCATCCGCACCCGGGGCGAGGGCGGAGCCTTCATGACCGGCCTGCTCGCTGCCGTGGTGGCAACTCCGTGTACGGGGCCGTTCATGGCTGCAGCGCTGGGCGCGGCGCTGCTCCTCCCTGCGCCGCAAGCGCTGCTGCTCTTCGCCATGCTGGGTCTCGGCCTTGCGCTGCCTTTCCTGTTGCTGGGCTTCGTGCCCGCGCTGCGCCGGATGCTCCCGAAGCCGGGAGCTTGGATGGAGACGTTCCGCCGAATCCTCGCCATCCCGATGGGTCTGACTGCGCTCGCGCTGGCGTGGCTCGCCATTCGGCTGGGGGGCATGAGCTTTGCCTTCGCGGCACTGGCCCTCTCGATCCTGCCAGTCGTGGCGCTGGCGGCGCGGCGGAACGCCAACCGCGTCGTGGCGGGCATTGCGCTCGTCGCAGCGCTGTATTTCGCCGGATCGCTTCCCTTCCGCGTCGAGGAGCAGGTCGCTCGCAGCGAAAGCGTGCTGGAGCCACAGGCCTACTCTCAGGAAGCGCTCGCGGAGGCACGCGCTTCGGGCGTGCCTGTGTTCCTGTGGTTCACTGCGGACTGGTGCCTCACATGCAAGGTGAATGAGCAGGTCGCCATCGAGCGGGAGGCGACGCGCGAGGCTTTCGAGGAGGCTGGCGTCATCGCGATGCGCGGGGACTGGACGCGCCGCGATCCCGCCATCACGCGCTACCTGGAGGAGTGGCAGGTGGCGGGCGTGCCGCTTTATGTCTGGTATCCGGCTGGCAGCGAGGGCGAGCAATTGCCGCAGGTGCTCACTCCCGATGCACTGGTGGAGCTTGCCGAGAGCGCCGACTAGGTCGCGTCCTCTTCGGGCAGGTCGCTCTCCACCGGCTCCGGCCTTCCTCCCGCCTGGCACCATTCGAGGAATTCGCCGGTGATCCGCGTACCCTCGATCTCCAGCGTGCCGCGCCCCGGCAGGGTGGCGGTAATGTCGCGCGTGCCCGAGAACACCTCGAGCTGCGGATCGTCGGCGGGAAGGCGCGCTTCCCAGTGCCATTCGCCATCCGCCAGCGCCGCATCGACGAGGAACCGGCTGTTGATGCCATTGCCGATCACCGGAAAAAGCGCACCTTGTCCGGGATAAGCCCGCGCATGGCGGATGATGACGAGTTGGGGAGGCTCCTCGTCGACGTCGCACGCCAGTGTCAGCAATGGATCAGCGCCCCTGTCGCCGTAGCGGATCGCCTGTCCGTCTTCGGACACCTGCCACACCGCCTGGCTGGTATCGGGCGACGGTTCGGCGCCAGCCTGCCGCTTCCCCGCATCGTCGAGCGATACGCGCTGCACGCCCTGTTGCCGGGCGGCGGGCTGGCGTTCGCATGCGGTAACGGCCATGGCGGTGAAGGCGAGAGCGAAAGCGATACGCATGGTGAAGCGCTACTCCGCCTCGCTTGTTTCAGGCAAGCGATCTTCGGCGATAGGCTGGGGATGTTAGGCGCAGGCGTTGAAGACGCGGATCACGGCTTCGGAAGGCGGTACCTGGAGCGCCTCGCCGGATTCCGGCTGCACGGTGATCGGGCCCTCGTTCTCGGTGAAGGCGCGTTGCAGCCCTTCCGCCTGCGGTGGGACCGCGCCCTGCCAGACATATTCCGGGCCCAGTTCGTTACGGACCGCGTTCATTTCGACCGAGGCGTCGTAGTCGCTGCCGATGAAGCGGAGCATCTGCTCGCCGCCTTCCTCGGCAGTGTCGTAGAGCGTGACGATAATGGACTGGGTGCCCGATGGTCCGGTGTCGCAGGCAATCGCCAGTACCCCTTCGCTTTCGGGCGGACCGTAGAGCGCACTGCGGAACGCGGACTTGTACACCCAGCGAAGCCCATCGGCCCCGACCGGGTCTTCCATGTCGCCCGTTGCTACCGGCGAAGGATCGGGCGCGGGAGAAGGCGCTGGCGTCTGCACGCTCTCGTCCTGCGCCAGATCAACGGGTTCAGGCGCGGGGTCATCTCCCGAACACGCGCCGAGAGCAAGTACGACAAGCGCAGCGGCGATCCTGTGCATTACCAAGTCTCCTTTCCCCGCCAACGGGACGGGGAAGGGGGTGTTCCGAAGCCTGGCTACGCCTAGCCTTTCCCGAACTTCTTCTGCGTACGCCCGTAACGCAGTTTGCGTGTGCCCGGCTTGCCCTCGTTGGAACGGCCCACGACCGGCGCCTTTTTCTCCGCCTCGCCGAGACCCAGTTCGTCGTTCTCGAGCCTGCGGATCTCGTCGCGCAGGCGTCCCGCTTCCTCGAACTCCAGATTGGCGGCGGCGTTGCGCATGCGTTTTTCGAGGTCCTCGATGTAAGCGCGAAGGTTGTGGCCGACGAGGTTGTTCACCTCGTCATCGCCGGTATCGACGGTCACCCCATCGGCAGCTGCCGAATGGGCCACGATGTCGGCGATGTCGCGCTTGATCGTGGTCGGCGTGATGCCGTGTTCTGCGTTGTATTCGCGCTGCTTCTCGCGGCGACGCTCGGTCTCCGCCATGGCGCGTTCCATGCTGCCCGTCACGCGGTCGGCATAGAGGATCACGCGGCCATCGACGTTGCGCGCGGCTCGCCCGATGGTCTGGATCAGCGAGGTTTCGGAGCGCAGGAACCCTTCCTTGTCGGCATCGAGGATCGCCACCAACCCGCATTCGGGAATGTCTAACCCCTCGCGCAGCAGGTTGATGCCGATCAGCACGTCGTAGACGCCAAGGCGCAGGTCGCGGATAAGCTCGATACGCTCCAGCGTCTCCACGTCGGAGTGCATGTAGCGCACGCGCACGCCCTGCTCGTGCATGAACTCGGTCAGGTCTTCGGCCATGCGCTTGGTCAGCGTGGTGACGAGGGTGCGGTAGCCTTTCTGCGCGGTCGCCTTGGCCTCGGCGATGCAGTCCTGCACCTGGTCCTCGACCGGCTTGATCTCGACCGGCGGGTCGATGAGGCCAGTGGGGCGGATCACCTGCTCGGCAAAGACACCGCCGGTCTGTTCCAGCTCCCAAGGGCCGGGCGTGGCGGATACGGCCACGGTCTGCGGGCGCATCGCGTCCCACTCGTTGAAGCGCAGCGGACGGTTGTCGATGCAAGAGGGCAGGCGGAAGCCGTATTCGGCCAGCGTCAGCTTGCGGCGATGGTCGCCCCGCGCCATCGCGCCGATCTGGGGAATGGTCTGGTGGCTTTCGTCCACGAAAAGGAGGGCATTCTCGGGCAGGTATTCAAACAACGTGGGCGGCGGTTCGCCGGGCAGGCGCCCCGTCAGGAAGCGGGAGTAGTTCTCGATCCCGTTGCAGCTGCCGGTGGCGGCGATCATTTCCAGGTCGAAATTGGTGCGCTGTTCCAGCCGCTGCGCTTCCAGCAGCCGGCCTTCCTCGTGCAGTTCCTTGAGGCGTTCCTCCAGCTCGAACTTGATGGCTTCCGAAGCCTGTTTCATCGTTGGGCCGGGGGTGACGTAGTGCGAATTCGCATAAACGCGCACCTTGGAGAGGGTCTGCCCCTTCTTTCCTGTTAGCGGATCGAACTCGGCGATTTCCTCGATATCGTCGCCGAAGAAGCTGATGCGCCAGGCGGTGTCCTCGAGGTGGCTGGGGAAGATCTCCAGATTATCGCCGCGCACGCGGAAGCAGCCGCGCGCAAAAGCGGTGTCGTTGCGCTTGTATTGAAGGGCCACCAGTTTCCGAATGAGCTCGCGCTGGTCGACGGTGTCGCCAGTCTTGATGTCGAACACCATGGCCGAATAGGTCTCGACCGAGCCGATGCCGTAAAGGCAGGAGACCGATGCCACGATCAGCACGTCGTCCCTCTCCAGCAGGGCTCGCGTGGCGGAGTGGCGCATGCGGTCGATGGCCTCGTTCACGCTCGACTCCTTCTCGATATAGGTGTCGGAGCGCGGGACGTAGGCTTCGGGCTGGTAGTAGTCGTAATAGCTGACGAAATACTCGACCGCGTTTTCCGGGAAGAAGCTCTTGAATTCGCCGTAAAGCTGGGCGGCGAGGATCTTGTTGGGCGCCAGTACGAGGGCAGGGCGTTGCAACTGCTCTACCACCTTTGCCATCGTGAAGGTCTTGCCGCTGCCCGTCACGCCGAGCAGCACTTGAGTCTGCTCCTTGTCCTTCGCCGCTTCCACAAGTTCGGCAATCGCGGTGGGCTGGTCGCCCGCGGGCTCGTAGCTGGAGACGAGCTTGAACGGCTTCTGCTCGTCCGGCTTTTCCGGGCGAGCGGGCTTGTGGGGGGTGAATTCGCCGGTGGTATCGGGCTCTTCCAGCCCGCGGCGGATAACGAGTTCGGCCATGCCGCGTTATATGGGAGCGAATTGATCCTTGCTCAACCGGGCGCAAGGCTCCAGCATCGCGCGCGACCCATGAAAAAGGATTTTTGCATGAATTTCAAGTTCGCGCTCTGCGCATCCGCCGTATTCGCCCTCGCGGCCTGCGGCGATTCCGGCACGGTGGAGGATCCCAACGATCCTGCCCAGATCGAGGCCGCGACGCGCGACCTGCCCAAGCCCCAGCCCGGCGAATACCGCACTACCGGCGAGCTTGTCGAACTCGAGCTGCCCGGCGCCTCCGAAGAAGAAGTGCAGATGATGCGCGGCATCATGGAGCAGGGCGCTGCACAGGATCGCACCTTCTGCATGACGCAGGAGGAAGCCGACCAGGGCTACCAGGAATTCCTCGACAATATGGCGCAGGGTTCCGACGAGTGCGAATTCACCGAATTCACTGTTTCAGGCGACAACCTCGATGCCACCATGGCGTGCGACGACGGTGCGGGCTCTGTCGGCACCATGTCCTTCGGCGGCACCATCAGTGAAACCTCGCAGGACATGACGGTGACGATGGACATGGAAAACGCCGGGGAAGGCCAGGCCATGCGGATGGTGCTGCGCAACCGGTCCGAACGCATCGGCGAATGTGAAGGGTGATCGTCCGTTGAGCAAGACTGTGGCTGCCTGACCTGAAATGGGACGGCGGCCACACTGCGCACTCGCCGCAATTGGCTTGCCCGCAGGCGCTTGTTAACTCCTGCCAGGCTCGCGGGCACCCTCCGCCCGGGCGATGACAGGGGAATACGATGCGTCTGAACCATGCACTGCCGCTTCTTGCAGGCCTTGCGCTCGCGGCCTGCTGGGGCAATTCGGACGAGGACCTGACCGACGAGGCGCTCTCGGCGGACGAGGTGTCGGGCGCGCTCGGCGATGACGGCGTGATGCCCGCGCCGGGTGAGTACAGCATCAGCTACGATCTCGTCTCGGTCGAGATGGTGAACGGCCAGGTGCAGGACATGGCTGCGCTGGAAGCTGCGTTCGCGGAAGGTGCGGAAGAGCAGACCAGCTTCTGCGTGACCGAGGCTATGGACCGCGAGGCATGGATCTCCGCCATGACCGACAATTCCTGCACCTTCTCCCGCTTCTCCGGGCTGGAAACCGGGGAGATCGATCTCGCCATGACCTGCGAGGCAGAAGACGGGCCACAGGGCCGTATCACCATGATCGGCACTTCGGGCGAAGCAAGCTCCGACATGGAAATGAGCTTCACGCAGCCGATCCCGGGCGTGGGCGACGCCGACATTGCTCTGCGCGTCGCGACCCAGCGTACTGGCGATTGCAGATAGGGCTGCTAGTCTGCATGGCATGAGTCGCATTCGATTTCAGGGCTACCGTGAAGGCACCATTGCCATCACCACCATGATTGCCCTGTCCGCCTGCGCCGACGAGGCGCAGCCCTTGTCCAAAGAGACCATAGCCGAGCGCGCGGCGAGGCTCACCGCACCGCAGCCCGGCCTGTATCGCACCACTAGCGAACTCGTGAACTTCGAGCTGCCCAACGCCCCGCCGCCAGAGGCGGAGCGGATGCGCCACCGCTTTGGCTTCGTCGAACCGCAAGTGGCCGAAGCATGCCTCACCGCCGAAGAGGCTGCTCGCGGTTTCCTCCCACTGCTGGATGCGATGCAGGATGGGACCTGCCAGTTCATCCGCTTCGATACGGGCGAGACCTCACTCGACGCTCTGATGCAATGCGAATCGGCGAACGGTACGATCTCGCAGGCGGAGATGACAGGCGAGACGAGTACCTCAGCCTCCAGCCTCGAAACGCGCATAGAACAGCGCGGAGAGGGTTTGCCGGGCGGCGAAATGCGCTTCACTTTGCTGGTCGAGACAATGCGGCTTGGCTCCTGCGCGGGTGAAGGCTCGGGCATAGCCGGGAACTGAGCGATGGCGGACGGGCGCGATACTTCAAGGCGGATAGTCTATGCCGTGGCAGCGCTTGCCGCAGGCGCGATGGCCATACCGCCCGTGCGGCGCCGGGTGCTGGCCGCGGCGAATGGCGCGCGCCACTCGGTAAAGCGGCGCGTCGAGCTGCTGAAGGGCGAAGCGCCGCCCGATGCCCATGCTCCGCCGCTAAGGTTTTTCGTTGCCGAGCTGGGACAACTGGCCGCGCCTGCCATTCGCCTGTTCAAGCCGCCATTGCCGATCGAGGAGGCCGCGGCACCCAAGGTCGTCATCCTGTTGCCCGGCTTCGCCACCCATCCCTGGCGCATGAAGTACATGGCCAAGGAACTCGAACGCGCTGGTCACATCGTGAAACGCTGGGGCCTCGGCTACAATTACGGGCCGACGAAGGAAAATATCGAGCTGCTCGCCAATCGCGTCTGCTCGGTACGCGAGCGATACCGGCAGAACGTCGTGCTCGTGGGCTGGAGCCTCGGCGGAATATTCGCCCGGGAAGTGGCGAAGATGCATCCCAATTGCATCGCTAAGGTCATCACGATGGGCACGCCCTTTAGCCACACACCCTATTCGAACAACATGTGGCGCATCTACCAGGCCGTTGCCGGGCACAGGGTGGAGGAGCCGCCGATCGAGACCAACACGGCCGAGAAGCCGCCCGTCGAAACGGTCGCCTTCTGGAGCCCGCGCGACGGCGCGATCTCGCGACGCGCCGCCTGCGGCCTTCCCGGGGAGCGCGACCGCGCGGTGGCGCTGCGTTGTACGCATATGGGGTTCTGCAACTCCAGCGAGGTCATTCTGGCTCTCGACAAGGAACTTAAGCGATAATGAGGCTTTGATTCCCGAACGGGTTTGGCGCATGCTGCACGTGCGAATAAGCCGAGCGTCTTTGGCAAGGGGATCCGAGTGACCGCGTCCGAACCGGACAAATTCGACGAAATGCATACGCCCGAAGGCGATGTGCGCGAAGCCTATCAGGGATACCAGGAATGGCTGGGGCAGCAGGACGATGGTTACCTGCGCCGAAAGCATTTCGAAGCGGAAAGCTTCTTCCGGAAAACGGGCATCACCTTCAATGTCTATGGAGAGGACGATGCCGAGGAACGGCTGATCCCCTTCGACATGGTGCCGCGCATCATTTCAGGGGGCGAATGGCGCCGCCTTTCCCGCGGAATCGAACAACGGGTGAGGGCACTCAATGCCTTCATGCACGATCTCTATCACCGGCAGGAAATCATCCGCTCAGGTCGGCTTCCGGAACGCCTGTTTCGCGACAATGCCGCGTGGCTGCCGCAGATGGTCGGCTTCACACCGCCGGGCGGGGTCTACACCCATATCGTCGGCATCGATCTGGTGCGCACGGGCCCTGACGAATTCATGGTGCTGGAGGATAATGCCCGCACCCCCAGCGGCGTCTCCTACATGCTGGAGAACCGCGAGACGATGATGTCCATGTTCCCCGAACTGTTCAGCAAGGTGAAGGTGTGCGACGTCTCCGACTATCCGCGGCGTCTGGCGAAGAGCCTGGCCGCCTGCGCGCCCGAAGGTGTTGAAGGCAATCCCAGCATCGCGGTGCTGACACCGGGCATCTACAATTCAGCCTATTACGAGCATGCCTTCCTCGCCGACCAGATGGGCGCCGAACTGGTAGAAGGCAGCGACCTTCGCGTGGTGAACGGCAAGGTACAGATGCGCACCACCGTGGGTTTCCGCCCGGTGGACGTGATCTACCGCCGCGTGGATGACGAATTCCTCGACCCGCTTACCTTCAATCCCGACAGCGTGCTGGGCGTGCCGGGCATCATGGACGTGTACCGGGCGGGCAATGTCACCATCGCAAATGCGCCGGGAACGGGCGTTGCCGATGACAAGGCGATCTACTCCTTCATGCCCGACATCGTGGAGTTCTACACAGGCGAGAAGCCGCTCTTGCCCAATGTCGAGACGTTCCGCTGCGCCGATCCCGACGCACTCAAATACGTGCTCGACAATTTGGCCGAGCTGGTGGTGAAGGAAGTGCACGGTTCTGGCGGGTACGGAATGCTGATCGGCCCGGCAGCCAGCAAGAAGGAAATCGCCGCCTTCCGCCACAAGCTGGAAAACAAGCCGGAAAACTACATCGCCCAGCCGACCCTGTCCCTATCCACCTGCCCGATCTTCACCAAGAAGGGCCTTGCGCCGCGCCACGTCGATCTCAGGCCTTTCGTGCTGTGTTCGCCGGATGGCGTCGACATCACGCCGGGCGGGTTGACCCGTGTGGCGCTGAAGAAGGGCTCGCTGGTAGTGAATTCCAGCCAGGGAGGCGGCACCAAGGACAGCTGGGTGCTGGACGACTGATGCGGATCGGAGATTCAACGCAATGCTAGGCCGCGTCGCCCACGGCATCTTCTGGATGTATCGCTATCTCGAGCGCGGGGAAAACACCGCCCGCCTGCTCGCCGCCGGGCAGCGCATGGCGCTGACCCGCGGCCAGGACATGGCTGACCAGGAATGGAAGTCCATTCTCACCACGCTCGGCCTGCGCCAGGCCTACGAGAAGCACCACGAGGGCTATGACGGGCCCCAAGTGTGCGATTTCGTGCTGCGCTCAAAGCACAATCCCGAAAGCGTGCTTTCGATGATGGAGCGAGCGCGAACCAACGCGCGCGCCTGCCGCTCGGCCATCACCGCCGAGGTGTGGGAAGCGGTGAACGAGGGGTGGATGACCCTGCGCGACCTGCTGGCTCGGCCGGTGCGCAATTCCAACCTTAACATGTCGCTGGGCGCGATCCGCCGCGAAAGCACGCTGGCGCGCGGCGCCTCGCACGGCTCCATGCTGCGCAACGAGACCTATTGCTTCGCCCGCATGGGTACCTGGCTGGAGCGGGCAGACAACACCGCGCGTATCCTCGACGTGAAATACTACCTGCTGCTGCCCTCGCTATCCTATGTGGGCACGCCGCTCGACACCGGTCAGTGGGATAACGTGCTGCGGGCGCTGGCAGCAGAGCGTGCCTATCGTTGGCTCAATGCTGGACGAATGGATGCGCGGTCGATTGCCGATTTCCTTATCCTGGACGAACGATTTCCGCGTAGCCTCAGGTTCTGCTATTCGGAAATGCGAAGCAATTTGGCCGAACTTGCGCGGCTCCACGGCGCCGAAGGCACTTGCCACGAAGCCATGCGCGAGGCGGACCTGCGCCTCAACGGCAAGAGCGTGGAGGACATCTTCGACCAGGGGCTGCACCAGTTCCTGCTCGAATTCATTTCGGCGAACCAGTCGCTCGCCGGCGCCATCGCCCAAGATTATCGCTTCGTCTCCTGACGGGAAAGCAAACCCATGCGCCTCAACATTCGTCACACCACCCGCTATCGCTTCGCCAGCCCCGTGGCACATGGCATCCAGCGCCTGCGGCTGACGCCTAAGGAGACGCAGGGGCAACGCATCCTCGAATGGAAGATGGAGTTCGAAGGCGCCTACGAACAGCTCACCTATGACGACCAGAACTTCAACCACGTGACCCTTGCGGCAGTGGAGGAAGGCACGCGCGAGGTCGTCGTTTCGTGTTCCGGAAAGGTCGATACGCAGGACCATGCAGGCGTCATCGGTCAACATGCAGGGCACCTGCCGCTCTGGGCGTTCCTCAGCCAGACAGAGCTCACGCGCCCCGGCCCGAAGATCAAGGCGCTCATCGCCGATGTGGAGCGCAGCGAGGAAGGCATGGTCGGCACGCTGCACAATCTCTCCGACGTCATTCGCGAGAAGGTGAAATACGGCACCGGGTCCACCGGTGTTTCCACCACCGGAGAGGAAGCGGTGGAAGAAGGTATGGGCGTGTGTCAGGACCATGCACATATCTTCATCGCCGCCGCCCGCTCGCTGGATATTCCCGCCCGCTATGTCAGCGGCTACCTGATGATGAACGACCGTGTCGAACAGGAAGCCTCGCACGCCTGGGCGGAAGCCTATGTGCAGAATCTGGGCTGGGTCGGTTTCGACATTTCCAATGGTATCAGCCCCGATCCGCGCTATGTGCGCGTGGCCACGGGTCGCGACTATTCCGATGCCGCGCCCATCACCGGGATCAGTTTCGGCGCGATCACCGAGGATCTGTCGGTCGATCTCGCCGTCGAACAACAGCAGGAAGACCAGCAGCAGCAATGACCTATTGCGTAGGAATGGTGCTCGAAAAGGGCCTCGTCCTCATGAGCGATACCCGCACCAATTCGGGCGTCGACAATATCTCCGTGTTCCGCAAGATGTTCCACTGGACCGTACCGGGAGAGCGTATCATCACGCTGATGACCGCCGGCAATCTCGCTACCACGCAGGCGGTGATCAGCCGGCTTGAGGAGCGTACGAAGGCCCCGTCGGAACGGCAGAATTCGCTGATGGAACTGCCTACCATGTTCCAGGTCGCCAGCGAAACCGGCAAGCTCCTGCGGGAGGTGATCGCCGAAACGCAGGAGGATAACGGCCAGCGCGGGAAGGGTCGGTTCACGGCAAGCATTATTCTCGCAGGTCAGATCAAGGGCATGGAGCCGCGCCTGTTCATGATCTATCCTGAGGGCAATTTCATCGAAGCCAGCTTCGACACGCCATTCTTCCAGATTGGCGAGACGAAATATGGTCGCCCGATCATCATTCGCGGCTACGACCGGCAGATGAGCTTCGAGGATGCCGTGAAATTGCTGATGGTCAGCTTCGATTCCACGCTGAAAGCCAATCTCTCCGTTGGTCTCCCTCTGGATCTCATGGTGATCGAGCGGGAAGGTTTCGGCGCAAAGCACGAGCGGCGGATCGAGGCGAGCGATCCCTATTTCAATGCCATAAGCGACAGCTGGAGCGAGGCGCTGCGCAGCGCTTTCCATTCGCTGCCCGATTACAGTTTCTACCAGCCTGATGAGGCTGAATAGGTGATACTCCCTAGTTGAAATCGCCAGTCAGGCGGTTTCCGCAGACTGCGTGGAATCCCGGACGCTGAAATTTTACGAGGGAAAGATCGGATCCGGATGTTTTCTGTTCCTCGCAGGAGCCATACTAATCCCATATAGCAATTTGTTATAGGTGGAATTCCGAAGTATTACGGATTTCACGATGCTAAATTCCTGTACAAAGACAGGGGCATGGAACACCGCATCACAATCCACATCGTCGGCGGCAACAGCCGCTCCCGCGCAGAGCAATCGCGCCTGATCCTCGCCATGGGCCACCATGCGGAGGTTTACTCGGACCTTATTGAACTCATCGACCGCCCTCCGCAGTCGGGGGTCATCCTCGCCAGCGATGACCTGCTGGAGAACGGCGTCGCTTCCCTGCTGGACGAACTGGCAGACGCCGGGATCTGGACGCCCTTGGTCGCCGCCAAGATAGAACCGGGTGTGGAAGAGGTCGTGGAAGCGATCCAGGCGGGCGCGCTCGATTTTCTCGAACTTCCTTTGAGCGAAAGCGAAGTCAGGCGCATGGTCGCGCATGTCCACTCCGACGCTGGCCGCCATGCAGAGGCGCGCCGCCGCCTGATCGATGCCCGCCGCCGTATTAGCATGCTCTCCCGGCGAGAGCGGGAAGTGCTCGACTGGTTGAGCGAGGGCTGTTCCAACAAGGCCATTGCCCGCAATCTCGAGATCAGCCCGCGCACCGTTGAAATCCACCGCGCCAATATGATGGACAAGCTCGGGGCGAACCATGCAGCGGAAGCCGTCCGACTAAGGCTGGAGGCAGCCTTCAAGGAAAGGAAGGGAGCGACCGGAAAAAAGCCTGAAGCGCCCGTAGGTGGCGCCGCAAAAGTTAGGGAAATGGTCAACCCGAACGATTGAGCTTGTTCCGAACGTTTTATCAGCAAGAAGTCAGCGGCAGTAGGACTCGCCCTCGATCACAGCCTCGAGGTGGAGATGATCGCGGTGCGCTGCGTTGTAATCGGGTCCGAGTACGACATCAAAACGGCGGCACGCGCTGCGCTGAACGATGCGCAGGAACTCCCGTTCGCGACTGTCTCCGTTCCAGCCATCCGCAACGCTGATCCGCCGACCATCCGCCAGCACGAAACCACCGACGTCTATGGCATCGGCGCTCGCGTGGGCGCTGCGGCGGCCGGACCCCGCCACGTTGCGGCACGCGAAACTGCCCATCGTCTGGATGCTCGCGAGGCGCGCGCCGAAGACCTGCTGTGCCGCCCGGTCCACCCCATAGCGCGCCCAGGCAGCGAACGCAGCGGAGACAGGGCAGGTGACAGGCCCGAGATTGGTGACCTCCAGCCGTCCCGTGTCGCTCGCCAGCGCATGCATCTGCACGGTGTTGAGGTTGGAGCAGCCTTGCCCCAAATAGCGATCCGGCAGCGCATCGAACCGCACGCCGGCCCGGCCGAGGTCGTTGAGGCACTGGTTCGCTTCCGGACGCTGCGACAGGCCCGGCAAGGCGCCTTCGCCCGAAGTGGGTGTCCCGCTTCGATCCTCCCGGCTACCCGGCAGGACGGAGCATCCCCCCAGCGCAGCCGTTGTGAGCAGGAGCATGAGCGCTTTCTTCATGTGGACTCCTTCGCACAGGCCCCGGCAGGGCCAGTCGCTCAGTATGTCAGCCACGAACTTAAGGGAACCCGTACCGGGTCCGAGGCATCCCTATGGTTACACAAGTAACCGCAAATTCGTTTGACTCATTCGCGGCCATCTCTAGTGGCCGCTGCGGGCCACGCGGTCCCAACGCCGCGCGAGCTCTCTGCAAGGAGAGAATACATGACTAAGCAACCTGAGCTCCGTCCGGAGCGCCCCTTCTTTTCATCCGGTCCCACTGCGAAGCCTCCCGGCTGGTCGCCCGACAAGCTCGACCTCAAGTCGCTGGGCCGTTCGCACCGTTCCAAATACGCCAAGGGCCGGCTGAAATACGCCATCGACCTTACCCGTGAACTGCTGGGCGTGCCCGACGACTATCTCGTCGGCATCATGCCCGGCTCCGACACCGGCGCGCTGGAATGCGCGATGTGGACCATGCTCGGCGCGCGACCCGCGACGATCGCCGCATGGGAAAGCTTCGGCAATGTCTGGATTCAGGACGCGGTCAAGCAGCTCAAGCTGAAGGACCTGCAGGTGCTGGACGCCGATTACGGCGAGATTCCCGACCTTGCGCAGATCCCGCAGGAAAACGACGTCGTCTTCACCTGGAACGGCACCACCTCGGGCGCAAAGATTCCGGACACGGACTGGTTGGCGCCGGGCCGCGAAGGCCTTGCCATCAACGATGCCACCAGCGCCATCTTCGCGATGGAGATGGACTGGGCGAAGCTCGATGCCACCACCTACAGCTGGCAGAAGGTGCTGGGCGGCGAGGCGCAGCACGGCATGCTCATTCTCAGCCCGAAGGCAGTGCAACGCATCGAAAGCTACGATCCCGAGTGGCCGCTGCCCAAGCTCTTCCGTCTGAAGAAGGGCGACAAGCTGAACCGCTCGATCTTCGAAGGCGCCACGATCAACACGCCCTCCATGCTGGCGACGGAAGACTACATCGCCGCGCTGGAATGGGTGAAGTC
Source organism: Aurantiacibacter poecillastricola (assembly GCF_030730945.1). Lineage (GTDB taxonomy): Bacteria > Pseudomonadota > Alphaproteobacteria > Sphingomonadales > Sphingomonadaceae > Alteraurantiacibacter > Alteraurantiacibacter poecillastricola. The sequence continues at coordinate 246,415 of NZ_JAVAMS010000002.1, forward strand.
GATCGGCGGAAAGGAAGAGATGTTCCGCCGTGCCGACGCCAATGCGAAGATCGTGAAGGACTGGATCGAAGCGACGCCGTGGCTGCGCAACATGGTCTCCGACCCTGCCAAGCGGACGAATACCGGCGTGTGCATGGTCTTCCAGGGCGACTGGATCGACAGTCTCTCTGAAGAGGAACAGGCTGCCGTGCCCAAGAAGATCGCTTCCAGGTTGGAAGAGATGGACATCGGCTACGATTTCAACGGCTACCGCGATGCCCCTCCGGGCCTGCGCATCTGGTGCGGCGGATCGGTCGAGTCCGAGGACATCGAGCGCCTGTTGCCGTGGATCGAATGGGCTTACGAAGAGCTCAAGGCCGGCAATCTCTGATTCTCGCGTGACCCGGGCGCTTGCCCGGGACGCTACCCCGTTTTCCCGAAGTCGGCAGACGCCACAGCCTTATCCGCGTCCCGGCCATTCCTGACAGGATTTCCCCATGACCAAGCCCAAAGTCCTCATTTCCGACAAGATGGACGAAAACGCAGCCCGCATCTTCAAGGAACGCGGCTGCGACGTCGATGTCATCACCGGTCAGACGCCCGAAGAACTCAAGGCGATCATCGGCGAGTATGACGGTCTTGCCATTCGCTCCTCCACGACGGTGACAGCCGATATCCTGGAAGCCGCGACCAACCTCAAAGTCATCGGGCGCGCCGGCATCGGCGTGGACAATGTCGATATCCCCGCCGCCTCGTCCAAGGGCGTGGTGGTGATGAATACGCCGTTCGGCAACTCCATCACCACTGCCGAACATGCCATCGCTATGATGATGGCACTCGCCCGCCAAATCCCCGAGGCCAACGCCCGGACCAAGGCTGGCGAATGGCCGAAGAAGGATTTCATGGGTATCGAGGTGACCGGCAAGACGCTGGGCCTGATCGGCGCCGGCAATATCGGCGCCATCGTCGCCAGCCGCGCACTGGGCCTCAAGATGAAGGTGGTGGCCTACGATCCCTTCCTCACTACCGAGCGCGCGATCGAGATCGGCGTGGAAAAGGTGGATCTGGGCCAGCTGCTGGAGCGCGCCGATTTCATCACGCTGCACACCCCGCTGACCGACGAGACCCGCAACATACTCTCGCGAGAGCGGCTGGAACAGACCAAGCCCGGCGTGCGCATCATCAACTGCGCGCGCGGCGGCCTGATCGACGAGGCGGCGCTGAAGGACATGCTGGAGAGCGGCCATGTCGCAGGCGCCGCGCTCGACGTGTTCCTGAAGGAGCCCGCGAAGGACAATCCCCTGTTCGACGCTCCCAACTTCATCTGCACCCCGCATCTCGGCGCATCGACCACCGAGGCGCAGGTCAACGTGGCGTTGCAGGTCGCCGACCAGATGAGCGACTACCTGGTGAACGGCGGCGTGATGAATGCGCTCAACATGCCCAGCCTTTCCGCCGAGGAAGCGCCGAAGCTGAAGCCCTACATGGCGCTGGCGGAGAACCTCGGCTCACTGGTGGGCCAGCTTGCACATGGCGAGTTGAGCAAGATCAGCATCGAGACCGAGGGCCATGCTGCGGAGCTTAACCAGAAACCCATCGTCGGCGCCGTCCTGGCGGGCCTGATGAAGCGCTATTCGCAGAGCGTGAACATGGTCAACGCACCATTCCTCGCAAAGGAGCGCGGCATGGAAGTGCGCGAGATTCGCAACGAGCGCGAGGGCACGTTCCAGACGCTGGTGCGCGTTACCGTGGCGACCAGCCAGGGCAACCGCTCCGTGGCGGGCACTCTGTTCGGCAATTCCGATCCGCGCCTTGTCGAGATTTTCGGTATCGGGATCGAGGCGGACTTGGCGGGCGAGATGCTATATATCGTCAACCGGGACGCCCCCGGATTCATCGGCCGCGTGGGCGCGCTGATGGGCGAGCACGATATCAATATCGGCACCTTCCACCTCGGTCGCCGCGATGCGGGTGACGAAGCGATCATCCTGCTCAGCGTCGACCAGCCCATCCCGCAGGAGGTCATCGATGCCGCCTGCAAGCTGGACGGCGTGAAGGTGGTGCGGGCGCTCTCGTTCTGACCCGGCCTTTCATCCCGGCTTCCGCCGGGATGAACCTGCCGCTAGAGGCTGCTGCCATGACCGATCCGACACAGGACCTGCTGCCCGAAGGGCTGGAAGATCGCCTGCCGCAATCCATGGCCGCAGCGACCCGTATCGAGCGCGCGATGCTCGAAGTGATGGCCGCGCACGGTTACGACCGTGTGCGGCCGCCGCTGATCGAGTTCGAGCGCTCGCTTGCCCGGCGGATGGACGGGGTGCGCACGCGCCGCATGATCCGCTTTACCGATCCCACGTCCCTGCGCACGCTCGCCCTGCGCTCGGACATGACGGTGCAGGTCGGCCGCATCGCCGCCACCGGTCTTGGCGATGCGCCGCGCCCGCTGCGCCTCTGCTATGCCGGGCAGGTCGCCCGGATCACCGGCAGCAAACTGGAGCCGCGGCGGGAAAACCTGCAGGTCGGTGCGGAGCTGATCGGGCGCGATACCGTCGCCGCTGCGGGCGAGGTGGTGGAACTCGCCATTGCCGCGCTGGAGGCAGCCGGGGTGGAGAACATCTCGGTCGATTTCACCTTGCCGGACCTCGTCGAGACGCTGGCCGACGGCCCGTTGCCGCTGGATCCCGAAGCGCGAGAAAGGGTGCGCCGCGAACTCGATACCAAGGATGCGGGCGGACTGGTCGAGGCGGGCGGCGCAGCCTATCTCCCCTTGATCCATGCCACCGGCACCTTCGAGCAATCCGCCGAAATGCTGGCGGATCTCGACACCGCAGGCGTGCTCGATACGCGTATCGACGGTTTGCGCCAGATCGCCGCGCGCATTGGCGACCGCGCCCGGCTCACGCTCGATCCCAGCGAGCGCCACGGCTTCGAATACCAGAGCTGGCTGGGTTTCACCCTTTATGCAGAAGGCGTGCGGGGCGAGATCGGGCGCGGCGGCACCTATTGCATCGGTGGCAGTGAGGAGCCCGCGACCGGCTTCTCGCTCTACCCCGAGGAACTTGTGGAAGCGGTAAAGGCAGACGAACCGCTTGGCGAAAAACTGTTCCTCCCATTGGGCCACGACCGCGCAATTGCCGCGAATTTGCGCGCAGAGGGCTGGCGCACCGTTGCCGCGCTAGACGAGAGCGACGAGGCAAGCGCGCTCGGCTGCACGCACAGGCTTGATGGCAGCGAGGTGAAGGCGCTCTAGCGGCCCTGCAACCACGCGCGCGCAGCTTCGGTAGGCCCGAAGCCGGCACGCCCGAAATGGCGCGAGAGGCGCATGTGGTTGACGATACCCTTTCCCGGAAAGGCATGGCGGCACGCATTGCCACCAGCCTCCAGCAGCGCACCTTCCAGCAGGATCGCCTGCAGGCTTATCGGGTGCGCGCCGCCGTGAAGGATGAGGAAATCGGGATAGCTTCCGCCGCTCTTGATATGCCGGACGGGCGATAGCGCCTCGAGGTCGGCACCGGCAAAGGCCGGGTCCAGCAAGCGGCGCCTGAGGAAACCCGAAGCCGTGCTCGGCTCGCTGGCGAGATAGGCCGCGCCGTCATTCGCAATCACGCCTGCAAGGTCACGCGGAGCAAGCCCGTGTGCTTCCAGCAGCGCCGGGTCGCTCGCCACCAGTGCGGCAAGATGCGCGCCCGAGGAGTGGCCCATGAGAACGATCCGCTCCCGTGAGACACCGAACTCGTCCGCTCGAGTAACCAGCGCCGCGACCGCTGCCGCGGCATCGCGCGCCATCTCCGAAACGTCCACTTCAGGCACCAGCCGAAAGTTGAGCGAGGCAAAGTGCCACCCCTCGACATGGGCGAAGGGAGCCTTTCCATCTTTCAAGCGCCGGGTTTTGTCGCCGAATTGCCAGGCGCCGCCATGCAGGAAGGCGAGCAGCGGGCGCGGTGCGCCATCTGGATGCAAATGCAGGTCCAGAGCCTGCAACGGATGTTCGCCATAGGAAATGGTCGCGCAGGGGCGACGATACCCGTCCCCCTCGCGCGCCTCCGTGCTGGTGCCATAGCCCAGCACGACATTCATGAGGTTGGCGAAGGACGGCATGCACCTGCTGTGCGTCAGTCCCGCACCGCCTTCAAGTCAGCAGAACTCGGAAGGGTCCGGGCCCATGCGTCCATCCTGGCTGTCGAGCGCGTCGATCGCGGCCATCTGCTCCTCGGTCAGCTCCAGATCCAGCGCGGCGAAATTCGCCTCGATATGGTCGCGGCTCGAGGCCTTGGGAATCGCCGAGAAGCCGTGCTGCAAGTGCCAGGCGATGATGACGGCAGAGGCAGGCTTGCCCGTTTCCTCCGCGATGCGCTGGATAGCGCTCTGGTCGAGCCCTTCGCCTTGCCCCAGCGGCGACCAGCTCTGCGTGACGACACCCATCTCCTCGTGCACGCGGCGCATCTCGCGCTGCTGGAACGTGGGGTGGAGTTCGATCTGGTTCAGGGCCGGGACGACGCCGGTTGCATCCACGATGCGCTTCAGATCGTCTTCGCGGAAGTTGGACACGCCGATGGACTTCGCCTTGCCCGCCTTGCGCAGTTCGATGAAGGCTTTCCAGGTGTCCACGAACTTGCCCTTGTCGGGGCAGGGCCAGTGGATCAGCAGCATATCGACATGCTCGCGGCCCAGACGCTTCAGGCTCTCGTCGAAGGCCTTCAGGGTCTCGTCATGCCCCTGCCGATCGTTCCAGATCTTGGTCTGCAGGAAGATGTCGCTCCAGTCGCCGATGCCTTTGCCGACTCCGCTCTCGTTCTCGTAGACTGCGGCGGTATCGATCAGCCAGTAGCCGACATCGATGGCGGTGGAGACGGCCCTGGTCGCGGCATCGTTCTCCAGCTTGAAAGTGCCGAAGCCCAGCTGCGGGATCTGGCGATCGTCATTGAGGGTGAGAGTGGGATAGTCGGTCATGCAAATCTCCTTTGCCCTACCAACGGGCGCGCGGCGCGATCTTTCCGGCGACCTGTCACGGTCTTTCGTCCAGCCAGCCAGTTGCCCTCGGCCCCGGCATTGCCTAGGGCGCTGCGGGCTTTTTCGAAAAGGAATGTGAAGTGCCAAACGTCACCGTGATCGGCGCCCAGTGGGGCGATGAGGGCAAGGGCAAGATCGTCGACTGGCTGGCGGCGAAGGCCGACGCCGTGGTTCGCTTCCAGGGCGGGCATAATGCCGGCCACACGCTGGTGGTGGACGGCACGACCTACAAGCTCTCGCTGCTGCCCAGCGGGATCGTTACCGGCACGCTCAGCCTGATCGGCAACGGCGTGGTGCTCGATCCATGGGCGCTGAAGGACGAGATCGAGCGGCTGGAGGCGCAGGGCGTCTCCATCACCGCGCAGAATTTCGGGATTGCCGACAACTGCGCGCTGATCCTGCCGCTGCATGGCGAGCTCGACGGCCTGCGCGAAGCGGCGGCCGGCAAGGGCAAGATCGGCACCACCAAGCGCGGCATCGGCCCCGCTTACGAGGACAAGGTGGGCCGCCGCGCCATCCGCGTGTGCGACCTCTCGCATCTCGACGAACTCGAGGCGCAGCTCGATCGCCTTTGCGCGCATCACGACGCCTTACGTGCAGGCTTCGGCGAACCACCGGTGGACCGCGAAGCACTGGTCGCCCAGCTGAAGGACATCGCGCCTTTCGTACGTCAGTATGCGCAGCCTGTGTGGAAGCGCCTGCGCGACGTGCGCGCCGATGGTGCGCGCATCCTGTTCGAAGGCGCGCAGGGCGTGCTGCTCGACGTCGACCACGGCACCTACCCCTTCGTCACCAGCTCCAACACCGTCAGCGGCTCGGTCGCGGCGGGCAGCGGGCTGGGGCCAGGCGCGGCGGGCTTCGTGCTCGGCATCGTCAAGGCCTACACCACGCGCGTTGGCAGCGGCCCGTTCCCCACCGAGCTGGAGGACGAGATCGGCCAGCGCCTGGGCGAGCGGGGTCACGAATTCGGCACGGTCACCGCGCGCAAGCGGCGCTGCGGCTGGTTCGATGCGGTGCTGGTGCGCCAGTCCTGCGCGATCAGCGGCGTGCATGGGATCGCGCTCACCAAGCTCGACGTGCTCGACGGGTTCGAGACGGTGAAGATCTGCACCGGCTACAGGCTGGATGGACAGGTTATCGACTACCTCCCGTCCAGCGCGGTGGAGCAGGCGCGGCTGGAGCCGGTCTACGAGGAAATGGAAGGCTGGCAGGACAGCACCGAAGGCGCCCGCACCTGGGCCGATCTTCCGGCGCAGGCGATCAAGTATATCCGGCGCATAGAGGAACTGATCGAGTGCCCCGCCGCCAGCGTTTCCACCAGTCCGGAACGGGACGACACGATCCTGGTGCGCAACCCCTTCGCGGAGATGTAAGTTCCCGATATTCTTGACACGATCTGCATTTGTTCTCATCCTGTTCCCATAAGTCCAAGGGGCGAATCGGGGAGAACACGTATGACGCAGGTCGATTTTGCATATGAAATGGCGGCCGATGCCGCGGGCCTTCCGCTCGCGGTGTCGATCTTTGCCGATGGCGAGGATGTGCGGGAGGAACTGCGCGCCGATGTTCAGGCAGCCGGCCTCGCGACCCGTGAAAGTGGCTCGCTCGAAGGCCTGCTGAACGGCGAGCCCCGTGCGCTGGGCGACCTCGTGCTGGTGGACTGCCCGCAGCCCGACATGTCCTCGATGGCGGCGCTGGCGCGGCTCGATAGCCGGGTGGCACATTCCGGCGCGCGGCTGATCGTCTCCACCTCCAGAGACGGGCTGGAGGACGTGTTCGGCACCTGCGCCGAAGGGGCACCGCACATCCTTGTCGATGCGCGCCGGGCGGACCGGATCCTTGCGCTGGGCCGGATGCTGGCGGAATGCTCGACGATGCGCCTGCGCGAATTGTCGGAAGATGATCGCCTTACCCTGCTGCGCCTCACCGAACAGGTCGGGCAGATCGCCCAGCGGCTGGATAGCATGGGCGGGGATGCGGGCGAGCGCGGCCAGCGCAGCGCCGCCGCCGCGTTCAGCTTTGACAAGCTGCTGGACGAAACCGTGGCAGGCGAGACAGCGCCCAAACGCAAGGCGCGCCCGCCGCTGCCCGATGCTGCCTTGGTGCGCCAGATCATCCGCCAGCGCCGCATTCGCGCGCGCTTCTTCGATGAAAACCTGTTCGCCGATCCTGCATGGGACATGCTTCTCGATCTTACCGCCGCTCGGGTCGAGCACGCGCGGGTCTCGGTCACCTCGCTGTGTCTCGCCTCGGGCGTGCCGCCCACCACGGCGCTGCGCTGGATCGGTCAGATGACCGAAGCCGGCCTTTTCGAGCGGGTGGAAGACGACACCGATCGCCGACGCGCTTTCGTTCGCCTCTCGGATGCCGCTGCCGATGGCATGGCCCGCTACTTCGCGGAACTGGGACAGGACGCGAAGGTGCTGGCCTGAACCTGCTGCCTAGCGCCTGTTGAAAGCCCGCTGCACCGCATCGGGGTCCGTAATGCCGTTGGCGATCAGCACTTGGCAAAGGATACGGGCTTTTGCAGGGCCCAGCGCACGCGCTGCCACGAAGCGATTGGCCTCGTCCGCTGGCTCCCGGTCGACTAGACCTTCATCCACGCGGGTCGCACGCACGACAACGATCCCCTGATGTGCGGCTTCTGCCAGCGCCTCACGCACCGCATCGGGTGCATTGCCAGCGCCGAGCCCGGCCAGCACGATGCCGTGCGCCCCGGCTTCTACCAGTAGCGCCACCGAATCGGCGCCTTGTCCGGCATGGCAATGGAGGATTGGCACACGGGGAAACTCGTCGGGGAAAGCCCACCGTGCCTTTTCGCCCACCCGCCAGGGAGGCTGCAACCAGTCGAGAGTGGAGGGCGTAGCCAGCGCCACGGCGCCGCGCGGGAAACTTTCGAACGCGTTCGAACCGCTCGTGCGCGCCTTGCGGGCATCGCGAGCCGACAGCACCTGATCACCCATTACCAGCAGGACGCCGCGCCCGGCGGCCTCCGCATCGGCAGCTACCCGCACGGCGTTGGTGAAATTGCGCAGTCCGTCGCTCCCAACTGCATCGGCCGCCCGCATGGCACCAACCAGAACCACGGGTTTGCTGGAGGGCAGCGTCAGGTCGAAGAGGAACGCGGTTTCCTCCGCCGTATCGGTGCCATGCGTGATGATGATCCCGTCGCAATCCGGATCGGCCATCGCAGCGAGAGTGCGACGATGCAGTTCGCGCCAGATGTCCGGGCCGATATTGGCCGAATCGATATTGGCGACCTGCTGTCCCCTCAGCTCGGCCGGAACGCCAAGCTGCGCGAAATCTCCGAGAAAGGTCCCGATATCGATCTGGCCCGGACGATAATCTGCTCGCGTGGCAGAGCCCGCTTGCCCGGCAATGGTTCCGCCAGTCGCCAGCACGGTGATCGAGGGCGCGCTCATCGGGTTTGCTCCGCGGCGGGACGCAGGAGGTAGACGAGCTCTTGCCCGAAGCGATCGAAACGGCGCGCAAGGGCATTCGCCAGCAGACGGAGCGGATATTGCGCCGCGCCGCCGCCGCGCACATCGACCTCGCGGCAATTGCGCACGGTCAGGCTCTCCACCACCAGCCCGCAGAAGGCGAACAGTTCCTCCAGCTCGCGCCGTGTATATTCGCGTACATGGCCCATGTGCCCGACCTCGCCGATCTTGCGCCACTCCTTCACCAGCGGCGGGCCGCTGCGACCCTCGGCCAGCATCCTTGCGAAAGAGGGCGCGTAATAGAAGTTGGGTGTCGTGAGATAGATCCGCGCATCCGCCCGTAACGATTCGGCGATCCCGCGCAACGTCGCGACAAGATCGATGCGCATATGCTCCAGGATCTCGGCCATCACCACGACGTCGTAGCTCTGGAAGTCCACTGCGGAGCGACCCTCTGGCGTCTCGATATCGACTTGCTGTACATTGATGCCGAGATCGGCCAACTGCTGCGGATCGCGCGAAGGATCGAGGTCCACGGTGACGACATCGAGCCCCAGCTCGCGCGCGATATACTCGAACAGGTAGGGCGTGCCCCCGACATTCAGGATCCGCGCACCCGGAAACTCGCGAGCCAGCCGACGCGCATCGTCGATGCAGCGCTGCTTGTGGTCGGCAATGTAGCTCGCGGCATAATGGCCGGTCGCGTCGTTCAGCCGCGCGATGACGCTATCGAAACCGGTGGTTTGCGTAACCGTATAGGGCATGATTGGGGCAAGGCCCCCCGGCTTGCATGGTGGGCGGTGACGGGCTCGAACCGCCGACCCTCTCGGTGTAAACGAGATGCTCTACCAACTGAGCTAACCGCCCGTTATCGGGAAAAGCGCGATTAGTTTGCGTTTTCGGCCCGGTCAAGCGCGCTGGTGCCTGCGGCCAGCGCGTCCAGCACCTCGGCCCGCGCCTCCTCGCTTCCCCAGTCATAGGCACCGATCACGCGCCACAGCTCGTTGCCTTGCGCATCGTAGAGCACGGTGAGCGGCAGGACCGGTCCGCCGCCGAAGGTGAAGGCGAGGTCGTTCTGGGGATCGAGCCATTGCGGCAGGTTGGGAAGGTCGCGTTCGGCGAAGAAAGGTTCGACAACCTCGGCCCCGCGCATGTCCTCGCTCACCGTCACCACGCGCACCTGTCCGTCGAGATCGGCGGCGAGTTCGTCGAGTAGCGGCATCTCCACCACGCAAGGCGCGCACCACGTGGCCCAGAGGTTGAGCAACATGGGCTCACCCACTTCCGAAAGGATCAACTCCTCTCCTTCGGGGTTCACAACAGTAACCTCGGGGACAGTCTCCCCGGTGAAACTGCGGTCGAGGGTTCCGCTCAATTCGATAGTTTCGCTTGCCTGCGACGTGCCCACGTTTTCTTGCGCCGGTTCCTCCGCCTCGTTATCGCACGCGGCGAGAGACCCGGCCGCGATGGCGGCACAGACAAACGAGAAAAGGCGCGGTTTGGCCAAGGACAATTCCTCCAATGCAATGTGGGGCGGGCGTTTTGCCGAAGGCCCCTCTGCCATAATGCGTGAGATCAATGCGAGTATCCCGTTCGACAAGGCCCTCTGGCGGCAGGACATAGCGGCAAGCAAGGCGCATGTCGCCATGCTGGCAGCCTGCGACATTGTGACAGATAGTGATGCCGAGATCATCATCGATGGCCTCGAAAAGGTCGCGGCGGAATACGAGACAGACGGCGTGCCCGAGGACTGGGACCTCGAGGACATCCATATGACGGTTGAGGCGCGGCTGGCCGAATTGATCGGCCCCGTCGCCGGACGCCTGCACACCGCGCGCAGCCGCAACGACCAGGTTGCGACCGACTTCCGCCTCTGGGTGCGCGAGGCGATGGACGAGGCGATTGCCGGATTGGAAGCACTCCAGCGCGCGCTCGTAAACCGCGCGGGCGAGCATGCGGAAAGCATCATGCCGGGCTTCACGCACCTGCAGACCGCGCAGCCGGTAACGCTCGGCCACCACCTAATGGCCTATTACGAGATGGCGGCTCGCGATGTTTCCCGCTTCGCAGATGCGCGAGACCGGCTAAACCAGTGCCCGCTCGGCAGTGCGGCACTGGCCGGCACCGGCTTTCCCATCGATCGTGAGATGACCGCGCAGGCTTTGGGCTTCGACAAGCCTACCGCCAACAGCCTCGATGCCGTGTCCGACAGGGACTTCGCGCTCGACTACCTCTCTGCCGCCAGCCAGTGCGCGCTTCACCTGTCGCGACTGGCAGAGGAATTCGTGATCTGGGCGAGCCAGCCTTTCGGTTTCGTGCGGATGCCCGATGCCCTCAGCACCGGCTCCTCCATCATGCCGCAGAAGAAGAACCCCGATGCTGCCGAACTGGTGCGCGGCCATGCGGGGCGGGTCGTGGGCTGCCTGACCAGCCTGATGGTTACGATGAAGGGCCTCCCGCTCGCCTATTCGAAGGACATGCAGGACGACAAACCCCCGGTGTTCGAAGCTGCGGGCCTGCTGCGACTCAGCCTCGCCGCTATGGCGGGGATGATCGAGGGTGCGGACTTCAAGGTGGACCGGATGCGGCAGGCCGCGGAACTGGGCTACGCCACCGCCACCGACCTTGCCGACTGGCTGGTGCGCGAGGCCGACATTCCCTTCCGCGAGGCGCATCACATCACCGGCGCGGCGGTGAAGCTGGCGGAGAGCAAGGGTGCCGCGCTCGGCGCGCTTTCGCTTGAGGAATTGCAGCAGATCGACGCGCGCATCGATGAACGGGTGTTCAATGCGCTCTCCGTTGAAGCATCCGTTGCTGCGCGCAAATCGCATGGCGGCACTGCGCCCGACGAAGTACGCAAGCGCGTCGCCGATGCGCGCCGGGCGCTGGAGATGGACACATGAAGCGCCTTGTCTGCCTTGTTCCGCTGCTGCTGGGAGCCTGCGCCCAGACGGCCGATCTCGAACCTGCGCCGGGACAGAGCTTGCCGCCCGCGCCCTATGGAGCACAGGATCCGCTGACGCCCGAGGAACTGCTCGAGCTCGACCCGCAGGCAGCGCCCGAGCGCAGCGTGGAACTGCGGCGCGAGAGCGAGGAACGCGAGGACGATCCCTTCGATCTCCCGCCCGAACGGTGATTGGACTTTTGTAGAGTGGATTTCTTCCAAGTCAGGAACGGCGAACTCCATTGCGAGGACGTGCCGATGTCGCGCATCGCCGAAGAGGTGGGCACGCCCGTCTACATCTATTCGCGCGCCACGTTCGAACGACATGCCCGCGTCTTCCGCGAGGCGCTGGACGGGCTGGAGCGCGCGCCGCACATCGCCTTCGCGGTGAAGTCCAACCCCAATCTCGCCGTGCTCAGCCTGCTCAGCCGCGAGGGATACGGGGCGGACGTTGTATCGGGCGGGGAAATGGCCCGTGCGCTGGCGGCGGGGATGCCCGCGCACGACATTGTGTTCTCGGGCGTCGGCAAGACCCACAAGGAGCTCGCCGATGCGCTGGATGCGGGTATCGGCCAGTTCAACATCGAATCCGGCGAGGAAGGCCGCGAACTGGCCGAGATCGCGGAGGCGCGCGGCAAGGTTGCGCAATGCGCGCTGCGGGTGAACCCCGATGTCGATGCCGGTACACATGACAAGATCTCCACCGGCAAGGCGGACAACAAGTTCGGGGTTCCCATTGGCCATGCTCCGGAGCTGTTCGCGGAACTCTCGCAGAAGCCCGGCCTGAACCTTCGCGGCCTTGCCGTGCATATCGGTAGCCAGCTGTCCGACCTCGCTCCGTTGGAGGCAGCGTTCGGCAAGCTTGGGGCAATGCTGGAGCGGCTGCGCGGTGAAGGGCACACGATTTCGCACATGGACCTGGGCGGTGGCCTGGGTGTTCCCTACAAGATTGGCGAGGTACCGCCATCGCCCGCCGAATACGGAGCGATGGTGGCGCGCGTCACGAAGGGTTGGGACGTCACCTTGATGTTCGAGCCGGGCCGCGTGATCGCGGGAAATGCTGGCGTGCTGCTCACCCGTGTCATCCGGGTGAAGCGCGGGCTGAAGCATCCTTTCGTGATCGTCGATGCAGCCATGAACGACCTCGCCCGCCCCGCGCTCTATGGCGCGTGGCACGATTTCGACGCGGTCAGGCCCTCGGGGCAGACAATGATGGCCAACATCGTCGGTCCGATCTGCGAGACGGGTGACACCTTCGCCATGGATCGCGAGATCGATGTGCTGGCAGCGGGCGAACTTGCAGTGTTCCGCACAGCGGGCGCCTATGGCGCGACCATGGCCTCCAGCTACAATTCGCGCGGCTTCGTGGCCGAGGTTATGGTGGATGGCAGCGAATTCGCCACCGTTGCCGATCGCATTCCGCCCTCGGACATCGCCAATGCCGAGCGGGTGCCGGACTTTCTGAAGCGCTGATGCACTCGCTTCCGCTCTTCCATCGCCTTGCCGGGCAGCCGGTCATCGTGCTGGGGGAGGGCCCCATGGCCGAGCCCAAGCGCCGCCTTGTCGAGCGCGCGGGCGGGCGCGTGGTCGGCGACATGCAGCAGGGCCTGGACGAAGGCGCACGGCTGGCTTTCGTCGCACACGACGATGCCAAAATGTGCGAGGGCGATGCCATTCGCCTGCGATGTGCAGGGCTGCTGGTGAACGTGGTCGACCGGCCCGAATTGTGCGATTTCACGACGCCCAGCCTGCTCGAACGCGATCCCGTGCTGGTGGCAGTCGGGACGGGCGGGGCTTCGGCAGGGCTGGCGAAACAGTTGCGCCTGCGGCTGGAGAAGCTGCTGCCCTCCGATCTGGGCGATCTCGCCGAGAAGCTGTCGGACATGCGCTTCGCCATCAAGGCGCGTTTCCCGCAAATGGCCGAGCGTCGGCGCGCGCTGGATGCGGCGCTGGGCGAGGGCGGGCCGCTCGATCCGCTTGAGCCGGGCGGAGCTTCGCGTGCGGAAGGCTGGCTGGCGGGCGCGAGCGATGAAAGCGGCGCGGCGCATTACGAGTTCACGCTGGCAAGCTACGATCCCGAAGACCTCACCATCCGGCAGGCCCGGCTACTGGGGAGCGCCGATGCGGTAATCGCCGACCCAGCCATTCCGGCAGAGCTTCTGGACCGCGCCCGCGCCGATGCCGAGCGGCTGGAATGGCCGCATGAAGGGCCACTGCCCGAAGGCCTTGTGGTTACGCTGAAAAAAGCCTGAGGGCGCTAGAGTATACCGCCAGCCAGCCGGTCGATAGCGCCCTGCAGGATTACTGCCGCGGCATGGCTGTCGATCCGCTCGGCACGCTTGCGGCGGCTGGTGTCGGTGGCAATCATGTCGCGTTCGGCGGCAGTGGTGGACCAGCGCTCATCCCAGAGCAGGATGGGCAGGTCCAGCGCCATGAGGTTGCGCGCGAAGGCCCGGCTCGCCTGCGCCCGCGGCCCGGCACTGCCATCCATGTTGAGTGGCAGGCCGAGGACGATGCCGGCGACGCTTCGCGCAGTGCAGATTTCCTGCAGAGCCGCCTTGTCGCGCGTGAACTTTCCCTTGGGCAGGGTCTTGCCGGCGGTCGCAAAACTCCATCCGGCATCGCAGATTGCCGTGCCGATGGTTCTGGTGCCGAGATCGAGGCCGAGCAGCACTCCGCCTTCCGGCAAGGCGTCGCGGAAGGCGGCAGCGTCTTCAGTCAGGATGGCTGGGCTGGTTGCCATGCGCGCACGCGGGTAACCACGTCCTCCTGCAGGTTCCGCCAGAACAGCGGGATGTCGTAGACGTGATAGTTGTTTCCGGGGAGGACGTATTCACCCAGTTCGGGCGGGTCGCCGATCAGCAGGACGCCGGTGTCCGGATCGCAGCGAGCGGGTACCGCCCCTGGCACTAGTTCCCCGCTGGCGAGATCGCTCTCCGGCACCAGCGTGCCAAGGTTGCGAGCCGCCTCGGCCTCGTCGTTCGCATTGCCGGTCAGCGGGTTGACGCACAGGATCGCTGAGCCTTCACGAGATTGCCCGTCGAGGCCGGGGGTAGAGTTGTACAGCCGCAGGTATTGATCGGTCTCGGCAGGCTCGGCAAAGCTCGCCCAGCTGACTATGCATCCCGCTTGCCGAGCCGTGGCGCAGGCGGGAAGGTTCAACTGCGGCAAGTCGGTTTCGAGAGAGATCGGGATGCCAACCGGATAGGCGACCGCAATCCGGTCGAGCAGCGGTGAGCCTTGCAGTTTTTCTGCCAGCAGGCGAACCACGTGATAGCCACCCTGGCTATGCCCGGCGAGAACGATGGGCATGTCCTCGGGCACGGAATCCACGAAGAAATCGAAGGCCATGGCGATATCCGCATAGGCGGCATCGAGCGCGCGGCCCGCTTCGGGAGCATCCGTCAGGAAGGCGCCATAGGTCGCCTGGCGATAACGCGGCACCCAGATCTCGCTTGCCCTGTTGAACGCGCTCGCCATGCCCCGGCTCATAAGCTGTGCGCGATCCTGCGACGCCTGGTGGTCGAGCGGAGCGTTCCACGCGTCGCGCTCAAGAAAGCTGGTGGGGTGGACGAAGAATACGGCGAAAGGCGGTGCATCATCCTCCGGTGGCTCCGCCGGGGTGGGAAGGGGGGAGCGATCCTCGGCCATCGCCGGTTGCCAGCGCGCCGGATCGTTCACCGCGCTCTTGCCGGGTCGGCTGAACCACATCGCGGGGTCCTGATAGGCATTGTCCTGCAGCGCAGTCTGTTCGGTGAATTCGACGTCCGGCACCATGGCCATACGGGTGAGGTCTTCGGCAAAGACGCGCAGCACCAGTAGGCCCGCCAGGACCAGCAGGATCAGGAAAACGATGGTGTAGAGAAACTTACGCAGGGTCGCCCTCCAGCCTGTGCGTATCGCCCGCATCGCGGGCTTGCCGGTCGATTTCGTTCGCGTCTTCCTCGTCCTTGGCCTTGGCGCGCTCCTCCAGCATCACCTTGATCATGGCAAGCAGCGGATCGGCCAAGAACAGCCCGAGGATCCCGAACAAAATGCCCATGATGAGCTGCATGCCGAGCACCAGTGCAGGGGCAAGGTCGACCGTCTTGCGGGCTATCAGGGGGATGACGAGATAGCCGTCGATATTCTGCACCGCGAGATAGACGACGATGGTGTAAATGCCCATCTGCGCGCCGCCGGAAAAGCCCACCAGCACCATCAGCACGCCCGAAATGATCGCCCCGATATTGGGAATGAACGCGAGCAGGCCCGTAAGGATCGCCAGCAACGCTGCCATCGGGATCTGGTCGCCGGTGACAAGGCCGTAGCCAAGCAGCATGATGTAGGTGAAGATGCCTTCGAACACCATGCCAACGAGGCGTCCGAACAGGAGGCGACGCATGGTGTAGCCCATACGGCTGGCGGTGTTGTAGAACTGATCGCGCCGCGCACTCGGCAGCATCCAGGCGACGCCGCGTTCATAGAGGCGGGGTTCGATCACGACATAGATACCGATGATCACGATCAGCAGCAGCGTCGTAAGCCCGCCGAGGAGGCCGGTCAGCGCGCTCGTCACCGTGCCGAAGCCACTGGCGGCCTGGGTCGCCATCGACTGTACGGTGTCCATGCTGATCTCGAAGCCTTGCTCTCGCATCCAGGCAAAGATCCTGCTCGCCTGCGTTTCCACGATACTGGGGAATGCCGCCGCCTGCTGCGAGATCTGGGAGCCGGCAAAGAAGGCCAGCCAGACAAGGAACGCCGTGGCGCCGAGCAGGACGATGGCAATACGCCAGCCTCGCCCGATACTGAGCCACCGTCCCAGCAGCCTCGCACCGCCGTCCACCAGCGCCGCGAACACCATCGCGCCGAAGATCACGAGCAGGCTCTGCGAGATGTAGATCGCCAGAACGACAAGGCCGACGACCACCGTCCATGTCAGGGCCCGCCAAGCCTCGAATCGCAGTTCGGGCGACGAGATGCGCGTCGGGCTCGCTCCCATCGGGCCGGCCCCCATCGGTCCCTGGCCATCCTGCCCGCCATATTCGTCGCCCGATCTGTTCTTCATCGGCTTGGTTCTCCCCTGAGCTCGGGTCGGAGACTGGTCCACGCCCGCTCGCCGCGCAAGGCCTTGAACCAGCTCAGCGGGTTCCAGCTTGCCTGTCCGTCGAGCGAGAACGTGATGAATTCCGCCCGGCCACCGACGTCCTCCAGCGGCACCGGTCCGCCGAGTCCACTGGCAAAGACCGGCGCGCGGCTATCTGCCGAATGGTCGCGATTGTCGCCCATCAGGAAGACGTGGCCGTCTGGAACGGTGATTTCCGCCATGTCGTCAAGCGCTTGATCCTGATGGTCGATGATGAGGTAACTCGCGCCATTCGGAAGGGTTTCGCGGTAGGTAGGCGGCTCGTAGACCTGACGGCCATCCTCCAGCGTAACGCGATAGGGCTCGAACACAGAAAGGCATTCCGTTCCGTAGCTGCAGAGATTGTCGTTCTCCGCCGAGAGGCGAACGGGTGGCTCCATGTCCTGCGGGACTGGCTGGCCGTTGAGGATGATCTGCCCGTCGACAAGTGCGATGCGGTCGCCGGGCAGGGCCACCACGCGCTTGATATAGTCCTCCGCCCGGTGGGGCGGTACGGCGATGACGATGTCGCCGTATTCGGGTGTGGCGGGAGCGATTCGCCAGTCGCCGCGAGGGGCGAGGTGGAAGCTGGCCGAGACCCAGCTCCAACCATAAGGATACTTGCTCACCACCAGCCGGTCCCCCACCAAGAGGTTGGGGACCATGGAAGCACTGGGAATGTAGAACGGCTTTGCCACGAACGTGTGGAACGCCAGCACCGCCAGCAGCATCAGCGCCAGGCCGCGTATCTCGGCGAACCAGTCTATCGGTTTTTTCGGCGATTTGTCGCTCATGACGTGGGAATCAGGCTTTCGGATGCGCTTCGAGGATCACGAAGGCCTGTGCCCATGGATGATCGTCGGTGAGAGTGACGTGAATGAACACCTCGTGGCCCGCAGGTGTAAGCTGCGCGAGCCGCTCCGCCGCGCCGCCTGTGAGAGCAAGCGTCGGGGCGCCGCTGGGTGCGTTGACCACGCCGATATCCCTCATGAACACCCCCCGCTTGAAGCCGGTGCCCACGGCCTTGGAATAGGCCTCCTTCGCCGCGAAACGCTTGGCATAGGTGCCTGCCCGCGTATGCGGACGACGCGCGGCCTTGGCGTTCTCGATGTCGGTGAAGACGCGCTGCGTGAACCGCTCGCCAAAGCGGTCGAGCGAGTTCTGTATACGCTCGATATTGCACAGGTCGGAGCCGAGGCCGATGATCATGGAGCAAACCTCACCGGGCGTGATCCATCAACTCGCGCATTCGCAGCACGGCGGGCTCCAGCCCGCAGAAGATCGCCTCGCCGATCAGGTAGTGGCCGATATTGAGTTCGGCGAGCTGCGGGATGGCGGCAATGGGCTGGACGTTCTCGTAGGTAAGGCCATGGCCCGCATGCGGCTCGATCCCGTTCTTGGCGGCGAGCGCTGCCATGTCGGCGATGCGCTTCAGCTCCTTCTCGACCTTCGCCGCGTCGCCATCGAGGCCCGCATGCGCATATTCGCCCGTGTGAAATTCCACCACCGGCACGCCGAGGCGCAGCGCCGCGTCGAGCTGGCGTTCCGAAGCCTCGATAAACAGCGAGACGCGGATGCCGGCGTCCCTCAACCGCGTTACGATCGGCGCAAGCTGGTTGTGCTGGCCTGCAGCGTCGAGCCCCCCTTCGGTCGTGCGTTCCTCCCGCTTTTCCGGCACGATGCAGGCGGCATGCGGCTGGTGGGCGAGGGCGATGGCGAGCATTTCCTCGGTTCCGGCCATTTCCAGGTTGAGCGGCAGGTCCGTCGCGTCCTGGATGCGCCGCAAGTCCTTGTCGCGGATGTGGCGGCGATCTTCGCGCAGGTGAGCGGTAATGCCGTCCCCGCCGCAAGCCGCCACTATCTGGGCCGCGCGAACGGGATCGGGATGGTCGCCGCCGCGCGCATTGCGGATGGTTGCGACGTGATCGATGTTGACGCCTAGGCGAAGGGGATGGGTCATGTCGGCAGCGCCTCTAGGGGATTGACGCGCGCAATTCTAGTTGCAGGCGACAGCTGACAGAAAGTCGTACATCGCGCCCGACCCGGCCCATATCTCGCCGAAGTCGAAATCCTCCTGCTCGGTGGCCATGGCCAGCACGGTGTCCTGCCGAGGCAGGATGATGTTGCGAACCTGGTACTTGCCGATTGCGCCTCGCCGCTCGACGATGCGGACGGGGACCTCGCACCCTTTAAGCGGCGCCTCGAAAACCCATTGGCCCAGCGCCATGTAGCCGAGGGAGGGATCGGCGTTCCACAAGGTTGCTAGCGCGTCTTCACCCAGCAATCTGCCTTCCAGCAGGGCCCGGTCGAAGCGTAGCATGTCCTCCAGCGTACCGACCAGTGCGCCCGAGGAACCGTAGCGGGCAATACGTTTGTCGTAACTTTCGTCGCGGCCATAGTACTCTGGCCCGCCCTCCGGGGTCTCGAGTCGCGTATCCTGCCACCCGGCCGGCCCGCCTATGCGCTCTTCCAGCAAGGGGCCTAGTTCCTGCCCGGTCACACGCTCCAGCAGCGCCCCAATCACGATGTAGTCGCAGTTGTTGTAGCGCCACTCGTCCGTTGGATCGACACGCTCGGCGAGACACCATTCCGGGCCAGTAGGTCCATCGCTGTAGAATGATGGGAAGCCATCGGTATCGGCCGGAGTGTCATCGGGATTGCGCAGGCCCGCGCGGTGCTGGAGCAACTGGCGAACGGTGGGGATGCGCGCTCCGCCGGTGAACCCGGGGAGGTAAGTGCTTGCAGGAGTGTCGAGGTCGATACGTCCAGCCTCGACTTCCTGCATGAGTACAACGGCCAGCACCTGCTTAGTTACCGAAGCCCACGGCCATCTGGCGAAGGAAGCGGGGTCGACAGGACCTGTATGGCGAATACCGGAGAATATCGCGGATGGGCCGTTCGTGCCCTCATCGATCGCTATGGCTCCGCGAAAGCCACTTGCAAGGGCTGCCTGGTAGGGAGCGGGCAGGGGGGAGCGAGGATTGTAGCGCTGCGTATCCGCGCACCCGCTCAACGCTGCTGCGGCCAGCGACAGCGCAAGCAGCCAGCGAGGTTTCACGCTCTGCTGCCAGGCTTGGTCACCGGGATCGCTGCCAGTTCGTCAGGCACCTCGTCCTCCGCATATGTGGGGAAGTCGATGTCGATCAGCGGGAAAAATGGCACGCCCAGATCGACCGACCCGTTCGAGCGATCGACGAGCGCCACTTCCGCCAGGACCTCGCCGCCTTCGCGCGCGACCGCAGCAATTGCTTCGCGGCTCGAGAGGCCGGTGGTGACAACGTCCTCCACCATCAGCACCTTGGCACCCCGTTCAAGCGCGAAGCCGCGGCGCAGGTGGAACACACCCTCGGGCCGCTCGAGGAACATGGCATCGAGATTAAGCGCACGGCCCATCTCATGGCCTATGATGATGCCGCCCATCGCCGGTGAGACCACGGCGTCGAGCGAATCGAGGATCTCTCCCGGAATGCGTTCACCCAGCGCTTCGGCCAGGCGAGCGGCACGATGCGGGTTCATCAGTACCCGTGCACATTGCAGATAGTGCCCGGAATGCCGGCCCGAGGAGAGCTTGAAGTGGCCTTCGAGCAGCGCGCCGCTCTGGCGGAATTCGTCTAGGACCTCGTCCTGTGTCATGCTGCGGACAGCCCCCTTTCCCTGTCGTAATTCCAAGCTGACCCGGCGGCTTGGACCAAAGCCCGCATGGGCAGTCGTGAAAAAAGTCCCTAGATGCGCTTGAGACACGGGGCAAGCATGCGTATAGGCGCGGCCATGGAAGCCCCTGCCGGGGCTGTTGGGTCCGTCCGCCCGGTACGAAACATGGAAAGCATCGACGCAATGAATCTCGGCGCTATTGCCCGCAAGAAGCTCAACATCCTCGTCATTCTGCTGATGGCGGCGCTGGCTTTCGCTATCGTCCCGCAGGCTGCAATCGCGCAGGACGAGGCGGACACCACGCTCACCGAGGCGGCTGTGGCCGAACCGCTGGAAACGACGGTTACCGACGCGGAAGCCCCTGATTTCGACTATTACGGTCCGGAGATGATCCTGGGCGAGCCGGAAAACGGCGCCTTCGGTTTCCAGGACCAGTACACGGCGGACGGCGAATACGGCTTGTGGATGCACGATGCGATCCTGCTGCCGATCATCACCGTGATCTCGCTGTTCGTGCTCGGCCTGCTGCTTTGGGTCGTGGTGCGCTACAACAAGCGCTCGAACACCGTGCCATCCAAGACCAGCCACAACACGCTGATCGAAGTCGTGTGGACGGTTATCCCGGTGCTGATCCTCGTGGTCATTGCTGTGCCCTCGATCACGCTGCTGGCGCGCCAGTACCAGACGCCGCCCGAGGATGCGATCACCATCAAGGCCAATGGCTACCAGTGGTACTGGGGCTATGAGTATGTCGACAATGGCGGCTTCGAGGTGATCTCGAACATGATGCCCGAAAGCGATGCGCTCGCAGCCGGGCTGCCGCCGCAACTTGCGGTGGACAACCGCATGGTGGTGCCGGTCGGTGTGCCGATCCGCCTTCAGACCTTTGGTGCCGACGTGATCCACTCCTTCGGCATTCCCTCGCTGTGGTTCAAGCTGGACGCCGTGCCGGGTCGCATCAACGAGCGTATGCTGACGATTGACGAGCCGGGCATCTATTACGGCCAGTGTATGGAGCTTTGCGGCGCGCGCCACGGCTATATGCCCATCGCTATCGAGGCGCGCCCGCTCGACGAGTACAACGCGTGGGTGCAGACGCAGCCCGGTGGGATGACCGTTGCCCAGATCGAAGCGCAGGAAGCCGCCGCTGCCGCGCCTGCCGCAACGGATGACGATATCGAAGGCGTGCGCCCGCCGGTCAGCTCGGAAGAGGGCGCTCCGATCGCCGGTGAACCGCCGACCGACGACACCTCGCCGACCACCTGATTAAACGAAGACATACGATAAGGTTCGTACGAAAATGGCTACCACCGCTGAAGGTTTCGACGCCCACCACGAAGAGCACGCGCATGATCATGCCGATCACAAGCCCGGCTTCTTCGCTCGCTGGTTCATGTCGACCAACCACAAGGATATCGGCACTCTTTACCTGATCTTCGCGATCATCGCGGGCATCATCGGTGGCGCCATCTCCGGCCTCATGCGCGCCGAGCTAGGGGCGCCGGGTCTCCAGGTCATGGGCGACGTGGTGAACTTTCTCGGTGGGGACGGTTCGTCCTTCGACCAGCAGGGCCACATGTGGAACGTGCTGATAACGGCACACGGCCTTATCATGGTGTTCTTCATGGTCATGCCGGCCATGATTGGCGGTTTCGGCAACTGGTTCGTGCCGCTCATGATCGGGGCGCCAGACATGGCCTTCCCGCGCATGAACAACATCTCGTTCTGGCTGACTGTTGCGGGCTTCTTCTCGCTCCTGTTCTCGATGTTCGTGCCTGGCGGTACGGGTCTGGGTGCCGGTACGGGCTGGACGGTCTATGCACCGCTTTCCACGACCGGTTCCGTCGGGCCGGCGGTCGACTTCGCGATCTTCTCGCTCCACCTTGCGGGTGCCGGCTCGATCCTGGGTGCGACCAATTTCATCACCACGATCTTTAACATGCGCGCACCGGGCATGACGCTGCACAAGATGCCGCTGTTCGTATGGTCGGTGCTGGTCACGGCCTTCCTGCTGCTGCTGGCGTTGCCGGTGCTAGCCGCTGCCATCACCATGCTGCTGACCGATCGCAACTTCGGCACCACCTTCTTCGACCCCGCCGGTGGCGGCGACCCCGTCCTCTACCAGCACCTGTTCTGGTTCTTCGGGCACCCCGAGGTTTACATCATGATCCTGCCGGGCTTCGGCATGATCTCGCAGATCGTGGCGACCTTCTCGAAAAAGCCGGTCTTCGGCTATCTCGGCATGGCCTACGCCATGGTCGCCATCGGCGTCGTCGGCTTCATCGTGTGGGCGCACCACATGTATACGGTCGGCCTCGACGTTAACACGAAGATGTACTTCACTGCCGCCACCATGGTCATCGCGGTGCCCACCGGCATCAAGATCTTCAGCTGGATCGCCACGATGTGGGGCGGTTCGATGGAGTTCAAGTCGCCGATGGTATGGGCGCTCGGTTTCATCTTCCTTTTCACCGTGGGCGGCGTGACCGGCGTCGTGCTTGCCAATGGCGGTATCGACGACAACCTGCACGACACCTACTACGTCGTGGCGCACTTCCACTACGTGCTGTCGATGGGCGCCGTGTTCTCGATCTTCGCCGGGTTCTACTACTGGTTCCCGAAGATGTCGGGCCGCTGGCACTCCGAGTTCCTCAGCCACCTGCATTTCTGGACGTTCTTCATCGGCGTGAACGTGATCTTCTTCCCGATGCACTTCCTGGGCCTGCAGGGTATGGCGCGCCGCTACCCCGACTTCACGCCCGCTTATGCCTACTGGAACGAGATCGCGACCTACGGCTACATGATCATGGCCGGCTCGATGCTGATCTTCTTCGTGAATATCGGCTACGCCCTGTTCGCCGGTAAGCGTGCTGCTGGCAATTACTGGGGCGAGGGTGCGACGACCCTTGAATGGAGCCTCTCCAGCCCGCCACCGTTCCACCAGTTCGAAACGCTGCCGGTGATCGAGGATCATCACAGCCACGACGATCACATCAGCGAAAAACCGGCGACCGCCTGACGCGGCGGCCCTCGCCTGAAGCAAAACGGGAGGGGGCGCGCCGGGAACGGGGCGCCCCTTTACTTTGAGAAACAGAACTTGAGCACCACACTGGCCCATACCGCGACACCGCTGCCTGCCGAATGGCGCGATTTCTTCGCGCTTACGAAGCCACGAGTGATGAGCCTCGTCGTCTTCACGGGACTGGCCGGGCTGCTCGCGGCGCCGGGTGCGATTCACCCAGTGCTTGGTTTTACCGCGATCCTATGCATTGCGATGGGGGCGGGCGGCGCCGCAGCGCTCAACCAGTGGTGGGAAGCCGATCTCGATGCGAAGATGAAGCGGACGGCAGGCCGCCCGCTACCCTCCGGAAGGCTTCTCAGGAATGATGCGCGCGATTTCGGCCTGCTGCTTTCGGGTGCGTCCGTCTTCGTGATGCTGGTGGCGATCCATTGGCTTGCCGCGCTCGTATTGGCCTTCTCGATCATCTATTACGCGGTGATCTACACTATCTGGCTCAAGCCGCGCACGCCGCAGAATATTGTTATTGGCGGCGGCGCCGGAGCTTTTCCACCTCTGATCGGCTGGATTGCAGTGACCGGCGAGATCACGCTTATGCCGATCCTCTTGTTCGCGATCATCTTCATCTGGACACCGCCGCATTTCTGGGCGCTCGCGCTGTTTGTGAAGACCGATTATGCCGAGGCAGGTATACCGATGATGCCGGTCGTGGCCGGAGAGACCTCTACGCGCCGCCAGATCCTCGCCTATTCGGTCCTGCTGTTGGCGGTCTCGCTGCTGCCATGGCTGATTGGCGGCACGGGTGCGCTCTATGGTGTCTCCGCCTTGCTGCTCTCGGGCGCCTTCGTGGCCTTGTCCGTTCCCGTCGGCCTGCGTCGCTCGCAGCCTAATGATAGGATGAGTCCTGAAAAGCGTCTGTTCGGCTATTCGGTGATCTACCTGTTCGCTCTCTTCACTGCCCTCGTGGCCGATCGGATGGTGCTCGCGTGACGCCGGAGGAAGAGAAAGAATATGTTCGCCGCCGCAAGCAGCGCAATCTCGTTATCGGGCTGGTGCTGCTGGGCTTCGTCATTCTGTTTTATGCCATCACGATCGTGAGGATGGGTGACTAGATGACCACTGCGACACTAGAAAATCGCAATTTGCGCACCATGCTGCTTGCCTTCGCCGCAGCGCTGGGCATGCTTGGTCTCGGCTTCGCCGCGGTGCCGCTTTACGACATGTTCTGCCGCGTCACCGGGTTCGGCGGCACGACGCAGGTTGCTAGTGAAAGCGATGCCGCCACGGCCGAGCGCCTGGCCGCCAGCGCGGGAGGGGTGACCTACTCGATCCGCTTCGACGCCAATACCGCGCGCAATATGCCTTGGCAGTTCGAGCCGGTGCAGGTGACCGACACGGTGAGCATCGGGCAGCGCGACATGGCGTTCTACACGGCGCGCAACACCTCCGATGTTCCCATCACCGGTACCGCCACGTTCAATGTCGAGCCGGAGCAGGCGGGCGCCTATTTCAACAAGATCCAGTGCTTCTGCTTCACCGAGCAGACCTTGCAGCCGGGACAGGAGATCCGCATGCCGGTACTCTACTATGTCGATCCGGCGGCACTGGAAGACCCCAACATGGAAGGAGTGGAACAGATCACCCTCTCCTACACGTTCCACCGCGCGATCGAAGGCGACAAGAACCCCAGCTAGGCTCTGGACCCGGGCGCGCACACGCTCTACAGGCCCAACCAAACCAAGGATCAGGACGAAGCAAAATGGCCGGCGCCAAGAACCACGATTATCACATTCTCGCTCCCGATATCTGGCCCTTCGTCGGCGCCCTGTCGGGTCTCGTCTTCACCACCGGCATGGTCATGTACATGCATTCGGAAGGCGATGCCTTCCCGGAAGGCGTGTGGCGTATCGTGCTCGGCCTCGGCATTGCAGGCCTTATCGCCACCTTCTTCGGTTGGTTCTCCAAGATCGTGAACGAAGCGCAGCGCGGCGACCACACTCCCGTCGTGCAGCTGCACATGCGTTACGGCATGATCCTGTTCATCGCTTCCGAGGTGATGTTTTTCGTCGGATGGTTCTGGAGCTGGTTCGACTTCGCACTGTTTCCCGCCCCGCTGGAAATGGTGGCAGAAGGCACGTGGCGCAGCCTCGTGGGCGAGGAAGGCGCGGAAAGCTTCGCCAACTTCCCGCCCGACGGCGTACATGTGCTCGACGCATTCGACCTGCCGCTGCTCAACACGTTGATCCTGCTGTGTTCTGGCACCACGGTGACCTGGGCGCATCACTGCCTCATAAACGGCGATCGTGACGGGCTAAAGAAGGGCCTGTGGCTCACTATCGGTCTGGGCATCCTGTTCAGCTTCATCCAGGCCTACGAGTACAGCCACGCCACGTTTGGCTTCGGGGGCAACAACTACTCCTCGGCCTTCTATATGGCGACGGGGTTCCACGGCTTCCACGTTATCGTCGGCACGATCTTCCTGATCGTCTGCCTGCGGCGTGCCTATCTCGGCCACTTTACGCCTCGCCAGCATTTCGGATTCGAGGCGGCGGCGTGGTACTGGCACTTCGTCGACGTCGTGTGGCTGTTCCTGTTCATCGCCGTCTACGTCTGGGGCGGCTGGGGCGCTGAAGTCCACTAAGCCACCTGTGACCGACACTACCAACAACACGATGGGGCGGCCCGCCATGCGCGAGGCCGCCCTTTTCGGTTCCTGCCCGCGTTGCGGCGCGCGCACGCTGTTCGATGGCCTGATCAAGTTTGCGAACAAGTGCTCAAGGTGCGGACTCGACTATTCGCGCTTCAATGTCGGTGATGGCCCGGCGGCATTCCTTACTCTTGGCGTGGGCACGATCATTGTTGTGCTGGCGCTCTGGCTGCAACTCAGTGTTGAGCCACCCTGGTGGGTGCATGTCATCCTCTGGGTCCCGCTTACGATCCTCGGTGTGATAGCGGGCCTGCGCTTCACCAAGGCCTGGCTGCTGGTAGCCGAATACCAGCGGCGCGCAGAAGAACACCGCCATGATGGAAGCGACCTATCGTGAGGAGAGGTCGCATTCCGGTTCTGCCCACGGTCACCGTCGTCATCGCTGCCGCGATCATGGTGGCGCTGGGTTTCTGGCAGCTTGGTCGGCTGGAGGAGAAGGAAGCGCTCATCGCGCGCTACGAGGCAGCGCTGGAATCGGGCGAGCCTCAGCCATTTCCGGCCGATGCAGGTGGCGTCTTCGACGAGGCAGACCTGTTCCATCCGACTGCGCTGGAGTGCACCGATGTCCTGAACCGCGAGGCGATAGCCGGACGCGCGGCGAACGGGGCAGCGGGGTTTGCCCAAATTGTACGGTGCGAGACACCACGGGGTACGGCGGAGGTGAAGCTCGGCTGGTCCGACCGTCCCGATTTTCCAGCTTATGAAGGTGGGGCGGTGAGGGGCCTCATCACACCGGGCGGTGCCGATGGCGCGCGCGTACAGGCCGATCCTCCGCTTGCCGGCCTCGAACCGCTTGCGCGCCCCGATCCGGCGGAGTTGCCCAACAACCACCTTGCCTATGCGGGGCAATGGTTCTTCTTCGCGATTACGGCTCTGGTGATCTATGCCCTTGCAGTGCGGCGGCGCTGGCGCGAGGTCGACCGGGCGGCGCGCAAGCGGTGAGCCGCAGCCCGTAATGCTTGCCCAGCGCGCGGCATCGCTCTAACCCGCGCGGCGCGATGAGATACATTTCCACCCGCGGCAGTGCAGAGCCGCTCGATTTCGAAGGTGCCACCCTGGCAGGTCTCGCCAGCGATGGCGGCCTCTACGTGCCCGAAACGTGGCCCTCCTTCACCGAGGCTGAAATCGCCGAGATGGCGGGCCTGCCCTATGTCGAGCTCGCCGTGCGCATCATGGCACTTTTCGTGGAGGGCTCGCTGACGGTGGAGGAACTGCGCGACCTGTGCGAGCGTGCCTATGGCCGTTTCTCGCACGCCGCGATCACGCCGCTGGTGCAAATCGACCAGCAGCACCATGTGCTCGAACTGTTTCACGGGCCGACGCTCGCCTTCAAGGACGTGGCGTTGCAATTGCTCGGACGGTTGTTCGAGCATTTTCTCACGGGTACCGACAAGCACCTGACCATTGTCGGGGCTACCAGCGGCGACACCGGCAGCGCGGCGATCGATGCCGTCGCCGGGCGGGAGCGCGTGGACATCTTCATGCTCCATCCCAAGGGCCGCGTCAGCGACGTGCAGCGTCGCCAGATGACCACGGTGCGTGCGCCCAACGTCCACAACCTTGCGATAGAGGGCAGCTTCGACGACGCGCAGGCCATGGTGAAGCGCATGTTCGGAGACGAGGCAATGGCTGCCACTCGCGGCGGACGTTTTCGCATCAGCGCGGTGAATTCCATCAACTGGGCACGGCTGATGGCTCAGGTCGTCTATTACTTCGCCGCTGCGCTGCAACTGGGCGCGCCCCATCGCAAGGTTGCTTTCAGCGTGCCGACCGGCAATTTCGGCGACGTGTTCGCAGGCTATGTCGCGGCGCAGATGGGCTTGCCGATCGAACGGCTGATCGTCGCCACGAACGTCAACGATATCCTCCACCGCGCCCTTTCCACCGGCGACTATTCGACGGGCACGGTCACACCCACCGCGGCGCCTAGTATGGATATCCAGGTGAGCTCCAATTTCGAGCGTCTGTTGTTCGATCTCGGCGGGCGGGACGGACTCTCGATGGCGGAGCAGATGCGTGGGTTCGAGACTTCGAAGGCGATGCAGCTGAGCAACAGCCAGCGCGAAGGCGCTGCGAGCCTGTTCTCCAGCGCCCGAATCGAGCCGGATGCGATGGCAATGGCAATGAGCTGGGCCTGCGACGAATGCGGCTATGTTCTCGATCCGCATACGGCCATCGGTTTCGAAGCAGCCCGCCAGACGGGCATCGCGCGCGGCGTCCCCGTCGTGACGCTGGCCACCGCGCATCCCGCAAAGTTCCGCGACGCCGTGGAGCGGGCCACGGGCGCTCGACCTCCGCTGCCGCGCCGCGTGGGCGACCTGTTCGAGCGGACCGAGAGCTATGCTGAGCTTCCGGGCGACTATGATGCGGTGGCGAGCTACGTGGCGGAGCACGCCACGCCTTCGTCCTGATGGCCGATTTGGTCATCCAACCCACGGTAATGGCTGGTGAAGGCTGGGAGGATTACGGCCTCGTCGATTCCGGGCATGGCCGCAAGCTGGAGCGCTATGGCGAACGCCGCTTCATCCGGCCCGAACCGCAGGCCATGTGGGCACCGCGTTCCGGGGACTGGCAAGCCGATGGCGAATTCGTGCCCGGCAGCGACGAGGACGGGGGCGGGCGCTGGCAGTTCTCGGGCAACGTTCCGCCCGACGGCTGGCCACTGGCGTGGGAGGAGGTGCGCTTCACCGCTCAGTGTACGCCGTTCAGGCATCTAGGCTTTTTTCCCGACATGGCGCCTGTGTGGCACTGGATGCGCGGGCAGCTTGCGGGGCGAGATGATGCGCAGACGCTCAACTTGTTCGGCTATACCGGCGTCGGTTCGCTGGCGCTGAGCAGATGCGGTCCGGTCGCGCATGTCGATGCCAGCAAGAAATCGGTCGGCCAAGCGCGAGAGAACGCCGCGCTGTCGGGCATGGAGGATGCGCCGATCCGCTGGCTGATCGACGACGCGGTGAAATTCACCGCGCGCGAAGTCCGGCGAGAGCGCCGATATGACGGCATCATCCTCGACCCGCCCAAATTCGGGCGCGGACCCAAGGGCGAGACATGGCGTATCGAAGAGGGGCTGCCCGGCCTCATCGCCGATTGTCGTCGCCTGCTCGATGCCGAGAGCCGCTTCCTCTTCCTGACCGTCTATGCGGTCAGGATGAGCTCGCTCGCCATCGGCGGCCTGCTCGCCGAGGCTTTCGCCGACCTGCCGGGCAAGATCGAGCACGGCGATCTCGCGGTGCGGGAAGACGGGCAGGGCGCACGGCTGCTCCCTACCGCGATCTTCGCGCGCTGGTCGCACCCCTAGCGTCTCGTCAGGGCGAGGCTACTCAGCCACCCTCAGGTCCGCCAGGAATTCCCGGACCCGTGCGGCATTGTAGCCAAGGTCGCTCACACCCACACGGCTGACCGAGCGCATGTCCACGCGCGTACTGCCGTCGGCGACCGGCGTCACTTCCACCACCACGTCATCCATGAAACGGATGTAGCCGGCATAGGCCGTGGCCTCCAGCACTCCGGCTTCGGGATCGGCACTGGCGATGTCCCATCCGCGGGCTTCGGCCAAAGCGCGCGCATTGGCGAGGACTTCCTGCGGGGGCTTGTCAATGATGACGGGCTCGATGTCGCCATAAGCCTCCTCGTGATAGGCGCGCCACTCTTCCTGCGTGATGGGGCCCGTGCTCACCTCGTCCACATCCAGCGTACTGAATTGCGGGGGATCGTTGAGGTCGGTCGTAACGTCGTGGATCGGCGGGGCCTTGCCGCCCGGGATGACCAGCAGCAGGTAGATCGCCAGCGTCAGTCCGCCCGCCAGCAGCGTGCCCACGAACAGCCGCGGCACCTCGCCGCTGCGGCGGTAGAAGGCGAAGACCAGCCCTATTATCCCGATCACGGTCAGCGCGCGGGCAGGGTTCAGCGCCATGTAGAAGGGCGCGAAGCCCGCCAGCTTGTCGATCACGCCGTAGCGCGCCAACGTCGCTGCCACCAGAACCACCGCGATGGCGATGATCGCACCGCCCAGCACGAAGATGCCCGTCCAGCGCACGGCTTTCGCCGCCTTGCCGTGCCTGTTTGCCGCCGGCGTGACTGTGTCGTGTGTATCGGCCATGGACCTTGTCCCCTTTGCTATTGGTGCAGGCAATCGCCCGAAAAGCTGTCCAGCGTCAACACCCGCCTTGGGAGGCGCACCGCTTTCGTTGACTGTGTCTGTTTTCTTGCCAATCGCGGCGCAGGCTGTAAGCACGCGAGGCATATGGCAGACAGCCTCCATCTCGAACTCGTCGATTTCGTGCACATGGTGCACACAGGGATCTATTCCGAGGAAACCGGGCGGCCCCAGCCGCTGCGCTTTACCGTGCGCGTAAAGCTGAAGGCGGCGCCGCACTACGATGCCGATACGCCGCTCGACGCCAGCAAGAACTACATGGATCTGAAATTCGCCTGTTCGCAAAGCCTTGGTGACCGGCATTACAAGCTGATCGAGGCGGTGGCGGACCATGTGTGCGATACCCTATTCCTGCAGGACAGGCGCGTGGAAGAGGTCAGCGTGAAGATCGTCAAGCTCGCCCTCTCGGAAGCCGACGAGGAAATCGGCATCACCCTGATGCGGGAGCGCAAGTGATGGCGCTCGTGCGCATCGAGGCACGCGAACTGCCCGAGGCCCCGCTCGATGCGGCGGCGGCCTTCCACGCCCGCATCCTTCCCGAGGCGCGGCGGGCGGCGGGCAGTGACCTCGTCCTGCTGTTCGATCCCGCCGACCATACGCACGAGACATGGCGCCGCGCGGCGGTGGAGGAACTGGCGCGCGAAGCAGCTCCGTGCCGGGTCAATGGTGCGGTCGGCGGATCGAGTGCGAACGTGAAGGCCGTGTGCGATTACCTCGCCACGGCGCCCGGCGTTACCGGACAGGTGTTCGCCGTGGATGGCAATCTGCGCGAAGGTCACTAGGTTGGTGGGCATATGAGCT
Source organism: Aurantiacibacter poecillastricola (assembly GCF_030730945.1). Classification (GTDB taxonomy): domain Bacteria; phylum Pseudomonadota; class Alphaproteobacteria; order Sphingomonadales; family Sphingomonadaceae; genus Alteraurantiacibacter; species Alteraurantiacibacter poecillastricola. The sequence goes on from NZ_JAVAMS010000002.1 coordinate 277,226, forward strand.
GCGACAAACCCCTCGTCGACGCCTTCCAGCGGCGCATTTCCTATCTCCGCCTGTCGGTGACGGATCGCTGCGACTTGCGCTGTTCCTATTGTATGCCCGAGCGCATGACTTTCCTGCCCAAGAAGGAAGTCCTCAGCCTCGAGGAACTGCACAAGCTCGGCCTCGCCTTCATCGAGCGCGGAATCACCAAGATCCGTCTGACGGGCGGGGAGCCGCTAGTACGCCGCGATGTTATCGAGCTTGTCCACGCGCTCGGCCGCAAGCTGGGGAACGGGCTGGAGGAGCTTACGCTCACCACCAATGGTACCCGCCTCGCGGAGTTTGCGGGCGACCTTCATGCCGCAGGCGTGAGGCGCGTGAACGTCTCGCTCGACACCATGGATGGCGAGCTGTTCCAGACCCTCTCCCGCCGCGACCGGCTGGTCGAGGTGCTGCGCGGTATTGCGGAGGCGAAGCGGGCCGGGCTGCATGTGAAGATCAACACCGTCGCACTCAAGGGCATCAACGAGAGCGAGATTCCCTTCCTCGTCGAGTGGGCTGGCACGCATGGCCACGACATGACACTTATCGAGGTGATGCCACTGGGTGAGGTGGATGGCGAGCGCGTCGACCATTACCTGCCGCTTCCCGCGGTGCGGGATACGCTGGAGGAGCGCTTTACCCTTACCGATATCGGCGACAACACCGGCGGCCCGGCGCGTTATGTGCGGGTAGAGGAGACCGGCGGGCGGCTGGGCTTCATCACGCCGCTCACCAACAATTTCTGCGCCACCTGCAACCGCATCCGCGTGACGGCGACGGGCCAGCTCTATGGCTGCCTCGGCGGGGCGGAGAAGGTCGACCTGCGCGGCGCCCTGCGCTCCGAAGCGCCTGACGCCAATCTCGCCACCGCGCTGGACGAGGCCATGCGCATCAAGCCCGAGAAGCACCATTTCCGGATCGAGGAAGGTGCCGAACCTGCGCAGCCGCGTCACATGTCGATGACGGGCGGCTGATGGCCGTCACCGTCGTTTTCATCGGCAAGCTCGCCGACCTTGCAGGCGAGGACGAGCGCGAAGTCGCCGCGCCACTCTCATGGTCGGGCCTTGCTGGCGCGCTGGGCGACGATATCGCCGCCGCCGCTGCCGACGAGCGCATCAAGATCGCCGTCAACGGCAAGGTGCTGGCCGACAAGACTTCGCTGAGCGCTGCGGATGGCGACGAGGTCGCGCTGCTGCCGCCCGTATCGGGAGGCTGACCTGTGCCCCGCGACGTGCAGTTGCTCGAGAAGGGTTTCTCTCCCGGCAAGGCGCTGGGTCTGTTCGCCAAGGCGCACCCCGAAGCGGGCGGGATAGCCAGTTTCGTCGGCAAGGTGCGGCCGGACGGGGATGTGAAAGTCCTCCAGCTTATCAGTTACGACCGCCTCACGCTGCCTGGCATGGAAACCCTTGCGGACGAGGTCGAGACGCGCTGGACGCTCGACGGCCTGCTGATCCACCATCGCACCGGGCATATGCGTCCCGGCGCGCCGATCGTACTGGTGGCTGCCGCCGCCCGCCATCGCCGCGATGCTTTTGAGGCGGTGGATTTCGCGATGGATCACCTCAAGTCTCGCAGCTGGTTCTGGAAACGCGAGAAGCGTGGCGATGGCTGGCACTGGATCGAACCGCGCGAAGAAGACCACGAGGACGCAAAACGCTGGGACGTTTGATCGCGATCAAAGCGTAAGCGACCAAACAGGTGCACACCTTCCCCATCAGGAAGGAACCCCATCATGGCCGAACAACTTACCCGCGAACAACTTGCCCTGCATGCCGACCTCGTAGAAGCGCCGCGCGTCGCACCGCCGACGGATCGGACCTTCGAGCTGCCCACCGCTCTCTACGGTGCCACCGTCGCACTATTCCTGGGCTTCATCGGGACGCTGGCCATTGGCTTCGGAAATCCCGAGATGGTCATTCCCTTCGTGATCTTCGCGCTCTTCGTCGTGGCGGGCTTCGGCGTTCCCGCGGTCTGGACGCGCCTCGCCCCGACCACGCGCAGCCGCGCCAAGAGTCTCGCCACTTTCCAGCAGGAGGGAATCATGACCGCCTATGGCCGCACCAGCGCACGCGATGCTACCATCCAGGTGCTGATCCTGCCGACGCTGATCTTTGCCTGGGGCCTGATCTGCGTCACCATCGCCGCGCTCGTCTGAGACCGGTTTCGAAGAACTCTGCAAGGCGCGCGAGGTCGGCAACGGCCTCGCGCGCCTGTTTTCTTCGGATAAGCGGATCGATCAGCCCGTCAGCTGGGCGAGAAGCTGGCTTATCGCGGCGTCCTGCTCGTCGACCAGTGCATCGATCTCGCTGCGCACGCTGGCGATCCCCTCGGTGGACAGGGCGGACGTGGCCGCATCGACATAGATGCGGTCGAGATCGGCAAGCGCGATCATCGCTTCGCTGCGCTGCGACTCGAGCTCCGCAATACCGACCTGCGCGCGCGACCATGCCTCGCTGCCCCGCGGTGCTCCTGCGGCGCCGGAGGTGAGACTGCGCGCGCGGGGAAGCGCGGCGAGGAAATCGGCATGTGCCTCCCGGGCCGCGGCGGCAAGATCGTCGAGCTCGCCCAGCGTCGAAGGCGCGGTTGGCGGCGGGGGCGGCGCGGGCTCTACGGCCATCGTCCCGCTCTCACGCTCGAGCTCGCGCAGGGCGAGGCTGGGATAGTCCTCCCCCGCAGAAGCGCAGGCGCCAAGGGAGAGGGTCAGGACCAGGAAAAGGGATCGAACCGGTTGCAGCATGTGCTGTCGCTCCTACATTCACCCCAGGAAGCTTTCCAGCCAACATTTTGGCCCCCTGAAAGGCCACGTGACGGTTGACAGGCATGGGCGCTTCGCCTAACGGCATCGCTCTTTCCGGTGCCCTGCGGGCGCCTTTTTTGTCATTGCTGTGGAGCGGCTTCGGGTTCTCCGGGATCGGGCTGCAGCTGAAGACACCAGAAGAAACGGATTTGAGCACCATGTTCGCAGTAGTGCGCACGGGCGGCAAGCAGTATCGCGTCGCCGAAGGAGACAAGATCGCGGTCGAGAAGCTGGCAGGTGATGCCGGCGACACGATCGTGCTGGACGATGTTCTGCTGGCCGGTGAGGGCAGTGACCTCGCCGACGCGGCGAAGGTCACGGTTTCGGCCGAGGTGATTGCCCAGGCGAAGTCGGAGAAGGTGACGGTTTTCAAGAAGCGTCGTCGCCACAACTATCGCCGCAAGAACGGTCATCGCCAGCAGATGACCTTGCTGCGCATCACCGGCGTGGGCGAGGGCAAGGCTGCCGCGAAGAAGGCTCCGGCCAAGAAGGCGGAAGACGCCCCGAAGGAAGAGGCCGGCAAGGCCGAAACCCAGAAGGCTGAAACCAAGGCCCCGGCCAAGAAGGCTGCTCCCAAGAAGGAAGCGACCGCCGAGAAGAAGCCTGCGGCGAAGAAGGCTGCGCCCAAGAAGGCTGCTGCCACGGACAAGGCCGCCGACAAGTCGGCCGACGAGAAGTAAGGATCACGAACGATGGCACATAAAAAAGCAGGCGGTTCGTCGCGCAACGGTCGCGATTCGGAAGGCAAACGTCTTGGTGTGAAGAAGTTCGGCGGTCAGCACGTGATCGGCGGCAACATCATCGTGCGTCAGCGCGGCACCCGTTATTATCCGGGCGTCAACGTGGGTATTGGCAAGGACCACACCCTGTTTGCGCTCGGCGAAGGCGTAGTGCGCTTTCACGACGGCAAGCTTGGCCGCAAATACGTCTCTGTAGACGTCATGGCGGACGCAGCCGAATAATCGGATGACACGATAAAGGGGTCATCCACCGGGATGGCCCCTCCAGGCGGCAAATAGCCTGGATTTTGGAAGGAGATGGGGCCGCCCCGTCTCCTTTTTTGATTCTCCTTCCGGTTCTGACCGGCAGCCCACTGGAGGCGGGCGTCCGGCCTATGGGGAGAAAGACAATGTTCATGCGTACCGAGCGGCTGTTCCTGCGGCCCGTCTTCCCGGAAGACTGGCAGGCAATCTACGAAGGCATCGCGGATTTCGGCGTGGTCAGCATGCTGGCGCGCGCGCCCTGGCCGTACCGAGTGGCCGACGCGCAGTCCTATTGCCGCAAACCGGCCCCGGCTGGCAGCATGAAATTTTCCATCATCGCACCTGAAATGGATGGCGCTCCACTGGTCGGCCAGATCGGGATCGAGCCCATGGCGGACAGCCCGCATGAACTAGGCTACTGGATCGCGCCCGGCTGGCAGCGTCGCGGCTTTGCCAGCGAGGCCGTGGGCGGCGTTCTCGACATGGCGCGGGCGATCGGCGTGCCGCGTGTCGATGCCGGGCACTATCTCGAGAACGTGGCAAGCGGGAAAGTGCTGAAAGCCAACGGTTTTATCGAAACAGGTGAGCTGAGACCCACGACCTGCGCTGCACGAGGCGGGGCGGTGGTGCTGGCACGGCGTTACAGCTGCGACTTGCGCGCGGGTGTCGAGGCTCCGGACGCAGAAGCTGCATGACAGGAAGCTCCGCGCCGGGCCGGCGCGGGGCTTTTCCTACTGGGCGGGTACGCTTTCCAGATTGGCCGCGGCGTACTCGCTGTCATGCCGGGCGATCAGGTAGCGGTCGTCCTCGTCCCACGGGTGGAAACCGGGGCGGAAATAGCCGAGCCATGCAGGAAAGATGCGACGCAGCTTGCCCGGATTGCCGAGGAGGTGCCAGGCCAGTCGCAGCTTCGCGCTCGTGCCGGTGATGCCATCCTGCTCCAGCAAGGCCAACGCATCCTGCATGCGATTGCGCAGGAACCGGCCCGTCACCTTGAGCATGACGATATTGCGCACGCTCCAGCGTTTCATGGGCTTCCAGTCGCGCGTCGCATGCAGCCAGGTGTCGAAGGCGACGCCCTTGTGCTCGATTTCCTCCACCGCATGCCAACTCCAAAGTGCGGGATCGCCCATGCCGGGCGTGGCATAACGGTCGGGATGCTTGAGGAACTGGTGCGCAAACATGGCGGTGAAGTGTTCAAGTGCCGCGGTGATCGCGAGTTGCACGATGGCGGGCTTTTCCTGCGTCTCGGCCACCAGGCCGGCGATCCGCTTGTCGAGGGAGGCGATGTCGTAGCCCGCGGCTTCCAAGGCGCGGTTGAAGGCTAGGTGCTCGCGCGAGTGGTTCACCTCCTGCTTGATGAAGGCGCGGATCTCTCGGGCGAGGTCTTCCGGCACGTCGTCGCGAAAGGCCTTGACGGCATCGATGAACATCGCCTCGCCCCGAGGGAAGCTGGCGGAGAGGGCCGCGAACCATGCCGATGCGACGGGGTCCACGCCTTTCTCGCGCTTCGCATTGCGTCCGAAGCGCTGGTCGCGCACGGTAAGGGTAAGATCGGAGGGACTGGTTCTGGATGTTGAATTTGCGCTCATAACGTGGTCCGATTCAGCAAATTTGGGGCCAACATAAGGAAACTTACATCAGTGTCAATAAGGAAGCGTTTGAGCCCCGAGGAGAGCCGGGCCGCCGCGCTCGAAGCCGCGCGGGCCCTGCTGATCGAGGCTGGCCCGCAGAGCGTGACCCTAAAGGCAGTCGCGGCGCGAATCGGGCGCACCCATGCCAATCTGCTTCATCACTTCGGCTCGGCCGCAGGGTTGCAAAAGGAACTTGCGCGGCACCTGGCGCAGACGGTGTGCGACTCGATCGGGGAGGCGGTGCGTGCCACGCGGGCAGGCATCGGTTCCCCTCGCGAGGTGGTGGATCTCACCTTTGACGCTTTCGGACAAGAGGGCGGGGGCGCACTTGCCAGCTGGATGCTGGCCTCGGGCAACGAGGATGCGCTCAACCCCATTATCGAGACGATCCATGCGCTGGTAGACGATCTCAATCCCGAGGAGGCGGCGCACAGCCACGACTCAGCCATGCACGAGACAACCTTCTCGCTCGTCCTGCTGGCGCTCGGCGATGCGCTGCTGGGCGAGCAGCTGGCCGATTCGCTGTCGGTGGAGCGGACCACTGCGCGCGACCGTGCGGAGGCCATGCTGGTCGCTGCCTTTTCCGAGGGCAGGGCGGCGGTGGAGTCTACTCCGCCTGGGTGAGTTCCAGCCAGTCGGGTGCGAGGTCTGCTGGTATATCGCTCACTCGCAGGTGATCGATGGCTAGGCCCAGATCCTCGTGTGCAGCCTTGCGACGTTTTTCGTCCGACCGGCCCAGCGGCACGACGATAAGGCGGCGATTCACTTTCTGCCGCCAGTTCATCCGCGCTGTGTTCTCCTGCCCGATATAACAGCCCTTGCTGAAGCTGACACCGTTTAGCTCGATGGCATTCGTTTCGAGCCACAGGATATCGCCGAGCTCAGCCTGTCCCTCCGGCACGCCTGAAGCAAGGCGGTGGGCGCGCCACGCATCGTCGGCGCTGCCACTTTCGTTGTCGGCGTTGCCAAGCCAGCGCCAGCCAAGCCCGGAAAGGCGGGGATCGGGCGATGCGCCATCGCGCGGCTCGGCCTGCCAGTGCACCGCCACCGTCTCGTCCACCGCAATGTCGATCTTGCGGCGCAGGCGATAGAGCGACAGGCGCTTGACGAGATCGTCTGCCAGCGCCGCCTCGCAATCGAGCAGCAGGTCCTCGCCCTCGCGCCACACGATCATGTCGAACATGGTCTTGCCCTGCGCGGTCAGCAGGGCGGCATAGGCGGGAAGGTCACCTTTTACATCGTTGGTTAGCAGCCCCTGCAGGAAGGCCGCGGGGTCCTCGGATCCATCGGGCGAGGCAAGGCGCACAACGGCGCGCGAGATCAGTCTGGAATCGGCCATGCACGGGAAATGGGCGCGCGGGAGCCGTGTGGCAAGATCAGGCGGCGCTCGCCTCGTCGGCGCAGGCTTCGCAGCGAATGTAGTAGCCTTCCACATCCTCGGCCTCGATAGGACGGCTGAGATGGAAGCCCTGGAGGTGCGTGCATCCCGCACGGCTCACCAGATTGACGAGGCGACCCTCGCTTATTCCCTCGGCCACGACCTGTGCACCCACGCGCAGCGCCATGGTGACAGCCGCGTCGAACACGGCCTGTGCTGCCGGATCCTCCCCCAGATCGTTAATGAGGCTGCGATCGAGCTTCAGCCGGTCGAAGCGGAAAGTCTTCATCATTGAAAGCGAGGAATAGCCCGTGCCGAAGTCGTCGAGCGCAATGCGGAAACCGGCATTGCGCAGCATGTCCAGCGTCAGCAGCGCGCGGTTGTTGCGTTCGATGGAGAGGCTTTCCGTCACCTCCAGCATGATGCGCTGGGGCAGGATATCGTATTTGCAGCAAGCGGAAAGCAGGTAGGGGCAGAAGCCGTCCTGCTGCAATTGCAGGGGCGAGAGATTGAGGCTCAGATTGACGCCCGGCCATGCCCTCAGGTCCGACAGCGCCCGCTCGATGATCCAGGCACCCAGCGACACCATCGTACCGCTGCGCTCCGCAGCGGCAATGAAACGGATGGGACTTATCTCGCCAAGTTTCGCGTGGGTCCAGCGCACCAGCGCCTCGACCTCCTTCACCGGACCTTCCACGGCGTGGATCGGCTGGTAGACCATGCGCAGCTCGTCGTTTTCGATGGCACGCACGAGATCCCGCTCCAGCTGCCGGTCCAGTTCGCGCTCGGCTTCCAGTTCCGGGGTGAAGGAGACGGCGCGGTTACGGCCCTCGTTCTTGGCGGCGTAGAGCGCGAGGTCGGCGCGGTCCAGAAGTGCGTTGATGTCGTGGATGTTGTCCGAGGAGTTTACCTCGATGGCCCCGGCCGAGATGGTGATGGCGATGGAATAACTGCCCAGCTCGATAGGTTCGCGCATGGCTCGGACCAGATCGTTCACGATGGTGCACACCTGCTCGAAAGCCTCGATGGGGACGAACAGTCCGAATTCGTCGCCACCGACGCGGGCGACCATTGCATCGGGGCCGACCATCTCCTGCATCTTTCGGCCCACCAGCTTCACCAGCCGGTCGCCGGCAGCGTGGCCGAAGTCGTCATTCACATGCTTGAAGCGGTCGATATCGGCGACGATCACCGCGAAATGCAGGTCTTCGCCGCTTTTCAACCTGCGCTCCACGTGGTCGATCATGGCGCGACGATTGGGCAGGCCGGTGCATGAATCGGTGAAGGCGAGGTTCTTGACCCTGAGGGCATTACGCCGGAAAACTTCCAGCGGCCCTGCCAGTTCACGCAGTTCGCGCAACTCGAACCGTTCGACCCTTACGTCGAGCTCTCCGGCAGCCAGCCGACGCAGCGATCCGTACATGCGCTGCATCGCGGGCAGGATGTTGCCCATGACGTCGGCGAGGATCAGGATGATGAGGCCGATGGCGAGCAGGCCTGCGAGAAGCACATACAGGCTCCAGCTCCTGGCGGCATGATCGATGGCCGCGAATCGACTATCCATCTCGCGATCGGCATCGCTGGCGATCAGGGCGGCAAGGTTGGCCATCTCCTTGTTGCGACCAAGGATGGCCAGCCGCTCTCCCACCGTGGCGGAATCGCTATCCTGGTATTGCATGATGGACTGGATGTGCGGATCGAGGTCATCGAAGGACATCGACGCACCGGCGATCTCGTGCGGCGGCATCCCGGCCTGGCGAAGGGCGTCGACCTGCGCGTCGATATCGGCGGCGATGCGGTTGAGGTCGTGTGCGTCCGCTGGAACGGGGGTCTCTGCCGCGTTGAGATGTTCATGGCTGGCGATACGAAAATCGCTGACCAGGTTTTCCAGTTGCTGCGCGCGGGCGGCATTGGCCGCGGTGACTTGCAGCGCCGCGTTATCTTCGCGAACCTGCGCGCCGAACTGGTGGGACAGGACGAGGGAAGCCAGCGCGCAGGCGGCAATCAGGCACAAGGCCCCGATAAGCCGCTTCTCCAGCGACAGAACGGTATTCTCGATGAGTCTTCGCGGCCATGATCGTGCCATGAATGTACCTGTGCGACCTGCAGCGCTCTTCGCGATTAGCGTATCGCCAGCCTGCTACGCGTGGCCCTACGGGGCAAATCTTGACAAATCCTCTCCGAAGCACCCGTATTTGTTTGGTTTTTGTCGGAATTCGATGCGAACGAGATCGCCGGACAGCTATCGTCGCGGTGCCCCTGTCCCTCGGCGCAGGCTTGTGCCATTGAGCGCCCGAACGAGACTTAGGGACACGCAGCTAGCATGACGAAAACCCTCACCATCCGCCGCCCCGACGACTGGCACGTGCACCTGCGCGACGGCGCCATGCTGGAAGCGGTGGCGCGCCATACCGCAAGGCAGTTCGCCCGGGCCATCGTGATGCCCAACCTCTCGCCGCCGGTGACAAACGTGGAGCTGGCGAAAGCCTATCGGGAGCGGATCGTGGCGGCGGTTCCCGAAGGCGCCGGGTTCACGCCGCTGATGACCTGCTACCTAACCGACAATACCGATCCCGAGGAGGTGCGCCGTGGGTTCGAGGAGGGCGTGTTCACGGCTGCAAAGCTCTATCCCGCAGGTGCGACGACCAATTCAGACAGCGGCGTGACCGATGTCGCCAACATTCGCGGCGTGCTGGAAGTAATGGCCGAGATCGGCATGGTGCTGTGCGTGCATGGCGAGGTGACCAGCGCCGATGTCGATGTTTTTGACCGTGAGGCGGTCTTCATCGAGCGCATCCTCGCGCCCCTGTTGAAGGATCTGCCGCAATTGAAGGTAGTGTTCGAGCACCTCACCAGCGAGGAGGGCGTGCAGTTCGTCGAGAGCGCAGGCGTCAATGTCGCGGCGACGATCACGCCGCAGCACCTGCACATCAATCGCAACGCCATGCTGGTGGGTGGAATGCGGCCGCACGCCTATTGCCTGCCCGTTGCCAAGCGCGAGAAGCATCGCCTCGCTTTGCGCCGCGCGGCGACCGGCGGCAGTGCGAAGTTCTTCCTGGGGACCGACAGCGCTCCCCATGCGCGTGAGGCGAAGGAAAGCGATTGCGGATGCGCTGGCATTTTCAATGCGCCCTTCGCGCTCGAAAGCTATTGCGCCGTATTCGAGGCGGAAAACGCGCTGGATCGCTTCGAGAGCTTTGCCAGCGAAAACGGGCCCAAATTCTACGGTCTGCCCTTGAACGAAGACCGGATTACGCTGGAGCGCAACGGCTGCGAGGTGCCCGGAGTGCTGGAGACACCGGCTGCAGACCTCGTGCCGTTCCATGCAGGCGAAACCCTGCAATGGCGGCTGGTGGACTGATCCTGGCCCCGGCTATTGCGGTGCGACGCCCCGGCCGAGCTTCGCCTTGCGAGCATTCCTGGCGCTTCGCAGCATATCCCAGGTGAACAGCGCGATGGCCGCCCAGATTAGGGCGAAGCAGACGAGCTGCGCCGTGCGCAGTTCCTCTCCGAACACGAACAGGCCGATCAGGAACACGATGGTGGGCGAGATGAACTGCAAAAACCCGATCGTCGTGTAGGGCAGCGCCCGCGCGGCGGTGGCGAACAGCAGTAAGGGCACCGCGGTCATTGGGCCACCGGCGATGATCGCCAGCGTTTCCAGACCGTCGCGACCCAAGGCAACGCCGCCTCCGGCAAGCTGGGTCCAGCCAAGATAGCCCAGCACCAGCGGCAAGAGGATCAGCGATTCGGCCGTAAGACCGATCAGCGGGCCAGCGGCCACGGTCTTGCGCAGCAGGCCGTAGATGCCGAAAGTGGTCGCCAGCACCAGGCTCACCCACATCGTGGTGAGCGCGCCCATCGCCAGTGCTGCGACTCCAATGGCGGCAAGGATGACGGCGATGGCCTGCGACCGTGTCAGCCGCTCTTTCAGGAAGACGAAGCCCAGCAGCATCATGTTGAGCGGAAGGATGTAGTAGCCGAGCGACGCTGCGTAGACATACTCGTTCTGGATCGACCAGACATAGAAGAACCAGTTGATCGCGATAAGGCAGGAGCTCGCCATCAGTGTCCGCACGGTCCTGCCGTTCGTCATGGTGCGGCGGAATTCAACCAATTGCCCATGCCGGACGACGAAGAACAGGCAAATGGGCAGGGTAAACAAGGTGCGCCAGGCGACGTATTCCAGCGGAGGCACCTGATCTACCAGCATCAGGTAGATCGGCATCGAGCCCCAGATAGCATGGGTGCACAACGCATAGAGGAGAGCGCGGCGGTGGCTTGTCGGATGGTCCCCCATTGCGACCCCTCTAGGATGTGAAGGGGCAATTCACCAATGAAATCACTGATAACGTTATCATAAATTCCAAAATCTTGAAATTTCAAATCGTTGCTTGATGTTCAGGCCGTCTCCCGTATAGGGGCGTCAAGGCAATATACACAGGTTGATAAGTCAATCGAATCGACACTGCCTTCCCCCTGTTAGGCAGTGTTGAAGCGCGGTCTCTCGGGTCGTGTCAATGAAGGGGGGTCGCGCCAAGGCGCCCGGGTCTTCGGACCCGGGCGCCTTGTTTTTCTGGCGCAACGCTGGTCGGCCTCAGGCGTCCTTGAAGCCTACGCCAGTGCTGGCGCGGGGCTGTTCCACCTCGGTGCTGGTGACCGGATAGGCGCAATAATCCGCCGCGTAATAGGCTGCCGGCCGGTGATTGCCGGAAAGCCCGATCCCACCAAAGGGCGCGGCGCTGGAGGCGCCGTTGGTTGGCCGGTTCCAGTTCACGATACCCGCCCGGATATTCGCCCAGAAGCGATTGTACTGCTGCGGGGTCCCGCCGACGAGCGAGGCCGAAAGGCCGAAGCGGGTGTTGTTCGCCTCGGCAATCGCTTCGTCGAAATCGTCCGCCTTGATGACCTGCAACAGCGGACCGAACAGTTCGACATCCGGGCGGTCGTTCAATGCCGTCACGTCGATGATTGCAGGGGAGAGGAAGGGCCTTTCATCCTGCGGGCGGCGCAAGTGGCTGATGGCCTTGCCGCCGTTGGAGAGCAGGTAGAGAAAGCTCTCTGTCAGGTGGTCGGCCGTCGCATTGTCGATCACCGGTCCCATGAATGGCTGCGGCTCGTCGAACGGGGCACCGACGATGATACGGTCCGCCAGCGACTTCACCGCGCCGACAACCTCGTCATACATCGTGGATTTCACGATCAGCCGCCGCGCCGCGGTGCATCGCTGGCCTGCGGTGGTGAAGGCCGACTGGATGACCAGTGTCGCTGCGTCGGAGACCTTGGGCGTATCCCACACGACGATGGGATTGTTGCCGCCCATTTCCAGCGCGACGATCTTGTTCGGCTCGGTCGCAAGCTTGCGATTGATGGCGATGCCCACCTGCGCCGATCCGGTGAAGAGCACCCCATCCACCCCGCGATGCGCAACCAGGTCCTTGCCCTCGTCCGGACCGCCGATGAGAAGCTGCACCAGCGCGGAGGGAATACCGGCCTTGGCGAAATAGCTCAGCAGCCGCTCGCCCACCGCCGGGGTCTTTTCGGAAGGCTTGAAAATGATCGCATTGCCCGCGATCAACGCCGGTACGATATGGCCATTGGGCAAGTGGGCCGGGAAGTTGTAAGGGCCGAGCACCGCCATCACGCCATGCGGCTTGTGGCGCAGGGCAGCAACACCCTGCAGGGCGCTGTCGAGCTTGCGCTGCCCGGTGCGGTCCGCATAGGCCTGCACCGAGATATCGACCTTGGCGATCACCGCCTGCACCTCGGTCTTGGCTTCCCACAGCGGCTTGCCCGTTTCCCGAGCGATCAGCTCGGCGAAATTGTCTTGGTCCTTGCGCACTTCGTTGGCAAAGCGGCGGACAAGCTCGATCCGCTTGGTCAGCGGTTCCGCCGCCCAGGCGGGCCAGGCGCGCCGGGCCCGGTCCACCAGCGAATCCACATCGCCATGCTTGCCGCGCCAGAGTTCGGCTCCGCTCGCAGGTTCGTAAGAGATGATCTCGGCGGTGTGGGTGTCGGCAGTCTGGGACAAGGGGGCGTGCTCTTCTACTGTATGACGTTGCGGCGGGTCGTAGCGCTATCGGGCAATGCGCGCAAAAACGCGAGCATCGCCATAGGTGAAAGCACCGCGGCGTGAACTGGTTTCAAGTCTTACCGGATTTGAGAAGCGAAGGGCAAAAGGTCAACCGCGCGCACAGAACGCCATCAGCAATCGCCAAGCCGCGTCCCGGCAACGTCGAACACCATCGTCGTGGGCCCCATGCCCATGTCGCCCTGCATCCGCATCGTGCCCTCGTATGTGGTATCGGCATAGGTGCCGTCCATCGTCATGGTCATCGTGCCTGCATCGCTGTTGCACCGGGCGACGCCGCGCATCGTGCCTGCGCTCATGTCGAACTCGGTATACTCGCACTCTCCATCGCTTTCCGCGAACAGGCGTTCGGGCGCGTTGTCGAGGTCTTCCTGCGTCACGCAGCTCCGATTGGTCATGCCTTCGCCGCCAAGCATCTGCCGCATCATGTCGGCAACCTGTGGCGGCATGTCGGCGGGGACCTCTATGTCGACCATGCGGCTCGTGCTTTCCCAATTGCCCGGCTCGATGGCGAGGGCCGAGGTGGCGATGCCGATGGTGGCCAGGCCAGCTAGGGCGAGTTTACGCATCTTGCGTCCTTCCCTGTCGTGTCCCTTTACGAGACCCCCGATAGCAGCTTTCCGCCGCAGAAGCAGCCTTGCCCCCTCTATCGGTGTGCAGGGGGCGAGGGCGGCTCGCCAAGCGCCTCGCCCATTCGGCGGATACGGGCGACCTTGTCTCCGAGCGGCGCCCAGTCGTCGCGCTGATCGATGGCGGACCAGATTGTCTCCACCTCGTCGATCAGCATCGTCTCTGGCTGTCCGTCGGACCAGTAATCGTGCGAGCTGCCGAGCGACTTGTGGTCCTTCAGTGCCTCGGCAAGATCGCCCTCGGCACCGCGTCCGCCGCGGCGGCTGTAGAAGAAGTCGTCCGGGCCTATCTTGCCCTCGCGCATGGCGATCTCGGCAGCGGAAATGACCCTGGCATCGTCTTCCAGCCCGCGCGGCTCGAAACCCAGCCGCCACATGAAACGGCGCGCCATGGCCTCGTGATAAAGCGTGCCGAAACGTTCGAGCGCGGCCACCAGTGGCTCTGCCTCCACCAGCGGGCGCAGGGAAATGGCGAACTGGCCGAGGTTCCAGCGTATCGCCTCCGGCTGGCGGCCGAAGGCGTAGAGGCCGGTCTGGTCGAAATAGGCCGCGGTAAAGCCCGGGTCCCATGTCGGCAGCCAGCGCCAGGGGCCGTAATCGAAGCTCTCGCCGGTGATGTTCATGTTGTCGGTGTTGAGCACGCCGTGAACGAAACCTGCCACCATGTAGCTGGCGGCAAGGTCTGCCAGCCGCTCCGTCACCTGGTGCATCAGCTGGATGGCGGGCTCCTCGCGTCCCGGCGCGTCCTCCGGCGGGGGCGGGCCGGGATAGACGTGCAGGGCATAGTCGACGAGGCGGGCAAGATGATCCTTCTCCTCGAACGCCATCAGCCGCTGGAAACTGCCGATGCGGATATGGCCATGGCTCAGCCGCACCATCACGGCGGATCGGGTGGGCGAGGGCTCGTCCCCGCGCTCCAGTGCTTCGCCGGTTTCGATGATGGAGAAGGTCTTGGAGGTGTTCGCGCCCAGCGCCTCCAGCATCTCGGTCGCCAGGATCTCGCGCACCCCGCCTTTCAGCGTAAGCCGCCCGTCTGCCGTGCGGCTGTATGGCGTGGTGCCGCTGCCTTTTGTGCCGAGATCGAGCAGGCGACCCTTGGCATCGCGCATCTGGGCGAACAGGAAGCCGCGTCCATCGCCGATCTCGGGATTGTACACGCGGAACTGGTGGCCGTGATAGCGCAGGGCGAGCGGCTGGGGGAGGTTGCCGGGCAACGGCTCGAACCGCCCGAAATGGCGCAGCCAGTCTTCGTCGGACAGGCTATCGAGGCCCACGGCTGCGTCCCAGCGGCGATTGCGGAAGCGCAACTCGGTTTGCGGAAAGTCTGCGGCAGTCACGGGATCGGCCAGGAAATCGGCCACCTCCCGGATTTGCGGATCGGGCTTGTATTCAGCCGGTTGCGGAACGCGATGCATCCATCCATTAGTGGCCCTTCGGATCGCCGCCCGCAAGGCGCGCGAGGCATAAGGGGCAAGACTTGAGCGACACGGCCTACACTCTGGGCACCTGGAAAAGCGGCGATGGGCTGACGCTGCGCTATCGCGATTATCCGGGGCGGGAGGACCGCCCGCCGATCCTGTGCATCCCCGGGCTCACCCGCAATGCGCGCGATTTCGAGCCACTGGCGGAAGCCTTCTCCGGCGAATGGCGCGTGCGGTGCCCCGACCTTCGCGGGCGCGGCGAGAGCGACTATGCCAAGGATCCGGGCAGCTACACCCCGGCGCACTACCTAGAGGACATCGAAGCGCTGATCGCGCAAGCCTCACTGGGGAAGGTGGTCGCCATCGGCACGTCGCTGGGCGGGATCATCACCATGCTGCTGGCCGGCGCCGATCCGGAGCGGCTGGCGGGCGCCGTGATCAACGATATCGGGCCGGTGATCGAGGAGGACGGGCTGGAACGTATCCGCGACTATGTGGGGCAGGGCCGCAGTTATCCCACCTGGATGCACGCCGCCTGGGCGCTGCGCGATTCGTCCAGCTACATCTACCCCGCTTTCGAGACTGGCGACTGGCTGCGCTATGCCAAGCGGCTGATGTGCGTATCCTCGGGCGGGCGCATCACGTTCGACTACGACATGAAGATCGCCGAACCCTTCGGCCAGCCCGGAGAGGACATGACCTACGACCTCTGGCCATCCCTGCGCAAACTCGCGGGCCGCCCGGCACTGGCGCTGCGCGGAGAACTCTCCGACCTGCTATCCGACAGCACCTTCCGCCGCATGGGCGAGGAGGTGGAGGGGATGGAGCTCGTCACCGTACCAGGCGTCGGCCACGCGCCCACGCTGGAAGAGCCCGTGGCGCTGGACGCCATCGCCCGCCTGCTGGGCCGGGTCGCGCAAGGGAGCGCGGCATGAGCAAGACGCCGAAGATACTCCATCTGCATTCCACTTTCGATGCGGGCGGCAAGGAACTGCGCAATGTCCGCCTCATCAACGAATGGGGCCGGGAGGTGGACCACGCCATCGTCTCCGGCGATCTCGACAAGCGCGGCGCGGCGGCGATGCTGGGCAAGAAGCCGCGCGTTTCGTGGCCCAAGTTTCCGCCCCTGAAGGGCAAGCCAACGCCGGGAAGGCTCTCGGCGCTGGCCAAGGCGATGGCGGGTTACGACCTCATCTGCACATACAACTGGGGCGCGATGGATGCGGTGATGGCGCACACCGTCTTTGCCGATGCGTTCAAGCTGCCCCCGCTCGTCCATCACGAGGACGGCTTCAACGAGGACGAGGCGAAGCGCCTGAAGCGGCGGCGCAACTGGTATCGCAAGATCGCGCTGGGGCGCACGGCGGCGCTGGTGGTGCCCTCCGCCACGCTGGAGGACATCGCTCTCAACAGGTGGGACCAGCCGCGCACCCGCGTGCGGCGCATCCCCAACGGCATCGACACCCGCGCCTTCGCCGCGCCGCCCAAGCGCGACATCCTGCCCGGACTCATCAAGCACAGGGACGAGTTCTGGATCGGCACGCTGGCGGGCCTGCGCGAGGTTAAGCAGCTCGACGTGCTGGTGCGCGCGATGGATCGCCTGCCGCTGGAATGGCAGCTGGTGGTCGCGGGCGAGGGGCCGGAACGCGCTGCGCTGGAAGCGGAGGCGGAGCGGCTGGGGCTGGAGGACAGGGTGCATTTCCCCGGCTTCGTCGACCAGCCCGCCAAGCTTGTCGGCCTGTTCGATATCTTCGCGCTGTCCAGCGCGTCCGAACAATTCCCGATCTCGGTGGTGGAAGCGATGGCGGCAGGCCTGCCGGTGGTGGCGCCGCGCGTGGGCGACATCGGCGCAATGGTGTCGAGCGACAACGGCCCGCTGCTGGTGGAGCCGGGCGACGAGGCGGCGCTGGCGAAATCGCTCGGTCGGCTGGCGAACGACCCGGCGGGGCGGGAGCGCATTGGCAAGGCCAACCGCGAGAAGGCCCGCGAGGAATTCGACGAGCGACGCATGATCGAACGGTATCGCTCGCTCTACTGGGGCTTGATGGACAAGTACCCGCAAACACGCTGAAACCGCCGCAGTCAGGGCTTCATCGGCGGTTCACCCCCGAACGGACAATCCGGCACGGCGATACGAAGGGCGGGGACACGGGGTCCTTCCGCAATTGAAATGCCTGCCTCATCCGTTAAAGAGCGCGGCCAGATATTCACACGTTAACGATTGCTCAGAAGTGGCCAGAGAACCCAAAAACGCCAACCCGCCCGCGAAAGCCGTCAAGCACAAGGATGCAGAGCAGGAAATGCTCATGCGCGAGGTAGACGAGGCTGTCCGCCAGGACGAGGTCACGACCTTTGCGAAGAAATACGGATGGCCGCTCGGCATCGCCTTCGTGGTGGCCATGCTCGCTTTCGGTGGTTTCCTGCTGTGGCAGGACAGTAGCGAGGGCGAGCTGGAAGCCCAGTCGAACGAACTGATTCAGGCGATCGACGAGCTCGAAGCGGGCAATACCGGTGTCGCAGACGAGGAGCTGGCCGCCATCGCGCAGGGCGAAGGCGGCGTCGCTGCCATGGCCACGATGCTGCGCGGCGGGATCGCTGCAGAGGCGGGCAACGCGCAGGCAGCCGCAGCCTTTTATGACGAGGTTGCCGCCAACGAAGACCTACCTGCCGAACTGCGCGATGTTGCCGCGATCCGCTCTGTCACCGTGCAGTACGACGATCTGGAGCCGCAGCAGGTGATCGACCGCATCGGCCCGCTCGCGGTGCCGGACAACCCCTATTACGGCAGTGCGGGCGAACTCGTCGCCCATGCCTATCTGGCCCTGGGCCGCACGGAAGAAGCGGGTGCGCTGCTGGCAGAGCTTGCCCGCAGCGACGAAGTGCCGCCTTCAATCCAGTCCCGCACGCAGCGGCTGGTGGGAACGCTCGGTATCGACACGATCGACGATGTCGACGAGCTGCTCTCGCAAATGGCCGGCGAAGGCGCCCAGCGCGGCGGACCTGCCGTGGAGCTGGCCGAATGACAGCGAAAGTGATGACGATGACGAATGCGCGCCGCAAGGCGACCCGAATCGCAAATCCCCTCTTGGCCTCGGCGCTGGCGCTGGCGCTGTCCGGATGCGCCGGCGGCCTGTTCGGCGGCGGGGGAGACGATGATGACGATACCCCCACCGTGGGCAATCGCATCCCCATCCTCTCGCGCATCGCTACCGATGTCTCCGCGGATCCCGCGCTGGCGGATGTTACCGTGGTCGTGCCTCCTGCGCAGACAAATGACAGCTGGCCGCAAGCCGGCGGCAACGCCGCCAAGGTTCCGGGCCATGTCACGCTGGCAAACAATCCCTCGCGCGTGTGGAACGCTAGTATTGCGGGCACCACGAACACCCGCCGTCTGGCTGCGGCGCCAGTCGTGGGCGAGGGCAAGCTCTTCGCGGTCGATACGGATGCCGTGATCCACGCCTTCGATGCCGATACCGGTGCGCGGCTGTGGCGGCACGAGATCCGCGTCAGCGGCGACCTCGAGGATGCAACCTTCGGCGGCGGCGCGGCGTATGACGACGGCCGTGTCTATACCACCAACGGGGTGGGCGACGTGGTGGCGCTCGATGCCGATACGGGCGAACAGCTCTGGCGCGTGAAGCCCGCCGGTCCGCTGCGCGGCGCACCGACGGTCGCATTCAACGAAGTCTTCGTGATGACGCAGGACAACCAGGTCTTCGCGCTCGGCACGGACGATGGCGAGATCGTCTGGCAGCGCGCGGCGGCCTCTGGCCAGTCGGGCGTGTTCGGCGTAGCCGCTCCCGCCGCGGGGCAGGGCACGGTGGTGGCCGGGTTCTCCTCGGGCGAATTGGTGGCCTATCGCTACGAGAATGGCCGCGAACTGTGGTCGGACGCGCTGGCACGCACCTCGATCAGCACGCAGGTCGGCACTTTGACCGACGTGGATGCGGACCCCATCATCGACCAGGGCCGTGTCTTTGCACTGGGCCAGGGCGGGCGCATGGCGGCCTACCAGCTTCTTACCGGGCAGCGCATCTGGGAACTCACCCTGGCGGGCATTTCCACGCCAACCGTGGTGGGTGAGTGGGTGTTCACCCTCACCGACGATGCTCAACTCCTCGCCATCCAGCGCAACACCGGGCGCATCCGCTGGCTCACTCAGCTGGAGCGCTGGCGCGACGCCGAAGACCGGGAAGGCCCGATCTTCTGGACCGGCCCGGTGCTTGCCAGCGGCCGCCTGTGGATCGCCAGCAGCCGTGGCTATGTGAAGAGCGTCGACGTGACGGACGGCAGCGTGAGCGATTTCACCCGCCTCGACGATGGCGTGTCGCTGCCCCCGGTGGTGGCGAACAACATGCTCTACATCATGGACGATAGCGGCGAGATCCACGCCTGGCGCTGAGTTTGCAGCACGGGCAGTGAAGCGAAGGACGTTACCTGCCCCTTAACCCTTCTCGCCTATCGCGCAGGCGATGAGTGCGCATGAGCAGACGAGACGGCTTCCGGCCAGCGACGTATCCCCCTGGGTGGGCGTCGTCGGCCTCGTCACGCTGCTCTCCTTCATCCTTTTCGCGCGCAGCTGGCCCGACATCTGTGCATATTTCGGCTGGCCTCATGATCGCGGACGACTGTCCGGCCCCCACGCCGCGCTCACCGCGATGGTTATCACTGGCCTTGCCATGGCGGCATGGTCGGTGCTGGTGGAGAAGGTCCACCGCAACCCCTCCACCGGCATAGACTGGTCGCGCCGCCGCCCGGTGGCCGATGTGCTCGACATCTCGATCACCAAGCTTGCCGGGCTGTGGGCGACATGGTTCGTGATCGGCGCGCTCTACATGCTGGGCCGCTGGTACTGGGAGGGCAACTACCTCTTCGCCATGCAGGTGATCGGCTGGGCGATCGTGCCGATGTTCGTGCTTTCGGTGCCCTATGTCATCTGGCTCGACCGCGTGATGGTGAACCCGAAAGACCATTGCTGGCACTTCGGCGCCATGCTCGTCGGGCGAGAGGAATGGGACGGAGAGCAGGTCAAGAAGCACTGGCGCGGCTGGCTCATCAAGGGCTTCTTCAGCGCCTTCATGATCGGCATCCTGCCCCCCGGCTTCGCCGCCGTGGTGGAAGCCGATGCCAGCGCCATCCTGGGCGACCCGGTGGGCCTCGGCGTGCTCCTGTTCGAGCTGCTCTTCGTGATCGACGTGCAGATAGGTACGGTCGGCTACCTCCTCACCCTGCGCCCGCTCGACGCGCATATCCGCAGCGGCAACCCGTTCCTCGCCGGCTGGGTTGCGGCGCTGCTTTGCTACCCGCCCTTCGTCTACGCCTTTATGGGCGAGGGTGGGGTGATTCAGTACGAATACAACACCGCGGACTGGGCTTACTGGTTCAGCGGCTATCCCGCGCTGCTTTACCTGTGGGCGGCGTGGCTGGTCCTCCTCACCGCGATCTATGCGTGGGCGACTGTGGCCTTTGGCATCCGTTTTTCGAACCTTACCTATCGCGGTGTAATCACCAGCGGTCCCTATCGGTTCTCACGTCACCCCGCTTACCTCGCGAAGAACACCTTCTGGTGGTGCTGCTACATGCCCTTCCTCGTCACTAGCGACAGCATGCTTGACGCGGTGCGCAACACGGTTTTTCTCCTTGCGGTGAACGCGATTTACTACTGGCGCGCCCGCACGGAAGAGGCGCATTTGCTGCTCGAGGATCCGAAATACCGGGAATATTACGACTGGATGGAAGAGCACGGCGCGATCACGTCTCGCCTCGCAAAACTGGTGCGCCGGGCAAACCCGCGTAGGCAGCCGCCGATGCCGGAACCCGCGGAATAGCAAGCCTCAGCCGCCCGCATTCCCCACGACGAAACACGCCGCCGCCACCAGCGCCCCGGCATAGCGATTCGAGCGGAAGCGGGTGAGCGGATTGGCGGGATCGCTCGCATCCAGCGTCACCACTTGCCATCCCAGATGCAGCGCTGCGGGAACGAGGGCCAGTAACGCAATCCAGTCTCCGCGCAGCATCCAGAAGGCGAGCGCCCAGAGCGCCACGGCAGCGGCGTACAACAGTCCCACGCCCGGCTTGACCTTGCCGCCCAGGCGCAGGGCCGAGGACTTGATGCCAACCAGGGCATCGTCCTCACGGTCCTGCAGGGCGTAGATCGTGTCGTAGCCCATGCACCAGAAGAACGCGCCCGCATACAGCGCAAACATCACGCCTAGATTGTCGCCCCGCAAGGCCGTCCAGCCCACCAGCGCGCCCCATGTGAAGACAAGGCCGAGCCACGCCTGCGGCCACCAGGTGATGCGCTTCATGAACGGATAGGCCGCCACCAGCGCGAGGCTCCCCAGCGCGACCAGCTGCGCTTCCCACCTCAGTTGCAACAGCACGACAAGCCCCACCGCGCACAGCACCAGCAGCCATATCCACGCCGCGCGGCGGCTCACCCTGCCGCTGGCGATGGGGCGGTTGGCAGTGCGCGCCACACTCTTGTCGAGGTCGCGGTCGACGATGTCGTTATAGACGCATCCGGCAGAGCGCATGGCGATGGAGCCCAGCAGGAACCATGCGACAAGCTCCCACTGCACCCCTGCGCCCGCCAGCCAGATCCCCCATGCGCATGGCCAGAACAGCAGCCACCACCCGATCGGCCGGTCGAACCGCGCCAGCAGCGCATAGTCGCGCGCTGGTTGCGGCAGGCGCTCGGCGAGGGACTTGTGCTCGCTGTCGGGCGTGATGGTCTCGGCTGACATGACTTGCCTGTTAGCCTCGCTTGCCCCTAGTGGAAAGCCATGCCCGCGACACCTGCCTGGCCGCCCAAATCCGCCCCGCGCCTGTTCGTGGAAGGCGAGCTTGCCGAGGGGCAGCAGCGCTCCATCGATGGCCAGCAGGGGCACTATCTCGCCAAGGTCATGCGCGTTGCCGAGGGCGACGCTGTCATCTTGTGCGACGATGCGACCGGCGAATGGCTCGCGACCGTTTCGGAAGCGGGCAAGCGCTCCGTCACGCTCTCGGTATCCGAGCGGCTGCGCCCGCGCGAAGCCGTGCCGGACCTGTGGCTGTGCCCGGCGCTGCTGAAGAAGGATCGCTTCGACATGGTGCTGGAGAAGGCGACCGAACTGGGCGCGCGCGCCATCCACCCGGTCATCACGCGCCGCTGCGTGGCCGACAAATTGAACCCCGAGCGGGCTCGCACCATCGTCACCGAAGCGGCGGAGCAATGCGCGCGGACCGCCCTGCCATCCCTTGTCGAGCCACGAAAACTCGATGCCCTGCTGCGCGGATGGCCCGCCGACCGCCTGCTGTTCTTCGCCGACGAGGAAGGCGGCCAGAGCGCTGCCGAAGCCTTCACCTTCACCCGCTACCCCGAACGCCGCGAGGGAGCGCACAAGGCAGCGATCCTGATCGGACCCGAGGGTGGCTTCGACGATGCCGAGCGGGAGGCCATCCGCGCCCACGCCCAGGCGCGTCCGATTTCCCTCGGTCCCCGCATCCTGCGAGGAGAAACCGCCGCCATCGCCGCCCTCGCTTTGTGGATGGGCGTGGCGGGTGATTGGGCTGAAGATTGCAAACCGGACTAAAACAATTTGCTGGTGGCCAATCGATCTCGATCCGCTAAGGGCTGGCAGTCATGAGCACGCGCAAGGCAGCCGAGGGGACCGAACCGCCGATCGAAAGCCGCGACCAGCTGGTCGCGCCGATGGAGGCGGGCGCCAAGCCGCGCGAACAGTGGCGCATCGGGACCGAGCACGAGAAGCTCGTCTTCAAGACCTCCGATCACCGCGCGCCGTCCTATGACGAGGCCGGCGGCATTCGCGATATCCTTATGTCCATGCGCCGCTTCGGCTGGGAGCCGGTCGAGGAGAACGGTCCGGACGGGACGCCCAAGGTGATCGCGATGAGCGGGGTCGATGGCACGATCAGCCTGGAGCCCGCGGGCCAGTTCGAGCTCTCGGGCGCGCCGCTGGAGACGCTACACCAGACCTGCGCCGAAACCGGGCGTCACCTCGACCAGTGCCGCGAAGTGGGCAAGGATTGCGGCGTTGGTTTCCTCGGCCTCGGCATGTGGCCCGACAAGACGCGCGAAGAGCTGCCGATCATGCCCAAGCAGCGCTACCAGATCATGAAGGCGCACATGCCTCGTGTGGGCAAGCTCGGCCTCGACATGATGCTGCGAACCTGTACCATTCAGGTTAATCTGGACTATGGTTCAGAGGTCGATATGGCGAAGAAGTTCCGCACCAGCCTCGCTTTGCAACCGCTCGCCACGGCGCTGTTCGCCAATTCGCCCTTTACCGAGGGCAAGCCCAACGGCTTCCTCTCTTTTCGCAGCCACATCTGGTCCGACACCGACCCGCACCGCACAGGAATGCTGCCATTCGTGTTCGACGAAGACTTCGGTTACGAGCGCTATGTCGATTATATGCTCGACGTGCCGATGTATTTCGTCTTCCGGGACGGCACCTATATCGACGCCGCCGGACAAAGCTTCCGCGATTTCCTCAAGGGCGAGCTGCCAGCGCTCCCGGGCGAACTGCCCACGGCCAGCGACTGGTGGGACCATCTCTCCACCGCCTTTCCCGAAGTGCGCCTTAAGAGCTTCCTCGAAATGCGCGGCGCCGATGGCGGCCCGTGGAACCGCATCTGCGCGCTGCCCGCACTGTGGGTGGGCCTGCTGTATAACGACGCCGCGCTCGATGCCGCGTGGGATCTCGTGAAGGGCTGGACGATGGAAGAGCGCGAGCACCTGCGAAACGCCGTTCCCGCTCAGGGCCTCGATGCGCCTCTGCCGCGCGGCGGCACCTTGCAAGACCTCGCTCGCCACGTGCTCGACATCGCGCATGACGGGCTGGTTGCGCGCGGAAGGCAGAACTCCATGGGCGACAACGAAAGCGGCTTTCTGGCGCCTCTCAAGGAGATCGTGGAAAGCGGCAAGGTCCCTGCCCAGCGCCTGCTCGATAGCTATCACGGCGAATGGAACGGGGACATTGCGCGGGTCTACGATCAGGCTTTCTGAGGCCGCAGAGGAAGTGCGGGGCGAGGCTTTTCGTCCAGCTTCCTTCGCGGGAAAAGCGGCTTGTCGAACATCGGCTTGCGAGGGACGATCTCATTCATAGCTGACCACCTCGAATTCGATGCCGTCCCAGTCGAAGAAGTAGAAGCCATGCGGGCCGGGATCGTATCGTCCCTGATTGAAGGGCTCGAGACCAGCTTCGACAACTACGCGCTCTGCCGCTTCGAGGTCCTGAACCTCGATCCCGACATGGTTCATCGGCTTGCCCTTGGCCTGGCCTGAATGGTCGCTGCCGTCGGACCAGAGGGCCAGATAGGTGTCGTCGCCCCCGACATGGGCGAACTCGCCGCGCACGCTGTGCTGGTCGCGGATGCGCAGATGCCACCCGCACAAGGCCTCGAACAGGGCGATGGACCTGTCGAGATTGCTGACGGTGAGATTGACGTGTTCGATTCGGGCTTCAGACATTGTGCAATAACCTCCTTGCAAGTCACTGGTTTGCAGTGATTGTGAGGCATGCCTGCAAGCGTGCGCCGAATCACTGCTTGCCCATTGATGCAACCTCAAGCTAAGTAGAGGTCAAGTTAATGTGGAAAATTTCTCGTGGGGGGAATATGCCGGCAGCGAGTTTCATATCGATCGGCGACTTGTCGAAGCGCACGGGCGTCGCCGTATCGGCGCTGCGGTTCTACGAGGAGAAGGGTCTGCTCCACCCCCTGCGCACAAGCGGTAATCAGCGCCGTTTCCTGCGCAGCGACATTCGCCGCGTCAGTTTCGTGCTGATCGCGCAGAAGCTGGGTCTTGGGCTGGACGAGATCGAGGCACACCTCGCGCAGCTGCCCCAAGGCCGCAATCCCACGCTCACCGACTGGCAGAAGATCAGCCGTGCCATGCGCGAACAGATCGACGAGAGGATCAACCTCCTCACTCGCACCCGCAACCAGCTCGACCAGTGCATCGGCTGCGGCTGCCTGAGCCTGGCGAAATGTCAGCTCTACAACAAGGATGACAGGCTGGGACTGAAGGGGCCTGGTCCGCGGGCGGTACTGGATTGATGGGTAATCGAAGGGACCGAACTCTGGAGGCGCAAATGCAGCGGAATGCGCGCAATGATGCCAACTTGTATTTTGGGTGCGTGTTTGCGCTGCCGATCTACATTGCGCTCCTCACAGTACCCGCAATAGTAGCCAGCATTGTCACCGCGTCCTTGGCATTTCTACAGCTTGTCTGCGCAATAGTAAGCGGGATTATAATGGTCGCAGCGACAGTGGCTTGGCGACGCGCTGAGAAAGGTAGCTTTCGTCGGTACAATAGCGGATTCGTGGTCGTCGTCTGCATTGTTTTCGGGATGGCATTTCTTGCCGTGGGGCTGGAGCGATAGCCCGGATAACCTACTCCGCCGCCATCGCCTCCGCTTCGCCGAGGTCTACGCTAACAAGGCGCGAGACGCCGCGTTCCACCATCGTCACGCCGAACAGCCGATGCATGCGGCTCATGGTAACGGCGTTGTGGGTGACGATAAGGTAGCGCGTCGCGGTTTCGCGGTTCATCGAATCGAGCAGGTCGCAGAAGCGCTCGATATTGGCATCGTCCAGCGGCGCGTCGACTTCGTCCAGCACGCAGATGGGTGCCGGATTGGTTAGGAACAATGCGAAAATAAGCGCCGTTGCGGTTAGTGCCTGTTCGCCGCCCGACAGCAGGCTAAGCGATTGTAGCCGCTTGCCCGGCGGCTGGGCATAGATCTCGAGGCCGGCTTCCAGAGGATCGTCCGAATCCACAAGCGCGAGGTGCGCCTGCCCGCCCTCGAACAGGCGGTTGAAGAGCTTGCGGAAATGGCCGTCCACTTCCTCGAACGCCGCGCGCAGGCGTTCGCGGCCCTCGCGGTTGAGATTGCCGATGGATCCGCGCAGGCGCGCAACCGCTTCTGCTAGCTCTGCCTGTTCGGCGGCGCTGGCGCCATGCTCGGCCTCGATCCGCTCCAATTCTTCTGCGGCGACGAGGTTGACGGGACCGATCCGCTCCCGGCTGGCGCTGAGGCGTTCCATCTCCTCGCTTTCGGCGCTGGAATCCCGCACCGTCGCCTCGTCGAATTCGAACTTTCCGGGCAGCAGGGGCGGGGGCGACTGGAAGCGTTCGCCAGAAAGTCGCGCCATTTCTTCCCGGCGCTGTTCTTCGTTTTCGGCCCGGGCGGCGAGCGTTGCGCGGTCCTCGCGTGCGGTGGAGAGTGCCTCGGTAACTTGCGCCAGTTGCGCGTCGGCGGCGCGGGCCTGCTCCTCGGCCTCCCGCATGGCGGTCTCGGCCTTGGCGAGCTCCTCGCCGAGCCGCGCGCGTACCGCCTCGCCGCCCTCGATCTCCTTCATCAGTCCGGCAGGTTTGGCGGCGATCACGGCGCGTTCTTCAGCGATTTCCTCGAAGCGGGCTTCCATTCCCGCGAGCCGCTGCGCTGCGTCGCCTGCGCGGGTCTGCCAGCTTTTCATGTCGGCGCGCTGCGTGGCCACGCGCTCACGAGCGACAGCGAGGGCTTGGTCATGCGAAGCAAGCGCGGCGGCAGCGGCCTGTGCCGCTTCCCGTGCAGCTTCGTTCTTGGCGCGGGCGGCCTCCAGCGCCGCACGCCCGCTTTCGGGATCGGGCAACTCGGCCTTGCGCGCTCTCGCGCTTTCCAGGTCGGCGAGGGCGGCCTTGCGCTGCTCCTCCAGATTTGCGTTGCTCTGCGACAGTTCCTCGCGCCGCGCGGCGAGGCGTTCGCGCCTTGCCTCTGCCTGGTCGAGGGCGCGCAACGCCTGTCGCTCGGCCTCCGACGCGTCGGCAATGCCGCGCTCCCGGGCTACGAGCTCACGCTGCAACTCCGCCAGTTCGGACTGTGCCGCCTCCTGCGCGCCCTGCGCCGTCTCGACCGAAGACCGCAGGGCAGGCAACTGCTCTTCCAGTGCAGCGAAGCGGTTGTCCGCCTCCAGCCGTGCGGCTTCGGCAGCGCCTTCACCGCGTGCAACGAAGCCGTCCCAGCGGCGCAGGAAGCCGTCCGTGGTGACGAGCCATTCGCCCGGCGCGAGGTCGCGGCCATCGTCTGTGTCGGCGACATGTACCAGCGCAAGGCGGGCACTGAGTTGCGGCGGGCAGTCCCGCACATGCTTCGCCAGGCTATCACCAACGGGGGAGGGCGCTTCCGATCCCGTCCAGAAACGCCCCTCGGCCTGGCCCTCCGGCTGACCGAGCGGGGCTTTCGCGTCGCGGCCCAGTGCTGCAGCGAGGGCGCGTTCGTAGCCGGGTTCGGCAGAGATGGCATCGAGCGCGGCAGGCAGGCCGTGGCTACCCTTCCGGCGCTTGTCCCGGGCGTCGCGGTCGCGCTTGAGTGCCTGCCACTCGCGCTCGATCCCCGCGAGTTCGGCGCGTGCGGTAGAGAGCTGCGAGGCCGCCTCGTCGCGCGTTGTGGCAAGCTCATCCTTGCGCGAGCGCGCGGTCTCGAGCCCGGCGCGCAAGGCAGCAAGGCGCTCGCCTGCGTCCATTACGGTCTGCTGAGCCGCGGCGACATCTTCCTCCGGATCGCTTTCGCCCAGCAGAGCCGCGCGCTGGTCCTCAAGGCGGCGGGCTTCGGCTTCCAGCCGGTCTAGCCGGGCCTGCGCCTGTGTTATCTCTGCTTCGGCAACGCGCCATTCGGCCTCGACACCGGCATGATCTGCCGTCGCCCTGGCAAGTGCCAGTTCGGCCTTGCGACTGGCGCTCTCGGCCTTCTCCACCGCCGCAGCATAATCGGGCCGCTTCGCCTCGTCGGCCACCAGCGCCCGGGCCCCGGCATCCAGAGCGGATTCGAGGTCCTTCAGGGCTTTTGCAGCGTCGCGCGTCATGCGGTCGGCATCGATCTTGTCTTCTTCCAGACGCGACTTCTGCCGGTCGAGGTCCTTCAGCCGCTCTTCCGCCGCTTCAAGCTGGCTGGCGAGCGCGGCCATGCGGTGGCCGTGTGCGCTGGTATCGTCGCGCCGGTCGGCGAGGTCGTCGCGCAGTTCGTGCAGGCGCTGCGCCAGGATTGCCTGCGCTACCTGTGCTTCCTTTGCGGCTGCTTGCGCTGTGGCGACCCGTTCGTCTGCCGCCTTTGCCTGGCTGCGCGCGGCTTCGGCAGCGGCAGCGGCATCGCGCCACCGGGCGAAGACGAGGCGTGCTTCAGCGACTCGGATTTCGTCCGACAGCTTCTTGTAGCGCTCTGCCTGCTTGGCCTGCCGTTTGAGCGACCCGATCTGCGAATCGAGCCCGGCCATCAGGTCTTCAAGCCGCTCCAGGTTCTTCTCGGTAGAGCGCAGCTTGCTCTCGGCGTCGCGGCGGCGCACGTGGAGGCCGGCAATGCCTGCCGCTTCCTCCAGCATCATGCGCCGCTCGGTCGGCTTGGCCGCGATGACCTGCGCGATCTTGCCCTGGCTCACCAGCGCCGGGCTGTGCGCGCCGGTGGCGGCGTCGGCGAAGAGCAGGCCGATATCCTTGGCGCGCACGTCGTCGCCATTTAGGCGGTAGGCGCTGCCCGCTCCGCGCTCGATCCTGCGGGTGACATCGAGCGGCTCGCCCTTGTCGTCCACGGCATGAAGCACGACCTCTGCGAAATCGCGCGGCGGGCGGTTGGCGGTGCCCGCGAAGATCACGTCTTCCATGCCGCCCGAGCGCATGGATTTGGGCGAGTTCTCGCCCATGACCCAGCGGATGGCTTCCAGCACGTTGGACTTGCCGCAGCCATTGGGGCCGACGACACCCGTCAGGCCGGGTTCGATGCGCAGTTCAGCGGGCTCGACGAAGCTCTTGAAGCCGGTGAGGCGAAGCTTGCGAAACTCCATGCGCGCCCGCCGTCAGCCTCAGCCCTCGACCGGGCGCGCGCCCGCCGTCTGCAGGACGGCCTCGAGGTCGTCCCAGCTGCGTTCGTCGAGAACGCGGTCATTCAGGATGAAGGTCGGGGTGGAATCGACGCCCAGCTCGGTGGATTGCTCGTCCGACCGCGTGCCGATTGCCAGCACCTCTTCGGAATCGGCGAGGCAGGCGCGAGCCTGATCGCGGCTGATCCCGCGCGCGGCGAAGAAATCGAGGAAACCTGCAGCATCGGCGATCGCGACGAAGCGCTGGTCCTCCGGCAACTGGCCCACATTGGCGAGCTGGCCCTGTGCCTGCTGCATCTGCCCCATCACCGTGTCGAAATTCTTCCATACCTGGTCCGCCAGTGGGTGGAAGCTCTCGGGCGCAGAGCAGCGGGCCAAGGCCGCCAGCGTCAGGTCGAAGGCGTTGTGCACCTGGTTACGCAATTCGAAGGAGACGATGCCGGAATTGACGTAGTCTTCCTTCAGCTGGTCCGCCCCGGTCTGAGCAAAATTGGCGCAGGCCCCGCAGGTGAGCGAGCCGTATTCGACCAGCTTTATCGGCGCGTCGGGATTGCCGAGGAGGTAGCCGTCGTAATCGGTCACCTCGACCACGTCGGTCCACTCCTGCCCTTCGGGAGCGGGAACGGCGTCAAAGGCCTCGGTGGCGGCGACGTCGCCTTCGGCAGTGTCGGAGCAGGCCCCGATCGCCAGCGCGAGCGGCGCGGCAAGGGCGGTGAAGGCGATACGGCGCGAAATGGTCATCATGTGTTTCCCGTCATGATCTGTCCGGTCGCGTCTGGCGAATACACGATTGGCTAAACGCCAGAGTAGACCGGGATGGTTGGCATTTGAAAAGCGCAGGTTTTCCCGAATCGGCGCTTTTGCACAGGCTTGTCCCCCTATTCGCTCTCGGTCCGCTCCGCGACAAGAACCTCGCGCAGGGAAGGCCATGTGTGGACACCTTCGAGAAGCGCGCCGTTGAGGACGAAGCTGGGCGTACCGGGAACTTGGAACTCGGCAACGTTGCTTTCGGACAGGTCGACAATGGCCTGGGCCCGCGATGCATCGTTCAGGCAGGCGGTGATCTCGGAAGGCGAAAGTCCGCGCTGCTCCATCAGTTCGTCGAATTCCAGGTCGCTGGCGATGGCTTTCAGACGGCTGTTGAGCGGCCCGCTCTGCCAGCGAGCGCGCTGTCCTTCGGAAAGGCCTTGCGCACGGGCGATCCACTCATCCTGCGTGGCGAGAACGGCGCGGTGATTGTCGAAGAACTTCGCCGGATCGCCGCATTCGGTGAGCATGGCGGCGGCAAGGTCGATGGGGTTGCGGATCATGTGCCGCACTTCCACGGCGGCATAGCCTTCGTGAACGTAGTGATAGCGTAGTTCCGCCTCGGCCTGGCTCTCGAACTCGGCGCAATGCGGGCAGGTATAGCTGACGAATTCCACGAGCTGCAAAGGCGCCTCGGGGTCGCCGAGCATGTAGCCCTTCTCGGTCTGCTCGATCTCGGCATTCCAGTTCTGTGCCAGAGCGGGCGCGGCGGGGAGGGCCATCGCCAAGGCCATCGCAGGCGTAACGGCACCAATCATGCGCAACATCAATTGTCGTCCTCTTCCTTCTGCGCGACCGAGCGCGCGAGCGATTCCAGCACTGCCCTCAGCTCCGGGTCGCCAATGTCGCGCAGACTGTCGCCAAGCTCCATCGGAATGGGCTTGAGCGACGGGGGCGCGCTTCGCTTCGTTTCAGCAGGTGTCTGCTTAACGGCGCCTTGCCGCATCTTCACCTTTGCCACTGCGCGATAGCCGAAGAAGCGGTTCACCCGCTCCATGATTTCCGGGATGACATGCTGGATCAGCGGGGCATGGGCTGGCAGCACCACCAGTTGCAGGATGCCCTCGCTCTTCTCGCCCGGAGGGAAGCGGATGCTTTCGGGCGCGCAGACCTTGGCATGGTGCTCGCCCACGATCTCGGGCCAGCGGGTAACGACGCTCGATTGCACGAAGCCGTAGCGACGAAAGGCCGCGCGGCCGATCTGCGGCACGAGGTCCGCCACGGGCCGCGCCGGCCCGCCGCGCGGGCGGGAGTAGGGCTTGGCCGCCTTGCCGCTGCTCCTGGCGGGACGGCCAGTCTTCCCCGGTTTCGATGGTGGTTCACGTTCCATGTAGGAGCGTCCCATGCCATAGGCGCGGCGTGACCGCTACTCTGTCCGCCACGATTTCCGACGACCTTCTCGACTGGTACGACAGCCACGCGCGCGCCCTCCCGTGGCGCAGCCCGCCGGGCGCGCCGCCGCCGGACCCGTACCGCGTATGGCTCTCCGAGGTGATGCTGCAGCAGACGACTACCGCTGCCGTTGGGCCCTATTTCATGAAGTTCACCGAGACCTGGCCCGATGTGGAGGCGCTGGCCGAGGCGTCCGAGGCGGACGTGATGGCCGCCTGGGCAGGGCTTGGCTATTATTCGCGCGCCCGCAACCTGGTGAAATGCGCGAGGGAAGTGGCGGCGCGCGGTGGCTTTCCGCAGACCGAAGCCGAGCTGCGCGAACTCCCCGGGCTCGGCGCCTACACCGCCGCCGCTGTCGCCGCCATCGCCTTCGGGCAACGGGCCGTCGTGGTCGATGCCAATGTCGAACGGGTAGTGGCGCGGCTGTTCGCGATCAGCGAGCCCCTGCCGGGATCACGCCGGGAAATCCGGGAGGCGACGGACAGCATCACGCCGGACGAGCGCTCCGGCGATTTCGCGCAGGCCATGATGGACCTGGGCGCAACCATCTGCACCGCCCGCGACGCGCGGTGCCTGCTATGCCCGGTCGCGAGCGCGTGCCGGGGGCGTGCCGAGGGAGATCCGACGGCGCTCCCCGTAAAGGCGAAGAAAAAGCCCAAGCCCCGCCGCACGGGCACCGCCTTCTGGATCGAGCGCGCCGGTCAGGTCTGGCTGGTCAAGCGACCGGGCAAGGGCATGCTCGGCGGTATGCGCGCGCTGCCCGACGATGGCTGGTCCGCGCGCGGCGATGGAGAGGATGACCCACCGGTGTCGGGAGCGTGGCGTGCGGCCGGCGTCGTACGCCACGGCTTTACCCATTTCGACCTTGAACTGGGCGTGGCGATCCATGCGGGCAGCGCGGCCCAGCCCGAAGGCGAGGGCGAATGGTGGCCGGTAGAGCGAATCGAGGACGCGGGCCTTCCCACGTTGTTCGCGAAGGCTGCGGCGCTCGCCCTTTCGGACCGCGACTAGAACAGCCCGCCGCCGAGCATGAGGCGGACGACGGCGATCGCGAAGACGACCAGGCAGAAATTGCGACCGCCATTGCTGCTCGACAATTGACCCACCACGATGCCTGCCACAACGAATGGCAGGGCGATCCAGTTCGCCCATCCGAGCAGCGGGATCTGGGCCGGAATGACGATGATCAGCGACAGCAGGCCGATGAGAATGGAGACGACGTTCAGCATGTGTTATAGATAGGCAATACAGCACCGTCCTGCAAGCTTGCCGCTCGCCAGCCTGCTCGTTAGGGCTCATTTCCAGGAGCCTGTCAGCCAAAGGACGCTTTCTCCATGCAGCAGCCGATTTTCGCCGATTTCCTCTCGCGCCGTGCCGTCCTGCGCGGCTCTGCCGTGCTGGGAGCGGGTGCCGCTGCCTCTACCCTGCCGTTTACCGCGCCTGCATTTGCGCAGGAAAGCTCGCGCTGGCCGGGCGTGCGCCAGTTCGTCAACGGCTATGTCAACCGGGACCGCGTTGCCTGCATGGTGGCAGGCCTTGGCTGGCAGCAGAACGATCCCGAGTTCATTGCGGCAGGGTCGCGAACCTTTGGCGGCTCGGGAGAGGTGGGGCCGGATACCA
Organism: Aurantiacibacter poecillastricola; assembly: GCF_030730945.1. GTDB lineage: Bacteria > Pseudomonadota > Alphaproteobacteria > Sphingomonadales > Sphingomonadaceae > Alteraurantiacibacter > Alteraurantiacibacter poecillastricola. The sequence continues at coordinate 309,856 of NZ_JAVAMS010000002.1, forward strand.
TCTTCCGCATCTATTCCATGACGAAGCCGATCACCGGTCTCGCCACGGTGATGTGCATCGACGAGGGCTTGCTCGCGCTCGACCAGCCGCTGGCCGACATCTTGCCTGCTTTCTCCGACATGCAGGTGCAGCGCCAGTATGACGGACCGATCACGCGCGACAACCTTGTGCCGGCGGAGCGGCCGATTACCATCCGGCACCTGCTCACGCACACTTCGGGCCTTGGCTATTCCATCATCCAGCAAGGCCCCATTTCCGCCGCCTACCGGGCCAATGGCGTGGTGCCGGGACAAATCAGCAACCTCGCCATCGCGCAGGAATTCTTCGGCGGCAGGCCCGCATCCAGCCTTGCCGAGTTCGCCGATGCTCTGGCCGAACTGCCGCTCGTCTACCAGCCGGGCACGCGGTGGAGCTATTCGGTCGGTCTCGACCTGCTGGGTCGCGTCATCGAGGTGGTGACCGGACAGGCCTTCGATTCCTTTCTCGAACAGCGCATCTTCGAGCCCTGCGGCATGACCTCCACCGGTTTCCGCGTCCAGCGCGAGGATGTCGGCCGTTTTACCGGCAACTACTTCCTGATGGGTGGTATTCCCTTGCCGGTCGACCTGCCGTCGAGTTCTGTTTACCTGGACGAGCCCGCGTTTCCGTTCGGCGGGGCGGGTCTCGTTTCGACCTCGCGCGACTATGACCGGTTCCTGCAAATGCTGGCGGGCCGGGGCGAGATAGAGGGCACGCGCGTCGCCAGCGAGGCTGCGGTGCGGCTGGCGACATCCAATCTCTTCCCGGAGACACTGGCGTCCGATGGCGCCTTCACATCCAACGGCAGGACGTTCGGTTTCGGCGCGGGCGGCCTTGTCGGACAGGGCGAGACCGAGGGGCTGTTCGGCTGGTTCGGCGCGGCGGGCACGGTCGGCCTCGTGAACCTCGAATGGGGGCTGCGGCACAATCTGATGACGCAGTACATGCCTGCAGAGGCCTATGGCGTGCAGGCGGATTTCCCGCAGGTCGTGGCACAGGATGCGGCGCGTCTGCTGGAAGCCTGATGAGTGCAGGATTAGCCTTCACCGGCCATGATCTGGACCGTGACGACCACACCCGCGCCGATCCGGAGCGCCTCGCGGCAATGCGCGCGAGGAGCGATGCGAGGCTCCTTTCGCTCGACGGCGTGATGCCGCAGTTCGACGGCGAGGGCGCGCTCGCCTTCACTGCCCTTCCGGAGGCGAGCGACGATCGCGAACTCGTCTATCTCGGCCTGCGAGATGGCGCGCCGCTGTTCGTTGCCGTGCCGGATGAAGGTGATATGCGCCACGCCGTTAGCTTGCGCGAAACGATGATGGCGCTGGCGCGACTGGATGCAGCGGAGCTCGCGCTGTTCGGCGGCGCACGCAGCGTTGCGGACTGGCATGCGCGGCATCGCTTCTGCGCGCGCTGCGGTAGCTCCACCCATATCGCCAAGGGCGGCTGGCAGCGCAATTGCGAAGCCTGCGAGGCGCAGCACTTCCCGCGCGTCGATCCTGTCGCGATCATGCTGGTGGAGCGCGATGGAGACCTGCTCGTCGGTCGCGGTCGTGGCTGGCCGGAGCGCAGCTATTCCGCGCTCGCCGGCTTCATCGAACCTGGCGAGAGCGTGGAAGAGGCCGTCACGCGCGAAGTGCTGGAAGAGGTCGGTGTGCGCGTCCACTCCGCCACTTACATCGCCAGCCAGCCCTGGCCTTTCCCCTCGCAACTGATGATCGGCTGTCACGGCTTTGCGGAGGCGCGCGAGCTCGTGATAGACAGAACCGAGATCGAGGATGCCCGCTGGTTCACCCGCGAAGAAGTCGCGGATGCCATCGCCAACGGCAGCGCGGCGAAAAGCTTCGTGCCGCCGCCCGCCACCGCGATCGCGAATTACATGCTGCAATGGTGGCTGGAGAAAACCGCATGAACACGTCCAATGGCACTCCCATGATCGTCGATATATGGTCGGACGTGATGTGTCCGTGGTGCCTCGTCGGCTATCGCAGTTTCATCGAGGGTGCGCGGATGGCGTCGGACGATGTCGATGTGACGATCCGCTGGATGCCCTTCGAGCTCAACCCGGACATGCCGCAGGAGGGCCGCTTGCAGTCCGAGCATCTGGCCAAGACCTACAATCGCAGCGAGGAAGAGGTCGAGGCCATGCGGGCCGAACTGGCGGGCGCGGCGGAACGGGTGGGCTTCCCCATCGAATATCAGGGCGAGGGCGAAGCGCCCCCTGCAATGATGTGGAACACCTTCGATTGCCACAAATTGCTCCGATGGGCTCTGGCTGAGTATGGCCCGCCTGAGCAGACGCGTCTGAAGGAGGCCATGTTCGCCGCACACTTCCAGCAGCGAGCCAATATGGCGGACCGGGACGTGCTGTTGAACCTGTGCGAGGGAGCCGGGCTAAGCCGCGAGGCCGCCGCTACCGCGCTGGATGACGAGGCGCTGGCCATCGCCGTGCGTGCCGAAGAACAACGGGGCCGGGAAGGCGGTATTGCCGCCGTCCCGACCTTCGTCGTCAATCACAAATATGGACTGCAAGGCGCGCAGGAGCCTGAAAACTTTGCGCGCGCACTGCTGCAGATCGCCAACATGGAAGCGGCGGCCTGAATGTCCGCAATCTAAGAGTCGTTACGCTCGTTCTGGATTGCGGCGCGAGTCTTCGGGCCCTTCTTGGCATCTTCGGAAGGATTGTCGCTGCCGACTTCCGGCTCTCGATTGTCGGGATCGGTGGCCCGGTTGATCTCGTCGCGCGTACCAACGCGGGTATTCACTTCCCCACCGGAACGGCTGCCTTGCGAGGGCGTGGCGCCTTCCTGCATCTTGTCGATCAGTTCGTTGTCGGGGTGACGGCTCTGGCGTTCTGGCATGAATTATCTCCTTTTCCGACCAACGGGAGGGAGGGCCTTCAAGTTCCGAGAACAACCGCCCGAGATCAAACGTCTTCCAGCGCTCTCCTGAGTGAATCGCCCAAGGTCGAACTCCGTACCGGGATGCGCGGGCTCTCGATCAGATAATCGCCGCTATCCGTGCCTTGTCCGGACGTTCCGTCCTGTTCGATCGAAGGCCGAACCGCGGTGTAGAGCCGGGCGAGGAGGATCCTGCGATGCTGCGCTGCGAATGTATCGGCTTGATCTGACAAGACTTGCGACTCCTTGTTTTCTTTCAACGATACCTTTCGATATTGCGCCGGGACAATGGGGTGTGGACAAATACTAGATCAGTCCCAGCCTCTGCAGCTTCCCTGCCAAGCGGCCGGGAATAAGATCGCCCACTTCCTCGCCGTCCTCCAGATCGCGTGGCGGCTCGCCCTTCAGGTAACGCCAGCCCTGGTGTGCGCGCTTGGGTCGGGGGAGGACGCGCACGAGCTTCGGTTCGATCGCGATCCACCAGCGGCCATTGTCCTGCTGCTCATATCCCAGGATAGTGGAACGGGCGACGATATTGTGCTCGTGGATCCAGTATAGCGAGCCGCCGATCGTCTCTTCCCAGCGCGTTGGCCGATAGCGGGTGTTGACGTTGAAGTGCGGACGATTGGCGTACCATTCCTCGATATCGGCATAGCTCTTCGCGCCAAAAGCGATCTTGGTGAGATTGAGCGGCATCCATTGCAAGATAGGGTCGCGTAAAGCACGCTCAAGTGGCGCGGTGGTACCGCTGCCAGTGCGCGGGAGACTTGCCAAGGCGTTCGCCCCGTCGCACTCTGCCTTCAATGGGAGAGGGAGACTTGAGATGCGCAAGATGATGGGAATGGCCGCGGCAATCGCGCTTGTCGGCGGAACCGTACAGGCCAGGGACAACCACGAAGCGGCGGCGGGCGAGCCGCTCTATACCGATCCCGACGCAGGCGCTCTCACCGGCCTCACCACGCAAATGGTGCGCGATGCCGCCGATCTCGTCACGCAGGGCAAGGTCTACCGGCTGGGCGTGGTGAGCGGACCGGAAACCCCGGTCTGGGGCGAGCGCACCTATGCGATGCGGGTTGTCGACCTCGGCGTAAACGGGCCGAACAGGGTTACGGGCCATGACGACCGGGTGGAAACCCACCTCGGCATCGGCACGCAGATCGACGGGCTCGGCCATATCGGCATCGACGGCGTGCACTATAACGGCGTTCCCGCTGGCGAGATCATGCGCGAGGATGGGCTGGTGCGCTACGGCGCGGAGAACATTCCTGCCATCGCCACCCGCGGCGTGCTGATCGACATGGCCGCCTATCGCGGCGTGGAAGTGAACGAGCCGCTCGACGCATTTTCCGCCGCCGACGTGCAAGCCGCTGCCGCAGCGCAAGGCGTGGAGGTACGCGCGGGCGATGTCGTGGTGTTCCACACCGGCTGGCAGTCGCGGCTGGACGAACCGGAAGTCTTCATCACCCAGGCGCCCGGCATCGATGCCAGCGCCGCTGCCTGGCTTGCGGAGCAGGGCGTGGTCGCCGTTGGCTCCGACACGGCGGGCCTCGAAACCAACGCTCCCTCCGCGGATGGCAGCGTACTGCCCGTCCATGCCATGCTGATCGCCGAACACGGCATCTACATCCTCGAGACGATCAATACGAGCGAACTGGCTGCGGACGAAGTGAACGAATTCCTTTTCGTCCTGGGTGCCGCGAGACTGAAGGGCAGCGTGCAGGCGATCGTGAACCCGGTGGCCATTCGCTAGGAGGATGTAGCGCCGCTGGAATTCGCGATGGGTCGGTGCGGCCCTGCTTGTGACACGACGAGGGCACGGGGTCACAAACCCTTAACCATTGTGTCTCCGTTCTGTCAGTCAAACATCACGATCGAAAACTATCGTCCCTCCCCAGTCGATACCAAGACTCGAGGGGAATTCTTCATGGACAAGCAGATTACGACGTCGATGCAGTGCGAAGTCGGCGTAGCATCCTATAGCGACGGAGACGTCGACACCAACCGCAGCGATAATCCCTCCCTCATTTCCCTGATCGAGAAGCGCGTCTCCCGGCGCGCCACTATCCTGGGCGGGGGCAAGGCGGCAGGCGCCGCGGTGTTCGGGAGCACGATGCTGGCCGCGTGCGGCAGCGACGACAGTCCGGTCGCGGCGATTTCGGACGCCAGCGATGACGGTTCGATCGTCGCCTCGGCGGGAAGCATGATCACGCTGGCACCGCTCGATGGAGCGGTCGCGCAGACCGCCGGCCAGCCGGTCGAGTTCCTGACGGCAGAATATGCGCCCGCAAGCTTCATCGCTCCTGCCGTAGCCGAGGAAACTGAATTCCGCTTCAGTGTTCGCGAGAACGGTGCCCGCAGGGAGCGCCGGGTGAAGGTGCAACCTGCGCGCCTCAACTTCGAGGTGGTGGAGAAGAATTTCACCGATGTCGTCACCGTGCCGCGCGGTTATTCGGTAAAGGTTCTTACCGCGCTTGGCGATCCCATCCTGGTCGGCGTACCCGCCTTCAGGAATGACGGGACCGACACCAACTTTGCAGGCCGCATCGGCGATCATGGCGATGCGCTGTATTATTTCGGGTTGAACGAGCAGGGCCAGCGCGACGACAATTCGTCCGCGCGCGGGATCCTCGCGCAGAACCACGAGAACCTGAACGTACAGTATCTCCACCCCGCCGGCCCTACGACCACGGGAGGGACCCGTCCCGAAGACGAAGCGATCAAGGAGATCGAGGCGCATGGCGTGTCCTTCACGGAAATCCGCGACGAGGGCATGGCCAGCAATTCCGGCGAAGGTCGGGGCCGCCGGATGCGTGACTGGCAATACGTGCAGGGCGGCAGCTTGAACCGGCGGATCACGCCCAACACGCCGACCGAGATCTACGGCCCTGTCCGTGGCTCGGACCTCGTGAAGACGAAGTACTCGCCAGCGGGTACGGACGGTCGCGGTACGATCAACAATTGCGCCAACGGCGCGACCAGCTGGGGCACGCTGCTGACCTGCGAGGAAAACTGGGCGGGATATTTCCTGCGCGCAGGCGACGAACAGTTCCGTACCGCGAAGGAACTGCGGGGCCTCCTGCGGTACGGCGTGAGAGGCAATCCCGGCAATTACGGCTGGGCGACCGTCCAGGCCACGACGTTGCCGCAGGACCTGTTTTCCAAGTGGGACGCTCGCGCCACCAGTGATGCTGCCGATGGCGCGACGAGCGATTACCGCAACGAGCCGAACCAGTATGGATGGGTGGTCGAAATCGATCCCTACGATCCCAATTCCAAACCGCGCAAGCGCACGGCGCTGGGCCGCATGGGACATGAGGGCGCGTGGCTCGGCAAGGTGACGGCTGGCCGCCGCCTCGCCGTCTACATGGGCGATGATTCGCGTAACGAGTATTTCTACAAATACGTCTCCGATACGCCCTGGTCAGAGGAGGATGGCCGTGCGGGCAACCGCCTCGCCATCGGCGACAAGTATCTCGAAAATGGCACGCTGTATGTCGCCAGGTTCGACGAGGACGGCACCGGGCGCTGGTTGCCACTGGTGTTCGGCCAGGTTCCCGACCTGCCGGATTACGCGTTCGCCGATCAGGCCGACGTGCTCGTGCACACCCGCCTGGCCGCCGACGCCGTGGGCGCGACAACCATGGACCGGCCGGAGTGGACGGCCAGCAATCCGGTGACGGGCGAGATCTACCTGACGCTCACTAACAACCGCTCTTCCAGCCGTCCGATCGAGGAGGTGAACGCGGCCAATCCGCGCTTCTACAACGATCCGCCTTCCAGCACCTATGGCAATCCCAATGGCCACATCATCCGGATACGCGAGAATGGCGACGATCCCGCCGCCATGTCCTTCACCTGGGACATCTACCTGTTCGGTGCCGATGCCGCGGACCGTGAACAGCGGGGCGTGGATCGCAACATCTCGCGGCTGTCGCGGGACAACGACTTCTCCTCGCCGGACGGGCTGTGGTTCTCGCGTTCGCAGAACGTTGCCGGCCAGGTCACTCCGCTGGCCTGGATCCAGACCGACGATGGCTCGATGGACGACCGCGGAAACGACATGATGCTTGCCGCCCTGCCTGGCCAGGTCGGCGATGGCGAGACCATCACCGTCATGGGCATGGACGCCGACGGCAAGACCTCGATGCAGCAGACCGTGGTCGGCGCGCGCCCGACCCTCGCCACGCTGCGGCGCTTCCTTGTCGGACCGAATGAGTGCGAGATCACCGGGGTGGACAGCACGCCCGATGGCCGCACGCTGTTCGTCGGTATCCAGCATCCGGGCGAAGATGGTGACCCATCGGCGCCTTCGAGCAACTGGCCGCAGAGCGAGAATGGCGACTTTTCCGGTCGTCCGCGTTCCGGCGTGGTTGCGATCACGCGCGACAATGGCGGGATCGTGGGGCTCTAGGCTCTTGGCGAAACCTTAAAGCTCGGGGGGCGGCGCGGGCCGTCCCCCCTTTGCCATCAGGAGATCGTGTGCCGCGGAAAACCGCGCGGCACGCCTTGCCTACAACAGGCAGGGCCGTGAACAGCCGCGCCATGCAGGCACCTGTCCCGAACCGTCGCATTCTCGCCATCGTCAGCCTCGTTCAGGGGCCGGGCGTTTTCCCTTCAGGACCGTGTTCCATGTGTTCCAGGTTCGCCGATCACATGCTCACAAGCCCGCTCGCCACGGCAAGGCCGAGGAAGGCGAAGAAGCCCATCGAATCGGTAATCATCGTCACGAACACGCTGGAAGCGACGGCCGGATCCTGGTCCAGCCGGTCGAAGACGACAGGCACCAGTACGCCCGCCATGCCCGAGATGATGATGTTGACGATCATGGCGGCCGCGATCACCCCGCCCAGCTGCGGCGTGTAGATCAGGCCCACCGCTATGCCGATCAGCACCGCGATGGTGGCACCGTTCATCAGCGCCACGCGCAGCTCTCGCCACAATATACGCCGCGTGTTCGACTTGGTGAGCTGGTTCATGGCGATGGCGCGCACGGTCACGGCCATGGTCTGCGTGCCCGCATTGCCGCCGATGCTGGCGACGATGGGCATGAGCACGGCGAGGGCTACCAGCTGCTCGATCGCGGCACCGAAATAGGCGATGATGGCGCTCGCCACCACGGCGGTGCCGAGATTGGCGATCAGCCAGCGCACGCGGGCGGAATAGGCATCGCGCAGCGGCTCGTTGATGTCGCCTTCACCCGCACCGCTCATCAGGAGGGCGTCTTCACCCGCTTCCTCGGAAATGATGTGCACGATGTCGTCCACCGTCAGCTGGCCGACGAGGCGCCCGCTCTCGTCCACCACGGCGGCGGAGATCAGCGCATATTTCTGGAAACGAAGCGCCACCTCTTCCTGGTCCATGTCGACAGGGATCAGCGTCTGGTCGCGCTTCATCACATCGGTCAGCTGGACGGAGCGCGGCGTGCGCAGGATCCAGGAAAGCTGGCAGGTGCCAAGCGGGTGGAAGCGGTGATCCACCACGAACACTTCCCAGAACTCGGTCGTCAGGTCGTCGCTGCTGCGCAAATAGTCGATGAGGTCACCCACCGTCATGGAATCGGGCACCGCGATCAGCTCGCGCTGCATCAGGCGGCCGGCGGATTCCTCCGGATAGGCGAGGGCCGTCTCGATAACCGCGCGGTCGGCCGCTTCCACCTCGGCAAGGATCGCGCGCTGGTCGCCTTCGCTCAGGTCCTCGATGAGCTGGACGGCATCGTCGGTATCGAGTTGGCCGACGATCTCCGCCACCGCCTCGGGCGGGAGGGATTCGACCATGTCCTCGCGCACATAGTCGTTCAGTTCGGCGACCACGTCGCCGCTCATCAGGTCGGTTATGGCGGCGGCAAGATCGTGGCGTTCGCGCCGTTCGAGCAGTTCGAACAGGTCGGCGATGTCGGCGGGGTGGAGCGGTTCCACCAGCTCGTAGACGCTGTCCTCGATCTCGTCATACAGCGCATCGCGCACCTGGTTGACGAATTCGGGCCGCAGCCGGTTCTCCTCGTCGAACTGCTCGCCTTCGCCCTGGACGGGCGCCTCTTCGTCGCGTTCGTGGAGATCGGTTTCGGCCATGGCTTTCCCGCGTCTATGCACTGTGGCCGCAAAAGCAAGGCGGCTCATGCGCCGGTGCTGGTGACTTTGCCGCGGCGATCCTCTACCTCGCCCGCAACCCATTCAAAGGAGATACCCGATGGCAGACCAGAAACTGACTTTCACCCTCGACACTGGCGAGGGCAACACCGGCGATGTCGTGATCAAGCTGCGTGATGATGTTGCGCCCAACCACGTTGCCCGCATCACCGAGCTGGCGAAGGAAGGCTTCTACGATGGCGTGGTGTTTCACCGCGTGATCCCCGGCTTCATGGCGCAGGGCGGCGACCCGACCGGCACCGGGATGAGCGGCTCCGACAAGCCCAATCTCAGCCAGGAATTCAGCAACGTTCCGCATGTGCGCGGCGTGTGCTCGATGGCCCGCACGCAGGACCCGAACAGCGCGAACTCGCAGTTCTTCATCGTGTTCGACGATGCCCGCTTCCTCGACAACCAGTACACCGTCTGGGGCGAGGTCGAGAGCGGCATGGAGCATGTCGACGCGCTGCCCACCGGCGAACCGCCCGCCAATCCGGGCAAGATCGTCAAGGCTACCGTCGCCTGATTGTTCAAAGGGGCGCCCGCTGCGGCGCCCCTTTTTCGCTCACCCTTCGGTGGGCACCACGTTGCGGCTCTGGATCAGCCATTCGCCATCCACCCGCACCACATCGTCCACGCCCCGGCCGCCCGCGGCAATGCGCGGCGGATTGGCAAGGTCGTTGCCGGCGAACATCGTCTGCCAGTAATAGTGCACGCGGGCGTGATCGGGATTGACGAACTCGATCGTCTGGTTCGCCATCACGTGATACATCTTGCCGTTCAGCGTCCCCTCGGCGCGGCGCTGTTCCTGCCCCTCGGCCATGCCCTCGATCATCGCGCGCAGCGCTTCGTGACCCTGCGTGGAATTGAAGCTGCCGTCCGGCGTGAAGACGCTGGCATAGGCGTCGGCATCCAGCGTGTCGGCGGCGCGCACGTAGCGCCACATCAGCGATTCGATCTCGGCGCGGGCGGCCTGCTCGTCCTGCGGAGCGGAGGCCGCTGGAGCAGGGGCGGGGCGCGTCGGCAGGGTGGCCGGATCCCAGTGAACATCGGCCTTGCCATCGACGAAGCGCCAGGCGTCGAACCAGGTCGTGGTGTAGGTCTCGTCCGGGTTGTCCGCATAGGGAACCTCGCGCTGGATCAGGACCACCACCATGTCATCCTCGGCGACGACTTCGACAATCGGGCTGGTAAGCTCGCCGCAATCGTCCACCCGTTCCACCTGCGCCACTTCGGTGAAGTATGTCACGACGCCCTCGAGGCCAGAGGCAGCCATCGGGTTGTGCTGGATGTAACGATCGGTCAGCCACTCGCCCGCCCGGTCCCACTGGTTGCACTGGAGAAGCTCGCGCATGATGTGCAGCGCAGCCTGGGCGTTGCGGTTCTCCTGCGGGTCGTCGCTGGTGAACAGGCTCTCGGGGTCGGGATGCGGCGTGACCGGATCGTTCAGTGCCCGCATCTGGGCAGCGGCGGGCGAAGCAAGCGCCATGGCGGCGGTGGCGGCAAGCAGTGCGGCAAGTTTCATCAGACAGTCCTCCCTCATTGACTTTGCCCGAGGATGCCTCAATTTCCCGCCGGGCGCCAGAGGGGTTCGCGGGTCGCTGGCTAGAGCCCCGCCTGCACGAGCCAATCGTGGAATATGCGCACCGGTCGCGCTTCAAGGTCGGCGGGACGGCAAATGAACCAGTAGGAATAGGGGCTGTCGATCTTCGCATCGAACAGGCGGGCAAGCCGGGGATCGTTCACGCGTTTCAGATGATCGTCATGCATCATGGCAATGCCCATGCCCTGCGCGGCGGCTTCCAGGATAAGCTGTCCGGAATCGTAATGGTCGATGGCGGCCGGTTGCAGCTTCTCGAGACCCAGCGCGGCTTTCCAGGCATCGAAACTCATCACCATGTCGGTGTGCAGGAGGAAGGTCTGCTGCGAGAGCACCTCAATATCCGGGTTTTCCCCGATCTCGTCCGCCAGCTGCGAACTGGCGATGGCGTGGACGGTGTTCTGGTCCAGCTGCACGGAATAGAGCGAGGCGTCCGGCTGCACGGTCAAGGCTATGGCCGCATCCAGCGTATCGCCCACGCGGTCCACGAGGTGGGGCCCGGTATCGATATCGAGATGCAGGCGCGGATGCGCCTTGCGCAGCTCGCTCAAACGGGGGAACAGCCGCTGGGTGCCGAACAGCGGCATGACGCCGAGGCGCAGGCGCAACAACTGGAGGTTCTCGCTTTGCGATTCGACCGCGGCAGCCAGCGATTCGAGGTGCGGGGCCACGGCATCGTAGAAGACGCGGCCCTCGTCGGTCAGCTTCATCGACTGGCCGGAGCGCGAGAACAGCTTGCGCCCGGTGAAACTCTCGAGGTTGCTGATCCGCCGCGAAAGGGCGGACGGGCTGAGGCCAAGCTCACTCGCCGCCGAACGCGCCGATCCCAGCCGCACCACGCGGATGAACGCTTCGAGGGCGCGCAAAGGGGGCAGGCGACGCATGGTTACAATCTCTGATCAATTGTTGGTTCTGTCGAGGCCAAATCACAGCGGCCCAACAGGTTTTTGCCGCATTGCACAAGAAATGCTGCAACGCGAAGGACTTGGACAATCAGTCGATTGATCGTGCCGCCTCGGTTTCGGGGCGGTGGAGACGCAGGCGCGTGACATGGGTTTCGTCGCCCGCCGTCACCTCGATCCGCCAGCCGCTGGGGTGGGTCAGGATGGTGCCGGGCTGCGGCACTTCCTCTGCCAGCACGAAGGCGAGACCGCCCAAAGTGTCCACCGCTTCTTCCACTACCGCGAGCTGCGGATCGCCCACCACCTCGGCAGCGTCCTCCAGCTCCACGCTGGCATCGGCGTCCCACACGCCGTCGTCGACGGCAACGACCTGCTCGATCGGCGCCTCGTCATGCTCGTCCTCGATCTCGCCGACGATTTCCTCGACGAGGTCCTCGATGGTGATGATGCCGTCGGTGCCCGAAAACTCATCCACCACGATGGCAAGGTGCACCCGGCGCGAGCGCATGTCGGCAAGCACGTCCAGCGCACCGCGAGCCTGCGGCACGTAGAGCGGCTGGCGCATCAGTACCGTCCAGTCCGCCGGTGGCTCCTTCCCGCCGGCCAGGTAGGCGAAAACGTCCTTCAGGTGCATCATGCCGATCACGTCGTCGAGCTGGTCGCGATAGACGGGCATGCGGCTGATGCCGTGCTCGGCGAAAAGATCGACCATTTGCTGCCATGAAGCGGTGGCCTCGACAGCGATGATCTCCTTTCGCGGAATCGCCACGTCGTCGGCATCGTGCTCGCTGAAATGCAGCAGATTGCGCAGCATCGTCAGCTCGACCGAGGACAAGTCTCCCTTCGATGGACGATCCACGCCGTTGGCGGTCTCGTCCTCATGCTCGTCGATGGCCTCTTCCAGCTGGGCGCGCAGGCTGGTGTCGCCTTGCTCCTCGAACAATGAGCGGATGGCATTCCAGAGGCCGCCTCCGGAGCTACTGCCGCTGCTACTCTCCGATTCTCCGGTTTGGGAATCGTCAGGTCTGTCACTATCGGGCATTGCCCTGCTACTTTCTCCGTTCAGGATGTGGCCGCGCCATATGGGTCTGCAATACCCATAAGTGCAAGCGCCTTTACTTCCAGTCGTTCCATTTTCTCGGCGTCTTCGCCGGATATTTCGTGGTCGTGACCGGCAAGATGCAGCAGGCCGTGGAGGACGAGATGGGCGGCGTGGTCCTCCAGCGCGATGCCCTTCGCCTCGGCTTCGCGGGCGCAGGTTTCATGGGCGAGGGCGATGTCGCCCAGCATCTCGGGCGGGCCTTCATCGGGGTCGAGATGGACCAGATCCTCGCGACCAAGCATCGGGAAGCTAAGCACATTCGTCGGCTTGTCCCGCTGCCGCCACTCGCGATTAAGCTCATGCACCCGCGCATCGCCGGTGAAGAGGAGACTGGTGACAAGGCGCGGATTGGCGAGCTCGGGCGCGACCTTGGCTGCGGCCTCGCACACGCGCTGAACAAGCTCCTCCCACTCGCCCTCGGGCCAGTCCTCTATGTCGATTTCCAGTTCCACCAGTCAGTCGGCGTGCCCGCGCCCCTCGGCCGGGCCCTCGTAGGCCTCCACGATCCGCCCCACGATCGGGTGGCGCACGACGTCCGCTGCCGTAAAGCGGGTGACGCCGATGCCCTCCAGCCCTTCGACGCGGCTGACCGCATCGGCGAGGCCGCTCATCTTGTCGCCGCCGGGAATATCCACCTGGCGGGGGTCGCCACAGATCACCATGCGGCTGTTCTGACCGAAGCGGGTGAGGAACATCTTCATCTGCTCGCGCGTGGTATTCTGCGCCTCGTCGAGGATGACGAAGGCATCGGCCAGCGTGCGCCCGCGCATGAAGGCGATAGGCGCGATCTCGATTTCTCCCGATGCGATGCGCCGGTCCACCTGTTCGGGCGGCATGCAATCGTAGAGCGCGTCATAAAGCGGGCGCAGATAGGGATCGACCTTGTCCTTCATGTCACCGGGCAGGAAGCCCAGCTTCTCGCCTGCCTCCACTGCGGGACGCGAGAGGATCAGGCGTTGCACGCTGCCGGTGATGAGCTGGCTGATCGCCTGCGCCACGGCCAGATAGGTCTTGCCCGTACCCGCGGGGCCAAGCGCAAAGATCATGTCGCGGCTGTTCAACTGGCGCATGTAATCGCCCTGCGTGGCGCTGCGCGGCGTGATCGTCTTCTTGCGCGTGCGGATCATGATCGGCGGCGCCTTCGCATCGCCCGTTATGATGCCTTCCAGCGTCGGCTCGTCCGTCATGGAAATGAGGGCGTCGATTGCGCCTGCATCCATGTCCGTGCCCGTCAACAGCTTCTCGTGCAACTTTACCAGCACGTCCCGCGCGCGGGCCACGTCGTCTTCGGTGCCTTCGATGGAGACCGTATCGCCCCGCGCTGCGATATAGACGCCGAGGCGGTTCTCGATCTGGACGAGGTTGGCGTCGAACTCTCCGAACAATGCGCCGAGTACGGCCTGATCGTCGAAGGTGACTTCCACCCGTGCGCGGCGCGATCCGTCGCGGCGTTCCTCGGGATGGCGGAGCGTGGCGGCATGGTTGCCGCCGTCTCGATGGGCTTTGCGAGCCATATGGGTCTCTGGCGACTCCTTTCGCGCTGATATGATGGAAGATAAGCCAGGAAAGGCCCGTGGCAAGGCGGGCCGCCCAGATGTCTGGTGGAAAGTAGCAAAGCCGTCACATTTGCGATATGCTCCCGACGGGACAAAACCGGGCGAATGAGACGCCCTTGGTCGGCAGACATGGGCCTTTCATAGATTGCCGAGGGACCCGGAAAGGGGCGCAAGCCAGCTTCCATCCTGTTGATTTCGGGGAGGACAGATCATGAAGATGACCAACTGGATCGCCGCGGCGCCGTTCGTTGCAGCCGCACTGGGCGCGCAGCCTCTTGCGGCGCAGGACGCTGATCCGGGCGAAAGCGAGATCGTGGTAGAGGGAGTGACGGAGCAGGAAGAGCAGGCCGTTCGCGAACTTGCGCGCCGGGTGACGGCGAATGACGGCCACGATACTCCCGCGACGCGCTTCCTCGATGCGCTTTGCGTCTCCGTCAGCGGACTGAACCGTGCAGGCAACGAATACATCGAGCGGCGCATTCGCCAGAACGCCGCTGAAACGGGCGTACCGGTGCAGGGCGAGGATTGCCGGGTCAATGCGCAGGTGCTGATCCATAATGACATCCCGGGCCTCGTCCAGCGCATCAAGAACGAACATGTGGGCATGTTAACACGGGACGAGCGGGTCGAGGTCGACGCCGCTGTCGAGAGGGGCGATCGCATCGTCGCCTGGCACAACGAGGAAGATCGCAACCAGGGTGGCCGCCGGATCAGGTACGGAACCGACGTTGCGGGCATGGTCGCCTCGCCCACGGGGCTGAATGTGACCGCACGCCTCAATGACAATGCCTGGCCGAGCCGTACCGAATTGCCCTCCAGCAGGGGCGTGGTGAGCGCGGCGATCCTGATCGACAGCGAGGTCGCTCAGGGCATGCTGATCGAAAGGCTGGCCGATTATGCGACCATGCGGCTTCTCGCGCCCGATTTCATACCGCCCGGCGCCGATGAAACGGAACCTGCCAGCGTCACCTCGCCATTCCCGCAGGAGGGCGGGGCCGAAGACCTTACGCGGTTCGATCGCGCCTATCTTCAGGCGCTCTACAGCCTGCGCCCCAATGCCCCTTCGTCCCGCCTGGCAAGGGCGGTTTCGCGTCAATATGTCTACGGGGAATAGGGGTCAGGCCTTCAAGCCCTGAACGTTGTCAGGCGGCGACCCGTTCCAGTACGCGGCCCTTGAGCGAATTGGGACCGGCTTGTGCCAGTTCTACGCGCACGGTGTCGCCAATTTCCGCGTCGCCCTCGAAGAATACCGATTGCAGCCAGGGCGACTTGCCGAGCCACTGGCCGGGCAGCTTGCCCTTGCGTTCCACCAGCACTTCGCAGGTCTTGCCTACGCTTGCCTCGTTGAAGGCCAGCTGATCACGGCCCAGCGCTGCCTGCAGGCGCTGGAGGCGATCGTCCATAACCTCTTTCGCGACCTGGTGGTTCATGCCCGCAGCAGGTGTGCCGGGGCGGGGCGAATACTTGAAGCTGAAGGCGTGGGCGTAGCGCACCTGCTCGACAAGCCGCAGCGTGTCCTCGAACTCGGCCTCGGTTTCGCCCGGAAAACCGACGATGAAATCGCCCGATAGCGCGATGTCCGGCCGCACCTTGCGAAAGCGGTCGAGCAGCTTGAGGTAGCTTCCTGCCGTGTGGCTGCGATTCATCGCCTTCAGCACCCGGTCGGATCCGCTTTGCACCGGCAAGTGGAGGTAGGGCATCAGCTTCTCCACTTCGCCATGCGCGGCGATCAGGCCGTCGCTCATGTCGTTGGGATGGCTGGTGGTATAGCGGATGCGCTGCAGGCCGGGCAGGGCGGCCAGCGACCGTATCAACCCGTCGAGGCCGACGGCATGGCCAAGGTCGTTCTCGCCGCTCCAAGCATTGACGTTCTGGCCAAGCAGCGTGATCTCGCGTGCGCCTGCATCGACCAGTCTGGCAGCTTCGTCCACCAGCTCCTTGAACGGGCGGGAGATTTCCGCGCCGCGCGTATAGGGCACCACGCAATAGGTGCAGAACTTGTCGCAGCCTTCCTGCACCGTGAGAAAGGCGGTGGGCGCGACCTTGCGGCGCCGGGGGAGGGCAGCGAACTTCGCGTCCTCCGGCATGTCGGTATCGGTGGAGCGCTCGCCCTTCACCGCGCGATCCAGCATGGCCGGCAGGCGGTGATAGGCCTGCGGCCCGACGACCATGCCCACCGCAGGCGCGCGCTTCATGATCTCCTCGCCCTCGGCCTGCGCCACGCAGCCCGCTACCGCGATCATCGGCTCCTTGCCCGCCTCGGCACCCGACTTCACGAGGCGACCGATGTCGGAATAGACCTTCTCTGTCGCCTTCTCGCGGATATGGCAGGTGTTGAGGACGACAAGGTCCGCCGCCTCGCCCTCCGGTGCAGGCGTAATGCCCTTCGCCTCGAGCAGTTCGGCCATCCGCTCGCCATCATAGACGTTCATCTGGCAACCGAAGCTCTTGACCCTGTAGGTCTTGGGAATGTCGCTCTTGTGCATGGGAGCGCGCCACTACAGCAAACTGCGTGCCGGGTGAAGCCTCAGGTAGGCGGATCGTCGGGCGGGGCCTTCGTGCCGGAATAGCGGATGGGCTCCACGTCATGCGCATAGTCGCGCAGCGGTTTGCCCAGTGTCTCTAGCAGTTTCGCCTCAATCCGCTCTCTGGCGCGGGCAGCGATGGTCTTTCGGTTGCCTTCCTCGGACGGCCAGAACGGTTCGAGATAGTAGAGGCAGACGGGGAAACTGCCGCGCCGCGCTAGGACGCGCTTGAAATTGTTGAGCCCGCTTTCCTCGCCGATCCAGCCGATCCATTCGGCCATGTCGCCATAGTCGATCACGACGGGCTGCACCATGACGCCGGGCGGCGGCGGCTCGAGCATCTTCAGCATCGAGGTCTTGAACGGCAGCAGCGAATGGCCATCGGTTGTCGTGCCCTCGGGGAAGATCGTTACCGACCACGCATCGGCCATCGCTTCGCGCACGGCGTTGATCTGCCCGGCCACATTCATGCGGTCCTGTCGCTTCACGTAAACCGTGCGATTTAGGTCGGCGAGCCAGCCGACGATGGGGGCTTTCTTCAGCTCGGCCTTGGCGACGAAGGCGGTTCCCGACGCGCCGGCCTGCGCGAGGATATCCATCCAGGACACGTGGTTCGAAAGAAAGACCACATCGCGCCTCAACGCCGTCCCTACGGTCCTTACCCTGGCACCACATATCCTCGCGGCAATCCCGAGGAACAGCTTGGGGAAGGGCGAGCCATAGGCGATGACGCGGTACAGGTAATGCAGTGGCACGCACACGAGGAGCGCCAGGAACAGCCCCAGCAACCGCAGGACGATCCGCACCCAGCCAAGCGCGGAGACCTTTGTCGGCTCTCCCGCAGCGGCAGCGGCGCGTTCAGGTGACATTGAAGGCGGCCTCAGCCTTTCTCCTCGCGGTCGATCCGCACGCCGTAAAGTTCCATGCGGTGATCGACGAGGCGGTAGCCCAGCTTCTCGGCAATCTGCTTCTGCAACGCCTCGAGTTCGGGATCGACGAATTCCACCACCTTGCCGGTTTCGACGTCGATCAGGTGATCGTGGTGCGCCTCGGGCGCGGCCTCGTAGCGGGCCCGGCCATCGCCGAAGTCGTGGCGATCGAGGATGCCTGCTTCCTCGAACAGGCGGACGGTACGATAGACCGTGGCGATCGAAATCTTCGGATCGACTGCGCTGGCCCTCTCGTGCACCTTCTCCACATCCGGATGGTCGGTGCTTTCGGACAGGACCTTGGCGATCACCCTCCGCTGCTCGGTAATCCTCAGGCCCCGCTCGGCGCAGAGAGCTTCAAGATCGATCTGTTGGTGCAAGGCAAGTCCCGCAAATAAATGAAAACGCCCCGTAGCCATACTGGCCCGGGGCGTTTCACTCAAGCATGGCCGAAGGCCTCTGAACAGGCCCGTGTCGGACCGTTGCCGATCAGGCAGCCGCTTTCTTGCGGCCGCGCTTCTGGCCAGGCTTGCGCCCGAGGCCGATCTTCTTCGCCAGTTCACGGCGCTTGTCGGCGTAATCGGGGGCGACCATCGGGTAATCGGCAGGCAGGCTCCAGCGCTGGCGGTAGTCTTCGGGCGCCATGGCATGGTCGGTCATGAGATGCCGCTTCAGCATCTTCATGTCCTTGCCGCATTCGAGGCAGACGATCTTGTCGCTCTTGACCGAGGAACGGATTGACACCGCAGGCTCGGGGCGTTCCTCTACCTTTTCCTCCACGCCGAGGCCGGACAGCGCGCCGTAAACATCCTGAATGAGGCCGGGAAGCGTATTTCCCTCGACATTGTTATTGGCAACATGGGCGGTGACGATATCGGCCGTCAGCGTGATCAGCATTTCGTTCGCGCCGTTTTCATTCGTATTCATAAAGACCTCTGCGATAGTGAACCCGTTATTCTTCCATCCTCTTGGCGGGATGGATGGAGGCGCATTTACGCCATTGTTCGCTATTCACAAGGGGAGTAATAGAAAAACGTGGTAAATTATCGCTAAGAAAATCGCAAACCGGCTCGAACGAAGTTCAATTGTCTGTATTGATAGTTTTCGAGAATGTTATTGCGTCGATAGGCCCATCGATCGCCCCTCGGTAATATCCATTACGTCTTCCGATCATTTCGAAACCGAAACGGGCATAAAGATGCTCCGCCGGATTACCTTCCCGCATCTCGAGGAATATCCTAGTGACCGAACGGCCGCTTGCTCGGGCAATGACTTCACCCAGCAGTTTCTTGCCCAGCCCCAGGCCCCTGAAGGACGGTCGGATCGCGATCAGAAGGATCTCTTCTTCGTCGAGGACCTGCCGGGTGAGAGCGAAACCGGCTGTCATGGCCGGATCGAAATTCTCGGCCCCGTCCGGTCCCAGCAGCGTAAAGTAGACGTTGCGCAAGGTCAGTGAATCCGCCACCTGCCGCCGTGTCCATGCTTCACCGTAACGCGGGTCGAACGCATCTTCCATCACCGCCATGATCGCATCGAGTGCATCGGTCATCGGCGGACTTCCGGCAACCTTGCATCGGGACCGCGACCATAAACCGGCGTGAGGTCGCTGGTCAGCCGGCTCTCGTCGAGCAGGTGAGCGTAATTGGCATCGGGCAACAGGTCCAATGCAAGGCGGCCGTCGCCCAGCAGTTCCGTCAATTCACGCGCCTTGTTACCGGCGATAACCTCATGCCGAGCCGCTTGTGCCGCCTCTGCCGGCTGCAACGAGCGCACTTCGTCTTCCGCACGGGCATCTGCCGCGAAATTCTGGAGGAAATATTCGCCGTGCCCGCCATTCATGCAAATGGTGACGGGGCGCGGTGCGGCCTGTGAACTGCGGGCCCGCACCAGGTCGAGCGTCGGATAGCCCAGTACCTCGGCTCCCCAGGCGAGGCCCAAGGCGCGAGCTGCAGCAAGCCCGATACGCACCCCGGTGAAGCTGCCAGGGCCAAGCGAGACGATGATCCTTTCGGCCCGCCCTTTTGCGGGAAGTTCGGCAATCAGGGGTACGAGTCGCTCCGCATGGCCGCGCCCAATGATTTCGCAGCGACCCTCGAGCAGCTGCGTACCATCGAACAGCGCCGCCGAGCATGCCTCGGTCGCACAATCTATTGCCAGAACCCTCACGCCGCCCGGTTAGGGCGAACGGCGGCTTAGATCAATTGGTTGAAACGGTCGAAATCGGGGCGCGGGCTGCGATCGAAGATCGTCGTGCGGTCGCCATATCCGATGGAACACAGCCAGTCGGCGCGGTAGCGCGGCTGGTCGGCGAAGAATTCCTTCGTCGTCGCCTCCTGGTCGAAGCCCGACATCGGCCCGCAATCCAACCCCAGCGAGCGCGCTGCCAGCATCAGATAGGCACCCTGCAATGCGGAGTTGCGGAAGGCGCTCTCGCGGCGGCCTTCTTCATCGCCCTCGAACCAACTCTTTGCATCGGTATGCGGGAACAGCCAGGGAAGCTGTTCGTGGAAATCGAGATCGTAGCCGATGATCACGCAGACAGGAGCGGTGAGAATCTTTTTCTGGTTCCCCTCGCTCGCACATTTGGCAAGGCGTTCACGCGATTCCCGAGACTTGCACCACACGAACCGACCGGGCTGCTGGTTGGCCGAAGTCGGCCCCATCTTCATCAGCTCGTAGATCGCGTGGATCTGGTCGTCCGCCACCTCCTTGTCGTGCCAGCCATTGAAGCTGCGGGCTTCGCGGAAGATAAGGTCGAGGTCAGCGTCGGACAGAGTATCGGTCATGCGGAAGTAGTCTCCGGAATAATGGGATTGCAGCCTGCCAACGCTGTGAGAGCGGAATGGTTCAGGCGGCGCGCACTTCGCTGACCTCGGGGACGTAGTGCTTCAGCAGCCCCTCGATCCCGTGCTTCAGCGTGGCAGTGGAGCTGGGGCAGCCCGAGCACGCGCCTTGCATCTGCAGGTACACGACGCCTGAGCGGAATCCACGGTAGCGGATATCGCCCCCGTCGTTGGCGACGGCGGGGCGCACGCGGGTCTCGATCAGTTCCTTGATCTGGGCGACGATATCTTCCGTTCCCTCATCATCGCCGAGGTCGGCCTCCTCCTCTTCGGGAGGGACAGTAAAGCCGCTGGCATCGCCACCTGCGAAGAGCGGCGCCTCGGACACGAAATGGTCGAGCAGTACCGCCACGACCTGCGGCTTCAGGTCGGACCAGGCGACGCCCGGTGCGGCGGTGACGGAAACGAAATCGCTGCCGAAGAAGACGCCGGTCACTTCGCCTGTATCGAACAGTGCCTGCGCGAGCGGGCTCGCCTCGGCCTCCTCCGGCGTGGCAAAATCGCGGGTGCCCTGCGGCATCACCTTACGTCCGGGCAGGAACTTGAGAGTGGCAGGGTTGGGCGTGGTTTCGGTCTCGATAAACATGGCTCCTATCTAGGGCGCCTTCACCAAGGGAACAAGGTTGCCATCGGACCGCTGTTGCAAGGCTTTCTTGCCCACTATTCACGCTTGCTTCATCGCTTGCTGGCCTATTGGAGAACCATGACATTCCTTTCGCGCGCCACTCGCGTCCTTCTCCCGTTCGTCCTGCTGGTCCCGGTGCCTGCCTATGCCCAGTTCCAGGGCACTTGCACCATTACCGCGACGGCTGCCGATATGCCGCAATATGCGGAGCCCGACGATCCCTGGATTTATCGCGGCACCGATATTCCCGTGGACGAGCAGTGGCTCTTCGGTGAATTGCCCAATGGCGTTCGCTACGCCGTCCGCGAGAACGGTGTGCCGCCTTGCCAGATGAGCCTGCGCGTCGCCATCGATGCAGGATCGCTGCACGAGCGCGACGAGGAGCGCGGCTTTGCTCACCTGCTCGAGCACATGGTGTTCCGCGAGTCGGTCTATTTCGGACCGGGCGAGGCGATCCCGCATTTCCAGCGGCTGGGCGCGGCGCTGGGGGCAGACACCAACGCCAGCACCACGCCGACGCAGACCGTTTACAAGCTCGACCTGCCGGATGCGACGCGCTCCAGCATGGATGAGAGCATTCGCCTGTTCACCGGCATGGTAACGCAGCCCACGCTCTCCTCCGAGAACGTGGCGACGGACGTGCCGATCGTCCTGTCCGAACGGCGTGAGAGGGCAGGGCCGGCCCGGCGCGTGCAGGAAGCGACAACCGAGACGCTGTTCGCTGGCCAGCGCCTCGCCAACCGCAGCCCAATCGGCACGGTGGAAACGCTGCAGGGCGCGACGGCGGAAGCGGTGCAGGACTTTCACCAGCGCTGGTATCGTCCCGAAAACGCCGTCGTTGTCCTTGTCGGCGATGCCGATGTGGAGGTGCTCGCCAGCATGGTGGAGAAGCACTTTGCCGATTGGGACGTACCGGGCGAACCCGTGCCCGCGCCCGACTTCGGCGATCCCGAAGCGCCCGAAGGTGCCAACGGTGAGAACCCGGTCGGTGAGGTCGACGTGATTGTCGAGCCCGGCCAGGCCCGCGCGCTCACATATGCCATCATGCGACCGTGGGTGCAGGTGGTCGATAACCTCGAATACAACCGCCAGAACCTGCTGAAGCAGGTCGCCGCGGCGATCGTGAACCGCCGCCTTGAGAACCGCGCGCGCGCCGGCGGCAGCTTCCTCCTCGCCTCGGTCCAGCGCAACAAGGTGAACCGCAGCGTGGATGGTACTTTCGTCTCCGTCACTCCGCTGGGCGACAATTGGGAAGCAGCGCTTGCCGATGTGCGCGGGGTGATTGCCGACGCGAGAAGCGCACCGCCCAGCCAGGCCGAGATCGACCAAGCCGTTTCGCTCTTCGACGTAGCCTTCGTCGACATGGTCGAGCAATCGCGCATCCAGGCAGGCTCGCAACTCGCGGACCAGATTGTGCAGGCCGTGGACATTCGCGAGGCCGTCGCCAGCCCGGAGACATTCCTCGAGGTGTTCCGCTCCATCAGCCCTCGCTTCACGCCCGACCAGGTGCTGGAAGCGACGCAGGAACTGTTCACGGGCGAAGTCGTGCGCGCCGTCATGCTTACGCCTAAACCCGGTAGTGCGAACATTGCGCAGCTGCGCGCCGCGCTGGAGGCTCCCGCTGTCGCCAGTGCCGATGCACGCGATGATGGCGAGGCTATTGATATCGCCGACCTCCCGCCCATTGGCGAGCCGGTGCTCCCCAGCGTGCGCGAGCCGCTAGGCGTGCTCGACGTCGAGCGGCTGCGCTTCGACAATGGCGTGCAGGCACTGCTGATGAGCCGGGACAACGAGCCGGGCCGCGTGACTGTGCGCGTGCGCTTCGGCGCGGGCTGGCGCGGCTTCGAGGATGACGAGGCGGCCTATGCCCACCTTGCGCCGATCGCGCTGGTGAACTCCGGTGTCGGACCGCTCGACCAGAACGACCTCGACCGTGCGGCGGCAGGCAGCAAGCTCGGCTTCGATTTCCATATCGAGGACGGCGCCTTCGTATTCGAGGGGCTCACCCGGCAGGAAGACCTTGCCGCCCAGCTCTACCTTTTCGCCGCCAAGCTGCAGAACCCGGGCTGGGACCCGGCTCCGTTCGAACGCGCAAAAGCCAGCGCGCTGCTGGGCTACGGCTCCTACAACCGCGATCCGGGAGGTGTGCTCAATCGCGATCTCGACTGGTTGCTCCGCGACCGCGATCCTCGCTTCGTGACGCCGGCGCCCGAAATGCTGGAAGACGCGACCGCGGAGGGCTTCCGTCGCACCTGGTCGCGCTTGCTTTCGCAAGGTCCGGTGGAAGTTGCTGTCTTCGGCGACATCGACCGGGAGGCTACGGTCGAGGCGCTGTCGCGCACCTTCGGCGCCATCGATCCGCGCATGCCGCTAACGGAAGAAGTGGCCAATCGTGACCTGCCGTTCCCTGACATCGGAACTTCGCCCATTCGCCTCACGCATGAAGGCGATGCGGATCAGGCCGCGGCTGTCATCGCCTGGCCCACTGCGGGCGGGTCGGACCAGCTGGTGCAGAGCCGCAAGCTCGACCTGCTGGCGCAGATCTTCTCGATCCGCCTGATGGACGGGCTGCGCGAGCGGGCAGGAGCGGCCTATTCGCCCTATGTCACTTCCAGCTGGCCTCTCGACACCGAGACAGGCGGACTGATCTTCGCACTGGCGCAGCTTGACCCCGCGATCGTTCCGGAATTCTTCGAGGAAGCCGAAGCTATCGCCGAGGATCTCGCTGCCAACGGCCCCTCTCAGGACGAGCTGGCTCGTGTGGTAGAGCCGATCAGCCAGCGCATCCAGCGTGCCAGCACCGGCCACACCTTCTGGCTCAACCAGCTGCAAGGCGCGGCAGGCGATGCCAACCGGGCGCTCTACCTGCGCTCGCTGCTGACCGACTACACCAGCGCAACGCCGGAAGAACTTCAGGCGGTTGCGCAACGCTATCTGGTCGCGCGGCCGGGCCTGCGCATCTCGGTCCTGCCGGACGATGCGGGCGGCACGCGGGCGAATGTGAATGCCGGGCGCTGACGAAGCCCGGTTTCGAAAGTAACCTTTGCGCGCATCGGGGGCGGGGAGTATGGACCGCCGCTCCCCGACAGTATGACATTTGCTTGCCCGCCGGGGACCGGGCGCGCTTGGAATGAGTAGATTACGTGGCACAGAACTGGACACCTGAAAGCTGGAAACAGGACCGCTTCGTCGCGAAGCACCTGCCCGAATACGAAGACGCTGCCGCCCTGGCCGAAGCCGAGCGCACGCTTGCCGGGTTTCCGCCGCTGGTGTTTGCCGGTGAAGCGCGGGCGCTGAAAGGCGATCTTGCGCAGGTGTCCGCTGGGCAGGCCTTTCTGGTTCAGGGCGGCGACTGCGCGGAAAGCTTTGCCGAGTTCAGCCCCAACAATATTCGCGACACATTCCGGGTGCTGCTGCAGATGGCTGCGGTACTCACCTTCGCCAGCAAGATGCCGGTGGTTAAGGTGGGGCGCATGGCCGGGCAGTTCGCCAAGCCGCGCAGCTCCGCTACCGAGACCAAGGGCGATGTGACGCTGCCGAGCTATTTCGGTGACAATGTGAACGGCATCGAGTTCTCGCCCGAATCGCGAACCAACGATCCGCAGCGCATGCTGCGTGCCTATTCGCAGGCCGCTGCCACGCTCAACCTGCTGCGCGCCTTTGCCGGTGGCGGCTACGCCAATCTGCGGCAAGTGCACCAGTGGACACTGGACTTCATGGCCCGCAGCCCATGGGCGACCGAGTTCCAGCAGATTGCCGACCGCATCGGCGAGTCGCTCGATTTCATGGAAGCCTGCGGCGTCGATATCGAGAACGACCCGCATCTGAAGGCCACCAGCTTCTACACCAGCCACGAAGCGCTGCTGCTGCCTTACGAGCAGGCGATGACGCGGCAGGATTCGCTCACCGGCGATTGGTACGACACCTCCGCCCACATGCTGTGGATCGGTGACCGTACGCGCTTCATCGATTCCGCGCATGTCGAATTCCTGCGCGGAGTAAACAATCCCATCGGCGTAAAATGCGGTCCTTCGCTGGAGGCCGATGCGCTGCTGGAAATGCTCGACCTGCTCAATCCGGCGCGCGAACCCGGCCGCATTACGCTGATCAGCCGTTTTGGCGCAGGCAAGGTCGAAGAAGGCCTGCCGCCGCTGGTGCGCGCCGTGACGCGCGAGGGCCACCCGGTTGTGTGGAGCTGCGATCCGATGCACGGCAACGTCATCAAGTCCGACAGCGGCTACAAGACGCGGCCCTTCGACCGCATCCTGTCCGAAGTGCGCGGCTTTTTCGGCGTGCACCGGGCAGAAGGGACACATGCTGGGGGCATCCATATCGAGATGACCGGGCAGGACGTGACCGAATGCACCGGCGGATCGGTAGCCATTACCGACGCAGGCCTCGCCGATCGTTATCACACCCATTGCGACCCGAGGTTGAATGCCGCGCAGTCGCTGGAACTGGCTTTCCTGCTCGCCGAAATGCTCAACCTTGAGCTGGGCGAAGCGCGGGAGGCGGCTGAATAAGGCGGTCTGTCCAAGGTCCCGGAAGCGGCCTGGCGCAATAAACAGCGGTTGCAACACCGTGAGAAGGTTCGCCTGAGCGAGATTTCATTGGGCAATACGTGCTTTGTGGGGTTTGCATCGGAAACCCGATGCTTCACTCAAGCGTAGGACGGAGGAGAAGAGAAAAGGGAGAGGGCGATGCCCCAATCCATTACCCGCCCGCCCAGTAATTATCCTCAGACCGATAGCAGCGTCGGTCCGGCCTCCCTGCGAGAACGCTTTGCCGCCACGCGCCATCTGACCGAGGCATTGCTCGAACCACTGAGCGAGGCAGACGCGACGATCCAGTCGATGGAAGATGCGTCGCCCGCCAAGTGGCATGCGGCGCATACGACGTGGTTCTGGGAAACTTTCCTGCTACGCGACAATTTGCCGGGCTACCGCCTCTACGACGAGAGCTGGCCGTTTCTTTTCAACTCCTATTACGAGTCCGAGGGTAGCCGCATCGCGCGGCGCCAGCGCGGTCTCGTCACGCGGCCCACGCTGGCGGAGGTGCTGGAATGGCGCCGTCATGTAAACGAGGCGATGGAGACGCTACTGGGAGATGATAGCCTGGCAGACCTCATCGAACTGGGCATTGCGCACGAGGAGCAGCACATCGAACTGCTGCTGACCGACATCAAGCATGCCTTTTCGAAGAACCCGCTCGGCCCGGCAATGTGGGACCGGCGCGAAGATGAGCGGCCTGCGCAGGTGGACGGCTGGATTTCCCACCCCGGCGGGATCGCGCGGATCGGCAACCAGTCGAGCGGTTTTGCTTTCGACAATGAAGGCCCTGCACATCGCAGCCTGCTGGAGCCTTTCGCCCTGTCCCGCCGTCTGGTTACCAACGGCGAATGGGACGAATTCATCGCCGATGGCGGCTACCGGGATCACCGGCTGTGGCTCTCCGATGCATGGGCGTGGCTCGACCGTTGCAACGTCTCCGCCCCGCTTTACTGGCGAGGCGACGAGCATTTTACCCATACCGGCTGGCAAGTGCGCGACCCGGACGCCCCTGTTGCTCATATCTCGTATTACGAGGCCGATGCCTTTGCCAGCTGGGCGGGATGCCGGCTGCCGACCGAGTTCGAATGGGAAGCTGTTGCGCGCGGACAGGACAAGCCCGACAGCGAGCAGAGGTTCGATGCGAGCGCCGGCAACCAGCTCGACAAGGCGGCACCTCCGCGGCCCGTTGGCACCGGGGAGCTGTTCGGCGACGTGTGGCAATTCACCCGCTCCGCTTACCTGCCCTATCCGCGTTTCAAGTCCGCCGAGGGCGCGGTGGGTGAATACAACGGCAAGTTCATGGCCGGGCAGTGGGTACTCAAGGGAGCAAGCTGTGCCACGGTGCGCGGCCATTCGCGATCGAGCTATCGCAATTTCTTCTATCCCCAGCAGCGCTGGCAATTCACCGGTCTGAGGCTGGCAAAGGACATCTAGATGGCAACCAACAAGGGCATCAAGCTGGTTGATCTCGACGAAGACGGGGTGGACCGCGCTTTTCGGGCCGATGTTCTGGCCGGTCTGGCACAGGCGCAAAAGGCGATCCCCGCGCGCTGGCTATATGACGATGCCGGATCCCAGCTCTTCGAGGATATAACGCAGGTACCCGAATACTATCCTACCCGCTGCGAAACGGAGATCCTCAGCTCTCGCGGCGCGGAATTTGCAGACGCCATCGGCCCGGGTCGCGCGGTGGTGGAGTTCGGCTCCGGCTCGTCGGTCAAGACGCCGCTCCTGCTCGAGGCAATCGAGCCCGGTGCCTATGTGCCGCTGGATATCGCAGGCGACTTCCTGCGCAAGTCGGCTGCGGAACTCTCGGCCAAGTTTCCCGGTCTGCCGGTCTACCCTGTCGAAGCCGATTTCAACCGGCGCGTGGAACTGCCTGCCGAAGTGGCGGAGATGCCCAAGCTCGGTTTCTTCCCCGGCTCGACCATCGGCAACATGGTGCCCCGCACGGCAGTCGACCTGCTGCGCTCCATGCGCGAAACCCTGGGCGAGGGGGCGCTGCTTCTCATCGGAATGGACCTAATCAAGGATCGGTCCGTGCTTGAAGCAGCCTATGACGATGCAGGCGGTGTGACAGCGGCCTTCAACCTAAATCTTCTCTCGCGGATCAACCGCGAGCTGGAAGGCACCATCCCGGTCGAGCAGTTCCGGCACGAGGCGCGCTGGAACGACACCTTCGCGCGGGTCGAGATGCACGCGGTCGCACAGCAGGATATTGCCTTCACCGTGGCAGGCAAGGACTTCGCCATGCGAAAAGGAGAGACCATCCATACCGAGAACAGCCACAAGTTCGATGCTCGCAGCGCAAACACCCTCCTGCTGGCCGGTCACTGGACGCCGCGGGCCCGGTGGACGGACCAGGAAGATCGTTTCTCGGTCATCCTCGCGGAAGCCACCATTGCCAAGGCTGCACCATGACCAGCGAGCTGAGCACATGGCCACGGCTCGACTACGCCGCGGAGCGCGGAACCTACGGGACTTGTCATGCCATCATGCAGTTGCTCGGCAAATTGCCCACCCGCTTGCTGCCCTGGATCCCGCACAGCTGGCACGTGGCGTTCCGCATCGATCCCCGCGGCTACCTTTCGCGACCTATGCCGGCAGGCGACGCACGATCCTTCACGGTGGCGCTGGATGTGCGCGATACAGCCGTCGTGGTTTCCTGCAGCGATGGTGCTCGCTATTCGACTGGCATCTCCGGCAAATCCATTGCCGAGCTACGGCGAGACCTTGGCGGCGTGCTCGCCGAAGCCGGGCTTCCCGCGCCGCTGCACGGGGGGCCGAACGAAGTACCCGATCCGGTGCTTTTCTATCTCGATACCAAGCCACGCGAATGGGACGTCGATACCGCGACGCGCCTTCACGAGGCATTCGCCCGCGCCGACCGCGTATTCACGCGTTTTCGCTCAATCTATCTGGGTAAGAGCTCGCCAAGCCACTTCTTCTGGGGCAGTTTCGACCTCGCCGTGACGCGTTTTTCCGGACGCCGCGCACCGCCACATCCAGGCGGCTTTCCGACCTTGCCGGACGAGGTGACGCGGGACGCCTACAGCCATGAGGCAATCAGCGCCGGCATGTGGCCCGGAGGCGGCGGCGTGGATGAAGCTGCCTTCTACGCCTACGCATATCCCTCGCCGGATGGTCTGTCCGAAACCTCGGTCGAGCCCGAAGGTGCATACTGGCATGGTGACCTTGGAGAATTCGTGCTCCCCTACAGGATCGTGGCAGGCTCTGCTGATCCCGACGCCACCCTTATAGAATTCCTGCAATCGACCTACGATGCCGCGGCCAGGCTGCTGGATTGGCCGGAAGACCTCGTGCTGAGCGAAGTAAGCTACGGCAAACCTGTCCAGCAGATCGGCGCGGGATAGGAACGGTCGCGGCATCCGTGTCGCAATTCGCAGCGCCTCATCCTATGTAAGTATCATGGACTTCTCCGCCATTTTCGACCAGCTCGCGCTGACCATTCGCGAGATTCCGCAATCGGGGCTGCTCATGGCGGCGCTGGCCGCCATGGCTGCGGGCGTGCTCGGCTCGTTCCTGCTGTCACGTCTGCCGGTGCTAGGAAAGATGCTGCGCCTCGCCAGCACCTTTGCTCTGATGGCCGTCCTGGTTCTGGTCGTGCTGCAACTCTCCAGGCTTGATCCGCGTTTCTCAATGGCCGTGCCCGAACTCGGCTATCCCGAACAGGTGGTGGAGGGCGGCGAGACGCGCATACCCCTCTCTCGCGATGGTCATTATTGGCTGGAAGCGGACGTGAACGGAACCCGCGCGGCCTTTCTCGTCGATACGGGGGCAACACTCACCGCCGTTTCCGAACGCACGGCGGAGGAGGCCGGACTGACCCCGCGCGAAGGCGGACTACCCATCCGCCTGCAGACCGCTAACGGCGCCGTGGCCGCACAGACCACGAGTATCGAGAGCCTGCGCTTCGGCAATGTCGCTGCTTACGGTCTCGACGCGGTAATCGCTCCCGGCCTGGGGGAAACGAACGTGATCGGCATGAACCTGCTTTCGCGCCTTGCTTCGGTGCGGATCGAGGATGGGCTGCTAATCCTCGTTCCGAACAACCCGCAGGAACCGCTCGTCACCGCAGATTGACGTAAGCGCACCGCTCGGTCACTCTCCCGATCGAGGGAGAGAGCATGGCCGAACAGCAGACAGGCGGGGAGCGTTTCGACGTAGCCCGCTTTATCGACGACCAGCCAATCAACAGGCGTCACGTCGCTACCTTGGCGATCGTTTCCCTCGTCCTGTTCCTCGACGGGTTCGACATGTATTTCCTTGGCAAGATCCTGCCCGCGATCGCCGAGGGGCTGGGCGGTACGTCGCAGGATATGGCGCCTGTCGTGAACTACCAGCAGATCGGCATGGCCATCGGAGCCTTCATCATGCCGCCCCTTGCGGACCGAATCGGTCGCAAGCCCGTGCTCGGCCTTTGCCTGCTGGTCTTCGGCAGCCTCACCCTTCTTGCCGCCTGGTCCACCACGTTTCAGATGCTTGCTGTCCTGCGCGGGGTAGCGGGTATTTTCTTCTCGGCCATGCTGCCCGTGGGGCTTGCTCTGCTATCAGAGGCCACGCCGCGGCACCGTCGAGCGCTATTCATGTCGATTGCACTTGTGTGCTTTTCCGGCGGCAATCTGGGTAGCGGCATCATGGTCAACCAGTTTCTAGATGAACTGGGCTGGGAAGGCTTCTTCATCGTTGGCGGGGTAGTGCCCCTTGCGGCGCTGCTATTGCTGCTGATAATTCCCGAAAGCCTGTCTTTCCGCGTCAATCGCAACGCGCGGGATCCGCGGATCGCCAGGGAACTGCAAAGGCGCGATCCGACACTGGAGCTGACGCCGGGCGCGCAATTCTACATGGGCGACCAGGAAGAAGTATCGAAATACGGGCCGCTCGCGATGTTCGGCAAACGTTACCGGGTGCAGACGATCCTGCTGTTCTCCTTATGCTTCTTCAGCCTCGGCAATATCGCCGTGATGGCCAATTACCTCGCCACCTTCATGTACGAACTCGCCGGCCTCTCGCTGGAGGATTTCGCATTCTACATGATTATCGGATACTTCGGCGGGGCTTCGGGCACGCTTGTAATGGGTTGGCTGATGGATCGGATGAACCCCTACTGGCTTATCACGGGCTATTTCCTGATCGATGCAGCGGCCATCTATTCACTTGGCCACATCCCTCCTCAAGCGGCGGTTGCTTTCATTACCGCCCTGGTGGTTTGGAACTTTGCACAGGTCGGAGGGCAGACCGGCATCAACAACCTTGCCACGCTCAGCTATCCGCCGGAGATGCGGTCCTCCGGGATAGGCTGGGCAGGAGGTTTCGGGCGGCTGGGCGGTATCGCCTTCCCGGCGCTGGGCGGCATCGCGCTGGCGATGGCGCTGCCGCTGGAAACCATTCTCGGCCTGATATCCATTCCCGCGCTTATAATTGCTGCTTTGGTGTTCGCGCTCGGCGTGGTGAATGGCGGCGTAATTGGAGGGCGGCAGATCGCCAAGGCCGGGACCGCCTGACCTTTTGCATTTGCTGCAGGGTTGGGGCAGGGCGCGGACATGATCCGTCGCGCATTGCAGAACACCGGCTGGCTGATGGGTGCGCGCGGTATCAACGCGGTGCTCAGCCTCGTTTATCTTGCGCTCGCGACTCGGGCGCTCGGGGTAGAGGGCTTCGGACAATTCGTGGTGGCCTTTACCTTCGCCCAACTGGTCGTCGGCTTCACCAGCTTCCAGACCTGGCAGGCGATCATCCGCTGGGGGCAAGAGTCCGAGGGTCGCAAGGACGCGACAGGTTTCGCACTTGCGCTCGACGCCATAACGATTGTCGTTGGCACCGCTGTCGCTGCATCGGTGCTGGCTTTCGCGGGCGACTGGCTTCCCATCCCGTCCGAACTGCGCGTGCCGACCTTTCTTTTTACACTGGCGTCGCTGCTCGCCATCCGCTCGACACCGACAGGCCTGCTTCGGCTGCATGACCGCTATGCAAGAGCCGCTGCCGCCGACGCCACGACCAGCATCATGCGCGCGATCGGCGCGGCGATCGTCGCGATCCTCGCTCCCTCCATCACCGCGTTCCTTGTCGTATGGAGCATTGCCGAACTTGCCACCGCAGCGATGTACTGGAGCATGGCTGCACGTACCGAGCCCGTTCACTGGCGGCGCTTCAGCCTTTTGCGTGTGCCGCGTCTTCAGGAAAGCAGCTGGAGCTTTGTTATCGGCACCAGCCTTACCGGGATGCTTACCATCGCCAGTCGGCAGCTGCTGGTGCTGCTGGTAGGTGCCCTGGGGGGGGCGGCCTTGGCGGGCATCTACCGCGTGGCCGCCCAACTGGGGGAAGGCCTGCTGAAGTTGGCGCAAGCCCTGCTGCGCGCTCTCTATCCGGAGCTCGTGCGCAATCCGAAACAGGCGAAACGACTGACCAGCGCAATCACGCGTATCGCGGTCGCGACCGGTCTGGCCGCGGTCGCTCTCGCAGCGCTTGCGGGGGACTGGCTGATACTCGTCATTGCCGGTGAGGAATTCCTGCCAGCCTACTGGCCGATGATAATCCTTGCTGGCGCCGCTGCCTTCGAACTGGCCGGTGCTAGCCTCGAGGCGCTCCTGGTCGCGCATGGGAGGGCTATCGCCAATTTCATCCTTCGCGCGGTACCGACCTTGGCAAGCATCGCAGCCCTGCCGTGGCTTGTCGAATGGCAGGGCACTACCGGCGCTGCCCTCGCGGTTCTGGTAGCCAGCATCATCAGCGTGACGGGCTTCGTGATCGCCACGCGGAGGACCTCGACCAAGGATTAGAGCGAGCTGGGAAATGGCTGGTGTGCCGATGCCTGCATGAATGATGAACGCACTTGCAAATGAGAATGACTCGCGTTAGCGGCGCTGCAACAACATTGCAGACACATGGGGAATCAATTGAAAGCCGCTCTCACAAGTTCGTTCGCCGTGGCCTCGATGCTCGCGGCCACTCCGGTTCTGGCTCAGGACGGGGATGCAGAGACCAATACCGGGGCGGACGATGCGATCATCGTAACCGGTGCCCTGTCCGACTTCGGTGCCACGAAATCCGATACGCCAATCGTGGAGGTTGCCCGTTCGATATCGATCGAGACCGCGGAGGACTTCGAGGACAAGGGCTTTCAGACACTGGACGACGCGCTGACCTACATGGCTGGTGTGACAGCCGAGCCATTCGGGTTTTCCACTCGAGGGGACTTCAGCCAGGTGCGGGGACTCGATGCGCCTGAATACCGTGACAACCTGCAGTTCCTGTTCGGTTTCTACAACAATCCGCGACCAGATCTCTACACGCTGGAACAGGTAGAAGTCCTGAAAGGCCCTGCTTCGGTGCTGTATGGTGCAGCATCGCCGGGCGGCATCATCAATGTGGTCACCAAGCGCCCGTTCAATGAAACGGCTGGCGAGATCCGCGCCGAATACGGCTCCTTCGACCGCAAGCAGATCGCGGGCGACTTCAATCTCGCGGTGCCGGGAGCGGAGGACGAGGTCATGTTCCGCTTCGTTGGGCTTTACCGCGATGCCGGCACCCAGATCGACGAGGTGGAGGACGACAAGCTGGTGATCGCGCCTGCTGTCACCCTTCGCCCCTCCACAGGTACGGAGATCACACTTCTTGCCAACTATACCGACCAGGATACCGATACCGCTCACCAGTTCTATCCGGTGACGGGCACGTTCCTTCCTTCACAGGACGGCCGGGAAATCGATACCACGGAATACTTCGGTGCACCGGGCTTCAATGCCTACGATTCCGAGAGCCTCGCGATCACCCTGCTCGCCAGCCAGCAACTGACGGCTGCCTGGTCGCTGGAAGGCGTGGCCCGCTATGTCGATTCCAGCGCAGATTATCGCCAAGCCTGGCCGGCATTTCTTGGCAATGGAGTTCCCCGCGTCGACGCGAATGGCGACGCCGCCTGGACCTTTTACCTTTCCGATCGCATGTCCGAACAATACGCCTTCGACGTTCGGCTGCGCGGGGAATTCATGACCGGCCCCATAGAGCATGAAGTGCTGGCAGGCGTACAATATCAGGATGTGACGACCGACGCCGATAACGCCTACATTTTCGCGCTCGGAACGATCAACGTCTTCGATCCGCAATACCAGAACGTTCCCAGCGTTGCGGATGTACGCGCGCAGCAAACTGACGGACCGGAAAACTATGTCGAGGAACTTGGCTTCTACGTCTCCAACCAGATGACGCTCGGCGACCTCGTTGGCACCGTGGGCGTGCGTTTCGACCAGGTGGACAACGCCGTAGAGAACGGCGTGTCGCAGGAAGACGATGCGACCAGCTTCAGTGCGGGCCTGCTCTGGCGGGGCCCAGGCGGCATCTCGCCCTATGTAAGCTATGCCGAGAGTTTCGAGCCGGTTGTCGGCATCGACACCGAAACCGGCGAGCAATTGCTGCCGCAAGAGGGCAGGCAATGGGAAGCCGGGATCAAATGGCAACCGTCGGGCATGAACGCACTCCTCACGCTGGCGGCATTCGATATCGAGCAGTCCAATCTTCCCAATCCCAATGCGCTCGCCGGCGGGAACTCGCAGCAGGAGGGGGTAGCGAAGATCAAGGGTCTGGAATTCGAGGCAAATGCCGTGCTGGGCGGCCTGCGGCTGGACGGCAATGTCAGCTATCTCGATACGGAAGATCCCAATGGCTGGCAGTTGAGCGCTATCCCGGAATGGCAGGCATCCTTGTTCGCCCTTTATCGTGTCAACTCCGGACCGCTCGCCGGGCTGAGTTTCGGTGGCGGTATCCGCCACGTAGGTGAGAGCGAGAGCAGCGGCGTCTCCGCGCTGACCGGGGACGTGCTGACCTATCGTACCGACAGCTATACCGTGGGGGACCTGTCCGCAGCTTACGAGACCGGACCCTGGGAGCTTCGCGTCAACGCGCGTAACGTCACCGGCGAGGATTATTTCACCGTATGCCTCGTACGCGGCGATTGCTATCCGGGTGAAAGCGGCAGCGTGACCGGCACGCTGGCGTACAACTTCTGATGGCGCTGCTTCCCCAGTTCTGGTTGGCGGTCGCACTTGGTATTGCGGGCGTTTTCGCTTTGCGAATATCGTGGGCGCGGCCTTCGAGATCAGTGCCACTGAACGTGCTGGGGTGGGGAAGCATTCTCGTATCGTCTGCCCTTTCAGCGTGGGCTCATGGCGCTTGGGGCGTGGCCGTGCAGTCGCTGTTCGCGATGGCGGCGGCGCTGCTGCTGCTCGTGCCCTCGATTGCAAGCGCGCCGACATGGAAGCGCAAGCCGGTGGATCGCGGTGTCCATGCGAGCCCCGATACAAAAGGCTCGATGGCGCTGGGGAGGCGGGCAGCGACATTTGTCATTACCGGTCCTGTCGCCTTGTTCGGGGCGCTCCTGCTGGCGCTTGCCCTGCGCGCCATGCTTGCGGCAGGAGGAGGCAGCGAGGCCGACGCCAATGTGCTGGTTCTCGCCTGCGTGCCGATATTCTGGGGAATTCTCGCGACCATACTTCTCATGATGGAACGGCGCCGGACGCAGCTCTCGGTGCTGGCTACACTGACAATCATTGCCGTTCCTCTCACCCTACTCGCAGGATGACGCCATGGGCATGACGATCAACAAGATGACGGTGAAGAAGGCGCTCGCTGCGCATTCATGGGTGGGCCTGGTCTGCGCCGGGCTGCTCTATCTGATTTGCGTCACAGGCACCGTGCTCGTCCTCTACGAGGAATGGCAGAGAATCGAGCAGCCGGGTATCCCGGAGATGAACAGTATCGAGCCGGAAGCCATCCAGCGTGCCGTCGAGACCGTGCTGGCGAGCGAGGGGGTGCAGGCGCCGACGACGCATCTTCACGTCCACTTGCCAACTGACGCGCTGCCGCGAACGACGATCACCACAGACACGCAGGCGGTGCACGTGGATGCAAATGGTGCCGTCGTTTCTCCTGAAGAAAACGCTTGGGCGGAATTCCTGCTGGCCCTGCATTACCGTCTCAACCTGCCGGCAGTCATTGGCATGACGATCGTAGGGATAATGGGCGCGATGATGCTGTCGCTGTCCCTCTCCGGAGTGCTGGCACACCCGCGCATTTTTCGCGATGCATTCACG
This sequence comes from Aurantiacibacter poecillastricola, assembly GCF_030730945.1. Taxonomy (GTDB): domain Bacteria; phylum Pseudomonadota; class Alphaproteobacteria; order Sphingomonadales; family Sphingomonadaceae; genus Alteraurantiacibacter; species Alteraurantiacibacter poecillastricola. The sequence continues at coordinate 345,634 of NZ_JAVAMS010000002.1, forward strand.
CTCCGCGCTCGCCGACGCGATCAGGCGGCCCTGGCCGACTGGCACAACCGCCTGGCCGTTTGGACCCTGCCTTTCGGTATCGCCATCGCGCTGACGGGATCGATGATCGGCCTCTACTATGTTTCGGGATACGGCATGGCCGCCACCGCCTATGAGGGCGACACGGAGGCGGTGACGACTGCCATCTTCGGCGATGAGGAAAAGGTGACAAGCGACCCGGCCCGCTTGCCCAGCGTAGTGCCGGTTCTCGGATACATGGAGGAACGTTATCCGGCGGTCGAGCCCTATTACGTCATTCTGCACGATCCCGGCACAACCGGTCAGCACATGCAGGTCATCGCCGAACACCCGCAAAGGCTGATCTTCGGCGAATACTATAATTTCGATGGGGAGGGGCGTTTCCTGAATACCGTTGGGATGGCCGACGGTACTACCGGGCAGCAATTGGCAGCCTCTTCCTACAATCTGCATTTCGGCAATTACGGCGGCTTGCCGGTGAAACTGGCCTATATCGTTTTCGGCGCCCTGCTCAGCGTAATCGTTGCAACCGGGCTCTACATCTGGTTCGCCAAGGAACAGCGCAAGGGACGACCGAGAACCATGACAAGGGCGGCGTGGAACGGCCTGATCGTGGGTACACCGGCTATGCTGGTCATAACGCTGCTGTTGCGATTGACGCTGGGCAATGGCGTGCCGTTCGAGGCCGTCTTCTGGCTTGGCCTCGCCGCTTGCATGGTCGTGGCGGTGTTCCGGTCGAAAGCCCGGTCGACGGTGCTGCAGCGCCGGCAGGAGGTTTCACTCGCCGAGTAGCCCCCTCGGCTACATCCGGCTTTGCGTACCATTCACCCGACCAGTACGGCGTGGTGAAAGCCTAGTCGGGGATCGGCATTCGGCGACAGGAACGGCACGAATTCCTGCAATTCAGGCATGGGAACGCGCAGGCGCAGGCTGTTGTCCGGATAGTTGTAGATGCTGATGTGATTGAGGCCGCGATTCGCAGTGAACAACAGCCGCTGGTCCGCAGACAACTGGCAGGCATAGATGCTGTCGAGCAGCGAGCCACGGCTTATTCGCAAGGCGGCGAGAAAATACTGCGAATTGCCGAACACATTACCCCGGGCGAAGGTATCGTAAACCTGGGTGGCGACCTCGCGCGGGCGAGAGCCTAGCTCGGCTAGGCCGGCGCGTTCGTCGATGAAGCGCCATTTCGCCATGCTTTCCAGATCGAGGAAAACCACCGACTGGCTGCCGCCATTACAGAAGATGAGTTCGCTGGCCGACATGGTAATGTCGGAATTGATGTGCGCGGGCGTTTCGCGGCCCGTGGCCCAGTGCCGCACGACCTGGCCCTTGGCCGGGTCGATCTCGAAGACATATTCCTTGAGATAGGCCATGCCCCACTCGTGATAGTCCTGGTGGTCCTGCGGGGCGACGCGAAAGGAGATGGCATAGAACAGCTCCTCCTTCCTGTGCGGCAGGACGTGCCAGCAAGTAGCGGGTAGGGGAATGATGCGGATGTCGCCGCTCTCCATGTCGCGCACCCCGACATGGCATGCTTCCCCGCGGCGACCATCGGCAGGGTTGTCCATCGAGCCATAGCAAAGATATCGCCGCGAGCTTGTCAGCTTCATGGCATGTGGCAGCTTTACGCCATGTCGCTCCAGCCGTTCGGGTTCCTGAAGGCGCGCGAGCGAGAAACGATAGAGATGCGCACCGATCGCGGTGATGAACTCGTCGTCGTTCAACCAGGCGAGATGCGTGCTGCCATGCAGCGAGGTGCGCGGCGTTTCGAACCGCAAGGTCGAGATGCGGGCCCTCTCCTCGAGCGTCGAGGGATCGAAGAACAGCAGGTGCTGGCCGGCGTTTCCGAGGAAGCCTGTCGTCGCCGAGGGATTTATGGCGCAAGCGTGTCCGGCGGCAATCCCATCATAGTAAACGATTTTCCAAGCGTAGCTGTCGTCCGCCGGATTGAACAGGAACAGGCACATTCCGGCCATGCCCTCAAGTCCGTTCACGCCGTTGCCGTCTAGCGCGACGTAAAAGGCAAGAGGGTAATCATGCATCTCTAGCAGCTTGCTCCCTCACTAGCATGAAAGACAGTGGCCGCGGCCGAACATTCTCTTGACCGCCCGCTGACACTGCGATTCTTTTCTGTTATGCCCCTGCGCAACATAGCTGCTGTTCTTGCCTAATTGAATACCCACTTTTTCGAGGTAACGGCATGGCAAAGTTGCGGGATGCGTCAGGATTTGCGGGGAGGGTGCGTGGCCGATTGGCGACCGGGCGCGGTTCGCTTGCGCAGCTTCGCGAAAGCGGCAACGCCCGGGAGATCGAGAAGGTACGGTGGTTTACCCGGCAGCTCGATCTGGCAGGCGTCAGGCCGTTTGCGCTGGCCGTAAATCACCTTTCGAACGGTTTGATCTATGTATTGATTGGCCTGCTGTTCTATCTTGCATTCGGTATGTCTAGCGCGGTTGTCGCCGCAGCCGCGGCCCTCCTTCTGGGCCATCTCGTATATCCGGTGATAAAGCGGCATTATCGCCGACGGCGGCCCTTCAGGTTCGATGGGACGGTGCCCTCGCTGCTGCCACCTCTCGACGACTACAGCTTTCCGAGCGGACACATGATGAGCTGCGTTGCGGTCTCCATACCCTTGTGCATCGCTGTTCCGGCTGCGGTGCCCGTGGCCATCGCACTGTTTCTCGTCATCGGCTGGGCGCGGCTGGTGGCCGGCCATCACTACCCCAGCGACCTTGCCGCGGGGGGATTGCTCGGGGCTATCGTGGCGATGCCGGTGATCGCCGCGCAACTGGGTTTCTGAACGAAGGACGCAAACAGGGCGACGAGATACGGTGAGACACGTGCCGGGCTGGGACTGAACATTTCGGAGGAGCCACATGGCAGATATCGACGTCAACTACGATCCGATCACGGTGAATAGCGGTCCGATCGCGATAGGCATCAACGGGCTCGACGATATTCGCATCCGCTACCCCGACCCGATCCAGACGGATGCAGATGTCGATGCGGAGTTGCGCCTGCGCATTCCCGACCCGATCCGCACCGATGGCAAGTTGCGGTTCGACAGCGCATCCGAACTGACGAGCAGATCGGACGTCAACGCCAGCGTGGATCTGCAGCCGGTTGTGCTCGACCAGTGCCTGCGTCTTTCGCTGGCACCGCTGCCGCCCACCCGTATCTGTCTACCCAGCCGCCAGCGCGTTTCCCTCAGCCTTTTCGGGGTCGAGGTCGTTGGGGTGACGCTGGAAGGCGAAGCCCGCGTCGATGTCACAGATTTGCCAAGAACCTCTCTCTTGAAGCTGGCCAAGCCGCAGCAGGCGAGAAAGGAGAGCCTGCGCGTCAGGCTGGATGGCTAGGGCGATGACGGACGAGACGCTTCAGTTGATCGAATGGCCGGACAAGGCTCCGACATCCGCGAGCGCACGGCGCAGCGGGCTCACCATTCCGTTGAGGCTGAAAGGCGCGGGCTCGGACGCAATCCCGCAAGCCCGGGAAGTTCGCGTGACGGGGCTGAAACGTGCGGGCGATGGCGACAACGGCAAAGATTTGACGGCATTCCAGGTGAAGGCTGCTCCGCTGATCCTTGGACGCGAGGGCGATACGATGGTGGGCGAAGTTTCGCTTAGGCTGGATCGGACCATGCCGCCGGGACAATATGTCGCCTCCCTCAAAATCGCCGGTCTTCAACGGGATGTAATCTTCGATGTCGTCGAGGATCCTTCGCTGCGCATACGCCCTTCGCCACTAGTCATCGATGTGTCGAAGGGGGGCGCGAGCGAAGCTTCCGTCAGTTTCGAGAATCGCGGCAACATCGAACTGTCCATCGACGTTCGAGGCGAATATCCCCTTGGGCTGGAGGAACCGCTGGCGGCGGATGTCACGGATACAGACGTGGTCCTGTCCGTCCTCACTGCTGCGCTCAATCGGGCGCGCGGCGTGCTGACCGACGTGGGCACTCTCGGCGTTACGATGCCCGATGGTTCATTCACCCTCGCACCCGGCACGGCGCGAACCTGCCGCATTGCTGTCACCCCGAACGCCAAGCTCGATCCAGTGCGGCGCTACCGCGCTTTCATCCCCCTGTTCGCCTCCGAACTGGAGATCGCCGTCGTCACCGCGATCAAGCCGGAAGGTGACAAACCCGCTCCTCCCAAGGGCGGGAAGACATGAAGGAGCTGAACCATGACTACCCAGATTATCAGCCAGTCGCCAAAATCGCGCAGCGGAGAGACGATGGCTGCCATGGAGACCCTGGCCCGCGGTATCGTACGGCCCTGGACCGACGCGTTCGACAGCTGGCGCGGCGGCGTTGAAGAGATAATGGCCCGTGCGGGTAAGAAGTCGCGAGCGCGTGATGGCTGCGGTTGTGCCTGTGCGGAAGACGATTGCCAACACGGCGAATGCCAGTGCAACTGCTGTGTTGCGGACAGCGATCTAGTGATCGAGGCGCGGGTCGGCGAACAGCGCGTCGTCCCGATCGTTATCGAGAACAAGTGGCGCCGCAAGCGCGAGATCGAGGTCCAGCTTTCCGACTGGCACTGCGGTGGCAGCGATCTCAAGATCGAGGGAAGGATCCTCGACCCTCTGAAGTTCGCCATCGAGCCATGCGACGAGCACAAGCTGACCATGCTCGTTTCCATCGGCGGTCGCACCGGTTCGAACGACACCGACGGCAGCGATGAACGACTCCCCGGCGATGTAGAGGGCTGTACCGTGTGCTATGCCGATCTGCGCATCAAGGGCTGCGACGTCCGCCCGATCCGGATCGCAGTCGCCGTGCTTCCGCGCGAGTGCGGAGCCTACCGTGTCGATTGCTGCCAGGCCTGCTGCTGATGAACAGCCGCAACAATCGTGCAACGGGTATTTCGGAAGACCGGACCGCGGAAAAGCTCAACGAAGTCGGCGAATTGATAGGCCAGGTCGCGCGGCGCTGGGCCGGACGCCGGGTGGAGGCTCTCAACGACTATCGGCAGATCCTCGCCGACTATGGAACCGGGCGGACAGACAATCGGACCACGGCAAAGGCAATGGCACGGCTGACCGCCGATGAGGCGATCAAGTATCCTGGCGAACTGCTCGACCTCGCATCCGATTATGCCACCGGACTGGCTCGACTCGCGGGAATTACGGCGACCGGCACACCGGGGGACACCGGACCCGGAACGCAAAGGGCGGTGCACGACCTCATGCTGACAGGGGACATAGGCGACACTGCAAGTGCGGATCTCGTGATCGAGAACCCGCGCGATGTGGAGGTAGCCCTTGGATTTGCCGTCACTCCATTTTCCAACGACATGCGGGTCACCAAGCTGACACCCGCATTCGAACCTGCGAACTGCATCATGGCTCCGGGAAGCGAGCAGAAGGTCACCGTTTCGGCCAAGCTCGATGGCCGCACCCTGAAGGCTGGCGAGACCTACACGGCGCAGGCAATTGTCGACGGGTTCGACGATATGGTGCTGCGGATAAACCTGGTCGTGGGCCCCGCTTGACGAGCGCGGCTGCCACCCTCGCCGTCGTCACAGATGATGCGGCAAGTCCCACCGACCTGCTCGACCGCGCCGCGAGTGCAATTGGATTTGCGCGCATGGTGAAGCGGGCATTGCGCAGGAAGGGAAACAATGGCGAGGTGATCGTGGTGCCCGCGATGGACGGGTTCGCCTCGGGATCTCCCGCGATTGCCGACCCGGCGTTGGTCGAACATCTGATCGACCGCCTGTACGATCTCGGCGCAAGTTCCGTACGGGTGGGTGCCACGGAAGGCAGCGACGCGCTGTGGGCGGAAAATCGTGATGTCTTCATGCGCGCAGACCTGCTCGGCTATCGCTACTTTACGCCTGCCGGACGGGAATACGACATCGTGGATCTGGCGGAAGATGCCAAGCATTCCCCATTCGCGGCGGAAAGCGTACTTGCCGGCATCTCGCTGTCCGCGGCTTTGCAGAAGGCCGCGTTTCGAATTGTCTTCGCTGCCAACCGGACCGACACGGCGGATGGCTACGCCCTGACCTTGCAAACGTTGCTCTCGGTCCTGCCGGGCCGCGACAAGGAAAGCCTGTACTTTCGCCAGCGCGATCCCGGCGCAGTCATCACCGCGCTGCTTGATGCAGTGCCGATCGACGCGGCGTTCATCGATGCGTATGTCAGCAGCCATGGCCACGGCGGCGGCGCGCGCCCGCTGGCTTTCGAAACCCGAACGATTATCGCCGCGAGCGATCCCCTGGTCGCCGATCAGGCCGGCGCGCTGAAGATGGGTCTAGACCCGCAGGCTTCACGTCTGTGGCACGCGCCGCCTGCGGATGTGGAGGTACGTACCAGCGGCTCGGTGCTGCCCTACGACGGATGGGTCAACGTCACTCCGATCGTTCGCGAAGCCGCGCGCCGAAGGCAGAAGGATGCGGCGCTCGACCGGAGCGTCAGGCCATTTCTGCAGCAGGTCGACACATCGCTCTTTCCATTCCGCAATGAAGCCAATGCGCGCATCAATACGTGGATCGAGCCGTTCCTTTCGGTGGACGATGCTACCGTCACCGGCCGCCAGGTCTTCGCTTTACTGGAAATGATACTCGCGCAGATCGCGGAGGGCAGGGCAGCGTGGCAGATCTTGTTCGCCAAGGATGCGATCACCCGCAGGCCCGCCGCGCTGAATGTTCGCGCGCAAGATATCGACGAGGACCGATGGGCTGGAGTCTCACCAACCATCGCGAGTCAGCGAGCGCTACTGAGCGGTTGCACCGCCGATGCAGAGGGCCTGCGCTGGCGCATGGTGGACGGCGCGGTTCTGTTCGATTGCGTGCGCCGGTATCCGGTGCCGTTCGACGCCTTCGTGGCTGCCGTCCCCGTCCATCGAACGATCCAGTTCATGAACGACTATATCGGCGGCGAGGCCGCGACCCTCGCAAGCGACGAAGCCGGGCGCGTCACCCGCCAGCTGGAGCGCAATCTCTACCTCCCGCAGCCCAACTTCACCGTATTGCTGGGCGGAGACATCATCGACGTGACGAAGATCGAGACGGTGCATTATGCGGGCGACCGTCACGTGATGGCATGGCAGACGCTGCTGAGCGCAAACGGCTCCGCTCTTGCCGATGACGGGCTGGTGGAATTCGCCGCTGTCGGGGACGATACGGTGGTCGCGATCTTCGCCCGCCAGCATTTTCGCCAGCCACCGCTGGTGGAGGCATTCGACCTCACCCTGTTGCCCGATTTGCACGCCTGGCTCGTAACCGATGCCTATCGCCGTTTCGCCAGCCGGACCTTCGCCAATCTGGAAGCGGTGCTCGAGGGGCGCGATGTGCGTATCGGGAAGCCCGCAGCACAGGTGGGGACCGACGAACCCCTTCCGATCGATGGCCTTCTTGCCCTGGCAGAACGCTTGCGAAACGAATTGCCCGATGACTGGATCGAGAGCCTGCGCGCGCGCTTCGACTGGACCCGAAAGGACCATCTGGCGCCCGACCGCATCGACGCCCACGGTTTTCGGCATTTCAAAACGGTTCCGCAGCGCAGCTACGCAGGATCACCTACCCACTCCGCAGGGTCGGGTGCGGCAGCATGAAGGCGCTGGTAACAGGGGCCAACGGGTTGATCGGCGCCAACCTCCTGCGATCGCTGCACAGGCAAGGCCATCAAGCGAACGGACTGGTACGGACGGGCTCGGACCTTACCCATATCGCGCACCTGCCGGTGACACTCTCGGTTGGAGATGTGCTCAACATGGATTCGCTGCGCGAACCGATGTCGGGACGCGACGTCGTTTTCCATACTGCCGTTCATTTCAGCTACTGGGGCCACGATCATGCCGAGGTTCGTGCCACCGCGCTCGATGGAACGCGCAACGTCCTTACTGCCGCTCGCGGGGCAGGTGTCCGGCGTGTGGTCGTCACTTCCTCCACGGTGACATTGGGTGCGGGGCGCGAACCGTTGGTCCGTGACGAGACCAGCTTCGCCGATGCCGATGACAGCAGGAATGCAGGCTATGTGGCGACAAAGATCGAGCAGGAAGCCCGCGCTGCCCAGATCGCGGAGGAGACAGGCATAGAGATCGTGTTCGCCCTCCCGACGATGAGCGTTGGACCATTCGGCACCTCGCTCGGCCCCAGCAACGGCGTGATTACCAGTTACCTCGCCGACTCATACAGGCTGAGCTGGCCGGGCGGCTGCAACATCGTCGCGGTCGAGGATGTGGCCGACGGCCACATCTTGCTCGCGGAGAGTGGGGAGCCCGGTGCGCGCTATGTGCTCGGCTCGGAAAACCTGACATGGCGCGAAGTGCACGGCATGATCGCCGAACTGTCCGGTGTCAGTCCACCACTCCAGATTGTGGGCAAATTCGCTAGTCGAGGCATCGCCGCGGCGCAGGAACTGCGCGCACTTGTCACGGGCAGTGCACCGCTCGCGACCCGGAAACAGGCCGACATGGTAGGGCGCTACTACTGGTACAGCCATGCGGCGACGCAGGCCCTGGGCTATTCTCCGCGCAGTGCCCGGGATGCGCTGGCGGGCGCCATCGCCTGGCTGGCCGCTAGCCCGCACGTTGCACGCGAGACTCGCATGGGGATGCGGCTGGACCGCAAGGTCCATGAAGCGCGCGCGGGGCGGGTGCGCGCTGAAGATGCCTTGAGAAATCGCGCGGCATGAAGCCGTTCCAGACCCTTGTCGGCGTCAGGAAGCCATTGCCAGACATCGCCGCAGTGATCCGCGACAGGCTGCCGGAAATTGCCCCTGCGCTGGCCGACGTGAGCCATATCGAGGTCACGTGCCGGGAGGACCGCGAAGATGGCAGCACGCTCCTCATCAACGAATGGCGGGTCGATCCGAAGCTGCCCGGGCCGGTAAGACAGGCGATATCGGACGAGATGCTCGGTTGGAACGATCACGCCGTATGGACCGTCGATCTCACCGAGTGCACCTGGCGGATCGAGCCGTTCTTCATGCCGGGTGCGATCCATTGCGCGGGCGCCACACGCTTCGAACCGGCGATGGGCGGTCACGGAACCAAGGCGATCTTTTCCGGCGAGTTCGCCGTAGACGCGTCCGCGCTTGCAAAGATCCCGCCGGGACTGCGCGGGGCGGCTGTATCCGCAGTCGAGACGATCGTAGGCTCGATGGTGCCGCGAAACTTTCGCCACACGATAGAGGCCGCAGCAAGGCTTCTCGATTGAGAATCGCGCGACTTCTTCAGATCTAGGACTATTCCGGAAGAGTGGCTGGGGTGGCAGGGATCGAACCTGCGAATGTCGGTACCAAAAACCGATGCCTTACCACTTGGCTACACCCCAGCAGGAGGGCGCTCATATAGCGGCCCGCACGCGGGGTGCAACCCGCATGCGGGCACCGGGTCGCTCAGGCGTCCGCCCGCTTGCGCACGGGTTCGAAGAGGTTTCGATCCTCCACCGCGTCGAAATCGGCGGCGGAGTGTCGTTCGGGCATCGCCTGGGTGTTCACCAGCCTGCCGCGGATCGCGGCGGGGCGAGCGTCGATCTCCTTCACCCAGCGGCCGACATGCTCGTATTCATGCAGCGAGAGGAACCTGTCGGAGCCGCTATAGGCGCCGTGATAGAGGTTCCCCAGCCACGGATATGCGGCGATGTCTGCAATGGTCAGCTCGTCGCCAGCTAAATAGCGCGTCTTAGCCAGCTGGTTGTTCGCCACGTCGAAGATGCGCTTCGTCTCCATTGCATAGCGGTTGATGGGGTATTCGTATTTCTCCGGCGCATATTCGTAGAAGTGGCCGAAACCGCCGCCGATGAAAGGGGCGGTTCCCATCTGCCAGTTCAGCCAGCTGAGGGTCTCGGCCCGCGCGGGGTTGGCCTTGGGCAGGAGGTAATCGAACTTCTCGGCAAGGTGCTGCAGGATTGCGCCGCTTTCGAAGACGCGGAAGGGCGTATCGCCGGACCGGTCCAGAAGGGCGGGAATCTTGGAATTCGGGTTGAGATCGACGAAGCCCGACCAGAACTGTTCGCCTTCGAAGATCTTGATCATCCACGCGTCGTATTCCGCGTCCGAGTAGCCCGCTTCCAGCAGTTCCTCGAACATGATCGTCACCTTCACCCCGTTCGGGGTGCCGAGCGAATAGAGTTGAAACGGATGCTCGCCCACGGGAAGCTCGCGCGTTTCGCGGGCCCCGGCGGTCGGGCGGTTGATGCCGGAGAACTTGCCGCCGCTGGTCGCGGGCTGCCAGACTTCGGGCGGGGTGTAGACATCGGACATGGAAGGCGTCTCCTCTTCGGGATGGTCGTGACGCAAGCTGGGTTGCAGAGCGCGGGCCTGCAAGCAAGGCGATCTTGGCGCAGCGCAAGCCGGACTTGCTAGGGTGCTGCGCTACGGGCGAGGATGGCATTGTAGTAATCAGCGTTGCCTGTCACTTCCTCTCCCAGCCAGCCGGGGGAGGGGATGGACTGGCCTGCGTCCTCCAGCTCGATCTCCGCTATGACGAGGCCTGCGTGCGCGCCTTCGAAAACGTCGATTTCCCATTCGAGGTCATCGGTCGCCGGCACGATATGCCGTGTCTTCAGCACTGCGCCTTTCTCTGCCAGCAGGTACAGCCGCTTCGCCTCCTCTAGAGGAACGTCGTACTCGAATTCCGCACGCTCCTCCTCGGCCCGGTCGGACTTGATCGTGAGCCGAGCTCTGGTGCCATCGACAATGCGCACGCGGATCTCGCTATCGTTTTCGCTGGCAATATAGGCTTGCGCGATATGGTGCGAGCTCTTGGCCTCCGCGCGCCAGCTCTCATCTTTCACCAGGAACTTGCGCTCGATCTCGCGGCCCATCAGGAAAATCCGTGCCGCTTTGCCCATGGAGACCAGAGGTTCGCGACCTGGTCCACCAGGTCGCCGGGCTTCGCGGCCAGCAGCTTTTCAGCCATTTCCGCAGCCTCTTGCGAAAGTGTCTCGCTGCGTTTGGCTGCAAGCGCGTCCATCACCCTTGCATCCTCGGCCTCGTCGCCTTTCAGGCGATCACGGAATACGGTGAGGTCGTGGTGGTCGCCCAGCACGTCGGACAGGTCCTTGGCCAGTTTCGCGCGCGCCTTGAACAGGCCGGGCCATAACGGCCGGAGCATTCGCGAATGCATCCAGTGATATTTCACGCGCTTGCGCATTTCGTGGTGGGCCTCCCCTCCGCCGTGATCCATCGCCTTGCCGGCAGCCTTCCGGGCGCGTTTGTAAGTCTTCGCCATACCGCCCTCGAAAGCATCGAAGCCATCTTCTTCCAGCGCCCAGTCGCGTGACATGGCAAGGCCTTCTTCCATGCGCCTGCGACATTCGGCAAGCCTGTCCGACACCTCGCCATCGTTCAGCAAATCCGTACGCTGGCGGGTGAACTCGGCCCGGATACCGGCCAGTGCGCTGCGATCGACCTCTTCGCCATACGCGTCCATCAGCGCGTCGTAAGTGTCCTGCATCACCCTTGCGTCGCGATAGGCATCGACGATGCGCGCGGTATCGCGGAAGAAGGCGTTGGTCGCCTTGTAATCGGGAAAGGCGGGGCGAACGAAACGTACCAGGCCGCGGATCTTCTTGCAGCGCTTGCGCAGATCGTGAACCGCGTCTTCGTAGGGATCGACATCGATGGACTTCACCGCTTTCTCGGCCTGCTCCGTCGCCACGCGGCGAATGGCTGCGGCGACCGACCGGTCATCGGGCTTGATGCAATAAGCCATGGGAGCATCCTTCGTCGGTTGGTGCGGAATATACCGGGTGAACGGACCGGGCACGCGGGGTGTTCCGCGGCAATAATCGAGCATGAGGAACCGCTTTGCAGATCAGGCCGTTATCGCCGCACGATGGCCAGCCGCCCTGCAAAACTCATCTATGTCGATGACAGCCTGCCAGGCATAACCCGCAAGGGAGCAGGGCGCGGCTGGGCCTATTATGACGTCGATGGCGTTCTCATTACGGACCGCAGCGAGAAGAAGCGTCTGAACGCCATCGCCTTTCCGCCGGCCTACCAGGATGCGTGGTTCTGCCCCGCGCCCAATGGCCATATCCTGGCCACCGGGTTCGACGACAAGGGCCGCAAGCAATATCGCTACCACCCCGAATTCCGCAGCTGGCGCGAGAGCGAGAAATTCGACGGTTGCCGCGCCTTCGGCAAGCTCCTTCCCCTGGTTCGAAAGCGGGTCGAGGAAGACATGCGTGCGCCCAAAGTCAGCAAGGAACGCGCGGTTGCCAGCGTCGTGCGCTTGCTGGATCTGGGCGCGATCCGCGTCGGCAATACAGGTTACGCCAAGGCCAACCGCTCTTTCGGAGCGACTACGCTGCGCCGGCGCCACGCCGAGGTGACGGGCCGCACTCTTCGCCTGCGCTTCACCGGCAAAGGCGGCAAGAAGCGCGAGGTGGAGCTGTCCGACGCCTCGCTGATCAAATGCGTCAAGTCGATGCAGGACCTGCCCGGACAACACCTGTTCCGCTGGCTGGACGACGATGACGAAGCACACGACGTAAGCTCTTCCGACGTGAACGCTTATCTGGCGGAGACCATGGGCGAGCCCTTTACCGCCAAGAACTTCCGCACCTGGCACGCCAGTGTCATGGCATTCCGCCTGCTGGGGGAAGCGCGGGAAGTGCTGACGATCAAGGCCGTGCTGGAACGCGTGGCCGACCATCTCGGCAACACGCCCGCCGTCACCCGCAAGAGCTACGTCCACCCGGCTGTGATCGAGCTGATCGGCAGGCAGGAGGAATGGCGCAAGGGTCTGCGCCTGCCGCGCCGTACGCAGTACCAGAACCGCTGGGAGCGGGGCTTGCTCGAATTCCTTGAAAGCTCGCCGGACGCGGAGGAACTGCTGGCCGCGGCCTAGGCGCGGGCAGGGCACGGGCGGTCGGGGAAAGTCTTCGAACCGTCACGCAATTCTCCAAACTGTCACATTACGCGTGTTGCTGAGCGGCATGATTCGCATCGCTTGCACCGCACTTGCACTCGCCCTGACCATTTCACCCGTCGCTGCCTTCGCCGGCGACTTGACGGGCACAGTGCTCGACTCTTCCGCGATGCCGGTTGCGGGAGCGCAGGTGTCGATCGCTGGCTTGGAGCGTGCAGTGATAACCGATGCAGACGGTCGATACGTGTTCGAAGGTCTTTCTGAAGGCGAATACCGGATCGCGGTGCGGTTGGCCGACGATGCGCGCCAGCATGCCTCTGCCAGCGTCCCTGAAGCGGGCGAAGCGAAGCGCGACATCTTCCTGTTGTCCCCGGCCGCGCTGGATCATGCCCGCAACGGCGTGAACCCGGCCGAAGCCCTGCTGGCCGAGGCGCAGGCCGCGCGAGCATGGGAAGAAGCCAGCGAGATGGCGGCGCAGATGGGCGAAGGCGAGGGCACGGTGTTGCCCGGCCTTACGGGTTAGATCCACCCACGCGCGTCTACGGGCTAACGCGCGCCTCAACGATCAGCGTGCCGCGGCTATTCGTTGCTGGTGAGCCCGGATTAGCGGATCGTTGAAGAAAGTGCCGAAGGGAAACAGGGCGAAGACGAACGTGCGGATCCACTCCGCCACGCTGAAGCCCTTGCCGGGAAGGCACACCACCATGGCCGCCAGATAGGCCAGCCAAGCGACGCCATGTGCCATGCCGACAGGGGGCACCAGCGCAGGAAAGTCGAACAGGTATTTCAGCGGCATCGCCACGAGGAACAGCGCGATAGTGGTCACGCCTTCCACGAAAGCTACGGTGCGGAACAGCTGGAGCATCAACTGATCCGCCGCACCCAGCCGTGCCGGTCTTCCACCGTGCCGCGCTGGATGCCGACCAGCTTCTCGCGCAGCTTCGTGGTGAGCTGTCCCGGCCCGCCCGAGCCGATGGTGAATTCGCCGTCATTCCCGGCCACCTTGCCCACCGGCGTCACCACGGCGGCGGTGCCGCAGGCCATCGTCTCGACGAGGCGGCCCGAGCCCGCATCCTCGCGCCACTGGTCGAGCGAATAGCGCTCCTCGCGAACGGTGAGGCCTTCCTCCCGCGCCAGCGTCAGCAGGCTGTCGCGGGTGATTCCGGGCAGGATCGTGCCCGATAGCGGCGGGGTGATCATCGTGCCGTCTTCGAACACGAAGAACAGGTTCATGCCGCCCAGCTCCTCGATCCACTTGCGCTCCACCGCGTCGAGGAACACCACCTGGTCGTGCCCCTTGGCAAAAGCTTCGCCGGTGGGGACAAGGCTGGCGGCGTAATTGCCCCCGCACTTCGCCTCGCCCGTGCCGCCGGGCGCCGCGCGGGTATAATCGCTCACCCACACGGAGACGGCGGGCGCGCCCGACTTGAAATAGTTGCCGGCGGGCGAGAGAATGACAAGGAACTTGTATTTCTTGGCCGGACGCACGCCGAGGAAATGCTCGTTCGCGAACATGAAGGGGCGGATATAGAGCGAGCCGCCCTCCACCTTGGGGAACCAGCTCCTGTCCGCCTTCACCACGGTCTCGACCGCCTCGATGAAAGCCTCTTCCGGCAGTTCCGGCATAGCGAGGCGGCGGGCCGACTTGTTGAAGCGCTGCGCGTTCTGTTCGGGCCGGAACAGCGCCATCGAATCGTCGGCCAGCTTGTAGGCTTTCAGTCCCTCGAAGATTTCCTGCGCATAATGCAGCACCGAGGCGGCGGGATCGAGCATGATCGGCTCGCGCGCGCAAAGCCGGGCCGAATGCCAGCCTTCGCCCTCGTCATAATCGATGGAAACCATGTGATCGGTGAAGACCGTTCCGAAGCCGGGATCGGCAATGGCCTGCTCACGCGTGGCGCCGGGCACCGGGGCGGGGTGGGGAATATGCTTGAACTGGATGGCGGGCGCTTTGGCCATAATGCTGCTCTCTCCTTGTCCCCGCGCGATTAGTGGGCGGAACGGGCAGAGGCAAGCATGTCTGCGGCTAATAGACTTTGGTGCCGCATTCCGGGCAATGCTTGAACACGTATGGCCAGAAAAAAGGGAGTCCGGATGAATTTCGCTGGGTAACCTTTCCGTGCCCGCATGGGCGGCGCTGCCAGACAATCATTTGGCCGAGAGAGAAGCTGAGCAACGCGATCGCCCCGAACACAGCTGCGGCTGGCTCGGGATACCAGGCAAAGGTTGCCAGCAATGATATGGCTCCCCCGATACAAATCAAAGGAAACCAACCGTACAGCTTGCTGAGCTTCATCGAATTTCCATAGCCCAAAAATGAGAAGGGCAGCTACGCATCGGCGCAACTGCCCTTCGCATGGTCAGCGGTCAGTTAGACCGCCCACGAAGCCTTACTCGGCAAATGGAAAGTTACCGAATATGCTCCGCATGGGTCATCACCGACCTCCCTGCTGAACCATGAGACATCGGATCACCTCCTTTCGCGCTTTTGAGCCAAGGACCCTGCCGTTTCACCGGGGGCCAAGACCGCGTGGACCGCTGGTCTTGAGTGACTTTGTGAATCACTGCACGGGCGAACACAAGCCTTGAATTATTCTTTTTCACAGTCAGAATAGCTGATCTGCCAAGCGCTCCGAAATGCGACTATTTCAAGGCACTTAGTTCCGGCAATCTTCCACAACGCGCGTCACTTCCGGCCAGGCCGGAACGAAGATCGGTTGCACTCCTGCGACCTCCACGGCGAAACGGCCCTTGGAGAAGGCCATCGCATCGAGAAGCGGGTCGCTCGCGGCAAGTTCCGCAACAATCAGCGGGCGCGAGGAAGCGCTGGGGCTGGCTGTCAGGCGCCGGTCCTGCGTCTCTGTACGGATCAGCATTTCCACTTGCCTGCTCGCCTGACCGCTGCGGGCGATGCCGATGCGGCGGCTGCCAGGATCGCAGCGCAGGATGAGGTCGACCGTGTCGGTGGTATTGCCCGTTCCGAACACTGCCAGCGTCTCTCCCGCCTCTGCGACATAGGTCCAGTCACCCGGCGTCTGCGGCGCGTCCATCCAGTTGTCGAAGCTGGGCGAGACGACCTGCGGCGGCGCCGCTTCGGGCTGGGCCTGCGTGGGTGACGGCGTGGGCGAGGGAGAAGGCACGAGCGTGGGCTCAGGCGAGGGCGGCACGCATGCTGCCAGGGTCAATGCGCCGAGTAATGCGGAAACGCGGGTTGCGGTTCTCATGCGGATCAGCTGCATGCGGTCAGCACGCGGGTAATGCCGGGATGGGTGGGAAACTGCATCCGGTCACCCGTGGGTGAGGTCAGCGCTACCACCTCGTTCTGCGTGGAGAAGGCGTTGAATAGCGCAAGACCCGGATCGATCTCCGCCGACAGGCCTCCGTCTACAGGCGCCATGTCCAACCGAGCCGCTTCGCCGCCTGCATCCACGCGCCACGCTTCGGGCGTCTGTGAGCTGCTCGCTATATCCATGGTGACGGTGCCGCTCATTCGATCGCAGATGATGGCTAGCTTGGGCTCTCCGCCATTCTCGGCGAAAACGGCGCGCGCGCCGTCGGGGTTCTCGTTCACGTCCCAGCTGCCGGCGACCAGCGCTGTGCCGTCGGGCGCCGCAGTGGGCGTGGGGGCGGGAGTAAGCACGGGGGCGGGCTCCTCGGCCTCGGCCACAACCGAATCCTCGCCGCTGTTGCAAGCAGCTACCATTGCAGCGCCGAGGGATAGGGCAAGAACATCGCGCAGTTTCATCAAAACTTGTTCCTTCTGGACGGTTTGCCGTTTGCGGCTCTATCGCCGTGTGCATGACCAAGCGCAAGCCATCTCGTTCCCGGATCGACCAATTGCTCGTCGAGCATGGCGAGGCCGAATCGCGCACCCGCGCGCAGGCGCTGGTGATGGCCGGACTGGTGTTTGCAGGGCCTCCCGGAAAGCTGTCGCGGATCGACAAGCCGGGCCAGCAGGTGGCGGAAGGTTGGGCAGTGGAAGTGCGCGGGCGCGATCATCCCTGGGTGGGCCGCGGCGGGGTGAAGCTTGCCCATGCTATCGAGCATTTCGAGCTCGATCCAAAGGGCGCGGTGGCGATGGATATCGGCTCCTCCACGGGCGGGTTTACCGAGGTGCTGCTGCATCACGGCGCGGCGCATGTTTTCGCGGTGGATGTGGGTACCAACCAGCTCGCGTGGAAGCTGCGGCAGGACGAGCGGATCACCGTGCTGGAGCAGACCAATGCCCGCGCCCTCACGCCCGGCCTTATCGACAGGCCGTGCGACTGGGTGGTGTGCGATGCGAGCTTCATCGGCCTCGCCAAGGTACTCGAAGTGCCTCTTGCGCTGGCGGCGCCGCGTTGCCGACTGGTGGCGCTGATCAAACCGCAGTTCGAAGTCGCGAGGGGGGAAGTCGGCAAGGGCGGCATCGTGCGCGAACCGGCCTTGCGCCAGCGCGTATGCGACGAAGTGCGCTCGTGGCTGGAGGATGGTGGCTGGCGGATCGACGGGATTGTCGAGAGTCCGATTAAGGGAACGGAAGGCAATGTGGAGTACCTCGTTGCTGCCTTGCGCGAAGGCTGACGCACCGCCAAGCTGCCGCTACCGAATCACTGGGGTCTTTTTTCGCCGATGAACCGTCTTGCCTCGCCCGCGCAGCTGCGTGCCAGCTTGCTACGCTGGGCGCTGTTCGTCGTGCCGACCGTCATGTTGCTGGGTTTCCTGTCCGGACAGGTAAGTGGCAGTTCCGCGGACAGCTACTGGTTCCAGTCGCTGGAAAAGCCCGCACTGTTCCCGCCGCCTGCCACTTTCGGGATCGTGTGGAGCATCCTCTATTTCATGATGGGCGTCGCCTTTGCGCTGGTTTGCGCTGCCTGGGGATCGCGCATGCGATCGTGGGCGATCCTTGCCTTCCTCGTGCAGTTCACGATCAACCTCGCCTGGTCGCCCACCTTCTTCGGCTATCATGAGATCGAATTGGCGCTGTGGGTGATCGTTGCGCTGAACGTGGCGCTGGCCGTCACTATGGTGCTGTTCTTCAAAGTGCGCAAATGGGCAGGCGCGCTGCTGGTGCCATATCTTGCCTGGACGCTGTTCGCCGCA
The DNA here is from genome assembly GCF_030730945.1 of Aurantiacibacter poecillastricola. Taxonomy (GTDB): domain Bacteria; phylum Pseudomonadota; class Alphaproteobacteria; order Sphingomonadales; family Sphingomonadaceae; genus Alteraurantiacibacter; species Alteraurantiacibacter poecillastricola. The sequence continues at coordinate 363,563 of NZ_JAVAMS010000002.1, forward strand.
GTGCTGAACTGGCAATTCCTCGAGCTGAACCCCGAGGCCAGCGGTGCCGAGGGCTCGGGCGCAGTGCAGCGGATCGAATTGTAGGTTGAGAATCGCGCCGCGAGGTTCCAGATTACGCCCATGCAGAGCCAGAACCCGATGATCGCCGATTTCGTCAAACTCGCCAATGCGGCGGCCGGTACCTTCGCCGGTATGAGCCGTGAAGCGCGCGACAGCGCGCGGGAGCGTATGAAAGAAGCGCTGGGCGGCCTCGATTTCGTCAGCCGCGAGGAGTTCGACGGGGTGAAGGACATGGCAGCGCTGGCACGCGAGAAGGTGGACGTGCTGGAAGCAAAGCTCGCTGCGCTTGAGGCGAAGCTCTCCGAAAAAGGCTGAGACTTCGCCGGCGTCAGCGGCGGAAGAAGTCGCCGGCTGCTTCGTGATTGGCAAGGCGTGTGCAGCGCGTCATCAGCCGTGCTGCATTTTCCTCGACCTCGCGCGCCCGGCGGCTGCCGCGCGGCAAGCCCTCCAGGCGGTCTATCTCCGCCCGGATCTCCTCCAGCCTGTCCTGCTTGAGCATTGCGACCTGCTCGCGGTCGGAGATGCCAACGCCATCCAGCCTGTCATTGAGGAATTCGGCGAGCCCGGCCTGTTCGACTTCATAGCCGCCATATTGCAGGCACACCCCGGCAAGCGCCCACATCTCGGCGTAAAGCGAGACCTGGCCTTCGGATAGCTGCCTTTCCTGCGTCGCAGCCGGTGCGGACGCACACATGGCTGCCACCGCCGCCAGAACGATTGTTCGCTTCACTGTTCGATCCTCCCCCGTGTTTCTCCTCATCGCAAGTTACCACAAACCAGCAACGATGCGAAAGCGCGCGGCGGGCATTGCGCGCTGCCGGGTGAACGCGCACAGGGCGTTGTCATGCATGTCCGCGCGCCTGCCATCCTCATCGCCGCTCGCCAGCACGGCGAGACAGCTGTCGTCGCGCGCTTCCTGACAGAGGAATATGGCGTCGTCGCAGGCTATGTCGCTGGCGGGCGAGGGCGGCAGCTGCGGCCTGTCGTGATCCCCGGCAATCTGGTCGACCTGCAACTCGCCGCGCGCTCGGCCAGCCAGTTGCCCTTCGCCAGGGTGGAACTGGTCGAGAGCCGCGGCCCCTGGCTGGCCGAGCCATTGCCTGCAGCAGCCATCGGCTGGATAACCGCGCTCACCGCCAGCGCCTTGCCCGAGCGCGAGCCTTACCCGCCGCTTTACAATGCCCTGGAGGGTGCGCTTTCCGCCATCTGTCACGCCCCCAGCGCCCGCGGCTGGGCCAGCGCTTTGGTCGGCTACGAGGTGCTGCTGCTGCGCGAGCTCGGCTATGGCGGGGCGGATCGGCGCCCCGAGGGCGAGATGGCGCAAGTGCTGGAGGCGATGGACGCGCTTGCCCCTGCGCTGGATCACTACCTCCTTGCCGACAGGCGCGCAGACGTTATGGCGGCGCGAATTCGCTTGAGAGAATTGCTGGGACGGATTGCCTGAAATGAAGATTGCGCTGTTTCCCGGAGACGGTATCGGCCCCGAGATCATGGAGCAGGCGCGCCGCGTGCTCGATGCGCTGAACCTGCCCGGTCTTGTCGTGTGGGAAGGCGATGTCGGCGGTGCTGCCTATCGCCGCCACGGTCACCCGCTGCCCGAGGAAGCGCTGCAGATGGCCCGAGCTGCCGACGGCGTGCTGTTCGGCGCGGTGGGCGATCCCGACTGCGACAATCTGGAGCGGCACTTGCGGCCCGAGCAGGCGATCCTCGGTCTGCGCTCGCATCTCGGCCTGTTCGCGAACCTGCGCCCCGCCACGACCTTCGCCGGACTGGAGGGCATGTCCGCGCTCAAACCCGAGATCGCGCGCAGCATCGACGTACTGATCGTGCGAGAGCTCAACGGCGATGTCTATTTCGGCGAGAAGGCGCGCCGCCAGCTCGATGACGGCCGGCGGCAAGGTTACGATTTCATGTCCTATGCCGAGGACGAGGTGCGCCGCATCGCCCATGTCGCCTTTCGCGCGGCGCAGGGCCGGGGCGGCAAGCTGTGCAGCGTGGACAAGGCCAACGTGCTCGAAACCAGCCAGCTCTGGCGCGACGTGGTGGTGGAGACTGCCGCGGATTATCCCGATGTCGAGCTCAGTCACATGTATGTCGACAACGCCGCCATGCAGCTGGTCAAGGATCCCGGCCAGTTTGACGTGATCGTGACCGGTAATCTGTTCGGCGACATCCTCTCCGACCAGGCAAGCATGTGTGTCGGCTCCATCGGCCTGCTGGCTAGCGCAGCCCTGGGCGAGCGGCAGACGGAATTCGGCACGTTCGGCCTGTATGAGCCCATTCACGGTTCCGCCCCCGATATCGCGGGCGAGGGCAAAGCGAACCCGATGGCGATGATCCTCTCTCTCGCCATGTTGCTGCGCCACTCGCTGGGCCGCGAGGCAGATGCACTTCGCGTGGAATCGGCAGTGGCGAAGGCACTGGAGGATGGCGTGCTCGGCGGCGACCTCGGCGGCACGGCAGGCACGTCCGCAATCGGCGAGGCCGTGCTGGAGCGCCTGTAAACAATTCTCCCCGTGACGAGGTCATCGTTTCGCGACAGGCAGGATATCGCTCTCGGTAACCTTGTGGTTAACAATTGCCCGTAATCGGGGCACATGGACATGGTGACCGAGCAGTTTCGCCAGCAGATGGAGACCGCCGCCGCGCTGGCGCGGGTCTCGGCCGTGCGCCCGCTGGAACTCGCCATCGTCCTGCCCACGCTGAACGAGCGCGGCAATATCGCGCCGATGGTCGATCGGCTCGAAGCCGCGCTTGGACCGTCCGGGTGGGAAGCGGTGTTCGTCGACGACAATTCGCAGGACGGCACCGCCGAGGAAGCGCGCCGGATCAGCCGTACCGACTCGCGCATTCGCGTGATCCAGCGCATCGGCCGCCGAGGTCTCGCCAGTGCCGCGATCGAAGGCATGTGCGCCACTGCCGCGCCGTTCGTGGCGGTGATGGACGCCGACCACCAGCACGACCCGGCGCTGCTGATGGACATGCTGGAAGCGGTGAAATCGGGCGAGTACGACCTCGCCTACGCCAGCCGCTTCGCCGTGGGCGGCAATGCTAACGGCCTCTCCAGCAAGGGCCGCGAACAGGGCTCACGCCTTGCCAATGCGCTTGCCCGCAAGCTGACCGGCACCGAGCTTTCCGATGCGATGAGCGGCTTCTTCCTGCTGCGCTCCGAGCAGTTGCGCAAGCAGGCGCCTAACCTTTCAGGCATCGGCTTCAAGATCATGCTCGACATCCTGTCCACGGCCCGCCCGCAACTGCGCGTGAAGGAGTTCCCCTTGAAATTCGCCGAACGCCTTTCGGGCGAGAGCAAGCTCGATCACGGTGTCGCGCTCGATTTCATCGCCGGTCTGTACGACCGCTATCTTGGGCGCGTCATTCCCACGCGCTTCGCGCTGTTCGGCACGGTCGGCGGGCTTGGCGTGTTCGTGCACATGGCCGTGCTCAGCCTCCTCTATCTCGCGCTGGGCAGCAGTTTCGCGCTGGGTCAGGCTACCGCGACGGTGGTGGCGATGACGTTCAACTTCTGGCTCAACAACCTGCTCACCTACCGCGACAGCAAATTGACGGGCCCGCGCGAGATGTTCTTCGGCTGGATCAAGTTCTGCGCGACCTGCGCGGTCGGTGCTTTTGCCAATGTCGCGGCGGCCGCGATGCTGCAGGGCAACGGCTTTGCCTGGTGGATCGCGGCGCTCGTGGGTATCGCGCTCGCATCGGTGTGGAATTACGCGCTTTCCAGCAAGTTCGTCTGGGGCCGTTTCCGCTAGTCCGCCCGCGACTCGAAACTTTTCACCTTATTGCGGGATCGCGAGCGAAACAGTCCCCTGCGTGAACTATCCAAAAATGGGACACTATGCTTAACAGCGACTTGTTTCCCGTTAAGCATAGTTTGTGTCGTGCTTGCCGCTATTAGCGGGCCGCAGTATATATTGCGGTGCAACGATTTGGAGTAACAGGCGATGGCAAAGCCCATCCAGGCCTATCTTGATAACCGGGGTCAGTTTCACATGACGCCGACCAGTGCCGTGATCGGAGATATCGCGGCTGCGCTTGGCCGTGTGGGTGACGAGGGTGGCCTCACCGAAGGCGTGGCGCGCCTTATTCTCGAGAAGCGCAAGGAGATCGAGAAGGCGTTCGCCGATTTCGATACGCTGGACCGCAGGGAGCCCGTAGAGGTAGATCATCCCGAGGGAGGCACGGTCGAGGTGCTCGACCTCGAAAAGGAGCGGCGGCGGAAGGTCTAACGGCCTTCCTGCGCACAACCTAGCGCCAGCCTTGCGTCCAGGCCCAGAGCAGGAAGTCCTGCGGATTGCCCAGCGGCGCAGCCGTCAGGATCGGGAACCAGTACACGAAGAAGGCCAGCGCTCCCAGCGAGAGCGCCCAGGGCATCAATCGCTCGCCGCGCTGCCACAGCCGCTCCACGGCAAGCGCCAATGCCGCGCTGACGGCCATCCCCGCCAGGAAATAGTGGAAGTAGAACTGCACCGCCTTGGGAGCGACCAGCCACAGGCCGAGGCTGGCGACATAGATCGCCACCAGCGCAGCGCAGTCCCATCGCCGGTCCTTCCAGCCCGCCCAGGCGCACCAGCCAATCGCCAGCAGCCCGAACCACATTGTCAGCGGATTGCCGATCAGCATGATGCCGCGCTGTGCGCCGTCGATGGGCTCGTAAAGATACCAGATCGCCCGGCGGTTGATCACCCAGTCCCACCAGTGGCTCTCATAGGGGTGCGGCTCGGGCACCTGGGTCTGCAGGTCCAGCATCAGGCGGTGGAGCGCAACCAGCCCTTCCGGATTGCCGGACTGCACCTGCCAGAACAGGAATGGCCAGAACGTCGCCGCATAAACCAGCAGGGGCACGAGGCCGAGCCAGATGGCCGCCTCCCACAAGGTCATGCCGCCAATCGGCCAGCCACGTGCCGAGAGGATCGGACGGCGCCGTCCTGCCGAGAGCCGCGCTGCGAGAAAGGCGATGCCCGGAAGGATCGCGAGCGGCACCGCATTCCACTTGCTCGCCATGGCGCAGCCCAGCGCCGCTCCGGCAATAGCCAGCCGCCAGCGCGCGGTCTCGTTCTCTCGCAAGGCCGCGGCGAACATCCAGCCCGCCAGCATGAGGAAACCGACCATGAACACGTCGAGCATGGCGATGCGCGCATGCACGAAGAGGAGGAAGTTCGTCGCCACGAACAGGCCGGTCAGCAGGCTTGCCGCGCGCGTCTGGCTGGCGAACCACATGCCGCGCATCGCCGCGAACAGGGCCAGCGTGCCGAACAGCACGCTCATGGCGCGCCAGCCCACCGGCCCGTCGCCGAACAGCGCCATACCCAGCGCGATAAGCTGCTTGGCGAGCGGCGGATGCTCGATATTGGCGGCGATCTGCAGCTCCAGCACGGCGCGCGCTGCGGGGACGTAATGCACCTCGTCGAAATAGGGCTCGGAGGGGATCGCCAGCCGCACGAGGCAGACGAGCAGGAAGCCGAGCGCGATCACGCAGTTCCAGGCGAAGGGATCGCGGGGATGGTCTGGAACGTCGCTCATCGCGGCAGGGCTTTAGCGTAGCTGCCGAAGCGCGCAATAGTCGGCAGGGCGGCGGCCTACCCCTTGTCGCGCTCGCACCATTTCACCAGCATGTCGCCCGCCGCACCAACGAACATCAGTGCCGAGCCGATGATGAACAACCATACGCCGGTCACTTTCCACGGCTCGAACTGCGGCAGGAACAGCACGCTGCCCGCCACGAAGGCGAGGTTGCCCATCAGGCCCACTCCCGTGTGGATCCAGCCGAAATCCCGGACCAGCGTTTCCAGGGCGTCGCGCATGTGAACTCCTTTCGTTGCGTTTCCTTGCCGGGCTTGCCCATGCGGATGCGCCGCCGTAGATCGTGGCCGCGATGAAAAAGACAACCGGCACAGACCCCTCCATCACCAGCCAGTGGCGCCCCGCAACCCAGGCCGTGCGCGCGGGCACCATGCGCTCGGGCCATGGGGAGACGAGCGAAGCGCTCTATCTCACCAGCGGCTACACCTTCGACAGCGCGGAGGAAGTGGCCGCGCGCTTCGCGGGCGAGGCGGAGGGGATGCAGTATTCCCGCTTCCGCAATCCCACCGTGGACATGTTGCAGCAGCGCATCGCGGCGATGGAGGGGGCCGAGGCGTGTCTCGTGCAGGCGAGTGGCATGGCGGCCATGACGAGCTCGCTCTTGTGCATGCTGAGCGCTGGCGACCACGTGGTGGCGGGCCGCGCGGCCTTCGGCTCGTGCCGCTGGATCCTCTCCAACGTGCTCAATCGCTTCGGGATCGAGCACACCGCGATCGACGCGCGTGACAACGCCGCGTGGGAAGCGGCGGTGCAACCGAATACGAAAGCCTTCTTCTTCGAGACGCCCGCCAACCCCACCATGGACGTTGTCGATCTCGAATTCGTCTGCGGCCTTGCACGCTCGAAGGGTATCAGAACCATCGTCGACAACGCCTTTGCAACGCCAGTCCTGCAGCGTCCGCTCGATTTCGGTGCCGATATCGTCGCCTATTCGGCTACCAAGATGATGGACGGGCAGGGCCGGGTGATGGCGGGCGCGGTCTGTTCCAGCCGCGAGTGGATCGAGGAATATTTGTCGCCCTTCCAGCGCAATACCGGCCCGATCTGCGCACCGTTCAACGCCTGGGTGGTGCTGAAGGGGCTGGAAACGCTGGACCTGCGCGCCCGTCGGCAGAGCGCGAACAGCGTTGCCGTCGCTCATTTCCTTGAGGATCGCGGCCTGCGCGTCCTGCATCCCTGGCTGGAAAGCCACCCGCAGTCCGAACTGGCGCACCGGCAGATGGCGGCTGGCGGGCCGATCTTCGCCTTCTTCGCGCCCAAGGGCCGCGAGCAGGCGATGGCGATCTGCAACGCGCTGGAGCTGATCGATATCTCCAACAATATCGGTGATGCGAAGACCCTTATCTGCCATCCGGCCACGACCACGCATCACAACATGGGCGCGGACGGCCGGGCGGAGGCGGGCATCGAGGACGGCATGCTGCGCATCAATGTCGGGCTCGAGGACCCGCTCGATCTGATCGACGATCTCGGCCGTGCGCTGGACCGGGCAGGGGTGTAGGTACTTCTGCGAAGTATTGCGTAACGCACTGGATTTGTTACCATCACCCTTGAAACACCGGGGGGGGTTGAAGATGATCGTGCGTTGGCAGCTTGCAACGATAATGGCCTGTGCCGGGTTACTGGCGGCGGGGTCGGCGGCAGCGCAGCAGGCGGGGACCAATAGCGCGGTTCCGCCCGAGATCCCCGTCAGCGCCTTCGCCGATTACTCGCAGCTCAGCTCGGCGCAGCTCTCGCCCGATGGCTCGCAATTCGGCATCAGCCTCTACCGCGACGACAGCACCTACATCGCCATTATCGACAGCGAGACTCGCGAAATGGTGACCGGCATGAACCTGGGGGACGCGCTGGACCTCAACTGGTTTCGCTGGGTTGGCAACGACCGTGTGCTGCTGTCGATGCGCGGCGTGACGACGCGCGAGGAATATCCGTTCTCCCGTCTCTATCTTTACGACCTCGATACGCAGCAGAAGCACCCGCTCGAAACGCGGCGGATGGAACTGGACGGCGACGATGTCGTGCATATCGATCCAGAAGGACGCTATGTGCTGACGAGCTGGGCCGAAAGCATTCGCGAAACGCCGGCCGTCTACCGTTTCGATCTTACCGGGGACGAGGTGCCGCGCGGGGTCGAGGTGCAGCCCGCCCACCCGACCATCCACGAATATGTCGCCGATAACGAAGGAGCGATCCGCATTGCCCTGGGGGCGAGCTGGTCGGGCAGCGCGCGCCTGCGTTATCGCAGCAGCGGCGACGGCGACTGGACCACGGTTGCACGCAGCCGCATCGACAACCCCGAGACGATGGAACTGTGGGATTTCATGGGCGTGCGCGCAGGCAGCGACATGGGGTATACGATAGGCTTGCCCGAGGGCGGCGACCGGCGAGCGCTCATGGAATTCAACTTCGCCACGGGAGAGCCGGGCCGGATTGTCTTCTCCTCGCCCGACGAAGACGTTGCCTCCGTCCGCTTCGACGAGGATAACAAACCCATCTCCGTTGGATATTCGGGCGATGTCTTCCGCCGCGAGTGGCTCGATCCGCAGATTGCCGAATGGGATCGCCAGCTGGAACTGGCCCTGCCCGATAGCTGGGTCTCGATTCAGGACATAACGCCGGATCGCAGCCGCATGCTGGTGCGCCAGTCCGGCCCGGCGGATCCCGGTGCGCTCTACGTCTTTACGCCGGGCACGAACAAGCTGGACCTTTTCGCCGAATACCGGCCCGACATACCCACCACCTATTTGTCGGAGCCGCAGTCGCTGCGTTACGATGCGCGCGACGGTACGTCGATCCAGGCTTTCCTAACCCTGCCCAAGGGGCGCGAAGCCGAAGGATTGCCGCTCATCGTCTACCCGCACGGCGGGCCGTACGGTGTTCGCGATGGCAACACCTATGAAGACATGGTGCAACTGCTGGCCAATCGCGGCTACGCGGTGATCCAGCCCAACTTTCGCGGTTCGGGCGGCTATGGCGAGGCTTTCGAGCTGCTCGGCAATGGAGAGATCGGACGCGCCATGCAGGACGATCTCGACGATGCCGTTGCGCACCTGGTGGCCGAGGGGACTGTCGATCCCGAGCGGGTGTGCATCCTGGGCGCCAGCTACGGTGGTTTCGCGGCCGTTTGGGGTGTGATCCGCAACCCGGAAATCTATCGCTGCGCGGCCAGTTTTGCGGGCGTCATGCATTTCGAGCGGCAACTGACCTACGACAAGGATTACCTCTTCGGCCGCAATCGCAGTCGCTGGTGGGAAAAGGTCGATGGAGACCAGACGAATTTCGACCTCGACGATGTCTCCCCGGCCGTGCAGGTCGCGCGGCTGACGCGCCCGGTACTGCTGGTGCACGGCGAGGAGGACAACGTCGTGCCATTCGACCAGTACGAACTGATGGTAAGCCGGGCAGAGGGAGCGGGTATCGAACTCGAAACGCTGACCTTCGAGGAAGCGGGCCACGGGTTCAGCAACGCGCAGGACGAGGAAGCCTATTTTCAGGCGGTCGTCGACTTCCTTGCAAGGCACAACCCGGCGGATTGAGACGAAGGCCCCTTGTGGCGGGCCCCAAAGCCGCTACCTTGGGAGACATGACCAAGGACATCCTCAACTCGCTGTTCCAGCATACCGCGATTACCGCGGGTGTTACCGTGCGGGTCTCTGTGAATTTCATGCCCGAACAGTCGCGCGTGGGCGCGGGGCGGTGGTTCTGGGTCTATCATATCCGGATCGAGAATGGCCGGGACGAGACAGTCCAGCTGCGCAGCCGCCACTGGCGCATCACCGACTCGAACGGCATGGTGAACATCGTCGATGGCGAAGGCGTGGTTGGCGAGACACCGGTGCTGGCTCCGGGCCAGACGCATGATTACGTGTCGGGCTGCGAGCTGACCACGAACCAGGGCGCGATGGAAGGGCACTATACCTTCACCGACAAGGACGGCGTGCAGTTTGAAGTGGCGATCCCCTATTTCCCGCTCGCGGCGCCTGCGGAAGCGAAGTAATTCATCGACATGTGAAGCGGAGCCAGGGCTTCCGTTATCGCTTGTTTTGCGAGGCCGCCTCCGCGGCTTCGTCCTCGCTAGATGCGCTCCGCTTCGCTGCGCGCCCGCTGCGGGCGGGCGTTTGCCTTTGCGACGTGCTGGTCGCACGCCGTCTTTTGCGCTTCATCTCTAGTCGGGAAGGGTTCGGGCGCGCAGCGACCGCACGCGCGAAAGCGCGCCCGAGCTTATGCGAGGAGCCAAGGGGCGCGGACGCGTCCCGCCGGGCGCCTGAGGGCCAAACATCAAACGTCAGCGCACCCGCGCAGGCGCCACGATCACGGCGTTCGCCAGCAGCAGGTCCAGGCCGTCCAGGTAGCCGCGCACCGTGGGATCGTGGGCGAAACCGATGGCGAGGCCGCGGCCGTTCTCTTGCGCGATCATGTAGGGCTTGAACGCCATTTGGCGGCGGTTCTCGTCCCACACGTAACCCGAGGCGACGAGCTCGTCCGCCGCAGCGTAGCGCACCACATTGGTGCCGTCCGTCAGGCTGAGCGGGGTGAGGATCAGCGAGCCGTCTGCAAACACCGTCGGCGGCGCGCCGTCATAGCCTGCTGCGAGAAAGTTTTCCGGATCGACTTCGGTATTGAGCAGCGCGCCGGGCAACGTATCCGGGCGGCGCGAGGGGTCGGCTATGGTTTCGCGGTAGGCCTCGACCGACTCGATCGCGGTGCCAGGCGCGGTGTCGCCGTTCTCCTCCTCGTCCTCGGCCGGTTCGCCGCCCAGCACGGTTTCGGCCTGCGTTGCGAACAGCGCGTCCTCGCCGCTTGCCAGGCTGCCGAGCGTGTCTCCGAAGGCAAGGAGGACCCCGCCATCGCGCACATATTCGGCCAGCGCCCCGCGCGCCGCGGAGGGGAGGGTGTAACTGTCGGGCGCGATGATCACGTCCCATTCGTCGAGGTCGGCGCGGCCCACGGTGCCGGTGCGGATGGGCATGACCGGCAGGCCGAACCGCTGCTCGATCACGTAGCGCGTGGAGCCTGCCGAGAGCGGCGAGAGGCCATCGTCCCACAGCATCGCGATCCGCGGGGGAGCGAGGCGCACGAAGCTGTCGCTGCCAAGGTTCGGCCCCATGTCCACCCAGCCCGAATCGAGCGGCACGGTCTCGGCGCCGATCTCGCGGGCGAGGGCGACGAGGCCGCCGAGCGATCCGTCATTGTCGGCAAGCGTAAACACGACCGTGCCGCGCGGATAGTCTTGCCCGCCAATGGTGAAGGCGGTGTCCGTTGCCCGGCCGACCATGCCCGCCTGCAGCGCCTGCGCGACGAGGCGGACCTGCCCGCTATCGGTCCACGGCACGGCAATGCCGAAGGCACCGGCGGGGCGGGCAAGGTCTGGCATTGGTGCATCCGCGCTCACCGGCGTACCGGCGGAGGCGCCGGAGCATTCGGTAACGTCCAGCCCGCTCATCAGGCTGACCGACCATGCAGTGGTGTCATAGATCTCGTGCGGCAGATCGATGGCGCGGCGATCCTCCTGCCCTTCGATGAAGTTGGCAGGCAGCTCGATATTGCGGTCGAGCAGGCTGCGGATAAGGCGCGCGGTGGGCTGGCGCATCGATACCGAGAGATACCCCTCCGGATAGGAGCGACCGCAGGCATTGGCGGGCCCGTCCACCCGGCCGACGGCGATGCCCTGGAAAGCGAGCCGCCGGGCAAGCTGCTCGGCATTCCAGCGGCGGTCGGCAAGGTCGATGACGAACCACTGGCCGCCTGCCGCGCCTTGCGCCGCGCTGCGCCGATACTCGGCATAATCGCTGAGGAACAGATCGGCATTGCGCGCCACCGTCTCCGCGGTAGCCAGCGTGGTGGCGAAGTGGTTGCGCACACCTTGCGCATAGGTGAGCATCTCGCCATTGCGCCGCTCCCAGACGAGGCCGCGCGCGCTCGATTGTTCGAAGGTAAGGGCGATCGCGCCGTTCAGCGTCGGCCAGGTGTCGCCATAGCCGGGATAGAAGGCGTCATACACCTCCCGCGTGAAATAGGGAACGCCAAGCCTGTCCAGCCATGCTCCGTTGTTGCGGCCGAGCAGCTCCTGCTTCTGGCGCTGGCCAGCCGTGATGTACGGGTTGAACGGCTCCGCGCTGGGCGGGAAGAAATAGGTTTCGTCGCCGCCCATCTCGTGCGCGTCCACCAGCACGACCGGATGCCAGTCGCGCACCGCCTCCACCTTGCCCCGCGTCTCGGGCTGGGTGAGGGCGAACCAGTCGCGGTTGAGGTCGAACAGGTAGTGGTTGAAGCGCCCGCCCGGCCACGGCTCGTCATGGCCAGCCGTATAGCGGTTGGGCGAAGGCGCGATGCCCAGTTGCTGGTAGTAGCTGTTGGTGAAGCGCGCGCGGCCATCGGGGTTCTGCATCGGGTCGATGATGACGACGCTCTCGCCCATGATCGTGTCGACCAGCTCGTCCCCCTGCGAGGCGAGCAGGTGATAGGCCAGCGCCAGCGCCGCGTCCGAGCTGCTGATCTCGTTGCCGTGAACGCCGTAGGAGAGCCAGGTTACCGGCACGCTGTCCGCGCCCGGCGCGCCGCCGTCCGCGATGCGCTGCATGTCGGCCTGGATCGCCTCGATCCGCGCCATGTTCTGCGGGCTGGAAAGGATGGCATACACCAGCGGGCGGCCTTCCCAGCTGGTGGCGTACTGCACGATCCGCATCCGCTCGGGCGCGGCCTCGGCCAGCGCCTCCATGTAGCGGATCACCATGTCGGGCCGCGTGATCTGTTCGCCCGTGGCGTGACCGGCGACCTCTTCCAGCGTGGGAATGGCGGGGTCGAACGTCCCCTCGAACAGGCTCTGCGCATGGGCGGGCGCGGCAATTGCGGACATGGCGGCGGCAAGCCCCAGCAGCGGGGCGAGCATGGTGCGGAACATCGATGACTCCGTGAAAGACCCTGTCTTGGATCAGACCCTGTGACCTGCTGCCTGCGCGGTCAAGCCGGTTGCACGGGTAATCATGCGCCCATCACCATCTTGCCGCTCACACCGGCCATGCCTAAGGCGGTGCGAGCCATGAAACGCACGCACCTGCCCCTGAACGCCCTGCGCGTATTCGACGCCGCCGCGCGGCACCTCTCCTTCACCCGTGCTGCCGACGAGCTGGCGGTCACCCCCGCCGCGGTCGGCCAGCAGATCCGCGCATTGGAGGATGCGCTGGGCGTCGTGCTGTTCCGCCGCACTTCGCGCGGGCTGGAGCTGACCGGCGAGGCGGAGGCCGGACTGGATTCGCTGCGCGAAGGCTTCCTCAGGTTCGAGGAAAGCGTGCAGGCCATGCAGGCGGGGCAAAGCTCGTCGAACTACGCCATTGCATGCCCACGCGAATTCTTCGCCCAGTGGCTCGCCCCGCGGCTGGCGGATTTCCGCCGCGAGAACCCCGACGTCACCGTGCAGCTCACCGCCGACGAGAATGCCGACTTCACCGAGGCCAATCTCGACCTTGCCATTCGCCTGGTGGAAGGGCCGGGCGAACTGGAGGGCGTACAGCTCGTCGATGGCTGCAAGGTGTGCGTCTCTACGCCCGACATGCCCGAGGCGTGGATCAGCTGGCCAACCTACGAAGCGTCCGAAGGCGCGAATGTCGTGTTGCAGGTGAGCAATGCCGGGCAGGTCCTCTCTTCCGCGCTGGCCGGGATCGGGCGGGCGTGGCTGCCCCTGCCGCTGGTGGCGGAGGCGCTGGCCGACGGACGGCTCGTGGCGCTGGAGGAGCAGACGGAATGCCGCCGCGCCTACTGGCTTGTCGCCCCGCGCCCGCAATGGCGGCAGAAGAAGGTGAAATCGCTGGTCGCGTTCCTGACTGCCGGAACCTGATACTGGCGGGAGGACGCTTGTGCAGGCCCGGCCGGGTGTACGGGGAGGAAGTGAATGAGCACCATAGCGTATGAGCAGGTGGACGCGCTGGATGTCGACACGTTCAGGCAGGTGCTCGACGCCTCCGGCCTTGCTGCCAGGCGTCCGGTCGACGATGCGGAGCGCTTGCAAAGGATGCTCGATAACGCGAACCTCATCGTGGTGGCGAGGGACGGCGACAGGATCGTGGGGGTGGCCCGGTCTTCCACGGATTTCGCGCATTTCTGCTATCTCGCGGACCTGGCCGTGGACAAAGCCTGGAAGGGAAAGGGCATCGGAACGCGCCTGATCGAGGAAACGCGCCAGCGTGCCGGGCCCGAGACCATGTGCCTGCTGCTATCGGCCCCCGATGCCGAGCCCTTCTACGACAGGATCGGCATGCCGCGGGCGACCAACGCCTTCCTCTATCCAAGAGAGCGCTAGCTGCCCTCTGGATCGGGTGCGTCCCTACCTGATGAGCCGCCAGGCTACTCGCTCGAGAGCGTGGAGTACCGGCGTCTGGAAGCTGCCGTAACGGGCCTCGTTGTTATACACCGCGCCCGGCCGTGCCTTCGGGCACTTCAGACAGAACTTCGAAGTGCTCAGGTCACCGTTCACATGGGCCTGCCGCACTTCGACGCGGCGCGGATCGTTCCAGACTTCGGCGAGCGGAACGTCATAGACGTTGCCAGTATACTCGGCCTCACAGATGGTGTGCTGCAAGGTGCACAGGGGCGTGCGACCGTCCCACTCGATATGCAGGTTGTAGAGGATGTCGTCGCAAACCCTGGGCGGTCCCTCGTTCACTTCGGTTAGTCTCGCCGGAACATAGTCGTTGAAACCCAGCCCGTCGCACAGTTCCGACCACTCGCCCCGGAATCGTTCGGCCTGTGCCGCCCGCTTCTCCGGCGTCTTGCCGAGCAGCACGTTGCGAATAGTGAAGAGGGGCGCGTCCGACTTGCCCTTCTTGTACCGGTAGAACTCCTCCACCTGCTCTCGCAGCCTCTTGTAGTTTCCACCCGGGCGCATCTTTTCATACGTTCCGTCGCCAAAGCCATCGATCGAAATCGCCAGTCTCACTATCGAGGACTCGACAATTTGTTTCGGGCTCAGGACTTCGAAGATGTGTCCGTTGGAGGTGATCTCGATCGGGATGCCCTGTTCGCTTGCGTATGCCACGCAGTCCTTGAAGCGGGGGTGCAGGGAGACTTCGCCCAATCCCATGAGACGCAGCAGGGTCTGTGGGAAAGCCGTCATCTGGTCGATCAGCGACGTGAACACCTCGAACGGCATGTTCCCGACCTTGCGTGTCATGAATTCACGCGAGCAGAATGGACAGGCCTGATTACAGGAATTTGTCAATTCGATGAGAACAACATCGGGGTGATCGCGCTCCAGCAGCCAGTTCCTGAAAAGACTGGGGTATTTCACGAAGTAACGGCGCTGAAACCAGCGAAGCAATATGTCAGTGGGTATGGGTAAAACCGGCATTTCCTACCCCTTCGTACATTCCTCACCCGACGATCAACCTAGCTCGACTTTTTCCCATTGCGCAATGTCTATATAAGCGTGGATGGCGCCCGGCCTTCAGGAGCGGCCCCTTATCTTGCACTTCTGCTTCGACAATCCTGCTCCGTGCGCGCTATTCGCCTGATCATGAGCAATGGTCCCGCCCTCACTACGAAGCGATTCCTGTGCCGAGCGCCAACGGATGCCGACGTCGATGCGTTCTTACCCGCTTTCGGCGATAGCGCCCACATGCGCTACTGGTCGCGCGGTCCGTTTGCGACGCGCGAGGAACTCGCCGACTATCTGCTCGACGAGAAGGCAGGGCGAAGCTGGGTGGCCGAGCCGAGCGAGGGGGGCGCGCCGGTCTTCCGCATGTTCACCAGCCAGAACGGCCCGCAAGTGAACGAGATCGGTTATATCATCGTCCCGGGTAACGAAGGACGCGGTATCGCGCGCGAATGCCTTTCCGCCCTGTTCACCCACCTATTCAGGGAGGAAGGCGTGCATCGCATCTTCGCCGATGTCGATCCGCGCAATACGCGCTCCAACGCGCTGCTTGAAAAACTGGGCTTCACGATGGAGGGGCATCTGCGCCATACGATGAAGACCCATATCGGCTGGTGCGACAGCTACATCTGGGGGCTTCTCGCCGACGAATGGCGGGTCTAGCCGGGACGGGACTTTGACGCTTTGTCAGGGAAATGCTGCCAGCGGAATTCCGATCATAAGCTGGCGAAAGGGAAATAGGGACATGATGAGGGCAAGAGGGCTTTCCGCTTTACTGGCAGGGGCGGCAGCAGTGCTGGCAAGCCCGGCGCTTGCGCAGACGCGCGATCTCGACGGCGAGACCAGCGATGTGCGTGTTTTCGAAGGCCGGGTGGATGGCGAAGCGGCGGAATTCGCGGTAACCATTCCCGCCGATACCGCCATGCAGATCGACGTGATCGCCGCAGGCGACCTCGATCCGATCCTGACCGTGCGCGATGCCCGGACGGGCGAGGTGCTGGCGGAGGACGACGACGGCGGCGGAGATCTCAATTCCCGCGCCATCGTGGATGGCGGCCCCGCTGGTCGCCGCGTCATCATCGCGGTGGACAGCTTCGATGCCGAATGGGCCGAGGAATCGGAAAGCTATGGCGGCAGCTTCCAGCTGCGCCTCGGCGAACACGTCGCCCGCGCCATCGCGGTCGGCGGGCAGGAGACGGGCTCTCTCATGGGGGACCAGCATCTCTACTCCATCACCGGCGCGCCGGGCCAGACGATCGAGGTGGCGCTGGTCTCCACAGACGACATGCTCGACCCTTCGCTGGAACTGCGCGGTCCGGACGGCGAAACCCTCGTATCGGACGATGACGGGGGCGCGGGCCTGAATTCCATGCTGCGCTACACCTTCGAGGACAGCGGCACCTACACGATCGTCGCAGGCAGCTACGGGACCAGCGAGGGCTCCTACCGACTTCGCGTGCGCGAGGCGCAGCCCGTCGCGGCGCAGGTGCCGCTGCAGGTGATCGGCATCGGCGATGTGGTGAGCGGCGAAGTCGCCTCCAGCCCCGACGGCGTGGGCGAGAGCGCGATGATGCTCACCCATATCGACTACCAGCTAAACGAAGCGGCGAGGGAAGCCATCCGCTCCGGCGATGGCGAAATCACCATCCGCATGAGCGCGAGCGAAAGCGGCGACCCGGATTTCGGCAGCGCCATCGATCCCTTCCTCGAACTCGGCTTCGAGACGCCGCTCGGCTTTGCCGTGGTGGACAGCGATGACGATGGCGGCGGCGATCTGGACGCGCTGCTGCCGGTGGACCTCGGCGCCCTTGCCGGGGAGCCGGGCCTGCTCGACATGCTGCGGATCCGGGCGAAGGGCTATGGCGACAGCGCCGGGGCCTACACGCTAACGATTACCCGGGGCATGGAGGCGCGCGCCGATAGCTGGGACGCGGAGGAAGTCATAGACGGGTTCAGCGGCGACTGACGCCTGTAGCCGAGCGGAACAGGAAAGGGCGGGGAGCCGATCCCCGCCCTTTTCGTGTCAGCTCTTGGCCTCTTCTTCCTCGGCAGCCTCGCCACCTACGGGCGGCGGGCCGGGGCGCGGACCGACGCCGGGATCCCAGTCGAAGGGCCGGGCGAAGCGGCTGCGGTCGTCGTTCTCGGCGGTGACCGGCTCCTCCTCGCCCGCGGCGATCCGGGCCTGCTGCGCGCGGCTGGCAGAGATGTAGTCGCGCGGCATGTAGTTGCCCTCGTGACAGGCATATTCGAAGAACTGGTAGTCCTCGTCACGCGTCCAGGCGAGGCGGGTGGTCCACGGCTCCTCATAGACCTGCGGGTCGGAATAGGTGAGCTCGTGGATGATGGTGTCGGGCCCGGTCATGGTCAGGCGCTCCACCGTCATCGCCTCGGTGCTCATCGGCACGGTGTTGAAGGCGGGCACGTCCAGCGTGCCGGTGAATTGCGTCGCCATGTTGAGCGGGCTGGCCGAGCGTTCGTACACATTCTCCGTTGCGGAATCGCCCGAGACGATGTTGGTCGTCTCGATCACCAGCGTCTTGCCGTCCCACCAGCCGCGCGAGTTGCCCATCCATGCCTCGACCGGCTCGTCCCACCGCGCGGCCTTCGCCTCGGCCTCGCTGCCGTAGATCTTCACCGTGCGCGTGCCGAGCATTTCCAGCACGATGGTGACATAGCCGGGCGACTGGAACACGCGGATGCCGTTATTGTAGCGGAACGGGTACATGGAAGCGGGGAAACCGCGAGAGACGCAGCGGTCCCAGCTGTCGAAATCGTCCACCCAGTCATAGGCCTGACCCGGCACCCAGCCGGAGCGGCCCGCCTCGAACAGCGCCATGGCCTCTGGCGTAAGGTCGGGCAGCTGGCCGTCGGCGGGGGAGACGAGCATGCTGGTAGACTTCGCCCAGTCCGTATTCTCGAACCACGCCTCCAGCCCCGTAGTGCCCGAGGCGCCGATGCCGGTCTCGTTCGCCTGCGTGAAATTGCCGTCATTCCCGCGCGCGGCCTCCAGCCGGCGGGCGAATTCCTCGTCGTTCACCCAGAAGCGGTTGCCGTATTGCTCGGGACGCTGGAACAGGATGTGTCCTGCATTGATGTTCTCGATCGGCCAGGTGCCGGTGAAATCGTAGTCGCCCCAGGGCAGCCGCTCGGGCGTGTAGTCGGTGGGGACCGGCGGCAGCTCGGTAAGGTCGGCGGGCCGCTCCTGCGCGAGAGCGGGAGCGGCGAGCGCCAGCGCGGCGGTGGAAGCGAGTGTAAGGGCAAGCGTGCGGATCATGCGGTCTGTTCTCCCGGGGCAGGTCTGGTGGTCCAGATTGATTTTGTCCGGTTGTAGGATGAAACGGCGCGGCACTCAATCCTTCGCGTGATCGCCCCATTTGTAGTTGCGCGCGGTTTCCTCTTCCTCCGCCAGCATCTTGTCCGCCGCCGCCTTGCGCTCGCGCATCTTGTCGATCTTGGCGTTGAGGCGGGCGAGCACTTCGCCCTTCTTCGGCTGCCGGGCTCGGTAGTCGGCCATCACCTCGGCGCGGATCTTCTCGTAGAGCGGGTGGCCGGGGCGAATGTCGGGGCCGTAGCGTTGGGCCCGGCGATGGCGCAGGAAGAACATCACCAGCGCCTCGTTATGGCGGCGCTCGGTGCCCAGCACCTGCCCGCCCGAGACGATCATGCGCTCCTCCCCCTCGATGGCTCGGGAGAGCGCGCAATCCTCCAGCCGGGCGATGCCGCGATCCACCGCGATGTCCCACGCGCGGGCGAACTCCTCGCCTCCCGGCTTCTGCCGCAGCTTGTAGAGCGCCTCGAGGCTGGCGCCGATGTGTTTGGCCGCCTGCTTGACGATGCCGGTGGCAGCGAGATGCTCGATGAACTTGCGCTGCCGGTCGGGCGTGATGGAATTGCGCCGCGGAGCGACATGCGGGACCGGCGCGAAATCGAGCAGCGCATCCCCCTCCTCGACGGGCGAGGGCGGGGCGGTGATGTAGGACGTTGCCTGACGCGGCGTGGCGCGGCGGCGATGGGGGAGGTTCTTGTGTGCCATGCTTGGGGATGGAGCATGGGGGTGAGGCTGTAGGGAAGAGCTTTCTCGCCAACATGGTTTACGTGGAATTGCGCAAACCCCTTGCAAAACAACGGCCTGTATTTTCAATCCCGCAGCGTTCGCGTTAGGAACGGCTACAATAAGGTTAAGACGGGGGTTACAGTGGACTTGGTGAAAGCTACGCAGGGTCTGACGGACAAGCAGCGCGAGGTTCTCGATCTTCTGATTGAGCACAAGACTTCGAAGGAAATCGCACGCAGCTTAGGGATATCGCCATACACCGTAGATCAGCGCATCGCTTCAGCTCGCAGGAAGCTCGGTGCGAAAACGAGAAACGAGCTTGCGGCCGTATACAAAAGCATATGCGGAGAATTGGTATACCAGTTTTCGCATGTGGATTCCTTGGCGAAATCAGGGGACGAAGGCTCCGGGTCCGACGTGAACCCGATCGACGAAAGCGGGAAAATGAGCGAGCCGCCGGTCAGGGATTATCGAGTCGTACCGGAGATTTTTGAAGGTCGTTACGGGGCTTGGTTTCGCCTTGGAGCAATCAGCATCATCGCACTGTTGCTGCTGATTACGGGCCTTGGGGGTGTAGCTGCGTTCGCACAGTTGTCGGACGTGCTTTCCTACTGACCTTCAAATCTCTCCAGAACACGATTCCGCTCACAGCGGTGTTTGAGGAGATTGAATATGCCCATGACCAAACCTGTAGCCCAGATGCGTATCGCGGCTGATTTGAAAAATGCGGAATACGCGCTGGACGAAGCCCTGCTTCGCCAGACCGAGCTTTTTGCCACCATGATCATGGCGCGACGGGAAACGGGCTCCGCCCCCGCTCTGGGACAGGGAGCCTTGATGCGGCTCGTCAAATCCCAGCAGACGATGCTCTCCGCCGGTGGCGAACTCGCGCGTGTTCACGGCAACATGCAGCGGATCCAGCAGGAGGAACTCGGCTACGAGGATTGCCCTCCGGGTGAAGAGATGGCCGTGCTTGGCGTAGCTGCGCAAAAGGCGGCCTAATCCATTCGATGTCCACGGATTTTGCCATCTTACTGCTACTGCTTGCTCCGGTCTGCGCATACGCATTCCTGAAGGGCGGCAAGCCGGAGCAGTATTGCGCGCTCGTCATCATTGCCGGGACCGCGTTCGATCGGCTCTATCCGTGGATATTCGGGCCTCGCGGCTTTCACGAGTTTTCCCTTTCCCGGCTGCTGACCGAAACCGTTCTACTTCTGGTTTTTACGTCCATCGCACTGCGGGCCAATCGCAACTGGCCCCTGATCGTCGCTGCCGCTCAGCTTGTCGCCGTGGCTGGTAGTTTTGCGCCGCTGGCTGTGCGCGGCGGTTACGATCAGGCCTATTGGGCGCTGACCCAATTGCCGCTCGTAATTCAGCTTCTGGCGCTCTCCGCCGGGACCTGCCTGCACAGCCTTCGCGATGCGCGTGTGGGACCTTACAACGACTGGTCGCCGGCCAAACAAGATTGCTGAGTTCCAATGAACGAGATGATTCCAGATTCCCGGTTTGGGGAAGCAAACGGTTCGCCTCAGTCTGTCCTTGATAGCGTCGCCAATAACTGCTCGCCGGAACAGATACGCGACATGGCAGCCTCCCTGTTGCGCCTGGCGGACGCTATCGACCAGCGCTGGCAGCCGCCCAGCGGTAACGGAATGTTTCGCTGGCCCAGTCTCCTGAGCCGGATCGAGCGCGAGGCGTATAATCTCGCGCAGAAAGCGCGCGAAGAATATCAGCGGCGCCGCAGCCGCGCTGAGCACCTTCCGGCCTCGATCCTTGCCGAGCCTGCGTGGGACATGCTGCTCGAACTCTTCCAGCAGCATGCGGGGGGAGCGAAAGTCTCGACCAAAAGCCTTTGCATCGCCTCTTGTTGCCCCACCACCACGGCGCTGCGCTACATCTCCGAGCTCGAGGACGCGGGCCTGGTTCACCGAACCGCCTCCGAATACGACAAGCGCGTCACCTTCATCGGGCTCACCGAAGAAGGGGTGCTTGCGATGGGGGGATATCTGATGGATCGCTGATGAGCGCTTCATCGTCCCCTTGACCCCCCGCCCAAATCCAACTAAGTGCGCGCTCATCCGAGGCCTCGCTGCAAGCGGCGAGTCCACGGCCAGATAGAGCTGAACATTGCCGGTCATGTCCCGGGGCTCCCGTTTCGTGGAGCCTTTTTCTATTGCGGAGAACTCTCCGTGGGGCAGCCGTCAAAGTAACCCGGTGCTCCGTGCTCCGGGTGGAGTGTTTCAGGCTCGCGCGGATTGCCGCTTGGCTCGCCATATTCAAGGCGGGCAGGGCGCGTTTGCACGAACCCGATACAATCCATCCGGCGCCCGCAAGGTGCTACGATCTGGGTGAAGGGCTTTGACCTTTTCCCCGACTGTCCTGAGCTTGTCGAAGGACTGCCTTTTCTTCGGACCTCGCGCCGTAAAGGAAGTGCAGCCCTTCGACAGGCTCAGGGCATACGGGAAAACAAGGATCAGGCCCCCACCCGCCACACGGTGAAGGAATACAATGCCGACTATCAACCAGCTGGTGCGCAAGCCGCGCAAGCCGATCGTGAAGAAGAGCAAGTCTGCCGCGATGCAGTCGAACCCGCAGAAGCGCGGCGTTTGCACCCGCGTCTACACGACGACCCCGAAGAAGCCGAACTCGGCGCTGCGCAAGGTGGCCAAGATCCGCCTGACCAACCAGCGCGAGATCATCGCCTACATCCCCGGCGAGGGCCACAACCTGCAGGAACACTCCGTGGTGCTGATCCGCGGCGGCCGTGTGCGCGACCTTCCCGGCGTGCGCTACCACGTGCTGCGCGGCGTGCTCGACACGCAGGGCGTGAAGGACCGTCGCCAGTCCCGTTCGAAGTACGGCGCCAAGCGTCCGAAGTAAGGTCAGCAGCGGCCTCGCGCCGCGAGGTGGCTCTGACGGGCTGCCGCAATTCCGAAGGAATTTGAAATGAGTCGTCGTCGTCGTCCCGAGAAGCGGGAAATCTTGCCCGATCCCAAGTTCGGAGATCAGGTGCTGTCGAAGTTCATGAACAACCTGATGCTGGACGGCAAGAAGGCCGTTGCGGAAGGTATCGTCTACTCTGCGCTCGATACGGTGGAGGCCCGCGCCAAGGCCGATCCGGTGCAGCTGTTCCACGATGCGCTGAACAACGTGAAGCCGCAGGTCGAGGTCCGCAGCCGCCGCGTCGGTGGTGCGACCTACCAGGTGCCGGTCGAGGTTCGCCCCGAGCGTGCCCAGGCGCTCGCCATCCGCTGGCTGATCAACGCCGCGCGCGGCCGTGCCGAAACCACCATGAGCGCACGCCTCTCGGCAGAGCTCATGGATGCCGCCAACAACCGCGGCAACGCCGTGAAGAAGCGCGAGGACACGCACCGCATGGCGGACGCGAACCGCGCCTTCTCGCACTACCGCTGGTAGAGCGTGCTGCTTGTGAGGCCGGGGCTGCGGCTCCGGTCTTCAAGCGGTCACATTCGAGACTATATGGGGCGCGATCCCCTTCGCACCCGAACCTTTTGAGGAATTGAACATGGCCCGCGACTATCCGCTGGAGCGCTATCGCAACATCGGCATCATGGCTCACATCGATGCCGGCAAGACCACCACGACCGAGCGTATTCTCTATTACACCGGCAAATCCTACAAGATCGGCGAAGTGCACGATGGCGCTGCGACGATGGACTGGATGGAGCAGGAGCAGGAGCGCGGCATCACCATCACCTCCGCGGCGACGACCACCTTCTGGTCGGCCGAGGATGGCCAGGGCCCCAAGCACCGCATCAACATCATCGACACCCCCGGCCACGTCGACTTCACGATTGAAGTCGAACGCTCCCTGCGCGTCCTCGACGGCGCGGTCGCCGTGTTCGACGGTGTCGCGGGCGTGGAACCGCAGTCCGAGACCGTCTGGCGCCAGGCCGACAAGTACAAGGTCCCGCGGATGTGCTTCATCAACAAGCTCGACCGTACGGGTGCCGATTTCTACTACTGCGTCCAGTCGATCATCGACCGCCTGGGTGCAACGCCGCTGGTGCTGTATCTTCCGATCGGTGCCGAGAGCGACCTCGAAGGCGTGGTCGACCTCGTCAACATGCGCGGCATCGTGTGGGAAAACGACGGTCTGGGCGCGACGTTCAACTATGTCGACATTCCCGCCGACCTCGCCGACAAGGCTGCCGAATATCGCGAAAAGCTGGTCGAGACTGCCGTGGAGCAGGACGACGACGCGATGGAAGCCTATCTCGAAACCGGCGAAGCGCCCGACGCCGCCACGCTCAAGAAGCTGATCCGCAAGGGTACGCTCGAGCAGGCGTTCGTCCCCGTGCTGTGCGGCTCGGCGTTCAAGAACAAGGGCGTGCAGCCCCTGCTCGACGCCGTGGTCGACTACATGCCCGCGCCGACCGACGTTCCCGCCATCCGCGGCGTCGTGCCGGGCCACGAGGAGAAGGAAGAAAAGCGTCCGTCCTCCGATGACGAGCCGTTCTCCGCGCTTGCCTTCAAGATCATGAACGACCCGTTCGTCGGCACGCTCACCTTCACCCGCATCTACTCGGGCAAGCTCTCCAAGGGCACCGTGCTGAACTCGGTGAAGGACAAGCGCGAGAAGATCGGCCGCATGCTGCTGATGCACTCGAACAACCGCGAGGACATCGAGGAAGCATTCGCCGGCGACATCGTCGCGATCGCGGGCCTCAAGGAAACCACCACGGGCGACACGCTGTGCGCCCCCCAGCACCCGATCATTCTCGAGCGGATGGAATTCCCCGAGCCGGTGATCGAGCTGTCGGTGGAACCCAAGACCAAGGCCGACCAGGAAAAGATGGGTGTCGCCCTGAACCGTCTGGCCGCCGAGGATCCGTCCTTCCGTGTCTCGACCGATCACGAGTCGGGTCAGACCATCATCAAGGGCATGGGCGAACTTCACCTCGACATTCTCGTCGACCGCATGAAGCGCGAGTTCAAGGTGGAAGCCAACGTCGGTGCGCCGCAGGTGGCCTATCGCGAATCCATTCGCCGCGAAGTGGAAGTGACCTACACCCACAAGAAGCAGTCGGGTGGTTCGGGGCAGTTCGGCGAAGCCAAGGTACGCGTCGTCCCGGGCGAGCGTGGCCAGGGCATCATCTTCGATGACCAGGTGAAGGGTGGTAACATTCCGCGCGAATATATCCCCTCGGTGGAGAAGGGCATGCGCGAGCAGGCCGAGAGCGGCTACCTCGTCGGGTTCCCGATCATCGACTTCACCATCGAGCTTCTCGACGGCAAGTATCACGACGTCGACTCGAGCACGGTCGCCTTCGAGATCACCGGTCGCGGGGCGATGCGCGAAGCGGCCGAGAAGGCCGGCATCAACCTGCTCGAGCCGGTGATGAAGGTGGAAGTCGTGACGCCGGAAGAGTTCATGGGCGACGTCATCGGCGACCTGAACTCGCGTCGTGGCCAGATCCAGGGCACCGACACCCGCGGTAACGCACAGGTTGTCGAGGCTCACGTGCCGCTGGCCAACATGTTCGGCTACGTCAACGAACTGCGCTCGTTCACCCAGGGTCGCGCCCAGTACACGATGCAGTTCAGCCACTACGACGAAGTTCCGTCCAACGTGGCGCAGGAGATCAAGGAGAAGCTTGCCTAAGGGAAGGCAAGCGTCTAGGGGCGGCGCCTTGTTCAACGGGTGCCGCTTCCTCTCCCGGTGAAATTCAATTTGTGACTAACAGAGGTTATTAGAGAAAATGGCGAAGGAAAAATTCGAGCGGAACAAGCCGCACTGCAACATCGGCACCATCGGTCACGTCGACCACGGCAAGACCACGCTGACGGCCGCCATCACCAAGGTGATGGCCGAGACGTACGGCGGCGCCGCGGTTGATTTCGCGAACATCGACAAGGCTCCGGAAGAGCGCGAGCGCGGCATCACCATCTCGACCGCACACGTCGAATACGAAACCGAAGCGCGTCACTATGCGCACGTCGACTGCCCGGGTCACGCCGACTACGTGAAGAACATGATCACCGGCGCGGCGCAGATGGACGGCGCCATCCTGGTGGTGAACGCTGCCGACGGCCCCATGCCGCAGACCCGCGAGCACATCCTGCTCTCGCGTCAGGTCGGCGTGCCGGCGCTGGTCGTGTACCTCAACAAGGTCGACCAGGTGGACGACGAAGAGCTGCTCGAGCTCGTGGAACTGGAAGTTCGCGAACTGCTGAGCGACTACGACTTCGACGGCGATAACATTCCGATCGTCAAGGGCTCGGCCCTGGCCGCTCTGGAAGGTCGTGACGACGAGATCGGCAAGAACTCGATCATCGAGCTGATGAAAGCCGTGGACGAGCACATCCCGCAGCCCGACCGTCCGGTCGACCAGCCCTTCCTGATGCCGATCGAGGACGTGTTCTCGATCTCGGGTCGTGGTACGGTTGTCACCGGCCGTGTCGAAACCGGCGTTGTGAACGTTGGCGACGAAGTCGAAATCGTCGGCATCAAGGACACCCAGAAGACCACCGTCACCGGTGTGGAAATGTTCCGCAAGCTGCTCGATCGTGGTGAAGCCGGCGACAATATCGGTGCGCTGATCCGCGGTGTTGCACGTGAAGCCGTCGAGCGTGGCCAGGTTCTGGCCAAGCCCGGCAGCGTGAACCCGCACACCGAGTTCTCCGCCGAGGTCTACGTGCTGTCGAAGGATGAAGGTGGCCGTCACACGCCGTTCTTCGCTAACTACCGCCCGCAGTTCTACTTCCGCACCACCGACGTGACCGGTGAAGTGATCCTCCCCGAGGGCACCGAGATGGTCATGCCGGGCGACAACGTGACGATCGGTGTGAAGCTGATCGCTCCGATCGCCATGGACGAAGGCCTGCGTTTCGCCATCCGCGAAGGCGGCCGCACCGTCGGCTCGGGCGTGGTCTCCAAGATCACCAAGTAACGCGATTCGCGCCGATCGGCGCAATAGAGAGAAAAGTGGCCCGGTGCTCTACGCGAGTGCCGGGCCCTTTTATTGAAAGGCACCTTCTATCGCCGTCTTTTCGGAGCAGGGAGGGAAAGGTGTCCGGGAAATGACGCATTTCGGGGGTTGTCAGCCAGTGCTGTCCCCCGTATATGCGCGCTCACAGCAGGGGATTCGTGTCCCCCGCAACAAGATTTACGGGAGGCCGCCCGTTCCGGGAAACCGGGTATCAGCGGGGCGGGCCTTTTTATTTTGGGGTTTCGATCAGGTGGTCGTGGTCCCTTGGCTCTTTCGCATCGGTAGACGGAAATTATGGACGCTCAGAATATTCGTATTCGCCTCAAGGCCTTCGATCACCGCGTGCTCGACCAGGCAACTGGCGAGATTGCGGACACCGCACGCCGCACTGGCGCGCTTATTCGTGGTCCAATTCCGTTGCCTACGCGTATCGAGAAGTTCACCGTGAACCGCGGCCCGCACATCGACAAGAAGTCGCGCGAGCAGTTCGAGGTGCGCACCTACAAGCGGTTGCTCGACATCGTGCAGCCCAACGCCCAGACGGTCGACGCGCTGATGAAGCTGGACCTCGCTGCGGGCGTCAACGTCGAGATCAAGCTGGCCTAGTCCGCGCTCGATCCGGTCCTTCTGGCAGGACCTAAAACCGCCGGAGAGAATTGGGGCTCCTACGGCCCCGCTGTTCCTTCGGGATCGGCAAGACATAGGGATACCGCCGGATATGTCCGGGCTGCGTCCCCCGTCTCGCTCGAACGACCTCATGGTCAGATGAGCAATTCAGCCCGGACGGGGCGACGCATCGAAAAATGGGCTGGCAAGCACCTGGGGATGGTCCCCTTGTGCCTCTGTGTAGGAGTTTGACGATGCGCACTGGCGTGATCGCGAAGAAAGTCGGGATGACCCGCCTGTTTCAGGAAGACGGACGTCACGTTCCCGTGACGGTTCTGTCGCTGGAAGGCTGTCAGGTTACCGGACAGCGTACGGCCGACCGCGACGGCTATTTCTCGGTGCAGCTCGGCGCCGGCGATGCGAAGCAGAAGAACGTTGCCAAGCCGCAGCGTGAAGCCTTCGCCAAGGCCGAAGTCGGCCTGAAGATGAAGGTGGCCGAGTTCCGCGTCGAGAACGAGGAGGGTCTCCTTCCTGTCGGTGCCACCATCACGGCCGACCACTTCGTTGCCGGCCAGAAGGTCGACATCACCGGTCACACCGTGGGCAAGGGCTTTGCCGGCGCGATGAAGCGCTGGGGTTTCGGCGGTCTGCGTGCCACGCACGGCGTGTCGATCTCGCACCGTTCGCACGGTTCGACGGGTAACCGCCAGGATCCTGGCAAGGTCTTCAAGAACAAGAAGATGGCCGGTCACATGGGCGACCGTCAGCGCACCCAGCAGAACCTGGAAGTCGTTCGCACCGACTCCGATCGGGGTCTCATCTTCGTTCGCGGCTCCGTTCCGGGTTCGAAGAATGGCTGGCTGCTGGTCCGTGACGCGGCGAAGCTGCCGATGCCTGAAGGCGCTCCGTTCCCCGGCGCCCTTCGTCGCAATGCCGACCAGATCGAGCACGAAGAAGCGGCTCCTGGCATGATCGAGGCGGATGCCGCGGTCGAAACCAATCCCGAAGTCTCGCCGGAGCAGCAGGAAAAGCTGATCCAGCAGCAGGACGCGGGCGTCGGCACCGAGGGCGGTACGCCCGAGGCCGATCCCAATGACAAGAACGAGGAAGGCTGATCGCCATGAAGGTGAAGGTCCAGAAAATCGACGGCAAGGCCGCAGGCGACGTTGAACTCAACGATGCCGTGTTCGGTGTCGAGCCCCGTGCCGACATCCTGCACCGCGTAGTGACGTGGCAGCTTGAAAATCGCCGCGCCACGGCCCGCCCGACGCGCGAGCGTTCGGACGTTGCCCGCACCGGCAAGAAGTGGGGTCGCCAGAAGGGTTCGGGTGGCGCACGTCATGGCGATCGTGGCGCTCCGATCTTCATCGGTGGCGGCAAGGCGCACGGTGCGCGCAAGCGTGACTTCGAGCAGCAGCTCAACAAGAAGGTTCGTGCGCTCGGCCTGAAGATGGCCCTGTCCAGCAAGGCGAAGGACGGTCTTGTGATCCTCGACAGTCTCGATCTCGCCGATGCCAAGACGAAGGCCCTCAAGGGTCACTTCGACAAGAATGGCTGGAACGGCAAGGTACTGGTGATCGGTGGCGAGAGCGTCGACGACGGTTTCGCCAAGGCGGCCCGCAACCTTCCGGGTGTGGACGTACTGCCGGCTGTCGGTGCCAACGTCTACGACATCCTGAACCATGACACGCTGGTCCTCACCAAGGACGCGGTCGAGAAGCTGGAGGCGCGTTTCAATGGCTAAGAAAGATGCAGTCGATGCGCGTCACTACGACGTGATCCTAGCGCCGCACATCACCGAGAAGGCAACGTTGCTCTCCGAGAACAACGCGGTGGTCTTCAAGGTGGCGAACGACGCGACCAAGCCGCAGATCAAGGAAGCGGTCGAGGCACTGTTCGACACCCAGGTGAAGAGCGTGAACACGATCGTTTCGAAGGGCAAGTCCAAGCGCTGGCGCGGCAAGCCCTACAAGCGGACCGATTCCAAAAAAGCTATCGTGACTCTCGCCGAGGGTGCGAAGCAGATCGACATCACGGAAGGCGTGGGCTGATCCGATGGCACTGAAAACATACAATCCGACAAGCCCGGCTCGCCGTGGCCTCGTCCTGGTCGACAAGACCGGCCTTCACAAAGGTGGCCCGGTCAAGTCGCTGACCGAGGGCAAGACCAAGACCGGTGGCCGCAACAACAAGGGTCACGTGACCTCGCGCGGCAAGGGCGGCGGCAACAAGCAGAAGTACCGCTTCATCGACTTCAAGCGTCGCAAGTGGGACATGGAAGCGACCGTGGAGCGGATCGAGTACGATCCCAACCGCACCGCCTTCATCGCGCTGATCAAGTACGAGGACGGCGAGCTGTCCTACATCATCGCGCCCAACCGCGTTGCCCCTGGCGACAAGGTCGTGGCCGGTGAGCGCGTGGACACGAAGCCGGGCAATGCCATGCCGCTGGGCAACATGCCGGTCGGCACCATCATCCACAACGTGGAGATGAAGCCGGGCAAGGGCGGGCAGATCGCCCGTTCGGCAGGCACCTACGTGCAGTTGGTTGGCCGTGACCGCGGTATGGTGATCGTGCGCCTCAACAGCGGCGAGCAGCGCTACCTGCGGTCCGATTGCATGGGTACGGTTGGCGCGGTGTCGAACCCCGACAACCAGAACCAGAACCTGGGCAAGGCCGGTCGCAAGCGTCACATGGGCATCAAGCCGCTCACTCGCGGCGTCGCCAAGAACCCGGTCGACCACCCGCATGGTGGTGGTGAAGGCCGCACCAGCGGTGGCCGTCACCCGGTTACCCCGTGGGGCAAGCCGACCAAGGGTGCCCGCACCCGCAAGAACAAGCAGACGGACAAGATGATTATCCGTTCGCGTCACGCGAAGAAGAAGAGGTAAGCGATAATGGCACGTTCCGTCTGGAAAGGTCCGTTTGTCGAGCTGAGCCTTCTCAAGAAGGCGCAGGAAGCGCAGGAAGCGAACAACACCAAGCCGATCAAGACCTGGTCGCGCCGTTCGACCATCCTGCCCGATTTTGTCGGCCTGACGTTCAACGTCTACAACGGGCACAAGTTCGTGCCCGTCTCGGTCAACGAGGAAATGGTCGGTCACAAGCTTGGCGAGTTTGCGCCCACGCGCAGCTTCCCGGGCCACGCTGCCGACAAGAAGGGTAAGCGATAATGGCAAAGGCTAAGGCTCCCCGCCGCGTGGCGGAAAACGAGGCGCTGGCTGTCGGTACCACCATTCGTGGTTCCGCGCAGAAGCTGAACCTCGTTGCTGCCCTGATCCGCGGCAAGAAGGCCGAGGAGGCGATGAACATCCTCTCCTTCTCGAAGCGCGCGATGGCCAAGGACGCACAGAAGGTGCTCGCCTCGGCAATCGCCAATGCCGAGAACAACCACGATCTCGACGTCGACGCGCTCGTTGTTGCCGAGGCGTCGGTCGGCAAGTCGATCACCATGAAGCGGTTCGCAACGCGCGGCCGTGGCAAGTCCACGCGTATCCTCAAGCCGTTCAGCCGGCTGCGGATCGTCGTACGCGAAGCAGAAGAGGCGTAAGATGGGTCACAAGAGCAATCCGATCGGTCTGCGCCTGCAGATCAACCGTACCTGGGACAGCCGTTGGTACGCCGAGGGCGGCGACTATGCGAAGCTGCTCAAGGAAGACATCGAGATCCGCAAGCACATCATCCAGAGCCTGCCGCAGGCAGCGATCTCGAAGGTGGTGATCGAGCGTCCGGCCAAGCTGTGCCGCGTGTCCATCTATGCTGCACGCCCCGGCGTCATTATCGGCAAGAAGGGCGCAGACATCGAGAAGCTGCGTGCCAAGCTTGCCACGATGACTGACAGCGAAGTGAAGCTGAACATCGTCGAGATCCGCAAGCCGGAAATCGATGCCAAGCTCGTCGCCCAGGGTATCGCCGACCAGCTGGTCCGCCGTGTTGCCTTCCGCCGCGCGATGAAGCGCGCGATGCAGTCGGCCATGCGTCTTGGTGCCGAGGGTATCAAGATCATGTGCGGCGGCCGTCTCGGCGGCGCGGAAATCGCCCGTGTCGAACAGTACCGCGAAGGCCGCGTGCCGCTGCACACGCTGCGCGCCAACATCGACTATGCCGAAGCCGAGGCGCTGACCGCCTATGGCATCATCGGCATCAAGGTGTGGGTCTTCAAGGGCGAGATCCTGGGTCACGATCCGACCTCGCAGGACCGCCTGATGATGGAATCGCAGACGTCCGGCGTGCGCCCGGCCCGCTAAGGTAGAGAACAATGCTGCAACCGAAAAAGACCAAGTACCGGAAGGCCTTCAAGGGCAAGATCCATGGCACGGCCAAGGGCGGCACCACGCTGAACTTCGGCGCCTACGGTCTCAAGGCCCTCGAGCCCGAGCGTATCACCGCGCGCCAGATCGAAGCCGCGCGTCGTGCGATCACTCGCGCCATGAAGCGTCAGGGCCGCCTGTGGATCCGCGTGTTCCCCGACGTGCCGGTGTCGAAGAAGCCGGCGGAAGTGCGTCAGGGTAAGGGCAAGGGCTCGGTCGAATACTGGGCTGCTCGCGTGAAGCCGGGTCGTATCCTGTTCGAGCTCGACGGCGTTCCCGGCCCGGTGGCCGCGCTGGCATTCGAACGTGCCGCGATGAAGCTGCCGATCAAGACCAAGGTTATTGCCCGCTTCGGCGACACCTCGCACCTGGGAGGCGAATAATGGCCAAGATGGAAGATCTTCGTACGAAGACCGACGACCAGCTGACCGAACAGTTGACCATGCTCAAGAAGGAGCAGTTCAACCTGCGTTTCCAGGCCGCGACCAACCAGCTCGAGCGTTCCGCCCGGGTCAAGGAGGTTCGCCGCGAGATCGCGCAGATCAAGACGCTGCAGAACGAACGCGCCGCTTCGGCTGGCGCGGAAGCGTAAGGAGTAGACAATGCCCAAGCGTATCCTGATCGGGACTGTCACCTCCGACAAGACCGACAAGACCGTGACCGTGCTGGTCGAACGCCGCGTGAAGCACCCGCTCTACGGGAAGATCATCAAGCGCTCGAAGAAGTATCACGCTCACGACGAAAGCAACGAATATGTCGTTGGCGACAAGGTCCGCATTGAGGAGACGAAGCCGATCTCCAAGACCAAGACCTGGGCGGTGAAGGACCGTCTTGTCGCCAGTCGCGGTACCGCGGTGGAGGCCGACCTCGATGTCGCCGAAGCCACACCCGGTGGCGCTGAGTAATTGACGTTTTAGGAACTGCCGGGCGCCCGCAAGCGGGGCCGTCCCGGCAAGCCAAGTGAGAAGGAACCGGATCGATGATCCAGATGCAATCCAATCTCGACGTCGCGGACAACAGCGGCGCAAAGCGCGTCCAGTGCATCAAGGTGCTGGGCGGGTCGAAGCGTCGTACTGCGTCCGTCGGCGACGTGATCGTGGTTTCCGTGAAGGAAGCCCAGCCGCGCGCTCGCGTGAAGAAGGGCGACGTGCACCGCGCCGTGATCGTGCGCACCAAGAAGGACGTACGTCGTCCCGACGGTACCGTGATCCGTTTCGACAGCAACGCCGCGGTCCTCGTGAACAAGAGCGAGGAGCCGATCGGCACCCGTATCTTCGGCCCGGTGGTGCGCGAACTGCGCGGCAAGGGTTTCATGAAGATCATCTCGCTGGCTCCGGAGGTGCTCTGATGGCATCAGCTAAGATCAAGAAGGGCGACACCGTCGTGGTGCTCTCGGGCAAGGACAAGGGCCAGACCGGCACTGTCCAGCAGGTCATGCCGAAAGAAGGCAAGATCCTTGTCGAGGGTGTCAACGTGATGACCCGTCACCGCAAGCCTTCGCAGGCTAATCCGCAGGGCGGCATCGACCGTGTGCCCGCCCCGATGGCGATCTCCAAGGTCGCTGTTGCAGATCCCAAGGATGGCAAGCCCACCCGCGTCCGTTTCGAAGAGAAGGACGGCAAGAAGGTGCGCGTCGCTGTCAAGTCCGGGGAGACCATCGATGGCTGATTATACCCCCCGCCTTAAGAAGAAGTACAACGACGAGATCGTCAAGGCGATGACCGAACGGTTCGGATACACGAACCACATGCAGGTTCCGCGCCTCGAGAAGATCACGCTCAACATGGGCGTCGGCGAAGCGAGCCAGGACAAGAAGAAGGTTCAGACCGCCGCCGAGGAAATGGAACGTATTGCCGGCCAGAAGCCGGTGATCACCAAGGCCAAGAAGTCGATTGCGCAGTTCAAGCTGCGTGACGGCATGCCGATCGGTTGCAAGGTGAACCTGCGCCGTGACCGCATGTACGAATTCCTCGATCGCCTGGTGACCATCGCGATGCCGCGCATTCGCGACTTCCGCGGGCTGAATCCGAACAGCTTCGATGGCCAGGGCAACTACGCCATGGGCATCAAGGAGCAGATCATCTTCCCGGAGATCAGCTACGACAAGATCGAGAAGGTGCGTGGCATGGACATCATCGTCACCACCACCGCCAAGACCGACGAAGAGGCGCGTGCGCTCCTCGACCTGTTCGGTTTTCCGTTCCCGGCCGAAGAAGCCGAAGACAAGGCAGCGGCGTGAGCCGTTTCCCTGACGCAGACAAGCAGAAGAGAGCTTAAGTCCAATGGCGAAACTGAGTTCCATCAACAAGAACGAGAAGCGCAAGCAGCTCGTCAAGAAGTACGCGGACAAGTACGCGAAACTGAAGGCGATTGCCGATGACGAGTCGCTCGACGACACCGAACGTCTCATGGCTCGCCTGAAGATGGCCGAGCTGCCGCGCAACGCAAATCCCACGCGAGTACGCAACCGCTGCTCCACCACCGGCCGCCCGCGCGGCTACTATCGCAAGTTCGGGCTCAACCGCATCGAACTCCGGAACCTGGCCAACAAGGGCCTTATTCCGGGCGTGACAAAGTCGAGCTGGTGAGGACCTGACATATGGCTATGACTGATCCCCTGGGTGATATGCTCACCCGCATCCGCAACGGCCAGCAGGCGAAGAAGGATTCCGTCCTTTCGCCGGCGTCGAAGCTGCGTGCGAACGTGCTCGAAGTGCTCCAGCGCGAAGGCTACATCCGTGGCTACAGCGAAGACGCGAGCGGCAAGCACAAGGCGCTGCGGATCGAACTGAAATATTTCGAGGGCGAGCCTGCGATCAAGCATCTCGCTCGTGTCTCCAAGCCGGGTCGCCGCATCTACTCGGGCTCGCGTGAGCTGCCCGCAGTGCGCAACGGCCTTGGCATCACCATCGTCTCGACCCCCAAGGGCGTGCTTTCGGACAACGAGGCTCGCACCGAGAATGTCGGCGGCGAAGTGCTGGCGGAGGTGTTCTGATGAGCCGCATTGGCAAACGTCCGGTGGCGCTCCCCAGCGGGGTGACCGCCAAGATCGAGAACGGCACGTTGAGCGTGAAAGGCTCCAAGGGCGAGCTCTCCATGTCGACGTCCGACCTGATCGAGTACAAGATCGAGAACGACGAGATCTCGGTGCAGCCGGCGAACAAGACGCAGAAGGCCCGCCAGTACTGGGGCATGCAGCGTACGCTGGTGCAGAACCTGGTCGGTGGCGTGACCGAAGGCTTTACCAAGACCCTCGAGATCACCGGTGTCGGTTATCGTGCGCAGGCTCAGGGCAAGAAGCTGAAGCTTCAGCTCGGTTTCTCGCACGACGTCGATCTCGACGTGCCGGAAGGTGTCGAAGTGAAGACGCCGGACCAGACCACGGTCGAGATTTCGGGCATCGACAAGCAGAAGGTCGGGCAGTTTGCTGCCGAGATCCGCGAATGGCGCAAGCCCGAGCCTTACAAGGGCAAGGGCGTGAAGTATCGCGGCGAGTATATCTTCCGCAAGGAAGGGAAGAAGAAGTAAGATGGCAAAGCTTTCCCTCTTTGAACGTCGCCGCCGCCGGGTGCGCACTGCGCTCCGCAAGCGTTCGGGCGACAAGCCGCGTCTGTCCGTGCACCGCACCGGCCAGCACATCTATGCGCAGATCATTGACGACAAAGACGGTCGTACCGTCGCCGCAGCATCCACGCTCGGTGGCAAGGGTTCGGGCGCCAACGTCGAGGCTGCGTCGCAGGTCGGCAAGGACATTGCCGAGGCCGCCAAGAAGGCCGGCGTGACGACTGTCGTGTTCGATCGCGGCGGGTTCCTGTTCCATGGCCGCGTCAAGGCGCTGGCCGATGCCGCGCGCGAAGGCGGGCTGGAGTTCTGATTATGGCTGACGAAACAAACAACCAAGACACCAAGCCCGAGGCCCAGGTGGAGAAGAACATCGAAGGCTCGACCCCGACGCCAACGACCGCTCCGACCGAGGCTTTCGAGAACCAGTCGGCAGCCGGTGGCGACGAAGGTCGCCCCCGCCAGCGCGGGGGCCGTGGCGGCAATCGCGACGACAACCGTGGTGGTGGCCGTGGCCGTGGTCGTGGTGGCCGTGACGATCGTCGCGGCGGACGCGGCGACGACGATGGCGAGGAGCTGATCGAGAAGCTCGTCCACATCAACCGTGTTGCCAAGGTGGTGAAGGGCGGCAAGCGCTTCGGTTTCGCCGCTTTGGTCGTGGTGGGTGATGGCAAGGGCCGCGTGGGCTTCGGCCACGGCAAGGCTCGCGAAGTGCCGGAGGCCATCAACAAGGCGACGGCTGCTGCCAAGAAGAAGATGATCCGCGTCCCGCTGAAGGAAGGTCGTACCCTCCACCACGACGGCAAGGGCCATTTCGGTGCCGGCCGGGTGAACGTTCGTTCGGCTCCTGCGGGTACCGGTATCATCGCCGGCGGTCCGATGCGTGCCGTGTTCGAGAGCCTTGGTGTCGCGGACGTCGTGACCAAGTCGATCGGCACGTCCAACCCCTACAACATGATCCGCGCCACCTTCGACGCGCTGACCAACCAGTCTTCGCCAAAGTCGGTTGCGCATCGTCGCGGCAAGAAGGTCGCCGACCTCCTGGGTCGCGGTGGCCAGGTCAGCGAAGCCGAGGCCCAGGCCGAAGCTGAAGCGATCACGGAGTAAAAGCAGATGGCTACCATCAAGATCAAGCAGGTGGGCTCGCCCATCCGCCGGCCCGAGAGCCAGCGCAAGATCCTCATCGGCCTTGGCCTCAACAAGATGCACAAGGTTGTCGAACTGAAAGACACCCCCGAAGTGCGCGGTGCCATCGCCAAGGTGCCGCACATGGTGGAGATCGTGGAGGGCTGAGCCCTTCGCGACGCTCGAAACAATTTGACGGTGGTGGCCCGCGCGCGTAGCGGGCCGCTTCCATTTGAACAGCGCGAACAGAGCGAAAGCGAGTGCAGACTATGAAACTGAACGACATCCGTGACAACGAAGGCGCCCGCAAGGGTCGCATCCGCGTGGGCCGTGGCATCGGCTCGGGCAAGGGCAAGACTGGCGGGCGCGGCCAGAAGGGCCAAAAGAGCCGTTCGGGCGTCGCGATCAAGGGCTTTGAGGGCGGTCAGATGCCGCTCCACATGCGCCTGCCGAAGCGCGGCTTCAACAATCCATTCGGCAAGGATTATGCCGAAGTGAACATCGGACAGGTGCAGAAGCTGGTCGACGCCGGCAAGCTCGACGCCAAGTCCACCATCGACCATGCCGCGCTGAAGGCTGCAGGGGTGGCCCGCGGTGGCAAGGACGGCGTTCGCCTTCTCGCCAAGGGCGAGCTTACTTCGAAGCTGACGTTCAAGGTTGCAGGCGCTTCGAAGGGCGCTGTCGAAGCGGTTGAAAAGGCAGGCGGTTCGGTCGAGCAGACCGCACCGAAGAAGGCCGACAAGGCTTCTGGCAAGGACGCCGAATAATCGCAAAACGGGAAGCGCGGGTTCGACATCGGGCCCGCGCGTCCCTATCTAGCCTTCCTGAGCCGGGAGGGACCGGCGCCCAGTACCAGGATTTGAATACGTCTCATGGCATCTCGCGCCGATAATCTTGCAAGCTCGCTGAGTTTCTCGAACTTCAGCAAGGCTACCGAACTCAAGCAGCGCATCTGGTTCACCATCGGTGCGCTGATCGTCTTCCGCTTCCTCAGCTTCGTGCCGCTTCCGGGCGTTAATCCGCTGATCCTGGAATCGCTCTACGATCAAACGCGCGGCGGCATTCTTGACATGTTCAACATGTTCTCCGGCGGTTCGCTGGAGCGGATGAGCCTCATCGCGCTGGGCGTGATGCCCTACATCACCGCCTCCATCGTCATCCAGCTTGCTTCCGCCTTGCACCCGAGCCTGATGGCGCTGAAGAAGGAAGGCGAGGCCGGGCGCAAGAAGCTCAACCAGTACACGCGCTACGGCACCGTGTTCCTCTGCGCGATCCAGGGCTGGTTCCTCGCGAGCGGGCTCGAGGCCTACGCTGCGTCCAGCGGACTTCAGGCAGTTGTCGATCCCGGCATCATGTTCCGCGTAGTCGCCGTTATCAACCTCGTTGGCGGTACCATGTTCCTGCTGTGGCTGGGTGAGCAGATCACCTCGCGTGGCATCGGCAATGGGGTCTCGCTGATCATCATGGCGGGCATCGTCGCCCAGTTCCCGACCTTCGCTGCTCAGCTTTTCGAGGGTGGTCGGACCGGCTCCATCAGCGGTGTGCTGATCGGCGGTCTCATCGTGATGCTGGTCATCCTGATCCTGGTCATCTGCTTCTTCGAGCGGGCCCAGCGTC
Source organism: Aurantiacibacter poecillastricola (assembly GCF_030730945.1). Taxonomy (GTDB): domain Bacteria; phylum Pseudomonadota; class Alphaproteobacteria; order Sphingomonadales; family Sphingomonadaceae; genus Alteraurantiacibacter; species Alteraurantiacibacter poecillastricola. The sequence goes on from NZ_JAVAMS010000002.1 coordinate 400,812, forward strand.
GTCTGCTGATCCAGTATCCCAAGCGCGCCACGCAGCGTGGCGGAATGCAGGCGGATCGCTCGCACCTGCCACTGAAGCTTAATACCGCTGGCGTTATCCCGCCGATCTTCGCCAGCTCGCTGCTGCTGTTGCCGCTGACGATCACGCAGTTCGCCGGCAACTCGATCGATCAGACTACTGCTACCGGGCAGACGTTGCAGACGCTGCTGCAGTATCTCCAGCACGGGCAGCCGCTATACATGCTGCTCTACGCCGTCGGCATCATGTTCTTCTGTTTCTTCTATACCTCGCTGGTGTTCAATCCGGAGGAAACGGCGGAGAACCTGAAGAAGAATGGCGGTTTCATTCCCGGCATTCGTCCCGGCAAGCGCACCGCCGATTATCTCGACTACGTGCTCACTCGTATCACCGTCGTCGGCGCGATCTATCTGACGGCGGTCTGCGTCATTCCCGAGTGGGGCATCGCCCAGACCGGCCTGCCGCTTTTCCTGGGCGGCACGAGCCTGCTGATCGTCGTCAACGTCACGGTCGACACGATCAGCCAGATCCAGTCGCACCTGCTGGCCCACCAGTATGGTGACCTGATCAAGAAGGCGAAGTTGAAAGGCCGGATGCGCTAGGCTAGCGCGCGAGGCTCTTTGAGTGAGAGGATTCGCGGTTTCATGAATATCATTCTCCTGGGGCCTCCGGGCGCTGGCAAGGGCACGCAGTCCTCCAACCTCGTGCAGCATCATGGCATGCGACAGCTGTCGACTGGCGACATGCTGCGAGCGGCGGTGAAAGCGCAGACCCCTGTCGGCATCAAGGCCAAGGAAGTGATGGACCGCGGCGAGCTGGTCTCCGACGAGATCGTCTCCGCGTTGATCGATGCCGAACTGGCCGCAATGGGCGACGATGTGGGTGCCATCTTCGACGGCTATCCCCGCACCGAAGCGCAGGCCGGGGCTCTGGACGAGTTGCTGGCGGATCATCATCGCGAACTGGCTCACGTGATCGAACTGGTTGTAGACGAGGACGCTCTGGTCGACCGCGTCACGGGCCGCTTCACCTGCGCGAATTGCGGGGAGGGCTATCACGATCGCCACAAGCTTCCCGAAACGCCCGGCGTTTGCGACAAGTGCGGCTCGACCGAGTTCAAGCGCCGCCCGGACGATACCGAGGAAACGGTGCGCAAGCGGATGCAGGAATATCGCGCCAAGACCGCACCGATCCTGCCATATTACGAGAAGCGCGGCATCGTGAAGCGGGTCGACGGCATGGCTTCCATCGACGAGGTGACGACGGCGATCGAGAAGGTCTTGGCCTCCGCCTGATCCGCGCTATCATGCCCTCAAAACGTGGAGGGATCATGCGCCATACGGTTGTCGCGATACTCGCAGCATTGGTACCGGCCCATGCCGCTGCCGAGGTGGTCGAATCTTCCGGCGGCGGCTTTGCGACCCATGACAGTGTCATAGTTGCGGCCGACCGGGCCGTCGTCTGGGAAGCGCTGGTTCATCCTGAAGATTGGTGGACACACACCTGGTCGAATGATGCGAGTAACCTGTCGCTCGACGCTCGGGCTGGCGGGTGTTTCTGCGAGACTATCCCGGCGACCGGCGACTGGCCGGCAGGTTCAGTCGAACACATGCGCGTGATTGCGGTAATGCCCGGCAGCACGCTGCGCATGTCCGGCGCACTTGGCCCGCTCCAGTCGGAGGGCCTTGCAGGCACACTGACCGTTTCGCTGCACGAGGTGGAGCAGGGCACGCGGATCGACTGGGACTACCTCACCGCCGGAGAGGCGCGTTTTTCGATGGATGAAGTCGCCCCTGTAGTCGATACCGTCCAGTCCGAATTCCTTGCCGCTCTTGCAGCGCGGATCGGCGGCGTTGTCGAGACCGACTGAGGAGTTTTGACTAAGAGGCCGGGCCGGGGTATAAGGCTCGCTATCGGAGCGGGCTGGCTCCATTGGAGAGACGGGGTTTTCCGTTTGCTCTCTTATTGCTGTTGACGCGCAGGGTGAATCACCCTATTTGCGCGCTCTACTCGTCCAATCGTACAGACAGGCATACTTGGTGGCGGCTCATGGCGCGTCCGGTGGTTTGGTTTTCTTGACATGCGGGCGGGTCAACTGAAGCGATGAGATAGGGTGCCCTTGGGGCGATCCCTGTGGAGCATGGAGATTTAAGTGGCTCGTATTGCCGGGGTAAACATCCCCACAAACAAGCGCGTTATCATCGCGCTTACCTACATTCACGGTATCGGTCCCACCACCGCGAAGAAGATCGCCGACAAGCTCGGCATTGACCACGCGACGCGCGTGCAGGACCTGACGGACGCCGAAGTCCTGCAGATTCGTGAAACCATCGACGCCGAATACACCGTGGAAGGCGATCTGCGTCGCGACACCGCGATGAATATCAAGCGTCTGATGGACCTCGCCTGCTATCGCGGCCTGCGTCACCGCAAGGGCCTGCCTGTTCGCGGACAGCGTACCCACACCAACGCCCGCACCCGCAAGGGCAAGGCCAAGCCGATCGCCGGCAAGAAGAAGTAAGCAGCGGAACCTTTCCGCGCTTTTCCCTTCTGAGGTTAAAAAGGATTTCGAACAATGGCACGCGAACCAGGCCGGGTACGGCGTCGTGACAAGAAGAACATTTCCAGCGGTGTTGCGCACGTCAACGCCAGCTTCAACAACACCATGATTACCATCACGGATGCGCAGGGCAATGCGATCAGCTGGTCCAGCGCCGGTATGATGGGCTTCAAGGGCAGCCGCAAGTCTACGCCCTACGCCGCCCAGGTTGCTGCCGACGATGCGGGCAAAAAGGCTGCAGAACACGGCGTGCGCACGCTCGAAGTCGAGATCAAGGGTCCGGGTTCGGGTCGCGAGAGCGCGCTTCGGGCCCTGCAGGCGGTGGGTTTCACCATCACCTCGATCCGCGACGTGACGCCGATCCCGCACAACGGCGTTCGGCCGTCCAAGCGTCGCCGCGTCTGATCGAAGCCTGCCGCGAGGCCTTCCGGTCTCGCACACAGTCACTCGCATCGGCCGCGGCGCTCCAGCGCTCCGCGGCCTTTGTGCCACGAAATACCTTTAGGGGAAGTCCATGTCCGTCAATACCAAGAACTGGCAGGAACTGAAGAAGCCCAACTCACTCGAAATCAAGGAAGGCGCCGACAAGAAGCGCAAGGCGACCTTCGTGGCGGAACCGCTCGAGCGTGGCTATGGCCTGACGCTGGGCAACGCCCTGCGCCGCGTGCTGCTTGCCAGTTTGCAGGGTGCGGCAATCACCTCGATCAAGATCGAGAACGTGCTGCACGAGTTCTCCTCGCTTGCCGGTGTGCGCGAGGACGTGACCGATATCGTCCTCAACGTGAAGCAGATCGCGCTGAAGATGGAAGGCGAGGGGCCCAAGCGCCTGCAGCTTTCCGCGACCGGTCCCGGCGAAGTGAAGGCGGGCGACATTGCCGTGTCCGGCGACATCGAGATCCTCAACAAGGACCTCGTGCTTTGCCATCTCGACGAGGGCGCTACGCTGAACATGGAGCTCACTGCGGATACCGGTAAGGGGTATGCGCCTGCGGTACAGAACCGCCCGGCCGATGCGCCGATCGGTCTCATCCCGGTGGACAGCCTGTACTCGCCGATCAAGCAGGTGAGCTACAAGGTCGAGAACGCCCGCGTCGGCCAGGAACTGGACTTCGACAAGCTCTCGCTCACCATCGAGACCGATGGCACCGTCACCCCTGAAGATGCCGTCGCCTACGCCGCGCGTATCCTGCAGGACCAGCTGACTCTGTTCGTCCACTTCGAGGATGGCATCCCGCAGCCTTCCAGCGCCATGATCGGCGTTGCCGCAGAGCCGCAGGAGAGCGACACCAACCAGCTCAACCGCTACCTTCTCAAGAAGGTGGACGAGCTGGAACTGTCGGTGCGTTCGGCCAACTGCCTGAAGAACGACAACATCATCTATATCGGCGACCTCGTTCAGAAGACCGAGGCCGAGATGCTTCGCACGCCGAATTTCGGCCGCAAGTCCCTGAACGAGATCAAGGAAGTCCTTTCCTCGATGGGTCTGCGCCTCGGCATGGACATCCCCGGCTGGCCGCCCGAGAACATCGAGGAAATGGCCAAGAAGCTGGAGCAGGAACTGCTCGGCTGATGGATTATCCTTCCCGTGGCGAGGCCGCGGGGAGGAATACCATCCCAAGGATGGTGAAGGGGATCGGTGACGCCCCGAAATGTCACCTGGATCGGGGTTCCGTAAGACGGCCCCCATACGAACTGGAGTATAGATTATGCGTCACGGTATTTCCGGCCGTAAACTCAGCCGCAAGAGCCAGCACCGCACCGCCATGTTCCGCAACATGGCAGCGGCGCTGATCAAGCACGAGCAGATCCTTACCACCACGGCCAAGGCCAAGGAACTGCGTCCCTATGTCGAGAAGCTGATCACGCTCGCCAAGCGTGGCGGCCTGTCGAACCGTCGCCTCGCCGCGAGCCGGCTGATGGACGAGACGCAGCTCAAGAAGCTGTTCGACGTTCTCGCCGACCGCTATGCCGACCGTGAGGGTGGCTACACCCGCATCATCAAGGCCGGCTACCGCGCCAGCGACGCTGCGCCCATCGCCTACATCGAACTCGTCGACCGTGACGAGGAAGCAAAGGGGCAGGACAGCGGCCCGGTGATGACCGAGGACGAATACGAGGACGCGTAAGCGCTCGTAGACGAGACAAGCGAAGGGGCCGCCGGAGACAATCCGCGCGGCCCTTTTTATTTGCGGGCCAATTTCGTCGGGCCCAATTCTTTCCGAGCGTTGTCATTTGGGATCGCCGTGGCAAAAGGGCGCGCATGATACGTACCGCCATGCTGGCAGCCACCGCGCTGTTTCTCGCCCCGTTTCCCGCCACCGCCCAGTCGCTTTCGCAGGACGAGCTTCAGGCCCGCTACGACCGCGCGCTGGCCGCTGGATACCAGGCGCTGTTCCTGTGCAGCGCCACGGCCAATGCGGAGCGCAACGGTGCGGCAAGGCGCGAGGCGCATATCGCGGAATGGGAGCTTACCGGCATCCAGCAGCCGCTCGACGAGATCGTCGGCGACCTGCCGTACCAGGTCGCGCGCTATCCGGACAACGGTCAGCCCTTTGCAGGACAATTGAGCCATGTCGCGGTCGGATGGGCTGACGATATGGAACCGCGCATCGCATACACGACCTACAACGGCTGCAGCCTCTTGCCGATGGGCGGAGACCTGCCCGATCGCCGCCAGATCCCGCGGCCCGTGGGCGACCTCACCGATGGCTGGCAAGTCGATGCCGACGTTCTCGGACAGGGCATCGCTCTCGCGGCTTTCGGGGATCGCTATGGCGAGGATGCGCGTACCAGCGCGATCGTGATCGTGCAGGACGGAGCCATAGTTAGGGAGGACTACGCGCCCGGCTTCGGCCCCGACATTCCGCAGCGCACCTGGTCGGTCGCCAAGAGCATTGCGGCAACGCTGGTGGGCGCAGCCGTGCAGCGCGGGGACGTGGCTGTCACCGATTCCACCGGGCTGGGGGTAGGCGAGGGCGATCCGCGCAATGCTATCACCATCGATCATGCGCTGCGCATGGCGACCGGGCGCTACACGGATACGCCGGGCAACCGTACTGATCCGCAATATTTCGGCGGGGCGACTGTGGACGAACGCGCAACGGACTGGCCGCTGGTCCACCCTCCCGGCACCGTGTGGCGATATGCTAACAACGATACGTTGGTCGCTGTTCGCGCGGTGCGGGACGGTTTCGAAAGCTTTGCGCCCTCCGGCTTTTTCGCGTCGGTCGGCATGGACCACACCGTGGCCGAGACCGACTGGCAGGGCAATTTCATCCTCTCCAGCCAGGTCTGGTCTACCGCCCGTGACCTCGCGCGCCTGGGTCAGCTCCATCTCGACGACGGCGTCTTGCCGGATGGTACCCGCATCCTGCCCGAAGACTGGACGGATTACGTCTCTGCCCCTTCAGGTCCCCAGCCCGAAGGCGAGTGGGGCTATGGCGCAGGCTGGTGGATTATGAGCGGCTTCGACGGCATTCCCGACGACGCTTTTGCCGCGCGTGGCAATCGCGGGCAGTATGTCGTCGTCATTCCCAGCGAGGGCGTTGTGATTGTGCGGCGCGGCGAAGATCCGGCAGGCGGTAGCGGCTTCGACATCGCCGCCTTCACACGCGACGTTCTCAGGGCGCTAGACTAAGGTCTGCTTGTATCAGGGCGGTGGATCGTTACATCTCCGACCATAAAGGTCGCCCGGAGATTTCATGCGCTTTCCCATACTTGCAGCCTCGCTGCTTGCCGCAACTACAATTCCCGCTAACGCGCAGGACATGACTGCACCGCAATACCCCGAGACCCGCCAGGGCGATGTCGTCGAGACATTCTTTGGCGAAGAGATCGCCGATCCCTATCGCTGGCTGGAAGAGGACGTCCGCAACAGCGAGGAAGTGGCCGCGTGGGTGGCACGGCAAAATGCCGTCACCGATACTTATCTCGATGCGCTGCCCGCGCGCGACTGGTTCGCCAACCGCATCGGCGAACTCTACGATTTCGAGCGTTTCTCCGTGCCCGTCGAACGCGGCGGACGCTACTTCTACACCGGCAATTCGGGCCTCCAGAACCAGTCGCCGCTCTATGTGCGCGACAGCCTCGAGGCCGAACCGCGCCTGCTGATCGACCCCAATGAATGGGCCGAGGACGGCGCCACTGCGCTCTCGGGCTGGGTACCGTCTCCCGATGGCTCGAAGCTGCTTTACTCCATGCAGGATGGCGGCACCGACTGGCGTATCCTGCGCGTGATGGACGTTGCCACCGGAGAGCAGATCGGCGGCGAAATCCGCTGGGCCAAGTTCACCGGCCTCGCCTGGGTGGGCAATGACGGTTTCCTCTATTCGCGCTTCCCCGAGCCGGAAGAGGGCGAGGACTTCCAGGCGCTCAACATGGACCAGGCGGTCTATTACCATGCGCTCGGCACCGCGCAGGCCGAGGACCGGCTGGTGTTCTCGACGCCCGATTTCGCGGAGCGCAACCATACTGCGCAGACCACGACCGATGGCCGCTGGGCGATCGTTACCTCCTCCACGGGTACTGATTCGCGCTACGAGGTGAACCTGATCGACCTCTCTAAGGGATGGGAAGCTACGCCGCTCGTAACCGGGTTCGAGAACAGCTGGAGCCTGATTGACAGCGTTGGCTCGCGTCTGTTCTTCACCACCAACAAGGACGCGCCGCTCTACCGCGTGGTTTCCATCGACATGGATGATGCGCAAGCGGGCTGGACCGAAGTCGTAGCCGAGCGCGAGCAGCCGATTGCAGATGCCTCGCTGGTGGGCGGGCACCTCGTGCTCGAATATCTCGAGGACGCCTCGTCCGCCGCCTACATTCATACGCTGGATGGCGAACTGGTGCGCGAGCTGGAATTTGCCGGCCTCGGCAGCGCTAGCGGCTTCTACGGCTCTCCTGATAGCGCGGAGATGTTCTACAGCTTCTCCAGCTTCAACCGCCCGGCCACGATCTACCGCTACGATGTGGAAAGCGGTGAGAGCGCCGTGTTCGCCGAACCGGAGCTCAGCTTCGACCCAGACGATTTCGTGGTCGAGCAGCGCTTCTACGAGAGCAAGGACGGCACGCGCGTGCCCATGTTCATCATGCGCCGCGCCGATGTCGCCGCGAGCGGAGAGGCCGTGCCGACATTGCTCTACGGCTATGGCGGCTTCGACGTGTCGCTCACCCCGTCCTTCTCAACGAGCAGGCTTGCATGGGTCGAGGCGGGCGGGGCTTTCGCGCTCGCCAACATTCGTGGCGGGGGCGAATACGGCAAGGCCTGGCACGACGCCGGCCGCCGCGCCAACAAGCAGAACGTGTTCGACGATTTCATCGCCGCGGGCGAGTTCCTGATCGCCGAAGGCGTAACGCCGGAGGACGGCCTGGCCATTCAGGGCGGCTCAAACGGCGGCCTGCTGGTGGGCGCGGTGGCGAACCAGCGGCCGGATCTGTTCGCGGCGGGCAATGCCGCCGTGGGCGTGATGGACATGCTGCGCTTCGACCAGTTCACTGCCGGTCGCTACTGGGTGGACGATTACGGCTATCCCGACCGCGAGGAGGACTGGCGGATCCTGCGCGCCTACTCGCCCTATCACAACATCCAGCCCGAGACGGACTATCCCGCGCTGCTCGTCACCACCGCCGATACGGACGACCGCGTGGTGCCGGGGCATTCCTTCAAATACACCGCTGCTCTTCAGGCAGAGGATCTCGGCGAGCGTCCGCAGCTCATTCGCATCGAGACGCGGGCAGGGCACGGCTCGGGCAAGCCGACCGACAAGGCCATCGAGGAAGCCTCTGATATCGCGGCTTTCCTCGCCCACTGGACCGGGCTTCAACCTGTGGAATAGGTATTCAGGAAAGGCAAGGCTTTCCTGAATATTTGCTAACGGCAGAGTTCAGCGTCATCTCACCGGGTCTCTCCTATACCTTGTTGCACAGGTGGCAATTCGGTCACCGGCATAGAAGGAGAGACCCATGACATCCATTACCAAAGCTCTCGCCAGAGGCACGTTAGGGACTGTCGCGGCTGGCGCGATGGCGATGGCCTCGGCGTCTCCCGCGCTCGCGGACGATCACCGCTATCGTGACCGGGACCGCGACGGCATTTCCGCAGGGGAAGTGATCGCCGGTGCCGTGGTGCTGGGTGGCCTTGCCGCCATTCTCTCCTCGCGTGGCAATGATCGCTACGACCGCTATGACCGCTACGATCGCCGAGGCTATCGCGGCGGGTACGACAATGGCCGCTATGCCGTGGAGCAGTGCGTGCGCGAAGTCGAACGCTATGCCCAGCGCCGAACCGGCAGCCGCGCCGAGGTCTACGAAATCCGCGATGTCGACCGCGAACGCCGTGGCTACGAGGTGGAGGGGCGTATCGCCGTGCGCGACGACTATCGCTACCGCGACCGCCGTGGCTGGGGCCGGAACGACTATCGCCGCGGCTATCGCAACGATGGCTGGGACGAAGGCCGCTTCAGCTGCGACATCCGTCGGGGCCGTATCGTCGATATCGACATCGACGGTATTCGGGGTCTCTGAATTGTTCCCAACCGAGCCGGTGCGGTTCAGGCTGATGTCAGCCTGGGCCGCCTAGCCATGCCCTTAATTACAGAACTCCCCAGGGGGGACACGCCTTGACCCGCACACCCGCACATCTCGCCAGCGCCGCCGCTTTCGCCGCCGCGCTTTCCATGGCCGCGACGCCGGCTTCCGCCCTCGACCTGCCCGTCATCGCCGCGCCTGCGCCCGCCCCCATGCACGCCGAGGTGCAGGACGGCGATCCGGGTGAAGCCAACCAGTGGCGCCGCTACCGCCGGGATCGTCATTACCGCCACCACCGCCGCGGCGGCGTGGATGCAGGCGACGTCATTGCGGGTGTCGTGGTGCTGGGCGCGCTCGCCGCCATCGTAGGATCCTCGCGCGACCGCGATCGCGACCGTGAGCGCTATGATAACCGCCGGATCGACAGCCGCGACTATGACAGGCGCGACTACGAGAGCCGCGGTATAGAGAACGCGGTCGATATGTGCGTGGAAGAGGTCGAATACCGTGATACACGAGTGGACAATGTGGAACGTGCGGACCGCTCGGCAAGCGGCTGGACCGTATCGGGCACGCTGGACAATGGCGAGCGCTGGACCTGCCTCATCGACAACGCAGGCGACGTGCGGAGCATCGACTATGACGAGGGTTTCGCCCAGACCCGAACCGTTTCTCGCGGCCAGCAGCTGAGCGATGCCGCCTATCGCAATGCTCGCGCTAGCACGCGCACGGCTGTGGACGACACCTACACCTACGATGCCTCTCCCGCCGCAGACGCTCCCTACAATTACGACGCCGTTCCCGAAGCGGACGGTCCGCGCCCGGCCTATCCCGGCGGCCCGCTGCCGGGCGAAGAGGGTTATGAAGAGGACTGGCAGGCAGGTGACGGCGATGGCCGCTACTCCACGGCGCAGACTCCCGATTTCAGCGATGCGCGCTAGTCTTTGACTTCGCGCGAATAGGCCGGCAATTCGATCCGCCAGATCATCGCCGCGCCTCTCAGCGCGAAGCCCGCCAGCGCTGCGATCCCCATGGCCCACCCTTGCTGCATGCCCATGAGTATCATTACGCCGCATAGCGAAGAGGCAAGGGCGGCCGCGGTCACGTAAAGCTCCGGACGCATGAGGATCGAGGGTACGCCTGCGATCACGTCACGCACGATGCCGCCTACACAGCCTGTAACGATGCCGAGGATGATCGCGGCGAGGGGCGCAACTTCGAAAGCCAGCGCCTTGGCGACGCCCAGCGTGCTGAAGAGCGCAAGGCCTATGGCATCGGCCCATTCGAGCCAGCTCCCACGGCCTTCCCACCACTTGCGCGGGATGAACCACGCGATCAGCGCCGTGAAGAGGATCACCGGCGCCACCCAGAAATCGCGCAGCCAGAACGCCGGAACACCCAGCATGGCATCGCGCACCGATCCACCGCCAACACCGGTCAGCAATGCGAAGAAGGCGCAGGTTACGAAAGTCTGGTTCAGCCGGGCTGCCAGCAATGCGCCGGAAAGCGCGAACACGGCAGTTCCGCCCAGGTCTAGGAAAGGCGGCAGCACCGGCGCGATGATCGGCGGCAGTTCGGAAGGTATGACGGGTGGGATCACGTGTTGACCTTCACCTTCGCCTTGCGCCGTCGGAACATCAGGATACAGCCGAGCAGCGATCCCGCCACGCCGAGCGCGGCGAAGACGACGAGGATGGGATGGCTGGTATCCTCGCGCGTTTCGAGATCCATGATGTGGAGACCCCACATGAAGTCGAACACCCGCCACCAGCCGCTGCGGATGGCCAGGACCTCGCCGGTCTGCGCAGCGATGTAGACATGCGTGTCGTCGGCAAAGCGCGCCTGCCAGCTGGCGATCGGCGTGCGCAAATCCAACGGCGTGGAATCGGCCGGGAAATAGGTGACGGTCTCAAGCGCCGCGTCCCCGGCAAACGTTGCCTCGGCAATCTGCCGCGCTCCGTTCTCGCTTACAGGGTTGTAGAGCCGACCATCCTCGGGCGAGTAGCGATACCGGCCGCCATCCGCCTCGACGACGATCCAACCCGGCCCATCGGGAAAGCTCTGCAGCGTAATGCTCTCCACCTCGCCAGCGAGGCGCGGCAGGACTAGCCCCGCAGTCTCCACCGGCGGCATTTCGGCGCGCAAATGGTTGCCGCGGACATACTCGATGGGATGCCAGACCATCACGAGGCCGGTCACGGTCCACATCAGCACGGGCAGGCCCACCAGCCAGCCAAGCCAGATGTGCCACCTGGCGAATTTTCGCATGATTGTCTGGTGCGCCATCGGCGCCCCTTAGGCGCTTTACTCGGTCGCGAAAAGCTTGGACCTGTCGGCAAAGGCCTTAATCTCGATCGCGTTTCCTGATGGATCGCGAAAAAACATCGTCGCCTGCTCGCCCGGCTGGCCCTGGAAGCGAACGCGCGGCGGGATGTCGAACTCAACGCCTTTCTCGATCAGCCTTTCTGCCAGTTCCTTCCACTCCGCCATGTCCAGCACGATGCCGAAATGCGGCACGGGCACATCGTCGCCGTCGACCGGATTGGTGCCATGACCGGCCTTCGCCACAATGGCGGGGGCCTGATGGGCGACGATCTGGTGGCCGTAGAAATCGAAGTCGCACCAGTCCTGCGTGGAACGGCCTTCTTTGCAACCCATCACTTCGCCCCAGAAGGTGCGCGCGGCTTGCAGATTATCGACCGGAAAGGCGAGGTGAAAGGGCGAAAGCTGGGTCATCTCTTGGGTATCCTGTGCAGTCCGAGGGCAAGGCCGAAGCCGAGTATGGGCGCCGCGCCATAGCCGATCAACGGGGTGGGGTAGGATGTCATCAGCGCAGTCATCGCGAAGCCGAACAGCAGCCCGGCAAGGGCAAACCGCTTGGACCGGTCGAATGGTATGGCCTTGAGGATCAGCACGAAACTTGCCAGCAGCGCCAGCGCCAACGCAGCGGCGAGGAACACGCTGGGGTGGGCTGCATCGACCACCACCCTCTCGACGAAGGGCTGTGGCGGCAGTTCGCCGCGAAGGGCCATGTTGATCGAGGCGAGAAAACCCGCAGCCGCTACTGCGCCCAGCTTCCAGTCCTTGGTCGCATTGTAAAGGCCGACCGCCGCTGCACACAGAGCGAAGCCCGTCGCGGCATCGGGCTGCAGAAAAGCGGCGCCAAGCGCGGCCAGCAGGATGGGTACGGCAAGCGCGCGATTGCGTGCGGCCAGAACGCATAGTGCGGGGGTGGCTAGCATGCCGGTATGCAGGCTGAGTGCACCAAGCGGAAACCACCGTTTCACGGCATCTCCGGTGACCGAGGGCATGGCGGGGCTTACGGCTAGCGGGGTCAGCATTACCAACAACAGGGCGATGGCAAGCATGTGACGGCTGGTGGCGGTATGCGGCCCACGCCCGACGAGGATCCACAAGCACGCCAGCGCCAGCGAGGCACCATTCACGAGGATGTAGGAGCCGGGAGCGCCCGCCAGCGCCATCCAGACGACCCCGGACGCTACCGGGATCGCCAGCGCCAGCAGCGCGGGCAGGCGATCCCGAATAACCACTTCAGACGTGGATGGGCTTGCCCTGCACACCCATCGCGGCTTCCTTCATGGCTTCCGCATGGGTCGGGTGCGCGTGGCAGGTATAAGCGATGTCTTCGGAGGTCGCGCCGAATTCCATGGCGAGCGCGGCTTCGGCGATCATCGTTCCAGCGACCGAAGCGATAGCCCAGACGCCCAGCACCCGGTCGGTCTCCGCCTCGGCGATCACCTTCACGAAGCCGTCGGGCTCGTGATTGGTCTTGGCGCGGCTGTTGGCCATCATCGGGAACTTGGAGGTCTTCACGGCTGTCTTGTCGCCGCCCATTTTCTCGACGGCCTGCTCCTCGGTCAGACCAACGCCCGCGATCTCCGGCCAGGTGTAGACGACGCTGGGGATGACATCGTGGTTCACGATGCCGGTCTCGCCCGCGATCCATTCCGCGACGGCAATGCCCTCGTCCTCGGCCTTGTGGGCGAGCATGGGCCCGGGCACGACATCGCCGATGGCGCGCACGCCCTCGACGCTGGTGCGGAATTCGCCATCGACCTCGATCTGGCCGCGTTCGTTGGTCTCGAGACCGATATTCTCGAGGCCGAGGCCTTCGGTATTGGGCTTGCGGCCGATGGAAACGAGCACGCAATCAGCCTGCATCGTTTCCTCGTCACCACCCTTGGCGGGTTCGAGCGTAAGCGTCGCCTTCTTGCCTTTCACGCTCACGCCGGTGACCTTGGTCGCCAGCTTGAACTCGATGCCCTGCTTCTTGAAGATCTTGCGCGATTCCTTGCGCACGTCGCCGTCCATGCCGGGCAGGATCTCGTCGAGGAATTCGACGCAGGTGACCTTCGCACCGAGGCGGCGCCACACGCTGCCAAGCTCCAGACCAATCACGCCGCCGCCGATCACCACCATGTGCTCCGGCACCTTGGGCAGTTCCAGCGCGCCGGTGGAATCGACCACCACATGCTTGGAATTGTCGACTTCGACATTGCCGAGCGGGGTGACGGAAGAGCCGGTCGCGATCACCACTTCCTTCGCCTTCACCTCCTCGTCGCCCACCTTCACGGTGTTCGCGTCGACGAAGGTTGCGTGGCCCTTCTTCCAGTCGACCTTGTTCTTCTTGAACAGGAACTCGATTCCCTTCGTGAGACCGTTCACCGCCTCGACTCGCTGGCCGTGCAGCTTTTCCATGTTGAGCTTCGGCGTCACTTCGATGCCCATGTGCTCCATCGTGCCGTTGGAGGCGGCGTCGAAATACTCCGATGCATGCAGCATGGCCTTGGACGGAATGCAGCCGACATTGAGGCAGGTGCCCCCCAGCGTCTCGCGGCTTTCAGCGCAGGCTACCTTCAGGCCCAGCTGCGCCGCGCGGATCGCTGCGACATAGCCGCCGGGACCGGCACCGATAACAAGGACGTCGTAGTCGCTCATGATGTCAAACCTCGTCTGTCTTTCTCAAATGCCAGTACATTCCCACCGTCACGTATTTTTCGAGCGGCGGGATCAGGCCGGGGATCAGGAATAATTGCGATAGCGCCGTGCGCCACTTCGTCGTTCCTACATTGCGGCGGGAGGACAGGACTTCAACCGGCAGTGCGCGGATAGCGCGTTCGAATTCGGCTGGACCGTACTTGTTGAAGCCTGCCTCTCGCACCGTGCGGAAGTGCGTGTTGCAATCCCGGTTGAAGCGGGAGACGAAATCGTCCTCGCCGCGCAGCAAGTGGATCCAGGGGACGCGGCTATCGGCAAAGCCATGGTGGCCGTAGGGCGAGTACCACAGCGGTGCGAAACCGAAATACATGTCTGCACCCGGTTTGCAGCGCGCGGCCGTAGCCTGCAGCGTGTTGTCGAGATCGAGAACGTGCTCCAGCGTGTTGCACGAAACGACAAGGTCGACCGGCGCGAAGTCCATCTGCGCGATGTCGCCTTCGCGCATGTCCACGCGGTCGCCCCATTCGGCGGCGAGACGTGGACGGGCGAAGGCAAGATAGTCCTCATCGATCTCGACTCCCACAGCCGATGCTGCCCCGGCCCGCATAATGGCGTGGATCATGCCGCCACGACCCGAACCCAGTTCCAGAACGCGCTTGCCCGCGAAGGAGGGAGGCCCGCCGAACCGGCTCCAGAAGTTCGCGAAACCCGCCTGCGACTGCCGGGCGAAGCGATAGTCGTCGTAGCTTTGACGGGCAGCGTCCATGCATCAAAGGTCGATCAGCATCCGCATTGGATCCTCGATCGCCTCTTTCATGATCTTGAGCGCGGTCACGGCTTCGCGCCCGTCGATGATCCGGTGATCATAGCTGAGGGCAAGGTACATCATCGGACGGATCACGACCTCGCCGTTTACGGCAACCGGGCGATCCTCGATGCGGTGCAGGCCGAGCACGGCGCTTTGCGGCGGGTTGATGATCGGCGTCGACATTAGCGAGCCGAACACGCCGCCATTGGAGATGGTGAAGGTGCCGCCAGCCATGTCTTCCATCTTCAGCGTGCCTTCCTTGGCGCGCTTGCCGAAGTCGGCGATGGCGAGTTCGATCTCGGCGAAGCTCATGGCGTCGATACTGCGCACCACCGGCACCACCAGCCCGTTCGGTGCGGAGACGGCGACGGAAAGGTCGACATAGTTGTGGTAGACGATCTCGTCCCCGTCGATCTGCGCGTTGACGGCGGGCACGTCTTTCAGGGCCAGCGCCGCGGCCTTGGCGAAGAAGCTCATGAAGCCGAGCTTGATGCCGTGCTTTTTCGCAAACACGTCCTTGTAGGCTTCGCGAGCCTCGATAACGGCGGTCATGTCGCAATCGTTGAAGGTGGTGAGCAGCGCCGCCTCTTCCTGCGCGCCCTTCAGGCGCTTGGCGATCGTCTGGCGCATGCGGGTCATCTTTACCCGCTCCTCGCGCCGGTCGCCCTTGGTCGAGGCGGGAGCAGGGGCAGGTGCAGGTGAAGGCGCCGGGGCAAGCGCAGCGTCCTTGGACTTGGCGGCGGCCAGCACGTCTTCCTTCGTCAGGCGACCATCCTTGCCGGTGCCCTTGATCGTCGTCGGGTCGACGCCGTGTTCGAGCACGGCACGGCGCACGGCAGGCGACATGGTGGGCGCATCGCCGCCACCGCTGCCGCCATCGGGCATCTTCTCGATTTCCTCGGAGCTTTCCTTGTCCGCATCGTCCGCCTTCGCTGCCGAGGCGGGGGAGGGCGCGGGCGACTTGCCTTCGGCGCCATCCTCAACCCGGGCGATCACGGCGCCGACTTCCACGGTCTCGCCCAGCTCGACGGTGAATTCGGACAGCACGCCCGCGACGGGCGAGGGCACTTCGACTGCGACCTTGTCGGTTTCCAGGCTGGCGATGGGCTCATCGGCTTCCACCGCATCGCCGGGCTGCTTGAGCCATTCGCCGACAGTGGCCTCGGTAACGGACTCGCCGAGCGTGGGGACTTTGACTTCAGTTGCCATGGTTTTTCGCGTTCCTCGGCTGATTACTTGGTTTCGCGCGCTTTGCGCTGGGCAGCGGTATTGCCACGTTCGGACAGGCCGAGCGCCACGGAGACAAGTGCCTCCTGCTGGGCCTGGTGACGCTTGGCATAGCCGGTAGCGGGCGAGGCGGCTTCCTCACGGCCGGCATAGCGCGGACGCATCCCGGTCTTGCCGGCGGCGGTCAGGGCGTCCTCGATGCGGTTCTGCACGAAGAACCACGCACCGTTATTGTGTGGCTCTTCCTGGCACCAGATCACTTCCTCCAGATTGGTCATGCGCTTCATGCGCACGGCCAGCGGCTCTCCCGGGAAGGGGTAGAGCTGTTCGATCCGGACGATGGAAACGTCGTCCACGCCTTCCTCGTCGCGCTTCTCCATGAGGTCGTAGGCGACCTTGCCGCTGCACAGCACGAGGCGGCGGATCTTGTCGTCGGCGATCTCGGTCTTGTCGGAGAGGATGCGTTGGAAATGGTGATCGCCCATGAAGCGGAAGGCATCGCTCTTCGCCTTGGGGTGGCGCAGCAGGCTCTTGGGGCTCATGATAATGAGCGGCTTGCGGAACGGGCGCAGCATCTGACGGCGAAGCACGTGGAAGTAATTCGCCGGGCTGGTGATGTTGCAGACCTGGATGTTGTCGTTCGCGCACAGCTGCAGGAACCGCTCGAGCCGGGCGGAGGAGTGCTCCGGCCCCTGACCTTCGTAGCCATGCGGCAGCAGCATGACGAGGCCGTTGGCCCGCATCCACTTCACCTCGCCCGCGGCGATGAACTGGTCGATCAACACCTGTGCGCCATTGGCGAAGTCACCGAACTGCGCTTCCCACAGCACCAGCGTCTTGGGGTCGGCGAGGGCAAAGCCGTATTCGAAGCCCAGCACGCCGAACTCGCTCAACGTGGAATCGTAAACCTCGAACTTGCCATGCGGAAGCGTGGCAAGCGGGACGTACTTGTCCTCGTTGTCCTGGTCGACCCAGATTGCATGCCGCTGGCTGAACGTGCCGCGGCCCGAATCCTGACCGGACAGGCGCACGCCGAAACCCTCGGTCACCAGGCTGCCGAAGGCGAGAGCCTCCGCTGTCGCCCAGTCGAAGCCCTTGCCGCTTTCGAACATCTCGCGCTTGGCATCGAGAACGCGGCCCAGCGTCTTATGGACGTTCAAGTCTTCGGGAACCGTCGTCAGCGTGCGGCCGAGCGAGTTGAACAGCTTCTCCTCGATCGCGGTCTGCGCGTTGCGCCGTGCGGTTTCCGGATCGGCCGGCTTGTGCAACCCGCTCCAGCGACCAGCGAACCAGTCGATCTCGTTGGGCTTGTAGTTCTTGCCCGCCTCGAACTCCTCGTCGAGGTGAGCGATGAACTCCTCGCGCATGCCGGGGGCCGTGCCGTCGTCGAGATTGCCTTCCTTCTTGAGGCGCTCGGAATACAGGTCCGAAACCCGCGGATGCCCCTTGATGGCATCGTACATCATCGGCTGGGTGAACTTGGGCTCGTCGCCCTCGTTGTGGCCGAAGCGGCGATAGCACCACATATCGATCACCACGTCGCGCTTGAAACGCTGGCGGTATTCGATGGCGAGCTTGCAGGCGAACGTCACTGCTTCGGGATCGTCGCCGTTCACGTGCAGGATCGGTGCCTGCACGCCCTTGGCGACGTCCGAGGGATAGGGGCTGGAGCGCGCGAACTTGGGGCTGGTGGTGAAGCCGATCTGGTTGTTGATCACGAAGTGAATGCAGCCGCCTGTGGAATAGCCGCGCACGCCCGAAAGACCGAAACACTCCCACACCACGCCTTGCCCTGCGAAGGCCGCATCGCCGTGGATCAGCACGGGCAGTACCTGCTCGTGATTGTCCAGATCGTCGCGGAAGGCCTGCTGCGCGCGGGTCTTGCCCAGCACGACCGGGTTCACCGCTTCCAGGTGCGAGGGATTGGGCACGAGGCTCATGTGAACCTTGATCCCGTCGAACTCACGGTCCGTGCTGGTGCCGAGGTGGTATTTCACGTCGCCCGAACCGCCGACGTCGTCCGGGTTGGCGCTGCCGCCGGAGAATTCGTGGAAGATCACGTGGTAAGGCTTCGCCATCACGTTGGCGAGCACATTGAGCCGCCCACGGTGGGCCATGCCGTAGATGATCTCGCGCACGCCCATCGAGCCGCCATACTTGATGACCGCTTCCAGCGCCGGGATCATCGCCTCACCGCCATCGAGGCCGAAGCGCTTGGTGCCGACATATTTCTTGGCGAGATACTTCTCGTATTCCTCGCCGCGGATCACCGCCTTGAGGATCGCCCGCTTGCCCTCCGGCGTGAACTGAATGGTATCCTCGGGGCTTTCGAACTTCGCCTGGAGGAAGCGCCGCTCCTCGGTATCGGCGATATGCATGTATTCAAGGCCGACATGGCCGCAATAGGTCTCGCGCAGCGCCTTATAGAGGTCGCCGACCTTCACCCATTCGAAGCCGAACGCGCCGCCGACATAGACTTCCTTGTCTTCCTTCCCGGCAAAGCCATGATAGGCGAGCGAGAGCTCTTCCGGTTGGGACAGGTGCGAGAGACGCAACGGGTCAAGATCGGCCGCAAGGTGCCCGCGCACGCGGTAGAGCCGGATCATCATCATCGCCCGGATGGATGCATCCGCCGCCGCCTCGATACTGGCCGTATCGGTGGGCTTTCCACCCTTCGCCGAGCCTTCCTTCACCGCCGCGATCATGTCGGTCGGGTCCATCGCCTGCGACCAGTCGCCGGCATCGTCCGTCAGCGGCCAGCGCGGATTGCCCCAGGAGGGGCCGGGCTGCGGCCCTTCCTGCGAAGGCAGTTCGGGAAGGAAATCTTGCGGCTCTTTACCCATGGGTCTCTCCTTGAGACACTTGAAGGACGGCAGTTACGCCAGTTCCTTCAGCAATGCATCGAGCGTGGTGCCCAGTTCGCTGGGGGAGGAGGCAACGCGGATGCCCGCATCTTCCATCGCCGCGATCTTGTCGTCCGCGCCGCCCTTGCCGCCCGAGACGATGGCACCTGCGTGGCCCATGCGGCGGCCCGGAGGGGCCGTGCGACCGGCAATGAAGCCGACCATCGGCTTGCGGCGGCCCTTGGCAGCTTCCTGCTTGATGAACTCAGCGGCCTCTTCCTCGGCGCTGCCGCCGATCTCGCCGATCATGATCATCGACTTGGTGGCATCGTCGTCGAGGAACATGTCAAGCACGTCGATGAAGTTGGTGCCGTTGACGGGATCGCCGCCGATACCGACAGCCGTGGTCTGGCCAAGGCCGACTGCGGTGGTCTGGTGCACGGCTTCATAGGTGAGCGTGCCCGAGCGTGAGACGACGCCGACGCTGCCCTTCTTGAAGATGGAGCCGGGCATGATGCCGATCTTGCATTCCTCGGGCGTCAGCACGCCGGGGCAGTTCGGGCCGATCAGGCGGGACTTGGAGCCAGTCAGCGCGCGCTTCACGGTCACCATATCCATCACGGGAACGCCCTCGGTGATGGTGATGATGAGCTCGATCTCGGCCTCGATCGCCTCGAGGATGGCGTCAGCCGCGAAGGGCGGCGGCACGTAGATACAGCTGGCCGTCGCACCGGTCGCTTCCTTGGCTTCGCGCACGGTGTTGAACTGCGGCAGGCCGAGATGCTCGGAGCCGCCTTTGCCCGGCGTAACGCCCGCAACCATCTTGGTGCCGTAATCCAGCGCCTGCTGCGTATGGAAGGTGCCGGTGTTGCCGGTCATCCCCTGGGTGATGACCTTGGTGTCTTTGTTTACGAGGATGGACATTCAGTCTGCTCCATTCAAACTACGCGGCAGGTGCGCGCATGATAAATTTACCGACGACGGGATATGGCGACGCGGTGACGGTCCCGGGTGCGCTCTGGAATTTGCACTACCTGTAAGGCGACGTACTCGCCGCGCAATTCACGACCCATCACGCGATACGAAAAGTCCTCGGGATAGAGGTCGAAATATTCTCCATTCGGGCATTCGTGAAAGAATTCGCCCTGACATCGTCCGACCTGCGCACCTTCGGTAGTGAGATTGATGCGAACGAACAGCTCCGCAGCCTGTATCGAGAGGTTCGCTCCGATGACCGCGCAACCGCTGGAATATTCCTTGCCCCTGGGCTCTTCCTGCTCGAAGATAACCAGGAAGAGCTTCCCGGACTGGCCGACGTTGTAGGCGGCGACATCATCGCCATCATCGATTTGCCAGAACCAGTTGCGGATTGCCGGGGGCAGGTCGGAGTAATCGACTGCGGAAGCCTCCCCCGGCGCAAACCGGGCCTCGCCATCGACGCAGGCGTCCCAGAAGACCTCGTGGGCTCTGGCTTCATCGACTGCTGGCGCTGCCGTCGTAGCTGCGAGAAGCAGGAAAGGGGCGGCCGAAGCGATCACTTCAGGCTGCCGTCCAGTCCCTTGCAAGCCTCGAGCAGTTCCTTCACCGCGTCGATGCTGACCTGGAGGTTGTTCTTCTCCTCGTCCGACAGTTCGATCTCGACCACGCCCTCGATACCATCGGCACCGATCACGGCGGGCACGCCGACGTAGAGGCCGTCAACGCCGTACTCGCCCGTCAGGTGCGCGGCGCAGGGGAGGATCCGCTTCTGGTCACCCAGGTAGGCCTCGGCCATCGAAATCGCACTGGTGGCGGGCGCGTAATAGGCAGAGCCGTTGCCGAGAAGGCCGACGATCTCGCCGCCGCCCTTGCGGGTGCGGTCCACGATTTCGTCGAGGCGGCTTTCGGAAACACCCTTGATCTTGGCCATGTCCGCCACGGGAATGCCGTTAATGGTGGAGTAGGAGAGCACGGGCACCATCGTGTCGCCGTGGCCGCCCAGCACGAAGGCGTTCACGTCCTTCACGCTGCAATCGAATTCCCACGCCAGGAATGTGGCGAAGCGAGCGGAGTCCAGCACGCCAGCCATGCCGACCACCTTGTTATGCGGCAGGCCGGAGAATTCGCGCAGCGCCCACACCATCGCGTCGAGCGGGTTGGTGATGCAGATTACGAAAGCGTCGGGGCAGTTGTTCTTGATGCCTTCGCCGACGGCCTTCATCACCTTGAGGTTGATGCCGAGCAGGTCGTCCCGGCTCATGCCCGGCTTGCGCGGCACGCCGGCAGTCACGATCACCACGTCCGCGCCGGCGATGTCGGCATAGTCGTTGGTGCCGGTGATCTTCGCGTCGAAGCCCTCGATCGGGCCGCACTGCGACAGGTCCAGCGCCTTGCCCTGCGGCATGCCCTCGGCGATGTCGAATAGCACGACGTCGCCCATTTCCTTCTTCGCTGCGAGGTGGGCGAGGGTGCCGCCGATCATACCGGCGCCGATAAGGGCGATCTTCTTGCGAGCCATGGGAGAGCCTTTTCCTGTTCGGGCGCCTCAGCCAGTTCGGTAGTGACAAGTCGTGCGCCCACGCGGGGACTCGCCACCCGGAAACGATGAAGGCCGCCCTAGGCCGGGGAGAGGGCCATTGCAACCGCCAATAACAAACTGTTTTTGCAAACAGTTTGCATTAGCAAAAAGCGAAGGAAATGTCCTCCGACGACCCTTGTTCAGACGCAGGAGGCACGGGCACGGTTCCCACCCCGGCAGGACTTTTCTACCAGAATGCGGTTTCGGGAACTCAGCCGCCCGCAGTAGCGGGAGTGGCGATTTCATTGGCCATGCGCCGATCGAGCGCACGGCAAATCTCCAGCCACCATTCGAAGCCTTGCCGATCACCAGCATCCGCTGCGATCATGGCTTGCTGGCGGGCATGCCTGGCAGCGGCGAGGCCATGCTCGGCGAAATGACGTAATGCGGCATCGAGATGGGGACTGGCTACTTGCTTACGGCGATTGTCGTTCGCGCCTCGCAGGTGCAGCTTGCGCACCCTGCCTCGTGTCATCCTGTGGGGGCAGCGGGAAGGCGGGGCGGCGAAGCGAATGGGCATGGTTTGGTGCGATCCGTATGTATTCGTGCGTTCTTGGGCACTTGGCCGTTACCGGCGATCGCAATCATGTAGTAAATGCGCGCTAAGCGAGTGTTGGAAGGCATGGTTTACAGAGAATTGCGCCTGTCTCTATGCCCTACCACGTGTCAGGGCTGCTCGATCCACCGTCCGCTGTTGGCGTATTCGCTGCGCACCGCGCCCGACTGTGGCAACAGTTCGCTCCCGGCGGCGACAGGGGCAGGCGTCTCGGGCGCTGCGGACAGGGCAGCGACTTCGGTCCTCACATCTTCCGTAGTTTCGGGCGTGGACGCTTGCGCAAGGTCGACCGGGTCCGGCCCCGAGGCTGCTAAGGACCGTCCGGGCTGCGGTTCGCCGCCCCGATAGGTGAAGGAGAACGCCCCCTGCTCCCCTGCCTGGCCGGGCGTGCGATAGAATATATGCGCCCCGATCACCGTGCTGCGCGTGAGGCTGGGCGCCCAGTAAGGGTGCACTGCCAGCGTATGGTAATGCGTGGAGAGCCCGACCGGCTCGTACACCACGCCCGCCAGCGCGGCGCGGGCGATGCGGCTGGCCCGCTCCCATCCGTTTCGCGAAGGGCGGCGGGCGAGCGAGCCATCGCAGGTGAAGGTGAACTGGCACCCCGTAGCTCGCGCGGAGCCCTGGAACACCACGCCGCATACGGTTGAGGGCCACGCGCGGTGCGCCACGCGGTTCAGTACGACCTGCGCCACCGCGCGCTGGCCTGCCTCGGATTCGCTTGCAGCCTCGTAGTAGATTGCGCTGGCAAGGCACTCCTGCGCGCGCATGATGTCGGTCCCGCTGCCTCGCGCGACGAGGGGGAGGGCGGCGGTGGTTACCGGGCTGGCGAGTCCGCCGCTCGCTGGCGCAGGCTCGAATGAGGCGGTCGTCAATGCGACATCCTCGAGATAATAGAAGGCCGATCCCGGAAAGCTTTCGCCCGGGATCTCGAAGCCCATCGGCTTGGACGCGTGCGTCGGGGCTTGCTCGATGTCAGGCTCGAACGCCGTCTCTGCTGCCAGTGCCGGTACTGCGAGCACGGTCAGCAGCGCGCCGAGCCTGCGAACCATCATTCCCCGGCGCGATCGGCGGGCGTGTCGGCGCTCGGCAAGGCGCTGGTACGGGGTCGGGCAGGCAGCGTTGTCCACGCCCGCGCTTTAGGCAGAGGTATCGTGCACGGCATCACCGGTGGCGCGACTGTCTCAAGGCGGGACGCTCGCGGGATCGGCGTTAAGCGATTGCTTCCGGATGGTTCGAGGCCTAGGAAAGCGCCGACGTCACGGGTTATTCGCGCGGGTTACGGCCCACGGGGATCGAAGAGGGAAGGAGGTTCGATGCCTCCGCTGCCCCCGCAACTGTGACCGGGGAGCGCGCGCTCCACATGCCACTGCCCCCAGCGTGTCGAAGGGCGGGAAGGCGGGGCGCGAAGCGATGATCCGGGAGCCAGGAGACCTGCCCGCGACGGTCGCTTGCGCTATCGGGCGGGGTGCACCGACGGCCTGCGGGAGAGCGCCAGTCCCGGCGCTCCCTCCGTCATGAGCGGCATGTTCGCTTTTGACAGGAGGTATGGTGCTCAAATACTTGTTTTCCGGCGTTTCCCTTGCGGTCATTGCCGTGCCCGCGATCGCGCAGGAAGAGCCGCTCATGATCGACATGGGGAGTGCTCGCATTCCCGAGGAAACCATCACCGTCACCGCTACCGGTACGCGCATCGAGCTCGAGGATACGGGCCAGGCCATCACCGTGATCGGCGAGGACGAGATCGAGGCCGTGCAGGGCGCGGACCTCACCCGACTACTCGAACGCGCGCCCGGCGTGGTCACCACACGCAATGGCGGCGCGGGCAGCTTCACCGGCGTGCGCGTTCGGGGCGCTGAGGCCGAACAGGTGCTGGTCGTCGTGGATGGTGTGCGCATGGCGGATCCCGCCGCACCCGCTGGCGGATTCGATTTCGGCACGCTGTTGGCGCTCGATCTCCAGAAGCTGGAAATCCTGCGCGGCTCCAACTCCACCATCTGGGGTTCGGACGCGATCGGCGGCGTAGTCGTCGCCTCCACCCGCGCGGCGAGCGGCCTTAAGGCAAGCGCCGAATACGGTGCGCGCGACACGGCGAGCGCGCGGGTCTCGGGGGGCGTGAGCGATTCCGATACGGGCTTCCTCGGCGCATCGGTCACTTGGTTCAAGACGGACGGCATCTCAGCCGCCGACGCGGGCACCGAAGCCGACGGCTTCGAGCAATGGGCGCTGAACGGCCACGCTCGCTATTATTTCAACGACCGTTTCGAAGTCTTCGCCCGCACCCGATATGCCTCAGGCGAACTGCAGATCGACGGTTTTCCCGCACCCGCCTTCACCCTTGCCGATACCGACGAGGTGCAGGAGACGCGCCAGTGGACAGGCTCCACCGGCGCGGTGCTCGATACAGGCGCGTTGTTCCTCTCTGGTGCCTACAGCTTCGCCGACACGGTGCGCGACAACTTCGACGCCGACGGCACCCTTGCTTTCGCCAGCGACGGCCGATCCGACAGGGTGGATTTGCGGGGCGAATGGCGACCTATCGGCCCGCTGCTCGTGCATTTCGGGGCAGAGAGCGAGTGGACGCAATACGAGACGGACACCAGCGTTGGCGAGGACACGCGCATTTCCGGGGCCTATGGACAGGCCGGGATCGAATGGAACGCCATCTCCGGCCATATCGGCGCGCGGGTGGACGACCATGCCGATTTCGGCACCGCGGTCAGCTTCGGCGCGGATGCGAGCTACGCCATCGCGGATGGCTTGCGCCTGCGGGCAAGCGTGGGTGAGGGGTTCAAGGCGCCGAGCCTGTTCCAGCTCTATTCGGATTACGGCAACCTCGCGCTGGAACCCGAGCAGAGCACCAGCTTCGATCTCGGCCTTGCCTATGGCGACCGCACCTTGTCGAGCCGCCCGGTTCACGGCGCGGTGACGCTGTTCCAGCGCAATACCGACAACCAGATCGCCTTCGTCAGCTGCTTCGGCGAGTCGGACGGCATCTGCACCGACAGGCCCTTCGGCACATACGACAATGTCGCGCGCACCCGCGCTCGCGGCGTCGAGGCGGAGGCGTGGGGGCGGATTGCCGATACGGTGACTTTAGGCGTGCTCTACGCCTTCACCGATAGTGAGAACCGCGACACCGGCCTCGACCTCGCCCGCCGCCCGCGCCATGCCGCCACCGTCACGGGCGAGTGGCAAGCCGTGGACGCAGTGACGCTGGGCGCGGACCTGCGGATCGTGTCGGACAGCTATGACGATGCCGCCAATCTCGTGCGGCTGGATGGCTACGAAATACTCACTCTGCGCGCCAGCTGGTCCGTCAGCGAGCAAGTGGAACTGTTCGGCCGGGTCGAGAACCTGTGGGACGAGCAATACCAGACCGCCGCCGGATACGGCACGGCAGGCACGGGCGCGCATATCGGGGCGCGCGTGGCGCTGCCATGATCCTCCCTTCCTCGTCATTACGGCGAAGGCCGGAATCCAGTTTGCGGCGCTGGTTGCTCTGGATCCCGGCTTTCGCCGGGATGATGCTGGTTGGTTGCAGGAGAGCCGATCCGCCATCCCGGACCGAGACCGAGCACCCAACCATCGTCAGCCTCAATCCTTGCGCCGACGCCATCCTCGCCGAGATCGCGCAGCCGGGCCAGCTTCTCGCGATCTCGCATTATAGCCACGATCCCGAGGCCGCTTCGATGCCGCTGGACGAAGCGCTCGCCTATAACGCCACCGGCGGCACGGCGGAGGAGGTGCTGGCGCTGGCACCCGACATGGTGGTGGCCGACAGCTTCCTCGCCCCCTCCACTCGCCGCGCGCTGGAGCAGGCCGGGATCGCGGTGGAGACTATCGGAATCGCGAGCAGTCTCGAAGACAGCCTTTCGCAGATCGAAGCGCTGGGCAAGGCGACCGGCAATGAAGGCCGCGCCGACGTTCTCTCGAACCGGATCGCCGAAAGCTGGGAAGCGCAGCAATGGCATGGCGAGCGCGCCAGCGCCGTCTTGTGGCAACAAGGTGGCATCGTGGCGGGCGAGGGTTCGCTGGCGCACGAGCTTCTGGCGCAGGCGGGTTTCGCCAGCCACTCCGCCGCGCGCGGACTAGGGCAGGGGGCCTATCTGCCGCTGGAGGAAGTGCTCGCCGACCCGCCGCAAGTGGTAATCACCGCAGGCGACGAGCGCGCCTTCGCGCACCCGGCGATGGCGGACGGAGTCGCGCAGTACGAACTATCCTCCTCGCTCCTCTATTGCGGCGGGCCGACCATTCCCCGCGCGCTGGAGCGGCTTACCCAAATCAGGCGGGCGGCAGGGTGACGCGTGCCACGCCGATCTTCGCGGTGCTGCTGGTGATCGCCCTGCCGCTTTCGCTGGTGGCGGGGCGCGTGTGGGTGGACCCCGGGACGACAGCGAATGCCATTCCCATCCTTGCCGAGCTCCGCCTGCCGCGCGCCGTGCTGGCGGTGGTGATCGGCGCGGGGCTGGGCGCGGCGGGAGCGGCGATGCAGGGCTATCTACGCAACCCGCTCGCCGATCCGGGCCTGTTCGGCATCGCTCCCGGAGCGGCGCTAGGCGCAGTCGTCGCGCTCTATATCGGCGTCGCGAGCGCCATCCTCCTGCCGCTGTTCGCGCTGGTGGGAGCAGGCGGGGCGATGGCGCTGCTGGCGTTGATCGCCGGACGCACCGCCAATCCCGCCAATGGCATTGCGCTGTTCACGCTGGCGGGCATGATGATCGCCAGCCTTGCAGCCGCGCTCACGTCGCTGGCGATCAGCCTTGCGCCCAACGCCTTTGCCATGAGCAGCATCGTCACCTGGCTGATGGGCGCGCTGACCGACCGCAGCTGGCAGGACGTGATGCTCGCCGCGCCGCTGACGCTGGCGGGCCTGGCGCTATTATGGCTGGCGGGCCGCGACCTCGACGCGCTGACGCTGGGCGAGGCCGCCGCGCGCTCGCTGGGCGTGAGACCGGGGCGTCTGATGGCGCTGCTGGTGCTTGGTACCGGCCTCACCGTCGGCAGCGCCGTGGCGGTGGCGGGGATCATCGGTTTCGTCGGCCTGATCGTACCACATCTGGTGCGCCCACTCACCGACAGGGGCCCCTCCAGCCTGATCGTGCCGAGCGCGCTGGCGGGTGGGCTCCTTGTGCTGGTGGCGGACGTCGTATGCCGCATCCTGCCGCTGGTGACGGAGCTGCGCCTAGGCATCGCGCTTTCGCTGATCGGCGCGCCGTTCTTCCTCATGCTACTGCTGCGGATGCGCAGGGGCGCGCTGTGATGCTTGCCGCTGCGAACCTTGCGATTACGGGGCGCCTCGAGCACGTGAGCGCCGCGCTGGAGCCTGGCACGATCACCGCCATTTGCGGACCTAACGGCGCGGGCAAGTCCACCCTGCTCTCGGCGCTGGCAGGCCTGCTCGCGCCTGATAGTGGCGAGGTGTTGCTCGATGGCGAGCCTCTTGACGTCACGCCGCCACGACAGCGCGCGCAGGCGCTCGGCTATTTGCCCCAATCCGCCGAGATTGCATGGGACGTGTCGGTCGCCAGCATCGCCGCGCTGGGCCGCCTGCCGCACCGCGACCGGGGCAAGTTCGCCATCGCCAAGGCGCTGGCCGCGACTGACATGGCGGATTTCGCCGCGCGGCCCGCCTCCACTCTCTCGGGCGGCGAGAAGGCGCGCGCGCTGCTTGCCCGCGTGCTTGCGGGGGAGCCGCGCTGGATCCTCGCCGACGAGCCGCTCGCCGCGCTCGACCTTGCGCACCAGCTGAATCTGCTCGCCGTTTTGCGCCGCGAGGCCGAGGCGGGAACGGGCGTGGTGATCGTCGTCCACGACCTCGCGCTGGCGATGAACCACGCGGACAGGGTGGTGGTGCTGGACGAGGGGAAAGTGGCCGCCGAGGGTACTCCGGCAGAGGCGCTCTCGCCCGAGATTATCGCCAGCGTCTGGGGCGTGGAAGCGCGCTGGCTGGGGGAACCGGGCGCGCGGGCACTCGTCACACGGATGTGAGCGACAGGGAAACCCTCGAAGCGCGCTGGTTCGCGCTCACCCGCGAGGAGATGCCGCGTGTTGCAAGCGAACGCGAATGGCCGGTGCATCTCGACCACTGTTTCCAGCGCATCCTGCTCGACAATGCCTGCGCCCAACCTTGGCGCAAAGTGATCGAAGCGCCAGCCTATCGCCATGCCAGCGACGACCTGCTTCGCCGCGCCATCGTTCTCGGCGAGGCAGCGCTGGCAGGCGAGCGCGACCTTGCCGAAATGAACCGCCACTCGCTCGCCCTTCGCGGCAAGCTGTAGCGCCAACAAAAAAGGGCGGCCCGCAAAGGCCGCCCTTTCGTGTTCAATCCAAAGGCTGGATCAGACAGCGCCCTCGGCACCGTCCACGCCCTGCACGTCGTCATCCTCGGGGATCAGGCCGCGAGCTTCCAGCAGCGGCTCGACCTGCGGGTCGCGGCCGGTGAAGTCGCGGAACATCTGCTCGTAGGTCTTGGAATGACCCTGCCCGAGGAACGAGTCGATAATGTGGTCGCCCATCTCGCGGGTCATGCCGCCATTGTTCGCCACGTAGCTGTAGGCGTCGTGGTGCAGCATTTCCGTCCAGGTGTAGGCGTAATAGCCCGCATCGTAGCCATGCTCGAAGATGTGGCGGAAGTAGGGCGTGCGGTAGCGCGGCGGCACCAGGTCGCTGCGCAGGCCGATCCGCTCCAGCGCGGCTTCCTCGAACGCCATGACGTCGGTCGGCGCAGGCTGGCTCGGGTCGAGCGAGTGCCATTCCATGTCCAGCAGCGAGGCGGCGATGATCTCGCCGAAGCTGTGGCCCTGGTTGAACTTGCTGGCACGGTCGATCGCCTGCACCAGTTCGTCCGGGATCACTTCGCCGGTTTCGTGGTGACGGGCATAGCGCTGCAGCACTTCGGGCACGGCGGCGAAGTTCTCGTGGAACTGGCTGGGGAATTCCACCCAGTCGCGCGCAGTGTTGGTGCCCGAGAGCGACGGGTACTGCTGGTCGGCGAAGATGCCGTGCAGCGCATGGCCGAACTCGTGGAACATCGTCGTCACATCGTCCCAGGTGGCGAGCGCCGGCTGGCCGGGGGCGGGTGGGGCGATGTTTTGCGTGTTGGTGATGACCGGCTTCAGGCCGAGCAGATGACTCTGCTCGATGAAGTTGCTCATCCACGCACCGCCGCGCTTGCTCTCGCGGCTGAACGGATCGAAGTAGAACAGCGCCTGCTCCTCGCCGTCATGGAAGACGGTGTAGACCTTCACGTCGGGGTGATAGGTCGGGATGTCGGTGCGTTCCTCGAAGGTCAGGCCGTAGAGCTGCTCGGCCATGTAGAACACGCCATCTTCCAGCACGTTGTCGACGACGAAGTACTGCTTGATCTCCTCGTTATCGAGGGCGTAGCGCTCGGCGCGCACCTTGCTGGCGTAATACTGCCAGTCCCACGGGGCGAGCTGGAAATCGTGGCCGTCCTGCTCGATGCGCTCCTGCAGCACGGCGGCCTCGCGCTCCTGCGTGGCGCGCAGGGCGGGGACCATCTCGGCCATGAAGTTGATCGCGGCCTGCGGGTCGGCGACCATGCGGTCATACATCTGCCAGTTGGCATGCGTGGGCTCGCCGAACAACTGGGCGCGGCGGTTGCGCAGGCTGATGACTTCCTGGATCAGCGGCAGCGTGCTGGCCTCGCCGGTCTGGTTGCGGCTGATGCTGGCCTTGTAGAGGCGCTCGCGCACGTCGCGATTGTCGAGCTGTGCCAGCTGCGGCACGCCCGAGGTGTTCGAGACGTTGAGCATGTAGTGCCCCTCGTGCCCACTCTCGGCGGCGAGTGCAGCTGCGGATTCGATCTGCCCTTCGGAAAGGCCGGAAAGCTGTTCCCTCGTGTCGACCACGATGGCGGCATTGTTCTGCCCGGTCGTGATGCGCTGCGAGATCTGCGCGGACAGCGAGCTCAACCGCTCGTTGATCTGGCGCAGTTCGGCTTGCTGGGCCTCCCCGAGAAGGGCACCGCGGTGGACGAATTCCTCGTAGGTCGTCTCCAGCAGCATCGCGTCTTCCGGCGTCATCGCCATGGCAGCGCGGTTGTCGTAGACTGCCTTCACCCGCGCAAACAGCTCGGGATTGAGATAGATGCTGTCATACATGCTCGCGACCTGCGGGGCGAGCGCCTCGTCCGTCGCGGCGATGGTGTCGTTGATGTTGGCCGAGACGACCTGGCTGAACGCACCGTAGGCGCGGGCGAAAACCTGGCCGGACTCTTCCATCGCCACCAGCGTATTGGCGAAGGTGGGCTCGTTGGGGTTGTTCGCGATCGCTTCCACTTCGGCAAGCTGGATGGCCATTGCTTCCTCGATGATGCCCTGCCAGTCGCTGTCCTCGATCTGGTCGAACTGCGGTGCGTGCATGTAGAGGGGCGACAGTTCGGCGAAGACGCTGGTCGCTTCCGGAATGTCGGGATTGTACTCGACCGTGCCGGGCAGGGTATCGGTGGTGGTGGCCATGCCTTCGTTGTTCATCGTCGTGCAGCCGCTGGCAAGAGCGGCGATCATGGTGGTCGCGAGAAGGGTGGATTTGCGCATTCGGGCGTCTCTTCCTTGATGTGAATATGTCGGCGCATCCCGGACGGGCGCGCTGGTTTCCTCTGAAACTTGCCGCATAGTCCTACAGATGCAAGCTGCCAAGAGCCTGAACGTGCCCGTCAGGAAGGGGTTTCCGCCTTTTCCGCAGCAGCAGCTTCCGCCAATGCCTGGCGGTTTACGGTCACTAAGCGAGGGCGGCCGCCCGGCTGGCCGGGGCTAAGCCAGATTGCGCCAAGCTCGAAAAAGCCGCCCTGGTCGGGAACGACGGTCATGTCCGCCAGGTCGAGATTGCGCATCAGTGCCAGCATTTCAGGCGAGAACACCTCGTCGAAGCCCTGGTCGGCAAGGTCTGTCTCGCGCAGGTCGCGGCGGTTGCCGTCTGCATCGATATAGAGCAGCGGGATGTCGAGTTCGCGCAACATGCGGTCCCGGTCGTTGTCCGTGGCTGCATCGCGCAGCGCGGCAAGGCTTGCTTCGTACTGGCTGGCGGTGGTGCCCGTGGCGCAGGAGATCAGGCCGCCCTCGGCGGGATCGTTGGCACGGTCGAAGTCGCGATTGGGCGCGGATTGCTGTTCCCACACGACCAGCAGGCAGTCGCGCTCCGGCTCGGCAGCGACGGCGCCCACTTCGGCGGGTATGTCGAGCGCGCCCGTCGCGTCTATCGGCGGGCCTTCCTCCGCAGAGCACGCGCTGAGCAATGCAAGACCCGCCAGCGCGGCAACGATACGGGCCGGGGCGGGTCCTGCGGACTGCATGTCGAAATGTGTGTTCATGATTGCGGGTGTCGTCTGAATGGGACGGCGAATAATATCAGCTACGAGCCTGTCCGAAAATGTCGACTTCTATCGCGCGCGGATCATCGTAGGTCGCTTCCATGAAGATCGACTGCCTGCGCTCGCTTCGGTATTTCAGACCGCGAGCAACCTCTCCGCCGGCGGTGGTGTAGACAAGTTCTTCGGCGATGCGATCGTAATCGGCCGTCTGGATGGCCTCGTTGAGGCGCGGGCTCGCGTCTTCCGACACATTGCCCTCACCGACATTGTAGACAAGATCCACGAGAGCATCGAATTCGTGCTGGTAAAGCTGCAGGTTCCTGACGAGCCGCTTGGCGCCTTCCTCGGCCTTGCGCAGATCCTGTTCAAGGAACTCGATGGCATCATCGTAGGTAATGCGATCACCGACCGAGAGGCCGTCTTCAGGCGTCACCAGGTGCCCCACGCCTACGGTCGGATAGCCGGCGACGTCACGATAGACGACGAGGCGAACGCCCTCTTCCTCGGCGAGCGCTTCCTTCATCGTTTCGCTCACCTTCAACCGGTCCACGCTCACTCGCTCCTGAGTAGGATCGGCTTGGTATTCGAGGATAGGCGGTGCAGGCCTCACAGGCTTGGTCGCCGCGGTACTCAGGCCCATTGCGGCGGCGGAAAGGGCGAGAGCGGCCTTGCGCTTGCGCATGCGGCCACGAATCGAATTCGAATTCTCCCCATCGTTCCTGCGGCGCATCCGGCGGACGAATTCGCGCACCATCTGGCCCCGCATCCACCGCGCAGCGGGCTGCAGTTCCTCGGATGCGCTGGACTTCTTCACGCCCGGACTGGGTGGATGGGTGGAGCCGTCGCGCGGGTCGGATCGCGCGGGTATGGCATGTGCCTTGATGGGTGACTTTTGCGTCGTACTCGTCGACATGGAAATCCCTGTTGTCAGGTCTATGGCGAGCTTCCTGACGCAACCGCAAGCAGCGTGGCAGCATCGCCGTGTATCGTTTTCACCTGATCAACGGGTGGATTGCGGATCCGGTCCACATTTCGTCCGGTTTGCCAAACATTTCACGGGATTGTCCTTGACGCATTGCGGAGAAAGGCCGCGCGGCGAAACTATCATGAAGTTGCGCGCGTCTTACGGAAACGTCGTAACCTCGCTGTAAATCGCGCCGTTGGGCGTAAGGTCGCTTTCGTACAGGGAAAAGCGGTCGACCCGCCACGCACCCAGGCTGCATGCGCCGTGTTCGTGCAGCCAGTCGCCGATTGGTCCCGAGCCTGAATTAAGCCGTGCCAGCGTGATATGGGGCACGAACTTGCGGGTTTCGGCCGGAAGTCCGGCGCGGCGACAGGCCATTTCCACCCGCATCTGCAATTCGTCCAGTGCAGCGGAGGGAGCGATGCGCGCCCAGATTGCCTTGGCACGCCTGTTCCCCTCGAAATGGCCGACGCCCGATATGGCGAGCGGGAAAGGCGCGAAATGCACGTCCGCCAGCGCGCATTCCAGAACCGCAGCCGTGTGCCGGTCGACCTCTCCCACGAAGCGCAGGGTCACGTGGAGATTGTCCGCATCCTGCCACCGTGCGCCCGGTATGCCCTCCTGCATGTCGAGCAGCGCCTCGGCGATATGCTCGGGAGGTCTGAGGGCGACGAAGAGGCGGCGGCTGGACATGCATGCTGGCAATGGGGACGACGCGGAGACCGCGCAACCCCGAGGGAAGGCGAGGGGGACGAGCAGTCGCTACCGAACTGCCGGGCCTTTTGTTCGGGACGGGCCTTGCCAGATTCGCCCCGGTTTCGAAGCCGGTCAGCCCGGCGTGAACCAGTCGCCGTAGGTGGTCTCATCGAAGCCATTGGCCTCGAGATAGTCGATCACCTGCGCCTCCGACTGATAGTTGGCGTACTGGATATTGCCGTCGGCATGCATGTAGAGGTGCAGGTAGGCCGTCCCGTCGGTCAGCGCGAGATAGACTTCCTGCAACCCGTCGCCATCGTAATCGTCTCCGCCCAGCACGCCGTTGATGTTCTCGATCTGCAGGTCGTTCTGGAAACGGCGCTGGCTGTCGAATTCACTGCCTGCAACGACATCGCCGGACTGTACCTGCGGATCGATGTAGATGCCCACCACCCGCGTCTCTCCGAACTGGCCGTGGTCTGCGAAATATACCAGCCCGTCTTCCGCCGTTCCGACCGTGGCGAAGCGGCCGATCGCGTCGTTGACGAGGATGCGCTCGGCATTGCCGTCGCCGTTCACGTCCACCGCGCCGATCAGCAGCCAGCCGTCATCGCCGCCCAGGTCGTTGCCGTCGTAATCGCGGATGGCCGTCATGAAACCGGCAGGGTCGGCCGAGAAGTTCACGGTGACGCCGGGGCCGGGGCGAAGACGCAGCGAACCATCGTCGAATTGCAGGAATTCGATGTCGGTCACGATGTCCTTGCCATCAGGGCCCTTCACCTCGAACACGCCGCTGGAGAGGTGGGTGACGGTATAGGCGGCGCGGCTGCCGCCGAGGATCGCCGTGTCCCATCCAGTACCGCCGTAAAGGAGGTCATTCCCGCCATTGCCGCGCAGCGTATCGGCGCCCGCATCGCCATACAGCTGCTCTGCGCCTGCGCCGCCTGTCAGCCGGTCGTTTCCGGCATTGCCGTGCACCGCGCCCGCAACGGAGCCGGAGGCGCCATCATACAGGTCGTCACCATCGTAGAAGGTTACCGCGCCAAGGATCGAGCCTGCATTGTGGAGCTGGGTGGAGTTGCGGAAATTGGGGTTCGCAAGGTCCGTCGAGACCGGCCAGCCGGTAAACGCGTAGGAGTAGCTTGCTACCGAAAGGCCCGAGGCGATCCTGATCGAGCCACCCACAGCTCCGCCGATGCTGGTTTGCGCAAGACTGCCCGAGGTGAGGGTCAGGCTGAGGCCGGACTCGGCGTAAATATCCTGGAAGCCGGAGATATTCGCCAGTTCCACGACAGATCGCTTGTTCGGTGCGCCATTGGTCAGGTACAGCTTCTCGAACCCGGTTGCGCGGGCAAGGTCGTCCACCATCGAAGCCGTGACGAGATAGGCGAGGGTGTCCAGGCCCGCACCACCGGTAATCGCAGACGCAACGCTTGCGGCCTTCACTCCGTTTTCCAGCTGCAGCGTATCGGCCCCTCCGCCAAGCGAGATGGAGCCCCCGACCTTGCTCGACCCGCCGATCCATACCGTGTCGCTGCCCGCGCCGCCCGTCAGCGAGGCGACGGTCGAGTTCTGGAACAGCCAGAAGGAGCCCGCCAGCTGGACCTGTGCCAGCGGGTTGAGGCAGTCGACCAGATTGTAGAACCCGTTCACCATGCCCGGCGCGCCGACGATCTGGGTATAGCCGCTGAACTGGGAGTAGTTGCCCGAGGCCTGCAAAGAGAGGATCTCGAACCCGGTCAGATAGGTTCCGTAGACCTGGTTGGTGGTCGCTGCGAATTCGAGGGTGTCGCGCCCGCTGCCGCCATCGCCGTAAACGAAGAACGGCGCGGTCGCCCCCTCGAACCGCAAGAGGTCGTCTCCGCTGCCCATTGCCGCGCCGTAGACGCTGGTGGCATAGGTGCTGCCTGCCGCCCGGCTGATGAGCGTATCGTTGCCTGCGCCAAGGTCCACAAGGCCCGCGATGGTCCCCGCATCGACGATCCTGTCTGCCCCGCCAGAGCCGGTGACGGCCCGGAACGTCCAGGGATCCTGGTGCTGGCCTGCGCCGATATAGCCGCCGCTGTCGTTGATGAGGGTCGATCCGCCGGTCTCGAAAATGACCTGGCCAAGCACCCGGCCAAGCTGCGTGTTACGGAAAGTGATCGCGGTTGCCGCGAGGCGGACATCCTCTTCGATCGTCTGGCGGTTTTCGATGGAAAGCCCGGAATTCGTATAGGCTGGCATATGTCCTCGCAGCGCAAGATCCCTGCGCGCCGGATACACGACAAAACCTTAAGAAAGACAAGCGATTCGAGCGACTAACTCCAAAGAGTTATGGCTTTTCCAGATCAGGGGCCGCGGCAGGACTGAAAGCCCGCCGCGGCCCCGCGATTGGTCAGGCGTGATGCCTCTTGATCAGAAGCTGAAGCCGGCACCGGCGCTGAAGCCGCCATGGCCGTTCGTATCCATCGTGCCGCCTGCCTTGAGGACGCCTTCGCCATCGTTAAAGGTGGTGGAGACGCCGACCGCGAAGGCCGTTTCGCCGCGATAATGCCCGATCGCGCCGCCGAACATCGAGCGTCCCGGGTCCATGGTCTGCGGAATTCCCGCAAAGGCCATCGCACCGGCCGTTCCCGCAAAGGCTTCCTCGCGCGCATTGTCGAGGTCGAAGGCCACCTGTTGCAGTCCGGTGTTGAGCAGTTCGAAGCGCTGATCGGTATAGGCCATCGAGGTGTTCATCACGTCGGCCATGCCCGCCTGCAACTGCCCCAGGTTCACCGCGTCGTTGGCAAGCGTGCCGTCCGCCACGTTATGCACGCGAACCGGCTGCGAGGCGTCCGCACCCACGAAGGTGACGTCCTGCGTGATCGTGCCGCCATTGCTGGCGGTGGGGTCCGAGGGATCGGAATACTGGACCGCGACCACGGTGCTTCCCGAAAGGTTGTTGGTGATCGCGTCGATATTCGCCGTGTTTATGTCGATATCGGTGCGGTTCGCCTCCACCGCGGCATTCGTGCTCGCCAGTTGGGAGCCGTTCACCGCATCGGTGGACCCGGCCACGACAGCGCCGTCCGCCACGTTCGTAATGCGGACGGCCCCGCCACTCGCGCCGATCAGGGCGACGGTATCGGTGGGAACGTCGCTGGCCGTCGCCGGATCGGTATCGCTCACATAGCCGAGGGGGACATTGGCCAGTTGCTGTTCCATCTCGACGATCGTGGTGGAGTTGACCGTCACCCGGTTATCGAGAGAGGCGATGGCGACGGAGTTGTCGGTGATATCGCCCTCGTTCACGGTCACCCGGTTATCCAGGCTGGCGATATTCGTGGTGTTGGAGGTGATCGCATCCCCGTTCACCGTCACTCGCGTATCGAGATCGAGGATATCGGCCTCTGCCACCTCAAGCCGGATGTCCAGATCGGCGATGTCGCCTTCATTGACGGTGACGCGTCCGTCCAGATCGGCCACCGCCTGGTTGGTCGCGAACAGCTGGCTGCCATTCACGGCCTCGTCGGAGGTGGCGCTCACTTCGCCCGCCGCCACGTTCGCCAGCACCGTGCCGCCGGCCCCTTCGAAGGTGAGCCGCGTGCGCGACGCATCGTCATAGGTGACGCCCAGCGGATCGCCGGTACTGCCAATCGCGGCGATGGCATCGGTATTGGCCTGGATGGCCACCGTATTCGCGTCGACCTGCTGGTTGGTGTCGAACAGCTGCGAACCGTTCACGGCCTCGTCCGAACCGGCGCTCAGCGTGCCGGCTGCCACATTGGCGAGGGTCGTGCCCGCGGCACCGCCCAGGGTGACTCTGACCTGCGTCGCATCGTCATACTGCACGGCATTGCCAAGCGTCCCGCTCAGCCCGTCCACCGCTGCCTGCACCTGGCCCACGGTCGCGGCATCGCTGGGAGCCGAACCCGGCGCGACATTGGTAATCTGCCGCAGCGCTCCCGCCGATCCGACCGATACGGAGCCGGCGGAATCGAACGTCCCGGCCATGAAGGTGGCGCTGTATCCTGTCAGCGGACCGCGATCCGCCAGCGAACCTGCACCCAGCGCCACGCTGTTGGCCACTGTCACGCTTGCATCGGTGCCGAGGGCAATCGCCCCGAACGCACCGGCGGAGGTGGACGCATTGTTGCCGAAAGCCACCGCGTCGAGTTCGGCTGCAGAGGCGGCGAGCCCGTCCCCCAGCCCGGAAATCTGATTGCCGCCGATGGCGATGCCCGCCGCATCGTTCAGCGCATACCCATCGGCGGAGATGTTGCAGTCGGAAGGTCCGACCAGATTGCCGTCGGTATCCACCAGTTGCAGCGAAATGGGATCCTCCGCCGCGATACCGGCAAGGATGTTGTCCACCTCAAGATCCGCGTCGGTGATATTCAGCAGGGGCGGCAGGAGGACGGAAAGGCCGAGCAACTCGTCTGTCAGGTTTTCGACGCTGCTCGCCACCGGCACGACGGCCTGCCCGACAATATCCGTGACTGCGGATTTCTGCAGCTGGATGCCGGTACACACGTCAACCACGGGTTGAAGGGACTGTGCCTGGGCGGCGAGGGAAAATGGGGCGGTATGGAGGCCTGCCATCGCAACCGATGCGGAGAGCACGCGGATCGTCGTTTTATTCAAGCGATTCATAGGTTCTTCTCCCAAGGGGGTTTTTAACCCCTCGTTCCGACATTCTTTGTTTCGGTGGGAGAAGGGTGGTCCCCGGGAGATAACGGTTCGTTAATCTTTGTAAGTAGTGCTTACTAATTGATTCGGGGTCACCCGGTGCCGAATCTCGTTTTGACCGGGGTTGCGCGTTCCTCGCCGGTTAAAGATCGGTAAACCCCAAGCCCATTTTTTTTCGAATTTTCGACCTGTCCTTTCACATCTGTGAAAGAACCGTCGATTCTGGACGCCCAAAAATCAGACAGCGGCGCTGTACGATGCGAACCGCTCGAGCCTTTCCAGGCGGAAGGATCGCTCGCATGCCAGTAGCATGGGCGACTCTTCCGAGATCGGCAGTACAGGCTTTCTTCGAAAAGCTGCTCGGAACCTCAGGTGCCGGGCGAGAACCAGTCGCCATAGGTGGCCTCGTCGAAACCGTTGGCTTCGAGATAGGCGATCGCCTGTGCTTCGGACTGGTAATTCGCATACCGGATGTTGCCGTCAGCATGCATGTAGAGGTGCAGGTACGCCGTCCGGTCCGTGAGGGCGAGATACACCTCCTGAAGCCCGTCGCCATCATAGTCGTCCGCGCCCAGCACGCGGTTGATGTTCTCGATCTCGAGGTCGTTCTGGAAACGCCGCTGGCTGTCCTCGTCGCTGCCTTGCACCACGTCGCCGGACTGCACGAGCGGGTCGATATAGATGCCCACCACGCGGGTCTCGCCCGCCCAGCTGTAGTCATCGAAATAGACGAGGCCATCGGAAGCCATGCCGACCGTGGCAAAACGTCCGATGGCATCGTTGACGAGGATCTGGTCCACATCGCCGTCGCCATTCACGTCCGCCGAGCCGATACGCAGCCACGCCCCGTCACCGCCGAGATCGTTGCCGTCGAAGTCGCGAATGTTCTCCATCGCCGCTGCATAGAGCGACGGGTTGGCGGTGTTGAAGATCACCCCCGTTCCCTCGCCGGGCAGCAGGCGGATCGTCTGGTCGTCGAACTGGAGATACTCGACATTCGTCAGCGTGTCGGTGCCGTCGGGGCCGGAGACCTCGAACATGCCGACAGAGACCTGCGTCACCGTATAGGCCGAGCGCTTGCCCGCAACGACCGCCGTATCGACATTGGAGCCGCCGTCGATCGTATCGTCGCCGCCATTGCCGGTCAGCGTGTCGCCGCTTGCGAAGCCGTTGAGGATTTCGGCGTAATCGCCACCTGTGAGGGTGTCGGCCTCGTCGGAGCCATCTAGCGTGTTATCGATGCGCAGCTTATTCCGGTAATCTTCGGTGTCGAACTGCTCGATTGTAAACTCGCCATTTGCTATGACCAGCGTATTATCAGCCACGCCATCGC
This sequence comes from Aurantiacibacter poecillastricola, assembly GCF_030730945.1. GTDB lineage: Bacteria > Pseudomonadota > Alphaproteobacteria > Sphingomonadales > Sphingomonadaceae > Alteraurantiacibacter > Alteraurantiacibacter poecillastricola. The sequence continues at coordinate 439,842 of NZ_JAVAMS010000002.1, forward strand.
CATTTGCGTCATACTGCAAGAGTGTCTGACCGCCTGCAGCGTGATAGCGTATTTCATCCGAAGTTCCGCTGAAATCGGCGGTGCCGATAAACGTAGCCAGCGATGCGTTGTTCCCGCCGCTATAACTGATTGCATCGCCGGGTGAGAAATCGGTGATCGTTACGCCCGCGAAAAGCAGATTTCCCCGTTGCGTGAACTGGTACTCGTCGTTGCCTTTGCCGCCCGTGTAAATATCCGTTCCGACGGCCAGATTGTCGAAATCGTACCAGCCATCGTTCGAAGCCGGATCGACCTGAACGAGGTCGTCAAAATCGCTTCCAACAAAAATGTCGTCGAAATGCCCCGCATTAAAGACAATCGCTACGGGCGAACCGCTGGCATCCACCTTGTGAGTGACGGACGCGGTATTCCTGCTGGAGATGGCCACACGCTCGACGTTCCGGGCCGATACGAACGTTAGAGGGTCTGTGGACAAGCCCTGTGTAATGGTTAGCGCGTCCGCATTGCCCGCAATGATCACGTCGCTGCTTGATATGGCAGGGCGCACCCTGACGAAATCAAATCCGTCACCGCCATCGATGAAGTGATCGGTTCCCGCAACTGCAAACCGGTCTCGGAAAGCAGATCCTGTGATACGACTTGAGGAAGCCGAAAACGAAGTGTACAGATGCCAGAAATAAGGAGCCTGCGCCGATGCAGGTTCAAAGGCTGATGCATCGAACACCACCATCTCTGGATTGGCGATGCTGAACGTGACAGCTTCGATACTCGAAAAACTCGTATCGACCCGACCGGCCTCGTCAAACAGGCGGTTGGACGTCAAAGTATAGGTTTCCGGGCCGAAGTAATCCGCGAAACCGTACATCGCCTCCATTAAGAATCGAAGCGTATCGGCGCCCGGACCACCATCGATGGTATCAAAGCCCGAACTTCCGATAATCTCATCGTCGCCGCCAAGGGCCTCAATGACATCGTCACCGATAGTGCCTTCGAGATTGTCCCTGTACTCGGTGCCGAGTATCACGTCTATCTACCCCCACGAAATTACAAGCATGACTACAATGCCATGAAAAATTGAGATTTATCCGGAAAGGTTTAACAAGAGCAATAGGCCGCGCCGCAGTTATCACCATCCGAACATTTGCAGAACAAACCCCATTGCGCTAGCCTCGGTGAAACACCTGCCTCGGTCCTACTGGACTCTGGCCCCCTCGCACCCCAAGTGACCTCGCCATGGCTCTCACCAAAATTTCCGTCAAAGGCGCGCGCGAACATAACCTCAAGGGGGTCGATATCGACCTGCCGCGCGACAGCCTTATCGTCATCACCGGCCTTTCGGGCAGCGGCAAGTCGAGCCTCGCGTTTGATACCATCTATGCCGAGGGGCAGCGGCGTTACGTCGAGAGCCTCAGCGCCTATGCGCGCCAGTTCCTGGAGATGATGCAGAAGCCCGATGTCGAGCATATCGACGGGCTCTCGCCGGCCATTTCCATCGAGCAGAAGACGACCTCGCGAAACCCGCGGTCGACCGTCGCGACCGTCACCGAGATCTACGACTACATGCGCCTGCTGTGGGCGAGGGTGGGCGTGCCCTATTCACCCGTCACCGGCCTGCCGATCGAGGCGCAGACCGTCTCCAACATGGTCGACCGGGTGATGGAACTGCCCGAAGGTACGCGGCTCTACCTGCTGGCCCCCGTGGTGCGCGGCCGCAAGGGCGAATACCGCAAGGAGCTGGCCGAGTGGCAGAAGGCGGGCTTCACCCGCGTGCGGATCGACGGCGAGATGTACGCCATCGAGGAGGCCCCCGCGCTCGACAAGAAGTTCAAGCACGACATCGAGGTGGTGGTGGATCGCCTCGCGGTGAAGGACGGCTTGCAGACGCGGCTGGCGGACTCGTTCGAGACCGCGCTCAAGCTGGCCGAGGGGCTGGCCTATGTGGACCTGGCCGACGGCGTGGTGCCGGGACGCGAGGAAGAGGCCGAGGGCGGCGGCGCGATGAAGGGGGCGGGGCTGCCTGCCAACCGCATCGTCTTCTCCGAAAAGTTCGCCTGCCCGGTCTCGGGCTTCACTATCGAGGAAATCGAGCCGCGGCTGTTCTCCTTCAACGCCCCGCAAGGCGCGTGCCCGACCTGCGACGGCATTGGCGAGAAGCAGCTGTTCGACCCGCAACTGGTGGTGCCGAACGAGGAACTGTCGCTCAAGAAAGGCGCGGTGGTGCCGTGGGCGAAATCCAACCCGCCATCGCCCTATTACATGCAGGTGCTGGGCAGCCTCGCCAAGGAATACGGCTTCGACCTCACCACGCCGTGGAGCGAGCTGGGCAAGGATAACCAGGACGTCATCCTCTACGGCACCAAGGGCAAGCGCGTGCCGCTCACCTTCAAGGACGGGCGCAAGGAATACACGGTGCAGAAGCCCTTCGAGGGGGTGATGGGCAATCTCAATCGCCGCATGGCGCAGACCGAGAGCGCCTGGATGCAGGAGGAGCTGGCGAAGTTCCAGACCTCGCAGCCTTGCGAGACCTGCGGCGGCGCGCGCCTGAACGAGAAGGCGCGGGCGGTGAAGATCGTCGATACGGATATCTCGCAGCCCACGCGGTTCAGTGTGGCCGATGCGCTGAAATGGTTCGAGGCGCTGCCGGAGAAGCTTACCGACACGCAGAACCAGATCGCGCGCGCCATCCTGAAGGAGATCGTGGAGCGGCTGGGCTTCCTCAACAATGTCGGCCTCGACTACCTCAATCTCGACCGCACCAGCGGCACGCTGTCGGGCGGGGAGAGCCAGCGCATCCGCCTCGCCTCGCAGATCGGCAGCGGATTGAGCGGCGTGCTCTACGTGCTGGACGAGCCTAGCATCGGTCTGCACCAGCGCGACAATGACCGGCTGCTGGAGACGCTCAAACGCCTGCGCGACCTCGGCAACACGGTGATCGTGGTGGAGCATGACGAGGACGCCATCCGCACCGCCGATCACGTGGTGGACCTTGGCCCCGGCGCGGGCGTGCATGGCGGCGAGGTGGTGGCGCAGGGCACGCTGAAACAGGTGCTGAAGGCGAAGAACTCGCTCACCGCCGACTACCTGACCGGCCGCCGCAGGATCGAGGTGCCGGAGACGCGCCGCAAGGGCAACGGCAAGGCGCTGACCGTCCACGGCGCGCGGGCGAACAACCTCAACAACGTCACCGCCTCGATCCCGCTCGGCACCTTTACCTGCGTGACCGGCGTGTCGGGCAGCGGCAAGTCGAGCTTCACCATCGATACGCTCTACGCCGCCGCCGCGCGCACGCTGAACAATGCGCGCGTCGTGGCGGGCGCGCACGACAAGGTGACGGGCCTCGAATATTGCGACAAGGTGATCGAGATCGACCAGTCGCCCATCGGCCGCACCCCGCGCTCCAACCCCGCCACCTATACCGGCGCCTTCACCAATATCCGCGACTGGTTCGCAGGCCTGCCCGAAGCGCAGGCGCGCGGATACAAGCCGGGCCGCTTCAGCTTCAACGTGAAGGGCGGCCGGTGCGAGGCGTGCCAGGGCGACGGCCTGATCAAGATCGAGATGCACTTCCTGCCCGACGTCTACGTGACGTGCGAGGAATGCGGCGGCAAACGCTACAACCGCGAGACGCTGGAAGTGAAGTTCAAGGGCATGTCCATTGCCGACGTGCTGGACATGACGATCGAGGACGCGGAAGAATTCTTCAAGGCCGTGCCCCCCATCCGCGACAAGATGCACATGCTGAACGAGGTGGGCCTGAGCTACGTCAAGGTGGGCCAGCAGGCCACCACGCTATCGGGCGGGGAGGCGCAGCGCGTTAAACTGGCCAAGGAACTGTCGAAACGCAGCACCGGCCAGACGCTGTACATCCTGGACGAACCGACAACCGGCCTGCATTTCGAGGACGTGCGCAAGCTGCTGGAAGTGCTCCACCGGCTGGTGGACCAGGGGAACAGCGTGGTGGTGATCGAGCACAATCTCGACGTGATCAAGACCGCCGACCACATCCTCGACCTCGGCCCCGGCGGAGGCGTGCGCGGCGGAGACATCGTCGCCCAGGGCACCCCGGAAGATGTTGCCGCGACGCCGGAGAGCTATACGGGGCAGTATCTCAAGCCGATGTTGTCGGGAGAGAAGGTTGGGGCGGGGTAGCCCATAGGCTCCATCGCGACGTCAGGGGGGATGATGTTAGAGATTGAGTTGCGGTTAAGCACGGTGAGCGCCTAATTCTTCGTCATGACGGACAAAATTCTGGACATTTGGGAAGGGGATCGGCTCGGTCGAATGGGCGAAGCGCTCATGTTAGAGCGGCATATCCAAGAGCGAGTTGCTCGACGGAGTTTGAATAGAGAGAGCGAGAGCTATATTCTCGCGATTGATGCACCATACGGTGAAGGAAAGAGTTGGTTTCTCCAGCGCTTTTGCAAACAGTTAGGTTTGAGGCACCCAGTCGCTCGCATCGATGCATGGATAGACGACGCGAATAATGAGCCAATGGTCGCATTGATGGCGGCGATAAATGAGGCTTTGGCACCTTACCTAACGAAAGATTCGAAAATTGCCTCACGCTTCAATGCAGTCAAGAGAGCAGCGCTGCCGATAATAAGCAAAGCTGTCGTAGGCGGTGCGAGCAAATTCGCGCAAAAGCATCTTGGTGATGATTTTCTTGACGAGGTTCTATTTGAAATAGAAGCTCAGGAAAAGCCAAACTCGAATGAGAAAGATTCAAAATCCGATGCTATTGACGGTGTAATAGCGAGTGCGGAGTCTTCCGTTGCGGATTTGATAGACCGCCATTCTGCAAAATTGATCGAAGACTACACGAAGCGTGCCGAGTCTCGGGACGACTTTAAGAATAATATGCGTGCACTTCTCAAGGCGCTTGAGAAAGAGACGTCTGGTGCGTGCGCTCCCTTATTCGTGGTTATTGACGAACTGGACAGATGTAGACCGGATTATGCGATCAGCCTTCTCGAAAAGGTGAAGCATTTGTTCGACATTGAAAATGTTGTTTTCATAATGGCGATGAATGCGGATCAGCTTGAGCGAGGTATCTCCGCCGTCTATGGAGAAAAGTTTGATAGCAAAGACTATCTACGGCGATTCTTCAGTCGAAAGTATGAATTGCGAAAGCTTTCTGTCGAAGAGATTGTTATGGAGGAATTTAGGCTTCTTGAATTGGATGAGAAGAAATTCTTTGTTCCACATCTGGACACCGCTGGTTGCGAACCAGTTGTATCAGCTCCAAAATTCATAAGCCTTGCGCTAGATGAGATGAAAGTCACTCCTCGAGAGGCTTCTAGGGTAATGGACGCTCTCGCGCTATTTCATGATCAGTGGATAATAGATTTAGAGATCGAGTTGGTGGCCCTACTGCCAATGATTGTCCACCTAGTTCGGGCAGAGCCTATTTCCATGGATTTGGGGGTATCAAACGACAGCCTTTATCTGCGAGGTATCAGTTCGAATGGAGCTGGCAAGCTTCGTCCCATCCTTTTTAAAGAGGTAGCTACTCGATTCTCGGCCGTCTCGAATAATCCACTTCCCCAATTGGCCGCAGAGGGTGCGACGGGCGCGGCAAGTTATGTTGGAGAGAGATTTGCCCACGAATTGGCACGACTCCATGGGAATGGCTGGCCGAATGGAAGACCGCCGCGTTCAGTAATTCTGTCTTATGCAGATAACTTGCGCCTGATCGAACGTTTTACAGATGATATTGCAGATGAGTTTGAGTCCGGACGTTGGGGCGAAGTTTGAGGACTCTCTCCACTTCCCTACACCCCGCATTCCATGCCTACCCCATGCCTCACCCCAGCAAAGAGGCACCAAAATGACCAAAACCCCCACCCAGTGGCCCCTCGAAGTCACGCCCGAGCGCGATCAGCGTATTGTCCGCCATGGCCGTGATTGGCTTGCGCATGTGCAGGCCGGGCGGATCGGGCAGCCGCCGAGCCAGACGAACGAGCAGCGGCTCCGCCATGTGCGTAACGAGCTTGCCGTGCTGGGGCGTATCGTCTGAGAGGACCGGGCCGCCGTGTCGGCGCGCGCGACGATGAGCCCGCGCCCCATATGACGGGGCACCGCGCCCGCGCGTGAGGGGAGGGAGCTCGCCCTGCGCTGCGCCGCCCCGCGCCTATTCCGCCTTGAGGCTCGCGCCCTTGGGTGGCCACGGCCTTGCCGCTTGCGCCGTGCCGTCCTCGGGCCTTTCGCGGCCCATCGTCCAGTTGCCCTGCATCCGCACTTTCGGATTGGGCGCGCACCAGATCTCGCCGCTCTCGTCCAGCGCCGTCACCCAGATCAAATGGTGCTCCGGCCCGTAGTCGATCACGCCCATCGCAAGGCCCTTGCCGCGCTCCAGCACGAGGACGGGGAGGGGCGGATTGAGCTGCGTGAACATGGCCGGGGTCCGATCTGCAAGGGCGCGCGGGGGCGCTGGTGGACGGACAACGCTCGGCAAGGCCCGGCGGGTGCGAAATTGTCTTTTGCTAAGCGGCGGGTGGCGAAACCCGGGCACTGCGCAAAACCCTGTCCTACAGACCTCGGCCCATGCCTCCCCTGGCGGTCAATCGAACTGCAAACGGAGCTTGCCCCATGTCCCGCCACACCCCCATCGACAAGTTCACCCTGCCCAAGGACATTCCCGCCGAAACTCACGCCGATATTCCCAGTGGCGTGGCGGTGGATATTCCCTCGCCCACCGATCCCCGCTGGGAGCAGCCCGGCGGCTTCGATCCGCTGGCCGAGGCGGAGGAGGCGCGGAGGGGCTATGTCATGCGCTCGCGTGCCGGGCGCGGCTGGGCGCCGGTGGAGGAGCCGGAACCCGAAATCGTGATGGTAGAGGGCCTGCCGCATACGCCCGAGGACATGGCTTTGCGCCGGGGCGAGGCTGGTGCCGATGGTGCGTCTGCCGCCGCGCCCGATACCAGCGGTCTCGTTCCCCTGCGCGCAGGCGATGCGCCGGGTGCCAGCGGGCCGCAGCCTCTCCTCACGCCGGAGCGGCAGGCCGCCTTCGCCCGCGTGCTGGCAGAGCATGGCAATGTCCGCCTCGCCTGCCGCGCGGTGGGGGTTTCGGCGCAGACGGCCTATCGCGCCCGGCGCTCCAGCCGCGCCTTCCGTGCCTGCTGGGACGCGGCGCTGCTGCTGGCGCGCGACCATGCCGAGCAGGTGCTGGCCGACCGCGCGCTGAACGGGGTGGAGGAGAAAGTCTTCTACCACGGCGAGGTGGTTGCCACGCGCACCCGCTACTCCGACCGCCTGCTGCTGGCGCATCTCGAAAGGCTCGACCGCAAGGCCGGGGCGCAGGAAGCCTGCGACGATTGCGACGCGCCGCTGCTGGCGGAAGAGGATTTCGACGGCGCCGTGGACGCGCTGGAGGCAGGTGAGGTGGAGGGCGAATATTTCGCGCCGGGACAGTGTTCCATGTGTTCCAGGTTCCAGGCCGAGGAGCTGCGCGGAGCGGGCGAACGCGCCGCCGCGGCTCGCCATGCGGAGCGCCTGAGGGCGATGGAAGCCGCGCTGCCCGCCGATGCGCAGGAGCTCAGCGGGTTGGGCGACGAGGAGTGGCGCGCGGCCGAGGGCGCAAGGCTCGATGCCTATGAGCGCTGCGAGGAGGAGTGGTGGATGGCGGGGGCGAGGTAGGCTGGCGGGCGCGGCGATGTCGCTGGTCGATCGCGGTCGGACATTGGTCGAGTGAAGGGACTCGCCGGTCGATAAGCGCTTGCGGGCCGCGTGAAAGTCTGAAGCGCGCGCTTGCATCCCCGCGGCGTTTGGGGTTCTATCCCGGCAGGCAGTCTCAAGGGGAACGGACACCATGGCCACGAAGGCAAGCGCCGGGGCGCGCGACTACACCGTGAAGCCTCTCTTCGCGGAGCCCTACTTCGTCACCAGCATCGCCGGCGCGATCACTGCGGAGCAGGTGGCGTTCATCCAGTCGCTCAAGATGAACCGGAACCAGGTGAACCACATCTCGGACGACCTCTACATCTTCCGCCACCCCGAACTCGCCAGCATCGCCAAAGCGGTGGACGGCGCCTTGCAGACCTTCGCGACCGAGGTGATGGGCATAGCGCAGAGACTGGAAGTGACGCAGAGCTGGGCGCTGATGAACCCGCCGGGCGTAGGCATGCACGGCCACACGCACTCGAACTCGCTGGTGTCGGGCTCGCTCTACTACGCGCCGCTACCCGATCCGCCGGGCAACATGATCTTCGAGCGGCACAACACCTATCGCCAGCTGGAACTCGCCGTCGATAACGAGCGCACCAACATCTACAACGCGCCCCGCAACGCCATCGTGCCGAAGGAGGGCGACCTGGTGCTCTTCTCGAGCAGCCTGCAACACTATGTGGAGCCGAACCAGACCAAGCAGGATCGCCACTCGATCGCCTTCAACAGCTTCGTGCGCGGCAAGATCGGCTCGTTCCGGGATGTCAGCGAACTGGAGGTGTAGGCCGAGCGCCTAGCTGTCGAGCAGTTCCAGCTCGACCCGACCGTGGCCCGAGCTGACGATACCGATCTGCTCCGCCGCCTTGCGCGAAAGGTCGATATCGCGGCCCCGGACAAAAGGCCCGCGGTCGTTGACGCGCACGATGACCGAGGCCCCGTTGCGCGTGTTGGTCACCCGCACGCGGCTGCCGAAGGGCAGCGTTTTGTGAGCGGCGGTGAGGTCGTTCATGTCGAACGGCTCGCCACTGGCGGTAGGGCGGCCGTGGAAGCGGCGACCGTAATAGCTGGCGATGCCGGGGCCGATCGGCGTGGCACTCGGTTCGGCGGGCTCGATATCGGTGATGTCCACCGCGTGATCGGGCAAAGCGGGAGAAGCGGGCTCCGCGTAGGTGGCGAAAGCTGCTTCGAACGCGGCCTCGTCGCTCGGCTGGAATGAAGGGAGGTCGGGTGCAGGCGCCTCCGCCATGACAGCGTAGTCGGCTCTCAGGTCCGTATCCTGCGCAAGGCCCGCACCGGTGCCGCCAAGCAGGCCGAGGGCAATAGCAGGGGTCAGCCAGCGCATCACAGCGTGCGGAAGTGTGTTCCCGTCCATGTCGGAGGGCATACCCGAGCAATGTCGTGTAGGCGAATCCGCGCATTCGACTCGCCGATGGATCAAGGCGGCTGGTCGGAAAATGGGGCGAAAATGCGACGGAACGCGGAACCGGACTGGGTGCCGCAAAGAGAAATGGGGCCGGTATTCCTACCGACCCCACTCTCACCGACGTGTGGACTGCCCGGATGGACAATGCTTTACGCCCGGCGTCTCCAGGACGGACCTGTGAAGGTTCGACCTGGTTATGTCGCCCGGCGCTCGCGCCGGTGCCGGACCGGTTCCTCGACTTGTCAGGTGGCGCGAGGCCTGATCCCGACAGGTCTGGCTACCTGCCCGTGGCTGAAGCTGGTGCCTGGCATCTCAAGCGGACGAATATTGCAGACGGATCTGCAGCTCCTTCCATCGATACCTTGGCCCGTTGCTTCGGCCGAACGATGTCAGCTTCTTGCGGTTTCAACGGTCTGGACAAACCTGATCCGAGGATCTGACCTGCCTTTCCTCCACCACTGCGACACTGCCATCGTACCGAGTTCGCTCCGGTCTTCACTTCTCCGTCTCGGCAGGCGATACGGTTGGTGATCCGTCTTCGTTCTCGATGTTTTGATGATGCGCAAGCGGACTGAGTCGGGCAAGGGCGCGAGCGTGCGTTTATCCACTTTTGCGCGAAACGCCAGTGGACAAGGGTGGATAACTCAACCGCTCGGCGTATCGGCTGAAACTATCCCCGGATTTCGCAGAAGGCGCTAGTTTCGCTTGCGATCCCGCGCCGCCAGCAACCGCAAACGCAAGGCGTTGAGCTTGATGAACCCTCCCGCGTCCTGCTGGTCGTAAGCGCCGGCATCGTCTTCGAAGGTGACGTGAGCCTCCGAATAGAGCGAGTTGGGCGACTTGCGTCCCACCAGATGCGCGGCGCCCTTGTAGAGCATAAGGCGAACCGTGCCGTTCACCTTCTCCTGGCTGAGATCGACGGCGGCCTGGAGCATCTCGCGCTCGGGGCTGAACCAGAAGCCGTTATAGATGAGCTCCGCATAGCGCGGCATCAGCTCGTCCTTGAGATGCGCTGCGCCTCGATCGAGCGTAACCTGCTCGATGCCGCGATGCGCCACCGCATAGATCGTGCCGCCGGGCGTCTCGTACATGCCGCGCGATTTCATGCCGACAAAGCGATTCTCGACGAGGTCAAGGCGACCGATGCCGTGCTTGCGACCCAATTCGTTGAGCGCAGCGAGCAGGGTGGCGGGGCTCATCGCCTCGCCGTTCAGCGAGACGCCGTCGCCCTTCTCGAAGCCGATCTCGACATATTCGGGCTCGTCCGGCGCTTCGAGCGGAGAGACCGTACGCGAAAACACGTAGTCCGGTGTCTCCTCCCAGGGATCTTCCAGCACCTTGCCTTCCGAAGAGGTGTGCAAGAGGTTGGCATCGGTGGAGAAGGGCGCCTCGCCGCGCTTGTCCTTCGGGACGGCGATCTGGTGCGCCTCGGCCCAGGCGATCAGCGCGCTGCGGCTCGTGAGATCCCACTCACGCCAAGGAGCGATCACCTTGATATCTGGGTCGAGCGCATAGGCGGACAGTTCGAAGCGGACCTGGTCGTTGCCCTTGCCGGTCGCGCCGTGGGCGATGGCATCGGCGCCGGTCTCGTGCGCGATCTCGACCAGGCGCTTGGAGATCAGCGGGCGGGCGATGCTGGTGCCGAGCAGGTAGTCACCCTCGTATCGGGCATTGGCGCGCATCATGGGGAAGACGTAGTCGCGCACGAACTCCTCGCGCACGTCCTCGATATAGATGTGCTTGTCGGGAATGCCCATGGCGCGGGCCTTCTCGCGCGCCGGCTCGATCTCCTCGCCCTGGCCGAGATCGGCGGTGAAGGTGACGACCTCCAGCCCGCGCTCTGTCTCCAGCCACTTGGCGATGACGCTGGTATCCAGCCCGCCCGAATAGGCAAGGACGACACGTTTGATATCGGACATGGACGAATCCCGTTCACAGAAATTGCGTCGCGGCGGTTAGCAGCGCAATCGGGTTACCGCAAACTACTCTATCTCCCGTGCCCCAAGCTGCGGGTTCTTGCGCGTGACGTAGTTGAGCCAGGCCTTCGGGCGGCGCAGGTATTCCTCCGGCACGTCCGCATCCACGCCCACAAGTCGCGCAAGGGCGGCAACGAAGTGGATGCAGTTGTTTTCGTCGAGATCGTAATAATCGCCCGGATAGTCCCGCCAGGCCAGCACGGTGGCGATCATGCGGCGATAGCGCTGATCCGACACGGTGACCGTAAAATGCCGGTTGGTGTTGGCGATGGTCTGGTCCGTCTCGGTAATGATCATGTGCTCGGCAGGGCCGGAGGTAATGGCCTCGGCGGAGTTGCGTGCGGAGAAACCGTAATTCTCGCTCACCCGCGTGCCGTCGTCCAGCGTGCCCTCGAACACCACGAAAGTATGCGGATAGCGGCCCCACAGCACCGATCCGTTGAAGGAGTGGAACGAGACCTGCACATCGGCCTGTGCCGGCGCAGCGATTCCCAGCGTTGCAAGAGCCAGCAGCATCGCCGCCATGCAGCGAGCGAATAATCGGGAAAAGGCGCGGGGGATCATGTCGAGCTATCAGCCTGTGATTGGGGGGCATTGCTCACATCGCGGAGCAATTCCGGCAGATACAGTGCGAGGCCGCCCGCGCGCAAGAGGTAGCTGGCGGTCATGGCGATCCATGCGCCGGTATTATCGAAGGGGCGCAGCGCAAGGTCGAGGCCAATATAAAGCACCGTCGCCGCCACCCCGGCATTGCGTAGCGCCGTTCCCCGAGTGGTGCCGATGAAGATCCCGTCGAGCAGCCAGCTCGGCATTCCGAGCAGCGGGACGAGGGCGGCGAAGGGCAGGAAGGCGCGTGCCGTCGCCCGCACATCGGGATCGGTCGTGAGCAGGTCGATCACCGGACCGCCGAGGATGAGAAAGGCAAGGGCGAGCGCTGCTCCGCTCAGCAGCGAGAACTCTCCTGCAAGGCGGATGGCGCGCAGGAAGCGGGGCCGGTCGCCTTGCCCATAGGCGCTGCCGACGCGTTCCTCTGCCGTGAAGGCGAAAGCATCGAGGATGAAGGCGGCGAAACTCACGAATTGCAGCAGCACGTGGTTTGCCGCCAGCGTCTCCGCGCCGAGCCGCGCTCCGGCATTGGCAAACCATGTGAAGAGGATGAGGAGGGCCACGGTGCGGATCATGATGTCGCGATTGACCGCGAAAAGCCGGGAGAGCCGCTCGCGGTCGGTCAACAGGCTGCGCGGCGTGCGGGCGAGCACGGCGAGCAGGTTGGCACCCGCGACGCGGCCCACGATGAGGACGCCGAGGACGAGCGCGATGGCCTCCGCGCAAGCCGTTCCAAGGCCGACACCGAACGCGCCATAGTCAAGGCCCCAGACGAAACCGATGTCGAGCCCGATATTGGCGAGGTTCATCACGATCTGCAGGACGAGCGCATCGCGCGTGCGCCCGAGGCCCAGCAGCCAGCCATTGATGGCATAGACCGACAGCGCAGCGGGAGCGCCGAGGAAACGGCCCTGCATGTAACCTGTCGCCTCGGCATCGACGGCGGGCGTGCCGCTCATCACCGCCAGCGCCGCTTCGCGCACAGGCCAGCTGATTGCCAGCAGGACGAGGCCAAGGCCGAAGCCGATCGCGAGCGCGCGCAGCAGCAGCGCCTCCACCTCGGCCCGGTCGCCCGAACCCTGCGCCTGCGCGGTAAGCCCGGTCATGCCCATGCGCAGGAAGCCGAACGTCCAGAACACCAGCGTGATGACAGTCGCACCAAGGGCCACGCCAGCCAGCGCCACGGTGTCCCCCGTTCGGCCGATCACTGCGGTATCGACAATGCCTACCAGAGGCACGGAGGCCTGTCCGAGCATGATCGGCCAAGCCTGCGCGAACACGGCGCGGCGGGTGAGGGGAGAGGGGGCGGCGGTCATTCGTGCCGCCCTAGCGGCCTTCGCTCACCCCTCCAACAGGCGCTGTTCGGCTTCGGCCATGTAATCGCGGGTGAGGGGGAGCGCACGGCGTTCGCGGGCGAACTGGATCTGGTAGTTGCACATGCCGCCATGCTCGAAAACGGTGGCGGCTCCCGCGAGGTAGAAGGTCCACAGGCGATAGAACCGCTCATCGTAAAGGGCGACTATCGCGTCCTTGTGCTGCTGGCACCGCGCATACCACTCGCGGATCGTGCGGGCATAATGGAGGCGCAGCATCTCCACGTCGGTCGCCATCAGGCGCACTTTCTCGCTGGCGGCGACGGTCTCGCTGAGCGCCGGGATATAGCCGCCAGGAAAGATCCACTTGTCGGTGAAGGCATCGGTACGGCCCGGCGAGCCCAGCCTGCCGATCGTGTGTACCAGCGCCGTTCCCTCGGGCGAGAGCATTCGGGCGCAGCAGCGGAAGAACGTCTCGAATTGCGGGCGGCCGACATGCTCGAACATGCCGACAGATACGATCCGATCGAAGGTGCGGCCCGTCGCGGCAAGATCGCGGTAATCGATGAGTTCGAAGCGCACCTTGTCGGCAACGCCCGCTTCCTTGGCTCGCTCGCGGGCGAGGGCCAGCTGTTCCGCGCTCAGGGTAATGCCCGTTACCTCAACCCCTGCACGTTGCGCCAGGAAGATGGCCATGCCGCCCCAGCCACAGCCGATGTCGAGCACGTGGCAGCCCGGCTCCAACTTCAGCTTGGCGGCGATATGCGCCAGCTTCGCTTCCTGTGCCTCGGCCAGCGTCATATCCTCGCGCGGCCAGTAGGCGCAGGAATATTGCATGTGTTCGGCATCCAGCATCAGCCGGTAGAGGTCGTTGCCGATATCGTAGTGATGCGCCACATTGCGGCGCGCGCTGCCGGGCCGGTTCACGCTGCGCAGCGCCGACTTCGCCTTGCCGCGAATCCGCCGGCCGAAGCTGGGCGGGGCGAGATCGGCCTTGTCCTCCCACCGGTTGTTCATCCGGGCGAGCGAGACGAGGCCCATGATGTCATCCTCGGCCACAATTACGCGGCCATCCATGTAGGCTTCGCCCACTCCCAGGCGGGGATCGAGCAGGATGTCGCGCGGTACGGCCTCGTCGGTGAAGCCGATTGCGATATCGGGATAACCGGGCGCGGGCGTGCCGAAGACTTCGGTAGTGCCATCGGCGAAGGTGACGGCCAGCGTGCCGCGCTTCACCATTCCGCTCAACAGACGCGAAATCAACCGCCGCGATGCGCCCATGCCTGCTACTCCGCTGCTTCCTTCAGTTCCGGACCCAGATGCCATTGCGGTGGCTCTTCCAACCCGCGCAGACGCGCGCTTTCCTCGTAGACATAGTCGCCCGTCATGGGGATCGCGTCGCGCTCCTTCACGTACTGGATCTGCCAGTTCACCAGCGTGCCGTGACGGAAGCTCTGCTCCGCGCCGGCGAGGTAGAACTGCCACATGCGGAAGAACTCCTCGTCATAGAGCTCGACCAGCTCGTCACGGTGCATGGTGGTGCGGTTGTACCATTCCTCCAGCGTGTGGCTGTAGTGGAAGCGCATCGCCTCCACGTCCATCACCTGCCAGCCTGCCTTCTCGCTTTCGGTCACGAGTTCGGAGAGGGCCGGGATGTAGCCGCCGGGGAAGATGTACTTGCGCGTCCACGCATCGGTAAAGCCGGGAGGGCCCGCGCGCCCGCAGCAATGGCTGAACATCACGCCATCGGGACGCAGCAACTCGTACGTCTTCGCCATGAATTCGGGGTAATGCGGAGTGCCGACATGCTCCAGCAGGCCGACCGAGCTGATCCGGTCGAACGTGCCGACGACGTCGCGATAGTCCATCAGCGCGAACTTCACCTTGTCGGAGACGCCCGCTTCCTTCGCCCGCTCCTTGCAGAAGGCGATCTGGTCCGGGGCGAGAGCGACGCCCAGCACCTCCGCGCCGTAATGCTTGTTCAGATATAGGGCGAGCCCGCCCCATCCGCAGCCGATATCGAGCACGCGCAAAGGGCGATCCATCTCGCGCGCCTGCTGCATGTACATCTTGGCGACGATATGCGCCTTCTTGTCGAGCTGCGCTTTCTCGAGGCTGTTCGCCGTGTCGCGGTAGTAGCCCATCGTGTACTGCCGGTCCTCGTCCAGGAACAGCTCGTACAGGCGGCGGGTGAGATTGTAGGTGTGCTCGGCATTCTTGCGCGCCTTGCCGCGCAGGTTCACGCTGTCGATCTTCGCCGCGGTCTTCTGGGCAAGCCGCTTGAGCGTGCCCTGCGGCTGCAATGCCCTGTCGCCATGCACCTTCGCCTGCCCGGTGACATAGAGCACCATGTCGCGAATGTCGTAGGGATCCTCGACCTCCAGCCAGCCCCACATATACGCTTCGCCCGCGCCCACCTGCGGATACCGGGCGATGTGGCTGGATGCCCTGGGATTGGTCAGCCGCACATGCACCGGCTGGGCGTATTCGCCGTTTACATCCCCGCCGGGACCGTATTCATAAACCTTGCCATCGTAATCGGTGACCACGAGCTTGCCGGCCCGGATCAGTTTTTTCAGCATCTTGTCTAGCAGCCACATCGGCGCCCGGTCCCCCGTTTCGGTTTCGATTGCGGCGGGTTTGGGGACCGATTGGCGGCGAGTCAATTCTGCGGTAGACTTCGTTCGGAATGAGCGAGAACAGCACCCTACCCACAGATGCTAGCGTCGATGAATTCATCGACCGCGTGGATCAGGCGCGCAAGCGCGAGGAGGCTCGCGAATTGGATGCCCTGTTCCGCAAGGTGACGGGCAAGGAGCCGGTGATGTGGGGCCCCTCGATTATCGGCTACGGCTCGTATCACTACAAGTACGACAGCGGACGCGAGGGCGACATGTGCCGGACAGGCTTCAGCCCGCGCAAGGCGAAGCACTCGATCTACCTGATGGCCCAGTATTGCGATGAGGACACGCAGGCGAAGAGTGCCGAATTGCTGGAGCGGCTCGGCAAGTACTCGCAAGGCGCGAGCTGCCTCTACATCAACAAGCTGGCCGATGTGGATATGGCCGTGCTGGAAGAGATGATCGCGCTCAACTGGCAGGCGATGAACCGGAAATATCCGCCCGCAGGCTAGATCCCCGCATACCACTGGTAGCCGGAGCGATCCTCCCAGTAGCCGCCCTTGCCCTCTCCGATATCGTCGAGGCTGGCGACCGCGTCGATCCCGGTGAGGTACTTTGCGTGCTTGTATCCCAGCTGCCGCTCGATCCTCAGGCGCAGCGGCGCACCGTTGCGGACGGGAAGTGGATCCCCGTTGAGGCGGTGGGCGATGATCGTCTGCGGGTGAATGGCATCGTCCATGTCGCAGCTTTCGTAATAGTCCTGCCCGTTGAGGTTGTCGGCACAGCGAAAGACGATGAAGTTCGCCTCCGGCCGGACCTGCGCCGCCTCGAGGATCGTGGACAGCTGCGGCCCGGTCCATTCACCGATCGCGCTCCAGCCCTCGACGCAATCGTGGCGGGTTATCTGCGTGCGCTGGGGCAGGGCGCGAATGTCGTCCATCGAAAGCTCGCCCGGATTGTCGACCAGTCCGCCGACGGCAAGGCGCCAGTTGGCAAAGCCGTTCGCCTCGGCTGCGCGGTAGGCCTCGGTATCGACGGTCAGGCTGCCATTGCCGCGGAAGAAGGGCGAGAGATCGGCGCGGGTATATTCCGGCGCCATGGGTATGCGGCCGACGCCCAGCGCGCGGTGCAGGCCGCGGTGCCAGCCTTGTGCGCCTTCCACGAGCTTGCCGAACCATGCCGTCTCGCCGATCTCGTTGCACCCGTTGAGGAACGCAGCTCCCGCGGCCACCAGGAAATTGCGACGCTGCATCATTCTTTCCCTCCGGTGATCATCGCACGCACCTGGCTGATCGGCCCTGCCGCCAGCACCAGCAGGATGTGAATCACGAAAAACCCGAACAGCAGCCAGGCGGCTATGAAATGCAAGGATCGCGCACTCTGGCGACCGCCGAAGATTTCCGTCATCCACGGCCACGCGGCTTCCATGCCCGGGCTCATCACCATGCCGGTGAAGATCATCAGCGGAATGAGGATCAGGATGACGCTCGCATAGGCGATCTTCTGCAGGATATTGTACTTGCCTTCGCCGTGCTCGAAATTGAATTTCAGGTGCTCGCGAATGTCCTTCAGGATGCTGGAGGGCTTCCACTCGCGCTTGCTGGCGAAAATGTCGCGCTTCATGTGCCCGTTGGCAAAGGCGAAGATCATGAAGGCCAGCAGCGAGAAACCGAGCAGCAGGCTGAACAATACGTGCCAGTCACGCGCCGCAGCGAGGCTGTAATAGTCGGGGATCGTCGCCCAGCCCGGAAAGCGCGGCACTTCCAGCCAGGCTTGTTCCGGCAGGAAGCCGTCATCGCCCCAGTACAGGCGACGGTGGGCGTTCGAGATGTTGAGCCCGCTCATGAACAGGATGATCAGGCTTACCGCGCTGATCCAGTGCCACAATCGGGTAGAGAGCGCATGGCGCTTGCGAGGCTTTTTCATCGATCAGTCCCCCTCACGTTCCATGTATATGACGTCGCGCGGCTGCGATAGCAGGTGCTGGCCGGAATCGACGTAGAGCGCCTGGCCGCTCGCCAACGGACCCTCCGCCAGGAACAGCGCGGCGTCGGCGACTTCGCTCGCCCTCGTGCGGCGTTCGAGCAGGTTAAGCCGGTGCGAGCTTTCCGCCTCTTCGGCATCCTGGTCGTGGCTCGGCAGGATGGCGCCCGGCGCAAGAGTATAGACCCTGTCCTCGCCATCATGCGCCATCGCCAGCATGCGCGCGGCGATATCGGCGGCGGACTTGCTCATCGTATAGCTGAAGAAGTCCGGATTGAGGTTGGAGAGCTTCTGGTCGGTCACCTGTACCACGCGCCGCCCCGCAGCGCTGGTGGCATGAGCGAAATAGGCCTGCGCAAGAGCGGCGGGGGAGGCGGCATTGATCTGCATTGCCCTGCGGTTCGTCTCCGGATCGAGGGCGGTTACATGATCGGGCTCGAAAACCGAGGCAGAGTTTATCAGGCACCGCCAGTCGGGAAGTCGCCGTGCAAGGCCCGTCACCATGGCGATGCCCGCCTCGATGTCGGATAGGTCACAGCGTACCACGTCCGCGCTGGGGAGTTCCCGCGCAAGGTCTTCCGCTTCCTTCACCGATCTGTTGCAGTGAATGACGACATGCCAGCCAGCCTCGGAAAACCGGCGGACCATTGCAGCACCCAGGCGTTTTGCACCGCCTGTTACGAGGACAGCCTTGCGCGTCATGAAAAAATGGACAAAGTCAATTGTGAGAACGCTCGCATAGACCTACGATAGTGGCGGGCGCCCGGGACACAACCGGGCTTTTGGGTTGGGAGACTTTGATGGTGATGCGCTTGGGCCGGGCCGCCGCGATGGCGGCTTTTTTGTCGGTTGCAGCAGTTTCGTTCGGGCAGGCGCAGGCGCAGGATGATCCGCCTGCACGGCCATCCTTCGCTGGCGAGTCACTGGGCGCCGGTCCTTGGGACTTTCACAGCGAGCACGGGCCGTTGCATCTTGAAGTCGTCGTACAACTGGAACGGCCCTGGGGCATGGCCTTCCTGCCCGAGGGCGGAATGCTGGTTACAGAACGCGTGGGGCGCCTTCGCCACATCGCGGCTGACGGCACGCTCGATCCCCGTCCGATCGCGGGGCTGCCTGCGATGTACACGCTCGGCATTGCCGGGCTGAAAGGCATTGCCCTGCATCCCGATTTCGCCGAGAACCGCCTTGTCTACATGGCCTATTCAAAGGTCGATCCCGAGGATGAGACGAATTCCACGCTGGCCGTGATGCGCGGACGGTGGGAAGCGGGTGCGGACACGCTGACCGACGTCGAGGACATTTTTGTCGCGGATACCTGGTATGGCGCCATGCCTCTGCCTGACCGCTGCTGCGGGCAAGGTCCCGCGTTCGGTTCATATGGCGGTCGGATACTGTTCGATCCGGACGGCTACCTTTTCGTCACCAGCGGCGACCGCAACTGGGGCGAGCGGGTGCAGGATCCTGCATCGCAATACGGCAAGATCTTCCGCATGACAGATGAAGGCGAAGTGCCGCCGGGAAATCCGTGGGTCGGCCTCGAGGGGCACGAGCCTCTCACCTGGTCAACCGGGCACCGCAACCCGCTCGGCCTTACCTACAACACGGCGACCGGCGAGATCTGGGAGAGCGAATTCGGCCCACGCGGCGGAGACGAGGTGAACCGCATCCTGCGCGGGGGGAACTATGGCTGGATGCCGGTGACACAGGGCATGCATTACGACGGCACGCAGGCCGAAGCACTGCGCAACGCTCCCGGCATGATCGACCCGGTACTGGTCTATGGACCGCCCAGCTTCAATCCGGGCAATCTCGCCTTCTACAACGCCGAAGCCATCCCGGAATGGCAAGGCGACCTGCTACTCGGTAGCTTCACGCAAGGCCTGCTGCGCTACGACACCGACAACACCGGCGCACCCATCGGCGAACCCGAACGCCTGCTGCGCGACCTTGGCCAGCGCTGGCGCGACGTACAGGTGGGACCGGACGGCGCGGTCTACTTGCTCACCGACCAGGTCGAGGGAGCCCTGCTCAAGCTGACGGCCGGCACGGACTAGCGCGCGCGATCAGTCGGGAACGTTGTCCCGCAAATCGGCCAACCAGACATCCGCTACCGCATCGCTGGGCGCGCGCCAGTCGCCGCGGGGCGAAAGGGAGCCGCCGCTCGAGACCTTCGGGCCGTTCGGCAGTGCGCTGCGCTTGAACTGGCTGAAGGCGAAGAAGCGCTTGGCAAAGTTCTCCAGCCAGTGGCGGATCGTCGGCAAGTCGTATTCGTTCTTGAGCGCCTCGGCGAATTCGTGCGGCCAAAGTCCCTCGTCCCGTTTCTTCCAGGCATGCCAGCACAGGAATGCGATATGGCTGGGCGACTGGCCCCAGCGGATCGTGTGGTGCAGGAAGAAATCGTTGAGCTCGTAGGGTCCGATGATGCTCTGTGTGCTTTGGATATTGCCGTCGTCGTCTGCGGGGACCAGTTCCGGGCTGATCTCCGTCCCCAGCACCGCCTCCAGCGCATCGTCCACGCCGGGATCGAACTGGTTTGTGCGGGTCGCCCAGCGGATGAGATACTGGATCAGCGTCTTGGGCACACCTGCGTTCACGGCATAGTGGCTCATCTGGTCGCCGACACCATAGGTGCACCATCCCAGCGCCAGCTCCGACAGGTCGCCCGTACCGATCACGAAGCCCTTGTGGTGGCCCGCCACTCGGAAGAGGTAATCGGTGCGAAGGCCGGCCTGAACATTTTCGAAGGTAACGTCGTACTCCGGCTCCCCATCGGCGAAGGGATGGCCCATGTCCGCCAGCATCTGCCTGGCCGCCGGCCGGATATCGATCTCCTCGGCCGTGCAGCCGAAGGCTTCCATGAGGTTCCAGGCATTCGACTTGGTATCGTCGGACGTCGCGAAGCCCGGCATCGTGTATGCGCGGATCATCGAACGCGGCTTGCCGAGCATGTCGCATGCCTTGGCGGCCACGATCAGTGCATGAGTCGAATCGAGCCCGCCGGATATCCCGATGATCAAACTCTCCGAACCCGTCGCGACCATTCGCCGCATGAGCGCGTCGACCTGGATGTTGAAAGCCTCGTAGGCGTCCTGGTCCAGCTTGTCCTGCCGGTTGGGGACGAAGGGGAAGCGTCGGATCGGGCGTCGTAGCCCTATGTCGCCTTCACGGTATGCATGCTCGAACGATATGGTGCGGAAGCTGTCCTCGGGACGCCCCGCGTCCTCCGCTGCGTCGTTGAAAGTGCCCACGCGCATGCGATCATTGATGATCCGGCGGGTATCGATGTCGGTAACGCATAGCTCGGGATTGAGATCGAAGCGCACGCTTTCGACCATTAGATCGCCCAGTTCGTAGATCATCCCCTGTCCGTCCCAGGCAAGATCGGTCGTGCTCTCGCCGAACCCGGCGGCGGAGTAGGCATAGGCGCACATGGAGCGGCTGGAACTTGCTCGGGACAGCAGGTGCCTCTCGTCCGACTTGCCGATGGTGATATTGCTCGCCGAAAGGTTCAGCAAGATCGTCGCGCCGGCCAGCGCTGCCATCGTGCCGGGCTGGACGGGTCCCCAGAAATCCTCGCAGATCTCCATGCCGAACACGAAGCCGGGCAAATTCTGGGCGGAAAAGATGAGATCGACTCCGAAGGGTATCTCTTCACCGTTCACGGGGATCCACAGGTCGCGGCAATTGTTGCCCCTCGCGAACCAGCGCTTCTCGTAGAACTCGCGGTAATTGGGCAGGTAGCTCTTGGGCACCGCGCCCAGTACCTCGCCATGCGCGATGACGATGGCACAGTTGTAGATACGACCGTTGCGCCTGAGAGGTGCACCGATGACGAGGACCGGCGTCAGATCGGCGCTCGCTTCCCGAATAACCTCGATATGCGCTTCCACGCTGTCGAGCAGGGCAGCCTGGATATGCAGGTCGTCCAGGGCGTAGGAGGACAGGCAGAGTTCGGGATAGAGCAGCAGGTCGACATCCTGCGCATGTGCCTTGCGCGCCTGCTCTATGATCGCCTCCGCATTGTATGCGACGTCTGCGGTGCGGACCTTGGGAGTGCTGGTGGCGATACGCACGAAGCCGTGCGTATGGATGTCGAAGAAGGGGTGTGCGTTGTCGATGCTCATGCCAACGCCCCGATTTCCTGCTCCAGCAGGTTCAATGCCGTGTTGAGAGCGGCGATGCGGACGCCCTGGCGCCCTTCCTTGCCGTAATGGCATTCCAGATGTGTCATCGAGCCACCTTTGCTGCAGCAAGCGAAATGGACAAGGCCTTCTTCTCCGTCGTCACCTTCTCCAGGTGGGCCGGCGAAGCCCGTGATCGAGAGGGCGAGATCGGCTTCGGCACGGTCGAGCGCGCCGCGAGCCATGGCGATGGCAACCTCGCGGCTGACGGCCCCGCAATCATCGACGATGGCGCGATCCACCCCCAACAGGTCGCACTTGGCCTGATCCGAATAGGTGACGAAGCCACGTTCGAATATGTGGCTGCATCCGGGAATGTCGGTCAATAGCGCGGACAGCAACCCACCGGTGCAGCTTTCCGCGACGGCTATCGGCGTGCGGGCCTTGCAAGCCTTCTCCAGGACATTGCGGGCCTTGTCCTGCAGGTCGTGTGGCAGGGCGGGGCCAAGTGTCTCGGCCATCATGTCTCTCCCGGATACGTCAGAATGCGATCAACTCCAGGCGCGCTTTACTGGTTCCGCCATGTTTCGTGGAACCTGCAGTCGCTTCGGCCCATTGGCCGGATAGGAAACGGGGGAACTGCATGGCACTCGCACGCTCGATGGGGCTCGGAAACCTCATATTCTACGGCACCGGCACCATCCTAGGCGCCGGTATTTTCGTGGTGATCGGCGAGGTAATGGGAAGGGCCGGGCCGGGCGCCCCGCTGGCCTACGCCGTTGCCGGACTTGTGGCCGTCTTCACCGCCCTCTCCTTCGCAGAAATCGGTGCGCGGATTCCCACCGCAGGGGGCGCGATCGATTACGTGGAGGAAGCATTCGGTACAGCGTACAGGCTACCTTCCATCGCCGGATACATGCTGATCGTGGCAAATATCGTCTCCGGGGCGACGATCGCGACGGGCTTCGTCAGCTATCTCGGAAGTTTCGTCGATGTTCCGCACTGGATGGCGACGCTCGCGATCGTTGGGCTGGTCGGAGGGATTTCGATCGCCGGCATGAAGCAGAGCGCATGGTTCATGACCGTAACCACCGCGCTCGGTCTCGTGACGTTGCTGGTCATTCTCTGGTTATCGCGGGACGGGTTGATCGCGTGGCCTGCAAAACTTGCCAGTGGGGAGGCCTTTTCGGGAGCGGGCGCGTGGACCGGCATTCTGGCAGGCGCATTCCTTGCGATATATTCCTTCATCGGGTTCGGGGACATGGCGCAGACGGCCGAAGAGCTCGAGAAGCCGAAACGCAATCTGCCGCGCGGTATCGTGGTCACCATCCTGATCGTGTTCGCGTTCTACATCGCAATCGCCGCGGCGCTTGGCGGGCGGGACGACATATCCGCAATCGCCAACGCCGATGCTCCCCTGGTCTATGCAGCGGTGCAGGAAGAGGGGACATTGCAGATGGTGTTGGCTATCACCAGCCTGCTCGTCATCGTCAACGGGGCGTTGACGCAGGTCGTTGCCGCCAGTCGCCTGATGATGGACATGGGCCGCGACCATCGCAGCGGCATGCCCGGGCGAATGGGGAAGGTCAGCGAGCGGACGGACACTCCCATCGTGTCCACCCTCGTCACCACGGCGATCGTGCTGGCGCTGGCGCTCTTCATTCCGCTCGGCACCCTTGCCAGCGGGACGAGCCTCGCGATCCTCATCGTGTTCGCGATGGTCAACGCCGCTTTGTGGCGCCTGAAGAAGGTCGATCAGCCCGAAGACGTCCCGAACCTGTGGCTGGCGGTGCCGGTCCTGGGTTTCGTCTTCTGTGTGCTTACCATCATCGGGCAGGTCATTCTCTGGACCACCGGAATGGGCAGCTGAACGAAGAAACGCCGCCGCCCGGGGGACAGGGCGACGGCACTTCGTCGGGGACCTTGGGTGTAATGCCTTAGCGGCAGCGTGCGCCACCCCGGTCGATCTCGCGTCCGAGAACTGCGCCCAGGGCGCCGCCGAGCAGCGTGCCGACGGTGCGATCGCCGTCGGTATCGATCGTGCGGCCCAGCAGCGCGCCGCCGGCGGCACCGATGATCAGGCCGGTCGTGCCATTGTCACGCTCGCAATAGTAGCGACCGTCACGGCCGCGCCAGACCCGGTCGTCACGGCTCACCCGGCGAGGTTCAACATAGCGCCCGCGGTCGTCATAGACGCGGTGACGGCGATGTTCGCGATAGTCGCGGCGATCATAACGATCATAGCGATCGTATCGGTCATGCCGGTCATTGTCGCGATAGCCATGCGCGGGGGCCCAGGGCGGCGGTCCGCCTTGCGCCAGGGCAGGCGCGGTCGGGATGGCCAGCGAAGTTGCGGCAGCGAGGGCGAGAAGTGTCTTTTTCATGGCTTTTACCTTTCCGATTCGACATCGTGCTGGTGTCGTGAAACCTTTTTCGTTCATGAAGGTGATACTGAAGATGAACGGCAAAAGCAGATTTCGTTACGTGAGACGAACCGAATTGGATGCGCGATGGAACGCACGCGTCATTTGAGCGCCCCAACAACATGAAAGTACGCAACTTTGTACCAAGCGTAGTCGGTATCGTTGGTCTTTCAATACTTTGCGCTTGTCAGTCCGCCGCGGTCCCGCCTTTCGAACGCGAACTCCCTCATTATTCATCGCTGCCGATCGCTGAACGGACACAGATTGCGATTCTCGCAACCCCCCATTTGTTCAATTACGAAGAATTCGCGCGCCCGCAGCTTGATTCGGTGCTGGCTGCACTCGAGAGGTGGAAACCCGCAGCCATCGGCATCGAACGCGTGCCCGGTCGAGAGATCGAGGACTTGTCGCGCCGGCCGTCCTATGCGCAGGTCCCGCAACTGTCGGGGGAAGTCGTCGAATTGGCGCAGGACACGCAAGCGGAACTTGGTATCGATCTCGAGGATGCGTTGGCGCAGATCGCCGCATGGTCTGCGTCCGATAATGTCGATCCACTCGAAGCCCGGAGGCGCATCGGCATAGCTCTCGCAGCCTACGAGCCGGAGACCGCACTCCTTTACTGGTGGCAACTCAATAGCGAGGCGAAAGAGGCCCTGCCTGCGGGCGTGGCGGCTTTGCTGCGCAACCTTGACGAGTCTTCGAACGAGCGCGTCCAGCTCGCGGCGCGGCTGGCTGCACGGCTAGGCCTGCCGCGCCTTTGGTCGATAGACAGCCAGCGTGACAAGGATCTGTTCGCCAGCGTTCTCCCGCAACTGCAAGCCGGGATCGGCGCCAGCGACGAGGCTTCGAACCTGCAGGACCAGCCATGGTTCGTCGAATCCGAGGAAGCTCTTCAGAACGGCATGGCAAGGGGCGACCTGCTGTCTGCCTATCGCTTCTATAATGGCCCCGATTACGAAGCAGCCCAGATGGTTGGCCAGTTCGACCTTTTAAACCGGGTGCCAATCGAGGCTGATGCTGGCCGGGTGCGACAGGCCGCATGGGATATGCGCAATTTGGGAATCGCGGCGCAGATCCGCCGTGCCAGCGCAAGCGTGCCGGGTGAAAGAGTGCTCGTGGTGATTGGAGCCGGGCACAAGCCGTTTCTCGATCGCCTTCTCCCCGAGACTCTCGACCTGCGGATGGCGCAACCGATCGATTTCCTCACCGACTAGGGCTTGCGAGCCGTGATGGCGATCCAGTCGCGCACTGTGCCGTCCGCTCCGCTGCCTTCCCACATTTCGGTATTTTCGATGGCAAAGCCCGCTTCGCGATAGGCAGCCAGTATCCAGTCCTGATCCGGGAAATTATGGAGGCGGCCAAGCAGGCAGCGTCCCTCGCCATCGCCCAGCTTGTAGCTGGCGTAATGCCAGCCTCCCGGGTTCAAGGCGCGGCGAATGGCATCGAGCACCCCGGGCAGTTCGGATCTTGCAACGTGTAGCAGGGATGCATGCGCCCACACGGCGTCGTAAGCGTTCCTGGCGTCGAGTTGGTCGAAGCGCATCACGCGGGCTTGAACCCCGAACCGCTCCT
This sequence comes from Aurantiacibacter poecillastricola, assembly GCF_030730945.1. Taxonomy (GTDB): domain Bacteria; phylum Pseudomonadota; class Alphaproteobacteria; order Sphingomonadales; family Sphingomonadaceae; genus Alteraurantiacibacter; species Alteraurantiacibacter poecillastricola. Next base: position 465,542 of record NZ_JAVAMS010000002.1, read on the forward strand.
TCGCCTTGCCCACCATCGCTGGCGTGCCATCGGTCGCGTCTACCGAGAAGCCGCGTTCCACCATACGCGCCGCGTCTCGCCCGGCGCCGCAGCCGACTTCCAACACGCCGGCGCCAGGCTCCAGCAGGTCGAGAAATGCGTCGAGATGGCGGCTGGGGGCGCAGCCGAAGCTCAGCGTATAGCGGGGAGCGGCGCGCTGATAATAGGCGAGGGTAGCCTCGTCTGGCATATCAACGAGATGCGATGGGCGACTTCCAAAGGCAAGCATTCCGTCATAGCAATTAGAGCGAAAGGGGGCGCGGCATGAGGATTGTCTCGAGCGCGATGGCGCCGATTACCGCAAAACAGCGCATTGGCGAGCTCGATGTGCTGCGCGGCTTCGCCCTGCTGGGTGTGCTGGTGGCCAACCTGTTCTGGTGGTCCGTCACCTATTATTCGGCGCCGATCGAGCGAATGGAGGAGATCTTTGCCGATCCCGCCAATGCGGCGATCCTGTTCGGGATCGACTGGCTGGTGTCGGATAAGGCCAACACCATGTTCGCGACATTGTTCGGCATCGGCTTCTGGGTGCAGATGCAGCGGATCGAGCAGCGCGAAGGTGCCTTTAGGGAAATCTATCTTCGGCGGCTCGCAATCCTCTTGATCCTTGGCCTCGCCAATCTCTTGCTGATCTGGCCGTGGGACATCCTGTTCATCTATTCGCTCGCTGGCTTCCTGCTGTTTGCCCTGCGCAAGATGCCGGCGAAGGCCATGCTCGCGCTTGGCCTGGTGCTGGTATTCGCGCAGCCGCTATTGGGTTTCCTTCAGGACCTGCAACCCTTCGCCGACTGGGGCGAGCGCATGTTTACGCCAGAGGCGGCGGCTACGCGCAATGCAATCTTCGTTTACGGATCTTACGGAGAGTGGGTGGGGCATGTCTGGCAACTCTTCCTCTACGAAGGGCTGCTCTCACTCGAGATCCCGATTTGGGTTTTCTACGCGCTCGGACGTTTCCTCCTGGGCGCCTACATCGCACGCAGCGGCTGGCTTGACCGGATTTCTACGCTACGCCCGCAGGTGCGCCGTGTCTTCATGATTGCCCTGCCTGCCGGACTGCTTTGCGAGGGGGTCTACGCTGCCGGCCTTTTCCCGGACGTCGTACCAGACGGCTTCGCGCTCGACATGCTGCACGCGGCGAGTTCTTTCGTCCTGGCGCTCGCCTATGGCTGCGGCCTCGTGCTGATGTTCAACGCCCCGCCAACCCGCCCGCTGACCGAGATTTTCGCGCCCGTCGGACGAATAGCGCTCACCAATTACATGGTGCAGGGCGTCTTTATCGGACTGCTGCTGTACGGCTTCCACGGCGGACTTGCACTGGCGGGATCGATCACGCCGAACGGGGCGCTGCTATGCGCGCTCCTGTTCTTCATAGCGCAGGTGGTTATAAGCCATCTGTGGCTGGCCTATTTCCGTTTCGGGCCTCTGGAATGGGCCTGGCGAGCGCTGACCTACGGCGAGGCTCCGCCAATCACGCGCCACGGGGTCCCAACTCAGGCCTGAGCCTCTGCTTCCGCTGCCTCCCGGTCACGCTGGGCGCGGCTCTTCTTCTCCGCCGCAGTCTTCAACTGGCCGCAAGCGGCGTCGATATCGCGGCCACGCGGCGTGCGCACGGGTGCGGAGATACCGCCTTCGAAAACGATATTGGAAAAGTGCCTGATCCGCTCCGGCGTGGAGCATTCGTAGGCAGCGCCCGGCCAGGGATTGAACGGGATGAGGTTCACCTTGGCGGGCAGCTTGTATTTCTTCAGCAGTCGGACGAGCTCGTGAGCATCCTCGTCGCTGTCGTTCTTGTCCTTCAGCATGACGTATTCAAACGTTATGCGGCGGGCATTGGACGCACCGGGATAGTCGGCGCAGGCCTGGAGCAGTTCTTCCAGACCGTACTTCTTGTTGATCGGCACGATCTCGTCGCGGATTTCCTTGGTCACCGCGTGGAGCGAAACGGCAAGGTTCACTCCGATCTCCTCTCCGCAGCGGGCCATGGCAGGCACCACGCCGCTGGTGGAGAGCGTGATGCGGCGCTTGGAGAGGGCCAGACCGTCGCCGTCCATCACCAGTTGCAGCGCATCGCGCACATTGTCGAAATTGTAGAGCGGTTCGCCCATACCCATCATCACGATGTTGGTGAGCAGGCGGCCGTCCGCGGTGTATTCGGCTTCGCTCTCGTCACCCAGGTCGTCCATCCGGCCCTTGGGCCATTCACCCAGGGAATCGCGCGCCAGCATAACCTGGCCCACGATCTCGCCCGGCGTCAGGTTCCGCACGAGGCGCATGGTGCCGGTATGGCAGAAGCGGCAGTTAAGCGTGCAGCCGACCTGGCTGGAGACGCATAGCGTGCCCCGGTCCGCATCGGGGATGAACACCATCTCGAACTCGTGCCCGTCGGTGGTCTTCAGCAGCCACTTGCGCGTGCCGTCGGTGGAATGCTGAGCTTCCACCACGTCCGGGCGGCCGATCACGAAGCGTTCTGCCAGCCACGGGCGCATAGTCTTGGCGATGTCGGTCATCGCCTCGAAATCGGTTACGCCGCGGTGATATAGCCAGTGGAACACCTGCTTGGCGCGCAGCTTGGCCTGCCGCTTGTCCAGCCCTGCGCCTTCGAACAGCGCGGTGATGTCCTTCTTCGGCAGGCCGATCAGGTCCACGCGTCCATCCTCGCGCGGCGTGATGTCACGCGCGACGGGAACCGGATCCACCTGTCCGGGAATGCTCATGAGTGTCGTATCGACCATGGGAGGGGCGCATATAGGAGCAAGCGGCCTATTTGGAAAGCGCGCATGGTTCCCGCTTTAGAGCCGGTTTAACCCGGCAATCGTCGCCCAAGCGTTAGCTGATGAAGCCCACTTGAGAAACTCGACCATATTTCAAGCCAATCTGGGCGCCGTGTGCGACGGACTGCGAAATTATGAAACCGTTCGCATGCAATTGCGTGCGGTTCCCGTCGTTCGTCGAGTATAATCACCATTCCGTCGAGCAACATTGTTGCCCGAAAACAACAGTTTCGTCGTTGTGTGCCGTTCATGAAACAAACTCGAGTGCCGCACCATTTGGGCTGTCCAGGCACGGGAGAAACCGTGCTGGCAACTACAATGGAGACTACAATGAAAAAGGGTATCGCACTCATCCTCGCAGGCGCATCTGCCACGGCCATCGCCGTTCCCGCCGCCGCACAGGACAATTCCGCCTTTACCGGCCCGCGCATCGAAGGCATCGCGGGTTACGACATCAGCAAGGCAGGTTCCGACGTCGACAACGATCTCAACGATGAGGACGATCAGTCGATCGACGGCTTCCTTTATGGCGTCGGCCTTGGTTATGACGTAGCCGTTGGCGGCGTCGTGCTGGGTGCTGAGGCCGAACTGACGGATTCCACGGCCAAAACCGAACTCGTCGACGGCGACCTCGAGAATCTCGGCATCGCCGGAGAGTTCGAGACTGGACGCGACATTTATGTGGGCGCCCGCGCCGGTATCCTCGCCGGTGACAACGCGCTGGTCTATGTGAAGGGCGGTTACACCAATGCCCGTTACAACCTTCTCGCGGACGACGGCACCAACACGCTCGAGACCGATCTCGACCTTGATGGCTACCGCGTCGGCGCCGGTGCCGAATACGCCATGACCGAAAACACCTTCTTCAAGCTGGAATACCGCTATTCCAACTATTCCGAAGGCGAGTTCGACTTCAACGATGACGACTTCTTCGACGACGATACCGGCGAAAGCGACCGCTTCGACGCCGACCTCGACCGCCACCAGGTTGTCGTGGGTGTCGGCTACCGCTTCTGATCCGAAGTGATAAGTTGAAACGAAAGGGCCGGGAGGAGCAATCCTTCCGGCCCTTTTCGTATTTAGCGCAGCCTGGCGCAGCCGACCTGGGCTGCGTCCAATGCCGTCGCCGCGCCTTCGAGGGAGTAGCGATCGGTGAAGCGGTTCCCGCGATTGTCGATGGCGCTGACGCTCATCCGGCTCGCCCCGCGCATCGCGGCAAGGATGGCTGCATCGTCCTGCCTGCTCGCGGCCCAGGCATTGCTGCCGTTGCTGGTGAGATCGAAGCGTCTGCTGCCGATGGAGAGCCGAACGCGCGGCGTCGTGTAAAGCTCACGGCTGAGGCGGAAATGCACCTGTCCCCGTACTTGCCGCCGCGGCCAGGTGCCAACGCTGGCGTAGGGTTCGAAATCGCGGCGATTGCGGCTCTCGTTTGCAGCGGCGATCGCGTAACAGCGCGGCACCTCGCGGTCGCGAAAGGCACCCCATTGGCCGAACACGCCAAGGCTGTCCTTCGCCGACAGCGGCGCGGCGAGGGTGAGGGCGATACAGGCGAGCACAATCCGCATGGCATGCTCCTTAATGCAAAGCCTCGCCCGGTCAAAATCGGACTCCGCTTAACCGAAAATTCTGGATTTTTCGGCACATTTCTGGCATATGAATGGGGACGGGAAGGGACACCGAAAAAAACTGGCCCCAACATGAAAGGACGCCCTCGGCATAGCGCCGGGTGGCGGGCGATACGATGAGCCTGCTTGCCGATTACAACCTGCCTTTTGCCATCTCCTTCGGACTGATGGTGCTGGCGCTGTTGTTGCAGTTGGTGGGCCTCGGCGACTTCGACTTCGGCGGTGACGTGGAGTTCGACGTTGATGCACCTGATTTCGATGCGGAAGCTGCGGAAGCAACGTCCGCCGGCTTCGGCGGAGCCTTGCTTACCCTGCTGGGGCTGGGCCGGGTGCCGCTGATGGTGTGGCTGATGGTGTTCCTGCTGCTGTTTACGGTAACGGGCATGGCCATCCAGCTGTTCGCCACGAACCTGGCCGGCGCGCCGCTCTATCCCGCGCTGGGTGCGCTGTTCGCTGGCGGGGCGAGCCTGCCGCTCACGGCCACTCTGGTACGCCCGCTCGGCGGGTTGCTGCCGCAGGACGAGACGAGCGCCGTGGGGCTGTCCAGCCTCGTCGGCCAGCGCGGAACGATCACTACCGGTAAGGCCGCACGCGGCTCGCCGGCCAGAACGAAGGTGCGCGACCGGTACGGCCAGGCACATTACGTCATGCTCGAGCCACATGAGGATGCGAGCACAATCCACGAGGGGGACGAGGTATTGCTCGTGCGCCGCGAGGGGAACACGTTTTTCGGCGTGCCCCTCGCCGAGCGCAAGCTGGCGCCAGTGTCCTGAAGACTAGAAGAGAACGGGAGTAGAAATGGAAGGTTTGCTGGATCTGGGCTTCGTCACGCTGGTGGCACTTGGAGTTGCGCTATTCGCGATCATCATCTTCTTGCTGAAGATGTATCGCCGCGCTTCGAAGGAAATTGCCTTCGTGCGAACGGGTGTCGGCGGCGAGAAGGTGGTGATGAACGGGGGCGCGCTGGTGTTCCCGATCTTCCACGAGACCATGCCCGTCAACATGAACACGCTGGTGCTCAGCGTGGTGCGCCGCGACGGGGAGGCGCTGATCACGCTCGACCGCCTGCGCATCGACGTGAAAGCGGAGTTCTACGTCCGCGTGAAGCCCGATGCCGAGGCCATCGCCATGGCCGCGCAGACACTCGGCCAGCGTACGATGCAGCCCGAAATGCTGAAGGACTTGGTCGAAGGCAAGTTCGTCGACGCGCTGCGCTCCGTCGCGGCGGGGATGACCATGAACGAGCTGCACGAACAACGCGCCGACTTCGTACAGAAGGTGCAGCAGGTCTCCTCCAACGATCTCGCCATGAACGGTCTTGAGCTCGAATCCGTGTCGCTGACTGGTCTCGACCAGACCAGCATCGAGCATTTCAATGCCAACAACGCCTTCGACGCCGAAGGTCTCACCAAGCTGACCGAGCAGATCGAGGCGCGCAAGAAGCTGCGCAACGATATCGAGCAGGATACGCGCGTGCAGATGGAAACCAAGAACCTCGAGGCCGCGCAGAAAAGCTTCGAGATCAGCCGCGATACCGAATATGCCCGGCTGGAGCAGGAGCGCGAAGTCGAGGTGCGGCGCGCGGCGCAGATGTCCGAGATCGCCAGCCAGCAGGCCGAACGCCAGCGCGAGGCCGATGCCGCGCGGATCGAGGCGAAGAAGCTCGTCGACGCGCAGCAGATCGAGGCTGACCGTCTGGTGGAAGAGGCTCGGATCGACCAGGTGCGCGCGCTCGAGATCGCAAGGCAGGAGCAGCAGATCGCGGTGCAGAACAAGTCTCGCGAGGAAAGCCAGGCGAAGGCTGAGGCCGACGCCGCCCGCGCCAAGGCCGTCGCTGCCGAGGAGCAGGTCGCCACGGCCCGTGAAAGCGAGATTGCCGAGCGCCAGAAGAAGATCGAACTGATCGAGGCCGCCAAGCAGGCCGAGCGCGACGCGATCAAGATCCGCGTCGATGCCGAGGCCGACAAGGATGCTGCCACCAACCGCGCCGAAGCCGCCCGCCGCGAGGCGGAGGGCGAGGCCGATGCCACCAAGCTGCGCGCCGAAGCCGACCGCGTGAAGTTCGAGGTGGAAGCCGCCGGCCAGCGTGCCGTGAACGAGGCTGCGAACATTCTCTCGATGGAGCAGATCAGCCTGCAGACCAAGCTGGCCCTGCTCAAGGTGCTGCCCGAGGTAATCCGCGAGAGCGCGAAGCCGATGGAAGCGATCGACTCGATCAAGATCGTGCAGGTCGACGGCCTCACCCAGAGGGCGGGCGCACCCGGCACAACCAACGGCACTGGTACGGGAAATGGTTCGGGCAACCTTGCCAACGATGCCGTCGCCGCTGCGCTTGCCTACAGGGCACAGGCGCCGGTGTTGGATGGTTTGATGAAGGAGCTGGGCCTCGATGGCAGTTCGCTCGGCAAGCTGGTTGAAGGTGCAGCCAATGGCGACGCCAGGTCCGATGGCTTTGCCACCAGGTCGGGCCTGAACGACGAGGCCGGTACACCCTCGTTATTTGACACCGACAACGATGATGACGAAGACAAAGGCGAGGCGGCCGAATAATCCCCATTTCGCTGGTCGAAAAAGCCTCCCGCTCGATATTGTTCGAGCGGGGGGGCAATTGAGCGCATAACGAAGTAAACCAGCTCCAAAATATCCTGATGCCGTTGTAAACGCGCATTTAACTCGATGCCCCTAAGCCATGCGCAACAAGGAGTGCGATCATGGCGGCTTGCGAAGCGTGCAGATCGGGTAAGGGTCTGGACTTCGGTATCCGCACGGCCTTCCAGCCCATATTCGACATCCGCACGGGTGAAGTGTTCGCCTATGAAGCGCTCGTGCGAGGAACGGAAGGTGAGGGCGCTTCCGAAATTCTCGCCCGCGTCACCCAGGAAACGCTCTACAGTTTCGACCAGGCCTGCCGGGTTGCTGCAATCAAGAATGCTGCCCGCACCGGTATCCTGGAAACTGGTGCGCGGCTCTCCATCAACTTCATGCCTAACGCGGTCTACTCGCCGCTCGCCTGCATACGGTTGACGCTGGAGACGGCGCGGCAGGTGGGGATGCCGGAAGACCGGCTGATCTTCGAATTCACCGAGAACGAGCGGCTGGATCCGGCGCATGTGAAGACCATCATCGAGGCCTATCGCAAGCTGGGCTTTGCCACCGCGCTCGACGATTTCGGCGCGGGCTATGCAGGGCTCAACCTGCTTGCCGACCTGCCGACCGATATCGTCAAACTGGATATGGAGCTCATCCGCGGCATCGACCAGTCGGAGCCGCGCCGGCAGATCACCTTCGCCATGATCCGGCTGCTGGAAGAAATGGGCCGCATGGTGATCGCGGAAGGTATCGAGACCAGGCGCGAGATGGATGCGCTGGCCGAACTCGGAGTGCACTACATGCAGGGTTTCCTGCTGGCGCCACCGATGCTCGACACTTTGCAGGACTGGCCGGCACGGATGCTCAAGAGCAAGGTCGCTTGAAACTAGCTAATGGCTTCGCCCGCGGGATAGCTGATCGAAATCACTTCCCATTCCTTCTCGCCCCCGGGCAGGCGAACGGTCCGCAAGTCGCCGACCTGCGCGCCGCGAAGGGCACGCGCGATGGGCGATGACCACCCGACGAGGCCCTTGCCGGCATCCTGCTCCTTGTCGCCGACGATGGTAAGCGTGCGCTCCTCGTCGTCCTCGTCCGCGATGACGACGCATGCGCCGAAGAACACGCGGCTCTTGTCGGGCTGCCGGGCAGGGTCGATCACCTTGGCGTACTTCATCACCTTGGCGAGATAGGCCAGCTCCCGGTCGATCTCGCGCATGCGTTTGCGGCCGTAGAGATAGTCGCCGTTCTCCGACCGATCGCCGTTGCCAGCGGCCCAGCTGACGATTTCGACAATCTCCGGTCGCTCGGTGCCGAGCAGGTGATCGTAGCGCGCCTTCAGCGCGGCAAGGCCGGATGGTGTGATGGGGCTTGTCTTGTCGATCGAGGACATAGGGCGCGCTTAGATCGAATTGTGTTTGACACCAAGAGGTGTCTCAGAAAGCAGAATATCATGATTGTTTTCATGATCTTGTCGTACCTGCCGCAGCAACGCAGCCGGCGGATGAGGCCGGGGTTTTTGGAGCGGCATTTCGCGGTATGCACGCGATAAGCGCCTCTGAAGCTCAACCGGTTAAGCAACTTTATTCGTGTCGGCTCTCAGGCCCTGGTTCCGCGGCCCTGCAGTCGTGCATTCTGGCGGCGCAGCGAGGGAGAGACGGTCCATGGCAGAAGCCAGGAATTGTCGCGCATCCAGCCATTGTCGTAGCGTATCTCCTGCAGCTTTTCGGGATCGAAGCGCATGCGATTGCCGAAGACGGAGTGATTGTCGTCCCGCGCTGCCGCGGTGCCATAACCTGCGATCGACACGTCCAGGAAATCCTCGATCTCGCGCCGCATTGCATCAGTGTCGAAGCAGAGCCGCTCATAGCTTACAGGGAGCGAGGGCAGGGCGTGGGTCGCCACCAATTCCTCGACCGCGCGGTTCACCTTCTGCCAGCGGCGCGCATCCGCCAGGGGTGTGCGCAGGATATGCCTAACGGTACCCTTGAAAATTCCATCCCTCGCCGTGTTGGCTCGCCAGGTTGCAACACCGTTGCGAGCGTAGGACTTGCGCTGCGACACCAACCAGGATCGAACGTCCCGGGCCAGGTGCAGCACGCGGATATCGAAAGCCCCGCAGCCTATCGCTGCGGCCAACCCCTCTGGCGTCTTGGAGCTGTCTAGCATTACGGCCTCGGGCCCGAAACGCTGAGCAAAGCCGTCTGCCAGCGCGGTATAGCGCGCTGCTTCGTCCTCGCGCGGAATGTTGTTGAGGGTCGCGAGGATCGGCGACCAGTACGGGCACTGCTCGATAATCTCGCCGCAGGAGCACAATTCCTCGTTCACCCGTTCGATCCGGGAATTGCGCCGGTCCACAAGCTGGAAGATCTCGCCCAATCCGACATGCGCCGGTGCGCCGCTGACGAACATCTCCAGCAGGGTCGAGCCGCTGTGTCCGGCTCCGGCAATATAGACGAGCTTCTGCTTCATGCCGGGGCGTTAGGGCCTTGCAGGGCGCGCCTGCAAGGCCATGCTAGCGACTATCGCAGGAAATCCTCGACGTCCCTCGGCTGAGCGCGGCCCGAGCGATCGGGATAGAGGTTTTCGTAAACAACAGCGTTCTCGATCACGCGCTGCACGTAGTTCTTCGTCTCGAAGAACCCGATTTCCTCGATCCAGCGGAGCCAGTCGCCGGTCTGGCGGGGATCGCCATTCTCGCGCAGCCAGCGGTTCACATTGCCTGGGCCTGCATTGTAGGCGGCAATGGCCAAGGGGTAGCTGCCGTCGTAATAGGAGATGAGCCGCTCGATATGGTTCGAGCCGAGCTGCATCGCATATTGCGGATCGTCGATCAGGCGGCTGGCCGAGTATTGCACGCGGGCACGGCGCGCCTCTTCCTGCGCGGTGGCAGGCATGAACTGCATCAGGCCGCGCGCGCCGGCGTGGCTGATGGCGTTTTCGGCAAACTGGCTTTCCTGCCGGGCGAGGGCATGGATCATCGTCCAGTTGGTGCCCGGCGGTGTATCGAGCGTGGGATAGCCGATCTGCGTGAAGCCTTCATGACCGTCCGCCATGGCGGCATCGGCAAGGTTGACCGCAAGATCACGTCGTCCGATTTCGCGAGCAAGATCGGCCACCAGCACGTGCTCGCCCACGGTCTCTGCCTGGTCGGCGATGGCGCGGTAGAAGCGGATTCCGGTGCTCCACGGTGCGTCGCGGGCGACTTCGGAAACGGCGCGGGTTATCGGCGCGGTCAGGAACGCCTGTCGCTCCGCCGGGGTGGGAGCTCCCTCCGGGCTAGCATCGAGATCCGGCAGGTCGCGGCCCAGGCGATTAAGCGCCATCTGTCCGTAGAACTTGTCGGCATATTGCGCGGCCATCTCGTAATACCGCTCGGCCTCGGAGGTGTTGCCGGCCCGGCGATAAGCCTCGCCCGCCCAGAAGAAGCCCTTGGAGCGGGTCGGCGGTGTGCGCGCAGCAGCGCCGTACTGGTAGAACAAGGGGGCAGCTGCTTCGCCGTCACCCAACTGCCACAGGGCGTTCGTACCGCCCAGCCACATCAGCGACGTATAGTCGTCGCGCAGGCGGTATTCGCCGCCGGAAATGTCATAGCCGGGCTCGAACGCCTCGAGTGCGCGCTCTGCGATGCGTACCGAATCACGCGGACCGGCAGCCCGGGCAACGGCCAGCAGTTCAGTGATCCAGGCGGTCTGGTCGAAGGGGAGGGACGCAAGCGCCGGCCCATCGACGATGTTGCGCACGGCCTGCGACGTGCGGCCTTCCTGTCGCAGCTCGCGGCTGCGATTGTAGAGGTAGCCGGGATCGGCCATCGCGCCGGGCGCATCGGTTGCCCCGTCACCACCCTGCAGGATGGCGAGGCGCGCGGCAAAGACGCGGCGCTTGTTGGGGGAAACCCGGTCAAGCTGGCGCGCGGCGCCTTCCGCGTCGCGTTGCCAGAGCAGCGCGTCCATGCGCGCATCCTGGTCTGCCTGCGTGAAATTGCGGCCATACATGGTGGAGAGCGCAGCTTCCGCCGTGGGGCTCATCTCGCCGCCGCGCCACGCCTCCAGCGCCCAGCGTTCGGATGCTTCCCGGTCGCGCCCCATCAGCGCCAGCGCGTAATGCGCCTTGGCGTAGTTGGTGACAGGCTCCTCGTTCTCGAAGAAGCGCAGCAGGGTGCCGGGTTCGGTAAACTCCTCGCGCAGCCGCTGTTCGGCGCGGGCGCGCAGGGTGGTCTCATCAGGGAAGCCGGGATTGGTTGCGAGGAAATCGGCATATTCCCTGAACGGCAATTGTGCCTGCCGATCCTCCCACAAACGCTCCCAACGCGTGATTTCCTGCGCCATCGGTCCGGGCTGCTGGGCGACGAGCTGGGCGCGGTTGCGATCCCACTCGCTGGCGTCCTGTGCGAGAGCGGTGGCGGGTGCGGCAAGGGCCGCGACGATTGCGATATAGGGAAGTCGAAGCATGCTGGACATCTTACGGTGCGCATCCTTATCAGGCGCTGAATACATAATCCCTCCGAACGGGTAAGGCTATTGGGAACCCACGCTCTTTCGGCGTGAAAATCCCTCTGGTTATCTTGTCACACCAACGCATGAGAGGCGCAAAATGTTCTCAGGATCGATACCGGCGCTTGCAACGCCCTTTGCCGGCGAGGATTTCGACGAGGAGGCCTATCGCCGCTTCATCGATTGGCAGATCGAGAGCGGATCGAAGGCGCTGGTGCCCTGCGGCACGACCGGCGAAAGCGCCACGCTGGACAATGACGAGCACCACAAGGTGATCGCCGTGTGCGCCGATGTGGCGAAAGGCCGCGCCCCTGTAATCGCGGGCGCAGGTTCGAACGACACGCGCACGGCCTTGTGGCACATCAAGGAAGCGCAGGCGGCGGGGGCCGACGCTCTGTTGCTGGTCGCACCTTATTACAACCGCCCCTCACAAGAGGGTCTGCTGGCGCATTTCAGCTATCTGGCGGAGCGTTCGGACCTGCCTATCGTGCTATACAACGTACCGGGCCGCACGGTGACGGATATCGCGCCCGAAACCGTTATCGAGCTTCACCGCCGGTTTCCGGAGAAGATCGTCGCGATCAAGGACGCGAGCGGCGACCTGTCGCGCGTGGTGACGCATCGGATGGGCGCGGGGCCGGACTTCTGCCAGCTGTCGGGAGACGATCCGCTAGTGCTGGCGGGCTATGCGCTGGGTCAGGTGGGCTGCATTTCAGTCACCGCCAACGTCGCGCCGAAGCTGTGCGCCGATTTCCACGCCGCTGCCGCGAAGGGCGACTTCGCCACCGCGCGCGAGTTGAACGAACGGCTCTACCCGCTGCACCGGGCCATGTTCTCGGACGCTTCGCCAGCACCTGCAAAATACGCCCTGAACAAGCTGTTCGACTGGTTCTCGCCCGATGTGCGCTTGCCGATCGTGCCCTGCTCGGACCTGGCGCGGAAGGCCGTGGACGAGGCTATGGACCTAGCGGGCATCAACGCATGACCCGGATACTCGCCGCCGCCGCTGCTCTTGCGCTGGCATCGTGTTCGACAGTTCCGGGCATCCAGCCGCCCTCGCTGGACGTGCTCGCGCGGGACTATCTCGCGCTGCAGCTCGCCATCGGGGAAAAGGACCCCGGCTATGTCGATGCCTATTACGGACCGGAGGAACTTGCACAGCAGGCAGCTGCGCGCGACGGGCAGACCTCGCTCGGCGAATTGCAGGCGCGGGCCGTGGCGCTCGATGCAACGCTCTCGTTGATCGAGACCGAGCCCGGCACGCAGGAAGCCGAACGGGTGCGCTATCTGCGCGCCATGTTGGGTAGCGCAAAGGTCCGCCTGAGAATGCTTCGTGGTGAGAAAATCAGCTTTCAGGACGAAGCGGAAGGCCTGTTCGGCGTGCGGCCGGAACTGATCGACCTTTCGACGCTCGATCCCGTGCTGGCCCGGATCGAGGACCTTGTGCCGGGTGAACCGTCCGACGGGCCGCTGAATGAGCGGCTCAATGCTTACCAGGACCGTTTCATCGTCCCCGACGATCGGCTGCGAGCAGTGATTGACGCGGCGGTGGACGAATGCCGCCGCCGTACCCTGCCGCACATCCCCTTGCCCGAAAGCGAGAGTTTCGATCTCAGCCTCGTCACCGACAAGCCGTGGGGCGGGTTCAATTATTACCAGGGCGACTATCACTCCGTGATCGAGGTCAACACTGATCTGCCGACACGGCTGGACCGGCAGTGGATATCGGTTGTCACGAGGCCTATCCCGGGCACCATGTGTACTCGTCCCTGATAGAGCGGGACCGGGTGAACGCACTGGGACAGATCGAGTTTACGCTGCTGCCGCTCTATTCACCGCTTGCGATCGTTGCGGAAGGCAGCGCCGAATACGGCGTGAAACTGGCATTTCCTGGTGATAGTCAGCTTGAATACGAGCGCGATGTGCTCGCCCCGCTGGCCGGCATCGACGCCAGCGAGATCGAGGGCTACTACGAAGTGCGCGAGGCGCTCGCAGGTCTCGCCCCGGCCTACTACACGATAGCCGCTGGTTATCTGGATGGCACGATGACACGCGAGGAAACCATTGCCGCATCGATGCGATACCGCTTGCTGAGCCGCGAACGCGCCGAGCAGAACCTGCGTTTCATGGATACCTACCGCAGCTACGTGATCAACTACGGCCTTGGCGAAGAGATCGTGGGCGATGCCGTCGAAGCCGACGATCCGGACCGGGATACACAATGGCAACGCTTCAGCAGCATCCTTAGCAACCCTCTCCTGGCGGTGAAAGGGCGCTAAGCGCTGCAACTTGCTAAATATCAATGGAACTTCGGTCCTCACCACGCGTCGATGTCGTGTGGAGAGATACGATGCTGGTGACGAAGATTGCCGAGCCGACCGAGTTGCACGATCCTGCAGCGCTTGCGCAGGAGTTGCTGGACGAGGCCTATCGATCCGACCTCAACCTCGCCAGCGCCGAATGTTTCTCCGGCGGAACGATCGCGGCGAAATTCGGCGGTTCGGAACGCAATCGCAGCCATCTTGCAGGCGCCTTCATCTTCAATAGCGAGCACGCCATCGCCCAGTTACTCGGGCGCAACCCCGCAGATATTCGCCAGGCCGATCCCGATAGCCTTGCCGCTGACATGGCGCTCGCGGCCATGCGCGCCACGGGGGCGAGCCTCGCCCTCGGCATCGTCGCGCCGCGTGGGATCATGCGGTTTGGTCCGGTCAGTTTCTCGGCGATGGACGAGCGCGGCAACAAATGGGAAGAGAGGCCAAGTGCCAACGACCTTCCCGAGCGCGAGATCGCAGGCCAGGCCATTGCCTTCTTCAAGCGGTGCCTGCGCAGCAGTCTGGAGCGTCATCTGTAGGCAATCGGCCGGAGGTTGCGCGCAAGTGTCTTTGCAAAGCGCGCCATCCTCCCTACATGCCGCCCCCTTATGGCCCGTCCCAAACCCGCCACGTTCGACAAGCAGAAGGTCGTCGCCGAGAATCGCAAGGCGCGGCACAACTACTTCATCGAAGAAACCTTCGAGGCCGGGCTGGCCTTGCAGGGCACAGAGGTGAAGGCACTGCGTAGCGGCGAAGGCTCCATCGCGGAGAGTTACGCCGAGGTGCGCGACGGGCAGGTGTTCCTCGTCAACGCCAACATTCCCGAGTTCAGCCACGGCAATCGTCACAATCACGAGCCAAAGCGTCCGCGCAAACTGCTGCTTCATACGCGCGAGATCGACAAGCTGTTTGGCGCGGTCGAACGCAAGGGCATGACGCTCGTCCCGCTGTCGATCTATTTCAATGGCCGGGGCCGCGCGAAGGTGGAGCTCGCTCTTGCCAAGGGCAAGCAGGCGCATGACAAGCGCGCCACGATCAAGGACCGCGACTGGAAGCGCGACAAGGCCCGCCTGATGCGCGAAAAGGGCTGATCGACACCGCTTCGTCGTTTCTGCGCGAGCGATACGAATTTAATCGCCCGGGCCGTTAAGCGGCGGTTGTCTTTCCTTCGTCTAAAACCATCTTGGAATGGACGCGCAAAGGAGTATGGCCAGCTCATGGTCGAGAAGGCAAAACGGTGGCTTTCGGCGCGTGCGCCGAAAATGCCCAAGCGGGAGGAGATGGAGCGTAATCGCTGGCTCTCCCCCGTTGCCGGAACGATCGCGCGATCCGAACTGTGGCGTTTCACGCGCCGCTCCGTGCCACGGGGCGTGGCTCTTGGCGTATTCGCCGCCTTCATCATTCCGCTGGGACAGACATTGCTTGCCGTCGCGCTGGCACTGCCCTCCCGTGCCAACCTGCCGCTGGCGGCCGTCACCACGCTGATTACGAATCCCTTCACGGTCGCTTTCTGGGCCGTGGTTGCGCACAAGATCGGCCAGTTCTTCCTGCATATCGATGCAGCGACCACCGGCGCGGCGACGGAAAGCATAAGCAGCGGCTGGCTGCAGGAATTCGCCCAATGGGCGGAAATTGCAGGCGTTGCTGCCTTCGGGTTCATGATCCTCGCCATCGTGGGCGCGGCCATCGGTTATCTGGTCGCCAGCTTCGCCTGGCGCTTCATGGTGGCGCGCAAATGGGGCAGGCGCCCTGCCAAGGTCGGTCCGGCTCAGCCGGCGGAATAAACCGTCTCATTCAACAAGATTGACGACTAGGGCCCGGCGCAAGCTGGTGCTAAGGCGCGCGGGATGAATATCACGAAGGTGACACAATCCCGTCGGCTGGTCGACGCGCTGGCAGTGGCGGCGGCCGTGCTCGTCAGCATTGCCCTGGTCCAGTTTGCAACCGACAGCGCTACCGCGACGCTCGCCTATACAGGCGGCCTCGTCGTGCTCGGTCTCGTCGCCATTGCCGCGGGCCGTTCGGGCAAGGAGCCGCGCATCGCCGCAGAGCCCGATCTTCCCGACTGGTCTGTCACGGTTGCCGCCATCGCGCGGGCGGACGAGGCTATCGCCATTACCGACAGGGCCAACAGGCTGGTCTGCGCCAATGCCACGTTCGAACTATGGTTCGGATCGGGCAATGCGCCGCCGCGCCTCCCGGTAGATGGCACCAGCGCCGAAAAGCTGGTGCGCGCCGCCCGCGCAGCCTGGCGCGACGGGAAGGGCGAGGCGGTTACCATCTTTGACGACGAGAAGTGCTGGGAGGCCGAAGCGCAGCGCGCGGGTCGCAAGGACGATTTCCTGATCTGGCGTTTCGTGCCGGTTACCCGCACCAATCCGCTGGCCGGGCTTGGTGGACATATCACCGGGCTGTTCGGCCGGGTCCTGGGTGCATCGGGAATCGCTGTCGCGCTCGTCTCGGCAGACGGCATGGTAAGGGCTGCCAACCCGGCGCTGGCACGAAGGGCGCTGGGCGATGAGAACGCCAGCATGTCGGGCCAGGAATTCGTCCGCCTGCTGCGCTCCGACGACCGGGAGCGCATATTCTTTGCACGCGAAGGGCAGAAGGGTACGCCGCAAACGCTGGTGCAGGTGCCGCTGATCGACCCCGATCTCGCCGCCGAGGAAAGCGTGCCGGGCAAGACGGCGGCGCAGTCGCCTTCCATCATCCTGCTAATCGATAGCGGTATCGGGCTGGGCGGCTGGGGCGAGGCCAAGGGGCAGGGCCAGGCAGCGCAGTTGGAAGGCTTGCTCGAGCGCCTGCCGCTGGGCCTTGCGACTACCAATCGCGACGGCAAGTTCCTGTTCGCCAACCCCGCCTTCCGCCGCGCGGCCGGTATCGGACCCAACCTGCCGCCTTACCCTTCCGATCTTGTGGTGCCGCGCGACAAGACCGCCATGTCCGACGCCGTGCGCCGTTTCGGTCAGGGCCCTGCCTCGAATGGCGACATCGCGATCCGCCTGCGCACCGAGCCGGACGAGCCTGTCAGCATGGGCCTTGCCGGCGTGCGCGGCCTTGGAGAGGCCGCGGTGCTGCTATCGCTGGCCGATACGACGGAAGAAGCAAGGCTGAAACGGCAGGTGGCACAGGCCACCAAGATGCAGGCGGTAGGCCAGCTTGCGGGCGGCGTGGCGCATGATTTCAACAATGTGCTCACCGCGATCATCGGCTATTGCGACCTCATGCTGCTGCGTCACACGCCAGGCGACAGCGACTATGACGACATCCAGCAGATCAAGGCGAACTCCAACCGCGCCGCCAGCCTGACACGCCAGCTCCTCGCGTTCAGTCGCCAGCAGACGCTCCAGCCCGAAACCTTGCAGCTGCCCGACGTTTTGAGCGAGGTGAGTCAGTTGCTGAAACGGCTGCTGGGCGCAAAGATCACTCTCAAGGTTCGCCACGACCGCAATCTCGGCCTCGTGCGCGCGGACCCGCGGCAGCTGGAGCAGGTCATCATCAATCTCGCCGTGAATGCGCGCGATGCGATCCAGACGCATGGCGGCGGGGAGGGGACCAGCGGCACGCTCACCTTCACCACGCGGCGGGTGGAAGCGATGGACATTCGCCGCATGGGGTCGGAAATTATCCCGGCCGGCGACTATACCGTGCTGGTGGCAGAGGATACCGGCGGCGGCATCCCGCCCAAGGTCATCGGCAAGATCTTCGAGCCGTTCTTCACCACCAAGGAACTGGGCAAGGGGACGGGCCTCGGCCTCTCCACCGTCTACGGTATCATCAAGCAGTCGGGCGGCTTCATCTTTGCCAGCAATGCCAAGGCCCCCGACGGCAGTATCAAGGGCGCGCGTTTCACCATCTACCTTCCCGTGCACGAGCCTACCGAAGAGGAAGCCGAGCGCGCCGTGAAGGAAGAGGAGAAGAGCCGCGACTGGTCTGGCGGTGGCTGCATCCTGCTGGTGGAGGACGAAGACATGGTCCGGGCCGTTGCCGAACGGGCGCTGGCGCGGCAGGGATACAAGATCGTCACCGCCAGCGACGGCGATGAGGGACTGGAGATCGTGCAGGCCGGCAAGCACCAGTTCGATCTCGTGGTATCCGACGTGGTTATGCCGAGCATGGACGGCCCGGCAATGGCGCGCGAGATCCGCAAGCTTCATCCGAACCTGCCGGTGCTCTTCATGTCGGGCTATGCCGAAAGCCAGTTGCGCGCCGAAATCGACATCGAGGCCATGCACTTCATTCCCAAGCCCTTCAGCGTCGGCCAGATTGCGGACAAGGTTGGCGAGGTTCTGGCAAAGCCAAGACCCGGGGGTTAGCACTTCCTACAGGTGTCGCGCGGTAGTCATTCAGGACCGATACAGGTCGTGATACCCTATCTCATCGCGGGCCATCAGGGGAGGACTACCGCCATGAAGTTTCGCAAGATCGCTGCCACCGCGCTGGCATCCACGGTACTCTCTCTGCCAGCTGCAGCCCAGCAGGGGGTGCAGGAGGAAACGGCACAGGGCGATGTCTCGATCACGATCTACCAGAACGGCCAGTCGCTGGTGCAGGACGTGCGGAACCTCAATATTCCCCGCGGCACGACGCGGATCGAGTTTCCCGACGTCTCCGCCCAGATCCGCCCGGCAACGCTCAGCTTCAATGCCGAGAACACCGCCATCGTGGAGCAGAACTTCGATTTCGACCTGCTCACCCCGTCTAAGCTGATGGAAAAGGCCGTCGGGCAGACCGTCACGCTGATCCGCACGAATCCCGCAACCGGACAGGAAACCCGCGAGCGGGCCGAAGTCCTCTCCACTGTCGGCGGTGTGGTGATCCGCGTGGGCGACCGCATCGAGGTGCTGCGCGACGATGGCCTGCCCGTGCGCGTCGTGTTCGACGAAGTACCGCCCAACCTGCGCGCCCGCCCCACGTTGTCGGTAACGCTCGAATCGGGTCGCAGCGGTACGCGGCCGGCGCAGATCCGCTATCTCACGCCGGGCCTCGGCTGGACCGCCGATTATGTCGCGCTGTTCGATGAAGGGCAGGGCACGGTCGACATGCAGGGCTGGATCACTCTCACCAATACCACCGGCACCACCTTCCACGAGGCGGACACGCTGCTGGTGGCGGGCAGCCCCGCTTCGGGCGGCTACAATGGCAGCTACGCGCCGCCTCGCCTAGACCTCGTGCAGGCAGGCACACAGACGGCAGATCGCGAGCGGCTCGGCGATTTCTACCTCTATCCGATCGAGGGCCGCACCACGATCGCCAATGCGCAGACAAAGCAGGTGAGTTTCCTCGATGCGCAAGGCGTCCCGGCTGAGCGTACATATACGGCAGGAGTAGGCTGGCTCACCAATCAGGAAGACCCGCAGCCCGTCGGAACCGCCATCAGTTTCAATTCCAGTCGCGAGGGTGGCCTCGGTGACGCGCTTCCGGCTGGCACCGTGCGCTTCTACCAGCGCGACCAGCAGGGCAATCCGCAATTCATCGGCGAGAATGGCATTGGCCACACACCGATGGGCAGTATCCTCTCGCTGCGGACCGGAGATGCCTTCGATATCTACGCTCAGGCCGAGATCGTCTCGCGCGAGCGCATTCCCGCAGCCGAGTACGAGCGCAGCAGGCAGTACCGGGTCTACGAGGACGGCGAACTCGTGCGCGAGGTCCAGGTTGACCGCGCTGTCACCTATTACCGCACCACGATGCGCTACACGTTCACCAACGCGAAGCCCGAGCCTGTCGAAGTGCAATATACCCAGTCCGGTCTCAATCGCGGCTGGTGGTCGCTCGATTACCGTGTCGTTTCGGAGGACGTGCCGGGCGAGCAGATCAGCTACGATTCGCGCCTCTACCGCGTCACCGTGCCCGCCAATGGCGAGCGCGAGGTGACCGTCACCTACGAGACGCGGTACTGAGGGGCAGGCGCATGGCCCGCTCGGCCCTCCTTGTCCTGCCTCTGCTCGCGCTGGCGTCTCCTCTGGTCGCCCAGGACCGTGCCGTGGTGCGGGCGTCGGAACCGCAATCGCTCGCCGTTACGGTCTATCGCGATCCCAACCGCAGCACCGGCCAGTCGATGAACACCGACTGGCCGCAAGGTTTCGCGATGATCAGCGAGACTCGCCGCGTCACGCTTCCGCCCGGCGAATCGCGCATTCGTTTCGAGGGTGTGGCGGAAGGCATGGTCGCGGTTTCGGCCATCGTCACGGGGCTTCCCGGCGGCACGATCGAGAAGAACCGCAATGCCGATTTGCTCAGCCCGGCAGCGCTGGTCGACGGTTCGCTCGGCAACCGGGTGCGCATCACCCGTACCAATCCCGCCACGGGCGAGGAGCAGAGCGAAAGCGCCATCGTCCGCACCCGCGCCGACGGCGGTCTCGTGCTGCAAACGCAGGATGGTTACGAGGCGGTGCGCTGCTCCGGCCTTCCCGAGCGGTTGACCTTCGACAGTATGCCTGATGGCCTTTCCTCCGAACCGATCTTCTCCATCGACACTGCCGACGAAACGGGCGGCACCTATACCGTCACTTTGACCTACCTCGCCTGGGGTTTCGACTGGGAAGCAAGCTATGTCGCCACGTTGCACGAAGGGCGCGAGGCCGATGACGTGCGCTTCGACCTGACGAGCTGGCTCACGATCCTCAACGACAATGGGCAGAGTTTCGCCGATGCCGAACTGATGGCGGTCGCGGGCACGCTCAACGTCACCAGCGATTTCGAGGAGCTGTCCGACCCGCCGCAGGCACGACCGCTTCGTCTCACCTGCTATCCTCTAGGCGACACGGCGGCGGGCTTGTCATACCCGTTTCCACCCCCGCCGCCACCTCCGCCGCCTCCTGCCGCCCCCCAGATGATCGTCGTCACCGGGTCGCGCGTGTCCGACGCGATGATGGAATCGGTTGCACCGATGGCTGTCATGGCCGGTGAAGAGCAGTTGGGCGACCTCAAGCTCTACCGCGTCCCCGTGCCGGTCGATGTGAATGCCCAGGGACTGAAACAGGTCGCTTTCCTGCGTGAAGAAGGCGTGGAGGGCGAACTGACATACGAAGGCATCTGCCGGCCCTGGGATAGCGATGAACGCTTCCTCCCCACGCGCATCCTCCTCGAGACGGTGAATGACGAGGATCATGGTCTCGGAGTGGCTCTGCCGTCGGGCTCCGTCTCCGTTTTCGAAAGAAGCCCGGCGGGAGAGCTGCTGGTCGCCGAGGAGTCCTTGCGTGACTATGCCGCGGGGCAGGACGTCGAACTGGATCTCGGCGAGAGCGCGCAGGTGTTCATGCGCTGCGATGTGGAGCGCGAGCCCTCCGAGGTGGAAGGCAGGCGCCGCTGGTGGGACATGGTGGCCGAGCTTACCAATGCAAACCCGTTCCCCGTCACCGTCCGGCTGGAGATCGGTGCACCCTCGCAGTGGATTATCGACGGTACGCGTGAAGTGATTCGCAATGGACAGCGCGTCATCGAGGTCGATCTGCCTGGTAACGGCTCCCGCGAGTTGCAATGGAGAGTCCGCGAAATCAATAGCTAACGGGCGATAGTTGCAACGCCGAAGTGGCGCGCAACCGCAGATTTCCGCGCTGTAGGGAAAATTTCCGTTCTACTCTTGTTCTCTTGGAACAAACTAGGTACAACCACAGCAGTTGAAGAGTTGAACACGACCCCTAGCGATCTGACGGAGCACATGTCATGGCAACGCAATTGAAGCTTGTTGAGAAGGAATCCAACGTGGACCGTCAGAAGGCGCTGGACGCCGCATTGTCGCAGATCGATCGCGCTTTCGGGAAAGGCTCGGCGATGAAGCTGGGCCAGAAGGAAGCGATGAATGTGGAGTCGATCTCCACCGGCTCGCTGGGTCTCGATATCGCCCTTGGTATCGGCGGATTGCCCAAGGGCCGCGTGATCGAGGTCTATGGCCCCGAAAGTTCGGGCAAGACCACGCTTGCGCTGCATGTGATCGCCGAAGCGCAAAAGGCCGGTGGCACGGCCGCCTTCGTCGATGCGGAACACGCGCTCGACCCCGTCTATGCGAAGAAACTGGGCGTCGATATCGATGAACTTGTCGTCTCGCAGCCCGATACCGGCGAACAGGCGCTGGAAATCACCGACACGCTGGTGCGCTCCAATGCCGTTGACGTGCTGGTGGTCGACTCGGTGGCGGCCCTCGTGCCGCGTGCGGAGATCGAGGGTGAGATGGGCGACAGCCATGTCGGCCTGCAGGCCCGTTTGATGAGCCAGTCGCTGCGCAAGCTCACCGGCTCGATCAACCGCTCCAAGTGCATGGTGATCTTCATCAACCAGCTGCGCATGAAGATCGGCGTGATGTACGGCAATCCGGAGACGACGACGGGCGGCAACGCGCTGAAGTTCTATGCCTCGGTCCGCCTCGACATCCGCCGCACCGGCCAGATCAAGGACCGCGACGAGGTGATCGGCAACTCCACCCGCGTGAAGGTGGTGAAGAACAAGGTCGCGCCGCCGTTCAAGCAGGTCGAGTTCGACATCATGTATGGCGAGGGCATTTCCAAGATCGGCGAGATCCTCGACCTCGGCGTGAAGGCCGGCATCGTGGAGAAGTCCGGCTCCTGGTTCAGCTATGACAGCGTGCGCATCGGCCAGGGCCGCGAGAACGCCAAGAACTTCCTCAAGGAAAATCCCGAAGTTCGCGACAAGTTGGAAGCTGCCATTCGCAGCAAAACCGACGAAGTCGCCGAGGAGATGATGACCGGACCGGACGCGGATCCGGACAACTGATCCTCAAGAAGGCCCGCGGAGCTTTTTCGCTCCAGGACCGTGTTCCAGGTGTTCCAGGTTAGTTGGAAACCGCTCGGTTCAGGGCCTTGCGAAACCGGAGCCGGCGCCCAGTGGCAAGCCCAGCCACCGCGCCGGCTTCTTCGCACCTGCATGATTGTCCTTCGCCGGCCGACACAATAGGCTCCTGCGCAATCGGCAGGAGGATCTGCATGACGGACAAGACCGAATGGCAAGGCAGTAGCGGCCAGACCTGGTCAGCACAGTGGCGGCGCACGGACCGCGGCTTCACCCATCTCACCGAGCGCCTTCTGGACCGGACGCGCGAACACGATTTCCGCCAGGTTCTCGACATCGGCTGCGGCGCCGGCGAGCTCTCGCTGGCCATTGCCCGCAACCGTCCAGATGTCGCTGTCAGGGGCGTCGACATATCGCCTGCCCTCATAGCGGCAGCGCGCGAACGCGGATCGCGCTTCGGCAACCTGCAGTTCGAGCTTGCCGACGCCGCCGAATGGCACGCCGATGACGAGAATTCCCCCGATCTGCTGGTCTCGCGCCACGGGGTCATGTTCTTCGATGACCCGCCCGGCGCATTCGCCAATCTCGCTCATCAGGCCCAACCCGGCGCTCGCCTGTTGTTCTCCTGCTTCCGCGACATCGCGCAGAACCCCTGCTTCGCAGAGGTCATCCGCCTCCTTCCAGAGGCGCCCCCTCCGATGGACCCCGCCGGACCGGGCCCGTTTGCCTTCGCCGATCAGGACTGGGTCATATCCATCCTGCGCGCAGGTGGCTGGGAAAGCATCGACTTCGAACGGTTCGACTTCCCCATGATCGCGGGGACCGGGGACGACCCTGTCGGCGACGCGGTGACCTATTTCTCGCTGATCGGTCCTGCCGCAAGAGCGAGTGCCGAGATGGACATCGCCGCACGCGAGCGCTTCCTCGCTCGCGTCCGCGAACTTTGCGAACGCAATTGCCGCTCGGGCATCGTTTCGCTCTCAGCCGCGGCATGGATCGTAACCGCAAAACGAAGCGCGTAGGCGTTGGCCGCTTGCCGGAACGCCCTTTGCACCCTAATTCGCGGCCATGACTTCGACCAACGATATTCGTCGCACCTTTCTGGACTTCTTTGCGAGCGAGGACCACGAGATCGTGCCGTCCGCGCCGCTCGTTCCGTACAACGATCCTTCGCTCATGTTCGTCAATGCGGGGATGGTGCCGTTCAAGAACGTCTTTACCGGGGTGGAAACCCCGCCCGCCCCGCGCGCCACGAGCAGCCAGAAATGCGTCCGCGCCGGGGGCAAGCACAACGACCTCGACAACGTCGGATACACGGCCCGGCATCTCACCTTCTTCGAGATGCTCGGCAATTTCAGCTTCGGCGACTACTTCAAGGAACGCGCCATCGAGCTTGCATGGGCGATGGTTACGCGCGACTTTGGCCTCGATGCAAAGCGGCTCACGGTAACCGTCTATCACACGGACGACGAAGCCTACGACCTGTGGAAACGGATCGCCGGCCTGCCCGATGATCGGATCATCCGCATCGCTACCAAGGACAACTTCTGGGCCATGGGTGCTGACGGACCATGCGGTCCATGCTCCGAGATATTCTGGGACCACGGGCCGGGTGTCGCGGGCGGACCTCCGGGGTCGCCGGAAGAGGATGGCGATCGTTTCGTCGAGATCTGGAATCTCGTCTTCATGCAGTACCTGCAGGAGAACGACACGATTTCAGGCGACTTGCCACGCCCCAGCATCGATACCGGCATGGGGCTCGAGCGTATCTCCACCGTGCTGCAGGGCGTCCACAATGTATTCGAGACCGACACTTTCAGGACGATCATCGAGGCGAGCGAGGAACTTGCGAAGGCAAAGGCCGAAGGCGACGCCTTGGCCAGTCACCGGGTGATCGCGGACCATCTGCGTTCCACCAGCTTCCTGATCGCCGACGGCGTTCTTCCGTCGAACGAGGGACGCGGCTACGTGTTGCGGCGTATCATGCGCCGGGCCATGCGCCACGCGCATCTCCTGGGCGCCGACCAACCCCTGATGCACCGCCTCGTGCCCACGCTGGTGAGCGAGATGGGCCAGGCCTATCCCGATCTCGGCCGCGCGCAGGCGCTGATAACCGAGGTTCTCGAGCGTGAGGAGAGCCGGTTCCGACAAACCCTGGAGAAGGGTCTTCGCCTGCTCGACGAGGAAGCTGGATCGCTCGGCAAGGGGGACAGTCTCCCCGGTGAGACCGCGTTCAAGCTCTATGACACCTACGGCTTCCCCTATGACCTCACCGAGGATGCGCTTCGTTCGCGCGGCGTGGGCGTCGACCGCGAAGGTTTCGATCAGGCCATGGCCCGCCAGAAGGCTGCCGCTCGCGCTGCATGGAAGGGGTCGGGCGGGTCCGCAGAGGGCGAGTACTGGTTCGATATTGCCGAACGCGAGGGCGCAACCGAATTCACCGGTTACGCCTCGACCGAGGGCGAAGGCCGTGTCGTGGCATTGATCGTCGATGGCCAGGAGGTTGAGCGTGCCGAGAGCGGCCAGGACGTCCTGATCCTTACGAACCAGACGCCGTTCTACGGCGAAAGCGGTGGCCAAACGGGTGATGCTGGCACGATCAGCGGCGACGGTAGTCTCGAGATCGCGGTCGGCGACACCTCGAAGCCTCTTGGCAGGCTGCACGCCCATCATGGTTCCATCAAATCTGGCACCATCGCGGTCGGCGATACGGTGCATCTCGCCATCGACGCCGGGCGGCGCGATCGTATCCGTGCGAACCATTCGGCCACGCATCTCGTCCACGCGGCACTTCGAAACCATCTGGGCGAGCACGTCACGCAGAAGGGATCGCTGGTTGCCGAGGACCGCCTGCGATTCGATTTCTCCCACCCCAAGCCGATCACGGCGCAGGAGATTGCCGCGATCGAGGCCGAAGTGAACGCCGAAATCCGGGCGAACGAAGAGGTACGCACGCAACTGATGAGCCCGGACGATGCCATTGCCGCGGGCGCCATGGCGCTGTTCGGCGAGAAGTATGGTGACGAGGTGCGCGTACTGTCGATGGGGCGTCCGGACCAGGGTGGATCCGGTCGCAACTATTCAGTCGAGCTTTGCGGCGGGACACATGTGAAGGCGACGGGCGATATTGGCCTGTTCCGCATCATCTCGGAAAGCGCGGTTTCTTCGGGCGTGCGCAGAATCGAGGCGTTGACCGGGGAGGCGGCCCGGCGATGGGTCGTCGGACGCGAGGACATGCTCAAGTCCGTCGCTTCCACCCTGAAGACATCGCCCGATGAAGTTGAAGCCCGCGTCGCGGCGCTTGTGGAGGAGCGCAAGGCGCTGGAACGCGAGCTTGCCGAGGCGAGGAAGCAGTTGGCGCTCGGTGGTGGCGGAGGCAGCGCGCCGCAGGCGGACGAGGAGATTGCCGGGGTGAAGTTCTCCGGCCAAGTGCTTCACGGCATGAACCCGAAGGAGTTGCGAGGCCTGCTCGACGAGGCAAAGGCGCGCATGGGTTCGGGCATTGCGGCCATCTGCGCGGTGAATGACGGCAAGGCCGCTTTCGCTGTCGGCGTGACCGATGACCTGACGAGCCGCATCAGCGCAGTCGATCTCGTGCGCGCGGGTGTCGAGGCGTTGGGCGGGAAGGGCGGCGGGGGCCGTCCGGATATGGCCCAGGGCGGCGGACCCGATGGCGACAAGGCCGATGCGGCGCTCGCTGCCGTACGTGAAGCCCTGGCGACTGAAACGGCCTGAACGACCGCGCATTCACTTGACCGGGCATGCAAAAGCGCCGACGACCCTTTGCAGGTCGCCGGCGGTCTTGACTGTAGGACAGTGTTTTCAGTCGGTGCGGTTCTGGGCGGCGCGGCGACGGTCTCCATCGCTTCCGCGCGGAACGTCCTTCATGTTGCGCGTGGCGCGGCCGTGTTCCTGACCACCAGCGACGTTCTTCGGCTTGAACTTCTCGTCATTGGGGACGGGCTTGGTGGGATCGATGTTGTCATCGCTCATGTGAAAATCTCCTTTCCCCACCAACGCGCCAACCGACCGGTATTTCCGAGAAAGTTCAGCTTTTCGCGGTGCTCGTGCGCAGCTTGGGCTTGGCCTCCAGCGCGCCTTCCTGGCGGATGGTTTCGCGGAACTCGTCGCGCTTCTCGTGAATGGAGGCAATGACCGGCCCCATCGCGACGCCAAGGTCCACCAGCGCAGCCTCGGACAGCTGGAGCGAGCTTTCCAGCGTTTCCGGCACTGCCGTGGTTGCTCCGCTGCGATAGAGTTCGGCCGCGTGAAAGCTGTCGCGGGCACGGGCGATGATAGGCACGTCGGGCCTTGCGGCGCGGATTTTCTTCACCAGTCGCTGTGCCAGCACGTGCTCGTCCATCGTCAGGATTACCGCGGGCGCCGTGTCGATGCCGATGTGATCGAGCGCGTCCGAGCGCATGGCGTTGCCGAAGATGGCGTAATAGCCCTCGCGCCTCGCCTGTTCGATGAGGTCCGAATCGGCATCGATGCCGACATAGGCCTTGCCATGCGTGTCGAGCATCTGCGCCACCAGCTTGCCGACGCGGCCGAAGCCGACGATCACGACGCGCGGCATCTCGCGGTCGTCGTCGAGGTCCTCCAGTGAAGGCGCGGGGTCGACGCGGCTTGCCACCGTGCGGCCCAGCAGCGCCAGCAAAGGCGTGATGGTAAGGCCGATGGCGGTGACGATCTGCCAGAATTGCGCCGTGCCGGGCTGGATCAGCATGGCACTGGTGGCGGCCGCCAGCACGATCAGCGTCGTCTCGGACGGGCTTGCCATGAGGATGCCGGTCTCGGTGGCGGTGCTGCGCCGCGCGCCCATCAGCCGTAGCAGCACGCCGGTGACCACGGCTTTCAGGGTCAGCACACCCACGACGGCGCCCAGGATCATCCAGAGATTGTCCCAGATGGTGGCGAGGTCGATGCCCATGCCCACCGTGATGAGGAAGATACCGAGAGCAAGACCCTTGAACGGCTCCATGATGCCCTCGACTTCGTTGTGATACTCGGTCTCCGCGATCAGCAGGCCGGCGATCAGGGCGCCGACGATCGGTGAAAGGCCGACGAAGGCGGTGGCAAGGCTGGCCCCGATCACGACCAGCAGGCTGGCGGCGAGGAACAGTTCCGGGCTCTTGGTACGCGCGGCCTGGGCGAACAGGCGCGGCAGCAGGAAGCGGCCCGCGACCATCATTACCACGACCACCAGCAGGCCTTGCCAAAGCGTGTCGATGAGGCCCGTCAGCCCTTCCTCCGCGGCGAAGGGCGCCAGCGCGCCGAGGAGGAAGATGACCGGCACGATCATGATGTCCTCGAACAGCAGCATGGAAAGCGCGGCGCGGCCCACCGGGGTGTTGGTGCCCGAGATCGGCAGCACCAGCGCGGTGGAGGAGAAGGCGAGGGCAAGGCCAAGCGCCATCGCGCCTGTCCAGTACTGCCCCATCATCGAGAGGATTGCCGCCAGCAGCGATCCGATCACCAGCAGTTCCAGAGCGCCGAGTCCGAACACGAGTTTCCTGAGTTGCCACAAACGGTTGAAGCTCAGCTCCAGTCCTATGGCGAACAGCAGCAGGATGATGCCGAACTCGGCGAAGGGCTCCAGCCGTTCCGGCTCCGTGATCGTGACGTAGGAGAGGAAATCGTATTCCGGCGTCATCCGGCCAAGGCCATAGGGTCCGACGAGCAGGCCGATCAGGATGAAGCCGATGATCGGGGTGACGCGGAAGCGCGCAAAAAGCGGGATCACGATTCCAGCCGCGCCGAGGATGACGAGCGCGTCCTTCATGATCGGCGATATGGCTTCGGCCCCGTGCATTGCGCCGGTTGTAGGGCAGGGCGGCAGGCGAGGGCAACGACCAAATCCAACTAATGTGGAACACATGGAACACTGTCCTGGAGCAGAAATATTCCGCCCCACGTTCATCTGGCAGCCGGAACCAGTCGTGCAGCAATTGAAGGCAAGGCGAGGCCAGCGCGAAAAGCTGTTCCACAACAGCGCTCCACATTGGAAAATCGCTAAAGTCCGGGCTTCCTGTGTGACCATGACCGAGAGCAAGCCATCACAGGCGCGGTGTAGGAAACCTTCGACTCACCCTAGCCAGAGCGCGATTCATCAGTATGCATGGCGCTCATGCAGACACCGACACTGATCGCGCTAGCCTTGTATTTCGTCCTCATGCTGGGGATCGGCCTTTATGCCTGGAAACGCTCGACCGAGGATAGCGAAGGCTATCTGCTGGGCGGGCGCGACCTGCCGCCAGCCGTCGCCGCTCTGTCCGCAGGGGCGTCCGACATGTCGGGCTGGCTCCTGCTCGGACTTCCGGGTGCGCTGTACCTCTCGGGACTGGTGGAGGCATGGATCGGCATCGGCCTGTTCGCAGGTGCCGTCGCCAACTGGTTCATCGTCGCTCCGCGCCTGCGGAAACAGACGGTGGAGTACGGCAACGCGCTGACGATCCCGCAATTCCTCGCCAACCGTTTCCCGGACAAGGCGATTGCCTTGCGCGTCACCTCGGCCATCATCATCGTGATCTTCTTCGCGGTCTATTCCGCCGCAGGCCTCGTCGGCGGCGGCCTGCTGTTCGAGAGCACCTTCATCGATACGCCGGTGCTGGGCTTCTCGCCCTACATGGCGGGCGTGCTGCTGACGGCGATCGTTGTGCTGGCCTATACGATGGTAGGCGGCTTTCTTGCGGTGAGCCTCACTGACTTCGTGCAGGGCTGCATCATGGTGGTGGCGCTCGTCGTGATGCCGCTGGTGGTCCTGTTCGGCGATGGCTGGGGCGCGACCGGCGATGCCTTGCGCGCGGTGGATCCGGACTTCCTGACCTGGTTCGGCGGATTGTCGGTAATCGGCTTCCTTTCGGCAGTCTCATGGGGCCTCGGCTATTTCGGCCAGCCGCATATTATCGTGCGCTTCATGGCGGTGAAGGAGGGCGGCATTCCGGCGGCTCGCAATATCGGTCTTTCGTGGATGCTGGTCGCGCTTATCGGCGCGCTGGGCGTGGGCCTGGCGGGCCGCGCACATGTGGAAATGAATGGCCTCTCGCTGGAGAATTCGGAGACGATCTTCATTCTCCTTGCCAATACCCTGTTCCATCCTTTCGTAACCGGCTTCCTGCTGGCCGCATTGCTGGCCGCGATCATGAGCACGATTTCCTCGCAGCTACTGGTTTCTTCCAGCTCCCTTACGGAAGACTTCTACCGGCTCTTCCTGCGCAAGCAGGCAAGCGAAACGGAGATGGTGAATGTCGGCCGCATCTGCGTGGCGCTGGTCTCGGTGGCGGCGATCCTCATCGCCAGCGATCCTGAAAGCGGCGTGCTGGCACTGGTCGCCAATGCCTGGGCCGGTTTCGGCGCGGCCTTCGGTCCGCTGATCATCCTCTCGCTGACATGGAAGCGCATGACGGGCGCGGGCGCAGTGGCCGGCCTGATTACGGGTGCGGGCGTTGTGATCGCGTGGATCGCGCTGGGCTGGAACAGCGAGTTCCTCGGCGGCCCCGGCATCTACGAGATCATCCCGGGCTTTATCGCCGCATGGCTGGCAATCTGGCTGGTGAGCAAGGCGACTGCGGGTTCGGCGAGGGAACAGGGCTTGCGGGCCTGACCCCCGGTCCTGGAAGTATTTCCCACAAGGGCGGGGCGCCAGTTCGATCGCCAGCAGGAAAAGGCGGAGAGGCAGTTCCATCGCGCGCATTGCGGAGCTCGCACTCAGGTCAGACTACTGCATTGCGCCAGCGCCCCGGTTCGGGCGCCAGGTTTGCGGTCCAGTCGCTGTTGAAGGATATCTATCTCGATTGGGCGCCGCCCTACTTGCAGCGGAAATTCGCTCGTACCTGACCCTGATGGGGGGGCGAGCGGACTGCTGGAGCGCAGTTCGTTCCGGCGCATCGCGGCGGGCCGCCTGGATTGCCGGGATCACCAGGTATCAGGCCGCCAGCTTCCCCTCGTAACGTGCGGTCTTTCCCTTGCCCGCGCCCTTCGCATGATAGAGCGCCGCGTCGGCATATTCGCGCAGCCGGTCGACCGAAGTCGTATCTTCCGGCAGGCATGCGTAACCAAGGCTCATGCCGATGTGCACTGGCGACGCTCCGCTTATGGCATAGCTGTTGTCGCGGATTGCGTGCAGGAGGGCCTTTGCTCTTTGCTCCACCATGTCGGGTGGACTGCC
The DNA here is from genome assembly GCF_030730945.1 of Aurantiacibacter poecillastricola. GTDB lineage: Bacteria > Pseudomonadota > Alphaproteobacteria > Sphingomonadales > Sphingomonadaceae > Alteraurantiacibacter > Alteraurantiacibacter poecillastricola. The sequence goes on from NZ_JAVAMS010000002.1 coordinate 496,289, forward strand.
CGGCAGCACGGCCATGAATTCGTCGCCGCCCAGCCGCGCCAGTATGTCCGGCGCCGGCACGACCGCGCTCATCCGCCTGGCGACTTCCTTCAGCACGGCATCGCCCGCCGCGTGCCCGTATCGGTCGTTGATCTCCTTGAACCCGTCGAGGTCCATTGCAATCACCGCCAGGGGCTGCGTGCTGGCAAGCTTTTCCATCTGCGCGTCCAGCCCGCCGCGGTTGAGCAGATCCGTCAGCGGATCGCGACGCGAACGCCTAAGGTTCTCGTGCTCCGCCGACAGCGCGCGGACCATTGCGGACTTGTAGTTCGTCACGATCTGCAAGGCGCCGAACAGGAAGAGCGGCGTCATCGCGGCAATGATGAGGAACCAGGGATTCCCTGTCGCCAGGGCACCGATCGCGAAGGGAAAGTCGCACAGGCAGACCAGTAGCAGGGCGAGGCGCGGGGCGGCATAGTTACGCGCACATAGGGGGCCGATGAGCGCCATGACCATGGTTGCGGTAAGCACCATCAGGACGGGGTCCTGCGTGCGCATGGCGAAGAACGCGGTCATGCCCTGAAGGGCGCACCACAGGCACGACAGGACGATGGCAATGCCGATGTCGGCCGAAATCCCGGCCTTGGCCTGCGCGCGCAAGTGAGCAAGCGTCGCGAAGCGCGCGCAGGCGATGAGGCCTTCAAGCAGCAGCAGGATCACGAAGATCGCCGAACCATCGCGCGCGATACTCGCTACGCTGACGACCAATCCGACTATCGCGCCCATGGCGATGGCGCCGGGTGACGCCAGCAGTTGCAGCAGCAATTGCTGGCGGATGGCTTCCGGCACCGACCGGCCCGGATCGGTCAGCCATTGCAAGGCTCGACTTCGCAAAGTCAGCCGAATCTCGCTCTCTATCATGCGCTTGGTCTCCCTCCGGAGGCGCTTACGCAATTAGGTGTAGCGATTAGTTAATCGGGCTGCTTTGTAAGCACCTAGCCGCCGCCGGGGCCGTGCTGCTGCATCGGCGGCGGACCGCTGATGTCGGTTGCGTCGCCGCCCGAGCCCTTCTGCTCCCATTCGATGCGATAGAGGTCGAACCGGCGGTCGGCGAGGTTGCGCACCGTGCCTTCCGCGCGGGCCCAGGCGAGATCGGCGAGGTTGACGTCGCTGATCGTCAGCGTTTCCACGTTCTCGCTCGCTTCGGCTGCAATGCCGTCACGTGCGAAGGGGAAGTCGCACGGTGTCAGGATGCAGCTTTGCGCGTACTGGATATCCATGTTGGCGACGTTGGGCAGGTTGCCAACATTGCCGCTCATCACGACGTAGCACTGGTTCTCGATCGCACGGGCGGCGGCGCAGTAGCGAACGCGCATGTAGCCCTGCCGGCTGTCTGTGCAGAAGGGCACGAAGATGATTCGCGCCCCCTCGTCAGCCAGGCGGCGAGCGAGCTCGGGGAATTCGCTGTCGTAGCAGATGAGCACGCCCACCGGACCGCAATCGGTCTGGATCACGTCCACCGTGTCGCCGCCATGGATGTTCCACCAGTAGGCCTCGTTGGGCGTGGGGTGGATCTTCTCCTGCTCGTGAATGGAGCCGTCGCGCAGGCAAACCATCGCGACATTGTGGATGTCGCCATCCTCCATACGGGTGGGGTGCGAGCCGCCGATGATGTTAATGTTGTACTTGAGCGCCATCTCGGACAGCGCCTCGCGGATGCGCGGCGTGTATTCGGAGAGGCGTTCGATGCTTTCGAGCGGCGAGAGTTCTTCTTCCTCGGCGCTCAGAAGCATCAGGGTGAAGAGCTCGGGAAAGAGAATGAAGTCCGACTCGTAATCGCTTGCCACATCGACGAAATAACGCACCTGGCGCATGAACTCGTCGAAGTCGGAGACGGCGCGCGCCTGCAGCTGGCAGGTGGCGACGCGCACGTTCTCCACTCCGCGAGGTACGCGGGCCTTGGGGCTGGCTTCCTGGTCCACGAAGGGATTGCGCCACACCATGTGCGTGGCGAAGGCGCGGCTGCGCTTGTCCTCCGGCAGGTAGTTGGAAAGGATGCCGATGGGCTCGAAGCCGTTGGCGAGCTGGAAGCGCACCACCGGGTCGTGGATCTTTCCGGCAATGACCTTGGCGAGGTAATCGTCGGGCCCGTCCACCCGCCGCCAGCTCTTCGACAGGTTGGGCATGCGCCCGCCGAAGACGATGCCCTTCAGCTCCTCCTGCTCGGCAAGCGCGCGGCGTTCCTCGTACAGCCTGCGTCCGATGCGGGTGCCCCGCGTCTTGGGATCGACGCACAGTTCGTAGCCGTAGAGCCAGTCGCCCTTCGGATCGTGGCGGCTGCCATAGCCATTGCCGGTGATCTCGTCCCAGCCATGCGGGCGCAGCGCCTTGTCGCCGCTGATGCGCATGGTGGCGCAATAGCCGATCAGCTTGTCGTCGAGGAAGGCGACGAAGCACCCCTCGGGATAGTTGTTGATCTGGCCGCGGATCTCGCTCTGCGTGTAAGGGACGAAATCCTCGTACACGCGCTTGGCGAGAGCGGCGATGCGCCTGACATCGCCGATCTGCGCCGCGCGGACTTCAAGACGGGCCTTGGTCATGGCCGCTCAGCCTCCGGCTCAGCCCAGGCCCTGTTCCTTCATCTTGGTCTCGAGACCTTCCACGATAGCTTCGAAGAACTGTTCGGTCGTCATCCAGTTCTGCTTGGGACCGATGAGAAGCGCGAGATCCTTGGTCATCTTGCCGCTTTCCACGCATTCCACGCAGACCTTCTCCAGCGTCTCGGCAAAGGCCACCACGTCGGGCGTGTTGTCGAAGCGACCGCGATACATCAGGCCGCGCGTCCAGGCGAAGATGCTGGCGATGGGGTTGGTGGAGGTCGCCTTGCCTTCCTGGTGCTGGCGATAGTGGCGCGTCACGGTGCCGTGCGCGGCTTCGGCTTCCACGGTCTTGCCGTCGGGCGTCATCAGCACGCTGGTCATCAGGCCGAGCGAGCCGAAGCCTTGCGCGACGACGTCGGACTGCACGTCGCCGTCGTAGTTCTTGCAGGCCCAGATGAACTTGCCGTTCCACTTGAGCGCGGCGGCGACCATGTCGTCGATCAGGCGGTGCTCGTAGGTGATGTTCGCCTTCTCGAACTTCTCGGCAAAGCCTTCATTGTCGAACACTTCCTGGAAGAGGTCCTTGAAGCGCCCGTCATAGGCTTTCATGATCGTGTTCTTGGTGGACAGGTACACGGGCCAGCCGCGGTCGAGGCCGTAATTGAAGCTGGCGCGCGCGAAGTCGCGGATCGATTCGTCGTGGTTGTACATCGCCATCGCCACGCCGGGCTGGTCGAAGGTGTGCACGTCGAGATCGATGGTGTTGCCATCCTCGCCCTCGAACACCAGGCGCAGTTTGCCGGCGCCGGGGATGAGGGTGTCGGTGGCGCGGTACTGGTCGCCGAAGGCATGGCGGCCGACCACGATGGGATCGGTCCAGCCGGGTACGAGGCGCGGCACGTTGTCGATCACGATGGGCTCGCGGAAGATCGTGCCGCCCAGGATGTTACGGATGGTGCCATTGGGCGAGCGCCACATCTTCTTGAGGCTGAATTCCTCGACGCGAGCCTCGTCCGGGGTGATGGTGGCGCATTTCACGCCCACGCCGTACTGCTTGATCGCATTGGCGGCATCGACGGTGATCTGGTCGTCGGTCTCGTCGCGCTTCTGCACGGACAGGTCGTAATATTTCAGGTCCACATCGAGATAGGGCAGGATCAGCCGTTCACGGATCCACTCCCAGATGATCTTCGTCATCTCGTCGCCGTCGATCTCCACGATGGGGTTCTTGACCTGAATTTTCGCCATGAGTTCTGCCTTGTCTCGATTTGCTGAAATTTGCGGGCGTCTTAGCAGGGACGCGCATGGGTGCAAGTCGCCCGGTCGGACTGGATGGAGTCGCGCCCGATGCGGCAGCGCTCGGCAAGGTCGATGACGAGGCCGGGCAGCAACCGCGCAAGGGCAAGGGCGGCAGCCGCGCCGAGACGGGTCTCTGCCAGGACCCGCGCCGCCTTCGCCATTTGTACTGGCCGGTAGGCGCGCGCGGCAAAGGCACGCTGGTAGGCTTGCGCAGCGCCGGTGCCGCCTTGCAGCCAGTGCCGGGCCGCCATCGTGCCGCTGGCGACGGCAATCGACATGCCTTCGCCCGCCAATGAGGGGATTACCGCCGCCTGGTCGCCAAGACGAAACAGGCCCGGCTTGGTTTCATGCGCGATCCAGCCATAGGGGACTGCGCCGATGCTCTCGACCCGGGCCCTCGAGAAGTCCGGTCCGAGGCGGTCTGCAAAACCGGCATTGTCCTCGGCCACGCGCGAAAGCAGGGTGAGCGGATCGCCTCCGGCACTGGCCAGCGCGGACTTGCGTAGCGCAAGGCAGATATTGGCGGAGCCGCCTTCCTGCAGGACGATCCCGGCATAGCCGCCGCGAAACAGGTGCAGTTCGATGGCCGAGCCGATCAACCGCCTGCGCGCATTGCCGGGCGGGAGGCGCAGGCGCAGGCCAAGCGCCGGATCTTCGGACTGGCGCGGGCGGGAATGACCGCGAACGTCGTGCTTGCCTGTAGCGAGAAACAGGCTTTCGCCATGCCAGTCCTGCCGCTGACCATGCGCAGTGCTGGCGGAAATGCCGCGTATCGTGTCGATCGCGAACTGCGCGCCCGCAGTCGTCGCCGTCTCGCGCATCCGCGTGTCCAGCGCATGGCGCGACAGGCCAAGCGAAGGGCGGGGGAGGGGCGTCTCTACCCAAGTGCCCCGGCCGAACAGGCGCAAGCGATCGACAGGCTGCCCGCCAAGGTCGGAAAGGTCGATCCCCAGAGCCTCCAGCTGGGAAAGCGTGCGCCAGCTCATGAACCCGCCGCACAGTGGATCGCCAACAGTCGCGCAGCGATCAAGCAGGGTAGGGGACACTCCCGAGCGAGCCAGTTCCACCGCCGCCGCGCATCCCGCAGGCCCGGCACCCAGGATCAGCGGGCGGGCCATCAGCGCACCCGGGAGACGCACAGGCGGAAGGGAAACTTCCTTTCGACCCGGGCGCCGGTCACGGATGCGCTTTCGAGCAATTCGTGCCACTCATCCGTCCGGAAGGCGCGGGCGATGGAGGTCTGCCCGTCGAGACGCACGATCCGGTGCCAGCCCGCCAGCGCGGCAAGAATGGGATAGCCGAGATAGCTGAGCGTGCTGCGGTGCAAATCGTTCACGAACCATCCGGCCCGCGCTTCGCTCTCCATCGTTCGCAGGAAGGCGAGGAGTTGCTCGCGGCTCATGTGATGGGCGACGAGGCTGGATGCGATCACGTCCCAGCTGCCGTCCATCAGGTCGGCATAGTCTCCGGTGATGTAGGTTATCGGCAAGTCATGCGGCGTGACCTCCCTGGCGACAGCGGCGCTGTTCGGATTGAGATCGACTCCCACCAGCGTCGCCCGCTTGCGATGCCTCCTGGCCCAGCGCGCGATCTCGCGCAGCGTATCGCCCTGACCGAAACCGACATCCAGCAGCTTGAATTCCTTGCGCTTTGCCAGGGCGGTCCCGAGAAACTGCAGGGTAGGGCGATAGGCTATCGTGGTGCGGTTTACCTTGGCAAGGTCACCGAGAACGGTGCGATAGACGAATGCGGGCAGGGCCGGATCGTCCATCAGTTCCTCGGTGTCGCGCCGTTCAGTCAGCATCGGCCTTGATCCAGCCATAGCGCAGGCCCTCCATGGCGAGGCCCGGGCCGAAGGCGAGCGCAATGCCATTTGCAGGCCGCTCCTGCGCCAGCTTCTCCAGCACGAAGAGGACGGTGGCGGACGACATGTTGCCGAACTCGTCCAGCACGCAGCGCGAAGCCGCGAGCGCATCCTTCTCCAGCGACAGGCCGCGCTCCACGGCATCGAGTACCGATTTCCCGCCCGGATGGACGGCCCAGCTTAGCGGATGTCCCTCCCCAAGGAGCGCTTTCTGCACGTCGCTGCTATCGAGCGCTTCGGCCAGCCGTGCGGGCACTTCGCCCGAGAGGTGCATGGCAAAGCCGCTATCGCCGATGGTCCAGGTGATGAGGTCGTCCGATTCCTCCAGCGCCAGCGACAGGCCTTCGCCGAGGCCCAGCCCTTCGCCTTCGCCCGATACGAGAACCGCAGACGCGCCGTCCGCGAACTGGCCCATGGCAAGCAGGCTCTCGATATCGCCGGTTTCCTGCAAGTGCAGCGAGCACAGCTCCACCGACACGGCAAGCACGCGGGCAGTGGGGTCGGAGCGCACGATATGCGCCGCGGTGCGCAGCAGGGTGATCCCGGCATAGCACCCCATGAAGCCGATGGAGACGCGCTCCACACCCGAAGACAGGCCGAGGCGGCGGGCGATCAGCTGGTCGAGGCCCGGCGCCATGAAGCCGGTGCAACTCGCAATCACGATGTGGGTGATGCCATCAGTGGAGGGGAGGCCCTCGATCGCCTTCATGGCAAGGTCGGGCGCGGCGGCGGCATAGCGTTTCATGCGCTCGCCCGTGCCAGGCTCTGCGCCGTTCATGTAGAAGCTGCCGAAATCCATCGCAGCATCGCTTCCGGTCAGCACCGAGTAGCGATGCGAGATACCGCCGCGTGCTTCCATGCGGCGGAACAGCGCAGCCTTGCGTTCGTCCGGCAACTGGCTTGCAGCCCATTCGGTATAGCTTGCGTGCACGTCGCTTTCCGGCACCGCGGTCGCGATGGCGGTGATGCGGGGACGCGGGCGAGGTGGGCTCTGCGACATTCAGCGATTACAACGGCCAACGGGGCCGCTGGTGCCGCTCACCCGCAGAATTTCGCGCGCGCGGCCTCGTATTCGGCAATCAGTTGCTCGCAGATTTCCTTCGCCGGGCGAACTTCGCGCGTTGCACCCGTTCCGTGGCCGGCGGACCAGATGGTCTTCCAGGCCTTCGCTTCCTCGTTCAGCGACATTTCGCCGGGCGCATCGTGCAACGTGGCCGCATCGAGGCTGGGAGTGAGGAAATTGGCGCCCACGCCCGTTACCCGGTCCGTATAGGTAATGTCGCCCGCGCCTGCGCCGATCATCATGTCCTTCTGCTCCTGCGAGGCCATGCTCTCGGTCGCGGCGATGAAATGGCTGCCGAAATAGGCGAAGTCGCAGCCCATCATCTGTGCTGCCGCGATGTGCCCGCCGTGGCTCATGGAGCCCGACAGGATCAGCGCCCCGTCCCAGAACTCGCGGATCTCGCTGGTGAGGGCGAAGGGACTGTAGGTGCCCGCATGGCCGCCAGCACCGGCGGCGACGGCAATAATGCCGTCCACGCCCGCTTCGGCGGCCTTCTCGGCATGCCGCTTCTTGATGACGTCGTGGAAGACGAGCCCGCCATAGGAGTGCACCGCGTCTACCAGCTCGGGCACCGCGCCCAGCGAGGTGATGATGAGCGGCACCTCGTGCTTGATGCAGACCTCCAGATCGGCCTGCACACGCGGGTTGGAGCCGTGGACGATCAGGTTAACGCCATAGGGTGCGTCATCCTCGCCCAGCCGCTCCTTGATCTCGGTCAGCCACTCGTCGAACCCTTCGGTGGTGCGCTGGTTGAGTGCGGGGAAGGTTCCGCAAAGCCCGGCCTTGCAGCTTTCCACCACCAGGTCCGGTCCGGAGACGAGAAACATGGGCGCGACGATGGCGGGCACTTTCAACCCGCCAGCGAAGCGCTCCAGCGAGGCGCTCAAAACGCTTCCTCGGGCATGTCCATCATGCTCGCCTTGCCGCTGGTGATCGCCATCATCTGCGCCATGGCCGGCGGCAGCAGCCGATCGAAGAAGAAGCGTGCGGTGGTGATCTTGGCTTTGTAGAAAGCCTCGTCATCCGTGCCCTGCTCCAGCTTTGCATGGGCAATCTTTGCCGCCTTGGCGAAACAGTAGCCCATCGCGACGAAGCCCAGCAGACGCAGGTAGTCGGTCGCCGCGGCGCCTGCTTCCTCGGGATCCTTCATGCCCTTCTGCGCGATATGGCCGGTGGACATCTGCAGCGCCCCGAAGGCTTGCTGCAGGCTGCCCACCATCTTGCCGATATTCGCGTCGGAGCCGTTGTCCTCGATGAATTGCGACACCGGGTGGAAGAAACTGCGCAGGTTGCGGCCCATGCGATCGGGCAGCTTGCGACCCACGAGATCCAATGCCTGGATGCCGTTCGTGCCCTCGTAGATCTGCGCGATGCGCGCATCGCGGGCGAACTGCTCCACGCCGGTTTCCTGTATGTAGCCGTGGCCGCCATGCACCTGCACCGCGAGATGCGCGCTCTCGTGGCCGAGATCGGTGAACAGCGCCTTCACCACCGGTGTCATCAGCGCGACGAAATCCTTGGCGCGTTCGCGGGCCTCGGGCTCCTTCGCGGCGTGTTCGGCGTCGAGCGCGCGGCTGACCCAAGCGGAGACGGCGCGGCTGCCCTCGTTATAGGCGCGCATCGTCATCAGCATGCGGCGAACGTCGGGGTGTACGATGATCGGATCGGCAGGCCCGTCCGGGTTCTTCACGCCCGAGAGCGAGCGGCCCTGCAAGCGGTCCTTCGCGTAGTAGACTGCCGACTGGTAGGCGATCTCACCCACGCCGAGGCCCTGGATGCCCACGGCTACGCGCTCCGTATTCATCATCGCGAACATGGCCTCGAGGCCACGGTTCGGTTCGCCCACGAGCCAGCCCTTGGAATCCTCGAACGACATCTGGCAGGTTGCAGACGCCTTGAGGCCCATCTTGTGCTCGATCGCGGTGGCCTTGGCGTTGTTGTAATTGCCCGGCGTGCCATCGTCGTTGGGCAGGTACTTGGGCACGAGGAACATGGAGATGCCCTTCACGCCCGGGGGCGCATCGGGCAGGCGCGCCAGCACCAGATGGACAATGTTGTCGGTCAGGTCATGGTCGCCGGCGCTGATGAAGATCTTGTTTCCGGTGACAAGGTAACTGCCATCTTCCTGCGGCACCGCCTTGGTGCGCAGCAGGCCGAGATCGGTGCCGCAATGCGACTCCGTGAGGCACATCGTGCCCGACCACTCGCCGCTCGCCATCTTGGGCATGTAGAGGTTCTTCTGGTCCTCGCTGCCATAGGCTTCCAGCGACACCATCGCGCCGCCGGTAAGGCCCGGATAGAGCCCGAAGGAGAGGTTCGCCGAGCAGGTCATTTCCTCCACCATCTTGCCGATGGCGTGCGGCGCGCCCTGTCCGCCCCACTTCTCCGAGACGCCGAGGCTGGCCCAGCCGCCTTCGCAGAACTGCTTGTAGGCTTCTGGAAAACCATCGGGCGTGCGCACGACGCCATTCTCGATCCGGCAGCCCTGCTGGTCGCCGGGCCAGTTGATCGGCAGGAGAACGTCGCGACACAGCTTGTTCGCTTCCTCGAGAATGGCGTTCGTCACGTCCTCGTCGAAATCCTCGAAGCCCTCGAGATCGCCGAAACCGTCGTCCTCGTGGAGTTCGTAGATGTTGAAGCGCATGTCGCGGATGGGGGCTTCATAGACTTGCATTGGACAAATCCTCTCTCGGTTCAGTTTCTAAGCGGCTTGTTCGTCTCGAGCATGTGCTCGACACGGGCCTGCGACTTCGGATTGCGGACGAGGCGCATGAAGCTTTCGCGCTCCAGCTTGAGCAGGTCGGCCTCGCTCAGCACTTCGGTGATGTCGGTATCGCCGCCGGTCAGGATGGTGGCGAGTTCGCCCGCCACCGTCAGATCGTGGTCGGTCGCCTTGCCCTGCCGGTGGAAGCTCTCCACCGCGAGTTCCAGCGCCGCCTTTCCGCTCGGGCCGGGCAGGCGATATTCGGGCTTTTCCGGGGCCTCGTAGCCGTCCGCCATGGCCAGCGCGCGCTGCTTCGCTTCGTAGAGCAGGCGGTCGCGGTTCATGGTAACACCGTCGTCGCGGCGCAGGAAACCGTATTCCTTCGCTTCGGTAGCGGACTTTGCAACCGTGGCGGTGGAAATGATCTCGAAGCACTTGGACACGGCAGGCATGGGGCCGTTCGGGTGGCGCGGATTGTCGATCCAGCGGCTGAGCATTTCGCCGCAGCCGCCCCAGCCAGGCACGATGCCCACGCCGGTCTCGACAAGGCCGATATAGGTTTCGGCATGGGCCTGGATGGCGTCGGAATTGAGGCAAATCTCGCAGCCGCCGCCCACGGTCATGCCGGCAGGGGCGGAGACGACGGGGAAGGGGGCGTATTTGAGCGCCTTGTAGGCATCCTGTCCGCCCTTCACGAGCTTTTCCACTTCGCTCCACGCGGCGATGTTCATCGCGAACATGGCAAGGCCCAGATTGGCACCCACGGAGAAGTTGGACCCCTCGTTGTAGACGACAAGCGCCTTGTAGTCCTTCTTGACCAGCGGGATGGCTTTCTGGATCAGCTTCATCACCTGCTCGTCGAGCGCATTGGCCTTGCCGGTGAATTCGAGCGCCACCACGCCGTCGCCGACATCCCACAGCGCAGCCGAACCATTCGCGATGATCGGCTCTGCGGAAAGCTTGATGTCCTCCAGCAAAAGCACGCCGTCGGGACGCTCGACATCGTGGTACTCGCCATCGGTGCCGAGATACTGGCGCTTGCCGTTCTCGACGCGGTAGAAGCTGCGGCCATCGGCCTTGCGCAGGATCTCGGGCACGGGCAGGTCGTCGGCCTCGAGCCGTTCGACGAGATGGGCCACGCCGATCTTGTCGATCATCTCGAACGGGCCCGACTTCCAGTTGTAGCCCAGCTTCATGGCGTCATCCACGCCGACCACCGTAGCGGTCGCCTCGGGCACGATGCTGGCGGCGTAGGAAAGAGTCGGACCGAGAATGGCCCAGGCATAGTCGCCCACCTTGCCCTTTTGCGAGATGAGCGCCTTCAGGTCCTTCTTGGCGGAGCCCTGCACGATGCCGGGGCGCGCCGCGGCGCGGTATTCGCCGGACTTCAGGTCCTTCGCCATCTTGGTGCGCTGGCCGCCTTCACCTTTTTCCAGGGTGTAGAAGCCACCCTTGCCCTTGCGGCCGGTATAGCCGCTCTCGATCATGCCCTCGATCAGCGTCTCCTTGCGGGCGATCTTCTGGTACCAGTCGTCCTCGGGCAGCGTGCTGGTCAGCGACTCCATCAGGTGCGGCATCAGGTCGATGCCGATGAGGTCGATCAGGCCGAAAATGCCGGTCTTGGGCACGCCCATGGGGCGGCCGCCGATCTCGTCCGCTTCCTCGACCGTCAGACCCATGTCGAAGGCGGAGTTAACCGCCTGCTGGATCCAGAACGTGCCGATGCGGTTGGCGATGAATCCGGGCGAATCCTCGGCATCGACAGGCGTCTTGCCGAGCTTCCGGTCCACGAATTCGCGCACCATTTCGAGGGTGGCCTTGTCCGTCTTCGGACCCGCAACCAGCTCGATCAGCCGCATGTAGCGCGGCGGATTGAAGAAGTGGGTGATGAGGAAATCGCGCTTGAACGCGTCCGACCGGCCATCCGTCAGCTGCTCGAGCGGTATGGTGGAAGTGTTGGAGGACACGGCCGTGCCGTCCTTCCGAACCTCTTCCAGCTTGGCGTAGAGGTTCTGCTTGATGTCGAGCCGCTCGATGATGGCTTCGACAACCCAGTCGCACTCGGCAACCTTGTCGAGGTCGTCCTCGATATTCCCGGTCTCGACCAGCTTGGCCGGACGCTTGCCCATGAAGGGGGCAGGGTCGGCCTTCAGCATTTTCTTGACCGCGCCCTCGGCAATGGCGTTGCGGTTGTCGCCGTCCTTGGGAACGATATCCAGCAGCAGCACCGGAACGCCGGCATTGGCGATCTGGGCGGCAATGCCGGCACCCATAGTGCCGGCGCCGATCACGCAGACTTTCTTGATGGACTTATCCTGAGTGTTCTCTGGCATTACGCGGCCTCCAGGATGGTCGCGATGCCCTGTCCGCCGCCGATGCACTGGGTGACGAGCGCGTGCTTCTTGCCCTCGCGCTGCAAGAGGCTGGCGGCCTTGCCCACGATCCGTGCGCCGGTCGCGCCCAATGGGTGACCGATGGCGATCGCGCCACCGTCGAGATTGATCTTGCCCTCGGGAATGCCGAGGTCGCCGATACAGGCGAGCGACTGGCTGGAGAACGCCTCGTTCAGCTCGACCACGTCGATATCGTCCATGGTGATGCCCGCGCGCTTCAGCGCTTTCTTCGAGGCTTCAACAGGGCCGATGCCCATGATCTCGGGCGCGCAGCCGGAAATGGCCATGCTCTTCACCTTGGCCATGACCTTGAGGCCGTTCTTCGCGGCATAGTCGGCGCTACACACCAGCACGGCGGCGCAGCCATCGGTAAGCGGGGAGGCAGTTCCGGCGGTCACCGTGCCATTCTCGTCAAAGGAGAGCTTCAGGCCAGCGAGACCTTCGGCGGTGGTGTCCGGGCGGGGCGTGCCGTCTGTGTCGATCACCGTGCCGTCGGGCAGGGTCACGGGAACGATCTCGTCCTTGAACACGCCCTTCTTCACGGCTTCACCGGCCTTCTGCTGGCTGGTGAGAGCGAAGGCTTCCTGCGCCTCGCGCGAAAGCTCGTACTTCCTGGCCACGTTCTCCGCCGTGTCGCCCATACCGACATAGGCAGCCGAGCGCTTGGCGAGTTCGGGGTTGGGCATGGGATTGAAACCGGTCATCGGCACCCGGCTCATCGATTCAACACCCGCTGCGATAAATACTTCGCCAGCGCCGCATGCGATCTGGCCCGCGGCATAATGCACCGCGCTCATGGAAGAGCCGCAGAAGCGGTTCATCGTCATGCCGCCAATGCTGAGCGGCAGGTCTGCCAGCAGCACGACGAGACGGGCGAGATTGAAGCCCTGCTCGCCTTCCGGGAAGGCGCAGCCCAGCAGGAGATCCTCGATATCCTCGGCATTCACGCCGCTGCGCTCGATCAGGCCCTTGACCGTGTTCGCGGCCAGGTCGTCCGGTCGGACCTTCGCCAGCGCCCCGCGATGTGCGGGGTGGAACGGGGAGCGGACATATCCGGCAATGACGACATCACTCATTGTTCTCTCTCAGCCTTTCTTCTTCGCGCGTTGACCTTTTGCGCCAGATGATTACGATAAAGTATGTGTCCTGACGTATACGTCAAGCAGCAACAAATCAAGGCGCAGTTTGAGCGGTCTGCCCGCCCGCGGCGCCTGGAAGGAAAGGATGTTTCATGATTGAGGCGGCGGTGACGTCCCACCCGCTCGATCCCTCGCGGATCCTCGACGATGCAGGCAATATTCGCCCGCGCCTGCTGACCGAAAGCTTCGATCGCGCCGCGTCGAAATACCCCGGCTACGTCGCCATCGACTTCCTCGGGCGCGAGTGGACCTATGGCGAGCTTGGCCGCGAGGTGGACCGGGTGGCTGCGGGTTTGCAAGCTCTGGGACTGGAGAAGGACGACCGTTTCGGCCTGTGCCTGCCCAATACGCCCTATTCGGTCATCCTCTATTTCGCCGTGCTGCGCGCCGGCGGCATCGTCGTCCAGCTGAACCCGCTCTATTCCGAGAGCGAGGTCGAGTTCCTCATCACCGACTCCGGCGCGAAGATGGTCGCGGTTCCCGACCTTGAGCTGCTGCACGCGAAGGTCGCCCATGCCTGGGATGCGGAAGGCAGCGCGATGGAGCGGATCGTGCTGTGCTCGATGGGAGACGTCCTGCCGTTCTGGAAAAGCGTCGGCCTGCGCACGCTCAAGCGCTCCAACCTCGCCAGCAAGCGCAAGGGCGTCACCTACACCGATTACAGCGACATCGCCGCTCACAAGGCTTCTCTCCGCCCGGTCTCGCAGGATCCGCATGATGTCGCGGTCCTGCAATATACCGGGGGAACGACCGGGCGGCCAAAGGGTGCCATGCTTACCCATGCCAGCCTGTCGGCAAACTCCGCGCAGATGCTGCTGCATATCGGAGAAGAACGTGACCAGCAGGAGCGCACGCTGGGCGTGCTGCCCCTATTCCACGTCTTCGCGCTCACTTGCGTGCTGAATTTCGGGGTAGAGATCGCGGCTGAGCTCGTGCTGCTGCCGCGCTTCGAGATGGACGAGGTGCTCAAGACCATCAAGCGCAAGCCCCCGACCATGATGTTCGGCGTGCCCACGATCTTCAATGCGCTGGGCTCCCTCCCGGATGACAAGGTGCCCGACCTCTCCGGTGTGCGCACCAGCATCTCGGGCGGCGCGCCGTTGCCGCTGGAAGTGCGCCAGCACTACGAGCAGCGCACCGGCTCCCCTGTGTCCGAGGGCTACGGCCTGACCGAAGCCTCGCCCATCATCACCAGCAATCCGTTGCTGGGTCGTACGCCGGTAAAGGATAATTCCGCCGGGCCTGCCTTCCCGCATACGGTGGTCGAGATTCGCAATCCCGAGACGGGCGAGCTCCTGCCGCAGGGCGCGAAGGGCGAGATCTGCGCGCGCGGTCCGCAATTGATGAAGGGCTACTGGAACCGCGACGACGCAACCGAGAAAGTCTTCATCGACGGCGCCCTGCGCACCGGCGACATCGGCTACCTTGACGAGGACGGCTACCTCTTCATCGTCGACCGCATCAAGGACCTGATCCTGTGCAGCGGCTACAACGTCTATCCGCGCACGATCGAGGATGCCGCCTACGAACATCCCGCCGTGAAGGAAGCCGTCGCCATCGGCGTTCCCGACGATTATCGGGGCGAGGCGCCCAAGCTGTTCATCGCCCTGCATGAAGGCGAGGAACTGGATGCGTCCACTCTGCACGAGTTCCTGAAGATGCGCCTCAGCCCGATCGAGATGCCCGACTCCTACGAATTCCGCGACGAACTGCCCAAGACGCTGGTCGGCAAGCTGGAGAAAAAGGCGCTGGTGGCCGAGGAGAAGGCGAAGCGCGAAGCAGCCGGGGAGGGCGGCGGATGAACGAGCCTGCCAAGAGAACAATGGGCGAAATGCCCGGCTTCGAGGACATGAAGCAGGGCGACCTGAAGAGCATCGCAGAAGCGTCGGAGGCGCTGGGCGTGACGCAGCGAACCTTGCGCTTCTACGAGGACAAGGGCCTTATCCAGCCCGCACGCGTAGGCTCGATGCGGGTCTACTCCCGCCGCGAGATGGGACGCATGCAGCTGATCCTGCGCGGCAAGCGCCTGGGCTTCAGCATTCGCGAGATCGGCGAATTTCTCAGCCTCTACGACCACGATCCCGACCAGGTGGTGCAGGCGCAGCGCATGCTCGATGCGACGCAGGAACGACTGGGCGAACTGCGCCAGCAGCGCGAGGCGATCGACCAGACCATCGCCGAGCTGGAAAGCATCGAGGCGATGTCCCGCCAGCACCTCGAGGCGCGTAACCTTGGCGATTGACAGATTCCGGTGTGGCTT
Source organism: Aurantiacibacter poecillastricola (assembly GCF_030730945.1). GTDB lineage: Bacteria > Pseudomonadota > Alphaproteobacteria > Sphingomonadales > Sphingomonadaceae > Alteraurantiacibacter > Alteraurantiacibacter poecillastricola. The sequence continues at coordinate 511,590 of NZ_JAVAMS010000002.1, forward strand.
CTCCGGACGGCCCCTGCAATCAGGCCCAGTCTGTTACTGTTGTCAGCATGGTATCAGTCGACGCCACGTCGGGGAAAAGGGCAAGGTTACTGCCGACTGACTGGGTGGAAGCCTGCGTGTTATCGAACCAGTCGCCATACGTCGCTTCATTGTAGCCATTCGACTCAAGGTAAGCGATAACCTGGTCTTGCGATTGATAGTTGGCATACTGGATATTGCCGTCCGCATGCATGTAGGCATGCAGGTAAGCGGTACCATCCGTGAGCGCGAAATACACTTCCTGTCCGCCGTCGCCGTCGTAGTCTCCGGCACCGAGTACCTGATTGATGTTCTCGATCTCCAGGTCGTTCTGGAACCGCCGCTGGCTGTCGTTCGGTCCACCCGCCTCCACTTCGCCGCTCGCGACCAAGGGATCGACATAAATTCCGGCCACCCGCGTTTCGCCTGCCCAGCCATAGTCATCGAAGTATACAAGGCCGTCCTCTGCAGTGCCGACGGTCGCGAAACGGCCGATTGCATCGTTGACCAATATCTGATCGATATCGCCATCTCCGTTGACGTCTGCTTCACCTATACGCAGCCAGGCACCGTCGCCCCCGAGGTCATTGCCGTCGAAATCGCGAATGTTCTCCATCGAACTCTGATAGGCCGAGGGGTTAGCAGTCTGAAAGTCGACGTTCACGCCGGTGCCGGGGAAGAGGCGAACGGTCGTGTCGCTGAACTCCAGATATTCCACCCCGGTCAGCACATCCGTGCCCCCGGATCCGCTCACTTCGAACATTCCGGTTTGCGTCTGCGTTACCGTGTAGTCCGCCGAATTTCCCGCGATCACCGCCGTGTCGACCTGCGCTCCCCCGAAGATCCGATCGTCACCGACGCCGCCGTGCAGCCTGTCATTGCCGTCGCCGCCTCTCAGCGTATCGTTGCCTTCGCGAGCGATGATTTCGTCGTCCCCTGCAAGGCCGTCGAGGACATTGTCGCGCCAGTCGCCCTTGATCGCATCCCGGAAGTTTGATCCGGTGATGCCCGTAAGCACGTCCTCGAAGGTGTCGAAACCGCCGAAACCATCATAGCCGCCGCTGTACAGATCAACAGAGACGCCAGAGGGTGACGACGAGTAGCTCACCGTATCGTAGCCCCCGCCGCCAGTGATCCGGTCATCGCCGGCGTCGCCGCGAAGGACGTCGTTGCCCTCTCCGCCCAAAAGTATGTCATTGCCGGAACCTCCGCTGAGCACGTCATTCCCGGACCCGCCATCGAGTTCGTCATTGCCCGATCCGCCCCGCAGTATGTCATCGCCGCTTTCCCCATACAGAAAGTCTGCGGCCGCTGCGCCGATCAGTTCGTCATTGCCGCCTCGGCCATAGAGGATGTCGGCTCCCGAAAGGCCGTACAGCCGATTAGCGCCGCCGTCTCCATAGAGGCGATCTGCGAACATCGAGCCAACTGCGTGCTCGATGGATATCAGCGTATCGGTCGTACCGTAGCCGTCTTCAGCCGTTCCCGCGGCAATATCGACCACAACGCCGGAGGGGCATCTCTCGTACCAGACGAAATCCCAGCCTGCGCCGCCGTTCAGCACGTCTGCGCCGCTCCCGCCGTCCAGCAGGTCGTCGCCACCATCCCCGTTCAGGGTATCACCGCCTCCAAGACCGAAAAGAGAATCGTTTCCAGAAAGACCGTTGATCTCGTCGACCTCTTCGGTTCCGTAGATCTCTTCGCCAGTGTTGGTTCCGTTAATCAGAGGCATCGACTTCGACTCCCATGTCTGTGTGTCAGGGAGACATTGAACTTGCGGCGCGATTATTCATTAACTTCCATCAGAGGCATAGGTATACAACCCGCCGACACTTGGGACACACGGGTTGCCCCAACATGTGTGTTGGGTTGCGATGAAGGTGATAAGGGGAGATCTTTACCGGCTATCCGGCGTACGAATGGTGGGCGTAGCAAGGATTGAACTTGCGACCCCTACGATGTCAACATAGTGCTCTACCACTGAGCTATACGCCCGCACCATTCGGGTGCTGTCTTTCGGACAACAGGCGGGCGATCTAGCGCCGCCTTTCACGTTTCGCAAGGGCCAAAAAGCGCGTCAGATCGAAAGAGCCGCGCTATCCTCGAACATGCGTTCCACTTCAATGACCAGGTCCTTCAGATGGAAGGGCTTGGACAACATTCTGGTGTTGGGCGCTTCGCGATTGGCTTTTAGAGCCACGGCAGCGAATCCGGTGATGAACATGACCTTGGTGGAAGGGCTAATTTCGTTGCAGCGCTGGGCCAGCTCGATCCCGTCCATTTCCGGCATCACGATATCGGACAGCAGCAGGTCGTAGATCTCGGTCTGCAGCAGCGGCATTGCTTCCGTGCCGCAGGACACCGACACGACCGAGAAGCCAGCCTGATCGAGCGCGCGGGTGAGGTAGGTGCGCATCGCGTCATCGTCTTCGGCCAGCAGGATCCGGATCATGCGTCTGTCTCTTTCCATGTTCTGATGTGTCAGAAGCCCTACGCAAACCCGTGTTAAAAATCTTCCCCCGATAAGCACTTGCCCAGCAATGGGACAGCCCGCCTTTGACATGAACGGCGTTCGAGGCCAGCACAGGTGTTAATGGACTCGCAGGATCCCGGGAAGCGCGATTCGCTGATGCAGACGGGCGGGATGATTCCCGGCGCCGTTGGCCGCCCGGCATTCGTCATCCAGCGCGAGCGGGAGCCCGTCGTGCCAGTGGTGATCGCAGTGCCGCATGCGGGCCGTGATTATCCTGCAAGTCTCATCAAGCGCATGCGCCACCCCAACCAGGCCGCTCCCAGGCTGGAGGACCGTTTCGTCGATATTGTCGCCCGCCGCGTGGCCGACGCGACGGGGGCAACGCTGTTGCTGGCTAATGCGCCGCGTGCGATGATCGACCTCAACCGCTCGCCCGAGGATGTGGACTGGGACATGGTGGCAGGCTCGCGCGCCGGCTCCATCCGTTCGCGCCTTGCGGCAGGTCGCCGCTCGCGCAGCGGCCTCGGCCTCGTGCCGCGTCGATTGCCGGGGCTGGGTGAATTGTGGAGCCACCGCCTTCACGCTGCCGATCTCTCGCAGCGCATCGAGCAGGTGCATGCGCCTTACCATATCGCGCTCGCCCAGTTGCTGGAGGACATCCGCGATCGTTGGGGCGCGGCGCTGCTTCTCGACATGCACTCAATGCCTCCGCTCGGCCCCAAGAGCGGGGAGGATGCCGCCGTCGACTTCGTGATCGGAGACCGCTTCGGCGTCTCTTGTGACGGAAACCTTGTTAGCGCGGCGCTCGACCATCTGGAGATGCAGGGCGCGAGAGCGGCGCATAACCGGCCCTATGCAGGCGGCTATGTGCTCGACCGGCATGGCGCACCCGCGCGCGGATTGTCGGCCATGCAGATCGAAATTTGCCGGGCGACCTATCTGGATTCCGCATTGCGGGAGCCGGGGGAGGGGCTGGAGACGGTCGCCGAAACCCTCACAGGACTGGTGCGGCGATTGTCCGAAGAGGTCAGCAGCGGCCAGCAGGGCTTTGCGCAGGCGGCCGAATAGGCTCTTTCCGGATCGCACATGAAAAAACCGCCCCGTGCATGAAGCACGAGGCGGCCAAGGTTCAGGGAGGAGGCGCATGAATGCGCCTGTCCGGCCAGGCCATGAGGGGAGCGCCAGCCGGACAAACCCTAAATAGTTGCGACGGGGACTTGTTCAAGACAGATACGACAAGGGCGGCTTCGCGAAGCCGCCCCCATCTCATTTCCCGCGCATCTCATCGACGCGCCTGCCGGGCACGCAGGCCGATCAGACCTGCGTCGCGCCGGCCTTGGCAGCGCCATTCGCGCCTGCAGCGCCCTGGGGACCCTTACCGATATCCACCTGCCGCGCAAAGATCGTGCGCATCAGGTCAAGCGAGAACAGGTGCGCGAAGACGAGCGGCAGCAGGCCGTTCTCGTTCCACTTGCGCAGCTGGTCACCGCGCAGTTCGCGCAGCTTCTCCTGATTCACCATGCGGAAGCCGCGATAGATGAAGGGCTGGTCGGGGTTGTCGGCACGGTTGATTGCGATCTCGCCGTCCATCAGCAGGTCGTGGCTGTTGAGTTCCTGCATGAAAGCCTGCGTGCGGTTGCCCGCTTCCTCGAACTTCTCGCAGAACTGCAGCAGGCCCTTCGTATGCTCGCTGGGTTCCTTGTCCTCGTTGAAGAGGCGCTGGCCGTCGTCGAACTTGCCGACGAGGTCGCTGGTCGGATCGAAGCAGAGCGAAAGGTTGTCCGAATCCTTGTCCAGCTTGGCGAGCAGGAAGGGATAGCGGCGGATATAGGCAGGGATATAAGGCAGCACGGTGCCCTCGCGCGGCGCGCCTTCATCGTCGAAGAAGACGTTCACGCCTTCATTGAGGCCCATCAGCGCCAGCGGGACGGAGCGTTCGCCTGAGGAGAAAACGATCGGGAAGCTGCGCTGCGCGGCGGGGAATTCCTCCACCGTCAGCGGAATGGCGTGCTGCCCTGCCACCCACGGCGCCTTGTCCACGGTGCGGGCATGCCAATCGCCGTGCTCGCTGCTGTTGAGAGGCTTCAGATCCTTGTAAAGAACGGGCAAACTGGCTTTCGGCGCGCTGGCCATCGTAATCTCCGATCAGATAGATTGTCCGGCGAGCCGACGCAAAGGTCCGCGGGGCTCGCTGAGAATGAAACTGGCGCGGCCTTAAAGGTGTTCGCCAGTCGTTTCAAGCGCCACAAGCTTGCCCGGATTGAGCAGCCCTTGCGGGTCCAGCGCGCGCTTTACCTGCCGCATGATCGCCAGATGGGTCGGATCTCCCAGCCGCTCCAGCTCCGCGCGCTTGAGCTGGCCGATACCGTGCTCGGCGCTGATCGAGCCGTTCCAGGCGGTCACTTCGTCATGCACGAAGGCACTGATCCGCTTGCCCTCGTTCTTTTCCCATACGCCAGGCGTGGCGTCTGCAGGCGCGAGGACATGGAAATGGACATTGCCGTCCCCGAGATGACCGAAGGCCACCGCCCGAGTACCGGGAAAGACTTTCTCGACCTTGGGAACCGCATCGGCGACGAAATCCGCCATGTCCGCCACGGGCACCGAGATATCGTGCTGCATGGCCGGGCCCAGCGCGCGCTCTGCCGGAGCGATTTCGTCGCGCAGCATCCAGAATTCCTCCGCCTGTGCCTCGTTCCGGGCGATGGTCGCATCAACGACAAGGCCCTTCTCGAACGCGCTCTCCAGCAGGTCCTGCGCCAGCGTGGGGAGGGCATCGACGCCGGAGGCATCGGCGGTGAGTTCGATCAGCGCATTCCATTCATGCTGCTCGCCAAGGGGAGGGCGGGCATTGGCGCTGTGCTTCAATACCGCCTCCAGTGAGTGGCGCGGCATGATCTCGAAGCCCTCCAGCGCGCCGCCGGCTACCTTTTCGGCATGAAGCAGCAGCTTGCGGGCATCGCGAACATCACCAAGCCCCACCCACAAAACTGCGCGGTCAGCCAGCGCGGGCAGCAGGCGCAGGGTCGCCGCGGTCACTATGCCAAGTGTGCCCTCGGAACCGATCAGCAACTGCTTGAGATCGAAGCCGCGATTGTCCTTCTTCAGGGGCTGGAGGGAATCGAACACCTCCCCGCTCGCCATCACTGCCTCGATCCCCAGCACCTGTGCGCGCATCGAGCCGTGGCGCAGCACCTGCGTGCCGCCGGCATTGGTGGAGATGAGCCCGCCAATGGTCGCCGAACCCTTGCCGCCCAGCGTCAGGGGGAAGCGGAGGCGCTGTTCCTCCGCCTTCTCGTGCAGGGTTTGCAGGATGAGGCCCGCTTCGCAGGTGATCTGGCGCGCATCCACATCGAAGCTGCGCACCGCGTCCATCCGGCGCAGCGAGAGGATGATGGCCTTCCCGCTCTCGTCCGGTGTCGCTCCGCCCGACATGCCGCTGTTGCCACCTTGCGGCACGATCGGAACGCCATGCCGGGCGCATAGCCTGACCAACGCCGCGACCTCTGCGGTGGATGCGGGCGAGGCAAGGCCGAGGGCGCGGCCGGTGAAGCGCCCGCGCCAGTCTGTCAGCCAGGGGGTGACCAGTTCGGTATCGGTGGTGAAGCCGCGCGCGCCCAGCAGGTCGGCGGCTTCGGCAAGGAATTGATCGCTCGTGTTCATGGCTGATCCGTTGCCACCATCGCCGCCGACTTGCAAAGGGCTAGAGCGAGGTTAAGCCGTCATTCAATCCGGATTGCTAGGAGGGCAGGCGATTGCGGAACGCCCGATCGACGGGGCCGCCAATTCAGTATGAACCAATGATTCGCTTCGCCTCCATCCTTGCGCTTGCCGCCCTTGTCGTCTCGCTTTTAGCGGCGCAATGGCCGGCGCGCGTTTCCGCGCAGGATGGTGGGCGCTACACCGGGCCGCAGTCCACTGTGCCGTTGGGCTTCGGCCCGTCCCAGACCGCGCCTGCCAGCCTTCTCGAGGAATCGCTCACTCCTCCTGCGCAGAACCAGGTTCGCATCCGCCAGCGAGTGGTGGTGCGCGTATCGCCCGCTCCGCCGCGAGCCCGCTCGCAGATTATGGCAGACCTGCCGCGCCGCCCGATGCGCCGCAGTTTCGAGGAAGTGGAGCATGGGAATTGCGTGGATGTCCGCGCGATCGTGGGCGTGCAGCCCACCAGCGACAACCGGCTGCTGTTCTTCACCAATGAGCGCGAGGTGCTGGCTGCTACGCTCGAGCAATCCTGCGTCGCCCGCGCCTTCTATGCCGGCTTTTATGTCGAGGATAGCGACGATGGCCAGCTGTGCGTTGCGCGCGACCTGCTGCAATCCCGTGCCGGGGCAAGTTGCGAGGTGGCGGAATTCAGCCGTCTGGTTGCCGTGAGCCAATAGCGGGATTTACCCGTAAATCTTGACTTTCCGCGCGTCTGCTGCATAGGGCGCGCCTTATGACCGGTGCCGGGTCACCGGCATTCCCTCTATTTCCGGACCTTTTGCATTGACCACTTTTGCCGATCTCGGCCTCTCCCCTGAATTGCTCAAAGCCGTGGAAGCGGCCGGCTATACCGAGCCGACCCCGATCCAGGCCGAGGCAATTCCGGCAGTGCTGATGATGAAGGACGTGCTGGGCATCGCCCAGACCGGCACCGGCAAGACGGCCAGCTTCGTGCTGCCGATGATCGATGTGCTCGCCAGCGGGCGTCGCCGCGCGCTGATGCCGCGCAGCCTCATCCTCGCCCCCACGCGCGAACTGGCGGCTCAGGTTGCCGAGAATTTCGAGAAATACGGCAAGAACCACGATCTGAAGATGGCGTTGCTGATCGGCGGCGTGCAGATGGGCGACCAGGTAAAGGCGCTGGACGAGGGCGTCGATGTCCTTATCGCGACGCCGGGCCGCCTTATGGACCTGTTCGAGCGCGGCAAGATCATGCTCAACGCCTGCGAACTGGTGGTGATCGACGAGGCGGACCGGATGCTCGACATGGGCTTCATCCCCGATATCGAATTCATCTGCGACAAGTTGCCTGACCAGCGCCAGACGCTGCTGTTCTCCGCTACCATGCCGCCGCCGATCGAGAAGCTGGCGAAGAAGTTCCTCGACAATCCCAAGCGGATCGAGGTGAGCCGCGCTGCGTCCACCAACGAGAACATCACCGCGTTCAAGATCCCGGTGAAGAACCGCGAGAAGCAGAGCACGCTCAAATGGCTGCTGCGCAACGACCTGGTGGATACCGCGATCATCTTCTCCAACCGCAAGACGACGGTGCGCGAGCTGAACAAGGCGCTTCAACGCGACGGTTTTGCCAGCGGCGAGATCCACGGCGATATCGACCAGGCGCAGCGCAACGCGGAACTGCAACGTTTCAAGAGCGGGGAGATCAACATCCTCGTCGCCAGCGACGTTGCCGCGCGCGGTCTGGACATCAAGGGCGTTTCGCACGTCTTCAATTACGATACGCCCTGGCACCCGGACGACTACGTCCACCGCATCGGCCGCACGGGCCGTGCTGGCGCCAAGGGCAGGGCGTTCACCTTCGTCGCCGAGGGTGACGAGGAAGCGATCGCGAATGTCGAGAAGCTGACCGAGGCGAAGATCCCGGTATTCGGCAAGAAGGACGTGCGCGTCGAACTGCCGAAGCCCAAGTCCAGACAGGACGAGCCCGAGCGAGAAAACGAAGCGGAGGACGGGACTGCCGAGAACGAAGAGGACCGCGAGGACAAGCCGAAACGCTCACGCTCGCGCAAGTCGGGCGGTGGCGACAAGTCCGATCGCGCACCTCGCCGCGAAAAGCGCGACGATGCCGAACGCCAGCCGCGCGGACGCCGCGAGGACGAGGCTCCGGTGCCTGCAGGCGAATGGAATGGACCGCGACCCGAGTTTCTTAGCGTCGGCTTCAAATAAGCGCTGAGCGCATAGCTTGCGGACCTCTGCGGGTTCGAAAATTATCCTGAATAGACATACTTTGTCGTGCCCGAGGGTCCCCACGTGACAATATCCGCCGCGTGGAACAGGGGCACATATGTTCGTAAACAGGGAACGCCCGTTTGACAGGCAGCTGGGCAATGGGGCTGGCTCAGCGCAGGATCGCGAAACCTTCCGTATTCGCGGCCGGCGCAGGGGCGAGAATCGGATCCACGAAGAGCATGTTACGGCGCAAGACATCGCCGAGGCGGTGGCGCTTGCCTTTCTCCATTTCGGCCCGGGCGATGCCGAGATTCGTTGCTGGCGGGGACGCGACTACCAGGTCCGGATTAACCGCGACCGGTCATGGTCGCTGCACCCGGCCTACAGGCTTTGAAGAAACCCGGTTTCAGGCGGTCCGCTCGTCCAGATAGAGATAGGATGGATTGAAATCGGCGAGTTTCTCCAACCCATCGCGGTCGAGAACCTCTACCTGCTGCGAACGGACGACCACCAGTTCCTGCTCGCGCAATTCCTTTAGCAGCCGGTTCACATGCATCTGCGTGAAACCCAGGCATTCGCCGATCTGCGTCTGGTTCAGCGGGAACCAGTAGGCATCGCCGTCCGCCAGCCCGACGACCTCGCAGCGGCAAAGCAGCTCAAGCAGCAGGTGCGCGATCCTAGCCTTGCCCGAGCGAGAGCCGATATTCATGATCCATTCGCGGTGGATCGAGGCATCCACCATGGTCGAGAACCAGAGGATCCGCGCCAGCCGGGGATGAGCCTCGATCAAGGCGGAGATATCCTCGTGATGAAGCTTCACGATCGTGCAGCGCGATAGCGCGCAGATACCGTGGTCCAGCACTTCGAGCGGGTAGGAGTGCAGATCGACGAAATCGCCGGGAATCTGCAATTCCATGATCTGCCGCTCGCCGTCCGAGGTATCCTTGCTGCGCGCGGCGTAGCCTTCGAGCAGCAGCGACGAATAGCCGATCCGGTCGCCCTCGTTCACCAGGTATTCGCCGGGCGCGTAGCTCTGCGTTTCGGTCATCCGGTCGCGCAGGAGCTCGGCTTCTGCGGGAGAGAAATCGTACCGCTTGCGTACCGTGGCAACGAACTTGTCGATATTTGGCCGGGGAGTGGAGCTATGCGGAGATGGCGCGATTCTGGAACTTTCTACTTGTGTCACGTCAGATCCCTCGCACTGTCCGTCCCCCGCCCTCAAGCACAGATGCCAGCGTGCGACTATGATATTTCTTTATCATCACAAGTCAAAATTCAATTCGCGTTTGCGCAGTATCCGCAATGCACAAGGGACTACTTCGCGAGCGTAACGAAGCTGTCGATAACGCGCTTCGTTCCCGCCTTCTCGAAGTCGATTTCCAGCTTGTTGCCTTCCTGTCCGATTACTTCCCCATAGCCGAATTTCTCGTGGAAGACCCGCGCGCCCAGCTCCACGTCGGTGCGCGGCTGCGCGGCGAAACTGGCGGCGCTGCGCCCAGGTTCCTTGAGGCGCGTCTGCTTCGTGTCGTAGCCTGTCGCCAGCGCGCGCTGCCAGCCGGGACCGCGCGCCGATGAGCGGTCGGGCCGATCGCGCGAGACATGGGCGAAGGGATCCTCGCTCTCGGTCCAGTTTGCCTGCCACAGCGACTTGCCGCCGGTCATCGTGGTCTCGCTTTCGATATGCTCCTCGGGCAATTCCTCGATGAAGCGGCTGGGGATCGAACTGTTCCACTGGCCGAAGATGCGCCGGTTGGCGGCGTGCATGATCGTGCAACGGCGCTTCGCGCGCGTGATCGCGACATAGGCAAGGCGGCGCTCTTCCTCCAGGCTGGCGAGGCCCCCTTCGTCGAGCGAGCGCTGCGAGGGAAACACGCCTTCCTCCCAGCCGGGCAGGAACACGTAGTCGAATTCCAGGCCTTTCGCAGCATGCATGGTCATGATGGTGACCTTCTCGTCCTGGTCGTTCGCGTCATTATCCATGACGAGGCTGACATGTTCGAGGAAATCGCCGAGCGTCTCGTATTCCTCCATCGCACGGGCAAGCTCGACCAGGTTGTCGGCGCGGCCCGCGCTCTCGGCCGAGCGGTCGGCCTTGAGCATGGCGTCGTAGCCCGATTCCTCCAGCACCGCGCGCAGCAGGTCCGAAGGCGTCACGGCCTCGCTCATTTCGCGCCAGCGCAGGAAATCGCCCATCAACGCGGCAATGGTGTTGCGAGCCCGGCCGGGCAACTCGTCGGTTTGCGCAAGATCCAGCGCTGCGGCGGCGAGGGGCGAGTTCTCGGCTCGCGCATGCTGGTGCATCTTCTCCAGCGTCTTTGCGCCTAGGCCGCGCTTGGGCTGGTTGTAGATGCGCTCGAAAGCGAGATCGTCGGCAGGCTGGGCGATCACGCGCAGGTAGGCGAGGGCATCGCGGATTTCGGCGCGCTCGTAGAAGCGGAAGCCGCCGATGATGCGATAGTTGAGGCCGACCTGGATGAAGCGGTCCTCGAATTCGCGGGTCTGGTACTGGGCGCGCACGAGGATGGCGACCTGTTCCAGCGATGCGCCCTCGCGTTCCAGCCGCTCGATCTCCTCGCCCACGCGCCTCGCTTCCTCCGGCGCATCCCATACCCCGATGACACGCACCTTCTGGCCCTCGGGCAGTTGCGTCCACAATGTCTTGCCCAGGCGCTGGCTGTTCGCCTCGATCAGCCCGCTAGCAGCAGCGAGGATCTGCGGAGTGGAGCGATAATTCTGCTCCAGCTTTACCACCTTGGCGCCGGGAAAATCCTTCTCGAAGCGCAGGATGTTCGCCACCTCGGCCCCGCGCCAGCTGTAGATCGACTGGTCGTCATCCCCGACGACGCAGATATTCTTCCGCTCCTGTGCCAGCAGCCGCAGCCACAGATACTGGACGGCGTTTGTGTCCTGGTATTCGTCGACGAGAATGTACTTGTAGCGCTGCTGGTAGCTCTTCAGCACGTCCGCATGCTGGCGGAAGATGTTGAGCATGTGGAGGAGGAGATCGCCGAAATCGCAGGCGTTCAGGGTTTTCAACCGCTCCTGGTAGAGGCGGTACACCTCCTGTCCGCGGCCGTTCGCGTAGCTTTCGTTGTCGACCGCATTGAGGGTGTCGGGGTTCAGTCCGCGGTTCTTCCAGCTATCAAGCAGGCCAGCAAGCTGGCGCGGTGGCCAGCGCTTCTCGTCGATCTCGTGTTCGCGAATTAGCGACTTGAGCAGCCGTAGCTGGTCGTCCGTATCGATGATGGTGAAGTTGCTTTCGAGACCCACCAGTTCGGCATGTCGGCGCAGCATCTTGGCGCAGATCGAGTGGAAGGTGCCGAGCCACGGCATCCCCTCCAGCGCGCCACCTGTCAGCGTGCTGACGCGTTCGCGCATCTCGCGCGCCGCCTTGTTGGTGAAGGTGACGCACAGGATTTCGCTCGGCCAGGCCAGCCGCTCGCGCACGATATGGGCAAGGCGATGGGTAAGGGCGGCCGTCTTGCCGGTGCCCGCTCCCGCCAGCATGAGGACCGGACCCTCCGTCGTCATCACGGCTTCCTGCTGCGGCGGGTTGAGATGCGCCAGCCACTCCGGAACGGCGCGCGCAGGGAGGGAATCGGTCGATTTGGAGGTGTCGGTCACCAGTGAACAGCTAGGGAACAGGGGCTTGCCGTGCAAGGGCGGCGACGAGTTGGGGAACCCCGGAATTTCGGAACACACCCGTCCTCTCCCCCGTTCGATAGGCAATTCCAAAGCATAGAATCGACTTAAGGAGACCCCGATGAACAAGACGATGCTAGCCGCCGCTACAGCGCTTTCGATGATCTCGGTGCCCGCCATGGCCGATCACCATGAAGGTGACGAGATGGACATGACCGCCGACCAACAGATGATGTATGACGAGCTCGATGCCGATCAGCGTGCGATGTTCGATACCTATTCGCCCGATCAGCAGACCATGTATTTCGGCTGGAACGACGCCCTTCGAGGCTACTACTGGTCGCTCGATGAAGATCAGCAGGAAGCCTGGTGGTATCTCGACGACGACCAGCGCACCACGCTCTTCCAGATCCAGGCGCCTGAACAACGCACCGCTGCCTGGAATTCGATCCTGACGCAGGTTGCACAGATCGAAGGCGAAGCCACAGGACAGACCGCCGGCGCGGCCACCAACGCCTCCGCGACTTCCAACAGCAACATGCGCTTCGCCAGCAATGCGGTAGTGCAGGATATTCCTGCGCCACATCAGGGCGAGTATCCGGTTTGCGAGAGCGACGCCGATGATAACTGCATCAACGCCTGGGCGGCCGGTCGCCGTGGGCCGGGAGTTGAGCGTCCCCTCGATTATTGGCCGGGTCAGCCCGCGTCGAGCATGTAACTTTCCAAATACCTGAAGAGGCCGATCAAACGGTCCACGAAAGGGTCGCTCATCCCCCCTCCGAGCGGCCCTTTTGTATGTTCGGACTTAGATGGCGTCAGGCCATCGCATGAGCACCAGCTTGGCCGGACCAGTCTTGCGCTCCGCTTCGATTTCGAGCGATTTGATCTTTACGTCCTGTTTCGCACCGACTTCAAGCGCGACCCATGTCGCAGAGCCGATCCAGCCCAGCCGCACCAGCCGGTCGATCGCGACTTCCCCTGCATTTGTGCCATAGGGCGGATCGAGCAGCACGAGGTCCCGGGCGACCTTTGCGGGGCCAAGCGACAGGACCGAACCTGCCACGACCTCGCATTGCTGCTGCGCACGGAAGGCCGCGATATTCTGGCGCAGGCAGCGGATCGCGGCGGCGTCCTGCTCCACGAACAGGCAATTGGCCGCTCCGCGCGAAAGTGCCTCCAGCCCCAGCGCACCCGAGCCTGCGAACAGGTCTGCTACCGACAATCCCTCGAAGGATCCAAGACGGCTGACGAGCATGGAGAACAGCGTCTCGCGAGTGCGGTCCGCCGTCGGGCGAGTCGCTTCGCCCGGCGGGGCGCGCAACTGTCGGCGCTTCCAGTCTCCGGCGATGATCCTCATTTCAGGCTGCTCCGGAACCGCTCGATATCTTCCTTGCGAATTTCCTGCGCCGCGCCACGTGGCAGATCTGCAAGGCCGAAGGGGCCGTAGGCGGTACGAATTAGCCGGCTGACCTCCAGGCCGAGATGCTCCAGCACGCGGCGCACTTCGCGGTTTTTGCCCTCCGTGATGGTAACCTCGACCCACTGGTTGGCACCGGTACGCCGTTCGAGGTTCGCGTCGATCGTGCCATAGCGCACGCCCTCGATCTCGATCCCGTCCATCAGATCCTCCAGCTGTGCCTGCGACACATCGCCAAAAGTGCGCGCGCGGTAGGTGCGCGGAATCTCGGAGGAAGGAAGTTCCAGCAGCCGCTTGAACTCACCGTCATTGGTCATCAGCAACAAGCCCTCGGTATTGAGGTCGAGCCTGCCGATGGGCATCAGTCGCGGGGTATCCTTGGGCAGCGCATTGCGCAGCGCGGTGTATATCGTGGGCCGCCCGGAGAAATCGCGCTCTGCCGTCAGCAGGCCGGTAGGCTTGTGAAAGGCGAACAGCCGTGTGCGTTCCGGCTTGCCAACGGGCTTGCCGTCCACGGTCACGCCGCGCAAGCTGGTGAGGAAGGTGGCGGGCGTCGTCACCACCTCGTCACCTATCCTGATCCGCCGATCCTCGATCATGCGTTCGATTTCGCGGCGGCTGGCGACGCCTGCACGGGCGAGCAATTTGGCGATGCGGTCGCCCTCGGGGCGGTCATTGTCGGACATTCGCGCACGCTTAGTCGTTGAAGACCCGTTCATCCAGCCTTCCATTGGCATGGATTACAGCTAGACCCCTCGGACAGGTACGAAAGCGGAGCATATCTATGGCCGAAGCGGCCGCGGAAACGAAAAAGTCCAAGCCCGGCTGGCGCACGCTCGCCCGCTCGCTGCGCAATCCCAAGAGCGGCTACATGGCGCTGTTCGGCTTTGCCAGCGGCCTGCCTTTCGCGCTGTTCCTGGGCACTCTCTACGCCTGGCTGTCGGAGGCCGAGGTGGAGCTGGAAACGATGGGCGTCTTCTCGCTCATCGGCCTTGCCTATGCCTTTCAGTTCCTATGGTCGCCGCTGATCGACAAGGTCTCGATACCCGGCTTCCGCAAGCTGGGGCGACGCAAGCAGTGGATCGTGCCCTCGCAGATCCTGCTGGGCGTCATCCTGATCGCGCTCAGCCTGTCGAATCCCACCAACGAGGCTATCGGCTGGTTCAGCCTGCTCGCCGGGATCGGCGCGCTCGCCAGCGCCACGCAGGATATCGCCATCAACGCCTGGCGCATCGATGTGGCAGACGAGGAGGCGACGCTCGATATCCTCTCCACCGTCTACCAGATGGGCTACCGTCTTGCCTCGCTGGCGGGCGGTGCGCTGGGTCTGATCATCGCCGCGCGCATCGGCTGGCCGCAGACCTATCTGATGATGGGCGGCATCCTGCTGGTAATCGGCATCGTCGGCCTGTTCGCGCCAGACAGCAAGGCGGGCGAGAATGTCGATGGCACGGTGGATGACGAACTGCTGCTGAGCCTGCGCCGCAAGGGCGAGCTCGATCCGAAGATCCGCAGGCGCGCGCTGGCGGCGGTCGGCCTGCTGTGGGCGGCCGCCATTGGCACGGTGCTCACCTTCATGTACATGTCGCTGGCCTATGCGCCGGAGGACCGGCCCAATCCCACCGATTTCACTGTGAATTACGGCCCGTGGATCATCGTGGCCACCGTGGTCATCCCGGCCCTCATTGCCGGCTGGCTCGCCTCCCAGAAGGAGAAGGGTCGCCACGTGATGACCGAGGATTTGCCCCAGCGCGAGGGTAATTCCTACGCCATCGACCACCTCTACCGCGCGCTGGTAATGCCGCTTGTGGAATTCGTGGGACGCATGGGCTGGTCGCTGGTCCTGATCCTGTCGCTGGTCCTCACCTACCGCATCTGCGACGCGATCTGGGGCACCTTCGCCTATCCGTTCTACCTCGGAGAATTGAACTACACGAATGACGAGGTGGCGTTTGCGTCCAAGTTCTTCGGCGTCGGTGCAATCATCGCCGGTCTCGCTTTCGGCGGCTATTTGCTCACCGTGATCGGCCGCATGGCGACGCTTACGCTGGGTGCGCTGATCGCGGCGCTGACGAACCTGCTCTACGCCGACATGGCTGCAGGCGGCGCGTATATGCAGGCGGCAAGCGATGCCATCGGCTTCTCCTGGCTTATCGCCACCATCGCACCCTTCGGTTCCGAAGCCTTGCCACGTTTGACGTTCACCATCATGTGGGAGAACCTCGCCATCGGCATCGCAGGCGCGGCCTATGTGGCGTGGCTCAGTTCCATCGTCTCCAAAAAGTATTCCGCCGTGCAATACGCGCTGCTGTCCTCGCTCACCCTGCTAGTGGGCACGCTGGGGCGGGGCGCGCTGGGCGAGATGATCGAGGACCAGGGCTATTACGACGTCTTCATCCTGACGACGCTGATCGGCTTCGTCGCCGTGGTGTTGTGCGTGTTCGAATGGATCCGGGTGAGCCGTTCGGGGGCAAAGTCGGGCGTGGTCACGCCCGAAGTGCAGCCTGCGGAGTAGCGCAAAATCCTCCCCGTGGCGGAGCCATGGGGAGGGGGACCGCTCGTCCTGAGCCTGTCGAAGGGCGAGTGGTGGAGGGCTGGCGCTACGGCCCCTCCGTCACGTCGGCTGCGCCGACGCGCCACCTCCCCATCGCTTCGCGACAGGGAGGATTTGTCAGTCGGGACACTCGCGATTGAGACTCAGCACCTTGCCTGCGAGATATAGCGAGCCGCAGATCAGCAGCGTTCCGTTACCGTCCAGCGCCTTCGCAGCAGTCGGCACATCCGGCGCTGTTGAAACCTTCTCAACCCCTGCCTCACGCGCCAGCTCCGCCAGCGCCTCGAGCGCTACGCAGTCATTACCGGGTATCGGAACCGCCGTTACCGAAGCAAGCTGCGGAGCAATAATTGCGAGGAAGCGGCGCGCATCCTTTGCTGCCATCATCCCGATCACTGCGTCCACCGGACCTTCGGCTTTCGCTTCGAGATAGCGCACCAAGGCCTGCGCCGCGTCGGGATTGTGCCCTCCGTCGAGCAGGAAAGTGCGCTGGGGTTGCAACTCGGTGAGCGGCCCGTCGCCTAGCTTCTGCAGCCGTGCGGGCCAATTCGCCGAGCGGATACCCTTGGCCATCGAGGCGGCAGAGACCTGTACGGTATCCTGGTGTCGCAGCATCGCCACGGCGAGCGCGGCATTGTCCGCCTGGTGCGCGCCGGGCATGGTCGGCAGCGGCAAGTCGAGGCGGCCATGCTTGTCCCGATAGGCGATGGCGTCAGTGCCTGCCTCGGCCCACCAGTCGTGTCCGCGCACGTGCAGCGGCGCTCCTGCCAAACCGGCGCGGCGTTCGACTTCGGCTTCGACATCGGGCGAGTAGCCTTGCGTCACCATGGGCGAGCCGGGCCGGGCAATGCCGGATTTCTCGAAAGCAATCCGCACCATCGGGTTTTCGGTGGGGGAGGGGGCGTCCGGATCCTCGTTCAGGAGGAACTGGTCGTGATCGATACCAAGGCTGGCGATGCCACAGGCAGCGGGCCGCTCCATCACGTTCGTCGCGTCGAAGCGCCCGCCTAGCCCGACCTCGATCACGCAGGCATCGGCCGGCTCGCGCGCGAAGGCGAGGAAAGTTGCCGCCGTCGTCACTTCGAAGAAGCTTGGCGACAAGCCCTCGGCAGTGTCGAGCACCTCTTCCAGCAGGCCGGCGAGCATGGCGTCGGAGATCAGCTTTCCGGCCACGCGAATACGCTCGTTATAGCGGACCAGGTGCGGCTTGGTGGCTACGTGGACGCGCAGCCCTTCCGCCTCCAGCATGGCGCGCACGAAGGCGCAGGTGGAGCCCTTGCCGTTGGTACCCGCGACGTGGAACACGGGCGGCAGGCGCTTCTCGGGATTGCCAAGCTGCTCGAGCAGCGCATGGATCACGTCGAGCCCGATGCGCCCTTGCGGCAGCGATAATGCGCCCAGCCGGTCGAGCTGGCGCTGGACCGCGGGGTCCTCCGAAATGGCGAAATCTTTCATGGCGAGCGAAGGGACCGGTCAGGCAGCCTTGGCCGGGGAGAGATACTCCAGCAACTGCGCCAGCGTCGCGCGCAGCTCGTGGCGATTGACGACCATGTCCACCATGCCGTGCTTGTGCAGGTATTCGGCGCGCTGGAAGCCTTCGGGCAACTGCTCGCGAATGGTTTCCTGGATCACGCGCTGGCCCGCGAAACCGATCAGGGCGCCGGGCTCCGCGATATGGACGTCGCCCAGCATTGCATAGCTGGCGGTAACGCCGCCCGTGGTTGGATCGGTCAGCACGACGATATAGGGGAGGCCCGCTTCCTTCAGGCGGCGCAGCATCACGGTGGCGCGCGGCATCTGCATAAGGCTGAGGATACCCTCCTGCATGCGCGCGCCGCCTGCCGCCGTCACGCAGACGAAGGCGCAGCGTTCGTCCAGCGCGCGCTGGGCGGCATTGCAGAAGGCGTCGCCCACGGCCATGCCCATGGAGCCGCCCATGAACATGAAATCCTGCACGCCCACCACGGCGCGCTGGCCTTCGATCGTGCCGATGGCGGCTGTGAAGGCATCGGCGTGCGGATTACTGGCGCGGGCGGCCTTCAGGCGATCCGTGTAGCGCTTTGAATCGCGGAAGCGCAGCGGGTCTTCCGTCACCTTGGGCGCGGGGAGAAGCTCGAATCCCTGGTCGAGCAGCTGCTGCAGGCGAGTGTCCGCGCCGATGCGCCCGTGATGCTCGCAGCGCGGGCACACGCTCAGGTTTTCCTCGTATTCGGTGCGGAACACCATTTCCTGACAACGCGGACACTTGATCCACAGATTGTCAGGCGATTCGCGCTTGTTGCCGAAGGGCAGGCGCTCACGAACTCTCTCTAGCCAACTCATGGGTGCCGCCTATCGGGCAGAATGGACGGCATTGGCAAGTTTTTCGGTGAGCGCGCGCAGGTGCTCGGGTGCGTTGTCCCCATGCTCTGCCACCAGTTCCACCAGTGCGGAACCGACGACAACGCCGTCCGCAACGCGGGCAATGGCCTCGGCCTGCTCGGGCGTGCGGACACCGAAGCCTACCGCGACGGGCAAGTCGGTATGCTGCTTGATGCGGTTCACATTGTCGGCAATCGATTCGACCGCCGCGCTCTGCTTGCCGGTAATGCCAGCGACGGAGACGTAGTAGAGAAAGCCCTGCGACTTATCGAGCACCATGGGCAGACGCTTGGCGTCGGTGGTGGGCGTGGCGAGCCGGATCGGCGCGATACCCTTGTCACGCAGGGCGGGGCCGAGATCCTCGTCTTCCTCCGGCGCGAGATCCACGCAAATGACCCCGTCGACGCCAGCCTTGGCCGCATGGTCGGCAAACCATTCCGGCCCGCGGCGAACCATCGGGTTGGCATAGCCCATGAGGACCAGCGGCACGTCCGGGTGACGCGTGCGGAAGTGGGTGGCGATTTGCAGCACGTCGGCCGTCTTCGTGCCCTTGCCGAGCGCGCGGATATTGGCGGCCTGAATGGCCGGACCGTCGGCCATGGGATCGGTGAACGGCATGCCCAGCTCGATCACGTCGGCGCCGCCCTGGACCAGCGCATCGAGATTGGCTGCGGTGTCGCCATCGCCTGCGGTGATGAAGCAGACTAGCGCGGGGTGGGGGGCGGCGAAGGTGGTGGAGAGGCGAGTCATCGGTATTTCCGGGTCATCTTGAAGATCACGTGCGCCAGCGGCATCCCAATTCCAAACACCGCGGCAATCATGAGGCAATCGCTCCAGTCGGGTGAGCCCCTGAAAACGAGGTTGGAACCGAGGCGCAGAACGAATGCGACCGCGGAATAAAGCGGAACCAGCCTGATGGCTTCATCGAGCCTCAACCGACGGTTTGGAGACGCGTTTTTCTGGCCGAAACTGTCGTAGTTCTTCACATCTCCACCCCAAGCGCCTCGGCCACGGTGAAGATGTCCTTGTCGCCGCGTCCGCAGAGGTTGGCGAGGATGATTGCGTCCTTCGGCATTTCGCGTGCGCGTTTCACGATGGCTGCGATGGCGTGGCTCGGCTCCAGCGCGGGGATGATGCCTTCGGTGCGGCAGAGCAGCTGGAAAGCGTCCAGCGCCTCGTCATCGGTGGCGTATGTGTATTCGACGCGGCCTGATTCCTTCAGCCACGCGTGCTCGGGGCCGATGCCAGGGTAGTCGAGGCCCGCGCTGATCGAGTGGCCCTCGGTGATCTGGCCGTCCTCGTCCTGCAGCAGGTAGGTCTTGTTGCCGTGGAGGATGCCGGGGAAACCGCCTGCGAGGCTGGCGGCGTGTTCGTCTCCGTCCAGCCCGTGGCCCGCCGCTTCCACGCCCAGCATCTTCACTTCCGGGTCGTCGAGAAAGGGATGGAACAGGCCGATGGCGTTGGAGCCGCCGCCGATGGCCGCCACCAGCAGGTCGGGGAGCTTGCCGGTGCGATCCAGCATCTGCTGGCGCGCCTCGCGACCGATCACGCTCTGGAAGTCGCGGACGAGCTCGGGGTAGGGATGCGGCCCGGCTGCGGTACCGATGATGTAGAAGGTGTCGTGGACGTTCGCGACCCAGTCGCGCAGCGCCTCGTTCATGGCGTCCTTCAGCGTGGCACGTCCGCTCGTGACGGGGACAACCTCGGCGCCCAGTAGCTTCATGCGGAAGACGTTGGGTTGCTGCCGCTTCACGTCGGTCGCGCCCATGAAGATGGTGCAGGGAAGGCCGAAGCGTGCACACACCGTGGCGGTGGCGACGCCGTGCTGGCCCGCGCCGGTCTCCGCGATGATGCGCGTCTTGCCCATGCGGATCGCCAGCAAGATCTGGCCGATGCAATTGTTGATCTTGTGCGCGCCGGTATGATTGAGCTCGTCGCGCTTGAACCAGATCTGCGCGCCGCCGATCTCCTCGGTGATGCGGGGCGCGAAATAGAGCGGGCTGGGGCGCCCTACATAGTGCTCCAGCAAGTCCTCGAACTCGGCCTCGAACGCGGGATCGGCCTTCGCGGCCTTGTACTCCCGCTCCAGATCGAGGATCAGCGGCATCAGCGTTTCCGCCACATAGCGCCCGCCGAAGTGGCCGAAATGCCCGCGATCGTCGGGCTGGTTGCGGAAGGAATTGGGTTTGCTCTCGGTCATGCCAGCGCGATTGGCAGAGGGGCGCGGCCAAGTCCAGCGAGTCGAAAGCCCTAGAGGCGGGAAAGTCAGGCTGCCCTGGCGCGTGCTTCCTGGGCGGCCCGACAGAAGGCCTTGATGAGAGCAGGGCTCTTCACGCCGGGCCTGATCTCCAGTCCGGATGAGGCATCCACCATCGGCGCGCCGGTGTAGCGGATCGCATCGGCGACGTTCTGCGGGTTCAGCCCGCCCGCAAGACCCCAGGGCAGCACGTGCTTGTGATGGAGCAGCAATCGCCAGTCGAGCGCGAGACCGTTGCCACCGGGCAGTGCGCCGCTGGCTGCGTCATACAGCAGGCGATGGGCGCAATCCCGGTATTTCTCGGCACGTTCCAGCGAAGCACGGTCCTTCACGCCGATGGCCTTCCATACCTCGAGCTCCGAATTCTCGCGAATGAGCCGCAGCCAGTCTGGCTTTTCCTTGCCGTGGAGTTGCAGAACGTCGGGTTGGATTTCCTGCAAGGCCTCGGCAGTGGGCTTGGGCTCCATGTCCACGGTAAGCAGCACGACCTGCACGCTGTCGGGCACATGCGCGCGCAGCTTGGCCGCTTCCTCGATGGAAAGGTGGCGCGGCGACTTGGGGAAGTGGACGAGCCCTATGTGAGTCGCGCCGCCTTCCACCGCGGCATCGACGGCTTCCTTCGTCTTGAGGCCGCAAATCTTGATAAGCTGGTCTGCCATGCAACCCACCTAGTGCAGCGAGCATGGTTGGTGAAGGGTTAAGCGCGAGGCATCGGGCGGGAAAAAAACTTCTACAGTGTCGCCTCGATCTCGCGGGCGGCCTGCAGCGGGTCGTCCGCGCGGCTGATCGGCCGACCGATGACCAGTACCGATGCACCATCGTCGCGTGCCTGCCGGGGAGTGACGACACGCTTCTGGTCCCCCGTTGCCTTGCCGGCGGGTCGCAGGCCGGGCACAACGAAGAAGCCGTCTTTCCATTGCTTGTGGACTGCGCCGACTTCCTGCCCCGAGCAGACGATACCGTCGAGCCCGCTCGCCTCTGCCAGTTCCGCCAGCCGCATCACGTGATCGTGCGGCGTGCCGGTTACCCCCGTGCGCTGTAGGTCGCGCTCGTCTAGGCTGGTGAGCATCGTCACGGCGACGACCTTCGTGTGCTCGCCCGCCGCGGCCTTGGCATCTTCCATCATTGCCCGCCCCCCGCTAGCATGGACAGTCATGATGGCCGGCTCCAGCACGTGCAGCGCCTGCATCGCGCCGGCAACGGTGTTGGGGATGTCGTGCAGTTTCAGGTCGAGGAAGATCGGCAGGCCAAGCTGGGCGATTTCGTGAACGCCGTGAGCGCCGTGGGCACAGAAGAATTCCAGCCCCAGTTTCACGCCGCCGATATGGCCCTTCACCGTGTTGGCGAGAGCCTTCGCCGCGTCCAGCTGCGGGACGTCGAGTGCGAGGTAAACGGGATTGCTCATGTCTGGGGGTCGTCTTCGGGACGGCGAGGAGGCGAAGTCTCGGCGGTATAGTGGTCCTCGCTCGTCGGCCTCAGCGGCGTGTCCGGATCGGCGCGCATGTCCGGCTCGGTGCGCTCCGGCTCGGGCTCGCCTTCGTGACGAGGCGCCACGGGGGTAGCGGCAGCGGTACGCGCGGCGTTTTCAAGACTGCCGATCTTTCGCTGCAGGCGCCACTTGCTGGCGCGGTGATACATCCACATCGGCACGAACCCGATCAGGAAGGATACGATCACGATAGCCGGGATCTTGGTATCGACGACGATGCCATCCCAGATCCTTACGGTCACGTCGGTCCAGTTGGCGACGGAGAAGAGAAGCAGGCCCACCAGCAGCAGGACCCAGACGACTGTGCGTACGATTTGCATGGCTTGGTTACCTCTCCGTTCCGCAGTTGAGGCGATGCTAGGCTGTCCCCTCCAGCTTGGGAAGGGCGCGGCGTTTAGGCTCCGAAAACCCGGTCGAAAATCGTGTCGACATGCTTGAAGTGGTAGTCGAGGTTGAACTTCTCCTCGAGCTCCGCCTCGCTCAATGCGGCAGTTACTTCCTCATCGGCCTTCAGCAGGTCGAGAAGCGACATCTGCCCATCCGATTCCCACACCTTCATCGCGTTGCGCTGGACAAGGCGATAGGCATTGTCGCGGGTGATCCCCGCCTGTGTCAGCGCCAGCAGCACCCGCTGCGAGTGGACGAGACCACCCATCTTGTCGAGGTTCTTCTGCATCCGCTCGGGGTAGACAAGCAGCTTGTCGACCACGCCGGTAAGGCGGGCAAGAGCGAAGTCGAGCGTGATGGTGGCGTCCGGCCCGATGAACCGCTCCACGCTGGAGTGCGAGATATCGCGCTCGTGCCATAGCGCCACGTTTTCAAGCGCGGGGATGGCATAGCCACGGATCATGCGCGCCTGCCCGGTCAGGTTCTCGGTGAGGATCGGGTTGCGCTTGTGCGGCATGGCCGAGGAGCCCTTCTGGCCGGGCGAGAAGTATTCCTCCGCCTCCAGCACTTCGGTCCGCTGCAGGTGACGGATCTCCACCGCCAGCCGCTCCATCGAACTGGCGATCACCGCGAGCACGCTGAAATACATCGCGTGCCGATCGCGCGGGATCACCTGCGTGCTGACCGGCTCCACCGCAAGGCCAAGCTGCTCGGCGACATATTCCTCCACCGAAGGATCGATATTGGCAAAAGTGCCCACCGCGCCGCTGATGGCGCAGGTGGCGATCTCGGCGCGGGCGGCCTGCAGGCGGGCGCGGCAGCGGTCGAATTCGGCATAGGCTTGGGCGAGTTTGAGGCCGAAGGTGGTGGGCTCTGCATGGATGCCGTGGCTGCGACCGATGGTGGCGGTGTACTTGTGCTCCTTCGCCCGGCGCTCCAGCGCGTCGAGCAGAGCGTCCATGTCTTCCAGCAGGATATCGGTCGCCCGGGTGAGCTGCACGGCCAGCGTCGTGTCGAGCACGTCGGAACTGGTCATGCCCTGGTGCATGAAGCGCGCTTCCGGGCCCACCTGGTCCGCCACCCAATCAAGGAAGGCGATCACGTCATGCTTGAGCACGCGCTCCTTCTCGTCGATCGCTTCGACGTCGATCTTTGGCTCGGTCTTCCACCAGTCCCACAGCGCCTTTGCGCCGCTTTCGGGCACCACGCCAAGCTCCGCCAGCTTCTGCGTCGCATGCGCTTCGATGAGGAACCAGATCTCGTACTTCGTCTCCGGCTCCCAGATCGCGGTCATGGCAGGGCGGGCGTAACGGGGGACCATCGTGAACTCCGGCTTGTGAGGTCTGGGGAATCTGGCGCTGCGGCTAGGGCCTGCTTTCGCGATTGGCAAGACACCCCTTGGTAACCCGTTGCTTTCCCGAAGGCTTCGTGGTGAGATTACGGTAACATCGCCGCGCTATGGGGGAACGGCGAAAAGGGGAATTCCATGCCAAAGTCTATCTACACCCTGCCGCTCGTCGCCATCGCGATCAGCGCGCCCGCTTATGCCGGGGAAGAGGTGCTTTACGAACCCGCACCGGCATGGGTGGATGAAGCCGACGCGGAAGCGCTCATATCCGAGACCGGGCCCGCCGCGCTGCTCTACGACTGGCAGCACCGGCTGGAGGACTCGGTGGCGTGGGTCTATCTCGACTGGGCCCAGAGGATCGACAATCCGCAATCGCTGATGGCGTCGAACACGCAGACGCTGCAATGGTTGCCCGACAAGGGCGATCTCGTCGTCCACCGCATGGAAATCTACCGCGCCGGCGAGGTGATCGACCTGCTCGGACAGGGCGTCACCTTCGACGTCCTGCGCCGGGAAGAGGGGCTGGAACAGCGGCTACTCGATGGCAGCCTTACCGCTACTGTGTCCGTACCGGGCCTACGAGAAGGCGATGTGCTGCGGATCGCGCATTCGGTCTCCACCGACGACCAGGCGCTGGGCGACGAGGTGCAGGCGACGCAATTCCTGCCGAGCAAACCGTGGCAGGTGGGCACGGCGCGGGCAACGCTCAGCTGGCCTGCCGATGCCGACATTTACTGGGACGTAGAAGACCGCGTTGAACTGGCGGAGCCGGAAATGCGCGATGGCTATCGCTACCTGCGCGTGGAGCTGCCGCTCGACGAAGCCGATCCCGTCCCGCAGGACGCGCCTGCACGCTTCCACCGGCCTGCCGTTTTGCGCGCCGGGTCCTTCGCCGACTGGCAGGAAGTCTCCGCCGTCATGGCGCCGCATTTCGCGCAGGCCGCCACCGTGGCCGCGGGGTCGGATGTTGCGATGCTGGCGGAAGGCATCATGGCCGAGACCGACGATCCACTCGACCGAGCGGCGCGCGCGACACGGCTGGTGCAGGACGAGGTCAGCTATCTCCTGAACGGGCTGGATGGGGGCAACTACCTGCCGCAACCGGCCGAGGAAACGTGGGATGTGCGCTATGGCGATTGCAAGGCGAAGACCGTCCTGCTCCTCGCCTTGCTGCAACAAATGGGCATTTCGGCAGAGCCGGTTCTCGTGAGCTCGACATTTGGCGATGCCGTTCCCGAGCTCCTGCCGCTGCCCGCTGCGTTCGATCATGTCATCGTGCACGCTGTGATCGATGGGACCGATTACTGGCTCGACGGCACCAGCACCGCCACGCGGCTCGCTACCATCGCCGACGTGCCACCCTTCCACTACGCCCTGCCATTGCGCGAAGGCGGGGCGGACCTCGTCCCGATGGAACAGCGGGAACTCGCCGTTCCGCAAATGAGCGTGGACGTGGAGATGGACCATTCTGCGGGTGTCGATTTTCCGGCCCTCATGAACGTCGCGATCCGCCTCGTCGGACCTGCCGCCGCGCAGATGCAGGCGATAGTCGACGCCGATGATCCGCGAATGCTGCAAGAGATCGGGCGCGGCTTCGCAGGCGGCGAGGACATGTCGATGCAGGTTAGCGGGCTGGACATCTGCTATGACGCCGCGGAGGCAGTGGCGACCATCGACATTACCGGCATAGGCCAGCCGCAGTTCGAATGGATTGACGGGCGCCTGCGGTCGTCGGTGGACGCTGGCAGCGACTTTTCCGAGTTCAATCCCAACCGCGCCCGGCCCTCCTGGCGAGAGATCCCGGTCGCCACGCCCGGACCGATGCGACAGGCTTTCGGGGTTCGCATGATGCTGCCGCAAGGCGGTACAGGTTTCACCCTCGAAGGTGAACCATTGATCGATGCAGGCTTCGGCAATACCCGCATAACGCGCGAGGCCAGCATCCAGGCGGGCGAGCTTCGCGCGATGGGCGAAACCTTTGCGCTGCTCGGGGAGATCGAGGCCGACGACCTTCGCGAAGCCCGCCGTGCCGCCCGGCGGATCAGCAACAACACGCTCGAACTCGTGCCGCCGCAGGATGTGACCTGGCGCTGGAACCTCTCCGATGCCGAGCGGGCAGCGCGTGCCGCACCGATTCTCGCCGCTTATGATGATGCCATCGAGTTCGCCCAGGAGGACGATTTCGGGCCTCGCATTGCGCGCGGCCTGTTCCTCATGTCGGTCTACGATTTCGATGGCGCGATGGACGACTTCGATGTCCTGGTTGAGGAACAGCCCTCGCGTTGGGCCTTCTCCCAGCGGTCATGGCTGCACCGCGCCCTGGGCGATCGTGAGGCCATGCTGGCCGATATGCGCTCCGCCTACGAACTCGAATTCGACAATGGCGTCGCCCGCGAAGTCGCGCAGATGCTCGCCTATGAAGGACGCTTCGAGGAGGCCCGCGACCTGATGGATTCGCTCTCCGTTGCGGAGGAGGACCTGATCTGGCACTTGTCCATGATGGCCACCATCGCCGCGGCGGAAGGCAGGTTGGACGAGGCGGAGAGCTTCATGGCCGATGCCGTCGCCGAGGCCCCGCAAAGCGCCGAAGCACTCAATTCCGACTGCTGGTTCCGTGGCCTCTGGAACACCGGACTGGAAGACGCCCTGCAGGTGTGCACCCAGTCGATCGAACGCGCCAGCAACGCCGCTGCGGCACTGGACAGCCGTGCGTTGATCCATTTCCGCAAGGGTGACTACGAAGCTGCGATCGAGGATCTCGACGGCGCGCTGGCCATCGTTCCCGGCCTTGCCGAATCGCATTACCTGCGCGGCATGGCGAAGCTGCATGCCGGCGTGGAAGGCGGCGAGGAGGATGTGACCATCGCCCTGCGCATGGCTCCGCATCTTGAGGATTTCTACACCCGCCACGGGGTGACGGCGCCCTAGATCAGGCCTTTCGCCCGCATCGAGACATGGCCCTCGCGACCCACGATAACGTGGTCGTGGACGGTGATGCCGAGCGGGCGCCCGGCCTCGGCAATGCGCTTCGTTACCTGGATATCGGCGCGGCTCGGCTCCGGGTTTCCGCTGGGGTGGTTGTGCACCAGGATCAACGCCGATGCCCCGAGGTCGAGACCGCGCTTGATCACCTCGCGCGGGTGAATCGCCGCTTCGTCCACCGTGCCGTCGCCAAAATGATGGTCGAGCAGCAGACGGTTCTTGGCGTTCAGGTAAAGCACCCGCACGCGCTCCGTATTGAGATGCGCCATGTCGATGGCGAGGTAATCCAGCAGCGCTTGCCAGCTGCCCAGCACCGGCTTGTCCTGCACCACGCTCCTCGCCATGCGCCGCGCCACCAGCGAGGCGATCTTGATCTGCCCGACGCTCGCATCGCTGACGCCTTTTACCTGTTTCAGCGCCGCAGGTTCTGCGTTGAGAACGCCTGCCAGCGTGCCGAAACGCGCCAGCAGCGCTTTCGCCTGCGGTTTGGTATCGCCCCGGGCCAGCGCCCCGAACAGCAAGTATTCGAGAACCTCGTAATCGGCCAGCGCCTCCGCTCCGCCGGTCAGCAGCCGCTCGCGCAGGCGTGCCCGATGCCCGGACGCGCCTGACGGGGTTTTGCCTGAATTTTGAACGTCCTGCGTCACGGGTCTCGCGATCTCCCTCACGCGGTGCATTGCCTTTGTCTCCGCACTCGCGCAAGTGTCGCCGCGATGGCGCAAGCTGGGCAAGAGACCGGGACCGCCCGAGTGAAGGGTCGCAAGCGCCGCATGTTGCGCAACCTCTTTCGCGTGACCGTGGCGCTGATGCTGGTTGCGGTGCTGCTGGCGTGGTTCCAGCGCGAACGCATCGCCGACGATTTCATCGCCGATGCTTTCCGTGAGCAAGGGGTGGAAGCGCGCTACCGTATCGAGAGCATTGCGCCGGGGCGACAGATCCTGTCCGACATCGTCATCGGCGATCCGGAGAACCCCGACCTCACGATCGAGCGGCTCGAAGTCCTGGTAACGCCGCGCTTCGGCCTGCCGGACATCACCGAGCTGCGGGTGATTCGCCCGCGCCTGTTCGGCAGCATGCGCGGCGGCCAGCTCAGCTTCGGCGCGCTGGATCCGCTGATCTTTACAGGTGAAGAAGGACCCTTCGAGTTTCCCTCCGTTCGCCTCATGGTGGAGGACGGACGCGGTCTGCTGGAAACCGATTATGGCCCGGTCGGCCTGAAGCTCGCAGGCAGCGGCCATTTGCGCGGCGGTTTTTCCGGCGAGCTGGCGGCGGTTGCGCCCAGACTGGAAGCCGGCGGGTGCATTGGCGAAAACGTCACCCTGTACGGCGAAGTGGGCATCGATGCCGAGCGCCCGGAATTTCGCGGCCCGTTGCGGTTTGCAGCGCTCGAATGCGAGGGCAGTGGCCTGGCCATCCGCGATGCCGGGGTAGCGCTCGATCTTCAGGCGGACCGCAATCTTGCGGATTTCGAGGGGGCGTTCGACTTCGCATCCTCCTCCATCGCGTTCGCCGATGCGCGAGCCGCACTGGGCGGGGAAGGGCGCTTCACGTGGCGCGGCGACGATCTCAACGTGCGCTACGATCTTGCCGCCAGCGATGCGGACACGCCCTATGCCAGCATCGGCGGGGTTGGCCTTGAGGGTCGCCTGCGTGCGCTCGGCAATTTCGAACAACTGGAAGTGGAGGGCGAACTGGTGGGCAAGGACCTGCGCCTCGGCCCCGAAACACGCCGCGTCCTTGCACGTGCACAGGCTGCGGGGGAAGGCACCTTGCTCCAACCGCTCCTCTTCCGCTTCAACCGAGGCCTTTCGCGGCATTTGCCGGGCAGCGACCTGCAAGCCGAATTCACTGCTCGCCAGCTGGATGGACGCTCCAGCCTGGTGATCCCGCAAGCCACACTGCGCGGAGGGGAGGGCGAATCGCTGCTCGCCGTGTCCCGCGCGCGGTTCGAGCCTTCGGGCGAGGGCATTCCCCTTTTCTCCGGCAATTTCCAGACAGGTGGCACGGGCCTGCCGCGAATCACCGGACGCATGGAGCAGGCCGTCGGCGGCGCGCTCGAACTGCGCATGGCGATGCGTGAATATGCTGCGGGAAATGCCAGCCTCGCCTTGCCGAAGATGCGCCTCGTCCAGGGCCGGGGTGGCCGCATCGCGATCGATGGCCGCGCTCTGGTCAGCGGCGAGGTGCCCGGCGGCTTCGTTTCCGGTCTCGACCTTCCCCTCGATGCGACATTAGCCCCCGGTGGCAGTATTGCGCTGTGGCAGGGGTGCCGAGAGGTGCGCTTCGAAGAGCTGACGCTCGCAAACCTGTCGCTGGACCGTGATTCGATCACCATCTGCCCGCGGCGTGGCCAACCGATCCTGCGCTCCGGACCGGGCGGACTGCAATTCGCGGGCGGTGTCGACAGCCTCGACCTTTCGGGCGCACTGGCCGAGACGCCTGTACGCCTGCGCTCGGGACCGCTCGGCGTCGCATATCCCGGAACGCTTGCTGCGCGCGATCTCGATATCGAACTCGGTCCCGAAGGTAGCGCCCAGCGCTTTACCATCACGGACCTGCGGGCGGATCTGTCGGCTGACAGGCTGGGCGGCGATTTTTCCGGTGCTGACGTGTTCCTTGCTTCGGTCCCTCTCGACATCATCGGGGCTTCGGGCGACTGGAGCTACGCAGAGGATCGTCTCACGCTTTCCAACGGCGCGCTACGCATCGAGGATCGCGAGGCGCGCGACCGGTTCGAGCCGCTGGTGGCGCGCGACGCCACGCTGACCCTGTTCGACAATTTGATCGAGGCAAACGCCGTCCTGCGCGAGCCGGTCACGGGGCGGGCGATCACTCGTACCCGCATCGTCCACGACCTTGGTACGGGGGCAGGCCATGCAGACCTGATCGTGGACAACCTCACCTTCGACGAGGGCCTGCAGCCCGCGCCCTCCGCCACGCAATGCCTCGATGCACCGGGCGCGGCCGCGGTTCGCCCGCGCGGCCTTTCCTGTTTGGTGCTTGGAGTAGTTAGCGAGGTACGCGGCTCGGTGAAAGGCACCGGGCGCATCGACTGGAACGAGATCGAAGTAACGTCCAGCGGAGAATTCTCCGCGGATTCGCTCGATCTGGCCGCCGCCTTCGGGCCTGTCCAGGGCGCAAGCGGGACAGTGGTCTTCACCGACCTGCTGGGCCTTACCACCGCACCGAACCAGCGCCTTTCCATCGCGGCTGTAAATCCAGGTATCGAGGTGTTCGACGGCGAGATCGGCTTCCAGCTGATCGATGGCGAAGTGCTGGCGGTGCAGGGTGGTACATGGCCCTTCATGGGCGGCACGCTGCGCCTGCGCCCGCTCGATATCCGCATCGGCACCGAGGAAGTGCGCGCCTATGTCATGGAGATCGAGGGGCTCGAAGCCTCGCGCTTCGTCGAGCAGATGGAGCTTGGCAACCTGGCCGCCAGCGGCGTTTTCGATGGCGTGGTGCCGATCGTGTTCGATGCGCAGGGCAATGGCAGTCTCGAAGGTGGGCTCCTCACCTCGCGTCCACCGGGGGGCAACGTCGCCTATATCGGCGACCTTACTTACGAGGACCTGGGCTTCTTCGCCAATTACGCGTTCTCCGCGCTGCGTGATCTCAGCTACGAGCAGATGGCCATCGGCATGGACGGACCGCTTACCGGTGAACTGGTGACCCAGGTGCGTTTCGAGGGCATCGGACAGGGCGAGCTGGCCGAAAGCAATATCGTCACTCGCGCCATCGATGACCTGCCGATCGAGCTGCGCATCAATATCCGTGCGCCCTTCTACAAACTGATCACCTCGCTGCGCTCGATGTACGACCCCGCCGCGGTACGCGATCCGCGCGATCTCGGCCTGCTCGGTGTCGAAGGCGAGCGACTGCGCGAGACGATAGACCAGCAGACCGTCGACGAGCGCGAAGCCGAGGAAGCCGCCGAGGAGGCGAGACGCCTTGAGCAGGCGCTCGATACCGAACAACCCCCCATTCAGCCCCAGGAAAGCGAACCGGTGCCATGACCCTCCCGAAATTGACGAATTGCGGCGAATGCGCGCATAAGCCCTCCATGACGGGTTCGAGTATGGCGGGGGCAAGGCGCGTATCTGCCGCAGTGGTGGCAATGTTGGGGGCGAGCGCGCTTTCCGGGTGCATCACGCTGGAGGCACCGCAGGACACGATCGTGATCGAACTCAACATCAACATCACGCAGGAAGTTATCTATCGCCTGGCCGAGGATGCCGGGAATACGATCGAGGAAAACGCCTCGATCTTCTGATGCGCGCGAGGAGCGAAATCTGATGACACGTACAAGGACCATGCTGAAGCTGGCCGCAGCCGCCATGGCCGTGGGACTGCTGGCCGCGCCCGCTCAGGCTCAGCGCGACCCCGCCTATCAGGCCGCTCGCGAAGCAGGGCAGGTGGGCGAGAAGATGGACGGCTATCTCGGCATCGTCGGCTCTGCCACGCCCGCCCTGCGCGCCATGGTGGATGATATCAACATCCGCCGCCGCGCCGTTTATGCGGAGCAGGCACAGGCCAATAACGCCACGCTGGAGGAATATGCCTTCACCGCCGGCTGCCTCGCCATTTCACGCACGTCGCCTGGGGAAATGTACCAGGCGCCCGACGGTTCGTGGCAGGAGCGCACCAGCGCCCCGCCGCGCCGTGATCCGCGCTGTCCGTAAGCCGCAGAGAACACGGCAGGCCACCTGCTGAATTGCATTCCATGGGCCGGGACGCTGCTTAAACTCCTTCTGGTACCGTCCATACCCGGCATTTGTGCAACCGCACATGTTGACTCGCCAGCACCCCCCTTCTAAGGGGGCGGCGCCCTCGGCGGGTGGCCCGTTGCGCTTGTCTTTTCCCTGACTTAGAGGATGCGGCATGAGCGACGACAAGCCCGCACGGGAACCCATCGGCGAGGATGCGCGGATCGACGCGCTCGAGGAGCGGC
Source organism: Aurantiacibacter poecillastricola (assembly GCF_030730945.1). Taxonomy (GTDB): domain Bacteria; phylum Pseudomonadota; class Alphaproteobacteria; order Sphingomonadales; family Sphingomonadaceae; genus Alteraurantiacibacter; species Alteraurantiacibacter poecillastricola. The sequence goes on from NZ_JAVAMS010000002.1 coordinate 543,361, forward strand.
TCAGGGCTGCACGCGAGCGGGAAGATGAGCGCAACCGGCCACAGGTCAAAGGCTCCGATGCCAGCTACAAGGCTGGCAACAAGGTGCTGGCAGACCTGCTCGGTGGAATTCTCGGTGGAGCGGTCGTCGGATATGCCATTGGCTGGCTGACCGACACCAATCCCTGGGCCCTGTTGATCGGCCTGTTCCTCGGAATCGTGGTCGCATTCAGGAACATCATTCGGTCGTCCAGTCAGCCGCCCTCGCGCGACTGACCGACCGGGCAACGCAAGGGTTTTACACAGACGTGGCAGGCGCAATGGCCCCCGAGACGGCAAAAGTCGATCCGATGTACCAGTTCACCATCCAGCCCTTGCTGGGTGAGAACATGGACGTCGCCGGTTTCAACATCGCGTTCACGAACTCGGCGCTGTGGATGCTGATCACGGCCGTGGTGCTGTGGCTCTTCATGCTCGGCGGCATGAAGCGCGAGCTTGTCCCGGGCCGCTGGCAGATGGCGGTGGAGACCTTCACCGGCTTCATCGACGACATGCTGGAAGCCAATGTCGGCAAGACAGGGCGCAAGTACGTGCCCTACATCTTCAGCCTCTTCATGTTCATCCTGTTTGCCAACCTGCTCGGCCTGCTGCCGCTGGGCCTCATCGGCATCCATCCGTTCACCTTCACCAGCCACTTCACCGTGACTGGCGTGCTGGCGATCATCTCCTTCTCGATCGTGCTGATCGTGGGTTTCTGGAAGCACGGCTTCCACTTCTTCAGCCTGTTCGTGCCGCATGGCACGCCGCTGCCCATGATCCCGGTCATCTTCCCGATCGAGCTCATTTCCTTCCTCGTGCGCCCCTTCAGCCTCGGCCTGCGACTGTTCGTCGCCATGATGGCCGGCCACGTGCTGCTGGAAGTGCTGTCCAGCTTCGTGATCGATGGCTGGAATGCCGGCGCCGGTTTCGGCGTGCTGGTGGGCATTCCCAGCTTCCTGCTGATGATCGGCATCTGCGCGCTGGAAATCCTGGTCGCCGCGATCCAGGCCTATGTCTTTGCACTGCTCTCGTCGCTCTACATCAACGACGCCGAGAACCTGCACTAACTTCGCAAACCCCTTAAGTAACGAATTCTCTTGAAAGGATAATCTCATGGATATGGAAGCTGCCAAGCTGATCGGCGCCGGTCTTGCTGCTATCGGTGCGGGTATGGCCGCTATCGGTGTGGGTAACGTGTTCGGCTCGTTCCTCGAATCCGCCCTGCGCAACCCGGGTGCCGCAGACGGCCAGCAGGGCCGCCTGTTCATCGGCTTCGCCGCCGCCGAGCTTCTCGGCCTGCTGGCCTTCGTCGTCGCGATGATCCTGATCTTCGTCGCCTGATCGACTACCCTGTCTGCTGGCCGGGCGATCCGCGTCCGGCCGGCCATCGAATTGTAAGCTCGCGCAAACCCCTTTTCTGAAGTCAGGCGGAATCCGTCCATGCCCCAGATAGCCCAATTGGCCGAGACCTATGCCAGCCAGATCTTCTGGCTGCTGGTAATCTTCGGTTTCGTCTACTTCGTCGTCGGTCGCGGCATGGTTCCGCGCGTGATGGATACGGTGGGCCTGCGCGACAAGCAGATCGCGGACGACCTTGCCGCAGCGCAGGGTGCCCGCGATGCAGCGGACGAGGCGGAAGAGGCCTGGCGCCAGCGTGAGAACGCCAACCGCGAAGCCGCGCAGGCGCTGGTAAGCGAGGCCAAGACCAAGGCGCAGGCCTCGACCGAGCGCAAGCTCGCCGAGGTGCAGGAGCGTATCGACGCCGAACTGGCCGAGGCCGAAGCTCGTATCGAGGCGAGCCGCGCCCAAGCCGCTGCCGAGATCGAAACAGTCGCCGCCGAGGCCGCGCAGGAGATCGCTGCGCGCATCGCCAACGTTTCCGTATCCCAGACCGCCGCTCGCTCGGCAGTGCAGAAGGTGATGGCCAATGGCTAACCCCACCACCACGCAGGACGCTCCCGAGGTTTTCGCCACGCAAGAGGCGATGATCGAGGTCGAGGATGACGCCCACGCCCAGGCCGGCGCGCATGCCGAGCCCGAACTGCTGGGCCTTGCGCCGTTCCAGTGGGTTTCCATCGCGATGGTGGTGCTTCTGCTGATCGCGTTCCTGGGTGCCAAGGTGCACAAGACGATTGCCGGCGGGCTCGACAGCAAGATTGCTGCGATCAAGGGCAATCTCGAGGAAGCCAAGCAGCTGCGCGCCGAGGCCGAGGCGCTGCGCGAGGAATACGCTGCCAAGATCGCCGGTGCCGAGAAGGACGCCGAAGCCATGCTCGACAATGCCCGCCGCGAGGCCGATGGCATCGTCGCCAAGGCAGAGGAAGATACCGCGGCCATGATCGCCCGGCGCGAGCGTATGGTGCAGGACAAGATCGCCGCCGCGGAACGCCAGGCGCTCGCCGACCTGCGTGCCCGTGCTGCCGACGCGTCCACCGCCGCGGCTGCGCAACTGATCGAGACCAACCACGATGCCGCCGCCGACAAGGCGCTTGCGGATGACGTGATCGCCAGGATCTGACCGCTGGATGCAGGAGCGGAGGCAGGGTGCCTCCGCTTTTCCAGCAACTAGCGCCGTCCCCCCTTCACAAGCAGGTCCCGCCCGGCTTAACGTCTCCTTTTGCAAGGGGACTGGCCGATGGAAGTTGCGGTGCTTGGAGCGAGCGGCAAGGGCGGCTCGGAAATCGTCAAGGAACTGGCTGCGCGTGGGCACACGGTGCTCGGCATAGCGCGCAATCCCGACCGGATTCCCAAGCTCGAGGGCGTGACCGCACGCGAAGGCGATGCCACCAAACCCGATGAGCTCTCACCGATGCTCAAGGGAATGGATGCAGTAATCAGCGCCATCCACTTCAACGTCGACTGTGATACGCTGCTGCGCGCTGTAAAGGATTCCGGCGTCGATCGGCTGCTCGTCATGGGCGGCGCGGCCAGCCTGCTCGGGCCGGACGGCGTGCGGCTCTACGATTCCCCGAACTTTCCCGATGACATCAAGCCGGTCGTCAAACCCGCGATCGATTTCCTCGAGGATTTGCGCAAGGAGAAGGAGCTCGACTGGACCTTCTTCTCTCCCGCGATGCTCATCTTCGAAGGCGAACGCAGAGGTCCCGGCAGTTTCCGCCTAGGCGGTGACGAACTGGTCACGGACGAGGAAGGCGCGAGCAAGATCAGCTATGCCGATTACGCCATCGCAATGGTCGATGAACTGGAACAGCACCGCCACAGCAGGGCGCGGTTTACTGCTGGCTATTGATCGTCTGACCGCTCAGAAATTGTCCTTCGCCTCCCGCAGCGCCGCGAAGGTCTCGTGCGGATGCTCTCCGCCCCAGCGGGCCTGCATGGCGGGGTCGTCGGCGCGCAGGAAGGGATTGGTCGCGAGCTCCCTGTCGAGCGTGAAAGGGACTGTCGGTTTGCCCTTTGCGCGCTTTGCGTCGATCTCGCGCGCATAGCCAACCAGCGCCTCGTTCTCCGGATCGGCATGCAAGGCGAATTTCGCGTTGGCGCTGGTGTATTCATGCGCACAATAGAGCGTCGTTTCGGAAGGGAGGCGCTTGATGCGCGAGAGGCTGTCCCAGAATTGCGGGGCGGTACCTTCGAACATACGCCCGCAGCCCAAGGCGAAGAGGCTGTCGCCCACGAAGGCCATGGAACTGTCGGGCAAGTGATAGGCGATATGCCCGATCGTGTGGCCGCTGACATCGATCACCCACGCCGAGTGCTCGCCCAGTTTCACGAAGTCGCCGTCGCGCACGGTACGGTCGATCCCGGCGATCTTCTCGGCATCTAGCAGCGGCGCGGTGATCGTGCAGCCGGTGGCCTGCTTGATAGCCTCGTTCCCGCCTGCATGGTCGGGATGCCAGTGGGTGTTCCAGATCTGCGTGATCCGCCAGCCCTTCGCCTCGGCCTGCTTCAGGTACTCATCGCCATCCGGCGTATCGATGCACGTCGTCTCGCCGCTTTCGGGATCGTGCAGCAGGAAACCGTAATTGTCGGACAGGCAGGGGAACTGGTGGACTTCTAGCGTACTCATGAATCTCTTCCCATCGGGTGCCGGGGCATGGTGTCTGGGAGGCCAACCCACGGGTGGCGGCTTTGTTCATACACCGAGCGTACCGGGGCGGGGAAGGATGGATCGGCAAACGCGCCGACGGCAATGCCGATCATCCCGGGATATTTGCCGGGCCTCGCATACACCGTACTGCCGCAATTGGGACAGAAGCCGGTTGTGAAGGTGGAGCCGGAATCGGTGGCTCGTTCATACTCCGTTGCCTCGCCGACGAGCGTCACCGCCGCCGCGTCGTAATAGGCCATCACGCCGAATGGCGAGCCGCTGCGCCTCTGGCAGTCGGTGCAGTGGCACAGGACGGTCATGGCCTGCGCGTCGTCGGATATGTCGGCGGAAAGCTTTCCGCATTGGCAGTGGGCTCTCATGGCTGCCGATTCTACACGAGCGGCAGATGCAGGAAAGGCCCGCCTGCCGGATGGCAAGCGGGCCTCTCTATGTCCCATGATCGGCCGAACGAAGAGCTTAGTCGTTCTTCTTCAGCGCTTCGCCCAGGATGTCGCCCAGCGAGGCACCGGAGTCGGCCGAGCCGAACTGTGCCACGGCTTCCTTCTCCTCGGCGATCTGGTGCGCCTTGATGGAGAAGTTGGGCTTCTTCGAACGGTCGAAGCCGGTGACCATGGCGTCCACCTTCTGGCCGGTCTGGAAGCGGTCGGGACGCTGCTCGTCACGGTCGCGGCCCAGGTCCGAGCGCTTGATGAAGCCGGTCGCGCCGTCGTCGCCAACCTGCACTTCGAGGCCGCCATCGCGGACTTCCAGCACGGTGACGGTAACGACTTCGCCGCGACGCAGCGAGCCGGCGCCGGCAGCGCCTTCCGCCGTCGGAGCGCCCTTTTCGAGCTGCTTCATGCCGAGCGAGATACGCTCCTTGTCGACATCGACATCGAGCACCACGGCCTCGACCTCTTCACCCTTGCGGTGCAGGGCTAGCGCGTCTTCACCCGAGATGCCCCAGGCGATGTCGGACATGTGGACCATGCCATCCACGTCGCCGGGAAGGCCGATGAACAGGCCGAACTCGGTGGCGTTCTTGACTTCGCCCGACACGGTGGAGCCCACCGGATGCGCTTCGGCGAATTCTTCCCACGGGTTGCGCTGGGCCTGCTTGAGGCCGAGCGAGATGCGGCGCTTCTCGGCGTCCACTTCCAGCACCATCACTTCCACTTCCTGCGAGGTGGAGACGATCTTGCCGGGGTGCACGTTCTTCTTGGTCCAGCTCATCTCGGAGACGTGGACCAGGCCTTCGATACCCGGCTCCAACTCCACGAATGCGCCGTATTCGGTGATGTTGGTGACCTGGCCGGTGACCTTCGCGCCCACCGGGTACTTGGCGCCAACGCCTTCCCAGGGATCGCTTTCCAGCTGCTTCATGCCCAGCGAGATGCGCTGCGTGTCGGCATTGATGCGGATGATCTGCACGGTCACGGTCTGGCCGATCTCGATCACTTCGCTGGGGTGGTTGACGCGCTTGTAGCTCATGTCGGTGACGTGGAGCAGGCCGTCGATGCCGCCCAGGTCCACGAAGGCACCGTAATCGGTGATGTTCTTGACCACGCCGTCGGTGATCTGGCCCTCGGCGAGCTTGTCGATCAGCTCGCTGCGCTGTTCGGCGCGGGTCTCTTCCAGCACGGCACGGCGCGAGACGACGATATTGCCGCGGCGACGGTCCATCTTGAGGATCTGGAAAGGCTGCGGCACGTCCATCAGCGGGGTCACGTCACGCACCGGGCGGATGTCGACCTGTGAGCCGGGGAGGAAGGCCACGGCGCCGTCGAGATCGACGGTGAAGCCACCCTTCACGCGGCCGAAGATGCGGCCTTCGACGCGCTTGCCTTCGCCGAACTCGCTTTCCAGCTTGTCCCACGCGGCTTCGCGGCGGGCGCGGTCGCGGCTCAGCATGGCTTCGCCGTCGGCGTTCTCGACGCGGTCGACGAAGACTTCGACTTCGCTGCCGACGCTGAGACCATGCTCGCCGTCGACGCGGCTGAATTCCTTGAGGTTGACGCGGCCTTCGCTCTTGAGGCCGACATCGATCACCGCCATGCCGTTTTCGATCGCGGTGACGGTGCCCTTGACGACGCGGCCTTCGAAGCCGCCCTCGGCGCCGCCGAGCTGTTCGTCGAGGAGAGCCGCGAAATCGTCGCGGCTGGGATTGGCGCTGGTTGCCATGTGGTTCGTATTCCTAGTTCACGTTTTATCCGGCCACCCGGTTCGTCCGGGGGTCTTTTCTCCGCCACTCGCGGGATTGCGAGGAGCGGGCCAAAGGGCCGATCTGCCCGCGCGGCCGCATGCCGACACGGGCGCTCTTCGGTCGGCACGGGGGCGGGCGCGATACGAGCATGGCATGGGCGTCGTTGCGCCCCGGTGGAAAGCCGACCATGCAGGTTGTCGCGCTCGCGAACGTGTGGTCCGTCCGTCGAACGTGGGCGCGCCTATGCGAAAACCGCGCAGAAAGCAAGGCGAAAGCGACTCGCGCGGCACGGGCCGCAGGGCGAACCTGGAACACATGGAACACGGTCCTGGGCCTGAAAATCGCGGGGCCGCGTTGGGCTAGCGAAGGAAGGGTCGGAAGGGGGACGGGTGCGTGAGGCATGGCGGGGAATTTCCTGATCGGGCGCGCATCGTGTAGGGAATAGCAATGACGATCGCACAGCGCCTCGCCCGGTACCGGGAGTACCATCACGATCACCGCAACGTGCTGACCCATGCGGTGGGCATTCCGCTGATCGTGCTCGCCATCACCACGCTGCTGGCGCGACCGGTGTTCGAGCTTGGCGGACTGGTGCTGACCCCGGCCATCATCGTCGCCGCGCTGGCCGCGCTCTGGTACGTGTCGCTCGATACGCGCACGGGGCTCCTGATGACGGCGCTGTTGGCGATCTTCGTCATCCTCGGTGGCCTGATCGCTACGATCTCGACCGCCGCATGGCTTGGCGGCGGGTTCGGCCTGTTCGTGATCGGCTGGGTGTTCCAGTTGGTGGGTCACAAGTTCGAGGGCCGCAAGCCGGCCTTCGTGGACGATCTGCGCAGCTTCCTCGTCGGCCCGTTATTCGTGGTGGTGGAGGGGCTGTTCGCACTCGGTTTGCTGAAAGGGTTGCGCCAGGAGATGGAAAGGGCGGGCTGATCCCGCTCGGGTCATACGAGGGGAAGTGCAATGACGAGAATGACAGGTGTGGCTCTCGCTGCCATGTTGCTGGCCGGATGCAGCGCGCAGGCGCAGGATTCGGATGGACCGGTCGATCATACCGAACGCAACAAGCAGGTTGCGCGCGAATTCTACGAACAGCTCTGGTTCTCCGACAACACCGATGCCTATGCCGATTTCGTGGCTGACGAATACGTCGTCCACGATGTCGGGGATCGCAAGAACGTGACCGAAGCTGCCATAGAGCAGAAGAACACCGCCGACCTGTTCCACAGCTTCGGCGACCTCAGCGGCGAGATCGACTACCAGATCGCCGAGGATGACATGGTGGCAACGCGCTGGTTCATTTCTCTCGACGCCTCGCCCGAGGCTGCCGCGATGGGCATGACGGATGTCGACACCGTGTCGATCATCAACGTCTTCCGCTTCAACGACGAAGGCAAGATCGTGGAAATCTGGAACCACCGCCACGATGTGGAACTGCCCCAGCCCGGTGGACCGCCTCCCGCCGAAGGCTGAACTTCAGACGCGCGGAGGTAGCCCGCGTGCCCGCTCCACCGCCTCGATAGCGGCGGCGATGGCGGCGTCCTTGTCGAGATCGGTGGTGTCGATCACGAAGGCGTCGTCCGCCACGACAAGCGGCGCATCTGCGCGGTTCTTGTCGCGCTCGTCGCGGCGTTCGAGGTGGGCGACGATCTCCTCCAGCTGCACTTCGCGCCCGGCATCGCGCATCTCGCGAAAGCGGCGCTCGGCCCGCGCTGCGGTAGAGGCAGTGATGAACAGCTTCACGTCGGCTTCCGGCGCGATGACGGTACCGATGTCGCGCCCGTCGAGCACCGCGCCGCCGGCCTGCGTGGCGAAAGCGCGCTGACGCTCGAACAGGGCCTTGCGCACCGCCGGATGGACGGAAACGCGGCTGGCGTAGCCGCCCACCGCTTCGCTGCGCAGCTCGGGGTTGGTGAGAAGCGTCTCGTGAAAGCCGGTCGCGGCAGCGGCATCGGCCTCGCTATCGGGATCGCCGCCATTCAGCTTCACCTGCCAGCCCACTGCTCGGTAGAGCAGCCCGGTATCGAGGTGCGGCAGGCCGAACCTCTTGGCGAGCGCTTTCGCGATGGTTCCCTTGCCCGATGCGGTGGGTCCGTCGACGGCTATGATCATCCTTCGCGCGCTCCTTCTTCCGTGCGTTTGCGGCCCTTCAGCGCCTTGCTCAATCCCCAGATCGCGATGGCCGCCCAGAAGCCTTCGAGGATCAGGCTGGGCCAGTTGGTATGCACAAGGAGGGATGTGAACAGCAGCGAAGCGCCGACAAGGTTGGTGCCGTGCAGCAGCCACGGGTTGGGCTTCTCCACGGCTGTCAGATAGAAATACGCGCCGATGATGCAGACCATGCCGACAAAGCCGATGAGTGCATAAATATCGAGATCAGGACCCATGAACGCCCGGCTTACTCGTAGCTGCTGAAGACGGATATTCCGGCATCGCCGAACGCGATCACCTGGTAGGGCTGCGTGCGGTCACCCATTTCCATGCCGGGCGAGCCGATGGGCATGCCCGGAACAGCAAGGCCGCGCACGCCTTCGGGGCGCTCTGCCAGCAGCCGCTCGATGTCGGCGGCTGGGACGTGGCCCTCGATCACATAGCCATCGACGATCATGGTGTGGCAGGAGCGAAGCTGCGCGGGCACGGCGTGCTCGTCCTTCACGGCGGCCATGTCGGCACTCTGCGTCACGGCGACTTCGGCCTCCATGCCTTCGCGCACATGGTCCGCCCAATGGTCGCAGCAGCCGCAATTGGGATCCTTGAACATGGTGTAGGTCGCGGCCTGCGCTGCGGTGGAGCAGGCGGCGAGGGCGAGCAAAGCGGGGGCTAGGAAACGGCGAAGGGCTGGGGTGGTCATCATGGTCCTCTCGAATTTCGTGGCGAAGCCTATCTGGTAGCGCCGGCCTGCTCGAGCAAGCTCTGGAAGGTGGGGAAGCTGGTGGCAATCGGTGCGGTGTCGTCCACGCTCACGCCATTGCGGCTGGCGAGGCCGGCGACAGCCATACTCATCGCGATGCGATGGTCGAGATGGGTGGTGACGTCTGCGCCCTCCGGCGTACCGGAAAGGGGCTCGCCGCCGGTGCCGTGAATGACGAGGCCGTCCTCGCGCTCCTCCACCCGTGCGCCCGCCAGCGTGAGGGCTGCGGCCATCGCGGCGAGGCGATCGCTTTCCTTTACGCGCAGTTCCTCGAGGCCGGTCGTGATGGTCGTGCCCTGGGCCAGAGCGGCGGCTACGAACAGCACCGGGAACTCGTCCACCATCGCCGGGACCACGGCGGGATCGACCTCGATGCCCTGCAGCGCCGAATGCCGCACGCGCAGGTCCGCCACGGGCTCCCCGCCGACCTCGCGCCGGTCCAGCTCCTCGATATCGCCGCCCATGTCGCGCAGCACGTCGAACAGCGCGGCGCGGGTGGGATTGAGGCCGACATTCTCGATCACGAGGTCGCTGCCTTCCACCAGCAGCGCGGCGACAGTGAAGAAAGCCGCGGAGGAGGGATCGCCCGGTACGGTGATGTCTTGCGGCTTCAAGTCCGCCTCGCCGTGGATGGCAATGACGCGCTCGCCGTTCTCCTCGCCCACTTCCAGGCGAGCGCCGAAGCCGCGCAGCATCCGTTCCGAATGGTCGCGAGTAGGAACCGGCTCGATCACGCGGGTGATACCCGCAGTGTTGAGACCCGCCAGCAGCACGGCGCTCTTCACCTGCGCGCTGGCGACGGGCAGACGGTAGGTGATCGGCACGGCGGGCGAGATCCCACGCAGCATCAGCGGGAGGGTTCCGCCGGGGGACGCCTCGAACGAAGCGCCCATCTGGGAGAGCGGCGTGATGACGCGGCCCATCGGGCGTTTCGAGAGGCTCGCATCGCCAGTGAACATGGCGGTGATCGGATGGCTGGCGACGAGACCCATCAGCAGCCGCGTGCTGGTGCCCGAATTGCCCATTTCGAGCGCGCTGACCGGTTGCAGCAGCGAACCCACGCCCACGCCATGCACGCGCCACGTGCCATCCTCGCCGCGCTCCACGCTTGCGCCCATCGCCCGCATGGCGGCGGCGGTAGCGAGCACGTCTTCGCCTTCCAGCAGGCCCGTCACCCGCGTTTCACCGACGGCGAGAGCGCCCAGCATGATCGAGCGGTGGCTGATCGACTTGTCACCCGGCACGCGGATGCGTCCCGTCAGGGAGCCGGTGGCGATAAATCGTTTCGGGGAGGGAGGGTTGGAATGGCCCAAGGGTCTGCCTATCTGTCCGCGTTCGAGCGGGCGCTTTGACAGCGGCATGGCCCTATGGCAAGGCGCGCCCGCTTGCGATTCCGCACTCCCGTGAAAAAAGCTCGGGGCGCGGGTCGCTCATGATTTTCCCCGGACACCACCGGACGAGTTAAGGACATTATCAATGGTCAAGCCAGAATGGGGCACCAAGCGCACCTGCCCCAAATGCGGTGAACGCTTCTACGACCTGGGCAAGGAAGACCCGGTCACCTGCATCGAATGCGGCAATGAATGGACGCCCGAGCCGGTGCTCAAGTCCAAGCAGCCGATTCCCTTCGAGGAAGAAAAGAAGGACGAGAAGAAGGATAGCGATTCGGATCTCGCCGATGACGATCTGGAAGACATCGACGAGGACGACGATTCGCCCGACAACGACGTCGACCTCGGCGGCGACGACGATCTGGGTGTGCAGACCTCGGACGACGACGACGAGGAAGAGAATTAAGTCTTGCGTTGGAGGCAGCCCGCGCATAAAGGGCTGCCTCCCGACCGCGCTGGCGGTTGGAACGGGCATCTGCTAGGATGTTCGGAACGATGGATACGGGGCCTTAGCTCAGCTGGGAGAGCGCAACACTGGCAGTGTTGAGGTCAGCGGTTCGATCCCGCTAGGCTCCACCATCGCATCGTCTTTCGGCCCTGGGCGGGCTGTAATCCGGCGCGGTGGATCGATTGGTTGCTATAGTCGGGCTTCGACCCGGTGCATGAATTTGGCGGGCCTTCGGGCTCACGCTGGCCGACGAGTTCTCGTCCGCCGGCGTTTTTCGCGTTTGGGCCATTTGGCTCGTTTTGGAGTTTCGTAGCGCATGTTCGATACGCTGTCCGATCGCCTGAATAATGTCTTCGACCGCCTGCGTGGTCGCGGGGCGCTGGGCGAGCAGGATGTGCGCGATGCCATGCGCGAGGTCCGCGTTGCGCTGCTGGAGGCCGACGTTGCCCTGCCGGTGGCACGCGACTTCATCACGAAGGTGACGGAACGCGCGGTCGGGCAGGAAGTGCTGAAGTCCGTCACGCCGGGCCAGCAGGTCATCAAGATCGTCAACGACGAACTGGTGGCGATGCTGGGCGGAGACGAGGCGGGCGCCGGCGAAGCCGTTCCGATCAACCTCGACGTGAAGCCGCCGGCCGTGGTGATGATGGTCGGCCTGCAGGGCTCGGGCAAGACCACCAGCACCGCCAAGATCGCCAAGCTGCTCAAGGAAAAGCAGGGCAAGAAGCCGCTGATGGCCTCGCTCGACGTCAATCGTGCGGCGGCGCAGGAGCAGCTGGCCGTGCTGGGCGAGCAGGCGGGCGTTGCCACCCTTCCGATTGTCGCAGGCCAGCAGCCGGTGGATATCGCCAAGCGCGCGATGGAAAGCGCAAAGCTCCAGAATGTCGACGTGCTGCTGCTCGACACGGCGGGTCGCCTGCATGTCGACGAAGCGCTGATGGCCGAGATGAAGGCCGTCGCGGGCGTTTCCGACCCTGCCGAAGTGCTGCTGGTGGTGGACAGCCTCACCGGTCAGGACGCGGTCAACGTCGCCAAAAGCTTTACCGAGGAAGTGCCGCTCACCGGCGTCGTCCTCACCCGCATGGACGGCGATGCGCGCGGCGGTGCGGCGCTCTCGATGCGCGCCGTCACCGGCAAGCCGATCAAGTTCGCCGGTACGGGCGAGAAGCTCGACGCGATCGAGCGCTTCCACCCGGCGCGCGTCGCCGACCGCATCCTCGGCATGGGCGACGTCGTGTCGCTGGTCGAAAAGGCCGCCGAGAGCATCAAGGCCGAGGAGGCGGAAGAGCTCGCCCAGCGCATGATGAAGGGCAAGTTCGACCTGAACGACCTTCGCAAGCAATTGCAGCAGATGCAGAACATGGGTGGTCTCGGCATGCTCGCCGGCATGATGCCGGGCATGAAGAAGGCCAAGCAGGCGATGGCCGGCGCCGACATGGACGACAAGGTGCTCGTCCACATGGATGCCATCATCTCCTCCATGACCGCGAAGGAGCGGGCCAATCCCGCGCTGCTCAATGCCAAGCGCAAGAAGCGCGTGGCGGCGGGCAGTGGGCGCAGCGTTCAGGAGGTCAACAAGATCCTGAAGATGCACCAGGAAATGGGCCGCGCCATGAAGCAGATCAAGAAGATGGGCGGCATGAAGGGTCTCGCCTCGCTGTTCGGAATGGGCGGCGGAGGCGGCGCGCCCGGCCTGCCCGGTGGCGGCGGGGGTGGCGGCATGCCCGGATTACCGGGGGGCCAGCTGCCACCCGAAATGCAGGATTTTCTCAAGAAGAAATAAGTTTATCAAAGATTTGGACTGGAAAGGTTAGAACACATGTCAATTTCACTCAGGCTTTCGCGCGGCGGTGCCAAGAAGCGTCCGTATTATCGCATCGTGGCGGCGGACAGCCGCCGTGCGCGCGACGGCAAGTACCTGGAGCAGATCGGTACCTACAACCCGATGCTGCCCAAGGATGACGAGAACCGCGTGAAGCTGGACGAGGACCGTGCCCGCTACTGGCTTGGCGTCGGCGCGCAGCCGTCGGACCGCGTGCACCGCTTCCTCGATGCCATGGGCATTCTCGAGCGTACGCCGAAGAACAACCCCAAGAAGGGCGAGCCGGGCGAAGCTGCCAAGGAACGCGCCGAGGAAAAGGCCGCCAAGGAAGCCGAGCGCAAGGAAGCTGAAGAAGCCGCCAAGGCCGAGGCCGAAGCCGCTCCCGCCGAGGAAGAAGCTCCGGCCGAGGAAGGCACTGCCACCGAAGCTGCGGACACTGCCGAGGAAGCCAAGGACGAAGCTCCCGCCGAGGAAGCTACCGAAGAAGAGAAGTCGGAAGGCTGATCTTGAGCGCATCGCGCCCCGTCACGCTTGCTGCTGTCACCGGCGCGCATGGCGTGGCGGGCGAGGTGCGCCTGAAGCTGTTCGGCGAGGGGCTCGCCACCATGAAGGGCCACACGTCCTTCAACGATGGTGCGCTCACGCTGAGCAAGATCCGCGATGACAACAAGGGCGGCGCGATCGCTCGCTTCGCGGAGATCGCCAACCGCACAGATGCGGAGAAGCTGCGCGGCACCACGCTGACGGTGCCGCGCTCGGCCCTCCCGCCGCTGGAGGAGGGCGAGTACTACCACGCCGACCTGATCGGCCTCGCCGCCATCTCCACCACTGGCGACGCGCTGGGCGAAGTGATCGCAGTCGAGAATTTCGGCGCGGGCGACGTGGTGGAAATCCGCCGCGAGAACGGCAAGACCTTCATGGTGCCGATGCGCGTGGAAGCCGTACCCGGCTGGACGAGCGAGACGCTGACGGTCACCCCGGACTTTGCAGAGCAATAGCGTAAGGTGAAACCGCCCCTGCCTGCGGCAGGCGTTATATCACGCTAACACACCTGCCGGGACGACAAGCAAAGGTTCGAAATCATGTGGATACTGTGGGTCTTGCTGGCCATTCTCCTGATCGCTGCGATGTCCGGCGGTCTGGCGCTGGGAATGCACCTGCTGTTCCCCCGCATGGCAGAGCGCGCACGCATCCTGTGGGCGGCGGGCCTCGCGGCGTTCCTGCCCATGAGCCTCGCTTTCGGTGGCTTCTTCCTAGAGGCCGAGATCGCGCAGGACGACTTCCTGCTCAGCCTCGTCGCGCTTGTCCTGCTCAGCTTCCTGATCCTGTCGGTCTGCTGTTTGCCGCCTGCATGGTGGGCGACGACCCGGCTCGGACGCGGCACGAAAGAGGCCGCGCCACAAATCGACAGCGATGACCCGGAACTGATCGAGGGCTGATCGGAAACCTCCGACCGCTCGCATCGTTGCGGGCACATGCGACACTGGATTACCGCTTCCGCCGTGGTCCTGCTCGCCGCCTGTTCGGGCGGTGATGGCGACGAGACCGCACCTTCCCCCGCCACAGAAGGCGACCCGATGGCGACGAGACCCGCTGGCGAGACCGGCACGCTCGCGCTGGAAGGCAGGCTGGAGGAGGGCACCGAGTGCATGGTTCTCCACACTCCCGATGGCGAGCGCTGGGCGATAGGCGGGGAGGCCGAGGAGTTCGCACCCGGCGACTATGTCGAGCTTGTCGGCGTGCGGGCCGATGCCAGCTTCTGCATGGAAGGCGAGGGCACGCTCATCCCGCAAAGCATGTCCGCCATGCAGCCACCCGCCGCCGACCGCGACCCGGCCCGGGCAGGGGGAGTGGCGCTGACCGAGGCCTACGTAACCGGCAGCTGGACAGCGCCGGGCGTGGCCGCCGATTGCTCGATGCCTGATTTCCAGATCACCGCCAGCCCCTCCGAGACGCTGGTGATCGAGACCCGCGTCAACGGCTCGCCCGAAACGGGCCGCGTGGTGCTGGGCGATTATCCCCGCATCGACTGGGACGATCCGCTGCCTGACATGCCGATCGAGAGCCGTGGCCCCGATGGCCTTGCCGTGCTCCGCCCCGCGACCGATGCGGATTACGAAACCGTGGAGATCGCCGGTGAAGCAGTGATCGGCGACGGGGTCGAATTCATCAAGTGTGGGTGACAACAGCCAGGCACGCGGAATGCGCCTGAGCTTGTCACCGCGAGTTGCGCTGCCGGGCAAGCCTGCCTAACGCTTGCGCCATGATCGTCCAGCTCATCGTCTTCCTCGCCGTGATCGTGGTGCCCTTTCCCATCGGCTTCGTCCTCGCCCATTACCGCCCGGAGAGCCGCCGCTGGGTGAACGCACTCTTCGCCGCCCTGCCAGTAGCCCTGCCATGCTTCGCCTATGCGCTTTACCTCACCCTCGTCTTCGATCTGAGCGCCGAGGATGGCGCCGGAGAGAACATGGCGACGATCTGGGCGATGGCCTTCTACGTGATCGGCATCCTCACCGGCGTAACCGGCTTCGGCGTCGGCTTGCTAGGCGATGCCTATGCGCGAAACCGGGCGAAGAAGGACGTGGAGTGATGCAGCGCGCAAAAACAGCGCGATGTCGTTCGCCGAGCCTCGTCAGACCGTCGTGGAGCCATGACTGACGCGCCCATATTCCTTGTCTTTACTTCGAAAGCCTGACCCCGAGGCCAACGCATCGGAGCGCTGCCTGAAATTCTGGATGGGACCGATATGCTGATTGAAAACCCGTTTTACCTACTCGCCGGATGCGGCCTCGGCGCTGCGGCGTTCAACCTGGCGATGATGAAGGTCTCCCCGCAGATCAAGGACCGGACGAGGCACGTGGTGGCTGGCACGGTTCCCGTGGCCGCATCATTCGCGCTCCTGATCGGTCCGCACGACAGTGTCGTTGCCTATGGTTCCGACCTTGCGACCATTGGCGCGTCGCTGGTTGCAGGGCTAAGCGCCGCATACGGTTCCACTCGCTTCGTCCGTCCGCAAAGGATGCTGACGCGCCGCTGATCTTGCACGCATCGCGCAACTGGTGAAGTCCGGCGAAGCGCGTTAGGGCGCAGCCATGACCTTCGCCGCCACCATTCTCACCCTTTACCCCGAGATGTTTCCGGGCCCGCTCGGCGTGTCGCTGGCTGGCCGCGCGCTGGAGCGGGGGGACTGGTCGTGCGAGGCCGTGCAGATCCGCGATTTTGCGCAGGATAGGCACCGCACGGTGGACGATACCCCCGCTGGCGGCGGGGCTGGGATGGTCTTGAAGGCGGACGTGCTGGCCCGCGCGGTGGACAGCGTGGCCGATACTCGCCCCGTGCTCGCCATGACCCCGCGTGGCAATCCCATTTCGCAAGAGCGCATCCGCGAGATCGCCGCCGGCCCCGGCGTCACCCTGCTGTGCGGGCGCTTCGAGGGCTTCGACGAGCGCCTGTTCGAGGCCCGCCCGCACATCGAGCAGGTGAGCCTTGCCGATATCGTGCTTTCGGGCGGAGAACCGGCGGCTCTGGCCATACTCGATGCTTGCATTCGGCTGCTTCCCGGAGTAATGGGCGCGGCTTCCAGCGGTACCGAGGAGTCGTTCGAGGAAGGCCTGCTCGAGTATCCGCAATATACCCGACCTGTAGAATGGGAAGGGCGCACGATCCCTGAAGTGCTGCGATCGGGGGATCATGCGAGGATTGCCGCGTGGAGGAAAGCCCGCGCGGAAGACGATACACGGTCACGCAGGCCGGATCTTTGGGAGCGCCACGGTGGCACTCCGGGTCAGCCTGCCTCTGGCGAGCAGCGCGAAAAATGAAGGAATGCAGACATGGGTCTGATCCAGGAACTCGAGGCGGAAGCCATCCAGGGCCTTACCGAAGGCAAGGACATCCCCGAATTTCGCGCCGGTGACACGGTTCGCGTCGGCGTGCGCGTCGTCGAAGGCCAGCGCACCCGCGTGCAGAACTTCGAAGGCGTGGTGATCGCGCGTTCGAACCGCTCCATCAATTCCAATTTCACCGTTCGCAAGATCAGCTTCGGCGAAGGCGTGGAGCGCGTGTTCCCGCTCTATTCGCCCAACATCGATTCCATCACCGTGGTCCGCCGCGGCGTGGTTCGTCGTGCGAAGCTGTATTACCTGCGCGGCCGTACCGGCAAGCGCGCCCGTATTGCCGAGCGCCGGGAAAACGTCGCGAAGTAATCGCGACACGGTTTTGCCAACAGGAAAGGGGCGGCTTGCTGGATGGCAAGCCGCCCCTTCTTGTATTCGGGGACTCGATCGAACCGGTACCGGTCGGTGACTGCGAAGGACCAGGGTTTCCCTCGCCACCTTTCGATTGTCTAAGGGCATATGTTTAACACCGAGTTAAGAAATTCGGTTAACGCGCTGCCCTGTCGCGGAATTGGTCACGGTGACGGTATCGCGTGAAACCGCCTTTGGTATTGCATGCGCGCGATCACGCGCTAGCTAGCGCCGGTTCGAATTTCAGGAGTGTTTCGAGAAATGGGTTACCGGGTTGCAGTTGTCGGGGCGACGGGAAATGTCGGGCGCGAGATGCTCGCCATCCTCGCCGAGCGGGAATTTCCGATGGACGAGGTGGCTGCCGTCGCCTCTGGCCGTTCGACCGGCACCGAGATCGAGATCGGCGACAGCGGCAAGATGGTGAAGTGCAAGAACCTCGAGCATTTCGACTTCTCCGGCTGGGACATTGCCCTCTTCGCCTGCGGTAGCGAGGCGACCAAGACCTATGCGCCCAAGGCCGCGGCGGCGGGCTGCGTGGTGATCGACAATTCCTCGCTCTACCGCATGGATCCCGATGTGCCGCTAGTGGTGCCAGAGGTGAACCCGGACGCGATCGACGGCTATACGAAGAAGAACATCATCGCCAATCCCAACTGCTCCACCGCGCAGATGGTGGTGGCGCTGAAGCCCCTGCACGACGCCGCGACGATCAAGCGCTGCGTCGTCTCGACCTACCAGTCGGTTTCCGGCGCGGGCAAGGCGGGCATGGACGAGCTGTTCGAGCAGAGCCGCGCCATCTTCGTGGGCGACCAGGTGGAGCCGCGCAAGTTCACCAAGCAGATCGCCTTCAACGTCATCCCGCATATCGACGTGTTCATGGATGACGGCTCCACCAAGGAAGAGTGGAAGATGGTGGTCGAGACCAAGAAGATCCTCGATCCCAAGGTGAAAGTGTCGGCAACCTGCGTGCGCGTGCCGGTATTCGTCGGCCATTCCGAGGCGATCAATCTCGAATTCGAGAAAGAAATCACGGCCAAGCAGGCGCAGGATATCCTGCGCGAGGCTCCCGGCATCATGCTCGTCGACAAGCGCGAGGACGGTGGATACGTCACTCCGGTGGAAAGCGCGGGCGACGGCGCGACCTATATCAGCCGCGTGCGTGAAGACAGCACGGTGGACAACGGATTGACCCTGTGGTGCGTCTCCGACAATCTGCGCAAGGGCGCCGCGCTGAACGCGGTGCAGATCGCCGAACTGCTCGGCCGTCGCCACTTGCAGAAGGGATAACTCCATGCGCCGCTTTGCTTTTCTCGCCATCCCGCTGATGCTGGCCGCGTGCGATGACGGGCTGGGCGAGGACATGGAGCCCGAAGCTGTCGAGACGGAGGCTCCGCTGGAGGATGCCGCGCTGGACCTGCAGGGCGTCGGCATCGTGATCCCCGCGCAAAGCGGCTTCGAGGAGCTGGCGGTTCCCTTCGGCTCCGCCCGCGCGCCGACCGAGGCGACGCTCGGCAACGTTCTGGGCAGCGCGGTGGACGAGAGCGCCGATCCCGACGATTGCGGGCTCACTTTCACCGAGTATGACGGCGTGACGCTCAATTTCCGCGATGGCCAGTTCGTAGGCTACTGGGCCGAGGCGCCCTACGTCCCCGAAACCACGCGTGGCGAGCTGCTGGCCGACGAAAACGTCAGCATGGTGGAGGACAGCACGGTTGGCGAGGAATTCACCATCGGCGCCGCCGAAGGGCCTGACATCGCCGGCCTCTTCGACGGCGAAGGCGACGATGCAGGCGTCGAAGCCCTGTGGGCAGGCGAAAACTGCATCGTGCGATGAGTGTTGTTATCGGGGCGGACAGCGAGCCCGCGGAGGTGGAAGCAGCCATAGCGGCGGAATATAATGCCGGAGACTACAAACATGGCTGGTCATATCTCTATAGCCCGCTCCCAAAGAGGAACGCGCCACGGCTAGTAACACTGGGCCTCAAACCCGGTGGCGAATACGCCGAAGATGAAAACAAAGAACGCCAGCAGCAGTTGTCGCCAGAGGAAAGCGGCAATGCCTATTTCAGAGAGCTCTGGAACGGGGACGCACCTTCACCGCTGCAATCGCAGATCCACAAGCTGCGCGAACTGCATTACCCGGGCATCTCTCCCGACGATATCTTTTCCTTCAATTTCATCCCCTTCCGCAGTCCGACTTGGGATGCGTTTCCGCCCGAAAGCCGCCAAAGGGCCGCTCGGTTCGGTACTGTTCTGCTGGACTGGACGCTCGCTCGCATCACCTCGGAGACGACGGTCATCGGCTTCGGGCTCAGCGTCGTGCAGGACCGGATCGAGAGCTGGTTCAGGGTTGTCGATTGCGAGGACATCAAGGTGGGTTGGGGAAACATCTCCGCCACGGTATGCGAAACGCCGCGATGCAAACGGTTGATACTCCTGCCGCACCTCAGCCGATACCAGATCATTGGCCGGCCTGAATTCGAAAGAGCCGACGAGGTTTTCGCATGAACCACATCACCGCCCCCGACTGCACGAGCATCGCCCTGCACCGGATGGGCGAGGGTCGCCCCGTCCTCATGCTGCACGGGCTCTTCTCTAGCGCGCAGATGAACTGGATCAAGTACGGCCACGCGCCCTTGCTGGCGGAGAACGGGTTCGAGTGCATCATGCCTGACTGGCGCGTGCATGGCGATAGCGAGGCGCCTACGGATCCGGCGCTTTATGAGCCCGGCGTGCTGGTGCGCGATGCGCTGCATATCGTGGAGACACTGGGGCTCACCGACTACGACCTCGTCGGCTTTTCTCTGGGTGCGCGCACGGCCACCAGTGCGGTGATCGCGGGGTTGCAGCCGCGGCGGCTGGTGCTGGGCGGCATGGGGATTGAGGGGCTTTCCAACTGGGAGCAGCGCTCGGCCTTCTTCGTCGACATGATCGACCGCTTCGATGAAATCGAGCGCGGCGATCCGGCGTTTCTCGCCAAGAGTTTCATGAAGGCGCAGGGTATCGACCGCGAGGCTGCGCGGCTGCTCCTGACGCGGGGCGTGGAGGACATTGCTCTTGCCGATCTCTCCCGCATCACGATGCCTACCCTGGTGCTGATCGGCGACGAGGACCGCGACAACGGTTCGCCCGAGAAGCTGCGCGATGCGCTGCCCGATGCCGAGATGGCGGTCGTGCCCGGCAATCACATGGGCTCGGTCACGAAGAAGGACATGGGCCGCGCCATCCTCGACTTCCTTTCGTAGGGGCGGCTGCTAGGCTGGCCCGGCAGTCTGTTACGGAGCACCAGCCCATGCGCCTTCCCCTCGTCATCCTCGCCGCGCTCGCCGCCGCGTCGTGCAACACCAGCAGCGAGGCGGAAATCCCCGGCCCGGTGATGTTCGAGCATGGCAGCCAGGGTACCCTGTTCGTCGCCAACAAGCGCGGAGCCAGCCTCTCGCGCATCGACATCGCCAATGGCGAGGAAACCCACCGCGCCGAGACTTGCGAGAACCCGCACGAACTCACGGTCTCGCCGGACGAGACGCAGGTCATGGTCGCCTGCTATTCGGGCCGCTCGTTGCAGATATTCGCCACCGAGGACCTCGCGCCCATGCGCGAGATCGAACTGGGCGAGGGCGCGCGCGTCCACTCCGCGCTGTGGCTGGACGATGGCCGGGTTATCGCCGGGGCCGAGGGGCGCGGTTCGCTCTACGAGATCGGCGGCCTTGGCACAGAGGCGCTGGGGATCGTCGAAATCGGCGGGGAAGAAGGCCGGCCGGGCCCGCACCTGATTGCGGTTTCACCCGATGGCCAGACTGCCTGGGGCACGATCATCCCCGAAGGCGAAATGGTGCGCTACGACCTTTCAACCAATCGCGAAGTGGCCCGCCGCCGGATCGGCAATGCCATCGAGGCGATAGCGCTTGCGCCTGATGGCAGCGACCTGTGGGTGTCCTCGAACGAGGACAGCATCGCCTACCGCCTAGATCCCGTAACGCTGGAGACGCGCGCCGAAGTCGCGACGGGCGAAGTGCCGATCCGCCTCGCCATGCACCCCTCGGGCGACCATGTGGTGAGCAGCAATTTCGGCGGCGGGGACCTCTCGGTGATCGACACCGAGACGAACGAGGTGGTGCGCACCATCCCCGTCTCGGGCAACCGCGAAGCGGTGCAGGTGACGCTGGTATTCAGCGAGGACGGGCAGCGCCTCTACGCCGCCGAAACCGCGACCGACACAATCGCCGAGATCGACTTCGCCACGGGCGAAGTGCTGCGCCGCCTGCCGACAGGGCCGGGCGGTGACGGGCTGGCTGTCATCGATTGAGCTAAGCGCGATCGCACGCGCGCGATGGAACCGGCGAGGGCGGGGCTTCGTATCTTGTCAGGAGCTGGCGGGCATGTGGTCCCGGCCAGCCGACTGAAAACATCGATACGGAGAGAGCTGCATGGCATTGCTCAGCGAGACGCAAGAGAAGATCACCAGCAACGCGAAGAGCGATTTTGCGGGGCTGAAAGCCGTCATCGTCAACGCAACGCTCAAGCACCCCTCGCAAGAGAGCCATACCGATACCCTTCTCGATGTCGTGGCCGAGATATTCGAGCGCAACAAGGTCGCCGTCGACCGCATCCGCCTGACCGAGCACGCCATCGCCCCCGGCGTCTATCCGGACATGACCGAGCATGGCTGGGAGCGTGACGACTGGCCGAAGATCCGCGACCGCGTGATCGATCCCGACATCCTCGTCCTCGGCACGCCGATCTGGCTGGGCGAGAAGTCCAGCATCGCAACCCAGTTTATCGAGAAGCTCTACGCCCATTCCAGCCAGACCAACGAGAAGGGCCAGTACCTGTTCTATGGCAAGGTGGGCGGCTGCATTGTCACCGGCAACGAGGACGGGATCAAGCATGTCTCGAGGAACGTGCTCTATTCGATGAGCCATGTGGGGTACACCATCCCGCCGCAGGCCGATGCCGGATGGGTTGGTGAAGCAGGGCCGGGCCCGAGCTTCGGCGACGAGCAGGACGATGGCAGCCGCGTGGGCTTCGACAACACCTTCACCCAGCAGAACACGACCTTCATGGCCTTCAACCTCATGCACATGGCGAAGATGCTTAAGGACGCGGGTGGTCTGCCCGCAGAGGGTAATGTGCAGTCCGAATGGGAGTAGTCGGCTACCGACAGCCGCTCAGGGCCGCATCACCTGGAACACGTGGCTGGCCGAGCAGCTGATTAGCAGGAAACCCGTCATCGCCTCGATCCCGGCGAGAAACTTCAGCGGGCCGAGCGGGATCATGTCGCCAAGGCCCAGCGTAGTGAGGTTCACCATCGAGAAGGTGAACAGCTCCCCGAAACCAGGGTCAGCCATTTCCCGGAAGTGTCCGAAACCCAGCTGCAGGAAGAAGGCGAAGGCGAGGGCGAACAGCAGCGCCGCCAGCGTCTGGCCCACGGTCGCGGTCAGCAGGATCGCCTGGAATCGCTGCCATTTGGGCCTTTCTGCTTGCATGACGCTGCGCGCCACGTTTCCCAGCAAGGCGAGATGCAACGCGCCGGTCAGGCACACGGTCGCCAGCGCAAGGACGAATGACAGTAGCAGGTCCATCAATAACGCTCCGCGCCTATTCGCCCGGAGTAGGCGTGCCCGGATTCACCTCGGCCTCGAATTCGGGAACTGCGCGCTCTCCGATCTCCGCCTGCGTCTCGATGATGCCGTTTTCGTCGATATCGTTCAGCAACCAGCGCATTTCAGCGATTTCGCGGCGCTGGGCGCGGATGATTTCGTTGGCGAGCTTGCGCACACGCACATCCTCGATACCCGCGCGCTCGCTGGTCATGATGGCGATGGAATGGTGCGGGATCATGGCAGACATGTATTCGCTGTCGTCGATCGTGGTCTGGCTGCGCACGAGGAACAGGGAAAGCGCGAAGGTCACCACGGCGACGCCGATGATGATCCAGTTCTTGGCCTTGTTCTTGTACATGCCCCACATGAAGGCGAGCATGACGATGGCCATGACGCCGCCCATCACGAACATCATCCAGAAGCGGGTCTCGCTCCAGAACACATGGTCGATCACGTAGGTGTTGAGATACATCAGGCCGAACATGATGACGGTGGACGTGCCCACCATCGCCATGAAGCGCTTGTAGTTTCCTTCGTGTCCCTTGTGGCTATCCGCCATTCTCTTACCCCTTCTATGTGTTCCTGCGTCAGTGAGCGCTTGCCCACAGATGCCCGGCGCCGTGGCCAAGCTCTCCTCCGAGATAACCCTGCAAAAGCACGGCAATCACCACGATTACCAATACGGCGCGCAGCAGGTTCCGATTTTCCGGTCCTTTCCAGCCCAGTACCGCGAGGCCCGCGCCGATGATGGCGAGGCCGGTCCCGATCCAGCGGTGTACCTGCATCGTCGCGTCTCCGCCCAGCCACAGGCCGGTGTGGATCCATCCGAACAGCGCCGCGATCACGGCTCCCGCACCGCCCGCGACGAGCATCACATCCGTCGCCGCGAGCAGGCGAGGCGAGGGGCGCAGCACGGCAATCCCCTCGACGATCCCTGCCACAAGGAACAGCGCGATGGCGAAGTGAACCGTGGCGGGATGCAGGTTCGTGAGCAGGGTACCGATCGAGGCATCGGGCGGAGGGTCTGGCAATACGCCGGGATCGGACATTCCTCCGGAAACCTCAGCGGGGGAGGTCGTTTCCTCGCCGCCATGATGTGCCGCCTGCTCTGTTCCTGCGGTTTCGGAGGCCTCGGGCTGTTCGTCATGTGGTTCCTCGCCATGCGCGAAAGCGGGGAGAGACATGACGAGCAGCAGCGCCGCGCACGCAGCGGCGAGGGTACGCCAGAACTTGCCTACGGGGGTTCTTGCGGGGGCCATCAGCGCTTGGCCTTGGCGAACAGGTCCACCAGCTCGCCGAACTTCGCCTGCTGCTCCTCCGCGTCGCCCGAGGCGATGGCTTCGGCGACGCAGTGCGAGGCATGGCTCTTCAGGATCTCGTCCTCGGCCTTCGCCAGCGCTGCCTTCACCGCCTGGATCTGGTGCAGGATGTCGATGCAGTAGCGATCCTCCTCCACCATCCGCGTGATGCCGCGCACCTGTCCCTCGATGCGGCCGAGGCGGTTCAAAAGTGATTTCGTTTGCTGGACCATGGCCCTTCGTCCTCTTGAAATACCCCCATAGGGTATGTAGCTAGCCGCCATGACACAACCCCTTTCGCTTTCACGTCGCGGTTTCCTTGGCACGGGCGCCCTCGCTGCAGCGGGACTCGCCGTTCCTGCCTGGGCGCGAGGGCAGTCGCTAACCCATGCTCGCAACGGGTTCGGCGAAGTGTCGGGCAACACGATCGACCTTTCCATCGGCAACCACCATTTCACCACTGGTGGGCGCAGCGGCCATGCCATCGCGGTAAACGGCACCGTGCCCGGCCCGCTGATCCGCCTGCGCGAGGGGCAGGACGTGACGCTGAATGTGACGAACAACCTGGAGGAGGATAGCTCGATCCACTGGCACGGGCTGCTCCTACCGTTCCAGTTCGACGGCGTGCCGGGCGTCAGCTTCCCCGGTATCCGTCCGGGCGAGACGTTCCAGTACCGTTTCCCGATCCGGCAGACCGGCACCTACTGGTGGCATTCGCATTCGGGCCTGCAGGAACAGGCGGGTCATTACGGTCCCATCGTGATCGAAAGCGCCGAGCCGGATCCGCGCTACGACCGCGACTACGTGGTCCTGCTGAGCGAATTCACACCCCGCCACCCGCACGAGATCGCGCGGATGCTGGCCGTGGGCGAACACTATTTCAACCGCCAGATGATGACAGTGGGCAGCGGCGAGATGTCGCTTGAAGACCGCCTAATGTGGGGCGCGATGCGGATGAACCCGCGCGACATCTCCGACGTGACGGGCGCGACCTACACCTTCCTCGTCAACGGCCACGGGCCGGCTGACGATCTGGAGTTCCTGTTCAACCCGGGTGAGCGGGTGCGGCTACGCGTCATCAACGGCTCGGCGATGACCTTCTTCAATGTCCGCATCCCCGGCGTGCCTATGCAGGTGATCGCTGCCGACGGGCAGGAGGTGGACCCGGTCGAGGTGGACGAGTTCCAGATCGGCGTCGCCGAGACCTACGACGTGATCGTGCAGCCTGGCGCTGGCAGCCATGCCTTCGTGGCAGAGGCGATGGACCGCTCGGGCATGGCGGTCGCCAGCCTCACCTCGCAAGCGGGCCAGCGCGCCGCGCCGCCGCCTTTGCGCGAGCCGGTCACGCTCGACATGGTCGACATGGGCATGGGCGGCATGGCGCATGGTTCGATGGATCATGGCGGCATGGATCATGGCAGCATGGGCACGGGCGAAGGGGGCATGGACCATTCCATGCGCGACACCTCGCTGCTGCCGCCCGATGTGAAGGTCGGCCCGGGCATCGACATGGTCGCTTCCATGCCGATGGACCGCATGGACTTTCCCGGCCTCGGCCTCGACAAGGTGCCGCACCGGGTGCTGCGCTATACCGACCTGAAGGCCCGGAACGCCAATCCGCATCGCATGCCCACGCGCAGCATGGAAATACACCTCACCGGCAATATGGAACGCTACATGTGGTCGTTCGACGGCAAGCAGTTCAGCGCCGTTACCGACGATCCGATCCGCTTCGCCTATGACGAGCGGGTGCGGGTGAAGCTGGTGAACGACACCATGATGGCGCACCCGATCCACCTGCACGGCCACTTCTTCGAGCTGGTGAACGGGACGGGGATGATGAACCAGCCGCTGAAGCACACGCTGGTGGTGCAGCCGGGCTCGACCGCGACTTTCGACCTCACGGCGAACGAGCCGGGCGACTGGGCCTTCCACTGCCACCTGCTCTACCACATGCACGCAGGCATGATGCAGACCGTCACCGTGCGCCCCTTCCCGGAAGAGGGAGAGGCCTGATGCGCTACGTTTTGCTAGCAGGCGCAGCCCTGATCGCCGCTCCCGCTGCGGCGCAGGACCATTCCGGACATGCCGGGCACCAGATGCCCGCACAGGAGGAGCCGGAAGACCATTCCGCCCACGAGCAGATGGATCACGGCGCGATGGACCACTCGCAGATGGACCATAGCGAGATGGACCACTCGCAGATGGACCACGGCGAAATCGACCATTCGTCAATGGATCACTCCCAGATGGATCACAGCGGGATGGACCACTCCGCCCACCAGATGGACATTCCCGAAGGTCCACCCCCGCCGCGCGCCTTCGAGGGGCCGCGGCATGCGGCCGAGATGTATTTCGATCCGCAGCGCCTTGCCGAGGCGCGGGCCTATAGCCGCATTGCGCATGGCGGGCTGACCACCGGCATGGTCTTCGTCGAACGGCTGGAAGCCCGCCTTGCCGAGGGGCACGATGCCTATCTGTGGGATGCCAGCGCCTGGTACGGCACGTCGCTCGACAAGATCGTCTTTAAGACCGAAGGCGAGGGCGAGCTGGCTGACGGCGGCGAGGTGGAAGACGCCGAGATGCAGCTATTGTGGGGCCACGCCATCGGCCCCTTCATCGACTTGCAGGCAGGCATGCGCGTGGACGTGGAGCCCGATACCACCGCGCATTTCGCCGTGGGAGCTGCGGGCCTTGCGCCCTACATGATCCACTTCGATGCCGCCGCCTTTCTCTCCGACGAGGGCGACCTCACAGCGCGGATCGAGGCCGAGCACGACATGAGACTCACCCAGCGCCTTATCCTCCAGCCACGCGTAGAGGCAGAACTCAGCGCGCAGGACATACCGGAGCGCGGCATCGGATCCGGTCTCTCGAAGATTGAGGCAGGCGCACGCCTGCGCTACGAGATCGTGCCCGAATTCGCGCCCTATATCGGCGTGGAATACGAAGCGGCGACCGGCCAGACAGCCGATTACATGCGCGCCGAAGGCAGCGACCCGGATGGCGTCTCGCTATTGCTGGGCTTGCGCTTCTGGTTCTGAGCCGAAGCGGGGCCGTCACGCCAGCGGGTCACTCATACGGAACGAAGTCGCCCAAGAACACCACTCCGGTCGTGTAGCCCTGCGTGCGGTCGATCGTGCGCACAACATCCTGCTTGCACAGTTGCGAGCCGGTCCGCTCGATCACCAGGATGTCTCGGCTGTCGAGCGAGCGCGGATTGTCCGGCCGAGCCACGTAGATCGTGTCGCCGGCGTCATACACGACGGCGGTCTCGTCGATGATCCGAAGGCGATTGTCGAGGAATGCAGGGATGCAACTTTGCGGTTCGCCCGCAGTCTTGCCTTCCAGCATGGTGGCCAGCCGCGCTTCGCCCTCTTCCGCGCCGCCCATCTGCGTTGTGGTGCAGGCGGCGGTCAGGCCCAGTGCGAAGGCGAGCGTGGCTGCGCCCCGTAGCGATTTGCGTGATATGTGCTGCATGTTTCGACTCCTTCCTCCTTGAGTCGTGTGTGCAACGAGCATCCAGGGCAGCCGTTCCGAAACGAGAAAGGGCGCCGCCATCGCTGGCAGCGCCCCCTCTTGTTCGTCGGTCCGACAGGTGTCAGGCGTTCGCGTTATCGCCGTCTTCCTCGCCCTCGGCGGGCTCTTCGATCGGATTGCCTTCGGCGTCGATCGGCGTGGGCAGGTCGCCCAGTTCGCGGTCGGGGTCGAGCTCTTCCTGGAAGCCTTCGCCGGCGATGGCGGCAGCTTCGTCCTCGGCAGCCTGCTTGAGGATGTCGACGCCCTGGCTCTGCAGCTCGGCTTCGTCCTCGGAGCGGGCCACGTTGGCCTTGATCGTCACTTCGACCTCGGCGTGAAGCGCCACGGTCACGTCGAACATGCCAATGGTCTTGATCGGCGCGCCCATGATGACCTGCTTCTTGTCGATGTCGTGGCCCTTGTCGGCCAGGGCGGCAGCGACGTCGCGCACGTTCACCGAGCCGTAGAGCTGGCCGGCGTTGGACGCGGCGCGGATCAGCACGATCTCGGTGCCTTCCACGGTTTCGCCCTGCTTCTTGGCCGCTTCACGCTTCTCGGCGTTCTCGGCTTCGAGACGCTCGCGATTGGCTTCGAAGACCTGCTTGTTCGCCGCATTGGCGCGCAGGGCTTTCTTCTGCGGGAGCAGGAAGTTGCGGGCATAGCCGTCCTTTACGGTGACGATGTCGCCGATCTGGCCGAGATTGCCGATGCGTTCGAGGAGGATGATATCCATGATGTATGCTCCTCTTACTTCACGATGTAGGGCAGCAGGCCCAGATGACGGGCGCGCTTGATCGCCTTGGCCAGTTCACGCTGCTTCTTGGCGGAAACGGCGGTGATGCGGCTGGGCACGATCTTGCCACGCTCGGACATGAAGCCCTGGAGGAGGCGCACGTCCTTGTAGTCGATTGCGGGGGCGTCCTTGGCCTGGAAGGGGCAGGACTTGCGGCGGCGGTAGAACGGGCGTGCCATCAGTTACGCTCCTCCCGGTCGCTGCGACGCTTCTTGTCGCGGTCGTTCTTGCGCATCATGGCCGAGGGGCCTTCCTCGTGCTCTTCCACGGCGATCGTCAGCCAGCGGATGATGTCTTCATTGATGCGGTTCTGGCGCTCGAGCTCGGCCACCAGAGAGCCGGGGCCCTCGATGTTGAGCATCACGAAATGCGCCTTGCGGTTACGGTCGATCTTGTAGGCGAGGGACTTCAGGCCCCAGGTCTCGGTCTTCACGACCTTGCCGTCGTTAGCTTCCACGATTTCCGTGGCGCTGGCGGCAAGCGCGTCAACCTGAGCCTGGCTCAGGTCCTGACGCGCGAGGAAAACATGCTCGTAAAGAGCCATGCGCGCTTCCTTTCACTTCATGCCGATCGCTGACATTGGCACGGCGAATTCCGCGCGCGTCCCTCCGGCTTTCTTCGAATTTTCCACCGGGGCGCGTTATGCCCGGAAACAGTGGAAGGCGCGCACATAGCGAAATTGCGCAACATTGCAAGCGCGGTTACGAGGGTGGCAACAGGGAGGACTTCATACATGCGCCAATTCATCGCCGCCACCATCGCCATGCTGCTGCCCGCTGCCGCCGCCGCGCAGGACGCGCCATCGCCGCCCCCGGCGCCTGGCCTCGAACTGCTGTATCGTTCCGTCGTCACGCTGGGCGAAGTGATCGAGGTGGGGAAGACCCCGCGCGGCGTGCGCCGGATCATCCCCATCACCGGCGGCACCTTCGAAGGACCAGAGATGCGCGGAGAGATCCTGCCGATGGGATGGGACTGGCAGCTTGATCGCTCGGACGGCTGCAGCGATATCGTTGCCGACTATTTCCTGCGTACCGAGGGCGGCGTGGTGATCAACGTCGTCAATACAGGCACGCTGTGCATGCCTACGCCCGGCGAGGCGCCGCCGCCCCCCGCGCGCACCAGCCCCGTCTTCGAAGCACCTTTGGGCGACTATGACTGGCTGACCCGCGGCGCCTATGTCGGCACGCTCGGCTTCGATCCGTCGGTCGGCCAGCCGCACGTCGTGATCACCGTCTATCGCGCCAATTGACCTTGGCTATGGTGACCCGCAGGATAGAAACGACCTGCCGGGCGTATTGAGTTCTCGCGCGACATAAGGAAAATTGCATGCCCGGTGGCCTGGTAGCCCTGCTAGACGACGTATCGATCATCGCCCGCACCGCCTCTGCCAGCGTGGACGACATTGCCGCCGCCGCAGGGCGCGCAGGCTCCAAGACGGCAGGCGTCGTGATCGACGATGCGGCCGTGACGCCGAGCTACGTCACCGGCCTCTCGCCGGCGCGCGAGTTGCCGATCATCTGGAATATCACCAAGGGCAGCCTGTTCAACAAGCTGGTGATCCTGCTTCCCGGCGCCATGCTGCTGAGCGAATTCCTGCCACAGGCGATCGTCTTCATCCTGATGCTGGGCGGCTGCTACCTCTCCTACGAGGGGGCCGAAAAGGTGATCGAGAAGCTGGGCGGGGCCAAGCACGGCAAGACGGTGGACGACGTTATCGAGGATCCCGCCAAGTTCGAGAAACAGCGCGTATCGGGGGCGATCCGCACCGACCTGATCCTGTCGGCGGAGATCATGGCGATCACGCTGAACGAAGTTGCCGCGGAGGATTTCATCACCCGCGCCGGGGTTCTTGCACTGGTCGGGGTCGCGGTGACGGTGGGCGTTTACGGCGCGGTCGGGCTGATCGTGAAGATGGACGATATCGGTCTCCACCTGTGCAAGGAAGGGCGCACCAGTTTCGGGCGCAAGTTCGGCGACATGCTGGTGCATGCCATGCCCCATCTGCTGACGGTGCTGTCCTTCGTTGGCACCATCGCGATGCTGTGGGTGGGCGGCGGGATCATCCTGCACGGGCTTGCCGAGATCGGCCTTTCGGGGCCGGAGCACTGGGTGGAAGGCATCGAGCACGGCGTCTCTGCCATTGCCGGGGGGTTGCTGGGCTGGCTGACCTTCGCGGGCCTGTCGGCGCTCACCGGCCTGGCGCTGGGCGCGGTGATCGTGTTTGTGCTCCACAAGGTGCTGGGTTTCGGCCACTCGGAGGAGGCCGCTGCGCACTAGTCGCGAAGGATCAGTGCGCCTCGGCCCGGCGTTCGCGGCGTTCGTGAACCAGCCAGGCGTCCTCGTTGGGCCAGCTCTGGCCGTCCTCGTTCTCGATCCGCCCGTCGGGGTGCAGGACGACCCAGCCTTCCTGGTCCACCGCCCGCGGATCGAGCAGCAGCGGGGTCAGCCGCCGGTCCTGCCCGACCTGCCAGCCGATGATGTTGCTCTTCACAAGATCGACCTGGTTGTCGTCGAAATAGGCATGGACGAGATAGGTCCCGGGCGCCGCATCAAGCATGCCCACGCCGCTGAGGCGGTAATTCTTCTGCATTGGCGCTCCCTTGCGTTGTGCGCGAACCAATCACGCACGGGCTGAAATCGCGTTTAGGAAACAGGGTTAAGCCGCTGGAGCGGTTATCACAACCGCTCCAGCAGATCCCGCGCAAACATCGTCAGCGTATCGTCGCGGGCGCCCATGATCACCACGCGGTCGCCGGGGCGGGCAAGTTTTACGATGCGCTCGCCGCAACCCTCGCGGGTCTCGATATATTCGGCGCTGCCGCCCTCTTGCTGGATGAGGTCGACGATCCGCTCGCTGCCTTCGGAGCGGTCCACCGTGCCGCCGAAATAGACAGGCTCGCACATCAGCGTGTGGTCTTCGGGGCCGAGTTCCTTCGCGAAGGTATGCGCGAGTTCGCGTCCCATCTGTCTGAGCGGGCCGTAGCCATGCGGCTGGAAGAAGGCGATCACGCGGCCATCCTGCGCCTTCAGCGTGCGCAGGGTGGCGCGCGCCTTTTCCGGGTTGTGGCCGAAATCGTCGATCACAGTGACGCCGCGCTCGCTGGTGCCGATCACGTCGAACCGGCGGGCGAGGCCCTTGAAGCTGGCGAGCGCCATCGCGGCATCGTGCACCTCGACACCTGCGGCCACCGCGGCGGTGATGGCGGCGAGCGCGTTTTCGAGATTGTGCCGCCCGGGCATGGGCACGCGCAGCGAGTGGCCCACATCCTCGCGCCGGTCCACCAGCAGCGCGTCGATCCCGTCGGGATGTTCCTCGATCGTGCCCGGCTCGATGGTGAAAGTGGCCTTCTCGTGCTTCAGCGCGAAGCTGAGGACATTGGGGCATTTGCGGGCGAGGAATTCGCAGTCGTCGTCGTCGAGGTTCACCACCGCCACGTTCGCCCGGCGCAGGAAATTGCCGAACAGGGTGCGCAGTTCCTCCATGCTCTTGTGATCAAGGCTGATATTGAGGAGCACCGCGACGGTCGGATCGTAAAGCGCGATGGAGCCGTCGCTCTCGTCCACCTCGCTCACGAACACCTTGCCGTCTCCCACCACCGCGCTGGCGAAGGGATTGTCGGCACTGGCGAAGTTCTTCATCACCGCGCCGTTCATGATCGTGGGCTCGTGTCCGGTGCGCTCCAGGATCCAGCCGAGCATCGCGGTGGTGGTGGACTTGCCGCTGGTGCCGCCGACAGCCAGCGAAGTGGGTGCGGCGTTGAACAATTGCGCCAGTAACTCGGCGCGGGTGAGGCGGGTGCAGCCAAGCTCCTTCGCCTTCGCCACTTCGGGCACGGTATCCTCGATCGCGGCGCTGGCCACCAGCACCTGATCACCGTTGGTGATGCCGCTGCCGTCCTGCGGGAACAGCTCGAAGCCGCGTTTCTCCAGCCAGGCGAACTTATCGGGCGTGCGGCCCTGGTCGAAACTGCGGTCCGACCCGCCGACCTCGGCACCGAGGCCTTTCACGATCTGGGCGAGCGGTAACATGCCCGATCCCCCGATACCGCAGAAGAAATAGGATTTTTCCAAGTCCGCGAACTCCCGTGCTTGCCGCCTTGGCCGGGCCACATCCCGGCCTTCGCGCGGCAATCGAACAGGCCCCGCCTACGCGGGGACTCGCGCATTGTGAAGCCGGTGCTAAAGGCTAGCGGCATGAAAACACGCATAACGTGCCTGTGCCCCGGAAAACCCATCCGCCGCGAGCGGGCCGACGCCGTGCTTGCCCTGGCGGAGGCGGAATTCCCGCAGGTCGCTCTCGATTTCCATCCGCAATGCTTCGAAAGGCATGGCCATTTCGCCGGAGACGATGCCATGCGCCGCGATGCCTTCATCACCGTGGCCAACGATCCGGAGGTGGACGCCATCTGGTTCGCGATGGGCGGCTACGGCTCCAACCGCATCGCCGCGCCGGCCATCGCAGCGCTTACACAGCCTGCGCGCGAGAAGACCTATCTCGGCTATTCGGACGCGGGCACCTTGCTCGGCGCGCTCTACCGGCACGGCATAGGCCAGCCGGTGCACGGCCCGCTGGCAGGCGACATCAAGCGCGAAGGCGGGGAAGACGCCGTGCGCCGCGTGCTGCGCTACCTCTCTGGCGAGGACGTCGGGCTGGAGGAGGGCCTCGACGAGCGCCCGGTTGCCGCGTTCAACCTGATGACGCTCGCCATGCTGTGCGGCACCGACCTGATGCCCGATCTCACCGGCCACGTCGTGATGGTGGAGGAGGTGGCAGAGCATCTTTATGCCGTGGACCGCCTGTTCTTCCACGTCACCCAACACCTTTCCGGCATTGCGGGCCTGCGCCTCGGCAGGGTGAGCGCCGTCCCCGAAAACGACCGACCCTTCGGCATGGATGAGGTCGAAATCGCCCGTTACTGGTGCGAGCGCAGCGGCATTCCCTATCTCGGCCGCGCGGATATCGGGCACGATGCCGCCAATGCGATCGTTCCCTTCGGTGTTGCGCGCATGGCCTCGGAAGCATAGGCCCGCGCGGGAGAGAAGGAGTTACCATGATAGCATTCGTATTTCCCGGCCAGGGAAGCCAGAAGATCGGCATGGGCGTGGACCTTGCCGAAGCCAGCAGCGCCGCGCGCCAGGTGTTCGAGGAAGTGGACGACGCGCTGAACCAGAAGCTGGCGCAGCTGATGGCCGAGGGGCCGGAATCCGAACTTACCATGACGGCCAATGCCCAGCCTGCGATCATGGCCAATTCGATGGCGGTGGTAAGGGTTCTGGAGGACGGCGGGTTCTCGCTGTCGGAGAAGGGCGGCTGCGTCGCCGGTCACTCATTGGGCGAATACTCCGCGCTGGCTTCTGTCGGCGCGTTCAGCCTCAGCGATGTGGCGCGGGTACTGCGCACGCGCGGTATCGCCATGCAGGATGCGGTGCCCATTGGCGTTGGCGGAATGTGTGCGCTGCTCGGCGCGGACCTCGAGAAGGCGGAGGCGCTGGCCGAGGCCGCGGCGGACGGACAGGTGTGCGAAGTCGCCAATGACAACGACCCGACACAGGTCGTGCTCTCGGGCCACTTGCAGGCGATCGACCGCGCGGTGGAGCTGGCGAAGGAGCATGGCATCAAGCGCGCGGTGAAGCTGCCCGTCTCGGCGCCGTTCCACTGCTCGCTGATGAAGCCCGCCGCCCAGCGCATGACCTTTGCCCTGAACGACACGCCTCCGGGCGCCTTCCGCCTGCCGATCTACAGCAATGTCACCGCCGCCGAGGTTACTGACGCCTCTGCCGAGAAGGACCTGCTGATCGAGCAGATCACGGGCCGCGTGCGCTGGCGCGAGAGCGTACTCGCGATGCAGGACGCGGGCGTCGATCATTTCGTCGAGGTCGGCGGCAAGGTGCTCGGCCCGATGATCCGCAAGATTGCGCCCGATGCGAAGGTGAGGAGCGTTGTCGGCATGGACGATATCGACGCGCTGGCGAAGGAGGTCTGACGATGTTTTCCCTGAAAGGCATGACAGCCCTCGTCACCGGGGCAAGCGGCGGCATCGGCTCCTCCATCGCCATGGCGCTGGCGCAGCAGGGCGCGCGCCTCGCGCTCTCGGGCTCGAACGGCGACAAGCTGCGCGCCTTCCGCGAGCAGTTGAACGAGGAATATCCGCACCACGATCACGACGGCCATGTCGAGATCACCTGCGACCTTTCCAACGAAACGCAGGTCGAGGAACTGGTGCCCGCCGCCATCGATACGCTGGGCAGCCTCGAAATCCTGGTGAACAACGCCGGCATCACCCGCGACAACCTCGCCATGCGTATGAAGGACGAGGAGTGGGAGCAGGTCATCAAGGTCAACCTGGAGGCCACCTTCCGCCTGATGCGCGCGAGCGCGAGGCCAATGATGAAGGCGCGCTTCGGGCGCATCGTCAACATCACATCCGTGGTGGGCGCGACGGGCAATCCCGGCCAGATGAACTACTGCGCCGCCAAGGCCGGCGTCGTCGGCATGAGCCGCAGCCTCGCCCAGGAGCTCGCCGCGCGCGGCATCACCGTGAACTGCGTTGCTCCCGGCTTCATCCGCTCCGCCATGACCGATGCGCTGGACGACAAGCAGAAGGACACGATCAACGCCCGCATTCCCATGGGTCGCATGGGCGAGGGCGACGATATCGGCGCTGCGGTCGCCTACCTTGCCTCGAAGGAAGCGAGCTACGTCACCGGCCAGGTGCTGCACGTGAATGGCGGCATGGCGATGCTGGGTTAGCGGTAGATATCCTCCCCGTTTGCGCAGCAAATGGGGAGGTGGCAGCCGCAGGCTGACGGAGGGGCCGTGAGCAGGTCGACAAGCAGGCGCACGGTGGAAATGGCAAAGAGCCTTCGCCAGGACATGACCCTGCCCGAAATCCGCCTCTGGCAAATCCTCCGCCGCAAGCCCGAGGGCCTCAAATTCCGCCGTCAGCATCCCATCGGTCCCTTCGTCCTCGACTTCTACTGCGCCTCGGCAAAGGTCGGGATCGAGATCGACGGAAAGGCGCACGACATGAGCGGAAGGCCCGAAGCGGATGGCCGGCGCGATGAAATCCTTCGTGAGCGAGGTATCTCGATCGTGCGCATCGCGGCGAGCGAAGTCCTGACTGATGCCGAAGGAGTGGCAGCGGCGATCTGTGCGATGTGCCGTCCCGCCTAGCCCCTCCGTCACGCCGCCTGACGGCGACGTGCCACCTCCCCATCGCTGCGCGACAGGGAGGACGACCGATCCTCCCCGTGGCGAAGCCATGGGGAGGGGGACCGCTCGCAAAGCGAGTGGTGGAGGGGCCTATTGGACCTGACGCGGCAATTGAGCCACCAAATCCCCCAACCAACCCCACTTTTCCCCAAGGAATCCGCACACTCGCATCCGAATCCTTGCCCGGGCATACGCCTTCGCTAAGGATGGACCTGCAATTTACCGGCGCTTGCAGGCGAATCCGGGCCTTGTCCGGTCCCTGTGGCGCGTGAATGGGGAAGTACTTGCCATGAAGGCCACCATCGAACGCGCGAAGCTGCTGCGCTGCCTGTCCCACGTCCAGTCGGTGGTGGAGCGGCGCAACACGATCCCGATCCTCTCCAACGTGCTGATCGAGGCATCGGAAAGCGGCCATATCAAGGTGATGGCGACCGACCTCGACTTGCAGGTTGTCGAAAGCCTGGAAGCGAACAACGTGGAAAGTGCAGGCGCGATCACCGTTTCGGCCCACCTGCTGTTCGACATTGCCCGCAAGCTGCCGGATGGTAGCGAGGTGTCGCTGGAGACGGCGGAGAACCGCATGACCATCAAGGCCGGGCGCAGCCGCTTCTCGCTGCCTACCCTGCCGCGTGACGATTTCCCGGTGATCGTGGAAGGCGACCTGCCGACCAGCTTCCAATTGCCCGCAAAGACGCTGGCCGAACTGATTGACCGCACGCGCTTCGCTATTTCGACGGAGGAAACGCGCTATTACCTGAACGGCATCTTCTTCCACGTGGCGGACGAGGATGGCGGCGTGCTGAAGGCCGCGGCCACCGACGGCCACCGTCTCGCGCGCTTCACCCTGCCGCGTCCCAGCGGTGCGGAAGGCATGCCCGACGTGATCGTGCCGCGAAAGGCGGTTGGCGAGCTTCGCAAGCTGCTGGACGAGGCTCTGGAAGGCAATGTCGCCATCGATCTCAGCCCCTCCAAGATCCGCTTCACGCTTGGCGGGGAGGGCGGCGTCGTCCTTACCAGCAAGCTGATCGACGGCACCTTCCCCGATTATTCGCGCGTAATTCCAACGGGTAACGACAAGCTGCTGAAAGTCGATCCCAAGTCGCTTTTCGCCGGTGTCGACCGCGTGGCGACCATCGCCACGGAGAAGACCCGCGCTGTGAAGATGGGCCTCGAAGGCGACAAGGTGACGCTCACCGTCACCAGCCCCGACAACGGCAATGCGGTGGAGGAAGTCTCCGCCGAATATGCCGCCGACGGGCTCGAGATCGGCTTCAACGCCGGTTACCTCAAGGACATCCTTCACCAGATGGATGCCGACACCGTGGAACTCCACTTCGCCGATGCAGGCGCTCCCACGCTGATCCGCAAGGACGAGGAAAGCCCGGCGCTCTATGTGCTGATGCCGATGCGCGTGTAATGCTGGCGGCCTAGTTTACCGCCCGGATCATCGCCTCAATATCGACGAACTTTTCGCGGGGAGAACCTTCGCGGGCGGCGGCTTCCTCGGCTTCCTCGATCTTTTTCCAGTCCTTGAACGTCACCACGTCGAGGCCGTTTTCAGCGGCGTAGGCGTCGAACCCGGCGCGACCGGGCTTGTCGTCGTCGCCCAGCGTTCCGGTCTCGATATCCTCGGCGATCTTGTCGATGATGGCGAAGCCGTCGGGCTTGTTGGTGCCGATTGTGCCGGATGGCCCGCGCATGGCCCAGCCGACGCAGTACAAGCCGGGCAGGATGCGGCCTGAATCATTGGCGAAGCGGCCCGCGCTCTCGTCGAAGGGTACGCCGGGGATGGGCGCGGTGCGATAGCCGATGCAGCTTACCACCAGGTCGGCGGGCAGGCGCTGCGTCTCGCCGGTGGCGACCGCGCGGCCATCCACCAGCTTCGTCCGCTCGATCTCGACCGCTTCCACGCGCGCATCGCCGATGAAGGCGGTGGGCTGGGCGAAAAAGGCGAACTCGACCGTGATAGGCTTGTCCGCGCGGGCCCGGTCGGGAAGGGCGGCGAACTTGCGCAACAGTGCAACAGACTTGCGCAGGCCCGGATCGAGCAGGGCGTCCTCCTCCACGGCGGGCAAGTCATCGGGAGAGACGAACGGCGCGGCGTGGGCAAGCTCGCCCATCTCGCCAAGCTCCTTGGGCGTCATGGAGATCTGGTGCGGCCCC
Organism: Aurantiacibacter poecillastricola; assembly: GCF_030730945.1. GTDB lineage: Bacteria > Pseudomonadota > Alphaproteobacteria > Sphingomonadales > Sphingomonadaceae > Alteraurantiacibacter > Alteraurantiacibacter poecillastricola. The sequence goes on from NZ_JAVAMS010000002.1 coordinate 581,034, forward strand.
CGGCGACCGAGCAGCACGATGCGCTCGATGGCGCTCTCGCACAGCGCGTCCAGCGCATGGTCTACGATGTCGGACCCGTCGAATTCGCGGTCCTTCTTCGACAGCATGCGCGCAACGTCCAGCGCGACATTGCCCATGCCGACGATGACGGCGGTCTTGCCGGAGAGATCCGGCGAAAGGCCCGCGAATTGCGGGTGGCCGTTATACCAGCCCACGAAAGCCGCACTGCCGAAGACGTTGGCGAGGTCCTCTCCCGCGATGCCCAGCTCCCGGTCCTGCGGCGCGCCGGTGGCGAGGATGACGGCGTCGTACAGCTCGCGCAGCTCGTCCATCGCAATATCCTCGCCCACGGTGACATTGCCGACGAAGCGCACATTGTCGCTGAGCGCGGTCTTTTCGTAGCGGCGCGACACGCCCTTGATGGACTGGTGATCGGGCGCGACGCCGGTGCGGATCAGGCCGAAGGGGACGGGGAGCCGGTCGAAGATATCGACCCTGATCCCGTCCCCAAACTTCTTCTGCGCAGCCTCGGCCGCATAATAGCCTGCCGGGCCCGAACCGATGATCGCGATATGCCGCATGCAGAGCTTTCTCCAATTCGTTTGGTGTGTCTTAAGTATAACTACGCAATTAACCCTATCCGGCAATGCGCATGACCCGCGAAAAGGCTCGCTTATACCTGAATTATAAGGGGTCGGCTTAACTTTTCCTCAAACGCATTCGTGTCATTGGCCGATCATGGACGGCAGCACAGGCAAGGCTATCGAGAGGATCAGGAGAGCCGCTGCGCCTGAGCAGCAGCCCCCGGTTTCGCCTGCCGCGCCGATTCCGAAATCCACACGGCCCGAACGCCGGCAGGGAGAGCGCCGCGATGCGCAGCGCAGCCGCCGGACAACGCCGTCGCTCACGGCGCTGATCGAGCGCGAGCTGTTCCCGCGCCGCTGGCCCTATCTCGTCCTCACCATGATCGGGGCGATTGCCACCGGTATCATCGTCAGCGGTTCGCTGCCGGGCGAGGTGCCGCTGGTGATGCTGGCCTTCGCGCTGCTGGGAGCGGGCCTGAACCGGCTCGTCTGGTCGTTCGTCGCGGATCGCAGCCTGGCGGTCATGGGACTTGGCGCCGCGCTTGTTGTCGTCGTTCCGCTGTTCCTGTTCGGCATGGCCATGACGACCTGGTCGAGGACCGGCGGCATCGCCTGGGACGTGGCGGTGGCATCGCTGCTGGGCATAAGCTCGGTTGCGGTGGTCTATCTGCGCCGCCAGCCGGCGATGATCTTCGTCGCGCAATTCGCCATCTGGGCCGCGATGGTCGTGGCCAGCGCCTCGATCGTCGGCGTGGTGGCCATGGTGGTAGGCGTGGCGATTGCCGTTGCCGTGACGCGCGAGCAGGTGCTGCAGCAGGAGCGGGAGGCCGAAATCCGCCTCAAGCAGGCGCGCGTGGCTACCCGTGCGCAGGATATTCTCACCGATTACGAGCAGACCGGGCAGGGCTGGTTCTGGGAGACCGATCGCCGCTCCCTGCTCACCTATATTTCGCCCCCGGTGGCAGAGGCGCTGCGCATCAAGCCCGATCGCCTGCGCGGCCAGCCGCTCACGCGGCTGTTCGATCTTGCCGATACCGGCGAGGAGGGCGAGCGCACGCTGATGTTCCACCTTTCCGCGCGCTCCTCCTTCACCGAATTGTCGGTGCGCGCCGCCATTCCCTATGAAGAGCGCTGGTGGTCGATCTCCGGCCGGCCGCTATACGACCATTTCGACAATTTCATCGGCTTCCGCGGTTCGGGCACCGACCTTACGGAGCGCAAGCGCAGCGAGGAAAGCGCCAACCGCCTGGCGCGGTATGATTCGCTCACGGGCCTCGTCAATCGCTTCACCATGAGCCAGACGCTGGAGAAGATCCTTTCCGCGCCCCAGGAAGCAAACCGCTGCTGCACGGTGTTCCTGCTCGACCTGGACCGGTTCAAGCAGGTCAACGACACGATGGGCCACCCTGCGGGCGATGCGCTGCTCAAGCAGGTGGCGCAGCGGCTGGCGCGAGCGGTGGGCAAGCAGGGGAAGGTGGGTCGCCTCGGCGGGGACGAGTTCGAGGTGATCCTTCCCGATCGCATCCCGCGCGACAAGCTGGCCGAACTCGGCCGCGACATCATCGCCTCGCTCTCGCAGCCCTACACGATCGAGGGGCAGCGCGTGATCATCGGTGCGTCCCTTGGCGTCGCGATCGCGCCCGACGATGGCCAGACGAGCGAGGCGATCATCCGCAATGCCGACCTGGCGCTGTACGCAGCGAAGGATGGCGGTCGCGGGCGCTTCCATTTCTACTCGGAGGACCTGCACGCCGAAGCCGAGGCGCGTTCGCAGATGGAGGAGGACCTGCGCGTCGCCCTTTCGCAGGGGCAGATGGAGATCCACTACCAGCCGGTCGTTTCCACCTCCACCGAACAGATCAGCGGGTTCGAGGCGCTGATGCGCTGGCAGCACCCGGTAAAGGGCTGGATCTCGCCCCAGCGCTTCATCGAATCCGCCGAGGATACCGGCATGATCCAGCAGCTTGGCGAATGGGCCCTGCGCGAGGCGTGCGAACAGGCGGCGAAGTGGCCGCGCGACATGAGCGTGGCCGTCAACGTCTCGCCGCTGCAATTTGCCAATCCGCAATTTCCCTCCGTCGTCGCCAACGCGCTGGCGCATGGAGGGATCAGGCCATCCCAGCTGGAACTGGAACTCACCGAAACGGTGTTCCTGCAGGAGGGCAAGAGCACCGATGCCATGTTCACCGCGCTCAAGAAGCTCGGCGTGCGCCTTTCGCTCGACGATTTCGGCACCGGCTATTCCTCCCTCGGCTATCTGAAGAAGGCGCCGTTCGACAAGATCAAGATCGACAAGAGCTTCGTGCGCGGCATTACCGAAAAGGGCAGCCGGAACGCCGCCATCATCGCCTCGATCACCAGCCTTGCCCATTCGCTCAACATGGAAACCACCGCCGAGGGGGTGGAGACGATGGACGAGCTCGATCTTGTGCGCCTGCATGGCTGCAGCCACGTGCAGGGCTATATCTACGAGCGGCCCCTGACTGCAGAGCAGGTGATGGAACGGCTGGCGGCGGGCCTGGGCGCGGTCGCCCGCGGCCCGCGTTGCAGCCGCGCCCCGCGCCAGACGATGCTGCGCAAGGTCGTGCTCGATTACGACGGGCATCTCTACAACGGCACCATTCGCAACATTTCCGTCAGCGGCGCGATGATCGAAGGGCTATGGAACGTGCCGGTCGACACCGTCTTCAAGGTGCATCTCTCGCGCAGCCACGTGGTCGCCTGCACCACGCGCTGGAGCCAGGAGGATTGCATGGGCGTGGAGTTCGCCGATCCCCTGCAGCGCGATTCCAACGGCATGATCGCCGCGATCCAGCACGCTCCGCCAACGCCATACAAGCCGGCCGACCTCAAAAAAGCGGGCTGAAGCGGCGCCTTCGCGGTGATTCCTTAGGCCTTTGGTAAGGCTGAACGTTTACACATTGGTGGTGCTGACGCGGCGAGGGTGCCGCGGTCGCGAGCAGGAGTAGTGCGACGCATGGGCGTACGCGGCATCTGGAAGGGGTTTGGCGGCAATACGGCCGATCCCGAGGACGTATCCGATGCGCAGGACGTGGCGGCGCGCATTGCGGCCATCAGCGATTCCGATCGTCTCATCATGCTCGACCGGGTCGAGGACGCACAGCTCGCCTGGTTCTGGGTTACCGACGCCAGCTGCCGGCTCACCTACCTCTCGGCAAAGGCTGTCGCGCAGTTCGAGGCGCGTCGCCCGCTGATCGGGGAGCCTGTCAGCAACCTTCTTCAGACCATCTGCGAGGACGGCAACGACGAGTCGGTCAAGCCGATGTCCTACCTGCTGAGCGCGCGGTCCAGTTTTTCCGAGCAGCTGGTATGCCTCAAGGGGGAGGAAAATACGCCCGGTGGCCGGAAATGGTGGGTCGTTACCGGACGCCCGCAATTCGACAAGCGGCAGGAATTCATCGGCTATGTCGGCACCGCGAAGGACATCACCGCGAGTTACGAGGAAACCCGCCGCGCCAGCCGTCTTGCCGAATACGATGCGCTGACGGGCCTTGCCAATCGCCACCGGATGAACGGGCGGCTGGCCGCGGCGCTCACATCGTCGCGGATGGAAAAACGCAGCTGCGCGCTGGTCATGCTCGATCTCGACATGTTCAAGCATGTCAACGATACGCTGGGCCATCCCGCCGGCGACGAATTGCTGCGCCAGGTTGCGCAGCGCCTGCTGCGTGTCGCGCCGAACGGGGCCGAGCTGGGCCGCATCGGCGGGGACGAATTCCAGCTCATCATTCCCGACCTCGACGATCGCGGCACGCTGGGTGACAGTGCCAATCGCATCATCCAGATGATTTCGCAGCCCTATTCGATAGAGGGCAGCCGGGCGATCATCGGTGCCTCGCTTGGCATCGCCATCGCGCCCTATGACGGGATCGAGCCTGCCGAACTGGCGAAAGCCGCCGACCTTGCGCTCTATGCCGCCAAGGGAGGAGGGCGCGGGCAATTCCGCTTCTATTCCAACGACCTCAAGGCCAAGGCCGAGAACCGGCGCGAAATCGAGGAAGAGCTGCGCGATGCGCTGGTAACCGGCGGGCTGGAGATGCACTACCAGCCGCAGGTCTGCGGACGCGACCATGTCGTGCGCGGCTTCGAGGCGCTGATGCGCTGGAACCATCCCGAGCATGGCGCCATCCCTCCCGCCACCTTCATACCCATTGCGGAGGACAGCAACCTCATCAATGCGCTGGGCGACTGGGCGTTGAAACGCGCTTGCGAGGACGCGGTGGAATGGCCCGGCGACCTGACGGTATCGGTCAACGTATCGGCGCGGCAATTCCTGAACGAGAACCTGCCGGAAACCGTCAGGAGGGTCCTGCGCTCGACCGGCCTGCCGCCCTCGCGGCTGGAGCTCGAGATTACCGAGAGCGTCTTCATGGGCGATATCGGCAGCGCGGAGAGCATGTTCGCGCGGCTGCGCAAGCTGGGCGTCAAGCTGGCGATGGACGATTTCGGCACCGGCTACTCCTCGCTGTCCTATCTACGCCGGGCGCCGTTCACCAAGCTGAAGATCGACCAGACCTTCGTGCGCGGATGCGTACAGGGGGAGAATTCCGGCTCTGCGATCATCCGCGCCATCACCGATCTCGCCCGCGCGATGAACATGACCATCACCGCCGAGGGGGTGGAGGCGATGGACGAGCTCGACACCATGCGCAATCTCGACATCGACCTGGTGCAGGGCTTCATCTTCTCGCGCGCCGTTCGCCAGGCCGATGTGATGGCGAAGTTGAACTCCGGCCAGCTGCGCTACGAGCCCGTGGGACCATCGCAGTATCGCGCCGAGCGGCGCACGCTGTATCGCCGCGTGGGCGTGGTGCATGGGGACCATCATTATGTCGCCATGCTGCGCGATCTCTCGCGCACCGGCGCGCGGATCGAGGGGCTGCTCGACGTGCCCATCGGCACCGACCTGGTGATCGACCTTGGCGAGGGGCAGATCGTGGTCGCCACGGTACGCCGCTCGCAGGATGCGACGCAGGGTGTGGAGTTCGAGACGCCGCTGGTCTCGGATGGCGGCGGCGGGCTGTGCACGCGGCACCGCATCTCCCCCTATCGCCTCGCATCAGTCGGCATGCCCCTTCAGGCGCTGCCCAGCGGCACCCATCTCGCCGCCGAGGTGACGCGCGGCAACGGCACGCGCTCGCGCCCGCGCTTCCTGCAGGTCGATGTCGGCGGGAGTGCGTCGCGGGCGGGTTAGGGCCCCATTATCAGGCTGACAGCTTCGCGGCGCGCCGCTAAAGGCGCGGGCATGACCGAATTGTCGCGAATCCGCAATTTCTCCATCATCGCCCATATCGACCACGGCAAGTCCACGCTGGCCGACCGCCTGATCCAGGTGTGCGGCGGGCTGACCGAGCGGGAGATGAAGGAACAGATCCTCGACAACATGGATATCGAGCGCGAGCGCGGCATCACCATCAAGGCGCAGACGGTCCGGCTGAACTACACCGCCAAGGATGGCGAGACCTACGAGCTCAACCTCATGGACACGCCCGGCCATGTCGACTTCGCCTACGAGGTCAGCCGCAGCCTCGCCGCGTGCGAGGGCGCGCTGCTGGTGGTGGACGCGGCGCAGGGGGTGGAGGCGCAGACGCTCGCCAATGTCTACCAGTCGATCGAGCACGACCACGAGATCGTCCCCGTCATCAACAAGATCGACTTGCCCGCGGCAGAGCCCGAGAAGGTGAAGGCCGAGATCGAGGACATCATCGGCCTCGACGCCAGCGACGCGGTGCTCACCAGTGCCAAGTCCGGCCTCGGCATCGAGGATGTGCTCGAAGCGCTGGTGAAGCGCATTCCTGCACCCGGCGGCGACCGCGACGCGCCGCTGAAGGCGATGCTCGTCGATAGCTGGTACGACCCCTATCTCGGCGTCGTCATCCTGGTGCGCGTGATGGACGGCGTCATCACCAAGGGCCTCAACGTCAAGTTCATGCAGGGCGGCACCGAGCACCTCATTGACCGCGTGGGCGCCTTCACCCCCAAGCGCGTCGACCTGCCGGAGATCGGACCGGGCGAGATCGGCTTCATCACCGCGCAGATCAAGGAGGTGGAGCAGGCCCGCGTAGGTGACACGATCACCACCGTGAAGAACGGCGCGGCGGCTCCGCTGAAGGGCTACAAGGAAGTACAGCCGGTGGTGTTCTGCGGCCTGTTCCCGGTCGACGCCGCCGATTTCGAGAAGCTGCGCGAGAGCATCGGCAAGCTGCGCCTCAACGATGCGAGCTTCAGCTACGAGATGGAAAGCTCCGCCGCGCTGGGCTTCGGCTTTCGCGCAGGCTTCCTCGGCCTGCTGCATCTCGAGATCATCCAGGAGCGCCTCAGCCGCGAATACGATCTCGACCTCATCACCACCGCGCCCAGCGTTGTCTACCGCGTGCACCTCGCCCATACGAAGAACGAGGACGCGGCGGTCGTCGACATCCACAATCCCGCCGACTGGCCGGACGTCAACCGGATCGAGATGGTGGAGGAGCCGTGGATCAAGGCCACGATCTACACGCCGGACGAGCATCTGGGCGCGATCCTCAAGCTGTGCCAGGATAGGCGCGGCATCCAGACCCAGCTCACCTATGTCGGCGGCCGCGCGCAGGTGACCTACGAACTGCCGCTGAACGAGGTGGTGTTCGACTTCTACGATCGCCTGAAGAGCATCTCCCGCGGCTATGCCAGCTTCGATTACGAGCAGATCGGTCTTCGCGAAGGCGACCTCGTGAAGATGAACATCCTGGTGAACGCGGAAGCCGTGGACGCGCTGTCGCTGATCGTCCACCGCTCCGTGGCGGAGGAACGCGGCCGCGGCATGTGCGAGCGGCTGAAGGACCTCATCCCGCGCCATCTGTTCAAGATCCCGATCCAGGCCGCGATCGGCGGCAAGATCATCGCCCGCGAAACCATCGCCGCCCTGCGCAAGGACGTGACCGCCAAATGCTACGGCGGCGACATCACCCGCAAGAAAAAGCTGCTGGAAAAGCAGAAAAAGGGGAAAGCCCGAATGCGCGAGTATGGGAACGTGAGCATTCCGCAGGAGGCGTTTATCGCGGCGCTGCGGATGGGGGAGGAGTAGGACATTTCCTCATCTGTTCCGTGGAAGCCGAACTACCTTTGGATCATTCGGCAGCGGCGGATTGGGGAGTTGAAAACCTGAAACCAACTCGACGGTATTTTTCGTCAATCCGATCTCATGGCCGACTGAAACCACGCCACCGTGAACGATACCGTTCACGCTTTCTAAGGTCATCGGAAGAAGCTCCGGTTGTTCTACCGGAAGTCGAGAATCATCGTCGTATTTTTCATGCTTCGTCTGACCTGTCTTTGCGAAGTGGATATTCGCTGTCCGATACTGCGCGGCCGATAATATCCTTAGGTCATAAGCCCTCTTAACCATCGCCCGCATAGAGACCTTCCATCGAAGCTTGAGGCGCGCAAGTGCAATCCAGTCGATATATTTACCACGGGGAAACTCACGCAAGAACGCTGCTCGAGGAAACAAAAAAGCTCCCGCAAACCGATGCGCTTGATTTTCGGTTTCTCGGTCACCGGTTTGTACACCGCGATGCATGATCAGGTGACCAACCTCGTGCGCGAAGTCGAAACGTTGTCGACAGAGGCTTTCCTTTAAAGAACTTCGAACCAAAATGGGGCGGCGGCGATCCATCGAAAATGCATCGACCCGTTCCGACAAATCACCAAAATAAGAAACTACTGCGCCGGCGTTTTCGACCACACGCATCATGCTTACGATTGGACCATCGAGGCCCAGCCCCCAATGCATACGTGCCTTCTCTGCCGCAATTTCAATGCCTTCGTTGTCGCTCGCCGAAATGTCAGGGAACGAAACGTCAGGCAGATCGACATATTTTTCGAGTTCAGCGACCAATTTATCGAGCATCGTGCCGCGAGCCAATACTTGGCTAGTCACCGAAGCTGGTCGAGTAATATGCCCACGGAAATGGCATTGTTCGGGCCGAACTGTCGATCGAATTGGAGTCGTCAGAAAATCTTCAGTTACCCCTAGGACGTCGCAGAGGGCTAAGCGGAGATCTCTTGCTGGTGTACGCGCATCTGTCTCGAGAAGATGAAGGTACTGGCGCGAAGCCCCGACCTTCTCGCCGAGTGCCTCGAGCGAATAGCCGTGTGCAAGCCGCGCCAACCGCAGCTGTTCTCCCGCAATTTCCATTTCTTTATGCTTTCAACAATCGCCGTGAATATTTCCGTTGGTAGGGCGTGCGGATCAGTCTTCAGTCTTTCTGTCTTTTTCATCCTTCTTGGGTGAAACCTTCGGAAACGGTAGGACGACCCCATCGCTGCGCTCGGGTCGGATCGGCGCAATACCGACGACTGGTTGATCAAGCGGGACAGGCCAGACGATAAGGGGGCTGCTACCCGACAAAACCACGAAGGTAATTTGAGTAATTGACCCATCAATATCTGTTTCGACGGCAAAGCGATAAAGGATCGTTTCGCCCGATCTTTCAAGTTCCTCTTCGGCAAACAGGCTCATCTGAGCGAGTTCGGAGAAAGTTTGGCGGAGAGCGCGCTCGTGAGGGTCGCTTGGTTCACCCCGATAGAAGCGCATGCCTACGCCACCGATGCTGAAAACGAATTCCATGCTCGAGTTTAATACTTCAAGCCAAGGGAGGTCGTAGGATGCGGTCTCAATCTGGTAGCACTGAAACTTGAACGCCTCGCACCCGACGGTCCATGCGTCGCAGCCGACCGTAGGATCGTACCTATCTAAAGCGTGGTTCCTGCCCACAGTAATGAGACGGCCAACTTCCATGAGCCTCTCTTCGGTAAGTGCGGGGTCGTGATCCCAGGGATTCATCACAAGTTCTCCGATTGCAATCGGCCTCACGATGGGCGTTTTAGGAATTTTGTCAACCAATCCGGGAAATGTCATCTGGGGATAAGTTTGTAAACACGTGTGAGAGGTTTTCATTCCTGACTTTGTCACTGCGCCTCGAGATGGCTATATGCGGCATGACCTTCGGCGTTTTCATGCACAAGGATGGGTCGATCTACGACGACATTCCCGAGGTGCATTACCAGTTTCCGAAGATTTATCTCAGCCGCGCCAAGCAAATGGTTGGCGATTGGGTCGTCTATCGCGAGCCGGTCAAACTTCCGCAGTCCAAAGGCTTCTTCGCGGTGGCGAGGGTTGAGCGGATTATTCCCGACCCTGATGTATCGGACCGCTATCGCGCACTGATCGAAGAAGGCAGCTACCTGCCATTCTCGCCCACGGTTCCGCATATCATCGACGGCGAACCAGTCGAGCGCGATCTCGCCAATGCGCAAGCTGCCGTTCGCCCGCTCTCCAATTCAGACTTTTCGCGCATTATCGCGCTGGGTCTTCCTGATGATAATCTGCTGCCGCGTGTCGACAACGCGGAAAGCGAGGATCGCCTTCGTGATGGCGAGGGCCAGATGCCGTACGAAATTGAACGTCCCATCGTTCAATTGCTCGTCTCGCGGCCATTCCGTGACAAGGCATTTCGCCGCGCGGTGTTGAATGCCTACGACGCGCGCTGCGCTATCACCGGCTGGAAGCTGCTGAATGGCGGGGGAAGGGCGGAAGCCGAGGCCGCGCATATCCGCCCCGTCGAGCACGGCGGACCCGATAGCATCCGTAACGGCCTTGCTCTTTCGGGCACGGCGCACTGGATGTTTGATCGCGGCCTGATCGGCTTATCGGACGATCTCGACGTGATGATCTCCCGTCACGTCAACGACCTGCCGAGCGTCGAGGCGATTATCAACCGGAGCGGGAAAGCCTTGGCTCCGGTTCGCGAAAGCGAGCGTCCGCATCCTCAATTCCTGCGCTGGCACCGAGAGAATTGTTTCAAGCACTGATGGTCTGCCGGCGAACGCACCCGCACCCCCTCCGGCCACAAAGCCTCCACACTCTCAGCCTTCAAAAACCCCCGATGCACTCGGATCTGTCCGGGCGTCTCACGCTGCGCCATCGTCGTACTCCTCTTCGTAGCGGATGATTTCCCAGCCGTCGTCTTTCACCCGGCGGGAGCGGTCGGTTAGCAGGGCGGCTTGTTCGGGGGTGGGCAGGGCGCGGGCTTGCCATTCGGCTTCTTCCGCATCGGCGTCCTGCGGCTCCGGCATATCGCCTGCGTTCATGGGGTGGTCGGGGTCGGTCCACCATTCGTAGCCTTCGGCTTCGTCCTGTGCTTCGAGGGCCATGTAGGCGTCGTAGGCGGCGCGCGTGCGCGGGCTCATGGTGGCGAGCTTGCGCTCGCGCATCCGGTCGATCTTGGCGTTCAGGCGCTCCAGCGTGTCGGCGCGCTTGCGGGGGAGGGCGGCGATGCGCTCGGCTTCCCATTCGGCGCGCCACTGCTTCTTCAGCGTCTTCAGCTGGAACTTGTCCGCGCCGTTCAGCGCCCTGGGCCCGCCGCCGGTGGCAAAGCGCGCCGGAGAGCGGGCGCGCAGCATGAACATCAAGAGCTGGTCGTTATATACGCGGCGCGTGCCGACGAACTCGCCATAGGCAAAGACCGGCTCCTCCACGCCGTTGAGGGCGCGGTCCATCGCCACGTCCTCAACCCGCTGCATGCCGATATCGAGCGCGGCTTCCCAGGCCTTGCGAAATTCCTCCGCCCCCGGCTGGCGGCGCAGGTAATAGGCGCTTTCGGGCGTCAGGCCCACGGCGCGGGCGGAGCTTTTCACGCTGCCGGTATCGGCCAGCGTCTCGATGAAGAGGCGCTGGCGCTGCGGCGTCCAGCCATTGTGGCGCTGCTTCTTGCGCGGCACGGGCGTGAAGTCGGGCAGGGTGGTGGCGAGCTTGCCGCGTCCTGTCTCGGAGGCGGGTTCGGGCGGCTGCTCGCGATCGGGAGAACTGTCGGAGGGAGAACTGGCGGTCATGCGCAGGGGCGTGGCCGCGCCTGCGCGCTGTAGGAAAGGGCTAATGCGCCCGGGCGGTCACGCCGGCGCGTGCGGGCTGCTGCGTGCCCTTGCGGGCGGACAGTTACGCTGTGGCGGTTACTGGATGGCCGCGTATTTGTCGTTGATGTCGCCGAACGAGGTGCCGACCTCGTTGCCGAGGGAATCGAAGCCGCTCACCAGCGCCATCGCGATCAGCGAGGCGATCAGGCCGTATTCGATGCCGGTGGCGCCGGTCTCGTCCCTGTAAAGAGCGCGCAGGATGTGCATGGTCAAGTCTCCGAATCGTTATACGGCGGTCCCCACTGCCGTGAGGGCACTATGGCAAAGGGTGGTTATCGCGTGCCTCCCATCCGTCGCTAACCGCTGATTAACGATGTTTGCGGTGCCGGATCAGTGGGTTGGGGCGGGGTGTTCATGTCTGCGGCGCGCAGATAGGGGGTGCACATTGCCCGAGGTTTAAGGCGGGGCTAGGGAGTTGCCCTCAGCCCGGCTTGCGGGCCGAGACCAGCGAGTAATATCCTCCGCCAGAGCGGCAGGCGCGCACGTCCTCGAAACCCGCCGCCTCCAGGATGGCGCGCAGTTCGGGCAGGGTGTACTGCTTGCCCAGCGTGCCCAGCAGCATCATCAGGCTGAAACTGGCCGCCTGCCAGGGGCCGGTGCCATCGTCGTCCATCAGGATCTCGTGCAGGAAAATGCGCCCCCCGGGCTCCAGCGCATTGTAGGATCTGGCGGCGAGAATGGCGTTGGTCTCCTCCGACCAGTCATGAAAGATATTGGCAAAGAAATGCCCATCATGACCCTTCGGCCAATCCTCCTCGAACATGTTCATCCCGCAGGTCGATATGCGGTCCACCAGACCCGCGGCATCGACGTGGTGCTGCGCCTCGGCCACCATTTCCTTGAGGTCCAGCAGGGTAATTCGAAGCTGTGGATTGGCACGTGCGATCTCGATGCCGTAGACGCCCGATCCGCAGCCCACGTCCAGCAGGCTCCCGATCTCGCCGAACACCCGCTGCACCGCCGCTCCGCGCGCCGGAGCCATGGAGTGGGCGTGCATGAAATCCGAAATGCGCCGCGCCACCTCGGCGCTCATCGTGCCGCGTTCCCATTCCGGTCCGCCCGCAACCTTGTTCTCCGGCCGCAAGCCCGAGCGGACCATCGCGATGAGATCGCCATGCATCGGAATGGTCTCTCGAAAGCGGTAAAGGAAGCCGCCCCAATAGCCCGTCGCGTCGGGATGCAGCCACATGCGCGCCTGCGGCATTGCGGACCACCGCCCGTCGCGCCTTTCCACCATGCCCATGGCGGCCAGCGCGCCCATAAGGACACCGAGAGCCCGTTCGTCCACTTGCAGCGCCTTCGCGATCTCTCCGGTTTCCAACGCCGTGTCGCCCACCGCGCGAAACACGCCCAGCTCGTCTGCGACGGTAACTGCCGGAAGCATGAATTGCGATTGCCAGATATCCCAGATCGCCCGGTCATCCATGCCCGGTGGCAGCGGTCCCATCATGCAGGCCTCCTCTCGTTCCTCGCGCGGACTATAGCGCCTCGCTTGCCGCTCGCCAGCCTCTCGTGGCATAGCCGCGCCGCGGAGCGGTGGGCGCGAGAGGAGAGGATTGTCATGGCAACTATTGCCACCAGGGACATCGAGGACGGTGCACGTCAGGTGAGGGCGATGATGCGCTACGTGGACGAGGGGGATTTCGTCACGCGGCGCTTTGTCAGTCAGGGCAGGGAGGTGAACACCGGTTCCTACTCCGATTACGAGCTGGTCATTCGCGATGGCATGCCGATCCGCGACCACTTCACGCTCGACGTCCATGGCTTCGCGCTCATCAGGTCGCCCAGCGCAGTCAAAGACTTTCGCGACCGGACCCTGATCGAGCGAATTTACGTCAACGAGGTCGAGGCGGATATTCTTCGGCTGACGGGTGCGGACAAATGCGCCTCCCGTGGCTGGATGTGGCGCACCACCGCGGATCTCTCAGAGCACGCGGGCACGAAAGCCAGGGGCTATACCCACGAGGGTGGCTTGCAACCGCCGGCGGGCGAAGCGCACGTAGACGTCAGCACGGCCACGGCAGAGCGCCTGGCACGCCAGACTTACGAACAGTGCTTCCCGGATGGTCCTGGATACAAGCGCTTCCTCGTCACCAGCCACTGGCGTACATTCTCCCCGCCACCGCAGGACATGCCCCTCGCGCTGTGCGACGGGCGCACCAGTTTCGAGGGAGAGGAAAAATCGAACACGCTGATAGTCGTTGATGAGTTTCCCGAAGACGAAGCGCTGACGGCTCCCGTGGAAGGCGAAGACAGCATGCTCGCGGCCACGATCTTCTCCTACCACCCCTCGCACCGCTGGTGGTACTTTGCAGGGATGCAGGCTGACGACGTACTGGTATTCAAATTCCACGACAGCGACCATTCTGTCACATGGCGTTGTCCTCATTCGGCTTTCCGGGACGGCTCTGCGGCCCACCCCCATATCCGCGAGAGTATTGAATGCCGCAGCGTTGCATTCTGGGAATGAAGGTTTCCCGCCGGGCCTGATCCGCGCAAGTTTCCTGTGCTGCGGATTGTTTCATAAATGTCACACGTACCAGTCTCTTGTGAAACCTGTCCACGTGGCGATTGTGCGGCGCGGCGCAATCGTGTTTGTGACGCAACCAGGAAGGAGGGGTTTGGACGCCCGTCACAGAGGTCGGATCCAACCGACGCGGGGCAGGCAGCCTTCCTTTCGTTGAATTCTCCCTCTTACCAGGAGCAATTGAATGACTACCATTAACAAGAAGGCCGCACTGCTGGCGGGTACGGTGATCTTCGGATCTCTCGTCGCCACTCCCGCAGTCGCGCAGGACGCACCGGCCGTCCAGTCGGGTGCCGACGAAGCTTCCGACAATGACGGCCTCATCGTCGTCACGGGCTCGCGCATTCAGCGCCGCAACGTCGAAACGTCCGCTCCGGTGGCCGTGGTCGATGCAGAGGAATTCGAGCTTTCCGGTACGGTGAACGTCGAGAACGTCGTGAACTCGCTGCCGCAGGTCGTTCCGGGCATCACGTCTTTCTCCAACAACCCGGGTAACGGTACCGCCTCGCTGAACCTGCGTGGCCTCGGTGCTACCCGTACCCTGCTGCTGGTCAACGGCCGCCGCTGGATGTTCTATGATGCCAACCAGCTGGTTGACCTCAACACGATTCCGCAGTTCCTGCTGGACTCCGTTGACGTCGTGACCGGCGGTGCTTCCGCGGTCTACGGTTCGGATGCCCTTGCCGGCGTCGTGAACTTCCGCCTGCGTGAGCTGGACGGTGCCGAAGTTGGTGGTCAGTATTCACTTACCGAGGAAGGCGACGGCGATCGCTGGCAGGTTCACGCCGCGATCGGTACGGACTTCGACGGTGGCCGCGGCAACGTGACCGTCTTCGGCGAGTACTTCAATCGCGAAGAAATCTTCCAGGGCGCTCGCGGGTTCTCCGAGTTCAACCTTGGCGGCGACCCCCTCGTTCAGGGCGGTTCGTCCTTCGTGCCGCAGAGCCGTATTGCCTATCAGGGCAACGGCGATGTGACCGATACTGTTTTCGCCAACAACGGCAACGGCTTCTTCGGCTCGCCGGGCGACATCCGTCGTTACAACGGCGCGACGGACTTCTACAACTTCGCCCCTGCCAACTACCTGCAGCTGCCGCAGGAGCGTTACCTGCTCGGCGGTTATGGTAGCTACGAGATCGCCGACGCGGTCGAGCTCTATGGCGAAGTGACCTACGTCAACAACAAGGTCGATTCCGAGCTCGCTCCGACTCCTGTGCAGGTGAACAACGTCAACCTTCCCTACGAGGCTCTGTTTGACGCTGGCTACATCAACCAGGCTACCCGCGACCAGTTCGCCGCGCTCGACGCGTCCGAAACCGGTGCGCAGGCAGATGATGACCGCGTGCTCATCCAGTTCAACCGTCGTCTCCTCGAAGGCGGCAGCCGTTCGAACCAGGACGAGCGTAACGCGTTCCGTATCGTCGGCGGCCTGCGTGGCGACATCACCGACTACCTGCAGTATGATGCGTATTACCTGTACTCGCGTACGCGTAATGCCAACATCCAGCAGGGCAACGCCTCGCTGTCGCGTCTGCGCGCCGGCCTCGAAGGCACGGAAGATGCGGATGGCAACATCGATCTCACGTCGCTGATCAACCCGTACGGTCTGAACACCCTGTCCGATGAGCAGCGCGACTCGTTCATCATCCAGGCGCAGAACGGCGATATCTCGTCGCTCCAGGTGGCTTCGGCCGTGGTCTCCGGTACGTTTGGTGACTTCGCACTCGGCGTTGCCGAGCCGGTCGGTTTCGCCGTTGGTGGCGAATACCGTGAAGTGAGCGCACGCTTCATCCCGGACGAGTTCCTCGCATCGGGTGACGTTGCTGGCTTCAACGCCGGTGAGCCCACGCAGGGCGGCTACAACGTGAACGAGGTCTTCGCCGAAATCGCCATTCCGTTCGAAACGGACAGCGGCATGCGCTTCGAAGTCACCGGTGCCGGTCGTTACTCCGACTACTCTCTCGAGAATGTCGGGGGTGTCTGGACCTATGCGGGCGGCGTCGAGTTCGCCCCGATCCCGGACATCACCCTGCGCGGTCAGTACCAGCGTGCGGTGCGTGCGCCGAACGTCAACGAACTCTTCCAGGGTTCGGCTGTCGGCTTCCCGGGCGTGGTTGACCCCTGTGCGGGTAACGGCACCTCTGTCGGTGGACCGACCCCGACGGGCGCCCTGCGCGATTTCTGTATCGCCAACGGTGTTCCGGCTGCCAACATCGGCATCGTGCCTCCGAGCGGGAATGGCCTGAACCCGGTCATCCAGCCTGATCCGCAGATCCAGGGTCTGTTCGGCGGTAACCCGAACCTGTTCGAAGAAACGTCCGACAGCTACACCTTCGGTGTGGTTGTGCAGCCGCAGGCCATTCCGGGCCTGACGGTCACGGCCGACTACTTCAACATCAGCATCGATGACGCGATCATCGTTGTGCCCCCGCAGACGGCGATCGAACTGTGCTACCTGACCGTTCAGGACCTGAACGATCCGCGTTGCGCCGGCTTCGTCAATACGCGTGACGCCAACGGTGCGTTCACTCGTGACAACCCGCCGCAGTTCGGTGTGGCCAACGTGGCGAGCATCGAGACGAGCGGTATCGACCTTGAGGTGAACTACGGTCTCGACCTGCCGTTCTCGGCTCTTGGCAACGGCGTTTCCGACCTGAACCTGTCGTTCCTCGGCACGTGGACGGAATCGAACGCGCTGGCGCCTGACCAGAACGATCCGGATAACGTGATCGAGTGTGCCGGTCAGTTCGGCGTCGAGTGCGGCGAGCCGCAGGCGGCGTTCAAGTGGACGGCACGTGCCAGCTACATCGACGGTCCTCTGACCTTCTCGACCCGCTGGCGTCACCTGGCCGCCGTGGACGACGACGATCCCACGACCGACTACTTCGTCGAGCGGATCGGTGCCTATGACCTCATCGACCTCACGCTGTCGTATGACTTCATGGAGACGGTCACGCTTACGGCTGGTGTTCGCAACCTGTTCGACACGCTGCCGACCAACCCCGTCTTCAATGCCGACGGCGAGGTCATCAACGACACCAACACGCTGCTGCTTGGTGACCGTAACAATGGCGAGCAGGCCAACACCTATCCGTCGACCTACGACGTACTGGGTCGCGACTTCTTCGCATCGGTTCTGGTCCGCTTCTAAGCGACCCACCGAGCGAGCAATCGCAACGAAAGGGGCGGGGGACCTTCGGGTCTCCCGCCCTTTTTCTGTTGGCGATGTGAAATTGATTGGCTGAGGTCGCGCTTTATCGCGGCTTTATCCGGGAAGCTGGAAAACGCGAAAATCGGCAAAAGGCTCTGGAGCAAACGCCGCTGTCAGCGGGGCCTCTTCTTTCAGAATGAAGCCTACACCTTCCAAAACCTGCAACATGCTACCGCCGCTTGCAGTCGTGGCGGCGATCTCCAGTGATGCGATCCGCCCAAGCTCGTTTTCGGCCTGCTGCCCGATATCGTCGAGAATGGCGGCTACGCGGGCCGGGTCGTCGCGGCGTCCCATATGCAGGGTCTGGCGGATCGCCTCGGCGATCTCCCATGCCGCGGATTGGGAACCGAACATGGCGGCGCCCTGCTCGGGAGCGGCGATGATGGCAGGCGGAATGGCAGCAATCCCGGCGCTGCGCAGGCGCAGGCTGTTGCGCGCGAGCGCGAGCAGGTCCTGCTCCTCAAGCACCCATGCAATCTGCGCTCTCCGCTTGCGATTATGCGCCACGATCGGGCCGTCCGACCGATGACTTATCATGGCAAACCTGCCTCCCGGGCGAAGGACGCGCGCGATCGCCTCTGCACTCTTTTCTATGTCGCTGTATTCGAAACCGAACTGACTGGTGACACATGTGAATTGTGCCGCTGCAAAGGGCAGGTCTTCCATAGCCACTCCGCCGCGCATTTTCGCGCCCCGAGGGGGCTTGGGCAGCTTCACCGCTCGGTCCACGCCCATGATCTTCAGGTCCCGCCGCGTTTGCAGTAGGTGTGCCATCGCCCGACCATCACCGGTAGCGACATCGAGCACGCGCGCACCCTTGGGGAGCGCTTTCGCGAATGCCTGCCAGGCCGCGGCTTGCGCCCGGTCGATGCTCTGCCAGTTTTCCGGCGTCTGGCCGCTCGCTGCTTTACCGCTACGGGTCTCGCGCTCCCAGAAGACGTTCCACGCTTCGTGCACGGAGTTGTCGGGCATCACTCTTGCTCCCTACACTGGACATCGAAAGCGACCGTCATCCGTGTCCCCTCGGCGAAGGGCCGTGTGCCATGGTAGAGAGTGCTCGGGAACAGCGCGAGATGGCCCTGGCGGGGGCGCAGCGTATAACGCGGTTCGAGGTCCAATCGCATCTTTGGCGGCGGTCGGCCGAGTTCGATGAAGCCTTCCCTGTTCTCGGTTTTTCCGAAGCTGTCGGGCAAGTCGCAGTAGAGTGCGCTAGACACGATACCATCTGGATGCAGGTGCGCTGCGTGGAAGTCTCCTCCGCCCGACAGCCTGACCGACCAGGAACCGGTGACGCACATCTCGCCGTCGCGATGACGGAGAAGCGGGTGCGTGGGATCGTGTGGGGGAAGGGCGGAACGGTAGTCCTCAAGCGCGGACAACAGGGCCTCGTGCAAGCGCCGTAGTTCGGGTTCTACGCGATCGAACAGGCTTCCGCGCGTTTGCGTTCCGCCCCGAAGAGACTGCCCCAGCGGAAAGGCGGATTGGTCGTGAAGGCGGTGCAGTACGGGCACCGCGTCGTGCAAAACGGCATCACCATCGGGCAGTGGGATCATGCGTACCAGCCCCTCCTGCCCATGCAGCCATTCGCCGCGCGGATCATTCGTCTGTCGCCAGAGAATGTCGCGCACGGCCCACGCGTTGATGTGCCAGGGGTCGCTTTCGATCACCCTGTCGAGCAGTACAGCCGCACGTTCGTACTCGCCTGCATGAAGGATGTAGCGCGCTTCCAGCAGGCAGCGCTCGGGCGTGTCGAGGGAAAGCTCGGCGAAAAGCCGAGTTGCCAGCGCGTCGTCACCGACGATTCCGGCATAGCTGGCCTGCAGCAGCGGGAAGACGCCATCGCCCGGGAAACGCGCGCTGGCTTGCTCCGCAAGCGCCATCGCCTCGGCAAATCGGTCGTGCAATTCCAGCGTTTGAACATGCGCGCGAGCAATCGCCGGGTCGTCCGGCCGCTGCTGCTGTGCAGTTGCAAAGTGGCTCGTGAAATCGTGTTCGCCAGCAGCAAGGCGGAGCTGTGCCAACAGGCGCAACGCTGCCAGCCATTGCGGCGCCTGTGCCACCAATTTTTCTGCCAGATCGCGTGCCTGTTCGGCCCTGCCGCCAGCATCGAGGGCTTCTGCGTAACCGAGCCAAGCCTCGGCATCAGCCTGGTTCAGCGACAATGCCCTCTCGAACCGTTCGACCGCATCCGGCTCGCCGCGTTCGAGCGCGACGCGGGCTCGTCCGTGCGTGGCCTTGGCTCCACCCGGAGCGAGGGTGACGCTGCGCTCGTACCAGATCGCGGCCTCGTCCAATTGCCGAGCGCCCCTGGCCGCGTTGCCTCTTACGGAGCAGTAGCGCGGATTGGTACAGCCTTGGTCTTCAACCTCTAGCAGCGCCGACAAAGCTTCTTCATGCCGTTCCGCGGCCCCGAGCGCGATCGCGTGGTTGACCGCGAATTCAAGTGACTGCGGCTCCAGCTTGGCGGCGGCACCGAAATAATCGGCGGCCCGGCCGGGGTCGCCCAGTTTCATCGCGAGGTTTCCGGCGCTATTCGCAAGCGGAGCGCTGGCTGGATGGGCGGCAAGGCCCGTGTCCATGATCTCCAGTGCGCCTGCAAGGTCGCCGCCGGCGGCGCGCGCGCGGGCTTCGGCCTGAACTTCGTCAGGCGAACGGTTCATCTGTCGCGCAGCCATCCGCTGATGGCGTAGCGTCCGCGCGGCGCGAAGGGAGGGACGTAGGTGACCGCATGGTCCTGCGGAACGAGGAACAGGTTCAGGGTATTGAAACGGGGCATGAAGCCGGTCTCGATATTGCCGGTCTCGTCATAGAAGACGAGGTATCCGCCCCAATCCGGATGCCAGTCGTCGATCGTCAGGTTGAGGACATAGGCGACCTTCCAGCCTTCGGCGACGTGGCTGTCGTTATGCCTGCCGAGGAAATGGTTGGGTCCGAAGCAACTCGCATGTCCGTCCGCCTTCACGAGCTCTGGAATGCCGGTGATTTCGCGCATGAAGCCCAGGAAATCGGGCGCGTTCAGATATTCCAGCAGCAGTTCGTACGGTCCACCGGGCTGCCATTCCTTCTGCAGTCCTTCGACCAGCGAATAGCGATGGGAGCGATAGGCGTAATCCCCCTGTGCGGCTGCCTTGTCCGTTTCCTTGACGAGTTCCACCACCTCCCTGCCTACCGCAGGATCCCGCAATTCGCGCCCGCGCCAGCTGCGTGGCGGAGCCGTTGCCCCTGCTTGCAGGGCGACACCCCATTCTGTGCCGCTCACCATGATCTGACGCAGTTCGCGGGCAGTCTCATCTGTCAGGATGTCTTCGACCTGCAGCCGCCTGGCGAGGGAAAAACGCTCCGCCAGCGCGGTGCGGTCGAGGTCGGGGTTGAGTTCGAAAAGGGCCTTGGCCATGGCTCGGCGCTATAGGAAACAGAGCTGCCGAGCGCCAGCCCTCCGTAAAAGGCAGGGCGCATCGCGACAAAAAAGACCCGCCGTGACGGCCTCCCTGAAGAATGCGTCACGAGCGGGTCAACGGTACCTTGGGGTCGCCTCGGAAGCTCCGGCAGTTCCGCGCGCATCTTACCCTACACGCGAACCGGAGCCTGGTACCTTCCGTCCGGAACTGTCCGGCGGACCTCAGCCGCGCCGTTGCTGCTGCTCTGCTCGAAGGGCGATCTCGCGCTCGAAGGACTTGATCGTCTCGCTGTAGCACTTGCGCGATTCGGCGGTCGGCAGCGCGAAGCCCGTAGTGCGGGGATCGATGCCGCAAACCTCGCGGGCGGCGTTGTGGAGTCGCCGCTCCAGGGCGTCCTGGCCTTGCTGCGTGGAAAGGTCGAGATCGTTGTAGCGCACTGTGGCAGTGGGCAGCTCGTTGGTCGCGAGGGCGGGGGTGGCGATCATGGCGCTTGCAGCAATGGCCGCGGCCAGACCGGCTTTCATCGTGGTAATCGTCTTCATGTCTTCCTCCTCTTATGGTTTCTCCGGCCCTTCGTTTGGGGGGTGGGGTGGGCCGAAGTGATGATTGGGATGTAGACCAGGGCAGCGGACCATGCAGCGCAGGCTCGACCGGCTTTCGCATCCGGTCGACAAAGGTTGGTCGGTGTCGACAATCCGCCAATCGCACCCGACGAATGTCGAGGCGATTGCAGGCGAAACATTCGATGTGTCGGTAAAAGCGTCAGGGACGCTCGCACTTCACTTGGCGTTCAGCGCAAGGCTAGTTATAGGCGAGCCATGACTGCCAAGCTTTCCATCCGCGCCGCTCTGCTGGGCGCCACTTCGGCCCTGCTGCTGACCGGTTGCGCCAGCGGGCGCGACGATGACGCGACCGACATCGCCTATGTCGCGCGAGACGTCGAATCGCTATACTCCGCTGCGAAGGACAGGCTGGATCGAGGCGATCTGCAACTGGCAGCCGGCCTGTTCGACGAGGTGGAGCGCCAGCACCCCTATTCGCCCTGGGCCCGCCGCGCACAGTTGATGAGCGCCTTTTCCTATTACGCCGCGCGTGATTACACCCGCGCCATCCAGTCGGCGTCACGCTTTCTGTCGATCCACCCGGGCAATGCCGATGCGCCATACGCCTATTACCTGATCGCCATCTCCTACTACGAGCAGATCAGTGATGTGGAGCGTGACCAGGCGATTACCGAACGCGCGCTGCAGGCGCTCACGGAAATCGTGCGACGCTATCCGGAAAGCCCCTATGCCGACGATGCGCGGCTGAAGATCGACCTGGTGAACGATCACCTTGCGGGCAAGGAAATGGAAATCGGCCGCTTCTACGAGCGGACCGGACAGTGGCTCGCTGCGCAATTGCGGTTCCAGAATGTGATCGAGGATTACCAGACCACCAGCCACACGCCTGAAGCGCTTTACCGTTTGACGGAAACCAGCCTTCAGCTTGGTATCCCGGAAGAGGCGCAGCGTTACTCGGCAGTGCTAGGGGCGAACTATCCCGGCAATGAGTGGTACGAGAGGGCTTTCGAGCTGATGGAAGACCACGCGCCGGACCGGATTACCGGCTGATCCGGCCTCGGGTCAGGTTCCGAAACGCCATTCGACGCCTGACTGCTCGCGCCGGTTCAAATCCAGGAGCTCGCGCATTTCCGGCAGGTGCAGGGATCTGTTGATGCGAATCCCGGCAAGCCCGTCATGCGCCCAGCGAATGGTGCCTTCGATCTCCATTCCGTTCGGCAGAGAGATGGTCAGGATGTCGCCTGCTTCATACTTGCCGCGACAAAGATTGCTGATCCGCGCGCCTTGCTGGGAAAGTTCGATGAGGAGACCGGAGGCCGTCTTGCGGCCGGGACGATGCAATTCGACCGGCAGGCGCGTGGCGTAACGTTTGTATGCCCTGATTGTGAGCACCGACATTGCGGCGAGACCTCCCTGGTTGCGTTCACTCACTAAACACAGAAAGTGGTTAAGAAACCCTTGCGAGGGCCCTTTTTGCCTGGCGGCAATCGTTGCGCTGGGGCGGGGCGGGCCGTAAAGCTTCGCCAGTCATGCTCACTGCGCTTTCCATCCGGAATATCGTTCTTATCGAGGCGCTGGACCTTGCCTTCTCGCAAGGGCTCGGCGTGCTGACGGGTGAGACGGGCGCGGGCAAGTCGATCCTTCTCGATGCGCTGGGACTCGTACTGGGCGACCGCGCCGACAGCGGACTCGTCCGCAGCGGTGAGGAACAGGCGAGCGTAACCGCCACTTTCGAATTCGCCGAATTGCCCCAGCAGGTGCGTGATGAACTGGGCGAGGCTGAGGTCGATCTTGAACCGGGCGAGGCCCTGATAATCAGGCGGCGGCTCAAGGCCGACGGCGGATCGAAGGCATTCGTGAACGATCAGCCCGTGGGCGTAGCCCTGCTGCGGGCGCTGGCTCCGGCCCTGGTGGAACTGCACGGCCAGCATGACGATCGCGGCCTCGTCAACCCGAGGGGACACCGCGCATTGCTCGATCGCTATGCCGGAGCGGATGTTGCCGGGGTATCGGCTGCTTGGGACGAATGGCGCAAGGCGCGCGAAGAACTGGCGAATGCGCAGGAAGCGATCGAGCAGGCCCGGGCGGACCAGGACCTGCTCATCGCGCATCTGGCCGAACTTACGGCGATCGAACCGGAGGAAGGCGAGGAGGAGACACTCGCCAATACCCGCATCGACATGCAGAAGGGCGAGAAGCTGGCGGGCGACCTCGAGGACCTGCGCGCTGTCTGGGACGGATCGGAATCGCCGCTTGCCTCTCTGCGCGTTGCTGCTCGCAAGCTCGATCGTATCGCGGAGGAACATCCCCTGCTGGCCGAGGCGCTGGGCGCGCTTGATCGTGCAGTCATCGAAGCGGGTGAAGCGGAAGAGAAGCTGCAGGCGGCAGGCGAAGCCCTACAGCACGACCCGCTGGAACTCGACCGGATCGAGACGCGCCTGTTCGAACTGCGCGCCCTTGCACGCAAGCACAACTGCCAGGTGGACGACCTGCCGGAAGTCATGCGCACGCTACGCCACAAACTCGACGCCATCGAACAGGGTGATGCCGATATTGCCGGCCTGAAACAGTCCGAAAGCGAAAAACACGGGATCTACCGGGCTCTGGCCGAGACACTGCATGCCAAGCGCGTGGAGGCCGCCAGGAATCTCGACGAGGCGGTTGCCGCCGAACTGGCCCCGCTCAAGTTGGATGCCGCCCGCTTCCAGACTGCCGTCGCCCGGCAACCGGAAGAAAAATGGGGACCGCAGGGACTGGACACGGTCGAATTCCTGATCGCGACCAATCCAGGTGCTGAGTTTGCGCCGCTGGGCAAGATCGCCTCGGGCGGCGAGCTTTCGCGCTTCATCCTTGCCTTGAAGGTAGCCTTGGCGGAGCAGGGCGGTGCGGCGACGGTCATCTTCGACGAGATCGATCGCGGCGTGGGCGGAGCGGTCGCATCTGCCATCGGCGACCGGCTGGCTCGCCTTGCGGGCGATGGCGGGCAATTGCTGGCGGTCACACACTCGCCGCAGGTCGCAGCGCGAGGACGCACGCATTACATGATCGCCAAATCGAGCGAGGGAACGGTGACCAGGACCTCCGTCGCGCTGCTCGACGAAACCGGTCGCCAGGAAGAAATCGCGCGCATGCTATCGGGCGCTGAAATCACCGAAGAGGCCCGCGCGCAGGCGGACCGGTTGCTGGAGGGGGTGTGATGAAACGCCTGATTGGGGTCGCAGCACTGGCGCTCTCGGCTTGCGTCGTCTCAGGCGAGGATGCGGCCCGGACGCCCGATCCCCTGCTGCCGCTTGCGCAGAGCCTCGAACAGCCACGCCTTGCAATGCTGGAGCATGTACTTGCGGGCTATTTCGCTTCCGACATACCAAATCCGCCCACTGTCTGTGCCAGCTGGCATGACGGACGCGAAGAAGAGGCCCTTCCGCCCGAGGACGAACTTGCCCTGATGGCCCGCTTCCCGCAGCTTGCTCCCATGGCGCGCTGTTCGCGCACGGATAATGGCTGGCGCGATACCGAGACCGATGAGCCGGCGCTGGTCTTTACATTGCATAATTTCAGTTGCGCCAGCGAGCAGAGCTGCTCGGCATGGGGCGGCTATCGCTCGGACGGTGCCAATTCGATGAGCTATCTTTACCAGGGCGAGTGGAATGGCACCGAATGGCACTTCACCCGCGACCCGAGGATAATCGCGGAATGAGTGCAGACCTGACCGAGGCCGAAGCTGCAAACGAGTTGATGCGGCTCGCGAAGCAGATTGCCAGGCACAACCGGCTCTACCATGCGGAGGACGATCCCGAGATCTCCGATGCGGAGTACGATGCGCTTGTCCGCCGCAACGCGGAACTCGAGGCGCGTTTCCCGCATCTCGTACGTTCGGATTCTCCCAGCCAGGACGTTGGCCACGAAGTAAGTGCGTCACCGCTGTCCAAGGTGCAGCACGAGGTTCGCATGATGAGCCTCGACAATGCCTTCTCCGACGAGGAGGTGGAGGACTTCGTCGCTCGCGTCCGCCGCTTCCTGTCATTGGACGAGGACGAGGCCGTGACCTTCACGGCCGAGGACAAGATCGATGGCCTGTCCTGTTCCCTGCGATACGAGGAGGGCGAACTGGTGCTGGCCGCCACGCGCGGGGATGGACAGGTGGGCGAGAACGTGACGCCGAACGTCCGCCACATCGCCGACATTCCCCCGACTCTTTCCGGCAACGTCCCCGACGTGTTCGAGATCCGCGGCGAAGTTTACATGGCGAAAGAGGACTTTGCCGCGCTTAATGCTGCGCAGGAAAAGGCTGGCGAGAAGCTATTCGCCAACCCGCGCAATGCCGCGGCCGGGTCTCTGCGCCAGAAGGATGCAAGCGTCACCGCGAAACGTCCCCTGCGCTTCTGGGCGCATGGTTGGGGTGCGGCCAGTGCGGTGCCAGAAGATACCCAGTATGCGATGATGCAGCGCATCGCCGAATGGGGCCTGCCAATCTCGCCCGACCTCAAAGTGTGCAACGATGTGAAGGATATGCTGCAGCAATATCGCAGCATTTCCGAAGGACGTGCCGGGTTGCCATACGAGATCGACGGCGTCGTCTACAAGGTTGACCGTCTTGACTGGCAGAAGCGGTTGGGCTTTGTCGCCAAGGCCCCGCGCTGGGCGATGGCGCACAAGTTTCCAGCGGAGCGCGCGGAGACGACGCTGGAGAGCATCGACATCCAGGTCGGTCGTACCGGCAAACTGACGCCTGTTGGACGCCTCGCGCCAGTGCTGGTCGGCGGGGTTACGGTGACCAACGTCACGCTCCACAATCGCGACGAGATCGAAAGGCTGGGCGTGCGCCCGGGCGACCGCGTCGTGGTCCAGCGTGCGGGGGACGTGATCCCGCAAGTCGCCGAGAATCTCACTCGAGAGGAGGACAGGCCCGCTTTCCATTTTCCCGACCATTGCCCCCAATGCGGCAGCGAAGCGGTCAGTGAAGAAGGGGAAGTCGATGTTCGCTGCACGGGCGGGCTGATCTGCAAGGCCCAGCAGTTCGAGCGTCTGAAGCACTTCGTCAGCCGCGGCGCTCTCGACATCGATGGCATGGGGGAGCGCACCATTGCCGAGTTCATGGAGCATGGCTGGCTCGACAATGGCCCTCCCGACATCTTCCGCCTGCACCGGCGTCGTGACGAGATACTCGCGTTGGAAGGTTGGAAGGACAAGTCTGTGGATAACTTGTTGGCTTCTGTGGAGAACCGACGCTCTCCCGATGCTGCGCGGCTGCTGTTCGGACTCGGCATCCGCCACGTCGGCGCGGTAACGGCGCGCGACCTGATGAAGTCCTTCCACGAGCTTCCCGCCCTGCGTGAAGCATCCGAAAAGGCCCATGCCGGAGACGAAGACGCTGCCGCCTCGCTTACCGGTATCGACGGGATAGGCAGCGCGGTCGTGGAGGCGCTCGGCGACTTCTTTCACGAGGAACACAATCGCACGGTGTGGGAAGACCTTCTCTCCGAGGTTTCTCCGCCGCGCTACGAGGTGGAGACAATGGACTCCCCCGTCGCAGGCAAGACCGTGGTATTCACCGGTAAGCTTGAAACCATGAGCCGCGACGAGGCAAAGGCGCAGGCCGAGAGGTTGGGAGCGAAGGCATCCGGGTCGGTCAGCGCAAAGACAGATCTGCTCGTGGCAGGGCCGGGCGCAGGCTCGAAACTGAAGAAGGCCGAGGAACTGGGGATCGAAGTCATCGACGAGGCGGGCTGGGCCGCCATCGTCGCCGAAGCTGGCTGACGCGCTAGTCGTTGGGCATCAGGTGAATTTCGCGCACGCAGGAGGTGTCCCGCTGCTCGAGCGCGAATACGACCGCATCGGCTATGTCCTCGGCCTGCAGTTTTGTCGGTTTGCCTTCGTCGAAAAAAGGCGTGTCGACCATGCCGGGCGTGATGACCGTGCAGCGACCGCCCCATTCGCGCATTTCTTCCGCCAGGTTCCCGGCAAAACCCTGCACGAACCACTTCGTCGCGCCGTATATCGATCCCTTCATGTGATCGCGCCCGGCTTTCGATCCGGTGACGATGAACATGCCCTTCGTCTTGCGCAGGTGGGGCAGGGTCTCATGCGCGGTGTAGAGCACGTGCATGATGTTGACGTGGATCATGTCATGCCACTCGGCAGGATCGCCCTTCTCCACGCCGGGATTGTCCACTCCCTTGCCCGCATTGGCGAAGACCGCATGCAAGCCGCCGAAATGGTCGGTCACTGTAGAGACCGCCTCTTTGACCGCGTCACGGTCGGTTGCATCGCACGGCACGGCAAGAGCCATCGTACCGAGTTCGTCCGCCAGCGCCTCCAGCTTGTCGGCCGAGCGTGCGAGGAGGGCGACGTTCCACCCAGCTTTCGTGGCGGCGCGCGCGGTGGCTGCTCCGATACCGGTGGAGGCGCCGGTGATAAGGAGGGTTCTGTTCATCATGCTTCTCTCGCGAATCTTTGAAGTTCGCGAGGAGAATGATCGGTGCAACCAACCCGTTCCGCCACCTCAATTGCGCGGCTGTCTCAGGAATTGCCCTTGCCAGGCTCATCAATGCCGCCGCTTCCCAGGTGGCGCAAATCGAAATGGGCCCGGATATGGTCGAGCACGGCAGGGTAGAGCGGGTTGGTGAAATGTAGTCCTGCATGGGGACGCTGCTGCCATCGTACGGTCGCTTCCACCGGGCCGATGGGGCCGATGCGCAGCGTGACGGCCATATCGCTTACAAGATACCCCATGCGGTCGTAGATGCGGCAGCCGCGTTCCGACAGGTCGACAATGGTAACGTCGCGCTTGCCCGTAGATGTGCGGAGCTTGCCCTCGATGGCGATGTCGTGCCGCTCGCCTTCCCTGTCCGCCATCTGCGTTTTCGCCTCTTGTTGCACCCCGCGAGACGGCTAACAGGTTAGGGGGTCGCACTCCAATGCAAATCCGCAACAGGCTCACATTCTGGCGATGAGGGCTCAGCTTGCGATATGCGCTTCACCCAGGGCGGGGGCCGGAATCCATTTCATCACCCCGCCGGCAAAGGGCGTCCACATCCCCATCTCGACGCTCGCTTCCACCAGCATGTCTCCTACCCATGTGTTGCAGGTATTGGCCAGCGTATAGGTGCCGCGAGCCTCGTAATAGGCATCGTCGGTGTAGGTCCCTTGCAATCTTTCGCGTGTCTCTCCCGGAGCGACCTGCGGCAAGGCGCGCTCTATGGCGGAGACCAGGCTGGAATACTGGGCACGCGAAATGCGTAAGGGGCGATGATACTGGCTGGGCGCCGGGCGGAGATAATGGCTCACCCGCATCAGCGCATCCCCGCCTACCGTGGCAATGCGCAGAGCCGTTAGCGGTTTGAGATCGCCCCAGGTGGGGACATAGAGGAACACCTCGCGCTCGCCCCAGCCAAGCGCGAGATGGGTCGGCATGAAGCCGTCCGGCCGGGGCAGGGCCGCGCTGGGGAAGGTCTCCCGCCAGTCCTTCTCTGGTGTGATTACGGGGACGATGATGCTGGTATGGGTGCCATTGGTTTCGACCATGATCTGCACGGTCTCGTCCTGAGGGGTGAAAGCTGCTGGCGATGTCTCGGGTATCGAGCTGCCGATCCAGCCCGCCAGCGGGTAGCCGGCACCCAGCAACACTAGCGTGCCCAACGCCGCTAGCGAGATGCGCGCAAGGTGCTTGCCTATCCGCTGAAGCGATGGCGTAGCCACAGGATGCTCCAGTGCCCGTTGACGATGCGTCGATGCAGGCGAAAACCGGCTGCCAGATAAGCCGCGCGGACTGCCACTTCCTGCGTGTTAAGCAGGCCCGCCAGCAGGATGGAGCCGCGCGGAGACACCGCCTCGGCAAAATCATGCGCCATATCGATTAGCGGACCAGCCAGGATATTGGCGATGAGAAGATCGTAGGGAGCCCGAGCCTGAAGGGCCTCGTCGTCCATCCCGTCGGCAATGACCATTGCAAGTTCGCCGTGACCGTCGCCCAGAGGAATGCCGTTGAGCTCGCAGTTGCCGACGACAGCCGGTCCACAAACCGGATCGATATCGCTCGCCGTAGCGAGGGCGCGTGGCCACAAATCTAGGGCGGCGAAGGCGAGGAGCCCCGTGCCAGTGCCGATATCGGCGATGCGCCGCGGCCTGAGCCCCCGCGCGTGCATCGTGTCGAGCATGGCAAGACAGCCGGCCGTCGTCTCGTGGTGGCCAGTTCCGAAAGCCTGAGCTGCGGGTATGACGAACTCGGTCAAAGTCGGATCGCCGAGAGCCGCATGATCGGGGGTGCGTACGCGAAAGCGTCCGGCGCGGATGGGATCGACGCCCTTCTGGCTCTCGCTCACCCAATCGGTTTCGGGCAGCTGTTCGGCCAGGATCGGGGGCACCGGCTCATCGAAGAGGGAATGCAGCGCCGCACGGTCCTGCTCCGTCGGCTTGCCGGGAGTGTAGGCATCGAGCCGCCAGATATCGGGCTCCTCGGGATCGACTTCGAATCCGGCAAGAACGATCTGCTCGTCCCAGTCATCGATGTAATCGCGCCGCTCCAGCGCGGTCTCGACCGTGGTTTTCGAAGCGATCGTCGACAGCTTCCAGCTCATTGCGCCTGCTCCTGTGCCAATCGCTCCTCAAGCATGGCGAGCCGGTCCTCGGCATAGCCTCTGCAGTCCTTACCGGTCCCCATGTCGTCCGCCAGGATCTTGCCGCGCATGCCGCTGGCCGAGGGGTGAGGCGTGAGAAGGATGTCGCACTCCGTTGCGGCGAGACGGGCGAGACCTTCCCGATACGCCGCGACATAAGCGGGATTGTCGGAGAAGCGATAACCCTCGCTGCTTATCGGTGAGAGGCTGTCGGCATAGACGATGGTGCGACACTCGCCATCCTCGCAGCTTTGCCATTGCCAGGACAACGCACCGGGCGTGTGGCCGGGCGTGGCAATCGGCGTGAAGGTGAGACCGGCGATCACCAGAGGCTCACCGGGCTCGACTGCCGACACCAGCGTGGCCTCCAGCGGACGCATGGGATCGAGGCTGGCGGCCTGCGGATCGTCCCGGGAGGGCTTGCCGCTTTGCAACACCTCTACCGCTGCGGGCGCGGTGAAAATCTGCGCTCCGGTGTTCTGGTTGATCCACCAAAGCCCGCCGACATGGTCGAAATGCTCATGACTGGTGAGAACCGCGCGTACGTTCTGCGGCTGGAAACCGAGCGTGCGAATATTGCTAAGGACGACGCGGGCACCGTCACGGGTGCCGCTGTCCAGCAGGACATGCCCTTCCGATCCGGCGACGAGGATAGCCGAGATGCCGCAGGTGCCGACATGGTAGGTATCGCCATGAACGCGGAAAGGCGGGCTGCGCTTATCCCAGTCGTCCCATTCGGTGCAGGCATCGGCCCAGGCGGCCCCTTCGTTCGCCTTGCTTCGTGCAGCTTCCAATACCGTAGCGCTTGCGTAAGGCACGGGCGGCTGCGGCGCGACGCAGGCGCCAAGGCAGAGAATCGCGAGCGCCGAAGAAGATCTAGCGGACAAAGCTCGCCCCGTTGGCATCGATCACCGCGCCGGTCATGCTTGGCGGCGCGTCGAGCGAGCAGAACACCGCGATATCGGCGATTTCCTCGGGCTCGGCGACCCGACCCAGAGGTATGTCGGCAAGCAGGCCCGGCCCGCCGCGGCTCTGAAGGTAGTCCCCTGCCATGCTGGTATCGGTAAAACCGGGGGTGATGGCAAAGGATAAGATGCCATCTTTGGCATAGCCGCGCGCGATGGTCTTGTGCATGGCCACCATGCCACCCTTCGCCGCGGCGTAGTGCCAGTGCGCCGGGCTGTCTCCGCGATAGGCTGCACGGCTGGAGATATGCACCAGGCGGCCGCCAGAACCGCGCTCCTGCCAGTGCCGCACGGCAAAACGGGACAATTGCGCCGCCGCCGTGAGATTGATGCGCAGCGTGTCCTCCCACCGGTCCAGCCACTCTATGTCGCTTGCCTCGAGAGGCACGGCATCGAAAAGGCCGGCATTGTTCACAAGGACATCGATCCGGCCCCCGAAACGCTCGAGCGCCTCTTCCCACAATTGCTGCGGAGCGGGGGGATCGGAGAAGTCGGCCGCTATCGTACGGTCGTCGAGAGCGCGGGTGGCGTGGCCCATCACGTTGCAACCGCGGTCTGCCAACTGGTCCGCGATGGCCTGGCCGATGCCCCTGCTGCTGCCTGTTACGAGAATGTTTGTCATGGGCACAGGGTCATAGCGAGCGGCAATGGCGGGGGAAAGTGGGCGCGAAACGGGTACTAACAGGCGATATGGTCGAAGGTCGGCTTGTAACAGGCGTCACATCCGCTAGATGGAGCGCAACTTCGTAACCAAGGGACGGACCATGGCCAATCGCCCGCTTTCACCGCACCTGCAAATCTGGAAATGGGGGCCGCACATGACGGTCTCCATCCTTCATCGCATCAGTGGGGACGGAATGGCCCTTGTCGGGCTCTCCGTCCTGCTGTGGTGGCTGGGAGCGCTGGCGGGCGGACCGGAAAGCTACGAGACGTTCCACGACCATGCTTCCAGCTGGTACGGCATGGTGGTTCTCGTCGGGCTGACCTGGGCGTTCTTCAACCATATGAGCTCGGGGATCCGCCACTTCGTGCTGGATATCGGCGCCGGCTACGAAATCGATACCAATCGCACCTTCTCGGTCGTGTCCATCGCGTCCGGCATCGTGCTCACCGCGGCCTTCTGGGCCGTGATCCTGCTCAGCTAGGACTTTCGCTATGGGTAACGGAACTTCGATCGGCCGGGTACGCGGCCTCGGCGCCTCGCACGAAGGCACGAATCACTGGCTGATGCAGCGCTTCACCGCTGTCGGCAATCTGGTGACGGTGCTGTTTCTTGGCATCTCGCTCGCGCTGCTAGGGGATTACTCCTATGCCAGCGTCGCTGGCTGGCTGTCCTCGCCGCTACCGGCTTTCATGATCGCGCTGTTGCTGATCTCCACTTTCTGGCACGCTCGTCTGGGCCTGCAGATCCTGATCGAGGACTACCTGCATGAGCCGGGCACGAAGTTCGGTGCCATCCTGCTTCTGAACGTCGCGAGCTTCGCAGGCGCCGCTTTCGGCCTGTTCTGCCTCGCGCGCCTTGTCTTCGCCGGAGGAGCCGCCTGATGGCCCGCAAAGAGACTTTCGAAATCGGCGGTCGCGCCTATCCTATCATCGATCATACCTATGACGTCGTGGTTGTCGGTGCCGGTGGATCGGGCCTGCGCGCCACGATGGGTGCTGCCGAGGCCGGGCTCAAGACAGCGAATATCTCCAAGGTCTTCCCCACGCGTTCGCATACCGTTGCAGCGCAGGGCGGCATCGCCGCCTCGCTCGGCAACAATACGCCCGACCACTGGTCGTGGCACATGTACGATACGGTGAAGGGCGCCGACTGGCTGGGCGACCAGGACGCCATCGAATATCTCGCGCGAGAGGCACCCCAGGCCGTGTACGAGCTGGAGCACGCGGGCGTGCCCTTCAGCCGCAACGAGGACGGCACGATCTACCAGCGCCCGTTCGGCGGCCACATGCAGAACATGGGCGAGGGACCGCCCGTGCAACGCACCTGCGCCGCGGCGGACCGCACCGGCCACGCCATGCTCCACGCGCTCTACCAGCAGAGCCTGAAATACAGCGCGGACTTCTACATCGAGTATTTCGCCATCGACCTCATCATGAGGGACGGGGCATGCGTCGGCGTGATCGCCATGTGCCTGGACGATGGCACCATCCACCGCTTCCGCAGCCACGGAGTGGTGCTGGCGACAGGCGGCTATGGCCGCTGCTACTACACCGCAACCTCCGCTCACACTTGCACCGGTGACGGCGGCGGCATGGTGCTGCGCGCAGGACTCCCGCTGCAGGACATGGAATTCGTGCAGTTCCACCCCACCGGCATCTACGGCGCAGGCGTGCTGATTACCGAGGGCGCGCGCGGCGAGGGCGGCTACCTCACCAATTCCGAGGGCGAGCGCTTCATGGAACGCTATGCGCCTTCCGCCAAGGACTTGGCGAGCCGCGACGTAGTCTCGCGTTCGATGGCGCTGGAAATGCGTGAAGGACGGGGCGTGGGGCCGGATGGCGACCACATCTACCTCCATCTCGATCACATTGCACCCGATGTGCTCGCCCAGCGCCTGCCGGGCATAACCGAGAGCGGCAAGATCTTCGCAGGCGTCGACCTGACGCGTCAGCCGCTGCCGGTCACGCCCACGGTCCACTACAATATGGGGGGCATCCCCACGAACTATCATGGCGAGGTCGTAACTATCGGTCCGGATGGGAATCCCGATACGGTGGTGCCGGGGCTCTTTGCCGCAGGCGAAGCAGGGTGCGTATCCGTGCACGGAGCAAATCGTCTCGGCTCCAACTCGCTGATCGACCTCGTGGTGTTCGGCCGCGCCATCGGTTTCCGCCTGCGCGATACGATCACGCCCGGCCAGAGCCACGACGAACTCCCTGCCGACAGCGCCGATTTCGCGCTCGGACGCCTCGACCATTTCCGCCACGCCAATGGCGATTCGCCCACCGCGGCCGTGCGCAAGGACATGCAGCAGACCATGCAGAAGCATGCCGCCGTGTTCCGCGATAGCGAACTCATGGCCGCCGGTGTGAAGTCGCTGGCCGAAACCAACAAGCGGATGCAGGACATCAAGGTCCACGACCGTTCGCTGATCTGGAACAGCGACCTGATCGAGACGCTGGAGCTCGACAACCTCATGGCGCAGGCCGTCGTCACGATGGCGAGCGCGGAAAACCGCAAGGAATCGCGCGGAGCCCATGCGCACGAGGACTATCCCGACCGCAACGATGCTGAATGGATGAAGCACACAGCGGCCTGGTTCGAAGGCTGGGGTGGTAGCGGCGGCGAAGTGAAGATCGACTACCGCCCGGTCCACGAATACACGCTGACCGACGACATCAAGTATATCGAGCCGAAGAAGCGGGTCTACTGACGTGCCAGCGAGGAAGGTGACCGTCTGGCACGACGGCGCCTGCCCGCTGTGCCAGAGAGAGATTGCGCTGATGCGTCGGCTCGATACCAATGGCGCGATCACGTTCATCGACGCCACTTCACCGGATGCCGGGAGAACCTGTCCGCTCGATCCGGCGATCATGCTTCAGCGGTTCCATGCCGAAGCCGATGGCAGGATGCTGACGGGCGCTGCGGCGTTCGCAGCGATGTGGCGCGTCCTGCCACTGCTGCGTCCTCTTGGCTATGCGGCCCGAAATCCGCTGATCCTGCGAGGTCTCGAGGGCCTGTACGTCCGCTTCCTGCGATTTCGCCCGAAGCTACAACGCTTCCTTCGAGAGCGAGGCTGGTGAACGTTCCGCCCTGCGCCATCGTCCTTTTCGACGCTGAATGCGTGCTATGCAGCGCCAATGCGCAATTCATCCTGAAGCATGACCGCAAGCGCCACTTCCGTCTGGCCTCGATGCAAGGCGAGACCGGCATGGCTCTCTACCGAAAGCATGGGATGGACCCGTCCGATCCGGACACGATCCTGCTGATCGAAGGTGACAGGGTCCTGCGCAACAGCGATGCGGTACTCGGGATCTATCACCGGCTTGGCTGGCCGTGGCGGATCACCGACGTCGCCCGTTTGGTCCCGCGTGCCCTGAGAGATGCGGTTTATCTGTGGGTGGCGCGCAACCGATACCGCCTGTTCGGCAAGCGCGAGACTTGCTGGTTGCCCAATCTGGAATATCGCGACCGCCTGCTATAGTCACATCGCTTGACAAGATAGCGCGCTGCAGCGCAGCATCGCGGCATGACAATCCCGCTCTCGCGCTTCGCTGCGACCATCCTGACCGGGGCGACCGCCCTCGGCCTGGCGGCCCCCGCTGCCGCACAACTGTCCCCGGCCGAGCAGACCATGATGTCCACGGTCGAAGCAGGCTTCGAAGACGACGTCGCGCTGCTGGAGGCGATTACCAACGTCAATTCCGGCACGCACAACCACCAGGGCGTGCGCGAGGTCGGGCAGATGCTCATTCCCGCCTTCGAGGGTCTTGGCTTCGAGGTGGAGTGGATCGATCAGGACCATGTGGGGCGCGCAGGCCACCTGTTCGCGACACATGAGGCCGGGAATGACAGCACGAGGATGCTGCTCATCGGCCATATCGACACCGTGTTCGAGCCGGACAGCCCGTTCCAGCAATTCGTCCGCGATGGCGACGTGGCTACGGGTCCAGGCGTGGTGGACGACAAGGGCGGCATCGTCGTCATCCTTTCCGCCCTGCGCGCGATGGAGGCTGCGGCTACGCTGGACGGCGCGAACATCATCGTTGCGTTGACGGGTGACGAGGAAGATGTCGGCGATCCTATCGAGGAGGCACGCGCCGACCTGATCGAGGCAGGTCGATGGGCGGACGTCGCCCTCGGTTTCGAGGGGCTATCCGTGATGGATGGGCAGGACATGGGCGTGGTAGCGCGCCGCTCCTCCAATAGCTGGACGCTGACCACCACCGGGCGTACCGGCCATTCCTCCGGCATTTTCAGCGAAGGCGCGGGATATGGCGCGATCTACGAGATGGCGCGAATCCTCGACGCTTTCCGCGAGGAACTGCCCGAAGAGAACCTCACCTATAATGTCGGTTTCCTCGCGGGCGGCACACCTGCCACTTTGGGAGAGGACGAGCTCTCCGCCAGCACGATCGGGAAGACCAACATCATCCCCGATAGCGCCGTAGCGCGGGGAGACCTTCGCACGCTGACACAGGAGCAAACCGACCGTGCGGTGGCCGCGATGCAGGCTATCGTCGATGCAAACTTGCCGGGCACCGATGCCGAATTGGAATTCGAATTTCGCTATCCGCCGATGGCTCCCACCGAAGGCAACAGCGCGCTCCTTGCGCGGCTGAATGCGATCAATGCCGATATGGGACTTGGCGAGATGGGTATCTTCCCACCTGCCCGCCGGGGTGCAGCCGATATCAGCTTCGTCGCGCCCTATGCGGATGGCCTGGCGGGGATGGGGCCGGACGGATCGGGCAGCCATGCCGTAGGGGAAAGCGCCGATTTGCGGAGCTTCACCAGGCAAGCCCAGCGCGCGGCAATCCTGATGAGCCGGCTCGCTGGAGAGGAACCGGCGCGCGACTGATTACTCGGGCGCGGACTCCTCCACCACTCGCGCCTCGACGATCTCGACCGGCTCGGCCAGCATCTGTCCGCGCATGAAGCCTTCGCCTTTTTCCGGATCGACAGGCGCGGCGTGGATCGCCTCGACCACATCCATCCCCTCCACGACATAACCGAACACCGCGTAGCCGTGGCGGAAGGCTGGATCCTCCGCTTCGGGATTGGCGTCGAGCCCCGTCTGGTCGCCCAGCATGATCGAGAAGTCGCCATTGGCCGTGCCCGGCTCCCCCATCGCCATCGACAAGGCGCCGCGCGTATGGGAAAGGCCGGTCTTCGTGGTCGGCTCGTGCTCTATGCCGGGCAGCACGCGTTCGGGATCCCATTGCGTGCCGCCCTGGATAAGGCCGTTGGGCTGCTCTCCCCAGTCGAGCGGCATGGCGCGGTAGAAGACCGTGCCGTCGAAGCGATCTTCCTCCACGTAGCGCAGGAAATTGGCCGCGGTGATCGGCGCGCGCTCCATTTCCAGAGCGATCACGATGTCGCCCATCGCCGTTTCGAGCACGACCTCGGTTGTTTCGTAGTCCTGCGCGGATAATGCTTCGGTACCCTCCTGCGCGGCGTGGAGAGGGGGAGCGGCAAAGAGGGTGACAGCGGTCGCTGCGACGAATCGTTTGAACATGGCTGCATCTTGCCGCGCTCCCGCGAATTCACCAAGTATTCAGTTCGTCGCTTCCATGAAACGTTTCGTCGCAACTCTATAGGGAGTACCAGACGATGAGACGTGACCGAAGCCCCGGTATGAAGCTGTTCTTTGCAGGCGTGGTGGCCGCCGTGCTCGTGGTGCCCCTATTGGCGGTTTACGCGCTGGTCTACGACCGGGAGAGCCAGTCCGAGCGAGCGCAGGCGCAGATTACGGCGGGCTGGGGCGGCCCGCAGGTGGTCGCCGGCCCGGTTTTGGTGGTCCCCTATCTTGCCGAAACGGTCGAGGCCGAAACCGTCAACGGCGTGGTGACCGAGAGGCGGCGGCAGGTCCGCCGCGAGCTCTTCGTTTCACCGCTCGATCAGTCGGTTACGACCGAGCTCGCGCCCGATCGCAAGGGCTACGCCATCTACGAAAGCGTGGTGTATTCAGCAGCGATGCGCGGCGAAGCGCGCTATGTCCTCACCGACGAACTCGAAAGCCTTGATATCGAGAGCTCCGATCTCTTGCTGGACGAAGCCGAACTTCGCTTCGGCATTTCCGATCCGCGCGGCCTGACCGACGGCGCCCGCGTTGTCGTGAACGGCGCAGCGGCAAGCCTCGATCCGGGTGGCGGCCTGCAGGCAGCGGGCGGATCCGGCTTCTCGGCCCCCGTCGCCGGCTGGACTGCCGACGCGCCCCTGCAGATCGAGTATAGCTATGGGCTGAGGGGCACCGGGTCGCTTTCGCTGGTGCCGCGTGGTGGAGAGACCGAGTGGCGCGTCACTTCGCCCTGGCCCCATCCCAGCTTCACCGGCGGCTTCCTGCCCGATCCCGAACTGTCGGAAACGACGGCAGACGGGTTCGAGGCGGTCTATCCCGGCATTACCAATCTCGCGCTGGGGCAGGAACTCGTATCCGCCGGTGACCTGCAAGGCGAGCCCATACCCGTTGGAGAGTACGCCGTGGCCGAACCGGTGCGTCCTGTCATCGCCGGCGCCACGCAGGTTGTCACGATCGCTCTCGTCGATCCGGTCGATCTCTACAGCCAGGTGGATCGGGCGGTGAAATACGGCTTCCTCTTCATAGGCTTTACGTTTGCCACGCTGCTAATGTTCGACATCGTTGGCGGAGCGCGCGTCGCTGCAGCGGAATACCTGCTGACAGGGGCCGGGCTGGTGCTGTTTTTCGTGATGCTGCTGGCCTTCGCCGAGGTCGTGGGCTTCACGCTAGCCTATGTACTGGCAGCCGCCGCGATCATCGCCCTCCTGACCGCCTATAGCGCGGCAGTGCTGGGTGGATGGCGTCGGGCGAGCTTCATCGGCCTGATGCTGGCTGCGCTCTACTGCGTGCTCTACGTGCTGCTGAACGAGGAAACCTACTCGCTCGTCATCGGCTCGGTACTGCTGTTCGCCGCCTTGGCTGGGATCATGTATGCCACCCGCGGCGTGGACTGGGCTGCAGTTGGCCGGAAGGACGAGGACGCGCTCACCTGACGAGTGCGGCATGTCAGGCGAGGGGGCCGGGTCAGATCACATCGCAGATCAGGCCCAGTTCCTTCGCCTTTTCGCAGCCGATATACCAGTTCTCCGGAGCACGGTCGCGAACCTCCTCGAATGAGACATTGCTGCCTTCCACGATCTCGCGAAAACCCTGCTCTTCGATCTCGATGGAATGCTCGATCTCGTTGAGCGCGGCCTTCAACTGGTAGGTGCAGCTCTTGAGCGGGCCGGAGAGGTTGATCGTCTTGGCGATCTGCCGCTCGTGGATGAGGATGCTGGAATCCTTCGTCATGAAGCGGTGGCTGACCGGGAAGCCCGCCATGAAAGTTGCCCCGGCGGAATAGACGGCGGACTTGCCGAGGAAATAGACCTCGCGGCCCGGCTCGCGCAGCAGGCGCACATCGTCGGCCATGGTGCGGGCGACTTCGGGGTTGCCGCCCAGCGTGGTGATGGCGACGACCAGCGGGCCATCCTTCGGGGCATTGTGGAGCTGGTCGCGAAATTCGGCATACATTGCTTCATTGATGCTGCCGATAAGGCGGAGTTGCGGGCTGGTGAGGATCGTGTTGCGGTTGCTCATGCGCTTCCAACTGGCTCGCACCAGAGGTGTTCCTGCTAGCGGAAGCGCAAATTGTCGCGAGAGAGGTCTGCAGGGGAACGCTTGCCCATCAGTTTCATGGTGCGAGCGATTTCCTGCTCGAGGATGGTGATCGCCCTTTCGACCCCGTCTTCCCCGGCGGCAGCCAGGGCATAGAGATAGAGCCGTCCGCCGCTCACCGCTTTCGCCCCGAGGCTCAGCGCCTTCACGACGTGGCTGCCGCGCATGACCCCGCCGTCGAGGATAACGTCGACCCGGTCGCCCACGGCATCGACGATTTCGGCCAGCTGGTCGAAAGGCGCGCGACCGCCGTCCAGCTGCCGTCCGCCGTGGTTGGAGACCATGATGGCATCCACGCCCATTTCCGCGGCGCGCTGCGCATCAGCCACCGACATGATGCCCTTGAGACAGAAGGGGCCGCCCCAATCATCGCGCAACTGCTCGGCAGCTTGCCAGTTGAGGCCCGGGTCGAGCATGGAATCGAAGTAGTCCTGAATGCTGATTGCCTTGCCACTGCCTGCCTCCACGTGGGTGGAAAGGTTGGGCAAGTCGAATTTCTCGCGAAAGAGGAAGTTAAGGGCCCACGCCGGGTGGGTTGCATAGCTCAGCAGGTTGGAAGGCGTGAAACGGGGAGGGGTGGTAAAGCCGGTGCGCTTGCAGCGCTCCCGGTTTCCGGAAACGATGGTGTCCACCGTCAGTGTGATCGCATCGAACTTCGCCGCCTTCGCCCGTTCGACGAGCGCTGCATTGAGGCCCCGGTCCTTGTGGTAGTAGTATTGCAGCATCTTGGGGCCGGTCCAGCGCTCGCCTACCTCCTCGATACTAACGGTGGAAAGGCTGGAGATCCCGAACCACAACCCATGCCGCTCCGCCACGGCCGCGACCGCGCGTTCACCCTGCCAGTGGAAGATGCGCTGC
The DNA here is from genome assembly GCF_030730945.1 of Aurantiacibacter poecillastricola. Lineage (GTDB taxonomy): Bacteria > Pseudomonadota > Alphaproteobacteria > Sphingomonadales > Sphingomonadaceae > Alteraurantiacibacter > Alteraurantiacibacter poecillastricola. The sequence goes on from NZ_JAVAMS010000002.1 coordinate 621,071, forward strand.
AACGCCGTGGGGCTTAGCATCAGGGGCAACGCGCTTTCGCGGCCCATGATCGTGGTCGAAAGATCGAGCGCCTCCGCGCCCGCCAGCACATCCGGCACCAGGTCGACATCGGCGAAAGAGGCGGTGTTCCGGTCCCTTGTAGCCTCATCGTCCGCCGCGCCATCGATATAGTTGAACACAGGGTAGGGCAGTCGCCTGCGTGCAAGATCGCGGAAATCGGCGATCTTGTGGCAATCCGACAGGCGGCGGACTGTATAGTCGGAACGGTCCTTCACCAGCGCAGCAGTCTGGGGCCGAGGAGCCAACCCAGCGCGGCCATCGCAAGGATGGGAAGGCAATAGAATACGGTCATGTAGCCCATTCCCAACTCCGGGCAGTACGGGGAATAGGCGATCATGGCGACGCCGCCGCCGAACAGGCCGGCAGATAGCCCCGTCCGGCGCAGGTTGGTGGGCGCCAGCCAGCGCGCGGCGAAGATGGCTCCCGCAAAGCCGATGGGGCTCATTACCGCCATTGCCAGCAGGCAGGTTCGCCATGTGGCCCCGCGCACGACCGGGCCCGTCTGCAAGAACTCCAGGGCAAGGAAAGCGGCGACGAAGATGAAGGGGATGGCCATGCCGATAGTGACCGAGGCGGACGGCCGCGCAGGTCTACCCAGCACCCACAGGGCGCTCGCGCTCAAAAAAACGAGAGCGAAGGCAAAGCCCCATTTGGCTGTCAGGGGCATCACGCCATAGCGCTCGACCGGGTCGAAAGCCCCATCAAGCGTTGCTGCTATGCCCAGCGTGCACAGCGCAAACACGCCGAGAAGGGGCGCGGCAAACCGCCAGAAGGGGCTGGCGGACGGCTCCGGCCCTTCGGCGGAGAGCCGGTCCAGGAGGAGTTCGGTGTCAGTCATTCAGTCGGTCTTCGTCCGCTATGTCCTTCAGGCGCAACATGCCGCGATGCACGCGCAGTTTCATGGCCGAGACGCCGACGCCGGTGCGTTCGCCCGCCTCGCGGTTGGTCAGCCCCTCGATGTGGGTCATCCGGATTGCTGCCGCCTGAGCTTCGGGAAGCTTTTCCAGCAAGGCTTCGATATCTGTCGCAGCGAAACTTTCGGAACCGATCGCCATGTCCGCGTCGGTATCCAGGTCCACGATATTGCGCCCGCGCTTTCGCCAGTGGTCGATCAGCTTGTAGTTCGCGATGGCGAACATCCAGGGCGCAACCGGCCGACCGGGGTCGAGCGTATGACGCTTTTCGTGAATGGCGATCAGGCTTTCCTGCACGAGATCCTCCAGTTCGCTATCAGCGCCCATCTTGCGGGATAGCCGGGCGCGTATGCGCTGTGCAGCTTCGGCGAGAAACCGCCGGTACGCCGCCGAATTTCCGCCGCGTGCTGCTGCCATCAGCCGGTCGAGCGGATCGCCGAGAGTATTCGCCTGCTGGTCCATTCGTCCCTTCCGGAGCGGAGGTTACACAAAATTTTCCCGGCGCCCAGCCTCGATCCGCGAGGGGTAACTCGGCTCGCGCAGCTTGCATTCATCGGCAATTCAGATTACAGGCGTAATCGTAGTGCTTACAAACGTAGTCGTCAGGGAGGACGGCATGACCCGCCATAGCCACACAGGCAAGAGCGAAACAGACAGCGCCGAGCGTATCAGCGAGGCCGAACACGCCGTGATGGAGGCGCTGTGGACGCGTTCTCCCCAAACCGCGGCAGAGGTCTGCAAGACCGTGTGCAAGCAGCGGGGCTGGTCCATGCCGACGGTGAAGACGTTGCTCTCGCGTCTCGTGCAAAAGGGTGCGCTTGAAACCCAGCCCGATGGTCGCCGCTATCTCTATTCTCCCCTGATCGCCCGCTCTTCCTATGTGGGCACGGAGTCCAAGAGGCTTGTCGAGCGCCTTTTCGGAGGCCGCGCCGCGCCGCTGTTCGCACATCTTGCCGAGAGCGAGGCCCTTAGCGAAGATGACATCGCCGAGATCGAGCGGCTCTTGCAGGAGATGCGGAAATGACCGGGCTTGCACAAACGGGCTGGACGGCCTGGATGATCGACACCTTCGTCTATACCGGCCTGCTCGTCGCGCTGGTGCTCTTGCTGCGGCGCCCGGTGTCGCGCTGGTGCGGTCCGCAAGTGGCCTATGCGCTGTGGGCGCTGCCGTTCCTGCGTTTCATCATGCCGCCCATCGTGCTGCCCGCCTGGATGGCGCCCGAGCCCGAAGTCGCGGCCGCGAGCGGTGCGGAGCCGCTGATGGTCCTCATCTCCGATCCCGCGCCCGCGTCCGCAGCGCAGGCTGCCACGCCCGCCGTAGGCTTTGCCGCCGGTGACCTGTTGTGGCCTCTCTGGATCGGCGGGGCGCTGATCTTCCTCGGCTGGCGTGTGCGCAATTACATCCAGATGCGCCGCGACCTGCTCGAAAAGGCCATCCCGGTAGGCGAGGCTGGCAAGGTGCGGCTGGTGGAAACGCCCGCCGTTACCGGGCCCGTCGCCTTCGGCATTGCCGACAAGGTGGTGGCGCTGCCGCCTGCCTTCATGGCGCATTATGACATAAAGGCCCGCGATCTGGCCATTGCGCACGAGCTTGCGCACCATCGCGGCTACGATCTCGTCGCCAATATCGCGGCTCAGCCGCTATTGGCCTTGCACTGGTTCAATCCGCTCGCCTGGTGGGGCTGGCGAGCGATGCGACGGGACCAGGAGGCGGCGTGCGATGCGCGCGTCGTCGCTGGCCGCGCGCAGTCTGAACGAGCGGCCTATGCAGAGGTTATCGCCGGTTTCGCGACCGGGGACGACCTCGCTCTGGCAGCCCCGATGGCTTGTCCGGTGCTTGGCGAGAAATCGATCATCCACCGTTTGAGGAGCCTCACAATGTCCGAAGTCTCGACCGGCCGCCGCCGGCTTGGCATCGCCGCCATCACCACCACCGCGCTGGCCCTGCCGCTGACCGCGTCCATTACCTATGCCCGCGGCGAGATGCCGTCGCCACCGGATGCGCCGCTGCCGCCCGAGGCTCCGCTCGCGCCCGAGCCGCCAATGCCGCCCGAAGCCCCTTACGTCGATGACGAGGACATGCATGTCCTGGAACATTTCGACGAAGAAACCGGCGAGCGACGCGTGATCCGCTACCAATCCAGCGACGGCTGGTCGCCCGAGACCGAAGCCGAGGTCGAGGCTTATGTGGAGCAGATCGAGCTGCAGATGGAGGATCGCGAGCAGGAGATCGAGGCCATCGTCGAGCGGGCGCACGACCAGGCCGAGCGTGCCGTCGCCATGAGCGAGCGGGCCCGCGAACGCGCTGAGCATGCCCGCGAACGCGCTGCTCACGCTCGCGAACGTGCTGCTCACAACCGCGCCTTGGCGGCGCGAGCTCCACAAGTGGAACTGAGTTGCGACGGCGTGGGAGCGAGCGGGATCGTCTCGCGCGAGCTTTCCGACGGTCGAACCGCCATGGTGATCTGTGAGGAAGCTATCAGCCAGAGCGCAAGGCTGGGCATGGAAGGCGCCATCGTCGGTATGCGCGCAGCCATGCAGCAGATTGCAAGCAATCCCAGGATTCCGCGCGCCGAGCGTGAAGAGGCGATCCGTGAACTGGAAGCCGCGATCGAGGAAGTTCGGCGCGAGAGCCGGGCGATGGGTCGTACGCAGGCGAGTGCAAGTTCCAGTGCGGAAGCGATTGCCATAAGCTGGCGCGGTCGCATGGTATCACCGGTGCAGGTTGCACCGCCAACTCCCCCGCAGCCGCCGGCGGTGCATATCTCGGCTAATTTCGCGCCAACCGTTGTGAGGCCGGATGCCGAATGCGAGGATAACACCCGCCGTAGCGCGCTGCTTGCCTGATCAGTCGACTTCCTGAACGACGGGACGCGATACGAAACGCGTCCCGTCCTCGGCTGTCACGACCTGCGGCTCTGCCTCCTCCTGCGGAGGTGTCGGCTGGCCATCCTGGAGTGCAGTGTACATCTCTTCGGGCATGGGCCGCGCCGGATACGGGCAATCCCGCGCTTCGCCGAGACCTTTCAGATAGGCACGGCGCATAAGGCCCGCGGCAATCGCCTGGCGAAACTCGTATTCATGCTCGTTCGCGCCCGAAATCTCGCGAATGATGCCTCGAAAAGGTATGAACATGCCGATAGCGCTCTGCGCGACGCCGGTGACCGTCAGGCGCCGCTCGTCGGGGGCCTCGGTATCGATATCGTCGCCCAGCACGGCATCGAGGTCCGCAATGCCCTTGCGAATGTTCCGGCAGGTCTCCAAGCCTTCGTTGGCGTAGGGGTTTTCCTCCGCCCATAGCAGGATGGGCGGGATCGGGTCGCGCGCGAGGTTGAGATCCGACAGCGGCGTCATCGCCACATCCCGCATGTCGACGCTCTCATCCGTCACATCGTCTTGCGCGGCAGCGGGAGCGGCGAAGGCCATCAGCGGCATGGCAGCCATGAAGAATCGTTTCATATCAGACAGACAGATACGCCGAATCGCAGCGGTCGTCACTAGCCGTTTGCATCCCCAGGCGAAGCGCTTCCATGCGCTGCCGGCTGGTGCCGTGGGTGAAGCTTTCCGAGCTGACCCGACCGCCTGTCAGCGTATCGTCACCGATCGCGGCAGCCGCGTTCATGCCTTCCTCGAAGTCGCCCGGTTCGATAAGGTTGCGGTTGCGGCCTGCCCACACGCCTGCATAGCAATCGGCGTGCAGTTCCATCCGCACCGACAGCTCGTTCTGCATGCGCGGATTCTGCGATTGCGCGCTGCGAATCTGGTCGGAAATGCCGGTGAGGGTCTGTACATGGTGGGCATATTCGTGGGCGACCACGTAAAGCCGTGCGAAGTCGCCACCATCGCCCGCCATCTGTGCCAGCTGGTCGTAGAACGAGACGTCGATATACATCGTCTCGTCCGCCGGGCAGTAGAACGGACCCATGCCGACAGAGCCGGTGCCGCAGCCGGTGTTGAACCTTTGCGCGGTGGCAAAGCGCAGGGTGGGCTGGCGATACATGTCGGAGAGGCCTGCTTCCTCGAACCGCGCCTGCCAGGTCTGGTTCAGCGAGGCGAGCGCGTTGCAGCTCTCCCGCGCATATTCGTTGGAGTTGCAGATCGCCGTCTCGTCCTCGCCCGCCGGCGGGGCGGACTGGGTCCGGCCCTGCTGCATGCCCTCGATCGTTCCCGCGGTTTGCATGGGGTCGAGACCGAACACGAAATATCCGATCGCCGCCAGGATGATCGTGCCGCAGCCCAGACCCCCGGCCTTGCCCACCCGGCCAGAGCCGCCGGTGGTGCCGACATTGATCTTGCTTGTATCGAATGGATTGAGTTTCACCTGCGCCCCCTCAAGAATTTTTCCAGACAGGCTGGACCATAGCCGCCATGCGGTTAGGACCCTAGCGGCATATAAACCCTACGGAGTCTCTCATGTTCCTCGAAGGAAAACGCGCCCTTGTCACCGGATCGACCTCGGGCATCGGATTGGCAATCGCTCGCGCCCTCAATGCCGAAGGGGCCGAAATCGTGCTGAACGGTTTCGGCGACGAAGGCGAAATCGCGAAGCTGTGCGAGGAAATGGACGCGCGCCATATCAATACCGACCTCACCACAGTGGAAGGGGCCGAGGAACTGCTATCCGAGGCGGGCGGGGTGGACGTGCTGGTGAACAATGCCGGCATGCAGCATGTTGCGCCGATAGAGGAATTCCCGGTGGAGAAGTGGAACGCCATCATCGCATTGAACCTCTCCAGCGCGTTCCACACCGCGCGCCTCGCCGTACCGCATATGAAGAAGGCGGGCTGGGGCCGCATCATTAATACCGCCAGCGCGCACTCGCTCACGGCCAGCCCCTACAAGGCCGCCTATGTCGCGGCGAAGCACGGGATTGCGGGCCTTACCAAGACGCTGGCGCTGGAACTGGCGGAGCACAACATCACCGCCAATTGCATCAGCCCCGCCTATGTCTGGACGCCGCTGGTGGAAAGCCAGATCCCCGATACGATGAAGGCCCGGAACATGAGCCGCGAGGAAGTGATGAACGACGTCCTCCTCGCGCGGCAGCCGACCAAGAAGTTCGTACAGGTGGAAGAGGTCGCGGCGCTGGCCGTATTCCTGTGCCGCGACGTGGCGCAGAACATCACCGGCTCCAATTACGAGATCGACGGCGGCTGGACCGCGCAATAGGGACTGCGTCTGCTGAAACCATTGCCCGTGCCAAACGCTTTATTGCCTGACGAAGGGAGCAGGCAATGGCAGCACGGGCATACTGGCAGGGACAGATCAGGCTGGCGCTGGTGTCGATTCCGGTGGAAATCTACACCGCCACCAAATCATCGGCGAAGATCAGCTTCAACCAGATTCACGAGCCGAGCGGGAAGCGTATCTCCTACGAAAAGGTCGTGCCCGGTATCGGCCCGGTCGACCGCGACGACATCATCAAGGGTTACGAGGTTTCCAAGGGCGAATACGTCCTGCTCGACGAGGAGGAGATCGACGCCGTCAAGCTGGAGAGCAAGCGCACCTTGGAGCTCGTGCAATTCGTCGACGCGCACGAGATCGACCCGCTCTATTTCGAGAAACCCTATTATGTCGCGCCGAAGGACGAGCTGGCTGAGGAAGCCTTCATCGTGCTGCGCGAGGCACTGCGCAAGGCGAAGAAGGTTGCGCTAGGCCAGCTTGCCATGCGCGGCAGCGAGAAGCTCGTCGCCATCAAGCCGTGCGGCAAGGGCCTGCTGCTGGAGACCCTGCGCTATGCCGACGAGGTGCGCGAGGGGCAGTCGTTCTTTGAGGATATCGAGGAAGCGAAGCCCAAGAAGGAACTGCTCGACCTCGCTACCACGCTGATCGAACAGAAGAGCGCCCCCTTCGATGCAGGCGAGTTCGAGGACCGCTATGTCGAGGCGCTGCGAGGGCTCATCGCCAAGAAGCGCAAGGCGAAGGATGGCACCAAGGTCATCGAGGATACGGGCGAGGCCGAAGCGGGCGGTTCCAACGTGATCGACCTGATGGCCGCGCTGAAGAAGTCGGTTGACGACAAGCCTGCCAAGTCCGGGAGCAAGCGCAAGAAGTCTGCCTGAGATGATCCTCAACCCCGCCACGCCGCTCTCCACGATTTCCTTCGACCTGGTGCTGCGCCTTGGAGCCGCCACCGCCATTGGTCTTACGCTCGGGCTGGATCGCCAGTTCAGAGGTCATGCGGCAGGATTGCGGACGCATGGCATCGTGTGCCTGGCCAGTGCCGCCATGCTCGTTTCCGCCATTGCGCTGTACCACCAGATAGGGGGCGAACGGATGGACCCGCTGCGCCTGTTCGAGGCGACGGGCGCCTTCATCGGCATCGTCGGTGCGGGCCTTGTCGTGTTCGCGCGCGGAGAGCTGCGCAATGTCACAACCGCAGTTCACCTCTGGCTGACGGCAGTCATCGGCCTCGCCTGCGGAGCGGGGCAGTGGCCCATCGTGGTAATCTGCGCATCGATCGCCGTCGTGCTGATGGTGGTCATGGGCTATCTCGAGCGTAACGTATTGCCCAAGCCAAGGTCGAACACGAAAGATGGCGACAAGCCCCGGAGCAAGCCATGACGAAGAAGACAGCCGCCAGGGACCCTCTCTCCGAATACAACGCCAAGCGCGATTTCGGCGCCACGCCCGAACCCGCAGGCAAGCAGGAAAGCAGCGAGACCGGCAACGCCTTCATCGTGCAGAAGCACGACGCCACCCGGCTGCACTGGGACCTGCGCCTGGAGGTGGATGGAGTGATGAAGAGCTGGGCCGTTACCAAGGGGCCGTCGCCTGATCCCGACATCAAGCGTCTCGCCGTGCGCACGGAAGACCATCCGCTTTCCTACAACACCTTCGAGGGCACCATCCCCAAGGGCGAATACGGGGGCGGAACCGTAATGCTGTGGGACCGCGGCACGTGGGAGCCGATCGAGGGCAAGAGCGCTTCCGATCTCGAGGACGGCCACCTGCACTTCATCCTCCACGGCGAGCGGATGCAGGGCGAATGGCTGTTGATAAGGCTGAAGAAAAAGACGGGAGAAAAGCGGGAAAACTGGCTGCTGCGCAAATTGCAGGACGATCACGCGCAAGAGGGCGACGTGCTTGTCCAGCGCGAGCTCACCAGCGTTGCCACGGGCCGCTCCATGGCGGAGATCGCAGCCGACAAGGAGGGCGAATTCTCGCTTCAGGGCAAGAAGGACGATGATTTCCTCGAACAGATGGAGAAGGCCAGCCAGCACGCAAAATCGAAGCGCAAGGCCAGGCCGAAGAAGAACGCCCCGCTGCCCAAATTCCGCAAGCCCCAGCTCGCCACGCTGGTGGACGAGGTGCCCGCCGGGAACGGCTGGATGCACGAGATAAAGTATGACGGCTACCGTGCCCTTATCGCCGCGAAGGGCGACAAGGTGCGCGTCTATACCCGCAGCGGCAAGGACTGGACCGACAAGTTCGCGCCACTGGCAGAGAGTATCGCCGCGCTCGATTTGCCAAGCTGCCTGATCGATGGCGAGATCGTAGCTGTGGACAGCAAGGGCAATCCCGATTTCTCAACCCTGCAGTCGGTGCTCAAGCGCGGCCATGGCAGCCAGTCGAAAAGCGATGCGCTGCAATACCACGCTTTCGATCTCCTCGAACTGGGCGGCGAGGATCTCGCGAGCCTCACCAATATCGAGCGCAAGGAACGCCTCGAGGCATTGCTCGACCATGCCGAGGATCCCGTGTTCCTTGCCGACCACGTGATCGGCGCAGGTGAAAAGCTCTACCGCGCCATGTGCGACGCCGGGCAAGAGGGGATCATCTCCAAGACCGTCGACGGGCGCTATTCCGGCTCGCGCGGGAAGCGTTGGGTGAAGGTGAAGTGCACGCGGCGACAGGAATTCGTTGTGATCGGCTGGAAGAAGTCGAGCGCCAAGGGCCGGCCTTTTGCCTCCCTCCTGATGGGTCAGTTCGAAGGTGACGACCTCGTCTACAAGGGTAACGTCGGGACCGGCTACTCTGCCGACGACCTCGACGAACTCTCTGGAAAGCTCACACGCCTCGAGCGCAAGACGCCGCCTGCGGAGGTCGACAAGACCAGCAGCCGCGGGGTGACCTGGGTGACGCCAAAGCTGGTGGCAGAAGTGGCCTTTGCCGAATTCACCGCCGACGGAAATATCCGCCACGGCAGTTATCTTGGCCTTCGCGGCGATAAGAAGGCGGAGGACGTGACGCCCGAGAAACCCTCGCAGGCGCCGAAAGAGGCGGAAGGGGTCAAGATCTCCAGCAGGGACCGCGTGATTTTCCCCGACAGCGGCCAGACCAAAGGGGAACTGGCGGATTATTACGAGGCCGTGGCCCCCATAATGCTTCCATTCGCTGCGCGGCGGCCGGTCAGCCTGGTGCGCTGTCCGCAGGGAAGGGCGAAGAAATGTTTCTTCCAGAAGCACGACAGCGGCGGGTTCGGCGATGGGGTGAAGCACGTGCCGATCAAGGAAAAGGACGGCGGCACCGAGGATTATCTCTATGTCGAGGACGCGCGCGGCCTGCTGCAATGCGTGCAGATGGGCACGATCGAATTCCATGGCTGGGGCTCTCGCAGCAGCGATGTCGAGAAACCCGACCGCATGATTTTCGACCTCGATCCGGACGAGGGGCTCGATTTCGGCGACGTCAAGACGGCCGCTCGTGACATTCGCGACAGGCTTTCCGATCTCGGCCTTGTCAGCTTCGCCATGCTTTCGGGCGGGAAAGGCGTGCACGTCGTCGTGCCGCTGCATACAGGCCACGATTGGGACCAGCACAAGGACTTCGCAAGCCGCTTCGCCGAAGCTCTCAGCATGGCCGAGCCCGAGCGATTCACCGCCACCATGAGCAAGGCCAAGCGCAAGGGAAAGATCTTCATCGACTGGCTGCGCAACCAGCGCGGTGCCACGGCGGTGTTGCCCTATTCCGCGAGAGCCCGCAGCGGCGCCCCCGTAGCCGCGCCCATCGCGTGGAACGAACTCAAGGAGATGGACACGGCCGCCGCCTTCTCTATCGACGACGCCAAGCGCCTTCTCGACCGGGCGCAAAGCAAGGCGCTGTCGGGGTGGGGCTTTGCCGAGCAGCGCTTACCCGACCTTTAGAAACGTGCGCTTGCTGCCGCATCGACACCTCCTGCAAGGTTTAGCGGTCTCGCCCCCTACCAAATCCTGCATGCCGGGTTTACATGGGCCGCCACGAATCACCCGAGACACGAAGTGGCAAACCACATGGACATCCGCACCGGCCTTACTTTCGATGACGTGCTACTGCAGCCCGCCGAAAGTAACATCCTGCCCTCACAGGCCAGCACGAAGACGCGCCTGACGCGCGAAATCGGGCTTAACATCCCGATCATCTCCTCTGCCATGGACACGGTGACCGAGTCCGAGATGGCCATCGTGCTGGCGCAGCTGGGCGGCCTGGGCGTGCTCCACCGAAACCTGACCGTCGACGAGCAATGCGCCGCCGTGCGCCGTGTGAAGCGGTTCGAAAGCGGCATGGTGGTCAATCCGATCACCATCACGCCTGATGCGACGCTTGGCGATGCACAGGCCCTGATGGATCGCCACAATATCAGCGGCATCCCGGTGACCGCGCCCGATGGCAAGCTGGTTGGCATCCTCACCAATCGCGACGTGCGCTTTGCCGACAATCCCGGTCAGCCGGTGAAGGAACTGATGACGAGCGACAACCTCGCCACCGTCAGTGAGGCCGTTACACAGGCCGAGGCGCGCAAGATCCTTCACCAGCGTCGGATTGAAAAGCTGCTGGTGGTGGACGACAATTATCACTGCGTGGGCCTGATTACCGTAAAGGACATCGAGAAAGCCGTCCTCCACCCCGATGCCACCAAGGACAAGGGCGGTCGCCTGCGCGTGGCTGCCGCGACTACGGTCGGCGACAAGGGCTTCGAGCGGACCGAGGCGCTGGTGGATGCCGAGTGCGACGTCATCATCATCGACACGGCGCATGGTCACAACAAGGCGGTGGGCGAGGCCGTGGGCCGCGTGAAGAAGCTTTCCAATTCCGTGCAGGTCATCGCGGGCAATATCGCCACCGCCGATGCCGCACGGGCGCTGATCGATGCGGGCGCGGATGCGATCAAGGTTGGCATCGGCCCCGGCTCCATCTGCACCACGCGCATCGTCGCTGGCGTCGGCGTACCCCAGCTAACCGCGATCATGGATGCTGCCAGCGTGGCAGGCGAAGTGCCGGTGATCGCCGATGGCGGACTGCGTACTTCCGGGGATGCGGCGAAAGCGCTGGCCGCAGGTGCCTCCACTGTGATGATCGGCAGCTTGCTGGCAGGTACGGAGGAAGCACCGGGCGAGACGTTCCTCTATCAGGGTCGCAGCTACAAGGCCTATCGCGGCATGGGCAGCGTCTCTGCAATGGCGCGCGGCAGCGCGGACCGCTATTTCCAGCAGGACATCAAGGACCAGATGAAGCTGGTGCCCGAAGGCATCGAGGGCCAGGTGCCCTACAAGGGGCCTGCGCGCGACATCATCCACCAGCTCGTCGGCGGCATCAAGGCTGCCATGGGCTATACCGGAAGCGCCACGATCGCGGATCTCAAGACCAATGCCCAATTCGTGCGCATTACCAATGCGGGCCTGTCGGAAAGCCATGTCCACGATGTGAGCATTACTCGCGAGGCGCCGAATTATCCGACGCGGTGATGATTGCAAGGGAATGGGTATGAACTGACCGGAGGTAACTTTCCTACGACGGGGCGCGCTTATAACTGTCGGAACATATGGCGCCCCTTCTTCCTTCGATCGCAGTCATCTGCGAAAGGTCACACATCCAGCTTTCGTTATTTCGCCAAGTACCTGTTCTTGAAAAGAAAAAACCGAAGAGCGGATTTTATGAAAAGGGGCGGTAGGCGTTCCATGATTGCAAGCCGATGACCCCCGCAGCCCGCGTCCAGGCCGCCATCGAGATACTCGATCAGGTAATCGAGGCTGCACGTACAGGCGGCGCTCCGGCGGACAGGCTTGTAGCCGACTGGTTCAAGAACCACCGCTTCGCCGGATCGAAGGACAAGCGCGCCATCCGTGAGCATGTCTACGATGCGATCCGCGCCTGCGGCCCCGTCCCGACCACGGGACGCGCGGCCATGCTGGGGCTTGCGGAGGAACAGCCGGGGCTGCGCGATCTCTTTACGGGAGAGGGCTATGGCCCTGCGCCTGTCGAGGCTGGAGAGCAGCCCGCCGAAGGCGGCGTCGCGCCCGAATGGCTGGAGGATCGGCTGATAGCCTCCGGCATCGTTCAGGAAGAAGCGGAGGCCCTGCTTGCCCGCGCACCGCTGGACGTGCGGATCAACGGCCTCAAGTGCGGAGATGCTGTCCCCGACCTGCCCGAACGCGGTGAAGACACGGTCCTTCCGGGCGCCTTGCGTTTCCCTTCCGGTACACAGGTAACGGGGTGGGAGGCCTACACGAACGGTCTGGTCGAGATACAGGACCTCGGCAGTCAGATCGCTTGCCTGGCCGTTGGCGCGCGGCCGGGCGAGACCGTGGTGGACCTGTGTGCAGGGGCGGGCGGCAAGACCCTCGCACTCGCCGCCGCGATGGCGAACGACGGCACGCTGGTGGCCGCCGATACCGACCGTCGCCGCCTCTCCGAACTCGCACCGCGGGCGGAGCGCGCGGGCGCCCCGATCGCTGCCGAAGTGCTGCTCGATCCGGGCCGCGAGGCAGAAGCGCTGGCTGCATGGCTGGGCCGGGCGGACAGGGTGCTGGTCGATGCTCCATGCTCGGGCACGGGCACTTGGCGCCGCAATCCGGAAGCGCGCTGGCGGCTGACGCCCGCGGCTCTGGAGCGGCTCGTCACCTTGCAGGCCCACGTGCTGGATGTCGCTTCGAAGCTGGTGCGGCCAGGCGGTTCGCTGACCTATGTCACCTGCTCGCTGCTGGACGAGGAGGGGGCGGGGCAGCTCGAACGCTTCTTAGCCGCGAACCCCGACTGGTCAGTCGACACGCCCACTCTGCCGCTGGGCACGACGCGCGGAGCGGGAATTCGCCTCTCGCCATCGCGCGACGGTACGGACGGATTTTTCATCGCACGTATAGCTAAGGCATGGTAACAGACACATTCATGGGCATTTCTTCCCCATCTTACCTGTCCATGTTCAAGGAGTACGCCATGCGTTTCGCACCCGTCGCCGCCGCCCTGTCGCTCGCTCTTGCGCTACAGGCCAGTATCGGGAATGCGAACGACTACGAAGTGGATCCGCGGGCACAGGCACTGGTTGCGGAGGGCCGCACCGCGCTGAACATGGGCGAGACGCAAGAGGCGATCGACGCATTCGAGGCCGCCCTTGCAGTCGATCCGGGCTACACGGCAGTCTATCTCGAGCTTGCGAACGCTGCGCGAGCGGAAAGTCTGCAAGGCAAGGCTATCCACTATTACCGGGAGGCGCAGGAGCGCGATCCGGAGAACCTCGCTGCCATCACGGGCGAGGGCGAGGCACTGGTGGAGAAAGGCGCGCTTAGCGCTGCTCGCGAGAACCTGACGCGCCTGCAGGACCTGTGCGGCGAAACCTGCATCGAGGCCGTGCAGCTTGCTGCTGCGATCGATCGTGGCCCTCCGGTGATGACGGCCGAAGTCATCTCGCCGGAAGAAGATGTCGCGAAAAACTGAGCGTCAGAGGTGGGGCTTGAACCCCGCGACAACCGTCTCGTAAACGCCGCGCTTGAAGGGAACGATAAGCTCGGGCAGCAAGTCCGGATCGACCCACTTCCATTCGCAGAACTCAGGGTGCTTGAAGGCCTCCAGGTCAATATCGCTATCGGTCCCGGTAAAACGGACGAGATACCACGCCTGCCGCTGGCCCTTGTACTTGCCCCCCCACAGCTTGCCGTGCAGCTCTTCGGGGAGGTCGTAATACAGCTCCTCCTCGAGCCGATGGACGATCTCGAGATGGCGGGTGGTTACGCCGGTCTCCTCGCCCAGCTCGCGGAACATGGCTTCGTCCAGGTCTTCGCCTTCGTCCACGCCGCCCTGGGGCATCTGCCACCAGTCGCCTTCCTTGTTGTCGATCCGCTTGCCTACAAAGGCCTCCCCGGCGGAGTTGATCATCATCGTGCCGACGCACGGGCGGTATTCGAGATGGTCCGGTCTGGTCATGCGGCAAGATCTAGGACGGTGGAGAGGCGAATGCCAGCCATTGCCGTCGAAACAGAAAAACTTGATTGTCTCGCGCCCGATAGGAACCTAGGTCGCGCCCTTACGCTGGGGCTAGGAGCCCCTTTGCGGCAGAGAGAGTTTTGATGGCTACACAGACGGCTGAAAAGCAGCCCGATACGCAGACAGCGGATTCCATGGTGGTCCGCTTCGCCGGTGACAGCGGCGACGGAATGCAGCTGACAGGCGGACAGTTCACCCTGTCCACCGCACTGGCTGGCAACGACCTTGCGACCTTCCCCGATTTTCCGGCCGAAATCCGCGCGCCGCAGGGCACGCTGTTCGGTGTCTCGGCGTTCCAGATCAATTTCGGCAGCCGCCAGATCAACACGGCGGGCGACGCGCCGGACGTGCTGGTGGCTATGAACCCGGCGGCACTGAAAGTGAATCTCGCCTCGCTTTCGCCCGGCGGCCTGATCATCGCTGACAGCGGCGCCTTCACGCAGCGCAATCTCGACAAGGCGCATTACGAGACGAACCCGCTCGAGGACGGCAGCCTTGCCCAATACGACTTGCTGGCGTTCGACATCTCCGAGCGCACGATCGAAGCGGTGAAGGAGTTCGGCCTCGGCAACAAGGATGCGCTGCGCTCCAAGAACATGTGGACGCTGGGCCTCGCGCTGTGGATGTTCGATCGCCCGCGCGAACCGATCCATGACTGGCTGCGCGCCAAGTTCAAGTCCAAGCCCGAGATCGCGGCTGCTAACATCGCCGCGCTCGATGCGGGCCACGCTTATGGCGAGACGGCGGAACTTTCCGGCCCGCTGAAGCAGGTCGCCATGCCGCCTGTTCCTGCAGAACCGGGCCTCTACCGCACTATCACCGGGGCGGAGAGTGTTTCGCTGGGCCTCGTCGCCGGGGCGCAGCTGGCAGAGCTGCCGATGTTCTTCGGTGGTTATCCGATCACGCCTGCGAGCGCGATCCTGCACCATCTCGCGCGCCTCAAGGAATTTGGCGTCACGACTTTCCAGGCGGAAGACGAGATCGCCGCGATTTGCGCGTCCATCGGCGCGAGCTATGCTGGCCAGCTTGGCGTTACCAGTTCGTCCGGGCCGGGCATCGCGCTCAAGACCGAGGCGATGGGCCTTGGCATTATGGTGGAACTGCCGCTCGTCATCGTGAATTCGCAGCGCGGCGGACCCTCCACGGGCCTTCCCACCAAGACCGAGCAGAGCGATCTCTACCAGGCCGTCTATGGCCGCAATGGCGATGCGCCCATGCCGGTCATCGCCGCGCGCAGCCCCGCCGATGCGTTCGACGTCGCCATCGAGGCCTGCCGTATCGCGACGCAGTACATGACGCCTGTCATGCTGCTGACCGACGGCTATATCGCCAATGCCGCCGAGCCCTGGAAAGTGCCGGACCCGAGCGCCTACGAACCCTTCCCGGCGCGGTTCACGGAAACCCTCCCCGAGGGCGAGACCTTCGAGCCCTATCGGCGCGATGCGAAGGGTGCGCGGCCCTGGGTAAAGCCCGGCACGCCCGGCCTCATGCACCGCGTGGGCGGGATCGAGAAGCACGAGACAACCGGCAATATCGACTATTCACCCGACAACCACCAGCGAATGACACAGCTGCGTCGCGACAAGGTGCTTGGTATCGACGTTCCCGATCAGGAAGTGGCCTGGGGCGAGGATAGCGGCGATCTCGTGGTCGTCGGCTGGGGCAGCACCTATGGACCTATCAAGCAGGCGGTGAACCGCTGGATTGGCAAGGGCGCGAAGGTCAGCCACGTCCATGTGCGCCATATCTGGCCGCTGCCCGGGAACCTGGGCGAGTTGCTGTCCGGCTTCAAGCACGTGCTGGTGCCCGAGATGAACACCGGCCAGTTCAAGACGCTTCTGCGCGACCAGTTGCTGATCGACGCGGAAAGCCTCACCAAGACGAGTGGCCAGCCCTTCATGATCGCCGAGTTGGAAAAGGCTATCGGCAAGTGTCTGGAAGAGCGCTGCTCGGGTGGCAGGGTGCGGGTGAATGACGACCAACTGCCCTCGCTCGAGCAAGGCCACGACGATGGCAGCCTGCGCAACGAGGTGTCCCAGCAAAGCAAGGTGACGAAATGAACGCCCCTGTAAAGATCGAGACAACCCTGAAGGACTGGGAAACCGATCAGGAAGTGCGCTGGTGCCCGGGTTGCGGGGACTATGCCATCCTGAAGGCCGTGCAACGCACCCTGCCACAGCTTGGCGCTGATCCGAAGAACACCGTGTTCGTCTCGGGTATCGGCTGCTCGAGCCGCTTTCCCTATTACATGGAGACTTACGGCTTTCACACGATCCACGGCCGCGCGCCTGCTTTCGCCACGGGCATGAAGCTGGCCAATCCAGATCTCGACATCTGGCTGGTAACCGGAGACGGCGATGGGCTTTCCATCGGCGGCAACCACCTGATGCATGTGCTTCGGCGCAACGTGAACATGCAGATAATGCTGTTCAACAACGAGATCTACGGTCTCACCAAGGGCCAGTACTCGCCCACCAGCCGCGAGCATACCCGCACGCCCTCCACGCCGCTCGGTTCGGTGGACCGGCCTGCCAACCCCTGCGCCTTTGCGCTCGGCAGCGGCGCGCGGTTCGTTGCGCGCGGCATCGACGTGTCGAAGAACCTGCCGGAAGTGCTCACCGCCGCGCATGCCCATGAGGGCGCGGCTTTCATCGAGATCTTCCAGAACTGCATCGTCTACAACAAGGACGTGTTCGACGATTTCGCCAAGCCCAAGGGCGCAGAGCAACAGCAGCTATGGCTGAAGCATGGCGAGCCGATGCTGTTCGGCAGCGAGAAGACCGGCGGCGTGAAGGGTCTCAAGCTTGACCCGCAGTCGCTGTCCTTCGAAGTGGTCGACGTGGCTGACGGCGACTGGGAAGCGGCGGGCGTCCTCGTTCACAACGCGAAGAGCCGGATGCTGGCGCACATGCTGGTGGAACTTCCCTTCGGCGAATTCCCAATGCCATTGGGCGTGATCTACGACGACCCGGCGCCGACATACGAGGCAGCTGTCATCGCCGAGAAGAAGCAGGCGAGCGAGGGCAAGGACACCAGCCTCGCGCATCTTCTCGCCAAGGGCCAGACCTGGACTGTAAGCGGAACCGCCTCTGACCCTGTGTAAAGCCCGACTTGCGCTTGTCCTGGGCCCGGCTTAAGGATCTGGCTTAGCGATCGCAGGCCGGGTCCTGCGGTAAAGTTCTGAATTCATAAGGGTCGAGGCAGGCAGGTCATGTTGATGGCAGCTCCTTCAGAGCTGATCCAGGACGGGCGTAGCTTTTACCGCTCGTTCCTCGTGCAGGTGCTTAGCTGCATCGTGCTCGGCACTCTGCTGCCGCCCTTGCTGTATTTCCAGGCGCAGCTGTCGCAGTATTCGAATGTCACCACGCAGAACAGCGTAATCGCCTCGATTATCGCGCTGGTTGCCGGCATCTTCTTCGCGCGCAGGGTGAACATCTATCCCGGCGTCAAGCAGTTGGGCTCGATCCTGCCGACCTTCATCGCCAGCTTCGGAGCGGTGGCACTGAGCATCCTGGCCTTCCGGTTCGAGTATTCGAACCAGGTCCTGCTGCTGAACTTCGCCTGCTGCGTAATCGTCTATATCGGCGTGATGAGCCTCGCGACGAAGGCCGACCGGACGGTGTTCTACACGGTGCCTGGCGGGCGTATCGACCGACTCGTCAATATCGGCCTCATCGTCAGCAAGCTGTCGAAGCCATCTTTGCCGCCACACGAGGGTGCGATCATCGTGGCCGACTTGCATGCCGACCTTGACGAGCGATGGGAGCGGCTTCTGGCAGTAGCCGCCCTGGAAGGCGTGCCAGTCTTCCATTTCAAGCAGGTTTACGAGGCTGCGACCGGCAAGGTCTGGGTCGAGCACCTCTCGGAAAACAGCTTCGGCTCGCTCTTGCCGAACATGACCTTCATGCGGCTGAAGCGCATGTTCGATGTGGCGCTGGTCATGATAGCGCTGCCCCTATTGATTTTGCCTCTGCTGGTCGTGGCGGTTCTGGTGAAACTCGAATCGCCCGGTCCGGCATTGTTCCGGCAGGAGAGGGTCGGCTTTCGTGGAAGGCCGTTCAAGGTAACCAAATTCCGCACCATGCGCGCGGAAAGCCTGTCAGAATGCCTGGAGGAACGGCGGGCCATGGCCATGACCGGCGAGAACGATCCGCGCATCACGAAGCTGGGCGCTTTCCTGCGCCGCACGAGGATCGACGAGTTGCCGCAGATGTTCAATATCCTGCTCGGACACATGAGCTGGATCGGTCCGCGCCCCGAAGCGGTGGAGCTGGGCAACTGGTATCAGAAGGAAATCCCCTTCTACGACTATCGCCATATCGTGCGTCCCGGCATCACCGGCTGGGCGCAGGTCAACCAGGGTCACGTCACCGAGTTGGAGGACATCGACGACAAGCTCCAGTACGATTTCTATTACATCAAGAACTTCTCGTACTGGCTGGATTTCCTCATCCTCATGCGCACCGCTCGCGTCGTAATAACGGGGCACGGCGCAAAGTAGCCTCAATAAGCGAGGCGCGCTCGTCGCCTGTCGCGCACCACCACAAGTATCGAGAGCAGTAGCGCGATTCCCGCTGCGCCGCCCAGCAGCAGACGCCAGTCGGGCACGACCGGACGCGTTGGAATTTCGGCGGGCGCAATGACCCGCGCCGATGTGGGCAGCTCGCCGCCCTCGGCGGCAGCGAGCCGGGCAAGCAGCAGGTCGTACAGCTCGCGCTTGGCTCGCACGTCCTGCTGCAAGGGGCCGAGGCTTTCTCCAGCTTCACCCCGCGCTTCGACTTCGTCGCCCAGTGCGTTGATCTGCGCGACGAGGTCGCTTTCTTGGAGACGCAGGCGCTGGACCTGAGCCGAGCGCTCCTCGGTCTGGCGCAGGGCTTCGCGTTCCAGCGTGGCATTGATGACATCAAGCCTTTCGCGCAGTTCCAGCGCGGCGGGATAATCGGATCGGAATTGCGCCGTGAGCCGGTCGTATTCGGCTTGCAGGTCCTCGCGGCTGTCCTGCAACTGCGCAATCACGGGGTCCTCGGTATCGAGCCCGCCGCTTGCGATTGCAGCCTCCACGCCGGAAAGGCGTGCACGAACGAGCGCCAGTTGCGATTGCAGGGCCTGCCGCGCCTCGGCGCTGAAGGCATCGCTACCTTCCAGCGTCACGAGCTCCGCTTCGGTATCGGGAAGGGCAACAATGTCGGCCTCCCCCATCCCCTCGGCCAGTGCGCGTTCGGCTGCCTCGAGTTCACCCCGAATTTCCACGAGGAGGCTTTCAAGCTCGGCCTGCGTCTCGCTGCCGGCCTCCGCAAGACGATCCGCATCGACCGGCAGGAACGCTGCCGCCAAGCCATCGGCGATGTTAGCAGCGAGCGCGGGATCGGCGGAGCGGTAGGCGATGATGGCAAAGCTTCCGCCGTCTTCAAGTTCGGTGCGCATATTTGCGGTCAGGATCCCGGCTGCGCGCTGGCGCAATTCGTTATCGGCCCGTTCGCCGGTATCGAGTTCGGGGTAGAGCGACAGGAACCGGACATCGTCCAGCAAGGAGAGGTTCGACACGACGTGCGTGGCGACTTCGGAACTGCGCGCGGCCACGATCCGCTCGGCAGGCAGGGGAATGGTAACATCTTCGCCGAGGCCTTCGGGCGTGATCAGTTCCAGTTCGACATGGGACTCGTAAAGCCTGGTCGTGGTAAGTCCGATAGCAGCGGCGATCCCGCCCGTTAGCAGGACGATCCCCGCAATGGGCATGCCGATCCGCAGCCAGGCAGGCCGCGTCCGCACACGGCGTGGCTGGTTGGATAGGTAATCCGCATCGTCATAGCGCCCCGTCATGCGGCGCTTCCTAGCCGCAAGCCGGCTGCCGATAAAGTCTGCGCTGGGGCTAGTGCTTTGAAGGCGGTGGACTATGGTGCCGCTCAGATGGACAACCTCACGCATTCGCTCACTGGCGCGCTGATTGGCCAGGCGGGCCTCAAGAAGAAGACCGGGCTCGCGATGCCCGCCCTGATCATCGGGGCGAACCTGCCCGATGTGGACGCGGCCTGCTTCTTCTGGCTGGAGGGCGTGGAGCACCTCGCCTTTCGCCGGGGTATCACACACGGGCCGATAGCGCTGGTGATGCTGCCTCTGGTGCTGGCCGGGCTCCTGTGGGGCTGGGACAGGTGGCAGGCAATTCGGGGCAAGCGGCCCGAGGGACGATTGCCCGTCCACTTCGGCTGGCTCTACGGCGTCTCGCTGATCGGCTGCCTCACCCATCCGACGTTTGACTGGCTCAACGTCTACGGCATCCGCCTGCTCGAGCCGTTTTCGAGCCGCTGGTTCTATGGCGACGTCTTGTTCATCATTGACGTCTGGCTCTGGGCATTGCTGATTGGTGGCACCTGGCTGTCACGCCGGCGAGAGAAGCGGGGAGGGGACTGGAAAGGTGCCGCGCGTATCGCGCTGACGTTGTGCGGCATCTACCTCATCGCGAACTATGCCATCTCGGAGGCCGACCGGCGTAATAATCGCGCCTTCGCCGAAACCATCTCCTCGCCGCCTCCGCTCGCCTTCTGGGAGCGCGAGAGCATTGGCGTAGGCGGCAGCGGCAGTTATTTCATCGACGGCGAGCGGGTTGGCAACACGCCGCTCTCAGCCTGCGACCTTGAAAGCGCGCGTGCCCGAAGCGAGCAGGTCCGCGCCTTCCTTTTCTGGAGCCGCGCGCCGGTCGTTACCCGGCTGGACGATGGCAGCTACCTGCTCGGCGATGCGCGCTATTACGGCGTTGAGGACGGGCGCTTCAGCGTGACCCTGCCTGAAGGTCTGTGTTCGGAACCGGGCACCCGGTAGGATACTTGCCCCTCACAAAGGGGATCGAAGTTTGAGCGAACCACAAATCGTCTGGCTGCGCAGAGACCTGCGCCTGTGCGACCACGAGGCCTTCACTGCCGCGGCGCAATCAGGGCCTGTCATCCCCGTCTATGTTCTCGACGACGACACGCCCGGCGACCGGAAGCTGGGCGGGGCGAGCCGCTGGTGGTTGCACCATGCGCTGGAGGCTCTGGAGAAGGATCTCGCGCGTCACGGATCGAAACTGGTGCTGCGCCGGGGCAGTGTGTGCGATGTGTTGCCCGCCTTGGTGGAAGAGACGGGCGCCACCTGCGTCCATGCGCTACGCCATTACGAACCGTGGTGGCGCCGCGCGCAGGGCAAGCTGAAGGATCTTGTGCCGCTGGAGCTGCATGACGGTAACTACCTGCTGCCGCCCGGCAGCGTCACCACGGGGTCGGGCACACCCTACAAGATCTTCACGCCGTTCAAGGATTCGATGTTCGAGCGAATACACGGCTTCGAAGTCCTGCCCGAACCCAGCCTGTCTAGCCCGGACAGCTGGCCGGACGGCGATGCACTGGAACATCTGGACCTCTTGCCCGCCAAGCCCGACTGGGCGGGCGGGATGCGCAAATTCTGGGGAGACCAGCACGGAACGTCGGCCGCCATGGACCGGTTCGACGAATTCCTGGAAATCAGCAAGGACTATTCGGACGACCGCAATATGCCGAGCGAGGATGCCACGAGTCGCATGTCGCCGCACCTGCATCATGGCGAGGTGTCCCCGCGAATGCTGTGGGACCGCATGAGTAACTACACCACCGAAGGCGCGCGCATGTTCCGCGCAGAGCTCATCTGGCGCGACTATGCGCAGACGCTCATCTGCCAGTTCCCCGATTATGGCGAGGAGTCCTATCGGGACCTTTATACGGGCAACTTCTGGCGCAATCCCAATCGCGGCCATAGCATCCAGGAGGAACTGGAGGCCTGGCAGATGGGGCGCACCGGCTATCCCATCGTCGATGCCGGCATGCGCCAGCTGTGGAAAGTGGGCTGGATGCATAACCGCGTGCGCATGATCGCCGCCAGCTTTCTCGTGAAGCACCTGCTGATCGACTGGCGCCACGGCGAGAGATGGTTCTGGGATACGCTGGTGGATGGGGACTATGCATCCAACGGCACGAACTGGCAGTGGGTGAGCGGTTCTGGCGTCGACAGCAACATGTTCGTGCGCATCATGGCGCCGCTCAGCCAGTCGGAGAAGTTCAATGCCGGGGACTATATCCGCGAATATGTGCCCGAACTGGCGGATCTGTCGGATGAACAGATCCACGATCCATCCGACGCCTGCCGCCCGGACGAGTATCCCGCCAAGCTGATCGGCCACAAGGAAGCGCGAGAGCGGGCGCTGGCAAATTATCGCGAGCACAAGGACTGATCTCGGCCTTGAGTAGCGCGGGCCCTGTCGCCATAAGGCCGCGCATGGAGGCGGGACGCGCAAGGTCTGGAATGTTGCTGAAAAGCGGAAGGCGGTTCGGCCCGAAACCGGGTCCTTTCACCCGTCTTTTTGCGCCTGCCGTCACCCACGTTCTCGATCGTATCGATGAAGGGCTTGTCAGCGGCACCCTCCATGGCACGTTGCCGGACGGGCAGACGCGCACGCTCGGCGGCAATGCGCCCGGCTTCGAGTGCGAAGTTATCGTCCATGACTGGCGCGCGCTGCTGCGCCTTGCGACCGGCGGCTCGGTCGGCTGGTACCAGGCATGGGAAGCGGGCGAATGGTCCAGTCCCGACCCGGTGCCGCTCTTCGCGCTGTTCATGGCCAATGCCGTGTCGCTGGGAGATGCCGCGCGTGCGAAGGGGCCGTGGCGTCTGGTGGCAAGGGCAATGCATGCCATGCAGCGCAACACACGTGAGGGCGCGGCGAAGAATATCCACGCGCATTACGATCTGGGCAACGACTTCTACGCCGCCTGGCTGGACCCGACGATGACCTATTCCAGCGGGCTTGGCTGGGGTGAAGACGGGCTCGAGGCCGCGCAACGTCGAAAGCTGGCGCGGATGGCAGAGCGTATCGGGGAGGCGCAAAGCGTGCTCGACATCGGCTGCGGTTGGGGGTCGCTTGCCGGATATCTCGCCGTTGAGGGGCGCGACGTGACCGGCATTTCCATCTCGCGCAACCAGCTTACCTGGGCGCGCCAGCGGCACTCGGGCGTCGATTTTTGCGAATGCGACTATCGCGACATGGACGGTCGTTTCGACGCCATCACCAGCGTCGAGATGGTAGAGGCACTGGGCCGCGAATATTGGCCAGCCTTCATGGACTGCCTAGCGCGCAACCTGAAGCCGTGCGGCCGCGCTGCGATCCAGTACATCTCCATCGCCGAGCCCATTTTCGAATCCTACGCCAGCAGCGCCGACTTCATCCAGGCCTATGTCTTTCCCGGCGGCTGCCTGATCAGCACCTCCGAATTCCGCCGCCTCGCCGAGGAACGCGGTCTGCAATGGACAGACCAGCAGGACTTCGGCCTCGACTATGCCGAGACGCTGAAATGCTGGCGCGAGCGTTTCGAGCTTGCCGTGGAGGAAGGGCGTCTGCCGGTGGATTTCGACAGTCGTTTCTGCAACTTGTGGCGCTTCTACCTGATGTATTGCGAAGGTGGTTTCCGGGGTGGGGGGATCGACGTGCACCAGGTCACCCTCATCAAGGACGCGTAATGAGAAAGTGGATCTCGGGCATTCTCGCCCTGCTGGTGGTGGGGGGCGCGGTCTTCTGGCTTTCGCTCGACAAGGAGCAGCGAGGCGTCCTAGCCAACATGCCGACCGACCGCGACGTGCTGTTCTGGGATGAGGACACGCGCAACGCCGCCTTCCGCGCGCTCGATGCCTTTCCAGCACTCGCCGATGCTCGGGTGATCGAGGCGGGGGAGGCGCCCTATCCGCTGCCCGAGGGCGAGCCCCTGGACATGGGCGGATTCGATCTCGATGCGTACCTGGAAGAGCAGAACGCGGCTGCCGTCCTCGTGGTGCATGATGGCGAGGTGGTGCTGGAGCGCTACGGCCTCGATTTCAGCGCCGACGGCAGGTGGACCAGCTTCTCGGTCGCCAAGAGCTTCACTTCAACGCTGGTGGGCGCAGCATTGGCTGATGGTTATATTGACAGCCTCGACGATCCCGTCAGCAAGTACCTGCCCGACATGCGCGGCTCGGCCTATGACGAGGTGACGATCCGCCAGCTCATGACCATGAGCAGCGGCGTGAGATGGAACGAGGACTATTCCGACCCGGCAAGCGACGTGGCCGTCTTCGCCGAACACGAAAGTACCGAGGAGGGCGTGGACGCGCTGGTAGACTACATGCGCCAGCTCCCCCGCGAAGTGGAACCCGGCACACGCTGGCAGTACAACACCGGCGAGACGAACCTCATCGGCGTGCTGGTGCGCGAGGCGACGGGCAAGACGCTGGCCGACTATCTTTCCGCGAAGGTGTGGAAGCCCTTCGGCATGGAGCAGGATGCGACGTGGATCCTCTCCAATTCCGGCAGCGAAATCTCCGGCTGCTGCATCCAGGCCTCAACTCGCGATTTTGCTCGCTTCGGCCTCTTCGCCATGAATGGCGGCATGTCGGGTGGGGAGCGCGTAGTGCCCGAGGGCTGGTTCGAGGAAGCCACCACGCCCGCTTTTGAGACCGGCAAATACGGGCGGGGCTACGCCTATCAGTGGTGGACCTATCCCGGCGGCGCCTATGCCGCCAGCGGCCTGTTCGGACAGGGCATATTCATCGATCCCGAGCGCGATCTCGTCATCGCCACAAATTCCAACTGGCGCAACTCCAATGGCGGCGGGGGCGAGGGCGATGCCCGCAATCGCTTCTATGCCGCCGTGCAGTCTGCAATCGATGCGCGGCGCGGCGCGCAGGGCGTAATTGTCGGAGAACCCGCCGAACCGATGGTGCGATCGCAATAAGGTGAACGCGCCAGTAGCAATGTTTTTACCCGGCTTCGCTAAGGCGACCGCGTGGTAGAGCTCAGCCCGAACCCTTTCGTCACGGCCCAATCGGTGACGCCAATCCTGCTCGTGATCGGGACCCGTCCCGAGGCGATCAAGATGCTCCCCGTCGTGCGCGCGCTGCGCGAGTGCAGCGAGGTCGATCTCAAGGTCGTGACTACCGGCCAGCACCGCCAGATGCTCGATCAGGTTTTCGCCGTGTTCGACGAGCGGCCGGACATCGACCTTGACCTCATGACCCCCGATCAGTCGCTGGCCGACATAACCAGCCGGGTCTTGCACGAAATGTCGGCGTTGATCGAGAAGCACCGGCCGGGCCTCGTGATGGTGCATGGCGACACCACTTCGGCCATGGCAGCAGCGCTCGCCGCCTTTTATGCCAAGGTGCCCGTCGGGCATGTCGAGGCAGGGCTTCGCAGCCATGACATCATGCGTCCCTGGCCTGAGGAATATAACCGCATCTCCATCGATGCCATCGCCCAGCTGCTATGGGCGCCCACCAAGGGGGCGGCACAGAACCTTCGCAACGAGCGGCCCGAGAGTGTTTTCGGGGATCGCCAGATCGAGATCACGGGCAATACCGGGATCGATGCGCTTTTACATGTGGCGGGAGGCCTGACCGGGGACGAGCTAAATAGCCTGCCGGTAAAGCTCGATGCGCGCAGGAAGCTGGTGCTCGTCACCGGCCATCGCCGCGAGAGTTTTGGAAGCGGTTTTGCCCGTATTTGCGACGCGCTTGAAAGAATTGCCGCTCGCGGTGACACCCAGATCATCTATCCTGTCCACCTCAACCCCCAGGTAAAGGACGTGGTGGAAGCGCGTCTTGGTGCGATCGAGGCCGTGCATCTCATTCCGCCGGTCGACTACGTGCAGATGGTGGCGCTCATGAACCGCGCTCGCATCGTGTTGACCGATAGTGGCGGCATCCAGGAAGAAGCGCCCGCGCTGGGCAAGCCCGTTCTTGTGATGCGAGACGTGACAGAGCGACCCGAAGCCGTCGCCACCGGCGTCGCCAGCCTCGTCGGGACCGATACTGGGCGTATCGTAGACGCAGTAGGCCGCCTGCTGTCCGACAAGGAGCATTACGCCAGCTGCGCTCGGGCGGTTTTCCCATACGGCGACGGCACCGCGGCCCGCCGCATCGCCGAAAGCGTCGTCGGCTTCGTGAAGGACCACGCGCGATGAAAGTATGTACCGTTGGCCTCGGCTATATCGGGCTGCCCACTGCCGCCATGCTGGCAAGCCGTGGCCACCAAGTGATCGGCCTCGATGTGAACGAGGGGGTCGTTGCCGCCGTGAACGAAGGTCGCGCGCATTTTCAGGAACCGGACCTGCAGATGCTGCTGTCTGCCGCCGTTGATACAGGTCGCCTGCGCGCCACAACTTCGCCCGAGCCTGCCGAGTTCTTCCTGATCGCCGTGCCCACCCCGATGGTGGACGAGGGTCCGGACATGACCTTCGTGGAGCGCGCCGCGCGCACCATTGCGCCGGTACTGGAGAAGGGGAACGTGGTGATCCTCGAAAGTACCTCGCCGGTCGGTTCCACCGAAAGGCTGGCGGAGATCTTCGCCGAGGAGCGCCCGGACCTCACCTTCCCGCGTTACCGCGACGAGGACCGCGAGGCCGACGTGGCGCTGTGCCATTGCCCGGAGCGGATCCTGCCGGGACAGATGCTGCGCGAGCTCGTCTCCAACGATCGTATCATCGGCGGCATGACGATCGCTTGTGCCAACAAGGCCGCGCGTCTTTACCAGAGCTTCGTGATGGGCACCTGCTACGTCACCGACAGCCGCGTGGCCGAACTCTGCAAGCTGTCCGAAAACGCCTATCGCGACGTCAATATCGCCTTTGCCAACGAGCTCTCGATCATCTGCGAGAAGCTGGGCACAGACATCTGGCAGGTGCGAGAGCTGGCGAACCAGCATCCGCGCGTGAACATCCTGATGCCCGGGGCAGGGGTGGGGGGTCACTGCATCGCAGTGGACCCGTGGTTCATCGTCTCGAGCGCGCCGGAAGAGGCACGCCTGATCCGCACCGCGCGCATCGTAAATGACGATAAACCCCGCCGCGTTGTCGCCAGCGTTGCGAAACTTGCCGATCGCTTCAAGGCCCCCAAAATCGCCTGTTACGGCATTACCTACAAGCCCGACGTGGACGATGTGCGCGAAAGCCCGGCATTGGAAATCGTGGAAGAGGTGGCTAGGATCGAGGGCGCACAGGTGCTGGTGGTGGAGCCGAACCTCGATGCGCTACCTACCTCGCTAGCCGCTTTCGACAACGTGCGGCTAGTCACCTCGGACGAAGCGCGAGAGCAGGCTGACATCGTCACCTTCCTGGTCGGGCATCGCCAGTTCGAGCGACTGGAGGCGGACAGCTACCTGTCGAAAGCGGTGGTTGATACGACCGGCATGTTCTCTTCCCGCAAGGCGAAGGCAGTGGAAAGGGACTAGCGCCTTTCAGGGGTGCAAGAAAAAGGGGTGCCGAAGCACCCCTTTTCCGTTTCCCTGTTGACGAAAACTCAGCCCCGGTACGAACCGTCGCCGCGATAGCGGGCGAGGATGTTGTCGTGCACGATCGGCGAGAGGAGGTTGGTGAAGGCGCAGCCGGCCATGCCGTTTTCCCACCACACGACCTCGGCCTGAAGCGATTCGAGGCCCGGCAGCGTCAGCCAGCAGACCGAACCGGGATGCATGCGGGTCAGCGAGGTGGCGGAGAAGCCGGACAGCGACAGGTCGTTGACCACCGTCTGGAAGGCACGGTTGCCCGAGGGGCGCAGCTGCGCCGGGATCATGATCTTCGTACGCGGCGCGCTGCGATCTTCCTGCGCTGCGACGTCGTAGCGACCCATCGTGTTCTGCATGCTCATCGCGCAATATCCCGTCATTGTGCGTGTGGAACAAGCAGCCCCTTCGAGGCCGCTTGCTTTGCGCAGAATGTCGGAGCAACCCTAAGGAAGCGCTAACGCGAATGGTTAACGCGGCGTTTCCACTCGTTCGCGGTGCAAGTTGGGGAAATCGGAGACGAGTAGTTCGGCGATCCTGTCACCCACAACCTCGGGCGGCTTGACCGATTGGGGGTCCTCGCCAGGATAGGCCCGCTCGCGCATGGCGGTGCGAGTCGCGCCTGGATCGATGATGGCGAGGCGGGTTTCCGAGATACGCTCCACCTCTTTCGCATGGCTTTCGACGAGGTTGTCGAACGCCGCCTTGGATGCGCCATAGGCACCCCAGAATGGCCGCGGTTCGGAGCCGACCGAGCTGGTGAGGGCGACGATGCGTCCATTGTCCGAACGCTTCAGCAAAGGGTCGAACGCGGCGAGCAGGGCCTGCGTGGCCAGCACGTTCAGCGTCAACGCTTCGTTGAACTGCTTCTGATCGATCTGGGTAACTGGCGTGAGCGTGGGAAGCTGCGCCGCGGCAATCACGAGGATGTCGAGCTTGTCCCAGCGCTCGGCAATGGCCTGCGCGAGCCTGCCGATGCTTTCGCCATCGGTGAGGTCGAGCGGGGCGATGGTGGCGGTGCCGTCCTCATCGTGGATGGCGTCTTCCACGCCTTCCAGGTCCTTCACCTTGCGCGCCACCAGCACGACATGCGCGCCCCTCGCGGCCAGCGCCTTCGCCGTGGCGGCGCCGATCCCGCGGCTGGCACCGGTGACGAGCGCTATCTTGCCAGCAAGCGGCTTTTCCGACGTATTCTCAGACATTCAGGCGACCTTGTTGACGGGAAGAGAGAGCTGCGCCTCTTTTTCCTTGCGACCGGCAAGGTCCGTGAGAGGGGTGGGATATTCACCGGTAAAGCAGGCGTCGCAATATTGCGGGCAGGAATTGTCCCGGCTGGCGAGGCCCACGGCGCGGTAGAGTCCGTCGATCGACACGAAGGCAAGACTGTCGGCCTGAATGAATTCCTGCATGGCAGAGATGTCCATGCGCCCCGCCAGCAGCTTCGATCGTTCGGGCGTGTCGACGCCGTAATAACAGCCATGGCCGGTCGGCGGGCTGGCGACGCGAAAATGCACTTCCGCAGCGCCCGCATCGCGCATCATCTGCACGATCTTGAGGCTGGTGGTGCCGCGCACGATGGAATCGTCGATCAGCACGATGCGCTTGCCTTCCACTAGCAGGCGGTTGGCATTGTGCTTGCGCTTCACACCCGCATGGCGCGCGCTGTCGGAAGGCTGGATGAAGGTCCGTCCGACATAGTGCGAGCGGATGATGCCAAGCTCGAACGGAATGCCGCTTTCCTGCGCATAGCCGATGGCCGCCGGAACGCCGCTGTCGGGCACTGGCACGACGAGATCCGCCTCGCACGGCGATTCCCGCGCCAGTTCCGCGCCGATATTCTTGCGGCTTTCGTAGACGCTGCGCTGGTTGAAGATGGAATCGGGCCGGCTGAAATACACATGCTCGAAAATGCAGGGCCGCGCCTTGGTTTCGCCGAAGGGGCGATGCGAGCGGATCGTGCCATCGAAATCCACCTCGATCAGTTCGCCGGGGTCGACCTGGCGTATGAATTCCGCGCCCACGACGTCCAGCGCCACAGTCTCGCTGGCAAAGACGACGGCATCGCCAAGCTTACCCATCACCAGCGGGCGGATGCCCATCGGATCGCGGCAGGCGGCCATGCCTCGCGGCGTCATAACGGTGAGGGCGTAAGCACCCTCAACCATGCGCAGCGCATCCGTTAGCTTGTCGAGCATGGTTGGATAGCGGCTGGTCGCCACGAGGTGGATGATCACCTCGGTGTCGGAGGTCGACTGGAAGATCGCGCCCTTGCTGACCAGTTCCTGCTTCAGCTGCATGGCGTTGGATATGTTGCCGTTATGCGCGACGGCGAAGCCGCCGCTGGCAAGATCGGCATAAAGCGGCTGCACGTTACGCAGCCCCGAACCACCAGTGGTGGAATAGCGCACATGGCCCACCGCCATGTGGCCCTTCAGCTCGGCCAGCGACTCGGCGCTGGAGAAATTGTCCGCCACGTGGCCCAGGCCGCGCCGGGTGATGAATTCGGCCCCGTCGAAGCTGGAAATGCCGACGGCTTCCTGCCCACGATGCTGGAGAGCGTGCAGACCGAGGGCGCAGGCAGCCGAAGCGTCGGCCGCACCGATGATGCCGAACACGCCGCATTCTTCACGCAGCTTGTCGCCATGCAAATCGAAGGCGCCCGCGTCGACGAGGGAGGGGGTGGTAGTCATCGATTTCCGTTTAAGAGCAGCAGCACCGCCCCAATGGCGATGTTACCGCCAGATTACAAGGGGTGGACCCTGTGTTTACCGGTTCCGGCATTGGCGAACCTGCTCGGCTGCACTCAGCTGTCCCATCCGAAATGATCGGCCAGTTCCCGCGGCGTAAAGCGATAGGAGGAGGCGTTCGGATCGGCCAGCATTCCCTCGTTCCAGTCGTTGAACGCAGTCTTCAGACTTTCGAAGATCTCCGGTCGGCGGTACTTGAGATTCGCGCGTTCCAGCGGGTCGGCCACCACGTCGAACAAATATTCCTCGCCCGCGATGGAGAGATATTTGAAGTCGCCGCGTCTTGCTGCCTTCTGGTCCTTTGCCCAGAAGCGCCAGAACAGCGTGCGCTCGGGCAATGTGCCGCCCGCCAGGACAGGGCGCAGGTCCACGCCGTCGCTGGGATAGTCCGGGTGCGGCGAAGTGCCTGCTGCCGCGAGGAATGTGGGCAGGAAATCCATCGACATCGCTGGCACATCAGTCTCGGTACCCGGGAGAGTGAGGCCCGGCCACTTCACGAGGAGAGGCACACGCATCCCGCCTTCCAGCAGCTCTGTCTTGATGCCAGTGAAGGGCCAATTGTCGCTGAACCGCTCCCCGCCATTGTCGCTGGTGAAGACGACCACCGTGTCCTGTTCCATCCCCAGTTCGGCAAGACGAGCGAGGACGCGGCCCACATTCATGTCGAGGCTGGTGACCATGCCGGCATAGGTCTCCATGTCGCCGCCATCGAAATGCGTGATGTCGAGCGAGCCGGGTATCGTCGGGCCATGTTCGTCCAGACGCGCGCTCTCAGCCCGACCTTTTGCATCGTTCGCTTCCCACGGCCAGTGCGGGGCAGTGAAATGCAGCGAGAGCAGCCAGGGCCTGTTCACCTCTCCGCCGCGGGCATCGAGATACTCGATGGCCCGATCGGCCATCATGTCGGTCATGTAGCCGACCTCCTCGATTTGCACGTCGCCGTCCCAAAGGTCCGGCTGGCCGTTCACCTTGTGCGTGAAATAGTCGACGCCTCCGCCGCGAATGCCCCAGAACTCGTCGTAGCCGCTCAGCTGCGGGCCAAAATCCGGCAGCCAGCCCAGGTGCCACTTGCCGACAAGGCCGGTATGATAGCCCGCACCCTTCAGCAGCGAGGGAAGGGTGGGGTGCGATGGCTCGAGTCCCAGCTCGCGGTTGCCCAGTGGCTCTTCCAGGCCCACTCGCACGCGGTACTGGTAGCGCCCGGTGATGAGCCCCACGCGCGTTGCCGAGCATACCGCACTGTTGGCATAGCCGTGATTGAACTTCAGCCCCTGCGCGGCGAGACCATCGAGCACCGGCGTCTGGTATTCGCGGCGTCCATAGCAGGAGAGATCGGCATAGCCGAGGTCGTCTGCCATGATGAAAAGAAAGTTGGGTCTGCGCCCCGGGGTTTGTGCAAGTCCCGGAACGGTGACCGCCAAGGTCGCCGCACCCGCCGCGCCGATCACATCGCGCCGGGTGAACTTTCCGATGGTCGTGTCTTCGCTCACAAGGTGCCCCTTTAATACCGTCTTGCCCAAGAGACGTGGCATGACCGATGCTAGGGAACAGCACCTGCCTCGCCAAGCGCCATACTTGCCCCAGGGCGAGAACATTTCGTCAAATCTTGCGAACGACGCAGCGGAAACCAATTTGACTGATGGACGTATCCACGGCCTGTCCTTGCCTGGCTGCTGGTCTGTAGCGCTCGTGACAGAGGTGCTGTACAAGTCGGAAGTCCACTGCCCAGCGTTTGCGAATATGTCGAAAATGCCGAAATCATTGTCCGGATAGGCACGAACGGGAGAGTGGATGAGCCAGTCTACGGCGCGTAAGCGGCGGCCTGCTCGGCGCAAACCCTTCGTCCGCCCTTAGAGGCCCCGGAGTGAGCAACAGCCGACCGTTCGGCGTTCGAGCTTGGTTGAAGAAAAACGGCGGAATTCTGCGGCTTAATGTCGAAAGGGACGAAAATTGGTCGGGGAGAGAGGATTCGAACCTCCGGCCCCTGCCTCCCGAAGACAGTGCTCTACCAGGCTGAGCTACTCCCCGACCGGTGCGTGGCGGGGGCGAACCCCCGCGAGGCAGAGGCGGCCCTATACGGAGCGGACATCGCGCTGGCAAGCCTGTCTTCTCGCAAAGTGAACTGGCGTGGTTTGCGCCATGTCTGGCACACCCATTGCGATGCTGATAGCGAGGCCTGCATGAGCATCTCCCAAGACCGTCATCCCGAATGGCAATATCTCGATCTCATGCGCCATATCTGGGAGCAGGGCGACGAGCGGATGGATCGCACCGGCGTCGGCACGCGGTCCGTTTTCGGTACCATGCTTCGATTCGACCTGCGCGGCGACCGCGTGCCGCTGCTGACCACCAAGCGCGTGTTCTGGAAGGCCGCGGCGAAGGAAATGCTGTGGTTCCTCACCGGCAGCACCAATATACGCCCGCTGCTGGAACAAGGCGTCACCATCTGGTCCGACTGGCCGCTGGCGAAATACCGGCAGGCGAGCGGCGAGGATATAGCCCAGAAGGATTTCGAAGCGCGCATCGTGGCGGACGAGGCGTTTGCGACGAACTGGGGCGAACTGGGGCCCGTCTACGGCAAGCAGTGGGTGGACTGGCCGACCTATCAGTACGGCCCGGACGGCCGCTATGAACAGGGACCCGGCATCAACCAGGTGGCGCAGGTTGTCGAAAGCCTGAAGACCAATCCGGGCAGCCGCCGTCACATCATCGAGGGTTGGAACGTCGCCGAGCTCGACCGGATGGCCCTGCCGCCTTGCCACAAGACCTACCAGTTCCATGTCGCAGGCGAGGGGGAGAAGGCGCGGCTCAACTGCCTGCTCTACCAGCGCAGCTGCGACGTGGCGCTTGGCTTGCCCTTCAACCTGTTCGGCGCGGCGCTGCTCACGCGCATGATGGCGGCGCAAACAGGGTTGCAGCCGGGCGAGCTCGTCTGGACCGGCGGCGACACGCATCTCTACCTCAACCATACCGAGCTGGTGGAGGCGCAGCTGGCGAGGGAACCCGAAGGCACGCCGAGGCTTGTTCTCAGGAGAAAACCGCCGACGATATTCGAATACGCGTTCGAGGATTTCGAGGTGGTCGACTACGATCCGCAAGGAGTGCTGCGCGCGCCCGTGGCTGTCTGAGAACTCCTGTGTCGAGATGGATTGACGGTTACATCTGTAACTAATATAATTCCGCCAGACTGGAATAATGATACGGGAGCAAAGGCAGTGGCCGACGGCAGCGACGACAAGGGCAGCAACCGCCCGAAACTTGCGCTCCACGTGCCGGAGCCGCGCTA
The DNA here is from genome assembly GCF_030730945.1 of Aurantiacibacter poecillastricola. Classification (GTDB taxonomy): domain Bacteria; phylum Pseudomonadota; class Alphaproteobacteria; order Sphingomonadales; family Sphingomonadaceae; genus Alteraurantiacibacter; species Alteraurantiacibacter poecillastricola. The sequence continues at coordinate 654,560 of NZ_JAVAMS010000002.1, forward strand.
TCGGCCCGGCGACACGGTCGACTTCAGTCACATTCCGATAAGCGAGCCCGGCGCGCAGCCGCGCCCGGACGAGGCAGCGGAAGCGCAGGAGACATTTCCGCTCTGCAACGATCTCATCCGGGTGCTGGGCGAGGATAACGCGGCGCATGGCCCGTGGGACCCGCGCCTTGATGCCGAAACTCTGCGCGGGATGTTGCGCGAGATGGCGCTGGTGCGCGCCTTCGACAATCGCATGTACCGCGCCCAGCGGCAGGGCAAGACCAGCTTCTACATGAAGTGCACAGGCGAGGAGGCGACGAGCGTGTGCGCCACCCATGCGCTGGCGGGCGACGACATGATCTTCCCCAGCTATCGCCAGCAGGGCTGCCTGATCGCGCGCGGTTACGAGCTCACCGAGATGATCAACCAGATCTACTCGAACAAGGCGGACAAGCTGAAGGGCCGCCAGCTGCCGATCATGTATTGCTCGAAGCGTCTCAGCTTCTTCTCCATCAGCGGCAACCTTGCGACGCAGCTGCCGCAAGCGACCGGCTTTGCCATGGCGAGCGCGTCGAAGGGCGATTCGCGCATTGCCGCGACCTGGGTGGGCGAGGGCAGTACGGCGGAAGGGGACTTCCACTCCGCGCTGACCTTCGCGACCGTTTACAACGCGCCGGTCATCTTCAACGTCATCAACAACCAGTGGGCCATCTCGTCCTTCTCCGGGTTCGCCGGGGCCGAGAGAGCCACCTTTGCCGCGCGCGCCATAGGCTACGGCATGGCGGGCTTGCGCGTCGACGGCAACGACCCGCTCGCCGTGTTCGCTGCCGAGCGCTGGGCCGCCGACCGCGCCCGCGCCAATGCCGGGCCGACGCTGATCGAGCACTTCACCTACCGCGCCGAGGGGCACTCCACCTCCGACGATCCCAGCGCCTACCGCTCTGCCGAGGAGCGGACAGAGTGGCCGCTGGGCGATCCGATCATGCGCCTGAAGAACCACCTCATCCAGCTGGGCGAGTGGAGCGAGGAGCAGCAGGAAGCCATGGACAAGGAACTGGACGAGCATGTCCGTGCATCCATGAAGCAGGCGGAGAAGAACGGCATTCTCGGCCACGGCCTGCATCACCCGTTCCACACCATGTTCGAGGATGTGTTCGAGGAACTGCCCTGGCACCTTGAAGAACAGGCCGAGCAGGCGATCCGCGAGCGCAAGATCAAGTTTCCCGAAGGACGACCCGAATGACGCCCCCCGCCGAAACCATGGATCAGGAGCGCCAGACCGGCGAAGCCAAGGACGCGGGCGAGACGCGCGAGATGAACATGATCGAGGCGATCAATTCCGCCCTCGACAACATGCTCGAACGCGATGACGACGTGATCCTGCTGGGAGAGGATATCGGCTATTTCGGCGGCGTGTTCCGCTGCACGGCGGGTCTGCAGGAGAAATACGGCAAGACCCGCGTGTTCGATACGCCGATCTCCGAATGCGGCATCATCGGTGTCGCGGTGGGAATGGGCGCCTATGGCCTTCGCCCCGTGCCGGAAATCCAGTTCGCCGACTACATCTATCCCGGCCTCGACCAGCTCATTTCCGAGGCAGCGCGCCTGCGCTATCGTTCGGCAGCCGAGTTCACCGCGCCGATGACGGTGCGTAGCCCATTCGGCGGTGGGATCTTCGGCGGGCAGACCCACTCGCAGAGCCCGGAGAGCATCTTCACCCACGTCTCGGGCCTGAAGACGGTGATCCCCTCCACGCCCTATGATGCGAAGGGCCTGCTCATCAGCTGTATCGAGGACAACGACCCCGTCATCTTCTTCGAGCCCAAGCGCATCTATAACGGCCCGTTCGACGGCTATTACGACAAGCCCGCCAAGAGCTGGAAAGGCTTCGACGAGGCGCAGGTGCCTGAAGGCCATTACCGCATTCCGCTCGGCAAGGCGCGCACCGTGCGCGAGGGCGATGCGATGACGATCCTCGCCTATGGAACGATGGTGCACGTGGTCGAGAGCGTCACGCGCTCCAAGGGCGTGAACGCCGAGATCCTCGACCTGCGCACGCTGGTGCCGCTCGATATCGAAGCGATCGAGGAGTCGGTCAGGAAAACCGGTCGCTGCATGATCGTCCACGAGGCGACGCGCACCTCCGGTTTCGGTTCGGAGCTTTCCGCGCTGGTGCAGGAGCGCTGCTTCTACCACCTCGAGGCGCCCATCGAACGCGTAACCGGCTTCGACACACCCTATCCCCACAGCCTCGAATGGGCCTATTTCCCCGGCCCCGTCCGCATCGGCGAGGCCATCGACAAGCTTTTGCAGGACTGACGCACATGGCCAAGTTCACCTTCAACCTGCCCGACATTGGCGAGGGCATCGCCGAGGCCGAGATCGTCGCCTGGCACGTCAAGGTCGGCGACCGTATCGAGGAAGACGGCCAGCTTGCCGACATGATGACCGACAAGGCGACGGTGGAAATGGAAAGCCCCGTTTCCGGGACCGTCCTCGAAGTCGCGGGCGAGGTTGGCGATACGGTTGCCATCGGCGGAATGCTGGCCGTGATCGAGGTCGAGGGCGAAGTCCCCGACGATGTTCTCGAGGTGAACGAAGCGGTGGCCGAAGCAGCCGATGCGCCCGCGCCGAAAGATGATGAAGTCGAGAAGCGGATCGAGGTGGAGAACCCCGATCCCTCGGACCAGGAGGACGCGGCTGAGGCGGTCGAGAAGGATAAGCCCGCTCCGGCGCCGACGCCCGCGCCCGCTCCCGCACCTTCGTCTGCTGCGACGGATACCAAGGTCCTTGCATCCCCCGCCGTGCGCAAGCGTGCGAAGGACCTCGGAATCGACCTCGCGCAGGTGAAACCGCACGAGGACGGACGTATCCGCCACGCTGATCTCGACGCCTTCATCTCCTATTCCGGCGGCTATGCGGGCTCCGGCCCGGCGCGTGCCGATGAAGAGGTCAAGGTCATCGGCCTCAGGAAGCGCATCGCCGAGAACATGGCGGCCTCCAAGCGCAACATTCCGCATTTCACCTATGTCGAGGAAACCGACGTCACGGCGTTGGAGGAAACCCGCGCGCAGCTGAACGAGAACCGCGGCGACCGCCCCAAGCTCACCCTGCTGCCGCTGCTGATCAGCGCGATCTGCAAGACGCTTCCCGATTTTCCGATGATCAACGCCCGCTTCGACGACGAGGCGCGCGTCGTTACCCGTCACGGCGCGGTGCATCTGGGCATGGCGACGATGACTGACAACGGCCTCATGGTCCCTGTCATCCGCGATGCGCAGAACCAGAACCTGTGGCAGCTTGCGCGCGAGATCGGGCGGCTGGCCGAGGCGGCGCGGAGTGGTACGGCGAAGTCGGAGGAACTGTCCGGCTCGACTCTCACCATCACCTCGCTAGGTCCGCTGGGCGGGGTGGCGACGACGCCGGTGATCAACCGACCCGAAGTCGCCATCATCGGCCCGAATCGCATCATCGAGCGGCCCATGTTCGTGCGCCAGCCGGACGGGCAGGAGCGGATCGAGAAGCGCAAGCTGATGAACATCTCGATCAGCTGCGATCACCGCGTGGTCGATGGCTACGATGCCGCCGCTTTCGTGCAGGAATTGAAGAAGAAACTCGAGGCTCCGGCCACGATTCTGGCGGGATGAACGAGCTTATTTGAAGATAGTCCAAAAAGCCGCTTCTGGTGTGTTGACAGGGTTGGAACCCTCCACTAGATGCGCGGCTCCCAAGAGGCGCTAGCCGCTCAAGAATGCGCGGGTGTAGCTCAGTTGGTTAGAGTGTCGGCCTGTCACGCCGAAGGTCGCGGGTTCAAGTCCCGTCACTCGCGCCACTTGGGACCTTTTCCAATCAGTCCTGGTGACGGTCGCAGTAATACGCACTGCGACCGCCCACGGTCTTGTTGCGGATCGTGCCGCCGCACCTCCTGCAGTCCTCGCCTTTCTTCCGGTGACGGACCAGCCAGTCATCCGGCAATTGCGAATAGTCGGCATTCGTCTTCACCACCGCTCGCAACCGGTCGCGCATAACGCCGTACATCTTGCGCAGGGTGTCTTCGTCCAGTTCGTTCGCCTTGCGATCGGGCACGATGCCGACATCGAACAGGATCTCGTCGGACCACAGGTTTCCCACACCGGCGATCTTCTTCTGCTCGATCAGCGCAGACTTTACCGCGCCGTTGGTGCCGCCGATGACCTCGACGAAGTCGTCCTCGCCGATCTCAAGTGCATCCGGGCCGAAGCCGATGCGCTCGACCTCCTCCTCCGGCGAATCCACCACGCGCAGCCATCCCAGCTTGCGCGGACAGCGAAAGGCGAGGGCGCGGTCGCCTTCGAAGCGAATCAGGAACTTTGTGGCGCTCGGCTGCTCGTCGGTGCCTTCGTCGAAGGGGATGAGGCTGCCGGTCATGCCCAGGTGCACGCAGATCCACGGGCCCGTTTTCGATCCGGCGAAGATCAGCTTGCCGTGGCGATGGGTCTCGGTGAATTGCCGCCCGACCAACCGGGCGCGCTCATTGTCGCCGGGCAGTTCGATATAGGTGACATTGTCGCCAGGGACCGCTTCCTCGATGGTGCGATTGAGGCACTTGTCCTCGATACGGCGACGATTGGCTTCGGCTTCGGGAAGTTCGGGCATGAAGCCCCAACGCCTAACCCCAGCGGCCCGTTTCCATCCAGATCAGGAAGCGCCTGAGCGGGCGGATCCAGATCACCCCCAGCACGATGTAAACCAGCGTCTGCGCCCAGACGGGCCATCCGCCGATCAGTGGCGGCGCGAAGATCGCCACCAGTATGCCGTACAGAATCAGTCCGGCAAGAAGGGCGAGGATGCCGACCGGGATGCGCCAGGTGGGTTCGGTGCGCATCAGAACGGCCCGTAGATGCGGGTAGGAGTGATGATCGCGCTCAGGGGCATGTCGTGTTCCTCGATCGGCAACTCGTCCACCTTCTGCACGTCCCAGGCCAGGCCGAAAGCCAGCGTGGCGGGATGTGCGGCCAGCCAGCGGTCGTAGAAGCCGCCGCCCTGGCCGATGCGCTCGCCCCTTTCGGTAAAGCCGACAAGGGGCATGAACAGCACGTCCGGTGTGAGCTGCTCGGCCTCCGGTGAAGGTTGCCTCAGGCCCATCGGCCCTTCCACGAGATCGCTCTCGTCATAGGGATCGGTATGGCGATGGAAGGTCATGGGCGCGTCCAGCGCACCGATACGGGGCAGGGCGATGGTGTGACCGGTATCGAGGAAATGACGCGCATAGCTGGCTGCGGGAGCCTCGCCCGTGTCAGCGCGGTAGAGGCCGATGATGGCATTCTCCGGCACCCGCTCGCGGATAGGGGCGGGAGGCTGGCGGAATACCAGTGCGCTCACCTCCTTCGGCAGGGCGGCGGCATGCTCGCGGCGAGCCTTGCGGAGTTGCTTGCGCAGGGCGGCTTTCTGTTCGGAAATCGAGGACATGCAGCCCAGCTAGGGTGCGGCATCCCCGCGCTCAAGTAGCGAAGCGGTAGCGCGATGGAAAACGCGCTTGAATGGCGGGTCGAACTAGGCCCACAGGGCCAACGGGTAGCGCACGAAGTAGGGAGTGGCGGAACCACCATGGGTCGTTTGCCGGGAAATCCTCTGACGCCTTAACGTCAGGTGGGCGCCGTATATCCGGAACCAGGGTTCCAATAGGGACAGCTCCCTTGGATTGCTTATAGCCTCAGGGATATTCTCTAACGGCTCGTACCGGGCAGTCCCGCCAACACCCATTTAGGCGCGCGGGGCGTCACTCTCAAGGTGGTCCGCCAATTCTTCCAGCCTTCGGGCGACGTTTTCGAGCGGTTCGGCGCTCGCGTCCTGCTCGGCTGCCGACTGCGTGCCGGCAGAGCGAAGCTCGTGCAATTCGTCGGCCAGCATCAGCGAGGCGTAGAGCAGGATGCGCTCGGCCGACTGGCTGCCGAAGTTGTTCTGCTCCCGCAGCTTGGCATCGATGGTGTTTCCCAGCCGCAGGATATGCGCTTCCTCGCCCGGCGCGCAGGCGAGGGTGAAGCTGCGCCCCGCGATGGAGAGAGTGACGTTGCTGGTGCTCACCCTTCCAGCTCCGCAATCAGCGCATCGACATCTTCCAGCACGCCTTCGGCTTCCGCGCGCAGGTGCCGATAGCGAGCCTCGAGCTCAGGATCGGCATTCGGGCGATTGGCAATCGCGGTCTCGATCCGGGACGAGGCGGCTTCGATGCGGGCTAGGGCCTTCGCGATGCGGTCGCCGTTCATCCGGGGGGAATTACTCCCAAATCGCCATTCGGCAAAGGCTTGGTGCGGCAAGCTGTGAATAACTCCAGCTTGTCTCATTGACGCTTTGCCGCGTTAAAGGGTGTCTTGCTTGACCTCGCGCGTCGCCACCACCACACAGCCCGCAACCGAATCGCCGCGATGATCCAAGCGGCCCGCCCAGGGAGCGATACGCATGAGTGACGACACCGCCCGTTACACCAACATGGCCAATGCCATCCGCGCCCTGTCGATGGACGCGGTGCAGGCTGCGAAATCGGGGCACCCCGGCATGCCGATGGGCATGGCCGATGTCGCCACGGTGCTGTGGAACGATTACCTGAAGTTCGATCCCAAGGCGCCCGACTGGGCCGACCGCGACCGCTTCGTGCTGTCCGCCGGCCATGGCTCGATGCTGATCTACTCGCTGCTGCACCTTTCCGGCTACGATGCGCCGACGCTGGAGGACATCAAGAACTTCCGCCAGCTGAATTCGCCTTGCGCCGGTCACCCGGAAAACTTCCTGCTCGACGGCGTGGAAGCCACCACCGGTCCGCTGGGGCAAGGCCTCGCGATGGCCGTCGGCATGGCGATGGCGGAACGGCACCTAAATGCGGTGTTCGGAGACGAACTGGTCGACCATCGCACCTGGGTGATCGCGGGCGATGGCTGCCTCATGGAAGGCGTCAACCACGAGGCGATCGGCCTTGCCGGGCACCTGAAGCTTGGCCGCCTGATCGTGCTGTGGGACGACAACAACATCACCATCGACGGCAAGGTGTCGCTGTCCTCCTCGGAGGATATTCCCGCTCGCTACCGCGCCACGGGCTGGCACGTGGTGGAGTGCGACGGGCACGACTACGCCTCCATCCGCCGCGCGCTGGACGCTGCCGTTGCGGAGACCGAGCATCCGACGCTGGTTCGCTGCACCACCATCATCGGCAAGGGCGCGCCCAACAAGCAGGGCACCAGCGCCACCCACGGCGCGCCGCTCGGTGACGAGGAAATCGAGGCCGCGCGCAAGGAACTGGGCTGGAACCACTCGGCCTTCGTGGTGCCGGACGATATCCGCGAGGACTGGCTGGCGACAGGCAAGCGCGGCAAGGATGCCCATGCCGAGTGGCAGGGCCGGCTCGATGCTTCGAAAGACAAGGCAGAGTTCATGCGGCGCATGGCAGGCGACCTTCCCAGCGGAGATGTTGGCGCAAGGACCTTCAACAAGTGGCTGGAAAGCGCCGAGAAAGTGGCGACGCGCAAGGCCAGCGAGAACGCGCTGGACGTGCTCAATCCACTTGTCCCAGAGCTGCTTGGCGGCAGCGCCGACCTTACCGGGTCGAACAACACCAAGGCGGGCGGAATCACCGCATTCACGGCGGAGGACTACTCGGGCCGCTACGTCTATTACGGCATTCGCGAATTCGGCATGTCCTCGGCAATGAACGGCATGGCGCTGCACGGGGGCGTAATCCCCTATGGCGGCACCTTCCTGATCTTCACCGACTATGCTCGCGGCGCGATCCGCCTTTCCGCGCTGCAGCAGGCACGCGTGATCTACGTGATGACGCATGACAGCATCGGCCTTGGCGAGGACGGCCCGACCCACCAGCCGATCGAGCACCTGCAGTCCTTGCGCGCCATGCCCAACATCCTCGTGATGCGCCCGGCGGACCGCGTGGAGACCGCCGAGTGCTGGCAGGTGGCTCTGGCGCAGAAGGACCGTCCCTCGGTCATCGCGCTGAGCCGCCAGGGCCTGCCGCAGGTGCGCAATTCGCCCGACGAGAAGGACATGTGCTCCAAGGGCGCCTACCGCCTCAAGCGCGCGGGCAACAAGCGCCGCGTGATCCTGATCGCCACGGGCTCCGAAGTGCACCTCGCGCTGGAATGCGCGGAGAAGCTGGAGAAGGACGGCATCGGCTGCGACGTCGTCTCGATGGTATGCGCCGAACTGTTCGACGAGCAGGATGCAGCTTACCGGGAGGACATCCTTCCCAATGTTTCGCCGTCCGAAATCCTGCGCGTCTCGATCGAGGCCGGCACGACTTTCGGCTGGGAGCGCTACACAATGGCGAACGGGCTCAATTTCGGGCTGGACCGCTTCGGCGCATCCGCCCCGGCAAAGGACCTGTTCGAGAAATTCGGCCTGACCGCCGAAGCCATCGTTCCCGAAATCAAGAACAATCTGAACGACTAAGCAGGAGTTTCTACCATGGCGACTAAGGTTTCGATCAACGGTTTCGGACGCATCGGGCGGCTCGTTGCTCGCGCTCTGCTGGAGCGGGACGATCATGACTTCGAACTCGTGGCGATCAACGACCTCGCTGATACCGAGTCCAACGCCCTGCTGTTTGGCTTCGACAGCACGCATGGCCGTTTCCCCGGCACGGTGGAAGTGGACGGCACCAATCTCGTCGTGAACGGCAAGAGCATCGCAGTTACCTCCGAGCGCGATCCCGGCAAGCTGCCGCACAAGGACATGGGCGTCGAGATCGTGCTCGAATGCACGGGCTTTTTCCAGAGCCACGACGATGCCAAGCCCCACCTCGATGCAGGGGCCAAGCGGGTCCTGATCTCGGCTCCGGCCAAGGGCGTGTCGGCGACGGTGGTCTACGGCGTGAACCACGATGTGCTGACGGCGGACGACGTGATTGTCTCCAACGCCAGCTGCACCACCAACTGCCTGTCGCCGGTGGCCAAGGTGCTGCACGAGACGGTGGGGATCGAGCGCGGTTTCATGACCACGATCCATTCCTACACCAATGACCAGCGCATGCTCGACCAGATGCACAAGGACATGCGCCGTGCGCGCGGCGGGGCGCAGAACATGATTCCCACCACGACCGGCGCCGCGCGCGCCGTGGGCCTGGTGCTGCCGGAACTGGCAGGCAAGCTCGACGGCTCCTCCGTGCGCGTTCCCACGCCCAATGTCTCGCTGATCGATCTCGTCTTCACGCCGGGCCGCGACACCAGCGCGGAAGAGCTGAACAAGGCGCTGCTGGCTGCCGCCACCGGCCCGATGAAGGGCGTGCTCGACTATACCGAAAAGCCCCTCGTCTCGCAGGACTTCAACCATCACCCCGCGTCCTCCACCGTGGATTCGCTGGAGACAGCGGTGCTGGAGGGCAAGCTGGCGCGCGTCGTCAGCTGGTACGACAATGAATGGGGCTTCTCCAACCGCATGATCGACACTGCCGGGGTGATGGCGAAGCTGCTATGATCCGAACCCGTCCGTGCTGAGCTTGTCGAAGTACTGTCTTGTTCTTCGACAGGCACATCCGCAGCAAAGGAAAAGCAGCCCTTCGACAGGCTCAGGGCGAACGGAGTTAGACTTGTGAGCACCTTCAAGACCCTTGACGACCTTCCGCAAGATCTCTCCGGCCAGCGGGCGCTGGTGCGGGTGGATCTCAACCTGCCGATGGCGGAAGGCCGGGCCACCGATCTCACTCGCGTGAAGGCTGTTGCGCCCACCATTCTCGAGCTTAGCGGGCGCGGCGCGAAAGTCCTGCTGCTCGCACATTTCGGGCGTCCCAAGGGTGAGCGGCACTCCACCATGTCGCTCAGCTACGTGCAGGGCGCGGTGGAGGAAGTTCTGGACCGGGAGGTCATGTTCATCTCTGAAGTGCAGGGACCCGTGGTGGCGCAGTCGGTCGACATCCTGCGCGATGGCGACATCGGTATTCTAGAAAACACGCGCTTCTGGCCGGGCGAGGAAGCCAATGACGCAGAGTTTGCCAGGGCCATCGCGGCGAATGGCGATTTCTACGTGAACGACGCCTTTTCCGCCGCGCACCGCGCCCATGCAACGACCGAGGGGCTGGCCCATGTCCTGCCTGCTTACGCAGGGCGCGCCATGGAAGCGGAGCTAAAGGCGCTCGACGCGGCTCTGGGCAATCCGGCGCCTCCGGTAGCCGCCGTTGTGGGCGGGGCGAAGGTCTCCACCAAGCTCGCCGTGCTGGAGAATCTCTCACGCCGGGTGCAGCACCTCATCATTGGCGGCGGAATGGCCAACACCTTCCTCGCCGCCAACGGCGTGGACGTCGGCAAGAGCCTTTGCGAACACGACCTGACAGGCACGGCCCGCACCATCATGGACAAGGCCGACGAGGCAGGATGCACCATCCACCTTCCCTATGATGTTGTCGTCGCCAAGGAATTCGCCGCCAATCCGCCGAGCGTGCGCACCTGCAACGTGCACGAAGTGGCCGCGGACGAGATGATCCTCGACATCGGCCCGCAAGCGACGGAAGCGCTGGGCGACGTGCTCAAGACCTGCGCCACACTGGTGTGGAACGGGCCGCTGGGCGCGTTCGAAATCCCGCCCTTCGATACGGCCACCGCGGCGCTCGCCAGGACGGCCGCGGCGCTTACGCAGGACGGCTCGCTCACATCGGTGGCGGGGGGCGGCGATACGGTCGCTGCGCTCGCGCATGCAGGCGTGACCGACAAGGTCACATACATCTCCACGGCAGGCGGCGCCTTCCTCGAATGGATGGAAGGCAAGGAACTGCCGGGGGTGGCCGCACTCTCCGCCTAGCGCCATGGCCGAAACCCGCGACCTCTTTGCAACGCCTTTCGTCATAGACCGGCTGCAGAGTGAAGCGGGTCTGGCGATGCTACGGGAAGCGGTGGAGGCGGAGATGGCGCGCGATGCGCAAGGGGTGTCGATCAGCAATGTCGGTGGCTGGCATTCCAACACCCAGATGCTGGAATGGGGCGGGGAGGCCGCAAGGGCGCTCGCCTACAAGGCCATGACGATGGCCGATGCGCACACGCTCGATACCAAGTCGCCGCAGGAAAGCCGCTTTGGCTGGATTCCCGAGATGTGGGCCAATGTCAGCCGCAAGGGCCATTCCAACCAGTACCACACCCATCCGGGCAGCTTCTGGTCGGCAGTGGCCTATCTCGACGACGGCTACGAGGGTGACGAGGACACCGAGCTTGGCGGGGAACTGCAACTGCTCGATCCGCGCATGCCCATGAACGCCATGACGGCGCCCGACCTGCGCCGGCTCGGGGCGAATGGCCGGCACACCCCGCGCGAACCCACGATCCGTCCGCAGACCGGCATGATCGTGATGTTTCCAAGCTGGCTGCAACACGCGGTCCGCGCCTTTCACGGGGAGGGCAAGCGCATCTCCATCGCCATCAACCTGACCGCGGCTCTGAAGAAGCAGGACTGACCGGGAGGGTATTTCCCGCTTTCCTACAGCCCCACATTCGTGCTGGCGGGCTGCGCCCTCGGGGCTTTCGTACACGGATGTACTTCATCAACTTGCCTTGCTCCGCACCGCAGCATAGGGACGCGGCACAGATTTTCACCGGAGTTGAGGAGCTTCCGAATGAACAAGCAGGAAATGACCGCAAAGATCGCCGAAGGTAACGGCTTCATCGCCGCGCTGGACCAGTCGGGCGGCTCCACGCCCAAGGCGCTGCGCGGCTACGGCGTCGACGATAGCGAGTGGAACGGCGAGGACGAGATGTTCGCCAGGATCCACGAAATGCGCGCCCGCGTGATCACCTCACCCAGCTTTGCCAAGGGCAAGGTCATCGGCGCGATCCTGTTCGAGAAGACGATGGACGGCGAAGTCGAAGGCAAGCCCACTGCGGAGGCGCTGAAGGATCGCGGGGTGGTGCCCTTCATCAAGATCGACCAGGGCCTTGCTGACGAGGAGAACGGGGTGCAGTTGATGAAGCCGCTCACCAGGCTCGATGCGCTGCTGGAAAAGTCGGTGAAGCACGGCATGTTCGGCACCAAGGAGCGCTCGGTCATCAAGTCGGCCAACCAGCAGGGTATCGCAGCGATCGTCGCGCAGCAGTTCGAAGTCGGTAACCGGGTGATCGATGTAGGCCTCATGCCCATTCTCGAGCCGGAATACGACATCAAGGCCGCCGACCGCGCCGAGGGCGAGGAGATGCTGAAGACCGAGATCCTGAAGAACCTCGATGCGCTTGCCGACGACCGCCAGGTCATGCTGAAACTCTCGATCCCGGTGAAGGCCAATCTCTACCGCGAGCTCATCGAGCATCCCAGGGTTCTCGCCGTGGTGGCCCTTTCCGGCGGCTACACTACGGAGGAAGCCTGTGCCGAGCTGGCCAAGAACAAGGGCATGATCGCCAGCTTCAGCCGCGCCATGCTGCAGGACCTGCGCGCCGACCAGAGCGACGAGGAGTTCGACGCGGCGCTGGGCAAGGCCATCAATTCGATCTGCGCGGCCTCGGTCGCCTGATCTGCCGATGAGCGATGCCTGCCAGCTTTATCTGATCTCCCCGCTCGATGTGAGCGGGGAGTTTCCCCGGCGGCTCGACCGAGCGCTGGCGGCCGGAGAGGGCTTCTGCACCGCCTTCCAGTTCCGGGTTAAGGACGTCGACCAGCACGAGGCTGCGCGGCTGGCAGCGCCCTTGCAGGAGATATGCGCTTCCCGCGACGTTGCATTCATCGTCAACGATTCGGTCGCGCTCGCCAGGCGGCTCAAGGCCGACGGAGTGCATCTGGGGCAGGCGGATGGTGACATGCGCGCGGCGCGCGAAGAACTGGGCCGCGAGATGCAGATCGGGGTCACTTGCCACGCCAGTCGCCACATGGCGATGGAGGCCGGAGAAGGCGGCGCGGATTATGTCGCATTCGGCAGTTTCTTCCCCAGCGAAACCAAGGCGAGCGAGCATCGCCCGGACCTTGAACTGCTCGAATGGTGGAGCACGCTGTTCGAAATTCCCTGCGTGGCGATCGGCGGAATCACGCCAACCAATGGCAGGCCGTTGGTTGAGGCCGGCGCGGACTTCCTCGCCGTTTGCGGAGCCGTCTGGAACGGTGACGAGGTCGCTGCGGTAAAGGCATTCGGCGACATTTTGGCGAAGCCCCGGGACTAGGGTATCATCGGCGCATGGCATCCCCATTCGTAGAAAAACTGCAGGTCGCCGCGGTAACGGCAACGCTGGTATCCGCAGCGTGGATCGTTGCCGGCGCCTTCCTGCTCGACCGGGAGGAAACGGCCGAGATCGAGCGAGAGATCGCTACCAGGCAAACGCCTGCCCCGACGGCAGAGGTACCGCTCGAGGCCGGTGCCGAGACACCCGACGATCGCGAAACCGTCTCCCGGCCCGACGCAGGGCAAACCTCCAACCTGGTAATTCCCGTGCTGGGTGTTGCAGCGAATGACCTTGTCGACACCTTCAGGGACGAACGCGGCGGCGGAGAGCGCCTGCACCAGGCGCTCGACATCATGGCAGAGGCAGGCACCAGCGTCATCGCCGCAGCGCCGGGCAAGGTCGAGCGGCTGTTCCGCTCCGATGCGGGCGGGAACACGATCTATGTGCGCTCGGAAGATGGCGAGACAATCTATTACTACGCCCACCTCGACGACTACGCGCCCGGCCTCAACGAAGGCCAGCAGGTACGGCGCGCGCAGAGGCTGGGAACGGTCGGGTCAACCGGCAATGCGGAGCCCGATGCTCCGCACCTGCATTTCGAAGTAATGAGAACTACCCCCAGCGCCGAGTGGTGGGAGCCGGCAACCTCCGTCAATCCCTATCCGCTGCTGGTGCGGGTAGAAGGCTGAACCTCAGCGGCCCTGGCGTATGCAGCGCAGCCGGCTTGGCTGACCGTCTACGATCTTGCGCAGGAAGCGCCGTCCGACGATCTGGTACTCGTCGCCATTGCGCGGACCGCTGGTCATGATCAGCCGGTTCCCGCGGCGCAGATACGTGCCGCCGCCTTGCGGAGAGGTATAGCGAGAGGCGCTCTCGATGCTGAAGCCGGCACCGTCCTGCACGATGCCGACATCGCCCCCTGCGTCGCCGGGCAGTTCGCAGACATACCGGCCCCTTTCGACGGTACCGATTTCGCTCTGCGCCAGGGCCGGCGTAGCCAGCAATGCCCCGACAAGCGCGGAAGGGAGAAGGCGGGAATGCAGGAGCCTGATCATGAGCGGGCCCATAGCACCGCCGGCTTAGCCCGTCATGAACATTGCCTGTGCCTTTCCACACAGCTTGCCGAGCCGCGCCCCCTCGGGTAGGGCGCGCACAAATCTCTTCCAAACCTCTCAGGGCAAGCAGTCATGAAAATCAGCGGCGTGGACATTCGTCCCGGCAATATCATCGAATATGAAGGCGGAATCTGGAAAGTCGCCAAGATCCAGCATACGCAGCCCGGCAAGGGCGGCGCCTACATGCAGGTCGAGATGAAGAACCTGATGGATGGCCGCAAGACCAATGTACGCTTCCGCAGCGCCGACACGGTGGAGAAGGTGCGCCTGGATACGCAGGAATACCAGTTCCTCTACGAGGACGGCGACATGCTGGTGTTCATGGACACCAACACCTACGAACAGATTACGCTTCCCAGCGACCTTCTCGGCGATGCTCGCCCGTTCCTGCAGGACGGAATGCAAGTGCAGCTCGAACTGTGGGAAGAAAGGCCCATCAGCGTGCAGCTCCCCAACCAGATCGAGGCCGAGATCGTCGAGGCCGATGCCGTGGTGAAAGGCCAGACGGCGTCATCCAGCTACAAGCCCGCCGTGCTCGACAACGGCGTTCGCATCATGGTGCCGCCGCATATCGAAAGCGGCACGCGTATCGTGGTCGACGTTTACGAGCAGTCCTATGTCGGGAAGGCTGGCTGACCTCTCATGGCTGCGATTTCAGGTCTTATCCGCGTAATGGAAAAGGCCGCCCGCAAGGCGGGTGGCCGGTTGCGCCGCGACTTCGGTGAAGTCGAGCATCTGCAGGTCAGCCGCAAGGGTCCCTCCGATTTCGTCTCCAAGGCGGATCAGGCGGCCGAGCGCATCCTGTGGGACGAGCTCAAGGTGGCCCGCCCGGGCTGGGGCTTCCTGATGGAAGAAGCTGGCGAGATCGAGGGCGACGAGGGGCAGCCGCGCTTCATCATCGATCCCCTCGACGGCACCAGCAACTTCCTCCACGGGATCCCGCATTTCGCCATCTCGATCGCCGTGCAGGAGCGCAAGCTGGGCAGCGACGACTGGGGCGACGTTGTGGCCGGCATGGTCTACCAGCCGATCACCGACGAGACGTTCTGGGCAGAGAAATCGCGCGGTGCCTGGCTGCATGACGGGCGCCTGCGCGTTTCGGGCCGCCGCCAGCTTTCCGAAGCCCTCATCGCGACAGGTACGCCCTATCAGGGACACGGCGACTTTGCCGAATGGACCCGCATTTTCGGTGCGCTCGGCCCCAGTGTCGCGGGCATCCGCCGTTTCGGCGCTGCTTCGCTCGATCTCGCCTGGGTGGCGGCGGGCCGGTATGACGGTTTCTGGGAAAGCGACCTGTCGCCGTGGGATACCGCCGCAGGCTGCCTGCTGGTGCGCGAGGCGGGAGGCTTCGTCTCCGACTATCGCGGACGTTCGCAGCAGATCTGCGACAAGCAGGTAATCGCGGGCAACGATCAAATGCACTCGCGCCTGCACAAGCAGATTGTCACCGCGCTCAAGTAGCGAAGCGGTTGCGCGGAAGGAAACCGCTCAAGTAGCGAAGCGGTAGCGCGATCTTGCATTGCCGCAGCGCTCAACTATCGCTAAGCGACCCCTCCTGCCTGGCCAGGCCTCTGTGGCGGAATTGGTAGACGCGCTCGACTCAAAATCGAGTTTCTTTACGAAGTGCCGGTTCGAGTCCGGCCAGAGGTACCAGGCAGTAGCGGGTGCGGGGCGCCAAACCGCGAGAGGGATTGGCGAAATTGCTTGATCTTGCGTGCGCGCTTTGGGATTTGTGCAGCCGACCGTGATCGAAGTCCCCTCCTTCCATGCCATCTCCGCAATGGTCCTTACCGTGGGCGTCTTCGTTGCCTTTGCGCGGGGGCGACTGTCGACCGAGATCATCTCGCTGATGACCATCGCGATCATCGCGGTGTTCCTGTATTTCTATCCCCTCCCGCATACCCAGCCGACAGACGGGCTCGTGCTCGCATTCGGGGGGTTCGGTCACTACGCCCTCATCACCATCTGCGCGCTGATGATCATGGGCAGGGGCCTCGTGGTGACAGGTGCGCTCGAACCTGCGGCGCGCATGCTGGAGCGGGTTTGGAAGTTGAACCTGCAGCTTGGCCTGCTGGTGTCGCTGCTGCTGGCTTTCGGCCTCTCGATGATCGTCAACGACACGCCGGTGCTCGTTCTGCTGCTGCCGATTTTCGTGGCGCTGGCGCAGCGCGGAGCCATGCCGGCCTCGAAAACGCTGATCCCGCTGAACGCCGCCGTGCTGATCGGCGGCATGGCGACGACGATCGGCACTTCGACTAACCTGCTGGTGGTCGGCATCGCGGGCGATCTTGGCATGCCCGAGATGTCGGTGTTCCATTTCACCCCCATCGTGCTGATGGCTGCGCTGGTGGCCTTTCCCTATCTCTGGCTGGTCATGCCGCGCCTGCTGCCCGACAATTCCACGGACGAAGTGCAGTACGAGCGCCGCTTCTTCACCCGCCTGCGCGTGACCCCCATCAGCGAACTGGCAGGAAAGCACTTCGACGAGATCGTGGATCGCCTGCCGGAAGATTTCCGTTTCGAGGAGCGGCCGGACGGCCAGTTCGAGGTTGGCCAGCGGCTGCTCATCTCGGGCACGCACCGGGGTTTGGAGGATGCCATGCGCATCCTTCGCGGCGAAGTTGCGCCCAACTGGGTGATCGATCGCATCGCGCGCCGCTCCCGCTCCCTCGGCGAAGACATCCAGGTGGTGGAAATGGTCGTCACCGCCGATAGCCGCATTCTTGGTCGCACGCTTTCAAGCTCTGGCATTGCAGACCATTACGGCGTCGCAGTGCTCGGCATCCATCGGCCCGAGCGGCTGATCGGGACCCAGTCGCCCGGCTCCGCAGAAATCCGCTTTGCCGAGGGGGACGTGCTTCTGGTGCAGGGCCTGCCGGAAGGGCTGGCCGCGTTCGCCTCCGGGGACAGTCTGCTGCAGCTCGAGGGCGTCAAGGTCATGCCGCGACGTTCCAAGGCGCTGCTGGCCGCGGCGATCATGTTCGCGGCCGTGGCGGTGGCTTCGGTCGGAATTCCGTGGATCGGGGAGGGCGGGCTCTATCTGCTCAAGATGCCGATCGCGATCTCTGCCCTGGCGGGTGCAATCCTGATGTTCGTGACAGGCTGCGTGAAGTTCGACCGTGTAGGTCGCGCGCTGTCAGGCAAGGTGATCGTGCTGGTTGCCGCCAGTATCGCCATCGGGCGCATCATCCTCGATAGCGGCGCGGCAGCCTGGCTGGGCGAGACGCTGTCGCTGGGCTTGCAGCATTTCCCGCCCGCAGGGGTACTTGCAGCGATCATGCTGTTCGTTACGCTGCTCACCAATTTCGCATCCAACGCCACCGCGGCCACGGTGGGAACGCCCATCGCCTTCAACATCGCGACCGAGCTGGGCTTACCGCAAGAGCCCCTGATCCTCGCCGTGCTGTTCGGCTGCAACCTGTGCTACGCGACGCCGATCGCCTATCAGACCAATATGCTGATCATGGCCGAGGGCAATTATTCCTTCGCTGATTACCTGCGCACCGGCGTTCCACTCGTGCTGATCATGGTGACGACGCTTAGCGTCCTGCTGGTGCTGACCTACCAGATGTGAAAGCGGGCGGAGCAGAACATGCGCTCAGCTGTCGCTTCCTCCATGGCCGGAGCGACGTGCCGAAGCAGCCTCGATCTCGCTTTGCTGCGCACTACGGTCGACATCCTCGATTGCGCCTGCTGCTACATAGAGGGCAAGAAGGCGCTGGTATTCCTCCTCGCTCAGGGCAGCGACTTCCTCGGGCGTCATGTTCGGCAGCATCGTCCGGGTCGTCGGTGATCGTTCGACCGCGATGGATGTGACGTTGGCGCCGGGCGGCACCACCATCGGCTCCCCGTAATCGCCGCCATCGTCGCCTTCAGCGAAACTGCCCTGCGCCACGCCTTCCGAACGTTCGAGCCGGGCACGGCCATAGGCCGGGATATTCGGCTCCACCTCGTGCTTGCGGGAAAACTCCCCGCTCCTTTGCTGGGCGACGCGCTGGTCCTCGTCGGCGAACATCGCAATCGAGGCGGTGAATGCCACGGTCACGACGGCAAAATGCTTGTACATTTTGACCGGAACGGGAGGCTTTCGGATCTGGACCATGGATCTTCGCCTAACGGCGATGTCTTAATTGGGAGACGCAAGTTGTGGTTAACTAGCGATTATCCGCAGTCATCAACTATGCTTCGCGGAACCCCCGCAGTGTTCGGGTATTTTTGCGAAACTACAGACGTGCATAAGGAAAACGATAATGACTGAAGAGCGCGTGGTTCGCACCGAGACTCCTGCCGGGAACACCCACACCGAGACCACGATCGTTCGCGATGAACCATCCCGGTCGAGCGGCAACGGGAAGTGGATCTTCCTGGTTCTGATCGCCGTGATCGCCATCGGTGCGTTCGTGGTATTCTCGCAAATGAGCGATGCCGAGATCGCCAAGGACAATGCCGTGGCCGGCGCCGCCGAAAGTGTTGGCAACGCCGCTGGAGATATCGGAAACGCAGCCGAAAATGTCGGCAATGCCGCGCAAGATGCGGCCGAGAACGTAGCTAATTAACACGACCGTCCTTCACGAAAAGCTGTAAGATTTACCGACAGTTCATACCTCGCGACTAACCGATGGTCACCGGGATAAACCGGTGGCTGTCGGTTGGAGCGATGATCCGCCTCTTC
This sequence comes from Aurantiacibacter poecillastricola, assembly GCF_030730945.1. Classification (GTDB taxonomy): domain Bacteria; phylum Pseudomonadota; class Alphaproteobacteria; order Sphingomonadales; family Sphingomonadaceae; genus Alteraurantiacibacter; species Alteraurantiacibacter poecillastricola. The sequence continues at coordinate 673,432 of NZ_JAVAMS010000002.1, forward strand.
AAGCACTACATTCCCCACGCCGTGCTGCTGCTTGGCATGCTGGACCTGGTCCTGCTGTGCCTCGCTGCCGACATAGCCTGGATGGTGAGGGCTGCACAGATAGGCATGGATGCAGGCGCGCGCTCGGCCCGCGCAGGGACCATCGCAGGTTACGCTCTCACCACGCTCGTCGCCATGATCGCGGTCGGGGTCTATGGAGCCGAGGCCTTACGCTCCATGCGCTTTGCCTGCGCCCGGCTGCTGGTCGCGGTGAGCCTGGCGATCATGGCGCTGGCAGTCCTCGATTTCGTGCTGCCCGGCCAGACCTACTGGCGCTCGACGCTGCTCTACGCGATGCTGCTGGCGACCGTGATGATGGTGCTGAACCGGCTGATGGTCGCCGGATTGCTCGGAAGCGCGGCTTTCCGCCGCCGGGTGCTGGTGCTGGGGGCCGGGCCGAGGGCACAGCGGCTGAAGACGCTCTCCGAGAAGGAAGGCAGCGGCTTTGCCATCGTCGGTTTCGTGGACATGACTGGCGCGGATACGCGGCTGCTTGAAGCCGTGCCTCGCTCCGACATATCGGACCTTTCGAAGCACGTCGCCCATCTTCGTGCGAGTGAAGTCGTGCTGGCGCTCGAAGAGCGGCGCAATGCCCTGCCGTTGAAGGACTTGCTTCGCGTGAAGACGGCGGGTGTGCATGTGAACGAGTTCTCGAGTTTCCTCGAGCGTGAAACAGGGCGGGTCGACCTCGACACGCTAAATCCCAGCTGGCTGATTTTCTCGGATGGATTTTCCAGCGGGCGCGCCATGTCGTCTGCGGCGAAGAGAACTTTCGATATCCTTGCCAGCGGCCTGCTGCTGCTGTTCGCCTTCCCTGTGATTGCCGTATTTGCCCTGGCGGTAAAGCTGGACAGCAAGGGGCCGGCCTTTTTTCGCCAGAAGCGCATCGGCCTTTACGGTCAGACATTCGAACTCATCAAGCTGCGTTCCATGCGCACCGATGCCGAAAAGGACGGCTCGCAATGGGCGCAGCAGAACGATCCCCGCATCACCCGCGTCGGTTCGCTCATCCGCAAGCTGCGGATCGATGAACTGCCGCAGGTCTGGACGGTGTTGAAGGGCCAGATGAGCTTCGTCGGCCCCCGGCCAGAAGTGCCCGCCTTCGTCGAGGACCTGGAAGACAAGCTGCCCTATTATGCGGAGAGGCACATGGTGAAACCCGGCATTACGGGCTGGGCGCAGATCAACTATCCCTATGGCGCCAGCATCGAGGATTCGCGCCAGAAGCTCGAATTCGATCTGTATTACGCCAAGAACTACACCCCCTTTCTCGACCTGCTGATCATGCTGCAGACACTACGGGTTATCCTGTGGCCGGAGGGAGCGCGCTGATGGCATCCGCCTGGCATATCGCGAGCTATATCGTCTTCCTCGTCTCCGCCTGCGCGGCGGTGGCGCTGGGGATGTGGCTGGCTACCAGTCACAGGGCTAGGGGGCCGGCGATCAAGGCCGGCTCTATTGCGCTGTTTTGCGCGGCATTCTGGGCTTTCAGCGTAATCGGTTTCGGCCACGACAATATCGCCTCTGGCCTGCTGCTGATTACCAGCAACCTTGCATGGCTGTGGATGCTCTATCGCCTGTTCGGGCATGACAATCGCGACAAGAACCTCGCGCCGATCCGGCCGGTGGTATTCTCGCTGGGCTTTGTCGAGCTGATGCAGTTCGCGATGATCGCGGCCCAGTTGCAATATGGCGGCCCGGTCGAAGTGAGCCTTCTGCTGGCGCGCTTTTCCATCACCTTCCGCCTGCTGTTCTGCATCGGTGCGCTGGTGCTGGTGCACAATCTCTATGCCGGTGCGTCAGCACAGGCGCGCCAGGGGTTGCGCTGGCCGGCTACGGCGCTGGCGGTGCTGTGGCTCTACGATCTCAACCTCTACACCATCGCCTATCTCGACGACATGGCGCCCGTCCTCCTGATGGAACTCCGCAGCCTGGCGCTTGCGATCGCCGTTGTCCTGCTTGCCATGGGCACAGTGCGCAACGAGAGCGAACTGCGCTTCCGCCCTTCGCGCAGCTTTGCCTTCCAGTCTTTCTCCCTGCTCCTGATCGGCGCCTACCTCGTGGTGATGGTCGTAATCGCGCAGGGGCTCGCCTACATGGGCAGCGACTACGGACGGATGCTGCAAACCGGCTTCGTGCTGCTCGCCAGCGTGGTTGCGCTTACCATTCTTCCGTCGAAGAAGCTGCGCGGCTGGCTGCGGGTTACCCTGTCGAAGAACCTTTTCCAGCACCGCTACGACTACCGTGCCGAGTGGCTGCGCTTCACAGACACCATTGGCCGCGCCGGGCCGCAGGCACCCCCGTTGCCGGAGCGTGCTGTGCAGGCCGTGGCGGACATCACCGACAGCCCCGCCGGGCTTCTCCTCACTCCGCGAGAGGAAGGCGGTCTGGCGCTGGAGGCGCGCTGGCAATGGTCCGACATCGACGTTCCGGCAGAAGCCATCGATGCAACGGGCGCGCGGTTCCTTGCCGATAGCCAGTTCATCGTCGATCTCGACGACCTTCGCGCCGGCGATACGGACAACGTTCCCGTCGCCGCGGCGCCTGAATGGCTCGTGAGGGATTCGTCCAGCTGGGCGCTGGTCCCGCTCCTGCATTACGAGCGGCTGGTGGGTGTCGTGGTCCTAGCGCGCCCTCCGGTAGGTCGCCGCCTAGACTGGGAGGATTTCGACCTGCTGCGAGTGATCGGCCGCCAGCTTGCGAGCTATCTCGCCGAACGCAGCAGCCAGGATGCTCTGGGCGAGGCGCAGCGCTTCGACGAGTTCAACCGTCGCATTGCCTTCGTGATGCATGACATCAAGAACCTTGCGAGCCAGCTCTCGCTCCTCGCTGCCAATGCCGAGAAGCATGCGGAGAAGCCCGCGTTTCGCGCCGACATGATCCTGACCCTTCGCAATTCCACCGACAAGCTGCAAGCCCTGCTCGCTCGCCTCGGCCGCTATGGCAAGCATGGGAGCAAGGACCGGGAGGCCGTGAAGCTCGACGCGCTCGTGGCGCGTGTGGCTGCGCAGTATCGCGGCAAGCACGAGGTGCTCGTTCCGGTCACGGAACCATGCGAGGTGAGGGCAGATGCAGAGGGGCTGGAACAGGCGCTCGTCCATCTGGTGCATAACGCGATCGAGGCGAGCAGTCCGACCTCTCCCGTCATGCTCAACCTTCGCACCGAGCCTGGAAGCGCAATTATCGAGGTCGTCGATTCGGGCGACGGGATGAGCCCCGAGTTCATCCGTACGCGGCTGTTCAAGCCGTTCCATTCCTCCAAGCCCGGCGGTTTCGGCATCGGTGCCTTCGAGGCACGCGAGCTTGTCCGCGCGATGGACGGGCGGCTCGACGTCGAATCGCGCGAGGGGCTGGGCACCCGTTTCATCCTCCGCCTGCCGCTGAGCGGGGCGGCGGAACTGTTCAAATCGATGCAGGAAAAGATCCTGGCCAATGAGGTTGCATAATGGCTGACACAAAACCCAAGCTGCTGATCGTCGAGGATGACGAGGGCCTGCAAGCCCAGCTGAAGTGGGCTTACGAGGATTTCGACGTGATCATCGCGGGCGACCGGGAAAGCGCGATCGCCGCGTTGCGGTCCGAGATGCCCAAGGTCGTCACCCTCGATCTTGGCCTGCCACCCGACCCTGACGGGACGAGCGAAGGTTTCGCCGTGCTCGATGCGATCATGGCCTTGAAGCCCGATACTAAGGTGATCGTCGCCTCCGGTCACGAAGCGCGGGAAAGCGCGCTGGGCGCCATCGAGCGCGGAGCTTACGACTTCTACCAGAAGCCCGTGGACATCGAACAGCTCGGACTGATCGTGCGCCGGGCGCTGAATCTCCACCATATCGAGGCCGAGAACCGCCGCCTCGCGGCCAAGGCGGGCGAGGGGAACACCGTGTTGGGGCGCCTCGTCACATCGGCGCCTGAAATGGTGAAGGTCGCGCGCACGATCGAGCGCGTGGCGAACACCAACGTCTCCGTCATGCTGCTGGGTGCAAGCGGGACGGGCAAGGAACTGCTGGCCCGTGGCCTCCACGATGCGAGTGACCGCAAGGACGCAAACTTCGTCGCCATCAACTGCGCTGCGATTCCCGAAAATCTCCTCGAGAGCGAACTGTTCGGCCACGAAAAGGGCGCCTTCACCGGCGCTGTAAAGACGACCGAGGGCAAGATCGAGATGGCCGACGGCGGGACGCTCTTCCTCGACGAGGTAGGCGATATCCCGCTGCCCCTGCAGGTGAAGCTGCTGCGCTTCCTGCAGGAGCGCACCATCGAGCGGATCGGCGGGCGCAAGTCCATTGCTGTGGACACCCGCATCGTTTGCGCGACCCATCAGGACCTTGAAAGCATGATCGCGCACCAGCGCTTCCGCGAGGACTTGTTCTATCGCCTTGCCGAAGTCGTAGTGAAGATCCCGTCCCTGGCGGAACGCCCCGGGGATGCGGCGCTGCTGGCAAAGGTGTTCCTCAAGCGGTTTGCCAAGGAGATGAACCCCGCGGTTACCGGCTTTGCGCCCGATGCACTGGCAGCCATCGATGGCTGGGGTTGGCCCGGCAATGTACGGGAACTGGAAAACCGGGTGAAGCGCGCCGTCATCATGGCGGACGGCAAGCTGGTGAGCGCCGAGGATCTCGACCTCGACGGCGGTGAGGAGGAGAACCCCGAGATCCTCAACATCAAGAGCGCCCGAGAGCAATCGGATCGCAAGGTGATCCGCCACGCGCTGGCCCGCAGCGAAGGCAATATCTCCAATACCGCCAAGCTGCTGGGGATCAGCCGCCCGACGCTTTACGACCTACTGAAGCAATACGACTTGCAGACCTGAGCCACTGGCGGCACAGCGCGCGCCCATGATGGCCCGCGTCAAATCGCTGTTCGATCCGTTGGTGCGGCTACTGCTGCTGGCGATCGTGCTGGCTAGCATCGTGCCGGTCACCGGCGAGGGCAGAGTCATCGCGCGGCTAATTTCGGACGCGGCGATCTTCCTGCTGTTCCTCTTGAACGGCCTTCGCCTGCCACGCCAGCAGGTGCTGCAGGGTATGCGCAATGCGCGCTTCCTGCTGCCCCTGGTCGCATGGGTATTCGGCGCAATGGGGCTTGCGGGATGGGGATTGTCGCTGGCAGGGGAGGGAGTTCTTCCGCCGACCGTCGCGCTGGGCCTGCTGTTTCTCGGCCTGCTGCCCTCAACCGTGCAGTCTGCGACGGCCTATTCCTCGTTGGCGGGCGGGAATGTCGCGGCGTCGGTCGTGGCAGCGGCGGTCATCAATGTGCTTGGCGTCTTCATCACGGCGCCGCTGGTTTCGCTCGCAGCCGGCGCGGCAGTGGGCATCGACCTTGCGGGACTGCAGCGCATCGGGCTCATCCTGCTGTTGCCCTTTGCCGTCGGACAGGTGCTGCAGTCGAGGCTCGGTCAATTCATCGCCGAAAATCGCGCGATCATAAGCTGGGCCGATCGGGGCGCGATTTCGATCGCTGTCTATGTCGCCTTTTCGGCGGCCGTGGAGCAGGGGCTCTGGACCCTGGTCTCCGCCTCTGCATGGATGTGGCTTGCGCTCCTGATCGCCGCTTTCCTGCTTGTCGGTTTTGTCGGCTCCTGGCTGCTGGGAGGTGCGCTCGGGCTCGATCGCGGCGACCGCATCGCCTTCCTGTTTGCAGGAGCACAGAAAAGCATCGCGCTGGGCGCACCGCTTGCGAGTGTGTTGTTCCCGCCGGCCACGGCCGGTCTGGTGCTGCTGCCGGTGCTTGCCTATCATCTCACGCAGATGATCGTCTCCGCGCCACTTGCGGGCAAGCTCAGCCGGGCGTCAGCGCGTCCTTGACCTCTTCGGCCTCGCGCCGGTTATGGCGCAGAGACCACCAGAAGGAGAGCCCGATCAGCGCGCCGCCGATGAGCCCGGTAATGGTCTCGGGGATATGGAGTACCGCGGAGGTCAGCATGATCGCGCCCAGCACGATGATCGCCCAGAAAGCGCCATGCTCCAGGAAGCGATATTCCGACAGTGTGCCCTTGCGCACGAGGTGAATGGTCATCGAGCGGACGAACATCGCGCCGATGGAAAGACCGAGCGCGATGATGATCATGTTGTTCGAGAGGGCAAACGCGCCAATCACCCCGTCGAAGCTGAACGATGCGTCCAGCACCTCGAGATACAGGAACCCGCCAAGGCCCGAACGCATGACTTCGCCCGAGGCATTCTTTCGCGTTTCCTCGCGCATGTTGAGATATTCACCCAGTGCGTCCACCGCGATGTAAGTGACAAGGCCCAGCACGCCCGCCGTTAGGAAGGTCAGCGCTTCCTCCTCCGGTAATTGCAGGGAGATTACCCACAGCACCAGCAGCAGTACGCCGATCTCGATTGCCGGAAGAACTGCGACCTTCGAGAGGTTGCGCTCGACCACGCCGATCCAGTGCACTTCCTTGTCGGCATCGAAAAAGAACTTGAGCCCGACCATCGCGAGGAACGCGCCGCCGAAACCGGCAATGCCGATATGGGCCCCCGACACGATGGCCTCGTATTGCTCGGGATCGTTGAGCGACAGGTCGATTGCCTCGATGGGCCCGATCCCTGCCGCGATAGCCACAATAGCCAGCGGGAAGACGATGCGCGTGCCGAAGACCGCGATGGCGATACCCCAGACGAGGAAGCGCTGCTGCCACTTCTCGTCCATCTCCTTCAGGATCGAGGCGTTCACCACCGCATTGTCGAAACTCAGCGAGATTTCGAGGATCGACAGGATGAAGATGATCCACAGGATCTCGAGCACGCCCGATACGCTGTCCGTGCTTGCGATGCCGTACCACAGGCCCAGCGCGAAGCAGGCCGCGGTGAAGACGAGCGAGAACTTGTAGTAGCGCAGCAGGGTCGCCATGCGAGAATCGTTCCGTAACTAGAGGGAATCAGGGGTGATACGTCCCGGATGGACAAAAGGTCCGTCCGGTTACTTGGGCTGGTAGAGCTGGTTCGGACCGGGGAAACTGCGACTGCGCACCTCCTCGGCATATCTGGAGGCGGTTTCCGAAATGGTCGTCGCCAGGTCCTCGTAGCGCTTAACGAAGCGTGGCACCCGCTCAAACATGCCCAGCATGTCGTCGGTGACGAGGACTTGCCCGTCGCATTTCGCCGATGCGCCTATGCCGATGGTCGGGCAACTTACTGCCTCGGTCACGGCGATGGCGATGGGTTCGACCACGCCTTCCACCACGACGGCGAAGGCACCGGCTTCTTCAAGCGCCTTCGCATCGCCGACGATCTTCTCGGCCTCCGCGTCGCTGCGCCCTCGTGCAGAATAGCCGCCTAGCACGTTCACCGCCTGCGGGGTCAGTCCGACATGGCCCATCACCGGGATACCGCGTTGGACGAGGAAGGCCACGGTTTCCGCCATCGCCTCACCGCCTTCCAGCTTGACCGCCGCGGCGCCGCTTTCCTTCAGCAGCCGGGCGGCGCTGTCGAACGCGTCTTCTGGCGAGGTTTCGTAAGCGCCGAAAGGCATGTCGACTACAACCACCGCGTGATAGCTGCCGCGCACTACGGCCGCGGCATGGTTGGCCATCATCTCCATGGTCACGGGAATGGTGGAGGGCAGGCCGTAGATGACTTGTCCCAGTGAGTCGCCCACCAGCAGCAGGTCGCAATGCGGATCGAGCAGCTGCGCCTGTCGCGCGGTATAGGCGGTCAGCATTACCAGCGGCTCCTGCGTGACTCCGTCGACCTTGCGCTCTCGTATCTTTGGCACGGTCAACCGCCGCATGGGCTGCGGCGTGGGGTTGGCGCGGCTGGTCGAGGTGTCGAGCTTGTAGGTCGTGGACATGGTATGCCTTTCGTTCTCGAACAGGCTCTAGCGGATCATGCGGCTGGCGCAATGATACCTCAAAGACGAAGCGTGGCAGGCGGTTCGAACGGGGACGCAGGCAAACGCCCCCTCGACGCGGACGTGATTTCATTGCATTAGGCCACAACTTCGGGCCGAGAGGACAGAATTTCATGGCACTATCGCAATCGGGGCCAGCGCGGGACGGTTGGTCGTCGCGCACGGCCTTCATTCTCGCAGCGATCGGTTCCGCGGTGGGGTTGGGCAACCTCGTGCGGTTCCCGGCCGAGGCGGGAGAGAATGGCGGCGGCGCCTTCGTCCTCTTCTACATTGCCTGCGTGATCCTGATCGGCCTGCCGGTACTCTTGTCCGAGACCCTTATCGGACGCCACGGCCAGGCGGCGGCTCCCGAAAGCTTCCGCAAGGTCGCCGAACATTCCCGCAAGTCCACCGCGTGGGAGCATGTGGCCAGCCTGGGCGTGCTCTCCGCCTTCCTGATCCTCAGCTTCTACTGCGTCCTGGGCGGCTGGGTGATGTATTATATCGGCATATTCTTTGCGGATATCTTCAACACCGGGATCACCGGCGGCGCCTTTGCCGGGGTAAGCGTGCAGGAAGTGGAAGGGATATTCCCGGCCATGATCGCCAACGGCCCGGTGACGGTGATCCTCAATATCGTATTCCTCGCGATCACCATGTATTTCGTCTCGCGCGGCGTATCCGGTGGAATCGAGAAGGTCGCGGTCTACCTGATGCCGGCCTTTTTCGTGCTGCTGGTGGGTATCACGGTCTATGGCCTTTTTGGCGGAGCGATCGACCAGACGTGGGATTACCTCTTCACGTTCGAGCCGGAAAAGCTGACCGGCCCGGTCATGCTGGCAGCGGTCGGGCAGGCGTTCTTCTCGCTGTCCCTGGGCGTTGCCGGAATGGTCACCTACGGCGCCTATGTGGGGCGCAACGTCAATCTTGGGGTCACTTCCGGGGTGATCGCGACTGCCGATACGCTGGTGGCGCTGCTTGCAGGACTGTGCATCTTCCCCATCGTGTTTGCTGCGGGCCTGTCGCCCAATGGCGGCCTGGGCCTGATGTTCCAGACCTTGCCCCATGCCTTCCAGGAGATTCCCGGCGGGACGCTGATCGGTCTCGCCTTCTTCATCATGGTCGGCTTTGCCGCATTGACGAGTTCGGTCAGCCTGCTCGAGGCTCCGACGGCATGGGTAATCGACCGTTTCCGTTTTACCCGCCCCGTGGCGACGGTGATGGTGTCCGTATGCGCAGCGATCGTCGGCACGCTGTGCGCCCTGTCGACAGGTTCACTCGCATGGTTCCAGCCCCTGGGCTTTATCCCGATGTTCGAGGGGATGGGTGTGCTCGATACGCTCGACACCCTCACCGGCAAGATCACCATGCCGGTTGGCGCCCTCTTGACCTCGATCTTCATTGGCTGGGTGGCGAACAAGCGGCTGGTGGATCTGGAGAATGGCCTCGGCGGCGTCTTGCACGTGTTCTGGCGTTTCCTCGTTTGCTGGCTGTGCCCCATCGCTCTTTCCGCGATCCTGCTGGTGGGAATATTCCCGAGCATCATCGAGTAGGGGTTCTGCCCTGCCTGATGCAGGTACATGAAAGGCCGCCGTTCCGTTGGGAGCGGCGGCCTTTTCCTTTTGATGATAGCGCTGGCTTACAGCACCGTCTGCGTATGCTCTTCGCGGCCTTCTTCGCGCACGTCGAAGCCGAACAACATCTTGGCATTGTCGACGAAACCAAGGTCGCTGTTCCAGATCTCCGCTTCCCCAAGGTCCATGCGCAGCATCAAGATGTTGGGATCGTCCTTGCCGCCGGGGAACCACGCCTCGACCACGCTGCTCCACTGCTTCTCGAAGCGTTCGCGGCTCGTCTCTTCGCGGAGCGTGCCGCCGAAGCGGGCGAACATGTCGTGGCCCTTGCCGGCAAAAGTGGCGGTGGCGGGACCGCCCTGTGCGAAAGTATGGTCCCGGCTGGTGAAGAACCAGATCGCGCTGTTGGCATCCTTGTCGAGCTGTGCGGTCATCGGCACGGCAGTCTTGGGATCAGCGTCCAGCTCCAGGAAGATGAAGGGGCTGTCGGCCAGCGATTTCCAGAATTTCTGCTTGAGATCATGGGTCGAGGTCATTCGCGTTCTCCTTTCCCTCCCCAACGGCAGGAGAGAGCGAGAGGTTCCAAGCTTGCCCCTTGGTCCATGATGGAACATAATAAGAACACAGGAGTCGATTCGTCATGGATACCAGCACACTGCCGAAAGCGGCGGAGCTGGCCTGCCGTGCTGCCCGCAACCAACGCTGGCAGCCGGATGCGCCGCTGCCGTTGCATAGCGAGATTTTCGCACCCGCCACGCAAGGCGCGGGGGCAGGGGCGGCGCTTGCGTTCGCAAGGGATGCCCTGTGCGGCGGAAACGGGCGTGTCGACACTAACGCGGCTGCCTCGCTGGAAGAGCGCAGCGTGCTGTGGGTCCAGGATGCCCGCGCCATCAATCTGGGCGGTCGCCCCTACCGTGCGGGCCTTCCTGAAACAATTCGCCACCGCCTGATCCATGTCGCTGCCGAGACGCCGGAAGACGCGCTCTTCGCCATGGAGGAAGGGCTGCGTTGCCGCGACCTCGCCGCCGTGGTCGGAGAGGTGATGGGCAATCCCCGTGCGCTCGATTTCACCGCTTCGCGCCGGCTCACTCTCACGGCCGAGAAGCACGGTGTGCCGCTGCTACTCGTCCGCCTCGATGCCGAGGCCGATCTCAGCTCCGCTCGCATGCGCTGGCGGCTGACGGCTGCACCTTCCGCCCCGCCGCGCTGGAACATCGCCGCGCCTGGACGCCCTTCCTGGCGTGCCGAGCTGTTCCGCGCCCGCTCTCACCCCCCTGGAGAATGGATCCTGCGCGATGAGCCCGAACGCCTCGCTGCAGAGCGCTTCTCCGCAACCACCACGCCGGATCATGGCGATCTGGTGCGCGGACCTGGCGCTCGATCGCTGGCGGCACTCTGAAGGCTGCCAGCGCGGGGAGGGCGCGGATGCCGCCCCGCTGGTGCTGATCACCGAGACTGCGCATGGCCCGCGTATCGACGCGGCCAATCGTGCCGCCAGTGCCCATGGCGCAGCGCGCGGGATGATGCTGGCCGATGCGCGTACGCTGTGCCCTGCCATCCAAACCCGTCCCAGCGATCCCGCGGGTGATCTCGCTTTCCTCGAACGCCTTGCTGTGTGGGCACAGCGCTGGGGACCGTGGAGCGCCATGGATGCACCCGATGGCCTGCTGGTGGACGTTACCGCCGTCGCCCACCTGTTTGGTGGAGAACGCCGCCTGCTTGCCGATGTGGAGAAGCGCTGCACCGCGCGGGGCCTCACCGTGCGCACTGCCGTCGCACCCACGGCCGGTGCAGCCTGGGCGCTGGCGCATTTTGGCCCCTCTTCCGCGATCCTTGCGCCCGATGACGATATGACTGCACGCCTTGCAGACCTGCCGGTAGCGGCGCTTCGTCTCGATAATGACGTGCTGTTGGTCCTCAAGCGCCTCGGCCTCAAGCGTCTGGGCGACCTTGTCGGGATCGAGGAGGGGCGCGAGCGCAGTAACCGGCAGGACAATCACGGCCGCGATTCCATCCAGCGCCGCTTCCGTAACCGCAAGTCGCCCGCTGCCAACCCGCTGGTCCGGATGGACCAGTTGCTCGGCCGCGTGCCCGAGCCATTGCTGCCCGTCGTCCCCGTCACTGCGCCCATGGTGCAGCGCCGCCTGCTCGAGCCGATCCGTCATCGCCCGCTTCTCGACAAGGTGGTGGAGGATCTTGCTGAGGACATGGCCCGTACGCTGGAGGCGAAGGGGCAGGGCGCGCGCCGCCTGCAATTGGGTTTGTGGCGGGTGGACGGCGAAGTGATCCTGCGCGAACTGGAACTCGCCGCCGCCACCCGCTCGCCCGAGCATATCTGCCGTCTCTTCGCCGAGAGGCTGGACGATGTGGATGCGGGTTTCGGCATAGAGATGCTGCGCCTGCGCGCTGCCTGGTCGCAGCCCCTCGCGCTGGACCAGTCCGACCTCGAAGCAGCGGCGGAGCAGCATGGCACCTCGCTCGCCGCCTGCATTGACCGACTGACCACGCGGCTTGGCCCCAAGGCCGTGCAGCGCCCGGTGCCGCGTGCCAGCCACATTCCTGAGCGTGCGCAGGGCTGGCAACCTCCGCTCGAACCGGAGCCCGCCTTGCAGGGCGAACTCGCTTTTCATACGCGCCCGCTGAAACTGCTCGACCGGCCCGAGCGCATTTCCGTCCTCTACGCTGCGCCCGAGGGCTATCCGCGCCGCTTCAGCTGGCGCGGGCAAGTATGCGAAGTGGCCCGCGTCGAAGGCCCCGAACGCATCGCGCCCGAGTGGTGGCGCGAGAAAGGCACTGCTCGCCTGCGTGACTATTACCGAGTGGAAGACGAGGAAGGTCGCCGCTACTGGATCTACCGCAACGGTCTCGCAACAGACGGGCGTGGGGGCATGCCTGACTGGTATTTACAGGGACTGTTCGCTTGACGATCGTGCATCGGTCGACCCTGCACGATGCCATGCCGCTGCCTGCACTGATGTCTCAGCCTACAAATCGCGCAGGCGGGGCAGGGCGACATCCCTTCTCCGGATCGGTGCCGTCGTCCGCCATGCGCTGCACCAGACGGGGTCCTGCGGGCGCCGCCCCGGCCAGATCATCCACCACCTTCGCAGGGATCGGACGATCGAATTCCACGCCGCACATACCCGGCTTCGTCCAGATTATGTGACAATAGGCATCGTGGCTGTGCCACTCGAGGATCGCGCTCACGTCCCTTGCAGGGGGATCCTGCGTCACGAAGCGCGCGCCATGGGTGGAAATGTCGAACAACCGCCCGGCGCGATTGCCGCTCGGCATGATCAGCATGGCAACGCAGTCGACCCGCACGCGCGCGATGCTCCGGCGATCTGGCACGGTAGCCGGCTTCCTGCGTGCGAACATTTTCATGACGGTGCCCTTTTATTGTTCTGAGCCCTTGCGTGAAGCCGCGTTGGTTAAATCCGCTTCATGAAATATGCTTAATTTCGAATTTCGCCTTCCTCCTCTCACGCAATTCATCGCGAAATTCTCGTCACTTGGCTTTGTCGGCTTGGCGAATCGCAGACGAGAACATATATGGAACGAATGGCCGTTCTCGATACTATCCAGAAACTCGAAATTCTTGCCGATGCGGCGAAATACGATGCGTCCTGTGCATCATCGGGCACGGCCAAGCGCAATTCGGCAGGGGGCAAAGGCATCGGCTCGACCGAGGGCATGGGCATCTGCCACGCCTACGCGCCGGACGGGCGCTGCATCTCGTTGCTGAAGATCCTGCTGACCAATCACTGCATCTTCGATTGCCACTACTGCATCAACCGCAAGAGCAGCAACGTGCGCCGCGCGAAGTTCACCCCGCGCGAAGTGGCGGACCTGACGCTGACCTTCTATCGCCGCAATTATATCGAGGGGCTGTTCCTTTCGTCGGGCATCATCAAAAGCTCCAACCACACGATGGAATTGCTGGTGGAAACCGCCCGCATCCTGCGCGAGGAGCATGATTTTCGCGGTTACATTCATTTGAAGACGATCCCCGAGGCGGACGGGGAACTGGCGCACCAGGCAGGCCTTTATGCCGACCGTGTCTCGATCAATGTCGAACTGCCTACCGATACCGGGCTGACCCGCCTCGCGCCCGACAAGGATTCACGCCAGATCGAAGGCGCGATGGGGGGCATGAAGATGGCAATCCGCCAGTCGAAGGACGAGCGCAAGCGGTTCAAGCATGCCCCGCGTTTCGCTCCAGGTGGGCAGTCGACGCAGATGATAGTCGGCGCCGATGCCGCGACAGATGCCGATATCGTGGGAAAGGCGAGCCGCCTCTACGACAATTTCCGCCTGCGCCGTGTGTACTATTCGGCTTTCTCGCCCATTCCCGATGCCAGCGCGGTTCTTCCACTAAAGCGCCCGCCGCTGATGCGCGAGCACCGGCTTTACCAGTCGGACTGGCTGATGCGCTTCTACGGTTTTGCCCCGCGCGAGGTGATGCAGGCGACCGAGGCGGACGGCAATTTGCCGCTCGATATTGATCCGAAGCTGGCCTGGGCCTTGAAATTTCGTGAGCGTTTTCCGGTGGATGTGAACCGTTCTTCGCGCGAGGATTTGCTGCGCGTACCAGGTCTGGGCACACGGGCGGTGGGGCAGATCCTCGCTTCGCGTCGCCATCGGACATTGCGACTGGACGATGTGGCGAAGCTCACCGTCTCGATCACCCGTGTACGGCCTTTCATATGCACCGCCGATTGGCGTCCCACATTGCTCACTGACCGCGCCGATCTTCGCGGCATCCTCGCCCCGAAACAGGAGCAGCTGGAGCTGTTCGCGGCATGACAGCGCTACAACATGTGAAGCTCGGCACCTATTACGTCGTGCATATGCCCGAGCCCGACGATTTCGCCTTCTGGCGGGAGCGGGCGCGGCAGCTCGTGCAGTGCGATGTTCCGCCCGACCGTGTCGCTTGGGTGGAGCCGGGTGGCAATGGCTCGCTGTTCAGCCATGGTGACAAGCGGCTGCCGGTGCCGGAGGACGAAAACCGCGTGATCCGCGCCAGCAAGCGGTTCCTGACCCTTGCCAGGAACGTGGCACATCATTCTGATCCGGAACGATTTTCCCTATTGTACGCGATGCTCTGGCGGCTCCAGTCCAATCCGCGCATCCTGGAGGACAAGGCCGACAATCAGGTCCGCCGTCTGGAAGACATGGACAAGGCCGTGCGCCGCGACGCGCACAAGATGCATGCTTTCGTCCGCTTCCGCATGGTGGAAACCGAGGGCGGTGGAGAGCACTACGTCGCTTGGTTCGAGCCCGATCATCACATCGTGCGACGCGAGGCGGGCTTCTTCGTGCGCCGCTTTGCCAACATGCACTGGTCCATCCTGACGCCGAAAGGCTGCATCCACTGGGACGGCGAGACGCTGCGCGAGAGCGGTCCGGCGCAGAAGTCCGACGCGCCGCAGGGCGATCCGGCGGAGGATCTCTGGCGGAAATATTACGCATCCATCTTCAACCCCGCGCGTTTGAAGATTGGGGCAATGCTGAAGGAAATGCCCCGCAAATACTGGAAGAACATGCCGGAAGCCGCCCTCATCCCCGAATTGGTGGCCGGTGCGCAGAAACGGGAAAGCGACATGGTGGATGCAGGTAGCCTCGAATTCGAGGATCGACCCGAAACGCTTGGGGCGATCGACAAGGCCATCCATGCCTGTCGCAAGTGCCCTATCGGCTCGCTCGACAACCAGGCGGTGATGGGGGAGGGGCCTGCGGATGCTTCCTTGATGATCGTGGGTGAGCAGCCAGGCGATCAGGAGGACCAAGCTGGAAAGCCTTTCGTCGGACCTGCGGGGCAGGTGCTGGACGCGGCGCTCGAAACTGCCGGGATCGAGCGGCGCGAAACCTATGTCACCAATGCGGTGAAGCATTTCAAATACGTCCAGCGCGGCAAGCGCCGCCTGCATCAGTCGCCGACCGCCAAGGAGATCGATGTGTGCCGCTGGTGGCACGAGGCCGAGCGCGCCATTGTCAAGCCGAAGGTCGTGCTCGCCATGGGGGCCAGCGCCGCGCGCGCCATGCTGGGCAAGACAGTGAGTATTTCGAAAGCTCGCGGCGAACCAATCGCGCTGGAGGACGGCAGCGAGCTGTGGGTCACGGCGCACCCTTCCTATCTCCTGCGCCTCGATGGCGATGCCAAGGCCGAGCAGGAGCGGCTGTTCGCTGCCGATCTCGCTGCGGTGAAGGAGCGCCTGGCGGAGCTGGCGGAGTGAAGTGCCCGACAGCGACGTTCTCCCCAAGCGCACGATCGAGCTCGATCCCGAGAGCATAGACGCACCGTCTCGCGCGCAGTTTGTCGAGCTGGGTCTCGTCAGCTGCTTCAGCTTCCTGCGCGGCGCGTCCGACGCGGTGGACCTGGTGCTGACTGCGCGGACCCTCGGTTACGATGCCATCGGGATTGCCGATGCGAACTCCATGGCAGGTGTGGTGCGCGTCCACAGCGAGGCGAAGACTCTGAAAATGCGCCCGATCATCGGTTGCCGGATCGAGACGGTGGAAGGCTTCGCTTTTCTCGCCTATCCGAAGAACCGGACCGCCTATGGTCGCCTATGCACGCTGATCTCAGCGGGACGGATGGCCACTCTGGAGGGCGAATGGCAGGAGAAAGGCGTGTGCGAGATCAGCCTCGCCATGCTGGCCGAACATGGCGAGGACGTGCAGCTCATCCTCATCCCGCCGCGTGACCTGAATGAAAAATTCACCATCTCGGTGCCCAGCAATGTCGTGCCGTTCCCCACGCTCCGCCAGCCCGAACGCGATAGGGGAAGGACGGAGATAACCGCCTCCCTGTCCGAGCTCCTGCCCCATCTCACCCAGATGCTGCCCAGTCTGCGACACCTTGCCGCCAGCTACCTCTATACCGGCAACGATATCGCCCGGATCGACCGGCTCGACGCACTGGCGAGGGCCAACGGCCTCACGTTGCTGGCCACGAACGACGTGCATTACCACGCGCCCGACCGTCGTCCGTTGCAGGATGTGATGACCGCCATCCGCCACAAGACCACGGTGGCGCGCGCGGGCCACCTGCTGCACGCGAATGCGGAGCGGCACCTCAAAAGCCCCGCGACCATGGCGCGCCTGTTCGACCGCTGGCCCCATGCCATCGCAGCCGCGCGCGCCGTGGCCGATGCCTGCGACTTTAGTCTCGACGAGCTCAAATACGAGTATCCCGAGGAAATCTATCCCGACGGCATGAGTCCGCAGGCTTTCCTCGAAAGCGAAACCTGGAAGGGTGCGAAACGTCGCTATCCCGATGGCCTGCCGGACTCAGTGAAGACGACGCTGGAGCGCGAACTGGAGCTGATCGGCAAGCTGGAGCTGGCGCGCTACTTCCTCACCATCAAGGACATCGTCGACTATGCGCGCAGCGTCGATCCGCCGATCCTGTGTCAGGGGCGCGGCAGTGCGGCCAATTCGGCGGTGTGTTTCGTGCTCGGCATCACCAGTGTGGATCCTGCCAAGCACCAGTTGCTGTTCGACCGTTTCATCTCCGAGGAGCGCAAGGAGCCGCCTGATATCGATGTCGATTTCGAGCATGAGCGGCGCGAGGAGGTGATCCAGCACATCTACAAGAAGTATGGCCGCCACCGCGCCGGCCTCACCGCCACCGTCATCCACTACCGCCCGCGCATGGCGATCCGCGAGGTGGGCAAGGCGATGGGTCTGTCCGAGGATGTCACTAGCGCTCTGGCACGCACCGTGTGGGGAGGGTGGGGCAAGGAGGTGAGCGAGAAGCACGTCGCCGAAACGGGCATGGACGTCACCGATCCGCACCTCAGGCGAGTACTCAAACTTACCGAACAAATGGTTGGAATGCCGCGACATCTCTCGCAGCATGTCGGCGGTTTTATCCTGACAGACGGACCGCTGACGCAGACCGTTCCCATCGGCAATGGCGCCATGCCCGATCGCAGTTTCATCGAGTGGGACAAGGACGATATCGAGGCGCTCGGCATCCTCAAGGTCGACGTGCTGGCGCTGGGCATGCTCACCTGCATCAGGAAGTGCCTCGACCTGCTGGAGGATCACCACGACCGTCAGCTGACTCTCGCCACCGTGCCGCGAGAGGATCCTGAAACCTACGAGATGCTGCGCAAGGGCGATTCCCTAGGCGTGTTCCAGGTGGAAAGCCGCGCCCAGATGAACATGCTGCCGCGCCTGCGCCCGCGCGAGTTCTACGACCTCGTCATCCAGGTTGCCATCGTGCGGCCCGGCCCGATCCAGGGCGACATGGTACATCCCTATCTCAAGCGCCGCCGGGGCGCGGAGCAGGTGCAGATCCCCGCGCCATCGCCCGATCATGGCCCGCCTGACGAACTCTCCAGCATTCTCGAACGCACGTTGGGCGTGCCTATCTTCCAAGAGCAGGCGATGAAAATCGCGCTCGATGCCGCGAAATTCTCCAGCGCAGAGGCCAACCGCTTGCGCAAGGCCATGGCTACCTTCCGCAGCCGCGGCATGGTGGACGAATTGCAGGACATGATGGTGGAGCGCATGGTAAATCGCGGTTACGATCGCGACTTCGCCCAGCGCTGCTTCAACCAGATACGTGGCTTTGGCGAATACGGCTTTCCCGAAAGCCACGCCGCGAGCTTTGCGCATCTCGTATATGTCAGCAGCTGGCTCAAATGCCATTTCCCCGCCGCGTTCGCCTGCGCGCTGCTCAATTCCCAACCCATGGGCTTCTACGCTCCTGCGCAGATCGTGCGCGATGCGCGCGAGCACGGGGTGGAAGTGTTGCCGGTGGATGTGAACCGCAGTGATTGGGATTGTACACTGGAAGTGACCGGAAAGGCGGACAACACAACGGGTGGAGGACGGCTTGACCACCACATCGCCATGCGCCTGGGCCTGCGCCAGGTAGACGGCCTGCCCGAACACGTCGCCGCCGCCTTGGTCACCGCCCGTGCGGAGGGCGGAGCCTTCGCCGATGTCGCCGAACTGCGGGACCGGGCGCGTGTGCCGGTGGGCCATGTCGAGCGGCTTGCCAGCGCCGATGCCTTCGGTTCGCTCGACATGACGCGCAGGCAGGCGCTGTGGGATGCACGCAGTCTGGTGGGGGGCATGGACCTGCCGCTCTTCGCTCATGCCGACGAGCGCGACGAAGGTGCCGAGCAGGGCAGGGCGATCCTGCCGAAGATGCCGCTCTCCGAGGAAGTGGTGGCCGATTACCAGACCACGCGCCTCAGTCTGAAAGCGCACCCCATGTCGTTCCTGCGCGCCAGCCTGGCAGAGCGTGGCTTCGTGCGCGCCTGCGACCTGCGAGATCGCAAGTTCCGCTCCCTGGTGCATGTCGCGGGGGTGGTTCTGATCCGCCAGCGGCCGGGCAGCGCCAAGGGTGTGTGCTTCATCACGCTGGAGGACGAGACCGGCGTCATCAACCTCGTGGTGTGGCCGGACCTCAAGGAAAAGCAGCGTACCGTGGTAATGGGCGCGCGGTTGATGGAGGTGCGCGGCCGCGTTGAATATGATGACGAGGTGATCCACGTCATCGCCCACCACATGACCGATGCGACGCCCGAACTGCATCGCCTCTCGGACGATTTGCTGAACGCGCCCGTTGCACGGGCGGACCATGTAAACAGTCCGCTATCGGGCAGGCTCAACCCGCGCGACGACCTGAAGAGCGGAGCGGACGATCCTCATGGGAAATCGCAAGCGGTCGAGCCGTGGCAGGATCCGCCGCCGGGCAATCGGGAATGTGGCTACCACGGTCCCAATTCGCGGGGACATCCACGCGATGTGCGGATCATTCCCAAGTCTCGCGACTTCCATTGAGGATGGCGCGCAAACGCAAATGGCCGCGGGCTCCTCGCGATGACCGCAGGCTGGCGGCGGCCTTCGTGATCCTCGCCCTGCTCCTGTCGGCACGGGTATTCCTGGCCGAGAATCCGCGACACAACCCCTGGGCGCCGCTCGACCTGCGCGACGAACGGGGCTGGGCGACGCAGACCAAGCTCGCCGGTTTGCAGGGCGATATCGAGGCGTGCCGCGGCGTTTTGGATCGCAGCGAAGTCGCATTCACGGCGCTGCCCGTGAGCGGTGAGGGCGAGTGTCGCCGGGACGATCGGCTGACGCTGGACGAACGGCCCTTCGCGCCGCGCTTTCCGCAAATGACCTGCCCGGTGGCTGCAGGGCTGGAACTGTGGCTCGAGAAGGACGTGCAACCCCTTGCGCAGGAGATCCTCGGCAGCCGAGTCACCCGTGTCGAGCAACTCGGCACCTACAGTTGCCGCCGCATGTACAATGATGAAAGCGCTCCGCGGAGCGAGCATGCGACCGGCAATGCGATCGACATCGGTGCATTCCTCCTCGAGGATGGCAGGCGCATCAGTGTATTGGAGGACTGGGATGGATCGAACGACCGGGCCGCGTTCCTGGAAGCCGCGCGTGACGCTGCCTGCGCCAGCTTTGGCACGGTGCTTTCACCCGACTACAATGCGGCCCATGCCGATCACTTCCACCTCGACCAAGGGCGGCGCCCTGGATCGGGAGCTTGTCGCTGACCGGCAGAAGGCAAAGAAAAACCCCCGCCGAAGCAGGGGTTCTCTCTATTTCGCGTCTGCTGGTAGCTTAGGCGCTGACAGGCACGTCCTCATCTTCCTCGTTCTCGACGAGAATGACTACGCCAGCAGCGATGGCGGCAGCAGCCAGAACGAGCAGAACGGGGCCACCGCCCTCTTCACCAAGCTCTTCGCCCTGTGCAACGTTGGCGGCATCGCGGATTGCCGGGGCGGCAGTCGCGGTGAGGGTCGTGCCGGCGATAAGGCCTGCTGCGATGGTGCTGGCGATGATCTTTTTCATTACTAAGCCTCTCAAATTTGAGGTTTTCAATATCTCTGCCCGTCTACGACAAGCCTGCAGCAATGTGAAGCTCCGATGCCGATAAACGTTCCCGAACCGTCGCTTTACGACACGACGTTGCAAATTGGTCACGTAAATCGTTCCGAACGAAACACCCTGCAATCAATTGTGTTGATACCAGCAAGGTCATCGCCTCGCAAGCGGGAGGGACTAGGTATCTATACGGGTTCGAGCGCATATCCGGCAGAGCGCACCGTACGAATCGGATCGCGGGTATTCTCCACCGCGATGGCCTTGCGCAGTCGGCGGATATGCACGTCAACCGTGCGCTCCTCGATTTCGCTGCCGGTGCCCCAGACCGCGTCGAGAAGCTGGCTACGCGAGAATACGCGCCGGGGATGCTCCATGAAAAACTTGATCAGCCGGTATTCGGTAGGGCCGATCTGCAATTGGCGGCCGCGGCGTTCCACGCGGTGAGCCACGGGATCGAGTCGGAGGTCGCCGGCCTCGATCGTCTCACCTGCCAGCGCCGGTCGCACCCGGCGTAATACCGCCGAAACGCGGGCCAGCAACTCCCGAGGGGAGAAGGGTTTGGTGATGTAGTCATCGGCCCCAGTTTCAAGGCCGCGCACGCGGTCGTCCTCCGCTTCTCGCGCGGTCAGCATGATGATGGGAACATGGGCCGTCACCTTGTCGCGGCGCAGGCGGCGGCAGACCTCGATGCCGCTGGTCCCCTCGATCATCCAGTCGAGGATGACCAAATCCGGCGGATCTTCCGATGCCATCATCATCGCATCGTCGCCATCGGCGCTGACACGGACATCGTATCCTTCGCTCTCGAACCTGTATTCAAGCAGTTCGGCGAGCGCTGTATCGTCCTCGACCAGCAGCAGTTTCGGCGTGGACATCAATCACGGCCCCTTGAAATTCCGGCATCTCCTTCGATGCCGCTGGACCTGCGATATTTCAATTCTGTGTCAGATTTGTTGCAATCGACCAGAGCAATTTAGTTGGCTGTGCATTACCGTTCGATATCGTCCGGATAGCTGCCGGTAGCTGCATAATGCACCATCTCGGCAACGTTCGTCGCATGGTCGCCGATCCGCTCCAGGTTGCGAGCCACGAAGAGCAGTTGCGCAGCACTGGAAATGGTCGAAGGATTTTCCACCATGTGGCTGACGAGGTTGCGGAAGATGCTGTCGTAGAACGCGTCGACCTTGGCATCCCGTTCGATCACCTCGCGTGCCACGACAGGGTCACGCGCGGCATAGGCGGTGAGCACGTCATGGACCATTTCAGCGGCCATCTCGCCCATTGCCGGGAGCAGCAGCAGCGGCTCGAACCGGCTTCGGCCTTCGATACGCCCGGTACGCTTAGCGATGTTCTTGGCGTAGTCGCCGATCCGCTCCACCACGCCGCCGATCTTGAGCGCCGCCACGATCTCTCGCAGGTCGTCTGCCATCGGCGCACGCAGGGCAAGTATGCGCACGGCCATCGCATCGACTTCGGTTTCCAGCGCATCGAGCTTGAGGTCGCGCTCCACGACTTCGGCAGCCAGCGCTTCGTCGCCATGGACGAGAGCATGGAGAGCCTGCTCAATGGCGACCTCGGCCAATCCGCCCATCTCCGCGATCAGGCCGCGCAGGCGAGTGATGTCCTCGTCGAATGCCTTGACGGTGTGTTCGACCATTAGCCGTAGCGTCCTGTAATGTAATCCTGGGTGCGTTGCTCCACCGGATTAGTGAATATGTCTGACGTGTGTCCATACTCGACAAGATTGCCGAGGTGGAAAAACGCCGTGCGCTGCGAAACGCGCGCGGCTTGCTGCATGGAATGGGTTACGATCACTATACCGTAACGACCCCGCAGCTCGTCGATAAGTTCCTCGATTTTCGCCGTGGCGATGGGATCGAGCGCGGAGCACGGCTCGTCCATGAGGATGACTTCCGGGTCAACCGCGATGGCCCGGGCGATGCACAGGCGTTGCTGCTGACCGCCGGAAAGCGCCGTTCCGGAATCGGAGAGGCGATCCTTCACCTCTTCCCACAGGCCTGCGCGGCGAAGACTCTTCTCAACCACCTTGTCGAGATCCGCCTTGCTTTCGGCCAGGCCGTGAATTTTCGGACCATAGGCGATGTTGTCGTAGATCGACTTGGGGAAGGGATTGGGCTTCTGGAACACCATGCCCACCCGGGCGCGAAGCTGCACGACGTCCATGCCGCTGGAATAGATGTCCTCGCCATCGAGTTCGATAGTGCCGGTTACCCGGGCAGAGGGAATCGTATCATTCATGCGATTGAGCGCGCGCAGGAAGGTCGACTTGCCGCAGCCGGAGGGGCCGATGAACGCGGTGACATATTCGGTGTAGACGTCGATATCGACGCCATCGATAGCCTGCTTGCTGCCGTAATAGACGTCAACGTCGCGCGCGCGCATCTTCGGTTCGCCGACTTCGACGTTTTCGTGCTCGAGCGACTTCTGCGCCTGGTTTGCAAGGGGGCTGTCGGCCGTTTCGGACATTACCATCTCTTCTCGAAGCGATTGCGCAGATAGATGGCAAGGCCATTCATCAGCAGGAGGAACACCAATAGCACGATAATCGCCGCGCTGGTGCGTTCCACGAAGCCGCGGTCGATTTCATCGGACCACAGGAAGATTTGCATCGGTAGCACGGTGGCATTGTCGGTAAAGCCGTCGGGCGGACTGGCGACGAATGCACGCATGCCGATCAGCAGCAGCGGCGCCGTTTCCCCCAGCGCGCGGGCCATGCCGATGATTGTCCCTGTCAGGATGCCGGGAAGGGCCAGCGGCAGGACGTGGTGGAACACCACCTGCACCGGCGAGGCACCGATGGCCAGAGCGCCGTCGCGGATGGAAGGCGGCACCGCCTTGATCGCGTTGCGTCCGGCGATGACGATCACCGGCATCGTCATCAGCGCCAGCGTCATGCCGCCGATCAGCGGGGCGGAACGATAGCTTGGGAAAATCCAGAGGAACACCGCCAGGCCGAGCAGGCCGAAGATGATCGAAGGCACCGCGGCAAGGTTGTTGATCGATACCTCGATAAGATCCGTCCAGCGGTTCTTGGGTGCGTATTCCTCGAGGTAGAGGGCTGCCAGCACGCCGATGGGGAAAGCGAGGGCAAGGGTGACGATCATCGTCAGGATCGAGCCCTTCAGTGCGCCCCAGATCCCCACCAACTGCGGATCGGTCGCGTCGGACCGTTCAAGGAAGCCAGTGTCGAACCGGTCTGCCAGAACGCCGTCCGCTGCGAGGCGCTGGGCAAGAGGCTGGAGATCTGCACTGCCATCTCCCGAAAGGGCACTTGCCAGCGATTCGGTGGTCGGCAGGGAGAACGTCTCCTGGCTGCGCAGAAGGGTGGGGTCTTCCGCCAGGTCGCTGGCGACGATGCGCCAAGCTTCGCTGTTGAGCTCCGCTGCTGCTTCCTCGCCAAGCGCCTGCTCTGCGCTGAATTCCACAACTGCGGGAAGGCCTTGCGATTCGAGAGAGCGCGCGATGGCCCGTTCGTCCTCGAGCGAGGGATCGATCGAGAGACCTGCCTGCGTGAAGTCAATCGGTACGCTCATCTCCGCGCGCT
Source organism: Aurantiacibacter poecillastricola (assembly GCF_030730945.1). Lineage (GTDB taxonomy): Bacteria > Pseudomonadota > Alphaproteobacteria > Sphingomonadales > Sphingomonadaceae > Alteraurantiacibacter > Alteraurantiacibacter poecillastricola. The sequence continues at coordinate 697,306 of NZ_JAVAMS010000002.1, forward strand.
GGAAGCCGCCGATGCCGTTCAACGTCATCGTGACCAGCAGAAAGACGAGTACCGCTACCGAGAAGATGATGGCCGACAGGCCAGCGATCTTGAAGCGCCGCTCTGCCTGGTAGCGCTTCTTCAGCCGGGCCTCGAAAGCCGGTGTTCGCGTGGGACGAACCCTGTGCCGTGTCTCACTCATAAGCTTCGCGGAACCTCTTCACGACGCGCAGCGCGATGATGTTGAGCACCAGCGTCACCATGAACAGCACGAAGCCCAGTGCAAAGGCGGCAAGCGTCGCGGGATGGTCGAAACTGCCTTCGCCCGTCAGCAGAGCGACGATTTGCACCGTCACCGTAGTCATGGCTTCCAGTGGATTGGCAGACAGGTTGGCGGCGAAACTGGCGGCCATCACCACGATCATCGTCTCACCGATGGCGCGGCTGATGGCGAGCATGATCCCGGCGACGATACCGGGCAGGGCGGCAGGGACGAGCACCCGCTTGATCGTCTCGTTCTGCGTCGCGCCCATGGCGAGCGAACCGTCCTTCATCGCCTGCGGAACGGCCGCGATGGAATCGTCGGCCATGGAGGAAACGAAGGGAATGATCATCACGCCCATCACGAGGCCCGCGGCGAGCGCGCTCTCGCTAGATGGATTGGAAACGCCCAGCGACAGGGCGATGTCGCGAATGGCGGGCGCGATGGTCAGGGCGGCGAAATAGCCGTAGACCACCGTGGGCACGCCCGCGAGAATCTCCAGCATCGGCTTCACCCAGGTGCGCACCCTGGGGGCGGCATACTGGTTGAGGTAGATCGCGCTCATCATGCCAAGCGGAATGGCCACGATCATGGCGATGATCGCGCCGATGAACAGCGTACCCCAGAATAGCGGGATGGCGCCGTAGCGGCTCCCATCGGGATCGCTTGCGCTGCTCATGGGATCGGGCGACCAGTTGGTGCCGAACAGGAAGTCGAGCGGATTGACCATGCTGAAGAAGCGCACGGTCTCGAACACCAGGCTGACAAGAATGCCAAGCGTGGTGAGAATGGCCACGAGCGAGGCGATCAGCAAGGTGGTGAGCACAGCCCGTTCCACCCGTGTGCGGGCGCGGAAATCGGGTTTCAGGCGGAGGAAGGCAAAGCCCGCACCAGCGCCAGCTACCAGCAAGGAGACGACGAAGCCGATGATCGAGTAGCGGGTTATCGCCTCCTCGAATGGCTCGATCAGCGGAGCGGCGTCCTGATTGAATACACCGTTCGCAGCGCCCGACGCGACGGCGCGCGCTTCAGATAGCAGTGTCTCGCGCTGCATGCCGAACGAAGGCAGGCCGTCCGCCGCTGGACTGGCGAGCACGTGCTGGATGATCAGCTGCTCGGAAATCGAGGACCACGCGATGAGGAACACGAGCGTGGGGACGACGATCCACAGCGCGGCGTACCAGCCGTGATAGACCGGCAGGGAGGCGATGCGGCCGTCCCCGCTCGCGCGGCGAAACATCGCGGCGCGCGAGCGGGCGACCAGCCAGCCGGCCAGCCCCAGTCCAAGGACGAGCAGGATTAGGGTGCTGACCGACATTTTCGCTGAAAGGTTTCCCTAGTCGAGGTCGGATGCGGCAAGCGCGGTGAAGTCGCTCGCGGCGGTGTTGCTGCGCGCCATAGCGGCTTCAGGATTGGGCACAAGCCCCACCTCGGCCAACGGACCGCCCGATCCCCAGTTGTTCGCCCACTCGGCCACGAATTCGCGAAGGCCGGGAATGGCGTCCAGATGGGCATTCTTGACGTAGATGAACAGTGGGCGGGCACCGATGTAATCGAAGTTCGAAATATTTTCGTAGGTCGGCTCCACCCCGTTCATGGTGAGGCCGTGCACGCGATCCGAATTTGCATCGAGGTAGGAGAAACCGAAGATGCCGATCGCATCGGCGTTGCCTTCGATCTTCTGCACGATCAGGTTGTCCTGCTCGCCCTGTTCGACAAAGGCACCATCGTTGCGCAGTTCGGTGCAGACCGTTTCGAAGCGGTCCTCGTCCTGCTCTTCGAGTTCGGCCATGCCTTCGCCCGATTCGCATCCGACCATCAGCACCAGCTCGTTCAGCGCATCACGTGTGCCAGAGGTGGAGGGCGGGCCGTAGACGAGGATGGGCTTGTTCGGGAGCGACGGATCGATATCGCTCCACATCTCGTTCGTCTGCTCCTCGCCATAGGGGTTGGCGGCGATGGCCTCGTAGACGATTTCGGGAGTTAGGTCGAAATCGATGCCCCCATTGGCGCTGGCGAACGCAATGCCGTCGAGGCCGACCTGGATTTCGGTGATCTCCTCGACACCGTTCTGCCGGCAGGTCTCGAACTCGCTGGCCTTCATGCGGCGCGAAGCGTTGACGATGTCGGGCGTCTCGGGGCCGACACCCTGACAGAACAGCGCCACGCCGCCACCGGTGCCGGTCGATTCGATGATCGGCGAGGCAAAGTCGTAATTGCGGGTGAAGCTCTCGGCAATCCGCGTCGCAAACGGGTATACGGTGGACGAGCCGACGGCGCGCACCGCGTCACGCGTCTCGCCGCCGCCACCGGCATTGTTACACGCCGCAAGCGCGAGAAGCGCGACGGCAGAAGCGGCAGTGCTCAGTTTCAAAGTCATGGTGATCCTCGTTTCGGTGTAGATGGCAGACCGCTAGGTCTGCTGTATGACGTCAATGCGACAGAAAACGGTTCGATGCGTGACTGTATGTCACACGGTCTGGACTGGCGAAGCGCGCTCCTAGAAATCGATCTGCGCGCGCATGCCGATCACGTCGACAGCATAGTCTGTGCTGCCCGAGGTAGTGGGATATGCAGCGTCGTCATATTCCAGACGGCCGTAATTCACCAGCAGGCGGGTGTAATCGGTCGGCACCCAGACGAGCGAGGCAAAATAGCCATTCTGCTTGCCGCCGATGATCCCGGCATCGTTCAGATCGAGATAGTCGTAACGCAGGTTCACCTGCAGCGCGCCCATTCCGCCTTCGTCAACCGGATTGGCAGGCCGGGTACGTTCGAACTTGCCTCCGCGATAGCCGCGCGAATCGCCTGGCGTCAGGAACAGGCCGGCCTCTGCGTAGCCGCCGAAGAAGGACGGTTCCGCAAAGGCAGGGTCGACGCGCTCGGCGCTCTGCCAGAACCCCTCGGCCACTGCATGGAACGGGCCGGTGATCACGCCCGCCTCCAGCCCCGCACCCAGTTCGCTCTCGGCATCGAAATTCCGGGTGTCGACGAAGCGTTCGGAGGTAAAATGGACCAACGGTCGCTGGCGATAGCGCGCCGTTTCGTCGTCGCCGAGCTCGGTATAATGCACCGAGCCGCCAAAATGGAGCTGGGCATCGCCAACCACCGGACTGGCGACCGCGCGAAGGTCCCCGCTCCAGCTATCGTCGGGGAGGTCGGCGATATTGTCGCGGAACAGGCCGGCCTGCAGCAGGATGCCCTCGGCAATGTCCACCTCGGCGGAGACACCCAGGCGACGCTCGAACCCGAAGGCATCGGTAAAGGCGGCGCGCTCGATGAAAGAGGACCAGCGGCTGCTGGTCAGTTCTTCCAGCGACTGGAAATTGTTGTGCTGGCCTACGTTAACGGTGAGCGGACCGTCCTCATAAGTGATGATGGCGTCGGTTACCGTGACCTCGTTGCCTGCGAAGTCGACCTCGATCTTGTAGCCGAATCCGCCGGGAATGTCGCCACTCATGCCAAGACGCGCGCGGCGGATCTCGCTGCCGAAGCCATCTTCGCGACTGGTCGAATCGGGCGCGTTGACCGTGCCGGCATCGATGTTGAGACGTCCGAAGGGCTTGAAGGACCAGCCGCCCTCGGCCTCGATGGTTCGCGCGCCGCCAAACGCGATGGCAGGCGCAGGCGCGGCTGCGACGACGGGAGCGACGCTCTCCAGGGGCTCGGGCGGCGCCACGACCTCATTCGACGGCGCTCGAGTGGCCGAACGCTCGGCCTCGAGTTCCTGCACGCGCTGCGACAATCGTTCGATCTCGGCCTGCATCGCGGCAAGCTGGTCTTCGACGCTTGGCGTATCCTGCGCGAAAGCGGGTGCCGGGGTGAGGGCGCTCCCGAGAAGCAGGGGGAGGAGGAGCTGTTTCTTCATGACGGTTATGTTTCACTCATGTGGCCGAGCCGTGTGCCCGCTATGACCGCATTATGACGCCTTTGTTACAAATACGCCGGAGGCTTTCTCCAGTCGCTGGAAAGCTGTGATAAGAGTTTCTCGAGGCGCCTATTCGGCGGAGGGGATCAGCGGGATTCGCACGGTGACCGTGGTACCCCGGCCCCGTGTGCTGTCGATATCCAGCCTGCCGCGATGCCGCTCCACGATATGCTTGCAGATCGCCAGACCGAGGCCCGTCCCGCCCGCCGCGCGGCTGCGCCCCGGATCGGTGCGATAGAAGCGCCGCGTGAGGTGAGGGAGGTGCTCGCGTGCGATGCCTTCACCTCGGTCGCGCACCGTCAGGATCGCCATGTCGCGTTGCCCATGTTCGAGCGAGACGGTTACCGGCTGGTCCTTGTCTCCATATTTCAGCGCATTGTCGACGAGGTTGCGCACCAGTTGCTCGAGCTGGCGCGGATCACCCCGCACGGAGAGGTCGCCATCGGGCATCTCGATCTCGACCCGGTCGAACCTGTCTGCACCGGCACCGTCGCGCGCGGCCGATTGCACCAGCGGCCCGAGAAGCACGACTTCCCGCGGCTGGTCGTGCTTCTCCGCTTCCACGCGGCTGAGGGACATGAGATCGTCCACTAGCGTCTGCAACCGCCGCGCCTCGCGCAGCACGGTGGCGTAGAATTTCTCCGCCTGTTTCGGATCGATGCTGGCGCCTTCGTCCTCCAGCGTTTCCATGTAGCCGATGATGGAGGCGAGGGGGGTGCGCAGCTCGTGGCTGGCATTGGCGACGAAATCGGTATGCGCGCGGCTGACGTCCGCTTCAGAGGTGCGGTTGATGAGCTCGATCAGGGAGTAACGGTCGTCGATCTGCTGGCTGGTCATCTGCCAGTTGCTCTTGGGCCCGGTAAGCCCCTGCACCGTCACGCTGCCACCGCCCGGGCGCGAAAGGAGGTCCACCGCGGCAGGATGGCGCAAGGCCACGCGCGCGTCCTGACCGACGATGTGCTTGCCGATTGCCTCGCGCGCATTGCCGTTGGCGACGACGATACGGTTGTTGTCGAGTAGCAGCAGCGGCAATCCCGAATGTTCGATGAGGTCGCGCATCCCCGAGCGGGTGATCTGCATCCCCTCCTCGGGCATGCGCTGCATTTCCGGTATCGGCGGCGGTACCAGCCAGAAAGACAGGATCCATACGCCCACCAGCGCCAGCGTCAGGCCGATGCCCACGCCGGACGAGATCAGGACGACGCCGCACACCGCCGCCAGGGCGATGCCAGCAAAGGGAATACGAGACCCCGACATAGGGACGCCTCATGCGCGAGAATTGTGACGGTTGCCACCCGGGAATGACAATTCATCCCCGCCTGCCGCGTGCTGGAATGTAAGCTACCGATGGAGGATGGTGACCCCTACGGGAATCGAACCCGTGTTTCAGCCGTGAGAGGGCCGCGTCCTGACCGCTAGACGAAGGGGCCATTGCCGATAGTGTCGGGAAGGCATCTGCATCGCTGGTGACCCCTACGGGAATCGAACCCGTGTTTCAGCCGTGAAAGGGCCGCGTCCTAACCGCTAGACGAAGGGGCCACGCGCGATGGAGCGGCGCAATTACGGGCATGTTCCGGCGCGGTCAAGCCCTGGTTGCAACAATATTGCAGATTCGCGTTCAGTCGGCCCAAGCGGCGTCTTCAAGGTGCAATTCCGCCGCCGGTCGCGCGCCCCAGTCGTCGAGTTTGACCCGTCCTGCCAGCCACAACCGCCGCCCGCGCGCGCCATGAAGAATCGACTGGCCCATCGTGCTCTGGGCGGCGCGGAAGGCGATAGCCTTGAAGCTGCGTCCGTCCTGTCCGGCAGCGATGATACGCAAGTGATCGTTGCCCACCACGTCGGCTTTCACAACGTGGACCGGACCCACGGCCACGCGTGGGCCGGGCCAGCCGACGCCGTAGGGCCCGGCGCTGTCGAGTGTTTCGACGAGTTCCGGCGTAAGCCCTCCCGGTGCTACGGAGAGATCGAGCAACATGACCTGTTCCGCACTGGCCCTCGCGACAGCTCGCGCGAGGTTTTCGTCCAGCCACTCGGCGAACTCGTCCACTCTATCGCTCTCGACTGTGAGGCCAGCGGCCATCGCGTGCCCGCCGCCCGCTACAAGCATGCCCGCCTCGCGCGCATTGATGATCGCTGCGCCAAGGTCCACGCCCGTGATCGAGCGGCCCGAACCCTTGCCCTGGCCGGTCTGGGCATCAAGGGCGATGACGAGGCTCGGCTTGCCGGTCTTTTCCTTGATGCGTCCTGCCACGATGCCGATCACGCCGGGATGCCACCCGCTACCGGCAACACACACGACGGAACGATTGTGCTGAGCAGCAAGCTGCGCCTCCGCCTCCTCCTGCACCGCCGCCTCGATCGCGCGGCGCTCCTCGTTCAGTTGCGAAAGCTGGGCGGCAATCGCGCAGGCTTCTTCCGCATCTTCGGTGGTGAGCAGGCGGACGCCCAACGTAGCCTCGCCCACTCGCCCGCCGGCATTGATGCGCGGCCCAAGCGCAAAACCGAGGTCACTGCACTTGGGAGCGGCTTTCAGGCGGCTCGCATCGATCAGGGCGGCCATGCCCGTATTGGCGCGCTTGCCCATGACCTTGAGACCCTGGGCAACGAAGGCACGATTGAGCCCGTGGATCGCCGCGACGTCGGCCACCGTGCCCAAGGCCACGAGGTCGAGCAGCGCCATCAGGCTCGGCTCCTTGCGCCCGGCGAAATAGTCGCGTTCCCGCAAGGTCCGCACGACGGCCACCGCCAGGATGAAGGCGACGCCGACCGCAGCGAGGTGGCCATGACCTGCGGCAAGGTCGTTCTCATCCAATCGGTTGGGATTGACCAGAGCATAGGTGCGCGGGAGATCGGGCGAACATTTATGGTGATCCACCACGATCACGTCGATCCCGGCGTCGTGCGCCATGCCCAGCGCCTCGTGCGCCATCGCGCCGCAATCGACGGTAATTATCAGGCTGGAACCGTCCTCACCTAGCATCAACAGCGCCTCGCCGCTTGGGCCATAGCCTTCGAGGAGACGGTCGGGAATGTAGTGCCGCGCATCGTGGCCCAGCATCCGCAGCAGGCGGATCAGCAGGGCGGCGCTGGTCGCTCCGTCCACGTCGTAATCGCCGTAGACGGTGATCGTCTCCTGACTGAGGACGGCATCGGCGATGCGTTCAGCGGCGCGGTCCATATCCTGGAACTGGGAGGGATCTGGTAGAAACTCACGCAACGAGGGTTGGCGATGGCGGTCCAGATCCTCGCGAGCGACGCCGCGTGATAACAGCAGCTGCGTGGCGATATCGTTGCCCAGTGCGTCGATATCGCCTTCGATCTGCATGTTGCCACCGCGCCATTGCCAGGCCTTGCCGGACAGGGACCTGTCCACGCCAAGAATTGCCGATCGGGTTGCCATGCGCACGCTTTAGCCGGTCCTATGAGTGTCGCCAAGATCGAGACGCCAACTCTAGACAGAGTTGATCGCTGGCGAGATCGAAGTCGCGAGTGACGATTTGCGATCGGCTGGAGCGACCGGAAAATGCGAATCGCGCCCAGCGCCGCCCGACTATCGCGGTAAAGGCAGATTGGCGGGAGCCGGGTGTGTCCAACGTGCCAGTTCGCGCGCCACCGCCAAGGGAGTGATGGGTTCTTCAATATGGGACTGCATTCCCGCCGCAGGGAAGGCCTCGACATCGTTCTGAAAGCCTTTGGGAACGAGGGCGATGACCGGCAGGCTGTTTGCGTCGAACCCAAGGGCGCGCAGCAGGCGAGTCGCCTCGAGCCCGCCGACACCAGGCATTTGCGTGTTCATGAGCACGACGGTGAAAGGACTGCGCGCCCGCTTCGCTTCGACCACGGCGCGAACTGCGTCCTCGCCGCTGCATACGACGTGTGCTGTCATTCCCAACGAGGTTGCCAGGAATAGCGCTTGTTGCTGTTTGTCCGCCCGGCTTTCGGCAATCAGCAGCTTTGCATGGCCAAGGCGCGTGGGACCGCCAGAGAACGGCGAAGTTGCATTCGTTGGTTCTCGACCGCTTTCGATTGCAGGGTATTGCGGGGTGGCGTTCGTGCCATTGCTACCAGCCATTTCGGTCATTCTGCCGAGCGCTTCCGGACCAAGGCTCCGTGTCATGCCAGCCGCGCCGTTTTGTGCGCTGCGGATCATTCGTGACAGGTTTCCTGCACGGATCGTCGGCTCGGCGGTTGACCGCATGGACCACATGGCACGGACGAGCACGGCCGCTAGCAGGCCCGTTGCAGTCAGCAGGGCGAATGCGGGAACGAGAGCGGGTTCGAACATCGGGTAATCCGCATGAGGGTAGCTCACGCAAGATACCCTGTCAGACCGTAGCAATCGCCAAGGAGCGCCCCCGCATTGCTACCTACTCCGTTTCAGAAACGCTGCGTTCCCGGTCCGTGTGCCGCTGCGTTGGCGGCAGAAAGGATAGCCCGCACGCCAGCAGTCGCAACATCCTCGTCGATACCGACGCCCCAGCCGGTCCTGCCGTCGGGCTGCACCCATTCGATATAGGCCGCCGCCCGCGCGTCTACCCCGCTGCCGAGCGCATGTTCGGAGTAGTCGCATACCTCGAAATCAAGCCCGTAGGTCTCGCGAATGGTTGCGAGGACCGAAGAGATAAGACCCTTTCCGCGTCCCGAAACGCGCTGTTCTTCTCCGTCCACCTCGATCGTACCGCTGAACACGCGGTCGCCATCGGCGGTGCGGCCTTCTTCGTAGTTGACAAGGCGGAACTTGCGCTTGTCGACCTTGAGGTAATAGGTCTGCTTGAAGCATTCCCAGATGTCTGCGGCGTTGATCTCGCGGCCCGTATTGTCGGCCATGAATTGCACGTGGCGGGAGAAATCGGCCTGCAGTTTCTTCGGCAATTTCAGGCCCTGCGTCTGTTGCACCACCCACGCGAACCCGCCCTTGCCGGACTGCGAATTGACGCGGATCACCGCCTCGTAATCGCGGCCGAGATCGGCGGGATCGATGGGCAGGTAGGGAATGCGCCACTGCTCATCATTCTGCTGCTCGCGCGCCTCGAAACCCTTCTTGATCGCATCCTGGTGGCTACCGGAAAAGGCCGTGAATACCAGTTCCCCGCCATAGGGGTGACGCTGGTGGACGGGCAGCTCGTTGCAATATTCCACCGTCTCGATCACCTTGTCGATGTCCGAAAAGTCGAGGCCGGGATCGACGCCTTGCGTGTACATATTGAGCGCCACCGTCACGAGGCAGCAATTGCCGGTCCGCTCGCCATTGCCGAACAGGCAGCCTTCCACGCGGTCCGCGCCGGCCATCAGGCCGAGCTCGGCCGCCGCGACGCCGGTCCCGCGGTCGTTGTGGGTGTGGAGGCTGATCACCGCCGCTTCGCGGCCCGGCAGGTTGCGGCAGAAATACTCGATCTGGTCGGCGTAGATGTTGGGAGTCGCCGCCTCCACAGTGGCGGGCAGGTTGAGGATGATGGGCCAGTCTTCCGTCGGACCTACAACCTCCATCACCGCTTCACAAACTTCGAGGCTGAAATCCAGCTCTGCTGTAGAGAAAGTCTCGGGCGAGTACTGGAAGTGCCACCTGGTACCGGGCCGCTTGGCCGCCTCATCCACCAGTTGCTGCGCGCCGCGCACGGCGATCTGCTTCACCTCCTCGCGGCTCATGCGAAAGACGATGTCGCGCCACGCGGGGCTGACGGCGTTGTAGAGGTGGACGATCGCCGAATGCGCGCCTTCGAGGCTTTCGAAGCTGCGACGGATCAGGTCCTCTCGCGACTGGGTGAGGACCTGCACGGTTACGTCCTCCGGCACCTTGCCTGATTGCACCAGCCAGCTGATGAAATCGAACTCGGTCTGACCGGCAGCGGGGAAACCTACCTCGATCTCCTTCGCGCCGACTTCCAGGAGCAAGTCGAAGAAGCGCGTCTTCTTCGCCCGGTCCATCGGATCGATGATTGACTGGTTGCCGTCGCGAAGATCGGTGCTGAGCCAGCGGGGCGGGGCGGTAATCGTGCGGGAGGGCCATTGCCGGTCGGGCAGGTCAACCTGCGGGAACGGGCGGTACTTGGCTGAGGGGTCGGTCAGCATGGGCATTTCGGAAGACAGCCTTTTCGACTTTCGCGCAAAGTTCGGTGCGCGAGGGTTTTCAACTCGTGATGGTGAAGCCCTTAGGCGAAACCCCTGTCAGACAGGCAGGGGCAGTTCCACGCCTAAGGGCGTGTAAGTCGAAGCAGGGATAGGCTGTAGGCCTGCGTCATGAGAGCTTGTCTAGGAGGGATTGCCTGCCAGGTCCAGAAGCAATTGCCGGAAACGAATAGGGGTGCGCCGGCCTTGTCCGCTGCGCACCCCCGATGTTTCGCGAAAGGATCAGTCCTTTTCGAAGGCGGCGGTGATTTCCAGCTCCACCTCGTCGCCCAGGCCGAACTGCGTGCCCCAGTCGAGGCCCCATTCGGAACGGGTGATGGTGGTGGTGCCGTGGAAGCCGACGGTCTCCTTCTGGTTCATGCCATTGGTGCCCATCCCGGCGAGCTCCGCCTCGATGGTGATCGGATTGGTCTCGCCGTTGAAGGTGAGATCGCCCATGATGTGCGCGCTTTGGTCGCCGGTCCGATGGACGGCGGTGGAGACGAAGCGTGCAGGCTCGGGATCGGGGCCGAAGAAATCGGGCTCCGCGCCATCCTGCCCTGCACGAAGCAGGTGGTCCCTTAGGCCTTCACTGGCAACGGTAACCTGCGATATCGGTATCGTCATCTCGACGGAAGAATTTGAGATATCGTCCGTATCAAGTTGCAGCGTACCGGTAATGTCACCGAAAATGCCGAAATAGTCGTTGAAGCCAAGGTGATCGAGGCCCCACACGACAAGCGTGTGCGCCGGGTCGGCGGAATAAGTGCCCGACGTGATGGCGGTCGTGTCCATTTCCGCGGCATCGGGAGCACCCTGGGCATTGAGCCCAGTAATGGCAAGAGTAGTGCAGGCGGCCGCGCCGGCCAGGGCCAGAAACGTCTTACGCATGGTTTGTCTCCTGGTTGATCACTTCGTGCGCGCAAGATGGCGGCGACAATGCACATTGTCCACCGCCATTAGCTTTACTGGACGAAAGGTCAGGTGATCAGTTCTTTTCCTTATCCACCAGCTTGTTTGCGGTGATCCACGGCATCATGGCACGCAGCTGCTCGCCCGTCTGCTCGATCGGATGCTCGGCCTGACGCTTGCGCGCGGCCTTCATTTCCGGGTTGCCGACGGCATTGTCGAGCATGAAGCGCTGCACGAAGCGGCCGGCTTGGATATCCTCCAGCACGCGCTTCATCTCGGCCTTGGTCTCGTCGGTGATGACGCGCGGGCCGGTGTGGTAGTCGCCATATTCGGCCGTGTTGGAGATCGAGTAGCGCATGTTGGCGATGCCGCCTTCATACAGCAGGTCGACGATCAGCTTGGTCTCGTGCAGGCATTCGAAATAGGCCATTTCCGGCGCGTATCCCGCTTCGGTCAGCGTCTCGAAACCGGCCATGATGAGATGGGTGATGCCGCCGCACAGCACGGCCTGCTCGCCGAACAAATCGGTCTCGCACTCTTCCTTGAAGTTGGTTTCGATGATGCCCGAGCGGCCCCCGCCGACGCCGCTGGCATAGGCAAGCGCGATGTCATGCGCATTGCCGCTGGTGTCCTGGTGAATCGCGATGAGGCAAGGCACGCCGCCGCCCTTCTGATACTCGCCGCGCACGGTGTGGCCCGGCCCCTTGGGCGCGATCATGATGACGTCGATATCGTCCGACGGCTCGATAAGGCCGAAATGGATGTTGAGGCCGTGAGCGAAGGCGAGGGCGGCGCCGGGCTTCATGTTGCCTTTGAGGTCTTTCGCCCAGATCGCCGCCTGATGCTCGTCGGGCGCGAGGATCATGAGGATATCGGCCTGCTTCGCGGCTTCCTCGTTGCTCAGCACTTCGAACCCGGCAGCTTCGGCCTTCTTGGCGGTGGCCGAACCTTCGCGCAGGGCGATCGCCACGTTCTTCACGCCGCTGTCGCGCAGGTTTTGCGCATGAGCATGGCCCTGGCTGCCATAGCCGAGCACGACGATCTTCTTGTCGGCGATCAGGTTGAGGTCGCAATCGGCGTCGTAGTAAACTTTCATGTGTCGTCCTGTTTTATCATGTGTTCGACGGTGCGCCGGCCCCTGCCAGCGCGTGAATAATATGCAAGAAGGCTCAGGCGCCCTCGCTGCCGCGCATCATGCCCACGATGCCGCTGCGCCCGACTTCCACCAGGCCGAGCTCTCGCATGAGTCCGATGAAGCTGTCGATCTTGTCCTTGGCGCCGGTGAGTTCGAAGACGAAGCTCTGCGTCGTCGTGTCCACGACGTTGGCGCGGAAGACTTCGGCGATGCGCAGGGCTTCCACCCGGTCGTCGCCCGAGCCTTTGACCTTCACAAGTGCCAGCTCGCGCTCCACATGCGGGCCTTCCTCGGTAAGATCGGTGACGCGGTGGACCGGCACCAGTCGATCGAGCTGCGCCATGATCTGGTCGATCACCTGCGGCGGTCCGCCGGTGACTATGGTGATGCGGCTTATGGCGTGGTCCTCGGAGATGTCCGCCACGGTCAGGCTGTCGATATTGTAGCCACGCGCGGTGAACAGGCCGGTGATCTTGGCCAGGATACCCGGCTCGTTGTCGACCACGACGGTGAGGACGTGTCGCTCCGAAACGCGATGTTCGATTTTCATGGGTGTATCCGCGAGGAAAACTGGGCGCCCCAGCTGGCGCTCTTGAACAATACCGGGCATTTCGCAGCACGGCGGCTGCGTTTGGCCGGCGAGAGATCGCGCGCATCGCAGCACGAGAAGACCGCACAATATTCGGGGCTAAGACGAATGGGCTTGTGCTTCGCCATCACACAAGCGCCTTCGCTTCGTCGGCCATGGTGCCGCCATGCTGGTCGCCATAGAGCAGCATTTCGGTATGCGCCGCGCCCGATGGGATCATCGGGAAGCAGTTTGCGTCCTTCGACACCTGGCAATCGACGATCACCGGCCCGTCATGCTCGAGCATGGCGCGGATGCCGTCCTCCAGTTCGTTCTCCCCGGTGATGCGGATGCCTTTCCAGCCATAGCTCTCGGCAAGCTTCACGAAATCGGGCAGGCTGTCGGAATAGCTGTTCGAATAGCGGCTTTCATAGGTCAGCTCCTGCCACTGGCGGACCATGCCCATATATTCGTTGTTGAGGATGAACACTTTCACAGGCAGGCGGAACTGGCTGGCGGTGCCCAGTTCCTGAATGTTCATCTGGATGCTGGCCTCGCCGGCAATGTCGATGACAAGATCATCGGGATTGCCCAGTTGCGCGCCGATGGCGGCGGGCAGGCCATAGCCCATCGTGCCAAGGCCGCCGCTGGTGAGCCACTTGTTCGGGCCCATGAAACCGAAATACTGCGCCGCCCACATCTGGTGCTGGCCCACCTCGGTGGTGATGATGGGATCGCGGTGCTTCGTCATGGCGAACAGCGTCTCGACCGCCTTTTGCGGCATGAGTGCTTCGCCCTTTTCCGGGTAAGCGAGGCTGTCGCGCGCCTTCCAGCCGGCGATGCGTGCCTTCCATTCGCCGAGATCAGCGGAGCGGCGCTCGCCCCAGCACTCGATCATCTGTTCGAGCACGGTACCGCAATCGCCCACGATGCCGAGATCGACCTGCACCACCTTGTTGATGCTGGCGCGGTCGATATCGATGTGGATCTTCTTCGAGGCGGGCGCGAACGCGTCGAGCCGCCCGGTCACCCGGTCGTCGAACCGCGCGCCCACGCACACCATCACGTCGCACTGGTTCATCGCCATGTTGGCTTCGAGCGTGCCATGCATGCCCAGCATGCCGAGCCAGTCGGGATGGTCGGCGGGAAAGGCGCCTAGGCCCATCAGCGTGGAGGTGAGCGGCGCACCCGTCAACTGCTGCAGGCGGCGCAGCGCCTCTGAGGCTGCAAAGCCGGAATTGATGACGCCGCCACCGGTATAGAGGATCGGTCGCTCTGCCCGCGCGATCATCTCGACCGCCTCGGCAATTTCCTCGGGCGCGGCTACGGTACGTGGCTGGTAGCGCTTCTTCCGCTCTGCCGCGCCTGCGGGCATGGTGGCGGTAGCGATCTGAACGTTCTTGGGGATGTCGACCACGACAGGGCCCGGCCGTCCGGTGGAGGCAATCTCGAACGCCTCCTCTATCGTTGCGGCGAGGTCTTCCGGGTCCTTCACCAGATAGTTGTGCTTGGAGCAGTGGCGCGTCAGGCCGACCGTGTCGGCTTCCTGGAAGGCGTCGGTGCCGATCAGGTTCGTCGGAACCTGCCCGGTGATCACCACCAGCGGGATCGAATCGAGAAACGCATCGGCAATGCCCGTGATGGCGTTGGTCGCGCCCGGACCGGAGGTGACGAGCACCACGCCGGGCTTGCCGGTGGAGCGGGCATATCCCTCCGCCGCATGAGCCGCGCCGGCCTCGTGGCGGACGAGGATGTGGCGGATACGGCTATCCGAAAACAGTTCGTCGTAAATCGGCAGCACCGCGCCGCCGGGATAGCCGAACACGAATTCGACACCCTGCCGCACGAGGCTCTCGACCAGTATCGCAGCACCGCTGCGTTCATCGGACACGTTACTCTCCTGTGTTCCCGGAAAAGATTAACCCGGCGCAATCGCTTGCGCCGGGCTCATCCTCTCCTACTCACCGCATGTCGGGATATGAGGAACAATCTGTCTTGTCAACACCTAATCAGAGAATAATATTTCAAAATCTGTCGGCAAAGAGATATTTTCTGGTATTTTGAGAGGCCAGTGATCCGGGGGTTGGTGACGTAGCCAAGTATATTGTCGTTTCGCATATTGCCGCGTCACCTGCTGTCCGTGCGCGATTGCCTCCTCACGTGACGTCGCACCGCGCAGGTAATCGGCGATCTGAGGCACGCCGATAGCGCGCATTACAGGAAGGTCTGCCGACAGCTCGCGCGCCAGGAGCTTTTCGACCTCGTGCACCGCTCCATGTTGCATCATCCAGGCGAAACGCTGGTTGCAGCGTTCGTAAAGCCATTCGCGCTCGGGAAGGATGATAAGCGGGGCCAGTTGCACGCTGTCGCCGATGCCACCGGCCTTTTCGTCGCGCTGCCAAGCCAGCAGGGAGCGCCCTGTGGAACGGACCACTTCCAGCGCCCGCGCCAGCCGCTGCCGGTCTGCCGGGCGCAGGCTTCGGGCGTATTCCGGGTCCTCCCGCTGCACCGCATCGTAAAGGTCCGCCGTCTCCATTGCACGCACGGCTTCGCGCACATGCTCGTGAATGGGCGGCACAGGAGCGATACCGTCGAGCAGGGTGCGGATATAGAGGCCGGTGCCGCCTACCAGGATCGGCACCATCTCTGCGAGGTGGGCATTCTCGATCTCGCGCTTGGCGGCGTCGGCCCACTCAGCGGCTGAGCACGCCTCCGCGCCGTCCCACACGCCGAACAGTCGGTGCGGCACGCCGCGCATTTCGTCTTCGGTCGGGCGGGCGCTCAGGATCCTGAGATCGGCATAGACCTGCGCGCTGTCAGCGTTGATGACGACCGCTTGCTTGCCTGCCTTCTCCAGCGCCAGTGCGAGTTCGACGGCGCAATCGCTCTTGCCGCTGGCGGTCGGCCCTGCAATGAGCGCCAGCCGACCCTTTGGCGGTTTCGCATTTGGAGAAGCAGACTTGCTCATAGCCCGGCTGATAGCAGACCCCGTCACACTGGAAAGCCGCCTCGAGGCGCTTACCGCGCGGCTCGTCGATAGCAGCGTGCCGGTGGCCCATGCAGCGATGCTCGATTTCTGTGGCGAGGTTCTGCAACTCGAGACACCGGGCGACGACTTGGAAGTCTTGCGTAGCGCGATCGATGAATGCTTTGCTCCTTCCGATGCGATCATCGCGCGCGATGCGATCCGTGTGCCCGACCTGTTCGTATCGGACATGGACTCCACGATGATCGGTCAGGAATGCATCGATGAACTGGCGGACTATGCGAACCTGAAGAGCGAGGTCGCGGCCATCACCGAACGCGCCATGCAGGGCGAACTCGATTTCGAAGGCGCATTGCGCGAACGGGTCGCGTTGCTCGAAGGGCTGGAGGAAGATGCCATCCGCCGCTGTCTGGATGAACGCATTCGCCCGAACGAAGGTGCTCGTACGCTGGTGGAGACGCTAAAGGCCAAAGGCTGCCGCACCGTGCTGGTGACTGGCGGCTTCCATCATTTCGCCGACGTGGTGGCGGAACAGATCGGTTTCGAGCGAGTGGCCGGCAACCGGCTCGCAGTATCGGAAGGCAAGCTGACCGGCGGTCTCGTTGGCGGAATTACGGACAGTTCCACCAAGCAGTCCGTACTTCAGGAGGAACTGGGCAAGCTCGGCGAAAGGGCTGTCTCCATGGCTGCGGGCGACGGGGCGAATGACATTCCCATGATCGAGGCCGCGCACTACGGCATCGCCTACCGCGCGAAACCGAAGGCGCGCGCAGCGGCCAATGGCTGGGTGGAGCGGGGCGACCTTACTGCGCTGCTCAAGTTGCTCGAGATCCGCGAAGAGGAATGGGTGGCTGGCTAGCGAGCCGCGTCTAGAACCAGCTCGAGATTTGCTCCAGCGGCTTCTTCGCCAGCGCATGCTCGGGAACGGTCGCGCCAGGGGCGGGGTGCCCTACGACGACGATCATCAGCGGCTTCTCGTTCGCTGGCCGCCTGCATATCTCGCGTAGGAACGCCATAGGGGAGGGGGTGTGCGTCAACGTGGCAAGCCCCGCCTCGTGCAGGGTCGCAATCAGCATTCCACAGGCGATGCCGACGCTCTCCGTCACATAGTAGTTCTGCGTCTGTCCGTCTTCCGCGATACCGCCGGTGCGCTGGGCAAAGCAGGCGATCAGCCAAGGCGCGGTTTCGAGGAAAGGCTTCGCCGCGTTTGTGCCGATGGGGGCGAGGGCGTTCAGCCATTCCCCGCTCGCCTTGGGCCTTTCGCCATCTTCGCCGTAGAAGCGACGTTCTTCAGCCTCCGCCGCCTCGCGAATAGCGCGCTTGGTTTCGCCCGAAGCTATCGCGGCGAAATGCCAGGGCTGGTGGTTCGCGCCGCTCGGTGCCGTTCCGGCAGCGCGGATGGCGTATTCGATCACCTCCCGGGGAACGGGTGTGTCGGCAAAGGCGCGGCAGGAGTGGCGCGTCTTCAGGCGCTCGAATGCAGCGCGGGCGCGGACGATGCGCTCTCGGTCCGAGAATGCGGGGAGCGGCGGAAAGGGCTGCTGCTGGCTCACCGCAGGTTCTTGCGGATGACGAGTTTCAGGCCGGACCACGTCTCGTCCACCGCGCATTTCTTCGTGTCGACGAAGCCCAGCGCAAGACCTGCTTCGCGCACATCGTGCTCGTCGATTTCGGTTTCGACTCCCGAGCCCTTCTTTGGCCAGCTAACCCAGACCTGCCCATCCTTGGCGAGGCTTTCGCGCAGTTCCATCAACTTGGTCTCCAGCGCGAGATGCTCGGTCACGAATATGTGCGCGGCATCGACCTCGTCGGCCGGGCCATTAGTGCCGGTAAGCTCAAGCGCATATTCGCCGATCTCGTCCTGAACACTTTCCGGCATTCCATCGAACCACACGCGCTGCCCATCCCTCAGGTTTAGCTTCTTCGCAAGCGGCGTCCCGGAATAGCCGGAGGGCAATCAGGCCTCCATCCACTCGGCAAAGAAGCTGCGATGGGCAGAGCGCAGGTCGTCCAGCGAGACACCGAGCAGGCTGTCACCCCCGGTGGTGCCCAGACGGCGGAAACCTACGCGGGCCTGGTCCTCATCCTCGGTTCCTTTGGCGAGCGTGCGGTTCAGCGCTTCGGGATCGGGAACGGTGACGATGTAGCGGCCCTGGTCCTCGCCGAACCACCATTGCGCGGCAGTATAGGCATCGTTCGCCTCGACCTCGGCGCCGATGCCGCTCGCCATCGCCATTTCGGCCAGCGCCACGGCGATACCGCCGTCGGAGACGTCGTGCACCGCACTCACCAACCCGTCGGCAATCAGGTCGCGCACGATCTTGCCAGCGCTCTTTTCCAGAGCAAGGTCGACAGGGGGCGCGCGGCCCTCGTCGCGGCCGTGCACGACGCTGAGCCACAGCGACTTGCCAAGATGCGAGCGTTCTGGATCGGGCGTGGCCCATGCCTCGGCACCGATGAGGTAGATGGTCTCGCCAGCAGCCTTGAAGGGCATGGTCATCATGTGAGCATAGTCGTCGATCAGGCCGACCCCGCCAATCGCAGGCGTGGGCAGAATGGCAGAACCGCCGCCCGTCGCCTTGCTCTCGTTATAAAGCGAGACGTTGCCGCTCACGATGGGGAAGTCGAGTTCCCGGCAAGCCTCGCCCATGCCGTCCAGTGCGTGGACGAACTGCGCCATGATCTCGGGCCGCTGCGGGTTCGCGAAGTTAAGGCAGTTGGTCACCGCCAGCGGGCGCGCGCCGACTGTGCACAGATTGCGATAGGCCTCTGCGATGGCTTGCTTGCCGCCCTCGTAAGGGTCGGCATGAACATAGCGCGGCGTACAGTCGGTACTGATCGCGAGCGCCTTCCTGGTGCCGTGCACGCGCACCACGCCGGCATCGCCACCGGTCTGTAGCGTATCGGCACCCACCTGGCTGTCATACTGTTCCGAAATCCACGCTTTCGAGGCAAGGTGGGGAGAGGCAAGCAGCTTGACGAGGTCCGAGCCGACATCCTCGCTATCCGGGCGGTTCTGCATCGGTACGATGCCGGCCCAGGTCGTGTATTCCTCTTTCGTGAGATAGGGACGGTCATATTCCGGCGCATCCTTCGCCAGCGGGCCCAACGGAATGTCGCACACGACCTCGCCGTCGAATTCGAGCACCATGTGCTGAGTATCGGTAACTTCGCCGATGACCGCGAAATCCAGTTCCCACTTCTCGAAGATCGCGGCGGCCATATCTTCCTTGCCGGGCTTCAGTACCATGAGCATGCGCTCCTGGCTTTCGCTCAGCATCATTTCGTAGGGAGTCATGCCCTCCTCGCGGCAAGGCACCTTGTTCATGTCGAGCCGGATGCCCGCCTTGCCGTTGGTGGCCATCTCCACGCTTGAAGAGGTGAGCCCCGCCGCGCCCATGTCCTGGATGGCGACGATGGCATCGGTGGCCATCAGTTCGAGGCAGGCCTCGATCAACAGCTTCTCGGTAAAGGGATCGCCCACCTGCACGGTGGGGCGCTTTTCCTCGGCATCCTCGCCGAAGTCGGCGCTGGCCATGGTCGCGCCATGAATGCCGTCGCGCCCGGTCTTGGAGCCGACGTAAACGATGGGGTTACCAACGCCAGTGGCGGCAGAGTAGAAAATCTTGTCGGCATCGGCCACGCCCACGGTCATGGCGTTCACGAGGATGTTGCCGTCGTAAGCCGGGTGGAAGTTGGTCTCCCCCGCCACGGTCGGCACACCCACGCAATTGCCATAGCCACCGATGCCCGCGACCACGCCCTGCACGAGGTGCTTCATCTTCGGATGATCGGGACGGCCGAACCGCAGCGCGTTGGCATTCGCCACCGGTCGCGCGCCCATGGTGAAAACGTCGCGCAGAATACCGCCAACGCCCGTCGCCGCGCCCTGGTAGGGCTCGATATAAGAGGGGTGGTTGTGGCTCTCCATCTTGAAGATTGCAGCCTGTCCGTCACCGATGTCGATCACACCCGCGTTCTCTCCCGGGCCGCAGATTACCCAAGGCGCCTCGGTGGGGAGCTTCTTCAGGTGAAGGCGGCTGGACTTGTAGGAGCAATGCTCGGACCACATGACCGAGAAGATGCCCAGTTCCACAAGATTGGGCTCGCGGCCAAGCGCGTTCAGGACGCGATCGTATTCCTCGGAGCTGAGGCCATGCTGTTCGACGATTTCAGGGGTAATGTCTGCCATAGGGCGCGCCTTAGCCCCGCTCTTTGCGCTTCGCTAGTCCCGCAAGACGCCCATCAGGGCAGTTATGGCGATAATCCACGGCGGAAGGCCGGCGCCGCTCTTCTGTCAGCTTGACCCTGCGCCTTGCCACCGCCAATGGTCAATCCATGGCAGAGGACGGACCCGACATTTCCGCGATGAGCTTTGAAGAGGCGCTCAAGAGTCTCGAGGATACGGTGCGCAGGCTGGAAGGCGGCGACGTGCCGCTCGATGAAAGCATCGCGCTTTATGAACGCGGCGAAGCGCTGCGCCGCCATTGCCAGGCGCGTCTGGACGCTGCTCAGGAGAGGATCGAGAAGATCGTTGCCGGGCCGGACGGCAAGCCCTCGGGCACCGCGCCCTTCGATGCGGGCTAGGCGATGGGGCTTGTGATGGCAGACGACGTGCTCGGCCGGGGCCTTCAGCGTATCCAGCGTGAGGTTGATGCCTGCTTCGACCAGTTGCTGCCCATTCCCGCTGACGCCCGCGCCCCGCTGATAGAGGCGATGCGCTACGCCGCCATCGACGGGGGCAAACGCGTGCGGCCGATGCTGCTCGTTACCGTGGCGGAAATGTACGGGGCGAGCCGTGATGCCGCTGTACGGGCTGGCTGCGCCATCGAAGCGATCCATGTCTACTCGCTCATTCATGATGACCTGCCCTGCATGGACGACGACGACATGCGGCGTGGCAAGCCGACGCTGCACCGCCACTATGACGAGGCGACCGCCGTGCTGGCAGGCGATTCGCTACATGCGCTGGCGTTCGAGATCCTGGGCGGCGACCTCGTCAGCGCCGATCCCTTCATCCGCATCGAACTGGTGCGCGCACTTGCCACGGCCAGCGGTCACGACGGTATGGCAGGCGGGCAGATGATGGATCTTGCCGCCGAGAAGCAGAAGTTCGACCTGCCCGGCGTCACCCGGCTGCAGCAGTTGAAAACCGGCGCTCTGCTTGGCGCGGCGGTGGAAATGGGCGCGATCCTCGCCAAGGTGCCCGAGGAAAGCCGCGGACACCTACGGAACTACGCCCGCGACATCGGCGTAGCCTTCCAGATCGCCGACGATCTGCTGGACGAGGAAGGCGACGAGGAGCTGGCGGGCAAGGCGCTGCGCAAGGATGCCGATGCCGGGAAGGCAACTTTCGTCTCGCTGATGGGTGTCGATGGCGCACGAGCGCAGGCTCATGCACTTTCGGAGCAGGCCATCGGGCACTTGTCGGGCCATGGGGAGGAAGCAGACCTGCTGCGGGCATTGGCGCACTTCATCGTGGAAAGGGATCGGTGATGGCAGAACGCATCGGCCTTTATCCGGGCACTTTCGATCCCTGCACGCTGGGCCATGCCGACATCATCCGGCGCGGGGCGAAGCTGGTGGACCGGCTGGTGATCGGCGTCACCACCAATCCCAGCAAGAACCCCATGTTCACCCCGGACGAGCGAATGGCGATGATGAAATCGGAGGTGAAGCGCCTCGGCCTTGCCAATGTCGAGATCCGGGGGTTCGACGCATTGCTGATGAAATTCGCCGAGCATGTGGGCGCCAGCGTGATCGTTCGCGGGCTGCGCGCGGTGGCGGACTTCGAGTACGAATACCAGATGGCCGGCATGAACCAGCAGATCGACGATTCGATCGAAACGGTGTTTCTCATGGCCGATATCTCGCTCCAGCCCATCGCCTCCAAGCTGGTGAAGGAAATCGCACTCTATGGCGGCGATATCAGCCCCTTTGTCAGCCCCGCAGTTAAAGACCTCGTCGTCAAGCGCGTCGGCGAAGTCGGCAGGCGCGGAGAATTGTAGACCCCGCATATGTTCATTGAACTGTCAGGCCCCAGCCGATAGGGCCGCAAGCCATTCATTTTAAGAACCGGACCCTACCATGATCCGCCACGTCGCGCTGTCGGCAATTGCTGCCGTATTCACCTTCACTGCCACGCCTGCCAGCGCGCAGGATACCCTGACGCCGGCCGTCGAGTCCGTGGAAGCTACCAACGCGCAGAACCGCCAACTTCCGCTGACGGTAAATTTCGACATGCAGGAAGACCGCGAGAACATTCTCCTGCTCGACCTGTCGACGGGAGAACGGGTGGCAATCCGCCTCGTACCGGAATGGGCACCCAACCATGTGGAGCGTATCAAGACGCTGACGCGCGAGGGGTTCTACGATGGTGTTCCCTTTCACCGCGTGATCGACGGCTTCATGGCCCAGACCGGCGATCCTACCGGCACCGGGCAGGGCGGCTCCACGCTTCCCGATCTCGAGGAGGAGTTCAACTTCCTCCCGCATGTGCGTGGCACGGTCTCAATGGCGCGCGCGCAGGAGGAGGACAGTGCCAACAGCCAGTTCTTCATCGTCTTCTATCCGCGCTTTGCACTGGACCGTAATTATACCAATTTCGGACGCGTGATCTCCAACATGGCCGCCGTCGATGCCATCCAGCGCGGCGAGCCGCCCAGCAATCCCACGCGCATCCTGCAGGCCAGCATCGCGGCGGATAATGTGGCGCAGGTCATGCCTGGCCAGCTTGCGACGCAGCGGGAGCGGATCACTGCCGACATGCTGAACGCAGCGGACGGCGAGTAGGGCTCTCCCGGGCGCGGCTTTGCGCGTCCTTCGCGGACCCTGCGGATATCCGGCTGCCAGATAATGCGCGTCGACCTCTTCGATTTCGATCTTCCTGCCGAACTGATTGCGCTTCGTCCGGCGCGACCGCGCGATGCCGCGCGCATGCTGGTGGTCCAGGGCGACGAGCCTTTTGCCGATCGCGGCGTCCTCGATCTGCCGGGCCTGCTGCGGGCGGGCGACGTGCTGGTGTTCAACGACACCCGCGTCATTCCCGCGCAGCTGGATGGCCGTCGCGGTGAGGCGCGCATCGGGGCGACGCTGCACAAGCGGCTCGACCTCAGGCGCTGGCAGGCTTTCATCCGCAACGCGAAGCGGCTGAAGCCCGGAGACCAGGTCGAATTTGGTGCCGATGTTACCGCCATCGCCGAAGAGCGGCACGACGATGGCAGCTTTACCCTCGCTTTCGAAGGTGAGGAGCCGGTCGAGGTCTTGCTGGAGCGGGCAGGGCGCATGCCGCTGCCGCCCTATATCGCGGGCAAGCGCGCTACGGATGAGCAGGACCGTGAGGACTACCAGACGATGTTCGCAGCGCGGGACGGCGCTGTCGCTGCGCCTACTGCCGCGCTGCATTTCACCGATCGCCTGGTCGGCGCGCTGGACGAAGCCGGAATCGCCCGCGAGACGCTGACCCTGCATGTCGGCGCCGGTACCTTTCTGCCCGTGAAGGCCGAGGATACCGACGATCACCGCATGCACGCCGAGTTCGGGACGATCGACGAAGCCACCGCAGACCGCCTCAACGCGGCAAAGGGTCGAGGCGGAAGGTTGATCGCGGTAGGCACTACCAGTTTGCGCCTGCTGGAAAGCGCGGCGGATGAGGCGGGGAAGATCCAACCCTTCTCAGCCGATACGGATATTTTCATCACCCCCGGCTACCGGTTCCGCGCGGTGGATGGACTGATGACCAATTTCCATCTTCCGAAATCCACCTTGATGATGCTGGTCTCGGCCCTGATGGGGCGCGAGCGCATGCAGGCCGCTTACGCCCACGCCATTGCCAAGGGTTACCGCTTCTACAGCTATGGCGATTCGAGCCTGCTGCTGCCCTGACGGTACCTCCGGTGCCGACGGAACGGGAAAAGAGACTATCTGAGCACAATCGGTTCAGGTCCCTCTGGTGAACTGCCCTGCAGCATCGGACATGTCCCAATTGCCGCGCCGCAGGGAGCTGCAAATCGGAGTATCTTGCAATTCCCCTCGCCAGCCCCACAAGGGCTGACATGTCCGACCCGATTCTCGACATTCGTGGCCTCGAAAAGACCTATAAGGGCGGGGTAAAGGCGCTGGACGGCGTCGATCTTACAATCAGGCGGGGCGAGATTTTCGCTTTGCTGGGGCCGAACGGCGCGGGCAAAACCACACTGATCGGTGCGGTCTGCGGCATGGTTCGCCCGACGGGCGGTGTGATCGAGGCTTTCGGCAAGGATCTCTCCAGACACTGGAAAAGCTTGCGGCGAGATATCGGTCTCGTGCCGCAGGAACTCAGTTTCGACATGTTCGACAAGGTCATTCGCCAGGTCCGCTATTCGCGTGGCATGTTCGGCTGTCCGGCCGACGAGGACCGGATCGAGGAAGTGCTGCGAAGTCTCAGCCTGTGGGACAAGCGCGACAGCTCGATCCGCGAGCTTTCCGGCGGCATGAAGCGCCGGGTGATGATTGCAAAGGCGCTGGCGCACGATCCCAAGCTCCTCTTCCTCGACGAGCCAACCGCCGGCGTCGATGTGGAGCTTCGCCGCGACATGTGGCGGCAGATCGACGCCCTGCGCGAACGCGGTGTGACCATCATTCTCACCACGCATTACATCGAGGAAGCCGAGGAAATGGCCGACCGGGTGGGCGTGATCAACAAGGGCCGCATCCTGCTTGTCGACGACAAGGACGCGATCATGGCGAAGCTCGGCAGGACGGAGGCGCATTTCACCTTCGATGCTCCGCTGGCAGGCATTCCCGCCAGCCTGCAATCCTATTCGCTTCACCTCGAAGAGGGCGGCACATGCCTCGTCTATCGGGGCGGAGACGGCACCGGCAAGGGCAAGCGCGAGGTGGCCGAAATCGCCCAGATCATGACGCGCGAAGGCATCGCCTTTACCGGCATCGACACGCGCGAAAGCACGCTGGAAGACATCTTCGTCGACCTCCTGAACGAGCCGGAGGTGCAGGCATGACTTTCAACGCACGCGGCGCATTCGCCATCTTCAAGAACGAGCTGATGCGCATGTTCCGCACCATTTTTGGCTCGATCCTATCTCCCGTCATCACGACCTCGCTCTATTTCATCGTCTTCGGCGCGGCTATCGGCGGGCGCATGCAGGAGGTGGACGGCGTGCCCTACGGCTCGTTCATCGTGCCGGGCCTGCTCATGCTGACCTTGCTCACCGAAAGCACCAGCAACGCCAGTTTCGGCATCTACATGCCCAAGTTCACCGGCGCGATCTACGAACTGCTTTCCGCTCCGGTGGGCGTCGCGGAGACGCTGATCGGCTTCGTGGGCGCGGCGGCGGTGAAGTCGTTGATCCTCGCCACGATCATCCTCGCGACGGCCCTGCTGTTCGTGGACTATTCCATCGCCCATCCTTTGCTCGCCTTCGGCTACATCCTGCTGGTCTCGGCCACCTTCTCGCTCTTCGGTTTCATCCTCGGCCTTTGGGCGACCAGTTTCGAGAAATTGCAGATCGTGCCGCTGCTGCTGCTGACCCCGCTCACATTCCTGGGCGGCACCTTCTACTCGATCGACATGCTGGCAGAACCGTGGCGAACCATCGCGCTGTTCAACCCCATCGTTTACCTGGTGAACGGCCTTCGCTGGACTTTCTTCGGACAGGCGGAGGTGGATATCGCCCTCAGCTTCGGCATGACGCTCGCGTTCCTGCTGATTTGCATCGGCATCATCGCATGGATCTTCAAGACGGGCTGGCGATTGCGCAGTTGACGCGCTAGCGGGTTTTCGCATGAAGAATCTCGCACTTCTTGCTGCGTCGCTTGCGCTGCTTGCGGCCCCCGCTCACGCCCAGGACTTGCCCGACGCTGCCCGATCCATGATCGATGCCGCCATTGCTTCCGGCGACAAAGAACGCGTGGAAGCGGTGATAGAAACCGCGCGGGCCGCCTTCCCGGAGGGGCGCGCTGAAATCGACGAGATCTGGTCCGCCTACAGGGCAGAGCAGGCCGAACTCGCGGCGGCCGCGGCGGCGCGTAAGGAAGCGGAGCTGCGCCAGGCGAGCCTGTTCGACAACTGGAGCGGGGAAGGCCAGATCGGTGCCTTCCAGTCTTCGGGCAACACCGACGAATTCGGCGTGACCGCAGCGCTTCAATTGGAGCGGGACGGCATCGACTGGGAGCATCACTTGCGCGTGACTGCCGATTACCGGCGACAGGACGGCACGACCTCGCGAGAGCAATTCCTCGCCCGGTACGAGCCGCGCTACCAGATCAGCGAACGATTGTTCGCCTATGGCCTCGCCCAATACGAGCGCGACACTCGGCAGGGCTATTCCGCTCGCTATGCCCTGTCCGGCGGCATCGGCTACAAGGTGGTGGACGCCGATGACGTCGAGCTCTCGATCAAGGCCGGCCCCGCCTACCGCGTCACGCAATTTGTCAACGGCCCGGATTCGAGCCGCGTTGCAGGCTTGTTCGGTCTCGATTTCGACTGGGATGTGTCCGACAGGATCACGTTGACGCAAAACGCCAATTCCACTGTGGAAACCGGGGGCGATGCTCTGCTGATCGTGGACAGCACGAACACCAGCCTCTCGGCGACGACGGGGCTTGAGGCGGGTATCAGCGACAAGCTCAGCACGCGCCTGTCGTGGACCATCGAATATGACAGCAATCCCCCTCCGGGCGCTGTCAGCACCGATACACTAACGCGCTTTACGCTTGTCTATGGCTTCTGAACGTCCCCGGTTCCGGTTCTCGGTAAGCGCAACTGACGGCAAGGCCCGCACCGGGGAGATCGCCATGCGGCGGGGCGTCATTCGCACGCCCGCCTTCATGCCCGTGGGTACCGCGGCGACGGTAAAGGCGATGAAGCCCGAAGCCGTGCGCGCTACGGGCGCGGACATCATCCTCGGCAACACCTACCACCTCATGTTGCGCCCGGGTGCGGAGCGGGTGGCAAGGCTGGGCGGGCTGCACCAGTTCATGCGCTGGGATCGCCCGATCCTTACCGATAGCGGCGGCTACCAGGTGATGAGCCTTTCCGACCTCAGGAAACTGACCGAGGCTGGCGTGGAGTTTCGCAGCCATATCGACGGTTCGAAGCACATGCTGAGCCCAGAGCGCAGCATGGAGATCCAGCGCCTGCTCGGCTCCGACATCGTCATGTGCTTCGACGAATGCCCGCGCGCTGACCGCCCGCTGGAGGAGATCGAGGCGAGCATGGAGCTCTCGATGCGCTGGGCGAGGCGTAGCCGCGACGCTTTCGATGCAGGCGGCGAGCACGCGGCAAACAGCGCCTTGTTCGGCATCCAGCAGGGCGCTCTCGATAAGCGCCTCCGCGCCCGCTCGGCCGACGCACTGCGAGCCATCGGTTTCGACGGGTACGCAATCGGCGGCCTGGCTGTGGGCGAAGGGCAGGATGCGATGTTCGGAGTCCTGGATTACGCCCCCGGCCAATTGCCCCAAGACGCTCCTCGCTATCTCATGGGTGTGGGCAAGCCCGACGATCTGGTCGGCGCGGTCGAGCGCGGAGTGGACTTGTTCGACTGCGTGCTGCCTACACGCTCCGGCCGGAACGGGCAGGCGTTTACGTGGGATGGCCCCGTCAACCTGCGAAATGCGCGCCATGCGGAGGACGAGAGCGCGCTCGACCCGCGCTGCTCCTGTCCTACCTGCGCCAGCTATTCTCGCGCTTATCTCCACCACCTGCAGAAATCCGGAGAAATACTCGGCGCCATGCTGGTGACCGAACACAATCTCTCTTTCTACCAGGAGCTGATGCAGTCCATGCGCGATGCCATAGCCAGAGGCGGCTTTACAGAATTTGCTGCCGTTTTCAGAAGAGACTATCTTTCTTAACCTGATTGTGATGCATTGTCCTCGCAAACGGAGGGACAATGAATTTCAAAGCGTTGTGGGGCAGTGCTGCCATGGTTGCCATGGTCGCATCGGGACAGGCATGGGCTCAGCAGAGCGAGGCGGAGGAACTGGCGGCACGCTTCGGCGCGCGTCCCACGGTTCTCGATATCAGCCTTTCTCCATCGGGAGACCAGGTCGCCTATATCTCGTCGGACAATTCGACGACAGAGGTTGTCTATGTCGTCGACCTGACGAGCGAGGGAGAGCCGCGCGCGCTTACCTCGCTCGCGGAAAGCGATGCCGAGCTTACGAACTGCGACTGGGTCAATGAGATCTGGTTGGTGTGCCGGGTGCTCGGCGTTTCCGAGAGCGGCGGCAGGGTGCCTCTCTATTATACGCGCATGCTGTCCATAGCGACGGACGGGTCCGAGCCGAATCTGTTGACCGCGCCCCAATCCTTTTCGTCATACGGCGTGATGCAGGATGGCGGCAGCGTGATCGCGCTGGATGTCGAGGGCGAGGAAAATCGCATCCTCATGACCCGCGATTTTCTCCCAGAAGTCACCATCAGGACGAACCTTGCGAACGACGAACCCGGCCTTGGCGTCGAGCTGGTCGACGTGGCCCGCGTACGTCGTCGGACGGTGGAAGACCCCGACGAATTCGCTACGCGCTATATCGCGGACGAGAACGGCGAAATTCGTCTCAAGGTTCGCCGACCGATGAACGACAATGGCCGGCTGACAGGCGAGTCTGAGTTTCTTTATCGCGAAGCTGGCTCGAGCCGTTGGCAGATGTTCGAAGAAGGCCTCTCGGATTTCAGCCCGGTTGCGGTCGATGCGAGAAGCAACAGTGCCTACGGGTTCCGGCAACGCGGCGGCTTCCAGGCGCTGTATCGCGTACCACTGGACGGCACTTCGGAAAGCGAGCTGGTCATTGCGCGCGACGATGTGGATATCGACCGACTCATCCGCATTGGTCGGCAGCAACGCGTCGTCGGCGTCAGCTATGCAACCGAAAAGCGGCAGGTGGAATATCTGGACGAAGACCTTGGCAGGCTGGCTGAGCAGCTGGAAGAGGCGCTACCGGGCAACCCGCTGATTTCCATCGTCGACGCCTCGGCCGACGAGCGGACGCTGCTCATCGTCGCGTCCAGCGATGTCGATCCCGGCATGTCCTACCTGCTGGAGCGAGACAGCAATTCGCTCTCGCCGCTCTTGCCGCTTCGCGATCACCTCGTCGACAGGGCGATGGCGCCGATGCGGCCTGTCACATTCCCGGCGGCGGACGGAACGCAGATCCCAGGCTATCTCACCCTGCCTGAAGGTGCGGAAGGTCCAATGCCCGCCATTGTCCTGCCGCATGGCGGACCTGGGTCGCGGGACGAATGGGGGTTCGACTGGCTGGTGCAATTCCTTGCCTCACGCGGTTACGCCGTTCTCCAGCCCAATTTCCGCGGTTCGTCAGGCTATGGCGAAGCCTGGTTCGGCCGAAACGGCTTCCAGGAATGGGAGACCGCCATCGGCGATGTGAACGATGCTGGCCGCTGGCTGGTGGAAGAGGGGCTGGCCGATCCTTCGCAGATGGGCGTTATGGGCTGGTCCTATGGCGGCTATGCGGCACTGCAGTCCCAGGTGCTCGATCCGTCTCTCTACAAGGCCGTGGTCGCGATCGCCCCGGTAACGGATCTCGACCTGCTGGTTGAGCAGTCACGCGATTATACCAATTACCAGTTGGTCCGTCGCTTCGTGGGGTCGGGCCCGCATGTCGATGCCGGCAGTCCGGCGGAACATGCCGACCGCTTTCAGGCACCTGTCCTGCTATTCCACGGGACGCGCGATCTCAATACCAGCCACCTGCAATCGCGCCGGATGGAGGAGCGGTTGAAGAGCGCCGGTGCCGATGTTCAATATGTCGAGTTCGACGGTTACGATCACTATCTCGATAACGGCCTGCTGCGCGGCAACATGCTCTACCGGATTGACGGATTTCTTGCCCAGCACCTCGGCGGAGGTGGTGACGTCGTCGCGGCAGCGCAGTCATCTTCTTCGCCGGAAATGTAAGCAGGGTCTGTCAAAGAGGCTTGTTTCGTACCGGCCTCCGTCAAACGGGGGCTACGGCCTGTTGCGCAGTTCGAGGACTGTTCCGCGATAGGCCACGAACTGGCCTGCCCGGTCCAGGAATCCTGCTCCGATGCGCTCGGCGTAAGTCTGTGCGCTGGACAGGCAATCGTACCACTTGCCGATACGATTGGGGGTGATGAAGCGATACTGTGTCATGCCGAACAAGCTACTCCGATTTTTCGTTTCGGTTCCCCGCAAAGCGCTGAGCCGAAACGAAAAAGGGCGGCCCCGAAGGACCGCCCCATTTCGTCGTAAGTGGCTTGCGAATCAGCGCGAGTAGAACTCGACAACCAGGTTCGGTTCCATCTGTACGGGGTAGGGTACCTCGTCCAGCGTGGGGACGCGGTTGAAGGTTACCGAGTCATTGCCATCCTGCGCAACGTAGTCGGGCACTTCACGCTCGGGCAGGCTCTGCGCTTCGATGATCAGCGCCATTTCCTTGGCCTTGTCGCCCAGCGAGATCACATCACCCACGTCGCAGCGACGTGAGGCGATGTTGCACTTCACCCCGTTCACCTTGATGTGGCCGTGGCTGACAATCTGGCGGGCGGCGAAGATCGTCGGCGCAAACTTGGCGCGGTAGACAATCATGTCGAGACGACGCTCGAGCAGGCCGATGAGGTTCTGGCCGGTGTCACCCTTCATCCGGGTGGCATCCTTGTAGGTGGCGCGGAACTGCTTCTCGGTGACGTCGCCGTAATAGCCCTTAAGCTTCTGCTTGGCACGCAGCTGCAGACCGAAGTCCGACATCTTGCCCTTGCGGCGCTGGCCGTGCTGGCCGGGGCCGTAGGAACGCTTGTTCACCGGGGAATTGGGACGACCCCAGATGTTTTCGCCCATCCGGCGGTCGAGTTTGTGCTTGGCGCGCGTGCGCTTCGACATAAGTCGTTTCCTTCAATTTGCTATCACCGCCCCACTGGCGGCGCTTCAACCCGGTATCGCACCACCCGACCGTGCATCGGGTGTGGTCACCGCTTCACCGGGGTGCGGGACCAATTTTCAGCGAAGGCGCGCATTTAGCGCAGGCCGCGCTCAAGTCAAGAGTGCTTGCTCGGGCGAGAACACCTCAGCAGCTGGGCTGGAGAGGATTGGTTGGAATGCACTGACCGCCTGCCGCCCTGCTGCCCGAGCGGATCATGTCGTCGCGCGTGCGCGATTCCAGCGCAGCCCATTCGTCGCGCGTCATGCAGGTGCGGCGCCTGCGGGTAAGAGATCCGGTAACGCGCTCCGTCCGGCATACCACTTCATCGCCGCGATCCTCTTCGCCGAGACCCTCGTCCTCGTCGGCTCGCGAGGAACTGGCGGCGCTGGTCGCCTTCTCGTCTTCGCGCTCATCGCTGTCCTGTGCAAGTGCGACGCTGCTTCCCACAAGCAGGGCCGCAGCGCCAATAATGCCGAGTTTCATGTAATCCTCCCCATCCATGTACGAGTGGATCGTATCACATGGGAAGCGCAAGTCAGCCCCGGCAATCAGAACCTGCTGTAATAGTCGGCAATCTGCATCGCACGCTGGCGTGCTTCGACCGACTCTTCCTGTGAGACGCGCCCAAAGACCTCCAGCCACTCGTTTCGGGTGAGGCAGACGCGCGCGCCGTTCGGATGGTGCTGCGGGAGGTCAAGGCAGTGCAACCGGTCGACCGAACCCGCCCCGATGGCCGCTTGTGCCGCTTCGGATACGAAGGTCTCTTCAGCCTGGAGGAGGGGATCGTCGAGCGCGACGGGTTGAAGAAGCACTGCGGACGTCGCGGCGAGAAGGAAACTCATAAGTCATCTCCCTGTTTTACCGTACAATGCTCTGCCCCAGTCCGTGAACGGCTGATTAATCGCTGCCCTTTCGAGATTTTCTCTCCAGCGATGACAGGACACCGCGCAAGGTGCGCACCTCCAGGTGGTTCCAGCCCGGCTTCGTCAGCACGCCGCGCAAGGTTCGCCGGGTTGCTTCCGCGCGAGTCTTGGGAAGAAAATAGCCCTTCGGCTCTAGCATCCGTTCGAGGTGCGCGATCAGTCCGTCGAGCTCGTCCTGCGGGGCAGGGGGCAGCAATTCCTCCCGCGTGGGCATGACGAGATTGGCGTTCTTGGACAGCTCGTAGGCTACGAGGATCACCGCTTGGGCAAGGTTGAGCGAGCCGAATTCGGGGTTGATCGGCGCGGTAATGATCGTGCGGGCAAGCGCGACGTCTTCCGTTTCCAAACCCGAGCGCTCCGGCCCAAACAGCACCGCTGTTCGGCCCGGAAGCTCCGGGATGGCGCGCGCGGCTTCTTCCGGCGTCTGTACTGGCTTGGTGACACCGCGTTTGCGCACCGTGGTTGCGAAGACATTGGCGCAATCGGCCACGGCCTCCGCGGTCGTGTCGAACACCTGCGCGCCTTCCAGCACCACGTCCGCGCCCGCAGCGGCAGGCCCGGCAGAGGGGTTGGGCCAGCCATCGCGAGGGGCGACAAGCCGCATCTCGGTAAGCCCAAAGTTGAGCATGGCCCGCGCTGCCTTGCCGATATTCTCGCCCAGTTGCGGACGTACGAGCACGATGACGGGGCTGGGGGCGTCAGTTGCCGCCATTGCCGCCCGCCTGTTGCACGGTGCTGGCAAATTCCTCGAAATCGCGGGCCTCCGAAAAATCGCGATAGACCGAGGCAAAGCGGATATAGGCGACCGTGTCGAGCTGGCGCAGGCCTTCCATCACCATCTCGCCGATGCGGGCCGACGGTATCTCGCTCTCGCCCATCGTCTCCACTTGCCGCTGGATGCCCGAGACGAGCTGGTCGATCCGCTCCTGCTCGATCCCGCGTTTGCGGCAGGCGAGGGCAACCGATTGCTCGATCTTGGAACGGTCGAAGCTCTCACGGCGCACGGGCGTTCCGTCGGCCGCGGATTTCACCACGGTGACATCGCGCAGCTGCACGCGTTCGAAGGTGGTGAAGCGCGCACCGCAGCCCTCGCACTGGCGGCGACGGCGGATCGCGGTGTTATCTTCGGTGGGGCGCGAATCCTTTACCTGGCTGTCGTCATGCGCGCAAAAGGGGCAGCGCATGGATCTAGGGCCGGATCCGCTTGTAGAGCATGAAGCCCGCGCCGGCGACCAACCCGATCGGCCATGTGACGACCGGCAGCAATCCCGCCGCAACCGCGCCGACCGCGGCGCCGACGAGCACGGGCTTGGACGACGGATGCTCCATCCCCTCGCGGCCCATGGCTTTCACCTCGTCGACTGCATCGACGAGAATACGGTTGTCGATCGGCTTTTCGGGATCGGTCATCAGCTTACCTTCCGGGATAGACTGGAAATGCCGCGCACAGCTCGCCCACCTCGCGGCGGACGCGCTCTTCCACCTGCGCATCCCCATCGTCGCCATTGCGGGCCATACCATCAACAACCTGCGCGATCAGCGCGCCGACCTGGCGGAATTCTGCCGGACCGAAGCCGCGCGTGGTCCCCGCCGGGGTGCCAAGACGTACGCCGCTGGTGACGAAGGGCGAGCGGGGCTCGAACGGAATCGCGTTCTTGTTGCAGGTGATGAGGGCACGATCGAGACCCTTTTCGGCGGCCTTGCCGGTCACGTCCTTGGGCGTGAGGTCGGCCAGCATCAGGTGGTTGTCCGTCCCGCCCGAGACGATGGAAATGCCTGCTTCGGACAGACTGGAGGCCAGCGCCTTGGCATTCTCCGCCACCGATTGCGCGTAAACGCGGAATTCCGGGCGCAGCGCCTCGCCGAATGCCACCGCCTTGCCGGCGATGGTGTGCATCAACGGTCCGCCCTGCATGCCGGGAAATACCGCCATGTTGAGCGGCTTGGTCAGCTCTTCGTCGTTCCACAGGATGATCCCGGAGCGTGGGCCTCGCAGGCTCTTATGCGTAGTGCTGGTGACCACATGCGCATGAGGGAAGGGCGAGGGGTGGACGCCGCCCACCACCAGGCCCGAGAAATGCGATATATCCGCCAGCAGGTAGGCGCCAACCTCATCGGCGATTTTGCGGAACTCGGCAAAGTCCCACACGCGCGGATAGGCGGTGCCGCCGCTGATGATCAGCTTGGGCTTGTGCTCGTGGGCGAGGCGGCGGACCTCTTCCATGTCGATCCGGCTGTTCTCGCGGTGCACGCCATAGGGCACCGCATTGAACCACTTGCCGCTCATGTTCACAGGCGAGCCGTGCGTCAGGTGCCCGCCGCTGGCAAGATCAAGGCCGAGGAACGTGTCGCCAGGATTCAGAAGAGCGAGGAACACCGCCTGGTTCATCTGGCTGCCGGAATTGGGTTGCACATTGGCGAAGTCGCAACCGAACAACTGCTTGGCGCGCTCTATGGCGAGCGTCTCCACCTCGTCCGCATATTCGCAGCCGCCGTAGTAGCGCTTGCCAGGATAGCCTTCCGCATACTTGTTCGTGAACACGCTGCCGCAGGCTTCCAGCACGGCGGGGCTGGCGATGTTCTCGCTGGCAATGAGCTCGATCCCGTCACGCTGGCGACCCAGTTCCCGGCCGATGATGGCGGCTACCTCGGGATCGGCGTCCTCCAGGCTGTCGCTCCAGAAGCGGTCGAGCCAGTTGGCGTTTGCGGCGGCTTTGGTTGCGGTGGTCATCGTAGGGTCTTTCAGGACGGATTGGACAGTTTGTCGACGCGGCGCTGGTGCCTGCCGCCTTCGAACTCCGTATTCAGGAAGGCTGCAATACAGGCTTTGGCCATTTCAGGGCCGATGATGCGCGCGCCCATGGCAATCATGTTGGCATCGTTGTGACTGCGGGCAAAGGTGGCCGAGAGCGGCTCCGACACCATCGCGCAGCGCACTGCCGGATTGCGATTGGCGGCGATGGAAATGCCGAGGCCAGAGCCGCAAAGCGCGACGCCACGCTCCACCGTGCCTTCAGCGACGACATCGGCGATCTTGTAGCCGTAATCGGGGTAATCCACGCTCTCGGCGGTGTCCGGACCGAGGTCGGCGACTTCATGACCCAACTCGATGAGCCACTCGCGCAGCTCGGCCTTGAGATCGAGCGCGGCGTGATCGGATGCGATGGCAATCTTCATGGGCTCGCACATAGTCGCGAGAGCCTCGCTTCGCCACCCGAAAAGCCCTTTCTCCACGACAAGCAGGGCTGTAGTGTGCCCGCTCATGGATGAAGCCGATTACCACCGCTATCTCGCTGCCTTCAACACGAAGGACTATGCCACGCTGGAGAGCTTCTTCACCGACGACTTCGTGCTTGAAAACGCAGGATTTGCCGTACGCGGAAAGCCCGCCTTCCGGGAATTCTATCGCTTTTTTCACGAGTACTGCCGGGAGGAAGTGGCCTTTCGCGAATTCTTCCCCGGCAATCAGGGCTTCGTCGCGAATGTCGTGATAACCTTCACCGGCCTGAAGGAACTGTCGCAGGCCGAGCTGGACCGGCGCGGCTATTCGGGGATGACGCCAATACCGGTCGGCACCAGCATTCCGGTGGAATTCTATATCCACTACCTGCTGAACGAGGCAGGCCTGATCCGCTATATCAAGGGCGCGGTGTGGGTGCCCGAGTCTTCCCCCGTTTAGGGCAAGGCCTTCTTCACCCACTTCCACAGCGCCTTGACCTCGCCAGCCGCCTTGCCATCCGCATCGACCTCACTTGCCACTTCGCCTTTCGACGAGGAACGGTGGAAATCCGCCCGCTTTCCGAAAGTGACGGGGCATGTCTCGAGACCGAGCTCGGCTACAGCTTTTTTCGCCTCTTCCAGCATCTTCGATGCGCGCGCGGGAACCCCGTTGAAGACGACATGGGCGGGGGTACCGGTATAACTCACGAGATCCGCAATCCCCTCCAGCGCATGCAGGTCGAATGCACGCGGACGGGTGGGGATGAGAACGAGATCCGCGGCCTTGATAGCCTCCCGCATCGCCGCCTCCGCATGGGGCGGCGTGTCGATGACCAGCAGATCCACACCCTGTTTCTGCGCATTTTCTATCGTGCGCGCGAGCCGCGCGGGCGGGCTGGTGACGACGGCAGGCAGGAAATCACCGCGCCAGTCACCCCAGGCGGCGGCGGTGGCCTGCGGATCGGTGTCGATCACGCAGGTCTGCTGCTTGGCATAGGCGGCACAGGTAGCAAGATGCAGGGCGAGCGTGGTCTTGCCCGAGCCGCCCTTCTGGCTGACGATTGCGATGACGGACATGCGGACCTTCTCCGTGAGACTGCGCCTGTCCTCTCCCTGAGGCGCGTAAGTGCCACGATGCGAAGTGCGAGTCTATCGCGCCGGGTCGACCTCGCGCCATTTGCCGGGGGAAAGTCCGTCCAGTGACCACTCGTTGATACCCCAGCGCACGAGGCGCAGGGTAGGATGGCCGACTGCCGCCGTCATGCGCCGCACCTGGCGGTTCCTTCCCTCGGTAATCGTGAGGCGCAGCCAGGTATCGGGCACGGTCTTGCGGAACCTAACAGGAGGATCGCGCGGCCAGAGCTGCGGATCGTCGACCCGTTCGATACGGGCAGGGCGCGTGAGGCCGTCCTTCAACTGGACGCCGTTTGCGAGCGCGGCGATGGCGACATCATCCGGCTCGCCCTCGACCTGCACGAGATAGGTCTTTGGCAGCTTGAACTTCGGATCGGCAATGCGCGCCTGCAGCCTGCCGTCATCGGTGAGGAGCAGCAGCCCCTCGCTGTCCCGGTCAAGTCTGCCTGCGGGATAGACGCCGGGAATGTCGATGAAGTCGGAGAGCGTAGAGCGCTTCGTCGGACTGCCGCGATCGGTGAATTGCGACAGCACGTTCATCGGCTTGTTGAAGAGAAGCAGGCGGGGCATCGTTCCGGACCCGCGAGGCCTATTGGTCCTCGGCCACCTCTACAAGGGCCGCGATCAGATCGGGCATGCGCGTCTGCATCAGCGCCATCGTCTCGTCCAAATAGGCCTGATTCGCGCTGGCGAAGGCTGGATCGGAGATGATGTCGTTCGATTTCAGCATGAAGGTGCTGCCGGTATCTGTCTGCACGAAAGCGAGGATGTCGCGCAATTCAGCTTCGCTGAAGACGCTGGCATAGGACACTGCCCAGGCCTCCATGAGAGCCGGGATATGACGGCGCAGGATATCGCGCTGTTCGCCGCTCACCGAAGTCTGCCAGTCGTTGATGACCTTGCGCGCGCCTGTTGGAATATCGCCAAGCTGCTGCATGACCGATGTCATGACCTGCTGCTCCATTTGGTCGGCCACCGCGAGGAACATCGGTTCGCGCACCTCTTGCGGATAGGCAGTCGCGAGGATTTCCTGTGCAAGATCTAGCGAGGCTTGCGAGACCGCTGCGGGTTGCGTGCTGTCCTGCGCAAGGGCTGGCACAGGGCCAGTGACAGCCAGCATGGTCGCGGCGAGCGCGATGGCTATTCTCATCATAGTCCCCCTCGGGCCCGTCCTACTGATCGAGGAACGAGCGCATCTTGCGGCTGCGGCTCGGGTGCTTGAGCTTGCGCAGCGCCTTCGCCTCGATCTGACGGATACGTTCGCGCGTCACCGAGAACTGCTGTCCGACTTCCTCCAGCGTGTGATCGGTGTTCATGCCGATGCCGAAGCGCATGCGCAGCACGCGTTCTTCACGGGGGGTGAGCGAGGCCAGCACGCGGGTGACGGTTTCCTTGAGGTTCGCCTGGATCGCCGCATCCACCGGGATGATGGCGTTCTTGTCCTCGATGAAATCGCCCAAGTGCGAGTCTTCCTCGTCGCCGATGGGCGTTTCGAGGCTGATCGGCTCCTTGGCGATCTTCATCACCTTGCGCACCTTTTCGAGCGGCATGGACAGGCGCTCGGCCATTTCCTCGGGCGTGGGCTCGCGGCCCTGCTCGTGCAGGAACTGGCGGGAAGTGCGCACCAGCTTGTTGATTGTCTCGATCATGTGGACCGGAATACGGATCGTGCGCGCCTGGTCGGCAATCGAGCGGGTGATCGCCTGCCGAATCCACCACGTTGCATAGGTGCTGAACTTGTAACCGCGGCGATACTCGAACTTGTCGACCGCCTTCATCAGGCCGATATTGCCTTCCTGGATCAGGTCGAGGAATTGCAGCCCGCGATTGGTGTATTTCTTGGCGATGGAGATCACCAGGCGCAGGTTCGCCTCGACCATCTCCTTCTTGGCTATACGCGCCTCGCGCTCGCCCTTCTGCACCATGTTCACGATGCGGCGGAATTCCTCGAGGCTCATGCCCGTCTGGCTGGCGATATCGGCGATCTCGGCGCGGATGCGCTCGACAGCGTCGGCTTCCTTCTCGGCAAAGGCGGCCCACTTCTTGTCCTTCTTGGACATTTCAGCGAGCCACGCCTCGTCCAGCTCGTTGCCGAGATAGCTGTCGAGGAAGTCCTTGCGCTTCACCTTGTGCCGTTCGGCCAGGCGCAGCATCTGTCCGCCCAGAGCCATCAGGCGGCGGTTGAAAGCGTAGAGATTGTCGACGAGATACTCGATCTTCGTCGCATGGAACTGCACGGATTCGACCTCCGCGGTCAGCTCCTCGCGCAAGCTCTCGTACTTGTTTTCCTTGGCCTTGGGGAATTCGTTGCCATCGGCCAGCGTGTTCACCCGCTCCGCCTGCAGCTTCTCGAACTTCTTGAACAGGTCGGTGATGCGCGCGAAGCGTTCGATGGCATCGGGCTTCAGCGCCGCTTCCATCTGCGCGAGGGACATGGTGTTGTCTTCCTCGTCATCGTCGTCGCGCTTGCGGGACGAGCCTTCGCCGTCCTCGTCGTCGCCGTCCTCTTCATCCTCGTCATCCATGTCGTCATCGTCGTCACGGATGGTGGGGCCGGCGGTCTCCTCGGAAATCTCGCCGCTGTCGTCGTCGTTCTCCTCTTCCATCTTGTCGACGGGAGGTTCCTTGGACAGCATGGCGTCGAGATCGAGGATCTCGCGCAGCTGCATTTCCTCGTTGTTGAGCGCCTCGGACCAGGTAATGATCGCGTGGAAGGTGATCGGGCTTTCGCACAGCCCCATGATCATCGTGTCGCGGCCGGCCTCGATCCGCTTGGCGATGGCGATCTCGCCCTCGCGGCTGAGCAGTTCGACAGCGCCCATCTCGCGAAGGTACATGCGGACCGGATCATCGGTCCGCTCCGTCGTGGTGGGTTTCTTCTTCTCGGGGACGTTCTGCTTGGCGTCGCTTGCCTGCGAATCCGAGCCGGTCGGCGCGATTTCCTCGGGACCGTCGTCGTCATCCTCTTCCTGGGCTTCCTCGTCATTCTCGACGATCTGCACGCCCATGTCGGACAGCGCGGTCTGGATGTCCTCGATCTGGTCGGCGCTCATCTGGTCGGACGGCAGCGCCTCGTTCAGCTCATCATAGGTGATGTAGCCCTTGCGCTTCGCCTTCGCGATCATCTTCTTGATCGACGCCTCGTTGAGGTCGATCAGGGGAGCGTCGTCGTTCTGCTTGGTCTTGGCTTCGGATGCCATAATAACGTGTCAGTCCGTTTCCTGTTCGGCCACCGAGTGCTCAGCGGCGTCAGCTATTTCGTTCTCAAACGCCTGCGAAGCGGCGCGTTTCCTTGTCATTTGCCCGAGTCGCGTATCGATTTCCAGTTTTCGTTTGCGCAAGCGCTGCTGCTCGGCAAACGCACCCTCCGGGTCTGTATCGAAGCGACGCGTGGCCGCGACAATTGCCGCCTCCAACGCTGGCCTCTCAACCAGCAGGGCAACGGCTTCGGCCAGATCCTCCCTTGCCTCTTCCGGATCGGAACCTTCCATCAGGAAGGAGAAACGGGTGTTATCCGGTGCAGGCGGCAGGACGTCGTTTGCGAATATGGGCGAATTGCCGCGGTCTTCAAGATCTTCTGAACTCTCCAGAAGAAAATCCACGGCCCGCGCCAATTGTGCATCACTCTTGGCCAGAGCCAGCAGATTGTCCGAATGGCGATGGATCTCGGCGGGGTGCCGGGCAAGGCCACCCAGCACAGCCGCGGTCAGCATGTCCCGGAAAGCGCCGCTACTGGCTTCGCGCAGACGCTTCGTTACATGGGGCGGTGTCGGTTGCGGTCCGTCGCGCCGGAAGAAAGCGCGTTTCTGGAAGGGCTCCTTGCGCGCGAAATCGCGCGGCGGATAAGCGAAACTGCCATAGCGATCGAGCAATTCGCGGCGGTAGAGCGACTTGATATCCGGGTGCTGGATCGTGTCGACATGCTCCATCAGCCGCGCCTTCAGCCCGGCCTTGTCCTCGGGCGAGGCGAGGGGCGAGGCCTCGCGCTCGTGCTCCCAGACGAGGTCGAGCAGGGACTTCGGCGCCTCCAGCAGCTTGTCCATGCCCTTGCGCCCGTCGCGCCCCAGGAGGTCGTCGGGGTCGAGACCCGCGGGGAGCTGCACCACCTGCAGCGAGTGACCGGGACGCAGCAGCGGCAGTGCCCGCTCCGCCGCGCGCATGGCTGCGCGGGTGCCGGCCTTGTCTCCATCGAAGCACAGCACCGGCTTGTCCACCATGCGCCAGAGCAGTTCGATCTGCTGTTCGGTAAGCGCGGTGCCCATCGGCGCGACTGCGTCCTCCAGTCCGGCGGCAGCGAGGGCGATAACGTCCATGTAGCCCTCTGCCACGATCACGCGGCCCGACTTGCGCGAGGCGGCAGCGGCGCGGTGGAGATTGTAGAGCGTGCGGCCCTTGTCGAAGAGCGGCGTGTCTGGGCTGTTCAGGTATTTCGCCACCCCGTCCCGGTCTTGCAGGATGCGTCCGCCAAAGGCGATTACGCGCTCGCGCGCGTCCTGGATCGGCAGCATTACGCGGCCCCGGAAGCGGGAGTAGGGAAGCTTCTCCTCCACCTCGATAAGCAGGCCCGCCTCGATCAGCAGCCGCTCGTCGAAATCGGAGAGCGCGGTCTTCAGCGCCTGCCTGTCATCGGGAGCCCAACCGAAGCCGAATCGGCGGATGGTGTGTTCGTCGAGACCGCGCCGCTCCAGATAAGCTCGCGCATCTGCTCCGCCCGGTGCGGCAAGCTGGGCGACGAACCACTCCTGCGCGGCCTTCATCACGTCATGCAAAGTGGCGCGCTGCTCGGCCTGCCTTGCGGCGCGCGGGTCGGGCGCGGGAACGTCCATCCCTGCCTCGCTCGCCAGTTCCTTCACCGCGTCCATGAAGGGCAGGCCGTGCTGCTCCATCATCCAGTCGATCGCACCGCCGTGCTGCTGGCAGCCGAAGCAGTGGTAGAAACCCTTCTGATCGTTGACATAGAAGCTGGGCGTATTCTCGGAGTGGAACGGGCAGCACGCCTTCCACTCCCGCCCCGCGCGCTGGAGTTTCACCGAGCGCTGGATCAGCGCAGAGAGCGTGATCCGGCTCTTGAGTTCATCCAGCCATGCGGGGGAAAGCGCCATGCCTCCAGTGTGTCACGAAACGCCGTGATTCGGCTAGTCGATGCTGGCCTCTTCTCCAGAGCTTACGCCATCCACTTCCTCAGGTGCGGGAGGGAAGGGGCCGGTGCCGTAGGCGCGGCCGTTCTCGGTCGCGGCGGCATAGGCTTCGACGGGGCCTTCGGGTGGCAGCGTGGATTGCCAGAAGAAGGTGAGTTCCTCGCCGGCGTCCCAGCCGTCGCTCATTTCCACGCGCCAGGCGAGCGCGCCGTTATCCTCCTGCACGCGGATGGAATAGCCGTCGCCCAATACCGCCTCGCCCTGCTCGCGGTCGTAGCCGATATTGTTGGCAAAGCCGTGGGCCACACGGGTGGTGCGGAAAGCGATCGGCGCGTCGAGCTGGTCCTCGGTTTCCACCGGAGTCACGCGGTGGACATAGGTATAGACGGTGCCCTCGGGCATTTCGCCCGGTACGCATTCCTCGGCCGGTTCCTCGTCGTCTGCCGGGGCGGGACAAGTGACATAGCTCACCAGGTCGGCGACCTTCCGACCGTCCAGCGTCAGTTCGCTCTCGACTTCGGAGCCTTCGGGGCCCGCAATTTTGGGACCGATCTGCTGGTCGTTGAAGCCGGACGCCACCAGCGTGCGCGGACCGGCAATGGTTTCGGTCGGCGTCGGCGTGGGATCGGGCGCCGGCTCGGAGCCGCAGGCGGCCAGGGCTGCGCAAAGCGGCACGGCGAGAGCGAGGGACCTCACGAAAGCAATTCCTTCACCCAGCCGCTGGCCCGGCCCATGTCGAGCTGCGTGCCGTGGCGCGCCTTGAGCTCGCCCATCACCTTGCCCATGTCCTTCATGCCCTCGGCTCCGGTGTCGGCCTTGATCTGTTCGATTGCGGCCTTCGTCTCTTCCTCGCTCATCTGGCGGGGGAGGAATTCCTCGATCACGGCGAGTTCGTTCTTCTCCTGCTCGGCGAGTTCGGTGCGGCCGCCTTCCTCGTACATCTGGATCGATTCGCGGCGCTGCTTGGCCATCTTCTGCAGCACGTCGATCACCATCGCATCGTCGTCGCCGGCGTCCTTGCCGCGCAGCTCGATATCGCGGTCCTTGATCTTGGCCGAGATCAGACGAAGAGCGGCCGTGCGCTCCTTGTCCTTGGCCTTCATGGCGGTGACCGTTTCGGCCTTGATGGAGTCCCTCAACATGGTTCTGCTAGTCTTTCCTGTGGATCGTTGGGCCCTCACTTAATGCAAGCTGCCACAAAGCCAAGTCTTGTGCTTGACGAGAGGGCAGGAGCGGCCTAGCCGCTGGGACTTAGCACACATTGCCGGTCCACTCATTCAACGGGAGCCACCATGGCCTTTCTCGCCTCTTCGCGCGCGCAACCTCAAGATGCGACGGGTGTCCTCGTTCTTGCCGACGGTACCATCGTCTGGGGCAGGGGCTTCGGCGCCACCGGCAGCGCGGTGGGGGAGGTATGCTTCAACACCGCGATGACCGGCTACCAGGAAGTGATGACCGATCCTTCCTACGCCGCGCAGATCGTCACCTTCACCTTCCCGCATATCGGCAATGTCGGCGCCAATACGGAGGACGTGGAAAGCCGCGTCGAGGGCGCGGTGGGCTGTATCGTGCGCGAGGACGTGACGCGCCAGTCCAACTTCCGCTCCGAAGGCGAGTTCGTGGAGTGGATGGCGAACATGGGCAAGATCGGCCTGTCGGGCGTCGATACCCGCGCGCTCACTCGCCGCATCCGCTTGTCGGGCGCGCCCAATGCTGTGATCGCGCATGATCCCAAGGGCAGGTTCGACCTCGACGCGCTGCTGCAACGTGCGCAGGAGTGGCCGGGCCTCGAAGGCATGGACCTCGCCCAGCGCGTGTCCCGCGAACACCAGGAGGACTGGGAAGGCGGCTACTGGCGCCTCGGGCAGGGCTATGGCGCAGCGGAGCGTGAGGGCAAACCACATGTCGTCGCCATCGACTATGGCTCGAAGGACAACATCTTCCGCAATCTCGTGAAAGCGGGCGCGCGGGTAACGGTGGTGCCGGCGCGCACCTCGCTGGAAGATATCCTCGCGCTGAAGCCCGATGGCGTATTCCTCTCAAACGGCCCCGGCGATCCGGCGGCGACAGGTGAATATGCTGTGCCGGTGATCAAGGCGCTGCTCGATCAGGACATGCCGATCTTCGGCATCTGCCTCGGCCACCAGATGCTGGGACTGGCG
This sequence comes from Aurantiacibacter poecillastricola, assembly GCF_030730945.1. GTDB lineage: Bacteria > Pseudomonadota > Alphaproteobacteria > Sphingomonadales > Sphingomonadaceae > Alteraurantiacibacter > Alteraurantiacibacter poecillastricola. Next base: position 740,655 of record NZ_JAVAMS010000002.1, read on the forward strand.
GCAGGCGCGCGGACCGCCAAGATGCACCAGGGCCACCGCGGCGCGAACCACCCGGTCCGGCGCGTGGGCGAGAGCTGGGGCGAAACGCAGGACCTCGTCGAGATCACCTCGATGAACCACGGCTTCGCCATCGACCCGGACTCGCTGCCCGAGGGCGTGGAGCAGACGCACGTCTCGCTGTTCGACGGCTCCAACTGCGGCATCGCGATCACCGGCAAGCGCGCCTTCGGGGTACAGTACCACCCGGAGGCTTCGCCGGGTCCGCAGGACAGCTTCTATCTGTTCGAGAAGTTCGTGGGGATGTTGGGGTGAAGGGCCGGAGACTAATCAAGCTTCAGGTCTGTTCGATCTTCTTCATGACACTTGTTCTAGCAAGCTGCGTAGACAGCATTGATGACATCGCCGACGACATTGAATTTGGGGGGAGCATCTCAGATTATGAGCGGAATGAGGTTCTCGTTTTTGAGCCCATGATGTTTGCTGAACGAGAGTGGCTCGGAGATACGAAGGCTTCTTCGAAGCGAGGAAAGTTCCGAGCGGAATGTATCCTTGGGCCAATGGTGATACATTCCAAATTGCGCGCGAGAACGACGATAATGCCCAAACGCTCTGACACCTCCTCCATCCTCGTCATTGGCGCCGGTCCGATCATCATCGAGCAGGCCTGCGAGTTCGACTATTCCGACACCCAGGCGATCGAAGCGTAATCGTGAAGGCCGCGTTCGCCTTTCCCTTGGTCATGCTCGCCGCCTCCCCCGCCGCAGCGCAGGAGCTTGTGCAACTGCCGCTGTTTAGCGACACCCTCGTCCTGCAAGGCGAGTTTGGCGTCACTTCCTCCACCCTCCAGCCAGACACCGCCGAGGTCAGCTTCTGGCGACCCGTCACGCTGTACGATGATGACGAACCCGTAGGCGGACGCATGGACTGCCGCCTCGCCGGGGTGGTGCAGCCTTACACGGACGAGCTGTTCGACATCGCGGCGCGCTACGAGGCCAGCAAGACGCGGCGCGATTATGCGGGGCTCGATGACGATGGCGATCCCGATTACTCCGAGGACGGCCTAGTCCGCCGCCTGCAGGTGACGGGCCGCTCAAACGATCCGCATCACCATTACGTGCTCACCTTCCTCGCCATCCATGCAGGCGAGGCGCTTTACGACATTCGCATCAATTGCGAATTCCGCCACCTCCACTCTCCCGACAACGATACCGACTATGCCGCCATTCAGGCACGCTATGTCGATCTCGCCATTCCCGTTCCAGCTGCCAGCCAAGAAGGCCAGTAATGCCCAAACGCACTGACATCTCCTCCATCCTCGTCATCGGCGCAGGCCCCATCATCATCGGCCAGGCCTGCGAGTTCGACTACTCCGGCACGCAGGCGATCAAGGCGCTGAAGGAGGATGGCTACCGCGTGATCCTCGTCAATTCCAACCCGGCCACCATCATGACTGACCCGGAATTCGCCGACGCCACTTACGTCGAGCCGATCACGCCGGAAATTGTCGCCAAGATCATCGCCAAGGAAAAGCCCGATGCGGTGCTGCCGACGATGGGCGGGCAGACGGCCTTGAACTGCGCGCTGAAGCTGGAGGAAATGGGCGTACTGGCAGAGCACGGCGTGGAGATGATCGGGGCCCGCGCCGATGCCATCGACAAGGCCGAGAACCGCCAGCGCTTCCGCGAGGCGATGGACAAGATCGGCCTCGAATCCGCCCGCAGCGGCGTGGCGCACACCTTGGCCGAGGCTTACGAAGTGCTGGAGCGCACGGGCCTGCCCTCGATCATCCGGCCCAGCTTCACGCTGGGCGGCACCGGCGGCGGCGTCGCCTATAACAAGGCCGAGTTCGAGCGGATCGTGAAGAACGGTCTCGACGCCAGCCCCACCACCGAGGTGCTGATCGAGGAGAGCCTGCTCGGCTGGAAGGAATACGAGATGGAGGTCGTCCGCGACAGGAACGACAACGCCATCATCATCTGCGCCATCGAGAATGTCGATCCGATGGGCGTGCATACGGGCGACTCCATCACGGTCGCCCCGGCGCTGACGCTGACCGACAAGGAATACCAGATCATGCGCACCGCCAGCATCGAGGTGCTGCGCGAAATCGGTGTGGAAACAGGGGGTTCGAACGTACAGTTCGCAGTCAATCCCAAGGATGGCCGCCTGATCGTGATCGAGATGAACCCGCGTGTCTCGCGCTCATCCGCGCTGGCGTCCAAGGCCACCGGCTTTCCCATCGCCCGCGTCGCCGCCAAGCTGGCCGTGGGCTACACGCTGGACGAGATCACCAACGAGATCACCGGCGCGACACCCGCCAGTTTCGAGCCGACCATCGACTACGTCGTCACCAAGATTCCGCGCTTCGCGTTCGAGAAGTTCAAGGGTGCCGAACCCACGCTTTCCACCGCCATGAAGTCGGTGGGCGAGGTCATGGCGATCGGGCGCAACTTCAAGGAATCGATGCAGAAGGCGCTGCGGGGCCTCGAGACCGGTCTCGACGGCTTCAACCGCGTGACCGAGCTGGAGGGCAAGAGCCGCGACATCATTACCGCCGCGCTCTCGAAAGCGACGCCCGACCGCATCCTCAACATCGCGCAGGCCTTCCGCGAAGGCTTCACGGTCGAGGAGGTGCAGGCGATCACCTTCTACGATCCGTGGTTCCTCCGCCATATCGAGGAGATCGTCTACGAGGAGAGCATGATCGGCTCCGAAGGCCTGCCCAACTCCGCGGATGAGCTGCGCCGCCTGAAGGCGATGGGCTTCTCCGACCGCCGCTTGGCAACCCTTGCGGTGCGATCAGTGGGTGTGGCGGGCGGCCTGGCCGAGACGCAGGCGAAGCGCTCGGGGCTCCTGCACGATGCCCTGCGCGCCATGGCGGGCGCTACCAGCGAGGACGAGGTGCGCAAGCTGCGCCAGAAGCTGGGCGTGCTGCCCGTCTACAAGCGCATCGACAGCTGCGCCGCCGAGTTCGAGGCGATCACGCCCTACATGTACTCGACCTACGAGGCCCCCAGCTTCGGCGAGCCGGAGAACGAGGCCTGGCCGAGCGACCGCGAGAAAGTCGTGATCCTGGGCGGCGGACCCAATCGGATCGGGCAGGGCATCGAGTTCGACTATTGCTGCGTCCACGCCTGCTTCGCACTTTCCGAAGCGGGCTACGAGACGATCATGGTCAACTGCAACCCTGAGACCGTCTCCACCGATTACGACACCTCCGACCGCCTCTATTTCGAGCCGCTCACCGCCGAAGACGTGCTGGAAATCCTGCGCGTCGAGCATAGCAAGGGCAAGCTGAAAGGCGTGATCGTGCAGTTCGGCGGGCAGACCCCGCTGAAGCTAGCGGGCGCGCTGGAGAAGGCGGGCATCCCGATCCTCGGCACCAGCCCGGACGCCATCGACCTTGCCGAGGACCGCGAGCGGTTCGCCAAGCTGGTCAACAAGCTGAAACTGAAGCAGCCCGACAACGGCATCGCCTATTCCGAGGACGAGGCGCTCGCCGTGGCCCATCGCATCGGTTACCCGGTGCTGCTGCGTCCCAGCTACGTGCTGGGCGGTCGGGCGATGGAGATCGTCGATGGCGATGCGCAGCTCATCAACTACATCAACACCGCCGTGGAAGTCTCAGGCGACAGCCCCGTGCTGGTCGACCAGTATCTGCGCGACGCGGTGGAGTGCGATGTCGATGCGCTGTGCGACGGCGAGCAGGTGGTGATCGCGGGCGTCATGCAGCATATCGAGGAAGCGGGCGTCCACTCTGGCGACAGCGCCTGCAGCTTGCCGCCCTACAGCCTGCCGCAGGACATCATCGACGAAATGGAGCGCCAGGCCGTGGCGCTGGCCACCGCGTTGAAGGTGCGCGGCCTCATGAACATCCAGTTCGCGGTGAAGGATGGCGAGGTTTACCTGATCGAGGTGAACCCTCGCGCCAGCCGCACCGTGCCCTTCGTCGCCAAGGCCAGCGGCTCGCAGATCGCCAAGATCGCTGCACGGGTCATGGCGGGCGAAAAGCTGGCGGACCTGCCGAAAATCCGCCGCGACCTGGATTATGTCGCGGTGAAGGAAGCGGTGTTCCCCTTCGCGCGCTTCCCCGGCTCCGACCCGGTGCTGACGCCGGAAATGAAGTCCACCGGCGAGGTGATGGGCATCGACCGCGATTTCGCCACAGCCTACACCAAGTCGCAGATCGCCGAGGGCAGCGTGCTGCCGAAATCGGGCACCGTGTTCGTGTCCGTGAAGGACAGCGACAAGGCCGCAATCACGGCTTCCGTGCAGCAACTGGTGGACGCGGGCTTCCAGATCATCGCGACCGGCGGCACCGCGCAATACCTCTCCGAACAGGGTCTGCCGGTGGAGCGCGTCAACAAGGTGGCCGAGGGGCGCCCGCATATCGTCGACAAGATCAGCGATGGCGAGGTGGCGCTGGTGTTCAACACCACCGAGGGCTGGCAGAGCCACAAGGACAGCCAGTCCATCCGCGCCTCGGCGCTGGAAATGAAGGTGCCCTATTACACGACCGCCGCCGCTTCGGCTGCGGCAGCCCAGGCGATTGTCTCTGTGAACGCGGATGAACTTGAAGTGCGTTCGCTGCAGGACTATTATGGCTAGGACCTAATCCACTCTCCCACCATTCCGGTCCTTTCAGCCGCCCGCGGGCGGGGCAGGGTCGTTTTGACGGGATTGCATAGAAAGCAGGGTATACAGATGCAGAAAGTGCCGATGCTCGCGGAGGGCTACGAGAAGCTGACCGCAGATCTCAAGGCATTGCGCGACGAGCGCCCGCGTATCGTCGATGCGATCGAGGAAGCGCGCGCCCACGGCGACCTCTCGGAGAACGCCGAATACCATGCGGCGAAGGAGCGGCAGGGCCAGGTCGAGGCCCAGATCGCCGAGCTGGAGGACAAGACGAGCCGCGCACAGATCATCGATCCCGCCACGCTTTCGGGCGACAGGGTCGTGTTCGGCGCCACTGTCACCGTGCTGGACGAGGATGACAAGCCGCTCACCTACCAGATCGTGGGCCAGGCAGAGAGCGATGCCAAGAAGGGCCGTATTTCCTACGAAAGCCCGCTGGCGCGCGCCCTGATCGGCAAGAGCGTTGGTGATGAAGTGGAAGTCACCGTGCCCAGCGGCGAGAAGTTCTACCTGATCGACAAGATCGAGTTCAAGTAGGGCTATAATCGGGGGAGGGGCAGCAGGCCTTTGGCCGCTGCGCCCATACCCCGCCGGTGCTTATTTGCCGGGCAGGTCCGGCTCGAGCAGCTTGTGCAGGTGGACGATGACGTATTTCATCTCCGCATCGTCGACCGTGCGCTGTGCCCAGCCGCGCCACGCTTCCTCTGCGCTCGCATAGTCGGGGAAGAAGCCTACCACGTGAATGTCCTTCAGGTCCTGGAACTCCGCACCGCGGGGATCGGTGACGCGGCCTCCCATTACGAGGTGGAGAAGCTGGTGGTCGTGCTCTTCGGACATTGAGGGGCCTTTCGCTGGCTGAATGAGAAATCCCCTCGCGCTCTAAGCCATGCTGGCCGGAGCGCAAGGGGACAATAGCGCCACCTGTTCAGGGGCGTGACGAACGCGTGGGTTCGGTTGGTCGGATCAGTGACGCCGGAAGGCGCGAGCGATCTTCTTGCCGGTTTCGCGGCTGGCGATGCGGGCGGCATCCCCGGCGCGGTCGGCCTGGTAATTGGCATCGCGGCGGATTGCGCGGGCGCGGTCACCCACGGCATCGCCGAGGTCACCGGCGCGGCGGGCGCCGGCGCGGCCGATATCCTTGGCATCGCCCAGCAGTTCTTCGGCGAAGGACGAGGCAATCTCGGCCCCGATAGCGGCGAGGCCTACTGCCTTGGCGCCGCCCGTTGCGGCAGCGCGACGAGGGCCCTTGAACATGCCAGCCACGAGAATGCCGAGCGCAACACCGCCTGCAGCAGCTGCCAGCGGATGCTCCTTGACGAAGTCGGTGAATGCGTCGCCGGCATCGGATGCCTTCGCCTTCACGCGTTCGGTGGTGGATTGTTCGGACTTGGCCCGTTCGCGGGCCTGAGCGGCGGCGATGCGAGCCTTGATTTCTGCGCGTTTCGGATCGTTCATGGAGAATCTCCAGTAAGTCTAAGTGTTTCTGTTGAGGAAGGAACGGGCATCGTCGGTGATGTGTTCCGCCATTTCGGCAGCGCGGTCGGCAGCCTCTTCGAGTGCGCTCTTGTCGTGGAACATCGCGTAGACTGCGTCCGCCAGCCGGTCGCGGAAGATCCAGGCGATCAGCGCCAGGATCCCGACGGCCAGACCCGTCCCCACTTCGGTGCGGTGCGTGTCGGCATATTCGGCGGCGTTCTCTGCAATATCCGCGGCACCATCCTTGGCGCGGTCCGCCATTCGTCCGCCGAGGCCCTTTTGCGACATGTCGCCCTTTACGAACGCGATGTCCGCCTTGACCAGGCGCTTTGCTGCATCGCGCAGCACGCGGTCTTCGTGCAATTGGTATTCAAGGTCAGCCATGATCGCCCGGCTCCTCTCCCGATTTCATCGCCGACATCATGGATTGCCAGTTACCCGCCGCCTTGCGCACGAATAAATAGGCACCCAGAAGCAGGCCGAGTACCACTACGGCAGTTGCTCCCCATGCAGTGATCAGCGGGGTGAGGGCGATGATCAGCCCGACCGTCAATCCGATGGTCGCGAGTACGGCGAGATACGCCGCGACGACGCCGAAGGCGACGGTCTTCTTTACCCTGTCAGCGACAAAGCCAGCGCGGGTCTTCTGGTAGGACAGTTCGGCATCGAGATACGTTTTCGCGTCCTCGATCAACGCTTCCAGATCGTCTCCAAGAGAGCGGGTGTCCGCAGCATCATCTGGCGGGGGCGCCGGATCATGCCGCGGACGTTCGTGTATCGCAGCGTCCTCGTTGCGGGCGTGCAACGGATCGACGCCTCTCGTTTCGTCCCGGACCTGCACCGGGCTTTAGCGGAACAGGCGTGCGAAGAAGAAGCCGACCAGCGCAGCGAGACCGACAGCGGTCGCGGGGCTCTTGCGGATGGCTTCGCGCGATTCCTCGGCCAGTTCATCGATGGACTTTTCGTCGAGCTTACGGGCGTTGTCCTGCAGGGAGCGCGACGCGTTGCGGGCATAGTCGCCGTATTTCGGGCCGAGCTTCTCGTCGAGAGTTGCGCAGTTCTCGTCGATCACACGCGACAGACCGGTGAGCGCTTCGCTTGCCATGTGCTTGCCGTCATTGGCGAGCGTGCTGGCCTTGCCGCGCGCATCGGTCTTCAAGCCTTCACCGCGAACCTTCGCCTCGCTGCGATAGGCGCCGACGCGTTCCTTCGCCTCGTCACCCAGTGCAGCAGCACCGGCCTTGGCTTCGTTGAGCGCTGCGCTGAAACGTGACTTGGCTTCCTGCGTATGCGGAGAGCCGGTCTTCGTGGTGGTCGTATCCGAAGTGGTGGTGGTGGTCCCCACGCCCGTTCCCTCGGCCGTCTTGGCGGCGGGGTCGGCAGCGGGAGTGGTTACGGGAGCGGTGGTGGGGGTAGCGGGCTTTGCCATTGTCTTTTCCCTTCCTGGGTTCACGGAGTGTCCCTCGATTGTATTGTGGGGCTAAGGCACCCCGGTTCAAGACTTCAACGGCTGTTGCGATGCAAGGTTCCGGGCGATAGGAGGCGCTGACCTTGCCAGCAGGAGCGGCCCTTTCATGACCACGATCATCGATATCCACGCCCGTGAAATTCTCGATTCGCGGGGCAATCCCACCGTCGAAGTGGACGTGCTGCTGGACGATGGCAGCTTCGGCCGCGCTGCCGTTCCCTCCGGCGCCTCCACTGGCGCGCACGAGGCTGTGGAGCTGCGCGATGGCGATGCGGATCGCTATTTCGGCAAGGGCGTGCAGAAAGCGGTGGACGCGGTGAACGGCCCCGTATCGGACGTGTTGCTCCTCGGCCCCGATGCCGAGAACCAGCGCGATATCGACATGGCCCTGATCGAGCTCGACGGCAGTGACAACAAGAGCAGGCTGGGCGCAAATGCCATTCTCGGCGTGAGCCTGGCGGTGGCCAAGGCGGCGGCCAATGCCCGGGGCCTGCCGCTCTGGTCGTATGTCGGGGGAGTATCGGCGCATGTGCTCCCAGTGCCGATGATGAACATCGTCAATGGCGGGGAACATGCCGACAACCCCATCGACGTGCAGGAATTCATGGTCATGCCCGTAGGCGCGGACACGCTGGCCGAAGCCGTGCGCTGGGGCAGCGAGATCTTCCAGACTTTGAAGAAGGGTCTGTCGGAGAAGGGGCTCGCGACATCGGTAGGCGACGAGGGCGGCTTCGCGCCCAACCTTGCCAGCACGCGCGACGCACTCGACTTCATCATGACCAGCATCGAGAAAGCAGGCTTCACTCCTGGTGACGACGTGGTGCTGGCGCTCGACTGCGCCTCGACCGAATTCTATCGCGGCGGCAAGTACGAGATTTCGGGCGAGAACCTCTCGCTTTCGGGCGAGCAGATGGCCGACTACCTCGCGAAGCTGTGCGACGACTACCCGATCAAGTCGATCGAGGATGGCATGGCCGAAGACGATTTCGAAGGCTGGAAGGCTCTCACAGACCGTATCGGCAAGCGCGTGCAGCTGGTGGGCGACGACCTTTTCGTCACCAATCCCGAGCGGCTGAAGATGGGCATCGAGCGGGGCCTCGCCAATTCGCTGCTAGTGAAGGTCAACCAGATCGGCACGCTGACAGAGACGCTGGAAGCCGTCGATATGGCGACCCGCGCCGGCTACACTTCGGTCATGAGCCACCGCTCCGGCGAGACCGAGGACGCGACCATCGCCGACCTCGCCGTCGCCACCAATTGCGGACAGATCAAGACCGGCTCGCTCGCCCGCTCAGACAGGCTGGCCAAGTACAACCAGCTCATTCGCATCGAGGAAGAGCTGGGCGACAGCGCGAAATATGCTGGGCGAGGGTGCTTCGGCCGCTTGAGATGACCGGGGCTGGGGCTATCTGTTCTTCGGATGGAACCAGTACTGCCAGACGCCCCACGCGTTGATGAGCAGCAGCACGAAGTTCATCGCCGCAATCGGCATGGAGCCCCCGGTCAGGCCGGAAACGATCCACGTGATCGAAACGGCGCAGAAGAGCACGAAGCCCCACGCCGTGGCGCGCCTGCCGAGGTCGAATGCGATAAGGGAAGCAGCCAGCATCGTGCCGATGGCGGCGACCCATTCAAGAGGTCCGTTCATTCCGCTTGAAGCGCAGCAATGTGATGGCGGTTCCCTGCCGAACAAATATTAGTCTCGAGGCGAGCAGGAATGTGCACACTGGGGTGTGATGCTTTCCTACACGTTGTCTCAAGGGGCAGAAAGCCCATTCCTGCAGGAAACGTATCCCTGCGGGCCTTTTCACGCACTTGCGCGCCCCGACAGTGCACTAGCGCTCCCTACAGTAGGCGCGCAGTTCACAGGGGCGCTATGCAGTTTCGAACGAGTTGGTCAGCTTCTCGACCTGTCGATCGCTCAGCTCCAGCCGCGTGAATTCCAGCAGCGTTTCCAGCTGTTCGACAGTCCTCGCGCTGGCGATGGGCGCAGGAATGCCCGGTTGCCGAGCCAGCCAGGCGAGGGCGATGGCAGGGAGGCTCGCACCGGTCTCGCCAGCCACCTCATCCATCGCAGCGAGGACCGGTGGACCGGTCTCGATGTAGTCCTTCACCCGGTACGACCGGTCGCCCTGTTCGAAATCCTCCGCCTTGCGATACTTCCCGGTGAGATAGCCCGCAGCGAGACCGAAATAGGGCAGCATCGCGATACCGCGCGAGGTGCACAACTGCTGCAGGTCTGCACCATAGGAGCCGCGCGATACCAGATTGTATTGGTTCTGAAGCGCCGTGAAAGGCGTCTTCCCCTCGGTATCGGCATAGTCCAGCGCCGCGCCAAGCCGTCCGGCCTGGAAGTTTGACGCCCCCAACGAGCGGACCTTGCCGGTCGCCACCGCGCCGTCGAACGCGTCGACAATGGCTTCGACGGGCAGTTCCTCGTAGTCCCGATGGGCATAGTAGAGATCGACATAATCGGTCTGCAACCGTTCGAGCGATGCATCGAGATGCGCCAGGACTTCCTCGGGCCGATAGAGGTCCGGGTCGCCCATCGAGCCCGGATTCGAGGGCTTCTTCTTGCTGAGCATCCCCGTCTTCGTATGGATACGCATCTCGCCGCGCACTCCGCGCGAGGAGAGCCAATTGCCGAGGTATGCTTCGGACTCGCCACCCTCATGCCCGTCGATCCACGCCGAATAGACATCGGCGGTATCGATCATCCGCCCGCCCGCCTCGTAGAAAGCATCGAGCACGGCAAGGCCTTCGTCCCCGTCGGCAGTCCAGCCGAACACGTTGCCGCCCAGGACGAGGGGGATGCCGGCCATGAAACCGTGGTCGCTCATGCGAACTGCTCGCGCAATTCCAGCAGGCGCATGGCGGCTTCGGCAGCCTCTCCGCCCTTGTTCTTCTGGGCCGGGTCGGCGCGGACGAGCGCCTGCTCCTCGTTCTCGGTGGTGAGGATTCCATTGCCGATGGGAATGCCATCCATCGTCAGCGCCATGATTGCGCGGGCACTTTCTCCGGCAACGATCTCGAAGTGATAGGTCTCTCCGCGAATCACGACGCCGATGGCGACGAAGCCGTCATACTGGCCGCTCTCGGCGGCGAGGGCGATGGCGCCCGGCACCTCCAGCGCGCCCGGCACAGTGAGCACATCGGCGGAGTGCCCGGCATCCTCCAGCGCGGCCTTTGCGCCACCGATCAGCATGTCGTTCAAATGCCCGTAGAAACGGGCCTCGACGATCAGGAAGCGGGCCATCAAGCGTTCTCCTCAAGACGAATCGGCTTCTCGCCGACGATGGAGAGGCCATAGCCGTCCAGCCCGACAAGGGAATGGCTGGTATTGGTCAGCAGCACCATGTCGCGCACGCCAAGTTCGGTGAGGATCTGCGCGCCGACGCCGTAATCGCGCTGCTCCTCCGCCATCGGTCCTGCATCGCTGGGCGGCTGTTTCCCCAGTGCGCGCACGGCTTTCGAGGCGTAGTCCCGGTTGGGCTTGTTGATGAGCACGACGACGCCCGAGCCTTCTTCGGCAATCAGCTTCATGGCCCCTTCCAGCAAGCCGCACCGCTCTCCCTCGCGGGCGAATACGTCGTCGAAAATCGAGAGGGCATGCATCCGCACCAGCGTGGGGGAGGCAGGGTCGATATGGCCTTTGACAAGCGCGAGGGTCTCGCCCTTCGTAGCGGTGTTGTAAAAGCTGATCGCGCGCCAGTCCGCGCCCCACTTGCTGGTGAAACGCTGTTCCTCGCGCTTCTCCACGATGTGGTCGTGCTGGCGGCGATAGGCGATGAGGTCGCGGATGGTGCCGATCTTCAGTCCATGCTTGCGGCCGAAGCGGATAAGGTCCTCAAGCCGGGCCATCGTGCCGTCCTCGTTCATGATCTCGCAAATCACGCCGCTGGGGTTGAGCCCGGCAAGCCGCGAGATGTCGACGGCCGCCTCGGTATGCCCGGCGCGAACCAGGACGCCGCCTTCGCGGGCTACGAGGGGGAAGACGTGGCCGGGGGTAACGATGTCATCCGCGCCCTTGCCGGCATCGATGGCGACGGAGACGGTGCGCGCCCTGTCTGCCGCGCTGATTCCGGTGGTCACGCCCTCGCGCGCCTCGATCGCGACGGTGAAGGCGGTCTCGTGCCGGGTGCGGTTCTTGCGGCTCATCAGCTCTAGCCCGAGAGCATCGACGCGGGCGCGGGTGAGGGCGAGGCAGATCAGCCCGCGGCCATGCTTCGCCATGAAGTTCACCGCATCGGGCGTTGCCATCTGGCCGGGGATGATGAGGTCGCCCTCGTTCTCGCGGTCCTCGTCATCCACCAGGATGAACATGCGACCGTTGCGCGCTTCCTCGATGATCTCCTCGATCCCGACGAGCACCGGCGTCTCGTCATTGTCGGTAAGGAACCGGTCCAGCTTGCCGAGCGTATCGGCGGTCGGGTTCCAGCCATCCTCCAGGCAATCGCGAAGTGTATTGGCATGGAGACCGGCAGCGCGGGCGAGACCGGCGCGGGTCATCTTTCCTTCCGCGAGCAATTCGCGGACTCTGGCAATGGTGATGTCGTTCATGCGGTGCATGTATCACAGTATGATGTGATCGCAAGTGCAGCCCATCACATTGTCGCTGCAAATTCCCCCTTGCACAGCGACTCGCGAATGCCCAAAGAGCGTCCATGAGCGATGTAGGACAGAGCCACGAAGAGCTGGTCGACGCCTTCCGTGAATCGATGCGCCACGTCGCCTCGACCGTATATGCGGTCACCACGCTGGACGGGGGAAATCGCTACGGGATCCTTGCAACTGCAGTGAGTTCGCTGAGTTTCGAGCCTCCCTCATTGCTTGTCTGTGTCAACCGTACCGCGTCCCTGCACGACCCGCTGGAAAGGGCCGAGCGCTTTTGCATAAACGTACTGGGGCTCGGCAATCGGGATGTGGCGGAGCACTTCATGCTGCCTCGGGCCGACCGCTTCGCCGTGGGCGAGTGGGTGGACGAGCACGGCGTACCAGTGCTCGCCACCGCACAGTCCAGTCTCGTTTGCCGCACAGCCCATCGGCACGAATTCGGTACCCACACGATTTTCATCGGCGAGCTGCTGGCCGCAAAGCATCGAGAGGATGCGACGCCGCTTACCTATTTCGATCGCGACTACATCGATATCAGCCGCGCCCCGCAGCGTGCTCCTGACGCGGACTAGTCGTTCGCGAAGCTGCTTTCCCGCCGCACAAGCAGGTGTCCGGGCCAACTCGGCCCTCGACCAAGGCCGAGATACATCGCCACTTCGCGCTCGACCAGTTCGGCACGAGCCTCCTGCGAGGGATAGATGAAGCTGGGCATCGGTCCTCCACCTGCCTCGATCCCTATGAGCGAGCGCCAGAAGGAAGCCGCAAGCAGCGGATCGTAGCCCGCATTTGCGAGCAAGTGGACGGAGAGCCTGTCAGCCTCGACCTCGGCCAGGCGATTCACCCGCTGGTTGCGGCCGAAATGTCGAAAAAGGCTGGCATTGTCGATGCCCGCTTCTTCCTTTCGCCGACGGTGTTCGAGAACGCTATGTGCCAGTTCGTGCGCCAGGACGACGGCCAGCTCCGGATCGGTGAGCCGGACAGCGAAATCGTACTGGAACTGGATGATACGACCGTTGGACCGGGCGTTGGGGCCGTCAGCGACGAGTATCTCGACCAGCGAACGACAACCCGGCCGGGGATGGAGCGTGACCGGCTGGCTATCGCCGTCACGCAGCCTTACGATCTCCACTGGACGGTCATCTGGCAGATCGGCGAGGCGGAAAAAGGCCTCCTCGCGAAGATGGTCTGGCCCCTCGGGAGTCATGCTGGAAACGGCCATCCCGCCTATCGCCGCGATCCCGTCTCCCGCCAGAATTCCGGCGCTGTCTGCCGCGGATCCCGGCACGACGCTTGCCACCGCCAGAGGTCCGTTTGCGAAGAGGTCTCTCTGATCCTCGCCATATTGATCCATGCTGTGAAGCACCATGCCCGTAACCGGCATGGTCGTCCGGCAAAGAGGAGCGTTGGCTATCAGCATCGCATCGGCGATGCGGGCCAGGCGAAGGTCCTGCTCGGCAAGCTCCGCCATGCTCTGTGCGAGGGCGGATGGAGAAGCCACAGCCAAGGCAATAAGAGCCAGGGCGGCGATCAAGGTCTTCATTGCACGCAAGCCTGGCATTGTCCTAGCCAAGAGCATCGCTATCGATCACCTCGACCGACGCAAGCCCGAGCATTGCCATCGTGCGCGAGATTTCGGCGCCCAGCAGATCGAGCGCGCGCGTTACTCCCGCTTCTCCTGCTGCTGCAAGGCCGTAAAGGGTCGCGCGACCTACCATCGCGCCATCGGCGCCCAGCGCAAGGGCCTTCACAACGTCGCTGCCCCGCCGGATTCCGCTGTCGAGCAACACGCTGATTCTTCCGCCGACCGCTTCGACAACCGATGGCAAGGCGTCGATTGCGGCCACCGAATGATCGAGCGAACGGGCGCCGTGGTTCGACACGACCACGCCATCTGCACCCATTTCAACCGCCTGACTGGCGTCGCCAGGATGCAGCACCCCTTTCAGAACGAGTTTACCCGGCCATAGCTCGCGTAGTCTTGCGATGTCTTCCCACACCAGGTCATCCTGCTTGAACAGGGCGCCAGGCTTCGCTCCGCGCACCACCGACTGCCTGAGTTCCTCCGGAAGATTGGCCTGCCGCGGCAGTCCGCCCTCGAGCATGTAGCGACCGATAACGCTCGCCAGCCAGCGGGGATGCGCAAGGATATCGGCCAGGTTGCGGCCGTTGAGCTGGAACGGCATGCCGAAACCGTTGCGCCAGAGATACTCGCGGTTGGGCGGTACGGGAAGGTCGAGCGTGACGAACAATGCCTCGCACCCGATGGCCTGCGCGCGGCGCACGACGTCGAACGAAAGCTCGCGGTTTTCCCACATGTAAAGCTGGAACCAGCGGATGCCATCGATCCGGGCGAACGCCTCGACGTCCATCATGCTGGCGCTGGAAATGCAGAAGGGCACGCCGGCCTTCGCCGCCGCCTTCGCCAAAGCGAGGTCACCGCGATGCCACATCATGCCGGCCGCACCCGTGGGTGCGATGGCCAAGGGGAGGGCGCTCTCGCTGCCGAGCAAGGTTGTGCAGGTGTCGACCCTGTCGACCTTGCGCAAGACCCGGGGCCGGAATGTCAGCCTGTCGAATGCCTCGCGGTTGCGAGCCATGCCGCTCTCGTCCTCGACGCCGCGTTCCAGATACTCCCACACGCCGAGGGGAAGCCGCGCCCGCGCCTTTCGCCTGAGATCGGCAATGTTCCAGCAGCCCAGCGTGTCCGCCACTATCCGCGGCCGAGGAACGGCAGTTTGTTCTGCACAACCAGCGCTTCGTAGAAATTCAGGTGATCGGGAAGGTCGCACATATGCACGATGATCTCGGCGATTTCCTCGGGCGTGGCAGCGAAGTTGTCCGGCAGCTTGACGGATCCGGGCATGATCTCGGTTGCGACGATCCCGGGATGGAAGATGGAGACGGCAATGTTGTGATCGCGTCCGTCGACCGCCAGCGCATGGGTAAGGCCTTGGAGGCCGAACTTGCTGGCGGTGTAACTGGGGCATTCGCTGCGCGGCACTTTCGCCGAGATCGAGCCCACATTGACGATACGGCCATGGCCCCCTTTCAGGAAGATCGGCCATGCCTGCTTGGCGCACAGGAAGGCACTGGTGAGGTTGGTGTCGATCACCTTGTGCCAGTGATCGAGCGAAGTCTCCGCAACCGGCGTATTTTCGGCAATGCCGGCATTGTTGATGAGCACGTCGATCGTGCCAAACCGGTCCACACCCTGCTGGAACAGGCTCTCGATATCGCTCTCGTTTGTCACATCGGTTACGACGGCCAGCGCCTCGCCGCCCATATCCTCGATCTTCGCGACCAGCGCATCAAGCCGCTCCTGCCGCCTCGCCGCCAGCACGACCTTCGCACCCTTGTTGGCGAATTCGACGGCACAAGCCTCGCCAATCCCGGAACTCGCGCCGGTGACGACGGCTACGCGGCCTTTAAGAATACCCATGTGCAAAGCTCTCCCGTTTCAATCGACTGTTGCCGAAAGAGGGAGCCGCAAGTCAACAATGTTGGAAGGTGGTGGACGCACTAGGGCTCGAACCTAGGACCCGCTGATTAAGAGTCAGCTGCTCTACCAACTGAGCTATGCGTCCATACCGGCAATGTACCGATGTTCCCTGCGCGATTCGCTTGACGCGACCCCGCCGGGAGGCGCTCATTTAGCGATTGCATCTCTGGTGTAAAGGGGAAGATTGCAATTCGTCAGGAAGAGGTCTGGCGGTTCCAGCGTTCCACCATCATCAGCACGCCGACGCAGATCATGTTGGTCATCATCGAAGAGCCACCATGGCTCATGAACGGCAGGGGAATACCGACGACCGGCGCTAGGCCCATGACCATCATCAGGTTCACCGCAACATAGAAGAATATCGTCGCCGTCATTCCCCCCGCAAGGAGCCGGGCGAAACGGGTCTGGGCATCGCGGGCAATGATAAGGCCCCAGCGCAGCACGATCCCGAACACGAGCAGCACGAACAGGCCGCCGATCAGGCCCCATTCCTCTGCCATCGTCGCAAATACGAAGTCGGTGTGCGGCTCGGGCAGGTAGTCGAGCTGGCTCTGCGAACCCTCGCCGAAACCCTTGCCCGAAAGACCGCCCGACCCGATGGCGATCTTGGACTGGATGATGTGATAACCAGTCCCCTGCGGATCGCTGGCAGGGTCCAGAAAGGTCAGCACACGCTGTTGCTGATAGGGCTGCAGGCCGAAGAAGTAGGCGATGGGCGCCAGGATCACGGCCGCAATGCCACCGCCGATGAACCACTTGTCCGGTACCCCGGCAAGGAACATCACCACCACGCCGCCAAAGCCGATGGCGAGCGAGGTACCAAGGTCCGGCTGCAACAGCACCAGTCCCATGGGCATGGCAATCAAGCCGAGCGGGACGAGCAGCGCGCGCCAGCTGCTGATCATCCCGACCGGCAGCATATGATAGAAGGCCGCGATGATGAGCACGATGCCCGGCTTCATCAGTTCTGAAGGCTGAAGCCGCATGAAGCCCAGTTCCAGCCATCGCTGGCTACCGCCGCCCAACTGCCCCACCGCCTCCACCGCCATCAGCAGAACAAGGATGATGATGTAGGCAGGGATCGCCATGAGCCGCACGAAATCCTCGGGGAAGCGCGCCATGACGAGCGCAACCACCAGGAAAACGGCAAAGCGGATCAGATGGGAATCTGCATAGGGACTCATGGAGCCACCGGCCGCGGAGTGCAGGACCATAGCCCCGAAGGCTACCAGCAGCGTGAGCGGTATCACAACGCGCCACGGGAATTCCGCCAGCGGAGCGGGGAGGGCGATCTGGCCCCTCACGTACTCGCCCCTTCGCTTCGCGGGTTGGCCTCGTCGCGCGGAGAGAAGACGGTGCTGTCAGCCTCTTCGGGTCCGGAGTAGGCAGCGCGCGCTTCTGCATCGACCTGTTCGGCGAGCGTGACCGGCGGAGGGGCGGGCGGAAGATCCACGCCCGCTGCCGCGGCATAGGCCTGGTATTGACGGTCCAGCCGCTCCTGCGCGGTACCGCCCCATTGCTCCTCCAGTGCGTGGAGAGCATCCAGCCCCTTCTGCGGATCGAGCAGGAACGTCATCACGTCGCGCGCGACAGGATAGGCTGCGCCTGAACCGCCGCCATGTTCGATGACGACGGCGCCGGCATAGCGGGGATTGTCGAACGGAGCGAAGAACACGAAGAGACCGTGGTCACGGAACTGCCAGGGACCGGATTTACCGTCCGAATAGCGCAGGCTGACGACCTGGGCGGTGCCGGTCTTGCCAGCCAGCAGCACGTTTTCCAACGGCAGGCGCGCGCGTCCCGCCGTACCGGGGCCGTTGACCACGTCGCTCATGGCCTGCCGGATGTAGCTTATCTCGTCGTCCCTGAAATCGAGCGAGGCGAACGGTCGCTTCTGCTCGGACTTGATCAAGGCCGGGGCGACATTGCGACCGGTTGCGATCCGGGCCGACATCACCGCCAGCTGCAGCGGGCTGGCGAGGTAGTATCCCTGCCCGATAGAAGCGTTCACCGTATCGTATGGCTGCCATTCCTGACCGTATTTCTCGAGCTTCCACTGGGGATCGGGCACCGTTCCGTAGAACTGGCTGGCGACGGGGAGATCGAATTCCTGGCCAAGCCCGAACCGGCGCGCATAGGCTGCGACCTTGTCGAAGCCTACCTGCTGGGCGAAGTGGTAATAGTAGCTGTCGCAGCTCTGGTAGACGGCCTTCGCCATGTCGACCACGCCATGATTGCTCCAGCAATTGAAGAAGCGGTTGCCGATCCGTCGCCCGCCACCGCAGACAATGGTCTCGCTGGGCGAGACCCCTTCGTGCATGAAGGCCATGGAGTGCATCGGCTTTACCGTGGAGCCTGGGGGGTAGAGTCCCTTCAGCGTCTTGTTGCGCAGCGGCACCCGTTCGTTGTCGCGCAGCATGCCGAATTCGACACGCCCGATCCCATCGGAAAAACTGTTCGGGTCGAAGCTGGGCATGGAAGCCATGCACAGCAGATCGCCACTGAGGCAATCCATGACCACGACGGAACCGGATTCGAGCCCCAGACGACGCGCAGCGTAGTCCTGCAACGGGCCATCAATCGTAAGCTGAACCGCGTCCCCTTGCGTATCCTCGCGAGTCTCGAGATCGCGGACGATGCGCCCGGAGGCGGTTACCTCGACGCGCCGAGCGCCGGGGACGCCGCGCAATTTCTGCTCGAATTCCTTTTCGATCCCGTCCTTCCCCAGCTTGAATCCCGGCGTAAGCAACAGGGGCTGGGGGTTCTCGTCATATTCCTCGCGGCTCGGCGTGCCGACATATCCAAGGAGATGGCCAACCGAAGGCCCGGTGGGATAGAAGCGCGAATAGCCGCGCTGGGGGATGACACCAGGCAGCTCGGGAATGCGGACGCTGACCGCAGCGAACTTCTCGTAGTCGAGGCCATTGGCGACGGCGACGGCCGAAAAGCCTGCCGAATCCTGCATACGGTCGCGCAGGTCGGCCTTCTCTGGCTCACTGAATTCCAGCAGCTCGCCGAGGGTTTCCACGGTTGCGTCGATATCCACGACGCGTTCCGGGATGACGTCCACCCGGAAATCGGCGCGGTTGGAGGCGAGGGGAGACCCATTGCGATCGAGGATCCAGCCGCGGCGCGGCGGAATCAGCGAGAGGTTCACCCGGTTGCTCTCCGCCTCCATCTCGTATTTCTCGTTCTCGGCGACGGCGATATATCCCATGCGCGCAGCAAGCAGCACGCCGATCCCGCCCTGCACGGAGCCGATAACGAAGCTGCGACGATCGAACGTCTGCTTCAGGGAATTGGACGTGAGTTTGCGATCCATGGGTCAGCCAATGCGTTTGACGCGGGTCAGTCGCAGCCTGTCGAGAAGAGATATCATCTTTACTACAATGGGAAAGAGGATGATCGAGAGCAAGAGTTGCGGCACCAATAGATAAACCTGGTCGAGCGCGAACGGGGCGCCCGAAAAAAGGGCCGAAGCAAGCAGATAGACGGGGATGAACACCGAAGCCGTCAACCAGTCCTGCCAGAAATCACGCCACGGGAAACGTGTCTCCAGCAGGTCGAGCGCGATCATCGTCAGCGAGAATAGCAGAATGCCGCTCCCCAGGGGCTGCCCCGAATACAGGTCGTTGAACAGGCCGAGCGGAAATCCTGCCCACATCGGCAGCAGGCCCGGGCGCGACATGCGCCAGCCGAGCAGCATCAGATAGCCGAAGGGGGGCAGGATCGGTGCCGGCGCGATAATGGGCAATAGCGGGGTAAGCGAGGCCAGCATGATCGAGAGCCAGGGCACGCCATAGGCGAGGATCGGCGAATGCGATCTGTTGATCTTGCTGCCATAGGCGTCGCGCCGCGCGCTGGGGGCGAGCCGTTCCATTATTCGTCCGATTGCTCGATTTCGACGGGTGCATCCATCGACTCGAGCACTTCGCCCTGCCAGATCGGCTTGACGATCACGACGTCGGTGGCGGCAGGATTGCTCAGCAGCTGGCCGATGGCGCCGTCATCGGTGATCTCGCTCACCATGGCGACCGCGGTGCCGGGATGGAACAGGCCGCCCGCGCCGGAGGTCACGAAAATGTCGCCGACTTCGAGCGGGTTGATTCCAAGGTTGATGAGCCGGATGCGCAGCGACCCGTCGGCGCGCCCTTCGGCGAAGGCCACGACGTTGTCGGTCGCACGGCGCACCGGGACCACACTATCGGTATCGGTCAGCAGCAATACGCGCGAGGTATGACGCCCCGTCTCCAGCACTCGCCCGACCAGGCCGAGCGGCGATGTAACGGGCATGCCGGGCCTCACGCCTTCCGCGCTGCCGACGGACAGATAGGCGAAACGGCGCGTGCTGGAGGAGGTGGAACCGATAAGGCGGGAGGTGGCGACGGGCTCCACATCGCCTGCTGCCAGGTCCAGCAGGGCCTTCAGCCGCGCGTTTTCCTGCTCCATTGCCCGCGCTTCGGCAAGGCGGACGCGCGCAATGCGCACTTCGCGCTCCAGTTCGGCGTTCTTGCTCCCGGCCTGGTAATATCCGGCAATCGCCTCGAAGAAATTGCGCGAGCCTACACGCCCTGCGGCGCCCACTTCGCCCACCGGAGCGGCAGCGTCGTTGGCCATGGAGCGCAGGCCCTGAAACGTCTCCGGACGCCAGAGCGAGATAGCCAGCAGCAGCAAGCCGAGAACCGTGCCGAGACCAGCCGCCAGATAGCCGGCGAACAGTCCTAGCTGTGCCCTCTTGTTGGACCCGGTTCTCTTGTTAGACGATGGCGGCGCCATAACCGCCTATACCTCCCGCATTACCCAGATTACGCCGTCATCAGCACGCCGCGATAGATCGGGTCTTCCATGGCCTTGCCGGTCCCGACCGCCACGCAGGTAAGCGGATCCTCCGCGATGCTGACGGGCAAGCCGGTCTCTTCCTTGATGTGATCGTCGAGACCCTGGATCAAGGCGCCGCCGCCGGTAAGCACAATGCCCTGGTCGACGATATCCGCCGCGAGTTCAGGTGCCGTGTTCTCGAGCGCAATGCGGACACCTTCGACGATGGCACCGATCGGTTCGGAAAGGGCCTCGGCGATATGCGCCTGATTGATGGTGATTTCCTTGGGCACCCCGTTCACGAGATCACGGCCCTTGATGATAATGCTTTCGCCCACGCCGTCTTCGGGAACGGTGGCAACGCCATATTCCTTCTTGATACGCTCGGCAGTAGCGTCGCCGATCAGCAGGTTGTGGTGACGGCGTACATAGGAGACGATGGCCTCGTCCATCTTGTCACCACCGGTGCGGACCGAAGTGGTATAGGCAAGGCCGCGAAGGGACAGCACGGCAACCTCGGTCGTACCGCCGCCGATATCGACCACCATGGAGCCGACAGGTTCGGTCACGGGCATGTCCGCGCCGATGGCCGCTGCCATGGGCTCGAGGATCAGGAACACCTCGGAAGCGCCCGCATTGCTCGCCGCATCGCGGATCGCGCGCCGCTCGACCGAGGTCGAGCCGGAAGGGACGCAGATCACGATTTCGGGATAGCGCAGCAGCGTGCGCTTGTTGTGCACCTTGCGGATGAAGTGCTTGATCATCTCTTCAGCGATCTCGATGTCGGCAATCACGCCGTCGCGCAGCGGGCGGATGGCCTCGATGGTGTCGGGCGTCTTGCCCATCATCAGCTTGGCATCGTCACCAACGGCCTTCACCCTCTTGACCCCGTTCAAGGTCTCTATGGCCACCACCGAAGGTTCGTTAAGCACGATCCCGCGATCCTGGACATAGACCAGCGTATTGGCCGTACCAAGGTCGATGGCCATGTTCTGGGAGCCGAACTTAAAGAGATTGGTAAAGAATGAACTCATCGAGATATCCGTGGATTAGATAGGCTTGCTCGCGAAAAGACTCCGCGCATCCGCCAAAGGTGTCGGAAAAGTGGCGCGTCTTTAACGCGACATGCCCGGAAAGGCCAAAAAATTTGTAGACAAGCCGAAAGTTTTGCACCGGTTCGCCTCGAAAATCCATCGAGTGACCGATAAGACGTGCCGATGGCCGAAATTCGCCGCCTTCCTGAGACTCTCGTTAACCG
The DNA here is from genome assembly GCF_030730945.1 of Aurantiacibacter poecillastricola. GTDB lineage: Bacteria > Pseudomonadota > Alphaproteobacteria > Sphingomonadales > Sphingomonadaceae > Alteraurantiacibacter > Alteraurantiacibacter poecillastricola. Next base: position 762,423 of record NZ_JAVAMS010000002.1, read on the forward strand.
TATCGCTGCGGGCGAGGTGGTCGAGCGTCCGGCCTCCGCGTTGAAGGAACTGGTGGAGAATGCGGTGGACGCCGGTGCCACCCGTATCACCGTATCCATCGTGGAAGGCGGACTCGGCTCGATCGAGATTACCGATGATGGCTGCGCCATGTCGCCGCAGGAGATGGAACTGGCGCTGGAGCGCCATGCCACTTCCAAATTGCCCGACGAGGCGATCGAGCAGGTCGGCACGCTGGGCTTTCGGGGAGAGGCGCTTCCTTCCATCGGCAGCGTTTCCCGACTGACACTGGAGAGTCGCCCGCGAGGCGCGGAGCAAGGCTGGCGACGGGTAGTCGATCATGGCGCGCTGGTGGAGGAAGGCCCTGCCGCCCTTCCGCCCGGAACGCGGGTCCGAGTGGAAAACCTGTTCGCCAAGATCCCCGCCCGCCGGAAATTCCTGCGCACGCCGCGCAGCGAATACGCCGCCTGTCAGGACGTCGTGAAGCGCCTTGCCATGGCGCGGCCGGATATCGGTTTCACTTTCGAGCATGGCGACCGTCGCATCTTCCAGGTCCAGGGCGGGGAGGGGACCGAAGCGCGCGTCGCCCAGCTGATCGCACGCGAACTGGCGGATAACGGCGTCAGCATCGATCTCGAACGCCCTGGCCCGGAAGGCACGATGCGCCTCACGGGTGTTGCCGGACTTCCGACCTACAATCGCGGGATTGCCGATCACCAGTACCTCTTCGTGAACGGTCGCCCGGTAAAGGATCGCCTGCTGACAGGCGCGGTGCGCGGAGCCTATGCCGACATGCTGGCGCGGGATCGCCACGCAGTCCTCGCGCTGTTCCTCGATATCCCCTTCGCCGATGTCGATGTGAATGTGCACCCTGCCAAGACCGAGGTGCGCTTTCGTGATGCTGCGGCCGTGCGCGGCTTCATCGTCTCGGGGCTTCGGCAGGCGCTCTCCACTGGCGACCGTCGCAGCGCGCAGGCTCCCGACAGCGGCGCGATGAGCCGCTGGCAGGTCGAGCCGGAGCGCGCCGAACCCGCCGCCGCCTTGCGCTCGATTTTCGCTGGCCGCGACTGGAGCGCCTCGTCCCCGACGCCCTCAAATGTGGCGGAGCCGCGCGCGGCATGGCGCGGCGAGACCGATGTGATGGCCGCGCCGCAGGGCCGGGCCGCCGAAGCCGAAGCCTTGCCCGAGGATGCCGACCGCTATCCGCTTGGCATTGCGCGGGGGCAGGTCGCCAACACCTATATCGTGGCCGAGGCGGCGGACGGTCTCGTGCTGGTGGACCAGCATGCGGCGCATGAGCGCATCGTCCTCGAACGCCTGCGCGCGGCCGGTGCAGGCGACAAGGTTGCGGCCAGCCAGGCGCTGCTGATGCCCGAGGTGGTGGAGATGGACGAGCCTGCCTGCGACCGTCTGGAGGAGCAGATCGACCACTTCGCCGAACTTGGCCTCGTCATCGAACGCTTCGGTCCCCGCGCGATGCTGGTCCGCGCCCTGCCGGGAACGCTGCGCAAGGCCGATCCGCAGAAACTGCTGGTCGACTTGGCGGATGATCTGGCGAAGCACGGATCTTCGCTCCTGCTCGGTGAGAAGATCGAGTATGTCTTGGCCACGATGGCCTGCCACGGTTCGGTGCGCGCAGGACGCACGCTGAACGTCGCCGAGATGAATGCCCTCCTGCGTGAGATGGAAGCGACTCCGCGTTCAGGACAATGCAACCACGGACGTCCAACATGGGTGAAACTGTCCATGGAAGACGTCGAGAAACTGTTCGGAAGGCATTGATGCGCTTATATTTTTTCTTGATTTCCGCGGCAGCGGTGCTCGCCTCGTGTGACGACGGGCCAAGCGATGCGGAGCGAGCGGAGGTCGATCGCGCCGTGATCGAGCAGGTGCGCGAAGCGAACGATGCCGCGCCTCCACTGGTCGAGGTGGTGCCCGATCCGCTCCTCTATCCCGACATCGAGGCGAATGACCTGTTCGGCGTGACCTGTGCCTACGCGCCGGGAACCAGCCTTGGTGCGCGCGTCATCGCGCGGGAGGCGGATGCGTTCATGAAGGTGGACGGCACCGTCATCCGCTTTGCCGCCGACCCCGGGTCGCGCGAACTGCCGGCAGGCACTCGCTCGCTCTACAACGGCCGCGAATACTCCCTCCGGCTCGAGATTGAGGACGAGGGCGAGGGGGAGCCCACCGCCGATGGCGGGGCCAAGTATTACGAAGGTACGATCCGGCTGCGGGATCGCTGGGACCGAGTGATCTACCAGGGCACCGGGGCGGTCAACTGCGGGGCCTGATCAGAGCACCGCAGGTCGCACCAGCATCCAGATACCCATCGCCATCATGGCAAGGTTTTCGGTCAGTGAGACGAACCCCAGCGGCACGTTTCCGCTGCCTCCGACGCAGGCACACTTGATCTCGCGCTTCTGGATATAAACCGCGTAGATCACGCTGGCGGCACCGATCGTACCGATGAACAGCGCGACGGGTATGGAGAGCCAAGGCAACAATCGCCCGGCCATGAGGATCGCCGCGCCCGCCTCCATGAACGGGTAGAGATAGGCGTAAGGCACCCAGCGCTTGGCAAGCAAATCGTAGCCGAGGAACATGCTGGAGAATTGCTCCACATCCTGCAGCTTGAGCATGGCCAGCATCGCCATGGAAAAGGCGACGAACCACTCTGCCGCGCGAATGGTCAGCGGCGTGCCGAATGCCCACCAACTGAGCGCCAGTGCAAGGCCGAAGGCCACTGCGAACACCGCGATGACGGGCTGGTAGCTCTTCTCGCCATCGTCGGGCAACGGATTGCCGAAATGGGCGCGCAGGGCGTCATAGCCGCCGATACGCTCATCACCGATGAAGACCTGCGGCGTGGTCTTCACATCGTGCTTTTGCTTGAAGGCGTCGGTCTCTTCGCGCGTGGTGAGGTGATGGTCCTCTACCGAATAGCCATTCTTCTCCAGCAGCCACTTCGCCTTCAGGCCGTAGGGGCAGACATGCTTGTCCATCACCATGCGATAAAGGCGCGCAGTGTTTCCACCGCGCGCCTTGCTCTCTTGGTTATGCGTCAGATCGTTCATGCCCTGAACTTGGGTACTCCGGCGCTCTTGTCCAGTTCGGGGATGATCCGGTAGCGGGCGAGGATCAAGCTGAGCAGTCCGAAAGCAAGCAGTCCGATGGCGACGAAGGTGAAGATCGCCCCGTCATCCGCCAGGCTGGCGACCGCGCCGCCCAGTGTCTCGACCTGCTGGCTGCCACCCGACATGAAACCCGCCTGCACCAGCGACCAGCCGATCACGACGAACACGATGGCGCGCGCGGCAAAACCGATCGCACCGAGCGTGCGCGTATGCGAGGGGGCCCGGGCGGAAATGCGGTTCATGAACTCCCCGGTGATCCCCTTCTTGGCCTGCGCGAAAGCGGCAATGAAGAAGGCGATGCCCAGAAGGCCGAGAACGATGCCGCCGAACTCCATCGACAAGACGCCCGACGCAGCTTCCTGCGCACCGTCGCCACCCGAGCCGCCGGTTTCGCTTGTGGCGAACTTGTAGGCCGAATAGGCGAGGGCGAAGTGGCCGATGGCGCTGCCAAGGTGGCCCAGGCGCTTGCCCCAGCCTTTCGCGTCAGACCCTTCGTTCTCGATATCGAAAATCGGCGAACACAGGCGGAAGAGGCCATAGGCCGCAAGACCGACAACCATGATCCACAGGATCACGGTGCCGGCGGGGAAATCCTGGATGGCCTGGAATACGCCGTTCGTGCCTTCCGCGATCTTCTGCGCACTGGTGAGGGCGATGATGCCCACGACGGAATAGAGGATGGCGCGGCTGAAATAGCCAACCCTTACCAGCCAGTTGAACTTCTCGGACTTGTCTACCATCCCTGAGGTCTCCTGTGAGTTGTTTCCCGAGCAACGGACGAAGGGTCAAATCGTGCCAAGCCCGCGACAAGGCGAGCCTAGGTGAAACACCTGGAACAGGTTTGCAGGGCAGCGATACGCGCGCAGCGCGGTGATGTGAAAGGGGACAGGCGCCTAGCGCAGGCGTTTCACGTACAGGGAGTTGTTCTCGCGCCGCTCGACCTGGAATTGTTCGATGGATTCGAACAGGTCGGACAGGCGCTTGAAGCCGTAGTTGCGCACATCGAAGCTGGAGCGGTTGCCCGCGATATTGCCCACTTCGCTCAGCGAGGCGAACCCGTTCTCATCGCGCTTGGCCGCTTTCCATGCGGTGCCCAGCAATTCGACGAGATCCTCGTCCACTTCGCCTTTCGCGGCCTTCGCCGCCGGGCGGCTGCTTTCGCCTTCGTCCGTGGCGCTCTTTATAAGGGCGTCGATATCGATGAAGCGGGTGCAGGCGCTCTTGAAGGCGGCGGGCGTCTTGCTCACGCTGCCGAAGCCGTAGACGATCAGGCCGTCCTGGCGCAGCCGGGTGACGAGCGGCGTGAAATCGCTGTCGCTGCTCATGATGCCGAAGCCATCGACCTTGCCCTGGTAGAGAAGGTCGATCGCGTCGATCGTCATTGCCATGTCGGTAGCGTTCTTGCCCGATGTCAGGTCGAACTGCTGCTGCGGGCGGATGCCGTATTTGTGGGTGATCTTGTCCCAGTTGGCGAGGTTGTTCTTGGCGAAATTGCCATAGGCCCGCTTGATATTGACCTGCCCGAGCTCTGCCATGACGGTGAGCACAGGGTCGATACCCTTGGGCGTGGTATTGTCCGCATCGATGAGCAGGGCGATGTTCTTGAGTTCGGCTTCCGGCATGGCGCGCTACATGGCCGGGAGGGCGTGCGATGGCAAGAAAAGACCTTTCCGGGCGACCGGCGGCGCGCGAACCCTGTTCGGATCAGCCTTTTCCCTTGGTCTTGGTCCTGCCCATTTTCGCGTTCTGCTCCACGAACTGGATGATGACCGTGGCAAGGTCCTTGCCCGTCGCCTTCTCGATACCCTCGATGCCGGGTGAGGAATTGACCTCCATCACCACCGGACCATGATTGGAGCGAAGCATGTCGACGCCGCACACGTTGAGGCCCATGCGCCGCGCCGCGCTGACCGCGGTCGAGCGTTCGGCCGGCGTGATCCGCGCCACCTCGGCGCTGCCGCCACGGTGGAGGTTGGAGCGGAAATCATCGCCCGCTCCCTTTCGCTTCATGGCCCCCACAACCTTCCCGCCGACGACCAGCGCGCGGATATCGGTGCCCCCGGCCTCAGCGATGAACTCCTGCACCAGGATGTTCACATTGGCGCCGCGGAAGGCCTCGATCACGGATTTGGCGCTCGTCATCGTTTCGGCCAGCACCACGCCGATCCCCTGCGTCCCCTCCAGCAGCTTGATGACCACGGGCGGCCCCTTCACTGCCTTGATGATCTCCTCGGCTGCCTTGGGATCGTTGGCATAGGCGGTGAGCGGCAGGCCGATGCCGTATTTCGCCAGGATCTGCATGCTGCGAAGCTTGTCGCGGCTGCGGCCTATCGCCACGCTTTCATTCAGGCACCAGACGCCCTGCATCTCGAACTGGCGCAGAACGGCCAGCCCGTAATGGGTGATGGAAGCGCCGATGCGCGGAATGACCGCGTCGTAATCCGCCAGCGTCTTGCCGTTATAGGTCAGCGTGGGGCGATGGCTGGCAATGTTGACGTTGCAGCGAGTGGTATTCAGGATTTCCAGCGAGTGTCCGCGCGCCTCGGCCGCCTCCTTCAGGCGGACATGGGAGTAGAGCTGCGGGTTGCGGGCAAGCATTGCAATTCTCATGATTCTCGATCTTTCGAATCGATGGCGCCCGGCGATTGCAGCCAGGATCGACTGCTATCGACAAGAAACCTGCGCCGAAGCGCCGAGCGGCCTACCAGCAAGGGAAATTTCATCACCGACCTGTCGGCCAGACTGATTTCGGCCCTGAACTGCATTTCGCCGATCTGCAAGGTCGTCTTGATGACAAAGCGTTTCTGGGCCTCGCCATTGGAACTTGTGATGCCCCTTACGTCGACATGGATCGCCTCGCATTCATGCGTCACGCCATCCCAGTCGACGGCGAAGCGCACGTACTTGCCATCCTCGCGCATGATCTCTTCAAGCACTTCGGCATGGAGGGACGATGTCCTCGCGCCGGTATCGATCTTGGCCGGGATGTCCGAGAGGCCGAGCGCGGGCAGACCCACCACTTCGCGCCAGCCGACGACCTTGCCGGAATAATCTTTCATGAATGGCCGCTCATCGAACGTCGCTGGTCACGCTGCGCGGAATTCGCCGCTATCCTCGTCGAGCAAGTGCAGGATACCGTCCGAGATGGCAAAATAGGCTCCGCGCAGGGCAAGCTCGCCCGCTGGCTCCTTCTCCTTGATGCAAGGGAAGGTCCGCAGGTTCGCAAGGCTTACTTTCACCGCGGCAAGCTCCATGGCCCGCTCCGCCTTGCGGCCTGTGGTGCCGAGTTCTTTCGCGATGGGTTCGCGCACATCGTCGAGCATGTCGATCCAGTTGGCAACGAAACCACCTTCGCCCAGTTCATTGCCGTGGAGGTCCTGCGTCAGCGCCGCCTGGCAACCGCCGCACATGCCGTGGCCCATGACCACCACCGTCTTGACCTTCAGGAACTGCACGGCAAATTCCAGCGCCGCGGAAACACCGTGCTGGCCGGGCGTCGTCTCGAACGGGGGCACGAGCGCGGCGACATTGCGAACCACGAAGATCTCGCCGGGAGAAACGTCGAAGATCTGGGCCGGGTCCACCCGGCTGTCGGAACAGGCGATCACCATGACCTGGGGCGACTGGCCTTCCTTCAGCTTTTCCCATCGGTCATGCTGTTCGCGCCACTCTCCGCTGCGAAAACGGGCGTAGCCCTCTATCATCTCGTCAAAGCTTTTCATGAAACGATCGCTGCCCCGAATTGCTCGGATTCGCAAGGGGGCAGGCTTCGTGCCGGGTTGCTAGGAGGCGGGCAGGCTCCTAAGTGAACCACGCAATGAACGACCTCTCCTCCGCACCCGACCCCGAGAGCCCGCGTCCGGCTCGCCAGCGCAAGCCCGACTGGATCCGCGTCAAGGCGCCGGTCAGCAAGGGCTATCACGAGACGCGCACGATGATGCGCGAGCTCGGCCTCAATACCGTGTGCGAGGAAGCGGCCTGCCCGAATATCGGCGAGTGCTGGAGCAAGAAGCACGCGACGGTCATGATCCTTGGCGACGTGTGCACACGCGCCTGCGCCTTCTGCAACGTCAAGACCGGGATGCCCCGGCTTGTCGATCCGATGGAGCCGGAGAACACCGCCATCGCCGCTGCGAAGATGGGGCTGGAGCATATCGTCATCACCAGCGTGGACCGCGACGACCTGCCCGATGGCGGGGCGGGCCAGTTCGTGAAGGTGATCGAGGCGCTGCGGCGCGAGACGCCCGGCACCACCATCGAAATCCTCACGCCCGATTTCCGCGGCAAGATGCGCGCCGCGGTGGAAGCGATCTGCGAAGCCGGGCCCGACGTCTACAACCACAACCTGGAAACCGTGCCGCGCCTTTATCCCACCATTAGGCCGGGGGCGCGCTATTATGCCTCGCTGCGCCTGCTGGAAGAGGTGAAGAGCCACGACCCGATGATTTTTACCAAGTCCGGCATCATGCTCGGCCTTGGCGAGCAGCGGCTGGAAGTGCACCAGGTGATGGACGACATGCGCAGCGCCGATGTCGATTTCATCACCATGGGCCAGTATCTCCAGCCCACACCCAAGCATGCCAAGGTGGAGGATTTCGTGACCCCGCAGGCTTTCGATGCCTTCGGGTCCATTGCGCGGGCGAAGGGCTTCCTGCAGGTCGCCTCCAGCCCGCTGACGCGCTCCAGCTATCACGCGGGCGACGATTTTGCACAAATGCGCGCTGCGCGGGAAGCGAAACTGGAGAAGCAGAAGGCGCGGAACGCCTGATGCCCACGATCCGCGAAACCCACAAGCTGCCCTACACGGCAGAACAGATGTTCGACCTCGTCGCCGATGTCGACAAGTATCCCGAATTCCTGCCCTGGGTGGTGGCAACCCGGGTTCGTCGCGATTCCGAAACCGAGATGACCGCCGACATGCTGGTCGGCTTCAAGGCGCTTCGCGAGAAGTTCACCTCGAAAGTGGTGAAGGACCGTCCGCACACCATCAACGTGCACTACGTGGACGGACCCTTGCGCGATCTCGACAACAACTGGACCTTCCGCGACTGCGGGGAGGGATGCTGCGAGATCGATTTCCGCGTCGATTTCAGCTTCAAGAACATCATGTTCGAGACGCTGGCCGGCCAGTATATCGACCGCGCCTTCCGCAAGATGGTGACCGCGTTCGAGAAGCGCGCGGAAGAGCTCTACGGCAGCAACAGCTCCAGCGCGCAAAGCGTCGCCTGAGCGCGCACGCCGCTGCGGCCCGTATCCTCGAACAGCCGTTCCTCGGCATCGGGCTTGTCCTGCCCGCGCTCGAGCCTCGCGAACACCACCGTGCCTACGGGCTTGGCCTCGCTGCCTCCGCCAGGGCCCGCTATGCCGCTGATGGCGACGGCGACGTCCGCATCGCTGCGCTCAAGCGCGCCGCGGGCCATGGCGTATACGCAGGCGACTGATACGGCGCCGAACGCCTCGATGATGTCACTCTCAACGCCAAGGTCTCCCTGCTTGGCCTCGTTCGAATAGGTAACGAAAGAGCGGTCCAGCACGGCGGAGCTGCCGGGGATTTCGGTAATCGCAGCCGCCACAAGTCCGCCGGTACAACTCTCCGCCAGCGTCACCTTGCGACCGGCGGCAATGTTTTCCTCCACGACGCGGCGCGCTGCCTCTACTAGGTGGGCAGGAAGCAGGTATTCGTCCATCACATCGCCACCATCGTTGCCACGGCCTGCGCGGCAATACCCTCGCCGCGCCCGGGAAAGCCGAGCCTCTCGGTCGTGGTTGCCTTCACGCTGACAGCATCCTGCGCCACGCCGAGCAGTTCGGCAAGGCGAGCGCGCATCGCGTCGCGGTGCGGGCCAATCTTGGGCGCCTCGCAAACAAGGGTAAGGTCGACGTTTCCGACCCGGTAGCCCGCCTGCGCTGCCAACTGTACGGCATGTTCGACGAACCGCGCCGACGCTGCGCCCTTCCATTGCGGATCGCTGGGCGGGAAATGCTGCCCGATATCGCCCTTCGCCACCGCGCCAAGGATGGCATCGACCACCGCATGCAGCCCGACATCGGCATCGGAGTGCCCGGCCAACCCCTTGTCGTGCGGAACGAACACGCCGCACAGCCAAAGCTCCTCGCCAGCGGCAAGGCGGTGGACATCGTAACCCATGCCGACGCGGACTGGAGGGGAGGGGGCGGTGTCGGTCATGAAATCCTCCGCGAATGTCAGTTTTCTAAGCCGCTCGTCACCCGCCACCAGCGCGACCTCACCGCCTGCCGCGCGAAGCACCTGGGCGTCGTCACCGGCGTCGGCTTCACCCGTCCACGAGCGGTGCGCATCGAGGATGTCGGCGAAGCGGAAGGCTTGCGGCGTTTGCACCCGACGAAGTACCTCCCTCTCGGCCTTTGCAGTCATCATGTCGTCCTTTGCAAGCACCATGGAGTCCACCACTGGCAGCACGGGGATTGCGCCGGGGTGGTCGGCCAGCGCTGCGACGAGCCGCTCTATGACTTGCGGCGGACAGTCGGGCCGCGCGGCGTCATGGACGAGCACGAGAGCAGGCTGATCGCCAACCAGCGCTTCGAGAGAGCGCGCCACGCTCTCCTGCCGGGTCGCCCCGCCTGTCACCAGACGCACACCCTCGATCCCTCGCAAACAGTCGCGAGCAAGAGCATCGGCACCTTCCGGGATGGCCACTGCAAACTGCTGAACGCCACCACGCACCAGCGCCTCCACTGCGGATCGCAGCACGGTAGAACCCCGCCACGGCGCGAACTGCTTTGGTATGTCCTGCCCGGCACGCAGCCCCTTGCCCGCCGCGACGATCACCGCGGCAAGGCTGCGGGCGGGGGAGGGGGGCGCAGCGTCCATGAGTGCTCCGCGCGCTAGCGGCTTGAGCCGTGCCTCGCAATCCACTATGCGCCTGCCTATATTTTAGGCACCAATATGACTTCTTCAGTTCCCACCCCTCCCGCCATCGCGCCCATCCAGATCGGTCCTGTAGCCATCGAGAGCCCCGTCGTGCTCGCGCCGATGACGGGCGTTACCGACCTGCCGTTCCGCACCCTGGTGCGCCGCTATGGCTCCGGTCTCAACGTGACCGAGATGATCGCCAGCGAGGCCGCAATCCGCGAGACGCGCATCTCGAAGCAGAAGGCCGAGTGGCACCCCACAGAGGAGCCTGTCTCCATGCAGCTCGTCGGTTGCGATCCTGCCTCGATGGCAGAGGCGGCGAAGCTGCAGGAGGACCAGGGCGCGGCCATTATCGACATCAACTTCGGTTGCCCGGTGCGCAAGGTTGTCGGCCAGCTGGCAGGCAGTGCGCTGATGCGCGAGGTCGGGCTCGCGACGAAGCTGATGGAAGCCACGGTGAAGGCCGTTTCGGTGCCCGTCACTGTGAAAATGCGCATGGGATGGGATCATGCCAGCCTCAACGCGCCCGAACTCAGCCGCATCGCGGAAGATCTGGGCGTGAAGATGATCACGGTCCACGGCCGCACGCGCAACCAGATGTACAAGGGCCATGCCGACTGGTCGTTCATCCGCAAGGTCAAGGAGGCGGTATCGATCCCGGTCATCGTCAACGGCGATATCTGCTCGATAGATGACGCCGCCACCGCGCTGAAGCAGTCGGGCGCGGACGGGCTGATGATCGGACGCGGTGCTTATGGCAAGCCGTGGCTGCTGGGCCAGGTCATGCACTGGTGGCGCACGGGAGAGGCGCTGGAAAGCCCCTCATTCGACGAGCAGTACGACACCGTGACCGAGCACTACGACGCCATGCTGGAACATTACGGCACCGATGTTGGCGTGAAGATCGCGCGCAAGCATCTCGGCTGGTATACCAAGGGGATGCACGGCAGTGCCGACTTCCGCAATTCGGTGAATGTCATCAACGACCCGGCGCAGGTGAAGGGTGAGCTCAAGCGCTTCTACGAACCTTTCCTGAGGCGCCGCGCGGCGTGAGCGAAGGCGAGCCCGGGGCCGGGCCGACCCTTCCCGATGCGCGCGAGCAGATCAACGGGCTCAGCTTTGCGCTGTTGCTGCTGGCGCCCGACCACGTCATCCACGAAGCGAACCCCGCGTCGGAGAACCTGCTCGGCCTCGGGTCGCAGCGGATGGTGGGAAGGTCCTTCCTCGACGTGCTGACATTCAGCCAATCCGCCGTTCAAAAGCGTTTCGCGGAGAACGACGCGCAGCTTGTCGCACGCGGGGTGGATGCCAAGGTCGGGGAGCGCATGCTTCGCCTCAATATCACGCTATCCACACCGTCGAGCCATCCGGGTTGGCGCATTGCGACCCTTTCCGACGCCAGCCAGGGTGAACGGTTCGGCGCGCAGGGCAGCCGCACCCAGCTTCGGGGTCCGGCGGTGCTGGCGCATGAGATCAAGAACCCACTTGCGGCGATCCGCGGTGCCTCGCAACTGCTGGCCCGCAAGGCCGACGAAAGCCAGAAGCCGCTCACCGCCCTGATCGCCGACGAGGTGGACCGCATCGCGCAGCTCATCGACCGGATGCAGCGCCTCGGCCGCGAGCGCGCGGAGCCGATCAAGCCGGTAAACCTGCACGCGGCCATTCACCGTGCCTACGAGACCGTACGCATCTCCAGCGCCGCAACCGTAGCCTGGGGCGAGGAGTTCGATCCTTCTTTGCCGCCCGTTCTCGCCAATGAGGGCGCACTGGTGCAGGTGCTGGTCAACCTGATGGCCAACGCGCGCGACGCCTGTGCCAGTTCGGTCGCCCCGCAAGTGAAGTTGCGCACGCGCTTCGTCAGCGGCATCGTGTGGAATGTCATCCGCCTCGGTCGTCCCGTTAAACTGCCGATCGAGATCCAGGTCAGCGACAATGGCCCGGGTATCGATCCCGCGGTCAGCGACGATATTTTCGAACCTTTCGTGTCGACCAAGACCAATGGGCAGGGCCTTGGCCTCGCCTTGGTGCAAAAGCTGGTGCGCGACATGGATGGGCGGGTCAGTCACGAGCGCGACGAGGATGGAGGGTGGACGCATTTCCGCATTCACCTGCCGATGGCGCGCTGAGGGAAGGGGAATACGCATGGCCTATCGCGCCTTGCTGGTAGAAGACGACAACGCCATCGCCACGGTGATCCGCACCGCGCTGGAGGACGAGGGGTTCGAGGTCGACAGCCACGACACCATAGAGGGGCGCGATAAGGCGCTGGCCGACAACGACTACGGCGTCATGCTGACAGATGTGATCCTGCTCGACGGCGATGGGATCGAGACGCTGGGCGAGGTGCGCAAGGCCTATCCCGAAATGCCGGTAATTATCCTTTCCGCCCAGAACACCCTCGATACCGCCGTTCGCGCAACCGACCGCGGCGCCTTCGAATACTTTCCCAAGCCCTTCGATCTCGACGAGCTGGTGCGGGCAACGCGGCAGGCAGTCGAGAGCCGCAAGGGCGGGCTCGCTCCGGAAGGAGAGTCAGGCGAAGGCCTGCCGCTGATCGGGCGCAGCAAGGCGATGCAGGAGGTCTATCGCCTGATTACCCGCGTTCTGCATAACGACTTGACCGTGCTGGTGCTTGGGGAAAGCGGCACTGGCAAGGAACTGGTTGCGGAGGCTATCCACGAACTGGGTGCGCGCAAGTCCGGCCCCTTCGTTCCGGTCAATACCGCTGCCATCCCGCGCGAACTTATCGAGAGCGAGCTGTTCGGGCATGAAAAGGGAGCTTTCACCGGCGCGACTGCGCGCAATATCGGCAAGTTCGAGCAGGCACATGGCGGAACCCTGTTCCTCGACGAAATCGGCGACATGCCCGCAGAAGCGCAGACCCGGTTGCTGCGCGCGTTGCAGTCGGGCCGGATCCGCCGGGTGGGCGGAAGCGAGGAAATCGCCGTCGATGTGCGCATCATCGCTGCAACGAATCGCGACCTGCTCCCGCTCATTGCCGCCGGCAGTTTTCGCGAGGATCTCTATTACCGTCTCAATGTCGTGCCGATAAAGCTGCCGCCCCTGCGTGACAGGGTCGATGATGTCGTGCCCCTCGCCCTGCATTTTCTCTCGCGCGCTGCGACTGAGGGGCTGCCTAAGCGCTCATTGGGCGAGGATGCCGGGGCTCTGCTCAGGAAGCAGCCCTGGCGTGGCAATGTTCGCGAGCTGCAAAACCTTGTCTACCGCGCGGCGCTTCTCGCCCGGGACGACGTGATTGATGCAGAGACGCTCCGGCCCCTTCTCGACGCTGCGCCCGAAGCGCTTGATAGTGCCGGAGCCGCGTCCATCGAAGATAGTGTGACCCACTGGCTGGAACGGACGGATTTCGCCGAGGGCAACCTTTACCATGAGGCCTTGGGAGAGCTCGAACGCCCGGTCTTCGTTCATGCCCTCAAGCGGACCGGGGGCAACCAGTTGAAGGCTGCCGAACTCCTCGGGATCAACCGCAACACGCTGCGCAAGCGTCTCTCCGATCTGGCTATCGACCCGGACAGGTTTTCCCGGATTTAATACGGTTACGAAGATTTTAACTTGCAAAGGTGCAACAGCGTTGTTGTAAGCTTGCAACGTGACGGATGAGCCACAGTCAGACCTGGCGACAGACGCCCACAAGCGCCTCCGCTTATCGCGCCGGGCTGCCCTGGCTGCGCGGCGGCTCAACCTGTTCTTCTGGCTGGAGATTGTCTGCTACGTCGCGCTTGCGCTGATGCTGCTGACGGTGTGGTTCACGCTGCTGGGAAGGCCCAGCGATGGCGAGCCGGTGGCGTCGTGGCTCGCCGCCACACTGCTGGTCGGCACGCTGCTTCCCGCCCTTGGTCTCATCGTGCTGTGGGGCCGCCGCATCGCCATACGGCGGGCAGGGGGAACCACGGGGCGGCTTCACGTAAACCTCGTGTTCTTCTTCTCCCTGCTTGCGGCGATTCCCACGCTGTTCGTGGCAGTGTTTGCCTCCATCCTGTTCCAGTCAGGCGTGCAATTCTGGTTCAGTGACGACTCACGCGGCATTCTCGACAATGCGAACGAACTGGCGCGGGATTATTACGACGAGAACCAACGCTTCGTGGCCGACAATACCGTGGCCATGGCGATCGACCTGCGCTTCTTTCTGCAGAGCATGCCCATCACCAGCCCGGAATTTGCCGAGCAATATTTCCTGCAGGTCTATTCGCGCGAATTGAGCGAAAGTGCGATCCTGCAACAGGCCTCCGACGGAGAGTTCCGCGTTATCGCCATCGTCGATCCGGACGAGGATACCGAGCGCCAGCGCATCACCGAAAGCGGGCTCGCGGAACTGCGTAGCGGCGAATCGGTCGTGGTGCGCGCCACGCAGGAGCGGACCGAGGCGGTGGTGCCGCTCGACGAGGATCTCGGCATCTACCTTTATGCCGGCCGCGATTCGGATGCACAGGCTCTTTCGCAGTACCAGCGTGCGCAGAACGTGGTGCAGACCTACGAGGAACTGACCGAACAGGCCCATGTCCTCCAGCTGCAATTCAACTTCGCGCTTTTCGGCGTGTCGCTAGCGCTGGTGGCGCTAGCCGTCTGGGCCGCGCTGCGCTTCGCCGACCGGCAGGTGAAGCCGCTTGCCGACCTGGCTGAAGCTGCGCAGGAGATCGGGGCGGGCAATTACGCCATGCGCGTAACCGGGCGGACAGGGCAGGACGAGATCGGCCTGCTCAACCGCGCCTTCAATCGCATGTCTGCACAGATCGAGCGTCAGACCGATGCGCTGCTCGGCGCCAACCAGCAGCTCGACGAGCGCCGCGCCTTTACCGAGGCGGTGCTGCAATCGGTGACCGCGGGCATCGTCTCTGTCGACGGGGAAGGGCGCATCCTGCTGATGAACAACTCTGCCCAGCGCCTGCTTCTGGATCGCGAGGGCCCCGTTCCGGTCAATACACCGCTGGAGAAGGTCGCCCCGCAGCTCGCGCAGCTATTGGGCGGGGAGGTAAAGCGCGAAATCATCCAGATCAGCCGTGCGAGCGAGCTGATGACGCTCGCCGTCCAGCTGGCTCCGGCGACAGAAGGCTATGTCATCACTTTCGAGGACATCACGCGCCAGCTTCTCGACCAGCGGCAGGCGGCATGGTCCGATGTCGCGCGGCGCATCGCGCACGAGATCAAGAATCCGCTCACCCCCATCCAGCTCGCTACCGAGCGATTGAAGCGCCGCTACGCCAAGCAGATCGACAAGGACGTCGAATTGTTCGACGAGCTTACCGGCACGATCATCCGCCAGGTGGGTGACCTCCGCAAGATGGTCGACGAGTTCTCCAGCTTTGCCCGCTTGCCCAAGCCGGTCTTCCGCAGCGAGGACCCGGTCGATCTCGTGCGTCAGGCGCTCTTCCTGCAGGAAGTGGCCCATCCCGAGATTTCCTACGGCTTCGATGTGGAAGGCGACATTCCGACGATCGAATGCGACCGCCATCAGGTGGGCCAGGCGATGACCAATGTCCTGAAGAACGCTGCCGAAGCCGTGGAAGCGCGTGCCGGCGATGCCCCAGCCGACTGGCGCGGGCGCATCGCCGTGAGCATGACGTGCGAAAACGATCAGGTCGCCATCTGCGTGGCTGATAACGGCATCGGTCTTCCGCAGGGCGGGGAGAACGTGATCGAACCCTATGTCACCACGCGCGAGAAGGGCACTGGCCTTGGCCTCGCCATCGTGAAGAAGATCGTGGAAGAGCACGCGGGCGACCTCGAATTCGTCTCGCTTCCCGGCGGCGGGACGCGCGCCATCCTTCGCTTCGCCATCCATCCGGGCGAACGCCATGAAAGCAGCGAGGCGGCCGAATGAATTTTACAGGAGAGCACTGAATGGCACTCGATATCCTCGTGGTCGACGACGAACGCGATATCCGCGATCTCGTGGCCGGCGTGCTGAGCGACGAAGGCTATGACTGCCGCACCGCCGGAGACAGCGACAACGCGCTGAACATGATCGACCAGCGCCGCCCCAGCCTCGTGCTGCTCGACGTCTGGTTGCATGGCAGCAAGATGGATGGTCTCGAGGTGCTCGACGCGATCAAGGCGCGCGAGCCGAACCTGCCGGTGATCATCTTTTCCGGCCATGGCAATGTCGATACTGCCGTTTCCGCCGTCAGCCGGGGTGCGATGGACTTCATCGAGAAGCCTTTCGAGGCGGAAAAGCTGCTCCACCTCGTCGCCCGTGCTACCGAGACGGAGCGCCTGCGCCGCGAGAACGAACGGCTGCGCGAAGGCATGGTCTCGACCGAGGAATTCACCGGCAATTCCAGCGTCATCAACACCGTGCGCGCCACGCTGAAGCGGGTCGCCAATACCGGCAGCCGCGTGCTGGTGAGCGGCCCGGCAGGCGCCGGCAAGGAGGTCGCTGCGCGGTTGCTCCACGCGTGGAGCCCGCGCGCCGACAAGGCTTTCGTGACGGTGAATTCCGCGCGCATCACGCCTGAACGCTTTGAACACGAACTGTTCGGAGAGGAAGCGGACGGCAAACTGGTGCGTCCGGGCCTGCTGGAAATGGCCGACGGCGGCACGCTCTATCTCGACGAGGTCGCCGACATGCCCGAAAGTACGCAGGCCCGCATCCTGCGCGTGCTGACCGACCAGAGCTTCGTGCGCGTTGGCGGCAACCGGCAGGTCGGTGTGGATGTGCGGGTGGTATCTTCCACCGCGCGCAACCTGCTCGCCGAGATCGAGGAAAAGCGCTTTCGTGAGGATCTGTTCTACCGCCTCAACGTGGTGCCTATCGAGATCCCGGCACTGTCCGAACGGCGTGACGATATTCCCGCGCTCGCCGACCATTTCTTTACCCGTTACGCCCGCGAACAGGGCCTCGAGCCACCGACTGTCGCTCCCGAAGCGCTGGCAGCGATGCAGGCCTATGACTGGCCAGGCAATGTGCGACAGTTGCGCAATGTAATCGAGCGCACGGTGATTCTCGCCCCGCGCGAGGATTTCAGCACCATCTCCCCTGAAATGCTGCCTGCAGAGATCACCGGTGGATCGGAAGCGGGTGGGGGCGGCATTTCCTCCCTGATGGGCGTCCCGCTGCGGGAGGCGCGCGAGAGCTTCGAACGGGAATATCTGCGCATTCAGATCCGACGCTTTTCCGGCAATATTTCGAAGACTGCCGGGTTCATCGGAATGGAGCGCAGTGCGCTTCACCGCAAGCTGAAGTTGCTGGGCATGAATGAGCGCAATGGCCACGGTGACGACGAGTAGGACTTTTCAGACCTTTCACGGAACCAACTATTCGCTTTGTGTTTTGCAGTAGTGTAACATTGCAGTGCACAATGCTGCATACCGGTTGGCCTGCGCAAGTGATGCCAGGCTGCCAGATCGCAGGCCTCCGCCTGCCAAGAATGACGGAGTCAGAACAATGACCAAGGGCACACTCTCTGCGCGGCCGCGTCCGGCCACGGAGCCCGAAGTGCGCGAATCAAAGCCTGCGCCGGCGAACAAGAACGCCAACCTGCAGGACGTATTCCTCAATCACCTGCGGCGCGAGAAGACACCCGTGACCATGTTTCTGGTCAAGGGTGTGAAGCTTCAGGGTATCGTCACATGGTTCGACAACTTCTCGATCCTACTTCGACGTGATGGCCAGTCGCAGCTTGTCTACAAGCACGCTATCTCCACGATCATGCCTGGCCAGCCCGTCGACGCGGACCAGTTCGGCACCGGCCCCGACGGAAACAAGAAGTTGCGCCTGTTGCAGGACATATTCCTCAGCCGCGTACGTGATGCCGGTGTGCAGGTGACGATGTTCCTCGTGAACGGCGTGATGCTGCAGGGCCGGATCGCCAGTTTCGACTTGTTCTGCATGTTGCTCGAGCGTGACGGTTACGTCCAGCTCGCTTACAAGCATGCTGTATCCACCATCCAGCCCGATCGTCCTGTCGACCTCACCGACGACGACCTCGACGCAGACGAGGGCGCAGAAGGCGATGACGACTGATAGTAGATGATGACATCGAAGGCGAAGTGACCCGCGGTGCGCGGGCGCTCGTCGTATGTCCCGACATTCGCGGCCAGCGCCGTGAGGAGGACCCGGCCGCCCGGCTCGAAGAAGCAAAGGGGCTAGCTGCTGCCATCGGTATAGTGGTGGCGGACGCTTTCGTGCTGCCCGTGCGCGAAGTGCGGCCGAACACCCTGTTCGGCGAAGGACAAGTCCAGCGAATTGCCACGGATTGCGAGTTGAACGAGGCGGAGCTGGTTATCGTCGATGGTGCGCTTTCACCAATCCAGCAGCGAAATCTCGAGGAAAAGATCGGCCGCAAGGTGATCGACCGAACCGGCCTGATCCTGGAAATTTTCGGCGAGCGAGCGGCAACGGCGGAAGGTCGCCTGCAGGTCGAGCTCGCCCATCTCGACTACCAGGCAAGTCGTCTAGTCCGCAGTTGGACCCACCTCGAGCGCCAGCGCGGCGGCTTCGGCTTCCTGGGTGGCCCCGGCGAAACCCAGATCGAGGCGGACCGTCGCCTCATCCGTGATCGCATGGCCAAATTGCGCCGCGAGCTGGAACAGGTGCGCAAGACCCGCGAGTTGCATCGCAAGCGTCGGGGCAGGGCACCCTGGCCCGTGATTGCGCTGGTCGGCTACACCAATGCTGGCAAGTCCACGCTGTTCAACCGCATGACCGGCGCCGAAGTCATGGCCGAGGACCTGCTCTTCGCCACGCTCGACCCCACGATGCGAGCGATCACCCTGCCGGGCGTGGAAAAAGCCATCCTGTCTGACACAGTGGGGTTCATCTCCGATTTGCCCACCCAGCTCGTGGCCGCTTTTCGCGCAACGCTGGAAGAGGTCACCGCGGCCGACATAGTCCTGCACGTGCGAGACATCGCCAATCCCGACACCGCGCAACAGAAGCGCCAGGTGCTGCAGGTGCTCACCGATCTCGGCGTGATCGTGGAGGAGGGGGAGGATGATCCCACTCCCATCCTCGAAGTCTGGAACAAGTGGGACTTGCTGGACGATACGCAGCGCGAGGACCTGGGAGCGATCGCCGCGCAGGACGACGACGTGGTCCTTGTTTCCGCTACCAATGGCAAGGGTGTCGATACGCTCCGCGAGAAGCTGGGCAAGGTCTTGACCGAGGGTGCGCGGCTCCACTCGCTGCTTCTTCCGGCAGGGGACGGTGCACGCATTGCATGGCTGCACGCCCATGGCGAAGTGCTTGGCGACGAGGATGCCGGGCAGGGCGACACCGGACCTATGCGCCGGATCGACGTTCGCCTGACCGAAAAGGAATGGGGCCGCTTCGAGTCCCTCTAGCTATCAGCCGAGTGTGCGCTTGGCGCGCTGCCAATAGGCTTCCTGCTCATCAAGTGACAGCGCCGCGAAATCCACGCCGTCCGCCTCGGCAAGTTCCTCCATCATTCGGAAGCGACGCTCGAATTTCGCGTTGGAGGCTTTCAGCGCCTGTTCGGCATCGACGCCGTATCGACGCACGATATTGACCGCAGCGAACAGCACATCGCCTGCCTCGAGAAGCTTTTCGTTCTCGCCTGCTTCATCCAATTCCTGTAGTTCTTCCAGTAACTTGTCGCGCGGACCTTGCACATCGTCCCACTCGAAGCCGACCCGGGCCGCGCGCTTTTGCAGTTTCTCCGAGCGCAGCAAGGCCGGCAAGGCCTTGGCCACTCCGTCCATCGCGCTGGTCGCGCCGGTTTCCGCGCGCTCCATGGCCTTGATGTCTTCCCAGCGCTTGCCGTCCATCGTGCCGCCTTCGTCGCTAAAGATATGCGGGTGGCGCGCTTCCATTTTGTCAGCAATGGCGCGTGCAACATCCTCGAAGGCGAAGTAGCCGGCTTCCTCCGCCATCCGCGCGTGGAAGACTACCTGGAGCAACAGATCGCCGAGTTCGCCGCGTAGGTCTGCCATATCATCACGCTCGATCGCGTCGGCGACCTCGTAGGCTTCTTCGATCGTATATGGCGCGATGGTCGAGAAGTTCTGCGCAACATCCCATTCGCAACCGGTTTCGGGATCTCGTAAGCGGGCCATGATGGCGAGAAGGCGGGCAAGTTGGTCGGACATGAAGCGTTATGCGTCCAAGAGCTAAGGATGATAATATATATTATGTAAAATATTTGGGCATGCTCAAGGGGATGGATCTGCGTCTGTCCTCACATGATGGCCGTGAACACGAGCGCTACCCCCAGAAAGATGCATCCCCAGATAAGGATTGTCCGAATGGTTTTCGACGCGCTGATCTGGTGAGAGCGATATGCGCCCAGTGCCAGAACGAGCCAGCCCAGCAAGGCAATGATCGAGACCAGCGACGCGTCGTTCATGCCACCAGTTCCAGCCCGTCATATCCGACCAGGATGTTGGCCGGCACTTCCTCGCTTAGCGCCGCATAATCCATGCTCTTGTCGAGATGCGACAGAACCGTCCGTCCGGCGCCGCAGCGCTTGGCCAGTTCGAGCGCCATGCCCAAATGCGCGTGCGTAGGATGCGGCTCTCGCCGCAGGCAATCGGTTACGAGGATGTCGATATCCTCGAAGAGCTCCACCATGTCATCGGTGATCTCTGCGAAGTCTGTTGCGTAACCTATTGATTTGTCGTCAGCCTCAAAACGGTATGCCGTGCTTGTGATCGGACCGTGAGGCATCTCGACAGCTTCCACACTGAAGCCTGCGTGGATGCGCAGCATTTCGAGCGTATTCAGCTGTACGATCGTTGGATAGCCGTGCTGTCCCGAAAAAACGTAGCCGAAGCGGTTGCGCAGGCGTCGGCACGTCTCGCTCGATGCGAAGCCTGCAATCGGCCCACCACGACCGAAGCGGAGCGGCCGCAGATCGTCAATGCCGTGGCAGTGATCGGCATGATCATGGGTCCAGAAGACGCCGTCGATGGAGGAAATGTCGTTCGCCAGCAACTGGTTGCGCAGATCGGGAGAGGTATCGACCAGCAGGCGCGAGCCTTCATCGCTCTCCACGATGATCGAGACGCGAGTGCGGCGATTTCTGGGTTCGGCCGGATCGCATTCGCCCCAGTCATTGCCGATGCGCGGCACTCCGGTCGAAGTGCCGGACCCGAGCACGATCAGCTTCACGCCGGAGCCTCGGCTTTCGTGAACAAATTGAAGAAGTTATGTGATGTGGTTGCGGCCAGTTCATCGGTTGATACGCAACGCAGGTTGGCCACGAATTCGGCGGTGTGCCGCACGAAAGCCGGCTCGCACGTCTTGCCTCGATGCGGTACCGGAGCAAGAAATGGGCTGTCGGTTTCGACAAGAAGCTTGCTGGCCGGAACCTCTTTGGCAAACTCCTGCAAATCCTTCGCGTTCTTGAAAGTAACAATGCCGGAAAGCGAGATGGTCAGGCCGAGGTCCAGTACCTTGCGTCCAAACTGAGCGCTGGCAGTGAAGCAGTGGATGAGTGCGGGGAAGGCCCCCTTCCCCATCTCGTCCTCCAGGATATCAGCCGTATCGTCCTCGGCATCCCGGGTGTGGATGACCAGCGGCAGGCCCGTCTCGCGCGCCACGTCGATGTGCATGCGGAATAGGTCGCGCTGCACGGCGCGGTCCGACTTGTCGTAGTAATAATCGAGTCCGCTTTCGCCGATCCCGATGACGCGAGGGTGATCGGTTGCTTCGCGCAGCACCTGCCGGCCGAGATCGGCGTGCCGGTCCGCTTCGTGCGGATGGATGCCGACCGTGGCCCATACATCCCCCTCCCGCTCCGCCGTCGCCACGACATCGCGCCATTCGCGCTCGCGGGTGGAGATGTTGAGGAAGCCGGTGACGCCAGCGCCTCGCGCATTGGCGAGCACTTCGTCCTGCCGCTCCGCAAGGCCTTCGTAGTTGAGGTGGCAATGGCTGTCGATCAGGGGGGCGAGCATCGTCACTGCCCCCCTTCCCCGGCCGGCAATTCGAGGCGCGGGAAGACTGGCTTCGGATTTTCGACGGTGATCGTGCCCATCGACGGGTCATTGGCCGAAAGCGCGGCGTAATCGCGTTGCTCAGAAGGGATCGTCAGCGCGTCGAGTATCTTCTCGGAAGCTGCGGGGATTACCGGAGCCACGGCCACGGCCAGATCCCGGATGCAACCGCACAGTGTAGCCAGCACGCGCTTCATACGCTCGGGATCGGTCTTGCGCAGCGCCCAGGGCGCCTGTTCGTCAACATAGGCGTTGCAGGCATAGACAGCCTGCATCCAGGCCTCGAGTCCAGCGGCAAAGGCGAGCTTCTCGAATTGACCCGGCAGTTCCACTGCACAAGCCTGCCGCACGCGAGCGCGTAGCTGATCGTCCACTTGCTCCACCGGTGCTTCGGCAGTGATGGCGCCGTCGCAATTCTTGGCAATGAAGCTCATCACGCGCTGCGCAAGGTTGCCGAAGCTGTTTGCCAGCTCAGAATTAGCCCTGTTTACAATAGCCTCGTGCGAATAGCTTCCATCCTGCCCGAAGGAAAACTCACGCAGCAGGAAATAGCGCAGCACGTCAACGCCATAGGCCTCGATCAGTTCTGCCGGATCGGTAACGTTGCCGAGCGACTTCGACTCCTTCTGCCCCTTGTTGAGCAGGAAGCCATGTGCATAAACCTGCTTCGGCAGGGCAATCCCGGCGCTCATCAGGAAAGCGGGCCAGTAGACTGTGTGGAAACGCGTGATGTCCTTGCCGACCAGGTGGAGGTCGGCGGGCCAGTACTTCGCCATTTCCGGCGTATCGTCGGGATAGCCGAGCCCGGTGAGATAATTGGTGAGCGCATCGACCCACACATACATCACGTGGCCTTCGCTTCCCGGTACGGGAACGCCCCAGTCAAAGCTGGTGCGGCTGACGGAGAGATCGCGCAGTCCGCCCTCCACGAAACGCATTACTTCGTTGCGGCGGCTTTCAGGCCGGATGAAATCCGGGTTCTCTTCATAGAGCGCCAGCAGCTTGTCGGAATAGGCCGACAGGCGGAAGAACCAGGTTTCCTCCTCCGTCCATTCCACCGGCGTGCCTTGCGGAGAGAGCTTCTCGCCACCTTCGCCCTCGATCAGCTCGCTCTCGGCATAATAGGCTTCATCGCGGACCGAGTACCAGCCCTCGTAACGGTCGAGGTAGAGGTCACCGTTTGCCTCC
Source organism: Aurantiacibacter poecillastricola (assembly GCF_030730945.1). GTDB lineage: Bacteria > Pseudomonadota > Alphaproteobacteria > Sphingomonadales > Sphingomonadaceae > Alteraurantiacibacter > Alteraurantiacibacter poecillastricola. Next base: position 785,551 of record NZ_JAVAMS010000002.1, read on the forward strand.
ATGGCTTGCCAGATGGCCTGGCTGGCACGGTAGTGGTCATCATCCGTCGTACGGATGAACCGGTCGTACTTGATGTCAAGCTTGTCGAACAAGTCACGAAAATGCCCCGACATTTCGTCCGCCAGCTCGCGCGGGGTCTTGCCGAGGTCGCGGGCCTTCTGCGCCATCTTCAGGCCGTGCTCGTCCGTCCCGGTCTGGAACCGCACGTCGCGGCCCATCAATCGGTGAAAGCGTGCGAGGACATCGGCGGCGATGGTTTCATAGGCATGGCCGATATGCGGCTTGCCGTTGGGATAGTGAATCGCCGTGGTGAGATAAAAGGGATCAGCCATTGGCGGGCGTCCTAGAACCCGCAAGACTGGCGAGCAAGGTGCCGATTTCCATGACCAGCAGTCCGGGATCGAAATTGTAGGTAGGCGCCTGTCCCGCAAGGCGCACCAGTTCGCCATGCGTATCTACCATGGCAGGGATGTCGCGAGTGCTCACGCCTTCCATCCGGTCCGCCACAACGGCGCGGGCGAGTTCTATCGCTGCCAGCTGTTTCTCACGGCTTGGCCTCGCGCCGATTGCTCCTGCGAGGCGACCGCGAAGGACGAAGTCAGGGTCTCCGCGCTCCACCAACTGCTGCATCAGCACGTGCATCTTGCCAAGATCCAGCTCGACGAAATCGATGGCTGCACCGGGAGAACCACTGGCCGCCGCGATCGCCGCGGCGCGTTCCTCGGTGCTGGCTTGCGGACTTTCGCGGGCGAGGATGGCGTCCATGTCCTCATCGGGCACGCGCGGGAAGGTGAGAATGCGGCAGCGCGAGCGGATCGTGGGCAGCAGCCGCCCCAGACGATGCGCAACAAGAAGGAAGTAGGTGCCGACCGGCGGCTCTTCCAGGCTCTTGAGGAGAGCATTGGCGGCGCTGGTTTCCATATCATCCGCAGGGTCGATTATGACCGCGCGTCGGCTCCCCAATGTAGGGCGCGTGTTCAGTCGGCGCTGCAACTCGCGGATCTGGTCTACCTTGATGTTTCGGGCGAGTTCGAAAGGCTTGCCGTCGTCGCGTTTCTTCGCCTCTGCATCGTTCTTGGGCGGGTGGCTGACATAGCGAATATCGGGGTGCTCGCCCTCAGGCTGCGGAATGCCATCCTCGGCCACCAGTTCGCGCGCGGCGGCGAGTGCGAAAGCGGACTTGCCCACTCCCTTCCGGCCAGAGAGTATCCAGCCATGATGCATGCGCGCGCCGGACAACGCACGGCGCCACTGCGACCACGCCTCGTCATGCCCGATATAGCTCAACCGCCTTCCCCTATGAGCGGAGCCATCGCGCGCATGATGCGGCCGTGCACTTCCTCCGGCGTCCCGGCAGCGTCGATGATGACGAAGCGCTCGGGGTCGACGGTGGCAAGGCGGCGGAAATGCTCGGCTACGCGGGCGTGATAGGCAGCGGATTTGCCGCCGATTCGGTCGGCATCGTCGCCGTCGCGCTCGCGCAACCGTGCGGCAATGTCTGCACTGCCAGCCTGCAGGAGGAAAGTGAGATCCGGCATCAGAGCATGGGAGCCTAGCGTGTGCAGCGAAAGGATCGCATCGTCGGACCACTCGCCTCCCCCGGCCTGATAGGCGCGTGAGGAATCGATGAACCGGTCGCACACTACCCATTCCCCGCGATCCAGCGCCGGGCCGATCAGATTTTCGACATGATCGGAACGGGCAGCGGCGAACAGCAGCGCCTCGGCGCGGGCGCCCCATTCGAATTGCTTATCCAGCAGCAGCGCGCGGATCGCCTCCGCTCCTTTCGTGCCTCCCGGTTCGCGCGTTTGCACGACCTGCAGCCCCCTTGCTCGCAAAGCCTCCACCAAGAGCGCGGCTTGCGTGGACTTCCCGACGCCTTCTCCGCCTTCGAACGTGATGAAACTGCCGGGATTCACGCGGTCCACCGGCGCCAGGCATTAACGATGCGCTGCCATGCATTCGCGCGTTCGACTGTTGCGGCAGCCTCCAGCGGAAATTCCAGGGTCGGCTCCCCGTCGATGCTTACGCGCAGCTGAGCGATGCGGTCGCCATCCGTGATCGGTGCCTCGATCGGGCCGCGATAGACGATCTCCATCGTCACATCGCCGAGGGCGGTACCGCGCGGGATCGTGGTGCGCACGGCTACCGGGGTGCGCAGCGCCACGCGGGGACTCTCCCCGTCCTGCACCAGGGCATGGCCGACGACCGCTTGCGATGGAACCAGCATGCTCTGTTCGAAATTGTCGAAGCCCCACTCCAGCAGTTCGCGGGCGGTGCGATCACGCAGGCCGCCATTCGGCGATCCTGCCAGCACCATCATCAGACGACGCCCGTCACGCTCCGCAGAACCCAGAAAAGTGAAGCCCGCCTCGCGCGTGTAACCGGTCTTCATGCCGTCGGCACCATCTACCCGGCCGGTCACCGGATCGTGATTGTCTTGCGCGATGCCGCCCCATCGAAGGCCGCGGTGTCCGAAATAGCGCTTGTAAAGTTCGGGGTAATTCTTCGTCAGCGCTTCTCCCAGCAGAGCGAGGTCCCGGGCGGACGTGTAGGTCTGGCCCCCATCGGGATATCCGTTGGGGGATCCGAAATGCGTGTCGTTCATGCCGAGTTCGGCAGCATTGGCATTCATCAGCGCAAGCCAGTTCTCAAGCGAGCCGGTCGCGGCCACGGCAAGGGCAACGCTGGCATCGTTGCCGGATACCGTCGTGATGCCCAGCAAGAGCTGCCCGATGGTCGGTTGCTCGCCCGCACGCAGGAACATGTTGGAGCCTTCGTTGTACCAGGCATCCTCCAGTTCCTGCGTATACTGGAACGGCATCTCTGTTCGCAGGGCACCCTCGTCGATCAGCTTGAAGGCGGTATAGACCGTCATCACCTTCGTGACCGAGGCGGGAACGAACCGACGCCCGGCTTCCCGTTCGAACAGGGTCTGACCGTTGGAGGTATCCACTAGGAGCGCGACCGGAATGTCCTGCGGAACGGGCGCGGGAGCTGGGGTGGCAGGGGTTGCTGCGAACCCAAGGGCAGCAGCTGAAATTACCAGGATCCGCTTTCGAAGCACGCGCTCTCCACCGCTTTCTGGCGGCAGGGAAAGCCTCAGCCGCTCGTCAGGATTCGCGCATCGCTATACTCCGCCGGTCGGATATTGGCGAGCGCGGCCCCGGCTTCTCCACGGGTTGCGAACGAACGACCGCGGGACTTCGATGCCGGAGCATTCCGCAACTGTGCCGGCATGATCGCAAGCTTCCGCCAACGGACACGAAAAGCCTATCGGCTGATCTCGTCTGCAAGCAAGCCCACGCTCATCGCGTAATAATTGGAGCAGTTGTATTCTAGGATCACGCGATAATTCTGTGTGAGGAGATAGCCGGGCTCTGCCGGGCCGTCGGGCTCGAACAGGGCGGCCATCGTGTCGTCGGCAATGGGCGATCGAGGCTCCACGCCCCTTTCGCGCCACTCGCGAACGGTTAGCCAGCGGCTGTGACGTTCGTGCACACGTGGGCAGACCGGCGAATTGACGTGATTCTCGATCCCGCTGCGATCCGCCGAATTGGGCACGTAGGCGCGCACGGCCCACGGTTCCCCTGTCCGCCAGCCTGCATCACGGAAATAATTGGCGATGGAGTGCATCGTGTCGACGTCCGAGTTCCAGATGTCGCGGCTGCCATCTCCGTCCCCGTCCACCGCCAGGCGTAGATAGACGCTGGGGAGGAACTGGCCATTGCCGAAGGCGCCAGCCCAGCTGCCTTCCAGCCTCGACCGCGGCACGCCCTGATCCACCATTTTGAGCACATCGATCAATTCGCGCTCGAACAAGGCCCGTCGACGGCCTTCCCATGCCAGCGTTGCCAGCGAGCGCGGCAGGTCGAATCCGCCCATTACCTGGCCATAGGCAGTCTCGTGGCCCCAGATGGCAACGATGATCTCGGCCGGAACGCCATACTGGCGCTCTACCTCGGCCCCGATGGAGCGAACCTGCGCCAGCTTGCGCACGCCGCCATTGATCCGCGAGGCGGTGTTGTGCCGGGCGAGGTAGCCGGCCATCGAGGGAAAGCCCGTGCTGGTGCCGGATCCGCTGGACGAAACGTTCTCGCGATCGAGCGCCAGCACGCGGTCGTTCGGCGTAAGGCCGGTAAAGACGCTGTCGATCGCTGATTGCCGTACGCCTTCGCTTCGTGCCTTCATGGCGACGCTTTCGAGATATTCATCGAAAGGCTCGTCCTGCGCGGAGGCAGGCACGGCGCAGAGAAGGGAAGCGGCAGCGAAGGCGCCGATCTGGCGCAAGAAACGAAACGTCATGATGTCCGATCTAGTGCATCACCCGCGCCGATGGAATCTCCAATCCGCATAATGCGACGAATTGCGAAGGGAATGCTCTCCTATTCCTCGAGAGGAGCATAGGGCGGCTGCATGTCCGGGTTTTCGGCCAGCATCTCAGCGAAGGGACGGAAACCGCAATTCTCCGTCTCACATGCGGTGACTGTGTGGATGTAGCGGATCTTGCCATTTTCGATGCGGAAAGTGTGGCTGTCCGGCAGACCGTTGTCGCCGAACTCTAGGAAAACGTTCACCGCGCCTTTTGCCTCGTCAACGACATAGCGCCGATTAACGAGTTCCACACCTTCGGGTACGCCGACATTGCAGGCGTCGGTCGGTTCCCCGCGCCCTGTGTAAACGCCGCCCTCGAGACGCGCACAAGGTTCGCCCCAGGCCACCTCGACCGATGGATCATTGAAGAGATCGAGATAGGCGTCCGCAACGGCGATCAGTTCATCGCGAGTGGCACGCTCCCCCTCCGGTATCAGGCTCCAGTCCTCGCGCCGGGCATATTCGTAGGTCGCCTCGGCATCGAACAGCCAGTCGCCCTCGTCGGTCACGATGTTATCGAACGGTCCGACCCCGAAGAAGCCGTTTCCCATCTGTGTGGCCGTCACGATCGGGCGTTCCTCGTTGAGCGAGACAGCCTCGACGAAAACCTGGCATGTGGTCGTATCGAGCAGGGCCATGTGCCAGTTCACCTCACGCGGCGTGTCGAGAAAACCGCCGAGAGAACCGCGTTCGAAGTTCTCGCTGTATTCCACCCATTCGCCCAGCTTCATGGTCATCATGGTGCCCTGCTCCATCGCGGCAACCCAGTCGTCGGCGATGCCTTGCAGCAGCTCCCGATCGCACGCGCCTTGCGCTTGTGCGGGGGTGGCAAGGGCAAGAGCAGTGGTGGCGGCAAGTGTGGCGCAAAGCTTGCGATGCATGGTCAGCGATCCTCTCGAACGATCCCGCCGGTAGGCCCGGCACATTGATTCCGTCCGATTTCTAGCGCGAGGTCTTCCGGCTGTCACGTGGCAAGCTGGCGGAGCGGGCAGGACAGGTCCGCCCGCCCCTTCAACAACTTCGCAGAGATTCCTATTCGATTGTCGATCCCATCGGCATGTGGCCCTGCTGCGCGAGACCCTCCACGACATCGGCCTGCACCTCGGCATTGTATTCGGCCACCGTCGAGACGACCTCGCCATGCTTGTCGAGAAGAAGCGCTTCATCAGTCGATCCCAAGGGTACCATGTGGACGAACACCGGGTCCGGGTAGAGGTGGTTGGAGGCGCCGTTCGAGGCATCGACGACCCCGCCGATCAGTCCGCCGGCGAGGATATTGCCGGCGATCCCGCCGCCAGTACGGCTCTGGATATAGACCGTCACCGGCTCATAGCCTTCGAGGGTGTAGATCACGCGATCGTCATCGCCGCGTTTCATGCTGAACTGGCAAGGGGTTTCGCACGACATCCCGTTGGCGAGTTCGATGACTGCTCCGTTGGGATCCGACTGGAATTCCACCGGCTGACTGGTTCCGTTCAGGACGGTTGCGCAGCCGGCAAGGTTGAAGCTCGCAGCCAGGACGGCCGCGGCAATCGCTTTGTTCATGATTTACCCCTCATTTGTCCAGGATTGGACGAGGGCTGTCTTGCAACCACGCCAAGACATGACAATTCGGGCGAATACGGAGGCTTAGGGCCCAATCCTCGCAACGATTGCGCCGGGCCTGCTGGCGGACAGGGTGGGATTCGAACCCACGAAGGGCTTGCACCCTTGCCGGTTTTCAAGACCGGTGCATTCAACCGCTCTGCCACCTGTCCAGCGCAGCGAAAAGCCCGCTAGCGACAAATGGCGGGCGTGTCACCTGCCTCGGTGCAATGACTTTGTCCTAATGCTGCTGGGTCTCCTCGATGGGCGCCTCGTCATCCAGTTCCGGCGAATTGCCGTCGATGGCGTGGCGTTCCGGTTTGTACCCTTCCTGCGGCTGATCTGAAATCTCGTATTCCATCGTATCTACCTCTCCATCGCATAACGACACAGAGGCCAGAGATTTCCGGTATTTGCGACCAGCGGTTGGTCGCATTTACCTCAGACGTGGATCACCTTTCCATAGGCTGCGAGCACGCTTTCATGCATCGATTCCGAGATCGTGGGGTGGGGGAAGACGGTCTGCATCAGTTCCGCTTCGGTGGTCTCCAGTGTCTTGCTGATAACATAGCCCTGGATCATCTCGGTCACCTCGGCGCCGACCATGTGCGCGCCGAGCAGTTCTCCGGTCTTGGCATCGAACACGGTCTTGGTGAAACCCTCGGCCTCGCCCAGCGCGATGGCCTTGCCGTTGCCGATGAAGGGGAACGTGCCGACTTTCACCTCGTAGCCTGCTTCCTTCGCCTTCGCCTCGGTCATGCCGACACTGGCGATCTGCGGGTGGCAATAGGTGCAGCCGGGAATGGCATCGCGGTTGAGCGGGTGCGGGTGAAGATGCTTCTTGCCCAGCTCCTGCGCGATGGCCTCTGCCGCCGTCACGCCTTCATGGCTCGCCTTATGCGCAAGCCACGGACCGGGTGTGCAGTCCCCGATGGCCCACAGGCCCTTGGACCTGGTGCGACCGTAATCGTCGATCTGGATGAAGCCGCGATCCATTTCCACCAGCTTGTCGAGCCCGATATTCTCGGTGTTGGGCTGAATGCCGATGGCGACGATACAATGCGTGAACTCCTGGTCCTGCGTCTTGCCGTCCTTCGCCTTGATCTTCGCGCTTACGCCCTTGTCCGTAGCCTTCAGTTCCTCGACGCCTGCACCGGTCATGATCGTCATGCCCTGCTTCGTAAGGCTCTTCTGGAGAAAAGCCGATACGTCCGCATCCTCGACCGGTACGATCCGGTCGAGCATTTCCACGACCGTCACATCCGCGCCCATGTCGTTGTAGAAACTTGCGAACTCGATGCCGATCGCGCCTGAGCCGATCACCAGCAGCTTCTTTGGCATCTCGGGCGGAGTCATGGCGGTGCGGTAGGTCCAGATACGCTTGCCGTCCGCCTTGGCGAAAGGCAGGTCGCGCGCGCGCGCACCGGTGGCGACGATCACGTGCTTGGCGGAGAGTTTCTCCTCGCCCTTCTCGCCCTTCACCGTCATGGATGTCGGGCCGGTCATCGTGCCCTCGCCCATGTGGACGGCGATCTTGTTCTTCTTCATCAGGTGCGTGACGCCCTGGTTCAGCTGCTTGGCGACGCCGCGGCTGCGCTTCACCACTGCCTCCAGATCGGCTTCGATCTCGCCCGCGATCTTCAGCCCGTAATCCTTTGCATGCTGCGCATAATGCATGATTTCGGCAGAGCGCAGCAGCGCCTTGGTCGGGATGCAGCCCCAGTTGAGGCAGATGCCGCCAAGCAGTTCGCGCTCCACGATGGCGGTCTTCAGCCCAAGCTGCGCGCAGCGGATCGCCGCGACATAGCCGCCGGGGCCTGATCCCAGAACGATGACGTCGTAATTGCTGTCAGCCACTGTGCTGCTCCTGTTGTTCGACCTCTCGCGGTCGTCCGTTGTCGTCGATGGCGACGAAGGTGAAACTGGCCTTGGTCACCAGTTCCTCACCCTCCGAATGGCGTTCGCGCCGCCAGGCTTGTGTCTCGATTGTCATGCTGGTGCGGCCTACGCGGGTGATCTCGGCATAGACGGATACCTCGTCACCGACCTTCACCGGCTTGTGAAACTCCACCCCGTCCATCGCAATGGTGACCGCCCTGCCCTTCGCCCGGCGAGCGGCGACGAGACCTGCGCCCGAATCCATCAGGCTCATCAGCCAGCCGCCGAAGATATCGCCATAGGCGTTGGCGTCGGCGGGCATCGCGGTGACACGCATGGCAGGGTTGCGATCGGCCATCAGCCGGGAACCTTCAATGTGGAACACCGAACATGGCGTATTGGAGAACTTCCGCCAACCGCTCCTGCATCCGTAAACTGCGTGGAATCAGCCCGCAAAACTGTGACCGTCCGGTTCGACGGGCACTTGCGGCGCACAAAGCGTTCAATAACGATCTGTGATTGGGACATCGGCTTATCGTCACTGCCTATGAGGAAGGTAGGAAAGCGCTCAAGCCACCAGACCCAGCGGTGCCTCGCAGAGTTCCTTGAACACCTTCATCAGCTGCGCGCCGTCCGCACCGTCGATGGCGCGGTGGTCGAAGCTACCCGTCGCGCTCATCACGGTGGCGATCTGGAGGGCATCGTCGACCACATGGGGACGCTTCTCACCCGCGCCGATGGCCATGATCATGCCTTGCGGCGGGTTGATCACCGCCTCGAACTGCTTGATGCCGAACATGCCCATGTTGGAGAGGCTGGCGGTGCCGCCCTGGTATTCCTCAGGCGCCAGCTTGCCGTCCTTCGCGCGGGCGGCGAGATCCTTCATCTCGGTGCTGATCCTGCTCATCGCCTTGGTGCCCGCATCCTTCACGATGGGGGTGATGAGGCCGTGGGGGATCGACACCGCGACGGAGATATCGGCGCGGTTGAACTTCAGCATGGTGTCGCCGGCGAACTGCACGTTGCACTCGGGCACCATCTCCAGCGACTTCGCCAGCGCCTTGATCAGCATGTCGTTGACCGAGAGCTTGATCTCCTGCGGCTCCAGCGCGGCATTCAGTTCGCTGCGCAGCTTCAGGAGCGCGTCGAGGCGGATATCCACGGTGAGGTAGATATGCGGCACCTGCTGCTTCGATTCGGTAAGGCGGCGCGCGATGGTCTTGCGCATGCCGGACAGCTTCTCGACCTCGTGCGGGATGCCGAAATCCTGTGCAGCGGCGGGCTTCTGCTCCACTGCCGGGGCCATTTCCTTCTCGGCTGCGGTCGAAGCGGGTGCGGCGGCGGCAGGCTGCGCGCCTTCCACGTCGGCCTTCACGATCCGTCCGTTGGGGCCGGAGCCCTTCACGTTCGCCAGGTCCACACCCTTCTGCTCGGCAATCCGGCGCGCGAGCGGCGAGGCAATGATCCGCTCGCCATCCTTCACCGGTGCGGGACCGGCCTCGATATCCTCGCTGACAGCCGTGGGCGACGGCGACGCTTTCGGAGCCGGGCTGGGAGAGGGAGCGGGCGCTGCCTCCTCGGCCTTCTCTTCCTTGGCGGCAGGCGCGGGCGCGGCATCACCGCCACCCTGCGGCTCCACCTCGGAGACGTCCTCGCCCTCCTCGGCAAGCGTGGCGATTACCGTGCCAACTGCGACATTTTCGGTGCCTTCATCGACCTGGATATGGGCGATCGTGCCTTCGTCTACCGCCTCGAACTCCATCGTCGCCTTGTCGGTCTCGATCTCGGCCATGATGTCTCCGGAGGAAACCTTGTCACCCACTTTCACCAGCCATTTGGCGAGGGTGCCTTCCTCCATGGTCGGCGAAAGGGCGGGCATCTTGATGGCAATCGGCATAGAGGCTCTGGGCTCCCTGAAAGCTTATCGGCAAGCGCGTCGTCGCATGACCGCTCGTGCCTGCGCTCTCTGGCCAATTTGGCCGCGCGGGGCAAGGCATCTTGCGGTTTTCCAAGTTTGCGGTGATACCCCGCGGCGGGGAGAACAGGAATATGCGAGTTTACCTCGCCATCATCGACGAGACCGAGGAAGCGCGAGCTGCCCTGCGTTTTGCAGCACGCCGCGCAGCCAAGACCGGGGGCATGGTCCACCTGCTGGCACTGGTCCCGCGGCAGAGCTTCAACGCCTTTGGCGGCGTGCAGGCGACGATGGAGGAAGAAGCGCGGGACCGGGCGGAAGTCCTAGCCAACTCGGCGGCGGGCGAACTCATGTACGAATCCGGCAAGATGCCGCAGATCGCCGTGCGCGTTGGCGATGCGAAAACCGTGGTGGCCGAATACCTCGCCGAGCATGAGGAGGTTGCCGCACTGGTGCTGGGTGCAGCGGCAGAGGGCGCGCCGGGGCCTCTGGTAACGCACTTCTCCACCCATGTCGGCACGCTGCATTGCCCGGTTTTCATCGTGCCGGGCCATCTCAGCGCAGAGCAGATCGACGCATTGAGCTAAGGCTCAGGTCTTGGTCCCGCGCGGCGGGTAATCCTTCTCGACCGCGATATCGATGCCCTTCAGCAGCTCGTCCAGCGAGGGGCGCGTGAATGGCATGCTCTGCGTGATCGCAAGATAGACCGAGCGATCCGGCTTCAGCAGGAACAGGCCGGGCTCGCTGAAGGTGTCGGGTTCCTCGCTACCCTCGCGCTTTTCGGAGATGTAGAGGCCCCACTCACGCGCGGTTTCTTCGCTCATCGAATGGGCAAGCGGGAGGTCATGGGTCTCCCATTCGCTATCCACCACCATCGCCCTTTCCTCGTCATCCATGGAGATGGCGAAGACGTTGACGCCGCGCTTCGTGAAATCGGACAACCGGCCGCCGAGTTCCTCGAGGTATCGCTTGCAGATCGGGCAGTGCTTGCCGCGATAGAACACCAGCATCGTGAAGTTTTCAGGCGACTGGTCGGCCAGCGCGAAGCGGGCATCGATGGTCAGCGGCAGGTCGAGATCGGGGGCGGTTGTTCCGGGCTTGAGCATGGTTTCTCCTTTGCCCGGTCAACGGCGCGCACCCACTCCCGTTCCGCTACTTCTTGCCCCGGCCCTTCCCGCGCCCCTGGTGCCGGATATTACCGGGCCGGCCGCGCTTGCCGACCTCGTGCTTGCCCTGCTTGTCCTTGCGCGGGCCCTTCTTGCCGGGCCCACCCTTCCGAGGCTTGCGCTCTGGACGGCGACCGCGCGGCTCCACCTTCTGCCCGCCGCCACCATCGGGCAGCTCGAACTTGAGCGCGCCTGTAAGCGGGTTTGCTTCTCCAAGCCTCAGGTCGAGCATGTCACCCACCTTGAATGTGGTGCCCGTATCCTCGCCCTTCAGCTGGTGCGCGGCTTCGTCGTAATGGAAATACTCGCGACCAAGCGTGCTGATGGGCACCAGCCCGTCTCCGCCCATGCCGACAATGGTGGCGAAGAAGCCGAATTTCTGCACGCCGGTGATGCGCGTCTCGAAGACTTCGCCAACACGGCCCGAGAGCCAGGCTGCGACATAGCGGTCGATCGTGTCGCGCTCTGCCTCCATCGCGCGGCGTTCGGTGACGCTGATCGCTTCGGTGATCTTGCCCATATCCGCCCGGTCGCGTTCGGAAAGGCCGGAATGGGCGGGAATGGTGTTGCCGCCGGGCTTGGGCTGCTCCAGCTTGAAACTGTCGACCAGCGCGCGGTGCACCAGCAGGTCCGCATACCGGCGAATGGGCGAGGTGAAATGCGCGTAGCTGCCGAGCGCGAGGCCGAAATGCCCGGCATTCTGCGGACCGTAATAAGCCTGCGTCTGGCTGCGCAGCACCGCCTCCATCACCAGTGCCTTCTCCGCCGGATCGTCGCCCACGTCCTTGATCATGCGGTTGAACAGGCCCGGCGTGATGACCTGCCCCAGCGCGAGGTTCTTGCCGATGCTCTCGAAATACTCCTTCAGCGCTACCAGCTTCTCCCGCGTGGGCGGCTCGTGAATACGGTAGACGACGGGGCTGGCCTTGCTCTCCAGCGCCTTGGCCGCAGCGACATTGGCGGCGATCATGAAGTCCTCGACAACGCGGTGCGCATCGAGCCGCTCGCGCACCTTGATGCCCACGACCTTGCCATTCTCGTCCAGCTCGACGCGGCGTTCGGGAAGGTCGAGATCCAGCGGATCGCGATCGGTGCGGGCGGAAGAAAGCGCTTTCCAGCACGCCCACAGCGCATTGATCGGGCCACTGGCGTTGCCCTCGTCGATCTGCACCTGCGCATCCTCATAGGCGATCACCTTGTCGATGCGCACGATGGCGCGGGTAAAGCGCCAGTCGGTCACGCGCCCATCGGCGTCGATCCTGAGGTGGCAAGCCATCGCCGCGCGGTCCTCGCCTTCGCGTAGCGAGCACACATCGGCGGAGAGAACTTCGGGCAGCATCGGCACAACGCGGTCGGGGAAATAGACCGAGTTGCCGCGCCGCCGCGCTTCCTTGTCGAGATTGCTGCCGGGCCGCACGTAGAACGACACGTCGGCAATGGCGACAAGCGCGCGGAAGCCGCCCTCCCCGTCGCTTTCGGCCCAGATCGCATCGTCGTGATCGCGCGCATCGGCAGGGTCGATCGCGATGATGGGGAGGTCGCGCAAATCCTCTCGCGTATCCTCATTAAGAGGCAGTTTCGCAGCCTTCTCCGCCTCGTCCAGCGCTTCCTGCGGGAAGCGGTTTGGGATGCCGAACTTGTGAATCGCGATGAGGCTGTAGCTCTTCGGTGCCAGCGGATCGCCCAGCACCTCGGTGACTTTCACCGAACTGTTGCGCCCTCGCCCGACAGGTTCCGCAACCACCAGCTGGCCTTTCTCGGCCTGACCGAGATCGGAGACTTTGGAGGAATTGCGAATGCGCTTGTCCACCGGCGCGAGCCACGCTTGCCCACCGCCATCGATCTCGATCACGCCGAGCATCTGGTCCTCGGCGACGGCCAGCTTCTTCATCGGATGGGCGAGAAAGCCGCTGCCCTTCTCTTCCGTGCGAGCGAGGATGCGGTCGCCGGTGCGAAGGGCCTGCTGCTTCTTCTTCTCGATCACCCTGAGGCGCGGCGGAGCGCCGCCATCGTCCGGGTTCCACGTTTCGGGCACGGCGATGGGCTCGCCATCGTCGATCTCGACCACGCGCAGCACGGTAACGCGGGGGACGCCGCCCATGCGGTGAAAAGCGCTCTTGGCGTTATCGATGAGGCCTTCCTCGGCCATGTCCTTCAAGAGCGCCTTGAGGGCGATCTTTTCCTGCCCCTTGAGACGGAAATGCTTGGCGATCTCGCGCTTGCCGACACGGCTGTCGGAGTTGCGGATGAATTCCATGACCTGGTCCTTGCTGGGCAGGCCTTCAAATTTCTTCGTGTTTTTCGGTTTGTTCATATGCCCCCGCATATGGGGGCGCTACTCCGCGCTGTCGACGGGTAGCGGATAGAATTGTCCGCCCGGAACTGCGCTGGATACCGGGCTTTCCGCACCATCTGCCGCCACCGAACTGACGCCGAAGATCCAGTCGTCGCCGCGATCGGGGGCGAGCACGATGGAATTGAGGTCCGCTCCGGGATCGGCGCGCAGCGTGTCGCGGAGAGTCCAGTCGCGCTCGTCGGTTCGCCGGCGCCAGATGTTGTAGCGCACCGCTCCCTCAACCGGCTCCCATTCGAGGAGCACGTCGGGACGCACGATGCCGTCGCTCTGCACCACTGGCGGCATCGGCGTGCGGGCGAGCAGGTCGGCAGCGCGCACGTTCAGCCGGGTAACGTCGGCGAGGTAGTTGAAGTCTATCTCGTCCACCGTATCACCATAGGTCACGCCGTCTTCCGTGCGCAGGTCCTGATGCTGGTGCTCGTAATCCTCGATGGCGACCGAAAGGCGCACAGCCGGAAACCCTCGGTCGAGGAACGGCAGGTGGTCACCGCCACGCCCCATGCGATCGGAGCGCCATGTCTGGCGAACGTCGAGGCCGGTCGGCTCCCCCTCTGCCAACTGGTCGAGGAAGCGCGAGAGATTGCGCGAAGGGCTGTCATTCGACCCGCCGAGCGAGCGCATCCGCCCGCGCGTATCCTCGTCCGCATCGGCGCGCACGCCTTCGGAGAAGACCCGCACATGCTCGGCATCGCAAACGCCGTCGGAACCGCAGGAGCCGCCCACCACGTCGTTGTTGAGCACGGCCTTCACCGTCCAGCCCTGCTCCATCGCATAGTCCGCCAGCAGGTTGGCGCCGTAGAGACCCTGTTCCTCACCCATCAGCAAGGCATAGACGATGGTGGTGGGGTAGTCGTTCTGGCTGAGCGTACGCGCCGCTTCCAGCACGAGAGCGCTGCCGCTGGCATTGTCGTTCGCGCCAGGCGCATCGGCTTCGGCATTCATCACATCGGAAACCCGGCTGTCGATATGGCCCTGGATGATGACGACCTCGTTCGGCCGCTCGCTGCCGCGCTGGATGGCGATGGCATTGCGGATGAGCACCGGCTCGGGGATGCGCCGTCCGCTCATCTCACGCTCGACGAAGCTGACATCGAGGCAGCCTCCGCATGCAGCGCTCGCCTCCTCGAACTCCGTCCGGCCCCAGTCCAATGCCGCGCCGATACCACGTTCGGGATCGTCGAGGCTGGAAAGCGTATGCCGCGTGCCGAACGAGACCATGGTCTCGACATCATTGCGGAGGCGGTCCGCGGAAACGGGCTCGGCCGGATCCGCGGCACGATCATGAGCAAGGGCGGGAGCGGCCAGCAAGGCAGCCGAGAGGATCAGGTAACGCATGCAACCTTGCCTCGCCTATACCGCGACAAATGGCAAGGGTGTCAGGTGGCTAGTATGCGCGCGCGACGTAAACCCGCTCCACGGCCCGCTCTCCTGTGAAGATGCAAGTGCCATCGGCAGGCGGGGCGTTCATCGGTATGTTGCGCAAGGTCAGGCGGAGCTCCTTCAGCTGCTCGACCACCTTTTCGAGAGCTTCCCCAGTCGGCTTTGCCCATTGCACCTCAACCCAGCCCGGATATTTCGCATCGCGCCGGAAGTGCCTGGCGAGTGCGTCCATGTCCTCGATATCGCGCACGATATTCGCCTCGCGGCGCTCGCGCGCCTCCACCAGCAGGCCGTTCTGCATGTCGGCGAGAATGCCGGGGACAGTCTGCGCGCACAGGTCGCGATCAGGGTTCTGAAAGGCGGGCTTGCCGGATTCCTCGTTCCACAGGGCATCGCGGCGCAGCAGGCTGACAACGCCATTCTCCATATCGCGCGGGCCGACCTCGACGATGAGCGGTGCGCCCTTGCGCACCCAGTCCCAACGCTTGGCCGCAGCCTTGCCGGGCCGCTTGTCGAGGAGCACGCGCACCGGTTCTCCCAACGCCGCCTGCCCGGCGATGGATGCGCGCAGCGCTTCGCAATAGTCGAGCAGTGCCCCTTCCTCCGGCTTGTCGCGCAACATGGGCAGGATCACCACCTGGAACGGCGCGAGCGCGGGCGGCACGCGCAACCCGTCATCATCGCCATGGGTCATGATGAGGCCGCCCACCATGCGCGTGGAGACGCCCCAGCTGACCGTATGGCAAAGCTGCTCCCGACCTTCGCTGTTCTGGAAGCGAATATTCGCCGCATGCGCGAAATTGGTGCCGAGATAGTGGCTGGTGCCCGCCTGCAGCGCCTTGCCGTCCTGCATCATGGCCTCGATAGACCACGTCTCGACCGCGCCCGGGAAGCGCTCGTTCTCCGGCTTCTCGCCAGCGATGACCGGCAGGGCGACATCTTCCTCGGCAAAGGCGCGGTACATTTCCAAGGCCATCATCGTCTCGGCCTTCGCTTCCTCGGCAGTTGCGTGGGCGGAGTGGCCCTCCTGCCAGAGGAATTCGCTGGTACGCAGGAACATGCGGGTGCGCATTTCCCAGCGCACCACATTCGCCCACTGGTTCAGGCGTAGCGGCAGGTCGCGCCAGCTCTGTACCCAGCGGCTCATCGCGTCACCGATGATCGTCTCGGACGTGGGACGCACCACCAGCGGCTCTTCCAGCTTCGCTTCGGGATCGGGGATCAGTCCGCCCTCGCCATCGGCAATCAGGCGGTGATGGGTGACGACCGCCATTTCCTTGGCGAAGCCTTCGACATGCTCGGCTTCGCGCTCGAAGTTCTTCAGGGGAATGAACAGCGGGAAGTAGGCGTTCTGTACGCCTGCGGCCTTAATCCGGTCATCCAGCAGGCGCTGCATGCGCTCCCAGATGCCGTAGCCCCATGGCTTGATGACCATGCAGCCGCGCACGCCTGATTCCTCGGCCATGTCGGCGGCTGCAATAACCTCCTGGTACCAGGCGGCGAAATCGTCGTCGCGGCGGGTGTTCAGGGCGTGGCGAATGGCGGACATGGCGAATCCTGCTAGGCAAAGGGGGATGAATTCGCCCCCATGAAGCCGCGCGTTGCCGCTGTCGAGTGTCGCGATACGCAGCTTGCCCGAAAGCATGGGCGAGGAGCTAGTCGCCCAACTTGTCGAGCTTGCGCTGCATCTCTGCCATCTGCGCCTTTAGCGCAGCCATCTCGTCCCTGTCGGAGACGTCCTCCGTCTCGTTGGCGGGGCGGGAAACCGGATTGGACTTGCCGGGCATGAAAGCGCTGGCTGCTGCCTTGAACATGGCCATGTTCTGCTCCGCCATCTTGGCGAAGGCGTCGGGCCCCATGCTGGTCTGGAAGCTTTCCTGCAGCTTGTTCTGGTTCGCGCGGAAGTTTTCCATCGTGGCTTCGAGATAGGGCGGCATCATTGCCTGCATCGAATTGCCGTACATGGAAATGAGCTGGCGCAGGAAACTGACGGGCAGCATGTGTTCGCCATGCGCTTCTTCTTCCATGATGATCTGCGTCAGGATGGCGTGGGTAATGTCCGCCCCGCTCTTGGCGTCGAGGACCTGGAAATCCACTCCGGTGCGAACCATACGCGCCAGATCGTCCAGCGTGATATAGCTGGAGGACTGCGTGTTGTAGAGCCGCCGGTTGGCGTATTTCTTGATGATGATCGTCTCACCACCGCCCTTGTCGCTCGATCCCATGAGGAGCTCCCTGTTGGTTACCTTGCGGTCCTTAGCACTCGCAGCATGATATTGGCAATCAAGCGATTTGCGTCGTCCTGTCGAAACGATTTCCAAGCAGTGTAAGCAACTCGTATTGCGACAGGCCGGTGAGGGCGGAGGCCTGCGGCAAGTCGTAGGAAAGATTGCAGAAATCACCCTCCGCGAGGTTGGTGCCAGTGCAATCGACAATGATCATGTCCATCGAGACCTTGCCTATGATAGGCAGGCCGTGCCCCTCATGCTGCACTGCACCTGCCTTGCCCCATGCGCGCAGGATCCCGTCCGCATAGCCGAGCGCCAGCGTCGCTGCCCGAGTGGGTCTCTCTGCGTGCCAGACAGCGTTGTAGCCGACCGCGTCACCCGGCGAGAGGTCGCGCAATTGCAGCACGGCACTCTCGACATGGGCGACCTGCCGGATGAGCCCTGCGAGTTCGGACCGGGGGACTCCGCCATACAGGGCAAGGCCCGGGCGCGTGAGGTCGAAATGGTAGTCCTCCCCCAGCATGATCCCGGCGCTGTTTCCCAGGCTGAGCCGCTTCGCGGGAAGGCGGGAGGCTGCTTCGCGAAACACCGCCAACTGGCGAGCGTTCTGCGCCGACTCTTCATCCGCCGATGCGAGATGCGACATCAGCGTATCGATCTCCAGCTTCTCGAGTACCGGATCGCCGAGGTTGCCGGGTTCTACGCCCAGGCGGTTAATGCCACTGTCGACCATCAGGTGACATCGCCCTCCCCCGCTCTGCAGCCAGAGCCTAGCCTGCGGGAGGGAATTGATCACCGGCACGGCCCCGGTTGCGCGCGCGTAAGCAGCTTCCTGTTCATCGGCGACGCCGTGAAGGACAGCGATCGTCTCGCCAGCGGTGTAGGCGAGTACGCCAGCGACCTCGCTCCAATGCGCCACGAAGAAGTTTCTCGCCCCTGCGCCCAGCAGGGCGGGCATGACGAAATCGATGCCGAGGCCATAGCCGTTGGCCTTGACCGCTGCACCCGCCGTCGCCGAGCCGGAAAGCCGGTCCATAGTGCGCCAGTTGTCGGCGAGAGCGGCGGTGTCGATCCTCAGGCGCAGGCTTGCTGGCGGCGCGTCAGGCAGGGTCATCTTCAAAATCGCGCGGTGGTCCTTCAGGAATGCCCCACCAGGCGACGAGCACACCGAACGCCACAACGGCCCACGTGTACCAGAGGCCGGAATACACGTCACCCGTGCGCGCAACGATGTAGCCGGCAATCAGCGGCAGGAACCCGCCGAGATAACCTGCACCGATGTGATAGGGAATGGAAAGCGAGGAATAGCGGATCTGCGGCGGAAACATTTCCGCCAGCAATGCAGCAACCGAGCCGTAGGTCAGCGCCGATAGCACTCCGAATCCCAGCAGAAGTGCAATGATCCCAACAAGGTTCGGGAGGGGTGGTACCTGAGTGGTAAAGTCGTAGCCCTGCCTCTCCAGCGCTTGCTGGATCGTGCCACGGCGATTGTCTTCGCCAAGCGGCGCGTAGTCGAGTTCTGCCGTGCCGATCGCCAGGCGAGCCGCCTGACCGTCCGCCGCGATGTCGTAGGGGACGCCTAGCGCGGTGAGGTCTTGCAGCACCCGGCCGCACTGGGCCGCCTGTACCTCCGCGAAGGGATCGAAACTGCAATCCGTGCCGCTTACCACGACGGGCGCTTCCTCGGCGCTGCGCTGCAGGCCGGGATTGGCAAGGGAGCCCATGCCCCAGAACAGCGGGAAGATCAGGGCCAGTGTCGCCAACGCTCCGATCACGATCGGTTTCTTGCGCCCTACCCGGTCCGACCAGCGGCCCACGACGAGATAGAAGCTCATGGCAATGGCGCCCGAGATGAGCATGATCACCTCGACCAGGCCCTCCTCCATTCGCATGGGGCCGCGCAGGAAGGACAGGCTGGAGAAGAAGGCCGTGTACCAGATGGTGGTGAGAATGCCGGTAATGCCGAAAAGCGCGACGAAGATGCGTCGCTTGTTGCCCGGATAGGTGAAGCTTTCGACGAAGGGGTTGCCTGCCGTCTCGCCCGCCTCCTTCATGGCCTTGAACACCGGGCTTTCGGAGAGCTTGAAGCGCATCCACAGCGAGATGGCGAGGAGTATCAGCGACAGCAGGAATGGCACCCGCCAGCCCCATTCCGCGAAATCATCGGCCGGGATCAGCGCGCGGCAACCCAGCACCACCAGGATCGAGAGCACGAAGCCGCCAACTACGCTCGCCTGGATGAAGCTGGTGTAGAAACCGCGCTTTTCCGGTGGCGCGTGCTCGGCGACATAGATGGCAGCGCCGCCATATTCACCGCCCAGCGCAAGACCCTGCAGGATACGGAAGAGGATGACGATGATCGGGGCCGCAATGCCGATTGTCGCAGCGGTGGGTATCAGTCCCACGCCGGCGGTGGCCACGCCCATCAGGGTAACGGTGACGAGAAAGGTATACTTGCGGCCCAGCCTGTCTCCCAGGAAGCCGAAGAGGATCGCACCGAGCGGCCGGAAGCCGAAGCCCACGGCAAATCCTGCCCACACGAGAAGCGTCTGCAGCGTCTCGTTGCCGCTGGGGAAGAAGGCCGCGCCGATTAGCCCGGCTAGCGTTCCGTAGATGAAGAAGTCATACCACTCGAACACCGTGCCCGCAGAGCTTGCGGCGATGACGAGACGGATCTCCTTCTTCGTCGGTTCATGAACGGTTGTCGCGGCTGCGCTCGCCATCTGCTCCCCCGGAGTTCTGCAACAGCCGTTGGTTAGCTTGCCGCGTCCGCGCTGGAAAGAGCGGCCTTCGCTGCCTTCCACGGCAACAGCATGGCGCCATGCCGACCGGGATAGTCCTTCGCCGGCGTGATCAACGCAAGATCGGGCCAGTCAGGTGCATCGCCCTCTCCTGCGAGCCAGGCGACCATGGTATCATGAGCGGCAGCTATCGCATGACCATCGCGGCCGGGTGCATGACGTGCGAAGATCGCCGCGGCTGCCTGTCCCACTGCGCAGGCGCGCACGGCCATGCCAATCTGCCCGATGCGACCATCTTCGGCGAGAAGGAGATCCATCTCCAGCGTCGAGCCGCACGCCGGTGAGCGGGCCGAACCGCTTCGAACCTCGCCCCCTAGTCGCGGATAATTGGCCAGCTCGACCGCGGCAGCCAGCATATCCGGAGTGTAGAGCTTCTCAGAACTCACGTTGCGTCGCTGTTCAGGCGAGCCCGCCTTTCGGCAATGATCTGCACCATTGCGCGCGATCCCGCATCGACGAGCTGATAGGTCCGCGCTTCGGCAATCCACACAGGTCGTCCCTTCGCCCCCCACACCGTGTCATAGCCGAGCACGAGCAGCGAGAATGCAATGATGACGATGAGGATGCCTTTAAGCGCGCCAAAGCCGAAGCCAAGGACACGATCGATTGGGCCGAGCGCCGAGTTTCGCGATTTGCGTCCTGCGACACGAGAGATCAGCTTCATCGCTGCGTAGGGGATGAGCAACAGCAGGGCGAAAGCCAGGATGGATGCCGTGACGGGAGAACCCATGAATGCCAGGATAGCGGCGGTAAGGTCCGTATGCAGGAACCGGATCGCGAAAATCGCAAGAATCCATGCCATCAATGACAGGATCTCCTGCACGAAACCGCGCAGAAACCCGCCAATCGCGCCGACCCCCACGATCAGCAGCACGATAAGATCGAAACCCGTCATCTGACCGGTGGACTTATGCCGATGCCATCACCCGGTCAACGAGTGACGCCACGGACCCAACATCGGTATATCGCAAGCCAGCAACGTCCTGCCACCCGTCAGCAGGACCCATTGCGCGCTTGAAACCGAGCTTCGCAGACTCTTTTTGCCTGACATTTCCATGCGCTACGGGCCGTATCTCGCCCGACAAGGCAACCTCGCCGAACCACACGGCATTTGCGGCCAGCGGCTTGTCGGCCAGGGCGCTTATAAGCGCGGCGGCCACGGCAAGGTCCGCGGCAGGGTCCGCCAGACGATATCCGCCTGCGACATTGAGGTAGACCTCGGCGGTGGAAAAGCTCAGGCCACAGCGCGATTCCAGCACTGCCAGCAGCATGGCCAGACGACCGCTATCCCAACCCACCACCGCCCGGCGGGGGGTGGCGCCGGATTGCAACCGTACGATCAGCGCCTGGATCTCGACAAGCACGGGCCGGGTCCCTTCCAAAGCGGGAAAAACCGCGGCGCCGGCAATGGGTTCTTCACGCCCGGAGAGGAACAGGGAGGACGGGTTGCCCACCTCGTCCAGTCCATGACCTTCCATCGCGAAGACGCCGATCTCATCAACGGCGCCGAAGCGGTTCTTCAGGCAGCGCAGGATGCGGTACTGGTGGCTCCGCTCCCCCTCGAAGCTCATCACCGTATCGACCATGTGCTCCAGCACCCGCGGCCCGGCGATATTGCCGTCCTTCGTGACATGGCCGACCAGCACGAGTGCGGTGCCGCGTTCCTTCGCGTAGCGTATGAGTTCGAACGCGCTTGCCCGCACCTGGCTGACGGTGCCGGGCGCACCTTCGATCATGTCGGAATGCATGGTCTGGATCGAATCGATGATCAGCAGCTCGGGAGGATCGTCCTGCCCCAATGTCGTGAGAATATCGCGAACCGACGTGGCCGCTGCCAGTTTTAGCGGAGCTTTCGACAGACCCAGTCTTGCCGCCCGCATGCGCACCTGACCGGTCGCCTCCTCCCCGCTGACATAGACAGCGCTGCGACCGCCTTGCGCTATCTTTGCCGCTGCCTGCAGCAAGAGCGTGGACTTGCCGATGCCCGGCTCACCCCCCATCAGAATGGCGGCCCCCGGCACCAGCCCACCGCCAAGCGCCCGGTCAAACTCGGCTATACCCGTCGAACGCCGGACCAGAGGCTTAGTGGGCGCATCGAGCGATTCGAAGGTGAGCGCCCTGCCCCCGCTGGAAAGATCGTGTTTCGCCGCGAACTTGGTATCGGGCGCATCTTCAACCAGCGTATTCCACTGCTGGCAGTCGCCGCATTGTCCCTGCCAGCGAGTGGAGACGCTGCCGCATTCGGTGCAGATGAAACGCTTTTTGGGCTTGGCCATACCGGTCGTGCTACCCGGAACGAAAAAGGAACGCAAGCGGTCTGGCCAGTCGGCCATCGATCTGCCATTTACTCCTTTGGATGAGACACAAGGAACTCAGGATCGCGCTGGTCTGCTATGGCGGTGTCAGCCTTGCGGTCTACATGCATGGCGTCACGAAGGAGGTGTGGAAGCTCGCCCGCGCGAGCCGCGCCTTTCATGCCAAGCCGCAGGAAGAATGCAGCGGCGTCGAAGCTGTCTATCTCGATTTGCTTCGCCGCATAGAAGACGATTGCGCCCTGCGTCTGCGCGTACTGCCGGACATCATTACGGGGGCGAGCGCTGGCGGCATAAACGCAGTGTTCCTCGCGCAGGCCATACATTCGGGGCGCAGTCTCGAGCCGCTGACGAAGCTCTGGCTGGAGAATGCGGATGTTGGGCAACTGGTAGAACCCGAGGCACGGCCGTGGTCGCCTGCCGCGCGCGCTTACATGCGCCCGATCGTCTGGTATCTGACCCGCGCCCCCGGAAATACTGTGTCCGAAACCGTGTCTGCCGAGACGCGTAGCGAGGTGCGGCGCAAAATCTCCAGCCTCGTGCGCGGTCGCTGGTTCGAACCGCCCTTTTCGGGGGAAGGCTTTTCAAGGCTACTCCATGACGCGCTGCTCGCGATGGGCGATACGCCCGCCGGTGCGCCGCTCCTGCCCGTGCGCCATCCACTCGACCTGCTGGTAACCGCTACCGACTTTCGCGGCAGGCTCGAGACGCTGCGCCTGAACAGCCCCCCTCAGGTGGAGGAGCCCGAGCATCGCATGCCCATCGGCTTTCGTGCGCACACACCGGCGACGGGAGGCGAAGACCTAGCGCAGCTATGCGAGCTGACTTTCGCCGCCCGCGCGACTGCGAGTTTTCCCGGCGCATTTCCGCCGCTTCGCCTATCTGAAATCGATGTGATTTGCGGGGGGCATTGGCCAAGTCGCGAGATATTCCTGCGCCGGATCATGCCGACCCATGTCAAGCGCGATACCACGGAGCATGTCGCACTGGTGGACGGTTCCGTCCTCAACAATGCGCCGTTCGAGGGAGCGATCGAAGCGCTGACGGTGCGGCCCGCCCAACGAGAAGTGGATCGCCGCTTCGTCTATATCGATCCCTCCCCTCGCCAGGCGAGGCCCGAACAGGGCGATGCCATCAAGCAGGTCGGCTTTTTCGGTGCCATCGCGGGATCGCTTTCTGCCATTCCGCGGGAGCAGCCGATCCGCGATAATCTCGAGGTGCTGGAGAAGCAGACGCGTGAGGCGGAGAAGCTGCGCAGGATGGTCGCCGCGCTGCGTCCCGAAGTGGAGGGCGCGGTGGACAAGCTGTTCGGCCACACGCTGTTCCTCGACCGGCCCAATCGCAAACGCCTTGCCAATTGGCGAGCCCGTGCGCAGCAGGCTGCGGCCGAGCAGGCAGGCTATGCTTTCCATTCCTATGCCCAGGCCAAGCTTTCGGGTATAGTGGACAGATTGGCAGACCTTGCGCGCAAGGCCGCGCATTCGCCCGACATGCCGAGCGTTCCGGTCATCGCCGCGCGGCTGAGGCAAGAGGTCGATGCGCGCAATATGTCCAGCCTCTCCGGTGGGAAGAATGGCGGGGCAAGCGAGACGGCGATCGCGTTTTTCCGAGACCACGATCTTGCCTTCCGCATACGCCGCCTGCGCTTGCTTGCCCGGCGCCTGTCACGCGACTGGGAGCTCGACCCGGACATTCCCGATGAAGGCCTGCAGGACGCTCGCGATGCGGTCTACCGCGCGCTCACCTACTATTTCGCCAAGGAGGATCCGGACGCCCTGGGAGAGGATTTCGCCAGCATCGCTGCGAACGTGATTGAATGGCCGGGCGATTTTCTCGATACGCTGGCAGAGCGGCGCGCGTTGCGAACGACCGACGAGGAAGCGGAACGCGTGTTATGCGATGCGCTGGAGGTAATGCCCAAGGACCTAAGGCGCCGCGTCCTGCTCACCTACCTTGGATTCCCTTTCTACGATGTCTCGACCCTTCCGCTGCTGCGCAACGAGGGGCTGACGGAGTATGACCCGGTGAAAGTGGACCGCATCAGTCCGGAGGACGCGACCGCGATCCGCGACGGCGGAACCTCCGCAACGCTACGCGGCACGGAGTTCTTCAATTTCGGGGCCTTTTTCAGCCGCGCCTATCGCGAGAACGACTATCTGTGGGGCCGCCTCCACGGAGCGGAGAGGATGATCGACCTCGTCTGCTCGACCGTGCCGGGAGGCTATGACACCGCAGAATGCCTCGCCGTAAAGCGCGACGCTTTCCTCGCCATTTGCGACGAGGAAGATGCGCGGATGAATTGCAGCAGGGCCCTGGTAGAGGCCCTGCGGCGAGAAATTGTCGAAAAGCTGGGTGGAGCCTAGCTGGGTCGGCTCCTGCGATCAGGCGCCGAAGGCCGTTTTCAGCTTATCGAAGAAGCCGCGACTTTCCGGGCACTCGTCACCCGTCTCGGTCTCGCGAAATTCGCGCAGGATATCCTTTTGGCGGCTCGACAACTTGGTCGGCGTTTCCACGATGACCTCGACCACGAGATCGCCCCGCCCGCGACCCTGGAGCACCGGCATGCCTGCGCCGCGTTTGCGCAATTGCTTGCCCGACTGGATGCCAGCGGGAATATCAATGGAATGGGTTTCTCCGTCGAGGCCGGGTATCTCGATCGTTTCACCAAGCGCTGCAGCGGTAAAGCTTACCGGAACGCGGGTAAAAAGCGCCGTCCCTTCGCGCTGGAAGACGCTGTGATCCTTCACATGCACAAAGATATAGAGATCGCCTGAAGGCGCGCCCATCGGCCCGGCCTCGCCCTTGCCGTTGAGACGAATGCGAGTGCCGTTATCGACGCCGGGCGGAATCTCGATATCGAGCGATTGCTCCTTGTCGACCCGGCCCTCGCCGCGGCAATCGGAACAGGCCTGTTCGAGCACCTCTCCGCGACCGGCACAGTTCGGGCATGGCCGTTCGATAACGAACAGGCCCTGCTGCGCGCGGACCTTGCCGCGCCCGTGGCAAAGGTCGCAGCGCCGACGACCCGTACCCGGTTCTGCGCCGGAGCCTTCGCATGTCTCGCAAGTGGCAGCGACTTCGACCGTGATCTGCGTGTTCTTGCCGTGATACGCCTCTTCGAGGCTTACCTGCATATCGTAGCGCAGATCCGCTCCGCGGCGAGGGCGAGCCCGGCCCGCTCCACCGCCGCCGCCGAAAGCGCTGCCGAAGATGGTTTCGAAAATGTCGCCAAGGTCGGAGAAATCGGCGCCGGGATGACCGCCGCCGCCACCGCCCTGCTGGAAGGCGGCATGGCCATAGCGATCGTAAGCCGCGCGCTTTTGCGGATCCTTCAGGACCTCGTAAGCGGCGCTGCAGGCCTTGAACCTGGCTTCCGCCTCTTCATCGCCCGGGTTGCGATCCGGGTGGTATTTCATCGCCATCTTCCGATAGGCGGATTTAACCGTCGCACCATCGGCATCCCGCGAGACACCCAGCAATTCGTAGAAATCGACTTCAGTCGCAGACATTCACAATTCCCCAAAGCTTACCGCCACCGGCGCAGCCCTGAGGGGAGCGACGGTGGCGGCTGGCTTGTGCATCGTTACGCTTACGACTTGTTCTCGTCGTCGACCTCGGTGAACTCGGCGTCGACCACTTCCTCCTCGCTGGAGGACGCGTTCTCTTCCGAGGCCGCTGCATCGGCAGCAGCTTCGGCGCCGGCGCTCTGCTGCTTCTCGTAGATGGCCTGACCCATCTTCATGGCGACCTGCGTGAGCGCTTCGCTCTTGGCCTTCATGGTATCGAGGTCATCACCTTCCAGCGCAGACTTGGCGTCGGCAACGGCAGTCTCGATCTCGGACTTGAGGCCCGCATCGATCTTGTCGCCATTCTCTTCCAGCTGCTTCTCGGTCGTGTGGACCAGGCTGTCGAGATTGTTGCGGACTTCGGCGGCCTCGCGGCGCTTCTTGTCCTCTTCGGCGAACTTCTCCGCGTCCTGTACCATCTGGTCGATGTCGCTGTCGGACAGGCCACCCGAGGCCTGGATGCGGATCTGCTGTTCCTTGCCCGTGCCCTTGTCCTTGGCGGACACGTTCACGATGCCGTTGGCGTCGATGTCGAACGTCACCTCGATCTGCGGCACACCGCGCGGTGCAGGCGGGATGCCCACGAGGTCGAACTGGCCAAGCAGCTTGTTGTCCGCCGCCATCTCGCGCTCGCCCTGAAAGACACGGATTGTCACCGCGCCCTGGTTGTCCTCGGCAGTGGAGTAGACCTGCGTCTTCTTGGTCGGGATCGTGGTGTTGCGGTCGATCATGCGCGTGAACACGCCGCCCAGCGTTTCAATACCCAGCGAGAGCGGGGTCACGTCCAGCAGCAGCACGTCCTTCACGTCGCCCTGCAGCACGCCTGCCTGAATGGCAGCGCCCATCGCGACGACTTCGTCCGGGTTCACACCGGTATGCGGCTTTGTACCGAAGAACTCTTCCACCACTTCGCGAACCTTGGGCATACGGGTCATACCGCCGACGAGGATCACTTCGTCGATCCCGTCCTTGGTCACGCCAGCATCTTCAAGGGCTTTCTTGCACGGATCCAGCGTGCGCTTGATCAGGTCGCCCACCAGCTGCTCCAGCTTGGAGCGGGTGATGGTCTCCACAAGGTGCAGCGGGGTGGAACTGCCGCCTTCCATGCGCGCGGTGATGAAGGGCAGGTTCACTTCGGTCTGCTGCGAGCTCGACAGCTCGATCTTGGCCTTCTCGGCGGCTTCCTTCAGACGCTGCAGGGCGAGCTTGTCGCTGCGCAGGTCCATGTTCTCTTTCGACTTGAACTGGTCGGCAAGGTATTCGACGATCGCGTTGTCGAAATCCTCACCGCCGAGGAAAGTATCGCCATTGGTCGACTTCACCTCGAACACGCCGTCGCCGATTTCCAGGATGGAAACGTCGAAGGTACCGCCGCCAAGGTCATATACGGCGATGGTCTTGCCCTCGTCCTTCTCCATGCCATAGGCGAGCGCGGCCGCAGTGGGCTCGTTGATGATGCGCTCAACCTCGAGGCCGGCGATCTGGCCGGCGTCCTTGGTGGCCTGGCGCTGCGCGTCATTGAAGTAGGCCGGAACAGTGATGACCGCCTTGGAAACTGTCTCGCCAAGATAGCTTTCGGCGGTTTCCTTCATCTTCTGCAGGATGAAGGCGGAAATCTGGCTGGGCGAATACTCTTCACCGCCAGCCTCGACCCAGGCATCGCCGTTCTTGCCCTTGACGATGTCATAGGGGACGATGTCCATGTCCTTCTTGGTGGTCGGATCGTCGAACCGGCGGCCGATAAGGCGCTTGATCGCGAACAGCGTGTTGTCGGGATTGGTCACAGCCTGGCGCTTGGCGGGCTGGCCGATCAGGCGCTCACCATCCTTGGTGAAAGCCACGATCGAAGGCGTCGTGCGCGCGCCTTCGGAATTTTCGATAACCTTCGGCTTGCCGCCTTCCATAACGGAGACGCAGCTGTTGGTGGTGCCGAGGTCGATACCGATAATCTTGCTCATAATTCCCCATCTCTTTCAGTGTTGGACGCTGCACGTTCGGCCCCCCGATCCCGCGGGGATCCATGCGGCAAGGCCACTCGGCAGCTCGATAAAAGCTGTGTATCGAGGGCGGATATAGGTGCCCTTTCGCTTGGCACAAGGGACCGCGCCGACTAGAAATCCGGCGACAATTTGGGAGGAAAACAATGCAAGCCAGATACATCATCGCAGCGGCGCTTGCCGCCAGCCTCGCCGCGTGCGGCGGCGAACCGGCGGAGGAAGTGGCCGTAGATGAAGGCGATTGCCCGCCGGGCATCAACGCATCCGGCGGCTGGATGTCGCTCGCCGCGATCGAGGGCGATCCATCCGCCGTCTATTTCGAGCTGGAGAACACGAACGAGCGCAACGTAATGATCCGCGCCGCTTCCGTGTCCGGCTACGAAATGGCCGCGCTGCATCAAGTAGGCGAATGGAATCTCCAGCCCTCGATGGACGAGTTGATGCAGGTGGATGTCCCCGCGGGCGAGACCGTGGTGTTCGAGCCGGAAACGATGCATGTCATGGCGATGCAGCCGGACGGCACGCAGGAAGTGGGTGGCGAAGCCGAAGCCACGCTCACCTTTGTGGGCGGCGACAAGTGCAGCTTCCCGGTCGAGATCCGCGCTCCCGGCGATGCTCCCGGCGCTGCTACTGGAGAAGGCGAAGAGGAGTAGTTCGCAAAAAGATGGACAAAGCGAGCGCCTCCTCCTGCGCCATCGGCGGCGAACGGCCGCTGAGCGAAGGAGAAGTGGCGCTCGCCCGCTCCATATTCGGCTCGGCGATCGATTACACGAAGGTGCGGATCAAGCGGCGAAAATGGGCGTTCTTCCAGCCGAAGAAAATTACCATGGCCCCGCGCGGGCACATCCATTTCCATCCCTTGGGCGAGGCCTATTGTGACGATTTCGCACTCGTTCCCGTGCGACGTCAGGCGCTTTTCATCCACGAGATGACGCATGTCTGGCAGACCCAGACAAGAGGCGAGTGGTACCTCGTGCTCAACCGGATGCCCTGGGCGAGCTACGACTACACCCTCAAGCCCGGGTGGCCTCTGACCAGATACGGAATCGAGCAGCAGGCGCGCATCGTCGAACACGCCTTCCTGTTGCGCAACGGCTTCAAGCTGGCTGGCGTAGCGGATCCTTCCGCCTATGATGTGCTGGTGAATTTTCCGGGAGCGACAGGAGGGCAACGTGCCGCACGAGGTTGACCACACTGCGATCCTCGATCGTCATGCAGCAGCGCGAGGGGCGCGCAACGTGTGGGACAGGCTCGACCCTGCGCGCACGGCTCAACTGGTCGTCGACATGCAGAACGGCTTCGTTGCGGAAGGCGCGCCGGTCGAGGTGCCCGAGGCTCGCAGCGTGGTCGACGAGATCAACCGGTTGAGCAGCACCATCCGGCGTGCTGGCGGCACGAATGTCTTCCTGAGGTTTACGACGCCCGATGCCGACGGGCCTGCTGCCTGGCCTGTGTTCGCCGAGCGGATGATGGATGGTATCGCCGCTCACCGCGAGGCATTCACGCCCGGCGCGGATTACTGGCAGATGTGGCCGGGTATCGAGATCGCGGACGAGGACCTGCTGGTGGACAAGCACCGCTTCAGCGCGTTCACCCAGAGCACGTGCAACCTGCAGGAGAAGTTGTGTTACCGCGGCATCGAGAACCTGATCATCTCCGGCACTCTTACCAACTGCTGCTGTGAAAGCACCGCTCGAGATGCGATGCAATTGAACTATCGCGTCGTGATGGCCGTGGATGCCTGTGCTGCACTGAGCGACGAGGCCCACGCCGGGACACGCGACAGCATGGCACTCATCTTCGCGGACCTTCGCACGGTCGATGAAATAGCAGGCTTGCTGACCCGAACGTAAAAATGCCGCCGGAAACCCGGCGGCATCATGTCAGATATTACCAGTAGCGTTGGTAGCCATCGGTATAGCGGCAGTCGTCGTCGACATAACGACCGTCGCCATAATAGCCGTCGCAATCGTCGTCCTTGTCGACGGCATATCCGACCACGCCGCCAATGGCGGCACCGGCGAGGGCATAGGTCTCGATATCTCCACCCAACAGGGCAGCGGCACCCGCACCGGCAGCAGCGCCGGCAAGGCCACCTTCGACGGCATAGTTCTCGGCGCAAGCGCTCATGCCGAGGGCAGATGCGGCAAGCGCCGGGGCGAGTATAAGCTTCTTCATCGTCTGGTCTCCGTTTTCCCCCTGCCTGTGAGGGGGTTACGGTCGACCAGCGAAAAATGTTCCGCCGTTCGTCGCTATTCCGGCTTCTTCGCCACCCCGACCATCGCAGCACGCAAAAGCCTGTCCTTGATCATGTAGCCAGCCTGCATTTCCTGCACGATCGTGCCCGGTTCCGCCTCGTCGGTCGGGACTTCCATCATGGCCTGGTGCTGGTTCGGATCGAGCGGCAGGCCCGTGGAGGCGATGCGGCTGATACCGTGCTGGGTGAACACCTTGTCGAGCTCGCGCTGGGTGGCCTGGATACCGGCGACGAGGCCCTTGAACTTGCTGTCCTCGCGCAAATCCTCGGGGATGGCGTCGATGGCGCGGGCGAGATTGTCGGCAACGCTGAGAATGTCGCGGGCAAAGCCGGTGGCGGCATAGGCGCGCGCATCCTGCACCTCTTTCTCGAGGCGACGGCGCTGGTTCTGCGCCTCTGCCTTGGCGTAGAGTGTTTCCTGCTTCGAGGCTTCGAGGTCGGACCTCAGTTGCGCGAGTTCCTCCTCGAAATCGCCCTGCTCACTCTCTGTCGGCTCGTCCGACAAAAGTTCCTCCGGGACGCCTTCCAGTTCCTTATCAACCGCTTCGTCGCGGTTTGTGTCATTGTCGTTCATATCTCTCGCTAACCAAATCTCTTGCCCAGGGAATGGGCGGTGAAGTCCACCATGGGAACCACGCGCGCGTAATTCAAGCGCGTCGGGCCGATCACCCCCAGCACTCCGACAACCTTGCCTTCACGGTCGCGATAGGGCGCGGCGATGACTGAGGAACCGGAAAGGGCAAACAGGCGGTTCTCCGCCCCGATGAAAATACGGGTCGCCTCGGCCTCCCTCGCGCTGTCGAGCAGTTGCGCGACGGACTGCTTGTTCTCAAGGTCGTCGAGCAATTGCCGCACGCGTTCGAGATCGCTCGCCGCGCTATCGTCGATGAGGTTGGACGCACCGCGGACGATCAGCACCGGCCGCTTCGCCGCATCCTCGCTCCAGGTCGCGATGCCCGCTTCAACGAGGCGCTGGCTGGCTTCATCAAGCTCGCTACGGCCACTGGCGATCTCGGCCTGGATGGCCTTCGCGGCTTCGGCCAGTGTGCGACCGCGCAGACGAGCGGAGATGTAGTTGCTCGCTTCCTGCAAGGCGCTGGCCGAGACAGCGCCCGAAAGGTCGAGGACGCGATTCTCGACATGCCCGTCCTCGCCCACCAGCACCGCCAGGGCGCGCTTCTCGTCAAGTGGCACGAGGTTGACTTGCGCAAGCCGCCCTTCGCGCTGCGGGACCATGACCATCCCTGCCGCTCCAGAAAGGTTGGACAACAGGGCACTTGTCGTTTCCAGTGCCTCCTCGATAGGCCCCGGTTCTGCAAGTTGCTTCTCGATCGCGGCGCGCTCGGCCTTCGTGGGTTCGGCGACCTGCATGATACCATCGACGAACAGGCGCAGGCCGAGATCGGTAGGCATACGGCCGGCGCTGGTATGGGGCGCTGCCAGGAGTCCGAAACTCTCCAGCTCGCTCAAAACCGAGCGGATCGAAGCCGGAGAAAGGTTCACTTCCCCGCGCTGCGCCAGAGTCTTGGAGCCGACCGGCTGCCCACTGGCAAGGTAGTCCTCGACCACCAGGCGGAAAATGTCGCGCGCGCGGCTTGTCAGTTCGGTGATCGGAGGAGAAACCATGACAGCGCCCTATCTAGTCGCTAGGGCGACCCCTGCAAATCCTTGAAGCGGAGAATTCCATGCGACCATCCGGCCGTGCGCCCGACGAAATGCGCGCCATCACTATCGAAACCGGGTTCACCAAGCACGCCGAGGGCTCATGCCTCATCAGCTTTGGCGAGACGCGGGTATTGTGCACCGCGTCGGTCGAGGAACGGATCCCGCCATGGCTGCGCGGCAAGGGACAGGGATGGGTAACGGGCGAGTACTCGATGCTGCCCAGGGCAACCCATACCCGCGGAATGCGCGAAGCGGCAAAAGGCAAGCAGAGCGGTCGCACCCAGGAAATCCAGCGCCTTATCGGTCGTTCCTTGCGCGCCGTCTGCGACATGGAAAAGCTGGGCGAGCGGCAGATCACCCTCGATTGCGACGTCATCCAGGCCGATGGCGGTACCCGGACCGCCTCGATTTCCGGTGCATGGGTGGCGCTGCGCCTTGCCGTGAACAAGCTGATGGAAGCAGGTGCGATCAAGGAAGACCCGCTCACCGCAAAGATCGCCGCGATCTCCTGCGGCATCCACAAGGGCACGCCCGTGCTCGATCTCGACTACGACGAGGACTCCAGCGCCGATGCCGACGCCAACTTCGTGCTGATCGAGGGCGGCCAGATTGCCGAGGTACAGGCCACGGCGGAAGGCGCGACCTATGACGAAGAGGGCCTGCTGCGCCTGCTGCGTCTCGCCCAGATGGGCTGCGGCGAGATCTTCAAGGCACAGGACGAGGCGGTAAAATGAGCCGCAGGCTCGGCGGCGGCAAGCTGGTGATTGCCACGCATAATGCGGGCAAACTGAAAGAGATTGCCAGGCTGCTGGACCCTTACGGGATGGATTGCATTTCGGCGGGTTCGCTGGGCCTGCCGGAACCTCCTGAAACGGGTAAGACCTTCGTCGAGAACGCCCTAATCAAGGCGCGGGCAGCGGCTGAGGCTTCGGGCCTTCCCGCACTCGCCGACGATAGCGGTCTTTCGGTCGCCGCGCTCGATGGCCGTCCGGGCGTCTACACTGCCGACTGGGCGGAGCGGCAATGGTTCGAGGGTGAGCCAGGCCGCGACTGGTACATGGCCATGGGCAAGGTGGAAGGCATGCTGCAGGCGCTCGGGCCGGACACACCGCGAGACTGCTGGTTTTCCTGCACCCTCGCCCTCGCTTGGCCCGATGGCGAGCATGTCGTCTACGAGGGTCGCGCCGATGGCACGATCAGCTGGCCACCACGCGGCACGATGGGCTTCGGCTACGACCCGGTCTTCGTCCCGGTAGGTCGCGAGCAGACCTTTGCCGAGCTTGACCCGGACGAGAAGCACGCAATCAGCCACCGCGCCGACGCCTTCGCGAAGATGAAGGCCGACCAGTTCGGCATTTAGAAAACGCGCTGGTTGTAGATGTTGCCCGCCGGCCAGTAGCGGCAGACGAGGAAATCGTTGGTCTCGCCTCGCGCCACCGCACAACCGACTTCGCGCGTTCCACCCCAGACGACCTGTGTGTAGTGTCCGACGTCGCGCCAGTTGCCGGTAATAGAGACTTGCGGGAAAGTGCCGTGGCGGAAATGTCTTCGTTCGGCGACGAAGCCACCTATCATCGTCTCGGCGCTGTAATATCCAGCATGACCCGTCCAAAGGTTTTCGCCAGCCCCGCCGCGCTGCTCGCGGTCTGCATGGATCATGCGGCCCTGGCTGGCCAGATGCTGCGCCCATTCATGGGCCTCGCGCGCCAGCCGATTACTCCACGAGAGGCGCGGCACGCCGACTTCCTCACGGGCTTTGTTGTGCGCTTCGAGCAAATCCATCGCGAAGGGATTGACCCGACCGCTCTGCGCAGAGAGTGGCAAGGCTCCGATGCCGATTACGAACATAGCCGCAAGCGCGGCAAACAAGACCCGTCCTTTTCCCATCCACCCAGTTTGTCTATTGGCGGTTAACGGAGACTGAAACACCCATGGCGCGCGCGCTCTACATCCACTGGCCCTTCTGCCTTGCCAAGTGCCCCTATTGCGACTTCAACTCGCATGTGCGCGATAGCGTGGACGTGTCCGCTTGGCAGACGGCCCTGCTGGCTGACCTGCGCCATGAGGCAGAAACGGCGGGCGGCGAGGCTCTGCATTCGATTTTCTTCGGCGGCGGTACGCCTTCGCTGATGCCGCCAGCGCTGGTCGAGACACTGCTAACCGAGGCAGAGCGCCTATGGGGTTTCGAGCCGGGGATCGAGATCACGCTGGAAGCCAACCCCTCCTCCGTGGAAGCATCGAACTTTGCGGCGCTTGCAGGGGCTGGCGTAAATCGCGTTTCGCTGGGGTTGCAGTCGCTTGACGATACGGCGCTTTCGTTCCTCGGTCGCCTCCACAACGCTTCCGAAGGTTTGCGAGCGCTGGAGACAGCGCAACATGTGTTCGACAGGGTATCCTTCGACCTGATCTACGCGCTTCCCGGACAGAGCGCGGACCACTGGGGCGAGCAGCTATCGCGTGCGCTCGGCTTCGGCACTGGCCACCTCTCGCTCTATCAGCTGACGATCGAACAGGGCACCCGCTTCGCCAGCGACGTGCGGCGCGGCGAATTTACGCCAATGGAAGATGATTGCGCGGCGGACCTCTTTGATGTCACCCGCGAACTCACTGGCGCCGCAGGTCTCCCGGCCTACGAGATCAGCAATCACTCCCGCCCCGGCGAGGAGAGCCGGCACAACCTCACCTACTGGCGCTACGAGGATTACGCAGGGATCGGCCCCGGCGCGCATGGACGGCGCGGCGGCCTTGCGACCCTGCGGCACAAGAAGCCAGAGAATTGGCTCTACGCCGTAGGGCGCAATGGAAATGGCTTGAAAGAAGAGCGCGCCTTGAGCGTGCCCGAGCAAGCCTCGGAAGCGCTGCTGATGGGTCTGCGCCTTGCCGAGGGAGTCGATCTGTTTCGCCTGGCTGGCAGGCTGGGAATCGCGCGCGGCGCGCTGATGGATGGTCACAAGCTCGAGCATTATTGCAGGCTCGGCCTCGCATGGCAGGACGGCGCGCGAGTTGGGGTGACCCCCGCGGGGATGCCGCTGCTCGATGCTCTTCTGTCGGAACTGGTGGCGGACGAACTGGTCTCTGCATGAGTGTCTCCGCCCTGCTAGATCAATGGCGCGATCACCTTGAAATCGCCCGGCGACGCAGCCCGCATACCGTGCGCGCCTATGTGGCGACGGCCGAGCGATTGCTCCTCGCACTCGGACTGTCAGACTGGCAGGCAATTGCAAACATCTCCAACAGGGACATTCGCGGCCACCTGGCGGCGCGCCGAGCCGAGGGTATCGGCAACGTCTCGACAGCGCGCGAACTCTCAGCGTTGAAGAGCTTCATTGCCTTTGCCTGCGAACAAACGGGCACGGAAGGCGGCACCGATCTGCGCCTTCGCGGTCCCCGCGTAAAGAAGGGTGTACCGCGCCCCGTGACACCGGACGAAGCGACGAACCTTGCGGACATGGTGATGGCAACGTCTGCGGCAGAATGGACTGGCAAGCGCGATGCCGCCATCCTGCTCCTACTCTACGGCGCGGGCCTTCGCATAGCCGAAGCGCTCTCTCTGACCGGCGCAGTCCTGCCGCTGGGCGAGACGCTCGTGGTCACTGGCAAAGGCAACAAGCAAAGGGTGGTACCGCTGATCCCCGTAGTTCGCGAGGCGGTGGCAGCATATGCGCAGGCCTGCCCGCACCCGCTTGACGGGGACAAGGCGCTGTTCAAGGGCGCTCGAGGCGGCTCGTTGTCGCAGGGCATGGTGCAAAAGGCCATGGCGCGGGCGAGGAAGGCGCTGGGAATGCCCGATAGTGCAACGCCCCACGCGTTGCGTCACAGTTTCGCTACCCACTTGCTGGGAGCGGGCGCGGACTTGCGAAGCCTGCAGGAATTGCTCGGCCATGCGAGCCTTGGCTCGACGCAGATCTACACGAAGGTCGATGCAGCAAGGATGCTCGAGGCATATCGCTCCGCCCACCCCCGCGAGCGGGACTAGACTTAATCACGCTCGGCGCGCGGTACCCAGGTAATCAGCCTCCATACATAGCCGATGATCGTCAGCACGATGAGCCCGAGGATAATCCAGCCGATGATATGCTGGGAATCCTCCAGCCAGTGGCCAAGCCACTCGCCGCCCTTGATCAGCAGGGCGTTCCAGATGAGCGATCCGGCAAATGTGTAGCCGAAGAAACGCAGCAGCGGCATGTGCGAAAGGCCCGCCGGCAGCGAGATGATGGTTCGAAGGAAAGGTGAGAAACGCAAGAAGAAGACCACCCAATGCCCGCGCTTCACGAAAAAGGTCTGCGCCTGCTCGATATGCTCCCAGTCGACGGTGAGCCAGCGGCCCCAGCGATCGATGAACGGCTCCAGGCGCCGGTAGCCCCATTTGTCGCCGATCCAGTACCAGAAGTAGTTACCAGCCACCGTGCCCAACGTACCGATGACGAGAAGTGGCCAGAAATCCATTGCGCCGCGCTGCACCAGCAGGCCGCCGATACCCATGATCACTTCGCTGGGCACGGGCGGGATGATATTCTCCAGCGCCATCAGCAGGAAGATGCCAATGTACCCGCCCTGCTCGATCAGGTCGATGATGAGGGTGTCCATGGATCGCTAACGGACTTCGTGGAAAATCGGTCCTGCTACATGGCCGCGTGGCGACGTTCTAGCGCGTCCCAGATCATGCCGGCGGTATTGGTGCCGTTATAGCGGTCGATGGCCACGATGCCGGTCGGGCTCGTGACGTTGATTTCTGTCAGCCACTCGCCGCCAATCACGTCGATTCCCACGAAAGTCAGGCCGCGTCTCTCGAGCTCAGGACCCATCGCCGCGCAGATCTCTTCCTCGCGTTCGGTCAATTGCGACGCCTCGGCTGAACCGCCCTGCGCGAGGTTGGAGCGAAACTCCCCCTCCCCCGGCTTGCGGTTGATGGCACCGGCCACTTCGCCGTCTACCAGCACGATGCGCTTGTCACCCTCGGCAACGCTGGGAAGGAAGGGCTGCACCATGTGCGGTTCGGGCCAGGTCTGGTTGAAGACCTCGAACAGGGCGGAGGTGTTCGTGCCGCTCTCATCGATCTTGAAGATCGCCTTGCCGCCATTGCCATGCAGGGGCTTGACGACCACCGCGCCGTGTTCGCGCTGGAATTCGAGCACATCCTCGATCTTCCGCGCGATCAGGGTGGGCGGCATGAAACGCGCATAGTCGAGCACGAACATCTTTTCCGGCGCATTGATGACTTCGCGCGGGTCGTTGCTCACCAGTGTCTTGCCCTTCAGCCGATCAAGCAGCAAGGCCGCACTGATATAGCCTAGGTGGAAAGGTGGATCCTGGCGCATCAGGACGACATCGATATCTTGTGCGAGGTCGATCTTGCGTAGCTCGCCAGCGGTAAAGTGATCGCCCTCCATCCGGCGCACCGTCACCGGCTTCGCCCATGCAGTGATCCTGCCGTTGTTCCAGGCCAGCGTCGAGACATCGTAGTGCCAGACCGAATGGCCGCGTTCCTGCGCCTCCAACATCAGGGCGAAACTGGAATCGCCCGCGATCTTGATACTTTCGAGCGGGTCCATCTGGACGGCTACTCTGAGGGTCATGCTTTGTCTTTCATGGCATCCATGCGTTTTCGATGTGGCGAGGCTGACTGCCGGGTGCAAGCAGGATCACGTCGATGCGTATGTCCTCACCATCGGTCGCATATTCATGCGCCACGCTTTCCGCCGCGGCCGCCACGCGGGCGAGACGCCGTTCGTCGATGGCAAGGTCGAGATCCGCAGCGCGCTGGCGCCACTTCACCTCGACGAAAGCGACGAGCCCTTCCCGCTTCGCCACGAGGTCGATCTCGCCAACCTTTGTCTTGTGGCGACGGGCGAGAATGTTCCATCCGTGCCCTTCCAGCAAGCGTGCCGCTTCGTCCTCGGCGCGGCGACCTCGCTGTTCGGCAAGTTGGCGCTTCATTGCGACTTCAGCTCCATCGCCCGGGTATAGAGGGCCTTGCGATCGAGCCCGGTCGCCTTGGCCACCTGCGCCGCTGCTCGCGAGGGTTTCTCGGTCTCGAGCAAGGCGCGAAGCATCGCCTCGGCATCCTCGACATTATGCTCCACCTCAGGCGGAGGGCCTATCAGCAGCACGATCTCTCCCTTCGGGGGATGCGCTTCGTAATAAGCGAGCAGATCTTCCGCAGAGCCGCTGCGGCATTCCTCGTAGATCTTTGTAAGCTCCCGCGCGACCGCGACCTCCCGCCCCGGCAGGACCTTGGCTATCGCAGCAAGGCTCTTGGCAAGCCGTGGTGCGGTCTCGAAAAAGATCAGGGTGGAGCGCACGGCCCCCAGTTCCTCAAGCACCTCGGCGCGCGCCTTTTCCTTGGGCGGCAGGAAACCAGCAAAAAGAAATCGGTCGTTCGGCAGGCCCGACAGAGCCAGTGCTGTGAGCGGGGCGCTGGCACCCGGCAGGACGGTGATGGCAACACCGGCCTCTCGCGCTTCCCTTACCAGGCGGAAGCCTGGGTCGGAAACCAGCGGCATTCCGGCATCGCTCACCAGCGCAACCGCGCGGTCCTGCATCGATCCGATCAATCGCGCCCGGTCGTTCGGGGCGGAGTGATCGTCATAGCGCCAGAGCGGCTTCGAGATGCCCAAGTGCCTGATAAGTTTCTGCGTTACGCGCGTATCCTCGCACGCGATACCGTCACATCGCGACAGGACATCGGCTGCCCGCACGGTGATGTCGCCGAGATTGCCAATTGGCGTCGCGACTATATAGAGGCCGGGAGATAAGGGTGGTTCGCTCACGAAAGCAGCCATGGACCAGGTTCAGCGGAGCAAGCAAGCATGTTGGGTAATCTGAAGCGTATTCTCGCCGTCGGCATGGGCAGCCTGCTGCTCGCCGCCTGCCAGGTGATACCGGGCGGAGATGCGGGCGTGCCTGATCGCGGCGGACCTGCTCCCAGCGGGCCCAGTGCGCCAAGCGATACGGTCCTGCCGACAGACGAGGGTCGCCACCGCGTTGCCCTGCTGGTGCCGCTCAGCGGGGACAATGCCGAAGTCGGTCAGTCCATTGCCAATGCGACGACGATGGCCCTGCTCGATACGGGTGCGGACAATCTGCGCATCACGACATACGACACGACCGGCGGTCCCGGCGCCGCGGCCAGTCGCGCCATTGCCGATGGCAATCGCCTGATCCTCGGCCCGCTGCAGCGCGATAATGTGGGCGCTGTGCTGGCGCAGGCGCGTCCGGCCGATGTTCCGTTGATTACGTTCTCGAACGATACGACAGTCGCCCGGCCCGACGTTTTCGTGATGGGTCACATTCCCGAGCAATCGGTGGAGCGCACGATCGAATATGCGATCGACCAGGGCGCCAATCGCTTCGCTATCCTCGCCCCGCGCGGCGACTATGGCAACCGCACCACTGCTGCGGCCGAGGAGACGATTGGAGCGCGAGGCGGTACCGTTGTCGACGTGCAGCGCTATGACCGTGGAAACACCTCGATCATCAGTGCGGCCGACCGGCTTACTACGGCAGGCGGTTTCGACACGGTGCTGATCGCCGACAGCGCCCGTCTTGCCACGATGGCAGCCACCCGGCTCAAGGATGCTGGCGACGCGCTCCCCTCCATCCTGGGCACTGAACTGTGGAGCCGGCAGGACGAGTTGCTGCAGT
This sequence comes from Aurantiacibacter poecillastricola, assembly GCF_030730945.1. Taxonomy (GTDB): domain Bacteria; phylum Pseudomonadota; class Alphaproteobacteria; order Sphingomonadales; family Sphingomonadaceae; genus Alteraurantiacibacter; species Alteraurantiacibacter poecillastricola. The sequence continues at coordinate 824,674 of NZ_JAVAMS010000002.1, forward strand.
CTGCGGCCATGCGGGGCGCGTGGTTCTCCGCCGTTCCCGACGACCGCTACCGCCAGTTCGCGCAAAGCTACCAGGCGCGTTTCGGCGAGCAGCCCTATCGCATCGCTACGCTTGGCTATGACGCGGTTCTCCTCACCCTTCGCCTGACGCGGGACTGGACGCCCGGAACAGACCTTCCCGAGAGCTTGCTGCTGGACGACGGCGGCTTTCTCGGCCTCGACGGCCCGATCCGTTTTCGCAGCAACGGGATCGGCGAACGCACCATGGAAGTGCGGCAGGTGGGCAACGGAGCTTTCACCGTCATCGATCCGGCACCCACCGGCTTCTGATCTGGAGGAAAACCGCGGGCTTCCGCTTGTAGGGCGCGACCCCGTGCGCCATACCGGCGGCCATGAGTGACGACCTGTTCGAAAACGCGCCGCAGGGCAGCGGTGATTACGATTCCTCCTCGATCGAAGTACTGGAAGGACTGGAGCCCGTTCGGCGCCGCCCTGGCATGTATATCGGTGGCACCGACGACCGCGCACTCCACCACCTCGCCGCCGAAGTCCTCGACAATGCGATGGACGAGGCCGTGGCAGGCCATGCCAGCCGGATCGAGATGGTGCTCGAGGAAGGCAACCGCCTCACCATCACGGACAACGGCCGCGGCATCCCGGTGGACGAGCATCCCAAGTTTCCGGGCAAGTCCACGCTGGAAGTGATCCTCACCACGCTGCATTCGGGCGGCAAGTTCTCGGGCAAGGCCTACGCCACCAGCGGCGGCTTGCACGGTGTTGGGGTCTCGGTGGTGAATGCGCTTTCCAGCGATACCCGTGTGGAAGTCGCTCGGAACAAGGAAGTGTACGCGCAGGAGTTCTCCAAGGGACTGCCGCAGGGCAGGATCGCCAAGGTCGGAGACACGCCGAACCGGCGCGGAACCAGTGTCACTTTCGTCCCCGACACCGAGATTTTCGGGGACCGCAAGTTCAACCCCAAGCGCCTGTTCAAGCTAGCCCGATCCAAGGCCTACCTGTTCGCAGGCGTCGAAATTCGCTGGAAATGCGAGGTTTCGCTGGCCAGCGAGGAGGTTCCCGCACAGGCTACCTTCCAGTTCCCCGGAGGACTGGCTGACCACCTCAAGGAGCAGGTTGGGGCGCGTGAATGCGTAACAAGTGACTTCTTTACCGGCAAACAGGACTTCCCGGACAATGATGATGGGGTGTCCCAGGGCAGCGTCGAATGGGCTATCGCCTGGCCGCTCTGGTCAGATGGCTCGACCAGCTGGTATTGCAACACCGTGCCCACCCCCGATGGCGGCACGCATGAGGCCGGCCTTCGCGCCGCTCTCACCAAAGGACTGCGAGCCTTTGGCGACCTTACCGGCACGAAAAAGGCGAAGGACATCACCGCCGACGATGTGATGACCGGCGCGGAGATCATGCTCAGCGTCTTCATCCGCGATCCGCAGTTTCAGAGCCAGACCAAGGACCGCCTCACCAGCCCCGAGGCAGCGCGCCTCGTGGAGAACGCGGTGCGCGACCATTTCGACCATTTCCTGTCCGACAACATGGAGCGCGGGCGTGCGCTGCTCGGCTCCGTCATGGAGCGGATGGAGGAGCGGCTGAAGCGCAAGCAGGAACGCGAGATCAAGCGCAAGACCGCGACCAACGCCAAGAAGCTGCGCCTGCCCGGCAAGCTCACCGATTGCAGCGGCGAGACGGACGCGGAAACCGAGCTGTTCATCGTCGAAGGCGACTCCGCAGGCGGCAGCGCCAAGCAGGCGCGCGACCGCAAGACGCAGGCGATCCTGCCCATTCGCGGCAAGATCCTGAACGTTGCCAGCGCCAGCGCCGACAAGATCCGCGCCAACAGCGAAATAGCCGACCTTGCCCTCGCGCTGGGCTGCGGCATGCGCAAGGATTGCGACCCCGAAAACCTGCGCTACGATCGCATCGTCATCATGACCGACGCCGATGTCGACGGCGCGCATATCGCCACCTTGCTGATGACGTTCTTCTTCCAGGAAATGCCCGAACTCGTGCGCAAGGGGCACCTCTACCTTGCCCAGCCGCCGCTCTACCGTCTTACCGCCGGCAAGGAGAGCCGCTACGCCCGCGACGATGCCCACCGCGCCGAGCTGGAGGAGACGGTGTTCAAGGGCAAGAAGGTGGATGTCGGCCGGTTCAAGGGCCTTGGCGAGATGAACCCGCAGCAATTGCGCGAGACCACGATGAACCCCGAAACCCGCTCGCTGGTGCGCATCACCCTGCCCGAGCAGCATGAGCAGCGTTTCGCGGTAAAGGAACTGGTGGACCAGTTGATGGGCCGTAATCCGGAGCATCGCTTCAATTTCATCCAGAACCGGGCCGGAGAGCTCGATCGCGACCTGATCGACGCCTGACCTTCGAGGAGCGAAGCCCATGATCCGCCGTAGTCTCGCAATCTGCGCCCTGCTGTTGTCGCCGATACCGGCGGCGGCGCAATCGGAAGGCGATATCGAACGGCGCGCCGAGGACATCGAGACGGCCCTGCGCGGCGAGGCAACCTACAACGAGGTGTTCGCCGACAGCTTCGTGAATGCCGTCCCCCAGACCCAGTTCGAAGCGATACTCGGCCAGATCGAGAGCCAGTTCGGCCCCCTCGTCGGTATCGAGAGCGTGACACCCGTTTCTCCGAACGGTGCCGACATTGCCATCCGCTTTGAACGCGGCATTGCCAGTGGCTCCTTCGTACTGGAGGCGACGGAGCCCTTCGAGGTGGCCGGCTTCGTCCTCAACGACATGCGCCCTGTCGGGGATACGGTGGAGCAATTGCAGCAGGACCTCGCCGCTCTGCCGGGGGAAACGAGCTTGCTGGTGACACGCCTTGACGAGGCGAAGCCGATTGCCGCGCGCAATGCCGACCGGCAATTCGCCATCGGCTCGACCTTCAAGCTCTACGTACTGTCCGCCCTCGCCCGGTCCATCGCAGCTGGCGAGCGGAACTGGCACGACGTCGTGTCCCTCACGCAAGGCAGCTTTCCCGGCGGCCAGTTGCAGAACTGGCCCGCTGGCGCTCCGGTGACGCTGCACACGCTCGCCAGCCTGATGATCTCCAACAGCGACAACACCGCGACCGATCAGCTCATCGTGGAACTCGGGCGAGAGGCCGTGGAAGCGGAAGTCGTGGCCGCCGGTCATTCCGATCCCGAAGCAACCTTCCCATTCCTGACCACCCGCGAGATGTTCGTCCTGAAGTCCGGTGATACCGCCAATCTCGGCCAGTATGCGGCAGCAGGTACGCCAGAGCGACTTGCGGTGCTGCAGGAGCTTGCCGAGCTCGAACGCTCCGATGGAGAGGTCCAGGCTGCCTTTACCGGCGGCCCGGTGGCGATCGACATCGAATGGTTCGCCTCCGCCAACGATCTCGCCAGCCTTTTTCGCCGGATAACTGCGCTGGAGGACGAAACCGCCCTAGAGATTTTGGCGATCAATCCCGCAATGCCTCCGCCGATGCGCGACGAGTGGGACTATGTCGGCTACAAGGGCGGCTCAGAACCGGGTGTGCTCAATCTCACCTGGCTGCTGCGCGATATGGCGGGCGAATGGCAGGCGGTAACACTCAGCTGGAACAATCCCGAGGCTGCGGTGGCAGAGCCTACGCTTAACCTTATTGCCATGCGCGCCATCGCTCTTGCGAAGGGTAGCTAGCAGCCTTGCGTTAAGGTGGCGGGATGCCCAGCTTGCGGCGAACTGAAACAATCCAGGCGAATACATGACCCAGCGCTTTTCCGGCACCGAGAATTACGTTGCAACAGACGATCTGAAAGTGGCGGTGAACGCCGCCGTCACCCTGCGGCGGCCCCTGCTGGTGAAGGGCGAGCCCGGCACCGGCAAGACGGTGCTGGCGCATGAAATCGCCAAGGCCATCGATGCGCCGCTGATCGAATGGGGCGTGAAGAGCACCACGAAAGCGCAGCAGGGGCTCTACGAATACGATGCCGTGGCGCGCCTTCGCGACGGCCAGCTGGGTGATGAGCGCGTCCACGACATTTCCAACTACATCCGCAAGGGCAAGCTGTGGGAAGCCTTCGCCTCGCCCGAACTGCCCGTGCTGCTGATCGACGAGATAGACAAGGCCGATATCGAATTCCCCAACGACCTGTTGCAGGAGCTCGATCGCATGGAGTTCGATGTCTATGAGACGGGCGAACGCATCACGGCGAAAGAGCGCCCGATCGTCGTCATCACCTCGAACAACGAGAAGGAATTGCCCGACGCGTTCCTGCGCCGCTGCTTCTTCCACTACATCAAGTTCCCCGATCACGAGACGATGGCCGAGATCATCGACGTTCACTTCCCCGACATCCAGAAGCGGCTGGTGAGCGAGGCGCTGGAGATTTTCTACATGCTGCGCGAAGTGCCGGGGCTGAAGAAGAAGCCATCGACCTCCGAATTGCTCGACTGGCTGAAGCTGCTGCTGGTGGAGGACATGCCACTCGACGTGCTGCAGAATGCCGATTCCACCAAGGCCATCCCGCCGCTGCACGGCGCGCTGCTGAAGAACGAGCAGGACGTCATGCTGCTGGAGCGGCTCGCCTTCATGGCCCGGCGGGAAAACCGCTGAGGCGGCGGCGATGCTGCTCAACTTTCTCGACGAACTGCGCGGTGCGGGCATTCGCGCCAGCCTGAAGGAACACCTGACGCTCCTGGAAGCGCTGGACAGCGACGTGATCGAGCGGCGGCCGGAGGAGTTTTACTACCTCGCCCGCGCCACCTATGTGAAGGACGAGGGCCTGCTCGACCGCTTCGACCAGGTGTTCCACAAGGTCTTTCACGGTGTATTTTCCGAACTGGAGGACGGGCGGGTCAGCATTCCCGAGGAATGGCTGCGCGCCGTCACCGAAAAATTCCTGAGCGAGGAAGAACGCGCCGCGATCGAACAGCTGGGCGACTGGGACGAGATCATGGAGACGCTGAAGAAGCGGCTCGAGGAACAGGAAGGGCGTCACCAGGGCGGTAGCAAATGGATCGGCACCGGCGGCACCAGCCCCTTCGGCCATTCGGGCTACAATCCGGCGGGTGTGCGCATCGGCGGCAAGAGCAGGCATCGCCGGGCGATCAAGGTGTGGGAAAAGCGCGAATTCGCCAATCTCGACAACACCCGCGAGCTGGGCACGCGCAACATCAAGGTGGCGCTGCGCCGTCTGCGCCGTTTTGCCCGCGAGGGCGCCGCGCAGGAGCTCGACCTCGACGCAACCATCCGCGGCACCGCCAAGCAGGGCTGGCTCGATATCCGCATGCGGCCCGAGCGGCACAATGCGGTGAAGCTGCTGCTTTTCCTTGATATCGGTGGATCGATGGACGACCACGTCCGCGCGACCGAGGAACTGTTCAGCGCGGCCACCAGCGAATTCAAGAACATGGAGTTCTACTACTTCCACAACTGCCTCTACGAGAGCGTGTGGAAGGACAATGCGCGGCGCTGGAACGAGCGGATCCCGACATGGGACCTGCTCCACAAGTTCGGCCACGACTACAAGATCATCTTCGTCGGCGACGCCGCGATGAGCCCCTACGAGATCGCCTGGGAAGGCGGCAGCGTGGAGCACATGAACGAGGAATCGGGCGAGACCTGGCTAAGGCGTGTGGTGGATACCTATCCTGCTGTCGCCTGGCTCAATCCAAACCCGCAGCGTGCGTGGCAGTACACGCAGTCGACGCAGATGATCCGCCAGATCATGGGCGACCGGATGTATCCGCTGACGCTGGACGGGCTGGACGAGGCGATGCGCGAGCTCAGCCGCAAGCAGGGCTAGGCCGCGCTAGAATTCCCGCGGCACATTGGCGAACATCGCCTTCGTCGCAGGGCGCTCGTTGATCTGCTCTATCCAGCGCAGGAGGCCGGGCGTGTCGTTCGCGTTCACGAGTTCGGCAAAGCCCTTCTCCACACCGTTGGCGATGGCGAAATTGCAGATATCGGCGAGCGAATAGGCCTCGCCCGCCAGCCATTCCTGATCGCGCAGGTGATCGTCCAGCCGCTTCACGCTGAGGGCGATCTTGCGCATTTCTTCGTCCAGCATGTCCTGCGGAAAGCCTTCGCGGGCGCGGCGCCACTTCACCTGCTGCTCTGGGATCGGGATGCGGGCGACGATGGCCTCGAATTCCTCGTCCGACTTGTCCTTGACCATCCGGCTAACATGGCGGTGCCAGCCGATCGTGGAGACGCACCAGCAGAAATATTCGTCCACCCACTTGGTCCACACTCGCATCTGCGCGATGTCGTAGGGGTCCTCTGGCCGCAACTTAACATCGGTCGGATGCGCATCCTCGAGATACTCGCAGATGACCGTGCTTTCGGTGACGATCCTGCCATCGTCGTCCAGCGCAGGCACCTGTCCGCGCGGGTTGAGGGCCTTGTACCAGTCCTCGTGATGCTCGAACTTCGCCGGGTTGAGCAGGCGATGCTCGAACTCCAGCCCCTTCTCGTAAAGCGCCAGCGTAGGCTTGAGCGAATTCGCGCCCGGTCCGAAACTGTAGAGTGTCAGCATTGTTCTCTCCCCGTGCCGTTCTGGCGCTGTTTGAACGAGCTATCGCGCAATGGTATGATCGGCGTCAAAGGAGAAACAGCGATGAAGACTTTTCTGCCGTTTCTGGCCATTGCTTTGATGGGAGCCAATATTCCCGAAACAGGCGATAACAAGGCCGCGTCGTCCGGAACGCCCGAGCCGCGCCAGAAGCTAGAAACGCCGGTATTCGATCCATCGGCGGGAGACGCCTGCGAGGACGATCCGGTGCTCGTCGAAGGCACCGAGGACGCTGCCGAACTCTACCGCGATCCTGCCAGGCCCGATACGCTGGAGCCGATGCATGCCGTCGATTACGAGGTCGAGGGTTGCAGCCTGCTGGTGATGACCGACGGCACGCTTGTCCGCCCGCCCGAGGAAAACGCGAACGTCCGCCGGCTACCCGCTCAGTAGAGCAAGAGTTCCGCCACTTCTTCGCGCCATGCCGCCTCGTCGGGCGAGGCTATGGCGTCGAGGTCGCCCACCGTTGCGGACCTGTCGTCCACCCATTCGCGCAGGGATGGTCCACCGTTGATGACATCGATGGCGAGCACGTCATCCGTATATTCGTACTTGAAGTCCTTGCCGCGCCAGATCGGATAGTCCGGATGCAAATTGCGGATCGCCTTGAAGGCCAGTGCCTGCAAACGCCACGGGCGGAACGCCTCGTGATCGTAGAACGGCCCCTCGGCATGGATCATCAGCGCGTTGCACAGCGTGCCGACATGCTTGTGAAAGGTCGGCTCGAACCAGCAATCGCGCAGTGCGCAGCCCTTCAGCCATTCGGGGCCGACGCGCTGCATTTCGGCAAGCACCGCCTTGGCGTCCAGATCCGGCGCGCCGAACAGCAGTTCCAGCGGGCGTGTGGTGCCCCGCCCTTCCGATAGCGTTGCGCCTTCGATCATTACCGTCCCGGCATAGGCGCGGGCCATGTTGAGGCTCGCGGCATTGGGGCTGGGATTGATCCAGATGCGCTCGGTCGGCCAGCCGAAACCGGGCCCGACCTCGGGCAGCCAGTCATGCATGGCGATGACGCGGTAATCGACGTCGAGGCCCAAATGGCGGATGAACCAGTGCCCCATCTCGCCCATGGTGAGGCCGTGGCGCATCGGCATGGGCGCGGCGCCCACGAAGCTCTCGTGCCCCGGCACCAGTTTCGTGCCCTCCACCGGACGCCCCGCAGGGTTCGGGCGATCCAGCACCCAGACCGACTTGCCGTGCTTCGATGCCTCCTCCAGCAGGTAAAGCAGCGTGGTGACGAAGGTGTAGATTCGACAGCCCAGGTCCTGCAGGTCGAACAGGAACACATCCGCGCTCGACATCATCTGCCCCGTCGGCCTGCGCACCTCGCCATAGAGAGAGAAGACAGGAATGCCGTATTGCGGATCGGTTTCGTCCGCAGTCTCGACCATGTTGTCCTGTTTGTCGCCCTTCAGCCCGTGTTGCGGACCGAAGGCGCTGGTGACGTTGACGCCCGCGCCGATCAGCGCATCGAGGCTGTGCGTCAGGTCCGCCGTGACGGAAGCGGGGTGGGCCACGAGCGCCACCCGCTTGCCATCCAGCGGTTTTCTGAGGTCAGGTTCGGCGAGAAGCCGGTCTATTCCGAATTTCATGCAGCGCGGGTTCGCGCGATTCCGCCCTCGAAGCAAGCCGGATCGTGAAAATCAGGCTGATCCTTGTGATGGGAGATGGCCCAGTAGCTCTTCACGCCCCCCTCTTCCTCGATCACGGCGGCAAGGCCGATCGCGGCAGGCGGCTCGGGCATTTGCGAGCGCGGCAGGGCCGCATCGAAGATCGCCATCGCCAGCCCCGTTCGCATGGTGCAATCGGGTTCGCGCGGGAAGTGCCGCTCCGTCATGCCTTCGCGGTAGTCGGTAAAATCGTAGGCCGCCCAGCGTTCCGAGGGAGAGAGGTTGAATTCGGAGTAGGAAGGCGTGCCGTCCTTCTCCATCATGAAGAGTTCAAAACAGGTCGACTGCCAGAGATTGTCCGCCCGTCCCCGGCCGGCGAATTGCGGCAGGACCAGTTTCTGCGGCCCGTCAATCCGCCAGCGGACCCTGACCCAGTTGTCCGTGAGCGAAAGAACCCGAGCTTCAACCCGTCGAACCATCAAGGGCGGATGCGCGGCATGTGCGACCAGATCATGCGTTTGCAAGGAAGTGTCCTCGTGCTAGCGCCCCCCAAATCGAAAAGAAGCAAGGCGCCAGATCCCCTCAGATGACGACTTACGATTCCCAATTGCTGCAATTGCTTTCCGAGCGCGGCTATGTCCATCAGGTCACCGATGCAGCGGGACTGGACGCCCTTGCAGCGCGACAAACCGTTCCGGGATATATCGGTTTCGACGCCACGGCGCCCTCCCTGCACGTCGGATCGCTGGTGCAGATCATGATGCTTCGGCGACTCCAGCAGACAGGGCACAAGCCGATCGTGCTGATGGGCGGTGCGACCACGCGCATCGGCGATCCGACGGGCCGCGACGAAAGCCGCAAGATGCTGAGCGAGGAGACGATCGCGCAGAACATCGCCTCCATCCGCACGGTGTTCGAGAAGGTGCTGAAATTCGGGGACGGTCCGACCGATGCCGTGATGGTCGACAATTACGACTGGCTGGGCAGGATCGGCTATATCGAGATGCTGCGCGAAGTCGGCACCCATTTCACGGTGAACCGCATGCTTGCCTTCGATTCCGTGAAGCTGCGGCTTGAGCGCGAGCAGCCAATGACGTTCCTCGAATTCAACTACATGATTCTGCAGGGCTACGATTTCCGCCACCTGGCGCAGGAGATGGGGGTGCGCCTGCAGATGGGCGGTAGCGACCAGTGGGGCAATATCGTCAACGGCATGGAGCTTGGCCGCCGCATGGACGGGACCGAGCTGTTCGGCCTCACCACCCCGCTCCTCACCACCGCCGATGGCGGAAAGATGGGCAAGACGGCATCCGGCGCGGTGTGGCTGAACGAGGACCAGCTGCCTGCCTACGACTTCTGGCAATTCTGGCGCAACACGGACGACCGCGACGTGGGCCGCTTCCTGAAGCTCTTCACCGACTTGCCGCTGGAGGAGATCGCGCGGCTCGAAGCTCTTGAAGGCAGCGCCATCAACGAAGCGAAGATCGTGCTGGCGGACGAGGTGACGAAACTGGTGCGTGGCCCCGAAGCCGCCGCCTCCGCTCGCGCCACTGCCGAGCAGACCTTCGCTGGCGGTGGCCGGGGCGAGGATCTTCCGATGCTGGAAGTGCCTGCCGAGGGCATTCGCGTGGGTGCCGCGCTGACCGAACTCGGCTTCACCAAGTCCAATGGCGAGGCCAAGCGCAAGGTGGCCGAGGGCGCGGTGAAGCTGGAGGACGAGACCGTTACCGATCCGGGCTACCTGGTTGAATTATCGGCAGGTAGCGAGGTCCGCCTCAGTCTCGGAAAGAAGCGTCACGCGATTCTTCGGGGGGCCTGACTTTACGAAACGTCCACCATTTCCGGGCATTACCGCCCAAGGGTCCAATAAAACGAAGGGAATGGCAGGACATGGCAGGCGGCGCGCAGCTATCCGTCACCGACATGCGGCGTTCGACACGCCATCCGGTCGACTATTCGGTTATCGCCGAACATTTGCAGCATGGTGATATCACCATGCATATTGCCAACATCTCCGCCCATGGCTTCATGGTCGACGACCTCGATGGAGTGGGGCGCGGTGATCGCATGATCATTCGCCTTCCCGCGGTCGGCCGGATCGAGGCTTATTGCATCTGGGTATCGGGCAAGCGCGCCGGTTTCCAGTTCGAGCGGATCATCCGCCTCGATGCCTTCCAGGCGATGATCAAGGAAATGCAGCCCAATCCGGCCTTGCGTCGTCGAAGCTGACATTCAGTCGCAAAGGGCAGACACAGCTTTAGGTCCTGCAATTTCGATTAGCTTGGCAAGCGGCCCGCGCGCTGTCATGGCGCGCGGGTGAGCTCGGAAACCTCTCCCTTTCGCATAGCCAATTTCCGCGCCTTCTGGCTCGCCCGCCTGGCGATGACACTGGCGCAATACGCGATGATGCTGATCATCGGGTGGCAAACCTACAATTTGGGCCGCGACGGCGGAATGAGCGTGGGAGAGGCGTCGGGCCAGCTGGCGCTGATCGGCCTGCTGCAATTCGTCCCGCTATTCCTGCTGACACCCTTCACCGGGCTTGCCGCCGACCGGTTCGACAGGCGCAATCTCGGCCGCCTCACGGTCCTGTTGCAATTACTGTGCGCCGCCGTGCTGGCGGGCTTCACCTGGCAGCATGCGATCTCGCTCTGGGTGCTGTACGGTGTGGCCGTGGTGCTGGGCATCGCCCGCGCTTTTGCCGGGCCTGCCCTTTCCGCTCTTGCCCCCAACCTCGTTCCGGCAAAGATCCTGCCAAACGCCATCGCGCTGTCTTCCATCGCCTGGCAAAGCGGCATGATCGTGGGGCCGGCGGTGGGCGGCGTGCTTTACGAAGTGGCACCCGCCCTGCCCTACGGGGCTGCCGGGGCGCTGTTCGCCATTTCCGCGATCGCGCTCTCCTTCATCTCGGACGTGCCGCGCGGCAAGCCGAAGAGTCCGGCAAAGCCCATCAAGCAGGTGCGCGAGGGGCTGGAATATGTCTGGCGCAACAAGATGGTGCTGGGCTCCATCACGCTCGACCTGTTCGCGGTATTCCTGGCGGGCGCCACGGCGCTTTTCCCCGTCTATGCGCGCGACATCCTGCAGGTTGGCGCGACCGGCCTCAGCCAGCTCGCGATGGCTCCTGCCATCGGCGCGGCGCTGACGGCGCTATGGTTCTCCTTCCGCCCGCTCAGGAACAATGTGGGCCCGCTGATGCTGCTGGCGGTTGCTGCCTTCGGCATGGCGACGGTGGTCTTCGCCTTTTCGACATCCATGCCGCTCAGCCTCGCCATGCTGTTCATCGTGGGCGCGGCGGACATGTTCAGCGTCTATATCCGCCAGTCGCTTATCCAGCTCCACACGCCGGACGAGAAGCGCGGTCGGGTTTCAGCGGTCTCGCAGCTCACCATCAGCGCCTCGAACGAGTTCGGCGACTTCTTTTCCGGCAGCCTCGCCTTCCTGATCGGTCCGGTCGCCGCCGTGGCACTGGGCGGAGTGGGAGCGATCGCTACCGTGGCACTGTGGGCGGTGCTATTTCCTGTTTTGCGCACCACCCGGACCTTCGACCCGCCTGAGGAATTGGTAGAGGAAGATCACGCGCGAGGCGAAACAGCGCCACGCGATCCTGCAAAAGAGGGAGCCTGACCCATGAAGTTCGACAACGTCCTGCAATCCATCGGCAACACGCCGCATATCCGCCTCTCGAGGCTGTTCCCCGACCACGAGGTATGGGTGAAGAGCGAACGGGCCAATCCCGGCGGCTCCATCAAGGACCGCATCGCGCTTGCCATGGTGGAGGATGCGGAGAAGTCGGGTGCGCTGAAGCCCGGCGGCACCATTATCGAGCCGACCAGCGGCAATACCGGCATCGGCCTTGCGATGGTCGCGGCGGTGAAAGGTTACAAGCTCGTGCTCGTCATGCCCGAGAGCATGAGCATCGAGCGGCGCCGCCTTATGCTGGCCTACGGTGCCAGCTTCGACCTCACGCCCAAGGAAGGCGGCATGAAAGGCGCGCTCGAACGCGCGGCCGAGCTGGTCGAGCAGACAGACAATGCCTGGATGCCGCAGCAGTTCGAGAACCCGGCCAATGTCGAGGTCCATGCGCGCACCACGGCGAAGGAGATCCTCGACGATTTCCGCGATACGCCGCCCCAATACATGATCACGGGCGTCGGCACCGGCGGTCACCTCACCGGCTGTGCGGAGGAGCTGAAGAAAACCTGGCCCGACATGAAGGCCTATGCGGTGGAGCCCGAGCTTTCGCCCGTCATTTCCGGCGGCCAACCCGGCCCTCACCCGATCCAGGGTATCGGCGCAGGATTCATTCCCGGGAACCTGCATACCAAGTCCATCGATGGGGCCATCAAGGTGGATGCCGAGAAGGCCAAGGAAATGGCGCGCCGCTGCGCCGCGGAAGAGGGCCTGCTCGTCGGTATCAGCTCCGGCGCTACGCTCGCGGCGATCCATAGCAAGCTGGCCGAACTGGATGCAGGCACCCGCGTGCTGGGCTTCAACTATGACACGGGTGAGCGGTACTTCTCCGTGCCCGATTTCTGGCCCGGCGAATGAGTGGGTTCGAGCCTGTCGAATACGAGGACGGCGAGACGAGCCTGACCGGCCATCTCGCCCGTCCCGATACTCCTCCGCGCGCGGCGGTGCTGGTGTTTCCCACCATCATGAACCCCACCCCCGCGGTGGAGGCAAAGGCGTGGGAGCTGGCGGAAGCGGGCTACCTCGCCATGATCGCCGACTTCTACGGCAAGGCGCCCGCCAACTTCGACGACGCCCGCCAGTGCGCTTACGACATCCGCCAGACGCCCGAGCTTTATCGCCGCCGCCTGCGCGCTGCGCTCCGGGCGCTGCTGAAAGTTGAGGATGCGGGCGAGCTTCCGGTCTTCCTCATTGGCTTCTGCATGGGCGGTCAGGCGGTGCTGGAACTCGCCCGCGAAGGCGCTCCGGTGGAAGCAGCTGTGAGTTTTCACGGCCTGCTCGATACCGACCAGCCCGCAAAGGCCGGGGCTATCACGGCGCGCATCCTCGTATGCCACGGCGATGCCGATCCAATGGTGCCGAGGGAGCAGGTAATGAGGTTCTGGCAGGAAATGGACCGTGCCGGAGCCAACTGGCACTTCCATTCATATGGCGGGGTGAAACACGGCTTCACCAATCCTGCGCCAACGGAAAATCCTGCCACAGCCTATAATGCCAGCGCCGACCGCCAGAGCTGGGCTGCCATGCATTCGCTGTTCGAGGAAATTCTCGATAGCTAGCTAGGCGCGGGCAAAAGCCTGTTCCGGCAAGGCCATCAGCGTCTCCGCACCGGCCTCGACACGCGCCCTCAGCGTGGCGGTTTGCGGGAGGGTGCGCTCGGCATAATGGCGAGCCGTGATCCGCTTGGCCGCGCTGAAATCATCCTCGCGCCCCTCGACCACGCTGGCCATGCGTGCCCACATCCAGCCCACTGCGAGTACGCCGATCAGCTCCATGAAGGCATAGGACGCAGCGCCTGTGTTGTTCGGGTTTGCTCCGGCGTTCTCCAGCAACCAGACGAGGCACTGGCGGGCGTCCTCGAGGGCTTCCACAAGCGGATAGCCAATATAGTCGGGAGCCTCGTGCGCATCCTTCTCGACAAGCTCGAAGAACGCTCGCGCAACCTCGCCGCCATCTTTCAGCGTCTTGCGTGCGGCAAGGTCCAGGGCCTGCACACCATTCGCGCCCTCGTAGATCATGGCGATCCGGGAATCGCGCACGATCTGCTCCATGCCCCATTCCTTCACATAGCCATGACCGCCAAGCACCTGCTGCATCTCCACGGCGGTCTCGAAGCCGCGATCGCTGCCATAGGCCTTGATAACCGGCGTCAGGAAGGAGACGAACGCGTCGGCCTCCTTGTCGCCAGCATGGGCCCGGTCGATCTGGAGGGCAGTCCACAACACCAGTGCACGAAAGCCCTCGGCAAAGGCGCGCGCATCCATCAGCATCCGTCTGACATCGGCGTGCACCAGCAGCGAATCGGCAGGCGCGGAAGGGTCGGGCCGCTCGCCGACGCCGCGCCCCTGCTTGCGTTCGAGCGCATAGGTCGCCGCACGCTGGTAGGAATGTTCGGCGTGGGCGAGCCCCTGCACGCCTACAGCCAGGCGCGCGGCGTTCATCATGACGAACATTGCGGCCAGTCCGCCATGCTCCCTGCCCAGCAGCCATCCGGTCGCCTCATCGAAATGCATGACGCAGGTCGCGCTGCCGTTGAGGCCCATCTTGTGCTCGATGGATGTGCATGACAGCGAATTGCGCTCCCCTTCGGGCAGCAGCTTGGGCACCAGGAACAGCGAAATCCCGCGCGAGCCTGCAGGTGCGTCGGGCATGCGGGCCAGCACGAGGTGGATGATGTTCTCGGTCAGGTCATGCTCGCCGCCCGAGATGAAGATCTTCTCACCGCTGAGAGCATAGGTGCCATTCCCGCGAGGCTCCGCCTTGGTGCGCATCAGGCCTAAGTCCGTCCCTGCATGTCCCTCCGTTAAGGCCATGGTGGCGAGCCACTCGCCACTGATTATCTTCTCGACATAGCCATCGATCAGGTCGTCCGTTCCAGAGGAAAGGATGGTGGCCGTCGCTCCGCCCACGATGCCGGGATACATCATGAAGGCGGCACAGGCGGAGTTCATGTATTCCTCGAGCACCGTGCCCAGCACGTGACCCATGCCCTGCCCGCCATGCTCCGCGGGTGCGGCCAGCGTATTCCAGCCCGATTCGACGAGCTGATCATAAGCCTCGCGAAAGCCATCGGGAGTGGTGACGCTGCCATCTTCGTTGCGCGTGCAACCCTGCTCATCGGCCACCGGGTTGAGCGGCGCGAGCACGTCTTCGCAGAAGCGACCCATGCTTTCCACGACCGCTTCTACCGTTTCAGCATCGAGCGTATCGTAGCCCGGCAGATCCTGCTCCGTGATGGCCAGAAGGTCGTGCAGCACGAACAGTGTATCGCGCGTGGGTGCGGACCAGCCGCTCATTGCGTATCTTCCGTTCTCATCAACTCGGCGCCCTCCAGTTTCCGGTAGAAGCACGTGCGCGCACCAGTATGGCATGCAGGGCCGTGCGGACGCGCTTTCAGCACCAGCGCATCCTGGTCGCAATCGACAAGGATTTCCTGAACCTCAAGGACATTGCCCGATGTCTCTCCCTTCATCCAGAGCCGCCCCCGACTGCGCGAGTGGAAATGCGCCTTGCCGCTTTCCCGCGTCGCGGCCAGCGCTTCTGCATCCATGAAGGCGACCATCAGCACCTCCCCGCTCGCACCGTCCTGCACGATCGCGGTGAGGAGGCCATTGGCATCGAATTTCGGCATGAAGGACGTGCCTTTTTCGCGGGTTTCATCAATTTCGGAAATTGTGTCGGTCCTTTCGCGAAGGTAAATCAGGTTGCAGTTTAACTACCTGATTGTTGCAAGATAAACACATCGGCCGAGCAAAAGGAAAGCAGCTTGGTGAAGGCTGTTTCCCTTTTAACCTTTCGATGTGATGAATGCCTCCGCGGCTTGGCGAGCCGCCTGCCATTCCGGCCAGGGAATGGGGGGTCCTTGCAGTCACCACGAACGAAGGGTGGAAGCAGGTTCATGAGGGATTGAAACATGCGCGCGGGCTGGGGGGCTGGCGCAGCAGTTTCAGCGTAATCGTCACGCGAGCGCCCGGGCCACTGTGCCCGGGCGTTTTGCTTTCCGGTCATCCTAACCGTCCTTCCGGCACTCTCGAAAAGCACGCGACATGCAGGCGGGCCGCGCCCGCCTGATCTAATGCGCTTCGGCAGGCATTGGTCGTCGCGCCGCTAGTAAGCACGTCATCCACCAGAAGGATGTTCGCCCCGGCGATTCGCGAACGATGCACTTCGCGAACGGCGATGGCTCCATCAAGCACCCTGGCCCGCTCCTCTCGCCCCAACCCACCAAGGCTTGGCGTGCGTCTGGTGCGCACCAGTCCATCCACCAGGGGCCTTGCCGCGACCAGCTTGCACAATTCCGTCGCTAGGAGCGCGGACTGGTTGAAGCCGCGCTGCCATAGGCGAATGCGATGGAGCGGCACGGGAATGGCCAGCCACTCGCCTTCTAGGTCTGGCAGGCGTCCGGCGATCTGCCGCGCCATCATGCCCGCCAGCGCGATCTTGCGCCCGTGCTTGAAGTTCAACACCAGCTGGCGCGCGGTGTCGTTGTAGAGCGTGGCCGCGGTGATGCCGTCCTCGCCCGACGCAGACGGTATTTCCAGCGTCGACCAGCAGTCGAGGCACAACCCCTTTTGCGCCGCGATGGCCTCTCCGCAAAGCGGGCAGCGCGGGGGATAGACGAGGTCCAGAAGTGGGGCGAAAGCGGTCGTCACGGACATGCGGGCTATGCTGCCCGCCCACGCATCGCTAGGCAAGCGGCATGGCCGAAGCACCTCCCCAGATCTTTTCAGCCGAGCGCCGCAAGGCTGCCCGGCGCCGAATGTTCACGCTACAAACCCGCAAGGCCGACTCGGCGCGTTTCGTCCTCGACGACATGGTGGAGGACATGGCCGAACGCCTCGCTTTCGTCAGGCATGATCCCGAACACTCGTTGCTGATCGGCGATCATGGTCGTGAGCTTGCGCGCCTCCTGCCAGGCGGACTTGCCGCGCAAGCCGATATCCTCGGCGAGAGCCCGATTGACCTCGAAGCGCCTTTCCCCAATGGTGGTTTCGACTTCATCGGCGTGCTCGGTCTGCTCGATACGGTGAACGATTTGCCCGGGGCGCTGATCCACTTGCGACAGGCTTTGGCGCCGGGCGGGCTGGTGATCGCCATGTTCCCCGGCGCGGGCAGCCTCCCTGCCCTGCGGCGCGCGATCTATGCTGCCGAACCCGATCGCCCGGCGGCCCGGATGCATCCATTGGTCGATACGCGCGCCGCGGCGCAGCTCCTTCAGCGAGCCGGGTGGAAGGATCCGGTCGTCGATTCGCATGACCTGCCCGTTCGCTACAGCTCGCTCGACCGCCTTGTGGACGACCTTCGCGATCAGGGCCTCGGCAATGTCCTCGCCTCGCCTGCCCCTTCCTTGACGAAGGCCGGGCTCGAGCGCGCTCGCCGTGCTTTTCTCGACCAGGCAGACGAGGACGGGCGGGTGACCGAGACCTTCTCGATCCTCACCCTCAGCGGGCGCAGGTCACTTGCCGGAACGTAGCGCCGCCTGCGCCGCCGCCAGCCGCGCAATCGGCACACGGTAGGGCGAGGCGCTGACGTAATCGAGGCCGACCTTCTCGCAGAAGGCGATGCTCTCCGGATCGCCACCATGTTCGCCGCAGATGCCCAGCTTGAGGACTTGGCGCGTGCCCCGGCCTCGCTCGGCTGCGATCTCCACCAGCTGGCCCACGCCATCCACATCGAGGCTGACGAAGGGATCACGGGCATAGATGCCCTTCTCAACATAGGGCGAGAGGAAGCGGCCCGCATCATCGCGGCTGACGCCCAGCGCGGTCTGCGTTAGGTCGTTGGTGCCGAAGCTGAAGAAGCGCGCTTCCTCGGCGATCTCGCCCGCCATCAGCGCGGCGCGCGGCAGTTCGATCATGGTGCCGACGAGATATTCGACGCGTGCGCCCTTCTCTTCGAAGACTTCCTCTGCCGTGTCGTTCACCAGCTTGCGCAGGATGGCGAGTTCCTTCTTCGTCGCCACCAGGGGGATCATCACTTCCGGCACGACAGGCTCGCCGCCCTCGGCAGTCACATCGCAAGCTGCCTCGAAAATGGCACGGGCCTGCATCTCGTAGATTTCCGGGAAGGTAATGCCGAGGCGGCACCCGCGATGGCCAAGCATCGGGTTGAACTCGTGCAGCTCGTTCGCCCGGCTTTTGAGATGATCCATGCTGACATCGAGGCTGTCGGCAAGTTCCTGGAACTCCTCGTCCCGGCTGGGCATGAATTCGTGGAGGGGCGGGTCGAGCAGGCGGATCGTGCACGGAAGGCCGTGCATGGTGCGGAAGATCTCGGCGAAGTCGCTGCGCTGTTCGGGCAGCAGGCGCTCAAGCGCAGCGCGGCGGCCCTTCTCGTCATCTGCGAGGATCATGGCGCGCACGGCGCTGATCCGCTCGCCGTCGAAGAACATGTGCTCGGTCCGGCACAGGCCGATGCCTTCGGCGCCGAAGCCGCGCGCGGTCTTGCAGTCCTCCGGCGTCTCGGCATTTGTGCGCACGCCCATGCGGCGGTGCTTGTCCGCCCATTCCATCAGCGTGCCGAAATCGCCGGCAAGCTCGGGCTCGATGGTCGGTACCCGGCCCGCCATGATCTGGCCCGTAGCGCCGTCCAGAGTGATGACGTCGCCTTCCTTCAGCTCGCGCCCGCCAATGCGCAGCGTGCGTTCCTGCAGATTGATCGACACGCCAGAAGCGCCCGAGACGCAGGGACGGCCCATGCCGCGCGCCACCACGGCGGCGTGGCTGGTCATGCCGCCGCGCGCCGTCAGAATGCCGCGCGCCGCATGCATCCCGTGAATGTCCTCCGGGCTGGTCTCCACGCGAACGAGGATCACGTCCTCCTCGCGCCCGGCCCACAGTTCGGCGGTATCGGCGTCGAGGACGATCTTGCCCGAAGCGGCACCGGGCGAGGCAGGCAAGCCCGTCGCCAGTTCGTCGCGCGGCGCATCGGGATCGAGCGTGGGGTGCAGCAGCTGGTCGAGCGCCATGGGATCGACGCGGCAGATCGCGGTCTTCTCGTCGATCAGCCCTTCCTCCACCATGTCCACTGCCATCTTCAGCGCGGCCTTGGCGGTACGCTTGCCGTTTCTGGTCTGCAGCATCCACAGCGAGCCTTCCTGCACTGTGAACTCGATGTCCTGCATGTCCTTGTAGTGATTCTCGAGCAGGTCGAAGACCTTGGCGAGCTGCTCGTACGCCTCGGGCATGGCTTCTTCCATGCTGGGCTTTTCCGCGCCCGCCGCCTCGCGCCGCGCCTTGGTGAGGTATTGCGGCGTACGGATGCCGGCCACCACGTCCTCGCCCTGCGCGTTCACCAGCCATTCGCCGTAGTAGGTGCGCTCGCCGGTGGAAGGGTCGCGGGTGAAGGCGACGCCGGTGGCGCTGGTCTCCCCCATATTGCCGAACACCATGGCCTGCACGTTCACTGCAGTGCCCATGTCGTGCGGGATGGAGTTGAGGCGGCGGTAGATCTTGGCGCGCTCGGTATCCCAGCTGGCGAAGACGGCGGCAATTGCGCCCCACAGCTGCTCGTGCACGTCCTGCGGGAAGGGCTCACCGCCGCGCTCCGCCTTCACGATCTGCTTGAATTCGCTGACGATGGCGCGCCAGTTCTCGGCGGTCATCTCGGTGTCGGTGAAGTAGCCATTGTCTTCCTTGGCGATCTCCACCGCTTCCTCGAACAGGCCGTGATCGAGGCCGAGGACGACGTCGGAATACATCTGCACGAAGCGGCGATAGCTGTCCCAGGCGAAGCGCTCGTCATCGCTGACCTTGGCAAGTCCCTCCACCGTCTCATCGTTCAGGCCGAGATTGAGGACGGTGTCCATCATCCCGGGCATGGAGACCGCCGCGCCAGAGCGGACCGAGACCAGCAGCGGGTCGGCCGCATCGCCGAAGCGCTTGCCCACGGCCTTCTCGATATGGGCCAGCGCCTTCGCCACATCCTCGCGCAGCTGGTCGGAGAAGGCCGCGCCGTGTTCGAGATAGCGGACCGATTCCTCGGTAGTGATGGTGAAGCCCGGAGGGACCGGCAGGCCGATGCTGGCCATCTCGGCAAGGTTCGCACCCTTGCCTCCGGTCACGGTCTTGTCGCGCTGGCGAGGATCGTCATGCGGGGCATCGCCGCCGAAGGTGTAGACAGTCTGGGTCATGCGAGCGCCTTTGATATGGAACAGTGACAGGGGGTTTTCTGGAATATCCGGAACTCCGCCAAACCTTTGTAAAGAAAGGAAATTTGGCCAATCTTGCCGGTTGGATCTGTCACCTTAGAAATTACCCCTCGATCTTCGAGAAATCTGCGACGTTGTGCACTGCAGCACGAAAACGCGCAAGCAGGTCAAGCCGGGCGGCGCGCTTGTCCTCATTCGGGTCATTGACCGTCACCTCCTCGAAGAATGCGTCGATCGGAGCGCGAAGACCTGCAAGCGCGGACATGGCCGCCTCGAAGTCCTCGCTTGCAATGGCTCGCGAAGCTTCGGGTTCCGCCTTGTCGAGCGCGTCGATCAGCGCCTTTTCAGCAGGTTCGGGCGTGTAGGACAGTTCGCGTGCATGGCGCTCGGTCATCTTGGCATCGACCACGGCCTTGAGGTCCGGATCGTCGACGATGGCAAGCGGGTCTTCCTCTCCGGTACGAGCGATCTCGCCCTCGATGCCGTGCCAGTCCTCCTTCTTGAGGATGTTGGCGGCTCGCTTGTATCCGGCAAGCAGGTTGGCGCCGTTCTCGGTGTCGAGGAAATCGGCAAGAGCGCGGGCGCGGGCCTCGATCCGGTCCGTTCGCCCGTCGGTCTGGCCTTTCCAGTCCCTGGATGCAGCAATGTAGTCGTGACGCACGCCTTCCTCCCGCATTTGCACGGCAAGCCGGTCCGAGAGGAATTCGGCAACCCTCGTTCCGAGCTTGGCGCGTCCTATCCCGCCCCATGCCTGTGCGGCCTGCTCCAGCGAAAGCTCCAGTCCATTCGCCTGGACGAGACGCAGATAGCCTAGCGCGGCCCGGCGCAGCGCGAAGGGATCCTTGGAGCCTGTGGGCAGGATATCGATGTTGAAAAAGCTGAACAAATTGTCGAGCTTGTCCGCGAGGCTTACGGCAACGGTCAGCGGTGCAGTCGGCACTTCATCGTCCTGGCCGATGGGCTTGTAATGATCGCGGATCGCGTCGGAGACTTCGCGCGGCAAGCCTTCCTTCTCCACGTAATAGCCACCCATCAAGCCCTGCAGCTCGGGAAATTCACCGACCATCTCGGTGACGAGATCGGCCTTGCTAAGCTCGGCAGCCTGCCGGGCGAGGTTGTGGTCGCCATTGGGCGCGCGGGCGTCGGAGGTGAGCCACGCTGCCAGCTTCGCCACCCGGTCCACCTTGTCGGCAACGGTGCCCAGCTTCTCGTGGAAAGTGATCCGCTCCAGCTTTCTCGCGTGTTCGCGCAGCGGCGTTTTCTGGTCGAGTTCCCAGAAGAAACGCGCGTCGGAAAGTCGCGCGGCAAGGACCTTGCGGTTGCCATCGACGATGGCCGCGCCGCCGTCTTCCGCCTCGATATTGGCAGTGCAGATAAAGGCGTTGGCGAGCCTGTTTTCCTCCCTGTCGCGGTCCCCCTCCCCATCTCGCGACGGGGAGGATTTCATGCACACGAAATACTTCTGGTTGACCCGCGCGGTGAGCTGGATGACTTCGGGCGGCACGTCGAGGAAGTCCTCGTCGAAGCGGCCCAGCAGCGGCACCGGCCATTCGGTGAGGCCTGCGTTCTCGATCACCAGCCCCTCGTCGTCGACCAGCGAAAGCCCTGCTTCGGCGGCGACTTTTCTCGCGCCGTCGCGAATGAGGGCAGCCCGCTCCTCGTGGTCCACGATCACGTGGCCTGCGCGCAGCTTCATCGCGTAGTCGTCGGCATTGCCGATGGTGATGTCGCCCGAATGGTGGAAACGGTGCCCCAGCGTGACCGCGCCGGAGGTGACGCCGTGAACCTCGCACTCCACGACGTCATCGCCCAGCAGCGCGACGATGCCCGAAAGCGGGCGCACCCAGCGCAGGCTCTCGGTCGAGAGCGACGCCTCGCCCCAGCGCATGGACTTGGGCCAGCTGAAATCGGCGATGATAACCGGGATCGCCTCGGCCAGCAGGTCCTTCGTGGCGCGGCCGGGGATGTTCTTCACGGCGAAAAAGGTCTCGCGGCCCTTCACCTCGCGCACTTCGAGGTCTTCGCGGGCCACGCCGGTCTTGCGGCAGAAGCCGTCCACCGCCTGGTCCGGAGCGCCGACAGGCGGGCCTTTCGCTTCCTCACTCACCGCCTCGGTGGCGTCGGGAAGTCCGCGCGCGATCAAGGCGAGGCGGCGCGGCGTCGAGTACGTCGTGACATCATCCACCGAGACACCGGCGGCACCCATTTCGCGGCGGAACAGTTTCTCCAGTTCGCTGCGGGCACCGGCCTGCATGCGGGCTGGGATTTCCTCGGAGCGCAGTTCGAGCAGGAAATCGCTCATAGCGACCACTCCGGGTATTTCTCTTGCCACTCTGGCGCCATTTTCTCAGCGTATTTCTCGCAGGAGCCGCGAGCGAGATCGCGCACACGGGCCATGTAGCTGGCGCGTTCCTGCACGCTGATCACGCCGCGCGCCTGCAGCAGGTTGAAGATGTGGCTCGCCTCCACCGCCTGTTCATAGGCGGCGATGGGCACATCTGCATCCAGCGCATTGCGGCACTCGGCCTCGGCCTTGTTGAACAGGTCGAACAGGGCATCGGTCTCGGCAACCTCGAAGTTCCACTTCGACATCTGCTTCTCGTTTTCGAGGAAGACCTCGCCATACGATACGCCCCGTCCGTTGAAGTCGAGGTCGTAGACGTTGTCGACACCCTGGATATACATGGCGAGGCGCTCGAGGCCGTAGGTCAGCTCACCCGCCACGGGCTTGCAGTCGAAGCCGCCCATCTGCTGGAAATAGGTGAACTGGGTGACTTCCATCCCGTCGCACCACACTTCCCAGCCGAGGCCCCAGGCGCCCAGCGTCGGGCTTTCCCAGTCATCCTCCACGAAGCGGATATCGTGCTTGAGCGGGTCGATGCCGATCACCTTCAGGCTCTCCAGATATAGCTCCTGGATATCGGGCGGGCTTGGCTTCAAGATAACCTGGTACTGGTAATAGTGCTGCAACCGGTTGGGGTTCTCGCCATAGCGCCCGTCGGTCGGGCGGCGGCAGGGTTGAACGAAAGCGGCGTTCCAGGACTCGGGCCCCAGCGCGCGCAGGGTTGTGGCGGTGTGGAAAGTGCCTGCGCCCATGCGCATGTCGTAGGGTTGCAGAAGGAGGCATCCCCGTGCGCTCCAGAAATCGTGGAGCGCCAGGATCATGTCCTGGAAAGAGCTTTTGGGATCGCGCTCAGGTGGCCGGTTCGGGGCTGGTGTCATACGCCCGGCGCTTTGGCTCAAGCCCCGCGCAGCGTCAATGGCACAGCGGTAATGGCAGCTTGACAAGAACCGCAGCGCGGTGTGAGCTTTTTGCGTGAAGCCCCGCCGTTTCTGGAACGCGTTTTTCGCGCTTTTCCTCGCCGCGATCGCGATGCCGGCTGCGGCGCAGGATGACGATCGCTTCGCCTTCACGCAGGATTACGAGCCTGCGCCCGCATTATGGTCGCTGTCCGACGAGGATACGACGATCTACATGCTTGGTACGATCCATCTGCTTCCGGAAGGGTTCCGCTGGCGCAATCCGCAGCTCGACGCCATCATCGACGAAGTGGACGAACTGGTGGTCGAGACCAGCGATGCGGAGAACGCCCGCGCGATGGAAAGGATCGAACCCAAGCTCGCCAAGCTGGTGGAGCGGCGCGCGACCACCTCGAGCCAGCTGTCGCCGCAGGCCCGCCCGCGCTGGCGGCAACTGGTGAGGATGTCGGGCATTCCGTTCGAAACGGCAGACAACATGCCGGTGCTCATTGCGCTTCTCGGCCTTGCGCAACCGGGCATCGAAGGCGATCCCTCAAGCTATGAATACGGCGTTGAAACGGTGCTTGAGCTCGAGTTCGCGGAAAGCGGGCGGCCTATCGGCTCCATCGAGGATTCAGGACACGTCATGTACGGCCTCAGCCGTGTGAACGACGTAGAGGTGATCGAGGAACTCGATAGCCGATTGCAGGAGTGGGACGGGAAGTCCGGTGCGCTGTACGAAAGCGAGTATGCCGGCAAGAGGGGCGATGCCTACTGGGCCATGGAGCACAGCTGGGCACAGGGCGAGGTCGCCGACGATTTCGATTTCAATTTCGGCGGGGGCAAGATCGGCGAAGCGTTCAGCCACGTTTTGCTCGATCACCGCAACACGCGCTGGGCCGAATGGCTGGACAAGCGACTCGATGAACCGGGCTCCATCCTGCTGGCAGTGGGCGCAGGTCATTTCGAAGGCCCGCATTCATTGCTGTTGAAGCTGCAAGACCGCGGGCTGGAGGCCGAGCGGATCAACTAACCTGCCGAGATTGCTTCGCAGCAGACACGCGAGGTCGGGTGCACGTTCCTTTTTGTCAGGTAGTCTTGACATAGTCGCGGAAGCAGGACAAATTGTCATGCATCCCTGACATATGGTCAGGATAGCATGACGGAGGCTCAGGATGTTTCGCAAGCCGTTCAGTAGCCGTGTTTCGCTTGTCCTGGTGCGTAACGGGGCGCTCGCATTGTCGACTGCAACGCACGCGATCGCCCTCGGTTCGCTGGCTGGCTGATTAGCTGATGAACAACAGACTCAAGGTCCTGCGAGCCGAACGCAACTGGAGCCAGGCGGAACTGGCGGGGCATCTCGATGTCTCGCGACAGGCCGTGAATGCCATCGAGACCGGCAAGCACGACCCCTCGCTGCCGCTCGCCTTTCGTATCGCCCGCCTGTTCGAAATGCCTATCGAGGAGATCTTCGATGACGGACACAATTGATATAGCCGCTTCAGGCGAAGCTCGCCTGAAATCCCGCCGTGCCCGCTTCTATCGCTTCTGCGCGCTCGGTTTCGCCGGAGGTATCGTGACGGGCTTTGCCACCGGTTTCGCCTCCGACCTTTATGCTGAAGGCGTGGTTCCGACCTGGGTGCTTTACCTGTTCTGGGCGCTCGCTCTAGCAGGCTTTGCCTGGTTCACGGTCGAGTATTTCCGCCGGGTGGACGAGCTTGATGTAATGGACAATTTGTGGGCCTCACTGGTCGCGCTTTATTTCTACCTCGTCGCCCTGCCCAGCTGGTGGTTGTTTCACGACATGGAGCTGGTCCCCGAGGTCAATCATGTCGCCATCTACCTTGCAACTGCGGCGGCGTATTTCATCATCTATGGCGTCAGGAAGCTGGGCTTGCGCTGACCCTCTTTCCCCATCACCATCACCTCAGGAGTACCGCCATGTTCCGCAAACGCATCCTTGCTGCCTCCACGCTGGCACTGGCCCTTGCCGCGACGCCGGCGCATGCCGACAATCACGAGGGCGAAGTTACGGGACCTGCAATGTGGCAGGTGAGCGACGAGGACACGACCGTCTATCTTTTCGGCACGGTCCATTTCCTGCCCGAGGGCGTGGACTGGTTCACACCCGTGATTGAGGAAGCTCTGGCAAGGTCCTACGAATTCGTGACCGAGATCGACACCAGCGCGATTCCCGAAGTCGTTCCAGGTGAGACGCCTCCGCCCGAATTGATGGCAATCGCGCAGATGCAGATGCAAATGGCGCAGCTCACCGTCGGCTCCACCCTGCGCGAGATGATGAGCGAGGAGGACCGCGAGCAGTACGAGGCCGCAATGACCGAATTCGGCCTTCCGCCTGCCGCCTTCGACGGGTTCGAGCCGTGGTTCGCTTTCATGAACCTCTCGCAGCTCGCCCTTGTGCAGCAGGGCCTCGATCCCTCCGCAGGTGTCGAACGCACGCTTGATCGCATGGTTGAGGGCAAGGAGCGCGATGCCCTCGAAACCATCGAGCAGCAGATCGGCTTTCTTGACGGTCTGCCCATGGACGCCCAGGTCACGTTGCTGGACGAGACGGTGGAAGGCCTCCCTCGCATGGGCGAATCCCTGCAACGCATGGTCGACGAATGGATGGCGGGCGATGCCGACGGCCTTGCCCGGATCATGAACGAGGAGATGACCAGTGAGGTCCTCTACGAAGCGCTGCTCACTCGCCGCAATGCCGACTGGGCAGAGTGGATCGAGACGCGGATGGACGAACCGGGCACGGTATTCATCGCCGTTGGCGCTGGCCATCTCGCTGGCGAGGGTAGCGTGCAGGAGATGCTGGCCGAGCGCGGGCTCACGGCGGAGCGGGTAGGCAATTGATCGCCGCCCTGCGCATCTTACTCTCCTTGGCGGGCGCGCTATGGCTGGCCAGCTGCAGCGCGTCTTCCGCGCCAGAGGAAGACTGGCCTGCCCCCTCCCCGGCGCTGTGGGAAGTGACATCTCCCGGGGGGCAGACCGGATGGGTGTTCGGCACCGTTCATGCCCTGCCCGACGATCTCGAATGGCGCACCAGCACGCTGGAAGACGCCATCGCCACTTCGGGTGTGCTGGTGGTCGAAATCGCCGATCTCGACGATCCTTCAGGCGCTGCCCTTTTTGCCGACCTCTCCGAAACGCCCGGCCAGCCCCCGCTCTCCTCGCGCGTCGATGATGACGAACGCGCAGATCTCCTCGTCCTCATGGAAGATGCGGACATGGAGGATTCGGATTTCAGCCGGATCGAAAGCTGGGCCGCGGCCATGATGCTCTCTTCCCAGGTGCGTAGCGGCGGCCCGCGCAACGGCGTGGACCGGGCCCTGACGCGCGAGGCGGCAGAGGTGATCGGGCTCGAGACCATTTCCGGCCAGCTATCCCTGTTCGACGGCCTTTCCAACGAAGCCCAAGCCGACCTCCTCCATGGCGTCGCTCTCTCCCATGCCGCCAACACCAGCCAGCAGGTGCTGCGTGCCTGGCTGACGGGTGACGAGGCACAACTGATCGCGCATGTGAACCAGTCCCTCGATGTCTCTCGCGAACTGCGCCGCGTCCTGCTGACCGAGCGTAATGCCCGCTGGCTGGAAGACATCGTCGAATTGGTGGAACGGGGGCGGAGACCCCTTGTCGCGGTGGGCGCCGGACATGTTATCGGCGAGGACGGACTCGTCGCACTGTTGCAAGCCCGCGGTTTCGAGGTTCGCCGCATCGAGTAGTTGCTTTTGCCACGCTAGCTGCTAATGGCCCGCCTTCCGCTGATGTCATCCCTGGAGGCGCGGCGGTATATGTATCTGCAATCGAAAGGCATTACTCATGAGCGAAGCTCTGAAGCTGCCGGCCGAGATGCGTGAACGGGCTGGCAAGGGAGCCTCCCGTGCGCTGCGTCGCGAAGGCCGCGTACCCGCCGTTATCTATGGCGGCAAGGATGAACCCACTCCCATCCATGTGGAGGAGAAGGAACTGGTCAAGCAATTGATGACCGGGCACTTCATGAACTCCATCGTCGAAGTTACCGTTGGCGGCAAGACGACGCGCACTCTTCCCAAGGATGTCGCACTCGATCCCGTCACCGACCGTCCGATCCATGCCGACTTCCTGCGCCTTGCCAAGGGCGCCAAGATCGACGTGAACGTGCCCGTGGTCTTCCTCAACGAGGAAGCCAGCCCCGGCCTGAAGAAGGGCGGCGTGCTCAACGTGGTTCGTCACGAGCTGGAACTGATCTGCGAAGCGGACAAGATTCCCGGCGAGATCGAGATCGACGTGACCGGCCTCGAGGTTGGCGATTCGGTGCACATCAGCGCCGTAACCCTGCCCGAAGGTTCGGAAAGCGCGATCACCGACCGCGACTTCACCATCGCAACCGTGGTTGCCCCCTCCGCCCTCAAGCGTTCGGACGAGAGCGCGGAAGAGGGTGAGGACATCCCCGCCGATGGCGTGGCCGCGACCGAGCAGGGTCCCGATGCGGATGCTGCAGAGGAGCAGGAAGAAAAGAGCGAGTAATGCGCCTGCGTGCACTCGTTTCTATGCTTGCACTGGGTGCGGGGCTGGCCATCGCGCCGCCCCCCGCCCTCTCCCAGCAGGGACGAGTGCTTCCCGCCGACCCGCAGGACTTCCAGTGTTTCGTGCTGATGCAGCAGCGCCGTGCCGTGCTTTCGCGAAATAACAGCATACCGCCGCAGCAGCGCGCGGACATTCTCAACAATCTCACCATCATCTCGGCTTTCTACGCCGGTCGCCTCAGCCATTATTCCTCGGCAGAGGCGGTGTCGCAGTTCCGTTCGGCCGCGGCCATCATTTCCGGCTCGACCGACGAACAGCTCGATACATTCGCCAATGACTGCGCCAGTTTCTACCTCTCGGTGATGGATGTGCTGGGCAATACGAGCCAGCAGGCCAACTCGCCGCAGCAGCAACCGCCGCAGACAGGCGTTCCGCAGGAACAGCGCTGACAGCGTCAGGAGGGGGGATCCCCATGCAACTCTGGGTTGGCCTCGGCAATCCCGGTCCGCGCTACGCAATGCAGCGGCACAATGTCGGCTTCATGGCATGCGACGTCATCGCCGACATGCATGATTTCGGCCCCGTACAGAAGAAGTTCCAGGGCTGGCTGCAGGAAGGCCGCATCGGCTCCGAGAAAATTCTCCTCCTGAAACCCGCCACGTTCATGAACGAGAGCGGTCGCAGCGTGGGCGAGGCCTTGCGCTTCTACAAACTGGATCCCGGTTCACTGACGGTCTTTCATGACGAGCTCGACCTCGCCCCCTTCAAGGTGAGGGTAAAGGTCGGCGGCGGCCATGCCGGCCATAACGGTCTGCGCTCGATAGATGCACATTGCGGCGCAGATTTTCGGCGGGTGCGGATCGGCATCGGCCATCCGGGCCACAAGGACCGGGTGCATGGGCATGTGTTGGGAAACTATGCCAAGTCCGAGATGGACGATCTTGCGCAAATGCTTGGCGCGATCGGGGCCTGCGCCGAATGGCTGGCCCGGGGCGACGACCCGCGTTTCATGAGCGAGATGGCGCTGAAGATGCAGGACTGAGCCTGTCGGATTTCCTGACAGGACAGCATTTGCAACCAGAGCGTTAACCAGCGTCAGCCGCGGTTTTGCTGGCTTGGCACACCAATTGCTTCTCCTGCAGTTAACCGAAACTCAGGGGGTATCTCGGCAATGACACGTAAACTTTCTGCAATCGCAATTTCCGTCGCCGCTTTGGGCATGGCAGCTCCTGCACAGGCGACCTGGTGGGGCGGCTGGAACTGGGGCGGATGGAGCCACTCGCACTATTGCGGCTGCGGCCATGAGACTTGCGGCAGCACCTCCACTTCCGGGGGCAGCACGAGTTCCGGAGGCTACACCAGCTCCGGTGGCGAGGGTTCGTCTTCCTCGGGAGGCGAAGGCTCGTCCAGCTCGGGGGGTGAAGGATCGACGTCTTCGGGCGGCGAAGGTTCGTCGTCCAGCGGCGGAACGCAGGTTCCCGAGCCGGGTGCGCTGGGCCTTCTGGCTGCCGCTGCGCTCGGGATCGGCATCGCCCGGCGCCGTCGCCGCATCGCCGCCTGATCCATTTCGCTAAAGGGCGCGGCGCAATAGTCGCGCACTTTAGCTGGCAGCCTCTATCTCGGCCTGGAGCCGCACTGCCTCGGCATCGCCCGACCGCCGTGCGATGATCGGCGCCGCAATCGCGCGTGCTGTCTCGACCTGCCCGAGATTGAGCAGCGCCTCGGCATAAAGCAGCCGTGCCGGATCGTGCTTGGCCAACTCCGTCTCATAGGCCTGCAAACGCTCGCGCACCGCGCCCCATCGCCCGTCCCAGGCTTCCACCCGCGCTTGCTGGTACACGAACTCACTATCAAGTGGACGCGTCTGTGCGCCATAGGCGATGAGGTGCCGCGTGACCTCGCGTCGCCCGGCCCGCTCCGACGCGGCAATAGCTGCGATCAGCGCGGGGCGATCCAGCGGGGCAATCTCGATGATGCGCAGGTAATTCGACAAAGCCAGCAGCGGTTCCGCCCGGGCTTCCGCCAGTCGTGCCGCGACGAACAGTGTCTCGATGCGTCCGGGCGCCGTATCCTGAGCGAGGGTCACAGCCTCTTCCGCTGCCGTAATGTCCCCCCTAGACAGGTGAAAGCTAGCCTCCGCTGCGAGGAGCTTGCCCTTCTCGCCGCTGGCAGTCCGTCCTCGCGCAAAGGCACTGCGGGCGCTTTCAAATTCGCCGTTCAGGGTGGCAGCGAGAGCCCGTAGCCGCCACGCCTCGGCGCTCTCCTGCCCTTCGAGGAGATCGCGAGCTGCACCCGCATCGCCTGTTTGCAAGTGCGCTTCGGCGGCAAGCAGGTCCGCATCCTCCGGCGAGCCCCCAGCGCGGCCCAACCGGTCGAGTGTGGCCAGCGCCACGGCCCCCTGCCCCATGGCCAGTTGCGCACGGGCGAGCACATCCAGCGCGCCGGTATCGTCCGGCATCTGCGACAGGGTTGTGCGAACATGCTGCTCAGCCGCAATGTAGTCCTGCGCTGCCAGGGCATCCCGAGCCTCGTCGATTGCGGAGCCGCCGGGCGACGGACATGCGGAAAGGCACAGGAAAAGGGACGCAGCGATGATCGGGCGAACGCGGCTCATGAGATGGCGGATACTGCCAAAGCGCAAACATTCGATGAAACGTCGGAAATCCTGACAATCGGCGTATCGAGCCGGAGTAGTTAACCATTGACTGCCGCAGGATTTCAGGCTTGGCACAAGAGTTGCTTCGATCGCCGTAAACCATTTGGTCAAAGGTATTCGAAAAATGAAGACGTTCCTTGCAACGCTAGCGGCGGCATCGGCGATGATTGCCGCGACGCCAGCGCTTGCCGACCCGATCACGCTGGACGGCAGCGACGTGGGAACGAGCTTCACAGTAGAATTCGACGGCTTTGCCGGTAGCCCGGACAATACGGTGGACGGCCTGACTAGCTCCATCACCTTCACTTTGGAGGAGGTGACCGGTAACGCCTATTCCTTCGGCTATTTGGTGGACAACACAACCAGTGCAGGGCTCACCTCCAAGGTCTCAAGCTTCGCCTTCAATGTCGATCCGGATATCTCGGGCGCTTCGGTAAGCGGCGCCTACAGCTATGCCTTCGTCACCGATGGCAGGGGCAACGATCCGACCTACCCGAACCAGATCGGCGCGGTAGATGTATGCTTCAAGGCGGCCAACAGCGGCTCCTGCTCGAATGGCGGCGGTGTTTCGGAAGGGTCGACCGGCTCCGGATCGCTCGTCCTGAATTTCGATCCCGGCGCGAGCGCCATCACGCTGAGCGACTTCTTCGTGCGCTACCAGGGCATCACCGGTGCTGGCGAAGTCGGCTCGGCCAGCGGCCGGTCGACCACGTCGTCGGGCTCCACCGGAAGCAGCACGTCGAGCGGTGCGCAGGTGCCCGCGCCCGGCATGATTGGCCTGCTCGGTCTCGCCCTCCTCGGTCTGGGAGCAATTCGGCATCGCAGGCGAGCCAGAGCACCGGGCCGACCTGCCCTCGCCTGATCACGCGAAGGCGGGAGCGTCCGCTGAACCGGCGCCGCTTTAGCTGCAGCTTTAGCCTTGGCCGCGCCGCGCGCGTTCCAGGTGGCGCGTGATATTCGCGTTTGCAGGCGCGAGCTGTGCCGCGCGCTCGAGCAAAGCGATACCTCGAGTACGATCTTCCCCCGTTTCAACCAGCAACCACCCGGCCGTATCGAGTACGCTCGGATGGTCCGGGGCCAATTCCAGTGCTCGCAGGGCGTGGCTCAGCGCTTCCGTCGATTGCCCGGTACGGCTTTTGGCATAGGCAAGGTTGTTGAGAACCATCGCGTTCGTATCGCCCGTCCAGCTGCGCAATTGTTCGTAGGCTTCGACAGCCGCCTTCCAGCGCTCACCCCGCAGGTGGGCATCAGCACGGGCCAGCAGGGTGGCTACCCGTTCCGCCGGCGGCGCCTTCGCCAGTGCGTCCTCAATGGAGTCCGCCTGCCCGGAGGCCCGAGCGGCTTCTGCATATAGCGCGAGATCGCTCGGTGTGCCCTCCGGACTTGTCGCAAGCGGCGCAATGATGTCGAACGCGGAAGCAGCATCCCCTGCTTCCAATTGCGCTCGTGCAAGCACGCGGCGCGGTTCTGCCGATTGCGGTGTGCGGCGGACCAACGAGGTGAGTCGCGATATGGCCTGCTCCGGCATATCAAGCTCCACCAGTGCGCGAGCGTAGAGCAATTGCTGGCGAGGATCCTCGCGCCCTTCGAGGGGCTGCAGCAGATCGCGTACTTCCGCCCATTCGCCGTCCTCGGCCGCAAGCCGCGCCTCCAAGTAGATGACATCCGCATCTCCCGGCATTACTCGCGCTGCCTGGGCAATCAATTCGCGGGCCTCGTCGAGCCGGCCCATATCGCCCAGCGCACCGATCCGCCCGAGCAGCGCGATACGCGATTCCGGCCAGTGACGATGAGCGTCCTCGTAGAACGCCAGCGCTTCCGGAAGGGAGCCGCCATCCTGCGCGATCATGGCGCTGGCGATCAGAGGGTCGAGGCCATCGGGATCGGCTTCTCGAGCCAGCGCGGCGAGTTCCAGTCCTCTAGCGCTATCGCCCGCCATGTGCACGAAGCGCGCAAAGTCCGCGTAGAGGCGCGAGCGGTCTCCGGGCGCACTGGCCCCCCGCTCAAATGCAGCGAGAGCCTCGTCATTGCTTCCCAGGCCGATATGGGAAAGCGCCGCAATCCGCAGCCCTTCTGCCGTGCCGAGCGCCTCGCCTGCTGCGAGCGCGCTCTCGAACTCGCCCTGCAGAACGAAGGCCTCGGCGAGCAGCGTCTCGTAGTCGCCGGGTCGACTATCGGCATCAAGCCGTTCCAGAGTTGCCTGCGCACCAACGCCATCGCCGAGCCACAGCTGCGTGCGCGCCAGCAATTCCAGCGCGCGTGCATCATTCCCGTCTTCCTGCAGAAGCGTGCCAAGGTCGAGCCGGGCTTCGCTGAAACGATGATCTTCGTAAGCCGCCTCGGCGCGGTCCAAGCGCTCCTCGGGCGAAAGGCCGCAAGCGGCAAGCGAAAGTGCAAGTGCGCTCATGGTACAGAAGCGAAATGTGTTTCTCATGGGTGTGCCATAGGGACGAGGGAGTTGAGAAGCCGTTTACCTACCCTGCCCCGTGCCCGCGCTGGCATTCCGGCGAGGAGGCGGCTAAGGCGCGGCGCAATACTCAATCCAGATGCATGAAGGCATACACTTATGGGATTCCGCTGCGGGATCGTGGGCCTGCCCAATGTCGGCAAGTCGACCCTTTTCAACGCCCTTACCGAAACACAGGCCGCACAGGCCGCGAACTATCCGTTCTGCACGATCGAGCCCAATGTCGGCCAGGTCGCCGTGCCTGACGAGCGGCTGGAGAAGATTGCCAGGATCGCGGGCAGCGCAAAGATCATTCATACCCAGCTGTCCTTCGTCGACATTGCTGGCCTCGTGAAAGGGGCGAGCGCCGGCGAAGGACTCGGGAACCAGTTCCTCGGCAACATCCGCGAGGTGGATGCAATCGTCCACGTTCTGCGCTGTTTCGAAGACGATGACATCCAGCATGTCGCCAACAAGGTCGATCCCATAGCCGATGCCGAGGTGGTGGAGACCGAACTGATGCTCGCCGATCTCGAAAGCCTGGAGAAGCGGGTGGAGAACGCCAAGCGTCGCGCCACCAGCGGCGACAAGGAAGCGAAGGCTCTGGCCAGCGTGCTGGGGCAGGCGCTGGAACTCCTGCGCGATGGCAAGCCCGCGCGCCTTACCGAACCGAAGGACGATGAGGAAGCGCGCCTTTTCGAGAAGGCTCAGCTGCTTACTGCCAAGCCGGTGCTCTACGTCTGCAACGTGGCAGAGGACGAGGCGGCAAGCGGCAATGCCTTGTCCGAAAAAGTGTTCGCCAAGGCTGAGACGGAGGGCGCCCAGGCAGTCGTCGTCTCAGCCGCGATCGAGGCCGAGCTTGTCGAGATGGGCGGGGAGGAGCGCAAGGAATACCTTGCCGAGCTAGGGCTGGAGGAAAGCGGCCTCGCTCGCGTGATCCGCGCAGGCTATCAGCTCCTTAGCCTGAAGACCTTCTTCACCGCCGGGCCCAAGGAAGCACGCGCGTGGACTACGCCCGCCGATGCAAAGGCTCCCCAGGCGGCAGGCGAGATCCACACGGACTTCGAGAAGGGCTTCATCCGCGCCGAGACGATTGCCTATGAAGACTACGTGTCGCTGGGCGGTGAAGGGCCTGCGCGCGAGGCGGGCAAGCTGCGCCAGGAAGGCAAGGAATACCTCGTTCAGGACGGCGACGTCCTGCTGTTCAAGTTCAACGTCTAGAAAACCAACACGCGACCCGAAACGAAAAGCGGCGCGGAAGCCGAGCTCCCGCGCCGCTAATTTCAGAACAGTAATTCCGCCGATACTTACATCATCGAGCGGGCATATGCCGCCCAGAGGCGGGCGATCGGCTCGCGAGTGCCGTCCACCATCTCGAACGTTTCGAGGGCACCGGCATAATCGCCCTGTGCGGCCTGCACGATGCCGATGCGGGTGTTGACCGTATCGGCGTCATAACCCTTCTCGAGCGCCACACCGTAAAGCTCTTCGGCACGTGCGTAGTCGTCGATGGAGTAGAGTACGTCACCGGCGGAAACCGCGTCGAGCCCGTCACCCGAACGCCCATCGGAGATGAGGCTGTCGATACCATTGCGATCCTGCGGAGCGCGGGTATCGGCGATGTCCTTCACCTCGAGATAGTAGGGATCGTCGGCGGTGAAGACGTCATCGGTTTCCAGGCCCAGCGTGAGGACTTTCTGCACTTCGTTCGACATCACGCGCGGATCGAGATCCTCGATATAGCGGATGAACTCGGGGCGCTGCGTCAAGGCGCCGGTCTCACGCATGAGGCGATAGAGATCCACGCGCTGTGCGGAGTCGAACTCGTAGAGTGCATTGATCACCTGCAGGGCGTTCACCCAGTTCTGCGACGTCGGGTGGTTGCGCAACAGCGTCTCGCTGACTTCGAGCGCCTGCGGAGCATTCTCGTAGTCATAGGAGTTCTGCAACTGGCCCAGCAGCCATCCTTCAGGCGGCGTATTGCCGGCCGCTTCAGCGTCGGCAACGGCCTGCATCACATAGTCGTAAGCGCCCTGAACGTTGTCTTCACGCTCATAAGTGTCGGCGATCAGCAGCGTCAGGTCGGTTTCGGGCTCGCTGTATCCCGCGGCCTGCGCAGCCTGGAAACCGGCGCGGGCATCAGCCCAGTCCTCGGCCTGATAGGCGAGACTGCCGACAAACCAGTTGAACTGGCCAACCTGCTCCGGCGGGACGAGGCCGCTTTCGAGCATCAACTCGAGACCCTGACGCTGTAGGGCGGGGTCTTCCAGATTGTTCCCGATATTGAGGATGAGATTACCGGCGACCTGCCGATCGTTCTCGTTTTCGATAGCGGCAACGATCGTCGGTATCTGGGCGCGCGCACCTTCGAAATTGGCAGTCTCGGGCTGCACCATCTCGGCTACCGGCTGGTAAGCTTCGGCAAACCCACGAGAGTTCTGGGCATAGGCGGCCTCGGACGTGAATGCGGCCGAACCAACGGCAGCACCGCCAGCCAGGGCGATCGCCATGGCAAAGCCGGCAACGGTGCCGTGAAAGGATTTCGTGCGAGTGGGACGAAAAGCGCGAAGCATAGTAATAAACTCTCCTGGTAACTTCAGTCAGGCAGCTTCTACTGCCCGTCTTTCCCGGTTGAGGGCCTCATGCACACAACGACCGAGATTGCAAATATGTCCTAGGAAACGCGCGCTGAACGGGGTTTTAACGCTGCAATGCGCGCAAATTCAGCTTTGGGGGCAAGAGGTGTGGAAAAAGGGCGGATTTTCTAGGGTTTTCCCCGGGCCCGCTATGGTGCGAGCGCGCCCGCCCCCCTACATTGCGACCAGACAGAACGACAATGGAAATGTGATTTAGTGAGCGACGAGACCGAAACTCTTGGCGCCCCGGAGAACCCGGGCGAATTCGAACGCATCGACATCGTCGAGGAAATGAAGACGAGCTATCTCGATTACGCGATGAGCGTGATCGTGAGCCGCGCATTGCCCGACGTTCGCGATGGCCTGAAGCCCGTCCACCGCCGCATTCTCTACGCCGCGCAGGTCGGCGGATACACTGCCAACCGGCCCTATCGCAAATCGGCGAAGATCGTCGGTGAGGTCATGGGCTCCTACCACCCACATGGCGACAGCGCGATCTACGATGCACTCGCCCGCATGGTACAGCCGTGGTCGCTGCGCCTTCCCCTGATCGACGGCCAAGGCAACTTCGGTAGCATGGACCCGGATCCCCCTGCGGCCATGCGCTACACCGAGAGCCGTCTTGCCCGCGCGGCCGAACCGCTGCTGAACGATCTCGACAAGGATACAGTCGATTTCGTCGACAATTACGACGGCTCCGAGAAGGAGCCGTCCGTCCTCCCTGCGCGCTTTCCCAACCTGCTGGTCAACGGCGCAGGCGGCATCGCAGTGGGCATGGCGACGAATATCCCGCCACACAATCTGGGTGAGGTGATCGACGGCTGCTTTGCCTACATGGACGATCCCGGCATTACGGCGGAGCAGCTGCACGAGATCATTCCGGGGCCCGACTTCCCCACCGCCCCTCTGATCCTGGGCAAGAGCGGTGCACGCTCGGCCTACACGACAGGTCGCGGCTCGATCCTGATGCGCAGCCGACACGAGATCGAGAAGGGTCGCGGCGACCGCGAGAGCATCGTGCTTACCTCCATTCCCTACCAGGTCGGCAAGGCCGGACTGGTCGAGAAGATCGCGGATGCCGCCAAGGAAAAGCGGATCGAGGGCATTGCCGACATTCGCGACGAATCCTCGCGCGCCGGTGTCCGCGTGGTGATCGACCTGAAGCGCGATGCGACGCCCGATGTCGTGCTCAACCAGCTTTGGCGGCATACGCCCGCACAGGCGAGTTTTCCGGCGAACATGCTGGCGATCCGCGGCGGCCGCCCGGAAACGCTGGACTTGCGGGATATCATCTCAAGCTTCATCGCCTTCCGCGAGCAGGTCATCACCCGGCGCACGAAGTTCGAGTTGAACAAAGCACGTGACCGAGCCCACGTTTTGCTGGGCCTGGTGGTCGCCGTGTCGAACCTCGACGAGGTGGTGGCGATGATCCGCGGATCGTCCAACCCGCAGATCGCGCGGCAGAAGCTGCTCGACAAGGAATGGCCGATTGGCGACATCGCGCAGTATATTCGCCTTGTTGAAGCGATCGAGCCGACGGCGGACGAGGCGGGCGGCACCTACCAGCTTTCCGAGCGGCAGGTGAAAGCCATCCTCGACCTGCGCCTGCATCGCCTGACGGCCCTTGGCCGCGACGAGATCGGCGACGAGCTGCAGGAACTGGCCGACAAGATCGAGTACTACCTCTCGCTGCTGGCCGACCGCGCAAAGCTGTATGGCGTTATGCGTGAGGAATTGCAGGAAGTGCGCGACCAGTTCGCTACGCCGCGCGTCTCCGAAATTGCGCCCGCGTGGGACGGGATCGAGGACGAGGACCTGATCGAGCGGGAGGAGATGGTCGTCACCGTCACTCACTCCGGCTACATCAAGCGCACCCCGCTCGATACCTTCCGCGCCCAGCGCCACGGCGGCAAGGGTCGTAGCGGCATGGCGACGAAGGACGAGGATGCCGTCGTCGAAATGTTCGTAACTTCGACGCATAACCCCGTGCTTTTTTTCACGAATACGGGCCGGGTCTATCGCCTCAAGGTGTGGAAGCTGCCCGAAGGCGGTCCGCAGACGAAGGGTCGCCCGATGGTGAACCTGCTGCCGCTGGGCGACGAGGAACGCGTCACCAACGTACTGCCCCTGCCGGAGAACGAGGACGAGTGGGAAGCCCTCAACATCGTCTTCGCCACAGAGCAAGGCATGGTCCGCCGCAACTCGATGGATGCCTTCACCAATGTTCCCTCGAACGGCAAGTACGCGATGGGCTTTGTCGAAGGCAGTGGGGACCGGCTGATCGGCGTGCGCCTGCTGAACGAGGAACAGGAGATCTTCCTCGCATCCGACGCCGGCAAGGCGATTCGCTTCGCCGCCACGGATGCGCGCGAAACGAAGAGCCGTACCGGTATCGGCGTACGCGGCATGGCCCTGAAGGACGGCGCCAAGGTTGTTTCGTTGGCGGTGCTCGACAAGCTGAGTGCCGACATGGAAACGCGCGACGCCTATCTGCGCGCGGCGGACTGGAAGAACAACGAGGCGGTGGCTAGCCTGCCCGCCGATCAGGTCAACGCCATGACGGAGGGCGAGGAGTTCATTCTCACCATCACGGCCAACGGCTATGGCAAGATTTCCAGCGCCTACGAATACCGCACCACAGGTCGCGGGGGACAGGGTATCACCAATATCGGCACGCCCGGCAGCGATCCGGAGCGTAACGGCCCGGTCGTTGCCAGCTTCCCGATCCGCCATGGCATGCAATTGATGCTGGTGACCGACCGTGCGAAGCTCATACGTTTGCCGGTGAATTTCCGCCATTTGATCGAGGGCGGCTTCGAGAATCACCTAGGTTGGGCCATCTACGGGCGCAGCTCATCAGGCATCCGTATCTTCGACGTCGCGAAGGGCGAACATATCGTCGGCGCTGCCCGCATCGATGAGGACGAGAGCCCTGAAAACGAAGCCGAGGAAGCCGTGGTCGAGGAGATGCTCGAACGCCGCGGCGGTGGTGACGAGACCACGCCCCATACGACGATGGACCGGGACGACAATATCGACGAGGAACCGGACGCGGATTGATTCCGCCGCGAAGCCATCGTTTTGATTTCTGAGAAGATCCCGCCGCCACATTCTCTCGGTAGGTGCGCCGGCGCGGTTCTTGTCCGTTCATGGCCCAACCGGGTGCGATTGCGACAGCTCTGCCCACCTTTTTGTGCGAACGCGAACGCCACACAGGCGCGGGTGAAAGGGCTGACTGCCAGGAGGCTAGTCGCCAAGGACTGCTAGTGCAGTCGTCGCATTGTTAGCGTAGGGATTGCCTCAGTCGTTCCGCCCCCGAACCGCTGCATTCCGTCCACGCGGGGGTCGGACAGATATTTGGCATAAGGGAATGAATGGCTCCGCGAACCCTAAAGGTCGCTAGCGTCCTAGAAATCGGGCGAAGAATCCGGGCTTTTCCATAGGCTCGATCCGGCCGAACTTCATCCGGCGTAAGTCGGGATCTTGAAAGGGTCTCGGTTGCGACCAACTGTCTGGCTTGGATGAACGATACGTCAACTTAGTCATGGATTGCTCTCCCCTTGTGAGCGACTCAAGACCCGTACATGTTTATGCCACCGCGCCCATGCTGCGGGGATTGTCCAGCTGATCTTATCCCCCGTTTTAACCGGTCGTCGCAG
The DNA here is from genome assembly GCF_030730945.1 of Aurantiacibacter poecillastricola. Taxonomy (GTDB): domain Bacteria; phylum Pseudomonadota; class Alphaproteobacteria; order Sphingomonadales; family Sphingomonadaceae; genus Alteraurantiacibacter; species Alteraurantiacibacter poecillastricola. The sequence continues at coordinate 863,828 of NZ_JAVAMS010000002.1, forward strand.
CCGTCAGTCGGCTCGCCGATAAACCATGCGAAGCTCCGGATTGCGCTTCCGAAGGGTGGTAACTACACCCACCGTGATCAGGAACTGGCCGAGGTAGTAGATCGGCCAGACGAGATATTCGGGCACCAGGCTGCCCGATAGCGGTCCCAGCTCAGCGAAGAGCAGCAGGTCGGAAACCACGAACAACAGGGCCCCGGCCGCTACGCGCATCCTTGGAAAGTCGCTCATCCAGGCACTCGCCGCCATCAGACCGAGCGCAACGCCGTAAATCGCCACCATCCAGCCGAACGAGCGATCATACGGCAGGAAATAACCGATCAATGGCGGCAGCATGAGGATCGCGAGGAAGATCCACTGATCTCTGCCATGCAGTTTCCCGCGCGAATGCTGCATGAAAACCGACACGGCGAGCATGTGGAATACGAAGAATAGCGCGCCGCCTACGATCAGGTCGAATTGCGCAGGCAGCCACACCTCGAGATCGGGCACCAGCAGCACGACAGGCAGGCGCGAGCCTTCGATCGCCATGTCCGCCATAGCCGCCACACCCAGCGCCAGCGCCAGACGCCGGGAATCCGCACTGCCGTGCCGCAGATAAGCGTAGATGGCGAGAAAGCCGACGGCAAAGCCCTTGATAGGTATCAGGAACAGTTCCGGCAGGTTCGTCGCCTGCAAGTAGTAGAAAGAAAGCGCGGCAACCACGCTCAGCAGCAGGAATGGACGCTTCTCGGCGAGGGCTCTTCTCGGCATGTTGACGCCCTACTCGCGCCGCTGCATTTGCGCCAGCGCTCGCAAGCGCTTATCTGCCGCCGCATGAAGCACCAGGTTCACATTATCGGGGGCGGTCTTGCAGGCAGCGAAGCAGCTTGGCAGATGGCCCAGCGCGGAATTCGCGTCCGCCTTTCCGAAATGCGCGGGGGCGGCGGCGAGACTGCGGCCCACCAGACCGATGGTCTGGCGGAACTCGTGTGCTCCAATTCCTTCCGCTCAGACGATGACGAGAAGAACGCTGTAGGCCTGCTCCATCACGAGATGCGGCGACTCGACAGTATCGTGATGGCTGCCGGTGAGATCGCCCGCGTTCCTGCCGGCAGCGCCATGGCGGTCGATCGCGATGTGTTCAGCTCCGAGGTGCAGAAACGCCTCGAAAATCATCCGAACATCGAGGTAGTGCGCGAAAAGGTTGACCAGCTTCCCGGCGAGGGCCTGACGATCGTCGCCACCGGCCCCCTCACCGCCGCAAGCCTCGCCGAGAGTATCGTGAGTGCAACCGGAGCGGATCGCCTTGCTTTCTTCGATGCCATCGCGCCCATAGTCTATCGCGACAGCATCGACATGGAAAAGGCCTGGATCCAGTCGCGCTGGAACAAGACAACCATCGCCTCCAACGAGGATGGCGACTACATCAACTGCCCGATGACGAAGGAGCAGTACGAAACCTTCGTACAGGGCTTGCTCGACGCCGAAAAGGGCGAGTTCAAGGAGTGGGAAGCCGACACGCCCTATTTCGATGGCTGCATGCCGATAGAGGTCATGGCCGAGCGTGGATTGGAAACCTTGCGGTACGGGCCGATGAAGGGCGTCGGCCTCGACAATCCGCACGACCGCACCGAAGAACATCCGCAAGGCCGCTGGCCTTATGCCGTGGTGCAACTGCGGCAGGACAACAAGCTCGGCACCCTGTGGAACATGGTCGGGTTTCAGACCAAGATGAAATACGGCGCGCAGGTGGAGCTTTTCCGCACCATTCCCGGGCTGGAGAATGCCGAGTTCGCGCGTCTGGGCGGAATGCACCGCAACACCTTCATCAACTCGCCGGAATTGCTGGACCGCCAGCTGCGCCTGAAATCCGCGCCCCATATCCGCTTTGCCGGGCAGGTGACCGGCTGCGAAGGGTATGTCGAGAGCAGCGCAGTCGGCCTGATGGCGGGCCTCATGACCGCTGCCGAACTTGCTGGCGAAGCATGGTCCCCTCCCCCTGCCACCACGGCGATGGGAGCTTTGCTGAGCCATATCACCGGCGATGCCGATGCTGCGCACTTCCAGCCGATGAACGTGAATTTTGGCCTTTTCCCGCCCTTGCACGAGGTGAAAAAGAAGCAGCGCAAGGAAGCCTATACCAGCCGTGCCAAAGGTCATTTCGGCGAATGGCTGGCGGGAATGGCGAGCGTTCCCGCCTGATGGCCTAGCAGTTACAGCTTGGCCGCGAGGTACGCCTCGGCTTAGGCGCGCTGGTAGCGAATTCGGCCTGGGTCAGTTCCTGATCCTCGTTAGCATCCATCTCTGCGAAGCGGGTGGAAGTGGTGATCGCCCATTCCTCGAATGTCAGCAGATTGTTGCCATCGGTATCGAGGTTGCGGAAGGAATCCGTGCGCGAGGAGAGCATTTCGTTGCGAGTGATCTTCAGGTCGCGGTTCCGATCGTACCGGAAGAAGCGCCTCTGCTCGCGCGTGAGTTCACTTGCCTCGGGGGGTTCTGGCCCGGTCAGGTCGGATATGTCGGCGCTGGGAAGTGCATCGGGATCGGCAGCTGTCGACACCTCCGGCGACCGATCGGGCGGAGGTGCGCCCTGTTCCACCTGTGCCCGCCCCTGCACCCAGAACAGACCCAGGCCCACGAGCAGCAAGGCGCCAAAGGCGCCGAGAATCATCCTGTCCATCGATATCCCCTCAGATTCGAAGGACTTAGCTAGCGCCCGACCACGCCCAGGCGCAAGGCCATTGCCATCGCACCCGGTCCGTCGAGCAGATCGCTGCTCCCACGCTCCAGCGCGCGCAGGGCAAGGCCCCGCAGCACAGTCAAAGAACGCGCACTGCGCGGGAGCCGGCCCTGATCCTGCCCGATTGACCTCACCCTTTCCAACGTGAGTGCGCGTTCGCGCTCATCGGAAAGGTTCATCGCAAGATCGGCCAGCGACCATTGCTCTGCCGCCCGCCGAACCGCTTCTTCCTCCCCGCACTTATCAGAGAAGTTTAGCATTCCGGACCACGCGTCAGCATGACCACCCGCAAAACCCTCGATCTCCTGTCGCCCGAGGGTTTCCGACAGCAATCCCTCCCACCCATCGACGAGCGAGCCCAGCATTTCGGTAGCCCCCTCATACCTGGAAAGCAGCGCCAGCAACGGCTCGCCCACTGGCCACTCGGAGGTATCCTGCGCAAATCGATCGCGCCACCAGGCGAGCTTCATCTGCGCGATTACCGGCTCCCCCTGCTGACGTACGATGCCCGACAACCTTGCGTTGAGCGCGAGCAGGGCCAGCACATTATCGCGGTTCCGGCGCGGTGCGTAGGATAGCGCAAGGCGCTGCGGCAAAGGCAGGGTTTCGATGAGATCAGCTGTCATTGAGAATGGCGTTTTCGCCTGAAACACGAGCGCTTGTCAAAGCCCGATTCGCGCGCTTCGCCCGATTGGGCCGTTAGGACCAATTCAACCAAGCACCTTGAGCATTTCGAGATTGTTGGGACCTAAGAAATGCCTGTGCAAGAGAGCCAGCAGGGCCTGCAGTCATATCTAATCCAGCGAAATTCTGGATCGTTCTCCGCGCAAGCTGCGGGATGGTGGTGCAAAGAGGCTGTTAACTTTGCCTCGTTACCACCCCGTAACCACGCCCCCGGTAAGTCAGGACGGTTCGCTGGTAATTCACAGGTGATTGCATGACCGCCAACTTCGTTTCCAAGACGCTCAAGAACCTTCGGCAGTGCAACGGCGGCAATGCGACCCTGCTGGTTGCGCTCGGCATGCCTGTCCTGATCGGTGGCGCGGGGCTCGGCGTTGACGTCACGCAGTGGTACATGTGGAAACGCGAGCTGCAGTTCGCGGTTGACCAGGCAGCGGTGGCGGGTGCCTGGGCCCGTGCCGAGGCCGATACCGAGAGCACCTATGTCGAGCGCGCAGAACAGGAATTCGCCGCCAACCTGTCGGTGACCGACGATTTCAATGCCGATCCGGACGTTCAGCTCGCCAATTTCGCGGGCGGTACGCTCAACTCCGTCGCGGTATCTGCGACGGCAACAAAGCCCCTGCCCTTCACCAGCTTCCTGACCGGCAAGAGCGCCACGATTTTCGCCTTTGCGCAAGCGTCCTTCGAAGAAGGTGAAGACTTTACCAGTTGCCTGATCGCCACCGATCCCGACGATGAAGGCGCGGTCACCATCGGCGGCAACGCAGTGTTGACGGCCAGCTGCGGCATGCAGGCCCTGTCGACCGACGACCTGTCCATTCGCGTGAACGGCAATCCCGATGTCGATGCGGGCTGGATCCTGTCTGCCGGTGGCATCGACGAATGGCTGAAAAACAATACCGACGATGTGATCCTGGAATATCAGGACGGCCTCTTCGATCCCTTCGCGGATCTCGATCCGCCCAATCCGGCGGAATCCCAGGTGGCGCGGACCTATAGCTGTTCTGCCCAGGGCGACACGACCTTCGCCGATGTCGATACGCGCACCGTCACCGACTATTCCTACTGGTCCGGGCCGAACAAGAACAATGTCGAGCCGTGGGAGTTCGAGGAAGCGCGCGCCAGCTCCGACGTATCAACTAGCGAGGACCGGGTGCTGGTTCAGAACGGCACCGTAGCGGGTACCGATATCGTGGAGGAACCGGTCTGGAGGGACCTCGGCGGCACTGGCCAGAACAAGAAGTGGGAACGTCGAGATTATCGCCGCAGTACCACCTATTCCAACATCGAGGTCATGGAGGGTGGCCAGGCGGGCAACGTTCGCCCCGGCACCTACGCCAACATCCATATCGGCTGCGACACCGCTTTTGCGCCGGGCGTCTACAACATCGTGGGTGGTTCGCTCACCATCAACGGCCAGCATGAGGTGAGCGGCGCGGGCGTGATGTTCGTGCTGTATGAAGGCGCTTCGATCCACATCAATGGCGGTGCCGACATCAATCTGACCGCAATGACAGCCTCCGATCTCATGGCCGTCGGCGTATCCCCCACCGATGCGAACGACCTGGCTGAAATGCTGGTATTCGAGGATCGCGACGGACCGGGTGCAGGCAACAACGGCCACAGTTTCAATGGCAACGCCGAAACCGTGCTGAACGGCAAGATGTATTTCCCCGTAAGCGAGGTGTTCTTCGCCGGAACGGCGAGCGTCACCAGCATGTGCCTGATGATCGCGGCCAACAACATCACCATCACCGGCACCACCGACATGCAGACTTTCTGCCCCCCAGACACGTCGGAAGAGACCATAACGGCATCAACCGCGGCGACCGTGAGACTGGTTGCGTGATGATGCGAACGGGAATTCTGCGTCCGCTGGCGCGCCGCGCCGGCATCCGGGCGGACGAGCGGGGCTCGATGGCGATTGAGACTGCCTTCGTCGCCCCGGTCCTCCTCATCCTGGCGCTGGGAGGCTTCGAAGTCAGCACCATGGTTGCGCGGCAGACCGAATTGCAGAGCGCGGCCGCCGAAGCCGCGGCCGTTGTGCGCGCGGTCATCCCGGAAACGGCCGCCGACAGGACGACGGTGCGCAACATCCTTGCGACCTCCACCGGCCTCGCCACCAACCAGATCACCGTGACCGAGATCTATCGTTGCGGAACGGCCACCGCCTATACGAATACCGCGGATACCTGCGGCTCAGTCACCGAATACAAGTTCATTCGGGTGGACCTTACCGATACCTACGCCCCCATCTGGACCGAATGGGGCGTAGGTTCCGGGTTCGACTACAATGTCAGCCGAACAGTGCAGATCGGGTAAAGGCGCATGACCATCATTTCCCTGTTTCACCGGATCCGGCGCGACGAGAGTGGCGCGACGATCATCGAATTCGCCTTGCTGGCGCCGATGTTCCTGCTGATGCTGATGGGCGTGCTTCAGGTTGGCGTGGCGATGCAGAACTACAATGCCCTGCGCAATCTCTCTGCCGATGTCGCACGCATGGCGATGGTGCAGTATCAGACAGGCAATTCGCTAACCAACTCTCAGATCGAAACCTGGGCGGAAAACCATGCCCTGGGTGCGCCTTACCTGCTGGATCAGAACCGGGTGAACGCGGTCGTGACAACTCCGGGCACACAGCGAGTGGCAGGAGCGACCGAACTGCAGATCGTCATATCCTACCAGATCGACAGCTTCCTGGATTTCGCAGGTATCGATTCTCCTTTCATAACCTACACCAGGCCGGTCTTCCTGCTCGATTCCTGATGGCGCCGGCCCCGCGGGGCTGCACCACATATGCAAAAACATGAACATCTTAACCGTGTTCGTGAACGATAGGGTCAAGCTTCGGGCCTAGTGGCACACTGGTGAACAGTTTGAATCGCCTTGGGAAAATGCGCGCGACTGCTCTTCGCGTCATGACCGGCCTTGGCCGTCTGGGCAGGGATCAGGCGGGCAATGTTGCCGTGATGATGGGCGCTGCGCTGTTCCCCCTCCTCGCGCTGATTGGCGGCGGTGTGGACATGGGTCGCGGCTATCTGGCACAGGTGCAACTGCAGCAGGCCTGCGATGCCGGTGTCCTGGCCGCTCGCCAGCGCCTTGGTGCCAGCGCTGCCGTGAATGGCAACATTCCGGACGACGTGGCGACCACGGGCCAGCGCTTCTTCAACATCAATTTTCGCGACGGAATCTACGCGACGCAGAACCGTACCTTCGTGATGACGCTGGAGAGCGACTATGCGATCTCCGGCAATGCCAGCGTCGATGTTCCCACCACGCTGATGAGGCTTTTCGGCCAGGAGAACATGGATATCGGGGTTTCGTGCGAAGCGATCCTCAATTTTGGCAATCTCGACGTGATGATGGTGGTGGATACAACCGGCTCCATGCGGCACACCAATCGCGGTGACAGCCTCTCGCGGCTGGACTCACTGAAGCAGACAATCCGCAACTTCTATGCCCAGGTGGAGGCTGGCAAGGCGCCGGGTACCACGATCCGTTACGGCTTCGTACCCTACGCCACCAACGTCAATGTCGGACACCTCCTGCAGGATGATTGGGTGGTGGACAGCTGGACCTTCCAAGGTCGGGAGGACACGGGGGTTAGGCGACCAAATGGCGAGGTCGGCCGCATCTTCACGCGCAACTGGAGCAGGATTTCGGGTGAGCGTTCGGCATGGAGCACGATCAGCACCTATGCCGGCACCTGGCATGCGGGGGCCAGCGCAGACCAGAGCGGATACTATAGCTGCGACGGCAGCCAGCCTGCAAACTCCTACACTTACACCGATACCGACCACGGAAGGGGCTATACACAGCAACAGGCCGAGCCTCGGGCGGTGCTGCATATCCAGCCCAAATTCCGCACCCAGAATGGAACCCGGTATCGTACGCGGCTGAACGGCTCGATCTGCGAAGTGCAAGCGAGCACCGATACGAATTACGTCCAGTCCTTCGAGGAAGTTCGCGAGGTTCCCAGCTTCGATCGGACGATGTGGCTGTACACCCCGGTCACCCGCGATGTCAGCAACTGGAGGACGGAGACCGAGGGCTGCATCGAGGAACGCGATACCTACCGGATCAGCGATTACGACAACGTCGATTTCACGCGCGCCCTCGACCTCGATATCGACTTGGTGCCCACGGCAGGCGATGCGCGGACCCAGTGGCGTCCGCGCTATCCCGAGGAGATCTACGTTCGCCGTATCGAGTACGACGGCAATGGCGATTTCGACACGCGTGACCATCGCACCATCGCCGAATATGTAGACAGCGGCACGTGGTGGTTCTCCGATTGCCCTGCCCCGGCCCGCAAGCTTCAACCGATGACCAGCAGCGAGCTCAACGCCTATCTCGCAACCCTTACCCCGTACGGCGCGACCTATCACGATATCGGCATGATCTGGGGCGGTCGCCTCCTCTCCCCCACCGGCATCTTCGCCGGCGAGAACGCCGATACCGTGTCCGCAAAGCGCTCGCGGCACATGATCTGGCTGACCGATGGCCAGACGGAGCCCTACGATCTCGCTTACGGTGTCTACGGCGTCGACGGGCTGGACCAGCGACGCTGGGACCCCGGCAGCTCGGGGGAAACCCTGTCCCAGGTCGTGGAGAAGCGTTTCGGTGTCGCGTGCGAGCAGGTGAAGAACCGCAACATCACCGTCTGGGTCATCGCGTTCGGAACAGGACTTACCGACTTGATGACTCAATGCGCAGGCCCCGGTCGGTCTTTCGAGGCATCGAATGCAGAACAGCTCAACGATGCTTTCGAGACGATCGCCAAGGCCATGAGCGAACTCAGGATTACGGATTGATGCTTACGGCTAGCAAACTTGCCGTGCAGGAGCGGGGCGTGACGACGGTCGAGTTCGCCCTGATCGCGCCCGTGCTCTTGCTGACCTTGATGGGTCTGTTCGACCTTTCGTACAATTTCTACGCCAAGACGATGATCGAAGGGACGGTCCAGAACGCCGCCCGGGATTCCACGATCGAGCAGTATGCCAACAATCCTGATGCCCTCGATGCCGCGGTAGAATCGCAGGTTCGAAAAGTCGTACCGAGCGCCGTCGTCGCGTTCAGCCGCAAGGCCTATGTCGACTATTCCGATGTCGGCCAGGCGGAAGAGTTCACCGACACCAACGGCGATGGTGTGTGCAACAACAATGAGGCGTTCGAGGACGTCAACGGCAACGATATGTGGGATTCGGACCGTTCGCTCGATGCCACCAGCGGCGCACGAGACGCGGTGCTGTACGAGGTCACGGCGACCTACGATCGCGCTTTCCCTCTCGCCAGATTGGTCGAGTTTGATCCGGAGGTGACAGTGTCCGCCCGCACGGTTCTGCGCAACCAGCCATTCAACCTGCAGAAAGCCAGTGTTAGCGTGGGGAACTGCGCATGATGGCCCGGCTTGCCGCAAGGTTGCTCCGCAGCACTTCGGGCGTCGCGATGACCGAATTCGCGCTTACCTTCCCTTTCATCCTTGGCGTCGGCCTGATGGGGATGGAGGTGGCAAACCGCGTACTCGTGCAGATGCAGGTAAGCCAGCTCGCCAACCTGATTGCCGACAATGCCTCGCGCATCGGGGAAGAATCGATGCTGGAGGATCGCAAGATCTATGAAGGCGACATCAACGATTTGTTCTACGGAGCCCACCTGCAGGGCGGTGAGAGCATCGATCTCTACGAGCATGGCCGGGTCATTCTGAGCAGCCTCGAAGTGGTGCCGGGAACGGACGACCAGCAGTATATTCACTGGCAACGCTGCATCGGGAAGAAGCACCACTCCGCCAGCTATGGAGAGGCTGGCGATGGGCGAACCTCGAACACGTTGGCGGGCATGGGGCCGGCGGGCGAAGAAGTCATCGCCTTCGACGATGAAGCGGTGATGTTCGTGGAGGTGAGCTACGACTATCAGTCGATCATCGGCGAACCGTTCACCTTCGACGACGGCGCCATCACCGCCATCGCGAGCTATACCGTCCGTGCCGACCGTGACCTGACCGGAATCCACCAGCGCGACGCCAGCGATCCCGACCCTGTTGCGAACTGCGACAGCTTTACCGATCTCAGTGCCTACGGCTTTCCGACAAGCGGCCGATAAGGACGCACCGGGGACGAATGTGGTCTCTTGAGGCCAGGAAATCAGCACTTGGGGAGAGCAAGTTCGCCCCAGGTGCGAGGAAGTGACGGACAGAAACGCGCAAATCCACTGCAACCACCTCGGCTTTGAAGTGGTTGCGAGTGGTCAATGTGGGTGGCGCCTGCCCGCTGCCTATCGATTGCTTCCGGCTCGGCGGAACCTGATCAATCCGCGTATGTGACTTTCCGGCAGGCAGCGACCACGCGATCCTTGTCGATCAAGGCCAGCTTTTCCAGGTTCGCGGCATAGGGCAGCGGCACGTCCTCGTTGCAGACGCGCAGCACCGGCGCGTCGAGGTAATCGAAGCCCTGCTCCATGCACACCGAAATGACCTCTGACGCAATAGAGCAGGTCGGCCAGCCTTCTTCCGCGATCACGACGCGATTGGTCTTGGCGAGGCTCTTGAGGATGGTCTCCGTGTCCAACGGACGCAGCGTGCGCAAATCGATGACTTCGGCATCGATGCCCTGCTCCGCCAGTTCCTCCGCCGCTTCCAGCGCAACGCCAACGGCAATGGAGTAGGACACGATCGTGACGTCCGATCCTTCCCGCATGATCCGCGCCTTGCCGATGGGCAGGACGTGGTCGTCGAGCTGGGCGACCTCGAAGCTCTGGCCGTAGACCAGTTCGTTCTCGAGAAAGACCACCGGATCATCGCTGCGGATCGCGGCCTTCAGCAGGCCCTTGGCGTCCTGCGCATCATAGGGCGCGATCACGATCAGGCCGGGGACGCTGGCGTACCAAGGCCCGTAGTTCTGGCTGTGCTGCGCACCGACGCGGCTGGCGGCGCCATTCGGTCCGCGAAAGACGACCGGGCAGCGCATCTGGCCACCGGACATGTAGTTCGTCTTGGCGGCGGAATTGATGATGTGGTCGATCGCCTGCATGGCGAAGTTGAACGTCATGAATTCGACCACCGGACGCAGGCCGCCCATGGCAGCGCCTGTGCCGATGCCGGCGAATCCGTATTCGGTGATCGGCGTATCGATCACCCGCTTGGGACCGAATTCATCGAGCAGGCCCTGGGTAACCTTGTAGGCGCCCTGGTACTCGGCGACTTCCTCGCCCATGACGAAGACGCGCTCGTCGAGGCGCATCTCCTCGGCCATGGCATCGCGAAGGGCTTCGCGCACGGTGAGCTTCACCATGTTCGTGCCCTCGGGAATGGCAGGATCGTCCGGACGCTCCTTCGCGGCGGGCTTTTCCTTCGTGATACCGGCTTCGGAAGGCTCGCGGCCCACGTCCTTGCCCTCGCCTGCGACGTCCTGGACTTCGTCGGACTTTGCCGGCGCCTCTATATCGGAGACGTCCTCGTCCTCGCCTGCGAGGATCGCGATGACCGTGCCGACCTTCACTTCCTCCGTGCCTTCCTCGACCAGGATCTTGCCGACCGTGCCTTCATCGATGGACTCGAATTCCATCGTCGCCTTGTCGGTCTCGATCTCGGCCAGCACGTCGCCGGCGGAAACGGTGTCGCCTTCCTTCACCAGCCACTTGGCCAGCGTCCCCTCTTCCATGGTGGGGGAGAGGGCGGGCATCTTGAGTTCGATCGCCATGGCTCAGTACTCCTCCACCAGAACATCGGTGTAGAGTTCAGCAGGCTCGGGCTCGGGCGAGCTTTCGGCGAAATCCGCGGCTTCGGCGATCCGGGCGCGGATCTCCTTGTCGATCTCTTTCAGCTTGTCCTCCTCGATACCCGCATCGGCGAGATCCTTCTTCGCGCGCTCGATCGGGTCGTTCTTCTCGCGCTGGCCCTGCACTTCCTCGCGCGTGCGATACTTCGCCGGGTCGGACATGGAGTGGCCGCGATAGCGGTATGTGTTGCATTCCATCAGCACCGGCCCGTTGCCTTCGCGCACATGCTTGAAGGCGATCTCGGCAGCCTGCCGCACTTCCAGCACGTCCATGCCGTTCACGTCCATACCGGGAATGCGGAATGCGGTGCCGCGGCGATAGAACTCGGTTTCCGCGCTGGAGCGCTTCACCGAGGTGCCCATGGCATACTGGTTGTTCTCCACCACGAAGACGATGGGCAGGTTCCACAGGGCGGCCATGTTCATGGTCTCGTAGACCTGCCCCTGGTTCGCCGCGCCATCGCCGAAATAGGCGAGGCACAGGCCGCCATCGTCATTGTACTGGTGCGCCAGCGCGAGCCCGCCGCCCAGCGCCACCTGCGCGCCCACGATACCATGGCCGCCATAGAACTTGTGCTCGGTGCTGAACATGTGCATCGAGCCGCCCTTCCCCTTGGAGATACCGGCGGCGCGGCCCGTCAGCTCGGCCATGATGATGTTGGGGTCGATCCCGTAGGCGAGCATGTGGCCGTGATCGCGATAACCGGTGATCACGCTGTCGCGATCATTGTCGAGCGCGGACTGCAACCCGATCGCGACCGCTTCCTGGCCGATATAGAGGTGGCAGAAGCCGCCGATGAGACCGAGGCCGTAAAGCTGGCCTGCCTTCTCCTCGAACCGGCGGATGAGCAGCATCTGCTCGTAGAAATGCATCAGCTGCTCTTCGCTGGCCTTGAATCGCCTGTCCTTCTCCAGCGTTTCCTGCAGCGAACGCAGCGCGAAGTCCTCCTCGCCCTTTGGCGGCGAGCCATCGCCCGCCCCTGTCTGCTTGCTGTTACCGCTTTCGGTGCTGGAGGCCTTGGCCAAGATGCAATCCCCTTTCAGGCGCTAGCGTTCGACGCTGGTCGTTTGGTGGCAACGCCTATAGGCGCGGTTTCGTTGCGAGGGCAACGCCGCACTTCACGCATTTACCGTTTTGGTGAGATTCGATTGCGCAGCGTGCCAAACGCGCTGGGCAATCAGTCGATAGGCTCCAATTCGATGACATATTCATCGGGATGCATGACGTTGAGATTGCCGCGCACCAGTTCGGACGCGAAATCCGGATCGACATTGTCGGGATCGAGCAATTCCACCCGGTTCGCCAGCTCCGCCTTGCGTTCCTGCAAGGACGCAATGCGCGCCTTGTGCTCGTCCAGCCGGTTTGCCTGCTCGCTCCAGGCGAGGATGCCCGCCGGACCGATCAAGGCAAGCCCGCCAACCAGCATCAGGACCATAAGGGCACCTGCGTTGGTTACACGCTCCTTCACAGTATCGGGACGGGTCTTTTTCATGGATCAGCTTGAATCACAAACACCCTGTAGATTCAAGCGGAATTCGCGGGAACCTGCGGGCGGTGCGGCGGGTCGATAGTATAAACACGTCGCCCAAATCTTGCATCGGCTCGCCAAACAGGTTACATTTGAAACCATGACTGATCTCTTCGAAAACCCCATCGGCCTCGACGGCTTCGAATTCGTCGAATTCTGCGCTCCCGAAAAGGGCATGATCGAACCTGTGTTCAAAGCCATGGGCTTCACCCATGTCGCCTCGCACCGGTCCAAGGACGTGCAGCTGTGGCGGCAGGGGCAGATCAACCTCATCATCAATTACGAACCGCGCAGCGCCGCATGGTTCTTTGCCCGCGAGCATGGTCCCTCGGCCTGCGGCATGGGTTTCCGCGTGAAGGACGCCGCCAAGGCTTATGACGAGTTGCTCGCTCGCGGGGCGGAGCCCGTGCAGGTCGAAACCGGCCCGATGGAACTGCATATCCCCGCCATCCGCGGGATCGGCGGCGCGATCGTCTACCTGATCGACCGCTATGCAGACGAGGATGGCAAGGGCCTCTCCATCTACGACATCGATTTCGAATATCTCGACGGAGTGGACCCCTGGCCGGAGGGCGCTGGTTTCAATGTGATCGATCACCTGACGCACAACGTCTATGGCGGACGGATGGCCTACTGGGCCGATTATTACGAGACGCTGTTCAACTTCCGCGAGATCCGCTTCTTCGACATCAAGGGCGAATATACCGGCCTTACCTCGAAGGCGCTGACCGCGCCCGACGGCAAGATCCGCATCCCGCTCAACGAGGAAGGCGAAGGCGGCAAGGGCCAGATCGAGGAGTTCCTGCGCGAGTTCAACGGCGAAGGCATCCAGCACATCGCCCTTATCTGCGACGACCTGGTGACGGCATGGGACCGCCTCAAGGAATTCGGCGTCCCCTTCATGACCGCCCCGCCCAAGACCTATTACGAAATGCTGCCCGAGCGCCTGCCCGACCACGGCGAGAACGTGGACGAACTGAAGGCCCGCGGCATCCTGCTCGATGGCACGACCGAGGGCGGCTCCCCTCGCCTGCTGCTGCAGATCTTCGCCGAAGCGCAGGTAGGCCCCGTGTTCTTCGAATTCATCCAGCGCAAGGGCGACGAAGGCTTTGGCGAAGGCAACTTCAAGGCCCTTTTCGAAAGCATGGAGCGCGACCAGATCCGCCGCGGCGTGCTTACGGCCGAGGAAGCGAAGAGCGTCGACGCCTGATTGGTCCGGGCCGGGGGATAAGCGTGCCGCGCTGTATTCAGTGGGCCGCAAGCCCCTTGCGCGATAAGTCCTTCCGCGCCATCACGATGCGCGACGAGAGGAGTTACCCGTACCAATGACCGCGTTTCGCGCCCTTACGCTTTGTGCTACCAGTCTCCCGCTGGCGCTTGTCGCCGTCCCCGCCGCCGCGCAGGTGGATGATGCCATCGTGCTCAATATCCTGCGCAACTGCGCCCAGATTGACGACGCGACGGCACGGCTCGCCTGCTACGACAACAATATCCGCGCAGCCGGTGGTGAGGCGCGCTCCTCCGTTCCCGGGCGGATGGAGGTACCGCGCACCGGCAGCGGTGCTCCGATCAGCAATAGCGGCCCTTCAGGCTTTGGCAGCGAGGACGTGCGCACCCCGGACCGCTTCGAGACGCCTGCGAACCAGCAGGACGAATTGCGTGCCCGCGTCACGGCGGTGACCGAGCGCCAGCCCGGCGTGTACCTCCTGACGCTGGAAGGAGGCGCGCAGTGGCTGTTTTCCGAAACCGTCCCCTTCTCCTACCGTGCGCCGCGCGCCGGTGACCGGGTGGAGATCGACCGCGCGTCGCTGGGCAGCTTCCTGCTGACTTTCGACAACCAGCGCTCGGTCCGGGTCGAACGCCTCCGCTAGTCTCCTACGAAAGGTCGTGTCCCAGTTCGTCGAAGGTCCGCTCCCGCTCGAGCTGGACCACGGCGTTGCGGCGCACCTTCTCGAAGGTGGCGGCGAATTTCTCGCGCTCGGGCACCGATAGCGGCGCCATCAGGAAAGCTCCGCGCTGGCGGCTCGCTTCCTGGATGATCTCGAACAGGCGCCGCCCCTCATCGGTCGGGCGGAACGTACCGTGGCGACGGCCCGGCTTGCCGCTGCGCTCGATCAGCGACCGCTCCATGAGCGCCGTGATCGTGCGCCCGGCTTGGCTATGGTCCCTGTCGAGGCGCGAGACCAGCGTGTTCCAGTCGATCGGAGCATCGAGAGCGATCTCGTTCAGCACCCACGATTCGAAATTGGAAAGATTGGTCAGCCGCTTGAAGGTAAGCGCGCCGCTGCGACTGAAATAGGCCGATAGCGTCATCAGCGGCGAGATGATCCGCGCGCGCTCGATTACGATGGGACTTCCCGAACCGGGCTCGTAAGCCGGGTCTATCGTGAAGGGATTGAGCGACTTCACATCCGTATGGCTGAGTGCGCGCTCCTGCTCGTAAAGCATCACTGCCCGCTGCAGGAGCTTTTCGATCACGGCGAAGAACTCGGACAGCTCCTCGTCGCCGATGTCGAAGGTCAGCTCGCGGTTGCGCAGTTCGGCGAGCCGCAGCAACCTGTCCGCCAGCGTCGTGCCCTTGCGGGTAAGGCCGACGGGCGCACGGATCTGTTCGCGGTCCACCATCTTGAGGTCCAGCAATCGCTTGACCGAGCGGCTGACCTGCGCCTTATCCACGCCCACGGAACCGGAAATGTCTGCCGGCACGAGCGGGCCCTGGCTGCGCAGCAGGAACAGGATGCGGCGGTCGAGTTCGACCAGGTCGATTTCCCGCGCATAGGACAGTTCGGCACTTTCACGCACCTTGTAGAGCAGTTGCCAAAGGTGGTGCTGGATGAAGGCGGGTTCTTTGTCCTCCCCCGCCTGATGCGTCTCCGCCTCGGGAGCGAGGCCGTTGAGGATGATGGACAGTCGCGCTTCGAACTCGGGCGGTACCTTTGCCTTCTCGCCAACCACGCCCTTGCTGGATCTTGCCCCCAGGGCGAAAGCCTCGACGATCTGGATAGCCTCGTCGGCCATCGGGCCAAGCAGCGCGGTAAGCTCGTCATGCGCGGAGCGGTTGCCGGTGGCGGCAGCACCATTGGAATAGACGTCTTTCGCGTGATCCAGCAGCATGGTTCGCCATTGCGCACTGCCCTGACCGGATTTCGCGATTTTCCCTGCGCCAGCCTTGGTCATCATCGTCAGACTTCTCTCCCTTGGCAGTCCCTTAGGTCACCTCGCACGGTTTGAACAGTTCACTGGTCGAGCCGCGAGAATATCCTGTCGGCATGCCCGGATTCGCTATTTCGGACTCGATCAACGAGTGCCGGGCACGATGAAGTTCCAATGCGATGCAGCTTGGCAACACTTTATTACGCGTCAACAGGGAAGGCAGTGGAAATATGCCTTATGCCTTTGATAGTTAATCAGAAAAATATTTCACAGATATGAAAGCGTCGCGCGAGAGAGTGTTGTGCATCTGCGCCCTGCGTGGCTGTTCGGTGATCATTCCCCAAGCGCTGCGACGGTGTGACTAGACACTATCAACAAGCGATAATAAGGCAGGGGTCGGTGAGGAAGAGACCGATTCAAGGTCGGTCCACCGGGGGAGGAAAACATGCACGCTACCGCGCGTTACAGCGCCGTTTCGGGACCGGTAACACCGGGCCGCGCCTGCTTTTCCACACCCGTTCATATCCATCAGACACGCGAAATCGCTGCACCTTTGCAGGCAACCAGGGTGATTGCCGGCAGGGGCGCGGGTCTCGTCAGTGGGACGATATCAAATGGCGGGAGCACGCATCGCGGCCCCGCTTTCACTGTGAAGGGAGCACAAGGTGAAACGCTTTAACAACTCTACGGTCTTCAAGGCCGTGCTGCTGGCCAGTGGCGCCAGCACCCTGGCAATGGCGGCGCCGGCCATGGCCCAGGATGCCAATGTCGGCGACGACGTGCAGGTCGGCGAAGAAGAGAACGCCGCCGAACGCCGCATCGTCGTGACCGGTTCGCGTATCGGTTCGCAGGACTTCAATTCCAACAGCCCGATGGTCACCGTCGACGAAGGCCTGCTCGAGCAGTCCTCCACCGCGGCCATCGAATCCAATCTCAACAAGCTGCCGCAGTTCGTTCCGGCCCAGACCCCGACCGCCGGTGGCGACATTCAGCCGACGGCGACCAACACGCCGGGTGCTGCCACGATCTCGCTGCGCGGCATCGGTACCAACCGTAACCTCGTCCTGATCGACGGCCGTCGCGGCACACCGGGCAACGCTTCGGGCGTGGTCGACATTTCGACCATTCCTGCTGCCGCCATCGAGCGGATCGAAACGATCTCGGGCGGTGCCTCGGCAACCTACGGCGCCGACGCCGTGGCCGGTGTCACCAACTTCATCCTGAAGAGCAATTTCGAGGGTCTCGAGCTCGATGGCCAGGTCGGCATCACCCAGGAAGGCGACAACTTCGAATACCAGCTTTCGGGCATCATGGGTTCGGATTTCGCAGATGGCCGCGGCAACGTATCGCTCGCGCTGTCCATGAACACACGCGAAGCCAACTTCCAGCGTGACCGTGACTGGTACCGTGACCTGTACGCCGATCCCAACATTGCGGGCGGCCAGTTCTTCATCCCGGCGCCGGGCATCAACTTCGGCTTTGGTCCGAACCAGCCCGACTACAGCACCGTGTTCCCCGGTGGCCCCAACGGCCTTCCCGGCGTGAATGTGTACGTGAACCCGACGACGGGCAACGCGTTCACCATCGGCGCGAACGGAACGCCGTCCAACTTCGGCAATGACGCGTTCGACTTCCCGCTCGATGGCCTGCCCTTCAAGCAGACCATCAACGGCGCGATCAGCTCGAACAACACCAGTCTCTACCTGATCCTGCCGCTGACCCGCTACAACGCGTTCGCCCGCGGCAATTACGAGATCAACGACTGGGTAGGCGTATTCGGCCAGGCGCTGTTCAGCCACGTCGAGACCTTCACCCGCAACGAGCCTTCGCCGGCCGTTGGCGGTTGGACCGTCAATATCGATCCCACCGTGCTCGATCCGGGTGAACTGCCCGACGATCTGCAGACGCTGCTCGACAGCCGGCCCGATCCGGACGCACCGTTCCAGTTGCAGTCGCTGCTTTTCGACGACCGCGAGACCTTCAGCGACGTCACAACCTACAACCTGACGGCGGGTCTCGAAGGCTTCATTCCCAGCACCTCGCTGGCTTGGGAAGCGTTCGTCAGCCACGGTATCTCTTCGACCTATGCAAAGCAGACCGGCGTGAACTCGCTGAGCCGCTTCACGGAGGTCATCACCGCGCCCAACTTCGGCCGCGGGTTCCAGCGCACGGGTAACCAAGGTCCGCCCAACTTCGGGTTTGGCGCCTCCACGGCGACCTGCACTTCGGGTCTCAACCTCTTCAATCCGCCCGCAGGTGGATTCTCGGAGGACTGTCTGGAAGCCATCCGTGCGGACCTCAAGAACCGTTCGGAAGTCACGCAGACCATCGCCGAGGCTAACGTCTCGGGCGGCCTGTTCGACATCTGGGCCGGCGAAGTCGGCGCCGCCATCGGCGCCAGCTACCGCGAAATCCAGTTCGAGTTCGACAACGACACGCTGACCACGGACGGACGTTCCTTCCTGGATCAGGCGCAGGGCATCTATCCCAGCGGTAAT
Source organism: Aurantiacibacter poecillastricola (assembly GCF_030730945.1). Lineage (GTDB taxonomy): Bacteria > Pseudomonadota > Alphaproteobacteria > Sphingomonadales > Sphingomonadaceae > Alteraurantiacibacter > Alteraurantiacibacter poecillastricola. The sequence continues at coordinate 882,189 of NZ_JAVAMS010000002.1, forward strand.
GTCGATGCGTCCTACGACGTTCACGAACTCTATGCGGAAATGCTGATCCCGCTGCTTTCGGACCTGCCGTTCGTGCAGCAGTTCAATCTCGAGATCGGCGGTCGTATCTCCGACTACTCGACGACGGGAACGAGCTACACCTACAAGATACTGGGCGATCTCGAGATCACCGACTGGCTGCGTTTCCGTGGCGGTTACAACCGCGCAGAACGTGCGCCGAACATCGGTGAGCTGTTCCTCCAGGCCCAGCAGACCTTCGGTGGCAACAGTGTGGGCGACCCCTGCTCGCTCGCCAACCCGCTCGACTTCTCGGCAAACCAGCCGGGCGACCAGTTCGCCGGTGGCAACGCCAATGGCGCGCGCGTCGAAGCGATCTGCCGTATCCAGATGGAAGCCAGTGGTAACCCGGACGCAGATGAGGAGTACTACGCGGGCGTCCAGAGTCCCGACACCGGTGGTTTCGCCTTCCCGACAACGGTGGGCAACCCGAACCTGGTGCCGGAAAAGGCCGATACCTGGACTGCCGGTGTCGTGCTGCAGCCCTACTTCAGTGGTGCTATTTCGCGGGCTCGCCTGACGGTCGACTACTACAATATCAAGGTAGAGGACGCGATCGGCCTGCAGACTGTGGGTATCGCGCTGCGCTCCTGCTACGATCCGCTGCTGAACCCCGCTTTCTCGGGCAGCAACGAGGACGTGGCTAACTCGCAGTTCTGTCAGCTGGTCCCGCGTAACGCGACCGGTGCCCTGGGCAATGTCCGGCGTACCTACGTGAACAACGGTGCATTCCAGCTGTCGGGCATCGACGTGGCGCTCGACCTTGCTGCGGAAGTGGGTCCGGGTACCGTCAACCTGAACGTGCTCGGCAACTATGCGCTGGAGTTCAAGTCGACCTCGCTTGCCGGCATTCTCGACCAGGTCGATTATGTCGGAACGCTGGGCACGGGTGAAAACGGTCTGAACGGCGGCAACTACGAATATCGCCTGTTCACGACTCTCGGCTACAACTGGGGCCCGGCCTATCTCGGCATCCAGTGGCAGCACCTGCCCTCGATCGAGGACGCAACGGAAGCCCTGATCGGCGAACCGACGCCCACGACCGGCTTCCCGAGCTACAACCTGTTCAACCTCAACGGTTCGTTTGCCGTGAGCGAGGCGGTCAACCTGCGGTTTGGTATCGACAACCTGTTCAACGAGGCTCCTCCGCTGGGCGGCGTGAACACGGCTGCCGATCCGGCGCTGGGCCAGCTTTCGGGTGGCGGCTACAACAGCCTCTACTACGATACCAATGGCCGTCGTTTCTACTTCGGCGCAAACCTGCGGTTCTGATCCGCAGCATATAGACCGAAGAACTGGGGCCCTTTCCTTCGCGGAAAGGGCCCCTTTTTCTTGGCATCGCGGCGGTGAGGCAGACAAGCAAATGGGCAGGCTCCACGGAGGAACCTGCCCTTCTTTGGTGCGCCCGACAGGATTCGAACCTGTGGCCCCCGGATTAGGAATCCGATGCTCTATCCGACTGAGCTACGGGCGCCCGCTGCCGCTGTAATCGGCAGTAGCGACGGTTGCAATCAGTTCACGTCCTCAGGTGGCGCGATGGGTAGAGGGAGCGGCGCGACCGGGACGCCTTCCTCGATCAGGTCCTTCGCATCCTCGACGCTGGCTTCACCGTGAATCGGCGCATGCTTGCGCTCGCCGTAGTGCATGGCACGTGACTGCTCGACGAAATCCTTGCCCACCCAGGTGCTGTTTTCCAGCGCCTTGGCCTGGGCCTTTGCCAGTTTCTCGATCGCGGCGGAGACTTCCGGGCTCATCGGCGTGTTGGAAACGCCTTTGGGTCCGCCGCGCGTCCCGCCATTTACCTCGAGCACCTGATTGCCCTTCTTGCCGACTGAAGGAGCCATGGGGGCCTTGTTCACCGCCAGCGAGCCGCATTGCGGGCAGGAAACGAGACCCTCTGCTTTCTGTTCGGCGAAGTCGGCGGAGGAGCCGAACCAGCCTTCGAAGCGGTGGCCCCGGTCACATGATAGGTCGTAAACGATCATTGCGCGTTCGATTTAGGGATATTGCGCTTGTTGGCAAGGCTCGGAAGCTGGCGCCGCACCTCTCGGATACGCGCCGGATCGACTTCGCAGGTTCGCATGGCTGCACCCTCGCCTCCTATGTCCAGCAGCACTTCGCCCCAGGGATCGACCACCAGCGAATGGCCATAGGTGATGCGCCCGTCCTCATGCTGTCCCACCTGAGCGGCGGCGATGACGAAGGCGCTTGCCTCTACTGCTCGCGCGCGCTGGAGGAGGTGCCAGTGCGCGCGGCCCGTCGGGACGGTGAATGCGGCCGGGATTGCAATGGCATCGCAGGAACGACGGCCAAGCTCCTCGAACAAAGCCGGAAACCGGATATCGTAACAGATCGTCAAGCCCAGGCGGCCCAGCGGCGTATCCTCAACGGTGACCACCTGTTCGCCGGGCGCATAGGCAGACGATTCACGCCAGCTCTCGCCAGTATCGAGTTCTACGTCGAACATGTGGATCTTGTCGTAGCGTGCCGCGACGTGACCGGCAGCATCGAACAGGATCTGCCGGTTCGCCCAGCGCCCGTCTTCGCGCAGGACGGGTATCCCGAACGCGATCCAGATGCCGCTTTCGCGCGCCGCTTCGGCAACTTGCTTCACCGCCGCGCTCTTGCCTTCCGGCACTATATGGGAGGCTGCTCGCTTGCGATCCTTGTCGAGCAATCCGGCCATCTCGGGAGTAAAGAGCATGGTTGCTCCGTCACCCGCTGCCTGCCTTGCAGCGACCGAGACGGCCGCTGCATTGGCAGCGGGATCGATGCCCGATGTCATTTGCAGAAGTGCGATCCTAGTCATTGTTGGACGGTCTTAGCGACCAAGCATGGCGTCCAGCCTGCCTTCTCGCTCGAGCGAGGCCAGTTCATCCGAACCACCGACTGCCTTGTCGTCGATGAAGATCTGCGGAACCGTGCGCGCATCGGGCTTGCGCTGCATCATCTCTTCGCGCTTCGGCCCGCCCATCGTGATGTCGTATTCCTCGTATTCGACACCCTTGCTGTCCAGCAGGCGCTTTGCCCGGTGGCAGAATCCGCAATACATCTTGGTGTAGATTTCGACCTTTGGCGTGCTCATAATTCCCCGATAAATTGCGGTACGGCCCGTCTTGATTCAGTGAAACGCCGTCCTATCTCAATCTCGCGGATGCCGAAAGCGGGTCCGCTACCATATTCAAATTGCTCAAAGGAGGATTTGTTTCGATGAATCGTATGGACTTTACACCCTATCGCCGCTCCACCGTCGGGTTCGATCGCCTGTTCGACCTGCTGGAAAGCAACGCCCGCAACAGCGGCGACAACTACCCCCCCTTCAATATCGAGCGGCGTGACGAGGATGCCTACCGCATCACCATCGCCGTGGCCGGCTTCCGCCCCGAGGATCTCGATATCACGGCGCAGCAGAACCTGCTGACCGTCCAGGGTCGGAAGCGCGAGGATAGCCCGGAAGGCGAGATGCTGCATGTCGGCATTGCAAACCGCGGCTTCGAGCGTCGCTTCGAGCTGGCGGACTTCGTTCGCGTGAAGGATGCAGACCTTGCCGACGGCCTGCTTGTCATCGACCTTGTGCGCGAAGTGCCGGAGGCGATGAAGCCGAAGAAGATCACCATTGGCGGTGGTTCGCTGAAGGTGGTCGAAAACAAGGACAAGGGTGAGGATCAGGCCGACGCTGCCTGATTTCACCGGAAATCCTGTGAATTGAGACGATTGGGGACGGGGCCCGCTAAAGCCCCGTCCCCTCGACGCATGGTGCGCCGACTCGCTGCGGAAAGTTGCCGTCCGGGTCGCAAGAAACAGCCCCCTCCACCAGCAAGACCGAACCGACAGCGCGCGTAGATCCCTGTTGAATACGCTGGGACGGCCAGAATTCTGAAGTGGATGACAGAGCAAAGTGGGCGAAAATCGCCCATCGCCCCCCGCTACATCCTGAAGGCGCGATACTCACGTTCGCCAAGTAATTGCAACAAGATTCTTGCGCCGCAATCCATGACGCAACAACCTTGCACTACTTTTCGTCCGTAATCAGACCAGTCGAGACTGCGCCAGGGCTGCGGCAATAAAGCCGCTGAACAGTGGATGTGGATCGAATGGACGGCTCTTCAGTTCCGGGTGGAACTGCACGCCCACGAACCAGGGGTGATCGGGCCGCTCGACGATTTCGGGCAAGAGTCCATCGGGCGACATGCCGGAGAAGATCAGTCCGCCCGCTTCCAGCGCATCGATATAATGCGAGTTCACTTCGTAGCGATGGCGATGGCGTTCGAAGATGGCGGAAGCGCCGCCATAGATGCCGGAAACGTGACTGTTGCCGGCGAGCTTCGCCTCGTAAGCGCCAAGCCGCATGGTACCGCCCAGATCGGTTTCCTCGGAGCGCTTCTGCAGCCCCTCCTTGCTCATCCACTCGGTGATGATGCCCACCACGGGTTCCGGCGTTTCGCCGAATTCGGTGGAGGAGGCCTTCGCGATGCCCGCAGTATTGCGCGCGCCTTCGATACAGGCCATCTGCATGCCGAGACAGATGCCGAAGAACGGCACCTTGCGCTCGCGTGCGAAGCGGACGGAAGCGATCTTGCCTTCCGAACCGCGTTCGCCGAAGCCACCTGGCACCAGAATTCCATGCATAGGTTCAAGCGCAGCGGCGATCTCGGCATCGTTCTGCTCGAATATTTCCGCATCGATCCACTTGATGTGGACCTTGGTGCGGTTGGCCATTCCGCCGTGCACCAGAGCTTCGTTCAGGGACTTGTAGGCGTCGGGCAGGCCTACGTATTTGCCGACGACGCCGATGGTCACCTCGCCCTCGGGGTTTTCATAGCGATCGACCACATCGGCCCAGCGGGTCATGTCCGGAGGATTGGACGTGCCCAGCATTCCGAAATGGCGCAACACTTCCGTATCAAGGCCCTCGCCATGGTATTGTTGCGGCACGGCGTAGATGCTGCTCGCGTCCAGGGCCGGGATGACCGATTCCTTGCGCACGTTGCAGAAATTGGCGATCTTCTGCCGCTCGCTATCGGGCAGAGGATGTTCGCAGCGGCACAGCAGAACGTCGGGCTTGATGCCCAGGGAAGCAAGTTCGCGAACCGAGTGCTGGGTGGGCTTGGTCTTCAGTTCGCCCGCTGCCGCGATGTAGGGAACCAGCGTGACATGGACCGATACCGTCTGGTCCGGCTCCAGTTCGTTGCGCAACTGGCGAATGGCTTCCATGAACGGCAGGCTCTCGATATCGCCCACCGTGCCGCCGATTTCGCACAGGATGAAATCGTGGTCGCCCTGGTCTGCCAGCGCGAATTCCTTGATCGCGTCGGTCACATGCGGGACGACCTGCACGGTTGCCCCGAGATAGTCGCCACGGCGTTCCTTCGCGATGATGTCGCGATAGATGCGGCCAGTGGTGATATTATCGTTCTGGTGAGCGGAGACGCCGGTGAAGCGCTCGTAATGGCCAAGATCGAGATCGGTCTCGGCTCCGTCATCCGTCACGTAGACCTCGCCGTGCTGATAGGGGCTCATCGTGCCCGGATCGACATTGAGGTAGGGATCGAACTTGCGAATGCGGACCTTGTATCCGCGCGCCTGGAGGAGCGCTGCCAGGGAGGCAGCCATGAGACCTTTGCCGAGCGAGGAGACCACGCCGCCGGTGATGAAAATGTACCGCGCCATGGGAGTTGGGCCTTAAGCTTACACCGGGGTTCGGCGCAAGCGCCTTGCCCGATATTTTCCCCGCTGCGGACGATTTTGCCCGCAGAATTGATTGCCGATCGATCGGATCGGGCGTCAGGACTACTCGGCTATATCGGCGAGCGGATCGTCACTGTCTGGTATGGGATCGACCGGCGGTTCACCGTCGAGGCCCGGATCGCCCGGAATGAGATCATCGTTCGATGCCGGTGCGGTCGTGCGGTCCAGCGTCTCGTCGAAGTCGCGTGAACCGGTGGCATCCACTGCCACAGCGGCAAGCACGATCGAGAGTGCTACGAAGAGGATCGCAAACCACTTCGTCGCTCGCGTGAGGAAATCCGCAGCGCCGCGTGCCGACATGAGGCCACCGGGGCTGCCGCCACTTCCGATACCGAGACCCCCGCCTTCGGAGCGCTGCATGAGCACGAGAATGACGAGGCCTGCTGCAATGAAGGCCTGGATAACGGTAAGGAAGATGAACAGGGTCATGAGGCTTCTGGCAAATGATGGAACAGCGCGGCATGTAGGCGAGCGAGCCCGCCATCACAAGGGTGGCGTGATCGGGCCGGCCTCGCCGTGATGTGACCGCGGACCGGCTAGGACTTTTCGTCCTGAAGTTCGGCCGCTGCGATGATGATGCCGAGGAAGCTTTCGGCAGTCAGGCTGGCCCCGCCGACCAGCGCCCCGCCAACCTCGTCGGCGGCGAGCAGTTCGGCGGCGTTGTCCGGCTTCACCGAACCGCCATAGAGGATGCGCACCGCAGAGCCTTCCTCGCCATAGATGGCGACGAGCTTTTCACGGATGCTCCTGTGCATGGCCCCGACGTCTTCGACGGTAGGCGTGCGACCGGTGCCAATCGCCCAGACCGGCTCGTAAGCCACGGTGACCTTCTCGGCCACGCCATCGCCGGTGGGGAGCGAACCTTCGAGTTGCTTCGCGACGACGCTTTCAGCCTCGCCCGAATCGCGTTCCGCTTCGGTCTCTCCGACGCAGACGATCACGCTCATTCCTGCGGCAATCGCAGCTTCGGCCTTTTCTTTCACCAGCTCGTTGGTTTCCTGGTGATTGGCGCGCCGTTCGGAGTGACCGACGATCGTGAACCCGGCGCCGGCGTCCTTGACCATGGCGGCGGAGACGTCGCCCGTATGCGCGCCGCCGTCAGCCGGGTGCACATCCTGCGCGCCGATGCCGATGAGGTTGGCTTCCTTGCGCGTGGCATGAATCAGCGTGAAAGGCGGCGCGATCGCCACTTCTGCCTTGATGAGGCGTTCCGCAGCACGATCGATGGCGCGGGCCTCGGCAAGCATGGCCCGGGTGCCGTGCATTTTCCAGTTGCCGACAATGTAGGGTCGAGTGGTCATGGCTATTCGGTTTTCCGTGAGTTACCAGTTCAAGCGCGGGCCGTGAGGCTTCGGTTCCCGCGAACGCAGTGGTGGGCGCTAGTCCGCTGTAATCGTCTTGTCAAAGACGGTTTTTCACAATGGGCGAAACCGGCGAGTTGCTGTTGCGGGAGAGTCGCAGGGGCGATAAGGCGAGCCGCGAACCCATAGCGCGGTGCCCGTATCAGGCGGCATCGCAGAACAGAAAACGACGCATCGATGATCACCTTTTTTCGCAAGTTCTTCCAGTCGAAGGTCGGCATTGCCGTAACGCTCGGCTTCCTGGCGCTGATCGCCCTTGCCTTCGCCAGTTCCGACGTGGCCAATACCGGGATGTTCGGCGGCGTCGCCGGCGGAGACCGGGTCGCGAATGTCGGCGATCGCACGATTACCACCGCAGAACTCACGCAGAATGCCAATAGCGGTCTCAACCAGCTGCGCCAGAGCGATCCCACGATCACGATGGAGGATTTCGTCGAACAGGGCTTCCTCGACGAGGTGCTGGATTCGATGATCGGTCGCTCGTCCCTTGCCGAGTTCGCTCAGTCCATCGGGCTGCGAGTGAGCCAGGCGGCCGTCAACAGCGAGCTGCGGCAGATACCGCAGTTCAACGGCCTTGATGGCCAGTTCGATGCCGAGAATTTCCGCCGCTTCCTGCAGCAGAACGGACTTTCCGAAGAGCGCGTGCTGGATGATCTCTCGCAGGGGCTGTATTCCCGGCAGCTGATACAACCGCTGTCCTATGGAGCCGCCCTGCCCGCAAGCCTCGCGCGCCGCTATGCCGAGCTTGAGAACGATACCCGCCGGGGCAGCGCTGCAGCCATCCCCGCTGCCGCTTTTGCGCCCGAAGGCGATCCGACGCGGGAACAACTGGCGAGCTACTACCAGGAAAACCGGGAGGATTTCGTCCGGCCCGAACGCCGCGTGTTGCGCTATGCCGTTTTCGGAGAGGACGCCATCGGCAATCTCCCGCCGGTAACCAACGAGCAGGTCGCCCGCCGTTATCAGCGCGACGCCGGCAGCTATGCCGCAAGCGAGCAGCGCAGTTTCACCCAGCTCGTGCTGCCGACCGAGGCGGCGGCCCGGGCGGTTATCGACGAAGTTGGAGGCGGTGTCTCACTGGAGCAGTCCGCGCGGTCGAAGGGGCTGGAGACGGCCTCGCTCGAAAGCCTCGACCGCGAGGCGCTGGCGCAGCAGGCTTCGGCATCGGTCGCCGAAGTGGCCTTCTCCGCAAACGGGAACGCTCTGGCCGGGCCGGTAGAGGGCGAACTTGGCTGGTATGTCCTGCGTGTGGACGACGTGACTTCTATCCCCGGTCAGACACTCGAACAGGCGAGCGACGAAATCCGCGCGCAGATCGAGCGGGAGCGGCGCGATATCGCTTTGAACGAACTGACCGAGCGGCTTGAGAACGAATTGCAGGACGGTCGCAGCCTCTCCGAAGTGGCCGAGGAAATTGGCGTCGAACTCGTTACCACGCCGCCATTGACTCGCGAGGGCCAGATCTACGGTACGTCGGAACGTGCGCCGCAGGCCCTTGGCCCGGTGATCAATTTCGCCTTCCAGATGGAAGAAGGCAGCGACCCGCTGCTGACCGAAGTGGTGCCGGGCGAGCAATTCCTCATTTTCGACGTGGCCGAAGTGACGCCGCGCGCCCCTGCCCCGCTCACCGAGATTACCGATGTGGTGACGCAGGCCTGGCGCCGCGACGTGGGGTTGGAGCGAGCAACCGAAGCCTCCGCCCGCATCGTCGCCCGCGTGCGCGAAGGCATGTCGCTGGCCGAGGCCGTAGCGGCCGAGGATGTCGATCTTCCCCCGCCGGACAATCTTGCGCTCAACCGCCGCGAACTGCGCGAACAGGGCCAGCAATCCGAAGCGAGCGCGCTGTTCTTCAGCATGGCCGAAGGCTCGGCGAAACGCGTGCTTGTGGACCAAGTTGCCACCTGGTTCGTCATCGCGCTGGACGAGATCGAAGTGCCCGAGCTTGCTGCCGACGCCCCCGAAATTGCCAATACCGGCAACCTGCTGGCCGAAGCCGTAGCGCAGGAATACAGCGTACAGTTCCTCGACGGCGCGCGCGAGTCACTCGATGTCGAGATCAACGAAGCCGGGCTCGATGCCGTGCGCGCGCAGTTGACCGGCGCGGCAAACTAGGTCCTGCCGGATTGCCCGCCGCAGCTTTCAATGTCGACGCCGCGCGCCGCTCGCTTGACGAAGGGCGCAACACCCTCGTGTGGAAGCGGGTCGTCGCCGATACCGAGACTCCGATCGGCGCCGCCCTCAAGCTGATCGAGCCGGGTCGCGGCGATTTCCTCCTCGAATCGGTCGAGGGCGGTGAGATTCGCGGCCGCTACAGCCTGCTCGGCCTTGATCCCGATCTCATGTACCGTGCAACCGGCACGGCGGCGCAGGTGAACCGCAACTGGCAGCACGACCGCGATGCCTTCGAACCCCTCGAAGGCGATGCGATGGCTGAGCTTCGCCAGCTTGCAGATGCCTGCCGCATCGATATGCCCGATGGCCTTCCCCCGGCTCTCGCCTGCCTTGTCGGCTATTTCGGCTACGAGACGATCGGTCTTGTCGAAACCCTTCCCCGCGCTCCGCAAAGCGAGCTTGCCCTCCCCGACATGCTGTTTGCCCGGCCAACGCTGGTGCTGGTTTTCGACCGTTTGAGCGATGCGCTTTACGTCATAGCCCCGCTCTGGGCTGGCGAAGCCAGAGCTGCGGCGATGATCGAGCAAGCGGAGGAGCGCATCGACGAGGCATTGCGCAAACTCGGCGACAAGGTACCCGAAACGCCGAACCTGTCGGCCATGCCCGACCTTGCGCTGGAAGCCGTGATGGACCCGGCGGATTACGAGAGCATGGTACTGCGTGCGAAGGACTATATCGCGGCAGGCGACATCTTCCAGGTCGTGCTGGCGCAGCGTTTCACGTGCCCCTTCCCACTTGCCCCGATAGCGCTTTACCGCGCGCTACGACGAGTGAACCCCTCCCCTTTCCTCTATTTCCTCGACCTGCCGGGCTTTGCCGTGGTCGGCTCGAGCCCCGAAATCCTTGTCCGCGTACGCGATGGCGAGGTGACGATCCGGCCCATCGCCGGGACGCGTCCTCGCGGCTCTACGGAGAGCGAGGACAAGGCGAACGAGGCCAGCCTGCTCGCCGATCCCAAGGAATGTGCGGAACACCTCATGCTGCTCGATCTTGGCCGCAACGACGTGGGCCGGGTGGCAGCGGGTGACAGCGTGACGGTGACCGACAGCTTCACCATCGAGCGCTACAGCCATGTGATGCATATCGTCAGCAATGTCGTGGGCAGACTGGCGGAAGGGAAGGACGCGCTCGACGCCCTGTTCGCCGGTTTTCCAGCAGGCACGGTAAGCGGAGCGCCCAAGATCCGGGCCTGCGAGATCATTGCCGAGCTGGAGCCCGAAACCCGGGGACCCTATGCGGGCGGTGTCGGCTATTTTGCACCGGATGGTTCGGTGGACAGCTGCATCGTCCTGCGCACGGCCGTTGTGAAGGACGGCGTGATGCATGTGCAGGCAGGCGCCGGGATCGTGGCGGATAGCACGCCGGAATACGAAGCCGCCGAATGTCGCCACAAGGCAGGCGCCCTGATCGCCGCCGCGCGCGAAGCCGTGGAGGTGGCGAGCGAGCCGGGGTTCGGACAGTGACGCGCGCCGTCGCCGCGCTCGCCCTGCTCGCGCTCGCCGCCTGCTCGATCCGGACGGAGGGGGAGGAAACGCAGGCGCGTAGCTCCATCTGCGAGCCTATCGTCTACGAGGATTCGCCCTTTACCCATTGCGTCGCCGAGCCGGACGAGCACCTTATCGCGATGGACCTCGCGCCTTCCGTGAACGAGGAACCCTACCGCTCGGTGGCCGCTCTCGAACAGGCGCTTCGTGACGAAGCCGAAGACGTGGCGCTGGCGATGAATGGTGGCATGTTCGATACCGAAGGCAAGCCCATCGGCTACTATGTCGAGGATGGCGACCGCCTGACTGTCCTCAACCAGAACGAGGGGCCCGGAAACTTCCATCTCCTGCCCAATGGCGTGTTCTTCGGTGAGACAGAGCGAGGCCCCTGGCGGGTCTGGGATACCGAGCGTTTCGCCCGGGAGATCGAAAACAGGCCGCAGTTCGCCACCCAGTCCGGACCCATGCTGGTTATCGAGGGGCAACTCCACCCCGACTTCGCGCCCGATGGCGACAGCCGCAAGATCCGCAATGCCGTGGGCGTCGATGCTGCGGGCCGGGCACATTTCGTCATCAGCGAGGCGCCCGTCAGTTTCGGCAAGCTCGCACGCCTCTATCGCGACGTGCTGAACGTCAATAACGCCCTGTTCCTCGATGGCAGCGTGTCCCAGCTGTGGGACCCGGCGAAGGACCGTGTGGACGCGGGCGCGCCCATCGGTCCAATCATCCTCGTGCGCCAACAGGAACCCGTACAATGAGCCAATACCGCGATCTCTATCCGGAAATCGAGCCCTTCGACAGCGGCATGCTGGATGTGGGCGAAGGCCATTCGCTCTATTGGGAGCGCGTCGGCACGAAGGGCGCGAAGCCTGCAGTCATGCTGCATGGCGGACCCGGTGGCGGCATCAGCGAGGATCACCGCCGCCAGTGGGATCCGGCTCTGTATGACGTGCTGCTGTTCGACCAGCGCGGCTGCGGCAAGTCCATGCCCTTCGCCGAAATCGCGCATAACGACACCTGGCGTATCGTCGACGACATGGAGAAGCTGCGCACCATGTGCGGCTTCGACAAATGGCAGGTTTTCGGCGGCAGCTGGGGCGCCACCCTCGCGCTCGCCTACGCGCAGGCCCATCCCGGTCGCGTGACGGAACTGGTACTGCGGGGCGTCTTCCTTGCCCGGCAGAAGGAAAAGGACTGGCTCTACCGGTACGGTGCAAGCGAGATCATGGCCGAGGCGTGGGAAGACTTCATCGGCATCCTGTCGGAGGAGGAACGCAGCGATGTCGTGGCCGCATTCCAGCAGCGCCTTACCAGCGATGATGAGGCCGTCCGGCTCGAAGCCGCGCGGGCCTGGTCGCTGTGGGAGGGCAATGTTGCCACGCTGCTCCCGAAGCCCGAATTGCTCGAGCATTATGCCGACCCGGCGACAGCCCTGCCCATGGCGCGGATCGCGGCGCGCTTCTTCCTTGACGACTTTTATCTCGAAGAAGGGCAATTGCTCGCTAGCGTCGACAGGATGAAGGACATCCCCGGCATCATCGTGCAAGGTCGCCACGACATCTGCACGCCGCCGGTTTCAGCCCACGATCTCAGCAAGCTCTGGCCCAAGGGCGAGCTGCGCATCGTGCACGATGCCGGCCACAGCGCTTCCGAACCGGGCATCATCGACGGTCTCGTACGCGCGACCGACCAGTTTGCGGGCAAATCCGCTTGATCGCGGGGACGCGACAGGCAAAGGCAACCGGCATGAGTGACACGCCCGACATTCTCGTTATCGACAATTACGACAGTTTTACCTTCAACCTCGTCCACTATCTGATGGAACTGGGCGCAAGGGTGGAAGTCGTCCGCAACGATGCGATTTCCGCGAAAGACGCGCTCGATACAGGCGCGGCGGGCATTCTAATCTCGCCCGGCCCGTGCACGCCCAACGAGGCCGGGATCAGCCTAGACCTCGTGGCCGCCTGCGCCGATGCGCGCCGCCCGCTGCTGGGCGTGTGCCTCGGCCATCAGGCCATCGGCCAGCATTTCGGCGGAAGAGTCGCGCGCGGCGGGCTGATGCACGGCAAGACCTCTCCCGTCGATCATGACGATACGGGCGTATTCGCAGGCCTGCCCTCGCCTTTCACGGCCACGCGCTATCACTCGCTTATCGTGGAGGGTATCCCCGATTGCCTGCTCGTAAATGCAACGAGCGAGACACCGGGGCTGGACGGCACGGCGGTAATGGGTTTCCGTCACGCGGAGCTGCCCATCCACGGCGTGCAGTTTCACCCCGAGAGCATTGCGACCGAATACGGGCATGATCTGCTCGCCAATTTCTGCCGCCTTTGTGATCTCGATGTGAAGGTGCCGGCCTGATGGCGCTGCCTCCGGTCGACCACCCCCTTTCGGAAACCGAAGCGGAGAGCGCCTTCGGCGACATGCTGGATGGCAAACCCTCGGAAGAGGAGATTGCGCAATTCCTGTCTGACCTCTCCGATCGCGGGGAGAGGGCGGAGGAAATTACCGGCGCTGCGCGGGCCATGCGCCAGCGACTCATCCCGATTGAGGCTCCGGCTAATGCCATCGACGTTTGCGGCACCGGCGGCGATGGCCACCATACGCTCAACGTCTCGACCGCGGTCAGCCTAGTGGTGGCCGCCTGCGGCGTCCCGGTGGCAAAGCACGGCAACCGCGCTGCGAGTTCCAAGTCGGGCGCGGCCGACACGCTGGAGGCGCTCGGCCTCGACATGGATGCTGCCGGACGCACGGCGGAGCACACGCTGCGCGAGATCGGCATCTGCTTCCTTTTTGCCAAGAACCACCACCCGGCGATGGCGCGCATCCAGCCCATTCGCCAGAAGCTGGGCAAACGCACGATCTTCAATCTCATGGGTCCGCTGTCGAACCCAGCGCGGGTGCGGCGCCAGCTGATCGGCATCGCGCGTCCAGCCTATGTGCCGATCTATGCCAATGCCATGGCGCGGCTGGGTACGGAGCGTACCTTCATCGTCTCCGGGGACGAGGGTCTCGACGAACTCAGCCTCGACCAGGGCAATGAAATCGCCGACGTTCAGGGGCGCGAAGTCCTGATGCGCCGCGTCCGGGCGGAGGAAGCTGGTCTGCCTCACGCTCCCGTCGAAGCCATTCGCGGCGGCGATGCCGAACACAATGCGCGCGCGCTCCAGGCCCTACTCATGGGTGCGCCCGGCCCCTATCGCGACGCCGTTGTCTTCAACGCCGCGGGCGCGCTCATGGTCGCAGGCGAGGCAGAATGCTGGGAAGAAGGCGCGGAGGAAGCGGCCGAAGCCCTCGACAAGGGGCTGGCCAAGGCGTTGCTCGAATGCTGGATTGCGGCTGCGAAATGAACAAGCTCGAAGAAATCTGCGCCACTAAGCGCGAAGAAGTCCGCGCGCGCAAAGCCGCAAAGACGCAGGGCGATCTCGACCTGCTGGCAAAGCAGGCCTCGCCCCCGCGCGGGTTCCACAAGGCACTGGCGGAAAGGTCGAAGGACGGTTTCGGCCTGATTGCCGAGATCAAGAAGGCATCTCCGTCAAAAGGCCTGATCCGCGAGGACTTTCGCCCGCACCAGCACGCGATGGACTACGCAAGGGGTGGCGCCGCCTGCCTCTCGGTGCTTACCGATGCGCCCTACTTCCAGGGTCACGAAGATTACCTCGTGGATGCACGTGCGTCCTGCGCGCTGCCGGTCCTGCGCAAGGATTTCATGGTCGACCCCTGGCAAGTGGCCGAAAGCCGCGCGCTGGGTGCCGATGCGATCCTCATCATCGTCGCCGCGCTGGAGGATACGCTGATGGCGGAGATCGAGGCGACCGCGCTCGGCTACGGGATGGACGTGCTGGTCGAGGTGCACGACGAGACTGAGCTCGAACGCGCCGCAACGCATTTGCGCTCGCGCCTGATCGGCGTGAACAACCGCGATCTCAAGACTTTCAGAACGGACCTCGCAACGACGGAACGACTCGCCCCACTTGCTCCTGACGGCTCGCTGCTGGTGGGCGAAAGCGGCATCAACACCCACGCCGATTGCCAGCGTCTTGCCGAAGCCGGAGTGCGCTGCTTCCTCGTCGGCGAAAGCCTGATGCGGCAGGATGCGGTGGACCTTGCAACCGCTCGCCTTCTGAACGGTTAGTGTTGCACGCAGCGCGATCGCTGCGCATATTTTGCAACTAGAGGCGGCGCGGCTGCGCCGGTCAGAGGAGAATTCGGCGATGGGCATCTTCAGTTCGATCAAGGACGCGATTTTCGGCAAGGAAGCGCAGGCGCAGGAAGCGCCGAAGACGACTTCCACACCGGGATCAGGTGGGTTCGGACGCGCCCAGGCCAAGGGAGACCCCATCAGCGAGGTCGATGTCGAGGCTCGCCTCGATGCGATGGAAGGCGCGGACAAACTCAATTGGCGCAGCTCGATCGTCGACCTGATGAAGCTCGTCGGCCTCGATCCCAGCTACGAGAACCGCAAGGAACTCGCGCACGAACTCGGCGACAATGACTATTCGGGCAAGGCCGAGGAAAATATAGCGCTGCACCGGCATGTGATGGACAAGCTCGCCGAGAATGGCGGCAAGGTTCCGCAAAGCCTGCGCAGCTAAGACGTTGCTCCTTCCGGGCGATCTGCGATAGGTCGCCCGCATGAGCGATCTCACACATCTCGACGACAAGGGTGCCGCCCGCATGGTAGATGTCGGCGGCAAGCGGGAAACGGTGCGCAGTGCCACTGCTGCCGGACGCATCCGCATGGCGCCTGACACGCTGGCTGCCGTGCGCAACGGTAGCGGCCCCAAGGGCGATGTGCTGTCGGCGGCGCGTATCGCCGGGATCATGGCAGCCAAGAAGACGGGCGAGCTCATCCCGCTGTGTCACCCGCTCGCGCTCGACACGGTCAGCGTGGACTTTGCATTCGCCGAGGATGCCGTCGAAGTCACCGCCCGGGCGGCCCTCACCGGCAAGACCGGCGTCGAGATGGAGGCGCTGACGGCAGCCTCCATCGCGCTGCTGACGCTCTACGACATGGCCAAGGCTCTGGAAAAAGGGATGGTCATCGAGAATGTCCGTCTCCTCGAGAAGACCGGCGGCAAAAGCGGCGACTGGCGAGCCGAGTGAGTTCGTCCAAGCCAATCCCGCTTAAGGAAGCGCAGCGACGTTTCCGCGACCTCGTTAAACCGCTGGAGACGCAGACCGTGCCAGTGGAACAGGCAGTCGGTCGCTATCTCGCAGTGCCGCTGGTCGCCAATCGTACACAGCCTGCTGCCGACCTCTCTGCCATGGACGGCTATGCCATGCGCGAGGACGATCTAGCAGGACCGTGGCGGATCGTGGGAGAAAGCGCCGCGGGGCACCCCTTTGCCGGTTCGCTCGCACCCGGCGAGGCCGTGCGTATCTCAACGGGTGCGTTCATGCCGGCGGACGCCGGGGCCGTCCTGATGCAGGAGAATGCGACGCGCGAGGGGGACAAACTGAAGCTCGCCGAGGCGGATGGTCCGACCGCGCGCCATATCCGCCGTGCTGGCTTCGATTTCGCTGCCGAGGACAGCTTGCTTCCCCAGGGAATCCGCGTCGATCCCCCGCAGGTTGCCCTCGCCATCGCTGCGGGCCATGCGCAGCTGCGGGTCCACGCCCGTCCGACGATTGCCATACTTGATTCGGGAGATGAACTGGCCGCGGATCCTACGGCCTTCGCACTGCATCAAATCCCGGCGAGCAACGGCGCCATGCTCGCCGCCATGGCCGGGCCGTTCGCTGCCAAGGTTCAACGCCTCGGCCCGGTGCGCGATGAGATGGATGCCATGCTCGCAGCTTTGCACGAAGCCGGCGATGCCGACGTCATCGTGACCAGCGGCGGCGCATCGGTAGGAGACCACGACCTCGTCCGTCCGGCATTGGCGAAGTGGGGCGCGACCATCGATTTCTGGAAGATCGCCATCAAACCGGGAAAGCCGCTGCTTTTGGCACGCAAGGGGTCGCAAATAATCCTCGGCCTGCCTGGGAATCCTGTATCGAGCTACGTGACAGCCTACCTGTTCCTGCTTCCCATGCTACGCCGATTGAGCGGTGCGCACGCCGCCGATCCCGAGCCTGTCACTGCGACATTGGCCGAAGCCCTGCCGGCGATCGGCGACCGGGACGAGTTCGTTCGCGCCAGGCTGGAGATGGGCCGGGCCGTTCCCCTGTCGCAGCAGGATAGTAGCGGGCTAAGCGCCCTCGCCAAGGCTCAGGTACTCATTCATCGTCCGGCTGGCGCGGGTGCAGCTTCTGCTGGTGATCTGGTGCGAGCTTTTCCGCTCCGGAATGGCGGTATTGCTTGACTTCATAGAATTCGTTTCTTAATTGTTCCTTATTCGTTCCATCTTGGAACATTGATGAGGGGCTTGCCCATGTTGACTGCCAAGCAACACGAATTGCTGCTGTTCATTCACCGCCGCCTGGAAGAAAGCGGAATTTCTCCAAGTTTCGAGGAGATGAAGGAAGCGCTCGACCTGAAAAGCAAGTCTGGCGTGCATCGCCTGATTTCGGCTTTGGAGGAGCGCGGCTTCATTCGTCGCTTGCCCAACCGAGCGCGCGCACTGGAAGTCGTCAAGATGCCGGAAAGCGCGGGCACTAAGGCAGCCGACCCGGTAGCGAAGGCAACGACGCCGCCTCTCAGCCAGCCTGAAGCTGCCAACGACGTGATCGAGGTTCCCCTCCATGGCCGGATCGCGGCGGGTGTTCCCATCGAGGCTCTGGAGGATCACCAGACCCTGCCCGTCCCCGCAGCGCTTCTCGGCTCGGGAGAGCATTATGCGCTGGAAGTTTCAGGCGATTCGATGATCGAGGCCGGAATTTTCGACGGCGATTTCGCCCTCGTGAAGAAAGCCGACACCGCTCGTGATGGCGATATCGTGGTGGCGCTCGTCAATGGCGAGGAGGCGACCCTGAAATATCTCTATCACGATGGCGGCAAGATTCGTCTCGATCCCGCCAACGCATCCTACGATCCGCAGGTGTATGAAGACCGGCAGGTGAAGGTCCAGGGCAAGCTGGCGGGGCTCCTTCGCCGCTATCACTGACGACAACGCAATGAGCGGCGGAGCCGGTATTGTTTCCGCCGCTTCCTGCCGCGCTAGTCGTTCGGGCGTCCGCGCCACCAGCCATGCCGTCCTTGTGTTTCGGCGACACTGCGCACCTCGATCTCATCGCCCAGTACGAGGGAAAGGCCTCCGGACTGCGAAAGCATGCGCCTGTCCGCCCTTAGCCAACGCGGCGCGCAGCTATTGGGAAGCCATCGGTCCGACACGACAATGTCGGCCCGTTCACAAGCTGCAGCCAGGGCTCGCTCGCCGACGATTTCGCGGCTGCGGCTCATCAGCACATCCCAGGTCCGACCTTCGCGCTCCAGTGTAACGACGCAGAAATCCGGGCTGCATCTAGCCCCGGGCCAGTCTGCAAGGGCGATCGGATCGCCCTCCATCCCGGCAAGCTCCATGAGGTTTTCGCGGGTATAATCGCTGCCGGTCGGGCGAAGGACGAGCAGATTGTCCTCCTCGCCCGTGATTCCCACATGACGGCCGTCGCGTGAGATGAGGATATCGGGTACGGGCGTCAGGGTCAGCAGGAGAAGCCCTATTGCAGCCGGCGCAAATCCCCAGAGCCGCGCCGTGCCTCGCCAGAGCGCCAGCCAAAGCCCTCCTGCCACGAACAGTGCAAATATGCCGCCCGTCATCTGCGGAATGAGCTTCACCGCGCCGGGCTGATCAGCAGTGAAGTGGGCGATACCAAGCATCAGGTCGAGCGACTGGCCGACGAGCCACCATACCGGCTCGCCCGCTCCTGCGAGATCAAGCAAAAGCGCCATCGCGATCAGGGGCATCGAGATGAAGGTGACCAGCGGTATGGCAACGACATTGGCGAGCGCGCCGTAAAGACCAGCCCGATGGAAGTGGAACAGGACGATCGGCATCAAGGCGATCTCGATGACCAGGCCGGTTACCAGCAGCATGACGGTTTGCCGCCCAAGCCTCGCCCAGCGACTCTCTTCGCGCGGGGCGAGGAAGCGCTTCACCGGCTCGCAATTGTGAAGCGCGACAATGGCGATGACCGCGGAAAAGCTCATCTGGAAACTCGGCCCCACGAGGCTTTCCGGCCAGAGCAGCAACACGGCAACGGCTGCCATCGCCACCATTCGCAGCGAAAGTGGCTCTCGCCCAAGCGCCAGGGCGCCCAGCACCAGCAGGGCCGCGATGCAACTGCGCACGGTGGGCACCTCGGCGCCCGTGAGTAGCGTATAGCCCACGCCTGCCAGCGCCGCGATCCCGGCTGCAGCAACCGGCAATCTCACGCGCAGGACGAGCCAAGGCCATAAAGCGAGCAGCCGGATGGCGAGGAGGAAGGCGCCTGCGATCACGGCGCTCACATGCAGCCCGCTTATGGAAAGGAGATGCGTCAGTCCAGCATCGCGCATTGCATCCTCGTCCGCCTCGCTGATCGCCCCGCGATCGCCGCTGGCGAAGGCTGCCGCAATGCTGCCCGCGGATCCGTCCAGTTGCTCTCGCACATGGGCGGAAAGGGTGCGCTGGAGATAGGCTATGGCGTTGCGGCCCTCTTGGGCGGGTTCGAGAAGCACGAGGTCGCCCTGCACGCTTCCAGTGGCGGCGTATCCTTCGAACCAGGCGGTACGGGCGAAGTCGTAGCCGCCCGGCAGCATGGGAGAAGCAGGGGGCATGAGCCGTGCCTGAAATTCGACGACAGCCCCCTCCCCCATGGTCGGCAAGTCTTTCTCCAACGGCACGTTCACGCGGATTTTCACCGGCACGCTGGTATCCGGGTGGCGCGTGGCCAGGACGAGGCGGACACGGTCCTGCGCCGGCTGTTCGATCCGCTCCAGCACACGTCCGCGAAATGTGTCGTAGACGGGTCGCTCGAACGCGGGAGCTCCCACAAGTTCGGAGCGGGTCCAGGCTAGCCCCGTGCCGAATGCCAGCAGCAATCCGCTGGCCACCAGTGCGCCCACCAGTCGCGTGCGATCCTCGCGGCCTTTCCACGCTGCTACGGCTCCCATGGCCACGACAATACCGGCTGCCATCGCCAGAACCCATTGCGCGGGCGTATCGAGGACGAACCACGCCCCGATACCCGCTGCGAGCGCCACGGCCATCCAGGGTCCGCGATCGAACCCGGCGCCGGAGAGGAATTGCTCTGCTGCATCCGCTACGCTGGACAAACCCCGCAGCTTTCGCCAATGCGACTGCTGCGTTGCAACATCGCCCGGTTCGTCCCCCAGCGGTACCAGTGGCTGATGCTTGGTAGCCATGGAAATACAGGACAGGATTCAAGCAGATATGGCAAGTTCGAGTGGCAATGGTTCGCAAGTTCGTCCGGTGGTGACGCGCTTTGCACCCAGCCCCACCGGGTTCCTCCATATCGGCAATGCCCGCACCGGCCTTTTCTCGTGGCTGTATGCGCGCCATTTCGGCGGCAAGGCCCTGCTGCGCATCGAAGATACGGACAAGAAACGCTCCACCCAGGAAGCGATCGACGTGATTCTCGACGGGCTGGACTGGCTCGGTCTCGAATTTGACGGGGATACGGTCTATCAGAGCCAGCGGGCCGAGCGGCACGCCGAAGTTGCGCTGAAGTTGCTCGAGGCAGGCCAGGCCTACAAGTGCTACGCCACGCCCGAGGAACTCGCCGAAATGCGCGAGCAGCAGAAGGCCGCGAAGCAGCCCATGCGATATGACGGGCGCTGGCGCGACCGCGATCCTTCCGAAGCGCCGGAGGGCGCGCCCTTCACCGTCCGCATCAAGACGCCGGAGGGCGGCGAAACGGTGATCGAGGACGCCGTGCAGGGCCGCGTGAAGGTCGACAATCGCGAGATCGACGATTTCATCCTGCTGCGTGCAGACGGCACGCCGACCTACATGCTCGCCGTGGTGGTGGACGACATGGACATGGGCTGCACTCACATCATTCGCGGCGATGATCACCTGAACAATGCCTTCCGGCAGATCCAGGTAATCCGCGCCATGCAGGGCATCGAGGATGGCTGGAACGAGCCGACCTATGCCCATGTCCCCCTCATCCACGGCAACGATGGCGCGAAGCTTTCCAAGCGCCACGGCGCGCTGGGCGTGCGCGACTACCGCGAGATGGGCATCCTTCCCGAGGCGCTGTTCAACTACCTGCTGCGGCTTGGCTGGGGCCATGGCGACCAGGAAGAATTCAGCCGCGAGGAAGCCATCGAACTCTTCGATATCGCCGGGGTCAACAAGGGGCCGAGCCGCTTCGACATGAAGAAGCTGCTCAGCATGAACGGCAATTACATTCGCAAGGCCGACGATGCACGGCTTGCGAAGCTGGTCGCGCCGCTGATCGGTTCGCAGGCCGACGAGGGCCTGCTGACGCGCGCCATGCCCGAACTCAAGGCCCGCGCACGCGACTTGAACGAGCTGGCCGATGGCGCCAGCTTCCTGTTCAAGCGGCGCCCGCTGGAACTGACCGAGAAAGCTGCAGGTTTGCTCGATGACGAGGCGCGAGAGCGGCTGGCGGCCATCTCCGCGCGGCTTGCAAAGGAAACGGACTGGACAATAGAGGCGCTGGAGGCCAACTTGAAGGCCTATGCGGAGGAGCTCGAGCTGGGTCTCGGCAAACTCGCACAGCCGCTGCGCGCGGCGCTCACGGGGCAGACCACATCGCCCGGAATTTTCGACGTGCTCGTGCTTCTCGGAAGGGAAGAAAGCCTTGCGCGGATCGACGATCAGGCAGGCAGCCAGGGCTAGAATGCTCCGGTGGCCGGTTACAAACATCTGAAGGAGAACGGCTTTGGCTGACAAGCAGGCGGATTTGACGGTTGGTGGCGAGACTTTTGATTTCCCCACCCTTGAAGGCAGCTGCGGGCCGGATGTCATCGACATCCGCAAGCTCTACGGCAAGACGGGCCGGTTCACCTTCGATCCGGGCTACAAGTCGACCGCGTCGTGCGAAAGCGCGCTCACCTTCATCGACGGGCAGGAAGGCGTCCTGCTGCATCGCGGCTACCCCATCGGCCAGCTGGCGGAGCATTCCAGCTTCATGGAAGTCGCCTACCTCCTGCTGAACGGCGAACTCCCCGGCCAGGATGAGTATGCCGATTTCACCAAGACCATCACCTATCACACGATGCTGCACGACCAGTTGCGGCAGTTCTATCAGGGTTTCCGCCGCGACGCGCACCCCATGGCGATCATGTGCGGCGTGGTGGGCGCGCTGTCTGCGTTCTACCACGACAGCACCGATATCTCGGACCCCGAGCACCGCAAGATCTCCAGCCATCGTCTGATCGCCAAGATGCCGACGATTGCGGCATGGGCCTTCAAGTATGCGGTCGGCCAGCCATTCATGCAGCCGCTGAATTCGCTGAGCTATACCGGCAATTTCCTGCGCATGACCTTCGGCGTCCCGGCCGAGGAATACGAAGTGAACCCGGTCGTCGAAAAGGCGATGGACCGGATCTTCATCCTCCATGCCGACCATGAGCAGAACGCTTCGACCTCGACCGTGCGTCTTGCCGGTTCCTCTGGCGCCAACCCGTTTGCCTGTATCGCGGCGGGCATCGCCTGCCTGTGGGGCCCGGCGCATGGCGGCGCTAACGAAGCGGCGCTCAACATGTTGCGCGAAATCGGTACGCCGGACAAGATCCCGCACTATATCGAGCGTGCGAAAGACAAGAACGACCCGTTCCGCCTGATGGGCTTCGGACACCGCGTGTACAAGAACTACGATCCCCGTGCCACGGTTATGCAGAAGACCGTGCGCGAGGTGTTCGAGGCTCTGAACGTGCAGGATCCGGTGTTCGAGACCGCGCTCCGGCTCGAGGAAATCGCGTTGAACGACGAGTACTTCATCGAGAAGAAGCTGTTCCCCAATGTGGACTTCTATTCGGGCATCATCCTGTCGGCGATCGGCTTCCCGACTACCATGTTCACCGCGCTTTTCGCCCTTGCCCGTACCGTTGGCTGGGTGGCGCAGTGGAACGAGATGATTTCCGACCCCGGCCAGGTCATCGGTCGTCCACGCCAGCTTTACACTGGCCCGACGCAGCGCGACTACGTCCCGCTCAGCGACCGCTGAGGACGACAGGGGACTACAAAAGGACAGCAAAAGGCACCCGGAGGAGACTTCGGGTGCCTTTTTCGTGCCGGTTTACCGAGGTGTCCTGCGCCGTTCGGGAAAGCTCGGCAGTTCCAGCGTGAAGCGCGCACCATGCCCCTTGGCACTCTCGACCGTGAGGGTGCCGTCCATCGCCTCCGCCAGGCGGCGTGAGATGTAGAGGCCGAGGCCCGAGCCGCCATCGCCGGTGCGACCCAGTCGTTCGAACTTGGCGAAGACCTTTTCCTGTTCTTCCTCATCCAGCCCTTCGCCCTGGTCGGCGACGGTGATGCGGGCGCGTTTTCCATCCTGTTCGGTGCGGATCCAGATTTCTCCACCTTCCGGCGAGTAGCGGATCGCATTGCCCACGAGGTTCAGGAGGATTTGCAGTACGCGGCGAAATTCGCCGATGGCCGGCACGCTGTCTGCCGCCTTGGGCGCATCCAGCGAAAGCCCGCGCTCTGCCGCTCTCACGCCGAGAATACCCACCGCGCGCCGGGCAACGTCGGCGAGGTCGATCATGTCCGGTGCGGTTTCGAAGTCGTCTTCCTCCACCAGCTCCAGCGTAGTGAGATCGTCGATCAGCGCCAGCAGGTGCTCGCCCGCCGAGGCGATGTCTGCGGCGTAATTGCTGTATTCCTCCGCCAGCGGACCGGCGAGCTGGGTGCGAATCGTCTCCGCGTTGGCGATTATGCGGCTGACGGGCTGGCGCAGGACCGGCGCGATATCGCGGCCGATGCCGCCAATCCGATCGGCCGTGGAAGCGGGCCGTGGCGGAGCTTCGGGCTGACCCTCCTGCGCAACGAGGTGCAGTTCGAAACCCGAGCTGCCGGGCTGCGGCTTGCCGAGCGGGACCAGGTGCACCCGCCATTGTCTTGCGGAACCCGGGATATCGACCGAGGCGCCATCCAGCAAGCGCCAGTGCAGCGGGCGATGGTCCTTGCTTTCGGCAGGGAGGATAAACTTCGTCCAGACCTCGCCGATGCCCTCGCGCATGGTTTCAGCCAGAGGCGCGAGATCCTTTGCGGTATGATCGACGGCCAGAAGCTCCTGCGAGGCGCCGAGCCTTGCACTCAGGCCCGCAACGTGCCGGATGAGCGCCGTTTCCGCGCGTTCGCTGGAAGTCCGCGATGCAGGCCTGATCGGCTCGACCTGCCAGTCGGCAATCGCAAGGGCGACGCCCTCCCCTTCGGGCGCCACTTCGATCCAGGCGGTTACCTGCTCACTCTCGTCCTGCGCCTGGATGACCCGCGCCATGCGCAGGCCGTAGACGCGCGTCTTGCGAACGAGTTCGATCAGCGCGGGGGTAACGAGCGCACCGGGCAGTTCCCCTCCGCAGCGACGGTGGAAGCCGGCAAGCGGTTCCTCCGCTTCGATGAGGCGGTCCTGCCCGTCGGTGCGCGCCCGCGCGATGATGGAGGGCGACAGCGCCACAGGTTCAATGCGCCGTTTCGGCAGGCGCAGAGGAGGCCAGCAGCGCGGCGGCGCGGTCCACCCGCAAGGCGTCGAAACCGTCGGGAAGCTCTATTTCGGGATGGAGGTAGAGGAACTGCTCCTCAACCGCACTCTGCCCCAGACCGGCGGCGCGCAGCGAAATCGCAAGGCGTGCAGCCTGGTTCTCTCCCAGCGAGAGCACGACCACGTCGCGCTCCTGCCGGCTCGCCATGGAGAGCCCGGTGACGAATATGGCGAGGCCCGCGTTGTCGACCGACAGGGCCCGCTTCGCCTGATGGTTGAGCGCGACCACCAGCCTGGTGATCTGCCCGATGCGTCGCTCGCTCTCGTCATAGGTCTGGCGCAGGGCATCGCAGGTGGCCTCAGCCTGATCGCCTAGATCGCCCGAATTCGTCCTGAGCATCCCGGTAACCGCATGGAACAGCTCTGCGGGCAGTTCGCCCAATGGCAGCTCCATGCGCCGCTGGTGCTGCATGAATTTCGCCTGTGCCGCAACGATCCGCATCGCCGCCGCCGCGAGCGATGGGTCGGACGAGGCTGCCAGCTCCTGCAGTAGTGGCGAGAGCACGGTGTCGATTCCGCTGCGCTGCTGCAGCCGTTCGGCCAGCTGCGCCTCTATCGTCAGGGCGTGGGCATGGCCGAGGAGGGACGCATCCTCCAGCAAGGCCGTGGCGAGCGCATCCTGCCCGTTCTCGACGAAAGCGCCCATGTCGGGGGCCTTAATTCGCTCCGCCAGCGCAAACAGCATCTGGCGCGCCAGGTTGATCATCATCCCCCTGATGCGGGCGATCACCTCGTCACTGAACAGCGAGTGATCCTCATTCGCCAGCAAGTGGCGCAGAATGGGGCGTGTGGTCGACAGGATCACGTCGCCATGCGCGAGCTCGCCGCGCAGCATGTCTTCCATAAATTCGGCGGAAGGCAGGGACTTGCTGGAATTGTTCATGCTCATCGCCTTACTGCGCCTTGGTTAAGGCTGCGTTATCCTCGTGACGGCAGGAGATTGGCGGCCAGGACGGCGATGGCGACCAGCATGATCCCGATTTCCGGCGTAACGGCTGCAGCAATCGCGGCGATGACAAGGGCAATCGCCATGCGGTCCCGCAAGGGGTCCAGGATGGGAGGAAGGCTCTTTCGATCGAGAAGGACCAGCGAAGCGACAAGGACAAGGGGGGGAAACAGCACACGGTGCGTCAGGCTGTCGATGGCGAGAACGCCCAGCGCCAGCAGGCCCGCATCCAGAAGGCGCCGGATCAGCGGCCAACGCCCGATCCTGCCGAAAGGCGCTTCGCCTAGCCGCGAGAGGGCCAGGAACGCCTCGACCACCGGGGCACCGAGACCGACCAGCACGAAACCCAGCACGGGGAGCTCGTAAATGCCAGCAACAACCCCGCCGCCTACCAGCAGGACGGCCAGCGCCATCAGCCCAAGGCGCGCGTGGGACATCGCGAGCAGCCGTTCGCCGAACCGGTGCACCAGTGCCGTTCCGATCTTTCGCGAAATTTGGCTGGCGGCTGCTTCGCCCAGATGGGTGCGCTGCCACGAAGAGGTGTGCTCCCGCGCCTCGTCCGGCGTTTCGATGATTGTCCAGCGCCCGTCGTCCAGCACGCTGTCGTCCAGTCGCGCTTCGGGCAGGCGGTTTTGCAGGGCAATTCGCAAGAGGGCTGGCTGCGGCGCAGCGTCCTCCGGCAGGCCGGCGAGATGTCCAAGCCTTTGTCCCGGCAGGGTAAGCGCGCCGGCCCATGCCCGGTCGAGATCGATACGCTCGAGACCCGCAGCAGCGCCGGGCCCCGAGGAGACAACCAGCACGCGCTCGCCTTCAGCCCGAAGCAGGTCCAGCGCGGAACGCGATTCCGGTAGCAGGCCCCGTTCCAGCACGAGCAGGCTGTCCTCGCTGCCGATGATACCTATCAGCGCGTGCGTGCTGGCAATGACCTGGAATTTCATTCCCAGGCGCTCGGCTGCATGGCGAAGCGCGATCCCCTCTGGCGAGGCGCCATTGCCGTGGGCGATCACGGTTTCGCAGCCTGCCTCCCGCGCAAAAAGCATCTGGCGATGTGCCAGCGACTTTCCAGCGATGACGGGAAGCGCAGCCTCGCCAGCCTGAGGGATGGCGATCAAAACCGCGCGCATCGGTACCTTTTCGCAAATGCCATCGGCGCTAGCTAGGCGGGTGGCGGGGCGGTGCCAAGACAATCGCGCCCCTGTTCGGTCGAAATACGCGCAAGGCGCGATATTCGGTGGAATGTTCGCCCCTCCAGTGGTTCCAACGCAGGGGCGCTGTGGTATCACGAAGGAATGAACCGCAGGCGCAATCTTCTCTCTGGCAACGACCAGCCCGACCACGAATCCGTCGAGACCGACGAAGTCCATTTCGAAGACGATACCGGCCAGACCAGCCCTGCCGCACACACCGAAGCCGAAGAGGTGGAGTGGGAGGAATACCACGAGGCGGAACTGGTGGAAAATGAAGAGGATCACACTGCCCGCCGCTCCGCCACCTGGGTAGTTCCGGCGCTCCTCGTCCTTGCCGCCGCTGCGTGGACAGCGTTCTTCGCATTCGTACACCGGGACGCCATGCTCGGTAGGGCAACACCGGCGCAGTGGCTGGAATGGATCGTGCAATGGTCGGTGCCGCTCGTCCTGCTGATCGGCCTCTACCTTGTCGCCATGCGCAACAGTCGGCGAGAGGCAAACCGCTTCGTCGCGGCAGCGCGCGCGCTTTCGGACGAGTCCGTGCGGCTGGAGAACAGGCTGCACACCGTCAATCGCGAGCTCGCCCTCGCCCGTGAATTCATCGAATCGCAATCGCGCGACCTGGAGACGCTGGGGCGGATCGCGAGCGAACGCCTGTCCAAGAATGCCGACCGCCTGCAGGATCTTATCCGCGATAACTCCGCGCAGGTCGAAAGCATCGGCCATGTCAGCGAATCCGCGCTCGGCAACATGGAAACCCTGCGCGATCGCCTGCCCGTCCTCACCAATTCCGCGCGTGACCTGACCAACCAGATCGGTGGCGCCGGCGCCACTGCCCGCGATCAGGTGGATGAGCTTGTCGCCGCCTTCGATAGGCTGAATGGCATTGCCCAGACCAATGATCGCCAGGTGACGCAGATCGGCGCGAAGGTGGACGAAACCATCACCGCCTTCGAACGAAAGCTCTCGGATCTCGGCGATTCCGCCGGGGAGCGCTTCATGCTTTTGCGCACCAACAGTGAGGAGTTGCGCCGCGATCTCGCTGCCGCCGACGAGGAGGTGTTCGATGCCATCGCCGGTCGCTCGGAAGCCCTCGCCCGGCAGATGAAGGACAACGCCGCCGCCTTGCGCGAACACGAAGCCGAGGCGACCGAGGCCATGCAGGCCCGGCTGGGCGTGCTTCGGAGCGATGCCGAGGAGCTGGTCGCCTCGATCAGGAACGGACACACAGAGGCGGTGGAGCGCTGGCGCAAGGCCATCGACAGCCTCGAAGATCGCATGTCCCGCGCGATCGAGGACGTCGTGAAGCTGGACGAGAGCGCCACAACCAATGCCCGCATGCGACTGGTCGCGCTGAACGAGGAAGCACGAAAGGTCGAGGATCGTCTCAACGACACGATCGCGAGGTTCGAAGGCGACATGGCCGCGCGCCGTGAAGCCGCCGATGCCGCACAGGACGAGGCCCTGGGTGAGCTGGAAAACCGCATTGCCGCTTTCGATCACCGCATAGCCGAACGCCAGCAGGAGCATATCGAACATATCGCAGGCCTTGCCCAGCGCGGGGACGCTCTGGCCGCGCGGTTCGGCGCTCTTGATGGAACGCTCGAACAGCTTGGTTCGCGTGCCGACGAGACCGACGGCAAGGTTGCGGAAGTAGCGAGCACCCTGTCGGAGCGGCTGGCGCAAAGCCGCGCGCTACTGGAAGAAAGCGGCGAATTCCTCTCCCGCCTCACCGACGACAGTGCGCACCTGCTCGAACTTATTCGCTCCAGCGCCGAACATTCGCAGGGTCCGCTTTCCGAAGCACTGGGAACGGCCCAGCAGCGCCTTTCCTCATTCGATGGCCGTGCGCAGGACCTGCACAGGCTGATCGAGGACGTCGAAACGCGCGGATCCCGCATCGCACGGCAGCTCGACGAGGCGCGGGAGACTGGCGCCGCATCGCTGGAGCAGGTCGCCGCGCTCGATGACAGGCTCGCAAAGGTCGCAGCTGAGGCCGAGACGGTGGCGGAACGCGCGTCGGGCGAGCTGCGCGAAGCGATCGAGATGCTGACCAATGCCTCGGCAACCGTGCTCGACGACCTGCGGTCGCAGCAGGGCGATGCGCTGACGGAACTGGCGAACGATATCGCCAATGCCAGCGGCGATCGCCTGGGCGAGGCCATGCGATCGAAGGCGGATGACGTCATAGCCGATCTCCAGAGCGCCACCAGGCGCGCGAGCGAGTCGGGCCGCGAAACCATCCGCATGCTGCGCGACCAGCTGGCGCGCATCAACGAGCTTGCAGGGAACCTCGAAGCGCGGGTCGAACATGCCCGCGAACGGGCCACGCAGGACGTGGACAGCGATTTCAGCCGCCGCAGCGCGCTGATTACCGAGGCGCTGAACTCGGCCGCCATCGATATCAGCAAGGCTTTCGATACCGATATCGGCGATACCGAATGGTCGCATTACCTGCGCGGGGATCGCGGCATCTTCACGCGCCGCGCGGTGCGCCTGCTCGACAAGCATGAAGAGCGGCAGATCAGCGCTGTCTATTCGGAGGATGCCGAATTCCGCGAAGTGGTGAACCGATACATCCACGATTTCGAGGCCATGCTGCGCACCGTGCTCTCCACCCGTGGAGGCAATTCCCTTGCCATTACGCTGCTCTCCAGCGACATGGGCAAGCTCTACGTCGCGCTGGCGCAGGGGATCGACCGCCTGCGCGACTGACGCCTATTGTGGAGGCGGCGCCAGACGGCCGAGGATGTCGATGTCCTGCACCGTCACCCAGCCCTGCATGTAGTTCGCCACGAACAATGCCGTCAGGATTGCGGAAAGGACCGTTGCCCGCAGGGACAGGCGTCCCGGTCGGAAATTCACCGGTGCGCTGTCGGCCTGTCCGGGCACCTTTTGCGCGTCCACCTCGTCCGGCGTCTTGAGGCCAAAGGGTAGCAGCACGAATGCACTCATCACCCAGAACAGCGCATAGATGGCGAGTATAGAGGTTATCTGCATGCGGGCCTACTCGCCTGTGATGATGACCCGGGTCTGCGGCTTCTTGCCCGACCAGCGCTGCGCCGCACGGCGAGCGGCAAGACGAGCGGCCTCGGAGATCTCCTCCCGGTCCTTGCCCCGCCGGCCCTTCAGCTTGCCGAGCGCCGCCTGCACATCGCCGACCGCCTCCTCGATGAAGTCGTCATAGTCCTCGTCGAGCGGAAGGCCGATGCCCTCGACAGTCACGCCGCCTGATTCGTCGAGTACCACAACCAGCAACCCGTCGCGCGAGAGGCGGCGGCGCATCGTCACCGCGTCGCCATCGGAAGGCACGATGATATCGCCGTCGAGCACCAGGCGCCCCGCCCGTATCTCGCCGATCTTGCCCGGCGCGCCGGGAGCGAGCCGCACGATATCGCCGTTCTTCTGGAACACCGAATGGGCAATGCCCGAGGCACGGCCGAGCCGCGCCTGCTCCTGCATGTGGCGGATCTCGCCATGAACGGGCACGAGGATTTCGGGCCGCAGCCAGCCATACAGCGCCTCCAACTCGGGGCGTCCAGGGTGGCCGGAGACGTGGATCTCGCTCTGCCGGTCGGTCACCATGACGATGCCGCGCTCGGCGAGCAGGTTCTGCACGCGGCCGATGGCGATATCGTTGCCGGGGATCACGCGGCTGGAGAACAGGATGACGTCGCCTTCCTGCAGGCTGATCGGATGGTTGTCCTCCGCAATGCGCGAGAGCGCGGCGCGCGGCTCCCCCTGCCCGCCGGTGGCGATGATCATCACCTCGCCGCGCGGCAAGCCCATCGCCGTGTCGAAATCCACCGTATCGGGGAAATCGTCGAGATAGCCGTTTGCGCTCGCCACCTCGATCATGCGGTCGAGCGATCGCCCGGCCACGCAAAGCCGCCGTCCGGTCCGCTCGGCGACCGCACCAAGCGTTTTCAACCGCGCCACGTTGGAGGCGAAGGTGGTGACCAGCACCCGCTTGCCGCCGTGCTTCTGCACCTCCTCCAACAAGCCGGTGTAGACCGCGCCTTCGCTGCCCGAGGGCACGGGATTGAAGACATTGGTCGAATCGCAGACAAGCGCGAGGACGCCCTCGTCCCCGATCTCCGCCAGTTCCTCTTCCGTCGCCGGAGTGCCGATCTGCGGCTCTTCATCGAGCTTCCAGTCGCCTGTATGGAAGATGCGGCCATGGGGCGTATCGATCAGCAGCGCATTGCCCTCGGCAATCGAGTGCGCGAGCGGGATGTAGGTGATGGTGAAGGGGCCGAGATGGATTTCGCCGTGATCCTCCTCGATCACGTTCAGCTCGACCTCGCGCGTGAGGCCCGCCTCGTCCAGCTTGCGCATGATGAGGTCGGCAGTGAACGGCGTCGCGTAGAGGGGCACGCCAAGGTCGGCGGCGAAATAGGGGATCGCGCCGATATGGTCCTCATGCGCGTGGGTCAGCACGATCCCGAGAAGGTCCTTCGCCCGGTCCTCGATGAATTCGGGATCGGCGAACATCAGCTCGGTGCCGGGATACTCGTTCGAGCCGAAGCTCATGCCGAGATCCACCATCAGCCATTTGCCCTGGCAGCCATAGAGATTGACGTTCATCCCAATCTCGCCCGAACCGCCGAGGGCGAGGAACAGCAATTCGTCTTGCGGGGTGTAATCTTTTTTCATGAAACTCCAGCACGTTCGGCCAGGATCTGCAGGCCGCGAATGGTCAGGTCGGCGTCGATATGGTCGAAGATGTCGGTCTTCTGGTCGAACAGGATGGCGAGGCCGCCGGTAGCCACAACGGTGACGGGGCGGCCGATCTGCGCCTTCATGCGCTCGATCAGCCCCTCCATCATGGCGACATAGCCCCAGAACACGCCGATCAGCATCTGGTCCTCGGTATTGCGACCGATGACATTGGTGCCTTGCGGCGCCTCGATGGCGATCCGGGGCAGCTTGGCGGTCTTGCCCACCAGCGCATCGAGCGAGAGATTGATCCCCGGCGCGATGATGCCACCCTTGTAGGCACCGTTGTAATCGACTGCCTCGAACTTGGTGGCGGTGCCGAAATCGACCACGATCATGTCGCCGCCCACTTGCTCATGCGCGGCGATGCAATTGAGAGCCCTGTCCGCGCCCAGCGTATGCGGCTGTTCGACATCGATCTCAAAATTCCATGCCGCGTCGCCCTGCCCTGCAATCAGCGGCTCTATCCCGAAATATTTGGTGGCGAGCACGGTGATGTTGTGATCGGCCCGCGGCACGACCGAGCCGAAGATGATGCCGGTGATGTGCTTGCGTTCCAGCCCCTCGATCGAGAGGAGCTGCAGCAGCCACGTGGCGTATTCGTCGCCCGTCCGCCGCCCGTCGGTGGCGATGCGCCAGCGCGCGCGGATATCCTTGCCCTCGAACAGGGCGAAAACCACGTTGGTATTGCCGACATCGATGGCGAGCAGCATCACTTGTCCTCCAGCATTACATCGCCTGCGTGCATGATATGTGTGGTGCCATCGGCAAGGCGCAAGCGCAGAGCGCCATCGTCGCCAAGACCGTCATAGGTGCCCTGCACAGGCTGCCCGTCCGCATCGTGGACACGAAGCCTTGTGCCCGGCGGGTGCGCAGCGGCTTTCCAGCGGCGCAGGATCGTCTCGCTGCCATAGTCGCGCCAGCGCTGCAGCTCGGTTGCGAACTGGCGGGCGAGCGCTTGCGCGAAGGCATCGCGCGAGGGTGCCGGGCCGGACTGGGAGAGAGCGCGCACGGCGCGGTCCGTGACTTGCGGGGCAGCGGCGAGGTTGACGCCGATCCCGATGACCACGTGTCCGCGCTCGGCTTCGAGCAGGAGACCGCAGAATTTCGCCCCTTCCAGCAGCACGTCGTTCGGCCATTTCAGCATGAGCGCGAAGGGATCGGCGAGCCCGGGAAGGACAGTCTCGTACACGGCCAGCGCGGCAACGAAGCTGAGGCTCGAGGCAGGCGGATCGCGGTCGGAAAGGCGAACCACGGTCGAGCCCATGAAGTTTCCCGGCCCATCGAGCCATGCGCGGCCCTGCCGCCCTCGACCGGCAGTCTGCCGATCCGCGACCAGCCAGTGCCCCTCGTCAAGGGCTTCTCCCGCGCGCAGGCGGGACAGCAGGTCGGCGTTGGTGCTGCCGGTTTCGCAGACGTACTCTATCGGCGGCGTCACATCAGGGGATGACTGCAAGCGATGCTGCGGCGAGATCGGCCACATTGTCGAGCGGCGCGATCAGCAGGTAGCCGAGCGGCGATACGAACAGCGCGCACAGGCCCAGCAGCACCCAGTGCGGCACGTCGCTTTCGCCCTTCACCGTGTCCACAGGATCATCGAAGAACATGACCTTCACGATCTTGATGTAGTAGAACGCACCGATCACGCTGGCGGCGATACCTATGGCGGCAAGCGCGATGAGATCGGCCTGCACAGCCGCTTGGAACACGACGAACTTGCCCCAGAACCCGAACAGCGGCGGGATACCGGCAAGGCTGAACATCAGCGCCAGCAGGCACCATGCGAGCACCGGGCGGGTGGTGGAAAGGCCGGCCAGGTCGCTGACACCCTCGACCGGACGCCCCTCGGCATCGCGCATCAGCAGCACGGCGACAAAGCTGCCAAGCGTCATGACGACGTAGATGACGAGATAGACCATCATCGCACTCGCCCCGCCCACTGTGCCTGCAGCGAGACCGATCAGGATGAAGCCGACATTGTTGATCGAGGAATAGGCGAGCAGGCGCTTCACATTGTCCTGCCCGATCGCACCCAGCGCGCCGATCACGATGGAAAGCAGCGCGGCAAAGATGACGATCTGCCGCCAGGCGTCGGCCTGCGTGCCGAAAGCTTCCAGCGAAACCCGCGCCAGCAGCGCTATGGCTGCGACCTTCGGAGCGCTCGCAAAGAAGGCCGTCACCGGTGTGGGAGCGCCTTCGTAGACGTCAGGCGTCCACATGTGGAACGGCGCGGCGCTGATCTTGAAGGCAAGGCCGGCCAGCACGAAGGTGAGACCGAAGAGCTGCCCGGTGGAAAGCCCGTCCGCCACGGCGACGGCGATGCCGGTGTAATTCGTCGTGCCGGCAAAGCCATAGGTGAGGCTGATGCCGAAGAGCAGGATGCCAGAAGCCAGCGCGCCCAGCACGAAATATTTCAGGCCCGCTTCCGCGCTCCGCTCCTCGTCACGCAGGATCGAGGCGAGCACGTAAGCTGCCAGCGAATTCAGCTCGAGACCGATATAGAGCGACAGGAGATCGCCCGCCGAAACCATGATCGCCATGCCGAGCGCCGCGAATACCACGAGCACCGGGAACTCGGCGCGCATGGCGCCGATACGCTCGAAATAGCGCGGCGCTATCATCAGGACCGCGATGCTGGACGCGAAGATCATCAGCTTTGCGAGGCCTGCAAAGGCATCGGCGCGGAACTGTCCGAAAAATGCGAACGTATCCAGCCCGGAAGCGCCATCGACGACAGCGGACAGGGATAGCGCGAAAGCTCCGCCAAGGGCGATGGCCCCGGCGATGGAATTGACGCGTGCGCTCTCGTCACCGCCCCAGGCCGCGACCAGCAGCAGGACGAGGCCGGACAGCGCAAGGACGAGTTCGGGCGCGAGCAGGCCGAGGGAAGTCGCATAATCCATCAGTGCACCTCCCCTACTGCATGCTCTTCGACAGGCGGGGCGCCCTCCCCGATGGCGAACTGCGCGTCGCTTTCAGGCGCGGCAGCGGCGAGGCGGGTGTCGAGAAGCTGGATGTCGGCACGCATGGGAGCAAGGAAGCTTTCAGGATAGACGCCCATCCACAGCACCGCCGCGGCAATCGGGCCGAGCAACAGGTACTCGCGCGTGGAAAGGTCGGGCATGGCGGCGGCATCCTCGTTTGTCTGGATGCCGAAAACGACGCGCCGGTAGAGGTAGAGCATGTAGGCCGCACCGAGGATGATGCCGGTGGTGCAGACGAACGCCACCCAGCTGTTCACCTGGTAGATGCCTGCCAGAGCGAGGAACTCGCCCACGAAATTGCTGGTACCCGGCAGGCCGATGCTGGCCATCGTGAACAGGAGGAACAGCGTCGCATAGGCAGGCATGTTGATGGCGAGGCCGCCGTAACGAGAAATCTCGCGTGTGTGCAGCCGGTCGTAGATGACCCCCACACAAAGGAACAGCGCGCCCGAGACAAGGCCGTGGCCCAGCATGATCATCATCGCGCCTTCGAGGCCCTGCACGTTGAACGCGAACAGGCCGACCGTCACGATGGCCATGTGGGCGACCGAGGAATAGGCGATCAGCTTCTTCATGTCCGCCTGCACCAGCGCGATTAGGCTGGTTAGGACCACGGCGACCATCGACAGGCCCCAGACCAGCCAGCCGAAGTCAGCGCTGGCATCGGGGAACATCGGCAGGCTGAAACGGATGAACCCGTAGCCGCCCAGCTTCAGC
Organism: Aurantiacibacter poecillastricola; assembly: GCF_030730945.1. Lineage (GTDB taxonomy): Bacteria > Pseudomonadota > Alphaproteobacteria > Sphingomonadales > Sphingomonadaceae > Alteraurantiacibacter > Alteraurantiacibacter poecillastricola. The sequence continues at coordinate 917,184 of NZ_JAVAMS010000002.1, forward strand.
AGCACGCCCGCCAGGATCACCGAGCCCGCCGTGGGTGCCTGGACGTGAGCGTCAGGCAGCCAGGTATGGACCGGCCACATCGGCATTTTCACCGCGAAGCTGGCGAAGAAGGCCAGCCACAGCCAGGTCTGCGCATCTATCGGGAAGTCGTATTCCTGCAGGTACGGAATGTAGGTGGTGCCCGCCTCGTTCACCATCCACAGCATGGCGATCAGCATTAGCACCGATCCCAGCAGCGTGTAGAGGAAGAACTTGTAAGCGGCGTAAATGCGGTTCTGCCCGCCCCAGACGCCGATGATCAGGTACATCGGGATAAGGCCGGCCTCGAACAGGATGTAGAACAGGAAGATATCCTGCGCGGCGAACACGCCGATCATCAGCACTTCCATGAGGAGGAAGGCCGCCATGTACTCGCCCACGCGGTGAGTGATGGCTTCCCAGCTCGCCCCGATGCAGATCGGCATGAGGAAGACGCTGAGCATGATGAGCATGAGGGCGATGCCGTCGATACCCAGAGCATAGGCGAAGCCCGAGAATACCTCGTGATATTCGCGGAACTGCCACTGCGCACCGCCGATATCGTAGTTCGCCCATAGCACTATGCCGAGCGCGAGGTTTACGAGCGTGGCGAGCAAGGCGACCATGCGCGCCGCCTTGGCATCGAGGAACAGGCACGCGATGGCGCCGATGAGCGGCACCGCCAACATGACGGAAAGGATCGGGAAACCGCCCATCAGAAAAGCACCCAGGTGATGGCGGCAACAAGGCCTAGCAGCATGATCAGCGCGTAACTCGTGAGATAACCGGACTGGACTTTCTTCGCGTAACTGCTGCCCTGCGACACGATCCAAGCCGCGCCATCAGGACCGAAGCGGTCGATCGTGCCCTCGTCGCCCCTCTTCCAGAAGAAGCGGCCGAGCCAGAATGCAGGCCTCACGAAGATGAGATTGTAGAGCTCGTCGAAGTACCACTTGTTGAAAACAAAGTTGTAGATCGGGCCGAGTTGCTCTGTCGTCTGACGCGGCAGATCAGGACGGCGGATATAGGCGAGCCAGGCCAGGAACAGGCCAATGAGCATGACGATGAGCGCGGTATATTTCACCCATTTGGGCACCTCGTGCATCGCATGCATCAATTCCGCATTATAGGCGATCGAGCCGTTCCAGAACTCGGCGCTGTCGAGGAAGGCGCCTGCAAAGAACTGACCTGCGAAGATCGCACCCAGCGACAGAACGGCGAGCGGTACAAGCATCGTCCACGGGCTCTCATGCGGATGATAGCCGCCCGTACCATCCTTGCGATCGGGATCGGGGACGGCGTGGGTCACGTCGTGGCCCGAATCTTCCTGCGCGGCGGGATTATGCTCGTCCGGCTCGTCATGACCGTGATGGACGGCGTGCTGAATATGCTCGCTCTCGATCCAGCGCGGCTTTCCCCAGAAGGTGAGGAACATCAGACGCCAGCTGTAGAAGCTGGTGAGCAGCGCGGCGAAAGCACCGACCCAGAACGCGCCCGTCCCGTTACCGCCTGCAGCGTAGGACACTTCGAGAATCGCATCCTTCGACCAGAACCCGGCGAAACCGACATGCAGGTCGTAGATGCCAAGACCGGTGATCGCCAGCGTACCGAACATCATTGCCCAGAAGGTGAACGGGATTTCCTTCCGCAGCCCGCCGTAATAGCGCATGTCCTGCTCGTGATGCATGGCGTGGATGACCGAGCCCGCACCAAGGAACAGCAGCGCCTTGAAGAAGGCGTGCGTGAACAGGTGGAACATGGCCGCGCCATAGGCTCCGACGCCCGCGGCGAAGAACATGTAGCCCAGCTGCGAGCAGGTGGAATAGGCGATCACGCGCTTGATGTCCCACTGCGTGGTGCCGATGGTGGCGGCGAACAGGCAGGTGGCAGCACCCACGGCGGTGACGACGGCGAGCGCGGCAGGCGCGGCCTCGAACATCGGCGACAGGCGGCAGACCATGAACACGCCTGCGGTCACCATGGTGGCGGCGTGGATCAGCGCGGAAACGGGCGTCGGGCCCTCCATCGCGTCCGGCAGCCAGGTGTGCAGGCCGAGCTGCGCGCTCTTGCCCATCGCGCCCACGAACAGCAGCAGGCACAGGATCGTCATCGTATCCCAACGCGCGCCCATGAAGGTGATGGTGCTGCCCTGCATGGCAGGCGAAGCGGCGAGGATCTCTGGGATGCTGGTGGTCTGGAACACCAGGAAGGTGCCGAAGATGCCCAGCATGAAGCCCAGGTCACCCACGCGGTTCACCACGAAGGCCTTGATCGCCGCGGCATTGGCCGAAGGCTTCTTGTACCAGAAGCCGATCAGCAGGTAGCTGGCGAGACCGACGCCTTCCCAACCGAAGAACATCTGCACGAGGTTGTCCGCCGTCACCAGCATCAGCATGGCGAAGGTGAACAGCGAGAGGTAGGCGAAGAACCGGCTCTGGTCCGGATCCTCGTCCATGTAGCCCCAGCTATAGAGGTGCACGAGGGCGGAGACGGTGGTGATCACCACCAGCATCACCGCCGTCAGCGTATCGACGCGCAGCGCCCAGTCGAACGTCATCGCGCCCGATTGCACCCAGGTAAGCACCGGGGTTACGGTCGCCTCTGCATTGCCAGCAATGAAGGACAGGAAGATTGGCCAGCTGAGCGCGCAGGCCAGAAACAGCGCGGCCGTCGTCAGCACCTTGGCGGCGACGTGGCCGATCAGGCGACCGCCCAGCCCGGCGATGATCGCGGCCAGCAGCGGCGCGAAGACGATGATCAGGATCGAGTTCAAGGTCTATCCCTTCATCCGGTTGACGTCGTCCACCGCGATGGTGCCACGATTGCGGAAGTAGATAACGAGGATGGCAAGCCCGATGGCCGCCTCTGCTGCGGCAACGGTCAGCACGAACATCGCGAAGACCTGGCCCGTCAGATCGTTCAGATAGGCGCTGAATGCGACGAGGTTCAAATTTACCGCCAGCAGGATGAGCTCGATCGCCATCAGGATGACAATGATGTTCTTGCGGTTGAGGAAGATCCCCAGCACGCCGAGCACGAACATGATCGAGCTGACGACGAGGTAGTGTTCGATACCAATCACAGTTCGATCCCCTGTCCGATCTCGGGCCGGACATTGCGTGTCGCATCTTCCGGACGGCGCGCGTTCTGCTTGGCGATGTCCTGCTGCCCGCGCGGATTGGTTGTGCCGCGGTGCGTGAGCACGATGGCACCGATCATGGCGACGAGCAGGATGATACCTGCAACCTCGAACAGGAACAGGTATCGCCCGTAAAGGAGCGCGCCGATGCTCTCGATATTGCTCTCGCCCACCAGCGTGGCCGCGGTACCATCCGGCGTGCCCAGTTCCAGCGCGCCGGCGCGATAGGCGCCGATGCCCAGCACGAGTTCGGCCAGCAGGATCACCGCGATGGCGACGCCCAGCGGAGCGTTCTTCATGAAGCCTGCCCGCATCTCGGCGAAATCGATGTTGAGCATCATCACCACAAACAGGAACAGCACCGCGACCGCGCCTACGTAGACGACGACCAGCAGCATCGCGAGGAACTCCGCCCCCACGATGATCATCAGGCCCGCCGCGTTGAAGAAGGCGAGGATCAGCCACAGCACGGAGTGCACCGGGTTGCGCGCGAAGATGGTGAACGCCCCGGAGGCGATCATCAGCGCGGCAAAGAGATAGAAAGCGAAGACGGTCAAAGTCAGCCCCTGGGTTTCAACTCGTGGCGAGTCTTGCGGCGCGCTTAACGATAGGGCGCGTCGGCTTCAAGGTTCGCGGCGATGGCCCGCTCCCACTTGTCCCCGTTCGCGAGCAGTTTTGCCTTGTCGTAGAGCAGTTCCTCGCGCGTTTCGGTCGCGTATTCGAAGTTCGGCCCCTCGACGATGGCATCGACCGGACAGGCTTCCTGGCAGAAGCCGCAATAGATGCACTTGGTCATGTCGATATCGTAGCGCGTGGTCCGGCGGCTGCCGTCCGATCGCGGTTCGCTCTCGATGGTGATCGCCAGCGCCGGGCAGACGGCCTCGCACAGCTTGCAGGCGATGCAGCGCTCTTCCCCGTTGGGGTAGCGACGCAGAGCGTGTTCACCACGAAAACGGGGGCTGAGCGCGTTCTTCTCGAACGGGTAGTTGATCGTCACCTTGGGCTTGAAGAAATACTTCAGCGTGAGGGCATGCGCCTTCACGAACTCCCACAAGGTGAACGACTTGATGAGATGAGCAACGGTCATTGGACAACACTTTCAGGACCGCACAGGACGGCATCATCGGTTGCGACGGTGCCGGTCGTGGATACGGGCACGCAATCGTAGTCGGGCTGGTCATACCTCGTCAGCATCAGCCAGCCCGAGATCAGGAACACGAACAGCAGGCTGATCGGCAGGAACACCTTCCAGCCAAGCCGCATCAGCTGGTCGTAGCGATAGCGCGGGACGGTCGCCATGACCCAGCTGAACATGAAGAAGAAGAAGAACGTCTTGGCGAAGAACCAGAAGATGCCGGGCACCCAGTAGAGCGGCTCCCAGTCGACCGGGGGAAGCCAGCCACCGAAGAACAGCAGCGTGTTGAGCGCACACATCAGCAGGATGTTGGCGTACTCACCCAGCCAGAACAGCGCGAATGCCATCGAGCTGTATTCGGTCTGATAACCGGCGACGAGCTCGCTCTCCGCCTCGGTCAGGTCGAACGGCACGCGCTGCGTTTCGGCAAGGCTGGAGATGAAGAACATCACCCACATCGGGAACAGCAGCAGGTTGAAGTAATAGCCGTTGATGAAGCCGAGCCCGTGCCCGCGCTGCGCCTCCACGATGTCGGAGAGGTTGAAGGTGCCGGCATAGAGCACCACGCAGACGAGGATGAAGCCGATCGAGACTTCATAGGAAATCATCTGGGCAGCGGCGCGCATCGCACTGAAAAACGGGTATTTCGAGTTCGACGCCCAGCCCGCCATCGTCACGCCGTAAACGCTCAGCGACGAGATCGCGAGGATGTAGAGCAGGCCGACATTGATGTCCGCCAGCACCCAGCCCGCATCGAACGGGATCACCGCCCAGGCGAGCAGCGCCACGGTGAAGGTGATGATCGGCGCAAGGATGAAGATGCCCTTGTTCGCGGCCGAGGGGATGATCGTTTCCTGCAGGAACACCTTCAGCCCGTCCGCAAAGCTTTGCAGGATGCCGAAGGGGCCGACCACGTTCGGGCCTCGCCGGAGGTTGATCGAGGCCCAGATCTTGCGGTCGCAATAGATCACGATGGCCACGGCCAGCATCAGCGGGAAGGCAATCACCAGCACGCCGATCAGCGAACCCAGGAAGATCGCCCAGCCATCGGCCATGCCCCAGTTCATGAGCGTTTCGGAGATCATTCCGCTGCCTCCTTGATGTCGTCACCGTGGAGCAATTCGTCCGAACAGCGCTGCATCACCACGCTGGCGCGAGCGATGGAATTGGTGAGGTAGAAATCCTTGATCGGATAGCCGATCGTCCCCGAAGCCGAGGCCCCGGCAGGCGCAGCAGGCATCTCGCCATAATCGGCCAGCCCTTCCACGCCCAGCGCAGGCACTTCGGCGACCATGGCTGCGCGCAGCTGGTCGAATGTGTCGAACCCGACCTCGACCTTCAGAGCATCGGCGAGAGCACGAAGGATCGTCCAGTCCTCGCGCGCATCGCCGGGAGCGAAGATCGCCTTGTCGGACATCTGCACGCGGCCTTCGGTGTTCACGTAGGTCCCCGCCTTCTCGGTATAGGCCGCGGCGGGCAGGATGATGTCGGCGGCATGCGCGCCCTTGTCTCCGTGGTGGCCGATATAGACTTTCAGCGAACCGTCGAACCTGTTCCAGTCCACCTCGTCCGCGCCCAGTGCCAGCACGACATTGGGCTTTGCCGAGACGAGATCCGCAATCCCGCCCTTGCTGGCAAAGCCCAGCATCAGCGCACCCATTCGGGCAGCGGCCGTGTGAAGGGCGTTGAAGGTAGCGCCGAGCGTGCTGGCCGTAGCCATCGCCGCGCCATGCGCCCCAGCAGCGAAACCGCCTGCGCCCAGGATAACGGCCGATTTCTCCGCCCCTTTGAAAGCATCGGTCACTTCGGAAGGCAGATTACCGAGTACCCCGGCATCCTCGCCGAGGAAGGTTGCCGGGAAGGTGGTCTCCCACTCGGGGCCAACGACGAAAATTTTCGCGCCGCGCTTGGCGGCCTTGCGCAGGCGCACATTCACCAGCGGCGCTTCCCAGCGCACATGGCTGCCGACAATGAGGATGGCCCGAGCCTCCTCAATCCCGGCAAAGGTGCTGTTGAAATTCACCGCGGCAAGGTTGGAGACGTCGTAGTCCATGCCCGTCTGGCGGCTCTCGACCAGATCCGAGCCGCACGCCTTGAGCAATGTCCTGGCCGCGAACATCGTCTCGCAATCGACCATGTCCCCGGCGATGGCAGCGATGCTGCCCTGCGGCTTGGCTCTGGCGATGGCCTTGAAAGCCTCGTCCCAGCTCGCCTCAGCCAGCTTGCCTTTCTTGCGGATCCACACCTTGTCGAGACGGCGGCGGACCAGGCCATCGACTTGGTAGCGCGCCTTGTCGGAGATCCACTCCTCGTTGACCTCGTCATTGATGCGCGGCAGCACGCGCAGCACTTCGCGGCCCCGGCTGTCGATGCGGATGTTCGAGCCAACCGCGTCCGACACGTCGATGCCGAGTGTCTTCTTCAGCTCCCACGGACGACTCTCATAGGCATAGGGACCGCTCGTAAGCGCGCCGACCGGGCACAGGTCGATCACATTGGCGGAGAGCTCGTGCTTGGCGGCATGCTCCAGATACGTCGTGATCTGCATGTCCTCGCCGCGATAGAGCGCGCCGATCTCGTCCACCCCGGCGATCTCCTCGGAGAAGCGCACGCAGCGGGTGCAGTGGATGCAGCGAGTCATGATCGTCTTGATCAGCGGGCCCATATATTTCTCGGTCACCGCGCGCTTATTCTCGTGATAGCGCGTCGCGCCGCGGCCATAGGCCATGGCCTGGTCCTGCAGGTCGCATTCGCCACCCTGGTCGCAGATCGGGCAATCGAGCGGGTGGTTGATCAGCAGGAATTCCATCACCCCTTCGCGCGCGGTCTTCACCATCTCGCTGTCGGTACGAATTTCCTGGCCCTCGGTGGCGGGCAGCGCGCAACTCGCCTGCGGCTTGGGCGGCCCCGGCTTCACCTCCACCAGGCACATGCGACAATTGCCTGCGATGCTGAGGCGTTCATGGTAGCAAAAACGCGGGATTTCCTTGCCCGCAAGCTCGCAGGCCTGAAGAACGGTCGCGCCGTCCGGAACCTCGATTTCCTGTCCGTCTACTTTGACTTTAGGCATTATTCAGCAGCCTCTGGCATGGCATTTTCACGCTCGGCGATGCGGCGTTCGAGTTCGGGGCGGAAGTGCTTGAGCAGGCCCTGGATCGGCCATGCGGCAGCGTCGCCCAGCGCGCAGATGGTGTGACCTTCCACCTGCTTGGTGACTTCGTAGAGCATGTCGATTTCGGCAGGTGTGCTCTCGCCCACGCGCAGCCGTTCCATCACGCGCCACATCCAGCCCGTGCCTTCGCGGCAGGGTGTGCACTGGCCGCAGCTCTCGTGCTTGTAGAAATAGCTGATGCGGCTGATGGCGCGCACGATATCGGTGGACTTGTCCATCACGATAACAGCGGCGGTGCCGAGGCCCGAGCCCAGTTCCTTCAGCCCGTCGAAATCCATCGGCGCGTCCATGATCTGCGCGGCGGGGACCAGCGGGACGGATGACCCACCGGGGATCACCGCCAGCAGATTGTCCCATCCGCCGCGCACACCGCCTGCGTGCTTCTCGATCAGTTCGCGGAAGGGGATGCTCATCGCTTCTTCCACCACGCAGGGCTTTTCCACATGGCCGCTGATCTGGAAGAGCTTGGTGCCGTGGTTGTTCTCGCGCCCAAAGCTGCTGAACCACGAGGCCCCGCGCCGCAGGATGGTGGGGATCACAGCGATGCTTTCCACGTTGTTCACGGTGGTGGGGCAGCCGTAGAGCCCTGCCCCGGCCGGAAACGGAGGCTTCAGGCGCGGCTGGCCCTTCTTGCCCTCCAGGCTCTCGATCATGGCGGTTTCTTCGCCGCAGATATAGGCGCCCGCCCCGCGGTGCATGAAGACGTCGAAATCGTATCCCGAGCCGCTTGAGTTCTTGCCGATGAGGCCCGCGTCATAGGCTTCGTCGATGGCGGACTGCAGTGTCTCGGCCTCGCGGATGTATTCACCGCGGATGTAGATGTAGGCGGCGCGCGCGCGCATGGCGTAGCCAGCGATCAGCGCGCCCTCGATCAGCTTGTGCGGATCGTGGCGGATGATCTCTCGATCCTTGCACGAGCCCGGCTCGGATTCGTCGGCATTGATGGCGAGGAAGGACGGACGACCGTCCTTGCTTTCCTTGGGCATGAACGACCATTTCATGCCGGTGGGGAAGCCTGCCCCGCCGCGACCGCGCAGGCCCGAAGCCTTCACCTCGTCGATGATGGCATCTTGGCCCTTGCCGATGAGGTCCTTCGTATTGTCCCAATCGCCGCGCTTGCGGGCAGCATCGAGGTTCCACGGCTGGAACCCGTACACATTGGTGAAGATGCGATCCTTGTCAGCCAGCATCTTTGTCTCCTGTCGGCGTTTTCGCCAGCAACAAGGCGAAGACCAGCAGTCCGGCTCCGCCAAAAATCATCAAACCATCGCCCAGCCTGTCACTGCCGAGCCAGATCAGTGCACCCCCGCCGATAAAGCTGAGGCTTGCGATCGCAAGCCCGACGCGCGCAATGCGGCGCAGGGCGAGCTTGTCCATTACGCGGCCATCCCGCCAAACACCCAGATCGCCACCGCCGCCAGGATCGCTACGAGTGCAACGGTCTTGACGATGCCTTTCAGCACCTTCCAGGCGATCGCGATCAATACGACCGCGATGAGGATAGGAACGATCTGGTCCATCACCACTCGCTCCGGTAGTCGTGATTGGCGTCGACCATTGCCGTCAGAGTGGTCGGCCCGCCAGAAGGTTCGGACGTGTGACGGCCAGGCTCCTGCGTGCCGGCCTTGGGCGTCTCACCAGCTGCCAGCGCGTCGAGGACTTTATCGAACCGTTCGGTTGTAAGGTCCTCGTAATTGTCGTCATTGATCTGAACCATCGGCGCGGTGGCGCAATTGCCCATGCACTCGACTTCGGTGAGGGTCCACAGCCCGTCGTCAGTCGTGTGACCCTTCTTCATCCCGCGCGCATAGCAGGCCTCGAGGATATCATCGGAGCCACGCAGCATGCAGGGCGTCGTGCCACAAACCTGCACGTGGAATTCGCCTACGGGAACAAGGTTATACATGGTGTAGAAGGTCGCCACCTCCAGCACGCGGATCACCGGCAGCGAAAGATACTCGGCGACATATTCGATAACCGGCAGCGGCAGCCAGCCTTGCGTATCGGTCTCTGCGCCGACCTGGCGCTGAGCAAGGTCGAGCAGCGGCATCACCGCAGACCGGCTGCGGCCCTCGGGATACTTGCGGATATGCCAGTCCGCCTTCTCGCGGTTGGCATCCGTGAAAGAGAAACTGCCCCAGCGCTCGCGCAGTTCGGGCGTATCGGGGGCGATGTTACGCGCGGCCATCGGCCAGCCTCCGTTCGATATAGCGGCCCACGTAGAGGCCGATCACCGCGGCAAAGGCGGTGGAAAGGATTTCCTTGAGCGTCGCCTCGCCATGAAACACGGCGAGATACGCCGCGACCGCCGAAGCGAAAGCGGCGAAGGCTGCAACGAAGATGAAAAGTTCACGCAAGATCACCGGTCACACTCCCCGAACACCACGTCGATCGCGCCGAGGATAGCGGTTGCGTCGGGTAGCATGTGACCCTTGGACATGAAGTCCATCGCCTGCAGGTGGCTGAAAGCCGTCGGGCGGATCTTGCAGCGGTACGGCTTGTTCGAGCCGTCGCTGACGAGATATACGCCGAACTCGCCCTTGGGGCTCTCAGTCGCGACGTAAACTTCGCCCGCCGGGACGTGGAAGCCCTCGGTATAGAGCTTGAAGTGATGGATCAGCGCTTCCATCGACTGCTTCATCTCGGCGCGCTTGGGTGGCGCGACCTTGCGATCGATGGACTGCACCGGACCTTCAGGCATTTCGGCGAGGCACTGCTTGATGATCTTCGCGCTCTCGTAGACTTCCTTCACGCGCACCATGAAGCGGTCGTAGCAATCCGAATTGGTACCGACCGGGATTTCGAAATCCATCCGGTCGTAGACATCATAGGGCTGCGACTTGCGCAGGTCCCACGGAATGCCGGCAGCGCGGATCATCGGGCCGGAGAAGCCCCACTTTACCGCATCGTCCTTAGAGACGACGGCGATATCGACGTTGCGTTGCTTGAAGATGCGGTTGTCGGTGACGAGGCTCATCGCGTCGCCGAACAGTTCGGGCAGGCGTCCGTCCACCCAGTCACCGATGTCGGTGAGCAGCTTCAGCGGCACGTCCTGATGTACGCCGCCGGGTCTGTACCAGGCCGCGTGCATGCGAGCGCCAGACGCGCGTTCGAAGAAATTCAGGCAGTCTTCGCGAAGCTCGAACACCCACAGGTTCGGCGTCATCGCGCCCACGTCCATCACGTGCGCGCCGATGTTTAGCATGTGGTTGCAGATGCGGGTCAGCTCGGCAAACAGCACGCGCAGGTACTGGCCGCGGATCGGCACCTCGACATTCAGCAGCTTCTCGATGGCGAGAACGTAGCTGTATTCCTGCGCCAGCGGAGAGCAGTAGTCGAGCCGGTCGAAATAGGGCAGCGCCTGCAGGTAGGTCTTGTACTCGATCAACTTCTCGGTGCCGCGATGGAGCAGGCCGACATGCGGGTCGATCCGCTCGATGATTTCGCCGTCAAGCTCCATCACCATGCGCAGCACGCCGTGCGCAGCGGGATGCTGCGGGCCGAAATTGATCGTGTAGTTGGAAATCTCCTCCCCTTCGGTGGTGGGAGATTCCTCGAAGGTCAGGCCATGATCGCTCATACGCCGCAAGTCCATGTTCCGGGGCCATAGGCCACTTCGCTCATGCCTTCCCTGCGGACGGTGAGCGTCGCTTCGTAACTCGTGCTTTCCACGCTGGCATCGGTGCCGATTTCCGCGCGATTCACATCGAAGGTGTACTCGTCACCGGTCAGCATCGGGCCTGCGGAAATCGCATCGGGACCACCCAGTTCGGTGCCTTCGAGGTTGATGAGCTGGCCGTTCATCTGCGCAACGCCGACGCCGCGCGCATCCGCCGCTTCGGGGGCTGCCGCTACCAGCAGCGTCGCCCCGTCGGCCTCGAACCGGCACACACCCACGTCCTCATCGCCCAGGTCCATGTTCGCCTCGCCCACGTCCTGAAGCGATGGGATGACGGCGATGTCAGCTTCGTCCTGCAACACTTCAGTCGGCTCGTTCGTCTCGTCGACTTCCTGCGTCTCGGCGCAAGCAGCAAGCGCCAGCGTCGCGATGGCGCCAAGGGTAATCTTGCGGATCATGTCTTGTCCTCCGGCTCGGTTGCGCCCTTGGTGTCCGTCACATCGCCTTCGCTCGGCTTGCGGGCTAGACGGTCCTCGGCGGATTCAGGAGCGCCCGGATCGTGCTTGCCGGTATCTTCCTCGGCCGGAGAGCCCGCGCTGACATGATTGGCGGCCTTCTCATCGGCCTTTGCACCGGCGCCCGTCTCCTTGGGCGAATCCGTGGTCGTGGGCTCATTAACCGGCGGAACATCGGCCTTTTCATCGCCGGGAAGCACGTAGTCCGCGCCTTCCCAAGGCGACATGAAATCGAAGCTACGGAAGTCCTGTGCCAGCTCGACAGGCTCGTATACGACGCGCTTCTCTTCTTCCGAATAGCGCACTTCGGTGTAGCCCGTGAGCGGGAAGTCCTTGCGGAAGGGGTGCCCCTCGAAACCGTAGTCGGTGAGAATACGGCGGAGGTCGGTGTTCCCTTCGAATGTGACACCGTACATGTCGAACACCTCGCGCTCGAGCCAGCCAGCCACAGGCCACAGCGTGGTAACGGTTGGCACCGGCGTCATCTCGTCGGTCGTCACCTTCACCATCACGCGGTGGTTCTTCGTGAGGCTGAGCAGCATGTAGACGACTTCGAACCGCTCGGCACGGCCGGGATAGTCGGCACCCGCGATTTCCATCAACTGCTGGTACTTGTGCTCGTCACGCAGCAGGCGCAGCGCATCCTCGATGCTTTCCCGCTTCACCGTGATGATGATCTCGCCATACTGTTCGACGCTGGAAACGACATGATCGCCGAGCGCCGCGCACAGCGTGTCGCGAACACCTTCGTTCGATGCAATGCGCGGGGCGGAATGCAGGACCTTGGCCATGTGAGTTGCTCCCTAGCGCTCGATCGTGCCGACGCGGCGGATCTTGCGCTGCAATTGCATCACGCCATAGAGCAGCGCCTCTGCTGTCGGAGGGCAACCGGGGATGTAGATATCCACCGGCACGATCCGGTCGCAACCGCGCACCACCGAATAGCTGTAGTGATAGTAGCCGCCGCCATTGGCGCACGAACCCATGCTGATCACGTATTTCGGATCGGACATCTGGTCGTACACGCGCCGCAGCGCGGGGGCCATCTTGTTGCAGAGCGTTCCCGCCACGATCATCACGTCCGACTGGCGCGGGCTGGCACGTGGGGCGACACCGAAACGCTCCATGTCGTAGCGCGGCATGTTGACGTGGATCATTTCCACCGCGCAGCAGGCGAGGCCGAAGGTCATCCACCACAGCGAGCCGGTACGAGCCCACTGGAACAGCTCTTCCGTGCTGGTGACGAGGAAGCCCTTGTCGTCCACCTCGGTCTGCAGCGCGTTGAAATAGTCGGCATCCGGCTGCTTGACCTCGCCGCCACGGGCGGTGGGCGCATCGGCCAGCATCGGGTTTTCGGAATCCTTCACCTGGTCCTGAAAAGGCGGGTAAAGGGCGGGTTCGTCGCGAGTGCTCATTGCCAGTCCAGAGCTCCCTTCTTCCATTCGTAAGCAAGGCCGATGGCGAGGATGGCGAGGAAGATCATCATGCCGATCCAGCCCGCCCATCCGGTAAGGTCCAGGCTGACCGCCCAGGGGAACAGGAACGCGGCTTCGAGGTCGAACAGCAGGAAGCTGATAGCCACCAGGTAGAACTTGACGTCGAACTGGCTGCGCGGATCCTCGAACGCAGGGAAGCCGCACTCGTATTCCGTCAGCTTTTCCGCCTGCGGATTGTGCGCACCGGTGAGACGCGAGACGCCCATCGGCAGGAAAACAAACGCTGCGGACAGCACCGCCGCGATGGCGAGGAAGAGCAGAATCGGGAAGTATTGGCTGAGATCGACCACGACGGACTCGGATTGCTGAGGGTTTCGCAGGCGCACCTAAGCAATGCCCGCCCATCATGCAAGGCAGTCGGAAGCCCTATGGACCGCTAATCCGTGGGATTCTTTGCAAGTTCGAGACGCCGGATGTGCGTCTCGCGCGATTGCGCACCCTCCCTTGCCCTACCGCCCTCTTCGTAGAGGTCCCAGCTGCCATTGCCGATATAATACAGCGCGCCATCGCGAATGCTGCCGCCCAGCGGTTCCGTCCATTCCGGATTGGAGCGCTCGAGCACGCGCATGGCCGTGATACGATTCCCTTCGTCCGACAGGCGCAAGGCGATGATGCGCATGGGGCTGATGCCATTCTGCACAGCGATCAACTCGCCCTCATGCAGCCAGAGACCATCTATTCCATCCAGCAGGACGGGAACCTCCGTGCCGAGGCGGGAAACTGTGCCGGTCGCGGTATCGACGATGGCGATGCCGTAGCGATAGTCGCTGATATAGAGCCGCGACGCGTCTTCGGCGGGCGCGATACCCTGTGGCGAGCGAAGCGTCCCGGGCGCGACGAGGGTGGTGATCGTTCCATCGGGTGCGGTAAGGCGATACACTCCGCCTCCCGACGGATCGCTTGCATATACCGCCCCGTCGGCACCAACCGCGATGTCGGAAAGGTTCGCGCCTTCGGGCGCCAGCAAATGTCGCTCCCCATCCTCTCCCTGGATCAGTCCGCTGAAAACTTCGGTCCCCTCCGGCACCATTCCCAGGTTGCCCGAAGCCATCCAGATCGAGCGCGCCGATCCTGGATGGCCCGGATCCTGCGCCAGACCGCTCACGTTGCCGAGGTCCGGGCGGGAATGGAATTCCCATGCGCCATCCTTGCCAAGCCACCGTCCACGCAGGATCACGTCCGTTACCATGTACCTTCCGTCGTCCAGTGAGAGCACGCTCTCGGGCAGGCGCGCTTCACGCGGCAGGGTCGCGACAACCGTGCTCGCTACCAGCGGGGCTGGATCCTCGGCGAAGGCCTGCAGCACCTGCGCGGCCTTTTCACCGTCGAACAGGTCCGCAATCTGTCCTTCCGCTCCGCTAGAAAACTGATACCCGCGCCGGACCAGCCACATGACCTGGTCGAAGACCCCGTCCGCATCACCCTCGCCGAAATACACATTGAGCAGACGCAGGCGGACCGAAGCGGAATTGGGAAAGTCCCGCGCCAGCGCCTCCAGTCCGGCGGCGTCCGCAATCTGCCCGGTCTCGGCTTCCACCGCACGCCACGGCTCCAGCATTGGCGCCCTCACAGCGGTTTGCAGCGGCACCGCCGGTGAGGAACATGCGGGCGCTACAATCACTATTCCCACGACGGCGGCGCATTTGCCAAACATGTTGCCTCGCCCTAGATAGCGCTTGAAATTTCGCAGTTGCACAAAAGCAGGACGAAGAACCATCATGGCCACTTTCAACGAATCCGATCCGATTGTCATCCTTTCCTACGCGCGCACGCCGATGGGCTCGATGCAGGGCGCGCTGGCCGATGTCTCGGCGACCGATCTAGGCGCTACCGCAGTGAAGGCCGCGATGGAGCGTTCGGGCGTCGCGGGCGAGGATGTGGATCGCATCTACATGGGCTGCGTGCTGCCCGCCGGCCTCGGCCAGGCCCCTGCCCGCCAGGTCGCGGTGAAGTCCGGCCTGCCGCTCTCCGCGCAGGCCACCACGGTTAACAAGGTGTGCGGCAGTGGCATGCAAACCGTTATCATGGGCGCAGAAGCGCTCGCCACCGGCTCTGTGGATTACATCGTCGCGGGCGGGATGGAGAGCATGACCAATGCGCCCTACCTCCTGAAGAAGCATCGCAGCGGCGCGCGCCTTGGCCATGATACGGCATATGACCACATGTTCCTCGACGGGCTGGAAGACGCCTACGAGGAGGGCCGCGCAATGGGCACCTTTGCGCAGGACATGGCCGACAAGTACCAGCTGACGCGCGAGGAGATGGACGAGTATTCGATCGCTTCCCTCGACCGGGCCAACAGGGCCATCGAAAGCGGCGCCTTCGCCGATGAGGTGGTGCCGGTAACCTATTCGAGCCGCAAGGGCGAAGTAACGGTGGACACCGACGAAGCGCCCTCGAAGGGCCGCCCCGACAAGATCCCCACGCTGCGCCCTGCCTTTGCCAAGGATGGCACCATCACCGCGGCGACCTCGTCCTCGATTTCGGACGGGGCGGCTGCCGTCGTGCTGTCGCGCAAGAGTGTTGCCGAGGCCAGGGGCCTGACGCCCGTCGCTACCATACATGGCCTCACGGCGCACGCGCAGGCGCCCGAGGAATTCACCATCGCCCCTGTCGGCGCGATCGAAAAGCTGCTGAAGCAGACCGGCTGGAGCGTCGACGACGTGGACCTGTGGGAAGTGAACGAGGCATTTGCCTGCGTCGCCATGTTCGCCATGCGCGACATCGGTATCCCGCATGACAAGATCAATGTGAACGGCGGCGGCACGGCGCTTGGCCATCCAATCGGCGCCAGCGGCACGCGCATCATCGTGACACTGCTCAACGCCCTCAGGCAGCAAGGCAAGAAGCGTGGCATCGCCAGCCTTTGCATCGGCGGGGGCGAGGCGACGGCAGTCGCTGTCGAGCTTTCCTGATTCGTGCCCTGCCAGGGTCTGGCCTTGCAGTCCGCCCTTGGCATTGGCGGTTGCCCTGTTACAGATGTTCGCCAAATGGATAGGGAGGAGACCGCCATCATGAAAAAGCTCATCGCAATCAGTGCTGCCCTTGCTCTCGCCGCCTGCAACGGCGCGGAAACAAACGAGACCGAGGTGGAAAGTGACACCGCTGCCGATGTCGCCGCCACGGAAGACGATTCCATCCTCGAAGGGGATGCACCCGGTTTCGAGGCAGTGGCGCCGGGCACCTACCAGGTCACCCGCGCGGGCGATCAGGTCGACTATATCGAGATCCACCCCGGCATGACCTTCAGCCGCGTCGACGCCGATGGCGAAGCGACGGGCGGCGTCATCTTCATGAAGGACGGCATGACCTGCTTCCTCGTCGAAGGCGCGGAACAGGAGGACTGCTTCACCGATGGGCCCACCCAGGCGGATGGCAGCATGGAAACCACGTCCGAAGCTGGCGATATTTCCACTGTCATGCCCGTCGAGGGATCACTCGAAGATCATGTCGGGTAATCGCCCGGCACATCACAACCCACTCACCACAGGGAAACAGACCATGAAGAAGATTATCGCAGTTGCCGCCGCTCTCAGCCTTGCCGCATGTGGCGGCAATGCCGACGAGGCAGGCGAGGAAGTCGCGGAAGACAGCGCCGCCGCCGAAGTCATCCCCAGCACCAGCGCCGGCACCTACACCTCCACCACCGAAGACGGCACCGAGGTTGCGGTCATGCTTAACGCCGATGGCACCTACGCCGTGACGCAGGGCGGAGAGCAGGTGGAGAGCGGCACCTGGGAAGACAACATCCGCGGCACCTGCCTCACGGCCGAAGGTGGCGATGGCGAGGATTGCTGGAACATCCAGCCCGGCGAAGCCGGCATGATGGACGTTACCGATTCCACCGGCGAAACCATGAGCTACAGCTTCGAAGGCTAAGCCTTTCGTCGGTCAGGAAAGGGCGGCGCGTCGCGGTTGCGGCGGCCGCCTTTTTCGTGCCCGACACCTAGCCTCAGGGCTCGCCCGGGCCCCACAGGCGCCGTTCCTCAACCCAGCCAATGTGGCCCTCGACATCGAACTCGCACCAGCCTTCGGAACAATCGCCCAGAACGCCAACGACGCCGGGCTCCACCGTCCAGCGCAAGTCCGCCGCATCCGAGGGTTCGGCCCGCATGTCGGCCAGTCCCTCGCCTGTCACGATAGCGGTTCGCGACGCGCTGAGCAGGCTGGATGAGATCCAGCCCATCGTGCCGTCCGGCTCCTCCACATAGCGCCAGCCCGGCATCAGGCGAACCACGCGAACCGGCAGGCCCTTCCGGCGATATACCCACTTGATCGGAAACTGCGCACCCGCCCCCACCCGCATGTAGACCTCTTCAGCAGAGATGCTGGCCCAGTAGGGAAGCTCGCGATCCTGTGCGGTTGCTGGGACTGACAGGGCAAGGGCGACACCAAGCAGGACGAGTCGAATGAGACTTTGCATGGCCCCGAATTAGCCGCTGGGCCCGCCCTCTCGCAACCGGCAAGAGAGGACTTGCCCATCTGGAATACTCTGTCCTAACAGGCGCTCGACACGCAATCTCGCCACGAGAGCGGGACGGAGGGGAATTCACATGCTTCGCACCATTTCGACTGCGGCGATCCTCGCCGTGACGCCCTCGCTTGTGCGGGCACAGGATTTCACCACCGCCGCGACGAATGATTCCGGCGATACCGCGTGGATCCTTACGGCAACGGCACTGGTACTGCTGATGACACTGCCGGGCCTCGGCCTCTTCTACGGCGGATTGGTGCGGGCGAAGAACTTCCTTTCGGTACTGGTACAGGTCGCAGCCGTGGCCGGGATCGCTTCCGTCCTGTGGGTGATGGTCGGCTACACCCTCGCCTTCGGCAATACCGCCGGCGGCTGGATCGGCGATGGCAGCCGTTGGATGATGATCGATCTCGGCAATGTCAGCCCCATCGCCACGACCTTGCCGGAAAGCACCTTCGCGATGTTCCAGCTCACCTTTGCGGCGATCACGCCCGCGCTGATGGTTGGCGCGTGGGTAGATCGCGCACGCTTTGGCTGGGTGGTGGCCTTCACCGCAATCTGGGGCTTGCTGGTCTATGCTCCCGTCGCGCATTGGATCTGGGGAGGCGGCTGGCTGGGCGAGCTTGGCGTGCTGGACTTCGCAGGCGGCATCGTCGTGCATACCACGGCTGGCGTTTCCGCGTTGGTGGTGGCGCTGCTGCTGGGCAAGCGACAGGGCTTTCCTGGCTCGGCCCTCCTCCCACATGCACCGGGAATGACCATGCTGGGCGCCATGCTGCTTTGGGTCGGCTGGTTCGGCTTCAACGGTGGCAGCGCGGTAACGGCGACCGACGATGCCTCGATGGCGATCATCAACACCCACACCGCTGCCGCCACCGCCGCCCTCGCATGGGCGCTGATAGAGAAGATCGCATTCGGCAAGGCAACCACAATCGGCTTCGCGACCGGCGCCATCGCCGGCCTTGCCACGGTGACGCCCGCCGCGGGCTTCATCTCGCCCGGCGCGGCGATCCTGTTTGGCGTGCTGGCTTCGCTGGTCTGCTACTACGCGATTCAGCTGGTCAAGATGAAGTTGGGGATCGACGATTCACTCGATGTCTTCGCGGTGCATGGCGTAGGCGGCATGCTTGGAACATTGCTGCTCGGAGCATTCCTCTCGGCAGACCTCGGAGGCGTGGGTTATGCGGACGGAGTGACGATGACCGGCATGATCGGCACACAGGCGCTCGGTATCGGAGTGGTCGCCATTTTCTCTGCCATCGTGACGGCCGTTATCGCGATCGGCGTATCGCTGTTCATCCCGATGCGCGTAAGCGAGGATGAAGAGACGCAGGGCCTCGACGTCACCAGCCATGGAGAGCGTAGCTGGCAGTTCGACTAGCCTCACCCGACAGGGCTTGCGCGCCGATACCGTTCGGCTAGTGCCCCCTGCTTATGGATACTTTCGCTGCCCGGCTGGAAACGCTCGAACACCAATGGATGCGCGCGTGGATGCGCGGTGATCGCAAGCTGATGAAGGAAGTCGCCGCGCGCGATTTCGTGTTCCTGCTAGGCGGTAGCAAGGCGACTATTCTCGATCGTGCCAGCTGGCTGGAAGCGGCTACCACGCGGCTGCGCTGTCACTCCTACCGGTTGGGTGACATCTATGCGCGGCGTCACGGGAATGCCGGGTTCTTCGCCTGTCAGATGGAGATCGAGGCTTCGATCGGCGACCACGACTGGAACGGCACCGTGTGGGTGTCCGACATCTGGCGCAAGTCCCGAATGCGGCAGAGCTGGAAACTGGTGGAACGGGTTGTTTCGCGCCCCGAAAGCGACGACGCACTGGGCCGCGAGCTCGCGACGTACCAACTCTGGCATTAACCGGCGGTCGCAGCCTTCTCGGGGTCGAGTTCCGCCATCTTCGCCAGGATCTTCTCTATACAGGCGGCAGAGGTACCGAGCGTGAAATGCTGCGCATCGATCCGCAGTGTCGCGTCGCTCTCGCCTTCCTCGCCGCGGCTGCAATAGGGCGCCACGATACCGTCCCGGGCGGACCATACGGCCAGCGTCGGCACGGGCGGCTTGGCGGAGACCTGCTCGGCGAAGGGTGGGTTGTCGACCGTGTGGTCGTTGATCGCTTCGTAGAGCTTCCAGGCGCGGTTCGCGTGACGGTCGCCGGAGAACGGGCTGGCGACGGTCACGACCATGTCGACACGCTCGGGCAGACGATGCGCCAGCACCCGGGCGTAAAGGCCGCCAAGGCTCCACCCGATCAGCACGACCTTCTTCCCCGTCTGCCGGTGCAGTTCTTCGAGACGCGCTTCGAGCGTCTTCAGCTTCGCCGCATCGGCACCAAGGTTGATGCCCTGCCGCCACCCCTCGGGCTGGAAGCCGCGCCGCTTGAGCGTCCGGCGCAGCAGCGTCGTCGAAATATCACCGGTGGTAAGGCCAGGTATGACGATCACCGCCCTGCCCCTTCCGATACTTGGCCCGCGCTTCGGCAGGCGTAGCGGATTGAGCAGCACGCGCGGTACGGCCAGCCCCTCGCGCAGGGTATTGCGCAGAGGGGGCGGGTCTTCGCGCTTGCCGGTCAGGATCAGTCCCCGGTCAGGATCCGGTCGACCAGCTGCTTCACCGTGGGGGTGAAGTTGTTCGAGTAGAACGGGTCCGACTTGAAGCGATAGGCCGCGTGGCCGGCAAACATGAGATTGTCCTCCACCGGGGCGCCGTGAGCGATGTCCTGCAGGGTCTTCTGGATGCAGAAGCTCCGCGGATCGGCGAGGCGCCCGGTGGTGTAGTCGTCATGGTCCTTCCAACTGGAGAACCCGCAATGCGACAGGCAACCCATGCAATCGGCTTGGTCTTTGCGGATCTCGGCGCGCTTGTCGGGGGTGACGAAGATCACTGTGTCGTCCGGCGTCTTGAGCGCATCGGTATGGCCCTCCGCCACCCAGCCACGGGCGCGGTCGCGGTCCTTGGGCGTCACCCAGAAGTTCTTGCCTTTCACGCCAACATCGAGCTGCACGGTATGCTCGCCCGCTTCCACCTTGCTATAGGGGATCTGGCGCTCGGAGCGGTGCATCAGGTCGTACAGGAAGTCGTTCTTCACCGCGCTGGAGTAAAAGCCGGTGGGCGAGAAGCGGTGCAGCAGAACATCGCCTTCCTCGATATCGCGCAGCGCGTCCTTCCAGCCCTGCGGGATCGGGCTTTCCTCGGTCAGCAGCGGCCGCGTGCCGTACTGGAAGGCGATCTGGCCAAGCTCGGGATTGTCGATCCAGTCGTCCCACTCGCGCAGATACCAGACGCCGCCCGCCATGATGATCGGCACATCGTCGGAGATGCCTTCCTTGCGCATCGTCTCGCGCAGGGCGGCTACGCGCGGATAGGGATCTTCGGGCTTGGTGGGGTCTTCGGCATTGGAAAGGCCGTTATGCCCGCCCGCAAGCCACGGATCCTCGTAGACCACGGCGGCCATCAGCTCGCTCACCTTGTGATAGCTGCGCTTCCACAGCGCGCGAAACGCACGGGCAGAGCTGATGATGGGGAGGTAGTTCACCTCGAACCGCGCGGCGATTTCGGCTAGCTTGTAGGGCATGCCCGCACCGCAGGTGACACCGGTTACAAGGCCCTTGGTACGCTCCAGCACGCCTTCGAGCACTTGCTGCGCACCGCCCATTTCCCACAGCACGTTGATGTTGATCGCGCCGTTGCCGCCGGCGATATCGTGCGCCTTCTTCACCTGCGCGGTGGCGCCGTCGATGGCGTATTGCACCAGCTGTTCGTGCCGCTCCTTGCGGGTGAGCTGGTCGTAGACCTGGGGCACGATCTTGCCCTCGGCATCGTAGCTGTCGGCATTGACGGCGCTGACGGTGCCGATCCCGCCCGCGGCGGCCCAGGCACCGGAACTGGCATGGTTGGTGGCGGAAACGCCCTTGCCGCCCTCGATCAGCGGCCAGACCTCGCGGCCACCATAGGAAATCGGCTTAAGTCCCTTGAAACTCATCAGTGTCCCCAGAAGCATCCTCGTCTGTCAGGGAGAACTCGGTGGAGGTCTCGCCCGGTTGCAGACACGGCTCTATGTCGCGTGGTTCGGGCCTCTCACCCACCACTTCGAATTGTGCATAATAGCCAGCAATTTGCGGCTTGCGCACGAACTCCACGAGCCGATAGCCCACTCGCTCGAATTCGCAAAACAGAAGTTGCGGGTTGATCCCGTGCTGATCGGCCGGCCGGTCCACGTCCACGACGATGACCTGCCCACCCTCGCGTAGCGATGGACGCATGCGCCACAGCAGCGCGTAGGGCTCGGCAATCTCGTGGTACATGTGGACCATGAAGATGCGGTCGAAACTGTTCTCCGGCAGCCCCGGATCGTCGGGCTTGCCGAGCGCGATGGAAACATTGTCCAGCCTCTCGCGCTCCACACGGTTGCCCAGGCGGCGCAGCACGTCCTCGTTGATGTCCTGCGCCAGCACGCGCCCGTTCTCGCCGACCCGCGCGGCGAGGCGTACGGTGTAATACCCCTCGCCAGCGCCGATATCGGCCACCGTCATGCCGGGGCGGATGGCCGCCTGGTCCATGACGGTGGTGGCTTCCTGACGGTCATCGCGGATCTGCTCTGTCGAGAAGGCATTGCTGCCAAGGTCGGAAATCGGACGATACGGGCGTGGGAAGTCGCGCGCGGTGACCGGACGCTCGTCATCGGCCATGTCGCACGCTGCAAGGACCGCGCATGAAGCAAGCGCAGCGGCAGCGGATATGACGGCCCTGAAGGTCATAAGGCCGCTCTAGCGGGTGCAATTCGGGTTGGCAAAGCGCGTTTGGCTCGGTCAGGAGGGGGTCGATCCCGGTGGCTCGCCGCTCACCGGGATGCGACTTACTCGACGTCCTCTACTTCGACAGCCTCGCCCGTCACGCGCTGGGCCAGCGCGGCGGCGATGAAATCGTCGATCTCGCCATCGAGCACGTCGCCCGGCGCCGTGGAGGTTGTGCCGGTGCGCAGGTCCTTCACCATCTGGTATGGCTGGAGGACGTAGCTGCGGATCTGGTGGCCCCACCCGATTTCGGTCTTCTCGGCATACTCGCCCGCGGCCACGGCCTCGCGCTCGGCCAGCTCCCGCTCGTACAGACGCGCTTTTAGCATGTTCATGGCCGTGGCGCGGTTCTTGTGCTGGCTGCGATCGTTCTGGCTGGCGACCACCACGCCGGTCGGCTTGTGGGTGATGCGCACGGCGGAGTCCGTCGTGTTCACGTGCTGCCCGCCCGCACCCGATGCGCGGTAGGTGTCGATCTTGAGGTCGCCTTCGTTGATCTCGATATCGATATCGTCATCGATGACGGGGTATACCCACACGCTCGAGAAGCTGGTGTGACGGCGCGCGGAGCTGTCATACGGGCTGATGCGGACAAGGCGGTGTACGCCGCTCTCGGTCTTGGCATAGCCATAGGCATTCTCGCCCTTGATCAGCAGTGTCGCCGACTTGATACCGGCCTGCTCGCCAGCGGCATATTCCACCGTCTCCACCTTGAAGCCGCGGCGCTCGGCCCAACGGGCATACATGCGCATGAGCATTTCGGCCCAGTCCTGGCTCTCGGTGCCGCCGGCACCTGCGTTGACCTGCAGATACGTGTCGTAATTGTCGGCCTCGCCGGAGAGGAGCGCGTTCACCTTGTCGCGGTCCGCCCTCTTTGCCAGGGCTTCCAGGCTGGCAAGGCCCTCGGCAACGACATCGTCATCACCCTCGGCCTCGCCCATTTCTACAAACTCTGTCGCGTCGGCCATTTCCTGGCTGATCTCGTTCACCGTGCCGATCGCGTCCTTCAGCTGCTTGTGCTCGCGGCTGATTGCCTGGGCCTGCTTGGGATCGTTCCACAGGTCCGGGTCCTGCACGCGGGCTTCCAGCTCGTCGAGACGGCGCAGCGCGTGTTCCCAGTCCAGCGATTTGCGCACCAGCGCCAGCGCGGCTTCGATACGGTCGATATGAGCCTGCCCTTCGGCACGCATAGGGTATTCTCCAAGATTGAATGCGCGCGCCTAGCGCAATGGCGGGCCAGAGGAAAGTAGGTGCGGGGAAAGGGCGTATCAGTAGATGCCGCCCTGCTCCTCGACGAAGTCGACGGGTTCGCTTGCCCGGCGCTGCGAGCGCGCCCCGTCCCTGCTGCGGCGCAGCTGGGCAAGGATGAGTTCACGCATTGCATCGACCTCGTCCTGGCGCTGGCTGCGGCGCGGTTCGGTGTCCGGTTTGAAGGCTTCCCAGATCACGGTCGACGTGGGATCGTCCGTCGGCCAGGCATCGAACACGCGGCCGCCCGTGCGGCGGTTCACGCGCACCATGCGCACGCCATCGGGGGCGATGAAAGGTCGTCCGCTCCAGTGGTCGCGCGTCTGCTCCACGAACTGCTTGAAGATCGGCGCGGCCGTGTTGCCGCCCTGGATCCACCCGCCCATGTTCTGCGGCTGGTCGAAGCCGATATAAGTCGCCGCGACGATATCGGGCGAACCGCCGACGAACCACGCATTGGTCGGGCCCGAACTGGTGCCGGTCTTGCCGAACAGCGGAATGTCGAGATCGCGCAGGCGCGTGGCCGTGCCTCGTAAAACAACGCCGGTCAGCATGTTCACCGTCTGGAATGCCGTGCGCGGATCCATTACCTGGCGCCCGCTGCGCCCGAAGCGGGGCATCGGGCCGCCATCCCATTCGTCCATGTTACACCCGGTGCATTCGCGGTTGTCGGCTCGGTAGATGACCTTCCCGCGGCGATCCTGCACGTAGTCGATTGTCGACGGCTTGTTGAGGCGACCGTGGTTCACCAGCATCGCGTAGGCCGCAGCCATGCGCTCCACCGTCGTGTCGCCGGCGCCAAGCGCGAAGGCGGGATAGGGCTCGAGAGCGCCCTCGTCCGCGATACCGACATTCTCGAAGGTCTCGATCACGTTTTCCATGCCGGTATCCATCGCAATATGGACCGTCATGAGGTTCTTCGACTGCTCGAGGCCATAGCGCATCGGGTATTCGCCGCCACCACGGCTACCGCCGAAGTTGGTGAAGCACTTCTCGCCCAGGTTGGCACCCTGATAATAGCAGTACTGGCTGTCCGGAACCATCGTCGCCGGAGTCATGCCGTTGTCCAGACCGGTGGCGTAGACGAAGGGCTTGATGGTTGAGCCGGGTTGCCGGTTGGCCTGCGTCGCGCGGTTGAAACTGCCAAGCCGGTCGTCGAAGCCACCCTGCATGGCGAGCACGCGCCCGCTATCAGGTGCAATCGCCAGGAAGCCGCCCGAAACGCCCGGTACGGTCTCGAGACGCCAGCCATTGCCGCTCGGGGATGCGACGACGACGTCGCCAACCTCTGCGGCATCGGGAACACCCGACAGCGGTGCTTCCTCGCCGTCGGAAAATCCGATCGTCGTCGAGCCGCCGCTGCGAGCGGTAATGACGCCGGCGCGCCAATCCTCGTAATTGATCGTGATGTAGGAACTACGCAGTTGCTCCGTCAGATCGCCATTGTCGGGATTGATCGTGGCGATGGGTCCGGACCAACCGCGATTGCCGTGATAGCGCAGCAGCGCCGTGCGCAGGGAGTCGCGCGCAGCATCCTGCAGCTCGGTATCAAGCGAGGTGCGCACCCACAGGCCGCCGGCATAGACGCTGTTCGGTCCGTCCTCCGCTTCTTCGCCGAAACGCTCTATCAGTTCGCGGCGGACTTCCTCGAGGAAATAGCCTGCATCGGCGCTGCGCTGCTGGCGCTGGCCCTGCACGATGCCGAGAGGCTGGGCCTGCGCGGTGCGCATCTCTTCGGGCGTGATGAACTCGTTGTCCTCCATCTGGGCAAGCACCCAGTTGCGGCGAGCCCGGGCAGTGTCGTAGTTCGCCTGCCGGCTATAGACTTCGGGCGCGCGCGGCAGGATGGCGAGATAGGCCATCTCGTGCAGTTCCAGCTCGTCAACGTCCTTGTCGAAATAGGCGCGCGCGGCTGCCTGCACGCCATAGCTGCGACGACCGAGCGGGATCTCGTTCAGGTACAGCGTGATTATCTGTTCCTTGGAAAGCACGTCCTCGATGCGGGTCGCGAGGATGATCTCGCGCAACTTGCGCGTCACCGAATATTCGTTGCCGACAAGGATATTCTTGGCGACCTGCTGGGTAATGGTTGAGCCGCCGACCGCACGCTCGTCCGAGCCGATCTTGGAAACGTAATCGAACACCGCGTTCACGAAACCGCCGGCATCGATGCCGCCGTGACTCCAGAAGGTCTCGTCCTCGGCGGCGATATAGGCGTTCTGCAACTGCTCGGGCAGGTCGCGATATTGCAGTTCGACGCGCCGCTCCCGCTCGTAGCGATGCACGATCTCGCCATCGATCCCGCGCACCACGGAGGGCAGGTTCGGTTCGTAATCGAGCAGCGTCTCGGCATCGGGCAGGTCACGCGCAAGAAGGGCCCAACCGATGGCCCAGAACAGCAGGGCCGCGCCCAGCAGGTAGCCTAGGACGCGGACCCACCATTTCTCCCGCCACGCGCTGCGCAGGGGAGTACCGATATAGCGGGTGAAGGCTCGAAAGCGGTTCAGGCCGCCGCCGATGGATGATGTGGAACTGTCAGTCATAGGGCAGGCCGCACCCTTACATGCCATCTGTGAATGGCGCCAGAATGAATACGCATCAGGTTTCGGCAAGCTGCCGTGCGAAATATACGCGGATCGCTCGGGCCATCACCTCGGCGAAGCGTTGTTGCCCCTCCTCCGAGGCGAGGCGCTGGGCGTCCTCGGGGTTGGTAACGAAGCCTGATTCGAACAGCACGCCCGGCACGTCGGGTGCGCGAAGTACTGCCAGGGCGGCGGAACGGCGCGCCTGCGGGTGGAAGACCAACGTGCCCTCCCCTTCCCGTTCGATCAACTCGGCGAATTCCACCGACCGTTCCGATGTGCGGCGCTGCGAAAGCTCGACGAGGATGGCGTTCACCGCCTCGTCCTGCCCGGAGAGGTCGATACCGTTGATGATGTCGGCATCGTTTTCGCGCTCGGCAAAGCGGGCGGCAGCTTCGGAGGATGCGGTTTCGGAAAGGGTGTAGATGGTCGCGCCCGCCACGCCCTCCAGATCGCCGGCGGAATCGGCGTGAATAGAGAGGAACAGGTCGGCCCCCAGTTCGCGGGCGATCTCAGCGCGTTCTTCCAGCACGATGAAGCGATCCTCGTCACGCGTCATGGCGACGCGCACGCCGCCTTCCTCCAGCAGCGCATCGCGTAGGGCGCGGGCGAGGCCGAGGACGATGGTCTTCTCCATGTAGTCCTCGCTGGTGGCGCCAAGGTCCGGCCCGCCATGGCCGGGATCGATCAGCACCAGCGGGCGGGAGGCATCGTCTGGGCCCTCGATCTCGGGGAGGCCGATCGTCTCCGCCCCGTCCGCCAAGGCAACGCGCAACACGTAGTCGCGGCCGAGAACGGGCACCGGGATGGACGCTCCCAGCGCATAGAGCCCGGCCAGCAACAGCACCGGAAAGGCGAACAGCAGGCCGATTTGCAATCGCTGCGACATCCGAAAGTTCAAATCCCCATGCAGCGGGCACCGCGCCGGGTCTCGCGGTTTTCCCCTATCTCTCTCAAGAGATATTTGCCGGAATGCGCAACAAGGTTGCCGTGGCTTTCCCCCGATGCTAGCTATTCCATGTCGGCGCAATATCGCGATCCGGCACCCGGCCAGCCCGTTTGCGGCGACCGGTCAATTTTACAGGTTGATGCCGCGATGCAAAGTTCAAGCCAGCAAACCGGAATGCGCCCCGCGGGTCGCATGATGGGTGCAGGGCTTTCAGCGCAGATGCAAACCCTGCGCCTTCGCATCGCGTCAGACACGTTTCACGCATCCTTTTCGAACCCGGCAAGCTGCCGCGAAGAGGACGCGTTGATTTTCGAAGCCCGCACATCATGCGGGACCCACACATATCGGCAAGTCTCTTTCCCCGGCCCGGCGCGCAAGCGCCTGCCTGCCGGGAAGCTTGCCCGGAGAATTATTAATGGCAACGCGCATGCTTATCGATGCGCGCCACCCGGAAGAAACACGGGTGGCGGTGCTCAAGGGAAACCGGATTGAGGAGTTCGACTTTGAATCTGCCGAACACAAGCAGATCAAGGGCAATATCTACCTAGCGAAAGTCACGAGGGTCGAACCCTCGCTGCAGGCGGCCTTCGTCGACTTCGGCGGCAATCGCCACGGCTTCCTCGCCTTCAGCGAAATCCATCCCGATTACTACCAGATCCCCGCAGCCGATCGCGAAGCCCTCCTTGCAGAGGAACAGGCAGCGGCCGAGGAAGAAGCCAAGCTCCGCGCCGAGGAAGACGAGGACGACGGCGCCCCCATGGACGACGCCGATGACGGCGACGACGATGAAGAAGGCGGCCTCGAGGAGATCGACACCAGCGAAAAGGACGACGTGTCGACCATCGAGGACGGACACGTCGAAAACGGTGAGGACGAGAACTCGGACGACGCTTCATCCGACGACGATCAGAACGGCGACGACGAAGATGAAGACGGCAACAATCGCGGCCAGCGCCGCGGTCGCGGCCGGGGCAAGCCTCGCGGCAGGCAAGGTCGCCAAGGCGGCGGCAGCCGGGCCAAGGAAATCGACGAAGCGCGGGCAAAGCGCCAGGCGCTGCGTCGCCGCTACAAGATCCAGGACGTCATCCAGCGCCGTCAGGTGCTGCTGGTGCAGGTCGCCAAGGAAGAGCGCGGGAACAAGGGCGCTGCCCTCACCACCTATCTCAGCCTCGCGGGGCGCTATTGCGTGCTCATGCCCAATTCCAGCCATGGTGGTGGCATCTCGCGCAAGATTTCCAGCGGATCCGATCGCAAGCGCCTGAAGAACATCGTGGGCGAACTGCGCCTGCCCAAGTCGATGGGTCTGATCGTACGCACCGCCGGTCTCTCGCGCACCAAGCCCGAGATCAAGCGCGACTTCGACTATCTCGCCCGCCTGTGGGACGAGATTCGCGAGCGCACGATGAATTCCAGCGCGCCCAGCATGATCCACTCGGACAGCGACCTGATCAAGCGCGCCATTCGCGACATCTACAATCGCGAGATCGAGGAAGTGATCGTCGAAGGCGAAGCGGGTTACAAGGCCGCCAAGTCCTTCATGAAACTGCTGATGCCCAGCCATGCGCGCCGGGTGAAGAGCTACAACGATCCCGTCCCGCTGTTCCAGCGCTATGGCGCGGAAGACCAGCTCTCGGCCATGTACGATCCAATGGTGCAGCTGAAATCGGGTGGCTACCTCATCATCAACCCGACTGAGGCACTCGTGTCGATCGACATCAACTCCGGTCGTTCCACCAAGGAGCATGGGATCGAGCAGACCGCCCTCCACACCAATCTGGAGGCGGCGAAGGAAATCGCCCGCCAGCTGCGCCTGCGCGACATGGCCGGCCTGGTGGTGATCGACTTCATCGACATGGAACGCACCGGAAACGTGCGCAAGGTCGAGCGGTGCATGAAGGATGCGCTCAAGAACGACCGCGCGCGTATCCAGGTGGGTCGCATTTCCGGTTTCGGCCTGATGGAAATGAGTCGCCAGCGGCTGCGCACCGGCGTGCTCGAGGCGACCACGTGTGAATGCCCGCACTGCGACGGCACCGGCCTGGTCCGCACGGCCAGCTCGGCGGGCCTTTCTGCCCTGCGCCTGATCGAGGATGAGGCGGCCAAGGGCAAGGGTACCACCATTACCCTGCATGCCTCCACCGAAGCCGCTGTCTACCTGCTCAATGCCAAGCGCGCCGACCTAGCCGAGATCGAACAGCGCTACGGCGTCACCGTCGAAGTGAAGCCGGAAGGCGAAGACGAAGGCGCGAAGATGCGCGTTGGCTCCTCCGGTCCGAAGCCCGCGCAGGCGCCCAGCTTCGAGCCCATCATCGATGACGATGATGACGATTACGACGACAGCTCCGATGCCGAGGGCGACGCGGACGACGAGAACGAGGGTGACGACGAAAGCGTCGACGGCGATCGCGGAAATCGTGGCAGGAAGCGCCGCCGTCGTCGTCGCGGGGGTCGCGGCCGCAATAATAACGAAGGCAACAACGAGAGCCGTCAACAGGATGATAGCTCGGACGACGATGCCGACGAGGACGAGGACGATAACGGCACCTCCTCCGACGACAGCGACCAGGATGGCGAGAACAAGCCGCGGCGCCGTCGCGGTCGTCGTGGCGGTCGGGGCCGTGGTCGCAAGCGTCAGGACGGCGACAGCCAGTCCGACGAGAAGGCCTCGGATGATGGCGAACAGCAGTCCGAGCCCGAGACCGCCGAGACGGCCGAGGTTGCTCAAACCGCGGCGGAGCCGGCTGCCGAGGAAGTGAAACCCAAGCGCCGCACTCGTCGCAAGAAGGCCGAGGACGATGCCGAGGGCGAAGTCGCCAAGGTCGAGACCTCCGATACCGATGCCTCCACTACCGAGGCAGAGGAAAAGCCCAAGCCCAAGCGCACTCGTCGCAAGAAGGTAACGGAAGGCGAAGCGGAGAGTGCGGAGGCTACCTCTGGCGAGGAGGCAGAGGAAAAGCCCAAGCCCAAGCGCACCCGTCGCAAGAAGGTGGCCGATGCCGAAGCCGACGGCGCTTCTGCGGAAGAGAAGACGGCGGCAAAGGCCAAGGACAGCGACGGCGGCGACAATCCCGTCATCTCCGAAGTCCTTACCGGCAACGAGACGCCGCTGGCATCCGAAGGGGAAGCACAGGCGGATGATGCCGGTGCTGGCGATCCCGACGAAACAGCAGACGGCAGCGACGACGGATCGCCACGTCGCGGCTGGTGGCAGCGCACATTCGGTAACTGATAGTCCGTTCCTGGCAAGGAGACCCCGGCATGGACCCGCTTCCGGTCACTGTCATCGTCTTGGCGGCGCAGCGCACCGGCGTGGTCAATCCCCTCGCCGCCCGCGCCGGGGTCAGCCACAAATGCCTCGTCCCGATCTGCGAGCGCCCGCTGATCGAGCATGTGCTGGAAGCGCTGACCACGCTTCCCGCCATCCGCGAAATCCGCGTGGTGCTGGAGCCGGACGGACAGGCCGAAGTCGACCGCGTGATCGAACCGTTCCGTTCGCGCGGGACGCCGATCACGCTGGTCGATTCCGATCCCAATATCGTGGAGAGCGTGCTTGAAGCCACGAAGGGCGAGGACGGGCCCTTCATCGTCACAACGGCCGACAACGTACTCCTCACCCATGACGGGCTCGAACAGGTCCGTACCGCCATGCGCCAGGCGGACGCGGTCATCGGCGTTACCACGCGGGAGCGGGTGTGGGCGATCCACCGCCAGGGCCAGCGCGGCTTCTACGACTTCAAGGATGCAGGCTACGCCAATTGCAACCTCTACGGCCTCGCCAACAGACGGGGTATGAAAGCGGCGGAGATCTTCCGCGAAGGCGGGCAGTTCCAGTCCAACAAGGGCCGCATGGTCCGCGCATTCGGTCTCTTCAATATCCTGATGATGCGCTTCGGCCTCGTCACCCTGCCGCAGGGCTTGCGCCGTGTCGGCAAGCGCTTCGATGCACGGCTGGAACCGGTTATCTTCGAGGATGGCGCACTGGCCATCGACGTCGATAACGAGCGAACCTACGCCATTTGCGAATGGGTGCTTGGCCAGCGTCTCGGCATGGATATTCCCAAGCCCGAGATCGATCCCGCAAGCAAATAGCGGGGCCTACGCCCCCAAATGCTTGGCGGCGCCCCACTCCATCCAGCCAGCCCATTTCGGCGCCTTCTCGAAGTAGCCCTGACCGATGGGCTCGATCTCGAAACCGGCCTTGCGGATGGTGCCGCTCACCTCGCGGGTGAGGCGGCAGTTTCCGGCGATATGCTTCCACACCGGCTCGATCCGCTGTTGCCAGCGCGCCGGGCCGGAATCGGGCGCCTTGCCGTGTTCGAGGAACAGGATTCGTCCTCCCGGCTTCAGCACGCGGCGCATTTCGGAAAGGACACGCGCCGGATCGTCGACCGAACAAAGCGTGTAGGTGCAAACGATCGTGTCGAACGCGCTGTCGGGAAAGGGAAGGTCTTCCCCCCTGCCCTCGCGGATATCGACCTCCCAGCCCCTGTCCCGCGCACGCTTCCGGGCGGCTTCCAGCAGTCGGCCGTTGGGATCGATGCCCGCGTAACTCGTTACCGCGAGCGTATCGTAATGTTGCTGGTTGAACCCGCCACCGCAGCCCAGTTCGAATACCGCGCCCTGGGCCAGCGGGACGACCTCGCGGCGCAGCTCGTCCACCTCCGGCGAACCGCATCCAAGGCTGATCACCTTTGGCAGGATGGTCTCGTCATACCACCGGGCTATTCCCATGCGCATCTCCGAACAGGAAAGGTCGTTCCGCTTCTTCCCCAATCCCGGAAAATAGACAATCCATAATTGCCTCTCCATTGCGCCACCGCGTGATTGGGCCTAGTCGCGCATCCTTGTATTTCTCACGACAAGGCGCCCCGATGAGCACAATTCGCCCCCTGCGCATTCCCGATGAAGCCAAGCAGCGCATTCGCACGCTGTTCATGGCCAAGCATGCCCTTTGGGGCGGCGGAATGCACCCCGAGGATGGCAACCACGCCATCTACCATCACGAGGTGCGCACCACCCTGGAAAACCTTGGCCTGAACCTGCAGTTCGCAAACAGTTACGACGTGCTGTTCACGCGGCCGGAGGTCGATTTCGTGTTCCCGCTGCTCAACCGCGGCGGCTTCGTGAATTCGGAGATGCTGATACCCACGCTGTGCAACATGCACCGCCTGCCCTATGTCGGGGCGATGCCGTTCCTGCGCGGGTTGGGAGACGACAAGTCCGTCTCCAAGCTCGTGTGCACCCATGCCGGCGTGCCTACCGCGCCGTGGTTCTGCTATCGCCGCGGCGCGCAGGTGCTCGAGGCCGATCTTCCCCCGGCCCCGGACGGTCGCTGGGTCATCAAACCCAACGCCTCTTCCGCCAGCTGGGGCATTTCCGATGCCTTCGATTTCAACGGCGTGGCCAATGCTGTGGCGGACATTCACGGCCAGGGCCACGATGCCATCGTCGAGCCTTACCTGGATGGCTACGACGTCCAATGCGCCTTCATCACGCTCGACGGCACGCCGACTGCGCTGCCGATGCTGTGGTACGAGCGCGAGAACACGCAGAAGCTGTGGACCTATTACGAGAAGCGAGATCTCGTCCCGAATACCGAGAAGGCGGCGCTGAAGCGTTTCGACCATGCCGAGCTTGCCCCGAAGATCGAGCGGATGGCGACGCTCGTCGCGCGCGAGTTCACGCCCTTTGATTATGGCCGCATAGAATTCCGCGTGGACCTGAAAACCGGCGACATCAATTTCATCGAGATCAACCTCAACTGCAACCTTTGGAGCGAGAAGGTGATGGCCAAGGCCGCAGGGGTCGCGGGCTTCAGCCATGCCGACCTTCTGGAAACGATTCTCGCCGAATGCTGGCGGAGAAATGGCCTTATTCCATAGGCTTGATGCGACAAAGCGGCCACATTCCTGCCACTTTCAGGGCTGTCAGTAGGTAGAATTGTTGCCAAAGCGCGCGTAACGGTAGTTAATACCAACTTTCCACTTGTGACTTCGGTATCAGTTGATACCGTTTGCGAATCTGGACTGGTCGAAGGGGCTGGGAACAGAGCGAATTACCATTTGGAAGGGACTACCAGACATGGCACGCAGAAGCTGGACTGAGGACGGCGAAATCTACGCAGAAGAGTTCGCGCTCGAGGATCACGATTACGGCTGGCAGGACGAAAGCGACCGCGATCACGACAAGGTCTTCAACCGCAACGACTTCAATCTCGACGACTATTCCGGTCTCGGCTTCACCTATCGCGGCAAGACCATCGCCGATCTCGAACAGGTTGTGCAGCAGATTGATTCCGGCAACTCCGTGAACGTTTCGGGCGGCAAGATCACCTATACCTTCCTCAAGGAAGGCCAGGATCTCGTCGGCCTGTACAACAACCCCGATTACGGCTTCACCGCCGGAGAAGGCCTTGCCGCCTTTACCGACGCACAGATCGCCGAAGCGCGCGATTCCATCGAGCTGTGGGACGACCTGATCGCGCCCGAGTTCGTGGAAAAGAACGGCCGGGGCGCGGACATCCAGTTCGCCAACTTCAACGGATCCGGCGCAGGCCTATGCCTATTATCCGGAGTATTACCCCGGCAACAAGAACGGCTTCACCAAGGCGCAGGGCTACAAGTTCTTCAGTGACGTCTTCGTCGCCGACCCTTCCATCAACGGTTCGAACGCCTGGCTCGACTTCAACGGCTACGGCGCCACCACGCTGGTCCACGAACTGGGTCACGCCATCGGCCTCAGCCACCCCGGCGCCTATAACGGTGCGGGCGCGACGACCTATGACGGCCAGGCCGAATACGCCCAGGATTCCGAGCAGTATTCGATCATGTCCTACTGGTCGCCCAGCGAGACCGGCGGCATCCTGATCAACTGGGACCTGCTGTTCTTCGGCAATGCCCAGACCCCGATGCTGCATGACATCCTCACCATCCAGCAGAAGTACGGTGCCGACGAGACGACCCGCACCGGCGATACGGTGTACGGCTACAACTCGACGGCCGACCGTGACGTGTTCGACTTCTCGCAGAACAACTATCCCGGCCTCGCCATCTACGATGCCGGCGGCGAGGACACGCTGGACTTCTCCGGCTTCTTCGGCGGCTCGGTCATCAACCTGAATGACGGCCAGTTCTCGTCGGGCGGCGAAGGCGCGCCCAGCGCGGCGGAAATCAACGCCAACCGCGTCGAACTGTTCGAGACGACCGGTCTCACTTCGGGCGCAGTGACGGATGCCAGCGTCCAGGCGACCCTTGCCGCCTATCAGGACCGTGCCGAGACCGCGATCCTCAACGACTTCGGTTACGATGGCGTGCTGGCAACCCAGTACAACAACATCGCCATCGCCTACGGCACCGAGATCGAGAACGCCGTGGGTTCGGACTACCGCGACATCATCGTCACCAACGAGCAGGACAATATCCTGACCGGTGGTCTGGGCGATGACGTCTTCATCATCCAGGACGGCAGCAACTATGCTGCTGGCGAGAGCTTCGGGAATGGCGGCAACGACACGATCACCGATTTCGAAGTCGGCTCGGACGTGCTCGACCTGAGCTATCTCGGCCTCGGCACCGACAGTGTCCTCGATTTCGACGGTAACGTGCTGGCGATCGACATCGATGGCGATGGCGCGGTCGACCAGTCGGTAACCTTCGAGAACCTCGACTTCGTTCCGGTCGCCGATATCTTCGCCTGATCGACGTAGCGTTCTAGCGAAAGGGGCCGCTCCGGATCATCCGGGGCGGCCCTTTTTCATTCCGGTACCCGCTCGCCCTTGTAGTCGAACACCTGCCCGCTGCCCTCGGGCGACAGGCCTTCCAGCACACGCAACATGCTGGCCGCGCTCTCCTCGGGCGAGGTCAGTTGTCCCTCGGGAAGGTTGCTCTGGAAGGGGGCGGAAAGGGGAGTGTCCACTGTGCCCGGATGCAAACCCGCCACGATGGCCTGCTTGTGCGTGCGGCCAAGCTCGATCGCGAAATTGCGCAGCAGCATGTTCAGCGCCGCCTTGCTGGCCCGGTAGGAATGCCAACCGCCGATCCGGTTGTCCGAGATCGAGCCAACGCGGGCGGAAATGGCTGCGAAGGTTGCAGGTGCATTGCGCGCAAACAGCGGCAGGGCATGCTTGGCCACCAGCGCCGGCCCGATCGTGTTGACGTGCAGTACCCGCGCCATTGCCTCGGCGTCGATGGACTTGAGACTGCGCTCCGGCCCGGTGCCGTCGGCCAGGGTCAGCACGCCGCTCGCTACGATCACGAGATCGGGGGGATCATCGCGCCAGTTCTCGGCAGCGGTAGCGATGGTGCGTTCGTCGTCGAAATCGAAGCGGAATGGCGTTACGCCAGGCCTGTCCGGCCCCTCCCCCGCGCGCGATCCGGCGAAAACCTTCACGCCCCTGTCCGCAAGGTCCGCAACCAGCGCCGCGCCTATGCCGCCGCTGCTGCCGAAGATCGCTGCCTTGTGCCAGGTCATTGGAGGGTGCCTTTCCTACTGCAAGGCCCCGGAGATAGGAGCGCGGCATGGCACGCAAAACACCCTCCGAAGCCCGTATTTCAGGCGCCTTCCACGATCCCTACATGAGAAAGCGCTTTTCCGCTCCAGGACACTGTTCCATGTGTTCCAGGTTAGTTGGAAATCGGGCGCGCAGTCCGCGAATTTCGCAAGCTGCGCCTTGCCCTTGCCACCACGATGGTTAGATAGACAGCCAAACGCTTTAGGGACTTATCGCATGGCCACCTTCACTCTTCCCAAGAACAGCAAGATCCGTTCCGACGGAGAGGTTTACGAAGCGAAGACCAGCGGCCGGATCCGCAAGTTCCGGATCTATCGCTACGATCCCGACAGCGGCAAGAACCCGCGCTACGACACCTTCCATGTCGACCTGGACGAATGCGGCCCGATGGTGCTGGACGCGCTGTTCAAGATCAAGAACGAGATCGACCCGACGCTCACCTTCCGCCGCTCCTGCCGGGAGGGGATCTGCGGGTCGTGCTCGATGAACATGAACGGCAAGAACGGGCTCGCCTGCACCACCGCAATCGAGGACGTGAAGGGCGATATCCGCATCACCCCGCTGCCGCATATGGAAGTGGTGAAGGATCTCGTCCCTGATTTCACCCATTTCTACGCACAATACGCCTCGATCCGCCCGTGGCTGCAGACCGTCTCCACCACGCCTTCGGGCAAGGAGCGGTTGCAATCGCCCGAGCAACGCGAGCAGCTCGACGGCCTTTACGAGTGCATCCTTTGCGCCTGCTGCTCCACCGCCTGTCCCTCCTATTGGTGGAATTCGGACAAGTTCCTCGGCCCGGCGATCCTGCTGCAGGCCTATCGCTGGCTCGCCGACAGCCGCGACGAGATGACGGGCGAGCGGCTTGACGAGCTGGAAGACCCCTTCCGCCTCTATCGCTGCCACACGATCATGAACTGCGCCAATGTCTGCCCCAAGGGTCTCTCGCCCGCCAAGGCAATTGCCGAAATCAGGAAGATGCAGGCGGAGCGGCACATCTGAGATGGCGATTGCCGCAGGACAGACGGCAGAGGGCGGATGCCTGTGCGGCGCCATTCGCTATACGGTAACGGGGCCCGAACTCTTCACCTCGCAATGCGCCTGCAAGGATTGCCAGAAGGCTACCGGCACCGGCCACACCACCATCGTCGGCCTGCGCCGCGATCAGCTCGTGCTGCGCGGCGAGCCGAAGACCTACACCAATGACGGCGATACCGGCGGCAAGGTGACGCGGCATTTCTGCGGCACCTGCGGAGGCAGGCTCTTCACCACCGGAGACCTTCCCGGCGAGGAGATGGCGATATTGCAGGCGGGTTCGCTGGACGATCCGAACATCGTCTCTCCCGAGAGCGTGATCTACGTGAAGGACGCGCCCGCCTGGGATTTCTTCGACCCCGCCCTCCCCCGGTTCGAGGCGATGCAACCGCGCGAGCGATGAGCCGTGTTCTCACCCGCTACGAACGCCTGATCGCCGCCGGGGAACTTCGCCCCGACGCAGACCAGCGCCGCGCCGCACAGCGGCTCGACACCCTGCAGAGGGAGCTCGAGGCGGAGCAGTCGGGTGGACTTCTCGGCCAGCTCTTCAGCCGCAAGAAAGCACGGCCGCAGGGCGTCTACATGGTCGGCGGCGTCGGGCGCGGCAAGTCGATGCTAATGGACCTGTTCCACGCCTCGCTCGACATTCCGGAAAAGCGCCGCGTGCATTTCCACGCATTCATGCAGGAAGTCCACGCCGCCTTGCGGGAAGCGCGCAAGAGCGAGAGCGGCGATCCCATCCCTGTGGTTGCCGAACGCCTTGCACAGGACCTCAAGGTGCTCGCCTTCGACGAGATGGTGGTGAACAACTCGGCGGACGCCATGATCATGAGCCGCCTGTTCACCCAGCTCATCTGCCAGCGCAACGTGGCCATCGTCACCACCAGCAACAGGCGCCCGTCGGAGCTTTACAAGGATGGTCTCAATCGCGAGCATTTCCTGCCGTTCATAGAGCTGATCGAGACAGAGCTCGACGTCATCGAACTTGACGGTCCGACCGATTACCGGATGGAACGGATCGGCGGCCTGAAGACATGGCACACCCCGCTGGGTGACGAGGCGACGGCGAAGGTGCGGGAGGCGTTCTTCCGGCTCACCGATTACCCGCCTGAAGATGCAGAACACGTCCCGAGCGCGGAACTGGATGTGGGCGGAGGTCGCACGCTGCATGTCCCCAAGAGTCTGAAAGGTGTTGCCGTCTTCAGCTTTAAACGGCTGTGCGAGCGGCCGCGCGGCGCTGCGGATTACCTCGCCATCGCACAGGCCTATCACACCGTGATCGTGGTCGGCATCCCGCAGATGGACAGGGATATGCGCAACGAGGCGAGCCGCTTTGTCACCCTGATCGACGCGCTGTACGAGAACCGCGTGAAGCTGTTCGCCACCGCCGCCGCCGAGCCTGAGGATCTCTATCCTTCAGGCGACGGCTCGTTTGAATTCCAGCGCACCGTCAGCCGCCTCAAGGAAATGCAGAGCGAGGAATACATGGCGCTGGGCCACGGCGTCGGCGACTAGCTGATCCCAAGCCGGGCGAGCGAACGGTCGAGCATCACGAGCTGCCAGAGCTGGCGCGAATGGTCCGCCCGTCCGGCGATATGCTGCTCCGCCATTTCGCCGATCCGTGCGTTGTCGAACCATCCGGTACGCGCCAGCATCGCGCTGCTGGCAATACCGCGCGCCCTCCCCGCCAGCGGGCCGCGCAGCCACTCCGCGAGGGGCGTGACGAAGCCCTGCTTGGGTCGGTAGAGAATATCGTGGGGCAGATACCGCTCCATCGCTTTCTTCAGCAGCCACTTGCCTTGCAAGCCCTTCACCCGCAGCCCTTCCGGCAGGCCGGCCGCGAACTCCACTAGGCGATGGTCGAGCAGCGGTTCGCGCGCTTCGAGGCTGGTGGCCATGCTGGTGCGGTCGACCTTGGTAAGGATGTCGCCGGGCAGCCAGAACTTGAGGTCGGCATATTGCGCCATGTCGAGCCCGCTACGAAACTCGCCGCGACCCATCATTTCGAAAAGCGGATATTCGGCCCGGTAACTCCCGAGCTTGCCCTTGAGGTCGGGCGAATAGAGACCGAAGCGATCTTCCGGCGTCGTCACGCAAAGAGCACGCGCATATCCCGTCTCCGAACTCTCGGCGAGACCGAGCAGCGTGGCCCTAGCGCGCAGCGGACGCGGCGCCCAGTCGGCCTTGGGATAGATCCGCCCCAGTGGCCCCAGCACATTGCGGCGCAGCCCAGCGGGAACGAGGCTCCGGAGCCGATCCTCGTGATGGTGGAACACCTGCCGCCGATAGCCCGCCATCGCCTCGTCCGCGCCATCGCCCGAGAGCGCGACGGTGACGCTCTCGCGCGCCAGTTGGCACACCCGCCATGTCGGCAGGGCGGAGGCATCGGCGAAGGGCTCGTCGAACATGCCCGCGATGGTGTCGATGGCGTCGAACTGGTCGGCGCTGACGGTACGCGCGGAATGGTCGGTCGCGAACAGATTGGCGACCTTTTCCGCATGGCTTGTCTCGTCGGCGCTGGCGACATCGAAGCCGATGGAGCAGGTCTTCACCGGCTGGCGGCTAGCCTCCGCCATGAAGGCGACCACGCTGGAACTGTCTACCCCGCCTGATAGGAACGCGCCCAGCGGCACGTTGGCCACCATGCGGCTGGTGACAGCCTGTTGCAGGTGATGCAGCAGTTCCGCTTCGAGGTCCTTCGTCTTCGCCTTGTGGCGCCGCGCAAAGCTGATGTCCCAATACTGCCGCGGCTCGGGGATGGGGCTGTCGTGCTTCAGGGTCAGCGTATGACCGGCGGGGAGCTTGCATACGCCTTTCAGGATGGAGCGATGATCGGGCACATAGCCCCAGGCCATGAAGTCCTCGACCCCGCGCGGATCGACCTCACGCCGCAGCAAAGGATGCGCCAGCAGGCCCTTCAATTCGGAGGCGAATGCGATCGAACCATCGGGCAGCCTGGTGTAGAACAGCGGCTTCACACCGAAGCGGTCTCGCGCCAGGAACAGCTCGCGCCGCTTGGCATCGTAAATGGCGAAGGCGAACATGCCGTTCAGCCGCTCCACACAGGCCGCGCCCCATTGCTCGTAGGCTTCGAGGATGACCTCGGTATCGCCCTCGGTGCGGAAGGATGCGCCGCGCTGCTCCAGTTCGCGCCGCAGCTCGCGGAAATTGTAGATCTCGCCATTGTAGCTGATGGTGAGCCGCCCGCTGGCCGAATGCATCGGCTGGGGCGACCCCTCGACATCGATGATCGACAGGCGGCGATGGCCAAGGCCGACACCCGGCGCTGTCCAGACGCCCGAGCCATCAGGCCCGCGATGGGCAAGCACATCGGTCATCCGCTCGATCCGCGCGGGATCGACCGGCTTGATGGTGCCGCAATGGAAAAGGCCCGCGATCCCGCACATGGCCGCCCGCGTTAGTCGAGCCCGGCGACAGCGTCCATCCACTCCGGCAGCGGAGCGGTGGATCGGACGAACGAGGACAAGGCATCCCTTGCCGTCCCCGCCGGTGTGTCTTCTGCCGAGATCAGGA
Source organism: Aurantiacibacter poecillastricola (assembly GCF_030730945.1). GTDB lineage: Bacteria > Pseudomonadota > Alphaproteobacteria > Sphingomonadales > Sphingomonadaceae > Alteraurantiacibacter > Alteraurantiacibacter poecillastricola. The sequence continues at coordinate 957,402 of NZ_JAVAMS010000002.1, forward strand.
TCATCATGGTGGGCTGCGGCGTGGACAGGAGGCGATCAGCCATGTTCCTGAGCTTGAGCCTTGCCCGGCTGCTCCCCGTCCACTCGCCATGGCGATACCACGTATAGGCAACACGCTGATGGGAACCGAGCGCCTTAAGCCGCTCGCCATGCGCGCCGTCAGGGGCGGGCACCGCTTCCAGCCATCGCCACTCGGTGCCGGGAGGAAGCGCTCCCTCCCCAAAAGCGCCTGCTTCGCGCCCGTCCTCTTGTGCGCCATAAAGTGCGAACACGACGTCCACAAGTTGGCCACTTTCGTTTCGGTAACTTCCACTCACAAGCCGGTCCGCCCCTGTCACCTGCGGAACCCATGGGTAGGAGTGCTGGGGCGCCGCCCGTACCCATCCATTGACCTGCGGCAGGGCTATCTCGGAAGGCAGTCCTGCCTCGACACTGCGAGCATCGCCCGACCAGAGGAGGATGCCAAGCGCTGCCACGCCGATACCGGCGGTCACGCTCCATCCCCGCGCTTTCCAGCGTTCAAGCCACACCGGCCACTTCGCCGCCACAATGCGCTCGCCATTGATGAACGGGTCGTCGACATTTCGGTCGAAGAAGCGCCAGCCCAGCGCCAGCAGGATTGCCATGACGATGGCGAAGAACACCCAGCCATAAACGATGTGGTCGACCCCGGCAGCAAAGGCGATACCCTGTGTCTGTGCGATATAGATCGTGCCCCAGGCGCGCACGCCATTGGCAAGTATCGGCAGTGTGACGGCCAGCGCCATGAAAGCCGCGCGGCGGATCCCGGAGCGGAAGCATACGTGCGACACCAGAGCGCCCAGGGCGATCATCGCGATCAGGAACTTCACGCCCGAGCACGCCTCAGCCACCTCGAACAGGCCAACGGGCGTATCGATGAACACCCCTTCGATCAGCGCAGGTATCCCGCTTGCGTGGGTTAGTGCGATGGTGATCTCTGCCGTGATCATCTGCAACGAGGGCACCAGTTCCTCCCCCAGCGGGACGAGGAAAAAGGCGTAAGCCAGGGGAAACATCAAACCCGCACACACCCTGGGACCAAGCAGTGCGATGGTCGCCGCTTGCGCTGCCGCGACCACGCCAAGGTGGCTGGCAGTAGCGGTCCCGGAAATGTCTCCGAGCAGCCAGAGGAAGAGCGCAGCCGCCACAAGGCCGATCCCCGGCCACCATGCCTGCGGTGTCAGCTTCGCAAGCTGCCCGGCGCGCTGCCACACGAGCCAGGCGATGATCGCCGGGACCAGCAGGATATGGTTGTAGGTGGAGATATCCCACCATTGCCTCGCCATTTCGGCCCATGTTCCGGCGAACAGGGCCAGCAGTACACTCCAGGCCATCGCCAGTTGCAGCAGGGGCCGACGCCAGGCGGGAGCGATGCTCTCGGCAACGATGGCGCGCCGGGGTGAGATGGCATCAAGCGGCATTTTGCAGTGATCCGCTCTTGAAACCCAGCAAGAGGGGAAGATCGGCCAGCAGGGCGGACCAGCCCATTCTCTCCTGCACGAAATGCCGCGCCGCCGTACCAAGGGCCACGCCCGTTTCAGGATCGTGGCTCAGGCCCACGAGGCTCTCCGCGAAAGCAGCATCGTCATGCGCGATGACGAACTCTGCCGGGCCGGCGTCGATACCTACCGCGGCGTCGGGTGAGAGGACTACGGGCCGGGCCATAGCCATCGCCTCGAGGACCTTGTTCTGCACGCCGCGCGCGATGGTCAGTGGCGCGACGACCGCATCCGCGCCCGCCAGCCAGGGCCGCGTATCAGGGACTTCGCCAACTACATGCGTGCCGTTGATCCCATCGAGTGCCATGACTTCGCGCGCCGGAGCGCGTCCGACCACGTGGAATCGAGCATCCGGCAAGGCGCGCAGGACTTCGGGCATGATGCGGCTGGCCATGCGGCAGACTGCCTCCACGTTGGGTGCGTAGTCCATCTGGCCGGTGAAGACGTAATGCGGGCCCTTCCGGGATAAAGCGGGTTCCGGTGTGACAATGGAAGGGTCGAACCGCACATGGTCTATGCCGTTTCGCAATGCGCGGATCTCGTGCTCACTCCCAACCCGCCTGCGCAGGAGATCTGCCTCCGGCTCGCTGACGAGCAGAGTTGTATCCGCGCGCTCGACCAAAGACGCTTCGACCCGCCCCAACAATTTGCCTTCACGCGCGTGGATCCATGCCCGCGGGCCGCTCGCGCGTTGGCCATATGCCTCGAACTTGGCCGAATCTACGTCGACCAGATCGACGACCAAACGCCCACGGTAGCCCCCCGGGACATATTGCCCCATCTGTCCTGAGAACACGTAAACCGCACCGATATCGCGCTCGCGGAGCGTGGTCTCTACCCAGCGGGCGAGCCGAGGCGCCCGAAATGCAGCAAGGCTCACCGGCTGTCGTTCGAGAAGCGCCTGCACCCCCGCAAGGGCGAGCGGCTTCGAGCGGGGCGCTACGCACCAGCTGCCAGCGATATCGGCGAGAATGGGTTCGTAGCCTGCATCGGCGCGCGTATCGGCCAGGCAGCCGACATGCACAGGTGCGATCTTCGAGAGCGCCTGAAGGATGTTGTAAGAGCGTATCCGGTCGCCCCGGTCCGGCGGGAACGGCAGGCGATGCGCCAGGAAGAGGATCTCGCCGCCCATAGTTCTGGCCTAGCCCAAGCCCCGCGCGACCATGGGGCCGATGCGATTGGTAACGAGCAACGGCAGGCGCTTCCACAGGGCGATTTGCGACTGGTGTTTCGCGCTGGTGGGATCGGCATCGCGGGCCTCGTGTCCGGGCGCTGTCCAGCTGGCGTAGGAAAGCGGTTGCGGAGCAAATCCCCAGTTCTTCTTGAAGTACCATGCGCCGCTTCCCGTCTTGCTGCGCCCGAAATCGAAGCGGGTGCAGCCGCGTTGGCGAGCATGCATCATCAACTCGTAATACATCCGGTCATTGGCGCGCAGGGCCCGGGCCTCCCATGTCCCTCCGCCCCAATAGGGCATCACCGCTCCGCCGTGGTAAAGCGAGAGGACACTGGCGACCGGCTTGTGCTGGTGACGGATCGTGAGGATATCGGCGTCGAGACTGTCCAGCACTGCATCGAACAGGCTGCGCGGAAAAACGGGCGTACCGAGGTTGCGAACGCTCTCGGCGTAGACGGCGTAATGCTCGTGCCGGTCACGTGGCGCCGTGCCGACGTGGATCGTCAGGTCGCTTTTCAATCCCTTGCGCACTTCGGCGCGCTGCTTGCGGGGAATCGCCTTGAGCTGGGCGTCGTCATCGGCGGCAAGAGCTTCGATGAACCCGCAATGGCTGTCGGTCCGCACCTGCCATCCCTCGCCAGCCGGTCCGCCGCGCAGTTCGATCGTCGGACAGGAAAGACGTTGTGCAAGCTCGCACGCAGCAGCAAGCAGGATAAGCGCAGTCGCCTGGCTATTTGCGAGCACGCCGCCCTCTACCGCAAACCCCGAGGAAGCGAGCATTCGCCCGAAGAGCGGGGAATGTATCTCGTTCAGCGGAAGCCACCCCGTTATCTGCCCGGCCTTCTCAGCCAGGAGTCCTCGCGCCCGCTGGCCGGTGCCCGCCTCGATCGCCAGTAGCCATGCCGGCCGATGGAAGACCGAACCGCCATGCTCCGCGACGAAACCCTCGATCCGGGCAGCCTCGTCGGGCTGGCGCAAATCCACGAGGCTCACCGTGTCGCGCAAGAGGGCGAAGGGCGCATTCATCCCTGCACTGCCCTTTCAAGGCGAAGGCGCAAGTTCTCTCGCTTGGCGACACCGTCCATCCGGCCCCAGTGAAAGTCGCGCACGAGATGCTCGAGCTTGCCCGACATCCGCTCGAGATTGGTATAGTGCCGCAGGCGGGAACGTAGCGGCGCGCCGGCAACGCGCGGCTGTCCCGGATCGATTTCCCAGGGATGGAAATAGAACACGGCCGGGCGTCTGTCGGTGCGGTTCACCTGCCGGATGGCCCAGCGGCTGAAGGCATAGGGCAACACGCGAAAGAACCCTCCGCCGCCTGCCGCAAGCCGTTTCCCGCGGAAAATCGCAGTGGTTACCGGCAGTTCGATGAAGTTGCTGCCCTCGACCGGCTTGAACGCAAAGCGAGAAGCCTCAGGCCAGCCATAGTGATCATGCACAACCGGCGCGACGCTGGAGGAGTAGGAATATCCTTCCTCGGCCAGCACCTGGTGTGCCCACGGAGTACGCGCATCGATGGAGAAGCTCGGCGCGCGGTAGCCGATTACGCTGGTGCCGCTCGCATCCTCCAGCACCTTGCGCGTTCGGGCGATATCCGCGGCAAAGCTCGCAGGATTCATGCGGAAGACGCGCTGGTGGTCCCAGCCATGACTGGCGATCTCGTGTCCGCGCCGGGCGATTTCGAGCAGCAAGGGGCCGTGGCGCTGCGCCACCCAGCCCAGCGTGAAGAATGTCGCCCTCGCAGCCGCCGCATCGAACAGGTCGAGGATCTGGCGGACGTTGCGATCCACCCGGTCATCCAGTCCGCTCCACTGGTCGCGTTCGATGACATCCTCGAACGCGCCCACCTGGAACCAATCCTCGACATCGACCGACAAGCCGTTGACGAGGGGCATGGCGCCGTGGGCCGTATGTCCGAAATTGACCGCGTTCACGACGGCGGAACTCCTTGCAGGTGGACAGGGCGCGGGTTTCAGGCGGCCCGGCTTTGATCCATTTCGCTCTCGATCCAGTCGATCAGCATGGTGAGGGTCTGGCGGATCGTGCGTTCCTGCTCGAAACAGCGCGCCTCGATCCGGGCCAGCTGCTCGCGCAAGGTCTCGATTTCCGGTCCAACAGTATCGGTCCTGTCTGCTTCGCGCTGCTCGGCAATATCGACTAACGCCTGCTGCAATTCGGCGATCTGCGCGTCGCGCTCTGCAAGGCATGCTACCAGAGTCTGCATATCGACGCCCGTTTGGCTGGGCACGGGGGCGGCCGGCTCCGGCGCTGGTTCCACGCTGGGCATGGGAGCAGGAGCCGCTTCGGGGAAGGCGCGCTCGGCATCCATTTCCGCGAGCACGTTCTGCAACATCGCAGCATCGATGCGGCTGCGTTCTTCGACCGCGCCCAGCAGCAACAGGCGATTGGCGATCTGGTTGACGCGGCGCGGAATACCGCCACTCGCTTCGTACAGCTCGGCAAAGACGCGCTGGTCGAAAGCGGGATTGCCATCCCAGCCCACCTTTTTCAGTCGATGCGTCATGTATGGCTCGATCTCGCCCTGCTGCATCGGTTCGAGATGGTGCGCCGCGATAACGCGCTGGCGCAGCTGTTCGAGGCCGGGATCGCTCTGGATCGTGGCGCGGAATTCAGGCTGACCCAGTAGTAATGTCTGCAAGAGCGGATGATTGCCGAGCTGGAAGTTCGACAGCATCCGCAGCTCTTCCAGCGCAGGCACGGCGAGGTTCTGCGACTCGTCCAGCACCAGCAGGCACCGCCGTCCCTCACGCGCTTCCTCATGGAGGAAACTTTCGATCTCGGTCAGCGCGGTCGCCTTGTCATGCCCCTCGATATCGAGGCCGAAGCTGCGCGCGACGACGTGGACGATCTCTTCCTCGTCCAGCTTGCTGGTGACAACCTGCGCCACCGTGACCTGCCCCGGGTCAAGGCTCTCCATCATGTGCGCGACCAGCGTCGACTTGCCGGAGCCCACTTCGCCGGTAATCACGATGAAGCCCTCGCCCTGCGCGAGGCCATAGCCGAGATAGGACAGCGCCTTGCGATGCGTGACGGAGCGGAAATAGAATTCCGGATCGGGCGTCAACTGGAAGGGCTTGCCGGTAAGGCCGTAGAAGTTGTCGAACATGGGTCTCGTCTCCTTGCTGACCCGGTCAGTCAAATGTGTAGCGCAGGCCCAAGAGGGCCGATGCGGCGGAATAGTCGGGAAGGTCGTCGCGGCTGATGCCGTCGACGCCGATGGCGGCGGTGCCGGTGAGGCCGCGCCAGAGGTCGCGGTTGTAGGCGAGCGAGGCGGACCAGGCGAAGCCGTCGCCGAAGGTGGCGGACCCTGAATCGAACCAGCTCGCCGAAGCGCCGGCATAAAGCGAGGAAGAACGGTCCAGCTGGCGCGAGATATTCGCGGCGGTCCAGAGCGTTTCATCGACCAGGCCGTCGATACCTTCCAGGACGGTATCGTCGGCGCCGAGGAAGCTGCGCCTGTCATAGCCTGCGCCGAGGCCGAGGGACGTGCGACCACGCGTCCTGCCGAAGCTGGCGGCAACGCCCCTGTTGCGGAATACCGATGAACGCAGCGAGCCAAGCTGCGCCAGCGTGCAGTTATTGCCGTCCACTCCAACAACGCAGCCGCCGAGATCGCCCGAGATCGGATTGCGGAACGGCTCGAAGTCGGTCCCCAGAAGGTCGAGCGCGCCAGTGAGTTGGCCGCCGAAGCCGGTGATATTGTCATAGACGGTGATGTTCAGTCCGGTTTCGGGATCGGGCTGGTAGGATAGCGTGCCGTAATAGGTGGTCGAGCCGTAGCGCTGGCCGACATGGGCGGAGAGCGAGGTGCGGCGGTTGGGGCGCCACATGACGCCCACGTCCCAGATGAGACCATCGGTATCGTAGGCGATGCGGCGCGGTTCGCTCTCATCTGTGACGAAGCGGCCGTCATTGCCGACGACCGGGTCCCCATCGGCGTCGCGCAGCACGTCGCGGCTGGAAACCTCGACATCCTCGTATCCGACGCCGCCCACCAATGCGAGGGTCGGCGTCACCGGCACGGTCACATCGACGCGCACATATTTGTCGTCGATACGCTGGTCGAGGTTGGAGATATCTTGCCGGTTCCACCCTGCCCCGACGCCCACGCCGACGGGAGCCATCGTATAGGGCGCGGCGCCCACGCGGACCGTGGCGCTCTGGGTGAGGGAATCGTCGAAGATGTCGACAGACGCTTCGCCGGGATTTGTCACCACGGCATCCAGCGCGTCCACACGAGTGTAGCCGATGCGGTAGGAGCCGCTCAGTTCGACAGGCCCGCTACGGGACTGCACGGACGGACCGGCATAGACAGAGTAGATCTGGCTCGTCGCATCGTCGTCCCCGCCGAACGCGCCGATCGAAGTGAAGCCGCTGCTTTCCACACGGGTTCGCGCCGCAAGCGCGCCCGCCTCCAGCGTCACGCCCTGCCGGACGAGTCCCACCGAAGCGCGCGCGATTCCCGAGATCGTATCGCTGTCCGCCGCGTCACCCCAGCCAATCCGCCGCTCGTAGCGCAGTGAGCCGGAGGCCGCCGTGTAGCGACCCGCGATGTTGGCATCCACGCCTGCGGCAAGCTGGGTGTAGGTGAGGACGTCGCTGCCGGGCTCGAGCTCTGCGGTGAGGACCTGCGCCGCTTCGATATAGGGTGCGACGCGGACATTCGAGACGCGCGGTGAGGCGTCCTCGCCCTCCTGCGCGTGCACCACATGGGGAGCGATGGGGAACGCAAGTGCCATGAAAAGGACAGCAAGGGAGCGCAGAACCCTCATTCGCCCTCGCCATAATAGGCCCCGAAGCGGCGACCGCTCGGGCTGAAGTGGGCAGCGTTCAGAAGCAGCTTCAAGTCGGGGCAGGCCGACAGCAGGGTTAGCGCATCTTCCAACGCGCTCTGCCCGGTGCGGTCGGCGCGGGCGACGACGATTGCCTGGCCGACATGGTTGGCGAGCTCGGCAGCGGGCGAGGCGGCGAGTGCGGGCGGGCTGTCGAAGATCACGATCCGCCCCGGCGCGGCGCGGGTCAGCCGGTCGAGCACCTCGGCAGTCCGGTGGCTGGCGAGGTATTCGCTATCTTGGGTAGTGTGATTGCCCGCCGGCAGGACATACAGCCCGGCGATGTCCGTCGCGATCACACAGTCCTCGACCTTCAGGTCGTCGCGCGCCAGTATGTCCATGAAGCCGGGGCCCTTGGGCAGGCCCAGCATCTTGAGCAGCGAGGGCTTGGCGAAATCTGCGTCGACCAGCAGCACTTCGCTGTCCTTCTCGGCGGCCATTGCCAGGGCGAGATTGGCGGCGCAGTAGCTCTTGCCCTCGTCGGGATGGGGCGAGCAGACCAGCACTCGCTGCGCCAGAGCGCCGTGCGAACCCTCCTGCGCCTTGCGCACCGAGGCGAGGACCTGGCGCTTGACGATGCGGAATTCCTCGAGCAGCGCCGTCACCTGCCCCTCGGGCTGGATCAGGCCATGGCGGGCGAGGCATTCGCGGTCGACCTCATGCACGGTGCCGGAAAATTCGACATCCTCATACACCGGCTCCGACCCCGCTTCCGCCTGCTCGACCGGCTTGCCTTTCGGCGTTGCACGCTTCGGACGGCGGTTCACGGGCTGCTTGAGATCCTTCGGGACCGGTGCAGGGCTGTATCCGCCGAGGCCGAACATGCTCTCTGCACGTTCCAGCAGCGTCTTGGGCGGTTCGGGCAATTTGCGTTGTTCGGTCATGACTGCGCGCCTCAGGCCACCATGCCGCGCTGGACGAACTCGGCGCACATCAGCACCGCGAACAGGACGCCAAGCCCGCCTACACCGGCGGCGAAATACTTGAGGCGTTTGGCGCGAAGTTCGCGGCCAGCCTCGGTGAAAGTGTGCGAGATCGTGCCGATGACCGGCAGGCCGAAGGCGCGCTCCAGCTGGCCGGCCGTGGCGAAGGTCGAGCCCAGCTTGCTGAGCGCATAGGCCGAGCCTGCTCCCGCCCCCAGGCCGAGCACGAGAACGGCCAGCAGCAACAGCGGACGGTTCGGCGCGACGGGCGAGCGCGGGGTGGTGGGCGGATCGATCACCTCGAATTGCACGGCGCTGCGCTCCGTCTCCACCTGTCCGCGCAGGCGGAGTTCCTCGCGGTCCTGCAGGAGCTGGTCGTACTGTTCGCGCAGCACGTCATAGTCGCGGCTGATGCGCTGGGCTTCGGCGGCTGCGCCCGGTTCGCGCGCCTGGCTGGCGGTGATCCCGGCGATCTCGGCGCTGAGAGCGGCCTTGCGCGATTGCAGCGCCTGCACGTTGGAGAGCCGTTCGACCCGCATCGACTGGAGCGAGCTGTAGGCCGGATTGATCTGTCCGGCAGGGGCGCCGGCTGCCTGCGCCTGCTCGCGAAGGTTGGCGACCGTTCGGCGCGCGGCGATGATATCGGGATGCTCGGCAGTCAGGCCGCGTGCTTCCAGCGCTGCCAGGTTGGCCTGGGCCTGCGCCAGCGAGGCCTGCGGACTGCCCGCACCGGGTGTCACGATGGTGCGCGGCGTGCTCGAGATCTGTCCATCCAGCGCAGCCAGCGCGCTTTGCGAGGCGGCGAGGTCGGCCTCCACGCTGCGCAATTCGCTGCGGGTAGCCGCAAGCTGGGCAGCGATGGCCTGCGCCCCGCCGATCAGTTCGGGATTGGCCGCTTCGAACGCGAGACGACGCTCTTCGGCTGCAGCGAGTTCGGCTTCGCGCGCCTCGAGTTGTTGGTTCAGGAATTCGATGGAGTCGGCCATTTCCCCGCGCGCCCCGCCGAGGTTTTCCTCGCGAAAGATGTCGATCATGCGCTGGGCGATGACCTGCGCCAGTTCAGCGTTCTCGTTATCCGAGAGGTCGGTGCGAGAGCTTGTGGCGGTGATCTCGAAGATGTTCTGGCCCTGGCTCACCACCTCGATATCATCTGACAGGCGAGCGATGGCGCTTTCCATCTGAGTGGGCGATGTCACGCTGTCGCCGATACGCGTCGTGCGAACGACCTTTTCCAGATTGACCGAGCTTGCCAGCGTTTGCCGGATGCGGTCGATATCGCGGGCCCGGCTTCCGGCACCGATGCCGATCTGTTCGGCCAGCACGTCGTCCAGCTGGACGAAGATGCGCGTCTCGCTTTCGTAGGTATTGGGCACGAGCGCCAGCAGGAGCCAGCCTGCAAGGCAGGTGGCCCATGCCACGCCGAGCGCCAGCCAGCGGCGGTTCCACACCGCCCACAGGCCTGCCCGCAATTCCTCGAGAAGCTGGTCCAACGCGTCCGCCCTTTGCCTAGAACATGCTCTCGGGGATGATGATCACGTCGCCCGGGCGCAGCATCACGTTCGCCTCGCTCTCGCCCCGGCGCAGCAGGTCGGAAAGGCGCAGGGCGTATTCGACCTGCTCGCCGCTCTCGCGGTCGAAGCGGATGAGTTTTGCCCGGTTGCCCGCCGCATATTCCGACAGGCCGCCGACCGAGATCATCGCATCGAGCAATGTCATGTTTGCCCGGTAGGGGATCGAGGCCGGTTCCTGCGTAGCGCCGACGATGCGTACCTGCTGGCTGAACGTGCCGGCGAACTCGTTGACGATCACGGTCACCAGCGGCTCCTCGATATATTGCGAGAGCTGCTGGCGAATATCGTCGGCAAGCATGGTGGGCGTCTTGCCCACGGCGGGCATGTCGGCCACCAGCGGCGTGGTAATGCGGCCGTCGGGGCGGACCTGCACGGTCGCGCCGAGTTCGTCATTGCGCCAGACATGGATCGTGAGCTCATCGAGCGGACCGATCACATATTCCTCGCCCGGCCCCTCTTCCTCCGCAACGAAGCGCGCCGGTTCCAGCTGGGGGCCCGCCGCACCACCGCCGCAGCCGGACAGGCCGAGGGCGACACTCGCCGAAGCAAGGATGAGGGTAACGGTCTTGGGCGTACGCATTTTGGATGTCCTTCGCGAACTTCTGGAGGATTGCGGGTGCAATTCACCCTTGGGATCCGGTCAGGGCTTCTCGCGAATAAGGGTGAACATTGCGTTAGCCTTCACACGCGAAACCCCCGGGTTCGCGGGGTTTTGCGGACCCGTCCTGTATTGGGACAGCTCGCGGCGTGGCCTCAGACGAGGATCTCGCGCGCCTCGCCCTGGCCCAGAAAGGCGGACGGGCTGGCACTGGCGCCGTATGCCCCGGCGCAGAACACGGCGACGAGGTCTCCCACTTCGGCTCGCGGCAGGTGCGCGGCATCGGCAAGGCGGTCGAGCGGGGTGCACAGGCATCCCACCACATTCACCACTTCCTCGGGCTCGGCATCGAAGCGGCTGGCGATGGCGAGTGGGTAGTTGCGGCGCACCACGGTGCCGAAATTGCCCGAGGCGGCAAGCTGGTGGTGCAGACCGCCATCGGTGATGAGATAGGTGGTGTCGTGGCTCACTTTCCGGTCAACGATGCGGGTGAGGTAGACGCCCGCTTCGCCGACGAGATAACGCCCCAGCTCGATGGCGAATTGCGTGTCGCGAAGGGTTTCCGGAAGCTCGGCAAAGCGCGTCTCCAGCGCCGCTCCGATGACACCGATATCGAGCGGCGTGTCCTTATCGAAATACGGGATGCCGAAGCCGCCGCCCATGTTGAGATGCGGGACGCCGACGCCTGCCTCTCGCGCGAGCGTGTCGGCAAGGTCGAGCGTGTGGCCTTGGGCTTCGACGATCGCCTCGGCATCGAGCGCCTGGCTACCGGAGTAGATATGGAAACCTCGCCAGTTCGCCCCGGCCTCGACTATGCGGCGAGCGAGGGCCGGCACCCGCTCCGCATCGACGCCAAAGGGCTTCGCGCCCCCGCCCATCTTCATGCCAGAGCCGCGCAGTTCGAAGCCGGGATTGACCCTTATGGCGAGGCGGGGAGCAACCTTGAGCTGCTTGCCGATGGTGAGGGCGCGCTCGGCTTCGTTCTCCGATTCAAGGTTCAGGGTAACGCCTGCGCGAATGGCGGCATGCAGCTCGCGGTCGCGCTTGCCGGGGCCGGCGAAGCTGATCTCGCGCGGCAGGTAGCCTGCCTCGCGCGCCCGTTCGAACTCGCCGACCGAGGCGATGTCGAGGCCATCCACCAGATCTGCGACGAATTCGAGAAGTGGCGCGTAAGGGTTTGCCTTCATGGCATAATGTATGTTGAGCCGCTTCGGCATGACATCGCGCAGGCTCTCGATCCTCGAAGCAATCATGTCGCGCGAATAGACGAAGAGCGGCGTGTCGCGCGCCTCCTTCACCAGCGCGCTGGCCGTGCGCCCGCCAATGGCGAGCTCGCCGTCCTTCGCCGTGAAACCGGGCGGGATCGGGCCGAGCGGTTTCATGTCGCCTCCCGTAACAGGCGCGCGCGGTCGATCTTGCCGTTGGGATTTAGGGGCATGGCGTCGACCCAGCGGATAACGGCAGGTTGCATGAAATTCGGCAGCTCGCGCTTCAGCATGGCGCGCAGGCCCTCCTCATCACCGCCCCCGCGCACGACGAGGTGGATGGCGTGGCCCAGTTGCTCATCCGGCACGCCCAGCGCCACGGCCTCATCGGCAAATTCGCTCGCGATCACGACGTCCTCGATCTCCTGCGGACTGATGCGGTTGCCCGCGCTCTTGATCATCGCATCGTCCCGCCCGACGAAATAGAGCAGCCCGTCCTCCGCCCGGCGCACGGTGTCGCCCGACCATACCGCCATGCCGCCATAGTGCGAGGCTACGGGAGCAGGCTTGAACCGCTGCGCCGTGCGCTCGGGATCCTGCCAGTATCCTTGCGCCACTAACGGGCCGCAATGCACCAGTTCGCCCTCGCTAGCTACCTCGCCATGCTCATCCACCACGAGGATTTCCGCGAAGGGAATGGCGCGGCCCATCGAGGTGGGGTGCGCGTCCACCAGCGCGGGGTCGAGATAGGTCGAGCGAAAGGCCTCGGTGAGGCCATACATCGGGAACAGCCGCGCATCGGGGAACAGGCGGCGCAGGTCGCGCACCAGCTCCTCGGTCAGCGCGCCGCCGCTATTGGTGAGCCTTCGCATCGGAGCGACAGCCTCGGGCGGCCAGTCCTGTCCCGCCAGTTGCAGCCACAGCGGCGGTACGGCGGCAAGCGTCGTGATGGCGTGGCGCTGGCACGCCTTGATGACGTCACGCGGCGTGAGGTAATCGAGCGGCACCACCGAGCCGCCCGCATGCCAGGTGGAAAGCAGCTGATTCTGTCCGTAATCGAAGCTGAGCGGCAGCACGGCCAGCGTGACGTCATCGGAAGCCAGCCCGAGGTAACGCGCCACGCTCACCGCGCCCAGCCACATATTGGCATGGCTTAGCATCACGCCCTTGGGCCGCCCGGTGGAACCACTGGTGTAAAGGATCGCGGCCAGTTCGTCCGGGTCGGCCTGCGAGAGATCGTCCAGAGGCGTGACTTCGCGCGCAGCGGCAAGCGCCTCCTTCTCTTCCACAATCGCGCAGACCGAGGGTACATCGCCTTCCTCCAGCGACGCGATCCGGGCGGAGTTCGCGACCAGCAGGCTCGCGCCGCTATCCTCCAAGATGTGCTTTACCTGCGCGTGCTTGAGGAGCGGATTGACCGGCACATGCACCAGCCCAGCCTGCGCCGCGGCGAGCGGCATCAGGCAGGTGAGCTCTCCCTTGGCCGCCCAGCTTGCAACGCGTGCGCCCTTCTGCGGCACCTGCGCCGCCAGCCATCCTGCCAGCAGCGCAACACGGCTTCTTAAGTCCTTCCAGCTAAGCGTTTCCCCGCGCAGCACCAGAGCCTGCCGCTCGTCCTCGCCGCGCACGGCGAGATGATCGAGCGGGAAAGGCGTGGGATCGGGCGCGGCGGACATCGAATTCCTGGAGTGCGGTTTGGTGACAGCGATCAGCTATCACGACACGATCGACGATCTGCAAGACCTGGATTGGTCCGGAAGCGGCCCTTTTGCCCGGCCCAGCTGGTTCGCCCTGCTTGAAAAGACTGTCGAGGCCCCGCTTTACGCCACCGCCCGCCAAGGCGTGCAGGCGGTCACGCTACCCTTGCGCCAATCCGGCAGACATCTCGAAGCGCTGACCAACTGGTACGCCTTCACCTGGAGCGACCTGCACACTGGCGGACCGTCAGACGCAGCGTTGCTGGAAGACCTCGCCCGCGCCCTCGCAACCCGCACACCGCGTGTGACCCTTACCAAGCTGCCCGAGGAGGACCGCACGCTCGACCGGCTCCGGACCGCCTTCCGCGACGCAGGCTGGGCCGTGTTCGCGCAACCCTGCGACACGAACCATGTCCTCGAAGTCGGAGGGCGCAGCTTCTCGCAATACCTTGCAGACCGCCCCGGCCCTGTCCGCACTACGCTGCAACGCAAGGCGAAAAAGGTCGACGTAACCCTCTCGACCATGTTCGAGCCGGATGTCTGGTCTGCCTACGAAGCGATCTACGCCGATAGCTGGAAGCCCAAGGAAGGCGATCCCGACCTGCTGCGCGCCTTCGCACAAAGCGAAAGCAAGGCAGGCCGCTACCGCTTCGCCCTCGCCCGGCACGAAGGAGCGCCGGTCGCCGCGCAATTCTGGACCGTGGACGGCGACACCGCCTACATCCACAAACTCGCTCACCGGAAAACCGCCGACCATCTCTCCCCCGGCACCACGCTGACAGCCGCCCTGTTCGAGCGCGTGATCGACACGGACAAGGTCGCCCGCGTGGATTTCGGCACGGGTGACGATCCCTACAAGCGCGACTGGATGGAGCAGGTTCGCACCCGTTGGCGGCTCGACTGCCTGCGGCCGGAAAACCCGCGCAACTGGCCAGTGTTTGTCCGCGCGATCGCGCGCAAGCTTGTTTCGCGCCGCCAGCGTGGCTAGGGCAATGGCGACATGGCTTCCGACCTTCCCGCTCCCACCGCAACGGCCGAGGATACAGACCTCATCCTGCGGCAGGTTCTCGCAGACGTGCTGGGCCTTCCGGCAGAGCGCGTGGCCGAATTCGACGAGGATTCCGGCCTGTTCGGGCATCTCCCCGAACTCGATTCCATGGCCGTCGCCACGCTGCTGACCGAGATCGAGGATCGGCTCGACATCGTTATCGAGGATGACGAGGTGGATGGCGAAATGCTGGAAACCTATGGCGGCCTCCACACCTTCGTCATGACAAAGCGCAGCGACGGCTAAGCGTGCAGACGGGTCTCTGGCCCTGCCCCGGCAGCAGCGAGGAATATGCCCTGTCTTTCGACCGGGGGCGCAAGCATCGCCTGCTGGTCGTACGTGCGCTGTTCGACGAGGGTAGCAGCCTGCGGCACTTCACGGTCGAGGTCATGCGGCAGCTCGATGCGCATGGCGTGGATACCTTCCTGCCCGATCTGCCGGGCACGAACGAAAGTCTCGTACCGCTTGAACTTCAAACCCTAAACGACTGGAAGGAAGCGATTAAAGCGGCATCCGATCATTTCGGGCCGAGCCATATGTTCACCCTGCGAGGCGGCGCGCTTATCGCCTCCGACAGCTTGCCGGTGATCCAGTATGCCCCTGCCTCGGGCGCCAGCCTGCTGCGCGCGATGCTCCGCGCCAAGGTGCTTACGCTGCGAGAGGCCGGGCGCGACGACACGCGAGAGGATCTGTTCGAGCGTGGGCAGACGGAAGGCCTGCGCCTCGCTGGCTACAAGCTGGGCCCGGCCATGATCGCCGATCTGCAGAATGCCGAGATCCCGCATGAAAACGCCGTGGAGATCGCACAAGGCGACGTGGGCGGCGCGGGTCTCTGGCTCCAGGCGGAACCCGCTCACGACGCCCGCCAGGCGGAGACTCTCGCGCGCCTCGTGCTGGAGCGGCTTCGATGACCCGCCGTCACCTCACCTTCAAATGCGCAGGGGAGACCGTGGTGGGCACGCTCGACGAGGCGCCCGGCAAGGTCGGCCTGCTGATCGTGAGCGGTGGCAACATCACGCGTAACGGCGCGTTTGCCGGCATGTCGCGACTGGCGGCGCGCATGGCGGAAAGGGGATACCCCGTCTTTCGCTTCGACCGCCGGGGGGTCGGCGACAGCAGCGGCTACAATGCCGGCTACGAAGGCTCGTCCCTCGATATCGAGCGGGCGCTGGCACAGTTCCGCCGGGAGTGGCCGGGACTGCGCTCGGTCGTCGCCTTCGGCAATTGCGACGCCGCCAGCGCGTTGATGCTGGGCAATGGCTTTGGCTGCGACGGCCTCGTCCTCGCCAATCCGTGGACTTTCGACAATGACGGCAGCGAGGAGCATACGCCCGGTGCCATCAAGTCGCGCTACATGCGAAAACTGCGCGATCCGCGCGAATTGCAGCGGCTGGTGACGGGCAAGGTGAGACTGCGCAAGGTCGCGCGAAGTGTGCGCCGCGCGCTGCGGGGCGACACCACCACCACGCATCTGGGGGAGGATATGGCCGACGGTCTCGCCAGCTACAGGGGCGATGTCCTCATACTGCTGGCAGGCCGAGATCGTACCGCGCAGGCCTTCCGCACGAACTACCCGCTGGCAGAGGAAAACGTGATGATCTGCCCGGGTGCCGATCACGCCTTCAGCGAGCCCGAGCATGCGGACTGGATGACGGACAAGATCGCGGCGATGCTTGCCGCGCAGGACTAGCGGGTGAAGAAGCTGGCGAGCTCCACATGGGTGGACCAGCGGAACTGGCCCACGGGGCGAAGCTCCTGCAACGTGTAGCCTGCTTCCTTCAATTGCACGGCATCGCGCGCCCAGCTCGACGGGTTGCAGCTGATATAGACGACGCGCTCCACGCCACTTGCCGCGATCTGTTCGACCTGCGCCTTCGCTCCGGCCCGCGGCGGGTCGAGAAGCACGGCATCGAGCTCGGCCATTTCCTCGGCACGTAGGGGGTTGCGGAAGAGATCGCGATGCGCGCAATCGATTTGCAGCCGGGCGCGATTGGCCGTCAAGCGTAGGGCGTTGATGGCCGTGGCATCGGCTTCTGCGGCGAGAATTTGCGCGCTTTTCGACAGCGATAGCGCGAATGTGCCGAGACCTGCGAAGAGGTCGGCGATGCGTCCGGCCCCGTCCAGCCATTCGCGCGCCGCGCCGACCAGCGCGTGCTCACCTTGCTCTGTTGCCTGAAGGAAGGACGCGGGTGGGAAGGCAACCGGGTAGCCGCCGAGCGTTACCGTCACTGGCTCCGGCTCCCAGAAGCTTTCGGCACCGTAGCCCTGGTCCAGCGTGAGGCGAGCTAGGCTTTGGTCGCGGCAGAAATCGAGCAGTGTCTCGGTCTGCTCAAGCCCCTCGGGCGCGAAACCGGAGAGGTTCACGTCGACCCCCTGGTCGACCGCAGTCAACTCGATGGTGACCGCATATTTCCCCTTTAGAAGCGCGAAGTATGCACGGAGCGGCTCAAGGAGGGCGAACAGCTCCGGTCGCAGTACGTGACACTCCTGCATGTCGAAAACCTTGTGCGACCCGGCGCTCGTGAAACCGATCAGGGGTCGCCCGCCACCGTTGATGGCGCGCAGGCTCGCCCGGCGGCGCGAGCGCGGCGGCGACATGGCGGGAGGGGCCACGTGGGCGGCCTCCAGCCCCTGCCCGGCGGCAGCGTGGACTACGCGGTCGCTGACGAACCGAGCCAGTGCAGCCTCGTCGCAATGCTGGAGCTGGCAGGCGCCGCAAGTGCCGAAATGACGGCAGGGGGGCTCGACATGGTGGGGGCCGTGTTCCAGCGATCCATCGGCCAGCAGCGTGTCACCCGGCGCTGCGCGCGTGACGTGCTGGCCATCGGCAGTGACGCCGTCGCCCTTCGCGGCAAGGCGGATAATTTCTCGAGATTCGCTCACAGGAATGTCGCATAAGCCGATGGAATCGAACGGACAAGATCACACGCAGAGAAAGCAGTTCCCGCCAGTCTCGCCGCTTCGGCATGAATGAAGACGGCCTGCTGCGCGGCGTCGAACGGCTCTACTCCGCAGGCCATGCGGCTGGCGGTGATCCCGGCCAGGACATCGCCCGTCCCGGCGGTGGAAAGCCATTCCGAAGTCGGCGGAAAAAGCAGGGTGCCGCTCGCTCCCGCCAGTATGTTGTCCGCCCCCTTGGCGAGGATCGTCATGCCGGTCGCCTCGTGCAGCGCGCGCGCCTTTTCGATCTTCGTTTCGGCGTCAATCCCGAAAGCCTTGCACATTTGCGCAAGCTCGCCCTCATGCGGGGTTGCAAGGATGGCTTCGGGCCGCGCGATTTCCGTGGCGCTGTCGAGGATGGCAAGCGCGTCCGCATCGAGGACCAGCGGAGTGTCGGCAGCCAGCACTTGCCGCAGTTTCGCATCTGTCCCTTCGCCTCGGCCAAGGCCCGGTCCCATCAGGACGGCGTCGAGGCGCGCATCCTCCAGCACATCGGAGGGATCGTCGCTGTCGACATGCACCAGGTCGGCAGGCATCGCCGGATGGGCATGGGGCGCGACCAGCTTCACATATCCTACCCCGGAATGTTGCGCCGCGGTGGCGGCCAGGATCGCCGCGCCCGGCATGTCTCCGCCGATCACGGCCAGCAGCCCGCGCGAATATTTGTGCGAATTTGGGGCGGGAGGAAAAAGGCGGAGTCGCTGCGCGAGCTGCAGCGCATCGGGATCGGCACCTGCACCTATGTCAACGAGCCGACGTTCGCCCATCAGGCTCGAGGCTGGCATCAGCCAGTGCGCGCGTTTCCATGCGCCCAGCGCGATGGTGAGGTCGTAATGCGGTAAACCGTCGTTCAAGGCCGCGCCGGTGTCGCTGTCGATACCGCTCGGCATATCCACCGCGACCTTGAGAGCGTGGCCATTGGCGGTATCGCGCAGGCACTTCGCCAGATCGTCCGACAGGGGCCGCGACAGGCCGGTGCCGAACAGGCAGTCGACGAACACATACCCTCGCGCATCCGCGACAGGCTCTCCGCCCCATTTGCGCAGAGCATCCTGCGCGGCTTCCGTGCCGGGGTCGATCGGAGCAATCACCGAAACGTCCACGCGGCGCTCGGCCAGGGATCTTGCGATCACGTAGCCATCGCCGCCATTATTGCCGGGACCGCATAGCACGGTAACTGGCCGACCTGCCGACATTCGCCACACCCAGTCGGCAGCGCCCTGTCCGGCGATTTCCATGAGGCTCTGCGAGGTTTCTCCGGCGTCGAACAGCGCCTGCTCGGCATCGCGCATCTGCTGCGCGGTGAGGATCTGGTGCGGGGCCTTCATCGCTTACCCAGCGATCGGCAGCCGGTAACGATCCGAGCCCACGCGCACTTCGACATAGCTTCCATGATTGGTGACCTCGGCCTGGTCAGCTCCGTCGGCCGTCACCAGCCCGCGACCCGGCACGCCGAGCTGGAAGCGGCGGAAGGCCCCGTCGGGATGGC
Source organism: Aurantiacibacter poecillastricola (assembly GCF_030730945.1). Lineage (GTDB taxonomy): Bacteria > Pseudomonadota > Alphaproteobacteria > Sphingomonadales > Sphingomonadaceae > Alteraurantiacibacter > Alteraurantiacibacter poecillastricola. Next base: position 976,419 of record NZ_JAVAMS010000002.1, read on the forward strand.
GCACGACGACGAAGCTCTCACCATCCTGCGACACGCGCTCCATGGTGCAGCCGGGCCCGAAGCCGCTGCCACCGTCGAGAGCACATTCGATGGCCGTGCCCTCAGGCGGCAGGCTGTCGCCGCTTTCCGAGCATGCCAGAAGCAGGCCCGGCAGGAGGATTATCGAAAGCGCTCTAGTCACCCTGGTAGACTTGAGACACATCGCGCACCGCGCCCTTCGCGGCGCTTGTCGTCATCGCAGCATAGGCCTTGAGCGCGGGCGTGACGCGGCGCTGGCGCTTTTCCACCGGCTTCCATGCAGCATCGCCCTTCGCTTCCATCGCCGCGCGGCGGTGGGCCAGTTCGTCCTCGCTGATATCGAGATTGATGGTGCGTCCGGGAATGTCGATGATGATGGTGTCGCCCGTCTCGACCAGACCGATCGCACCGCCCTCGCCCGCTTCGGGAGAGGCATGGCCGATGGACAGGCCCGAAGTTCCGCCGGAGAAGCGGCCATCGGTCAGGAGGGCGCATTCGGCACCCAGCCCCTTCGACTTGAGGTAGCTGGTGGGATAGAGCATTTCCTGCATGCCCGGTCCGCCCTTCGGCCCCTCGTAGCGGATCACCACGACCTCGCCCGACTTCACCTCGTCGCCGAGAATCCCATCGACGGCAGCGTCCTGGCTTTCATAGACACGCGCGGGGCCGGTGAATTTGAGGATGCTGTCATCCACGCCGGCCGTCTTCACGATGCATCCGTCGCGGGCGATATTGCCGTAGAGCACGGCAAGACCGCCGTCCTGCGAGAAGGCATGGTCTTTGCTGCGGATCACGCCGCCCGCACGGTCGAGGTCCAGTTCCGCCCATCGCTTGGACTGGCTAAAGGCGGTCTGCGTCGGCACGCCGCCGGGGCCAGCCTTGTAGAATTCGTGCACCTTCGGATTGCCGGTGCGGGCAATGTCCCAATCGTCCAGCGCGTCGCCCATGGTCGGGCTGTGCACGGTGGGGAGCGCGGTGTGGAGCAGCCCTGCCCGGTCCAGTTCGCCGAGGATCGCCATGATGCCGCCCGCGCGGTGGACGTCCTCCATGTGCACGTCGGCCTTGGCCGGGGCGACCTTGGAGAGGCACGGCACCTTGCGGCTCAGCCGGTCGATATCCTCCATGGTGAAGTCCACCCCCGCCTCATGCGCGGCGGCGAGCAGGTGCAGCACTGTGTTGGTCGAGCCGCCCATGGCGATGTCGAGGCTCATGGCATTCTCGAACGCCTCGAAGGTGGCGATGGAGCGCGGCAGGACGCTGTCGTCGTCCTCCTCGTAATGTCGCTTGGCGAGCGCGACGACAAGGCGGCCCGCCCGCTCGAACAGTCCTTTGCGGTCCGAGTGCGTGGCGAGCTGCGAACCGTTACCGGGAAGCGAAAGCCCCAGCGCTTCGGTGAGGCAGTTCATGGAATTGGCAGTGAACATGCCGCTGCACGATCCGCACGTCGGGCATGCCGAGCGCTCGATCTCGGTTACTTCCTCGTCGGAATAGCTCTCGTCCGCCGCGGCGACCATAGCATCTACGAGGTCCAGCGCCCGCTCCTTGCCTTTCAGCACCACCTTGCCCGCTTCCATGGGGCCGCCGCTGACGAAGACGCAGGGCACGTTGATGCGCATCGCGGCCATCAGCATGCCGGGCGTGATCTTGTCGCAGTTGGAGATGCACACCATCGCGTCGGCGCAGTGGGCATTGACCATGTATTCCACGCTGTCGGCGATGAGGTCGCGGCTGGGCAGCGAATAGAGCATGCCGTCATGACCCATCGCGATTCCGTCATCCACGGCAATGGTGTTGAATTCCTTGGCGACACCGCCTGCCGCCTCGATATTGCGGGCGACCAGCTGGCCGAGGTCCTTCAGGTGCACGTGGCCGGGCACGAACTGGGTGAAGGAATTGACGACGGCGATGATGGGCTTGCCGAAATCGGTATCCTTCATGCCGGTGGCGCGCCACAAGCCTCGTGCGCCCGCCATGTTGCGGCCGTGAGTGGTTGTGCGGGAACGGTATTCGGGCATTTCGTGTCCTGTCAGCTATTCGGCGCGCAATCTAAAGCATGCGCGAGGCTATCCGAAAGAGGAAATGCTTGGGGACGGCAAATCCTCGCTGTTGTAGAGGGGTGGGTTGGCTTCGACGCACGATCCTCCCTGTTGCGAAGCAATGGGGAGGATCAAATCAATCGTAGGTATCGAGCGCCAGTTTCACCCGCCCGGCAACGTCGGCAATGATGGCGGCCCAGCGGGCCTGGCCGGTTTCGGTCGCGATCAGGTCGTTGCGGATCTCGATGGCGCAATAGGCGCGGCCCTTCGCCTCCGCATGCCGGTTCATCGTGGCGTTGAGCTGTTTGCCCGAATAGGGCTCGTTGTCGCCCACATTCACGCCCAGTTCGCCGAACAGGCGGATCGCGTGCTGCGCGGCGCGCTCGTCCTGGTTGTAGAGCAGGCCGATTTCCCACGGACGCTCCTTATCGGGATCGCTCTCCAGCTCAGGCGTGAAGCTGTGGATGGCGAGGATGAGGCCGGGGTCGATATCCTCGAACCACTTGGCCATCGCGGCGTGATAGGGCTTGTAATAGTCCGCCACCCGCGCCTCGCGATTGGCGCCGATATTGCCGGGCACGAGGATGCCGTCGGTTCTGACAGGGATCAGCGCCTCGTGATCCTCCTCGCGGTGCATGTCGATGACGAGGCGGCTGACGTCGCACAGCATCGCGCCGATGCCGTGGCGCCGCGCCAGCCGTTCGCACACGCCGCCGGCGCCGATGTCCCAGGCGACATGCTTGTCCATGACATCTGCGCCCACGCCCAGCTCGATACCCTCCGGGACGCGGTTGGAGGCATGGTCGCACACGGCCACGATCCCCCCGGGGCGCGCGTCGCCGATAAAGCGGAAGACGCTCTCGCTCATCGCAATTGTCCTTTCATCTGCCACCAGCCGGAATTGCTCTCGGCCAGCGTTTGCGCTGCCCTATCGCGATTTTTCGTGGTTTCATACAGGGCGAAGCATGTTGCGCCGGAGCCGGACATCTCGCGCATGAACGGATCGGTATCGCCAAGCGCTGCGAGGATCTCGCCGATCTCGGGACAGACGGCGATGGCCGGATCGCGCAGGTCGTTGCGGCCGTTGCTGGCGATCTCGCGGGCCGAGCCTTCGGGTAATGGCCCGCGATCCTTACCGTCCCATGCCTTGAACACAGGGCCGGTAGGCACGGGCTTTCGCGGATTGACGAGCAGCACTGGCGTTCCCGCCATGTCGTTCACGACTTCGCGCCGCTGCTCTCCTGCGCCGAGCCCTATATGCATGTCGCTGTCGACACAGGCAGGCACGTCCGCGCCCAGCTTCGCGGCCCGCTCGCGCCAGTCATCCGGCAGGCCATAGGCCTCGCGCACCATTCGGAAGATCGCGCCTGCATCGGCGGAGCCTCCGCCAAGGCCCGCTGCGACCGGGAGGTTCTTCTCCAGCGTCACGTCGAGCCCGTCAGGGCGTAACAACGCGGAAAGCGCCTGCATCACGATATTGTCGAAGGGATTGTCCAGCGCCGTGGCGAATTCGCCGACCGTTGTCAGCCGATCCTGCTCCGCCGCCCGCGCAGTCAACCTGTCGCCCGCATCGACGAAGGCGAACAGCGTCTCGAGCTCGTGATAACCATCCTCGCGCGCCTTGCGGACATGCAGCGCGAGGTTGATCTTGGCATAGGCAGTCTGGCTGAGCCGCAAGCTGAGGCTCACATGTTCGGATAGTTCGGACCGCCGCCGCCTTCGGGCGTCGTCCATTCGATGTTCTGGTTCGGGTCCTTGATGTCGCAGGTCTTGCAGTGGACGCAGTTCTGCGAGTTGATGACGAATTGCGGCTCCTCGCCTTCCTCCTTCACCCACTCGTAGACGCCTGCCGGGCAATAGCGCGCCGAGGGCCCGGCATAGACTTCCAGCTCGCTTTCGCGCTGGAGTTCCATGTCCTTCACCTTGAGGTGATTGGGCTGGTTCTCGGCGTGGTTGGTGAAGCTGTAGGAGACGCTGGTGAGGCGGTCGAAGCTGATCGTGCCATCGGGCTTGGGATAGTCGATCGGGCGATGCAGGTCCGCGCGCTGCGTCGCCTCGTAATCGCGGTGATGGCCCATCGAGCCGAGCCCGAGGCCCAGCGTGCGCAGCCACATGTCCGCGCCTGCCAGTACCGTGCCGATATCGCCGCCGAACTTGGCCACCAGCGGCTGCGCGTTCTGTACCTTCTTCAGCTCGGTCGCGATCCAGCTGTTGCGCAAGTTCGCGTCGTAATCGGCGAGCTCGGTATGCTCATGCCCCTCGGCAATTGCCGCCGCCACGCTCTCTGCTGCCAGCATCCCGCTCTTCATGGCGGTGTGGCTGCCCTTGATGCGCGGCACGTTCACGAAGCCCGCCGCGCAGCCGATCAGCGCGCCGCCGGGGAAAGCGAGTTTCGGCACCGACTGCCAGCCACCTTCATTGATGGCGCGCGCACCGTAGGCGACGCGCGTTCCGCCTTCGAGAACCGCGCGAATTTCCGGGTGGTGCTTCCACCGCTGGAATTCCTGGAAAGGCGAGACGTAGGGATTCTTGTAATCGAGCGCCGTCACAAAGCCCAGCGCCACTTGGCCGTTCGCCTGGTGGTAGAGGAAGCCCCCGCCCCATGTATCGCTTTCCGAAAGCGGCCAGCCCTGCGTGTGGATCACCCGGCCAGGCACGTGCTTCTCGGGATCGATGTCCCACAATTCCTTGATGCCAAGGCCGTAGACCTGCGGCTGGCACTCCGCCTCCAGGTCGAAGAGCGCCTTCATCTTCTTGGTGAGATTGCCGCGCGCGCCCTCTGCAAACAGTGTGTATTTCGCATGGATTTCCATGCCGGGCTGGTAATCGGGCTTGTGGCTGCCGTCGGATGCAACGCCCATGTCCTGCGTGATGACGCCCTTTACCGCGCCATCCTCGCCCACGATCACTTCCGAGGCTGGGAAGCCGGGGAACACCATCACGCCTGCCGCTTCCGCCTGCTCTCCCAGCCAGCGCGAGAGATTGGCGAGCGAGCCGGTGTAGCAGCCCTTGTTGCTCATCAGCGGGGGCATCATCGCGTGCGGAAGCGCCGTCTTGCCGCCCTTGGACAGCATCCAGTGGAGGTTGTCCGTCACCGGCGTCTGCGCCATCGGGCAATCCATGTCGCGCCATTCGGGCAGCAACTCGTCGAGCGCCTTGGGATCGACCACCGCGCCGGAGAGGATATGCGCCCCGATCTCGGAGCCTTTCTCCAGCACCACCACTTCGAGATCTTCGTTGATCTGCTTCAACCGGATCGCGGCAGAAAGACCGGCAACACCGCCGCCCACGATTACCACGTCTACGGGCATCGATTCCCGTTCACTCATCATTCTGTCCCAATCTTCGGCCAAATCTTCGTAAAGTCGTCGGGAGAGGACTTGATCACTGGCTGCAAGGCCGTCAAGACCGGCGAAAGTCCGAACCATGGAAAACCGCGCGAATATTCCGCTTGGCGAACAGTTTGCCGCTACCATGGACTGGTGGCGCGATGCGGGCGTGGATTGCGTGTTCACGGATGAGGTTGCGCCCCTCCTGCGCGAGGAGGAAGAGCGCCCCGCCGCAGTCCGGCCCACCCGGAAGGAAGCCGAGGTCGAAGCTCCCCCCGAACCCGCGATCCGCGCGGTGGACCTGCCGGCAGACCTTGCAGGTTTCCGCGACTGGTGGGTGGGGCCGGACAACCCCTTCGCCTTCGGCAGCGGCGTGAAGATCGCTCCCGTCGGCACGAAAGGCGCGCCCCTCATGGTGCTCGTCCCCATGCCCGAGGCGGAGGATCGCGACACGCTGCTATCTGGCCCGCAAGGACGGCTGACGTGCAATATCCTGCGCGCGATCGGGATCGACCCGAACCTCACCTATTTCGCCAGCGCACTGCCCAGCCATGCGGCGCTGCCCGACTGGGACGACCTCAACAGGCAGGGCCTCGGAACGGTACTCTCGCATCATCTGAGGCTCGCCGAACCGCAGCGGCTGCTGGTTTTTGGCAGCAAGCTGCCTGCCCTGTTCGGCCACGATTCATCTGCCCGGGTGGAGACCTTCACCTCCACCGGCGAAATCGCGACCCTCGCAACCTTCGCTCCCGACCGCCTTCTCGACCACGCCCGCCAGCGAGCGCGGTTGTGGAAGCGGCTTTGCCAATGGACTGCCTGACTATGAAGCGCATCACGCTGACACTCTCCACCCTGCTTGCTGCCGGACTGATGGCCCAGCCCGCCCTCGCCCAGCAGGAGCCGCGGGATTCACGTACCTATTTCACGGCGCGCCTCTACGACCGGCCCGCGCCGCAGCAATTGTCGAGCGAGGACCGCGCCTATTACGACGCCGTCTTCTCCGCCATAGAGGGCGGGCAATGGGGCCGGGCGGACGAATTGCTGGCCCAGCGCGATCGCGGCCTGCTGCATGACGTGGCGAAGGCCGAGTATTACCTCGCCGCCAATTCCCCGCGCGTGGAGCTTGGCCAGATACTCGCCTGGCTGGAAACAGGGGCAGAACTGCCACAGGCTCCGCAACTCGTCCGTCTCGGCCAGACGCGCGGGCTGGAACGCGAGCCGAGCCTGCCCTACGCCCGCGATTTCGTCGCCCAGCGCGAGGTGCCGCGCCGCACGCGACCACGCTCAGTCGATGACGGCACAATGCCTTCGGACATTCGTGCACAGATCCTCGAGCATATCACCAACGACGACCCGACCGGCGCGCGTATCCTGCTCGACGGGGTGGATGCCTCGCTCAGCCCGGAAGCGCGAGCGGAATGGCGCCAGCGCATTGCCTGGAGCTATTTCATCGAGAACATGGACGCGCAGGCCCTCGCCATGGCGCAGACCGTTCCGGCAGGACGCGGCGAATGGGTGGCCGAGGGCGAGTGGACCGCGGGCCTTGCTTCGTGGCGGCTTGGCGATTGCGAGACCTCGTCGGCAGCTTTCCAGCGCGCCGCGCAACAGGCGATCAATCCGACCTTGCGCGCAGCGTCGCTCTTCTGGGCCTCGCGCGCGGCCATGCGGTGCCGCCAACCGGGCCTGAGCGAAGACCTGTTGCAGGACGCCGCCCGGCTCGACGAAACCCTGTACGGGATGCTTGCGCTGGAACAGCTCGGCAGAGCCTTGCCCGATCGGGTGGAGAGCGCCGATTTCACTGACGAGGACTGGCGCGCCATCGGCGGCAATCAGAACACCAGAGTCGCCGTCGCCCTATCCGAGATCGGTCGGGACGTGCTCGCCAGCCAGGTGCTCTTGCACCAGGCCCGCATCGGCAATCCGCGCGATTACGATGCCTATTCGCGCCTTGCCCGCGACCTCGGCTTCCCGCGCACGCAGATCTACATGGCGCTGTATGCGCCCCCGGGTGGCGAGGCGGACCCGGCCTCGCACTATCCCGCGCCCAAGATCGCGCCTCCCGGCGGGTGGGAGATCGATCCCGGCCTCGCCTTCGCCCATATCCTGCAGGAATCGGTCTTCCGCGCTGACGCGGTCAGCCCGGCCAATGCGCAGGGCCTGATGCAGATCACCCCGCCCACGCTGCGCCAGCATGCTGGGTGCGTGGGACGCCCGGCAGGCTCCATCGACCCCTTCGATCCCGGTACCAATCTCGTGCTAGGACAGTGCAACCTGCAAATGGTGGCACGCAATCCGGCGACGGGTGGGCGGCTGCCGCAGATCATGGCGGCTTACAATGCCGGGCTCACGCCCGTTTCACGCTGGGTGAGCGAGGTGAACGACCAGAACGATCCGCTCCTTTACATGGAGGCGATCCCCTATTGGGAGACGCGCGGCTATGTCTCCATCGTGATGCGCAATTACTGGATGTACGAGCGGCAGGCGAACTCCCCCTCGCCCACCCGCGTGGCGCTGGCTCAGAACGCCTGGCCGATGTTCCCCGGCACCAGCAGCAACGACGGACGCGTCTACATGTCGGGCGGTCAGTAATGGCCATCGACGAGAGCCGCACCTTCCGCCCCATCAACATTGCCCTGCTCACCGTGTCCGACACGCGCGGGCCGGATGAGGACACGTCCGGCGACATCCTCGCCGCGCGGATCGAGGGGGCAGGCCATACCCTTGCCGCACGCGCGATCGAGAAGGACGATGCCGACGCGATCACCGCCTTGCTGCACAGCTGGATCGCGGACCCGCAGATCGACGCGGTTGTCTCGACCGGAGGCACCGGGCTTACCGGCCGCGATGTCACGCCCGAGGCGCTGGAGCGCGTGAAAGACAAGGACATTCCCGGTTTCGGCGAGTTGTTCCGCTGGGTGAGCTACCAGACCATCGGAACCTCAACCGTCCAGTCCCGCGCCCTCGCCGTGCTGGCGGGCAAGACCTACATCTTCGCGCTGCCGGGCTCCAACGGTGCGGTGAAGGATGGCTGGGACCGCATCCTTGCCGAGCAGCTGGACAACCGCAACCGGCCCTGCAACTTCGTCGAACTGATGCCGCGGCTCGCTGAAAAATAGGGCCGAACGCTAGGCCGGCTCGTAAACCGCCATTTCCCGCCCCTCGGGATCGGTGAAATGGAAGCGCCTGCCGCCCGGATAATCGAACACGCCGAGAGTGATCGCCCCGCCCGCATCTTTCACGCGTGTCAGCGCCGCCTCGATGTCCTCCACCCGGACCACCGGCAGCGCCGCCGCGCCCTGATGCGCGCCCGTACCGTTTAGCGCGAACTGGCAAGGCCCGTCTTCATGCGCGGCATAGGTTTCGCCATAGGCGGTGAAATTCCAGCCAAACGCCTGTGAATAGAACGCGCTTTGCGTCGCGACCGAAGTGACCGGCAGTTCCACATAGTCGAGCACCGCCATCATCGTCTCCTTGCTTGCCTCCCGCCATGTATGTTCTATATATGTTCCATGCGCAAGACAAATCCTCCCCAGCGCGGTCGCGGCGCGCAGTCGGCCGTGGTGCCGGATCGTTTCGGTCTTGCGCAGCGGGAGGCGGATGGCGATTGGCGCGACGCGATGGAGGCGCTTGACGGTCCGCCCCTCAAACTGCGCACGACGGTGACGGAGGAACATCCCAAGACGATCCTAACCTTCAACCAGTCCCCCGACATCGCCTTCGACCGGTCGGTGAATGCGTACAGGGGGTGCGAGCATGGCTGCGTCTACTGCTTCGCGCGTCCGACGCACGCCTTTCACGACTTGTCCCCCGGCCTCGACTTCGAGACGAAGCTGTTTGCCAAACCGCATGCAGCCGAGCTGCTGCGCAAGACGCTGTCGCGCCCGAAATACCGCCCTCGCCCTATCGCGATGGGCACCAATACCGATCCCTACCAGCCTATCGAGGGGCGCTATCGCATCACGCGCGACCTGCTGGAAGTATGCCTGGAGGCCCGGCACCCAGTCACCATCACCACGAAGTCAGACCGCGTGCTGCACGACCTCGATTTGCTGGAGGAGCTTGCCCGGCACCGCCTTGTCGCCGTTTCGATCTCGGTCACGAGCCTCGATCCAGTGCTGTCGGGAAAGCTTGAACCGCGCGCAGCTGCGCCTGCCAAGCGACTGGCGGCACTGGGAAAACTGGCGGAACGCGGAATCCCTACCCATTGCTCCGTCGCGCCGGTGATCCCCGCGATCACCGACGAGTTCATGGAGCAGATCGTGGCGAGAGCAGCAGCCCTCAGGGTCGCCAGCTGCGGTTGGATACCTCTGCGCCTGCCACATGAAGTCGCCCCGCTGTTTCGCGAATGGCTGGAGGTGCATTATCCCGACCGGGCGGGAAAGGTGATGAGCATCGTACGCTCGATCCGCCAGGGCCGCGACAACGATCCCGACTTCTTCACGAGGCTGAAGCCCAGCGGCGTGTGGGCCGACCTGTTTCGCGCGCGCTTCCGCATCGCCTGCAAGCGCGCCGGAATCGGCAAGCCCGGTTTCGAACTGGATACCGTTGCATTTCGACCACCACAAAGCGGCGACCAGTTGCAATTGCTATGAAAAGCTTCGCTTCTCCGCCAGTTTGCGTTAGTGCCGTCTCGGCTTTGTCGCATTGGCGGGGTATCCGCCTGCGTGACGTTGCGCGTAAATTCGCACTCCTTTTTATGGGGGAATAATAAATGAAGAAGTTCACAGTCGCTCTGATGTCGGCGACGGCGTTCGTCGCCACACCGGCAATCGCCGGAGACAAAGAGTTCTATGTCGGCGTCGGCGGAGGACTCTCGCTCGGCGAAGATATCGACATGGTGGAAGTGGAGTCCAACGACTCGCTCTCCATCGAGACGGATCTCGGCTGGGAAGCAGAAGCCGTTATCGGTTACGATGCCGGTCCCGTCCGTTTCGAGGCCGAAGGCTCCTACCGTCAGTTCAACATCGACACGATCGATGCCGGTACCGCTGGCCTGCCGGTCGATTTCATCGACGGCCCCGTGCCGTTCCAGAATGGCGTCGAGGATTCGCTGGAAGGCGATTTCAGCGAGATCAGCGGCATGATCAATGCACTGCTCGATTTCGGCGGCAATGATGGCCTCGGCTTCTCCATCGGCGGCGGCGTGGGCATCACCAACGCCCGCTTCGACGAGATCACTGCCTACAACCTCGGACCGGGCTTCCTTGACGATAACGACGTGCGTTTCGCCTACCAGGGCATTGCACAGGTGCGTGCTCCGCTCACCGACAACATCGATACCTCGGTGAAGTACAAGTATCACCGCGTCACCAGCCCGACGCTGATCGATCAGGTCGGCCGCGATCTGGAGCTGGATGACGTAGTCACGCACTCGCTGCTGGGCACGATCATCTTCAACTTCGGTGGCGAAGAAGCGGCACCGCCGCCGCCCCCTCCGCCGCCTCCGCCGCCTCCGCCCCCGCCGCCTCCTCCCCCGCCGCCCCCGCCGCCGCCTCCGCCGGCGCCGGTTTGCGAGCAGGGTCCGTACATCGTGTTCTTCGACTGGGACGAGTCGACGATCACTCCGGAAGCGGCCACCGTGCTGAACTCAGCGATCACCGCCTATGGCGATTGCGGCTCGGCGTCGATCATGCTCGCCGGTCACACCGACCGTTCGGGCTCGGTCGAGTACAACATGGGCCTGGCAGAGCGTCGTAACGACTCGGTGCAGGAATACCTCACGGGTCGCGGCGTCCCCGGCTCGCGCATCTCCACCGAAGCCTTCGGCGAGAGCATGCCCCGCGTACCGACTGCCGACGGTGTGCGTGAGCTGCAGAACCGTCGCGTCGAAATCACCTACGGTCCGGGTTCGGGCATGTAAGGCGATCGACATCGCAAACGTCAAAAGGGCCGGGAGCGATCCCGGCCCTTTTTCTTTGTTCGAAGCTTAATGGCAGTGAGACAATCTCGTCGCCAACTTCGGGAAAATTCTCAGGCCACGAGGCGCAGGTGGCCAACTCCGCGGATGGGCGTAAGCGTAGCGTTGCTAACGCCCGGAATGCGCGAGACCTTGTCCACAAGGTCTCCGCCAAGGGCGAAGTCCCGGCCGAGCAGGACGACCGGCATCTCATCTTCACCCATACGCAAACGCAGTACGACCTCGCCATGACCGGCCCTGCCTGGGCGTAGCAATTCGGCCAGCGCCGCGATGGCGTCCTGGTCGGTGACATCGGCAGAGAGCTTCATCTTCGCAGAGCTCTTCACATCCACTAGAGGACGCGCCCCGCGCACGGTCACGCGCGGCGGATCGTCCGGGCTGGGCGAATCCAGCTCAACATTGAGGAGTACGCAGGTATTCTCCTGCGCCCACTGCACGAAGCTGTCGACCAGCGTTTCCTCGAAACACGCAGCGCTGAACTGCCCCGAACTGTCGGAGAAATCCGCGCGCACGAATTCCGCGCCGCGCTTGGTCCGCCCCTTGCTCACGCTCTCGACCATCGCCGCCATCACGGCAGGCTGGCGACCGCCCTCCACGCCCCCATCCATGATCGCAGCGTAGGTGCGCGCGCCATTGCTTGAGGCGACATCGCGAAATTCCTGCACCGGATGCTCGGCGAAATAGAAGCCGAACACGTCGCGCTCGACTGCCATCTGCTCCGATCGCGGCCAAGGATCCGCATCGACGAGGCGCAGCGACTGCTCCTCCATGTCTTCGCCGCCGAACAAGCCGACCTGTCCGCTGCTGCGCTCGCGATTGGCGGCGTCGGTGACGGCAAGGAGCATGTCGGCATTGGCGAGCACTTTCGCCCGGTTCGGTTCGAACACGTCGAACGCACCCGCCCCGGCGAGGCCTTCCAGCTGTTTGCGGTTCATCGAACCTGCGGGCAGGCGCTGGAACACGTCCTCCAGGCTCTCGAACGGGCCATGCGCCTCGCGTTCGGCGACCACCATCTCCATCGCCCGCTCGCCCACATTACGGATGCCCGCCATGCCGTAGCGCACCGCGTGGCCGGCATCGGTCGCCTCAACCGTGAATTCCGCTTCCGAGCGGGTGATATCGGGACCGAGCAGCACGACGCCATTGCGTCGCAGGTCGTCGACGAACACCGCCAGCTTTTCCGACTGGTGCATGTCGAAGCACATGGAAGCGGCGTAGAATTCCTCGGGATAATGCGCCTTCAGCCACGCGGTCTGGTAGCTGAGCAGAGCGTAGGCTGCCGCGTGCGACTTGTTGAAACCGTAGCCTGCGAACTTGTCGATCAAGTCGAACAGGCGGTTCGCCTCGTCCTTCTCGATGCCACTGACCTCAAGACAGCCTTCGCAGAATCGCAGACGTTGCGCGTCCATCTCGGCCTGGATCTTCTTGCCCATGGCGCGGCGCAGGAGGTCCGCATCGCCGAGCGAGTAGCCCGCGAGGATCTGCGCGGCCTGCATCACCTGTTCCTGGTAGACGAAGATGCCGTAGGTTTCCTCGAGAATGCCCGCCAGCTTTGCGTGCGGGTAGACGATCTCCTCCTCGCCCGCCTTGCGCTTGCCGAAGCTGGGGATGTTGTCCATCGGGCCGGGCCGATAGAGCGAGACGAGCGCGATGATGTCCTCGAACTTGGTCGGCTTCACCGCGGTCAGCGTGCGGCGCATGCCTTCCGATTCCAGCTGGAACACGCCCACCGTGTCACCGCGCTTGAGCAGCTCGAAGACGCCCGCATCGTCCCATGGCAGCGTGTCGAGATCCACCGTGATGCCGCGCCGCCCCAGCAGGTCCACCGCCTTGCGCAGTACGGACAGCGTCTTGAGGCCGAGGAAGTCGAACTTCACCAGCCCCGAATCCTCGACATGCTTCATGTCGAACTGCGTCACCGGCATGTCCGACCGGGGATCGCGGTAAAGCGGTACCAGCTGCGAGAGCGGCCTGTCGCCGATCACTACTCCGGCGGCATGGGTGGAGGAATTGCGCGGATACCCTTCCAGCTTCATGGCAAGGTCGACGAGGCGCTTCACCTGGTTGTCATTGTCGTATTCGCGCTTGAACTCGGCCATGCCGTTGAGGGCGCGCGGCAGCGTCCACGGATCGCCGGGATGGTTCGGCACCATCTTGGTGAGGCGGTCCACCTGGCCATAGGGCATCTGCAGGATGCGGCCCGTATCGCGCAGAACGGCGCGTGCCTTCATCTTGCCGAAAGTGATGATCTGGGCGACCTTGTCCTTGCCGTAGCGTTCCTGCACGTAGCGGATCACCTCGCCGCGCCGCGTTTCGCAGAAGTCGATGTCGAAGTCGGGCATGGACACGCGTTCCGGATTGAGGAACCGCTCGAACAGCAGGCCGAGGCGAATGGGATCGAGGTCGGTGATCGTCAGCGCCCATGCCACTAGCGAGCCCGCACCCGAACCGCGGCCCGGGCCCACGGGAATGCCCTTGCCCTTGGCCCACTTGATGAAGTCGGCAACGATCAGGAAGTAGCCGGGAAAGCCCATGTTCTTGATGATGCCGACCTCGTATTCGAGGCGGTCGGTATAGACCTTCAGTTCCTCGTCCGAGAGCGCATCGTATTGCTCGAGCCTTGCGGCGAGCCCGCGCCGCGCGTCTTCCTCCAGCATCCGCTCCTCGCCCTCGAGATCGCCGGCAAGGCTGGGGAGGATGGGCTTGCGACGTGGCGGAGCAAAGGCGCAGCGCTGTGCGATGACGAGCGTGTTCTCGGTCGCTTCGGGCAGGTCGGCGAACAGATCGGCCATCTGCGCGGCGGACTTCACATAGGCTTCGGCGTTGGAGGTGGGACGATCGTCGCTGTCGATCTGGCTGGAATTGGCAATACAGAGCATGGCATCATGCGCGCTGTGCATGTGCGGCTCCGCGAAATTGGCCGGGTTCGTGGCGACGAGCGGAAGGTCCTGCGCATAGGCAAGATCGAGCAGGCCTTCCTCCGCCGCCTCCTCGATCGGATTACCGCGCCGGGCGAGCTCGATATAGAACCGACCGGGAAACAGCGCTGCATATCTCTGCGCGAGATCATGCGCGCGGCGTTCCTTGCCATCGGCCAGCAATCGGGTGAGCGCACCCTCGCTTGCGCCCGAGAGTGCGATCAGGCCGTCGGTGCGACCCTCGAACTCCGCCATGCCGACATGGGGATCGCGCTCCAGCGGCCTGTCGAGATGCGCGGCGGAAACGAGATGGCAAAGATTGTTCCACCCGTCCTCGTCCTGCGCGAACAGTGGCAGGTGGTCCACCGTCTCGCCATCGTCGGCCAGCACGCCGAGCAGCGTGCCCACGATTGGCTGGACGCCCTCCCCCATGCATGCGCCTGCGAACATAGTGGAGCCGTAGAGGCCGTTGCGGTCGCAGATGGCGATGGCAGGAAACCCCCGCGCCTTGGCGAGCTTGGCAATTTCCTTCGGGTCGATCGCACCTTCGAGCATCGAGTAGCTCGATAGTACGCGCAGGGGAACGAAAGGCGAAAACGGCATCGTTCCACTATGGGGTCGGCGAGAAGATTCGCCAAGCTAGCGCGTGGTGCTGTCCCCCGGTGTGTCCGGATCGCCCGCCGCGATTTTCCGGCGCGTGTCGCGGATCGTGGAGATAGCCCCGTACACCACCAGTGCGGCAAGGAAGAGCCATACCCATACCGGGATATCCTTCCCGAAGATCGCGAGGTAAATATAGGCTGACACGAAGAAAAGCCCTGCCACCATGGTCGGCAGGACGGTAGAGCGTCCGGCCCGGGCTCGCTTCACAAGCCATGCGATGGAAGCGAGGAAGAAGGGGATGGCACCGATATAGATGGCCGCAAAGACATAAGGGTTCACGCCGTATTGAGCGCCGAGCGACAGGATCCAGTCATTGAGCGATTCGAACATCGTGGTTTCCTGCGGCCTTGCCTACCCGTTCGCCGCCCCCGGCGAATGGTTACGCCTGTCGCGGCAGGAGGGCCGCTTTCATTCCTTGGCGGGAAAATCGCTGCGATTGTAGAGAGCGGCGACCTCGTCATAGGTGAACTTCCGGTCGCCCGCCTTCTGGATGTAGTAATCCGAGCGGTTCTCTTCCGGCAGCATCATGATGTGGCGGATGAGGTCGGCGAAGGTGCCGTCGCGGATGGATTTTGCACCGTCCAGCAGGCCGCCGCCATCGCCCACATGATGCAGGAAGGCCCGGTCGTCCCACTGGATGCCGGGGCGATGCGAGTCTTCGGCCTTGTAGGTGCTGGGATGGTCGGTCATGCAAAATTCCTCCTTTGCCTCGTCAACGCCCGGACCCTTGCGGAGTTTCCCTATTCGATGCGCCCGTCATGCAGGCGGACCACGCGGTCCATGCGGGCAGCGAGGCGTTCGTTATGCGTGGCTACCAGCGCCGAACTGCCCTGGCCGCGCACCAGCTCGAGGAACTGGCCGAGCACGCGGTCGGACGTTTTCTCGTCGAGATTGCCGGTAGGCTCGTCCGCCAGCACCAGATGCGGCCGGTTGGCGAGCGCGCGGGCGACGGCAACGCGCTGCTGCTCCCCGCCCGAAAGCTGGCTGGGACGGTGGCCGAGGCGGTGTTCGAGACCAAGCGCGCCGAGCAATTCGTCCGCTCGCTGGATCGCCGCGGGGCGCTTCGTGCCCAGCAGCAATTGCGGCAGGACGACGTTCTCGCGCGCAGTGAAATCGGGCAGCAGGTGGTGAAACTGGTAGACGAAGCCGAGATGATCGCGCCGCAGCGTGGTCCGGTCGGCCGCGTCGAGCGCGCTCGCCTCGGTCCCCGCGAGTTCGATCTGGCCGGAGAAGCCGCCTTCCAGCAAGCCGACAGCCTGAAGGAGCGTAGACTTGCCGGAGCCCGAGGGGCCGAGCAGCGCCACGATCTCTCCGGGCGCGATCTCGAGGTTGACGCCGCGCAGCACGTCGATGCGTACCCCGCCCTGCTCGAAACTGCGAGCAAGGTTGCGAAGGCGGATGACGGGGGCCACGTCACTCATAGCGAAGCACCTCCACCGGATCGGTATTGGCCGCGCGGTAGGACGGGTAAAGCGTGGCGAGGAAGGCAAGGCCCATCGTCATGCCGGCAATGGTGAGAACCTCCAACGGATCGGTTCGCGCCGGAAGCTCGGTCAGGAAACGGACGGAGGGATCCCACAATTCCACGCCGAGCACCGCGCTGATGCCTTCCACAATGGGCTGCCGGAAGAACAGCACGATCAGACCCAGCGCAACGCCTGCCCCGGTGCCGATCACGCCGACGATGGAGCCGGTGGTCACGAAGATCTTGAGCAGGCTCCGCCGCGTCGCGCCCATGGTGCGCATGATGGCAATGTCGCGCGTCTTGGAGCGTACCAGCATCACCAGCGAGGAGAGGATGTTAAACGCTGCCACCAGCACGATGATGCCGAGCGCAAAGGCCATCGCCACGCGCTCCACCTGCAGGGCTTCGAACAGCGAGGCGTTCATCTGCTGCCAGTCCGTAACGACGGCGCGGCCCGACAGGCGCTCCGCGACGGGGGCGAGGATCTCGTTCACCCGGTCCGCATCTTCTGTCTGCACCTCGATCATGGAGATGGTGTCGCCCGTCATCAGCAGCGTCTGCGCCGAGGGGATGGGCATGACGACGAAGCGCTCGTCGAAATCGTACAGCCCCACCTCGAACACCGCTGTAACGGTATAGCCGATCTGGCGCGGGACTGTGCCGAAAGGCGTCGGGCGGCCCTGCGGATTGATGATGGTGATCGTCTCGCCGAGACGGATGCCGAGATTTTGCTGCAGGCGGGAGCCGATGGCGACGTTGCGCGCCCCGGGTTGCAGCGTCGACATGTCGCCGACCAGCACGTTTTCCGCCATTTCCTCGATGTCGCCCGGCGTGTTCCCGCGTACGAAGATACCTTCGGCCCGCCCGTTATAGGTCGCGAGCAGCGGCTGCTCGATCAGCGGCGAGGCCTCGACGACGCCGGGCGTCTGCCGCACTTCCTCCAGCACCTCTTCCCAGTTCTCGAGCCGACCGCCATAGGCCTGCACGACGGCGTGGCCATTGAGCCCGGTGATACGGTCGAGCAATTCGGCGCGGAAACCGTTCATCACGCTCATCACGATCACCAGCATGGCGACCGAGAGCATGACGACGGTGATGGAGATGCCCGCCACCAGCGCTATCACGGCCTCGCTGCGGCCGGGCAGCATGTAGCGCTTGGCAATGGACCATTCGAATGAGGAGAGGATCACGAGAGTAACTGGGGCCTTGTCATCAGGATTGCAGAGCCGTGTAGGCACGCGCGGTAGGGCAGGCAAGCTGAACTCGCGACAACCTCGCCCCTGCCTGGTGAGCGCCGAACCTGGAACACATGGAACACGGTCCTGGGCGGGAAAAGCGGCGGGGTGGTAAAGCGCGCGTTTCTGCGGGTGAGAGGGTCACGGAAGGCCATGACGCCGAGCCTCTCGGCGCGGCGTCATGTAGGAAAGCCTTCCCGCCTGCCTAAGCGGCCATTTCCTCCGCAATCCAGGCGTCCACCTGCTCTTCCAGCAGGTCGAGCGGTATGGCACCGTTCTCAAGCACGGTATCGTGGAAGGCGCGCAGGTCGAAATCCTCGCCCAGCGCTTCTTCCGCACGGACGCGCAGTTCGCGGATCTTCAGCTCGCCCAGCTTGTAGGCCAGCGCCTGTCCCGGCCAGGTAATGTAGCGATTGACCTCGGCGCTGATATTGCCGGGCGAGAGCGCGGTGTTCTCCAGCATGAAGTCTACAGCCTGCTGCCGCGTCCAGCCGAGCGAATGGATGCCGGTATCGACCACCAGCCGCGAAGCGCGCCACATCTCGTAGGAGAGGCGGCCCATTTCCTTGGCGGGCGTATCGTAGAGCCCCATCTCGATACCGAGCCGCTCGGAATAGAGGCCCCAGCCCTCCACGAAGACGGTGAAATAGGTGCCGTTCGCGCGCAGCGGGTGGATGTCCATCTCCTGCTGCAGCGAGATCTGGTGGTGATGCCCCGGCACCGCTTCATGCACGCCCAGCGCAGGCAATTCCCACAAGGGCCGCTGGTCGAGCTCGGTCAGGTTGAGGCGGTAGATGCCGGGCTGGCCGGTGGCGATGGAGCCACGTTCGTAATAGGCGGTAGTGTTGCCGGGGGCGCTCGCAGCGGGGATGGGCTGCACTGTATAGGGCAGGCGCGGGAGCTTGCCGAACAGGCGCGGCATCCACCCGTCGATTTCCTTCGCCAGCGCCGCGGTGTGCTCGAGATAGCTCTCCTCGTCCTCGGGGTAATATTGCGGGTCGGTGCGCAGGTGTTCGATAAAGGCCTCGCGCGTGTCGAATCCGGCCTCCGCAGCGACTTCTTCCATCTCCGCCCGGATACGCGCCACTTCGGAAAGACCGAGATCGTGGACCTCCTGCGGCGTCATCTCGGTGGTGGTGAAGCTGCGCACGCGGTAGGCGTAATAGTCCTGCCCGCCCGGCGTCTCGCCGATACCGGGCGAAGCACCGGCGCGGCAGTTCGGGGCATAGTCCTCCTGGTAATATTCGAGGAAGGTTCCCAGCCCCTCGAACGCGCCCTCGCTGATGGCGCTGCGGGCGCGGACCTGCAATTGCTCCCAGTCGCTCTCGGCAATGCCCGAGGGACGGGTATCGAAGGCCTGCCACCAGACGGACTGTTCGGGACTCTCGGCGATCAATCCCGAAATCGAGTCCTCGTAGCCTGCCATCGGCTCGCAAGGCTGGGTGAGGCCACGCTCGATCCCACCTTCATTACGGGCGATAAAGGACTGGATATATTCCGGAAAGCTCTCCAGCCGGGTGAGATAGCTATCATAGTCCGCCATCGTGAACAGCGGGGAGGAATAGGGAAGGCCCGCAATCGTGTTCTGCGGCCCGCCGCGATTGGTGAAGGTGATATAGCGGTCCTGCTCGTACTCGCTCGCCTCCAGCGTATCCCGGAAATCACGCTCCAGTAGGGCGTAGTCGATGGCGAGATTGTCTGGCAGCGCGTCCTCGTCGATGGCCTCCAGCCGGGTGAGGAATTCGCGCGTTTCGCCGAGGCGCCGGTCATACCCCTCCATCGAGGGATCGCCCAATTGCCCGTCCCCCCGCCGGTCGCCGATATTGGTGGCGAGCCAGGGCGAATTGTCCAGCGCCCATTGCCACACATCCTCGCGCAACACCGTGAAATCCTCCTCGGCGTCCTGCGCCAGGGCAGGCAGAGGCAGGGCAACGGCAAGCGCGAGGGCAGAGGCGGCGAGAAAGCGGTTCATGGGCTGGGGGACTCCTGCGAGAAATGGTTGCGCGCGAGACTAGGCCCTCGGCAGTCTTTGTCTAGCCGCTCCGCAGTGTTTGCACGCCCCAGTCGCGTTCCAGCAGATAGAGCACTACGCGCGCCGCCTCGCCGCGTTCGGGGTTGGAGAGGCCGCCCTGGCGTTCCACCAGCAGCTTCACATCGGCATTGGCGATCTCGAGCAGCTTGGTCACCTGTTCCAGCGTCGCGATGGAGAAGCCCTCCTCCCCGCTCTGCCGCGTGCCGAGTAGTTCCCCGCCGCCGCGCAGCTTGAGATCTTCCTCGGCCAGCAGGAAGCCGTCCTGCGAGCTTTTCATCAGTTCGAGGCGCTTCTTGCCGGTTTCGCTCAATTCGGCGGAGCGCAGCAGCAGGCAGGTCGACTTCTCGCTACCCCGCCCCACGCGGCCGCGCAGCTGGTGGAGCTGGGCGAGGCCGAAGCGTTCCGCCTGCTCGATCACCATGAGCGTCGCGTTGGGCACGTCCACGCCCACCTCGATCACCGTGGTGGCCACCAGCACCTTCGCCTCGCCCGCAGCGAAGCGGGCCATCGCGGCGTCCTTTTCCTCGGGTGCGAGCTGGCCGTGCACGAGCACCACGTCCTCGCCGAACCGCTCGCGCAGGCCCGCATAGCGCGCTTCGGCGGCGGCGATATCGTTGTCCATCGTCTCGCTGTCGCGCACCATCGGGCACACCCAGTAGGCCTGCTGGCCGCTTTCTACATGGCGGCCCATGGCAGCGACGAGGTCGTCCAGCCGGTCGACCGGCAATACACGGGTGTCGATGGCCTGCCTGCCGGGCGGCAAATCGTCGAGGCGGCTGACTTCCATCTCGCCGTGATTGGCCAGAACCAGCGTGCGCGGGATCGGCGTTGCCGTCATTGCGAGGGTGTGCGGCGTGACGCGGCCCTTCTGCGCCAGCATCAACCTTTGCGAGACGCCGAAGCGATGCTGCTCATCGATCACCACGAGGCCGAGATTTTTATAGCTCACGCTCTCCTGAAAGATGGCGTGGGTGCCCACCACGATGTCGATACTGCCATCGAGCAGGCCCATGAGGATGCTCTCGCGCGCCCTGCCCTTGTCGCGGCCCGTCAGCAGTGCAATCTCGACCCCGGTGGGCCGGGCCATTGTGCGCAGGGTCTCGAAATGCTGGCGGGCGAGCAGTTCGGTGGGGGCCAGCATCGCGGCCTGCGCGCCCGCCTCCACCGCCACCAGCATCGCTTCCAGCGCCACGACGGTCTTGCCCGCGCCGACATCGCCTTGCAGCAGGCGGAGCATGGGGGAGCTTTGCGCCATATCACCGGCGATCTCGTCGATGCTGCGCTGCTGCGCGCCGGTGAGCGGGAAAGGCAGTTGCAGCTTGTCGCGCAGGTGCCCGTCGCCCTGCAAGGGCTGGCCGCGGCGCTTGCGATTGGTCTCGCGCACCAGCATCAGCGCGAGGGCATTGGCGAACAACTCGTCATAGGCGAGGCGGTCACGGGCCTTAACGTTCTCGCTCTTGTGCGCGGCGGCGATGGCTTCGCGCCAGCTGGGCCAGCCGTGCCGCTCCATCGTGCTGCGCTCGATCCACTCGGGAAGTTCGGGCGCGCGGCTTATGGATTGCTCGACGAGGCTGGCAATGCGGGGCTGAGTCAGCCCTTCGGAAAGGCGATAGACCGGCTCCACCAGCTGCCCCATCGCTCCGTCGCTTTTCTCCGCAATGTGGTCCGGGTGCACGATCTGGAGCATCTGATCGTACTGATCGAGCCTGCCTGCCACCCAGCGTTTCTCTCCCACCGGAAGCTGCTTCTTCGCCGTGTAGCTCGCCCGCCCGAAATATGTGAGCGCGCAGATATTGCCCTTCGCATCCGACGCCAGCACCCGGTGCGGCCCGCGCGGCGAGCGGCTGGCGCGGTGCTCCGTCACGTCGAGCGCCACCACCACCTGCTCGCCCACATTCGCATCGTCGAGATCGGCGACCGCGCGGCGTGTGACGAAACGCTCCGGCAAGTGGTACAGCACGTCGCGAATGCGCGTGAGACCCAGCTTCTCCATCGGCTTCTTCAGCTTCGGGCCTATGCCTTCGAGGCTCTCGGTCTCGGCGAAGAGGGGATTGAGGATATCGGGGCGCATGGCTTGCCACTAGCGCAAGCCGCCGCAGACTTGTAGAAGCCTTCGCCATGTCCTCCCCCGATCTTCAGACCCGTCTTGCCCGCGCCCGTTTCCGTGCATGGCATCGCGGCACGCGGGAGGCCGACTACATGTTCGGCGGCTATTTCGACCGCTATCACGAAACATGGGACGAGGCAGGCCTCGCCTGGTTCGAGGCGCTGCTGGACCATGATGATGTCGACGTGATGGCGTGGGCGCTGGGCCGCGGCGAACCGCCTGCCGAGATCGCGGGCGAACAGATGGAACGCATGCGCAAGCTGGACTACGTGAGCATCTGAGGGCAAGGCGCGCCGGAACCCCCTTCCCTCCGGTGCCTTTCCTAAGTTCATGCCCGACCTGCAACGTATCCTGAAAGCCGAAACGCCGCTCACGCTCGCCTCCGTGGTGCGCGGGGCGCAGCCGCTGGTGATGGCGGACCTTGCCCGCGCCGCGAAACGCCGCGCCGTGTTCGTCGCGCCCGACGATGCGGCCATGCGCGCTGTGACGGATGCCGCGCAGTTCTTCGCGCCCGAATTGCAGGTGGTAGAATTTCCCGCGTGGGACTGCCTTCCCTACGACCGCGCCAGCCCCGCCCTCTCCGTCAGCGCGCGGCGGCTCGCGGCGCTCCATGCGCTTGGGCAGAAGGGCGGCGCGAACCAGTTGGTCGTCACCACGGTAAATGCGTTGCTCCAGCGCGTGCTCACCCCGTTCCGTATTCGCGAGGCGGTGCGCGAGTTCAAAGTGGGCACGCAGATCGGGTTCGAGAGCCTTTCAGGCCTGCTGCGCCGACAGGGCTATACCCGCGTCGATACCGTGGTGGATACCGGCGAATACGCGATGCGCGGCTCCATCGTCGACATCTATCCCAGCGGCCTCGAAGGCGGGTTGCGGCTCGATTTCTTCGGTGACGAGCTCGAAAGCCTGCGCCTGTTCGACCCCAGCACCCAGCGCACGACCGAGTTGGTCGAGAGCCATCTGCTCCTGCCCGCCAGCGAAGCCTTGCTGGACGACGATTCGATCAAGCGCTTCCGCAGCCGCTACCGAGAGATGTTCGGCGCCGACGCCACGCAGGATCCGCTCTACGAGGCTGTCAGCGAAGGACGCAGGCTCGCTGGAATGGAACACTGGATGCCGCTGTTCGAGGACAAGCTGGCGACCCTGTTCGATCACCTGACCTCGGACGATGCCATCGTCATCGATTCAGGCGCGTTGCAGGCTGCGGAGGAACGCCTCACCGACATCGCCGACTATCACCGCCAGCGCGGCGAGACTTCGGGGCAAGCCAAGGGCAGCTACCGACCACTCGCGCCCGATGCGCTCTACCTGCAGCAGGACGAGTTCGGCGCCGCGATGCAGGAGTGGCCGATGCACCGCTCCACCATCTTCGCAGAGCCGGAGAGCGACGTAGTGGTCGATTTCGGCTTCCGTTCCGCGCGCGATTTCACGCCCGAACGCTCGGCGGGTAAGAACGTCTACGAAGCGGCGGCGGCGCATTTCAAGGATGTCGCGAAGACCGGCAAGCGGCCGCTGCTGGCCACATATTCGCAGGGTTCGCGCAGCCGCATCACCTCCATCGTGGAGGAAGCGGGCACGCCGGTGCAGCTGGCCGAGACTTGGCAGGAAGGCCTCGGCGCGTCGGCGAAGGGCAAGACCACCGCGCTGGTCCTGCCGCTTGATACAGGCTTTGCCAATGACGAGCTGGAAGTCGTTACCGAGCAGGACCTCTTGGGCGACCGGCTCGTGCGGCGGCGCAAGAAGAAGAAGGATGCCGACGCCTTCCTCGCCGAATTGCAGGCGCTGTCACGCGGCGACCTGGTGGTTCACGTGGATCACGGCATCGGCAAGTATCTCGGCCTCGAACCCATTGCCGTGGGCAAGAGCCAGCACGACTGCGTGATGCTGGAATATGCAGGCGGCGACAAGCTCTACATCCCTGTCGAGAACCTTGATGTCCTCTCGCGCTATGGCTCCTCCGAAGAAGGCGTCTCGCTCGACCGTCTTGGCGGCGAGGCATGGCAGAAGCGCCGCGCCCGCCTGAAGGAGCGGATCCAGGCCATAGCCGGCGAGCTGATGGAAGTCGCCGCCCGGCGCGCGCTGAAAAAGGCCCCGGTGCTCGAGCCCGAGGAAGCCAGCTACAACCAGTTCCTCGACCGCTTCCAGTACGAGGAGACCGAGGACCAGGAACAAGCCATCGCCGACGTGCTGCGCGACCTCGAAAGCGGGCGGCCGATGGACCGCCTCGTCTGCGGCGATGTTGGCTTCGGCAAGACCGAGGTGGCCCTGCGCGCAGCCTTCGTCGCCGCCATGAACGGCCAGCAGGTGGCTATGGTGGCACCCACCACCCTCCTCGCCCGCCAGCATTTCCAGAATTTCTGTGACCGCTTCAACGGCTTCCCGCTGAAGATCGGCCGTCTCTCGCGCCTCGTCTCCGCGAAGGAAATGAAGGATACGCGCGACGGATTGGCTTCGGGCGATGTCGATATCGTGATCGGCACCCATGCGATCCTCTCCAAGAATACGAAGTTCAAGGATCTGGGCCTCGTGATCGTGGACGAGGAGCAGCGCTTCGGCGTCACCCACAAGGAGAAGCTGAAGCAGCTGCGCACCGACGTCCACGTCCTCACTCTCACCGCCACGCCCATCCCGCGCACGCTGCAGATGGCGATGACGGGCCTGCGTGAGCTGTCCACCATCAAGACGCCGCCCGTGGACCGCCTCGCAGTGCGCACCTACGTGATGGAGTGGGACGACATGGTGATCCGCGAGGCGCTGCTGCGCGAACACCATCGCGGCGGGCAGAGCTTCATCGTCGTCCCGCGCATCTCCGACATGGCTCCTCTGGAGGAATGGCTGCGCGACACCGTGCCCGAGGTGAAGGTGGTCGCCGCGCACGGCCAGATGAGCGCGGGCGAGATCGAGGAGCGGATGAGCGCCTTCTACGAGGGCAAGTACGAGGTGCTGCTCTCCACCACCATCGTCGAAAGCGGCCTCGACCTGCCGAGCGCCAACACCATCATCATCCACCGTGCCGACCGCTTCGGGCTCGCCCAGCTTTACCAGCTGCGCGGGCGCGTGGGCCGATCCAAGATCCGCGCCTATGCTTATCTCACCACCGAGAAGGACATGGCGCTTTCCGAAGTCGCGCAGAAGCGGCTCAAGGTGCTGGGCGATCTCGACAGCCTTGGCGGGGGCTTCCAGCTGGCGAGCCACGATCTCGACATTCGCGGCGCTGGCAACCTCTTGGGCGACGAGCAGTCGGGCCATATCCGCGAAGTCGGCTTCGAGCTCTATCAGTCCATGCTGGAAGACGCGATCATGGCCGCCAAGGCGGGCGAAGCAGGCCTCGAGACGGACCGCACCGGCCTCTCTCCGCAGATCACCGTCGATGCGCCGATCATGATCCCCGAGGATTACGTGCCCGACCTCGCCGTACGCATGGCGCTCTACCGCCGCCTCAACCAGGCGGAGGGTCAGGCCGAAGTCGAAAGCCTCGCCGCCGAGATGATCGACCGCTTCGGCGAGCTGCCGCAGCCGACCAAGAACCTCATCCGCCTGATCGAGATCAAGGCGCAGGCCATCCAAGCGTGTATTGCCAAGATAGAGGTCGGCGCGCGCGGTACGCTCGTCACCTTCCACAAGGACGAGTTTCCCGATCCCGCAGGCCTCATCGCCTATGTCGAGCGGTTGAAGGACACTGCCAAGCTGCGCCCGGACATGAAGCTGCAGATCAACCGGGCATGGGGCGATCCGCAAAGCCGCCTCAACGGCCTGTTCCAGTTGACCAAAGGCCTCAGCGGCATCGTCAGGAAAGCGGAGAAGAAGAAAGCAGCCTAGGAGACGCACGATGCGAGCACTGGTGATGGACGGCTATGGCGGCCCCGAACAGACCGCGATCCGCGACGTCCCCAGGCCGGAACCCGCTGCGGGCGAAGTGCTGGTCAAAGTGCAGGCCGCGGGCCTCAATCCTGTCGACTACAAGACGCGCGACGGCAAGCTGCGCATGATCCAGGGCTACGACATGCCGCAGGTCATGGGTAACGAACTTGCGGGGTTCGTCGAGAAAACTGGACATGACGCAGGTCGGTTCAGCGCGGGTGACCGCGTCTTCGCCCGCGTCGCCAAGGATCGGCTGGGAGCTCTTGCCGAATATGCCATCGTCGATACCGAGCACTTGGCGCCTATTCCGCCGTCCCTCGATTTTCACGAGGCCGCTGTTATCCCCCTGGCCGGCCTCACCGCGCTGCAAGCCCTCCGTGACGAACTGGCGCTCGCTCCGGGACAGCATGTCTTCATTTCCGCGGGTGCCGGAGGGGTCGGCACGTTTGCCATCCAGATTGCCAAATGGCTGGGCGCCCGGGTCACCACGACGGCGTCCCCGCGCGGGCGCGACCTCGTGCTGCGAATGGGCGCTGACCGCGTGATCGACTACACCGCGCACGACTTCACCGAAGATCTTCGCGATGTGGACGCGGCATTCGATCTTGTCGGCGGGGAGACGCTGTCGCGCATGCTCGGGATCGTGAAGCGTGGCGGCAAGGTCGTGTCGATAGCCGGTATTCCCGAACCCACCACGGCGCGCAAGGATCTGGACAAGGGTTTCCCGCTCACAGCCCTGTTCTGGCTTGCCAGCCTGAAGCCGCGAATCGAAGCCAAGCGCCACGGCGTCACCTATCGTTTCCTCTTCATGCGTCCCAGCGGCAGCGAGCTTGCCGAACTGGCGGACCTAGCAGAAGACGGGCGACTGACGCCAGTGATCGACCGCACCTTTCCGTTCGCCAAGGCGAAAGAGGCGATGGCCTATCTGGAGAAAGGCCATGTCAAGGGCAAGGTCGTGGTGACGATGGACTAGGCTTCCCTGGAGAGGCAGGATGCGGCGAAGCTCTCGCCATCCATCGGCTTTCCGCCGAGATAGCCCTGCCACGTCTCGCAGCCCTCCTCCACGATCACCGCGCGCTGCGCTTCGGTTTCGATCCCTTCCGCGATCACCGAAAGCTTTAGGGCCTTGGCCATGGCGACGATTCCCCTGAACACGGCAAAGTCGCGCGAATCTTCGGTTATCCCATCGATCATCGTCCGATCCAGTTTGAGCGCATGCAGTGGCAGGACCTTGAGATAGCGAAAGTTGCAGAAGCCAGCGCCGAAATCATCGAGGGCGACGTGGATGCCGGTTTCGGCCAACCCCTGCAGGCGGCGCGCCGAACGGTCTAGATCGGCGACCAGTGCTTGTTCGGTAATTTCCAGCGTCAGGCGCTCCGGCGGGAAGCCTGTCTCCTCCAGCAGGGCGAGCAGGTCGCTGCCGAAGCTGCGGTCGAACAGGTCCATCGCCGTGACGTTGAGCGAGAGGCGCAGGTGCTCAGGCCATGACGTCGCTTTCTCCAGCGCCATGCGCGCTATGCGCCGGGTCAGGCGCCGGGTAATCCCTCCTGCCTGCGCAATCGCCACTACGGAATCGCCTGCCAGCGCGCCGTGATCGGGGTGTTCCCATCGCACCAGCGCCTCCGCCCCGGCAAGAGAGCTGTCAGCGGCGCGGAACTGGGGCTGGAAGACGATCGATACCGCATCGTTGGAGAGTGCCTCGGCAAGGTCCTGCGTAACGGGATGCGGCTCGCTACGCCTGCGGTCGGGTCGGCGTCGGCGGTCATGGATCTGATGCGGTACGGGCATGCCATCCCCTGTCTTCGTCGATGGTCCCTGTCTGCCTTGCAGAATGGTGCGTTGCAAATCGGGACGCTGCTTCATAGTGTCGCCGCCAATCCACGTGAGGGGGTCAGCAAGTGGCAGCCAATCCTGCGAAATACGAGAAGCTTGCATTGGTCTGTTCGCAAACCGACCGAGCGGACAAGGCTGCGCGCGAGCTTCGCGAAAGCCAGGATTTCGTCCCTCTTTCCCAAGCCGACGCCGTCATTGTGCTGGGCGGCGACGGGACGATGCTCGATTGCCTGCACGACATGTTGGATGGCGGCCAGATCCTCCCGGTCTTCGGTCTCAACCTCGGCACGGTCGGCTTCCTGATGAACCGCTATCACGGAGCGATCGCGCTTGGCCGGCGGCTGGCGGAGGCCAAGGCCATGCCAATCCTGCCGCTGCGCATGAACGTAACGACACAGAGCGGCGAGCGGCACACCTTCTGCGCCATCAACGAGGTCAGCCTGCTGCGCGAAACACGGCAGACTGCGAAGGTGGAAATTTCCGTCAACGGCCGCGTACGCATTCCCGAACTGGCCGGCGATGGCATCCTGCTTTCAACCCCCGTGGGATCCACCGCCTACAACCTCTCGGCCAACGGGCCGATCCTCCCGCTCGATTCGAACATGCTCGCCCTGACCCCGATCAGCCCCTTTCGCCCCCGGCGCTGGCGTGGAGCCATTCTTCCAGACCGCAGCCGCGTGACTTTCCGCGTCAACGAGCCTGCCAAGCGACCTGTCGCCGCCGTGGCCGATTCCAAGGAAGTGCGCGACGTGGCCGAGGTGCATATCGAGGTCGCACGGGAGATGGAAATGGTCCTGCTGTTCGACCCGCACCAAGCGCTGGACGAGCGGATCGTGGCAGAACAGTTCATGACTTAAGGATTTGGTGCGATTGCAGCAATTGGGCCCTTGCCAAACCAAATCACGGCCCATATAGGCGCTCACCTGCCTGACGGGCTGCTCCCCGATAGCTCAGCGGTAGAGTAGGTGACTGTTAATCACTTGGTCGTTGGTTCGAATCCAACTCGGGGAGCCATTTTCCAGAAGCTGCGAGATGATAGCCTTGCGCAGACGGCGGGCATGAAAAAGGCCGCGCTTCTTTGACTCGTCAGCCAGGGAGACAGCGCGGCCTTGCCAACTTAAACCGCGCCGCAAGCCAACGGTTCCCGGCCCCCCCAGAAATTTTTACATCGGTTTTCTGAACCGATAGGCGAACTTGTCGCTCACGCCGTCAAAGTCGCCCGGCGATACGTCATGCGGGTCTGCGGGGTTGCGCAGCACATCGCTCTCGGCCTCCAGCGTGAAGCCTGCTGCTATCACCTGCTCACGCACGGTTGCCGGGTCGATGCGGTGTAATGTCGAGGTGGCGCTGGTGCCCGTGCCGGGGGCGGCGTGGTCTTCCACGAAGTAGATGCCACCCGGCTTTAGAATGCGGTTCACCTCGGCGTTGATCGGGGCGATGTCGTTATTGGCGAGGTCGTGGTAATTCTCGGTCGTCCAGACGAGGTCCACCTGCTGCGGCAGGTTGATGGCATCATACCCCTCCACCACCACGACTTCGACATTACCATATTGCTCGGCGATGGCGTTGATCGTGTCGAGCCCGCCTGGCCGGTTGGCGAAGAAGGCGGGCATCAGCGCATAGACGGTACCCTCTTCCGCCACGGTTTGCGCCAGAATGCGCGTGTAATAACCGCCGCCCGGTGCGATTTCAGCAACCACATCACCGCGCTGGACGCCTGAAAAGGCGACGATCTGCTCGGGCTTGCGCGCCTCGTCGCGCGCGACATCCTCTGCCGGGCGGGCTGGACTGACGACAGCGGCCATGATGTAATCCGTCATGCTGGCGCTCGCGAGATCACCGGAGGCGTCCGAGACATTGGCGGAGCATGCGCAGAGCGACACGGCTCCTATCGCGGCGGTGAAACGAATTCTCAGGCGCATCGGCAAATCTCCATCATGGCCATGCTAGCGCAAGCACCTGCAAGAACAAGACGTGCGCGAGCGGATCACTCCCGGCGCGTTTCGAATGTTCCGTAGAAGGCCTGGCCATCCGTCGAGGTGAAAGTGAGGTTGCCAGCTGATTCGACAGCATAGGGACCGAAGAACTGCCCCACGATGCGACCGTTTCCGGCAGAACCCGTCACATCTCCGCGAATACGCTGGAATTCCTGGACGGCCTCGAATTCGATGTCGGCGGAAATCTCGAGGCTGGTCGGCGTTGCCAGCGAGTTGCCAACCGGTTCGAGAGCTATCGTTCCGCTCACGCTCCGGGCCGAATAGTCTATCAGCAGCGTTCCGGTGCCCGATAGCGCGTAGGAACCGTCGCCCGGCTCGTCGGAATTAAGGGAGAGCTTCGCCATTACCCGCTCCTGTCCAGAGGCGGGGACATCATCGATGAAGGTGTGCGACCCGCCGATGAAGGATCGCGTGACGCTGTCGTCCGCTCCTCCTGCTGTGGCTTGCGTGAAAGCGAAGCTCACCTGCGAATAATACTGTGGAACATTCCCCGCGAACTCGTCCGGCTGTGCCCAGGTGAGTGTTGCGTCGGGACCGCCAATCGATCTTTGCCCCGTCCAGGTAAGCGAGGTTGCCTCCTGCACGAACTGCAAGGTGCTTGCGTTGCCGCTGAACAGGCCGGCATTGTTGCCCAGGTCGATCAGCACCATGCCGGCATCGGCAACTTCGTAGCTGAAGGATCCCGTCGGTCCGGGTCCCCCGCGAAATGGATCCTCGTCGATACTGACGTCTGAATCAGTCGGCGTGGAGGGCGAACCTGTAGGACTGTTCAGGACAGTGAGGATGTATCCTTCGAGAGCCCGGTCCTCGCTGCTGGTGCTGGCGGAGGAAAACAGGCGGTTTATGTCCGGGGAGAAACCCGGCGAATAGGTGTAATCGACAGGGCGCGGCGGAAGCGGCGCAAGCGTTGGCGAGGCAGTCGGTGTCGGAGTGACCCACACGACGGGTGCGCCCGTTGGCCCATCGTCGCCGCCGCAAGCCGCAAGCGACAACGCGCAAAAGGCCACTCCCATCAATCCAATGCGCATGATCTCTACTCCTGCCGGAGACGATGGTGTGTGCCATGGTCTCCGGCAAGGTCAAGCGCCGGCAGAGTCGGGCAGCAATCAGGCGACCGCCCCATGGCAATGCTTGTACTTGTTGCCCGACCCGCAGGGGCATGGCGAGTTGCGGCTGATGTTCTGACCGGCATAGGGATCCTCGCGCTGGGCCGTGCCCGCGCTGCCGCTGCCCGCCATGGGGGAGCCCGCCAGCGTACCGAACAGCGGCTGCATGGTGCGCGAGCCGTCGCCATCGTTGGAATCGTCCTCGCCGGTGAGCGGGTCGATATGGCCGGTGAGGAATTCGGGCAAATCGGGCAGCTTGCGCGGTGCCGGCTGCGCGGGGCGCAATTCGGCCGTCAGCAGCACCTTCGTCACATCCTCGCGCAGGCTGTCGAGCATGGTCTGGAACAGACCGAAGGCTTCCTGCTTGTACTCGTTGATCGGTTGCTTCTGCGCATAGGAGCGCAGGAACACCACCTGCCGCAGCGCATCGAGCGTCGCGAGGTGCTCCTTCCAGTGGTAATCGAGCCGTTCGAGGAGGATGCTCTTCTCCACGCGGCGCCATGAGCTCTCGGGAATTTCGGCAGTACGCTCGGTCAGGCGCGCCTCGGCCATTTCCTGCAGGCGTTCCTCGATCAGTTCGGGTTCGACCGCTTCCTCTTCCAGCCAGTCATCGATGGGCGGATTGAAGCCGAGCACCTCGTCGACCTTCTCCTTGAGGCCCGCGACGTTCCACTGCTCGGGATAGGAGCCGGGTGGGCAGGCTTCTACCACAATGGCCTCGATAGCGTCGCGGCGCATGTCCTCCACCACGTCGTCGACGCGCTCTGAATCCATGATCTCGGCGCGCTGGTCGTAGATGACCTTGCGCTGGTCGTTCATTACGTCGTCGTACTGCACGACCTGCTTGCGCATCTCGTAATTGCGCGCCTCGACCTTCTTCTGCGCGGTCTCGATGGCCTTCGACAGCCACTTGGAGCCGATGGCCTCGCCATCCTCCAGGTTGGAGCGCATCATCTTCGAGAACAGCGTGTCTGGCCCGAAGATACGCAGCAGGTCGTCCTCCAGGCAGAGATAGAAGCGCGAGAGGCCGGGATCGCCCTGCCGGCCCGAGCGACCACGCAGCTGGTTGTCGATGCGGCGGCTTCCGTGGCGCTCGGTGCCGAGCACGAACAGGCCGCCCGCTTCCTTCACCTTCTGGCGTTCTTCCTTCACCTCGGCCTTGATGCGCTCGATGGCGGCATCCTTTTCCGGGCCGTCCTCCATCTCGCCTAGCTCATCGCCAATGCGGAATTCGACATTGCCGCCCAGCTGGATGTCGGTGCCGCGGCCTGCCATGTTGGTGGCGATGGTGACGGCGCCGAGACGGCCTGCCTGCGCCACGATATGCGCTTCGTTCTCGTGCATTCGGGCGTTGAGGACGTTGTGCTTCACCCCCTCCTTGTCGAGGAAGTTGCTGAGCAGTTCGGACTTCTCGATCGAGACCGTGCCCACCAGCACGGGCTGGCCGCTATCGTATTTCTCCTTGATGGCCTTCGCGATGGCCTGGAACTTGTCCATCGTGTTCTTGTAGAACTCGTCCTCCTCGTCCACGCGGGCGACGGGTACGTTGGTGGGGATTTCCACCACGTTCAGCTTGTAGATGTCCCAGAATTCCGCTGCCTCGGTGGCCGCGGTGCCGGTCATGCCGGAGAGCTTGGGATACATGCGGAAATAGTTCTGGAAGGTGATCGAGGCCATCGTCTGGTTCTCGGGCTGGATTTCCACGCCCTCCTTGGCCTCCGCCGCCTGGTGCAGGCCGTTCGACCAGCGACGGCCTTCCATCATGCGACCGGTGAACTCGTCGATGATCACGACCTTGTCGTCCTTGACGATGTAGTCGGTGTCCTTCTTGAACATCACCACGGCACGCAGCGCCTGGTCGAGGTGGTGGACGACCTGCGTGTTCTCGACGTCGTAGAGGTTCTCGGTCTCGAGCATTCCGGCCTTGATCAGCCGCTGCTCCATCTCCTCGACGCCGTCTTCGGTGAGCTGGACGTTGCGGGTTTTCTCGTCCTTCGTGAAATAGCCCTGGCCTTCCTCAAGCGGGCCGTTATGCTCGCGTTCGAGCTCTTCCTGGTCCTTCACCAGCTGCTTCACCATCGTATCGAGCGCGACGTAGAGCTCGGACTTGTCCTCGGTCGGGCCGGAGATAATGAGCGGGGTGCGCGCCTCGTCGATCAGGATCGAGTCCACCTCGTCGACGATAGCGTAGTTGAAGGGGCGCTGCACCATCTGGCGGCGCTCCTGCTTCATGTTGTCGCGCAGGTAGTCGAAGCCGAACTCGTTGTTCGTGCCGTAGGTGATGTCGGCCGAATAGGCCTCGCGCCTGAGGTGCTCGGGCAGGTTCGGCACGATCACGCCGGTGGTGAGGCCAAGGAAGTTGTAGAGCTGCCCCATCCACTCCGCATCGCGGCGAGCGAGGTAATCGTTCACGGTGACGACGTGGACACCCTTGCCCTCGATGGCATTCAGATAGGTGGCGAGCGTTGCCACGAGCGTCTTGCCCTCGCCGGTCTTCATTTCGGCGATCTCGCCGCGATGGAGAACGATGCCGCCCACCATCTGCACGTCGTAATGGCGCATGCCCATCACGCGCTTGGACGCTTCGCGCACGGTGGCGAAGGCCTCGGGCAGGATGTCGTCGAGGGTCGCGCCATCCTCCTCGATCTTCTTGCGGAACTTGTAGGTCTGCGCCTTCAGCTCCTCGTCGGAGAAGTCTTCAAGCTGCGGTTCGAGCGCGTTGATACGGGCGACAAGCTTGTCGAGCGAGCGGACGTAACGGTCGTTGGACGAACCGAAAAGCGATTTGGCGATTCCTTGCCACATGATGGGACGATCCTGTCAGAATATATGGGAATAGGCCGCGAACTGGCGCGGCCGGAAAACGGGTTCAGGCTATGGAACAGGCGGCGCTATTCGCGCGCGCGGTCTGCCTGCAGACGGACGGCAGGCGTCCGCGAAGCGGGCGGCGCGGGGGCTGCCGATTGCTCCGCTGCGCAGCCTAGGACAACGCCGCTTGCGAGGTGCCGCGCTGCCGGCGCGGCTACCCGGCTTTCCTCCGCATCGCCGCCTGATGCCGCCATGCTGACAACACTCGCCTGCGCCGCCACGGCAGGCGTGGTCGCAAGGCCGAGGCCAGAAACGAGCGCAAGCAGGGTGAGCAGTTGGCGTAGCATCTGCCTGCCCAGATAGCGCCTCAATCCTTAAAGTCCACTGACGAGCGCCATTCGATCCAGGTTGCCGACTGCAATTCGTGGCCTCGGTTCACTTGAGATGTACCCCGGCGCGCCTTCGGACCGATTGCCGAATCTGGACGGCATGCGCAGGCAAGCACCGCGCATCCAATCTTAACCACGATCAGTTTAACGTTGTCGGCATGGCAACGGAAACGAGCATGGCGGAACGCAACACGGGCGGTGCGAACGAGCGGCTGCATCTGCTCGATGGACTACGCGGGATCGCTGCAATTGGCGTCTTGCTGTTCCACGTCCCCGGGTTCTTTCCGGTTCCCGAGTTCATGCAGCGCGGCTACCTGTTCGTGGACCTGTTCTTCCTGCTGAGCGGCTTCGTCCTAACACCGGTCATTGCGGAGCGGAATGCCCGCCGGATGGGGACGGGCGACTTCCTGAAAGCGCGCTTCAGGCGCTTCTTCCCACTCATGGCCCTTGGCGCCTTCTTGGCGGCCATCCTGTTTTCCCTCGATTCCCGGGCGGAGCTTGTCCCCCTGAAACTGGCACTGGCCTTTGCATTCATTCCTGCCTTTCTCATCGCCGAGGCGGTTTTCCCGCTCAACGTGGTTCAGTGGAGCCTCTTCTGGGAGTTGCTGGCCAACGGCGCGCATGCAAGAGCCTGGGACCGCTGGAAAGACAAGGCGCTGGTCGCCATGGTCTTCCTTGCCGGGTTGGCGCATGGCGCTGCCATCGTGATCCACGAAACCGGAGACCTTGGCGCTCATGCAGACACCTTCCTGCTAGCCGCTCCACGCATTATCTTCTCCTACGGCGCGGGTATGCTGATGGCGCGGCATTTTCGAGGGCCCCGCGATGCTGATTGGACAGCTTGGGTGCTACGCCTAGCCTTGCCCGTGCTGGCGGTATCTCTCCTGCCGCTGACCGGCAGCGCCGTCGCATGTTTCGAGGCAGCGGTGGTTCTGCTGGTCTTTCCGGTGAGCTTCTGGCTTGTCGCCCATTGCCGTCCGGCGCAGCAGTGGAATGGCGTCCTCAACTGGCTGGGTCGTATCTCCTTCCCGCTTTATGCGGTTCACATACCTGTCCTGATCGCGACACAGTTGTCCCTCATTTCCCATTTTGGCGAGAACACGTGGTCAGGTGCCATCATTGGCCCGGCGCTGGCGCTGTCCGTTTCGGCGGCGCTGGCATGGATCATGGAGCCTCGCACGGGTTGGCGCCGCGCTCGCGCGCCCAAGGTGGATGCATCGCCCGCTTGACCTGAGCGCCTCGGCGGCGCAACCGCTCGCTGCATGGATCTGGATCGCTCTCCCCTCGCCCTGCCCTTCCCGGACATGCCGCCTATCGATGGCGTCACCCTGCGCGTGGCGCGGGCAGGCTACAAGGCATGGGATCGCGCCGACCTTACCTTTGCCGAGCTTACCGAGGGCACCGCTCTGGCGGGCGTTTTCACGCGCAATGTGTGCTGCTCCACTGAGGTGGACATGGGCCGAGAGCAGGTAAAGGCGGGGCGCGCCCGGGCGCTCGTGGTCAATGCAGGCAATTCCAACGCCTTCACCGGCTATCGCGGGCGCGAGGCAGTGGTGCAGATCATGGAGCAGGTGGCCGAGAACTTCGGTTGCAGCCGGGAGGAGGTGCTCGTCTCCTCCACCGGGGTGATCGGCGTCCCCCTCCCCCGCGATAAGGCGCGAAACGGTGTCGCGGCCGTGCTCAAGGCAGATGAGGCATCGTGGGAAGAAGCAGCGCTAACCATCGGAACGACAGACACTTTTGCCAAGGGCGCAACCACCTCGGCTATGGTCGGAGAGACGCGCGTCACGCTCAACGGCATCATCAAGGGCAGCGGTATGATCGCCCCCGACATGGCGACCATGCTCGGCTACATCTTCACCGATGCAGCGGTGGAACCGGCCTTCCTCCAGCAGTGCCTATCCACCGCCAGCGCTGTTACTTTCAATTGCATTACGGTGGACAGCGACACCTCCACCAGCGACACGGTGATGACTTTCGCCACCGGCAAGGCGGGCAATGCACCGCTTTCCAGCTTCGAGGACCCGGGCGCGGATGCCTTCATGGCGGCGCTCGGCGACATCTGCCGCCAGCTCGCCCATCTCGTGGTGCGCGATGGCGAGGGGGCGCAGAAATTCATCGCCGTCAATGTGGAAGGTGCCGTGTCTGAAGAGAGTGCGCGGCGCGTCGGTCTCGCGGTCGCCAACTCTCCGCTGGTCAAGACGGCCATCGCCGGGGGCGATGCCAATTGGGGCCGTGTCGTGATGGCGGTTGGCAAGGCTGGCGAACCGGCGGACCGTGACAGGCTGGGAATTGCCTTTGGCGGAACATGGGCGGCACGCGAGGGCCTTCCGCTGGCAGATTACGACGAAGCGCCGGTTGCAAGACATCTCGAAGGCCGTGAAATCGATATCACGGTCGACCTCGGACTGGGCGAAGGACGCGCCACCGTCTGGACCTGCGACCTTACGCATGGATACATTGCCATCAACGCGGATTACAGATCATGACCATCATCGACCGCGAAATCCTCGCCTTGTGCCGCGACGTGACCGACAGGGTTATCCTGCCGCGCTACCGCAACCTTGCCGACCATCACGTGGAGGACAAGGGTGGCAACGACCCAGTAACCATCGCCGACCGGGAGAGCGAGGAGGCGTTGCGCGAAGGGCTGGAAGCGCTTGCCCCCGGTCTTGCCTTCGTGGGCGAGGAAGCTGCTCATGCCGATCCGGCCGTATTGGAGCGATTGAAGGGCCCATGCTGGATCGTCGATCCCATAGACGGCACCCGCAACTTCGCCAGCGGACAGCCACCCTTCGGCATTCTCATCGCACAGGCGGACGAGGGCTTTGCACAGAGCGGATGGATCTACGATTGCCTGTCTGGCCGTTTCTGCGCCGCCCATCGCGGCAAGGGTGCGTTTGTTGGCGGGGAGCAAATCAATGCGATCACGACCGGAGAGGATCCACCCGTCGCCGCCATCTCACTGGTATTCATGGATCCAGCGAAGCGCGAAGCCATGATCGAGCACATCTGCCCGAACTATCGTCTCACCGACATCCCCTACTGCGCCGCCGAACAATATCCGCGCCTCGCGCTGGGCGAAAACGACGTCTCGATCTTCGAGCGCACATTGGCATGGGATCATGCGGCGGGCTGTCTATGGCTGGAAGAGGCTGGCGGAAAGGTTGCGCGGCCCGATGACGGCTCGCCCTATCGGGTGGATGAATGGGACCGGAAGGGACTGGTCGCCGCCGCCACGCCCGCCCTGTGGGAAAGCATGGCGGCGCGCCTGAATTCAATGGTCGATTAAAGCTCGCCCTCGAGCCAGCTCTTCAGCGCGTTCTTGGGCGCGGCGCCCATCTGCTGGGCCACCGGCTTGCCGTCCTTGAACAGCACGAGATAGGGGATCGACTGCACGCCCATCTGGCCGGGCACGTCAGGGTTTTCCATGATGTCCATCTTGGCGATCGTCACCTGATCGGACATCTCCTCGGAGATTTCTTCGAGCGCGGGCGCAATCATCTTGCACGGGCCGCACCAGTCCGCCCAGAAATCCACCAGCACCGGCTTGTCGGCATCCAGCACATCGGACTGGAAGCTCGCGTCGGTTACGGTCTTGGTCGCCATTATCGTTCTCCTGGTATCTTGTGGCACCCTAGTTGGGCACTCGCTCGCCTTACTCAATGCACGTGGTGCAAAAGCTTTCCTTTGCCCATCCCCTATCCCGGCTTGTGACGTATGAGGATGTCGGAAGGAGCCGCGATCAAACGAGGGGTCTGGGTGTACAGTACCGCTGCCTCGATAGTGCGATCAGGGTAGATCACTGCCAGTGCGGCGGCATAGGCGCCCATTTGCCGCAGCGTCCCCTCCGGCATTTCGGCAAGCGAGGCCGGCGGTCGCCTGGCCGTCTTGAAATCGGCGACCAGCACCTTTTCGGAAGTGACCAGCAACCGGTCCGCAGTGCCTGCTATCACCTGCTCCCCTACGGTGGCGGCGAGCGGGACTTCCGCGAGGGCATCGGGACCGAAGAGATCGCGCCACTCCGGCTCGTCCAGCACCGCAAGCGCGCGCTCGAGCATTTCTTCGCGCTCACTTTCGTCCACATCCGGCGCGCGGCGAGCCAGCCATGCGCGTCCGCCGCTTTCTCGCAGATCGCGCGGTGTATCGGGCAGGCGTTCGAGCAACGCGTGGATCAAGACCCCACGCCGCGCTGCAATGGCGGCCTGCGCGGCAGGAAGCGGCGGATCGGCGCCCTGCTCGTCTGCTGCAGCGGATGGAGCCAGCGGTCGCGGTGGACGCGGCTCCGGGCCGATGGCCTGCGTCGCCCAGACTGGCAGGACCGGCGGAATGGGCAGCGCTTGCTGCGAGCGATCCGGGATTACCGGCGCGCGTTCGCCCAGTTCCAGTCGCCACTCCCAGATATCGTCCGCCAGCGGCTCTGCATCGAACAGCGGCGCGAGGCGCGCATACCAGCTATCCTCGGCCGGTTCCTTTTCACGCTTGCCCAGCGCGCCGCCGATGAACAACGCTTCTTCCGCCCGCGTCATGGCGACGTAGAGGAGGCGCCAATGCTCCTCGCGCTCGGCGGCCTTGGCTGCCTCGGCGGCAGCCTCGATCCGGCCTACCCGCTCCTCGCTTTGCAACGAGGGTAGCGGCAAGGTGAGGCTTTTCCCGCCTCCCGGCACCTCCTCCTCCAGTTCGAGGCCCGACTGGCGGGAGGCATCGGGATTGCCGCAGGCATCGGCGAGGATCACGATTGGCGCCTGAAGACCTTTCGAGCCATGCACGGTCATGACTCGAACCATGTCGCCCTGCCCCTCGGTCTCGCGCTTCAGTTCGCCATCGCCGGCGTCGAACCAGCGGATGAAGCCCTGCAGACTGGGCGTGTTCGAAGCGGCGAATTGCTGCGCCGCGCCGAGCAGTTCGTCGATGGGATCGTTCGCCTCCCGTCCCAGCCGCGCCACCAGCTTGCCGCGCGCCTTCCACGGGCCGAGCAGGATCCAGTGGAGCAGCGCCTGCGGCGTCTCGAAATCCGCGCGCGCCAGCAATTGCGAGAGCATCTCCACGGCCGCCCCTGGCTTCTCGGCAGAGAGATCGCGCAGGTGATCCCACAAGGCGACACCCTTTTCGCGCGGTACGTATGCGAGCAGGTCCTCCTGGCTCCAGCCGAGGATAGGCGAGACCAGCAGGTTTGCGAGGCTCAAATCGTTGCGCGGCTGGGCAGCGAAGCGCAGTGCCGCCATCAAGTCCTTTACCGCCAGCGGAGCGCCGAGGCGCAGACGGTCGACACCCGCCACCGGCACCCCCGCCGCGTGCAGGCGAGCAACGATCAGCCCCGCCAGTTCCTTGCG
Organism: Aurantiacibacter poecillastricola; assembly: GCF_030730945.1. GTDB lineage: Bacteria > Pseudomonadota > Alphaproteobacteria > Sphingomonadales > Sphingomonadaceae > Alteraurantiacibacter > Alteraurantiacibacter poecillastricola. Next base: position 1,015,463 of record NZ_JAVAMS010000002.1, read on the forward strand.
CTTGCGAACCAGTACCATGAAATCGCCGGGCGTCGCATTGCGAGGGTTGTCCCTGTCCTTCACCAGCGGGAAGCCGCGCTCGCACATGCGCTTGATCTGCATGGCGATCTTCTCCGCCATGCGCCTTTCGGGCTCGGAGATACCGATCTCCGGGCCGTCCTCGCCTCCGTCCTCCACTTCGTCGGGATGGCCGGGCACGGGCGCCCATAAAGTGACAAGACCAGGACGATCATCACCGACATGCGGCTCGGGCCGCTCGGCGAGGCCGAAATTGTCCGGCCCGATGGCGTCGATCGCCTCATCCACGAAGCCGAGCACGCTCTGCGCGGTGCGGTAGGAGCGGCCGAGCCCCAGCTTCTGCAATTCGCGCGCAATGCTGGCCTGCCTCGTACGCGCGGCGTTCTCGAACCATTCACGCAGGCGCTTGTCGTAGGCGGCGCGGGCGGCGGCAAAGTTTTCCGGGCTCGTACCTTGGAAGCGGAAGATCGCCTGCTTGTAATCGCCGACGACGAAGATCGTGCGCAGCCGCTCCTCCGCCTGCCCCAGCCCGGCGAAGAAATCGTCGGTCAGCGCGTCGATGATGGCCCATTGCGCGGAATTGGTGTCCTGCGCCTCGTCCACCAGGATGTGATCGAAGCGGCGATCCAGCTTGTAGCGGATCCAGGCGGACATGTCCTTGGTTGCCAGCAGGTCGGCGGCGCGCGCGATCAGGTCGTCGAAATCGACCAGCCCCTCGCGGCCCTTGGCCTCGTCCCAGCGCAGTGCGAACTTCCGACCGACCTCGAACGCGGGCGTAATGACGTCCACCAGGTCGAGCAGCATCGCCTGTTCGCGAATCGCGGCGAGGTGCTCGTTCACCCGTGCGGCGTAATCGGCGACGGCGGGGTCTTTCTTCTCCAGACTGGAAAGCGAGCGGACATCGCCCTTTTGGGTGAACAGCGACGCAGCCAGTGCCTCGCAGCCGTCCAGCCGCGCTTTCGGATCGCCGGAGAGCCAGTTGTCGATCGCCTCGATGCAGCCCAGTGCCGTCTTCGTTCCCCAATCGGCATGAACGGCGCGCCAGTTGCGTAGGCCCTCGCAATCGAAGGCGTCATCGGCGCACAAGTCGGCGAGACCGTCTCGCGTTGCATCGGCCTCGAGGCCGAGGAGGCGTTTCACCCGCGGCTCCATCGGCGGTTGCCATGCCGCCGGGCCGATCCACGCATCGCGAACGGCGGCGCAGCGCATCAGCCATCCGCGCGCGCCTTCCGGCCCCATGCGGCGGGAAAGGTCTTCCAGCGCCGTCACGGCGGCGGGATCGCCCTCCTCCCACTCCACCAGCAATTCGCGCAGCACCCTGTCCGCCAGCAGGTCGCGATCGCGATCTTCCATCGGGCGCGTTCCGGGGACGAGGCCGGCTTCCTCCGGGAAAGCGGCCAGCAGCCATTGCGAGAAGGCGTGGATCGTATCGATCCTCAGGCCCCCGCCGGGACAATCCAGAACGGCGGCGAAAAGGGTGCGGGCGCGAGACAGTGTGTCCGCATCGGCTTCGGCACCGATCGCCACGAGGTCGCGGGCGAGGCGGGTGTCTTCCATGCGCACCCAGTTCGCCAGCACTTCGTTCACGCGGGTCGCCATTTCCGCTGCGCCCGCCTTGGTGAAAGTAAGGCAAAGGATCTGCTCGGGCTGCACGCCCGGCGTCAGCAGCAGGCGAAGCACGCGGGCCGAGAGCACCTGCGTCTTGCCCGTTCCGGCCGAAGCGGAGAGCCACACGCTGTCCATCGGCTCGACAGCCAGCGCCTGGTTGTCCTTGAGGGGGAAAACCTTACCGCTCATGCCTCCCGCCCCTGCCACTCGGCAAGCCGCATGAGCTGGTCGTAGGTGTCGTAGCCGGGCGCATCGGGATTGAGGCGCGCGGTGAAAGGTTCATTGCCGAGGATCCAGCGGTCCAGCGCGTCGTCCAGGTACTCGCGCGCTTTCGGGAGAAACTCCTCGGACGGGATCCCGGTGCGCTTCTTGCCCTCCAGCACGGGCGTCGAGACATAGCCGAAGCCTGTCGGATGATCCTTCGCCTTCGCCTTGCCCAGCGACCAGTATTCGAATTTCACCGGCTCGCCCGTAATGTTCTCGAACCCGCCCGCCTGCGCGATCAGGCCGATGGTCCCGAGTTGCAGAGCGTAACCCTCTTCCACTTGCGCGCCGGTGGGCGGGCCGCCTGTCTTGTAGTCGACGATAGCCAGCGTGCCATCGCTCAGCCTGTCGATCCTGTCCGCCTTGCCGAAAATGCGTACGCCGGGCTCTTCCATCTGGCCCCATTGCTCGATGGCGACGGGCGTGCGTTCGGCGTCGCTCTCGATCTGCTCCGCAATCCATTCGAGCGCCGCCATGAGGCGCGGGCGCCAGAGGGCGCGCATCAGCGGGTGGGCGGACATTTCGCGCAGGTGTTTCTCGGCCAGACCGGCCAGCTCGCCTTCGCCATTGTGCCAGTCTTCGAGGATCTTGTGCGCCAGCTCGCCCTGCCATGCGGGTGTAGGCTCCGCATCAACGCCGTCGAGTTCGCCGAGGCGCAGCAGCTTGGAAGCGTAGTACTGGTAAGGATCGGAACGCAGCCGGTCGAGCGCGGTGACGCTGATCGGCTGGCGGCGCAATTCGGGCGCGGGACAGGGCTGCGGGCGCGGTGCGGGTTCGACGCGCGGCGGATCGTCCAGGGCGCGGGCAAGCTCCACGATGCCATGCAGTTCGTGCTTCTCGACGAGGTCCTCTCCCAGCAGCGCCCGCACTCGCAAAAGGAAGCGCGAGGCGATGGCAGGGCCTGCAAGGTCGCGGCGGGACCGGCTGAGGACGACTTGGGGCGCGCCGAGGGCGCCGGCGAGGTCATGTGCGGAGAGGCCGATGCGAAACTCCGCCCCCGGCACGCCGAGCGCGCGCAGGACGGCCGGGGCGAGCAGCGGATCGGTCGCCGGACGCGGCGGCCAGGTGCCTTCGTTGAGGCCAGCACAAATGACAAGGTCGGCGCGGGTCAGCCGCGCTTCGAGCAGACCGTAGATCGCCACACGTGGGTGGCCGCCATAGGGTGGCCGCACGGCAACGCGGTCCATCGCGTCGCGCAGGATATGCGGAAGGTCTTCGGCCTCGACCGGCGTCCCGATGTCGCGGGCATGGAGGCGCAGGTCTTCCACGAAGGCCGAGAGCGCCCGGCCATCCTCGCGCGACCACAGCCCCTCGCCGCACAGCGCCTCACCGGCGGCCGCGAGCAGGTCGAGCCATTTGGCGAGCTCGCATTCCCCTCCTGCCTCCATCAGCGGGGCGAGAATGTTTTCCACGCGCTGCCACCATTCCTCCACCCCGGCCGTCTTCGCCAGCGGTCGAAGGGGAGCGAGCCCGGGCTGTTTGCGCGGGCCCCGCAACTGGAGCTCGAACCGGCGTGCCGCGCGAAGCCAGGCCGCCCTGCCCTCGCCGGCTGCCACCAGCGGATGTTCGAGCAGCGCGATGAGCGGCACCGGCGCGGCAGGCTCGGCAGTGACCTCCGCCAGCAAAAGCAGGACGCGGCCCGCGGTCGTCTCTCCCAGAGGTCGGCCCGCGGAATCGTCCGCCTCGATATGCCAGCGCCGCAAATGCTGGACCACGCGCGCGGCAAGGCCCCTGTCCGGCGTGACGATGGCGACGCGTTTTTCCGGTTCCTCCAGCGCCTCGCGGACGAGCAGCGAGATTGTCTGCGCCTCTTCCTCAGGGTTGGCGGTTTCGACCAGCGAGACGCCGCTAAGCCGCCGATCCTTCGCCGGGAGGTCGACCCATGCCTTGCTCGCCTCGGGCGGCAGGAACAGGCTGGAAATCGCGCGCGAGCGTTCGGGCGGGCCCTTCGCGACCCCGGCGCGGTGCCATTGCTGCACCTCCCCGCGTGACACACCCATGCGGTTCAGCAGCAACTTCAGGTGATATTGCGGATGTGTCAGCGCGTCGCCGCGCGTGAACGGCGTTTCGCCCGTCGTATCGCCCGCTTGCCCGAGTTCCTCCCAAACCGCATCGCCCATCGCGAGGTCGAGATCAGGCAGCACCACTGCGCCTTGCGGCAGTTCGGACACGGTCCTCAGCAGCCGCGCAAGGGCGGGCGCGGCGCTGGTGACGCCTGCGGCGACGAACGGCATTTCGGGCGGATTGTCGCGCATGCGCCGCGCCGCCTCGCGAAACAGCAGTTTGCGCCGGGCCGCCGCGTCGCGTTCGCCGCGCTCCTCCAGTTCGGCCAGCCACAGGCGCTGGATCGTGGCGAAGAGGTGGAGATTGTCGCGCCAGTGATCGGACAGGTCGCCGACGAGATCCAGCACGCGGTCCGACAGCAGGTCGTCCGGCGCAATTTCCTCCACCAGCAGGCGGTCCATGACCCGGCCCGTCTCATGCGCCAGTCGCAGCAAGGCCGCACCCTTGGGAGCTTTCTCTCCGCGCACCTCGCGGATCAGCGAGGCGAGCCTCAGCCAACGCCGCGTAGGATCCGCTGCCGGAGGAATGGCCGCACCGGCTCCCAGCGAATCGAACAGCGGGCCAAGCGTTTCGTCCAGATCGAGATCGCCTACGAGCACCATGCGCGGCATCAGCAGGCCTGCGCTGCCCGTCTCTCCCGCGTGCCGGATGAAAGCCTCGGACATGGTGCGCGCAGCACGGGCGCTGGGCAGCAATAGCGTGAGGCGAGCGAGGCCGAAACGGTCCTCCGCATATCGAGGGACCAACCCTGCCACCAGTGCATCGGCAAAGCCGCGATGAGCCGCAATGGAATAGACCTGCGGTGTCTGGATGCCCTGTCGTTTCGCCATCACGCCGGGATAGCGGCGCTACTCGCCATTCGAAAGGGCCTGCTCGGTCGGCTTGATCGCCTTGGGCGTACCAACCTCGAACCATTGCCCGGTGAATGGTACGCCGTAGAGCCGCCCTTCCTCGATGGCGCGGCTCCACAGGATGTTGGTGGAGAACGCTCCTTCGGGCGCATCGCGCAGCAGGCGCTTCCCGATCAGCTGGATGCCGGTGAAAATGTAAGGCGCGATCTTGCGCGGCTTGCGCCGCGAGACCTTGCCATGCGCGTCCATGTGGAAGTCGCCCATGCCGGTGAAGTTGCGCGCCCCCTTGTGCGGCACCAGCAGCAGCAGAGCATCCATCCTGTCCGCATCCCAGAAGGTGGAAAGATCGGCAAAGGCATTGCGCGGCCCGTCGAGCCAGATGTTGTCGGAGTTCAGGCAGAAGAACGGGTCGGGCAGTTTTTCCGCCGCGCGCATCAGGCCGCCGCCTGTCTCAAGCAGCTGGTCCCGCTCGTCCGAGATGACGATGGCGGGTTCCTTGCGCTCCTTGAGATGCGCCTCGATGGAATCGGCGAGGTAGTGGACATTCACCACGGCGGTGGAAATGCCCGCTTCCGCCAGCTTGTCGAGCGCGTGATCGACCAGCGGCTTGCCGGCCACGCGCACCATGGGCTTTGGCTGCGTCGCGGTGAGCGGGCGCATGCGCTTTCCCATTCCGGCGGCAAGAACCATCGCGGTATCGCTGGCGAGATCGGCCGAGGCGATGCTCACCCGAGTACCCCTCCCTTCTTCGCGCGAATCTCGTCAGGGATGTTGGCGTCGAACCAGCGCGTGATCGGCGCCAGAGCGGAGTTGGCGATATCGCGCTCCATCGCTTCCCATACGCGCGGGATCATCGGCAGGTAGCGCGGCTTGCCATCACGCTTCCATAGCCGCGCGAAGATACCCACGATCTTGGCGTTTCGCTGCGCACCCAGGCGCGCATAATCGGCCAGGAAATCGTGATCCGTATCGAGGCGCGAGCAATAATGGTCGAGCATGGCGCCTTCCAGCTCGGTCGACACGTCGCGCCGCGCGTCCTGCAGCAGCGAGACGAGATCGTAGGCGCGGTGGCCCACCAGCGCATCCTGGAAATCGATTATGCCCTGCTCACCCTGGTACTGGCCGTGCGGGCCCAGCAGCATGATGTTCTCGGCATGGTAATCGCGCAGGACCGTCACGCCAGGCTTCTGTCGTACAAGCACGGGGCCGAGCACCTCGCGCCACGCGGCAGCAAAGCCCATCGAATCGACCTCCAGCCCTGCGGCACGGCAGAACCAGTCGGGGAACAGCGAAACCTCGCGAAGATATGTTTCCAGCGTGTAGGGATCGAAAGGCCCGGGCGGGCGCTGATGCAGTTCGACCAGCGCATCGATGGCGTCGGTGTAGGCGCGCTTTTCCTCGCCGGGATTGTCGTCCAGCCAGTCGCGCATGCGGTCATGCCCGAAATCCTCGATCAGCACGAGGCCGCGCTCGGGCGCCTCGGCGAAGATGCGCGGCGCGCGCAGGCCGTGCTCGGTGAGCCATTTGCCCACGTGGATGAAAGGCTTCGGGTCTTCGTGCGGCGGCGGCGCGTCCATCAGCATGGCGCGGTTCTCACCATTGCGGACGCGGAAATAGCGGCGGAAGCTGGCATCGCCGGGCAGCGGTTCGATCTCTGCGCCGCGCCAGCCGGCATCGGCAAGGAAATCGTCCACACCTGCGGGAAGGGAACTTGTCATGGCATGCGTCCTTGCCAAGCTGCGCCCGGTTCCACAATCGCCATGCGCCCTTCGTCCGCAACTTCCAGCGTAATCTTCAGGCATTCCGGCTGATTGTCAAAGCCGCCGGCCCTGTCCGGCCACTCCGCCAACATCGCCGCGCCCTCCCGGTAATCGTCGAGGCCGAGCTGCTCCACCTCCGAGGGATGTTCGAGGCGGTAGAAATCCGCATGGACTATCGGGGGATCGAGGTGATCGTAGGTTTCGATGATGGTGAAGGTCGGCGATGGCACCTCGCCAGCGTGCCCAAGGGCCGTAATTATGGCGCGCGAGAGGGTCGTCTTGCCGGTGCCGAGTTCGCCGTTGAGCGCCACGACGTCGCCGGGCTGGAGCCTTGCCGCGATGCGCTGGCCAAACGCCTCCATGGCAGCAAGGTTCGGCAGGTCGACCTTCACGGCAATTTCACCGTGGCCGTGGTGCCCGCACCCTTTTCGGATTGCAGCTCCAGCCTGCCGCCATGCGCCTCGATCAGCTGACGGGCGAGCGGCAGGCCAAGACCGCGCTTGCCTTCTTTGCCGTCCTCCCCCGCGAGGCGATAACCGTCTAGAGCGCGGGCGAGTTCGCTTGGCCGCATACCCTCTCCATTGTCCGAGATCACGATCCTTGCGCCCGACTTGCGCCGCCCCAGCGCCACCAGGATCCGGCCGTTCGCGGGCGTAGCATCGATGGCATTGTCGAGCAGGTTGCCGATGGCACGCCCAAGCTGGCGCGGATCGCCTTCCACCGTGCCCGCGCTCTTGTCACCGCGCAGGTCCAGCGTGATGTTCTTCGCCTCGATGGCATCCTCCCGCGCGCGCACGACTTGCGTGGCAAAGCTCAGCAAATCCACAGTTTCGGTGGCCATCGGCAACAGCCCGGCCTCGCTCTGCGTGAGATCGAGCACGCTCTCGATCTGTTGCGAAAGCCGTTCGACCGAGGCAATGATGGCTGCGATATATTCCTTGCCCTGGTCGGACAGTTCGCCCGCCACGCCCGATTGCAGCAGCTCGGCAAAACCGCCGATGGACGTGAGCGGCGTGCGGAACTCGTAGGACATGTTGGCGAGAAACTGCGTCTTCACCGCGTCGGCCTCTTCCAGCGCCTGGTTGCGTTCGCGCAGGGCTTCCTCGGCCTTGGTGGAGTCGGTCACGTCCAGCACAGTCAGGAGCCCGTTCCCATCCGGCAGCGGTACCCCGGCAAACTCCAGCGTGCGGCCGTCCGAGAGCACCACGCGCCCACCGCGCTGCTTGCGATCGAGCGTTGCCGCGCGCACCACTTCGCCGATCGCCTTCTTCTGCGCGGGCCGCTCCAGTTGGCCTTCGATACGGGCGAGCAGCGTGTCGACATGCGGATGCTCGTCGAGAAATTCCTCAGGCAGGCCCCAGATCGACGGAAAGCGGCGGTTCCAGAGCTGCATCCGACCATCGGGCGCGAAAACGGCGAGCGATTCGAACAGCGAATCGAACGTCGCCGTGCGCGTGCGCAGCAACGTGTCGCGCGTTGCCGAGAGGGCGAGCTGTTCCGAGCGGTCCTCTGCCACCAGCACCAGCCCGCCATCCGGCATGGGCTGAGCAACGATGCGCAGATAAGTGCTGTCAGGCAGCGTCCAGGATTCCTCCACCGGCGAATCCTGCGTGAACCAGGCCGCAAGCTCCGAGCGCCAGGCTGGAAAGTCCCGGGTTTCCGGCAGGCGACCACGATCGCGTGCCATGTCGAGGAAGCGGTCGAAATCGGGCGGATCCACCTGGGCCGAGCCGGGCAGCTCGAATATGCGCTGGAATGGCTGGTTGGAAAAGGTCAGGCGCCGGTCGGGATCGAACTGCGCGACGCCGATGGAGAGCTGGTCGAGCATGCTGCGCTGGGCGGCGCGGAAGGCGCGGAAGGCGCGGGTCTGCTCCTCCATCTCCTCGATATCGATGGCGTAGCCGGCGACGCCTTCCTCACCCAGCGGCAGGTCGCTGACCCGCAGGGTGCGCCGCTGGTTGCCCACCGTGGCCTGCACGATGCGCTCTACGGGCATGTCGCGGCTGTGCGCCTGTTCGGCGACCTGCGCTGCGGTGAGCCCGTCCACGGTCTCCACCAGTTCGACCTGCCCTTCCACGACAGCCTGCGCGTTCTTGGCCCCCACGGCGGAAACATAGGCACTATTGACGAGGCGCAGGTCCATCTCCGGCCCGCGAAACCACATCGGCATGGGTGCGGCCTCGATCAGTCCGACCAGCGCCGCGAAATCGTTGCGCGCCCGCGCCGTTTCCTCGCGCAGGCGAGAAAGCTCGCCCTGGCTCTCGGAGAAGTCGAACCACCACACCAGCGCTGCCCCGCCGCTGGCGATGACCGGGTCGGCCAGTTGCCCGCGCAAGGCGAGGCTCTTGGACGAGCCCTTGGGTGTCACGACCATGGCAAAGGGTGCGGCGGTCTTCTGGGTCCGCCGCACGGCCTCGCGCAGGTCGTGCAGGTCCTCGTCAGTCAGCCCGCCGGAGAGTTCGCTGAGGTAGTCGGGAAGGTCATCGAGACCGATCCATTTGGCCAGCCGGTCCGGCCCCTCGATCTTGCCGTCTGGCTTGACCAGCAAGGGGATTGCCGGCGCATCGTCGATCATGCGTGAAAGGCGACGAAGGTTGGCGCGCGCTTGCCGCGCCGCGCGCGCACGGTTCAGCGAGCCCGTGACCAGCCACACCGCGCCGAAGGTCCATGCGGCCAGCAGCAGGCCGAGCAGGGCAATGGCGGTGGGCGTGAGTTCCATGGCCTATGCAGCTATGGCCGCGCGCGCGCAGTTGCAATGGGTTGCGGGCAAGCACCTCCCCCCTCGGATGCGAAAGGGGAGGATAAGCTCAGTAGCGATAGTGTTCAGGCTTGAACGGGCCTTCCACCGGCACGCCGATATAGTCCGCCTGCTCCTGCGTCAGCTTGGTGAGCTGCACGCCAAGCTTGTCGAGGTGCAGCGCTGCGACCTTCTCATCCAGCTTCTTGGGCAGGACGTAGACGTCGTTTTCGTACTGCTCGTGCCGCTCGTACAGTTCCATCTGCGCCAGCACCTGGTTGGTGAAGGAGCAGCTCATCACGAAGCTGGGGTGACCGGTGGCGCAGGCGAGGTTCACCAGGCGGCCCTTGGCCAGCACGATGATTTCCTTCCCGTCGGGGAACTTCACCAGGTCCGTGCCCGGCTTGAGTTCGGTCCACTCATAGTTGGAAAGGGCGCCGATCTGGATCTCTGAGTCGAAGTGACCGATGTTGCACACGATGCTCATCGGCTTCATCGCCTTCATATGGTCGGCGGTGATGACGTCCTCGTTACCGGTGGTGGTCACGAAGATGTCGGCGCGCTTCACGCCGTCTTCCATGGTTACCACCTCGAACCCGTCCATCGCCGCCTGCAGCGCGCAGATCGGGTCGATTTCGGTCACGAGAACGCGCGCGCCGCCATTGCGAAGCGACTGGGCGCTGCCCTTGCCGACATCACCGAAGCCCGCGACCAGCGCGACCTTGCCCGAGAGCATCACGTCGGTGGCGCGGCGGATCGCGTCGACCAGCGATTCGCGGCAACCGTAGAGGTTGTCGAACTTCGACTTGGTGACAGAGTCGTTCACATTGATCGCGGGGAAAGGCAGTTTGCCCTTCTTCGCCAGCGAATAGAGGCGATGCACACCGGTGGTCGTTTCTTCAGACACGCCGAGGATGTTCTGCACCGACTTGGTGAGGTAGCCTGGCTTGCGCTTCAGGAATTCCTTCAGCGAGCGCTGCATCTCGATTTCTTCGGCATTGGCCGGCTCGGGCATTTCCTCGCCCGCCTCGATCCGCGCGCCCCACAGCGCGAACATGGTGGCATCGCCGCCATCGTCCAGGATCAGGTTGGCGGTGCAGTCGGGATCGTCCTCGCTCGACCAGTCGAAGATCTTGCCGACATAGTCCCAGTATTCAGCCAGGCTCTCGCCCTTCACGGCGAAAACGGGAATGTCCTGCGCGGCGATGGCGGCTGCGGCATGGTCCTGCGTGGAGAAGATGTTGCAGGTGGCCCAGCGCACTTCCGCGCCAAGGGCCGTTAGCGTCTCGATCAGAACCGCGGTCTGGATGGTCATGTGCAGCGAGCCGGTAATGCGCGCGCCCTTCAGGGGCTTTGCATCGCCAAATTCCTCGCGCGTGGCCATCAGGCCCGGCATTTCGGTTTCGGCAATATTGATTTCCGCGCGGCCGTAGCCGGCAAGCGAAATGTCCTTGATGATGTAGTCGTCGAAAGCGGCGTCGGCCACGGGCACGTCTCCTGTCGTGTTCGGGTGTGCGTCGCCGGGGCTCCATGCAACGCCATTGTCGTGGGCGACATAGGCGGGCGGGCTGCTTGCGGCAACCCCGCACGAGAGTTCGCTTGCGTGCGCGCCGCCACACCCTATGTCAGGGCGCGGACGGGGACAGGAGGATACTTCAATGACAATTTCCAAAGGCGACAAAATTCCCGACGTGAAGCTGGTGAAGCCCACCGCTGACGGTCCGGAAGCCGTGCAATCCCGCGATTTCTTCGCCGGCAAGAAGGTTGCGCTGTTCGCCGTGCCGGGGGCCTTCACCCCCACCTGCTCGGCCAAGCATCTGCCGGGTTTCGTGGAAAAGGCCGACGAGCTGAAAGCCAAGGGCGTGGACGAGATCGCCTGCACTTCCGTGAACGATGCTTTCGTCATGGGCGCGTGGAACAAGGCCGATGGCGGGGACGAGATCACCATGCTTGCCGATGGCAGCGCCGAGTTCGCTGAAGCGCTGGGCCTCACTGCCGACATGAGCGGCTATGGCATGGGCACCCGTTCGAACCGCTATTCTATGATCGTGGACGACGGCGTCGTCACCGAGCTCAACGTGGAGGGGCCGGGCGAGTTCAAGGTCTCCAGCGCGGAGCACATGCTCGGCCAGCTCTAAGAGACTACACAGACACACGAAGGGGCGTCTTTCCGTTGGGAAGGCGCCCTTTTCATATGCGGGTCATGTCTGGTCGGTGAGACAGGAGGCTACACAAAGGAGGAGAAGTACCTTGATGCGCAGAACCATGCTGGCCCTCGCGGCCCTGTCGGTCTCTGCTCCCGCTTATGCGGCTGTCCCCGACTGCCCGGCCTATGACGGCGAAACGGTCGCGGGACTTCCAGCCGATTTCGCGCCTGTCGCAGCCTTTCCCGGCCCGCCCCTTGAGGAAACCCGGCAGGAGGCGCTCGCTGCAGCGCTCGACAGGGCACAGGATGCGACCGGGGCGCCCGCTATAGGTGCGGCCATCATGACGAGCGAGGGGAGCTGGCTCTCGGCCGATGGCGATAAGCCTTTCGCCTGGGCGTCGGTCGCCAAGCTGGTAACGGCAACGATCGTCATGCAGATGGTCGAGGAAGGCAGGCTGACTCTCGACGACTCGGTGGCGAGCCATATCGATGGGGTGCCCGGTGGCTCGGACATCACCCTGGCCATGCTGCTTTCGCATACCAGCGGTCTTGCCAGCGCGAACGAGATCGTGCGGGAGGAGCAGCTGCCCTTCCCCTCCTCGCTGACGGCTGAACTGGTTCTCGTCGAAGAGCGCGGGCCGCTTTTCTGCCCTGGCTCTGGCTGGCGCTATTCGAATACGGGCTATGCCATTCTGGGCGCGGTGATCGAAGCGGTGGATGACGCCGATTTCGCAGTTTCGGTCCGGCGCCGCATCGCAGAGCCGCTTGGCCTTGCCAGCTTTCGCATCGTGACGGACCCGGCCGATGCCGATTTCGCGCGCTTTGCTCCGGCCGCAGGCGAACCCGAAATGCATCCGGCCCGGGCTGGATCTGCTGGAGGACTGGTGGCGACGCCCCGAGACATGGCTCGCTTCATGCAGGGCTTGCTTGGTGGCGCCTTGCTTCCCACGAACCGGCTGCGGCAAATGGCTGCGACATCCTATCCGATGTTCGATGCGGGCACATTCTATGGCCTCGGCCTGATGATCTATCGCCTGCCCGGTGCCGATGGCGGCACGATAGACTGGATCGGCCATAGCGGCGGAATGCCGGGAGCAAAGGCTATCCTCGCTTATGATCTCGATGGCGGAACCATCGTCGCCGCGGCGCTGACCGGCAACGGCTCCGCGGAAGCGACCGCGAACCTCCTGTTGCGGACCGCCAGCGCCGAGTGACGGCTAGTCGTCCCAGCTTACATCCACGCCCAGCTTGTCGATATTGGGCACGAAATCGGGATGCGCGCGCCGGATCGGATCGGCATCGAGGATAGTCGATTCGCCCTCGATCGAGGCGGCGACCATGAGCAGCGCGATCGCAACGCGAATGATGTAGGGGCTGGTAACGGTAGCCGGACGCAGCTTGTCGCCGCCGAAGGTAATCAGGCGGTGCGGGTCGCACAGCAGCGTGTGTGCCCCGAACAGCGAGAGTTCGGTGTGCCAGGTGAGACCGCCCTCATAGACCTTGTTCCAGAACATCGTCTGTCCGTTCGCCTTCACGCCCAGTGCGATGAAGATCGGTAGCAGGTCGGCCGGAATGTAGGGCCACGGCGCGGCCTCCACCTTGGTGGTGATGTGCGAGGTGAAGTTCTGCTGTACCACCAGCCGCTCGGGCGCTTCGAGGCGCGACCAGCCGTCCTTGTGTTCCACGTGGGCGCCGAATTTCTCGAATGTCCGGTCGATCAGCATGAAGTCCTCGGGCCGGGTGTTGCGCACCGAGACATCGCCGCCGGTCACCGCCGCGAGCGCGAGGAAAGTCGCGATCTCGTGGAAATCCTCGACGAAGGTGTAGTCGACACTCTGGAAGGTGTTACAACCCTCGATGCTCACCATCGACGTGCCCTTGCCGCGAATGGTGCCGCCCATCTTTTCGAGGAAGGCACAAAGTTCCTGCACATGCGGCTCGCACGCGGCGTTCACGATCTGGCTCGAGCCCTTGGCAGTCAGCGCGGAGATAATGAAATTCTCGGTCGTGGTGACGGAGGCGTATTCCAGCCACATGCGCGTACCGTCCGCCTTGTGGAGGTTTCGGAATACGATGTCCTTGCCTTCGTAGGAGACCTCCGCCCCGAACGCCTTGAACACCTGCACGTGCGGATCGATCTCGCGCGCGCCCAGCGTGCAGCCCTTCACCTCGAACTCCAGCCGCGCTTCGCCCAGCCGCGACAGCAGGCCGGGGATCATCATGATCGAGGCGCGCATGGCCTGCGGCAGGGTTGCCTTCGCGCTGGAAGAGATCGTCGAATGGTCGATGCGCAGCGTCTTGGCGTCCTTGTCCCAATCCACTGTGCTGCCCAGCTCGGAGAAGAAGGCATGGATGCGCTGGACATCGGTAATCTCGGGCACGTTGCGCAGCATGATCGGCGCATCGCTCAGCAGCGTGGCGCACAATACCGGCAGCACCGCGTTCTTGTTGGCAGACGGGTCGATCTGGCCGACCAGTTGCTGTCCGCCCCTTACGCGTAGTGCAGTCATGTATTCCCTTTCAAATCTGGTTCGGCACCGGCTGGCGCGCTCAGTAGCCCATCAGCTTGAGCACTTCCTCGCGGCTCTTGGGATCCTTGCGGAAAGTGCCCATCACCTGGCTGGTGACCATGGTGACGCCCGGCGTACGCACGCCGCGCGCGGTCATGCAGGCATGGCTGGCCTCGATCACCACGGCGACGCCGCGAGGCTGGAGGTGCTTCTGGATGCAGTCGGCGACTTCGGCAGTCAGCCGTTCCTGCACCTGCAGGCGCCGGGCGAAGCCGTGCAGCACCCGGGCGAGCTTCGATATGCCTACCACCTTGTCGGTGGGGAGATAGGCGATGGCGGCCTTTCCGATGATCGGCGCCATATGGTGTTCGCAATGGCTCTGGAAAGGGATGTCCTTCAGCAGCACGATCTCGTCATAGCCGCCCACTTCCTCGAACACGCGAGCGAGGTGGACGGAAGGATCCTCGTCATAGCCGAGGCAATATTCCTTCCAGGCCCGGGCGACGCGCGCCGGCGTTTCCAGGAGACCTTCTCGCGATGGATCGTCGCCCGCCCACCTGATGAGCGTCCTGATCGCTTCCTGCACGTCTTCGGGAACCGGGGGCTTGCCACGGGGATCGTCCTCGTCGGGACCAACTAGGCTACTCATTCGTCCTGCTTGCGCTTTCTCTTCAACCTTGCACGCGCCCTTGCCAATAGGCTGCCCGGACGAAAAAGGCCACGCCTCGGCTCACGCATTTCGAACAGCTCCTCGGGATTCTCCGGATCGAAGGTCTCGCGAAGGGCCAGGTCGGTTTCCATTTCTCCGCGCCGGGCAGAGTTGAACGGCTTCAGCCAGCGCCGGTTGCGGTTGCCGACATAGGCGATCATCCCGGCCATCGATCCGTGCTTGTCGATGAGATAGGGCACATCCTGCTCGAAGATGCCGAGATGCTCGGCGAGCAGGGATTCGCGGATGCGGCGGATCCGGTCGGCAGCCTTGGCATTGCCCTCGCGCGCGCAGTCAATGAAGACGTCGCACTCGCTGTCGAGACCCATCGAGCGGTTGTTCAAATTGGCCGAACCGATGCGCAGGATACGATCGTCGATGATCGTCAGCTTGGCATGCACATAGATCGGCGTCTCTCCCGAGTAGGGAGTGTAAAGGTGGAAGCGATCGCTCTTGTCGAGTTCGTCCAGCGCTTCCACCAGCGCGGCACGAGCAGGGTCCATCGCGACCCCCTCCATCCACCCATCGCCGGTATGCGGCATGACCACCACGAATTCGGGCGAATCGGGCTCACCCAATCGCTTTGCAATCGCCTCGCAAACCGTGCGCGAGGCGAAGTACTGGTTCTCGAAATAGATGAACTCCTTCGCCTCGGCGATCTGGCGAAGGTATAGTTGCTCGATCTCGTTGACCTTCGGATCCTTGCCATATTCCGCTCGGGTGCGGGCAATGCCGATCTCCACGTCCTCGAAATGGGGGACGAGCTTGCCCGGCCAGGCGCTGCCGGGATCTTCCTTCGGCTTGGAGAGCGGCTTTCCGCCCGCCCGCAACCAGCGTGCGCGAGCGAGTCGCTCCAGCTCCATCGCGACCTCGCCCTCCATCATCATGGTGACATCGTGCCAGGGCCCGTAGGGCTCGCCATCGGGACGACGGCGGCGCGGATGCTCTTCCAGGTGTTCACGCGTGTCCCAGCGCCGCGTCGTCATGTCGATGCCGCCGCACACGGCAAAATCGTCGTCGATGATGACGAGCTTCTGGTGGTGCGAGCATCCGACCGGGTGCGCCGTATCGAACTTGAAGTCGATTCGCCGGTGCGGCCACCAGCGCATCAGATCGACCATCATGAAGCCGCGGCTGAAGAACTTCAGGAAGCCGTAGCTCCATTTGAGGATGCGGACTTCCAGCGTCGGGCGATGATTGGTCAGCCAGACAATGAAACTGCCGAGGCGCGAGGGGTAGTGCCGTCGCCAGCCCTTCTCCCACCAGCGCCGTCCGCGCTTGAGATGAATGCGAGTGTCGAAATCCCACCCGATCAGCAGGATACGCTGCCGGGCCTTGAGCATCGCGCGCTGGATGAGGTCGAAGTAATCCTCGCTGTCGATGACCACGCGCACGCGCCGGGCGCGGGCATAGCGCCACACGCCCGGTTCCACCGAGCTGTCATCGTAATCCTCGATGCGGTTTTCGATCCTGTCCAAGACCCCTCCCCTCTCGCCGACGCTATTCCTTGGCGTCTTCCATCTTCTCGGGGGTGACTTCGGCCTCTTCCTTTTCCTCTTCCTTGCGGCGATCGAAGACGGAGCGCATGTGCTCACGGTCTTCCTTTGTCAGGTGAGGCTCGAATTCGGGAAAGTGCTCTTCTTCTTCCTCGTTGATGTGGTGACGATAATCGTGGTCGAGCTTCTTGAAGGTCGACATCCATGCAGAGGACGACATGTCCTGCGCTGCCAGGTCGTTGAGCAACTCGTTAAGCTCGTGATGTTCGGCTACGGAGTGGCGCGTCATGTCGGTGGTGGGCGGCTTGCGCAGCATCGTGGAATACAGTGCCTGCTCCTCGGCAGCGGCGTGGCTCTTCACTTCCTTGGTGAACTGCTCGAGCAGCGTCTTGCGCTCCTCGCTCTCGCCATGCGTCTCGGCCATCTGGTCGAGCAGGGCCCGGTGCGAAGCGTGATCTTCCTTGAGACGGGCGAAAATATCTTCGGACATGCTGGGTTCCTCTTGTCGGGAAATGTTTGCCCATAAACAGGCGAGATACCCGTCGGGTTCCGCAGTGCAGCGAAATGCAGGCAATGGCCGCGAAATGGGTGCCGCAACAAAAAAACCCACCCCCTTGCGGGGATGGGCTTTCTTGGCGCGCCAGGAAGGATTCGAACCTCCGACCGCCTGATTCGTAGTCAGGTACTCTATCCAGCTGAGCTACTGGCGCGCTTGAGAGGCGGGCACTTAGGGTAGGGTTCCGACCTTGGCAAGCCTTATCCTCGGGTTTTTGCCGTTAGCCCCGCAATTTCGCCAATAATTCCCGATCCATCGGCGCGAGCGGCAGTTCGGCAGCTTCGTCGAGCGCAAACCAGCCCCATGCCTGTCCATCGTTTGCGCACGGCTCGGACACAAACTGGCGCGAAGTGTAAAGATTGAGAACAATTGCCGGTGAACCATTTTCCTCGGCAAAGAATGCCGGTTCCATCTGTGCCGGATCAAGGGTCAGGCCAAGTTCTTCGGCAATCTCCCTGCATAGCGCAAAGGGCGGATTTTCGCCGTTTTCGACCTTGCCGCCAGGAAATTCCCACAAGCCGCCGTGATGCTTGTGAGCGAGCCTCTGCTGCAAAAGCACGCGCCCTTCCGCGTCGAACAACGCCAGCGCCACCACCAGAATCCATGTCGGGAAATTTGCCACGTTTACCTGCTGTGGGAAGGAAATCTTAAGGCGAAATTGCGAAAACGCAGTCCGGACGTACTCAAGTTAGGGGACCGCCGTTGACCGTTAAGTACATAATGAAGCGCCTCTTGCGCGATACTGGCGGCGCCACGGCTGTCGAGTACGGCCTTATCATTGCCCTGATCGTCATCGCGATGGTCGCCGGTATGCAAGCCTTCGCCAACGAAGTCATCGAGATGTGGGGTCTTGTCGGCGACAACTATGAAGAAGCGGCCAGGAAAGCCGCAAACGGCAACTAACGCGGTACGCATTACTGCGAAAACAATAGATCTGACGGTTAGGACTTTTTCAACACCTTATACGTAGAAACCAGATTGCTCGCTCGGAGACATCCGGTTGAGCCGGGTACCGAAGACTGAAACCAGGAGACTAGTAATGACCTTCTTCAAGAACATGATCCGCGACGAACAGGGCGCCACCGCCATCGAATACGGCCTGATCGCTGCCCTGATCGCCGTTGCCGCCATCACCGCCATGCAGAGCCTCGGCGGCGAGCTGACGAACACCTTCACGACCGTTCAGACCCAGCTCGACAACGCGAACGCCAAAGCCCCCAACTAAGAGTTGATGGCTTAGCCTGAAGGGGGCGTCGGGACTACCCGGCGCCCCTTTTGCGTGGGCAACGCAGATACAGGCCGACAGCGATTTCGCCGTCGGCCCTTTTTGCATGTCTTGCAGCTCGATCGTGACAGCCGCTCAATTCGCGCGGATCACGATCTTGTACTGGCGGCCGGGAACCAGCTGTTCGTTCGAACCAAGGCCGTTCAGAACGCGGAAGCGCGCTTCCTGTCCGTTGTCGTAGGCCATGCGATTCGCCATTGTGCGAACCGTATCGCCCCGGCCAGCCGTCACGACATCGATTCTGCGCGGCGTGACATCGCCTGCTTCCTGCGCGCTGATCCGCCGCATCGACTGGTAGAGCGTGTTGAACACGCCCGACTGCCCGGCGGGCGTGAGCGCGGAGAAGTGATAGGCCGTATCGTTGTCGAACTCGTAGGCGAAGACGGTGACATCTACCTGCTGCTGGCCATTGCTGACAGTCGCAGTGCCATAGGCGGCGGGAAGTCCGTTCACCGTCGTGCGCTCTATACTGCGCGGATTGAGCTGTTGCTGTTCCCCGCCCAGCGCATTGAACACGCCCCGCACATAGGCATTCAGATCGTTATTGTATGGGGCCAGCGTCAACTGCGCGCGGCCCTGATCGCCATTGATGGTAACGGCGCTGGTGCCGTTCACCATGTAGAAGCCCTGCGGTGCGGTGAAGCTGAAGCGCAGCAACGGGTGAATGAACTGGCGACCCTCGATCACGCCCTGCTCGGGATCGTCGCCGTAGATCATCCCGTCGATTCGCGAGAGGAACGTCTCGCGATTGACGACGCCCGTGGCATTGCCTGCGAGTTGGCGAGCGTTTTGCACCCGGCTGGCGGGATCGGGGTGGGTAGAGGCCCATTCCGGAATTGTGGCGTCGCCCCTGCCCTGCAACTGCGCATCGAGCTGGTTCTGAGCAGCAAGGCTCGCCAGCAATGTCGCCATCGCGGTGGGATCGTAGCCTGCACGGTTGAGATACTGGATGCCGAGCTGGTCCGCCTCCAGCTCCTGGCTGCGCGAATAGCTGAGCGTGGCGAGCTGCGAGCCCTGGAGGCTCAGCTGCGCGAGATCCGGGCTGTTGAGCACCGCGCTGCCAAGCACCGCGCCAAGCAGGCCGAGCAGCTGGTTGCGCTGGGCTGCCTGCTGCCTGCGGGCCGAGTGGCGCGCGGCAACGTGGCCGACCTCGTGCCCCAGAACCGCAGCAAGTTCAGCCTCGTTGTTCATCAGGTTCACCAGCTGGCGCGTCGCGTAGACATAGCCGCCGGGCACCGCAAAGGCGTTGTTCACGCTGGAATTGAGCAGCGTCACCTCGAACGCGTCGGGACGGGTGGCCAAGCCCGACTGCACCGCGATGTTGGAGCCGACCTGATCGACATAGCGGGCATAGGGCCCCGTCATGGCCCCGCCGAATTGCTGGACGAAAGCCTCGTGATTTTCGGCGCCGAGCTGCGCCTCTTCTGCCGTGATCGGCGAGCCGGGCGCTACGTTCGCGCCCGGTATGCTGGCACATGCGCCGAGCGCCAGTGAAGCGGCACCGGCAAGCGCGGCGGCAGTCATTTTGCGGATATTCTTGAGCGGCATGCAGTCCTCCTCCTAGGTGTTTCAGGAAACCTTGGAGTCCAACCTATGTTCCCGCCCGGCCTGTGGCGCTTCAGCGGGAGAGCGTGCGCCCTATGGCGAGGAAACGTTCCTCGCGCTGGCGGCGCAGCGCATCGGCATCGAGGCCCGCAAGCCCTTCCAGTTCCTCGCCAATCGCTTTCGCCAGCGACGTGATGGCAGCTTCAGGGTCGCGCTGGGCCCCGCCTACCGGCTCTGGCACGATACGATCGATCACGCCCAGCTTCGAGAGGTCCTGCGCGGTAATCTTCATCGCCTCTGCCGCCTGCGGAGCCTTTTCCGCGGTGCGCCACAGGATCGAGGCGCAACCTTCGGGAGAGATCACCGAGTAGACCGCGTGCTCGAACATCAGCACGCGCTCGGCACTGGCCAGCGCCACCGCGCCGCCGGAGCCGCCCTCGCCCACGATCGCTGCCACCATCGGCACGCCCAGCGCGAGGCAAGCCTCGGTGGAGCGGGCGATGGCCTCGGCCTGGCCGCGTTCCTCGGCTTCGATACCGGGAAACGCTCCCGAGGTATCGACGAGCGTTACGACAGGCAGTCCGAAACGGTCCGCCAGTTCCATCAGGCGGATCGCCTTGCGGTAACCCTCCGGCTTGCCCATGCCGAAATTGTGCTTGATCCGCGTCTCGGTGTCGCGGCCCTTTTCATGACCGATCAGCACGACCTTGCGCCCTTCGAGCCTGGCGAGGCCGCCCATGATCGCCTGGTCGTCGCCGAAATTGCGATCGCCGCCCAAGGGCATGAAATCGGTGAAGGCGTGCTTCACGTAATCGTGGAAATGCGGCCGTCCGGGATGCCGGGCGACCTGCGTTTTCTGCCACGGCGTGAGCTCGCGATAGGTCTGTTGCAGCATCTGCGCGCTTTTCGTTTCGAGGCGCTGCAATTCGTTGGAAATGTCGACTGCGCCATCGTCCCCGGCGGCGTTGCGCAGTTCGGCGATCCTGGCTTCCAGTTCGGCGACAGGTTTCTCGAATTCGAGGTATGAGATCATGGCTCTGCCGCTACCCCCTGCCGCGCGTCCCTGCAAGGGGATGGCGTTCGTTCACCAGCGCCACCAGCCGCGCGGAATCGACATGGGTGTAGATTTGCGTGGTGGCGATATCGGCATGGCCAAGCAAGGTCTGCAATACGCGCAGGTCCGCCCCACCCTCCAGCAGGTGCGTGGCGAAGGCATGGCGCAGCACGTGGGGCGAGACCCTCGCCGGATCGATCCCGGCGCGCCCGGCGAGGCTCTTGACCAGTTGGTACAGGCGGATGCGGGTCAGGTGCGACTTGCGGGAGGGGAAGAGGAAGGCCGAATTGCTGGCGCGAACTTCCAGCCAGCGCGCCAGCGCGGCCTGCGCGCGCCGCGATACGGGCACCATGCGCTGTTGACCGCCCTTGCCGGTAACGGTCAGGAAGGGCGCATCGCGCGGCACGGCAGACACGGGCAGACCTACCAGTTCGGTAGCGCGCAGGCCGGAACCATAGAGCAGTTCGAGCAGGGCCAGCATTCGCAAGGCCGGCGCACGTCCGGTTTCGGCCTCGCTTTCCGCCTGCCTGAAAAGCGCTTCCACCTCGTCATGCGAAAGGATTTTCGGCAGCGGCCTGCGGGTCTGTGGACGGGGAAGCGCGGTCGAGGGGTCGTCCGCGCGCAGGACTTCCTCCAGGCAGAAACCGTAGAACTGGCGAAGGGCGGAGATCTTGCGCGCCACGGTAGCAGGCGCAAGGTCGGACCATACGCGGCTCAGCTTCGCGAGGTCGTCCTTCGTGGCGGCGACGAGGTCGCCAGCCACCTCCTCGCTCCCTTCCAGGTCCCGGCGATAGGCCGCCAACGTGTTCGCCGCCGCGCCCCGCTCTGCAGCAAGCATGGCAAGGAAGCTGTCGATGGCCGAGGACATCGCGCTAGCCGCGGGCGACCGCCTCCGCGGCGATCATCCGTGCCTCGGCAGACAGGCCCGCAGCATCGAGCGCGCGCACGATATGATAGAGGTGCCGCGGCGTCATCATGCTCCAGTCGCTACCTTGCATGCCAAGCCCGGCGAGCAGCGCGACCAGGGTAGCATTCCCCACTTGCCCGGCCCGGTCGATCTTGTCGCTCCACGCGCTGCGGCGCTCGTAATTCACGTTCACGCGCTCGGCGAAGTCAGCGAAATCATCCTGGTCGAGCCGCCCAAGCCCGGCGAGACCCGCGACGAGGAAGGCGGCTTTGCGCCCGCCGTTACTGCTATCGACGAAATTGTCCACGTCGCCGCTGTCGACCATGCCGCCCTGCGGCTCGGCCAGCGCGAGAAGCGCCCATGCTTCGCTGCCCTCCGATACGACCTCGCTCCAGCGCAGTGCGTTACGGTCTAGGCCGGCGGTGAGCATCGAGGCGATCAGCGGCGCCGCATTCGCGGCGTAATCCTCGCCCACCGGGAAGCGCGCGGCCGCATAGGCGGTAAGGACGAGGCGGCCATAGGCCATCTCGTCTCCCCACAGGCTCTGCAATGCTGCAAGACGCTGTGCGGGACCATTCGCAACATATGCCTCGCGCAGACCGGCGGCGAGGGTCTTGTCGGCAGCGTCGTAGCGCTCGCTCGCCCAGAGCTGGGAGTAAAGGTCGACCATCGCGCTGGAAGAAAGGACACCCCGGCTGGCGGCGGTATCGGCGATCTCCACGCGCTGCAGCAGCGGAGTGGCGGGGATCAGTACGTCGGAGATATCGTAGGAGGGACCGGATTCAGCGCGCAGGTTCTCCGGCAGGTCTTCCCCCACGGCCCGGGCCAGCGCATAGCGCCATGGCGAGAGACTTTCCACGCCGTCCCACTCCACGTTCACCGCGCGCGCGCTTTCGGCAGCGGCCCCGGCATAGCGCTGGGCAAGACGCACGTCGATTTCCTCGGCAACGCCGGTGCCAAAGGCGCGTTGCAGGCGCCGCTCGGCGCTGCGCGTTTCGCCCAGATAGGCCGCGCATATTGCTTGCAGCAGTTCCCATTCGCCGGTGTCGGAAAGATCGCTTTGCAACCGTGCGACCGGGCACATGCCGAGGATGTCGCCGGTCGCGAGATAGGCGTCGAACGCTGCCGAGGCGAGCGCGGGATCGTATTCCGATCCGTCGATATCCTGCACCAGCGCACGGGCCACGGCCCCCTCGCCCATGTTGACGAGCGCGCGGGCGCGCAACGCGGCGAAGGTGACGGGATCCATGCCCTGCGGCGCGTCCAGACGGCTGGCGAGGGCACGGCGCAGAAGGATATGCCCCCAGCGCGAAACCAGCGGCCCGTCGCTTGCCTGCAAGGCCGCGCCGACCAGCGCGGCAGGCTGGTTGCGCAACGAACCCACGGGAAACCCGCCCTCTGCCCGCGCGATGATGCCGACCCGCTCCACTTCGCGGCGGGCCGCGGCCGGAATGTCGAATTGCGGGCGCAGGCCGAGAATCTCGTTGATCTCGTCATCCTCCATCCGTTCCAGCTCCGCCAGAGACGGGAAATCCGCTGGCAGGGTGAAGGAGCTGCCCGAGCCGGAGGATCGGGTATCGGGAATAGGCTGCACCACTTCGCCGCTGCCGGACGAGGGCGCGGCAGGCGATTGGCTTGGTGTGGGCGATTCCGTTCGAGTGGGCCGCGGAGATGGCGTCGGTGACGGTGTGGGTGCCGATTGCTGCGGTGGCGGATCGCGGAAGATCGGGGGCAGCAGGTCTTCCGGCCCGCCAGCAAGGGCCAGCGACGACGTGACAGCCAGGGCGGCCCCCGCCAGCAGGACGGCTGCGCCCCTCACGCGCCGATCTCCGCCGGGTCGACCGGCTGAACGATCAGGCGCTGCTCCTCGCGTCCCCCGTCATACCAGGCAAGCGCAAGGACCACGGCGAGGACCACGGCCAGGATAATCGCAATCGTCATCAGGCTTTTCGACACTTTCGGCAACAGCTTCCCTCGGCCGCATCCTTGCGGCTCATGCTTGCCAGCGCGGTTAGCCCAACTATAGGCCTTGCGGCAATGACGTTTGCCACCCCCCTCCCCGACGATGCGACGATCCGCGCCATTCGCCGCCGCCTCGACCGGCCGCTCGTGCTGGTAGGCATGATGGGCGTTGGCAAGTCCACAGTGGGCCGCAAGCTGGCGAGCACGTTGGAAATGGGCTTCCTCGATGCGGACGAGGAAATCAGCGCTGCGGCGAACATGACGATTCCGGAAATCTTCGACCTGTTCGGCGAAGGCTATTTCCGCGACGGGGAGCGGCGCGTGATCGCGCGCCTGCTGGAGGAAAGCGGCCATGACTGCGTGATCGCCACGGGCGGCGGCGCCTTCGTTCAGGACGAGACCCGAGCGTTGATCCTCGAGAAGGGAATCGCCATATGGCTCGACAGCGACGTGGAAACGCTGGTCGAGCGCGTGGGCCGCAACGACCGCCGCCCGCTCCTGCGCGATGGTGATACGCGCGAGATCATCACCCGCATGAAGAACGAGCGTGAAAGCGCCTATGCGCAGGCGCCCATCCACATAGAGAGCGACACCGGTCCCCATGCTGAAGCGGTCGCGCGCATCCTGGAGGAACTGGACAGATGGCTGTGATCCGCGTGGAACTGGCCGGGCGCGGCTACGACGTGCATGTGGGCGAAGGATTGGTCGAGGAGGCCGGCACTCTCGCCGCCGACTTCATCCGCAAGCCGAGCATAGCCGCGGTGGCGGATCGTAATTCGCACGCCGCGCATGGCCAGCGGCTGGATGCTGCCCTGGCAAAGACTGGCACCAGCGTCGAATGGTTCATCACCGATCCGGGCGAAGGCGCGAAAAGCTGGGCCGTGCTCGAACGACTGGTCGATTGGCTCCTGGAACGCGGCATCGAGCGGGGCGACCATGTCTTTGCGCTGGGCGGAGGCGTGATCGGCGACCTCACGGGGTTCGCTGCCGCAGTACTGAAACGCGGATGCGGCTTCGTACAGGTTCCCACCACGCTGCTTGCACAGGTCGACAGCTCGGTTGGCGGCAAGACCGCGATCAACACGCGGGCTGGAAAGAACCTCGTCGGCGCGTTTCACCAGCCCGCCCTGGTGCTGGCGGACACGGCAACGCTCGCCACCCTGCCCCCTCGCGAGATGGGTGCAGGCTATGCCGAAGTGATCAAGTACGGCGTCCTTGGCGACGCGGAATTCTTTGCCTGGTGCGAAGAAAACGGTGCCGAGGTGATCGCCCGCGATCCCGCGGCCCTGGAATATGCCGTCACGAAAAGCGTCGAGGCGAAGGCCCGCATCGTGGCCGAGGACGAGCGGGAGACGACTGGCAAGCGCGCGCTGCTCAATCTCGGTCACACATTCGGCCATGCCCTTGAAGCAGAGACCGGCTTTTCCGACCGGTTGTTGCACGGTGAGGCGGTGGCGCTGGGAATGGTACTGGCGGCCCGCTATTCGGCGCGGCGCGACTATATCCCACTCGAAGAGGCTGCCCGCGTAACGGCCGTCATTGATGGTGCCGGGCTTCGCTCCGAAATCGCATCGCTCGGCCTCGATTGCACGGGCGAGAAACTGGCTTCCCACATGCTCCACGACAAGAAAATGGATGCAGGCACCCTGCCTTTCATCCTGCTGCGTGCGATCGGAGAAGCGTTCCTGGACAAGAGCGTCGAGATGGCGGACGTAGCCGCCTTTCTCGAGGAACAGCTACGAGTGCACTAGGCGCCGCCGCTCTCCGACTTGTCGTCGCTTTTCAGCATCCGTTCCAGCGTGCTGTACTGGCTGGCGGGCGGCCCTTCGATCACGCTGAAGCTGCCATCGCTTTCGAGGACCACCGCAGCGATGTTCTCGATCTTGCCATGGCCCTTTCCCCGGATCGCCGCCTCGATCTCGCCATGGGTCACGCGCTCGTCCTTCATTTCCTTCTCGAGGAATTCGCCGTCCTTGAGCAGGATGCGCGAATCCGAGCGGATCACCTGCTTGAACCATCCGAACCTGACCGACAGGAATGCAACCAGCCACTGCAGGAAGGCGAGCACGACGAAAGCCGCCAGACCGTCGGCAATGGAAAGGCTGTTCGTCAGCATGACCGAGGCGAGGATCGAGCCCAGCGCCACGGTCACTACCAGATCGAAGATATTGAGCTTGGCGATGGATCGCTTGCCCGCGAATTGCAGGATGGCAATCAGGGCAAAATAGATAACGAGCGTCGTCAGCGCGATGATGCCGATATCGGACCAGTTGTCGAACCACATGCCTTGCCAATGCCTCGCGAACCGAATGGGGTCCACCTATTTCGCGGGTTGCACATCCTGTGCCGGATCGCCCGGATCCTTGCGCACGCTTTCCATCGCGCTGCGGGTCTTCGCGTTCTGCCTCGAGATCACGCTGAACGTTCCATCGGTCTCGAGAATGACGGCAGCGATGTCCTCGAGATCGCCGAAACCGTGATTGCGTATCTCGGCATGGACCTCTTGCCGCAGGATGCGTTCATCGCGCATCGCCCGGTCGAGGAACTTGCCATCGCTGAACAGCAGGCGCGGTTCGGACCGGATCAGCTTCTTGAACCATTTCGCCCGCAGGCTGATCCACGCAACGACCCATTGCAGGCCGCACAGGACGATGAATGCCAGTGCTCCTTCCGCGAAGGATACGTCCTTGCTCAGCATGATCGTCGCCAGGGTGGAGCCCAGGGCCACCGTCACCACCAGATCGAAGATGTTGAGCTTCGCCAGCGAGCGTTTGCCCACTCCGCGAAGGATGAGGATAAGGGCGGCGTAGATGGTGATCGTGATGATCAGCACCCGCCACATGTCAGACCAGGAATCGAACCACATGCCCCTACCTACGCACGAGGAGGGTTAGCGGTCCTGATAGGGAATGTCCGGGTGGAGATGGAGTATGTCGTACTCCGCAAAGGCGTGTTCGATCAGCAACGAGCGGTGGCACTTCTCCGCTTCGCCGCAATAGCAGAGCAGGCAAGTGCGCTTTTCGGCCGCCAGCGCCTGGATCTCGGCCATCTGCGCCAGCGCCTCCGGCAATTCGAGCTGGCCTTCGTAGACTCGGCGCAAGGTGGCGTAATCGCCCTTGCGCGCCGCATCGCGCCCTTCCTTGGGCGTGCCGAGATGCTTCAGATGCACATAGGCGATCCCGGCTTCCTCCACCGCTGCCTTGAGCGAGTTCTTCGAGAACCCGGCCCGGCGCGAAAGCGGCAAGGCGCGAATGTCGGCCAGGAGTTCGACCTTCGCCTTCCGCAGCGCGGCAATCAGGGCATCCTGCGTGGCGTCGGCGTAGCCGATGGTGGTGAGGGTCGTCATGCCATGCGATTTAGGCACGGCGCCGCCGCGCTTCAATCGCCGCCGTGCAGTCGGTCAGGCGCTGGCGCCCGCGTCAGCCGTTTGCGAGCTCGTCGAAAGCGGCCTGGATTTCCGCGAGTTTCTCGTCACTCAGCGCGTCCGGTTCGAATTGCTGGATGGCCTTCAAGGTCTGGCTGCGACCCATCGTGTGGAACATCTCGTTCGCATAGACCGTGGGGATCAGCCGCTCGAGAATCGCCGCCGCTTCCGGATCGTCGAGCAGCACGGCAACTTTGGTCGTCTCGACGGAATAGGCGGCATTCGTCTGGGCCGGAGCGTCCTGCGCCGCGACCGCAATTGGGGCGATTGCGGTGGCAGCCAGCGAAGCGAGGGCCAGCGAAACAAAGGTCTTGCGCATTATGTCTCTCCCGTATCCGTCTGCCGCGAACCTGCGCAGACGCCAGTTTCCGGTACGATACCTGCCACCATATGCCGTCGCTTACAACGGCAGGTTGTCGTGCTTCTTCCAGGGGTTCTCGAGCTTCTTGCCAGCCAGCTTGCGCAGGCCCAGCGCGATACGGCGGCGCGTGGAATGGGGGTAGATCACCTCGTCGATATAGCCGCGCTGGGCGGCGACGAAGGGATTGGCGAAGCGGTCTTCGTATTCCTTCGTCTTTTCGGCGATCTTGTCAGGGTTGTCGCGGTCCTGGCGGAAGATGATCTCCACCGCGCCTTTCGCGCCCATTACCGCGATCTCGGCGGTGGGCCAGGCGTAGTTGAGGTCGCCGCGCAGGTGCTTCGACGCCATCACGTCATACGCGCCGCCATAGGCCTTGCGAGTGATCACGGTGATCTTGGGCACCGTCGCCTCGGCATAGGCGAACAGCAGCTTCGCGCCGTGCTTGATGATGCCGTTATGCTCTTGCCCCGTGCCGGGAAGGAAGCCGGGCACGTCCACGAAAGTGACTATGGGAATATTGAACGCGTCGCAGAACCGAACGAAGCGGGCGGCCTTGCGGCTGGCATCGATGTCGAGCACGCCGGCGAGCACCATCGGCTGGTTTGCGACGAAGCCCACGGGCTTGCCCTCGATCCGGCCGAAGCCCGTGATGATATTGGCGCCGTGCCTGGGCTGTATCTCGAAGAAGTTGCCGTCGTCGACCACCTTTCCGATCAGCTCGTGCATGTCGTAAGGCATGTTGGAGCTGGCCGGGATCAGCGTATCGAGACTGTTCTCGGTCCGGTCCCACGGATCGTCGGTTGGAAGTTCGGGCAGCGGATCGCGGTTGCTCTCCGGGACGAAGCCCATCCATTCGCGCGCGGCGAGCAGGGCCTCGATATCGTTCTCCAGCGCGAGGTCGGCAACGGAAGTCTTGGTGGTGTGCGTAACTGCGCCTCCGAGCTCCTCTTGTGTCACCACCTCGTTGGTAACAGTCCTCACCACGTCCGGACCGGTCACGAACATGTAACTGGAGTCCTTCACCATGAAGATGAAGTCGGTCATGGCCGGGCTGTACACCGCCCCGCCCGCGCACGGTCCCATGATAAGCGAGAGCTGCGGGATAACGCCCGAGGCAAGGACGTTGCGCTGGAACACCTCGGCATAACCACCGAGGCTCGCCACCCCCTCCTGGATCCTCGCACCACCGCTGTCGTTGAGGCCGATGACTGGCGCGCCCACCCGCATCGCCATGTCCATCACCTTGCAGATCTTCTCCGCATGGCGCTTTGAAAGGGAGCCGCCGAAGACGGTGAAATCCTGCGAGAACACGTAAACCAGCCGTCCGTTGATCGTGCCCGAGCCGGTAACCACACCGTCGCCGGGATAGGTCTGGTCCTGCATGCCGAAGTCCACGCAGTCATGCTCTACATAGGTGTCGAGTTCCTCGAAACTGCCCTCGTCCAGCAGCACGTCGAGCCGCTCGCGCGCGGTCAGCTTGCCCTTCGAATGCTGAGCATCGATGCGCTTCTGGCCACCGCCCATCTTCGAGGCAGCGCGGCGGCGTTCCATTTCGGCAATGTTGGTGGACAAATGGACTCTCCTTTTCTCGCGCAAGGCCGTTGCACGGGAAACCGTTTCGGTCAAACGCCGCCTATTTCATCAGGACGAGTTCTTCCGCCATCGTGGGATGAATGGCCGTCGTCGCATCGAAATCGGCCTTCGTCAGGCCGGCCTTCACGGCAATCGCAGCCGCCTGCATCATCTCGGGCGCATCTGGTGCAATCATGTGGATGCCGACGATCTTGTCGTTGCTGGCATCGCAGATCATCTTGATCAGCGATCGTTCGTTACGTCCTGCGAGCACGTTTTTCATCGGGCGGAAATCGCTGAGATAGACCTTCACGCTTCCCAGCTTGTTCTTGGCCTCGCCCTCCGTCATGCCGACAGCGGCGATGGGCGGATGGCTGAACACAGCGCTGGGGATGCAGCTGTGGTCGACCGCCACGGGATCTCCGCCGCCGAACAGGGTATCGGCGAATGCCTGCCCTTCGCGGATCGCCACCGGAGTAAGCTGGACGCGGTCGGTCACGTCGCCCACCGCGTAAATGTGATCGACATTGGTCTTGCTGAAACGGTCGACCTTCACTTCGCCATTGTCGCCTAGTTCGACCCCTGCCGCCTCAAGCCCCAGCCCCTTGGTATTGGGGATACGGCCCACAGCAAACATGACGAGGTCGGCCTTTTCCTCGTCGCAATCCGACAGTTTCACGAAAAAGCCGCCGTCGTCGCAGGGCTTGATATATTCGAAAGTGGTGTTGAAGCGGAACTTGATCCCCTTCATCGTGGAGATCTGCAACAGGCGGTCGCGCACTCCCTCATCGTAGGATCGCAGCAACCGGTCGCCCCGGTTCACGACGTGCACATCGCACCCCAGCTCGTTGAAGATGCCGGCAAACTCGTTGGCGATATACCCGCCGCCCGCGATGATGATCTTCTTTGGCAATTCGTCGAGATGGAACGCCTCGTTTGAGCTGATCGCGTGTTCCGCACCCTGGCATTCGGGCATGCGGGGATGCGCGCCAGTCGCGATCAGAATGTGCTTCGCGGTGACCTTGGTTCCGTCTCCCAGCGTAATCTCATTCGGTCCCGTGATCGTCGCGCGCTGTTTGAAAATCTCCACATCGTGGTTCTCGAGGGTGTTGGTGTAGGCTCCCTCAAGCCGCGTCACGTCGTCCAGCACGTTGTCGCGCAGGGTCTTCCAGTCGAACCTCTTGCCTTCGATTTCCCAACCGAAACGACGGCAGTCCTCAAGGTCCTCAGCAAAATGCGCCCCGTAGACGAGCATTTTCTTGGGCACGCAACCGCGGATCACGCAAGTGCCGCCGACACGGTGCTCCTCTGCAATGGCGACCTTCGCACCGTGCGCCGAGGCAACACGGCTGGCCCGTACCCCTCCGGAGCCGGCACCGATCGTGAAGAGGTCGTAGTCGAAGTCGGAGGACGTTTCGGACATGGGGCGCTTGCTGCTCCTGCTGCTGGGTTTGGTTCGGACGTCCATGGCCATACGTTTGCCAGCGGGCAAGAGTTTCAGGAAAGCGCCTAGCTTGCGAGGTACAAGGCCTCGTCCCGCAGAAGCTGGAAGGGAAACACATCCCTGATAGTAATGAGCGCTGGGTCGGAAATGCCGGCGTTGCGCTTTAGCAAACGCGCTACTGCCGCGCGCTCGGTATCCGCCGTGCCCTGCATGGCCACGAGAATGTCGGGATCATGGCCGAGCGGCGCCTGAAGCAGCAAGCTGGTCGACGACGGATCGAAGTTGAAGCCGAGAAGAACCAGACGCTCGGCCTGCGCCATGGCCGAATGCAAACTCTCGGCGAACGCAGTGTCCCGCTCCCGCTCCGAAGGAAGTTGGAAGGCGTTCAGCAGGGTCTCGAGGTTTGAGGCTTCCTCGGCTCCCCAATCTGCCTCGGGAAGCTTGCCCGGTTGCCATGGAAGTCGACCTGCACTGCCCAGGGGGTAAATGATCTTGAGCTTCTCGGCCACCAGCCTCCGGGCCTCGCCCAGAGACATGTCGTAGGCCATGTGCATTGCCCAGGGCAGGTAGTGCTGCAGGGCGCGATCATAGCAGAAACTGATGACGGAGAGGTTTTCAAAGCTCTCATCCAGCCGGTCGCGCGGAACGCCGCCCAGGATCAGGCGCGAAACCTGAAACAACCAGTTCTCATTTCCACGCAGGGGCAAATCGCCGGGATCACGGGGTTCCAGCCCGAGCGGAGAGCGAGCCTCGGCCTGCAATGTATAGAATGCGATGGCGAGCTTCCCCGCCGCCACTACCAGCGGATCATGGCTGTGCTGATCGAGAATATCCTCGATAGTGCCGGACACGCGGGAGGCGATGCGGATCGTCTGTCCGGCCTCGATCAGCTTCTCCCTGGTGGTGTCCAGCCGCCCGGCCAGTTGGCCGAAAAGCTCCGCCAGTCGCACCATCTCGTCGGTTTGAAGGTCCGTGCCCATGCGACCGAAATCGAAGCCCTGGGCAATCTTGCCCAGAAGCTCCGATCCCGTGGGTATCTCGATTTCAGCCGAAGCGCCGCGTCCGATTACCAGAGTTGTTTTCGTTCTGATCATCGATACACAAACCCTTGCACGCTAACGGAACTTCTCCGTGTCCTAGAGCGTGCGTGGTTAAATTACTCCTAGCCGCGAAGCTAGCCCTGCGAGCCTGAACCGCGACGAGCGCCGCCGCCCTTGCCGCGATTGGGACGACCGCCGCCGGCCGAACGGTTCCCGCCGTTCTTGGGGCCGCCACCGCGTCGGCGCTGTCCGCCCTGCGCGTTGCCACCCGCACGCTCGGCAGAGGCGCCGCGCGGCTTGGGCTGCACGCGCTGGCGCTGCTGCTTGGGAGCAGGCTTGGTCGGGCCGACCCCTTCCACCACGGCGCGGAAATTGTCCGGCAGCGGCAGACGCTCGAAGCTGGCGTCGGTCTGCTTGTTGATGTCCTTCAAATATGCGCGCTCGTCCTCTGCGCAGAAGGCAATCGCCACGCCGTCGGCTCCTGCACGCGCCGTGCGGCCGATACGGTGCACATATTGCTCGGGCACGTTGGGTAGCTCGTAATTGATCACGTGCGAGACGCCGGGAATATCGATCCCGCGCGCCGCCACGTCGGTTGCGACGAGGACAGGGGTCTTTGCCCGCTTGAACTCGTCGAGCGCGCGCTGGCGCTGCGGCTGGCTCTTGTTGCCGTGAATGGCGTTGGCAGCGATACCGCGCTGGCCCAGCTTCTTCACCACCCGGTCAGCGCCATGCTTGGTGCGGGTAAAGATGAGGATGCGCTCCATCTCGCCTGGCACCTGATGCTTGCTGGAAAGGATCAGCTCGAGAAGTGCCTGCTTCTCGTCCTGTTGCACCATGAACAGGTACTGGTCGATCCGCTCTGCCGTGCTGGAGGCGGGGGTTACGGAAACCTGCACCGGATCGTTGCAATAGCCGCTTACCAGCTCCTTGATCTGCTTGGGCATGGTGGCGCTGAAGAACAGCGTCTGCCGGTCCGCCGGGGCGAGTTCGCGAATGCGGCGCAGCGCATGGATGAAGCCCAGGTCGAGCATCTGGTCCGCCTCGTCCAGCACGAGGATTTCGAGGCCGGAAAGGTTGAACGCCTTCTGATCGATCAGGTCGAGCAAGCGCCCGGGCGTCGCGACAAGGATGTCGCAGCCGCGATGCAGCTTGTTGCGATCCTTGCCTACGGACGTACCGCCCACGATCGAGTGCACTTTCAGGCCCGCCAGCGCGCCGTAGTCCTTGGCGCTCTGGGCGATCTGCCCGGCCAGCTCACGCGTCGGCGCGAGCACCAGCATGCGGCAGGATTTGAAGGGGATGTTGTTGTCGGCAGCGCGCAAATTGTCGATGCTGGGCAGCATGAAGGCCGCGGTCTTGCCGGTGCCCGTCTGCGCGATGCCGAGGAGGTCGCGGCCTTCCAGCACGGGCGGAATGGCCTGTGCCTGGATCGGGGTCGGAACCTTGTAACCCTGCATGTCGAGGGCCTGCATGACAGGCTGCGACAAGCCGAGGTCGGAAAACTGAATAGTCATTGGATGTATCAAACTCGCATAATATGCGGCGCGCAGAGACGCCCGAAAGGGAGCTCGCGCGGCGCGGGTGTCAAAACGACCCGCGTGAAAAGGGAAGTCTCTGGGAAAAGGACCGAAGGGCTGCCGGGGTGGAGGTTGTCTCGTCCACCGCTTCACGCTGGCGCGCGCTTCGATGAGGCTCATGTGGTGCACGCAGCAGCAAAAGTCAAACGCAACATATGATGTCGCGTATTCCTGATAAATGATGCGAAGCCTTATTTTTTTGCAAATGACACTGGCATAGGTCGCTACTTGTTGTCACTTTCACCGCGGACGTAGGGATGACGGTGCGACAGCTTCGGGCTGCCAGATCATTTCTTGGGGAAAGACATGAAACACAAGGCCATTCAATCGGCACAGGATCGACTGCTGCATGACGAGTCGAAATCGGCTTACGAGCGGCTGCCCTTCTCGCTTTCGATAGCCGATCTTGAACAGGACGACGCGCCGCTGGTCTTCGTAAACCGTGCGTTCGAGAAGATGACCGGGTATGCTTCCAGCGCAGTTCTGGGGCGCAATTGCCGGTTTCTCCAGGGCGACGATACCGATCCGCAAACCGTGGAGAAACTGGCAGAGGCGGTGAAGAGCCGAGCGGATATCGAAACCGTCATCTTCAACTATCGCGCCAATGGAGAAGGCTTCTGGAATCGCCTGACCATGGGACCGTTGTATGACGACCAGGGCGAGTGCCGGTACTATGTCGGCTTCCAGTGCGATCTCGGATCCGACATGGACCAGCGCACGGAAGTGACGCTTGACCACCAACTGGCCGAAATCCAGCACCGGGTGAAGAACCACCTGTCGATGATCGTGGGCATGATCCGCGTACAGGCACCGCAGGCAAGCGATGCCCGCAGCGCATTCGATACGCTCGCCCGGCGGGTCGAGGCCCTGCAACTCCTCTATCAGGAAATGGACCAGGCCGGCGCAGCCAGTGCGACGGCAAAGATAATTCCGCTGGGCGCCTATCTCGGGCGAATTGCATCGGCCATCAATCACATCGATGGCCGCCGCGGCATCAAGATGAACTTCAATTCCGACACGATCACGGTGCCCGTCGAAACTGCCGGGCGTATCGGCCTGATCGTGTCAGAAGTACTCACCAATTCGATGCAGCATGCTTTCAAAGGCCGCGCGATGGGTGTCGTCAGCGTGCGATGCAGGATGCTTTCGAATGACCTCATCCGCATCACCGTTGAGGATGATGGTGTCGGCATCCCCGACGACTGCAAATGGCCGCAAGAAGGAAATCTCGGGGCACGCATCGTGCGCGAGCTTGTGCGCGGAATGAACGGCAAGCTCGAGGTCGGCAATCTGACAGCAGGCGCCGTCATCAATATCGACATCCCGCTGGACCAGCAGGCCGGACTCATCGAGCAGGAAGACTGAACACTACAGCCACGAAAAGAAGAGCCGGCAGGATCGCTCCCGCCGGCCCTTTTTGTCTTGCAGTTCGGTATCGTCAGCCAACGCGGCCCGAGTTGCGCGCGTCCTGGAATTCCGACTGCGACAGGTATGTGTCGCCATCATCGTCGAAGTAGAAGAACGTCTGCGCCGCCTCGTTGATCTGGTCCTGCGTCAAGTGCGGTCCAAGGGCGTCGTTGGGTTCGGGCGGATTGGGATTGGTGGGCAGCGCCCAGATCGCATATTCCGCGACCGAAAGCTGGCCATCGTCGTTCCGGTCGAGATAGGTAAAGCTCATGCTCGAGCGCGCCGGCATGGACGAGCCTGATCCACTCGTGGCCGAGCCGCTGCCCGACATCGAATCGCTATCCATCGAACTATCGCTCGATGATCCGCCGGAGTCGGCCATGGATGCTTCCATGCTGCCATCATCACCCGAGCCGCTACCGCTCATCGAGCCGTCAGCCATGCCGCCACCCGATTCCATCTCGGATTGCATGTCGGCCATGTTCGTATCGTACTCGTCGCTGACCGCCTGGCGATCCATCGCGTCGTAATTGGCCTGCTGGTCTTCGTTCAGATCGCCGCCGACGGGATACGGTTCCTCGTTGACGTCCTCGTCGACGATCTCATCGATATCGTCGACCGGCGTGTTCTCCACGTCTTCGGAGTTGCAGGCGGCAAGGCCCAGGGCCGCGACCGAGGCCATCGTAAACATCGTGAGCTTTTTCATAGCTTTCCTTCCTTCCTCATCATTTGTGTGCCCAACGCATGAGGAAGGCGATCTATCCGAGATTGGTTTCTGCTCTTTCTGCCCGGTTCGAGGATCGTCCCGCTTATCCCACCCCGGCTTCCTTCAAGAGGGCCTCGGTGCTGGGATCGAAACGTTCGCCGCCGCCTTCGATCTTCTTGGCGATGGCCTTGCCCAGCTCCACCCCGAACTGGTCGAAAGGGTTGATGTCCAGCATCACGGCAGCGGCAAACACCCGGTGCTCGTGGAAGGCGATCAACGCGCCGAAGGTTTCGGGGTCGAGATCGTCGACCAGGATCGTGGCCGAGGGACGGTTACCGGGATAGCTGCGATGCGGATCGTCGCTGGACTGTCCGGCCATCAAGGCTGCCCCCTGCGCGAAGCAGTTCGTCAACAGGATGTGGTGATGCGCCGCATCCAGCATGTCGCCTGGTTCGATGCTGGCAATGAAGTCGATCGGCACCAGATGCGTTCCCTGGTGCAGCAGCTGGAATACGGCATGCTGCGCGTCGGTGCCCACCCCTCCCCACGTGATCGGTGCGGTCGGACCGGAGGGCTCGCCATCCACCGTCACGCGCTTGCCGTTCGATTCCATCTCCAACTGCTGGAGATAGCCGGGCAGCAGGCGCAGCCGCTCGTCATAGGCGAAGACCGCGCGGGTCTGGCAGCCGCGCAGGCGCAAGTAGTAGAGATCCGAGAAAGCGGCGCGCAGCGGCAAATTGTCGCGCCCGTCCACGTCGCGGAAATGCTGGTCGATGCGCGCGGCCCCGTCCAGCATCTGCTCGAACCCTTCCCAGCCGATCCCCAGCGCCACGGGAAAGCCGATGGACGACCACAGGGAGTAACGTCCGCCTACGCTCTCCGAGAATGGCAGGATGCGGGTTTCATCCACGCCCCACTCGACGGCCTTTTCGGGCGAGGCAGTCAGCGCGATTACCCGTCCGGTGGGATCATCCACTCCGTTATCCGCCAGCCATTTCAGCGCCGACCGGGCGTTGGTCATGGTTTCGATCGTCGTGAAGGTCTTGGAAGCGACGGCGATCAGCGTGGTCCTGGGATCGCAGGCCTCGAAGGCTTCCTCCAGCGCGACACCATCCACGTTCGAGACGACGTGCACGTCCACCAGTGGATCGTCGCGCCCCAGTGCGTCCACGGCCAGTGCCGGGCCGAGTGCGCTGCCCCCGATGCCTACGTGAATGAGGTGCTTCACTTCGCCAAGGGCGCCATCGTGAATGGCATTCACCAGCAGCATCATGCGCTGGCGGAGGGCTTCTGCCTCCTCCACGCTCGCTTCCCTGCCCACGCCGCGTAGAGCCGAATGTTCGGCCGCGCGGTTCTCGGTCGGATTGACCACTTCACCTGCAAACAGGCGGCGGCGCATCTCGTCGAAATCCGCTGCTTCGGCGAGCGCCTCGAAATCGGCCAGCAATTCGTCGGTCAGGTGGGTCTTCGACCAGTCGAAGCGAATGCCGGTTTCCCCCAGTTCTATGCGGGAGGAAAGCTTCTCCACCCGCTGTGGATCCTCGGCGAACAACTCCGCAAGCGTGGGATCGGGATGGAGGGCAAGGGCTTTCCACGCTTCGTCGCGGGTCATGGTCACAGGGGCGATTCCTTTCCTACCGAATACACGGCGTGGCTAGGCTCTCGCATGACGAATGAAAACCGAAAATCCGAACAAGTCGCCACCACCGCGAACCGGACCGGCTTTCCGCTTCAGGACAGTGTTCCAGGTGTTCCACATTAGGCCGCACTTTGCATACTTGCACCTGCAAGGGCAGCGATACGCTTGACGTAGCGCCCTACTCGCAACAAGACCCTCCGCCGATGACAAACAATGTAACCCCGCGTGAAATCACGGAGCCCGAAGCGGCGAAACCCGAGAAGAAGGAAGACTGGAAAAGCTTCGGCTGGTTCCTCGTCAAGCTCGTACTCGTGGTGCTGATCTTCCGCACCTTCGTGTTCACCAGCTTCAACATCCCCTCG
Source organism: Aurantiacibacter poecillastricola (assembly GCF_030730945.1). Classification (GTDB taxonomy): domain Bacteria; phylum Pseudomonadota; class Alphaproteobacteria; order Sphingomonadales; family Sphingomonadaceae; genus Alteraurantiacibacter; species Alteraurantiacibacter poecillastricola. Next base: position 1,052,470 of record NZ_JAVAMS010000002.1, read on the forward strand.
GAAAGCATGATGCCGCGCCTCTTGGTAGGAGACTACCTGTTCGCGCAGAAATGGTCTTACGGCTACTCGCGCTACTCGCTGCCGTTCGACGCGGATATCGGCGATGGCCGCATCTTTGCCAGCCTGCCCGAACATGGCGACGTCGCCATTTTCAAGCATCCCATCGACAAGAGCGACTACATCAAGCGGGTGATCGGCCTGCCTGGCGATACCGTGCAGATGGTGGACGGGCAGCTTGTCCTGAACGGCGAACCCGTCCCCATGGAGCGAGTAGAGGACTTCATCGTCGAGATCGCACCATCCGACCGCTGCTACTCCGGTCGCTTCGCTTTCCGGACCGAGGATGGCATCAATGCTTGCCGCTATCCGCAATTCCGCGAGACCCTGCCCAATCGCGTGAGCTACAACGTCCTCGACCTCGGCGTGGTCGGGGTCGACAACACCGCGCCTGTCATCGTGCCCGACGGCCATGTCTTCATGATGGGCGACAACCGCGACAACTCGCAGGACAGTCGCCGTCCGACGGTCTCTGGCGGATGGGTAGGCCTCGTGCCGACCGAAAACCTCGTGGCCGAAGCGAGTTTCATGTACTGGTCGTGGGGCAACGGCGTGCGCTGGGACAGGCTGTTCCGGGGTATATGAGCGCCCTGCCCCCCGAAACGCGCGCATGGCTGGAGCAATCGGGCTTCACCGTGCGCGACGAAGCTCTGTGGGCAGAGGCTCTGACGCACGGCAGCACGGGCGAAACGAAGGATTACCAACGGCTCGAGTTTCTGGGCGACCGCGTGCTGGGCCTCTCAATAGCGCATTGGCTCTATGAAATATCAGCCAGCGCGGAAGGCAAGCTTGCGCAACGTCTCAATGCCCTGGTCAGCAAGCGCACCTGTGCCGGGCGAGCGCGAGAGATCAAGGCGCCTGATCACGTGCGCATGGGCAAGCAGGCCCGCGAAGACGGCGCTCAGGACAGCGAAAACGTCCTTGGCGACATAATGGAATCGCTTCTGGGCGCCAACTTTCTCGAGGCCGGATTCGAGGAAACGCAGGCGCTCATTCGGGAACTGTGGCAGGGCGTGGTGGGCGGAAGCACGGGGCGACAGAAGCATCCCAAGAGTGCGCTGCAGGAATGGGCTGCGGGCAATCAGCGTCGCCCCCCGCTCTACGAGGTGACTGGTACATCCGGCCCCGATCACAACCGCCGCTTCACGGTGCAGGTCAGCGTCCACAATGTCGGCGCGGTGGAAGCCACCGCCAGCGGCAAGCGCGAAGCCGAAACCGAAGCCGCAAGACTGTTCATGGAGAAGTACGGATGAGCCCCAGCCCAGTGACGAAGTGCGGCGTTGTCGCCGTGATCGGCGCGCCCAACGCTGGCAAGTCGACGCTGGTAAACCAGCTTGTCGGCCAGAAGGTCGCCATTACCAGCGCCAAGGCACAGACCACGCGTGCGCGGCTGCTGGGCATCGCCTTGCATGACGAGGCACAGATGATCCTCGTCGATACGCCGGGCATCTTCGAACCCAAGCGCCGTCTGGACCGCGCCATGGTAAGCGCTGCGTGGGAAGGCGCGCTGGAGGCCGATGCCGTTCTCCTCGTGGTCGATCCGGTGAAGCAGCGTCGCCACGAACTCATGCCGCTGGTGGAACAGCTGAAAGGCCGCAAGGAACGCAAGATCCTGGTGCTCAACAAGGTGGATGTCTCCAAGAAGGAGCCGCTGCTGGAACTGGCGCAGGAGCTAACCCAGCTTGCCGATTTCGGCGAGGTGTACTTCGTCTCCGCCCTTACCGGGGACGGAGTTCCGGAACTGAAGGAGAACCTTGCCTCCCTGATGCCCGAAGGACCGTGGCATTATCCCGAGGATCAGGTGTCCGATGCCAGCGAACGCTTGCTCGCCGCCGAGGTGACGCGCGAACAGCTCTACCAGCAACTCCATGAGGAACTACCCTACGACGCTGCCGTGCGTCCCGAGAGCTATACCCAGCGGCCAGACGGCAGCGTAGAAGTTCGCCAGCAGATCGTCATCGCCCGAGACAGCCAGAAGCCTATCGTGCTCGGCAAGCAAGGTAGCCGCATCAAGGCCATCGGAGAGGCAGCGCGCAAGGAACTGTCGGAAATGCTCGGCGTCAAAGTCCATCTCTTCCTCCACGTCAAAGTAGATGAGAGATGGGCCGAGAACCGCGAAATCTACGAGGAAATCGGACTCGATTGGGTGAAGTAGTCGATCAGGCGTTCGCCGGATTGCCGCGCTGCGCAAAGCGCGCCATGCTGCACAGGGCAGCCACCACCGCCAGCACGCAGCTGACATAGAGCGGCACCGGACCCAATCCGAGACCTCCGGCAAGCACGATGCCGATTACGACCGCCGCCATCGTCTGTCCGAACAGGCGCGAAGTCGACAGCAGGCCACCCGCAGCTGCCGCCCGGTCTCTCGGTGCGCGGCCGATCAGCAGACGCGAGTTGGGGGAAAAGAACAGGCCAAAACCCAGCGCCGTGAGGCTCAGGCGCCAGGCGATGCCCCATTCGCCAGGCATTTCGGGCATGGTAGCGAGCAGGAGCAGGCCGATGATTGCGATGGTCATGCCCGTAACGCCCAGCTTGGTCGCGGCTATCCGGTCCGATGCCCAGCCTGCCAGCGGGGAGACGACGAGCATCGTCAGCGGGAACGGGAGAAGCAGGATCCCGACCGTTTGCGGGTCGTAGCCCATGCCGTTCTCCAGCCGGAAGGGTAGTCCCAGCATCAGCGCGCCTGCCGAAATGAAACTGGCGAAATTGGCCAGCGCCGAAAGACCGAGCACCGGCTTTGCCAGCAGGTCGACCGGGAAGACCGGCGCCTCGCGTTGCCGCTCGCGCCGGATCAGCAGGAGCAGCACCACAACTCCAAGAGCGAAGGCGGCAACGCCCCAGGCCAGCGCATCGTGTGTGCCAAGCTGGATACCGCCAACCAGCAGCAGCATGGTGAGCGCGCTCATCGCGCCGCTTTTCCATTTGGGCGGCTGGTCCCGCGGCTCCGGATCGGGGAGGAAACGCCCCAGCCCCAGCGAGATGATCGCCAGCGGGGCGGCAGCCACGAACACGGTCTGCCATGGCAGGTTGCCGACGATGTACCCGCCCAGCGTAGGCGCGATGGCTGCCGAACTTGCCACGATAACGGAATTGACGCCCATGCCGGTGCCCAGCTGTCTGGCTGGATAGATCTGCCGCAGCATGGCTGCCGAAACGCTCAACGCCATGGCTGCACCAATGGCCTGCAATGCGCGCAGGACCAGCAGGAACGTCAGGCTTTCCGCGAGGTAGCACAGCGCGGAGGCAACCATGAACAGCACCTGTCCCGCCTGGTAAAGACGCCGATGGCCCAGCCTGTCTCCCAGCGAGGAGAATGGCAGCAGCAGCATCACCAGCACCAGCTGGTAGACGGTGACGACGTTGGTAACCACGGCCTCGCTGACGCCAAGGTCGCGGGCGATGGTGGGCAGCGCGACATTGGCGATCGAGCCGTCGATCACTAGCAGGGATGTTCCGAAGCAGATTGCAGCGATGGCCCAGAGGCGGCGCGGCTTGGGCAAGCCTTCGTGATCGTCCGCTATCGGACGCGCCGGGGTCGCCGGGATGATCTGGCTATGCTCGTTCACCTGCGTCATGTGCGCCCGCACCTGCCTTTTCGCAAGTGCAGCATGACGTTCGAGCGGAAATACGCATCGAGCGGTGCGGCTGTTGGTTCAGGCGACGCCCAGTTTTTCCAGTTTGGCGGTAAGCGTCTTTTCGGTGAACGGCTTCACGATGTAATCGTCCGCGCCTGCCGATATGCCGGCATGGATGTCCTGCGCATCGCTCTTGCTAGTGCAGAATACCACGATCGGAGCAATGTCGGCCGGCATGGAGCGCAAGGTCATGACGAAATCGATTCCGCTCATCACCGGCATGTTCCAGTCGGTGATCACAAGAGCGGGCATCCGCTTGTTGCAGCGCGCGAGAGCCTCTTCGCCATTTTCGGCCTCCACCGGCTGGTAGCCGAGTTCGGACACGATCTTGCTGGCGAGCTTGCGGATGACCCGGCTGTCATCGACGATCAGGCAGGTCTTGCCGTTTCCGCGAGCCATGGCCACCGGGCGGCGCGCAGCCTTGGCAGCCTGCACGATGGCGTCGGTCTTGCCGTGGTGACTTTCCTCGACGGTCTCCCCGCCCCCAGCATCTTCTGGCTGTTCCAGAGGCTGCAGGTCCTCGCCTTGTTCTTCTCCAGGATCGAGCCCTCTCATGGATGCCTGGCGCGTCTGGGCAAGCCGCTCCCCAAGGGTCTTGCCATCGCCCTTGGAGGCATTCTGGCCGGCCCGCATACCGGTGGTTCTCTTGATAAGGTGTTGGATGGCTCGACCTCCCGCTTCGACCTAGTAGCTGCCCGAAGCTTTCAACGCGGGCGCAGCGGTAGCGCTCGCCCGGACATGGACGTAAGGCACCCAGACATCGCCGAATTCGGCCTTCTGATACCACACGTCGAGAACGTCAAAACTCTCCCAGATTCCTTCGCCATCCTGCAGGCGCACGCCCTCGCCGATCCGCGGTACGGATGCGAAGCGCAGCCGGCGCTGGGTCTGGTCGGTCTCGTTCTGGATTTCGATCTCGATCACGTGACATGTCCTCGAATGCAGGACCTGCCTAGCGGCGAAGGGTTGACTAATTACCAACGCCTCGCCGCACCGTGCTAAGTTACCCCTACCCTTCGGCCTTGGCGTTCCCGCTCTTCTTCGCCGCCGGCTTTTTTGCAGGAGCCTTCTTCTTCGCGGTCCCCTTCGATGCAGCCCCCTTCTTCTTGGCAGGAGCCTTGCGCTTCTTTTTCGCCGGAGCCTTGGCCGCCTTCTCAGAGATCAGGGTCAGCGCTTCCTCCAGCGTCAGCGCGTCCTGATCCTTGTCCTTGGGAATGGTCGCATTGACGTTCCCGTCGGTGACATAGGCGCCGAAACGCCCATCCATGAGCTTCACCTCGTCGCCCGCCTCGGTCTTGCCGAGCACCTTGAGCGGTTCACGGCTGCCGCGCTTCGCGCCTTTCTGGGCGGCCTGGGCGAGGAGGTCCACCGCGCGGTTCATGCCGATCTCGAAGATCTCGCCAGTGTTCTGCAGTTTTCCGTAGGTGCCGTCATGTCGCACTGCGGGGCCATATCGCCACAGGCCCGCCTCGATATCCTTGCCGGTATCGGGATGCTGGCCGACGATGCGTGGCAGGCTGAGAAGCTTCAGTGCCCATTCGAGATCGAAATCGTCGATGTCCTTGGGGATGGACGCGCGCTTCGCTTCCTTGCCCTCGCCCATCTGCACATAGGGGCCGAAGCGCCCGGTCTTGCGCTCCACCTGCTGACCGGTTTCGGGATCCTCGCCCATTACGCCATCGTTGGAGCCATCCTCTCCTCCGGGTTGGCCGAACTTGCGGCGGAACGTGCATTCCGGGTAGTTCACGCAGCCGATGAAGGCGCCGTAACGCCCGCCGCGCAGGTGCAATTCGCCACCTTCGCGGCCCTGTTCCGCACACAGCGGACACCAGCGCGGCTTGTGCCCGTCCTCGCGCTCGGGGAAGAGGAAATCCTCGAGGAAGGTGTCGAGCACCTCGGTCACTTCGGAGGGCTGGCGCTCCATGACCTCGTCGCTCTTGGGCTTGAAGTCGCGCCAGAAATTTTCGAGCAGCGCCTTGTATTGCGCACGCCCGCCGGAAACCTCGTCCAGTTCGTCTTCCATCCCGGCGGTAAAATCGTAGGCGACGTAGCGAGGGAAGAACCGCTCGAGAAATGCCGTGAGCAGGCGGCCCGAATCCTCTGCGAAGAAACGGTTTTTCTCCATCCGCACGTAATCGCGATCACGCAGGGTCTGGATGGTGGAGGCGTAGGTGGAGGGACGCCCGATGCCCAGCTCCTCCAGCCGCTTGACCAGCGAAGCCTCGGAAAAGCGCGGCGGCGGCTGGGTGAAGTGCTGCGTCGCCTCGACTGCCTTTTTGGCGGGAGAATCGCCCTTGCGCATGACCGGCAGCAGATTGTCGTCATCCTCCTCCGACTTCTCGTCGAAGCTTTCGGAATAGACGGCGAGGAAGCCGGGGAATTTCACCACCTGTCCGGTGGCGCGCAATTCGTGCTTGCCGGTCGCCTCGCGCAGAGTGACGGTTGTGCGCTCCAGCTGCGCGGTGGACATCTGGCTCGCCATCGCACGCTTGAAGATGAGGTCGTAGAGCTTGGCCTCGTCGCCCGAGCCCGCGCGGTCCTTGGCGAAATTGGTTGGGCGGATCGCCTCGTGCGCTTCCTGCGCGTTCTTCGCCTTGGTCGAATAGAAGCGCGGCTTTTCCGGGCGATATTCCTCGGAGAAGCGATCGGCAATGGCATCGCGCGCGGCCATGATGGCGCTCATGTCCATCTGCACGCCGTCGGTACGCATGTAGGTAATCGCGCCCGCTTCGTAGAGCGACTGAGCGCAGCGCATCGTGTGGCTGGCGGAAAAGCCCAGCTTGCGCGCGGCTTCCTGTTGCAGGGTGGAGGTGGTGAACGGCGGCGCGGGGTTGCGCTTGACCGGCTTGGTCTCGACCTCCTCGACCTTGAACGCGCCCTGCTCCACCGCTGCCTTTGCAGCGTCGGCCGTGCCCTTATCGCCGATGGAGAGCCGCTCCAGCTTCTTGCCGTCGAACCGCACGAGGCGCGCGTCGAAAGCCGTCCCGTCCTGCTCCATCTTCGCGATGACGGACCAGTATTCGTCCGGCTTGAACACCTCGATCTCGCGCTCGCGCTCGCAGATCAGGCGCAGCGCCACGGACTGCACGCGGCCCGCCGATTTCGCGCCGGGCAGCTTGCGCCACAGCACGGGCGAGAGGGTGAAGCCGAACAGGTAGTCGAGCGCGCGGCGGCCGAGATACGCGTCGATCAGGTCCTGGTCCAGCTCACGCGGGGCCTTCATCGCCTCGGTCACAGCCTGCTTGGTGATGGCGTTGAAGGTAACGCGGCTCACCTCGCTCGGCAGGGCCTTGCGCTTCTTCAGGAGGTCCATAACGTGCCAGCTGATCGCCTCGCCCTCGCGATCGGGGTCGGTGGCGAGGATCAGGTGATCGGCAGCCTTCGCGGCATCGGCGATGGCCTTCACCTGCGCGCGGTTGCGCTGGTCGTTATAGACCTCCCAGTCCATCGCGAAGTCTTCCTCCGGACGGACCGAGCCGTCCTTGGGAGGCAGGTCGCGGACATGGCCGTAGGAGGCGAGAACCTTGAAGTCCTTGCCGAGATATTTCTCGATGGTTTTCGCCTTGGCCGGCGATTCTACGATGACGAGTTGCATGGTGATCCGGGTTTTCCTGCGGCTTGGCCTTACGTGTGTACGTACGCGCGAGGGTGGTGAGGGCAGGCAAGATTCGTCAAGCCACCTTTCGCACTTTCAGCCATGCGATAGCGAAAAGTGCCGCCAGCAAGAGGTCGACTGCTCCGCCCAGCGCCATGTCGTCCGCCGCCTGCCCCTGCGACCAGAAGGCAAGCGCGGGGATTCCGAAGCTGAGTTTCTCGAACACGGTCAGCGGCAGGAAGGGCGCATAGCGAAGTGGATCGCGGGCGATGACGAGGAACACGCCCTGGAATACCAGCGCGATTCCGGCGAAAGCGAAATAGAGCAGCCGGTGCGGATCGGGTGCGTCGGTGAAATAGAGCATCGGCACGGCAAGACAGCCGTAGATGGCAGCGGCGATATAGACGCGGCGGGCGAAGGTGGCGGCGCGGGTCGCTGGGTCAGACAAGGCTCACCCTACCCCCGGCATGGCGTTCGAGCCGACCGGCGATTTCCAGTTCCAGCAACGCCATCTGCACGGCACCCGGCGTGCTGCCGGTCTGGCGGACGAGTTCGTCCACGGCCACCGGGGCTGCCGAAAGCATGGCGGCGATGTCGTCGGCTGGCAGATCCTCTTCGGTGTCGTCGAAAACGAAATCCTGTCCGCTCTCTCGTACCGAAGATCGCGGCGTACCATCGAAGCCGGACAGGAGTTCCACCACATCCTGCGGCGTCTGCACCAGCACCGCGCCTTCGCGGATCAGCTGGTTGCAGCCATGCGAGCGGCTGTCCGCCGGGTGTCCGGGGATCGCCATCACCTCGCGCCCCGCCTCGCCCGCCAGCCTGGCGGTGATGAGCGAGCCGGACTTGGGCGCGGCCTCCACCACCAGCGTGCCCATGGAGAGCCCGGCGATGATGCGGTTGCGCTTGGGGAATTGCTGGCCACGCGGCTGCGTGCCGGGCGGTTCCTCCGCGATCAGCAGGGCCTCGCTGGCGATCTGCTCCTGCAGCTTCGCGTGCTGCGGGGGATAGGCGATGTCGATACCGCTGGCGATCACGCCGATGGTACGGGGCATCGCGCCTTCGTGGCATGCGCCGTCGATTCCCTTGGCAAGGCCGGAGACGACCACGAAGCCCTCCGCCGCAAGCTCCCGTGCGAAATCGCGCGCCAGCTTCACCGCCGCTGCCGAGGCATTGCGCGCGCCGACCATGGCTACGCAGGGACGCGACGCCAGCGACAGGTCGCCGCGCATGGTGACGATAGGCGGCGCGCCCTCCATCGCGGCGAGATTGGCGGGATAGTCCGGCTGATCGTGAAACAGGTAGCGCGCGCCTGCTTTGCGGGCGGCCTGAACTTCCTGCTCGATCCGGTCGCGTGGAGCCGGCTTGTAGTTTCGCTTCGCACCGCGCGCGGCGAGATCTGGCAGGGCTTCGATCGCTTCCTGGGCGTTGCCGAAGCGGCCCAGCAACTGGGCATAGCTGACCGGCCCGATATTGGCAGAGCGCAGCAGGCGGATGCGGGCGAAGGCCTCGTCCTGGGTCAGCTTTGGGACATCGCTCACTTCTTGCTACCGACCTTCGGTTCCTCACCGCGCATGAGCCGGCCGATATTCGCGCGGTGGAGCCATAGCACGAGAAGGGCAATAAGCGTCAGAACTGGCGCGAATTGTTCCATACCGAGCACGAAAGCTGCAACAACCGCAGCGATAACCGCGCACATTCCGGCAAGCGACGAGATACGGAGCAGTGCGAGCAGCGCAATCCACACTGCCGCGTATGCCAATCCAATAGGCCAGGCGAGGCCGAAGCAGACTCCCGCATTGGTCGCAACGCCCTTGCCTCCCTTGAAACGCAGCCAGACGGGGAAGCAGTGCCCGAGCACGGCACCCAGTGCGGCCAGCGGTACCGGGCCGAAGGCGGCCTCCGGCATGGTCTGGGGTTGGTCCAGAAGTGCCCTTGCGAGAAGGACGGGAACGAGTCCCTTGGCAAGATCGAGCAGCAAGGTCGCCGCCGCCAGCTTCTTCGAGCCGGTGCGCAGCACGTTCGTCGCACCGATATTGCCGCTGCCGATTTGCCGGATATCGCCCAGCCCCGCGGTCTTGGCGAGCAGCAGGCCGAAGGGCACCGAGCCGAAGGCGTAGCCGAGCAGCAATCCGAGAAACTGATCCATGGAACGGCCCTTACCCGCAATTCCAATGCTTGTGAAAGCCCCGCATTTCGATCAAAGCGCGCTGCGTGACTCCGAAGGCTTCCTCCCCGATCCTGCTGTTCGATTCCGGCCTGGGGGGATTAAGCGTGCTGGCTGCGCTGCGTGGGCAATTGCCGCAAGCCCCCATCATCTACGCAGCCGATCTTGCCGGCATCCCCTATGGCGAAAAGACCGAGGCGGAAGTCGCTGCTCGCGTTGCCGGGATGCTGGGCCGCCTTGCCGAGCGGACGCATCCGCGCCTCGTCTGCATCGCCTGCAATACCGCCAGCACCATTGCGCTGGGCATGGTGCGCGACGTGCTGGAGACGCCAATCGTCGGCACCGTGCCCGCCATCAAGCCAGCTGCCGCGATGACGCGCACCGGCACCATCGGCCTGCTCGGCACGGCGGCCACGATCCGGCAGGCCTATGTCGACAACCTCGAGGCCGAGTTCGCCAAGGACAAGCGCCTGATTCGTCATGCCGCCCCGGAACTCGTGGCCGCAGCCGAAAGCAAGTTGCGCGGTCATGCGCCCGATCCGGAGATATTCACCCGCGCCGCCGAGGGGCTCCTTCGCCAGCCAGGGGGAGACGCGATCGATACGGTCGTCCTCGCCTGCACGCACTTTCCGCTGGTCCAGGCCGAACTCGGCCGGGCTTTCGGCGAAAGCGTGCAGTTTATTGACGGAGCGCAAGGAATTGCCCGCCGCATCGCATATCTGACGCAGGGCCAGTCGTTCGACCGGCGGCATGACGATTATGCGATTGTGACAGGTGGTGGACATAGTGACCCGGATCTCCTCAGCGGTTTCGAACCCTACGGAATTGGCAGGATCGAGCCGATCTGATGCGAACGATTCGCAAACTTCGTGCTTCAAACCTGCGCTCTCATTGACTAAATCCGCACGGACTCACGGCCGCGAATGCCCCGGCGGCGCCGAATGGACAGGTACGCTGAACTACGACCAGATCTTCGACCAGGCGATCGACCGCTTGCATTCCGAGGGGCGTTACCGCGTCTTCATCGACATCCTGCGCAACAAGGGTGCCTTCCCCAATGCGCGGTGTTTTGCGGGCCATAACGGTCCCAAGCCGATCACCGTGTGGTGCTCGAACGATTACCTCGCCATGGGCCAGCACCCCAAGGTCGTCGCCGCCATGGAAGAGGCGCTGCACGATGTCGGCGCGGGCTCGGGCGGCACGCGCAATATCGGCGGCAACACGCACTATCATATCGAGCTCGAGAGCGAGCTGGCCCAGCTTCATGGCAAGGAAGCTGCGCTGCTGTTTACCAGTGGCTATGTTTCCAACGACGCGACGCTATCGACGCTCGCGAAATTGCTGCCGGGTTGCATCATCTTTTCGGACGAGCTGAACCACGCCAGCATGATCGCCGGCATCCGCAATTCCGGCTGCGAGAAGCGCGTGTTCCGTCACAATGATCTCGAGCATCTTGAGGAATTGCTGGCCGCCGAGGATCCTGACGCGCCCAAGGTGATTGCCTTTGAGAGCGTCTATTCGATGGACGGCGACGTCGCCCCGATCCACGCGATCTGCGACCTCGCCGAGAAGTATAACGCCCTCACCTATATCGACGAGGTCCACGCGGTCGGCATGTATGGCGACCACGGCGGCGGCATTTCGGAGCGGGACGAGGCAGCGCACCGCATCGACCTGATCGAGGGGACTCTCGGCAAGGCTTTCGGCGTGATGGGCGGTTATGTCGCCTCCAGCCGCAAGGTGATCGACTGCATCCGTTCCTATGCGCCCGGCTTCATCTTTACCACCTCGCTCAGCCCCGTGCTGGTGGCGGGCGTGCTCGCCTCGGTGAAGCATCTCAAGGAAAGCAGCGTGGAGCGCGACGCGCAGCAGGCCAATGCCGCTATGCTGAAGGCGAAGTTCCGCGACGCCGGCCTGCCGGTGATGGACAGCACCACCCATATCGTGCCGCTCATGGTAGGCGACCCTGTTCGCGCCAAGAAGATCAGCGATATTTTGCTCGCTGAGTACGGCGTATACGTGCAGCCCATCAATTTCCCCACCGTTCCCCGCGGGACGGAGCGTTTGCGCTTCACTCCGGGCCCTGCACATACCGCAGGCATGATGGATGAATTGACCACCGCGCTGGTGGAAATCTGGGACCGGCTCGATCTCGCCCTGCGTGAGGCCGCCTGACAAGGGCTATTCCCGCTCCCGTCTTAGCGACGAATTTACCATTAGCTGTCACCGCTTCCAAACCGTGTCGGAGAAACCGGCCTGTTTGATGTGAGTGATGGACCGAGATGGCGGTAAGGAGCCTGTTCAAGAACACCGTGGTCGTGCCGCAGGACCATCAGTCCCTGCGCCGCGAAGTGCTCGACGATTTCGAGCAGGCCGGCATTGGTTGGATCTGGGCCAGCGATGCCGAAGGCCAGCTCATCTACCTTTCCGAAAAGGCCATCGAATGGCTGGGCGTCGAAGGCTCTGCGCTGATCGGCCAGCCGCTCGTCTCCCTGTTCGCAATAGACAAGGACAATCCGGACGAGAGACATGATCGTCCGCTGAATTTCCAGCTCTCGGCGCGGAGCAGGCTGAGCAACCTCGTCGTGCGGTTCAACAGCCCGTCCGGGCAGCCGCGCTGGTGGTCCCTGTGTGGCCATCCCAAGATCGACGAGGAAGGCGAATTTCACGGCTACCGCGGCAGCGCCCGCGACGTGACGGAAGAGTTTCGACAAAAGCTGGAGGACACTCGCGCCGCCGAGTTCGATTCTCTCACCGGGCTTGCCAACCGGCACCGCATGGAAAGGCGTCTCGATTCCACCCTTGCCGCATACAAGAGCGCAAAACGTTCGTGTGCGCTCATGATGCTGGATCTCGACAAGTTCAAATACGTCAACGACACCATGGGCCACCCGGCCGGCGACGACCTGCTGCGCCAGGTCGGCGAGCGGCTGCGGGCCGTGATCAGCAATCGCGGCGAGATCGGCCGGCTGGGCGGTGATGAATTCCAGGTCATCCTTCCCGATGTCGACGACCGGGGCGAACTGGGCGATCTTGCCGACAAGATCATCCAGATGCTCTCATCGCCCTATCAGGTCGAAGGCAAGCGCGCGATCATCGGCGCTTCGGTCGGCATTTCAATCGCCCCATACGATGGACTTGAACGCGGCGAGCTTACGCGTTCCGCCGACCTTGCCCTGTATGCCGCGAAAAATGGCGGGCGCGGCATGTATCGCTTCTATTCGGCGGAGTTGAAGGACGTCGAGCAGGAGCGGCAGGTGATGCTCGACGACCTGCGCGAAGCCATGGAAAAAAACCAGCTCAGCCTGCACTACCAGCCGGTCGTTCGCACCAGCGACAACGCCGTGGTGGGCTTCGAAGGTCTGATGCGCTGGGAACACCCCGAAAAGGGTAACATCCCGCCCATGCACTTCATTCCGGTCGCGGAGGATTCCGATCTCATCAACCGGCTTGGCGAATGGGCGATCCGCCGTGCCTGCGAAGACGCCCTGCAATGGCCTGAGACCGTTCGCGTGGCCGTTAACGTCTCGGCCAAGCAGTTCGCGAACAGGGGTTTCCTGGCGATCATCACGCAGGCGCTAGCCGACACGGGTATCGACCCGGACAGGCTGGAGCTCGAGCTTACGGAAACCGTATTCCTCGGAGATATCGAGGCAACCGAGAAAACCTTCGCCGCTTTGAAGCAACTGGGGGTGCGCCTCGCGCTCGACGATTTCGGAACCGGCTACTCCTCGCTCAGCTATCTGCGCTCCGCGCCTTTCGACAAGCTGAAGGTGGACAAGAGCTTCGTCGACAGCTGCACGCAGAAAGACCAGAACAGCGCCAAGATCATCTCCGCGATCATCGGGCTTTCCGATGCACTGGGCATGGATGTGACGGTGGAGGGCGTGGAAGCCTTCGACCAGTTCAATCTCGTGTGCGAAAAGGGCGCACAATACATCCAGGGCTGGATCTACTCGAAAGCACGCCCTCAATCCGAGATCCTCGAAGAGATCGCCGGCGGCGGCTACGCGATCGAGCCAGACGGCCCCGATACCTATCGACCGGAACGCCGTAGCGTGTTCCGCCGCATCGGCGTGATCCATGACGACCACCGCTACGACGCCGTGATGCGCGATCTCAGCACGACGGGCAGCCGCATCGAGGGCCTGGTGGGCGTTCCCGTCGGCACCGGTCTCGTGCTCGATCTGGGTGGTGGCCAGCTGGTGGTGTGCGAGGTTCGCAGGAGCAAGGATGCAACTATCGGGGTGGAGTTCGAAACGCCGCTCATCAGCGATGGCGCGGGCGGCCTGTGCACACGCTATCGCGTCTCGCCCTATGTCCTGGCCTCGGCGGGGATGCCGCTGACTTCGCTTCCGCCCGGAAACTATCCCAGCGCGATGCTGGGCGATGGACCGAAAAGCCAGCCGCAATTCATGCAGGTCTCGGTTCAAAGAAACTGACGGGCTGCGAAGCCCTCATAGCCTCCCCCCCCCTCTACGAACTGCGATTGCGGCTCGACCAGTGCCATAGGCACGCGGTTCGATCTGCTGTGTTGTTCTGATAAAACAGCAAGATCGCAATCAAGGGAGGGCCGGACATGGATCCGGTAGGGAGATGACAATGATGAAACGGGTGAACATTCGCGCGGCACTTGCAGCCACCTGTGTGATCGCGGCGCCTGCCGCTGCGCAGGAGACTGCGGAGTATACCCCGCTGGCCGTAGAGGCTAAGAACGAGGAGCGGATCGCGTGGCTCGATGCGACGGCTCCCCTGCTGCTTGCCCGGCATGATGTGCCGAGTGTGGGTATCGCTTTCATCGACAATGGCGAACTGCAGTTCACGCGCCACTACGGTTATCAGCAATGGGGTTATCCTGCTAACGGGGAAACGCTCTACAACATCGCATCAATGACCAAACCGGTCTCTGCCGAGATCGTGCTCCGGCTAATTGACCGCGGTGACCTTGCGCTTGGCACCCCGCTCGTCGATCATCACGTGGAGGAGGACGTCGCCGACGATCCGCGGGCGGCGCAGCTGACGCCGGAACTGGTCATGCACCACCGCACCGGCTTCCCCAACTGGCGCTACGAGACCGACGACGTGCTCCAGTTCATCCACGATCCCGATACGAAGACTGGCTATTCCGGCGAAGGTTACGAGTGGATGGCCCATGCCGCAGCGGCTGCGGCGGGCGAGGATTTCGAGACGCTGGCGCGCGAACTCATCTTCGACCCCGCCGGAATGCGCTTCTCGGGCTATACCCGAAACCGCTTCTTCCCCTACCGCACAGCCTTTCCCTACAAGGCGGGCGAGGCGGTCTACAACATGGTTCGCGAGGAGTTCTCCGCCTCCGACGACATGCGCACCACCACCAGCGAATACGCCGCCTTCATGCTGCAGGTCTTCGAGCAGGATACACTCTCGCCAGAGCTACGCGAAAGGCAGCGCACGATCGCGCATTTCGACCAGGGCCACCCGCGCTGCCCCGAAGATTCGACCGAGGCGTTCTGCCCCGAAAACATGGGCTGGGGCCTCGGATGGTACGTCTACGACTATGGCGACCGCAAGATCATGGAGCATTCCGGAGGCGACCAGGGCGAACGCACGATCGGCGTCTACGATCTTGCAGCGCGACGCGGCATCATCGTCTTCACCAATGGCGCGGAAGGGCACCACGTGATGTTGCCGATCCTCGCCGCTCTGCACGGTGACCCACGCTTTGCCGAGTTCCAGATGACCCGTATCGAAGAGTAAGCCCGGTCGGCCCGCCCTAGCGCGGGTCCGCCCTTCCCCCTTCGGCGGCATGGAGGAATGGCAGGGCGTCCACCAGCTCGTAACCCGGCATCCGCCGGACGAAATGGCGCAGCCAGGTAGTGTGGCCGCTTCCGACGATCAGCAGGATCCTGTCACCCGGTTCCGCCACCATGTCGAGCTTTGCGAACATCTGGGCGTTGCGCATGTACCAGTAGGCGTTGAGCTCGGCACCGGGCTGGCTGTCGCCATCGCCGACGCGCAGCATCGAGTAGTAGAGCTGGTCATGACGGGCATCGAGTTCGTCGGCGCGATTGTGCGGGATCAAGCTCTCGGCGATGGTTTGCGCGGCCAGATCGCGCTCGCTTTCCTGAGCTGCCGCCTGCGCTATGGCCATGACCTGCTCGGTAATCTGCGCCTGCCCGTTCGCCTCTGCGAATTCCTGCACGGCGCCGAAGGGAAAGTAATCCGGCTCGCCGTCATCGCCTTGCTCGTCAATTCCATAGACCGCGTTATGGCCAAGCATGTCCGCCAGGCGATAGCCGAGTTGGATCGACTCGTTCCGTTGGGTCTTCAGCAGCGTATCGACCTCAGCGAAATCAGGCACGACGAAGTCCGGCGCGTGCTCCACGGATTCGACTGCGATCTTCGTGGGCTCCCATCGGGATAGAGTGTCGGCAAGCTCGGCGATCTCGGCCTGGCGCCGGTCGGAAAGCACGTCGTCGACCGTTACGTTGGCGACATCGCGCCCCGGATTTGCCCAGTGATAGGTCCCCAGGACCATAACCTGGACCGGCGGCGCACTTGCGTGATCCTGCTCTTCAGCCATGACGGATGTATGAAACGCCATCGCGGCCAGCAAACCGAACATCCATCGCATGCACAACTCCCTTGGCGTGTTGGTGTTGTAACACACCAAGGGAGAGAAACAAGCGGTGCCTAGCGTAGGCTCACCACGTTGTCGCTGCTGCGCGGATCCGGGCGGTCGCCACGATAGAGGCTGGCCATCGGCTCGTCAGCGACATGCACGGCTTCGCTTGCGCCGAAGCCGTTGAAGGCAGTCTTCATCGCCGCGCCATAGGCACCGAGCATGCCGATCTCGATATAGTCGCCGGCCTGAATATCCTCGGGCAGCATGAAAGGGCCCTTCATGAAGTCGGCATCGTCGCAGGTCGGACCGTAGAAGCTGAACTCCGCGAGCGGCTTCAGGAGATCGTCCTCCAAGGCCACGACGGGGAAACGCCACGCGACATGCGCTGCATCGAACAGCGCGCCATAGGCCCCGTCATTGATGTAAAGCTCGTCGCCGCGGCGCTTTTCCACCTTCACGATGATGGAGGAGTACTCCGCACAAAGCGCCCGGCCCGGCTCCGCCCACAGCTCTGCCGAATAGGAGATTGGCAGCGCCTCGAAATGCTGGTGTATGAGCTGGAAATAGTCCTCCAGCGCGGGCGGATCGAGATCGGGATAGACGGACGGGAAACCGCCGCCGACATCCACGATGTCCACCGTCACCGCAGCCTCGGCGATCGCGGCGCGCACGCGCTCCAGCGCCTGCACATAGGCGAACGGCGTCATCGCCTGGCTGCCCACGTGGAAGCAGATGCCCAGCGCATCGCAATGCTGGCGGGTAGCCTGAAGCAGCGGCGCGGCATCAGCGAGATCGACGCCGAACTTGGCCGCAAGCGACAGCTCCGAATGCTCCGACGAAACGCGAAGGCGCACCAGCAGGTTGAGATCCCTGGCCGGCGTGCCGTCCTCGGCCGTGGTAGCCTCGACGATCTTCTGCAGCTCTTCCAGCGTGTCGAGGCTGTAGGTCCTTACCCCATGCTCGAAATAGGCCTCCCGCACGGCCCGGCTGGTTTTTACGGGGTGCATGAAGCACAGCACTGCTTCGGGCAGCGTAGCGCGCACCATGCGCACCTCGGCAATGGAGGCGACGTCGTAATGCGTCACGCCGCCATCCCACAGGATGCGGATGAGGTCGGGGGAGGGATTGGCCTTCACCGCATACATCGCCTTGCCCGGGAACTTCTCGGTAAAGAAGCGGGCGGCGCGCATCGCGGCATGCGGGCGCAAGAGTGTCACGGGTTCGTCCGGCTCGAGAGAGCGGACTACAGCCTTGGCATCAGGATACTGGAGCAATTCAAGGGACCCCCTAAGGACTTAACCGACAAGAAAGCTGCCTTGCGGTGGGAATCCCTTGGGGCAGCGGAAGCGCGCATTTAAGCCGCATAGGTTGAATTGCAAGCGAAATCGGACGGGTCGTTCCGCAGCGCCCCGGTCAGGTGAATTGCACGTCCGGTCGCTGGTCCACGATGCCCTGTTCGCTGTCATCGAGGTGGTGGAAATCGGCCTCCTCGAAGCCCATCGCACCGGCGAACAGCACCGCGGGAAAGCTCTCGCGTTTGGTATTGTAGCGCGAGACGGCCGCATTTAGCGCGCGGCGGGCAGCGGCAAGCTTGTCCTCGACTTCGGAAAGCTCGCTTTGCAACTGCTGGAAATTGGCATTGGCCTTGAGCTCGGGATAGGCCTCTCCAAGTGCCAGCAACCTGTCGAGCGCGATGCGCAATTGCGCCTCGTCCTGCGAGTTGATCCTGCCCTGCGTAGCCATGTTGCGTGCAAGGATCACCCGCTCGAGCGTTTCCTGCTCATGCGCTGCATAGCCTTTCACGGTGCTGACCAGGTTCGGAATCAGGTCGTGCCGCTGGCGCAGCTGCGCATCGATATCCGCCACGCCCTGGTTTACGTTCTGCCGCAAAGCCACGAGGCGGTTGTAGATGCCGACGAGCACGACAAGCAGCACAACGATGACGACAATTGCGATTATCAATTCCATGCAATTCCCCCTAGCCTACCCTTGCAGGGTAATGGTGTGCCATGACACGAGGCAAAGGCAAAGGATTTGCGCTCGTCGAGGCTGACACAGGGGGAACCGCATGATCGAGCGCCCGAATGTCGATGCATTGATGGCGGGCGAACTGGGGCAATGGCTACAAGACCAGGCACCAGTTCGCGAGCGAGCAAAGACAAAGACCTGGAATCGCCGCTTCATCGTCCTTGTCGTCTTGCTCCCGCTGGCGATCTTCGTGCTGATCGCATTCCAGATCGATTTCGCCCCGGTTGCATGGGGCAGCTTTGTTCTCGGCGGGCTTGGTTTCGCGTGGGCGCAGCGCCCTGTCAGCAAGGCGGTAAAAACCGTGAAAATCGGGATCAACGAGGCTATCGCCGATGCACTGGGTCTCGAATACCGGCACGATTGCGAACCGGGCGCGCCGTTCGAACTGGCGAAATCCTGCAAGCTCCTGCCAAACTATGACCGCGCGAGTTTCGAAGACCACTGGAGCGGGAATATCGGTGACATTCCCTTCACCTTGCACGAGGCAAGGCTGGAGGAACGCCGGGGATCGGGCAAGAACAAGCGCTGGGTTACCGTGTTTCGCGGCATCGTGATGAGCGTGGGCTATTCGCGCCGCTTCCACGGCACGACCCTGCTGGTGCGCGACAATGCCTTCAGGCACTTTTACGGTGCGAAGAAGGACACGATCGAGGTGATCGGCAAGCACCTCGACTATGCCGAGATGACCCACCCCGATTTCGAGGACAAGTTCGACATCTTCACCAGCGATCAGACCGAAGCGCGGCACCTGATCGACCCGCTCTATGTCGAGCGGCTGATCGCGGTCGAGCAAAGCTATCGCGGCGACGACGTCGCCACGATCTTCCATGAGGGCAGCCTGGTGGTAACGCTGAAGACCGGTGACATGTTCGAAAGCGGCCATATCGATGCCCGGCACGACCGCCAGCGCATGGAGACCACCATCGACCAGTTCGCCCGCATCGCCGATCTGGCACGCGAGCTCAACAGCAGGGAGCCGGTAACGGGCTATCGCTAGCCCGCCCCGTGCTCAGCATTCCTACTTGTCGAACAGCTTTGCCCAACGGCGGGGCTCGCGATCCTTCCACAGCCCCCGGTGATAGGCGTCCGAGGCGAGGAGCGGCATGACCGAACCGGCCTCCGCAAATACCATCTGCTCGATCCCGGTGTTGACCTTGCCCCAGCTGGCTGCCTCCTGAAGAGTAGACGACGAGCAGGCGCCGTCGCGCACGTCGGCAACGGTGATCTGCACCGCGTACTTGTGCACGGACACGTCTTCATGGCCGAGGATCTCGGCGCAGACCACGGTGTCCTGAATGAAGTTCTTGGGCACGCCCCCGCCGATCATCAGCAGGCCGCTGTCGCCCGACTTGATCTTGATGTCGGTCAGCTCCCGGAAATCCGCGATGGCGTCGATCATCATGTAGGGCTCGCCCTTTTCCATCTGGTCGACCTGGTGTTTCACAAGGCCGAAACCGGCGGACGAATCCACGAAGGCCGGGCAGAAGATCGGAACGTCATGCTCGTAGGCCAGCTTGACAAGGCTGTTTTCCTTCTTGCCGTTCTCGACCAGGTATTTGCCCATCTCGCGGATGAAGGCGCGGCTGGAATAGGGCCCGGGCGGCAGTTCGTTGGCGATCTTGTTGATCGTGAAGTCGCAGTCCTGCAGCTGCTCCTCGTCGATATAGGTGTCGTAGATGCGGTCGATGTAGAGCGAGCGCAGCGTATCGTCGTCGGGGACTTCCAGCGCCTGGTAGTGCTTGTGTCCAAGCCCTTCGAAGAAATCCATGTCCACGATGGTGGCGCCCGTCGCGACGACACAGTCCACCATGTTGTTGCGCACCAGCTCCGCATAGAGATCCATGCAACCTGCAGCGCTGGTGGAGCCGGCGATGACGAGGAAGATCGTGCAATCCTTGTCCTCCAGCATCTGGTTGTAGATGCCGGTCGCGTTGGCGAGATCGCGGCTGGTGAAGCTCATCTTCTTCATCGAATCGATGATCGGCCGCGCGTCGAAGGTCTTGATATCGATGTGCTCGACCTGGGTCGAAAGCAGCTCGGCTTTGCGCGTGTCGTTGATCTTCGAATCGGTCATCTAGGTTCTCCTGTCCGTCTTGCCCGCAAAACGGGATGCGGCGCTCCCCGTTCCCTAAAACCGCCGCGATGGAAAGGGCTTTTCGCGCGAATGTGGAACACATGGAACACGGCCCTGGAAGAGAAGGGCGAGCCCCTCACGTCTTCTCGGGAATGGCTGTATCCTGCGAGCTTGAATGGTAGCGAGGCATGGGAATTACAAGACGTCCGCCGGCGGTGTAGGAAAGCGCCGGGAGCACTGGAAAGCACTTCAATCTTGTAATATCCGGCCGCGATGAAAGATCATGAGGGCATGCGAGCGCCGACGCGCCAGGGTGTGATCGAGGCGGCGCGCAAGGTAAGCGAGATACTGCCTTCCACCCCGCTTTTGCCGGTTTCGATCGGAGAGGCGCGCTTCTGGGTGAAGGCAGAGTGCCTGCAACCCGTCGGCGCCTTCAAGATCCGCGGGGCGTGGCACCGCCTGAGTGCCCTGGACGAAACGGAGAGTGGCAAGGGCGTCGTCGCAGTCTCCAGCGGCAACCATGCTCAGGGCGTTGCCTGGGCGGCAAGGCGGCTGGGAATGACCGCCACCATCGTGATGCCGCAGGACGCTCCGCCCATAAAACTCGCGCGCACGAAGGAGCTTGGGGCCGAGGTCGTCACTTACGACCGGATGACCGAAAACCGCGAGGAGATCGCCGAGGCGCTCGCCGCCGAGAAAGGCGCGACCTACGTGCACGCCTTCGGGGATCCTTGGGTGATCGAGGGCCAGGGCAGTGCCGGCATCGAGATCCTTGCCCAGCTGGAAGCGCAGGGCGAACCCTCCCCTACCCGCATCCTTGCCTGTTGCGGTGGCGGAGGGCTTACCGCCGGCCTCGCCCTCGCCTGCCCCGACGCACGAGTCGTGCCGGTCGAGCCCGAAGGCTGGGACGATGTGTGCCGCAGTATCGAGAGCGGCGAAATCCAGTCGGTCGGAAAGAACCCGCCTGCCACCGCCTGCGATGCCCTGCAGACCTTCGCCACCAAGCCTGTCAATTTCGCTGTCCTCAAGGCGCGCTGCGAATACGGATTGCGCGTTACCGAAGCCGAGGTGCGCGAGGCGCAGCGCTTCGCCTTCTCGCACTTGCGGCTGGTGCTGGAACCGGGCGGCGCGGTAGCCCTGGCCGCGGCCCTTTCGGGCAAGGCCAAGCTGGATGGCACTACAGTCATCATCCTGTCGGGCGGGAATGTCGATCCCCGCCAGTTCTGCCAGGCAATCTGGCAGGCCTGACGGGCACACGGTCCGTTTCAATTGACAAGCTATCGGGTGCAAAGCAGGTTCGCCTCGCAGTCCAGGGAGGTTAGCCATCGACACGCAGATACTCACGCCCGCGGCCGTGCTGGTCATCTGGTCGCTTGTCATGCTGATGTGGATGGCGCGCACGCGCTTCCCCGCCATGGCGGAGGCGAAGATCAGGTTGGGGGAGCGGACGGGTGGCCGTGGGCAGGACCTGGAGGGCGTGCTGCCCGACCATGTGAATTGGAAGGCGCATAATTACACGCACCTGATGGAACAGCCGACGCTGTTCTACGCCGTGGTCATGATCCTTGCCATTGCAGGCGCTACGCTTGATGCAGTGATCGCGGCGTGGCTTTATACGGGCATTCGCGTGGTGCACTCGATCTGGCAAGCCACGCGCAATACCATTCCCGTGCGCCTGCGCCTGTTCCAGCTTTCGACGCTGGCGCTTGCCTATCTCGCGATCCGCGCGCTGATTGCGACGCTGTAAGCCTTTATCCGGTCTTCGCTGACCGGTCCGCTCAGTCTCCGTTGGAGCCGAGGTCAGTGAGGAAGTTGTCGGTCCAGCGCTGCACGTTCTCGTCGCGCACGGTGACAATCATCTTCTCGTACCGCTTCTTGCGCTCCGCCAGCGGCATGTCGAGCGCGAGGCGGATGTTGTGCGAGATATCATCGGCGCTGTGGGGGTTGACCATGAGGGCCCCCTCCCCGTCGCAATCCAGTTGCTGGGCGGCGCCGGCGAAGCGCGAGAGGATGAGTACGCCGGGGTCCTCGGGATCCTGCGCGGCGACATATTCCTTGGCGACAAGGTTCATGCCGTCCCGAAGGGGCGTGACAAGCGCAATCTTGGCCGCGCGATAGTAGCCGTACAGCTCTTCCTGCGGGTAACCCTTGTTGACGTAGCGGATCGGCACGACGTCGACATCCGAGCGCGCGCCGTTGATCTGCCCGGCCTTCTGCTCCAGCGTGGCGCGAATTTCCTTGTAGCTTCCGATGTCCTCCCGGCTGGGCGGAGCGATCTGCACGAAGACGAGGTCGCGCACGCGTTCCGGGTGCCGGTCGAAGAAGCGGGCGATGCCGTCCAGTCGCTCGGGCAGGCCCTTGGAGTAATCCAGTCGATCGACACCGATCATCGCGATGCGGTGACGCGTGGAGGACAGGAGGCGCTGCCCGGCCTGCCGCGCCTCGCCAGTATTGCCCTTGCCGGTGAAGTATTCGTAATCGATGCCGATCGGATAGGCCCGCGCGATGGTCGTGCGCCCGTCGAGCGTGATCTCCCCGGTATCGTAATCCACCTCCGCGCCCATCTCCTTCCAGCAATAGTGCAGGAAGCTGTCGAGCCATGTGTCGTTCTGGAAGCCGATCAGGTCGTAATGCAGCAGGGCCCGTACCAATCGCTCGTGATAGGGGAGCGAGACGAAGAGGTTGGTGGGCGGCCACGGCGTGTGCAGAAAGAAGCCCATGCGATTGGTCACGCCCATGGAGCGCAGGCGTTCGCCCAGCGGCATGAGATGGTAATCGTGGACCCAGACCAGATCGCCATCGTCGATAAGCGGCAGGGCGCTTTCGGCGAAGCGTTCGTTCACCCGCTCGTACCCCTTGCCGAACTCCCGCTCGTAGCGGGTCAGGTCGATGCGGTAGTGAAACAGCGGCCAGAGCGTGGAATTGGCATAGCCGTTGTAATATTCCTCGAGGTCCTGCTGCTCGAGATCGATCGTGGCCGTCGTCACGCCCTCTGCGGATTCAACGTAGTTGATTGAGCCGGTGAATTCCTCCGTCTCCTGCCCGGACCAGCCGAACCATATCCCGCCATTGGTCTTGAGCGCGGAATTGAGCGCTCCGGCAAGTCCGCCCTGCGCCCCTGCCACCCCGCGCGCCTTGGGTACGGCAACGCGATTCGAGATGACAACAAGGCGCGGCATTTCAGACTCCTAGCGGACGGTGTTCCAGCTTTTCGACAGTAGCGAGGCGCAATTGATTATACCCACCAAAGAGTAGGTTTGCGGGAAGTTCCCCCACAGTTCCCCGGTCTCGAAGTCCATGTCTTCCGAGAGCAGGCCGGATCTCGTGCGATGGCCCAGCATGGTAGTGAACAACTGCCGCGCCTCGTCCTTGCGGTCCATCAGGGCCAGCGCCTCGATCAGCCAGAAGGTGCAGATGTTGAAGGCGGTTTCGGGGGCACCGAAATCGTCCTCCGCCGCGTAGCGCAGCATGTGCTCCCCGCGCCGGAGATCGCGTTCGATCATCTCGAACGTGGAGAGGAAGCGGCCATCGTCTGGATCGATGAAGCGCAGCTCCAGCAATTGCAGCAGGCTCGCATCGAGATAGTCGCTTTCGAAACTGGCGCCGTAATGGCCGGTCCCGTCGCCCTGTTTCCAGGCCTTCTCCTCGATCCTGGCGGCGATGGCGTTGGCCCGGTCGCGCCAGAAGGTCTCGCGCTCGGTCTTGCCGAGATGTCCCGCGGCATTGGAAAGCCTGTCGCAGGCCGCCCAGCTCATCACGGCGGAATAGGTGTGGACTTCCTGGCGGGTACGGAATTCCCACAGCCCGGCATCGGGCTGGTCGTGCATCTTCCACGCCATCTCGCCGACCTGTTCCAGGCTTTCGAAATCGCGGTCGTCCGCCATGCGCAGCAGGCGCTTGTCGAGGAAGCCCTGCACCGTCGGCAGCACGATCTGGCCGTAGCAATCATGCTGGATCTGCTTGTAGGCGGCATTGCCGATGCGCACCGGACCCATGCCACGATAGCCCGACAGCCAACCCGCGGTCGTCTCGTTCAGCTCGGCCACGCCCATCACCGAATACAGCGGCTGGATCTGCCCGCCTTTCGCATCGTCCACGATGTTGCGCAGATAGGCGAGATACTTCTCGAGCACGTCAAGCGCGCCCAGGCGGTTGAGCGCCTGCACGGTATAATAGGAGTCGCGAATCCAGCAGTAGCGATAGTCCCAGTTGCGTTCCGAGTGAGGCGCTTCGGGGATCGAGGTAGTGAGCGCGGCGACGATCGCGCCCGTTTCCTCGTGCTGGCACAGCTTCAGGGTGATCGCGGCGCGGATCACTTCCTGCTGCCATTCGAACGGCGTCGCGAGGCTGCGCGACCACAGCTGCCAATAGGCGCGGGTCGACTGCTCCATGCGCCGCACCTGCTCGCGCAGGTTGCCAACGAAGGGCTCGTCCGGGCCGAGGAAGAAATGCGTATCGTCCTCGATCCGGAAAGTGCGGTTCTCCAGGATGTAGCCGACCGGCGCATCGGTGGAGAGGCGCATCGCCTGGCCGTTGGTGAGGTAGCGGATATGGTTCGTGCCGTTGGTCGTATCCGCCAGCTGCCCGCCGTGGTTCATCATCGGGCGCAGCACGACCTTGATGCGCGGATTACCCCTGATCGGGCGCACGATCCGGGCAAAGGCGACCGGGCGATACATGCGGCCCGAACGCTCGAACCGGGGACAGAAATCCAGCACTTCCACCATCGAGCCATCGTCGGATTCGAGGCGGGTAATCAGGATCGGCGTATTGCGGATGTAATCCTGCGTAGCCTTGCACTGCCCCTCAAGCTCGAACCGCCACACGCCCACATCCTGGGAATCGCCGTTCAGCAGGGCGCAGAAAGTCGGGTCGCCATCCACCCTGGGGATGCAGCCCCAGACGATGCTGCCACGTTTGTCGACGAGTGCGGAAACCTGGCAATTGCCGATGGGCCAGAGGTCGAGATCGCTTTTGTGTGCCGTCACAGGTCCAACCATTGGTGCACTGCAGCAGGGCTGGCAAGACCGTATTTCGCTCGTGTCGGTTCGCGCTCGCCCACGAGCACACCGAAACCGCCCAGATCGCAGGCTGCGTGGATGCCATCCTCGTCGGTGATGTCGTCGCCCACGAATACCGGCCTTGCCCCGCGGAACGGCTCGCAGTCCATGAAGGCGCGCAGGGCCGATCCCTTGTTCGCGCCGCGTCCCACCAGCTCGATAACGCACTTGCCGCGCATGATGTCGAGATCGGCCTCTTCGGCAAGCTCCTGCGCGAAGGCTACGCCCTTGCTCTCGATCGCGGGATCGGAGCGGTAGTGCAAGGCCGCCCCGTGTGGCTTGTCTTCGAGGTCGAAGCCGTTCTCTTGCGCAAACTCGGCCACGCGGGCCAGCAGTTCGGGCGGGAGGCCGGAGGGGATATCGCCGATGTTGTTACCGTCCGCCCCGCGGCAATCGCTACCATGGGAGCCTGCACGGGCAAGCGACACGGGGCCAAGGTGCCTTTCGAGGTCCACGATCGCCCGGCCGCTGACCAGCGCCACGCGCCCGTCCAGCCTGTCGGACAGTCTGTGCAGGCTGGCGGAGAGGTGGGCAGGAACGTCGATCCCGTCAGGCGTGGAGGCGAGCTCCACCAGCGTGCCATCGAAGTCGAGAAACAGCGCCAGCGGCCGGCTGTCGCCTGCAAGGGAATCGAGGCTGGGCGGGGAAGGTAGGTCCGACATGGCGGCTCGCTCTAACGCTGCAGGGTGCAAGGTCAATGGCGCTGTTCCCGGCCTTCCCACACTCGGAAGGACGAGTGCGCGTCAGGCGAAGGCCGAGTGGTCGGGCAAGTAGGCAAAGGCCGCGCTCGATGCAGGATCGAGGCTGAACGAGCCCGGCGGCGCGAACCAGTCGCCATAGGTGCTCTCGTCGAAGCCGTTGGTCTCGAGGAATTCGATCACCTGCTGCTCGGTCTGGTAGTTGGCGTAGCGGATATTGCCGTCTGCATGCATGTAGGCGTGGAGATAGGCAGTGCTGTCCGTCAGCGCGAAGTAGACTTCCTGCAGACCATCGCCATCGTAATCGTCCGCTCCAAGCACGCGGTTGATGTTCTCGATCTCCAGATCGTTGTGGAAGCGTTGCTGGCTGTCGTCAGCACTGCCCGCCACCACCTGGCCTGATTGCACGAGCGGATCGATATATATCCCCGCCACACGGGTCTCGCCCGCCCAGCCGTAATCGGAAAAATAGACAAGGCCGTTATCGGCGGTCCCGACGGTTGCGAACCGCCCGATGGCATCGTTGACAAGGATATTGTCGATATCGCCATCGCCATTCACGTCCGCCGCACCGATGCGCAGCCACGAACCGTTCCCACCCAGCGAATTGCCGTCGAAATCGCGGATGGCATTCATCGCCGACTGGTAGACCGAGGGGTTGGCTGTCTCGAAATTCACCGACACACCGGTTCCCGGAAGCAGGCGCAGCGTCGTATCGGCGAACTGCGCGTATTCGATATTGACCAGCGTGTCCGTGCCCTCGGGGCCGGAAATCTCGAAGACCCCGGTGGTCTTCTGCGTCACCGAATAGGCGGAACGAGTGCCCGGAAGGACAGCGACGTCGACATTCGCACCGCCGTCGAAACGGTCGTTACCGCGATTGCCGAGGAAGGTCTGCGCGCCCTCCCCTGCCGTGATGGAAAGGCCGGAAATGCCCAGCGCTTCGATGAAGGTGAAGCCGGAAACCGTGGCATCGGCGGAAATCTTAAGCCGGTCGCCGTTGACGACATCGGCCTTCACATTCTCGTCGAAGCTGTCGAAGGCCAGCGTCGCCGGGGCCACCAGTCCGCCTCCGGTCAACGTGAAGACGACATTGCTGCTCCGCGTTACCTCGAAAGCATAGCCGCCGCTGGATGTGCTCGTCGCCCGGGCCCCGCCCTGCGTTATGGAAAGCCCTGCCAGACCTTCGCCCCGCGAGTAGAAGTCGTTCCCGTCGCTATCGCCATAGGCGACGCCAAGCAGGAAGGACTTGCCGCGATTGCCGAAATTCTGCGTCGTGACTTGCGGGCCGACCTGGGTCGCCGGATTGTTCTCGATGATGACGCCGATCCCGATCTCGGTATAGACCGGATTCATGATGCTGATCCGGTGCCCCGCGGGATTCTGCATTCCGTTGGGGCCGTTACCCCAGTCCACCATGAAGCCCGCATGGCCATG
Source organism: Aurantiacibacter poecillastricola (assembly GCF_030730945.1). Classification (GTDB taxonomy): domain Bacteria; phylum Pseudomonadota; class Alphaproteobacteria; order Sphingomonadales; family Sphingomonadaceae; genus Alteraurantiacibacter; species Alteraurantiacibacter poecillastricola. The sequence goes on from NZ_JAVAMS010000002.1 coordinate 1,079,825, forward strand.
GAGCGGATCCTGCGCATAGGCGTAGACGTTTTCCGCCAGATTGTACCAGCCGGTGTACCCGGCATTGTTGGCCCGCTGGCCGAGACCCGGTTCGCCGGGTGCCTGGTGGGTCTGCAGGTCCGTGTCGATCATCACCTGTGTATGGGTTAGCGCGGCATCGCCCAGATTTCCGTTCCACGCCAGCGGCGCCGCCGGGCTGAGCGCCTGGTATGCGGAAAGCAAAGCGCTGCCTGTCACCCCGAAATAGTTCATCGCGCCCTGGATATTGGGGTGAGGCGATAACAGCGGCGAATAGCTGGTGAGATACCGCGCGGCGTTGCCCATTGGATCGAGCCGCGCATCGTTGATCAGCTCGAGATGCAATTGCTCGAGATCAGTGGGTTCGGACATGTATTGTTTCCCCGGTCGTCATTCCCAAGACGGCTATCGCCAGCCAGATCGCGAGCCGCTGGCAAACCGTATGATGCAAACTTTAAGAGGTCGACAATCTTGCGGTCAGTGATTGATCGGGGCCGACCAGCAGACGCGACCACCAGGCCGAAAGAATGATCGCGATGCCCCTCATCAGGGATAGCCGCAATTATTGGCGGCTTTCGAGGCGGATTACAGAAGCCAGGCGTCCAGCACGGCGAACAGGCTGGTTGCCGTCAATACCGTGGCGACCATGAACAGCAGCCAGCGCGGATTGATGCGGCTAGCCAGGATCGCTCCGATGGGAGCCGCCAGCATGCCGCCGATGATCAGGCCGATCACTGCATGTGTAAAAGCGGCCAGGCCCAGCGTGATCAGGAAGGTGATGGAAACCGCCAGGGTAAGCAGGAACTCCGCCGAATTGACCGTCCCTATCGTGGTGCGCGGGTCGCCGCCCTGCACCAGCAGGTTCGATGTGACGACCGGGCCCCAGCCCCCGCCGCCCGCACTGTCCAGGAACCCGCCGATAAAGGCGAGCGGACGCGTGTAGCGCGGATCCTTGAAGCGCGGCCAGCGCCCGAACAGTATGGCCTTGTAGAACAGGAAGATGCCGATCCCGGCCAGGTAGAGCATGACGAACGGCCGCGCCGCCGAGGCGTCCACGCTCGACAGGACATAGGCGCCCAGAACGCCCGCGATGACGCCGGCGGGCGCGAGGCGCCAGAACAGCGGCCAGTCGATATTCCTGCGCCAGAGGTGGCTGGCACCGGAGGTCCCGGTCGTGAACACCTCGACCAGATGGACGCTGGCAGAAGCCGTGGCGGGGGGAACGCCGAGGACGCTGACAAGCATGGTCTGGGTGATGACCCCGAAAGCCATGCCAAGCGCGCCATCCACGATCTGCGCGGCAAACCCGACGAGGATGAAAGGAAGCAAGTCTGCCGCAAGCGGCGCAATCGCATCGAACATAGACGTTAACCTATGAAGGACACGAAACGCCCGAAAGCGCGTCTATGTCAGCCGGAGCCAACCGGATTGTCGCCAGATACGGGGATGTTGTGCGCCGCACAATACGAATTCGCATGGCGGGGAAACGAAGGTCCCGTTGTGGGACGAAATAAAAAGACAGGCGCGTCCTTGCGAACGCGCCTGTCCGGCTTTCCAGGAGAATGGGCGACCGTCAGAAGTCCATCGCCGGCATCGGCGGTGTGCTTTCGTCCTTCGGCAGCTCGGCCACCAGCGCTTCGGTGGTGATGAGCAGCGAAGCGACGGAAGCGGCGTCCTGCAGCGCGGTACGCACAACCTTGGCCGGATCGATGACGCCCGACTTCACCAGGTCTTCATATTCGCCGGTCGCGGCATTGAAGCCCCAGTTGTAGTCGTCGCCTTCCAGCAGCTTGCCGACGATGAAGGCGCCATCCTCGCCGGCATTCTCGGCGATCTGGCGGGCAGGTGCGCGCAGGGCGCGGCGAACGATGTCGATGCCGGACTGCTGGTCGTCATTCACGGCCTCCAAGCCCTCCAGCGCCTTGAGCGAGCGCAGCAGCGCGATACCGCCGCCGGGGAGGATGCCTTCCTCCACCGCGGCACGAGTGGCGTGCAGGGCATCATCCACGCGGTCCTTGCGCTCCTTCACTTCGACCTCGGTCGCGCCGCCCACGCGGATCACGGCGACGCCGCCCGCCAGCTTGGCGACACGTTCCTGCAGCTTCTCGCGATCGTAATCGCTGGTCGTGGTCTCGATCTGCGCGCGGATCTGGGCGACGCGGGCATCGATGTCCTCGCGGTTGCCCGCACCATCGACGATGGTAGTGTTATCCTTGTCGATGATGACCTTCTTGGCACTGCCGAGCATTGAGAGCGTGACGTTCTCCAGCTTGGTGCCCAGTTCCTCGCTGATGACATTGCCCGCCGTCAGGATGGCGATGTCGTTCAGCATGGCCTTGCGCCGATCGCCGAAGCCCGGAGCCTTCACGGCCGCGACCTTCAGACCGCCACGCAGGCGGTTCACCACGAGGGTCGCCAGCGCCTCGCCTTCCACGTCCTCGGCGATGATCAGCAACGGACGGTTCGACTGCACCACCTGCTCCAGCACGGGCAGCAGGGCCTGCAGGTTCGACAGCTTCTTCTCGTGGATGAGGATGTAGGGATCCTCCAGTTCCACTTTCAGTTTCTCTGCATTCGTGACGAAATAGGGCGAGAGATAGCCGCGGTCGAACTGCATGCCCTCGACCGTCTCGAGCTCGGTTTCGAGGCTCTTGGCTTCTTCCACCGTGATCACGCCCTCGTTGCCGACCTTCTCCATCGCTTCCGCGAGGATGCGGCCCACTTCGGCATCGCCGTTGGCGGAGATGGTGGCGACCTGCGCGATCTCGCTGTTGGCGGACACTTCCCGCGAGTGGCTTTCCAGGTCCTTGACCACGGTCGCCACGGCGAGATCGATGCCGCGCTTCAGGTCCATCGGGTTCATGCCCGCCGCGACCGCCTTGGCGCCTTCGCGCACGATGGCCTGGGCCAGCACGGTGGCCGTGGTGGTGCCATCGCCGGCCTTGTCGTTCTGCTTGCTGGCGACTTCGCGCAGCATCTGCGCGCCCATGTTCTCGAACTTGTCCTTAAGCTCGATTTCCTTGGCGACGGTGACGCCGTCCTTGGTGATGCGCGGAGCGCCGAAGCTCTTCTCGATCACCACGTTGCGGCCCTTGGGGCCCAGAGTAACCTTGACCGCATTCGCAAGCGTATCCACGCCGCGGAGCATGCGATCACGCGCATCCGACGCAAATTTTACTTCCTTGGCAGCCATCTGGCCTGCTCCTTTCAGATAGATGTTGAACCCTTGAAGCCTTGCCGCCTACGCCGCCTTGCGGACTTCGGCGGTTGGCTCGATGATGCCGAGAATGTCGCTCTCCTTCATGATGAGCAGGTCCTCGCCATCGATGCGGACTTCGGTGCCGGACCACTTCCCGAACAGGATGCGGTCGCCGGCGTTCACGGCCGGTTCGATCAGCTTGCCCGAATCGTCACGCGCGCCCGGTCCGACGGCGACGACTTCGCCCTCCATCGGCTTTTCCTTCGCGGTGTCGGGAATGATGATGCCGCCAGCGGTCTTTTCCTCCGCTTCGATACGGCGAACCAGCACGCGATCGTGCAAGGGACGGAAATTCATACATAACCTCCATCAAAAGCGAAATGTGTTGGGTGTCTCCCCCGGGTGATCCAGCGGAAGACGGGGAAAAAATATGTGGCGAAAAATCCGCCTTCAAGAGCTCCCCGAAAATTTTTTGGCACTCTGGCGAAAGAGTGCCAGCAAGCGGTCGTCAGCGCGTGTGATATCTTGACGGGGAAACCGGCCTGACCCAGAATATCTGCATCATTCGTCGTTTCTGGAGCATGCATCGAAGGCACGGAAAGGAGGAAATCGTGATGCCCCAGCCCTTCTCCCGCTATCTCCACCCGTTCGACCCCGGCCGCCCGGCTTACGAACCGGAAGTCACCCGCGCGCTGATCGCTTCGTGGAACCGCCATCGCGAACCTGGCAAAGGCGCGTGCGGGGAAGGACGCAGCCGACGATGATCGATCGCGATTTCCTGGTCCAGCTGGACGGCTACGGCCTGACCACTGCCGAAATCTGCTACTGCTTTCCCGATCATCCCTCGCTGCTGCAACTGTTTGCCTGGCAGGAATACGATGCCGCGCCCGATTTCCCGGTGCTGTTCGATTTCCTCGCCCATTGGCGGCGAGAGATCGACGCACAGATCCAGTCCGTGCGGATCGCGCACGACAGGCTGATCCGCCCGGCCGAATGGAACAGCGTGGACGGCGTCATCTCCTGGAAGGGCTGAGGCCCCGCGGCATTTGCACGCAGCGCGGCCTCAGAGCGGGAAGGTCAGTTTCGCCGCCGGGCTTTCTTCCGGAATGCCAAGCACGAGCTCGTCCAGCGTCGATGCAAGGCCGAGCGCGGCCCAAGGCTGCGTCTCGGAATTGGTTTCTCCCGCGTGGACCGATGTAAGGACCTCGATCCGTCCATCCTGGCAGCGCACGGATTTCATCAGGGATTGAGTCGCGACTTCCGTAAGGCGTTCGAGGTGCCGTTTCGCCTCGTCCGATAGCTCGACAACGCCGAGGGCGACGGCTCGCCCTATCAGCCTGAAAGCGCGAAGGGCGAGCCCCAGCTTGTACGTCCAGTACCCGGTGTCGACACGGTCGTCGTCCGCCATATCCTTGCTGAGGACGAGCGTGGGGAAATCGAGCGGATTGTTGCCATAGCGGCTCGTCTTCGGGACGGCGACACGGATCGCGAGCAGGCCGCGCTCGATTGCCGCCGAAAGGTCCGCATTATCATCGACCGTGAAAGCCATGCGCGCGAGAGCGAGCAATGCCGCGCACTGACTGTCGAGTTCCGGGCGAGAGGGGTCGTCGGAAGGTCCGTTCGAGAATATTCCCGCATTATCGGACCCCGCCACGGGAATTTCGGTCCTCAGCAACGCATTTGCAAGCCTTAGCGACGTTTCCTTGTAGCCCCCGGACGGCAGCGTCCTCGCCATCGTGTCGACCGCCAGGATGGCGAAGGCCAGGCCGCGCACGAACATGCGCTCATGAAGCCCGGGATCCTCGGGACGGACATGGTCGATATACAGCGCAAGATGGCGGTCGAACCAGGCCCGCTGCGACGAAATCTCGCCATCGTCCAGGGAACCGGTATCGCCGTCACCCTTCGCGAAGCTGAGGTAGGTCGCCATCGCATTGAGCTCGACACCCGTGTCGTAGGACATGCTGGGATCGAGGCACCACCCCGACCGGGGCCGGGCGTTCATAAGTTGCTGATAAGTCTCGGGGAAACGATAATATCCCCCCGCGGTAAGCATGATCTGCTGGTTCACCGTAAATGGTGCTTCGTGGCTAACGTGGGGCACCTCGTAGTGAATCTCCAGCATTTGCAGGACACCGGATTTCGAATGGCCTGCCAGAACCATCGAAGGCCTTGCCCCTGTCCCCGTGGCGATGTGCAGCCCGACCGCATTCCCCGGTATCGTCCTGCTTTCCCAGAGGCAAAGGTAATCGATATCCCCCCTGATCAAGCCGCCCGGCGGCGAATTGCGATCTGCCACGAGCGTGCTGGATGCCTCGGCCACCTTGATCGAGCGCGAATTCCCCTCGAACGAGGATGTCACCCGGTCGAAATCGCAACGCTGGCAGGTATCGCCCCAGTCGGTGGCATAGGTAATCTTGTCCAGGCGCACGGTCTCGTGCGGACGCAGTTCGAGCGTGAAGTCGAGCACATTGCTATCGGCTTCCAGCTTCCAGTTGCACACCACTACCGCGATCTCGCGAGTGATGTCGTCAGGATCGCGGATCGTCGCGAACTGTTGCAGGACAACGGTTTCGCCGCTCCTCTCGATCGAGGAATGGAAGACGCTCTCACCAATATCGACCTGTGCGGTTCGATCGTGCCATCGAAACTTGAGGGTTCCGGGTCGGAACTCGGCCAGGGTGCGCGACCTGCCATCGTTGAACCGGATGGACTGATCGATCTGCGCGCGGGACAGATCTCCCCGGGTCGTTACGAAGGGCGTTTTCACCTCGAAGTTGCAGCGCTTGTCTCGTTCGAAAAGCAGTTCGGCCTTACCGATCCGTCGATGAATCAGCGTCGAATCGGACATTTTCCCGATCAGGTCGATCAACTCGCTCGTCAGTTCGGGGTGCGCATCCTGCAGATGCGGCACTGCAAACATCTCGACGACCTTGGCGGCGTCGTCGCCCCAGAACCAGTGGCTGTCCATGAAGGATTCCGCGGTCTCGGACACCGCTAGGCTGCCGTATCCGGCAATCGGTTTTGCCAGGTCCTCCACCACCAGGCGGCCCATGCGGCTCATCGCGTCTTCGCGCGTGAGGCTGACTTCGGGCGGTATGGCCTCGAGTGTGACGCCCGGCCCGGCCTTCTGCCTTGCCCATTCAATCAGCTCCGCGATTTCTTCGACGTGGGCCTCTCCAATTCCTGGCGGCAGGTCGGGGCCGGGAACGGCAGTCACAACGAAGACACCATTCATGAAGACCAGACGGCAACTGGCCAAAGCATGGAACAGGAACTGGGCGGGGTACTTTTCCAGATCGCCCTTGTGGATCACGATAGCCGCAAACTTGTCGAACGAGGTCTCCCCCAGGTCCTGGGGCGCGACGACATTGCGCAGGTCGCGGTTCAGCGGAACGGGTGCCACGATGGGCTGCCCATCGAACGTCTCTTTCAGATAATCGCGGACGGACAGCCAGAAATGGTCGTACTCAAGGGTCATCGGTTGAGGCACGATCCAGATCGACTACCCTGTATCGGCAGGGGATATCCCCTCGCGATGTGGGTAGGGGCGAAGGGTACGGACCGGCGTCCGGCGGAATAAGCGATCGGCTGTATGGGCATACGGCCAGTTATCTGCGTTCGCCTAGTCGCACAAGCGGGACTAGCGAGAGCCTTGTCGACAGCCGGCCCTGCGCGAAGACAGCAGGATTGCTCGATCCAGAGTAAGCTTACGACGTATTCAGCCCACCCAACGGTTACAGGCAGACCGTGGAGCTGAACGTATTTTGGTAGCGGAGGAGGGAAATATAGAGAGCATATAACGTGCTGATTTACCTAATAAACTTTTTGAGTCGTCTTGCAAATACCCCCATCAATACCCCCAAAATCGGACAGATGAGATAAAGCGCCTTTGGCAAACGACGACTTGTTATTCGTAGTGACTGGTAAAACGAGCGTCGGCCGTTTTTGGGCCGATCAGAAGGCGAAACGCCAGGTCACGATCCATGCGCCTGATCGGACATCGAGGGCATGTCATGGTCGGGCATGGATGGCATATAGTGGCCCGCATGAGGATCGGGTGTGTTGCTAGGCTGGGCATTCACCGGCGGGGGAGTGGCCGCAGGGGACGACGCTACTACCGGAGTGCTCGCCGGTCGGTCTGGTTGCCTACCGGCAGTCGCAGCTTCACCCGACCGGTTCGTGTTGGCCTCTCCAGCGGGAAAGGCAGCGTTGTCTCTTTCGCCTTCGCCAGCACCTGTGCTCTCGGTCGGCGGGGCCGTATACAGTGGCAAGGCTTCAGCTTCTGATGAAGTGTCCTGCGTCTGATCACAGGCAGCGAGCCCTAGCCCCAATGCCGCCGCAGCAAGGGGGGCAACAAACGCGTTCCGATTTGATCTGCGCATCATTCTATCCTTCAAAGCCAGGAGATACCAAGATGATTGGCACCGTGCGCAAGCTCGCCGCCCAGAAATCCCTGCACCAGCACTAGAGCGGCCATGGCAAAGATTGCGGCGCGAAACGCGGTCCGGCTCGCGGAAGCACGGCTCGCCAGATAGGCCATCGCCAGACCGAGAACCGCGATCAGCATTCCGTTCCAGCGATGAACCTGCATCGCAGTATCTCCGCCGAACCAGAGACCGGTATGGATCCAACCGAATATGGCCGCCACGACCGCCCCGGCGGCACCGGCATAAACAAGTACGCGCACTGCCGACTCTAGGCCTGTGCCCTTCCGTGCGATGACGAATAGCTCGGTGAGAGCGGCCATAAAGAACAAGGCGATCGGAAAGTGTACGGTGGCGGGATGCAGCGACTTGAGCACACCGACCACGCCCTTGTCGCCTTCGTCTGCATCTTGTCCCTTCGCCCCGTCATGATCAGCAGCCGTGTCGCCGTGCCCCTGCGCAGCCTGGATATCTTTTGACGCCGCATCGGAGACGACAGCACTGGCCGCTTCGCCATGTTCCTCGTCGCCATGGGCCTGGGCCGGACTTATCCAGAGCAGACTGGCGGCCACAATAGCCATGAATTGTATTCGTTTCATTCTCTACGGGCTCCGGTCTTGGCGATGGTCGTGCAACCTATTGTGTCTGTAATGCTCTGCGAACCTTCATCTCTTGCGGTGATAGAGCGCGGCGATCGTCGACGCGTGAGGGTTCAAATTTTACTCACGAGATGGTCGGACCTCCTGCCTTGCACCGCGCCCTGGTAAGAGTGTGGCCAGGCTCAGGCACAAAGCGAGAGCCCGGCCACCGCCTCCTAATCGTCTTGCGCCATGTTCTCGTGAGCCGCCATCTGCTCCATCATGTCATGCATCATCATCATGTGCTGGTGACAGGCCGCCATCATATCGGCGTTGTCCCCCTGCATCATGCCCGCCATGTGTTCCTGCATTTTTGCACGATGTTCGGCCATAAGCCTTTGGCGTTCGGCAGGATCGCTCGCCGCGTGGGCCTGCTGCATCAGCGCGCGCATTTCAGCCATCTTCTCGCGGTGGGCCGTCATGGCCGCCGAATCCTGCATCATATGGCCAGCGTGTGACTGCTGCTGCGCCGCCGCTTGATCCCCGTGGTCATGCTGTTGCCGGGCCATTGCCGGGGTGGTTGCCAGGCCGGTGGCGAGCGCGAAAGCTAGAACTGTCAGTTTCATGGTCGATTTCCTTTCGTCGGTCTTGCGGTGGATGCTGTGTGCAGTCATCCTCTTTACGCAGCCGCCATCTCTTCCCCTCAAACAATCCGCAGCAGCGGTGGGGCTGGTGGGCCGAAGCACGGCCGGTTGCAGCGGTGCTGTTTTTCGGCCACCTTTTTGAGAGAAGCCGATAACGACGAATGGGGAGTATCATGGTGCCAGCAGAGCCGTCGGAGAAGCAGTCGTGAGCACGGTCAATGAGAACGGCAGCTGGGATATCCCGGAGCCCGATCATGCCGATCTGGTGCAAATGCGCATTCGCCTCATTACTCTCGAGAACATAGTTCTTGGCCTTTTGTCCGGGGCGAGCGATGAACAGATCGAACAGATTAGGAAACGTGCGGACATGATCGAACCGCGCCCCGATGCGAGCCGGCACCCGCTTACCGAACTGGCAGCAGGTGACATGCGGAAATTTCTCAAACGCGCTGCTCGCATGGCCGAGTCGGAGGGCCGCGAAAATCATGACTGATCCGGGCTTTGGGGCAGCGAAGGCGCTATGCAGGAAGTGGAAATCCGGCCGCTTGCTATTTGCTGGCGCAGATTTTTCGGGCGTACCTGCAACATGACCAGAACCCATTGGCTGATCCTTATTTGCGGGAGCCTGATCGCGTTCGTCTGGGAGATTTTCCAGATGCCATTCTTCGAACCGGGTGATCTCGAACCCTTCGAGCGGACCATTCGCTGCGGCATTGCAAGCCTGGGCGATGGCGTGATCCTGCTGACAGCTTATAGCCTTGCAGGATTACGTGGCGGGCACGCGTGGCTCTGGCAAGCCGCCAAAATGCCCTATGCGATCTATTTCGGCTTCGGGCTTGTCGTCGCGATCGCCGTCGAAATGATCGCCACATCGCTTCCGGCAAACAGTTTCCTGAGCTGGCGCTACAGCGAGTTGATGCCGCAAGAGCCAGTGACGGGACTGGCGCTGATCCCGATCGCGATGTGGACGATCGTGCCCGCGCTAACGATCCTTCTGGTCCGCTTTGCCCGAGCCGAACCTGATTAAACTGGGAGCGGCTTCAGGGGGCATTCGGCACATGTTTCGCCCGCCGCCTGATCCTGGGAAACCGGTTGGCAAGCAGGACAAAGCCCGAAACCGCGATGATTGTCCCGCCGATCCCGAACAGTAGCAGCCACCAGCTGTTGATGCGGTCGCGCTGCGTCCAGTCCATGATATGCAGCCCCCAGATAAAATCGAACAGACGCCAGGTGTCGCTGCGGGCAGCGAGCACCGAGCCGCTCGATGCATCGATGTAGACGCGGGTATTGTCCTCATCGCCATAGGTAATCTGCCACGCGGGGAACGGACCCCGGAATTCGGTCCCGACAGCACCTTCGATGAGGCGCGTGGTCGCTATGGTGGTTGGTGGCCCCGTCCAAGCATGGCGAGCGATGGCCTGTGCGCTCGCGCTCGAAAGAGGCGAAAGGAGAGCGCCGCTGTTCGGGTCGCGGAGCGTGACGCTTCCATCGTCCCGACGGATCTCGGTTACTGTCCTGCCGCCGACCGCGCGCGTCGCAAGGGAAACCACCCCCTCCCTGCTATCGAGCCACTCGGGCATGGCAGCATTAGCGGGCAGAACCTCCGGTGCGCGCGAAACGACATGTTCGGACCGGACCTCTTCGATGTCGAGGAACGACATCAGCGCCCCGGTGGCCATCCATAGAAGCACCTGGACGCCGACAAAGACTGCCAGCCATTTGTGAAGCTTGCTGCCCAGCACATGCAGACGCAGCTTGAAAGAGCGTGTCGCCAATCGGTGTTCCCCCGATCAAATCAGTTGTTACGCGGCGCTCGTGACGACGAATGGTACTGAACGATCTTCCAGCCATCCGCATCATGGGCAAGCACCGAGGTCGCAACGCCTTCGCGGTCGATCACGCGGCCGTCGGCCAGTTCGATCCGATAGGTGTACGATTCGCGGCCATACGCCATATGTCCCATCCGGGTGACTGCGAGCGTCGGTTCGCCGAAGGTGAAGCTGGTTATTGCATCGAGTTCCGGTCCCAGGTGATGCTCCATGTAATACGTGAAGCTGCCTTCCGCCTTGCCGTTTTCGTAAACGAAGGATTCCTCGGCAAACAGCGCGGCCATGGCCTCTGCATCGCGCGACGTCAGGGCATCCCGATATGATGTCAGAACCGCCTCGGCTTCCGCAACGTCATCATTCATCGCATCCATATGCTCGGCGTGGTTCATGCCCTGCTCCGTATGGTCCATCTGCGTCGAAGCCGTAGGGTCCGAGTGCGCGGAATGATCCATGGATTGTGCCAGGGCGGGAGTGCCGCCTGCAGCCAAGGCCAGGGCGACCGCGCTTAGAGATAGTCTTATCCTCATTGTATATTTCCTTCTCTTAAAACCAGAATCGCATGCCCACGACGTAATTCGTCACGCTAGGGTCTTCCCCTGCGGCGCGTGCAAAATCGGCACTCTGACCGATCCGCCACTCCTGGGAGACGCCGACATAGGGCGCGAATTCGCGTGCGAACTCGTAGCGAAGACGCAGACCTGCCTCGATCCGGTCGAGGCCAGCGCCAATGCCGAGTTCGGGAATATCCTGAGCCGAAAGAGCGATTTCGGCTCGCGGCTGGAGGATCAGCCGCTGCGTGATGCGCTGATCAAGCTCGCCCTCGAAGCGCGCGGTTACATCACCCTTGTTCGATACGAACGCTGCAACGTCGACCTCGAACTGGTAGGGAGCAATGCCCTGTATGCCAATGACAGCATGGGTGCGCTCGGGTCCTGTTAAATCCTGGCGCACACCTGTCTGTAGGTCGAAAAAGGGAGCGATCGCCCGGCTCCAGAGTGCCTGGACTTCGGCTCCCTCGACAGGCTCACCGAAGCTGCCTTCGCCCTCGGATTTGAACCAGAACTTGTCGATATCACCACCATAATAGCCCTGGATGTCCCAAAGATATCCATCCACTCCCTCGCGGGCGCGGTATTCGAGCCGGTCGCCCTGAAACCAGAAGCGCATCCCGCCGTCGGTCTCGCGGACAAGTTCGCGCCGCGCTTCGTTCATGGCTTCCTCGCCCCAGATCGCGACCGCCGCGCGCGCGGGACCGCTCCCGGCTTCGGGAGGAGGCGGCAGCAGCGGGATATCGTCGTTCGAGCCCATCTGCATCGCCGAATGGTCCATGCCCTGCATATCCTGCGATCCCGTCTGCCCATGGTTCATCTGGCTGTGATCCATCTGCCCATGGTCCATCGACGAGTTGCTGGCTTCCGCCTGACCCATGTCGCCTTGGTTCATCTGCGAATGATCCATCGCGCCTTCGGCAGGCGTGCCATGCGGCATCGAGCCATGATCCATTCCTTCATGACTCCCGGGTGTAGTCTCCGGACGGGCAGCGTCCATCGGCATTGCCATGCCCGAATGACCATCCTGAGCGGTCGTCGAACCATGAGACATAGTCGAATGGTCCATCGTCGAATGATCCATGGCAACTTCAGGCTGGGTCACTGGTTCGCAAGCTCCTTCGGCTACCGGGTGCCCCATCGCGCGATGGCGCTGGGCTTCTTCTTCGCACTTTGTCTTGGCGTCAGCCTGCGCCTCGGCGCTCTGCTGCGGCTCCGCGGGCGAATGACCGGCATGCTGCGCCGCAGCGGGGGAGGCGAGAACTGAGCCGACTGCGATCGATGCGAGCAGGCTGGTAATACGAATCTTCATGCTTCGCTCCCATCGGGATTGGCGACAGTGACGATCTGAAACATCCCGGCATGCATGTGGTAGAGAAGGTGGCAGTGGAAGGCCCAGTCGCCCGGCTCGTCCGCCGTCAGGTCGAACTGCGCGCTGCCGCCCGGCTGCACGTTAACCGTGTGCTTGAGCGGCTGACGATCGGCAGGTGCGCCGTTAACCAGTTCGAAGAAGTGCCCATGCAAGTGGATCGGGTGCGCCATCATCGTGTTGTTTATCAATTTGACACGCACGCGTTCGTTATAGGCAAAGCGGATCGGCTCGTCGGAGACGGCGGAGAACTTCTTGCCGTCGAACGACCACATATAGCGTTCCATGTTCCCGGTGAGATGGATTTCCATCCGCCGCGAGGGAGTCCGCCCCTCCTGATGAGGTGTCAGCGAGCGGAGCTTGCGATAGTCGAGGGTGCGGTGGGGGACATCGGCAAGGCCGATGCCGGGGTCGCCCATACGGTCGACCGGGTTCATCGAGACCATGTCGAGACCGGGCCCGACCTTCACGTCGGGAGGCAGGAGCGATGTATCGCGCATCTGCATACCTCCCGCCATGCCAGCCATTCCGGCCATCTCCGCCGAACCGCCATCCATACCGGACATCCCATCCGCGCCAGCCGCTCCGCTCGATCCGTGGTCCATTCCGGCCATACCGCCGGCGCCATGATCCATGCCGGTCATACCGGCATCGTTGCTGCCAGCCCCGTGGTCCATACCGCTCATGCCCATATCAGCCATGGTCAGAAGCGGGGGATCGCGCAGCGGCGGAATGGCCGCGCGCGCGCCAGGCGCGCTCGCAAGCGTTGCGATCCCCATTCCGGACCTATCCACCGACTCGGCCACCAATGTGTACGCCTGCTGCTCACCCGGCGTCACGACGACGTCGTAGGTCTCCGCGACGCCGATCTGGAACTCGTCCACTTCGACCGGCTCGACGTTCTGCCCGTCGGCTTGAACGACGGTCATCGGCAGGCCTGGAATGCGGATATTGAAGAAGGTCATGGCCCCGGCATTGATGAAGCGCAGCCGCACGCGCTCGCCCGGACGGAAGAGATATTCCAGATTGTCGAGCGGGCCATGACCGTTCAGCAGGTAAGTGTAGGCTGGGGCCGACACATCGCTAAGGTCGGTCGGCATCATACGCATTCTCGCCCACATCCGGCGATCCTCGCCCGAAAGCGGATAGTCGTCGGTCCAGGTATTCATGTTGTAGTTGAAGTAGCCTTCGCCCTTCTTGAGCTTGTCGAAAATCGTGTGGGGCGACATTTCGCTGAATTCGCTGAGCACCACGATATATTCGCGGTCCGCCTGGACCGGATCGGGTCCAGCCGGATCCACCACAATGGCGCCGTAATGCCCGGCCTGTTCCTGCAGGCCGCTATGCGAGTGCCACCAGTAGGTGCCCGACTGGCGCACCGGGAATTCAGCGGTGAAGGTCTCTCCGGGCTTGACGCCGGGGAAGCTTACACCTGGCACCCCGTCGAGTTCGAATGGCACGAGCAGCCCGTGCCAGTGGATCGAGGTGTCTTCCTCGAGCTGGTTATGGACGTTCAATCGGACGGTCGTGCCTTCCTTCAAACGCAACAACGGGCCGGGGATCGTGCCGTTGACGGCGATGGCGCCGCCGCGTCTGTTGCCGGTTGCAAAGGCAGACCGCGCGACAGTGAGGTCGATATTCGGCCCGGATACTTCATCCAGCCCTTTGCGGGCGTTTCCTGCAAGGATGTCCGCGCCGCGCGCCCAGGCCGGCATGGCACCGGAGAGACCAAGCAGGCCCAGCCCGCTAGCACTTGTTCCAAGGAATCTTCGGCGATTGAGGGCAGGCATAGGGGGCTCCTGAAAATGCGTATACCGTCACATACGCGGTCAGCTGCCCTACCCCTCAAACTTTTCGAACCGCTCCTTCAGCCGGTTGCGCGCACGATAGATGCGCGTCTCGACGGCTTTCTCGGTGGTGCCGAGCAGCTCGGCAGCCTCGGCCTGGCTGTACCCCTCGACAGTGACCAGCACGAGCGCCTCTTGTAGGCGCACCGGCAAGCGCCCGATTTCGGCCTGGACCAGCCGCAGCTGTTCGCGGGCTCCGGCAACATTTTCGGGATTAGGGGCATCGTCGGCAACGGCGTCGGCTTCCCGCCCATCCGGCAAACCAAGGAAGCCAATAACTTTCCTGCGGCGGAGCTTGTCGCGGCACCGGTTGAGAACGATTGTCGTCAAATAGGGACCGATGGGCTTGCTCGGATCGAGGCGATGACGTGTCAGCCAGACCGACGCGAGACCGTCCTGAACGACATCTTCGGCCCGCGATGGTGAACCCAGCATGCGCGTGGCAAGCGCAATCAACCGGGCGATCTCGCTCTCGACGAGAGCTGTGAACGCCCGCTTGTCACCGGCTATCGCCCGCCCGATCAGAGCTTCATCCGAAGTGTCATCCACCGCTGCCAAGGCTGGTCAGTCACGCGGATCGCGCGTGAGGGCCGCGGACACTTTCCGGTCGAACTGGAGCTGCTGATCGGAATCGAGAATTTCCCGCATGTCGAAGACGTGGCGCACGGTCGCTTTTTGCAAATCGCCCATGCGCGCATGCACCTCGTCGATCGCGGCACTGACTTCGGGCCCGTATTCGTGCTCGGTTTCCATTGCCTGGGCGAGCTGGGCGTTGGCTGCGCGCGCAGAGGCTTCGAGCCTTGCCTGTTCTACCGCGAAACGCGCTTCGAGCGCATCGAGCCGCTGCTCCTGGTCAGCCGTGAGCGACAGCTCATCGTGCACGAACTGGTGCAGGCCGCCCTCGGCATCGTTGTTGGCCCAGCGATCGGCGGCAAGCGCTCCTAGGCATCCGGCGAGCGCCGCCAGCAGGACCGCAAGGACAAGGTGAAACTTCTTCAACGTCTATGACCCCACATGAAGCAATGCAGCGGGTGACAGGGATTCTCCGCCAACGAGGCTCTCGCCAACAATTTCTGTAGGAGCGCCGTTTTCGGACGGCCATCCGCTGGTCCCTGCGCCTGCCGTTAGGCCGACGACAAACAGACCGGCGAACAAGGCCATTCTGCGCCGCTGATCGGCAATTTCCCCCAGCTGCCCTGCGCGCTGCCAGACGCCGTTCATGAAGTCGGGCGGCACGTCGCCAGCCTTCTGCGAGGCCATGGTGCCGAGCATCGCATCGAGTGTCTGATTGTCACGCATCCCTTGCTCCTGTCGGTTGCACGGTTCCTATACGCGATGCTTCGCGCAAACCCTCAAGTTTCTTTTTTGAGGGGTGCGGGTCGGCGACGCGTAAGAGGAGTAAGTCAAGCAACAGCGGCAAGTACCAGCGTCGAATAGGAGCCATGGCATGAAAAGCGCGGCAGTTCCGCCAAAAGAGCGCGAGTTCACTCCGCCGCTGGGCAAAAGCTGGCTCACGCCGTTCTATGATCGCGCGATCGCAGTCTTTACGCGCGAGAGACGGTGGCGCCGCGCAATCGTCGAAAAGGCCGCATTGCTGCCCGGCGACAAGGTCATCGATGTCGGGTGCGGCACCGGGACCTTGCTCAGGGCGCTGATGGCCAACTGCCCCGAAGCCGGCTTCATCGGCGTTGAGCCCGACCCCGCAGCGCTGGCTATCGCGCAGCGCAAGTTCGGTGCCGGAGCCGATATGGTCCGGTGGCACAACGGCTTTCTCGATAGTCTCGAGCTTTCCGACGGCTGGCGGCCAAACAAGATCGTCAGCAGCCTCGTCCTTCACCAGGTCCCCGTATCGCAAAAGCGCGCGATCCTCGACCAGATCGAGAACCTGCTCGCCCCCGGGGGCATGGCGCTGATTGCCGACTATATGCGGCAGGATGCTCCACTCATGCGCGCGCTGTTCCGTTCGAGCGTTCAGCTTCTCGACGGCGTCAAGGACACCCAGCCGAGCGCCGACGGAGCCGTCGAGAAATTGCTCGCCGAGATTTTCGCGGACGCCGAATTGCTCGATCGTATCCATACCGCGACCGGAACCATTTCTCTCTGGCGCGGCATCAAGAAAGGCAATGCTCAATGAACCTCATGAAAGATTCGAGACCGCTACGCCGTTCGCTGGCGGCCTCGCTCCTCCTCGCCATTGCAGCCTGCTCGAATGCGGCCCAGGCCGCGACCTACACCATGTTCCGCGACGCAGGGTGCGGCTGCTGTCTCAATTGGGCCGGTCACGTAGAACACGGACTCGAAGCAGAGGTCGCCTCGGTCGACACCGACGACATGGCTGCGCTCAAGACAGCCAGGGGTGTGTCGCAGGATCTGTGGTCGTGCCACACGATGGAAGTCGATGGCTATATCATCGAAGGCCACGTGCCCGCCGATGCCATCGCGAAACTATTACGCGAAAGCCCCGAAGGCGTGGCAGGCCTGGCTGTGCCCGGAATGCCGCTTGGCTCGCCCGGAATGGAAGCCGGGGACCGGGTGCAGCCGTATGATGTCATCGCCTTCGGCTCAGGCGGGCAGCGCGTTTTCGCATCCTACCCGTGACCATGGACAAGCCATCTCAGCGCCAACTCTAACGGAGGACCATCATGTCAGACTATTCGGTCAAAACCTCAATACTGATATGGGGCTGGACACTCAGCCTCTTCCTGCTTTTCAGCTACCTGATCTGCATCGGTTTCGGCCTGCTCGCGCCCGAACAGGCGCACATGCACGAAGCGTGGGCGCCGCTGCTTCCCGGGTTCGAATGGCTGACCATCTCGGGCTTTCTGGCAGGCGCTCTCGGCAGCTTTTTGTACGGTTGGTACATCGCGATCATTGGGGTGCCAATGCTGCGATTTTTCCGGAACCGATTCAGGACGTAGCAGATCGGCGGCGATGGCCGCTTGCCTTGAAACTCGCGGAGCGTTTTTCGGTCGCGCAGGCAGTCCGCTTTAGGCCGCAATTTGCTCGAGCGCCCCGAGCAAAACGCAACTCTCCGGCTTTGTCCTGAAAGTTTTTTGAGGGACGCGGCAAGGGCGAACGTACTGGTCGACATAATCTTTCTTTCACGGGAGACCATCGACAGGGGAAAGTCTTGCAAGACCATGAGCACGAGAATCAAAGCGAAACGGCTGGCTCGATAACCCTGCTGGGCGGCGTTGCGATGGGTACCGGCGTCATGATCGGTGCCGGCATATTCGCGCTGACCGGGCAGATCGCCGAGCTCGCCGGTCCGCTCTTCCCCCTGTCTTTCATCGCCGGCGCGCTGGTAACTTCGCTGGCGGCCTACAGCTATATCAAGATGTCGAACAAATGGCCGTCTTCGGGCGGCATCGCGATGATCTTGCAGAAGGCCTACGGACCCGGCGTCATTGCCGCGTCGGCATCGCTCCTGATGGCTCTGTCGATGGTCATCAATGAAAGCCTCGTGGCCCGCACCTTTGCGACTTACGCGCTGCGCCCGTTTGGCCTCGAAAGCAGCGGGTGGCTCGTTTCGCTGGCAGCGCTTGCACTCATCATCTTCGCCTATCTCGTCAATGCAGCGGGCAACAAGTCGGTAAGCGGCTTCTCGCTCATCATGTCCGCCATCAAGATCGGCGGTATCGCGCTGTTCGCAGTCGCGGCGATCTGGGCCAGCGGATTTTCATCAGGCGCATTTTCGCAGTCCGTTTCGCTGACCAATGCAGAAGCCCTGCTCGCCTCGGTTGCTTTCTCGATCCTCGCCTTCAAAGGCTTCACCACGATTACCAATAGCGGCGGCGAAATCGTTGACCCGCACAAGAATGTCGGCCGAACCATCATGATCTCGATAGCCGTCTGCATCGTGATCTATCTGCTTGTCGCAGTGGCGGTGGGTTCGAGCCTGAGCATATCCGAGATCGTCGAGGCGCGCGATTATTCGCTCGCGGCTGCGGCGCGTCCGGCGCTGGGAGAACTGGGCTTCTATTTCACCGTGGCGATCGCGATCGCCGCCACCACTTCGGGCGTGATAGCGAGCGTATTTGCCGTGTCGCGCATGCTTGCGATGCTGACCGACATGAAGATGATCCCGCACAGCCATTTCGGCATGAGCGGCGGGATTCGCAGCCACATGCTGGTCTATACGGTGGTCATTGCCGGGACGCTTGCGGTCCTGTTCGATCTGTCAAGGATCGCCTCGCTGGGCGCCTTCTTCTACCTCGTCATGGATATGCTGGTTCACTGGGGCGTCCTGCGCCACCTGCGCAAGGAAGTCGGCGCGCGCGCAACAATACTTCTGACAGCGCTCGCGGCAGATGGCGTGGTCCTCGCAGCCTTTACCGCGGCCAAATTGCGCAGCGATCCTGCCGTTGTCGCCTACGCGGCGATCGGCATCGTCGCAGTCTTCGTGGGAGAATGGATCTACCTCTCGCGCAATTCCGAAGCGCCCGCATCTCCTGAAGATGATGGGTCAGGAGAGAAAAGGTGATGGCACCTTCTTCAACCAGCTTTGCCGCTTTTACGCCGGGCTTTTTCGAAACCGTTCACCGAAAACCGGCGTTGAGCACGAGAAACGTCAGGCAAAACAGATGGAGCGATTCATGACGACCCGAACAGCGGCGGTCTACCGTATGGTCATGGAGGACCATGTCTGTCCCTATGGCATCAAGACGGTCGATCTCCTCACACGGCAAGGCTTCGAGGTCGAGGATCATCACCTGACCAGCAGGGAGGAAAGCGACGCATTCAAGGACAAGCACAACGTCGAGACCACCCCGCAGACCTTTATCGAAGACAAGCGCATTGGCGGCTATGACGATGTCCGCGAGTTCTTCGGCAAGAGCCGTTCGCAGCCAGAGGAAGGCGAGACCAGCTATCAGCCGGTCATTGCGATTTTCGCGGTCGCGCTGCTGCTCGCGCTAGGGCTGAGCTGGGCGTTTTTTGACGATCTGTTCACCGTCCGGGCCGCGGAATGGTTCGTCAGCCTGTCGATGACCCTGCTCGCCGTCCAGAAGCTTCAGGACGTGCGCAGTTTCTCGACAATGTTCCTCAACTACGATCTGCTCGCACGGCGCTGGGTGCCCTATGGCTTCGTCTACCCGTTCGGCGAAGCCGCTGCCGGCATTCTGATGACCGCAGGCGCGCTGACCTGGCTCTCGGCCCCGCTGGCATTGTTCATTGGCACCGTCGGCACTGTCAGCGTCTTCAAGGCTGTCTACATCGACAAGCGTGAGCTCAAATGCGCTTGCGTCGGTGGGGGCAGCAATGTGCCGCTCGGCTTCGTCTCGCTGACCGAAAATCTGTTCATGATCGGAATGGGTCTGTGGATGGGCGCGAAGCTTCTCGCATGATCACCGCGCTCCTTCTCGCCGTCTTTCTGTTCCTTGCAGCCGTCGCTTCCCACCTTGCCATTCTGGGTGTCGGCCACCGGCTTCTCGATCGCCGCCGCGATACGCTGGGAAAGCTTGCAGTCTCGCTACTCGTGCTCGCGTCGCATTTCCTGGTCGCGATCCTTTTTGCCGCAGGTTTCTGGCTGGGCGCGCAATGGGGCCTGGGAGGGTTCGACAAGGCGCCTTCCATGGACTGGATGGACTACTTCTATTTCTCGCTCATCAACGTGACCACACTGGGCCTGGGCGACATCTACCCGACCGAGCACCTGCGCGTCATTGCCGGCGTCGAAGCCTTGACCGGCTTCGCGCTCATCAGCTGCTCGGCACAATTGTTCTGGACCATGATGAAGGAAGGAGAAAACGCATGACTGAAAGCACATCCCACTCGGATAAGGGAGGGGGCGGCAACTACTGGCGATTCATGGCCATGGTATCGACCTCGACCGTGATCATGTTCTTCCTGATGTACGCCAACAGCTTCGACATGGACGACGTGTTCTGGAGCGAGACGCGCTTCTGGATGATGTTCGTCATGGGCGCGATGATGATGGTGGTCATGCTTCTCTTCATGTGGGGCATGTACAAGGACCGGACCAAGAACTTCATCATCCTGGGTGTCGGAGCCCTCGTATTCGCACTCGCGCTATGGCTCGTACGCAGCCAGACCACGGTCGACGACACCGAATACATGGCCGCGATGATCCCGCACCACTCGATCGCGATCATGACCAGCGAGAGGGCGAGCCTGAAGGATCCGCGGGTTCGCGAACTTGCGCAGGCCATCATCGTCGCGCAGCGGCGTGAGATCGCCGAGATGAAATATCTCATCGAGGACATTGAGGAGCACGGTCCACGCACCGAAGAACGCCTGCCCGAGGAGATGCAGCCATGAACAAGATAGCTTTCACGGCGCTCATCGCGCTGCCGCTTGCCGCCTGCAATTCGAACACCGCTCCGGGCAACGACCGCGAAGCCCAGCTCGACCCGCCTGCCACTGCCGCGCCGATCGAGGACGCGGCCAGTGCACTGGCAAATGTTGACCCGGGCCTCATGCTTCCCGGGACCATGAATGACGCGGACCTTGCTGCTCTGGGCGCAGGACAGGCCTGCCAGTTCCGCCTGACCGAAGTGGCCTTTCCCTCGTTTGTCTATGACGGTGACGGGGGCGGAGCGATCAAGATCAATGGCAAATTGATCCCCGTGACCGCCGATGGCCCTGGCAGCTATGCGAACGGCGAGCTTCGGATCAAAACCCGCATGCTGGATGATGAAGGCGATGCGGGCCTGCAAATGCAGGAGATGATCGTGGCAGCACCAAGAGCCAAGGATGAGTTCGGCTTTTTGGGGTTATACCACCTGTCCGGCCGACGGAGCCTGATACTGGCAGGGCGCATGGGCGGGCCGTCGGCTAACCCATGCGCCCGCGCCTCCGCCCTTCGTCGCCCTCACCATTTTTACAGGAACAAGCAGATGACCGATACGAGGCCCATCGCTGTCTTCGGCGCAGGCGGGAAGACCGGCACCGAGCTCTTGAGGCGTGCCATTGCCCGAGACATACCGATCCGCGCCTTTGAACACACCGTGCCTGGGCCAGGCGAGCGGGTGGGCGACTTCGAATATATCGAATGCGATGTGCTGTCGGATAATTTCGCGGGCGATCTCGATGGCTGCCGCGCGGTTATCTCGACCCTCGGTGTCGCTTTCGGTCCGGGCAATGCGATCGATCCACCGCCGCTCTATACCGATGGCACGCGCAACCTGCTCGAGGCGATGGCACAAGCGAAGATCGACCGCATTGCCGTAATCTCCGCTGCCTTCGTCGAACATCAGTCGAGCGTCCCGGCCTGGTTTGAACTCACTGCCAAGCCTGCATTGTTCAATATACTCGAGCAGATGCGCTCCATGGAAGTGATGCTCAGCGACGCCCAAGGTATTAAATGGACGGCCGCACGGCCGGGCTGGCTGCTGGATGAGCCTTACACTGGCGACGCCGTGATTACGGACGAGCGGCTGGCGGAAGGCTGTTTCCGGTGCCGTCATGCTGATCTCGCGGCGAGCCTGCTTGAATTCGTGTGCGAAGACACCTGGATCAACGCAAAGCCTGCCATCGGCAGGCCCGAAGCCGAACGTTTCGAAAGTCCTGGTGCCATCAAGGCCGAACTCGGTATCGATTGAGCGTCGTATCATTTATCGTTCTGTAACAAGCCCGAACGTTACAAGTTTTGAGCAACAGACAAGGAAAATTGTATGTTTCTGGAGAAGATCAAAACCCCTGGCCTCTCGCACCTTTCCTACATCATCGGTTCGGGCGGACAGGCAGCGGTCATCGATCCGCGCCGGGACTTCGAGGTCTATGTCGAAAGGGCCCGGGCTGAAGGGCTGGAGATAACGCATATCTTCGAAACCCATCGCAATGAGGATCTGCTCAGCGGCTCGCCGATCCTTGCGGACTTGACTGGTGCGACGGTTCACCACGGTCCCAATCCGGCCGGAAACGTGGCCTTCGCCAACACTACGCGCGAAGGCGATTGTTTCGAGCTGGGTCAATTGAAGATCGAAGTGCTTGAAACACCTGGACACACCGACGATCATCTCGCTTTCGTCATCCATGACAGCGAATATTCCGAGGGACCGGTCGGCGTCTTTACCGGCGATGCCTTGTTCGTCGGCGATGTCGGACGCACCGATTTCTATCCCGAGCGCAAGGAAGAAGTCGCGGGCCTTCTTTTCGACTCCCTGCAGAAACTTTGCCGCCTCGGCGACCAGGCGATCATCTACCCGGCGCATGGTGCGGGCTCGGTCTGCGGGTCGGGAATGGCGGACCGGGAATTCTCGACAATCGGCCACGAGCGGCGCAACAACCCGCGCCTGCGCATCTCCGACCGCGATGAGTTCATCAAGGCGAAGGTAGCAGAACACCACTACCAACCTCCCTATTTCCGGCTGATGGAACGGCTTAACCTCGAAGGGGCCGATGCCGCGCCGCGGATTATGCGGCCAAGGCGTCTGGGGCTGGACGACCTTCGCGAGAGCGGCGCCGATCACCTGGTCGATGTGCGCGAGCCGCTCGCCTATGCCGCCGGTCATATGCCGGGTGCCATGTGCCTTCCGGTGGGAATGATACCGGCCTTTGCCGGATGGTTCCTCGGTGAAGGCGACAGGATTGCCCTCGTCGCTTCCGAGGAAGACCAGCTAGCCCACGCCATGGCCCATCTGGTGCGCATCGGTCTCGATAATGTTGTCGGCGGCTATGTCGGCGTGGTTCCAGCCGCTGCTCAGGGCAAAGCGATGCGCAGCATTCCCATGATTGGCACCGAGGAAGTCGCGCGCAGGCTCGATCAAGACAGCTGCGAATGGACTTTGCTCGACGTGCGCGACGCGGACGAACGACAAGATGCAAGCATCGACGGGTCAGAGCATATCTATGTTGGCGAGCTCAACAAGCGATGGAAAGAGCTCGACCGCGACCGCCACTACACGCTGATGTGCGCGAGCGGCATGCGGGCGAGCGTTGCGGCAGGCTGGCTCGCAAGCCAGGGCTTCAAGCGCCTCGACATCTATCTCGGTTCCATGGGCGCTTGGAAAAACGCGCATGGCTGAAGTTTGGCCTGTCAGACTTCGAGGCGCAGACCCCGCAGCCGCAGCGCATTGCCTATCACCGATACGGAAGAGAGGCTCATGGCTGCGGCCGCAATCATCGGGCTGAGCAGCACTCCGAAGAAGGGATACAGCACGCCTGCCGCGACCGGAATGCCGAGTGTGTTGTAAGCGAAGGCGAAAAACAGGTTCTGCCGGATGTTGCGCATCGTCCCACGCGACAGCACGATGGCCTGCACCACTCCTGTCAGGTCGCCGCGAACCAGCGTCACGCCTGCGCTTTCGATTGCGACATCGGTGCCGGTGCCCATCGCAATACCAACATCGGCGGCAGCCAGCGCAGGAGCATCGTTGATCCCGTCCCCGGCCATGCCGACCCGGCGACCTTGCGCTTTCAGCTCTTCGATCTTGCGGTGCTTGTCTTCGGGCGAGACATTCGCATGCACTTCGTCGATTCCCATTTCACGGGCGACCGCTTCGGCAGTGCCGCGGCTGTCGCCCGTGAGCATAACGACCCGGATGTCGCGCTTATGCAGCGCCGCAATGACCGCTGCACTGGTAGGCTTGATCGGATCGGCCACCGCGATGAGCCCTGCCGGACGGCCATCGAATGCCACGAACATCACTGTTTGACCCTGCCTGCGGCCACTTTCGGCCGTGCCGAGCCAGGCCTCGTCATCGATCCCGACGCGCCGCATCATCTTCTCATTGCCGATCGCAACCCGGCGGCCCTGGACATTGGCTTCAACACCTTCCCCGGTCGTCGAAGCGAGATCCGTGGCATTGGCGGGCGAGACCCCGCGCGTCCGCGCACCTTCGACGATGGCGTGGGCCAGCGGATGTTCGCTCCCCATTTCGACGCCTGCAACCGCAGCCAGGAAATCGGCTTCGTCGATTCCTTCTGCTGGCGTCACCGCCACCAGATCGGGCTTGCCCATCGTCAACGTGCCGGTCTTGTCGACCACTAGCGTATCGATCTTCTCGAGTGTCTCCAGCGCCTCGGCATTGCGGATCAGGATGCCATGCTGGGCACCCTTGCCCGTGCCGGTCATGATCGACATCGGCGTAGCGAGACCAAGCGCGCAGGGACAAGCGATGATCAGGACCGCAATGGCATTGACCAGCGCATAGGCAAGCGCAGGTGCGGGACCCCAGATTCCCCAGACCACGAAGGTGGCGATGGCTATCACCACCACCGCAGGCACAAACCAGCCCGCCACCTGATCCGCCAGTCGCTGGATCGGTGCGCGGCTGCGCTGCGCCTCGGCCACCATCTGGACGATCTTGGACAGCATCGTGTCCTTGCCCACGCCGGTTGCGCGCATAATGAACCCACCAGTCTGGTTGACTGTGCCGCCGATGACTGTGTCGCCAGCCTGTTTGGCGACCGGAAGCGGTTCGCCGCTGATCATGGATTCATCGATCGCGCTCGATCCCTCCTCGATTTCTCCATCGACCGGAACCTTATCGCCGGGGCGGACGCGCAGACGATCGCCTGTGGCCAGCTGGTCGAGCGGCACCTCGCGCTCATCGCCGGAGCCGAAGATCTTGACCGCGCTGGGCGGTGCCAGCTCGAGCAATGCGCGCAAGGCGCTCGAGGTCGAGCCCCTGGCCTTGAGCTCGAGGACCTGTCCGAGCAGGACAAGCGTGGTTATGACCGCTGCCGCCTCGAAATAGACCCCGACCCGTCCCGAATGGTCGCGGAACGCTGCAGGGAACAGATCGGGCGCGACCGTCGCCACCACGCTGAACAGATAGGCGATGGCAACGCCAAACCCGATCAGCGTGAACATGTTGAGATTGCGCGTCTTGAGCGACTGGATGGCCCGAACGAAGAACGGCCAGGCTCCCCAAAGAACAACCGGTGTGGCAAGGGCAAACTGCGCCCATTGCGCCCAGGCAGGTTCGATCAGCCCGTCGAAACTGAGCCCCGGTGCCATGTCGCTCATCGCGTAGACGAACAGCGGCAGCGTAAGCAGTGCGCTCCACCAGAACCTACGCCGCATGTCGACCAGTTCGGGGTCGGGGCCATCGCCCAGCGAAACCGTTTCCGGTTCGAGCGCCATGCCGCAAATCGGGCATGAACCTGGCCCGGGCTGGCGGATTTCAGGGTGCATCGGGCAGGTGTAGATCGTGCCTTCGGGCACATCCTCGACCGCGTCGAGATGCGCGCCCGAGAGATAGAGCTCGGGATCGGTGACGAACTTGTCGTGACAGCGCGGCGAACAGAAATAGTGTTTCGCGCCATCATGCGTCGCGATATGCTGAGCCCCGTCGATTGCAACGCTCATGCCGCAAACCGGGTCGATCGCAGTACCCTCGATTACGCTCTCGTTCTTGCTCATCGCCTGTCCTTCCTAGCTCTTCACGACTACGAACTGCCCCATCATGCCTGCATCCTCGTGTTCGAGAATGTGGCAGTGATACATGTAGGGCAGGTCTGGGTCGGTGTGTTCTTCAAAACGCAGGAGAAGGCGTACCTGCTCGCGCGGGTTGACGATCACGGTATCCTTCAAACTGGTTTCCAATGGTGGGGGCGCTCGGCCATCGCGGTCGATCACACGAAACTGGACGTTATGGATATGAAACGGGTGGGCCATCATGGAAGCGTTGGCGATCTCCCAGATTTCCCATTGGCCGACGGGCACACGTTCGTTGATCACATCCATGTCCATCGCCGCACCGTTAATGGACATTCCGCCGCCCATCATGCCCATGTCGAGAACGAAACGCCGGGTTCGGACGGCTGACGACAGGTCGGGTGGAGCAAGCGATGCCAGTTGTGTCGGCACCCTGATGCGCTGGGCCGAACTTGCCGGCCTGATATCGAGGATTTGAAACACGTCTGCGGAAGCATTGCCGCTATCGCCGCGCCCCGTCATCCCGCCGCCCATCATTCCGCGTCCGCCCATCATGTCCATGGCGTTTTCGGGACTGCTGGCAAGAAGGCGAAGCGGGCGTCCTTCCGAGAGATCGATAATTACCTGCGCGCGCTCCCCCGGGGCGAGCCTGACCGAGCGGACGATGTGCGGACGATCGAGCAAGCCGCCATCGCTCGCGATCAGTTGCATCGAACGATCACCTTCGAGCGAAAGATCGTAAAGGCGGGCGTTCGATCCATTGAGGATGCGCAGCCGCAATTGGCCTGTCTGTGCGTCGAACACAGCGTTTTCAGTGCCGTTGACGAATATCCGGCTCCCGCGCACGCCCATCATCCGCGTGTGCATGCTCAGCGGGTACACCAAGCGGCCGGATCCATCGATGACGCGGTCCTGCACGATCAGCGGAATGTCGTCGACGCCATAGTCGCTCGGCAAGTCGAGGCGCTCTTCCTCGTCATCGCGAACAAAAATCGGCGCGGCAAGCCCGGCATAGACCTGCGGCCCGGCTTCGCGTTCCAAATGCGAATGACACCAGTAGAGCGAAGCCCGCTGGCGAACTTCGAAAGAGGGGCTCCAGCGTTCGCCGGGACGGATCAACTGATGCGGTCCGCCATCGGCTGCGGCAGGAAGTTCGAAACCATGCCAATGGACCGTAGCGCCTTCGGCCAGCTTGTTGTCGATATGAAACTGCACCCACTCGCCCCGGCGCATTTCAAGCGTCGGTCCCAGATAGGGTGCGTCGATGCCGATGGTGGGCGAAGCAACACCGGGGACGAATTCCTTCTGGCCCGGTGTCAAAGACAGGCGGAAAACCCGTGCGCCCTGCTCAATCTCGCCACGCTGCAAGGGCGGTATAGCGAGCGGATTGGACCCTGGAGTGCTGTCCAGCATCGATGCGTCTTGCGCCTTGCATCCCGCAAGCGGGAACGCGGCAAAGCCTGCAGCAGCAAAACCAGCGCTTTTGATCAGTGTGCGGCGGTCCACGGGGAATGCCTGGGTGATGCGCGGTATCCGGATCATGCTCCTCCTGTTTCGCGATGGGCGGCACCAGATTTGCCTGGCACCACCCAACCGATTTACTCCTTCGTGATCGACGTGATCACACTGCCTTCAGAACCAGTACGAAATTCAAAGGCAATTCCCTCACCGACGCTTACTTCGCTGCGCAGTTGCTCATCGGCTTCGA
This sequence comes from Aurantiacibacter poecillastricola, assembly GCF_030730945.1. Classification (GTDB taxonomy): domain Bacteria; phylum Pseudomonadota; class Alphaproteobacteria; order Sphingomonadales; family Sphingomonadaceae; genus Alteraurantiacibacter; species Alteraurantiacibacter poecillastricola. The sequence goes on from NZ_JAVAMS010000002.1 coordinate 1,107,336, forward strand.
ACGCCATGGTCATTGCCGGCCATTCGATTGCGGGAACCGGGCCGTGGTCGACGGTGATCGTACCCGCTTCGGCGTCGATGGCGGTGACGGTGCCTTGCGCACTCGCGGACTGCATTGCGTTGCCGGTATCCGCCATCGGCATATCCTGGCCGTCCATCATCATTGCATCTTCAGCCATCGGCATGTCCTCCATCTCGGCAGTGTCCTGGCCAGAATCGCAGGCTGCCAGCGCCAGCGGCGCGGCCAATAGGGTTATGAGGGTTGTGTGACGCATTCTTCTTCTCCTTGGGGTTGGGTTGGCCGTTCCGGCCGGGGACGACGCAGCAACAGATAGGCTGCGGGAAGCACGAACATGGACAGGAGCGGCGCGGTGATCATCCCGCCGATCATCGGCGCGGCGATGCGGCTCATCACTTCGGAGCCAGCCCCAGTGCCGATCAGGATCGGAAACAGGCCGGCGAGGATGACCGCGACGGTCATTGCCTTGGGCCGGACGCGCAACAATGCCCCTTCACGGATGGCGGCGGAGACTTCCTCCGCATCCGGGTCCTCACCGCGCCGCTCCAGCGCAGCTTTCAGATAGATCAGCATGATGACGCCAAATTCGGCTGACACCCCGGCCAGCGCGATGAAGCCGACGGCGGTCGCGACCGACTGGTTGTATCCCATCAGGTAAAGCAGCCAGAAGCCGCCTGTCAGCGCGAACGGCAAGGTGCCCATGATGAGCAGCGCCTCGTCGAACCGGCGGAAGATCAGGTAAAGCAGCAGGAATATGATCGCGAGCGTAGCCGGAACGACGATCTGCAGACGTTCGTAGGCCCGCGTGAGATATTCAAACTGCCCGGCATAGGACAGGCTGACGCCCGGAGGCAGATCGACCTCGGCCGCGATAACCTCCTGCAGATCGCCAACCACAGAAGACAGATCGCGCCCGCGCACATCGATATAGACATAGCTTGTGGGACGGCCCTGTTCGCTCTTGAGCATGGGCGGGCCGCTGGTCACACGCACCTGCGCAACGGTACCAAGCGTGATCTGCTGACCAGACGGGGTCAGCACCGGCAGATTGCGCAGCTCGTCGACACTGTCGCGGATCTCGCGCGGATAGCGAACATTGATCGGGTATCTTGCGAGGCCTTCGACTGTACGGGCCACATTGGCACCGCCAATTGCGCCGGAGACGATCTGCTGCACGTCGGCGATGTTGAGACCGTAGCGGGCCGCTTCCAGCCGGTCGATATCGACATCGACATAGCGGCCTCCCGACAGCCTTTCAGCCAGCGCAGAACTGACGCCGGGAATGTTCTTTGCCGCCTGTTCGATCTGGAGCGCGACGCGTTCCAGCTCGCCGAGATCTTCGCCCGAAACCTTGACCCCGATCGGGCTCTTGATCCCGGTTGCGAGCATGTCGATCCGGTTGCGGATCGGCGGCACCCAGACATTGGCAAGGCCAGGCACCTGCACGGCGCGGTCCAGTTCCTCGACCAGCATATCCGGTGTCATGCCCTCGCGCCACTCATCGCGTGGTTTGAAGCGGATGGTCGTCTCGAACATTGTGAGAGGGGCGGGATCGGTGGCGGTATCGGCGCGCCCGGCCTTGCCGAACACGGTTTCGACTTCCGGTACGGTCATGATCAGCCGGTCGGTGCGCTGTAGCAGCGCTGACGCCTCTCCGGGAGACAATCCAGGCAGGGCGCTGGGCATGTAGAGCAGGTCGCCTTCGTCGAGCGGCGGCAGGAATTCGCCGCCAAGCCGCGAGAAGGGAACGAGCGTGGTCAGGAAGACCAGCCCAGCGATGACCAAAGCGGTCTTCGGGCGGCGCATCACCCAGTCTAGCCCGGGCCGATAGGCCCGGGTCAGCACGCGATTGACCGGGTTGCTGTCCTCTGCCGGAATCTTTCCGCGCACCAGCCATCCCATCAGCACCGGAACCAGAGTGATCGACAGGATCGCAGCAGCCGCCATGGCATAGGTCTTGGTAAAGGCCAGCGGTGCGAACAGCCGTCCCTCCTGCGCCTGCAAGGTGAACACCGGCAGAAACGACAAGGTGATGATCAGCAGGCTGAAAAACAGCGCCGGGCCGACTTCCTTCGAGGCATCCGCGACGATCCGCCAGCGCTCCTGGACGGACAGAACCGTGTCAGGGTTCTCCTCGGCCCAGCGCTCCAGATGCTTGTGGGCGTTCTCGATCATCACCACCGCAGCATCGACCATCGCGCCGACCGCGATGGCGATCCCGCCAAGAGACATGATGTTCGCGTTTACGCCCTGAAAGCGCATCACGATGAAGGCCGCGAGCACGCCGAGCGGAAGGGTGACGACCGCGACGAGTGCCGAGCGCGCGTGCCACAGGAACAGCAGGCACACCAGGGCAACGACAATGAATTCCTCGATGAGCTTGGAGGTCAGGTTTTCGACCGAAGCATCGATCAATTGCGAACGGTCGTAGGTGGTGACGATCTCGACCCCTTCGGGCAGGCTTGCCTGCAATTGTTCGAGCTTCGCTTCGACCGCCGCAATTGCGCTGCGCGCATCGGCGCCCTGGCGCAGAATGACGATACCGCCGGCAACCTCGCCTTCGCCGTTGAGTTCCGCAATGCCGCGCCGCAGCTCCGGGCCGATCTGGATATTGGCCACATCGTCCAGCGTTACCGGAGTGCCGCCCGCTTGGGCGCGCAAGGGTATGCTGCGAAAATCCGCCAGCGTGCCGAGATAGCCCGAGGCACGGACCATATATTCGGCCTCGCCCATTTCGACGATAGAGCCCCCGGTTTCCTGATTGCCTGCCTGCACCGCGCGGACCACTTGCGCGTGCGTCACGCCCAGCGAAGCCATGCGATAGGGGTCGAGCACGATCTGGTACTGCTTGACCATGCCGCCCACGCTGGCGACTTCGGCGATGCCGGGAATGGTTTTCAGCTCGTAGCGCAGGAACCAGTCCTGCAGGCTCCTGAGCCCGGCCAAGTCGTGACCGCCGCTGCGGTCGACCAGCGCATATTCGTAGATCCAGCCCACCCCGGTTGCATCAGGGCCGAGTGTGCTCTGAACCCCGTCGGGCAAGCGGTTCTGGACCTGGTTCAGATACTCCAGAACGCGAGAGCGCGCCCAGTAGAGGTCGGTCCCGTCCTCGAAGATCACATAGACGTAGCTGTCTCCGAAAAAGGAATAGCCGCGCACGGTCTTGGCACCGGGGACCGACAGCATGGTCGTGGCCATCGGATAGGTCACCTGGTCCTCGACGATACGGGGCGCCTGACCTGGATAGTTCGAGCGGATCACCACCTGTACATCGGAAAGGTCCGGCAGGGCATCGACGGGCGTTGTCCGTACCGCCCAGAAACCGGCCAGCGCCAACCCTATCGCTGCCAGCACCACGAAAAAGCGATTGGCGATCGAGCTATCGATAATGCGCGCGATCATTGCCCGGTTTTCCGGATCGAGACGATGCGCGGACCCGTACTGGCTTGCACAAATGTGAAGGAGACCCGGTCGCCGCGCGCGAAACCGCGCAGCTGTTCCGGTCCTTCGCTGGCGAAGGGCATGGTCATCGCCGGCCATTCGAGCGCAGGCACCGGACCGTGGCGCAAGGTCACGCTGTTGGCGTTTATGCGCTCGATCGTCCCGGTCGCGCGATAAGTCTGTGGCTCATCTGCATCGTCCGATCCTCGGTCTTCGCTCGCACCGGATGGTGCCTGATCGACGGGACGCACGTCGATGCCGGCAAGGCTGGCTTCGGAATCGAGCAGGAACTGGCCCGAGGTGACCACTCTCTCTCCTGCAGCCAGCCCGGCAAGGACTTCGGTCCGTCCGTTCGCTTCGCGGCCGATACGGATTTCGGCGGGCCGATAGCCGCCGCCTTCCTGCGCGATCATCACCAGGGTCCGCTCGCCGGTGCGAATGACAGCTTCCGAAGGGACCAGCAGCGCTTCGCGCCGTTCAGGCGCGAGCATCACTTGGGCAAACATGCCAGGCTTGAGCCGCAGGCCCGGATTGGGCATCGCTGCCCGCACGGTGATCGTGCGGCTCGCATCCTGCGCGCTCGGCAGAATGGCGATGATGCGTCCGGCAAACCGTTCGCCGGGAAAGGCAGTGAGCGTGGCGCTCACCGGCTGCCCGACACGCGCGTTGCCAGCCAGTGCCTCGGGTACCGCCGCCTCGAGCCAGATCGGACTGTACCCGCTGATCTCGGCCAGCGATTGGCCCGCCGCCACGGTCATGCCCGGCCTTACCCCGAGCGACGTGATCGCGCCCGATTGCGGTGCAGTGACGGTGATGATCGTTTGCGGCCGTCCGCTTCGGGCGACCGAGGCGATCATCGAGTCCGGCATGCCAAGCAGCCGCAGGCGCTCGCGAGCGGCCCGGGTCAACGCTTCGTCGCCGGTTGCGGCAACAGCAAGATACTCGTTTTGTGCGCCGCCCCATTCGGGCACCAGAATGTCGACGATCGGAGCGCCTCTGGCAATCAGGTCCTGCGGTGCATGGCCGTAGGTCCGCTGAACATAGCCGCCGGCGCGCGGCTGAACGATCGCCATCTCGCTGCCGTTATAAGCGAGCGTGCCGGTGACGCTGATTTCGGGCTCCAGCACGCCATATTCCGCTTCAGCAGTCCGGATCCCGAAATTCTGGACGAGCGTCGAATCGATGCTCACACCCCCGGCGCCCTGCGCGTCGCCGCCCGCACATTTGGGAACAAGCTGCATGTCCATGAAAGGAGATTTGCCCGGCTCGTCGAAGCGCTGATCAGGGACCATCGGATCGTACCAGTAGAGCACGTCCTCGCAGCCCGTATCGGTCGCTGCATCGCCGCCGCCGCTCTCGCCGCCGAGCGTGGACAAACCATAGCCCGCCAACAAACTGACCAGAGCAATGCCAAGCCCAGCCGCATACATGCGCTGGCGCGGTGTGAATCGTTCGAGCGCGGAGTTCATGGCCTGCTCTCCCCGTAGGTGAGTCGCAGCCTCACCGCCGCCTCGACAGCTGCCTGTTCGCGCTCGAGTATCTCCAGTTCGAGCAGCGCGAGCGCGGATTTCGCCGCAATGACATCGACGAGATCGGCACGCCCGGCCGCGAAGCTGGCTGTCTCGAGGTCGGCGCGGTCGCGCGCCAGCGGGAGAAGCTCGTCACGCGCGCGTTCCCATTGCCGCACTGTGCTGCGCCAAGTGGCCAGATCGGCTTCGAAGCCGGCAACCAAGGCGCGCCTGCGATCCTCGCGCTCGGCCGATGCGGCGGCGGCCTCGGATTCGGCTGCGGCAATGCGCGGATTCTGCCGCCGGTCGGTAAAGATCGGTAGTGTAATGGACCCCATGATCGACACCGCATCGCCGAAATCGGGGTTGCGGCGACCATAGGTGGCGCTCACGCCGAAATCGGGTCGTTTCTCGGCGCGTGCGAGCGCGACACCGGCTTCGGCCCGGCCTCGTTCGGCATCGGCCAGCAGGATTTCGGGATTGCTCTCGAGCTCGAACCGCAGCCGTTCCTGATCGAGGACAGCCGATGGCGCGGCACCCAGAGCAACCGGATCTGCGAGCGGTACATATCGGGAAATCTGCGCTTGCGCCGCGTCGCGCTCGGCTTCGATAGCGGTAATCGCATCCTCAATTCCGAGTAGCTCGCGCCGGATGGCCAGACTCTCTGCCGGGCGGGCCGACCCCGAAGCGACAGCACTGTTGGCCACCGGAACGAATGCTCTCAGTTCGTCGAGCGCGCCTTGGGCAAGATGAAGCCGCGCTTGCGCATAATGGAGCCGGACCCAGGCCGTTCCCGCATCGGCGAGAAGAATACGCTCGGCCATGCCAAGGCGTGCCTCGGCGAGGCGCACTTCCGAACTGGCAACGCCGAACCTCGCCCGTCGACGGGCGAGATTGGGGATTTCCTGCTCGATACCGATTGCGATCTGCGTGGGGAGTTGCCGGTCTGGGTCGAACGCGGCAGGTCCGGTCACAGGAAGGTTCATGATCCCTGCACGCACACGCGGATCGGGAAGCTCGTCCGCCGCCTCTGCTGCTTCGCGCCGTGATTGAACACGCAGCGCGCCAGCTTCCAGAACGGGCTGTTCGCCCCGTACCGCTGCAAGTGCTTCCTCGTATCCGACAGACTGTGCTTGTGCAGTCTGCGCGGCGAGCAGGGCCGAAAACGGCACCCAGCCAATTCGCCAATCCATAATTCTCACTCTTTCAAAGCAAGCTGACCGGGAAGGTCCACGGCGCACGCGGTCAATCGACCGGGCGCTGGGCCTGTTTATCCGTCAAGCTCGCAAGCGATGCGATGCACCGCCCGGGAAATGCTAGATGGTGAGCTGGCGTTGTGGAGGTGGCGATTCCGGCGGTAGCGGCTGGCTCTCGAGCCTGCTGGCACTCGCGGAAAGGTACTGAGGCGCAACAAAAAGCGGTTCTGTATGCGCCAGTCCCGAGCCGGTAAGCGCCAGGGGCGGAAAACAATTCATCGCAACGAGACAATCGAGTGTCATCTCGCAGCAAGGCCCGTGCTGCTCGGCATTGTCCTTATCGGCCATCACCTGCTCGGGCATTGTGTGATTGGGCATGCCTTGCACCATTTCAGCGCAATCAGTCGTTCCGGCCACTTCAATCTGCGGAACAGCTGCCTGTGCTGCGTCCTGCACAAACAGGCCGAAGCTGAAGCAGATCAAAGTAAGAGCACGAATATACGTCACCGGTTTGGGATAGTCCGAACGCATACGATGTGCAAGTCGGTTATCAGGCTGAAGACAAAGGTCAGATTTATGTTTTCGCTTCAGCAAACCCGAAGCCCAAACCTATTGCTCAAATTTGCCTAACAGCAACCTGACTTTGACGCTTCCTCGGTGGGTTCCGATACCTCACGCACCAGATCGCCGGTCTCTTTTTCGTTCGCGTGCCGAGCAATGTCGGCTTGTGAAACGATGCCGCAACATTTGCCACTCTCGTCCACAACAGGAAGCCGCCGAACTTTGTTGTCCTCCATTTTGCTGCGACAATCATCGACACTCGTGTCGGGTGTGACAGTAATCGGAGAGCTTGTCATCACGTCTTCTACCGACGTGTCAGAAGACTTGCCGTCTGCGACGCAGCGACAAGCAATGTCACGATCGGTAATCACTCCGACCAGTGTGCCGGAATCATCTACAACCGGAATTTCGCCGCAGTCGTTTTTCACCATGAGATTAGCGGCCTCCCGTACCCTGGTCGAAGGATTGCAGCATGCAGGATTCGAGGTCATCACATTCTTGGCTTCCATGATATGTCTCCAATTTCTATTAAATACCTGAATATTTGCGTACCATTGCAACGGCGAGGCGCCGGATAATGTTCCTCTCGCATTTCCGGATGAAATCGATATGGACGAACGGGCACGGTCATGCCGAACGAAAGCTGTAGAATGGCATTCGCCACCTCATGGAAGGCGCTAGCATCTGAATAGGCCTTACCCAGAAGCCCAGGAATACAGAAGTATGGGTCCGCCGAGAGGCGTGAGGCACAGGCACCGGCCCGCTTCATTGCTCTTCACAGTCTCCGCAGCGATAGCCGCCCTAATGCAAGTGTCTGCCCGCTTTATGAAGAATTCGCGGCCATCTCTCGTCTCAGTCTTCATGATGTTGAAGATCGGGTAGCAGCGATAAGTAACTGCTTTTTCAATAGTCCGTGTGCGGGACAATCATCGAACGCTCCTATCGATCTGATCGAAAACCATCCTCTGGCCAGTTCCAGACGGCCATTTTCTCAAGGCTCATATCCTCCATCGTATAGGCGATCCCGCCGACGCCAAGCCCGGAGCGGCGCAGCCCTGCAAAAGGCATCCAGTCGACGCGGAATGCCGTATGGTCGTTCACCATCACAGCCGATCCCGCCAGAGACTGTATGCAATGATTGGCGATTGACAGCCGATCGGTGAATATAGCGGCCTGAAAGGCGTAAGGCAGGGCATTGGCCTGCTCGATAGCCAGGTCGATATCGTCATAGCCATACACGCAGATCACGGGGCCGAAGATTTCTTCCTGGGATACCTTGGCACTTTCGGGAGGATCGACAATGACGGTCGGGGAGAAAAGAGTGTCACTCAGACGGCTTCCCCCGCACACCAGGGTACCGCCTGCTGCGATGGCTTCATCGACCCAGCGTTCGACGCGGTCGACTTCCTCCGTCCGGATCAAGGGGCCGCATTGGGTTTCAGCATCGGCGGGATCGCCCACGACCAGCTTTTCGGCAGCTCGCCCCAGGTCATTGGCGAAGTCTTTCAATTCTGCAGCAGGGACGAATACGCGCTGCACGGAAACGCAGACCTGACCCGAATGATAGAACCCGCCTTTGAGCAACGAGGCGATCACTGCTGCGCGCTCCACGCCGCTGTCCACGATGACCGGCGCCGCGCCGCCGTTCTCGAGAGCAATGCGGGTTCCCGGCGCCAGCTTCGAGCGAAGCATCCAGCCGATTTTCGCAGAACCGATGAATGAGAAGAACGCCGTGCGCGGATCGGTTGCCATTTTTTCGGCGACATCGTTGCTGCACGGAGCGAACCGGCACCAGGCCTCGGGCAGGCCGGCTTCATGGAGAATGCTCACGAAGCTCTGGCATGACAGAGGCGTTTCCAGCGCAGGCTTGATGAGAACGGGGCACCCGGCTGCTACCGCCGGTCCGACCTGATGGACGATCAGGTTGAGGGGGTGATTGAATGCCGAGATCGCCGCGACAGGACCGATCGGTTCGCGGAAGGTATACGCCGTCCGTCCCGCACCCGCGTCTGTCAGGTCCATGGGGATCTCGTGGCCGCCGCCATCGCTGAGCGCCTGAACGCACAAGTCGACGCTGTTGATCGCGCGACCGGCTTCCACGCGCGCATCGACCAAGGGCTTGCCGCCCTCCCTGACGATCTGGAGAGCCAGTTCTTCGGCTCGTTCGCGCATGATATCCGCCGCCCGCCGGAGGATGGCGATACGCTCGTGCACGGCAAGCCAGCAACTGCGGTCGCGGTGGAGCAACTGCGCTTCATTCAGCCATTCATCGATTTGAGCCCAGTCAACAAGCGGTACTTCTGCAATCGGCGAGCGGTCGAAAGGATTGTGAACGATCGTTTTCATAGCTCGCACACCTTCGCGCCGAGTTCGTCGATCAGCACCTTCTTGTTTTCGGAATAGTCGACGGGCAGATCGACGATATGCACGCCGCCCGCCTCGAATGCGTCGTTCAGGACCGCCACAAGATCTGCGCTCCGTTCGACCCGGTGACCGGTCGCTCCATAGCTTTGTGCGTAGGTGACGAAGTCGGGATTGGAAAAGGTCAGGCCGTAGTCCGGAAAGCCGAGCTGGTCCTGCTTCCAGCGGATCATGCCGTATGCCGCATCGTTCAGGACGAGTACGACGAGGTTCAGGCCCAGCCTGACGGCCGTTTCCAGCTCCTGCGAGTTCATCATGAACCCGCCATCGCCGCATACCGCGAGAACTCTGCGCCCGGGCGACAGCATCGCCGCCATCATGGCGGATGGAAGGCCCGCGCCCATCGTCGCCAATGCATTGTCGAGAAGGATGGTGCCCGGTTCATTCGCAATGTAGTTTCTGGCGAACCAGATCTTGTAGATACCGTTGTCGAGCGCAACGATATCATCGCGCGCCATTACGCTGCGTACGTCGGCAACCACGCGCTGGGGGACCATCGGAAAACGTTCGTCGTCGCTGGTTTCGGAAATGTGCGAAGCAATCTCGTGATGCAGGGCGGTATAATAGCTGCGATCGCACTGCAGCTTGCCATCCAGGCGGTTTCCCAGCCGCTCGACCGAACCGGCAATGTCACCGATTACCTCCAGCTGCGGGAAATAGACCTGATCGACTTCGGCCGCCTTGTAATTGATATGGATGACGGTCTGCCCGCCCGGCTCCATGAAGAAGGGCGGCTTCTCCACCACGTCGTGACCGATATTGACGATCAGATCGGCCTTCTCGATCGCGCAGTGAACATAATCGCCCGACGATAGCGCCGCGGTGCCCAGATAGAGCTCGTTATCTTCATCGACCACGCCCTTGCCCATCTGGGTGTCGAAGAAGGGAAAGCCGGTATCGGCCACGAATTTGCGCAACGCCTTCGAAGCGCGGCGGCGGTTTGCTCCGGCTCCGATCAGCAGTAATGGCCGCTCAGCCGCGATGATCCGCTCGGCCGCTTCGTCGAGCGCCGCATCTCCGGCGACCGCATAACGCCTGTGATGCGGCGGTATGACCGGTTCGATCGTTTCCTCTTCAGCGATATCTTCCGGAAGCTCGAGCAGCACAGCGCCCGGTCTTTCTTCCTGCGCCAGGCGGAAACCCTCGCGAACGAGCGAGGGGATGCGATTGCCGTTCACGATCTGGGTCGAAGCCTTGCATAGCGGCGTAAACAGCGAAACAACGTCGACAATTTGGAACTGCGCCTGTTTCGATGTCTTTATCGGTTTCTGCCCGGTGATGATGATGAGCGGAAAGGCCCCGAGCGCGGCATAGGCTGCCGGAGTTGTCAGGTTCGTCGCACCAGGCCCGAGAGTTGCGAGGCAAACCCCCGCCTTGCCGGTCAGACGGCCATAGGTCGCCGCCATGAAGCCCGCACCTTGCTCATGGCGCGTCAATACCAATTCGATTGAGGACGTGCGCAGGGATTCCAGCAGGTCGAGGTTTTCTTCGCCGGGAACGGCAAAGATGTATTCCACCTCTTCAGCCTCTAATGCAGCGATAAACAAGTCAGAGGCTTTCATTTTCGATATTCCCTTTTCAGAAGCATGAATGCCCTACGGCAATGCTTTCTCACTACAACCGCAAAGAGAGTCACAGACGCAAGGAGCCCCGCCTCATTCGCACCATGCCGTTCAGCGAATGTTCTGAAATGCGCGTAGCCGCAAAAAGTATCCTAAAAATCATAGCCCTTGGGTTTGGTAGGAAGGTAGGGACTGCGTTTCTTGACATTCCCACCGCCGCAGTATGAGTCCGCGATCCACCTTGTGTGCCCCCACGCGAAACCGGTGCAATTTGCGACATCGGCGAAAATGTTTTGCTTGCCCATCAAGGCATGGCGGAGACAGATATTTTCCCGCGCTGGAATCACGTGCCGATGACATTCGGATGCCTGAATGGCTAGGCCAGTGATCGGCGGTGCAGTTGACCTATCTGCATTGACATGATCGACGAGTACCGGGCCCAGACCTGATTTCTATCGTCCAGAGAATCAGAGATATCTGCCGATCATCCAAGGAACCAATATGTACCGAAGTCTTGGTCTTTCGATCGCCGTTGCAGTCTTCGCGAGCGATCTCATTTCAAAATGGCTTATTGTGAATGTGGTCATGGACCCTGCCCGCACGATAGATGTTTTTCCATTCTTCAATCTGGTGCTCGGATATAATCGCGGTGTTACATTCGGCCTTCTGAGTTCCGGCAATCCAATCGCGCCCTATTTGCTGTCCGGGTTCGCGCTTCTTGTCGTGGGCGTTCTGGCCAGATGGCTCTGGCGCAGTACCGTACGCCTCGAATCCGCCGCGATAGGTTCGATCATTGGCGGTGCATTGGGTAACGTTGCCGACCGACTGGCGGACGGAGCGGTCACCGATTTTCTCGACTTCTATGTCGGCGGCTATCACTGGCCGGCGTTCAATCTCGCAGATGTCGGAATAGTCCTTGGAGTGGCATTGCTTCTCGTTACCTGGTGGTCCGGAGAAACGCAGCGCGACGATGGCACCGCGCCGAAAGTGTAGATTCTGCGCTTTTGCCGAGGCAATCTTTAGGCGGATTTTCTAGCAAGCCCGCCGATGATGCCGCAGTCGGTGGCAGTGCCCCCATCGCAGGCCCGTGCCAGGCCGATCAGTTCCTGTCTCATCGCCTGCAGCTGTTCGATCTGCTCTTCCACCCGGCGCAAATGATTTCGTGCCAAATTCGCAGCGTCCTTGCAATCCCGGTTTGGTGCGTCCGACACTTCGAGCAGCGAGCGAACTTCGGACACCGAAAAGCCCAAACCCCGAGCCCGCCGGATGAATACGAGCCGTTCGACATCGGCGTCTGCGTAAATCCTTCGTCCCGACTGGGAGCGCGGAGCGGGCTTCAGAAGACCGATCTCTTCATAATAGCGAACGGTGTTGACTTTGGTCCCGGTCGCGCGGGCAATTTTTCCTATCTGCATTCTTTAATCCTCGATGATGGCCATCGCAGGGTGTGTGTCTCCGCGACGCAATCGCACATCGGCCGTCAGACTTTCTGCGAAAAGTTCGCAGAAAGTCCTTGATCCTCCAGTAACTGGAGATTGTAAAGCTTAGAAACCATGAGTTTAGATGATTCGGAAGACTGTGGTTGCACCGGCGACCCTGAGAGGGCGGTTGACGATCCGCAATACCGCCGCGCGCTTTGGATCGTGATTATCCTCAATGTCGGCTTCGGCATGATCGAGCTGGCCGCCGGGTTTTTAGCCGCGAGCCAGGCGCTCAAAGCCGACGCGCTAGACTTCCTTGGCGATGGCTCGATCACCTTCATCGGACTGCTTGCGCTCGGATGGACGGCATCGACGCGTGCTCGGGTGGCGCTCGCGCAAGGTTTGTTTCTGGCGGCGCTTGGTGTGAGTGTGATCGGCGCGGCGATCTGGCGCATGTTCGATATGGTGCAGCCGGAAGCCGGCATCATGGGCTGGGTGGGGTTTGTCGCCCTGCTTATCAACCTTGCCGCCGTTTTTGTGCTCGCTCGCTTTCGCAAAGGAGGCGATGCTCAAGCGCGCGCGATATGGCTATTTTCACGCAACGATGCCCTGGCCAATGTCGCGGTCATCGTCGCAGCCGGTTTGGTTTATTGGTTGGGAAGCGCATGGCCTGATATCATCGTGGCCGCTGCGATTGCGTTTTTGTTCCTCCATTCGGCTCTCGAAATTATCCGCCATGCGCGCAGCGATATGAAGACGCAGCAGATTGCATGATGAAATATTTGGCGCGCCTGTCCGGCATTTGCCTGGCCCTTCTGTTGTCGTTCGGCAGCGCGCAAGCGTTGGCGGCAGAACCCAACACGATCTGGCGCTTGCTCGATTACATGGCGGTAGATTATGCAGCTGCCGTCGAGGACGGCGAAGTCGTCAACGAACTCGAATATGAGGAAATGGTCGAATTCGCCGGTTCGGTACGATCGGGTATTGCGGAATTGCCTGAAAGCCCCGGTCGCGTTCGGCTAGAGGCAAACGCGAAGCAACTTGAAGCCGATATCCTCTCGATGGCCCCCGTTGATCAAGTTGCCACGGCAGCCAGAAAGCTCGCTGCGGATCTCCTAGCCATCTATCCGATCACGCTCTCGCCTTCGAGGGCGCCCGATCTTGAGCGCGGAAGACTGCTGTACCAGGAGACTTGTGCCAGTTGCCACGGGGTGTCAGGAAACGGTCGCGGGCCGGCGTCTGCGGGCCTTGATCCACCGCCGATCGCATTTACCGACGTCGATCGCGCGCGCCAGCGTAGCATTATGGGTCTCTATCAGGTTATCGACCAAGGGATCGATGGCACCGCCATGCCCGGTTTCTCACAGCTCTCCTCCGACGATCGTTGGGCCCTGGCCTTCTATTCGGGATCCGTCGCCTTTGAGGCGGCGGACGAAGGGGCGCGTCTATGGAAGTCAGATTCCGAACTACGTAAACGCTTTCCCGATCTTGCCGCTCTCACGAAGATCACGCCGGACGAACTGGCAGGAGAGATCGGGCAAGAGCGCGCGGACGCGCTCATGGCCTATCTTCGGGCCAACCCGTCGGCGATCGCCGATGCAGCGGGGCCTCTTGGCATCACACGTACCCGGCTCGCAGAAGCTGAACGCGCCCACGCGAACGGGAATATTTCCCGGGCCAAGGAGCTCGCACTGTCGGCATATTTGGACGGGTTCGAACCCGTCGAACCGATATTGGCGACACGCAATCCGGATCTTCTGGTGCGTATCGAGAGCGGGATGATGGACTTGCGTGCAGCCATCGACGCAGATCTGCCGACCTCTGCGATAAGCGAACGGATCCGGGCCATCGAGGGTTTGCTCGTACAGGCTGAAAATGTCCTTACGCCGGAATCTGCGACGGGATGGTCAACCTTTGTGGCATCTTTCGCGATCCTCCTCCGCGAGGGTCTGGAGGCATTGCTGATCGTGATCGCCATGATCGCTTTCGTGAGGAAGGCGGGACAGGATCGGGCATTGCGATTTGTCCATGGCGGGTGGACCGGTGCGCTGGTAGCAGGCGCGTTTACTTGGCTTGCGGCGACCTATCTTCTCGACATCAGCGGTGCCGGCCGGGAATCGATCGAGGCATTCGGTTCGCTGATTGCAGCGCTGGTCCTTCTGTCGGTTGGCGTCTGGATGCACGGAAAATCACAGGCAGACAATTGGCAGCGCTATATCCGCGACAAGCTTGGCAAGGCGCTTTCGCGCGGATCGCTCTGGTTCCTGTTCGGGATCGTATTCCTTGTCGTCTATAGAGAGGTCTTCGAAACCATCCTTTTTTACGCTGCGCTGTCCGCTCAGGGAAGTACGGGCTATCTGCTGGCGGGCGCTGCCACGGCCGGTTTGCTCCTTGTCGTCATCGCCTGGCTGCTGCTGCGCTACAGCCGGACGCTGCCGATCGGAAAGTTCTTTGCCTACAGTTCGGTGCTCATCGCCCTGCTTGCGATTGTCCTGATTGGCAAAGGGATCGCGGGCTTGCAGGAAGCGGGTGTGATCGGAATTGCACCGATAGCCGGCGGTCCGCGACTAAGTATGCTTGGAGTTTATCCGACGTTCCAAGTGATTGGCGCTCAATTTGCAATGGCATCCGCACTTTTACTTGGTTTCTGGATTAATCACACCCGAGCATCAAACAATGACCGGTAACGCGATGCAGCCTGATAATATATCTTTCTATTACGGCGTTTGTGTCGACCCAGGTCGGTACATGAATAGCGCATTTGTTCGTTCTTATGCATTGAGCTGCGCGACGGCTTCGGCATTCGAAGAGAATATCGACTTGTGCCATGTGATTGGTCCTGCTAGCGGGGCCAAAGTGTCATGACCCTCCGTATGCCCCTTCTTGCCTTGAAGCCGGTTTTCGCCATGCTGATTCTCTTCGGCCTGGTGTTCAGCGTAAGCGTGGACGCGGCGGTATGCGGGCCTGAAATTGGCGAACTTACAAGTGTCAAAGCTGCAAGTAGCGAGACTGGTCAAGACTTGCCGGACAGCCCGAATGAGCAGCATGGCATCTGCGCCCACGGCCATTGCCATCATGGAGTCCAATTTGCAGGCAATGCGGATATCGGGGCCGGTGAGCGTTCATCCGGTGCACAGCATTTCTTCGAACCCGTCGGCCTGACTGCAGTCCAGCAAGCGATTTTGACGCCCCCTCCTCGAATCTGACGTCCAGTATTGCCGCCGCAATGTCGGCGCGCATTCGGCATGTCAGTAGAGGAAAAATCAATTCATGTTTGCCATTATTTGGCGAGGCGCCCTTTTTGCAGGGCTGAGCCTCGCAGTACTGCCCGGTGCGGTGCGTGCACAAGAACGCGCGGTGTTGACGCTCGACGAAGCTCTCGCGCGTGCGGGGGTGGACGAAAGCGCGCAGGTGCAATCAGACAATCCGCGTTTGATCGGGCCGCAGGCCGAAACGGACGCGGCACGCGCGCTTATCGATCAGGCACGGCTTCGGCCAAATCCTGAGCTTGCCTTTGAAGCGGAGAACATCGCAGGAAGCGGTGCCTTTTCAGGGCTGCAAGCAACCGAATATACGCTGTCTTTGAGTCAGCGCCTCGAGCTAGGCGGCAAGCGGGGCGCACGCATTCGCTCGGCCGAGGCCGAGGCGCGCGTGGCAATGCTTTCTGGAGAATTGTCGGTCGCTGAGCTGAGTCGCATGGTGCGCGAACGCTACATCGAGGCGGTCGCTTCAGCTGCGCGACTGGAACTTGCCCGCGACGTAGTCGAACGCAATCGCGAACTCGCGCGTATAGCTGGCCTGCTTGTCGAAGTTGGCCGCGAGCCGCCGCTGCGCTCGCTTCGTGCAGAAGCGGCCCTTGCTGAAGCCGAGGCGGAGTTTGAAGCCGCGCGAGCTTCAGAGATAGCGGCGCGGAGCGCGTTGGTGGCGCTCTGGGGTGAAACGTCCCCTCCCCCGGACGTGCCATCGGCGTTTCCCGGGATCGAACCTCCTGCGATGCTTCTTGCATCGCCTTCTGCTTTGCGTCTCCAAGTCGCGCGTGCCGAACGCGAGGCGGCGGACGCTGCGATCGACAGGGAGCGCTCTTTGGGTGTTCCCGATCCGGCCATCTCCGCCGGTGTCAGGCGGTTCGAGGAAAGCAGGGATCAGGCCTTCCTAGTGGGCGTCTCGATTCCCCTTCCTTTCCGCAATCGCAATCAGGGTAACATCGCCGCTGCCGAGGCCCGCTTCCGCGCGGCCTCCGCACGCGAGGCTGTCGCCCGCGCGGATTTCGAACTCGAAGTAACCCAGGCGCGCGGCCGCTTTCTCGCCGCCGAGGCTCGTGTAGAGACTCTGTCCCAAACCTCCCTGCCTCAAGCGGAAGAAGCCTTGCGCCTCGTCCGGATTGGGTATCGCAACGGCAGGTTCCCGCTGATCGAGGTTCTGGCTGCGGCCGAAGCCCGCGATGCAATCCGAGAAGCCTTGATCCAAGCCCAGGAAGATCGCGGTCGCCTGGCGGCGCAGTTGATCTGGCTTGGCGCCCAATGAGGAAAATACCCATGAACCGTAAGCGTTTGGCCGTACTGATCGGCCTGATCATTCTTGTTTTTGCGGCTGCTGTAATGCTGTGGCCGGACAACGGCGCAGAACCGCACAGCGAAGAGGAAACCGAAGAAAGCGATCTCCCGGAAGGACTGGTCCTACTCGGCGAAGAGCAGATTCGAAGCTCCGAAATCATGGTCGAGACCGTTGGTGAGGGCTCGGCGGTAGAGCTAGTGTTCCCAGCCACAATCGCCGCTAGCCCCACAGGCAGCGCGCGGATCGATGCGCGAGCGGCGGGCGTGGTGCGGAGCGTTCAAAAAACGCTGGGTGATTACGTCCGGCAGGGTGAAACCATTGCGCGTATCGAAAGTGCGGAAGCGGCAGCTTTGGCATCGCAATTGAGCGCGGCGCGCGCGCGCGTCAACGAATTGTCAGCCGCCTATGAGCGCGAACGCCGGCTTTTCGAAGCCAATGTTACGGCGCGGCAGGATCTCGAAGCGGTGCGCGCCAATCTCCAGGTCGCCCAGTCAGAACTGTCCCGCGCGCAGGCAGCGGTTGCGGCAGCGGGCGTGAGTGGCGACGGTCGGTCTTTGGCGGTTACCAGCCCTCTTGCAGGACGGGTAACGGCGGCGCCTATTGTCCTTGGTTCGTTTGTCGATGCGGGAGAGGAACTCTACCAAATCGTGAATCCTAATGCGATGCAGATCGAAGTCGCACTCCCCTCTGCAGAAGCGAGCCGTATTCAGCCAGGCGATGAAGCCACGCTGGAACTTGCAGAAAACCGCGAGATCGGAGCGCGGGTCCGCTCCGTCACGCCATCGCTCGATCCTGAGAGCCGCAGCGCGACGGCAGTCCTTTCGCTCACGCGGTCCATCCCCGGTCTTCAACCAGGTGCCTTCCTGCAAGCGCGCATCCGGCCTTCGGGCGAGGTCGACACGGGCCGCATGTCGGTGCCCGAAAGCGCGGTGCAGTCACTCGACGGCCAGGAAGTGGTTTTCGTGCGCACGCGCCGCGGCTTCCAGACCCGTCCGGTGGTGACCGGCGCACGTTCCGCAGGCCGCGTGGTGATCGAATCCGGTCTCGAAGCGAACTGGCGGATCGCAACCGAGAATGCCTTCCTGCTCAAAGCCGAACTCGAAAAAGAGGAAGCCGAACATGGACACTGATCGCATGCAGGAAACGGAGCACTCGCACCGCCACGGCCTGATCGGCATGATCCTAGACATGGCCGTGCGTTTTCGCTGGGCCATGGTCGTTTTGACGATCGGTGTTGCCATCTATGGCGTGATGAACCTTCTTCGGCTTCCCATTGACGCCGTACCCGACATTACGAACGTTCAGGTGCAGATCAATACCGAAGCGCCCGCCCTTTCCCCCTCCCAGGTCGAAACGCAGGTAACCTATCCGGTGGAAACCGGTCTCGCCGGGATCGATGGTCTGGAAATGACCCGTTCGATTTCGCGCAACGGGTTCAGCCAGGTTACTGCAATCTTCGAAGAAGGTACTGACATCTATTTCGCGCGGCAGCAGGTCAATGAGCGCCTGACGCCGATCACCGCTTCGCTGCCCGAAGGAGCAGAACCGGTAATGGGACCTATCTCGACCGGTCTGGGCGAAGTACTCATGTATACGATCGAGTTCGAGCATCCGGGGGGCAAGGAAGCACCGAAGGGCAATGCGGTCGGTTGGCAGTCCGACGGAAGCTTCGTTACCGAACGCGGTGACAGGCTGGATAGCGATGTCGCTAAGGCTGCTTATCTGCGTACCATTCAGGACTGGGTGGTCGCTCCACTCATGCGGTCGGTCGATGGCGTCGCCGGTGTCGATTCCATCGGGGGTTTCCGAAAGCAATATCTCGTACAGCCCGATCCTGCTCGCATGACAGGCTACGGGCTTTCATTCGATGAGGTGATCGATGCGCTGGAAGCCGCCAACCTTGCCGAAGGCGCGAATTTCGTCGAGCGATCAGGAGAAGCCCTGCTGGCTCGTGTCGATGCACGGCTCGGCAGTGTCCAGGACATCGAGCAAGCAGTCATATCTACACGTGGAGGCGTTCCCATTCGCGTGGGAGATGTCGCAACGGTCAGCATTGGCGGTGATCTCAGAACCGGGGCTGCATCGCTGAATGGCGACGAGGCTGTGGTTGGTACCGTCCTCATGCGGGCAGGAGAAAACAGCCGCACTGTTTCAGCCCAGGCCGCTGAGAGGCTTGACGAAGTCCGCGCCTCCCTGCCGCAAGGTGTGGTAGCCGAAATCGTCTACAATCGTTCGTCTCTCGTCGATGCAACGATCGCGACCGTCGAGAAGAATCTCGTCGAGGGTGCGCTGCTGGTCATAGCCATCCTGTTCCTTTTGCTCGGCAACATACGGGCCGCAATTATCGCCGCTCTGGTTATCCCTTTTTCGATGCTGATGGCATCGATCGGCATGAACCGGCTCGGAGTGTCAGGCAATCTGATGAGTCTGGGCGCGCTTGACTTCGGTCTGATCGTCGATGGGGCCGTGATTATCGTCGAGAATAGTGTGGCACGTCTTGCGGCCAGACAGGAGCATGAGGGCCGGCTCCTGACACTTGGCGAACGGCTGACGGAAACGCGGCTTGCCGCGCAGGAGATGATCAAGCCGACTGTCTATGGTCAGGCGATTATCCTTCTGGTGTTCGCACCGTTGCTGACCTTCACCGGAGTCGAGGGCAAGACGTTCTCGCCGATGGCCATCACGGTCATGCTGGCGCTCGCGTCGGCATTCGTACTCTCGCTGACTTTCGTCCCGGCGATGATCGCGATCCTGCTGAACAAAAAACTGACGGAGAAGGAAGTCAAACCGATCCGGATCGCCAAGGAACGCTATGGGCCTCTTGTCCGCAAAGCCATCGCCCGCCCTTGGCCGGTGATCGGGGCCGGTGCCGGCATTTTTGCCGTTGCTGCTCTGGTGTTCAGTTTCCTTGGCAGCGAGTTTACACCGCAGCTCGACGAGCGCGATATCGCGGTGCAATCATTGCGAATCCCTTCCACATCTCTCGAGCGGTCTCTGGCGATGCAGCGGCGAGTAGAAGATCGATTGGAGGAATTTCCGCAAGTGCAGCTTGTATTCTCACGTACCGGTACTGCGGAAGTGGCCAGCGACCCGATGCCGCCCAACGCCTCCGATGCGTATGTGATCCTGAAGCCGCGCGATGAATGGCCTGACCCGGATCTTTCGAAAGATGATCTGGTGGCAGAAATGGAGAGTGCTCTGGGAGGCCTGGTTGGCAATCTCTATGAGTTCAGCCAACCAATCGAACTTCGCTTCAACGAACTGATCGCTGGCGTGCGCGGCGATGTCGCGGTCAAGATCTACGGCGACGACCTGACCGCCATGACCTCGGCAGCGAACGAGGTCGCCGGGATTTTGCGCGAGGTCGAGGGAGCTGCGGATGTTAAAGTCCAGCAGGTCACCGGTTTCCCAACGCTTGATATTGCCTTCGATCGTCCAACGATCGCTCGATATGGGCTGAAGGTCGAAGACGTCGCTCAATCCGTCGCAATTGCTTTGGGCGGGCGGCCTGCCGGGCTGGTCTTTGAAGGCGATCGAAGGTTCGAGGTCGTCGTTCGGCTTTCGGATGCGACACGCGATGATTTCGATCAGCTTGGTGCATTGCCGGTGCTGCTTCCGAACGGAGCGACCATACCGCTGCGCTCGGTCGCCGAATTCCGGGTTGTGGATGGCCTTGCCGAAGTCCGCCGTGAACAGGGACGCAGGCTGGTGATCGTTTCCTCCAATGTGCGCGAGCGCGATCTTGGCTCCTTCGTTGAGGAAGCGAGGGCGAATGTCGAGGCGCAGGTCGAATTGCCCGCTGCAGCCTTCATCGAGTGGGGCGGCCAGTACCAGAACCTTCAGGCTGCGCAGGAACGGTTGCAGATCGTTATCCCGATCGCTTTCGCGGTTATACTCCTGTTGCTCTATATGGCAGTCGGAGGCTGGGTTCCCGCTCTGGCTGTTTTCAGCGCGATCCCGCTCGCCCTCGCTGGCGGCATCTTCTCGCTGGCTCTGCGCGGAATGCCGTTTTCGGTTTCGGCGGCAGTCGGGTTCATCGCCCTCTCGGGCGTGGCGACCCTCAACGGTCTCGTGATGGTGACTGCAATACGCCAGCGTCTGGACAAGGGGATGGCGCTCGATGAGGCCATCGTGGAAGGCGGACTGGCGCGCTTGCGTCCAGTATTGATGACGGCTCTGGTCGCGTCGCTCGGGTTTGTCCCCATGGCGATCGCGACCGGCACTGGAGCGGAGGTTCAACGGCCTCTGGCAACGGTGGTCATTGGCGGTCTGATCACCGCCACTGCGCTCACCTTGTTCGTCCTTCCCGCGATCCTAAAGCTCGTCTTCGCCACCAGAAAGGATGACCGGACGTGGCGTCAACGCTGGTGGGACCGCCTGCGCCGCAACGTCACTCCCGAGGAACGGCAAGAGCTGCAAGAGGTTACGTGAATGGAGAGTATCAATGATTACTAGCCAGCTCAGAGTGACCCTTGCCGGCGCCCTGATACTTTCAAGTGTTCCAGCATCGGCGCAGGATCAGAGCACGCTTGTTCCGATCGCCGGTGTCTGGAGCCTTGGTGAAACGCGGTCTTGTGATAGCGGACCGGCCTGGGTGTTTTTCGCAGATGGCTATTATGCCGAAGTGCAGCTTCCGGACGGTGCCCCCGCCGCCGTCGGAATTTGGCGAGACGAGGGCGATGCCATCGCTTACACCCACGCGCACATGCCATTTGAAGGTCATGAACGGCCGATGCGGGTTCGTCATCTTACCATCGAAGAGCGCACCGCCGAAAAACTTACAACCCGCAACTATCGCGGTGTCACGCGCACGTTTCACCGCTGTCCAGCGAATTCGCTGAAAGTGCCGGCAGGTCAGGACGCACATTGACGCTTTCTTTACGCAATATGCGGGCTTCGCTAGTCCCTATTCGGGTTTCGCGAACCTGCAAGCTTACGGGTCTGCGGCACCGGGAGCGGTCAATTTCCAATGGGATGCAATAGGCAATGACACGAACCATCGAACTCGAAGTCTCACCGCTCCTTCCCGACATCCCCAGCGAAACCGACCATTGCATCGCTCGCTTGCAGTCTTTGCTCAACTCGCGGATCGGCGTGCACGAAGTCACGATATTGCCCGGCGAGAAAGATGCATCCGCCCGACTAGCGATATCATACGATGCCGATCGCCTGACTGTCCCCCGCATCAAGGAGTTGGCCCATGTGGCCGGAGCGGAAATCTCCGAACGCTACGGACACGTTGTCTGGCAAGCCGATGGCATCAATTCCACCCGCCGTGCCCAAACGGTCGCGGACCTGCTGGCGAGCAAACCCGGTATCCTCGAAGCAAATGCTGATGCGAGCGGGAGGTTCATCGCCGAATACGACCGTCAGCTAACCGATGAGCCTAGGATTGCGGGCGAGCTCAAGAACCTCGGCGTGTCGGTTCTGGCGGGCGATGTCGTCAGGAACGCCGAGCACTCTTCCAAAGACCATAGTCACGATGATGAAGATCATGCCGGACACAGTCATGGCGGAATCTTCGGCGCGAACACCGAACTCTATTTCTCGCTCGCCTCGGGCGCATTTCTCGCGACCGGGTTCGGGATTGAGAAACTATGGTCTGGGCATCCCGGATGGCTGCCATTCGCGTGCTATCTCGCAGCGTATTTCTTTGGCGGATTCTTTACCGTCCGAGAGGCGTGGGACAATCTGCGCCTCCGCCGGTTCGAAATCGACAGCCTCATGCTTGTCGCTGCTGCGGGCGCCGCCTTTCTTGGGGAATGGGCCGAAGGCGCGCTTCTGCTGTTCCTGTTCAGTTTCGGCCACGCGCTCGAACACTACGCGATGGGCCGCGCCAAGAGGGCGATCGAGGCGCTCGCCGAGCTCGCGCCGGAAACGGCACGAGTAAAGCGCGGAACTGACGTCGTTGAGGTTCCGGTCGAGAAGCTTGCGATTGGCGACGTGGTCATAGTGCGTCCGAATGAACGCCTTCCGGCCGATGGTTTCATCCTGGACGGCGTCAGTGCCATCAATCAGGCTCCGGTGACCGGTGAAAGCGTGCCGGTCGACAAGAGCGCGGTTTCGAATATCGCTTCTGCGCGCGCCAATCCTGACAATCTTGCGGATGACAATCGCGTCTTTGCAGGGACGATCAACGGATCGGGCGCGCTCGAAGTGGAAGTGACCCGGCGATCGAGCGATACGACGCTCGCCAAGGTCGTCCAAATGGTGAGCGAAGCCGAGGCTCAGCAATCTCCTACCCAGCGTTTCACGCAGCGCTTTGAGCGAATTTTTGTGCCCGCCGTGCTCGCTCTGGCCGGCCTGCTCCTTTTCGCCTGGGTTGTCATCGACGAGCCGTTCCGCGACAGTTTTTACCGGGCGATGGCGGTGCTTGTGGCTGCCAGCCCCTGCGCTTTGGCGATCGCCACCCCGAGCGCGGTCTTGTCCGGAGTAGCCAGAGCAGCACGCAGCGGTATTCTGGTAAAAGGCGGAGCGCCGCTCGAAGATCTTGGTGCGCTAAAGGCCATCGCGTTCGACAAGACGGGTACGCTTACAAAAGGTGAGCCCCGGATTACCGATGTTGTGGCAGCGCCCGGCGTAGCGGAACGAGAGTTGCTTGCGATTGCGTCCGCCGCCGAAAGCCTGAGCGATCATCCTCTGGCACAGGCGATCGTCAAGGATGGCCGCGAGCAGATCGGCGATGAGACACTACCCAAAGCGCGCGATCTTGAAAGCTTCACAGGCAAGGGCATCACCGCAATTGTTGGCGGGGAGCGGGTGTGGATCGGCAAGCTCGAAATGTTTGGCCAAGACGGCGTTCCTTCGCTCAGTGAGGGCCTGTCGGGAGAAATCGAGGCCATGCGCGAGCGTGGGCGGACAACAATGGGCGTTCGTTCGGAAACGCGCGATCTTGGAGCGATCGGTTTGCTCGACACGCCGCGGGCGGCAGCAAAGGCGACGCTCGAAGCGCTGCGCGGCCTCGGGATCACCCGAATGATCATGATCTCGGGCGACGATCAAAGAGTGGCCGATGCGGTTGGAAAGGATGTCGGCCTCGATGAGGCCTGGGGTAATCTCATGCCCGACGACAAGGTCGAGGCCATCCGCAAGCTTGCCGGTCAGGACAAGGTTGCGATGGTCGGAGACGGGGTTAACGATGCTCCTGCCATGGCGAATGCCACTGTCGGGATAGCAATGGGCGCTGCAGGCTCGGACGTTGCATTGGAAACAGCCGATGTCGCCCTTATGGCTGATGATCTTGCCCGGCTGCCTTTCGCCGTCGATCTGAGCCGGCAGACCCGCTCGATCATCCGGCAGAACATGATCGTCAGTCTCGGAATTGTCGCTGTGCTTATTCCGGCGACTATTTTCGGTCTCGGGATAGGCCCCGCTGTCGCGGTTCATGAAGGTTCGACATTGATCGTGGTCGCCAACGCGCTCCGGCTTCTGGCGTATAAAGAGAAGAGCGGTGCAAAGGCGATAATGGAGACGCAAGCATGAGCGGCGATGATAACTTCAATCTGGATACGTCTGACAAGCGCCGCACATTATGGATCGTCTTATGGCTTAACGTTGCGATTGCGGTCGGGTTTTTCGTCATGGGCTACTTTGGCGACTCGAATGCGCTGCTGGCCAACGGACTCGACAATTCGTCGGACGCGCTTGTCTACGCTCTCAGTCTCCTTGCGCTGAGTCGACCGCGCTCCTGGAAGCGAGGCGCAGCGCGCTTTTCTGGCGTCATGCTTTTGATCTTTGCCGGCGGAGTGATTGCTGATGCCGTCAGGCGGTTTGTTGAAGGTTCTGAGCCGGGTGGCATCCTGATGATCGCGATGGCTGCCGTCGCGGGCATAGTGAACCTCTATTGCCTTCGCCTGTTGCAAAAGATGCAGAACAAGGACGTCAACATGCGGGCCGCCACCACATTCAGCTTCAATGACTTCATTTCGAACGGCGGGATTATCATCGCTGGCGTCATCGTTATGATCACAGGCGCGAACTGGCCGGACCTTGTGGTCGGCATCGCTGTGGCTGGCATAGCTCTTTACGGCGGGATCGATATCCTGCGCGACGCGCACAGTGACAAGCACGACGAAGCGGGAACGGTTCATGGCGAAACACGGGAATGAGCCTCGTCCACGAGATATTTGTAACTGAGGATTTGTCGGCGATCCTGACCTTGGCGATGCTGGCAAGCCTCGGCCTGGGTGCTGGCGTTGTCTGGGAAGAAAAGCACGGGCCTACCCCGAACGAAAATGGGTTCGCGGCGGCCGTCCACTCTGGCGCCCTTGCCGCACTTGCGCTTGTTTTGACCGGTCCTGCAGTTGGACAAGCAAGGGGTGACTTCATAGACGCAGCCCTGCTCCCCGCTGGCGGGACTCTCTATCTTCTGGCGGTGCTGATCGGAGGCTGGGCTTCGCATCGCGACTCAGTTGGAACCCTGTCCGACGCCGTGGGAAGACGCGGGCCGAAGATGACCATTGCGCTTCAAGGCGGTATTGCGCTGGGGTTTGGTGGCATCGCTCTGGGTGCAGCAGCAGCCGTGTCTGTCTTCGCCGGTTTCGCAGCAACACTAGGGGTTGGAATCACCTTTTTCCTGGTGGGGCGAAAGACAACAGCCGGATTTCGCGACAGCGCGATGAAACGCATGGATCGTCTGGCGATCCATGTTTTTCTGTCACTCGCCTTTGTTGCCGCAGCGGTAGCCGGGTTTTGGCTTCTCCACGGCATGAGCGAAACAACCGACGCGCGGTTGGCAATTCTACTCGCAGGATACTTTCTTATCTGGTCGGTTCATTTTTTGCTGCAAATCCCGGGCAGACTGGGAGGTTTGAATTTGGCAGCACTCGCGGCCTTCATCTCCGGGCTTGCGATGTTCGGAATGATTGCAGTCGGATTTAACGCCGCGATCGGAGCAATCGATAATTCCGATGCGATCCTTCAGCATCCGGATACCGCCGGCAACGAAATCGTAAATAGCGGAGAGAAGTGATGGCGCACTCGCACGATCATACTGGCCACAGTCACGGCGAGGAAAACCTTAGCGATCGTCAGCTGATCCTCGCGGTCGCGATCAATGTCCTCCTGACCCTTGCCCAGATCGTCGGCGGCATCCTTTCGGGGTCACTGGCGCTTATCGCGGATGCATTGCACAACTTCAGCGATGCGGCCTCTCTTGGTCTTGCATGGTTTGCGCGGCGCATAGGCCGGCGGCCGGCGGACAAGCTGATGACCTTCGGCTACGCCCAGGGAGAAGTCGTCGCCGCGCTCATCAATCTGACGACCTTGCTGATCATCGGATTCTATCTGATCGTTGAGGCGATCAACCGTTTCGCCGCGCCGCAGCCGGTCGAAGGCTGGACCGTGATCTGGGTTGCCGGGATCGCACTTGTCATCGATCTCGTCACCGCATTCATTGTCTATCGCGGCGCGCATGACAGCATTAACATGAAGGCTGCCTTCCTGCATAATGTTTCGGACGCGCTGGCCTCGATCGGTGTGATCGTCGCCGGAGTGCTAATCATTCTATACGATCTCGTCGTCGCCGATCTCATCATCACTCTCATCATCGCGGCCTATGTCATCTGGCAGGGCGCGACGCTCCTACCGCGAACCGTTCGTCTGCTGATGGGAGCAGTGCCGGACGAGGTGGAATTTGATCAGATGGTTGAAAACCTGCGCGCGCTTGGCGGCGTGCAGGATATTCACCACGTCCATGTCTGGA
The DNA here is from genome assembly GCF_030730945.1 of Aurantiacibacter poecillastricola. Lineage (GTDB taxonomy): Bacteria > Pseudomonadota > Alphaproteobacteria > Sphingomonadales > Sphingomonadaceae > Alteraurantiacibacter > Alteraurantiacibacter poecillastricola. Next base: position 1,133,721 of record NZ_JAVAMS010000002.1, read on the forward strand.
ATCTGGGAGAACATCACCGGGCGCTCGAAGCCCATCTCACTCTTGTTGATTACTCCCAAACAGCATTCGAGGGAGTCAAGCGACGCGCGCGGGCGATGCTGGAAAAGGATTTCGGCATCGCACATGCCACTTTCGAGCCCTGCCTCGCTACGGACTGCGATGATGCGCTGATCCCTGCCCACCCGGCACCCAACAACGGGAAAGACACGGCCGGTGATTAAGCTTTCGCTGGCCTGTTCCTGCCCGACCGTTCGCAGACCCTGAGCCCTCATCGCGCGCCGGTCACGGACGGTATTGCAGTCCGGAACCGATGCACCGCGAGCCGCCCTAACCCGATATGGGCATAAAAGCCTACTACTGCTATTGCGAATACGTCTCAATAGCAGTAGTAGGCTGGTAAATGTCTCGAAAGGATTCTTCACAGGTATCGCGCTACCGCCTCGCTCATAGCAATTGCACTGGCCGCCCCTGCTTACGCCAATGAAAAAGACCCGACCGATGAGCGGCAATCGCAGGACGGGATAGCAAACCCAAGCGAATCGATTATCGTGATTGGCGGTCGCATCGATGCGTATGAAGTGGCCGGTGCGGCGGACCTAATCGATGGCGAGGAACTGAGCGAATTCGAGCATGGTGACGTCAACCGTGTCCTGCGCCAGGTGCCGGGGGTCAACATTCAGGAAGAGGACAGTTTCGGGCTATTCCCGAATATTGGCTTGCGCGGCGCGCCGGTCGAACGGTCGAGCAACATCACCTTGATGGAAGATGGCGTTCTTATTGCCCCTGCCCCCTACGCCGCTCCGGCCGCGTATTACTTCCCTGCGATCGGTCGAATGGATGCAGTCGAAGTGATCAAGGGCGCGGGCTCGGTACGCTATGGTCCTCGCACGATCGGCGGGGCCATCAATTTCCGATCGACTCCGATACCGACCGAGAGCCTTGCTGGCGAAGCCTCCGGACAGCTTGGTTCTCGCGGCTATTATCAAGGTCATGGCTGGATTGGCGCTAGCGCCGGCAATTTCGGGGCGCTGGTGGAAAGCTATCAGCAAGGCAGTGACGGGTTCAAGACGATAGATGGGCTTCCCGGCGCTGAGACCGGTTTTCAACGTCAGGACTATCGCGCCCGCTTCGCCGTCCACACCAGCCCAGATTCGCCGGTCGATGCGCGCCTCGAGTTCGCCTATGGTCGATCAGAACTTGAGGCGAACGAAACCTATTTGGGCCTCGCCGACGCGGATTTCGCGAGCGATCCGTACCGGCGCTATTCGGCCAGCCAACGCGACGTTTTCACGGGCGAGCACGATCAATATCGGCTCACCGGCACCCTCCGGTTGCCCGACGACACGCAGTTCGCGGTTACCCTATATCGCAACGATTTCACACGAAGTTGGTCGAAGCTACAGGACATCGATTTCGATGGTGATGGCAGCTTTGATGCCATCCAACCCGTTTTCGATGCTCCCTCCTCAAACGAGAGAGGCCTCGCAATCCTGCGAGGCGCAGAGTGCGCTGAAGGTGCCCTTCGCATTCGCAACAACAACCGCGTCTATCGGAGCGAAGGCGTCCAGCTTTCGTTCGAAAGACCTTTCGAGACCGGCGAGGTCAGGCACAACCTGGCTGCGTCGCTCCGGTATCACGAGGATGAAGAAGACCGGTTGCAGAATGAGGAATTCTATACGCAAACGGATGGAGATCTCGTTTTCGTCCGGCAGACGGCTCCGGGCGCTCAAGCCAATCGCGAGGCGAAGGCGAAGGCGATCGCTTTCTATCTGGAGGACCGGATCGAGATCGGCGGGCTTACTCTGACACCCGGCATTCGGTACGAAGGCATCGACCTTACCCGACTGGACTATGATCGAGCCGACCCCGCTCGTCTCGATGGACCTTCGCGCATACGTAAGACCAACATTGACGAATGGCTTCCCGCACTCGGTGCAACCTATGCACTGGGAGACGTGCTGTTGATTGCAGGCGCTTCGCGCGGTTTTTCTCCCCCCGGGCCAGGAAATCCGGAGGCGCGAGCCGAGAAAAGCTGGAACTATGAATTTGGTGGGCGTTTTCGGAATGGCGCCATTCAAGCTTCCGCGATTGCGTTTTATTCCGACTATTCCAATCTGCTCGGAAACTGCACACAATCCGTGGGGTGTAGCGTCGGGGATATTGGCGACCAGTTCAATGCTGGGGCCGTCTCCGTAAAGGGGTTGGAGCTGGCAGCTTCGACGGAGCATCAAGTGGGTAGGGAAATTTCAATTCCCTTCTCGGTGGTTTACACGCTCACCGACGCGCAATTCGAAAGCAGTTTCGAGAGTGCGTTCTTCGGTTCCGTGTCCCAGGGCGACGCACTCCCCTACATCGCTCGCCACCAATTCTATGCCGAAACGGGGCTCGCATTTGGACCGGCATCCTTGCTCGTGAGCGCCAATTACACATCGCAAGTACGCACCGAAGCAGGTAGCGGGGATATTTCGCCCGATGAGCGTATTGACGAAAGGATTGTCTTTGATCTCGCCGGCCGGTTTGCGCTGACGGAAGGTCTCTCTTTGTGTGCCAGAGTGGATAATCTGTTCGACAATGCTTATGCTGTAGCGCGTCGGCCTTCGGGTTTGAGACCGGGGGCTCCCCGGCGCTTCGTAGCAGGCGCTAGCGTGCGCTTCTGAGTATCTACGCCGGCCGATGATCGCGCAATCTTGTAGGAGGCGGGAGCGCCAGTGAGCATTTCCGCCCCACTAAATGCAGGTGAGGTCGAGACTCACGCAATCGATTGCGTCGACATTCGACGTGCCGCAGGCCACACACCCGCCAAAATATGAGGACGGCGGACACCTCCCCTCACGACAAATAGGATTATGCACATGACCCTCTCCATTGGCTCGACAGCCCCCGATTTCACAGCGGAAACGACCCAAGGCACCATCACCTTCCATGATTGGATGGGCGACAATTGGGCTATCCTGTTTTCTCATCCAAAGGCATTTACCCCGGTTTGTACGACCGAGCTGGGTTACATGGCCGGTCTCGGCGAGGAATTTGCCAAACGCGACACCAAGATTCTCGGCCTGTCGGTCGACAGCAGCCAAGACAATCGCGACTGGCTACCCGATATCGAGGCGCGGTCAGCGGCAATAAAGTCGATTACCCGGTGGTCGGCGACAGCGACCTGAAGGTGGCCAAACTCTACAATATGTTGCCCGCCGAGGAGACTGGCAGTGCGGAGCAAAGAACCGCAGCCGACAATGCTACCGTTCGCGCCGTCTATATCGTTGGCCCGGACAAAAAAATCCGTGCGATGCTACTTTATCCGATGAGCAGCGGACGCAATTTCGAAGAAGTGCTTCGATTGCTCGATTCAGTCCAGCTCACCGAAAGTAAAGGCGTGGCAACCCCGGTCAATTGGCAGAGTGGGGATGACGTCATCATTCCACCGTCTGTTTCCGATAAAGAAGCGAAAGCGCGCTTCCCGCAAGGTTTCACAACGCTGCGCCCCTATCTGCGCACGGTTAAAATCGACTGACCAGCGCAAGCGGATGTGGTGTATTTGGGCTCGAACTCAACAGGGGAACCCGCATGAAGCTAGACAAAAGCAGTCACGCAACTGCGGCTTCCGCCGCATTACGATTTGGCACCGACGAATTCGTAAGCGCATCCTGCCAGAAACTCGCGGAAATGGAGTTCGTTCAGCTCTCGGCGGGCTGGTAGCCACGGGCGGAATTCTTCGTATCGCGCGAGACGCCGAACGGTTTCGTAGCGAATATTCCGATTTCAATCAGCCATCGCGGCCAGCGCTCGGGGTGTTTCAGGCCAAGCAGGGCCATCCGGCCACCCGTCGGGAGAGCAGCCGAGGCGCGCTCGATGAGCCCAGCGTAATCAGGTGGCATTTCCAGTCCAAAGGTGCTGATGACTGCGCGGGTCTCGCTCGGAAAGCGGAAGGCGGCTACGTCTGACTGCACAAATTCGACATTGCTTGCTCGCAGGCGCTTCGCTCGTCGACGGGCTTGGTCGAGCATGCCTTGCGAAAGATCAACCAGCGTCACCTTGCCGCTTGGTCCTACGCTCTCAAGCAGAAACGCGAGGTTTGCGCCGGTGCCAGCACACAGATCGACCACATGGTCGCCGGCCTTGAGTTCAAGCCGGTCAACCAGATCGCGTCGCCAACGACCAAGACCGGCCCACCGAAACCCCGACACCAATCGGTCATAGATTCCCGCGTTCTTGTCGTAGAGGCGTTCAACCTGTTCATTGGATAGAATTGCCATGGCGCGTGCTAACGAGCCTCGTCCGAAGAGATCGTAAGGATCTCCGCGAGGTCGTCCGGGTAAGGCATTGGCGCGAATGCGCTCACGTTTGCGCGTCCGGTATTCCCCCAGGGGAGCCGTCCGGTGAGATTGCCAAGAGGGGCGAGCGCAAGACGCATGACCTGCCCCAGAATTTCCCGGCCATCGCGGGTTTCAACCGCATAGCCCAGCATCGCCATATGCGAGCGAAGATGCGGCCCGAAGAAGCCTTGGCCCAGAATGTGTTCCCGCTCGAGCGCGGTCCACGCCAAAGCCCGGTTACCAGACTGCCTGGCGGCACGGAAAACGCGCCGCTCAGCTTCGATAAGTTCGACAATGTCCTTCTTCGCCACAGGATTTCACCGTTCTGCTTGCATCTTCGAATCGCCTTATGCACCTTGTAGTGGCTACAAGGTCAAGCATTGCGAGAACTCCATGAAGATTGGTGCCCTGGCGCGGAAGACCGGCACGACCGCCGAAACGATCCGCTACTACGAACGTACGGGATTGCTGGAGGAACCACCACGGACCGCCGGCAACTACCGGGACTATGGCCCGACCGAATTGGCCAGATTGCGGTTTATCCGCCGCGCACGCGACCTTGGCTTCACCATGGCGGAGGTGCGCCAATTGCTTTCTTTGTCGGATGATCCATCGCAATCGTGCGAAGCCGTGGACTCTATTGCCAGCCTCCACCTACGCGAAGTGGATCGGAAGCTTGGTGACTTGCGAAAACTGCGAACCGAACTGCGCCACATGGTCGACGACTGCCAGCACGGAGCGGTTGGCGAATGCCGGATAATCGAAGTGCTTGCCGGCTAGCGGGAAGCGCGCGTTTATTCGAGCGGTGACGGGACGCAAACCATGATCATCTCGAAATTCGGGGCGTGTTCTGACATATCTCGTCGGTGCGTTCGACAACAGAACCGATCCAGTCATCGATCTCGGCTTCGACCCATACCGTGCAACGGGGACCGAGCGAACGCGACTTTGGAAAACGGCCTTCGCGCATCCGCTGATAGATTGCCGTTCGGCGCAGGCCCACGCGCGCCATGACCTCGGGAAGACGAATGAGCCGGTCTGGCGGTGGCTCGACAGGAACGGCTTCCGCGTCCGTTTCGAGACCAGTCGTCATTTCAGAGAGCGAAGCTTTGTTCATCCTGCCGCTCCAGTTGCGCGAGGTGATCCGACAGGAGACCGGCGGTGCGGTGCGCGGTCCCCTTTGCCCAGCGCGGTCTCACATCGAGCAGCCTTTCGCCCAGCGCTTGATCCAAAGCAGACGGCAACTCGCTTATGAAGGTTTCAAGAAATTCCAGCACGCCGCTATTCTGCCAATCCTTGCTACGCCGCGAGTACCCCGCGAGTGCCAGCATCAGGGAGGTGCGCGGCGCGTGTCCGCTCGCGTCAAGGATGGCCAGCGCCTCTGGCAGTGTGGCTGACCTTGTCCCGGCGAGGATGCGTCGGAGCGCGTCCTTGTTGATATTCGTCTGTGCGGCAATCGTCCGCCGGGACTTGCCACTTTCGTCCACGGCATGGTCGAGGAAAGCGGCGACTCCTCGCGATAGTTCTTCCCATTTGTCGTTTGTGTTTCGCGCCATTGTTCCTGCTTCCGGTGATCTTCAGCGAATCACCAACAGGCTAGGCGACGCGTCAAACTGTAGGAAAGGAAAAAGAACAAATAAGGAACACGTAGGAAACTGGCTCATCGTCACACGATTTGATTCGCGCAGATTCCGGTCCCTCGATCTCAGACTTCGGTATGGGTGGCGCAATGATCGGTATTCTTGGCCGCAATGTCTGCACCGGTCGCGCAAAGCCTGGTCAGATTGCCCAGAATCGACGATTTCTCTTGGTCGGAATGCCGCGTGCGGCAGTTTCCGTTTTCCTACACCCCGCCTTCCAATCGAGGAAAGAACATACAGCGAACGCATCGCTGCCAATGTTCGAAACGGAGTTCCTCGATGACCAAGGCAATCACCCTTCCCCGCCAATCCGTCAAAGGCATTCGTGCCCGCGACTATATTCTTCCGGCCGCGATTGCGCTCGCCTGCGCCGGTGCCGCCTATGCCGGTGCCGACACGACCTTTGATCCGGCGCTGCAGAAGTTCACTGACTTCCTCGAAGGTTCGGGCGGCAAGATCATCACCGTCCTCAGCCTTGCCGGCGGTTTGATCGCGCTCGCCTCGGGCCGCTTCGCCCTTGGGCAGGTCGCGGTCCCGGTCGGTGTCGGAATTGGCGTCGGCACAGGCGTGCCGATCGTCACCTCGGTCGTGACCGCAACCATTTGATCGCGGTCTAACGACGGGAGGGCGGCATGGCCGACAGATACCTCGTTCCACGGCGGCTCGACGACCCGGAGGTCATCGGCTTCTGGACCATCGACGAGTTTGCGGGGCTGCTCGTCCCGTTCGCGTGGGGCATCCTTTCGCAGCACATCATCATCGGCACCGGCCTATCGGTCATGACCTGGTTCGCCCTTCGAAAGGCGAAGGCATCAGGCGCAGGGTCGAAACTGGTCCATGCTGCCTACTGGTATCTGCCGGGGAGCTTCCTCGGGCTGAAAGCCACGCCGCCCTCCCACTGCCGCCTGCTCGCAGGCTGAGGGAGGACCCAAGTGAAACACGAATTCGCCTATGAGGAAGCGCAGCGTCACCTCAAACAGCGCAACCGCTTCGCCGCGCTGTCAGCCGTGCTGGGCCTTACCAGCCTGCTGGCGGTCGGCGCGGCGGCGACGCGCGAGGAAAGCGTCATTTTGGTGCCTGTCACGACCGAGCGCCTGACGCTCGGGAGCGGCGGTACCGATGCGCACTACCTCGAACTCGTAACCCGCGACACCGCGCTCATGCTGCTCAATCGCGCACCCGAGAGCCTCGACTACTGGATGGAACAGGTCCTCAAGGTGGCAGATCCGTCAGCGCACGGGAGCCTCAAGGCCGAGCTCGTCAAGATCGTCGACGAGCAGCGCGGTTCGGACATCAGCCAGGCCTTCGTCATCTCGCGGATGGAGGTCGACGCGCAGGCGCTCACCGCTGTCGTCACCGGCACGCTCAAGACCTTCGTCGGTGCGCAGGTGATCGCAAGCCAAGAGCGCAGCTTCGAATTCAGCTGGAACCGCCGCGGCCTCAGTCTCGGCCTCACCGGCTTCCGCCAGCTCCCAACCGAAAACGAGGAGGAGAACCCATGACACTCCTATCCCGCCCCTTCCCCGCCGCGCTGACCAGCGTTGCGCTGGCAATCGCCACGGCCGCCTACGCTTCACCGGCACATGCCGACCAGTTCGTCGAGGCCGCTGATGGCGCCGCGATCGACTGCGTGCTCGCGCGCGGCGCGCTGACCCGTATCGCCCTCATCGAGGACGGTTTCGCCAATGTCTCGAAGATGGCGAGCGGTTTTCCCTACAACGATTTCGAGGTGACCCACGAGCCGGTGCGCGGCGACATCTATGTCTCGGTGCCGCTGCAATATGCGAGCGCCAGGGTCAGCTTCTTCGCGACGAGCAGCGCGGGCTATGTCTACAAGTTCACCTGCCGCGTCGAAGGCGAGGAAGCGAGCCAGCTCTTCGTCACCAATCCCGCGCTCGCCAAATCCCAGGCGAGTGAATGGGAAGGCGCAGCAGTGACGCGCGACGAGGCCGCGATCCGGCTGATCGAAGCGATGGCCAGCGATGGGGTCCTGCCGGGCTTCCGCGCCCGTGCCGAACTTTCGCGACCACGCCACACCGACAGCCTCGAAGTGCAGCAGGTCGCGGAATACGAAGGCGCCGAACTGATCGGCCAAGCCTTTACTCTACGCAATCTTGGCTCGGCGCCCGTCGACCTTGCCGGTGAGCGCGAGGCGCCGGCCGGGGCGCTGGCCTTTGCCTATGGCCGCGACAGCCTTCAGCCTGGCGAGAGCACTCAGGCCTTCCTTGTCTTTACCAAGGGAGGGCTCGAGTAATGGCCGATCCCGACACACGCGATACGCCCGCGCCAGCGCCAAAGGACGAGACGCGCGGCGAAGCCCGGCGCAACCTCAACCGCACGGTCGCGCAGCGCCAGAAGCTGCTGCTTGCCGGGATCGGCGGCGTGGCGCTCATCGCCGGTTCGATGTTCATCTTCGGCGGCGAGGATGAAGCCGGCGCCGACGGCGTGGGCGCGACCACGATCGAGACCGGCGCGCTGGTCAATCGCAATCTCTCGCAGCGCGAATTCGTCGCCACTTACGGCAACCGCCTCGATGCGCAGGGCCGCGCGATCAAAGACCTGCAGGAAAGCCAGCTTCCCAAGGCCTCGATCGAGCAGGAGCTCGAAACGCTGCGGGGCGAGAACGCGCGGATGCTGAGCGACGGGCAAGCTGCGATCGATGCGATCTCGGCGGAGAACGCCGCCTTGCGCTCGGAACTCGAAACCGTCCGCGCCAATCCCCCGGTCACGCCAGTTGACGCAGGAGAACCGCGGACTCCGGGTTTCGCTCCCGGACCGCTCGAGCCACCCAGCGAACCCAAGGCGAGCCTGCTGAGCTTCTCATCCGAAAAGCCGGGCGCAGCCAAAGCGAAGGCAACCGAAAGCACGCCGCCGCTGCTGCTCGAGGCAAGCCGCGATTATCTCCCGCCCAACAGCTATGCACCTGCCACCGTGATCGTCGGGGTCGACGCCTCGACGGGCGTGACCAGTCAGAGCGATCCGCTGCCCGTGGTGCTGCGCATCACCGGGCCGGCGCGCTCGGTGCTGCAAGGCGACAAGCTGCTCACCACCGATCTCACCGGCTGCCTCGTCAACGGCGCGGCACGCGGCGATCTCTCGGCCGAGAAGGTTTACGTCAAGCTCGTGCGCATGACCTGCGCGCAACCGGGCGGGCGCTTCGCGGTGAGCGAGGTCAAGGGGTTCATCGCCTTTGCCGGCAAGTCGGGCGTGCGCGGCAATGTCGTCAGCCGCGAAGGCAGCCTTGTCAGCCAGGCGCTGCTTGCCGGGATCGTCGGCGGGTTCGGGCGCGGCTTCTCGGCCAATGCCAACGGCATCTTTGCGCAGCCTGTCGGCAGCGACGGCAGGCGCGAGGCGCTTTCGCCGACCGACATCCTCGCAGGCGGCCTCGGCCAGGGCGCGGGCGAAGCCGCCGACACTACAGCCAAATACCTCATCGAACGCGCAGAACAGTACCAACCCGTCGTCGAGATGCCGACCGGCATCGCAGTCGAGATCGTCTTTCTCGACGGCGTCCATGTCAGGAGCACACCGCAATGAACTATTCGAACCAGCGGCCCGGCCTCAAGGCGCGCGCCGCGCACATATCGCTCGCTGCCGCCAGCGCAGCAGCCCTCCTCACAAGCGGCGTCGCGATCGTAACCGCCATGCCCGCGCAGGCCGCGATCACGCGAGATGTGGTTGAAGCGCTCAAGCTTCGTCTGCCCAGAACGCCGATCGACGCGCTCGATTGCACGACATTCGCGCCATGGTGCGAGGTCGTCTCGGGAGAGACGCTATTCTACATCGACGAAGCGGCACGCTACCTCTTCGTCGGGCGGCTCTACGACATGGAGGAGCGGCGCGACGTGACTGCCGCGCGCCTGCTCGAACTCAACCCCGACCTGCTCGCCGCCGGCGCAGCCCGCCACGCCGGCGAGGACACTGGAGGGCGCCATGAGGTTGCCGAAACCCGCGACAGGCAGGTCGCGACGCATGTCGATCTTAAAGCCCTTCCCAAGGAAGGCGCGATCCTGTGGGGCAATCCCAAGGGGCTGAAGCTGGTTGTCTTCTCGGATTTCCAGTGCGGCTACTGCAAGCGGCTCACCGGCGAACTCGAAAAGGCAGGCGTTCTTGTCGAGGAACGGCCGATCTCGATCTTCGGCGCGTCGAGCCGCCGCTTGTCCGAGGCGGTGCTGTGCGCCGCCGACCCGGTCGAGGCGCTCCATGCCGCATACACCGGCAAGCACCTCGAACCGCGCGCAACCTGCAAAAAGTCAGCTGCGCTCGATGCCAACGAAGCCTTTGCACAGGCCAACGGCTTTGCCGGAACCCCGGTAATCGTCCGGGCGCGCGACGGTGCGGTGCTGCACGGCTACCGTGATGCAAAGACACTGCGCGCCTTTGCCAATGCCAAGACCGGATCGAAGCAATGAGCGGCGGTGCGACCCGTGTCGGAGCGACGGCAATTCTCGCGTTGATGATCGCCGGCTGTGCGACGCTTGGCGGCAACGTCAAGGGCGACTTTTCCTGCCGGGCACCGGAGGGAAGCTGCGCGCCGACCTCGATGATCGACGATGCCGCGACCCGCGTTTCACAGGCAGAACGGTCCGGTCATGCCTCTGCGGGAGCGCACAGGGCCGGTGATCGCGGATTGCGGATCGTTGTTGCGGGCTACCGCGACGGGGCGGGCCGCATCCACGAGGCCCGGGTTGTTCATGTCGTGCTGCCCGATCGCGCTGCCGAGCGCTGGCGCGCGCCGCGTTCGACCGGCGACGTGCTTCGCGCACTGGCGCGTCCGGCTGAAGCAGAAGTCGCCCCGCCCGCCGCCGCAGAAGCAATTCCTTTCCAGCATCCCAATCCCTCCCCCCAGCAGCCTCCCGATGTCCTGGTCATCCCCTCGCAGGATCTGACGGAGCTGCCCGGCGCCAAAGCGCCGGACCCCGGGGCACCTGGTCGTCCCCCCTCCCCCGGCCAGGTGCCCCACCCCGTTCTGCCCGAAGGAGAGCCCAAGTGAACCTCTCGCTATCCTCTGCGCGCGACGCGCTCCTTGCTGGCCTGTTCGGCGATGCGAAAAGGGGCGACCATGCGCAGCCGCGTTTCGCGCTCGACATGCTGTCGGACTGGCTTCCGTACCGAGTCTATGACGAGGGCCCGGGGCTCTACCGCAACGCGCACTCGAAGGGCTTCATTCTCGAAGTCACCCCGCTCATCGGCGCCGACGAGCGGACAGGTGAGATCCTCGGCCAGTTCTTTTCCGAGAGCCTGCCGCAAGGCGCGTGCCTCCAAGTGCTGAACTTCGCGTCCCCGCGCATCGGCGCCATCGTCGGCCCGTGGTTCGCACCGCGCTACGAGCAGGGCGGGATCTACGAAGCGATTGCGAAAGCCCGCACCAACCGGCTCTACGATCTCGTCTGGAAGTCGGGCTCGGCACACGCGCCGTTCCATGCGCGCCATGTGCGTCTGGTGCTCTCGCTCGGCGTTCCGGTGCCCGGAAGCGTCACCGATGCAGAACTCACCGAATGCCGCGACGGGATGTCGGGGATGCTGAACTCGCTCGGCCTTGCATCGAACAGGCTCGAGCCCGCAGGCCTCCTCGCATTGGTCGACGAGCTCACCTCGCCGACCACCGCGCGCGAACCCGATCTCACGCACTGGAATCGCGAGGACACGCTCGACGCGCAAGCGATCCGCCGCGACATCGAACTCGAAGTCGAGGACGACCGGCTGATCTTGCGCACCGAGCGCTTCCGCGAGACCGGGCGCTCGCGAGATGGCGTGCCGCAGGTAGGTGAATGCTATCCCGACCGCTTCGATGTGCGCCATTACGGCGTGCGCTCTACCCCTGAGCGCTGGGCACCGTGGGAATGCGCGCGGCTCATCGGCGACATGTTCACCGACAAACTGCGCTTTCCCTGCCCGGCTGCGACCATGCTGTGCCTGCATTATCCCGACCAGGAAGCCGCCTCGGCGCGCGCAGGCTACAAGTTCATGCGCACCACCAGCCTGTCGGAAACGAAGAGCGCACGTTTCCTGCCCAAACTGTCCGAGCAGTCGGCAGAATGGAAACACGTCCAGGCCGAGCTCCAGGCGGGCAAGAAGCTGGTCAAGCTGTTCTATGGTCTCACCACGATCTCGCCGCTTGGCGAAGGCGATGCGCATGAGCGCACGGTCAAGGCGATCTACAAGGCGGCCGGATGGGACCTTGCCGACGAGCGCTTCCTCCAGCTCCAGGGCCTCGTCGCGGCGTTCCCGTTGAGCCTCGCCGATGGTCTGGTCCACGACCTTGCGCGGCTCAAACGCTTTCGGACCATGCTCTCGACCACCGCGGCCCATATCGCCCCGCTGCAGGGCGAGTATCTCGGCGGCACTATCCCGCACCTGCTGCTTCTCGGCCGGCGCGGCCAGCCCTTCTTCTGGTCACCCTTCGAGAACGCGGCGGGCAACCACAACATCGCGATCTGCGGGAAGTCGGGCTCGGGCAAGTCGGTGCTGCTGCAGGAGCTGTGCGCCGCGCTGCGCGGCGCGGGCGCCAAGGTCGTGGTGATCGATGACGGACGCAGTTTCGAGCATTCGGTAAAGCTGCAGGGCGGGCGCTTCGTCGAGTTCACCCTCGCCTCGGGCTTCTCCTTGAATCCCTTCTCGATGGTCGACGATGCCCGCGCGCATGAGGACGAGGACTACCGGCTCGACTGCTTTGCGATGATCAAGGCGATCGTCAGCCAGATGGCGCGGCCAAGCGCCGCGCCCTCGGACACCGAGCGCGGCCTCATCGACCGCGCGGTGACGCAGGTCTGGGAAGCGCTCGGCAGCGGCGGCGCGATCGACGATGTCGCGCATGCCCTCCATCAAAGCGAAAACGAGGCGGGCAGGGATTTGGCGACCGCGATCGCGCCTTTCTGCCGCGGCGGCAGCTATGCCGGGTTTTTCTACGGCAAGGCGAGTTTCGCGCTCGAAGACGATTTCACCGTCTTTGAGATGAGCGACCTTGCGTCCCGCGAGGAACTGCGAAGCGTTGTCCTCTCGGCGATCATGTTCATGACCGGCCAGGCGATGACGCGCAGCTCGCGGTCCACCAAAAAGCTGCTTTTGATCGATGAAGCCTGGGCCATGCTCAAGGGTGGTTCGATGGGCGAGTTCGTCGAGACCTATGCTCGCACCGCGCGCAAGTACGGGGGTGCGCTCGCCACTGCCACCCAGTCCTTGAACGATTACTACAAATCCGACGGCGCGCGGGCCGCGCTCGAAAACAGCGACTGGATGCTGGTGCTCCAGCAGAAGCCCGAGACCATTGCCGATTTCCGCAAGGAGGCCCGGCTCGACATGGACGACCGGACCGAGACGCTGATCCGCAGCCTCAAGCGCTCGGGCACCGAGTACAGCGAGATCTACCTCAAAGGTCCCGAGATGGAAGCCGTTGGACGCCTGGTGCTCGACCCACTCTCGGCAACCATCTTCTCCTCCGATCCTGACACCTATGCCGCGATCCACCGCCATGTCGAAAACGGCATGCCGCTCGAGCGCGCAGTCGCGCTGGTCGCGGGCGTGGAAGGAGGCATGTGATGGTGCTCGAGACCACCACGCTCGTAGATCGCGTGCCGCTTCCGTCAGTCAGACAAGCCCGCGACAAGCACCGTGTGATCGACTGGCTGGCGCTGTTCCAGGGCACCTGCCTGGTGCTGATCGAAACGGCAAGCTTCGCGGCGAGCACGCTGCTGCTGGTCCTCGGCCTGCCGCTGTTCGTGTTCCTGGCTGTAGCAGGCTGGGATCTCACGGCGCTGTTCGCGCAGCTCGGCAATCTTGCCGACCATTACCGCACCGCTGAACCGGTCGCGCGCCGCTTCTTTGCCCAAGACCTCCAGATCGCATTCCTCATCGCAGCCGGCGGCCTCGCCCTGCTGCGATTGCCGGCTTTCCTGCGCCGCCTCGATCGCCGCCTCGCCGAAGGATCTCCCCGCCATGGATAGACTGAACCTCCCGCTTAGCCAGCTGGGCCTGAAACTCCTCGCCGTAGCCTTGCTCGTTGCCGCGCTCCTGTGGGGTGCGTGGATCACGCAGCAGGTCACCAGCTCCCCGGAGCAGCGGATCGTCACGGTCCGGCTCGCCGAGACCATCGGGACATTCGTCGAGGAAGCCGCGCGCGCCGATGCCGATCCGGCGGTCGTCCAGGCGGCGAGCCTTGCATACCTCAAAGCCGCCGAAAGCGCCGTCGCCGACATGGGCCATGACGGCCGCGTGGTGCTGGTTGCCGAGGCCGTGCTCGCGGGCGCTGCCGAAGACGCAACCTCCGAACTCGAGCAGCGCATTGCGGACAAGCTCGCCGGGGAGAAGCAGCCATGAGCCTGACCCGCTCGATCCGCCGACCGCTGCTGCTCTCGGGGCTGGTCCTGCTGCCGCTCGCATGGGCGCCGCTCGATGCCTTCAGGAAGGACCACGCGTTCCTCATCAATGCGAGCCCGAGCTTGCCCAACTGGGCGTTCTGGCTCGACAAGCAGGCACCGATCCACCGCGGGAGCCTGATCTTCTTCGAGCCGCCGCGAAGCGAACTCGTCGAGAAACACTTCGGAGAAGGGCCGCAGATGTTCGGCAAACGGGTGCTCGGCATGCCGGGCGATGTCGTGCGCCACAAGGGCGATGCGGTCTTCATCAACGGCAGGAAGATCGCGAGCCTGCTTGAGGTCACCCGCCTTGGCGTGCCGCTCACGCGCGGTCCCGAAGGCGCAATACCGGAGGGTTGCTACTACACCGGAACCGATCATCCGCGCGGGCTCGACAGCCGCTACGGGGAAATCGGCTTCGTCTGCCGCGGACAGATCCTTGGCAGCGGGAGGGCGATCCTGTGATGCGCTCCCTCTTTCCGCTTGGCGCGCTTCTCCTCGCTGCGCTTCCGGCGAGCCTGCAGGCACGCGACTATGGCCAGCGCGGCGCGGTCTTCCCCGTGATCGAGCGCGACCTGCTCGAACAGATCCATACGCGCCTTGCGCAGATGGAAAAGTCGGGTGATACCGCCCGGCTCAACGAGGAACTAAAGCGTCGCACGATCGCACGCGTCAACCGGCCTGATCCGGTTGCCGGCCTGGTCCGCGCAAGCGCAAGCCGCCAATGGGCCTTCGATCCGACAATTACGCTTGCTGCCGATATCCGGGGCGCAAAAGGCGAGCTGATCCATGCCGCCGGAACCCGGGTCAATCCGCTCGACAGCGTCAAGCTGCGCGGCGACCTCCTGTTTCTCGACGGCGACGATCCGGCGCAGGTCGCCTGGTCGCTGAGGCAAGAGGTCAATGCCAAGCTGATCCTCGTCAAGGGTGCGCCGCTCGAGCTGATGAAGGCCCGCCAGCGAAGGTTCTATTTCGACCAGGGCGGCAAGCTCACCGACAAATTCGGAATTCGGGCAACGCCTGCGCGCGTGCGCCAGAACGGCCGGATGCTCGAAGTGAGCGAGATCGCGCTGCCGCCCCGGAAGGCACAGCCATGAGCAGCATCCGCGCCTTCCTGGTGCTGTTCACGGCGATGCTATCGCTGGTCTTCGCATCACCGGCTTCGGCCGATGCCGGGCCGGGCAAGTGCACCGGGCAATTCGTCAATCCGATCACCGACATCTGCTGGTCGTGCCTGTTCCCGATATCCGTCGGCGGGCTCGAAATCTGGCCGAGCAATCGCCCCGATCCGGACAACCCCGATTTCCCGCTGTGCCTGTGCGGTCTTCGGCCCGGCATCGCGATGGGGTTCTGGGAGCCGGTCCGGCTCGCCGATGTCAGTATGAAGCCATGGTGCTTCGTGAACCTCGGCGGCATGAAACTCGATCCCGGCTTCGATATCGGGTTCCGCTCGATCTCGGGTCCTTCGGCGGTGGGCGGCGCGAGCCAGTATTATTCGAGCTGGCACGTCCATTGGTATGCCTATCCGCTGATCTACTGGATGGAGATCGTCGCCGATTTCCTGTGCCTCGAGCCCGGTTCGATCGACATCCTCTACATCTCCGAGATCGATCCGCTGTGGCAGGACAGCGAGCTCACCGCGATCATCAACCCCGAAGCGGTGCTCTTCGCCAACCCGCTGGCGCTTGCCGCTTGCGCTGCGGATTGCGCTGCATCGACCGCGAACCTGCCGCTCGATGAGATGTTCTGGTGCGCGGGCTGCCAGGGTTCGATGTACCCGATGAATGGCAATGTCTCGGCCTCGATCGGACATGTGCAGGCCTCGCGGCTCGTGCTCTCGCGCTTCGCTTACAAGCTCCACCGCGAGCTGGTCTCGTGGGGGACGATGGGTTCGAAGGGTCTGTGCGGCAAGTACCTGATGCCGGTGATGCGCAAGCAGCAATACCGCTTCCAGGCCACCAACCCCAACCCGGCGACCAAGGGCCGCTACGCCTGCCCGCCCATTGGTGCCTCCACCACCTTCCAGTCCCCCGGACAGGTCATCCCCGCCATCGGCGAAGACATGGGATACCTCGTCTGGCGCAAGAGGAATTGCTGCGCGCTATGAGAAACGCCTTCCCCCTTCTCGTCGGCCTGAGCCTCGTGATCGCTGCTGGATTTGCAGCAGCTTCCGCGCAGGATGCCGGGCCCGACCTTGACCTCGCCGAAATCCGCGCGCGCGCGGCCGAACATGCCGCCGACGCCGAGGCTCTCGCCACATCGGTCAGGACAAAAGCGGATGCCCTCGCAGAAGACGCGCGCGCCGCTCAGCAAACGGCTTTCGACAATCGCGCAGCCTATGCCGAGACTGCGCAGGCGACCGCGAATGCCGGGCCGCTCGATATCGATGGCATGATCCGCGCCCAGGCCGATGCGGAAGTCGCAGCGATGGGCGACACGCCCCGGTTCATCGCTTTTGCCTCATTGGCAATGCCCGAGCCCTCATTGAAGGCGTTGGTTCGCGATGTCTCGAGGGCCGGCGGCGTCACCGTGCTGCGCGGATTCCCGCAAGGCGACAGCGCGCGCTTCAAGAAGCGCATCGCCGCTATCTGGAGCGATAGCGATGATGCCAGCGCGCTCGGGATCGACCCGCGCCTGTTCCGCGCCTTCGATATCAAGGTTGCCCCGAGCTTCGTGATGATCGCGAGCGATTTTGCCCCGTGCGACGGGTTCGACTGCAAAGACGTCTTGCCGCCGCACGACCGCATTGCCGGCAATATCAGCGTGGCCGAAGTGCTCGACACTTTCGCTTCGGGAGGCGGTCCGGGAGCGCAGCTCGCGCGCCTCCATTCCCGCAGGCTGAAAGGAGAACGGCCATGAGGCTCATACAATCGCTTCGCATAGGACTGCTCGGTCTTCTCGCCGTCGCCGCGCCCCTTTCCGCGCAGCAGCAGGACGCGCGGGCCGATGGCAAGGCCTTTGGCGAAAGCCTGCGCGGCGAAGCGCAAGAAGCTGCCAGGTCGCAGCCCAATGCAGCAAACCTGCCCAACTACGACCGCAACGCCGTGCGAAACCTGGAAACGCTCGCCGACGATCCCGACCGGATCGAAAGCAATGCGGCCGCCGCTGCTACCGGACACCAGGGCTACCGGGCGATGCGCGACAGCGTGGCCAATCGCGCGCGCTTCGATCCGAGTGAGATCGAGGACGTCATCGCGCGCAGCCTCGCCATCAACGAGACCCCGCTCGACTACACCAGCGGCATGGCAATCTCGGGTGGCCAGGGCAATTGCGTGCCGCTGCCGCCCGGGTCCGGATCGGCAGGGACCTACACCGCCACCTGCAACACCGGCACGCGGATCGACCAGTCGGTGGGTAATTGCGCGGTGCCGCTCGTCGCTAACGTAACCCGGCGCCAGCAATGGCAATATCTCTGCAATGAGACGAGCACAGTCTATGGATATCCCTGGTGCTCGGTATTCGATGGCGGCTCGTGCCGGATCACCGGGTATCGGCCCGGGCCCTGCCTTCAGTGGCGGCAGGACCAGTTCTACAGATACTGCACCGAACCTGGCGATCCCATCGCCGAAATCACATGCGACACTCCGGATGCGCGCTACACGCCCTATGCGGTGACCACGGACAGCACGGTCGATACTTTTTCCGACGAGAGCCAGTGCACCGGTTTCGCCGACAATGGCGACTGTACGCTCGATACCGAGATCTGCACCGATGCCGATCCGCAGACACGGGTGATCGACGGTGTCTCGGTTACGCGGCCGTGCTGGGAATGGCAGCGCAGCTACACCTGCACATCGCGCGAAGCGGCGAGCGACTGTTCCGACATCGAAAGCCAGGGCGCCTGCCGGTTCATCGGCGAGGAATGCCTCACCGACGAGACGCCCTGCGAGACCTGGGAGCGCATCTACGATTGCCCGCTCCCCGAGATTGACAGCACCACCCAATACGTCTGCGACGGCGATGTCTATTGCATTGACGGTAGCTGCGAGACGATCGAGCGCACCGCGAACGACGAGTTCAAGGATGCCGTCACCGCGCTCCATGCGATGGACGAGGCCCGCGGCCAGTTCGATCCCGAGACCCTCACACTGTTCCGCGGCACGCGCAACACCTGCTCCTCAAAGGTTTTCGGGGTGCTCAACTGCTGCAAGGGCAAGGGCTTCCCGCTCATCCCCGGCATCAGCCTGCTGGTCGCGCTCGGCTGCAGCCGGGAGGAAGTGCTGCTCCACCAGCGCGATGCGCAGGGGCTGTGCGCTTATGTCGGGACCTACTGCTCGGACAAGTTCCTCGGCGTCTGCCTTACGAAGAAGAAGGTCTATTGCTGTTTCGAGAGCAAGCTCTCGCGGATCCTGCAGGAACAGGGCCGCAAGCAGCTCCCCAAGCCATGGGACAAGCCCAAAGAAGAACAATGTGAGGGGTTCACTCTCGACGAGTTCGCGCGGCTCGATTTGAGCCGAATGGATTTCAGCGAGGTCTATGCCGAGTTCACCGACGCGGCCCGACTGCCCGACGAGCTCGAAACGAGCATCCTCATCCAGCAGAAGATCGACGACTATTACGGAAGGGGTGGCCAATGACCCATTTCAATCGATTGGCAGCACTCGCCCTGAGCCTGACTGCCCTTCCCGCCAACTCGGCCCATGCCCAGGAGAAGCAGGCTTCCACATCGACCAACTCGGCCGATGCGCTCTACTGCGAAGAGCGCCGGCTCGGCTACTGGTTCTACTGCGTCAAACCTGTTCCCGCAGAGAAACCGCAAGAGCCTGAAGCCGAGCCCGTCGCGGCAACGCAGGAACTCGACGCAATCACCTCCGATCTGCGCGAACTCAAGGCGCGCGCGATCCTCTATCCGACCGAGGCCAATGTCGCGGCCTATATCCGCTTCCAGCGCGCGCAGCTCGACCGCGCCTCGCTGTTCTCCGATGTCTGGCAGCGGGCGATCTGGCAGGACCCGGACCTCGACTACACGCTTGAACGCCCCGTCGGAGCGGTCGCGAAGAAGCAGTGGCAGGATGCCCGTAGCGCGGAGCGCGACAGCGTCATGGCAACGCTCTCGCAGCGCTACGGCCTGTTCTATTTTTTCAGTTCGACCTGCGGACCGTGCGAAGTGATGAGCCCGATCGTGAAGGGCGTCGCCGACCGCTGGCGGATCACCGTGCGCGCGATCTCCACCGATGGCGGTCCATCCAGGCATTTTCCTGATTATCGGGTCGAGACGAACCAGCGCGGCAAGCTTGGTCTCGAAGGTAAAGCCACCCCCGCCCTGGTGCTGTGGGACAGCGTGACCAAACGCCCGATTCCGATCGGCTACGGCGTGCTCTCGGCCGACGAGCTGCAGGACCGCATCTACCTTCTCACCTCCAAGGAAGCCGGACATGATTACTAGCATCCGCAATGCGGCATTGACCCTCGCCGCCGCCAGCATGATTGCGTCTCCAGTCGCTGCCAACGTCGGCGACAGCATGGACCGCTTCATGGACGACATGGGCGCGGCGGCGAATGTCACCGGCCCGACCGCCTTCGAAGGCCAGTCGGCAGGCTATTACAGCCTCGGCAATGTCTGGACGCGCTTCCCTCAGAAGACGACCAACATCGCCAATCTGCAGCTGCCGCGCGCAAGGGCGGGCTGCGGAGGCATCGATATCTTCGCCGGGTCCTTTTCCTTCATCAACGCGAGCGAGATGGTCGCTCTTCTGAAAGCCGTCGCCAACAACGCGGTCGGCTTTGCTTTCAGCCTCGCGATCGACACCGTCTGTCCCGAGTGCAACAAGATCATGCAGGAGTTCAGCCAGAAGGCACAGCTCATGAACAATCTCTCGATCAATTCCTGCGAGATGGCGCAGGGGTTGGTCGGCGGACTGTGGCCCAAGGGCGATCTCGCCGACAAGGCGATCTGCGAGGCGATCGGCAATTCCGAAGGAATCTTCACCGACTATGCGGCCGCCAAGCACGGCTGCGGCACGCGAGGACAGCGCGCCTCGACCAACGAGGGAGCCGGTAGCGACTATGCCGACGTCAATCCCGGCGTCGCGCGCAACTACACCTGGCACGTCCTCAAGAAGAGCGCCTTCTTCAATCCCGGCGGGACCTTCGACCGCGAACTTGCCGAATACGCCATGACGCTGATTGGCACGGTCATCTACGTGCCGCCTAAGGATGATGAACCCGGCAAGTTCGTGCCCTTCGCGGGCGACGCGTCCTCGACGCTCGTAAGCGCGCTCCTAGACGGGACGCAGGGGCAGACCGTGCGCGTTTTCCGCTGCGACGAGACCGATCTCTGCCTCAATCCCACCTTCGAGCAGATGAGCCTATCGAATGCAAAGGCCATCCGCCCGCGGGTCGCGCTCCTCATCGGCAATATGGTCGATGCGATCCGGGCCGACACCGCTATCGGCAATGCCGAAAAGGAACTGCTGCAGGTGGCCTCTATCCCCTTATACAAGATCCTTGCCGTCCAGGCCGCCTATGGACGCGGGATGCCGACCGACGACCGTGACACGCTCGCTGAGATCGCTAGCATCGACCTGCTCTATGCCATCCTCGACCGGATCGTCTCGGAAGCCGGTCGCTCGATGGCGAGCTTCATCGCCGCCGACGAAGCCAAGCTCGCGATCTGGCGCAGCCAGGTTGCTGAGGTGCGTTCGGGGCTCGTCCAGCGACAGGCCACCGGACAGGCCAAGGTCTCCGCTATCATGCAGATCATCGAGAAAACGGCGATGATCGAAAACGCCCTTGCCGCCTCGATGTCGCCCTCGATGTCGGCAGCGCTCGACTGGTCGCGAGGGCTCCAGTCGCGCTCGATTATCCCCTGAGGCCGCGACATGGTCGAGATCTTCACTACCGGCGGCGGCGAGTACATCGTCAATGTCTTGAACGCTGTCGCCGCGTGGACCGGGGCCGGTGGCTACAAGAGCCTGATCCAGGTGGCGCTGGTCATGGGCATGGCGCTTGCGGTCATTGTCGTCGCGTTCAATCAGGACTGGCGCGCCTGGCTCAACTGGTTCCTCGGCGCGACACTCATTTACATGTGCCTGATGGTGCCGCGCATGGATGTGCAGGTCACCGACCGTGTCAATCCGAGCCTCGCTCCGGCGACAGTCGCCAATGTCCCGCTCGGTCTTGCCCTGATGGCAAGCTTCACCAGCCAGGCGGGCGACTACCTCACCCGTTCCGCAGAGCTCGTCTTCGGCCTTCCCGACGATCTCAACTATTCGAAGAACGGCATGATTTACGGCGCGCGCCTGCTCGAAGCGACACGCTCGCTGCGCATTGCCGATCCCGAGTTTGCCGCCAATTTCGACGAGCATGTCCGGCAATGCGTGTTCTACGACCTGCTCCTCGGCCGCTACTCGATGAAGGAACTGTCCGAAAGCAACGATATCTGGGCGACCATTGCGCCTGGCAGTGCCGCGCGTGCGCAGAAGTTCCTTACTCGCGAGGTGGATGACAGTGTAACGGCTTCGATACTGACCTGCCGCGAGGCCTATACCGCGCTCTCCAACCAGTGGGCCGGGCTTATCGATGAGATGACCCAGGTCGCCGGGCGCCAGCTCTACCCCCGGCAGACCGAAGCGCTCGCGAAGGCCAAGCTCATCGCCGATCTGCCCATCGCTTATCAGTATCTCACCGGGGTCTCGAAGGACGCCAGCAGCATCTTCCGCCAGGTGCTCACGATCAACGCGATGAACCAGGCGATGCATGGCTTTGCCGGAGCGAGCGGTGCGTCGAGCGTCGATGTATTCGCGCAGACCCGCGCCGATATCCAGACCGAACGGACCTATTCTTCGATCGCGCACAATGCGATGAAGTGGGTGCCGATCCTCAACGTCGTGCTGACGGTGGTTTTCTACGCCCTTTTCCCGGTGCTCTTCCCGCTGTTCCTGATGCCAAGGACCGGTCCGATCGCGCTGCGCGGCTATGTCACGGGGTTCTTCTATCTCGCCGCCTGGGGGCCGCTCTTCGTCATCCTCCACATGATCCTGATGCTCAAAGGCGCTGGCGACGTCGCCGCCGCGGGCGGTGCAAGCGGACTCACGCTCGCGACCTTCTCCGGCATGACCGACGTCAACAACGATATCGGGATCCTGGCCGGCTACCTCGTCGCATCGATCCCGTTCCTTGCAGGCGGCGTGGCCAGGGGCGCGCTCGCAATATCGGGCCAGGCCACGAGCTATCTCAACCCGAGCCAGAACGCGGCAGAAGAGGCGGCCCGTGAGGCGAGCACCGGCAATGTTTCGCTCGGCAATACCAGCCTTGAGAACTCGAACGTGTTTTCACGCCAGTTTGCGCAAGCAAGCCTCGCTCCCAGCATTGGCTACGGCGCCGTGCAGACGCGAGCCACGGGAGAAAACGGCACCCAGACCACCGGCTTCCCACAGGCAGAATTCGCCACCGTGCCGACCTCCAGCTATCCGTTCACACCAACGCTTGGGCAGGACTTCTCGAGCCGGCTTGCGACGATGGCGAGCCAGAGCCGCGGCCAGAGCGAGACATTCTCGAACCTTGCCCAGCAATCGACGAGCTCGGCGGTCACCCGCTTCAGCGAGCTACGCGATGCCTACACCCGCTCGCGCTCGAACGAGAGCGTCAGTGGCACGTCAACGAGCGACAGCATCGGCAGCGCATTCAGCGAAGTCGACAATGCCTCGAAGACACTTCAGCAGCAGTTCGGGCTGTCGCGGCGTGCCGCCGACGACATCACTGTGTCCTGGTTCTTGAACGGGGATGGCGCGCTAGGACTCAAGGGGGAAAAGGGCGCTGGATCGGCGAGCATCGGCGTAAAGGGCGGACGCAATCAGAGCTGGACCGATAGCGATATCGGGATCGCCTCCGAGGACCGCTCGCGCATCATGGGCGCGCTGCGCCAGATCTCGGATAGTCGCAGTTGGTCGAGCACCCGTGAGGGTTTCCTGCGCGAGACAAGCTCAAGTTCTGAAGCGCTGGTGTCAAGCAGCTCGGCCGGCATCACCACGTCGATCACCGAAGCGCAGAGCTATACCCGTGAAGCACGCCGCGCCGAAGAGATCGCCAGCCGGCTCGAGAACCAGGCAAGCTGGTACGAAAGCGCCAATGCCGCAGGCACTCTCAACCTCAGCCAGACCTATCGCGAATGGGGCATGGCGGAGATCGATGCCAATCGGGACTATTATGGGCCGGTGCGCTTCGACGATATCGACTTCCAGATGAGTGCGAGGGGCCAGCAACTCCAGACGCGGTTCGTCGAAAGCTATGCGGACCGGCTAAATGCCGAGATCGCGGACGACCTCGTTCTGCCGCCCTTTGCGCCTGTTGCTCGACCTCCCGTGAGCAACGCAGATGGCGTGCGTGGATCGGTACGGCTCGGCGGGGTACCAGGGAGTCTTGGCGCCGCCTCAAGCGAGCGCGAGGACATCGCCCGCGATGTCGATCGAGTCCAGCAGCAAGGCGAACGGCGGGTCGGGACCGTAAAAGGATACCTCGACGGCAAGACCCGCGATGCCAAGGGAGCCTCGGCCGAAGCGGCCGACGACGTGAAGGAATGGTAGGACCTCAGAGAATGACGTCGTACACAATCACAAACACGACAAAAGCCGCCAATGCAGCAAAAATCGCAATCAACTTTAGCCGTCCCCACGGGTCTGCCCAAGTCTTCTTCCAAGTGTAGGCAGTAAGTCGGTTCTCAGCGATGGCCCGGTCGACTTCACGAAATCCTTCCCAGTCCTGCTTGCCGCCGGTGGGAGTGTTGTCTGGATCGCTCATCGCTCATTCTCCTTCGGGAGCCAGTCTGCACCCTCCCCTCTAGACAGCCCCTTCGCGTTGCCGCGAAAATAGCTGAAAATCATCGGGAAAGCGAGCACGGTATCTTGGCCTGCAGGCCCGAAAATGAAAGAAGGTGGCATGGTAGGAAGATCACCTCAGAATAATGTCTTCGATTTTCGCGCAGGAGTTCTCCGGCAGAAGCAAGGCAAACGGCGCGGCCTTGCGCTGCTTGTTGTCGGAGGCTTACTCGTTGGCATTCTGGGCGGCCTTCTCGGCATCTACTGGCCGTTTGGTTCGGCGATCGCTGAGGCACGAACCACGCACAGCTTTGCGGTGTGCGGCATGGTCAGACGGACTTGCGTTGTCGACGGCGATACCATCTGGCTCGAAGGCGTGAAGATCAGGATCGCGGATATCGACACACCGGAAATCTCGCAGCCCAAGTGCGACTACGAGTACGACCTCGGCATCAAGGCCCGCGACCGGTTGGTTGTCCTGCTCAACCAGGGCGAATTCGAAGCGGTGACGATCGGTAGCAGGGACGAAGACCAGTACGGTCGGAAACTCCGTGTGCTGCTGCGCAATGGACGCTCGATCGGCGACCAACTGGTCGCAGAAGGCCTTGCGCGAACCTGGTCCGGGCGCAGGGAGCCATGGTGCTGATGCGCGACTGGCCAGACAGCGACGATCCCTTGCCGGGCAACGAGCGGGAATGGAAATTGAACCTCGAAGCATGGCTGCTGGGTATTCCAATGGTCCTCATGCTTGTCGTCGGCATCGGGTCGCTCCTTTGACGCTCACCCGTGATCAGGAGCTTTGGGGCATGGCGCTTTGGATTGAGAAGCACCACGGCGATGCCGGGCATGAATTCATTGCGGCGAAGATCGATCAGTTGACGCGGGCTGGCGAGGAGGACGGGGCAAAACTCTGGCAGGACGTAGCAAATCGTTATGAGCAGCTGAGCGAGCGCAAGTCCCATTCCTCTTGATACAGTCGGGGGCGGTAGCCTCTACAGCCTTCAGGTAGGCTTCGAGCCGTTCGATCGTTCTGCGGCGCGGTCTGCGCCCCATCCTGAGGTCGAGTACGAATCGCGGATCGCCGACAGCGCGCCGTCCGAAGCGTGTCGCCGAAATATGATGATCTTTCAGATGCTTTTCGATCCGTTCCAGCAAGGTCATGTCCCTTTCGCTCCGACTCGCAAATCCCTTGTGTTCTTGTTATGTTCTTAGTAGGATCGCATCCGCGAGTCTAGGAAAATTCCTACGATCAAGATTCGAAGGACAGACGAATGGAACATGTGAGGGAAGAGCTCGACCGGCTGATCCTCAAGGGCGGATATGGTTACGCGTCGATATCGCGGCTGCTCGGCCGTAACCCCGCCTATGTACAGCAGTTCATCAAGCGCGGTTCACCGAGGAAGCTCGATGACGAGGATCGAAAGACGCTCGCCTGCTTTTTCGGCGTCGACGAGCAAGTACTTGGTGGTCCCGCCAATCCGGTCACCGACGGCATGGTCGAGATACCCGTTCTTGATGTCGAAGCATCAGCTGGCTTCGGCGCGGTAGCTGCCAGCGAGACCGCACATACCCGGTTTGGGTTCGACGAGCGCTGGTTGCGGCACCTGACGTCGGCGAAGAGCGCGAGCCTGTCGATTGTCGGGGTCAAAGGTGACTCGATGGAGCCCACGCTCAGCGATGGCGACGAGGTCCTGGTCGATGCGTCAGATCATGGCTCGCGGTTGCGTGACGGGATCTACGTCCTTCGATCTGATGATGCGCTCGTGGTGAAGCGGATCGCGATCAAACCTGGCGGTCG
This sequence comes from Aurantiacibacter poecillastricola, assembly GCF_030730945.1. Lineage (GTDB taxonomy): Bacteria > Pseudomonadota > Alphaproteobacteria > Sphingomonadales > Sphingomonadaceae > Alteraurantiacibacter > Alteraurantiacibacter poecillastricola. The sequence continues at coordinate 1,159,581 of NZ_JAVAMS010000002.1, forward strand.
CCAGATCACCATTGCCAGCGACAATCCGGCGTACCCTACCTGGCACGACATGGATCGGTCTGAGGTTCACGTGGTGGGCAGGGTCATCTGGTTCGGCCGAGCATTGTAGCGGCAGGACTTGGGCCGGAACCAGACATTCCGATTCTGATTCCTGGGTCTGAAATCAGGACGGACGGCGCAGGAGCATGTAGTCGGGATCGAGACAGTTGGCTAAACTTGGGAAATGGCCATTAGAATCAGGCATCATCAAATCCTATGTTGTTGAAGCCGCCTCCTCCCGTTGCTGGCGACACGGGCCTTAAAGAGTTTCGGATTGCTGCGAAGCTCCATGAAGAATCATTGCGCAACAAAGCGAGCCGCGAGCTATATCGCAAAGACCTAGCGAGGTGGCAGAGGCTCTACGCTACACTTGCGGGAAAACGTGAGGCTGGCTCATCTGCGGCCCTGCACTTCACGAAGCTTTCGAGCCTCTGCGGCGAACTGCTAGACGAGTACGGGCCTGAACCACCGCCCAAAAAGAGATCGCCAAAAAAGTTCGTCTCTGTCCCCCTCAAGTATCCCGACTTTGCCGACGAGTTTACTCACCGCATTCACTTTCTCGAAGGTCCAGGCCTACGGCGACAAAGAGCAATTGCGCTCGCAGGCTATGCACCTGCCGTCTCCCGACAGACATCGGGCCGAGGCCGTGCCCTGATCTCGGTTGGAGTCCGGCAGGATCAGGTCCGGCTCTACGAGCGTCTGGTCGAAGCTATCGGCGATCTTGCAATGAGCGATTATTCGGCAGCGGGATTTGACATTGGCTACGTCGTGCGGCCCGAGGGTATTCCGCAAGGCCAATCCTGGACTGCCAATCCACTCGATCCGAGCTTACCGATCGCACGGATTTGGGAAGATAACGAGAGGTCTAGAGGGTACGGCCTCCACGCACGTCTGCTCGGCAATCAGTGGCGCGGAATTGATGGGAAGGGACTGCCCGACGACCTGCCGGACACAACTGAAGGTCCTTGGGATCCCGACCCACATTGGCAACGGGTGCTCGAACTTACAGATGCAGACCGACTTAGCGAAGCACTTCAATTGGTCGAAGCGGTTCCTGGCAATGAACGGGAATCGCTATACGATGAAGTCATCTATTTGAGATTTCTCACGAAAACGCCATTGCAAGCACAGGACATTCGCGTTCTCGCGCGCAAACACGCAGAAAGTTCCCTCATATCAGGGCGATTGCTAGAGGAGTTTGAGGCTTTCCTCGACCATCTCGACGCGCAGTTCGCACAAGAGCCACCAGTTCTCGAGGAAATGAACCGACTTCGACCAGACTACGAGTCCTCGGCAATACCGCCAATGCCTCCGGCTTCGGACTGGGCTGCTTGCCGTCGGCAAATCGCTCAGTTTACCAACCCCAGCGGGCAACGTGGTCGAATTTTCTCATGGAATATGGGTGTTGCGGATACCGGAGCCTCCGAATTTTTCGCAGGCGCAATGGTCGCCGCCGAAGAGGCGTTCCGTAGAGAGAGATCAATTCCGGAGATTGGGCGAGGTTGGGTCTCTGAGATTGCCCTGCTCGATCTGGTCCGCTCGATATGGCCGTCAGCGGTTCATCAGTGGCGACCAGCATTTCTAGGAATGCAATCCGTTGACATCTATGTGCCCGAAATCCCGCTCGCGATCGAGTATCAGGGGCAGCAGCACTACGAGCCAATCGCACTTTTTGGCGGAGAGGAGGGGTTTGAACTCACTTGCATTCGAGACGAGAAAAAGCGGGCCTTGCTGGCGCATTATGGAGTGCCTCTAATCGAATGGCGATACGACATTCCGATCATAAAAGCAGAGCTAGTTTCTCAGCTCGCAAGCCTGCAAATTGCCGTTCCAGATTGAGTAGCAATGTTGCTGGCGCGTTGCCGCTCTCTCCTCGGACGCGGGGCCAATGTGCTTGCTACGCGGAGCTAGTGCTGATTTTTCTGATTGTGGACCGCTTGAGGACCGTTCGGTCTTGCTGTCGGTTTGCTGCTGAAAGCCGGTACCCCTTAGCGACCGTCCAACGGGCCGCGTTGGTCTGACAACCCCATGGGCACTACTCGACAAGCGCTTTCAGGCGGCGATAGTCTTCTCGCTCTCGCAATGTGGGATTCTTCGTGCTGAGCGCCAGCAATGACTCCCGAAGTCCATAAGGCAAGCTTGCTCGATCATCGCCCGAGATAGCATTGAGCAATTCGAGCGCTTCTTCTGGATGGTTCAACGCTTGGCTCTCTTCGTCATCGAGTTCCTTCGACAACCTGTAGGTGAATGTGTCGGCATGAGGCACGGGCAGAAGGAACCGCTTCACAGTGTGGACGGCATCGGGAAAATGCTCACCTGAACAATCCACGATCCTTAAGAAGCCGCGAGTAACTTCTTGGCTTCGAAAGCTTTTCTCGCGAGGCCAAGCTTCTTCGACAAATGGCTTCCCGAAATTGGTCCAATTCTTGCGGCGAGAAATCGCATTTCCTAGCGTCCAGAGCGCATGCGCACGGGTTTCCTGATCGAGCTCCTTCAGAACGCTGCGCACTTCTGCGAAATTGAAGATGGCACCATCATCCAGAGTCGGATCTGAAAGAAGGACCAGCGCATCCACCAAAGACTTCCGGGCCTCTTTGTCCAATGGCCATTCAACTGCCCCTTTCAGAGCAATCTTAAAGGAGTCCCGCAAGCGGTCCCAGACTTCGCGAGGCAAAGGATTCTGATTATAGATCAAGCCATGCCAGGCTGCTTCCGCATGGTTCGCCTTGATGTCGAACAAAGGAATGAGGATTTCGTTTGCCCAATCTTCGTAGCAATGGACGATCCACCCAAGCTGCTTGGTTAGTATTGCGACAGCGTGTCCCGCCCCGTCGCCAGGCACTGAGATCAATCGCTCAAACCTGCTCTCGAATTTTTGACCGAGTCGGCCGCGCTTCTTTGCTTTTCTTGGTGTCAGACTCCAGAGGGCTTCAGCAAGCTTGCCAAGCGGACTATTGATAGCCTTTGCATTCGATACTTCCGAAGTGACAACCACTTCGCCGCCGACCGACGTTTGCCCGAGACTGCTCTTGGTCTTACTCGGATCGGCTGTCTCGAAGGGTCGAAGAAAGCCATCGAAGATGTCCAGCGCACGGCTGCGCCTATCTCGATAAAGAGCTTTGATGTTGGCCTTCAGCCATTCCGTAGAATAGTACCGAAGCTCCAAGGCCCGATCGGCGCTGAGCCCAATGATTGTGTAGGCAAGTAGCAGCTTGAGCCTAAGTGGCGTCCGTGCCGGCCAGCATGACAGTAGATCGATCCATCGTCTTACTGGGAATTCGTCGTCTTTGAGAGCACGACGCAACGCAGATAATGCCCTGAAAGTATGGTTCTCAACTAGTCCTTTGAACGGCTTGAATTCACGAAGCTCGGCTAGATCGTCGGTCGAAAGTGCTTCGGCAGCACCAAGAACCTTATCGATCGCCACACTTTCAAGTCCCTGTGCGTCTCGGATTTCGGAGATCATTCCACCTTTGGAACCCATGCTATCGTCTGCACTCTTGGCCCATTCATCCGACCATCTCGGATCGACAGTCTTCAGATTAGTCAGAGCTTTCTGTGCTTTTGTGCTCAATTCACAGCCGTTCAGTTCCATCCAACGTAGCCGAGATGCCGCATGAGCAGCACTCCGCAATCGATATTCCTCATCGGTTTGGTGGTCCCAACGTGGCGGTCCTGCGATCAACCTCTTTTCGAGTGAGCCGCGTTGCCGCGAACCTGATGACGGCCAAATTTGTTTGATCAGCAGCATTACGCCGCGCTGATTGTTTGAAGACCAGAATTCTTGATCTCTCAGCTCATGCAATAGATCGAGCGCCTGAACGTCAGACAGAAACCCTTCGTTCGTCGCTGCCCAAACGCGCAATGCCGCGAAGAGACGTTCTTCATCTTTCAGCCACTGCCGATACTCATCCAATGCCAAGGTAGGGTCAAGTTCAACAAGTCTGCGAAAGAGCGCACGGTACCACAGCACAAGCTGGTTTTTGCGACCGTAGTTTGATTCACCTGGCTTTCCGGTGGGGTGAAGGTTGGGACACCGCCAGAAAAAGTCGCCCGTCTCGTCAAGCAATTCGACCATCCGTATGAGCGAATTGCGGATTATTCGAACAACTTGCGGAAGGTTTTCATCTGGGATCTTGAGATCTGTATTGTGGCGATCGAGCACTCTAACCTTCAATTGAACAACGTTGCGCAGGTTGACTTTCGCCCAATCGCGCTCGGTCGGCCAGACAGCACCGATGTAAGGCCTCTCGGCCACAACTGTAGGCTGAAGGCAGCGCTCCAGATAACGAAGGCTCTGCCCATTCCATCCCATAGTTTTGACAAGGCCTTCGAACTCAAACCAGCGGAATTCAGCTTCATCAAATGTCTGCGTTTCTGCATGCTCCAGGTACAGCGCCCAGAAGTGTCTGGCCTCATCGGGATACTTCTCGCCGTGCCTGTCACGCAGGCGGCGCGCAACGAACCAAAGTAGATGGGGGCTAAGCCCTTTCCATCCAGATGCCCACCAAACAGCAGGGGGTTCGTGTGATACTTCGCCGAACCAACGAGCAAGATGATGCATTCTTGGCGACAGCGGTAATCGATAAGGGGTCATCTGCCCGTGTAATGTCGGAACACCTGCCTGGGTCTCGTCGTCTGTTTTTGGAGCGAGCGGGTTTTCGACGTGCTCATCATAGAGCTTGTTGGTCGACTTCGGTGGCCGTGGCGTGTCAGAATCCAAGCCATATAGCTCTAAAGGATCGACCTCTTCCGCATCATCGCCCCAGCCAGTGCTCTTAGGTTGACCATATCTTGCATTCGGATCGAAGACGCTGAGCCACTCCGAGGTGATGGACGGATCGGCGTTCGCAAACGCCGCGGCGCCTCTACTGCTACCCACAAGCTCGACGACCTGCCCACGCTCGTAAGGTAGCAACGCGCGAGGTCCTCTCTGAGCCTTTGCAACAAGGCTTTGCGCCCATTGCTCTGGATCTTCGGCTGCTGCAGCCCACTGATGTATTGTGCTCCATAGATTGGCATGCCGGTCCGACGCGTCGTATTCAATCGGTGTTACGCCGCGATCCTGCCACGCTTCCAAGACGCTTTGATCCCCGCCGGGCGCGAACGCATAAACAGGATTATCGTAAACCACACCTTTGCGATTATTCAGCCCTTCAAGCAGGTAGCGCATCGGCGGGTCTTCAGCACTGTAGCCGAGAAACACTAAGGTGTGACGCTCTCGCAGGTCTTTCACGAAGCGGGTTGCCCATCCCTCCGCTAAATACGCTCGGCCAAAGTCTGCACTGCTGATCACGTAGCTAGGCAATTCCCCTCTTTCAGGGTCGGCCAAGCGACCATGCAAATAGACCAGGCCATCGACCGCTCGGTTGATGTTTAGGTCGGGCAGGTTGGGTGGAACAATGAGCGGACCCTTGCATCCGGCTCGCTCGAATAATGTGTCGAAGTTCGTCGTGACAAGTTGTGTGGATCCCGCCGCACCTTTCGAAAGCGATAGAATTGCCCGGTGGTTTGCGAGGGTCTTAGCCCGAATTTTGCCAAGTGCCTTGAATATCTCGCGGTCGATTTCAGATCGGTCAAAGTCCCTCTCGAGAAGATAGAAAATGCGATCAAAATCCCACCCCTCGTCGAGCCGCTTCCGGGCTGGTGTAGCATCGAGTGCAGTTACGATGCGATCAGTGAGTTGCCAGAAGCTATCAAGACCGGCGGGCATTGAAACTCCTGCCCCGCAAAAGAAAACCACGTTGCCCTGCATCTGCTGATTGAGCAGGTGCGATGGAATATCCGGGCCGGTCTCGGCGAACCTCATAAGTCTGCCCATGCTCTTAGTTTGATTGGGAAAACTGCTATAGCGCTTATCGATCCGACCCGCACGGATTGGCTCGCGTAGTTGACAGGTTATCCCAAACCCGATCGCCGTTCTCTGTTAAAGCGATCAGCACTTACATTGGCGAAGGTAGTAGGCGTCCCGTGAAATGAGTATGTCATGTTCCTTCTCGTTGGTCGGAATATCCCTGGACAGTGTCCGCTTTTGGGAACTTAGGCTACACATCGCTGCGTCTTTGATTAGAGCGCATTGCGGCCGTTGGCGCTCCTGACTGATCGGCAGGCCTCTGGGAGAAAGCTCTGTCATCGAATGACCGGTAAAAAGCCGGAAGAGGTTCTGCAAAGTGACGACTGCTGCGGTTTTCTGTCCGCCAATCTCCAATCATGATATGCAATGACATATGAGGAGTCAGGAATATATGTCCTTGCATATTTTTCTTGCCATTCTCACGGATTGTTATATATGCTAAAATATATAACACTCGATGAGCATATGCAGAAACATATTTATGAGCACAGCAATCGAAGACATCGCCGCAAGCATCAAAGCGGCTCGGATAGCAAAGGGCTTTACCCAGAAAGAGCTGGGTGAGCGGGTAGGTTTACCTCAAAGCCATATTTCCAAAATCGAAGGCGGCAATGTGGACCTACAGATTTCCAGCCTTGTCGAAATAGCGCGCGCGCTGGACCTCGAGTTGAAGCTTGTGCCTCGGAGGACCGTACCGGCGATCGAAGGCGTTTTGCGATCACAGCGCGAAAGAAGCGAGACAAGCCGAACGCTCGCAACGATTGCCGAAACCAACCGGTTCGCCGAGCGAGTACGGCAGAGCTATCCGAGCGTCACCGAAGTGACCGAGCTTCAGAGCGCACTCAAGGATATCCAGGCCGTTAATTTCACTCCCGAAACGCTCAAAGCCATCGAGCAGGCCTTGCAGCCCGTCGCTCATCTGAAAAAGCATCTTCAAGATCTCGGCTGGGCGCTTGAGCAGCAAGAGGGAAGGGAGAAACTCGCCCAGCAGATCACGGCATCCACACGTGCCCTCCAACACGTCAGAAACTTGCAGGTTCACGCAATCGATCGAAGTAGTGCCCCCAGACGGCCTGCTTACCGGCTTGAGGACGGCGCCACATGATCGACGCAGCGGCTCTCGACATCTTTCTGGGTGAGACGCGCGTTGGAACGATTGCGCGCCTCGATGGAGATGCGAGCATCTTCACATTCGACGAAGTCTACCTTGCCGACCAGGAACGGCCGACTCTGTCGCTCGCCTACAAGGACGCGAATGGCGAAATCATTGCGGACACACGCAGCTATCGAACGAAAATCGAGCCGTTCTTCTCCAACCTCCTCCCTGAAGGAACGCTTCGCGACTACCTGGCCCGCCGCGCGGGCGTGAAAGCCGCGCGCGAGTACCACCTTCTCGCACAGCTCGGGCACGATCTTCCCGGCGCAGTGCGCGCCGTCGCCGTCGATGCCGAGGAAAGGGAGGCTGACGAGCCCGATGATGAAGCGGTGGAGAAGCAGGCAGAGCGCGCGCTGCGCTTCTCGCTTGCCGGCGTCCAACTCAAATTCTCGGCGATCAAAGCCCAGGGCAAGAATGGCGGACTGACGATCCCGGTCACAGGCAGCGGCGGCGACTGGATCATCAAGCTGCCCTCTGCGAGACATCCGGACGTGCCCGAGGCAGAATTCGCAGCGATGAAACTGGCGGCAAAGATCGGGATCGACGTTCCTGAAATCGACCTTGTTCCGCTCGATCAGATCGATGGCATACCCGAAGGTATCACCCGTTACGGAGAGTCCGCTTTTGCCATCCGGCGCTTCGACCGGGGAGAAGAGGGACCCGTACACACCGAAGACTTCGCCCAGGTGTTCGGTGTCTTTGCAGACGATAAATACGAGAATGCGAGCTACCGCCAGATCCTCAGCGTGCTGGCGATCGAGACCGACGAGCAAAGCGTGGTCGAGTTCGTCCGCCGGCTCACCTACTCGGTGCTGATCGGGAATGGCGACATGCACCTCAAGAACTGGTCGTTGATCTATCCGGATAGGCGAAACGCGCTGCTGGCACCTGCCTATGACCTGCTTTCGACGCTCGCCTATATCCCAGGCGACGATGCTGCACTCAAGTTTCATAGCTCGCGCGAGTGGGCGTCCTACACCTATGATGAACTCGAAGCGATCGCCGACAAGGCAAGGCTGCCTGCCAAGCTGATCACCGCGACAGCGAGGGATGTCGTTGCACAGTTCGACGACGCCTGGAGCAGCGAAAGCGGACACCTGCCCTTCCCCGATGACGTGCGAAGCGCGATTGAGAGGCATCGCAAAACTCTTGCGATCTGAGAGCAGTTCCGAAATCCGATCGTTCGCGCGTAAGCACCACCTGGACCAACTGCCGGACCAACACGTCTGAAGATTGGGTCGCAAAGCGGCCCTTCAAATCCCGAAATCCAGTGTCTTGCTCTTGCTTCGGGCGAGTTCCTTTTCGGCCTTGTTGGCCTCTTCCGGTTTTGGCGCATCAAGCTCGCCGTTTTTCCTTTTTGTCGCGGCCAACCTCGCGGTGACCTCGAGGGCCGATGCCTTCTCGCCTTTGTTGCGTGCGACGGCCGCTCCGAGCTTGTCCGAACTGTCGACAACCAGCGTCAGGTGATCGCGAAGCCTCGTGATCGTCACCAGGAAGGTCTTCTGGTTCGACAGGTTGCGCTCGCGGCTGTCCATGACTGCAATGCCGCGATCGGATGTCAGACCCTGCGCCATGTGGGCGTTGAGCGCATAGGCAAGATCGATCCGCTTCAGCATCGGATCGTCCTTTTTGAGCTCGACCTGGTCTCCCTTGGAAGTTTCGAATGTGACCTTCCCGCCGACAATGGCAACCACCCTGGCCTGGTCGGCATTGAAGAGGCCGCGGCGATGATCGTTGCGGGTCCAGCGGATCCGGTCGCCTTCATGGATCTCGAGCTTCCTCGGCTCATGCAAGGTCAGATTCTGGTCGCCCTTTCCTGCCCTGATCCGCGCGGGATCGAACCGGAACCGCTTGCCGCGCTTGTCCGCGACTTCGACCTGCCTGCCTTTCCCGTCCTGTCCCAAGACACGATACTCGCCCGCTGACAGTCCCAGCGCCTGTTGCTTTCTCGAGACCTCGAGCACCCTTCCCGGCCGGTAGACCGAAAGATGTCGCAGCTCCTCGCGGGTCGTGTTGACGCGGTCGAGCACTCCGAGCTCGGCCTTGCCCGGGCCAATCTCGCCATTGGCGAGAAGTCCTTGCTGGACGGCAGCATTGGCCGCAGAGCGGATGGCGCGTCCTGAAGCATAGATCGAAGTACGGGCGCGGGTTTCTTTGTCGAGCGCAAGCCATGCTTCGGAGGCAACCAGCGCACCATCGCCCTTGGCCTCGATTATATGTTGTTTCAAGTGACGTAGCGCCTTGCGCACATCGCCCGTCTGCGCTGCCGCCTGCGCCTCGCGGATGACTGGATCGCGGGCACGCAGGTTGGTCGCCATTTCAGCGCGCGCCATACCCGTCCGCTGCAGCAGCGCGAAGGGCTTGCCCGCATCGACTGCGCCGAGCTGCTTGCGGTCCCCCATCAGGACCAGCCGGTGAACGCCAGCCAGATTGGCAAGGCGGACGAGCTTCTCCTTTTCCTCGTTCGAAACCATCGATGCCTCGTCGAGGACAAGCACATGGTCTTTCAGCGCCGCCTTTGCCTCCAAACGTAACGCCGCGTTGCCGGGATCTTTGAGCAGCTTGTTCCAGCCACCAAGAAAGCGTGCCAGCGTCTGCGAGCCCATGCCGGTGTCGCGTTCGAGCATCTGGACGAGCGTGTTCTGGATCGCGAGCCCCATGACCGGGTGGCCCTCGGAGCGCAGCACCTCGGCGACGGGTTTCAGAACGCTGCTCTTGCCGGCACCGGCAATTCCCTGGACCGCGATCGTTCGATCCTCGGACGTCAGGATCAACTTCGCCGCCCCGAGCTGACCCGCGTTGAGGCGGAACCCCTGCCCTGCCATTGCAGCGGTCTGGACACGATCAGTCGCGCTTCCCGGCTCAACTGCAGATGAGCTCGCACCCTTGCCGGCGGCAACCTCGGACACGATCCGCTGCTCGGTCAGCACCGCGTCACGCGAGGCGAGCCAGCCCCTGTGGTCTCCCTTGCCCGCTATCAGGTCGCCGGAGCGCACCAAGGCGCGGGTCCGTCTTTCAATATCGGCAATCGTCGCTGGCAACCCGAAATCGAGCGCGGCCTTGTAGAGCGCGGTGCGCTCGAAGGCAGCCTCGCGCTGCGAAAGATGACGCACCGCCGAAGCGACGGCCTGTGCCGCTGCGATCGTCTCACGGTCCTGTCTGAGGACCGACTTGGGCACGAGCGGATCGGCCGGATCGCCCCTGACATGCGCGGCAAAGCGTCCCAGCCATGCGCGCCCGCGCTCGACAAGCGAGCCGAACCTGCCAGTTTCGATCGACTGTTTCAGTGTGCGGGTCCGGGCCCGCTCGACCAAGGGGGAGAGGTCCAGTCCGATGGATTTCGCGGTGTCGCTCCAGAGCTTTCCCAGGGTTTCGCGGTCCTCGATCCCATCCTTGCTGGCGCGCGTATCGAGCGCGGCGATGCGGCCCGCTTCAAGACCAGGACCGCGCCGTGCATCGAGCACTTCCTGGCGCCGGCTTGAGAACGCCATGACCTGTTCACGGGTGATACCGCGCGCTTCGAAATTGCCGTGCTTGAGGGTCGGTCCCGGCTCGTAGCCCAACTTTTCGACCGTGACGCGAAAGCGCGCCATCGCGATTGCATTGAGCGTGGTGTTGAGCTGCCAGAGCCGGTCATTCTTGAGCGTACGCCACTTCCCGTCCTTGCCTTGCGTGACATTGGCGATGACCGCGTGGAAATGGAGGTTCGGCTCCTGGTTGCGGTTGGTGTCGTGCTGGAACAGGCCGATCGCAAGGTTCCCGGTAGCCTGCGTTACGATCTTGCCTTTCTCCACCATCCGGGTCTCGGCCGCATTCTTCTCAGCCCAGTGCAGCGCTTCGAGGACGGCTTCGCGGTAGGCGGCGATGATCCGCTCGTCGTTCCCCACAAGTGCCAGCAGCGACCAGCTCTTGGGGACGGAGAAGGTGAGGTCTGTACCCGGACGGTGTACCTGTCCGGGATTGCCGACGCTGCTGCCGTCGGGCAGCTCGCCGCGCAGCAACGCATCGAACGCTTGGGCCTCGACCTTGCCATCGAGACCAAGGCGCTTTGCACCCTCGCCCACCCACTGGCCCGAGCGGTCGGCATCGGCGCTCGCGTAGTAATTGTCCGATGCGAAGTAGCTCGCAGCCGCCGAAGGCGAGCGGACATTGGCGACGGAAAGCATGGGCTGGGATCACTTTCTCTTGGCCCTCGTCCCCTCCCCGGTCGAGCGTCACATATCCGGATCGAAGTCCCCGTAATCGTGACCATGGTCCTGCCCCTGATCGGCATCGCGACCCTGCTTCGCTGCACCGCCAAGAAGCGACTTCTGCTGCTCTTCCTGGAGCCTCTGGTCGGCCTTGCCGCGCGCGACTTGTGCCCGCTGATGCGCTGCGGGATCGGGAATATCGGACCTGGCGGAAGGCACAGCCCGTTGCTCCATCCCGCGGTGCTCCTCAGCTTTCGAAGACAGAGGAAGTTCGGATTGAGCCGGCCGCTGAGGGTCCGATGTCGCCCTTTTCCCTCGTGCATTCGAATCGCGACGCTTCTTTGTCTGGTCCAGTCGAGCCTGATCGCCCTTGTTGCTGCGATGGGTCCGGCGCAGTTCCTTTTTGTCTTCCTTGTCGGCTTTCTTTTCAGCGCTGTCGGAGCGATCGTGCGCGTCCCTCATCCGGCGAGGATCACCATCATTGTCGCCTGTTTCAGAGGCTGCTCCGGCACCGCCCCCTGCTCCATCTTTATCATCAGCGTGCCGGGTCTGCGGCGGTGGCTTCGGCATATCGCGGGGAATGAAGCCTTCGGCTACCCGAGGCCAGTTGCGCGGTGCGAGAACCACGGGTGCCGCCGGAAATCCTTCGGGAAACTTGATGAAACCATGAAGGTTCTTGAGCTTCATCAGCTCGTCAGGAAGCAGCAACGGAACGACCTGGCGCCGGGGCGTCAGGCTGACCGCGTCACGCGCATTGTTGTAGCCGTAGCTGTAACCTTCCTCCATCTCGCGAACCTCGCGGTGGCCGATGATATCGGAACACCAGGTGGCGGTCTCGCGATCTGCTGTGCCAAGGATCAGCTTGGTGCGGGCAAGCGAGGAGAGGGTCATCGCCATGTTCTCACCGTAGACATCCTTGAGCTTGGCAAAGGCATGAATCCCGGTGACGATCGCGCCCCCGAAATTGCGCGCGGTCTGGAGGCCCTTTTCGAGTGAAGGCAGGCGATGCAGCGCGCCAAGTTCGTCGATCAGGAACCAGAGCCTGATGTCCCGCGAGCGCTGGCCCGCCATCAGCGTATTGATCGCGGTATCGAGCCACAGCGTGAGCAACTGCGAGAGCACGCTCATGTCGATGTAGCGCGCGGACAGAAACAGGATAGAGCCCGGTTTACCTGCCCCGTTGACCCACTCGCGGACCGAAAAGGGCGTCCCGTCTTCGGGCAGCATCTGGAGCGCCTTGGCGTTGACATTGAACACTGCACGCACCGATTCCGCCATGCGCGCCGCGCTCGGCGTGCTGATGGGACCGGCCATGGTATCTTCGACGAGACGGTGCAGATCGGAGAGATCGGCGTTCATGAGTTCGTGGGCGAGCGCGGCGTTGGTGCCCCGCCCCGCTTCGGCGAGCTTGAGACAGGTCTCGACGAACAGCGTGCGCGCGGCGAGCACCCAGAACTGTTCGGCGCCGCCCCCATCGTGCGGGACGAGGGACTCCGCCGCGGCATGGAATTCGGCACGCGTGGAGCAATCGTTGAACACGCTCCATGCGGGGCAACGCGCGTCGAGCGGGTTGAGAATGATGTCGCGTTTGGGATCGTAGAAGGTTTCGACAAAGGCCCCGGTAAGATCGAAAATGACCGCACGTTCGCCCCGTTCACGGATCTCCCTGGTAAGCTCGGTTAGGACGACGGTCTTGCCTGTCCCGGTTGTGCCAACAAGCATCGCGTGGCTCTGCTCGAGGCGCCAAGGCCAGTTGACCCCTGCCAGATGCGCGGGAGAATAGAAGCCCGCATCCCGCAGCGAAGCCGACCCGGCCAGACGCCAGCGCCAGCCCAACGCATCGCCATACTCGCGGGCACGGGCATTGCGGTTGTGCGCGGCGATCTCCCGGTCAAGTTCACGCAAGGTAGCAAGCTCCGCCCCGCGCACATGCTTCTTCTGTTTGGACTTCTCGCCGAAGCGTTCGGCAACCCACCAGAAAAGCGCGAAGAGCGGCGCAAGAATGAATCCGGCAAGCCACAAAGCGCTGATCACCGCACTCCGGAAAAGCGCGACCGCTTCGCGCATCGGCGGGTAATCGGTGACCACGGAAATTGGAAAAGCAACGAGGCTCCCGTCGGCAAGCTTGAGGTTCACAAGCTTGTTCGGGTCGAACTCCATGAAGGCATAGCCAGAGGCATAGGCATGCATCCACAGGAGGTAGACATGGTACTCGTCTAGCGCACCGCTTACGTCCCAATAGACGAGGCCGAGAACGACCAGGAGGGTCACGACCAAGGGCCCCTTCAGGCCCGCGGCAAACATGAAGCCGAAATGCCCCAGAAGCTGGCTGCCGCGGGTGAAGTTGACGAGATTATGCTTCATCGTCGTCTCCCATGGGTCGGGGTGCAATGATACCGAGGCGCTCCAGCCGGCGCTGGTAGGCAGCGACGGTTTTATCACGCAAGGTAGTGTCGGGATGATGCGTAAGCAGCGCATCTAATGCGACAGTGATGAAGATGTTCTGGCGGACCGGATCGGTCGATGGAGTCCTCAGATCAGCTTCGGTTGCGCGATGCCAGGCATCGAAGATGCAATCGCAAACAACGATACTCGCGCTGACCCTGCGCTCGTCTGCTTGTTTCCTGATCCATTCGGCGATCAGGGGCGTGACATAGGTCACGAACCGGTGGTGTCTTTGCATTTTTCCAAGTTCCTTGTGTTCAAAGAACCTGGCTCACCCTTCGAAAGGCAAGTGCCACTCTAGGCCGCAGCACGGGGTGTAGGAAAACGGAAAATTCACATAGCTTTTCAGAAAATTAAACGGATCTGTGCCGACTCGGCACGGACGAGCGAGCAACTGGGCCGCATCCGGCACAGAAGATGACATCGGCGAAATTTCGTGAATTCGCGAAGCAATTCCGCGCCTTCCATTGCAGCACCCGCTGCGTACGGTGTGCCTGTCAAGTTCCAATGTGTGCGGGGCTTTTCAGGAGGCCCTGAGTTCCGTTCAATGGGTTGAATTCTAATCCTTATTCTTGGAGCGCGAGCAATTGTGTCCTCGTAGGGAAAAGCGAGATTCAGGGCGAAAATGCCGGTGGGCTACCAACTGGCCTTAGTTATGTGAGAATCCCCCTCGGCGGGTCATTCCCCAGGCGGGCCAATTGCCCGGTCGTTTGAGAGGATCATAGGGACCAGATAGCCATCACCGGACTGTCCCAAGATCGAATGGAGATGAGGTGCAGAACGATCGGGAATACCCATCTCTCCTAACCCTGCGAACAAGAAAAAAGGCAGGAACCGTTCCCGGTCCCCGCCCTGATCCTACGGTCAGAACTCATCGAGCATTGCCCCATGAACCGTATGCACCACGCGCGCTGCAAGATGCGCAGGAAGCGCGTTGTAGTCACCCTCATCCAAAGCAAAGTATCCGAGTTCTCGGTCCTCAACGATATGCTGATCGAAGAAGCTGTGCAACGCCCGACGCTCTGCCACAGCCAGCGCGGCAAAGTAGCGTTCCGAGTTCGAATTGATCCGAGCAATTGAAGCCATTGTATCCTCCTGATGTCTGCCGTTGACGGCAGGAGCAGGACGGATGGGCGTGCGGCCGGCGGGTCAGGGATCGCCCACTTGGGCGACCGCGAAGCGGCGGTAGGGGTAACGATTTTGTCGGACCGTAGCGTAGCGAAGGGGAGTCAAAATGGTGGGACCCTGCCGTCCTTGACGCGCCTGTTGCACGGCCATCAGAATGGGAGAACGTGAGCCAGGCCCCTCCCCTCCGGTCCCAAGCTAGATAGCTCCCGAGACCTTCTGCGCGACCTCTGTCAGCGTCGCCTGCAGGCGGTTGATCTCCGATAGGCTGGTCCCGCTGGGCACGTATCGCGTCACAAGAAATTCGCGCGACTGCGACATGGCATGCAGGTGTTCCCGCGTCCGCTTCCGCAGCACCAGCCCAAGCTCGACTGCGAGGTCCGCCCTTGCCGCGAGGTTGTGCTGGAGACCCCGGACCTCGCCCGCGCTGTGACCCGATCGGAGAAGGAATGCGTTGAGGTAAAGCTCGACCGCATGAATCGCGACCATGCGAAACGGCGCCCGCGACCTGGGTTCTCCGGGCCGTCCATTCTGCACGAGAAGCTGGGCCGCGATCCGATACTCATTTGCAAGTGCCACAACCTCGGCTGCAGTCGCGGCCTCACCCGGATAGCAAACGATCGCCTGGTCAGTCATGGCGCTCTTCGTAGCACCGCTTTTGCAAACGATTACTGAAAGTTCTTCGGCGTTCCATACGCGAGGAAGGGGCCCTGTCCGGCTGGGACAGGACCCCTTCGGGAGGCGAGATCGAGGTGAGAGTTCAGTCGATCTCGGGAGCGTCCTGGTTGTCGTGATCGTCACCGCTGCCGTTGCCGCGCGAGAGGAAGTCGACCTTGTCGGCGAGGATCTCGGTGCCGTAGCGCGTGCCCCCGTCCTTGTCCTCCCACTGGGTGTAGTGGATGCGGCCCTGAACACTGACCAGCTGGCCCTTGGAACAGTACTGGCCGACGGTCTTGGCGAGGCCGTTGAAGCAGGTAACCCGGTGGAACTCGCTTTCCTTGGCGGTGTAGCCGTTCTCGTCCTTGTAGGTCTTGCCGTCCTTGTCCCGCGCAGGGCGATCGGTGACGACAGTGATCCCGGTGACATTGGTGCCGCCCTTGGTCTCGCGGGTGTCGGGATCGCGGGCGATGCGGCCGGTAATGATGGCGATATTGGTCATGATGGTAGTCCTTCAGTTCCTTAAACCGGAGACCATCTCCGGCTTGCGAACATCCAGAAGAAGCAGGGCATGGGAGGACTGCACCGCAGGGGCAAAGCTCCAAGGGAAACCTGTTCATGACGGGTGGTGCGGGCAGGCAGCGCAGCTGCCAACACGGCCGGAAAGGAACGGGTTGCCGTCCTCAGCTGACCTGGTTCAGGACTGTTCGCGACTAAAGCCGGATGGGTATCGGGTGTGGGTCTGCAGGCTCACTTGACCTTTCCTGCAATCAGCTAACGCCATCGCCCTCCGATGCCTCCAGGAGATCCATGAAGTTGCAGGCTGCTTCTCGGTCTTGCTCGTTCTCGAACGCCACATCGAGATCGGGGGCTGACCCGAACATGTGCAGGAACGATCACAGGGCAAAGTGCTCAGCGGCAGCGTAATTTGAGGCAGATAAGTCCGTACTGCGCCCTCTAGGTAGCCTTTCGACATGGCTCGCATCGTCCTTAAAAGTGGTCGTCCGTCGGGCCGATGGACCGCAGTGCAGGAGCAGGATCAAAACGCCGTCGCTGCTGGTGAATCGGAAGTCGCGGTTGGCACGCGCATCGCTGCATAGTTCAACGATGACCTGGGGCTCGTACTAGCGGCCTGTCCAACATGCGCTGCCACTTGATCACATGGCTACCGCGCTGGCCCCGAAAAGCGCCTCGATTTTGGCCTGGGCCCCAACCCCGAGGTCAGCCACAATCAGCTTGTCTTTGGCGCGCGAGCAACAAACATAGAAGAGGTGGCGGGTTCTCCGCTCCCGGCTTTCGCTGGTGTCGGTTCCTGCCAGCAGCTTGCCAAACGAGTATTGGTTCCAGTTCGCGCCAGCGTCATCCAAAACCACGATCACGTTCTGAAATTCATCGCCTTTCACGCCGTGTTTGGTTGAGAACGGCATGCTGTTTTCCAGCACGGCGCGGTAACGACTGACTTCCAGATAGGGCACCGCCAGAAGAAGATCCAGAAAGGCCTGATGCGCTGCCTCGGGCGATCCTGCCTCGGCAGCCACCACAGGGCCTGCCACGGCCGCTTCCAAGTCATCAAGGAGTGTGACCAATTGCGCTGCCCGCAGATGCATTAAGATTGCTTCAATCGTTCCTCCGGCATCAATTAGTTTGATGAGGTCATCTAGGGCCGCCTTCACTCGCGCCTTCTCGGCTGCCCCCGCGATCGGGATCGGGCGTTCCTTCAATGAACTGATAGCGCGCCCCACCCGCCCTTCACGCCAAGCAGTAATAAATGGCTCGACTTTTTTAAGGAAGAAGGCTGCAATCGGGTCTTCGCCGCTCTGAAACTTATCTTGCGCAAAGCTTCCCCGACTGGCGAAGGCTGCCAATAGATCGGCATATCCGGCCTTGCGGGCGATAAGGCGGTGAGTGAGGAATAGAACCTTCAACTCGCCCTGTACACTCCAGCCGAAGACATCCTGCGCTTTCTGGACGGCGAGTTCGGCAATGTCCGCGTCCGGAGCCGTGCCGGTGAGACTGACATACACCGCGCCCCCCGGTAAATTGGCACCCGCTGGCTCCTGCTGAATGTCAGTTCGGACCTTGTTGAGAACGTCGATCACCGCCTTGGAGCACCGATAGTTCTCCTCCTTCTTGATTTGAACCAGCTGTGCCTGCTGATCGGCCGACAATTCGCCGACCCCTCCCGAATAGATGTTCTGCATCTTGTCGCCAAAGAAACCGATCAGCGGGGGATGCTCTGTCTTAAGAAGATGATCCAACAGGGCGGAGACAACCAGCGGATCAGTGTCCTGGTATTCGTCTACAAATATGAACGGGAATCGAGCGGCGACCACTTTCGATAAAAGCGGATGGTCGTGGAACATAATGTGAGCCACGCCCAAAAGGTCGTCGTGAAAAATTCGGCCTTCCAAGAAGTTTGCGCCGCGATCGGAGTAGGCGATCGTCGGTACCGTCTTTAAAGCTTCTGCCAATTCCTCCTGATCTTGCTTTCTGCGGCTGCTTGCAGGCAACCGGTCATTGAACGCAAGAAGGGCGGGCCTCAGCTCTTTCTGAAAGTTTTTGATCGAGGCCCATAAGAAGTCGTGGATCGTTGAGACCACAAACAAGGGGTCGTGCTCTGTACGCTCGATGATCTCATTCTTTGCTACATTCGTGAAAGTAATGCACGCCACACGCTGGCCTTCCCCGATAACGCTCGAACGGTCCGGTCCTCGAATGAAATCAAGAGCGCGAATGAGGGACGATGTTTTGCCCGAGCCCGCCCCGGCGTCGATCAGGAAGCTCTGTCGCGTGTGCAGACAATCCAGGATTTTTTCGTCCGCTTCCGTCATCATTTTGCGGGATGCTCGGCCAGCCATTGGAGGCCTTGTTGAATATAGAGGGGAATCTCCCAGCCTGGTGCGCCCATCAGATCGAGGGCGAAATCGACCTTCCCGAGCTTGCCGCTCAACTCCCACGCTTGTGCTGTCAGGCCTGCGTCTATCGCTTTCTTGACGGCAGCCTTAGTCGTGCTGAGCTTGGCATGATTGTCAGTCAGCCAAGTGATGTTGGCGTAGATGAATGCTTCCTCGAATGAACGACCACAATGCCCGTCCTGGGTGACCTGATAGGCAACCCGAATGCAGCCTTGCGTCTTGGCCGCATTATCGCAGGCTTGCAATTCTTCGACGGTTTCCTTCTCGGGAATCCATTTGCGGAGACAGGCGTTGCTAGTGCTTTTCCCCGTCGCGACCGGGCATTTTTTTCCTCCGTCATCGACCGAGTCCAGGTCGGTAATGATCAGGCTCGGAATGCCAAGAAAGTCGATGATCGGCTTAAACTTATGGGCGTGCCCCCCGCCCACCTCAGAAATGCTGACATACTGACTTCCGAGCGTCTCGCAGCCAGCCACCTTGGCTTGCTCCTCAATCATCATTGGGAGCAGCAGCCGCTCGACCTGGCCTTCCACGAAGATGGCCTTGTCCGCGAAAAACAGATCGCAATGAGTCAGTCGAACATAGCGGCGCAGGAAGTCGAGAAGGTCGGGGTTGTGTGGTGGCAGCGGTAGCTGCGAAAGGTCCTGCATGACGACCTGACGGCCAACCCTGCGGAAATAGCGCACGGGCTCGAACTCAGAATGAGCGATCATGTGGGACGAGTGTGTGGAGAGCAGAACTTGTGCTGTCGTCCCTCCGTCCGTTTCCAAAACCTTCGAAATCTCGCTGATGAAAACCGTCTGCATCTGCGGGTGCAGGTGCGCCTCGGGTTCTTCAATCGCGATTATATGAACGCGCGGCTTGTCGCCCATCGTCGCGTCGATCGCAGCGCGGAAGGACTCCAGCTGCAGGACAATGTAAATCAGGTTTTTGTAGCCGAGCCCGTTATATTTTTCGGGCAGCTCGAACTCCTCCATTACTCCTTCTTTTTCGGCGTGTTCGCTGGCATAATATATTCGCGCATTGTCACGGTAAATTGTTTCTGCGCTCAGTTCAGCACGTACCCTCAGGTCCGGCGCTTTTTGGCCTGGCGGATAGCCAAAACTCTGAAGGCGCTTCGTCAAACGGCCAAAGGCTTTGCCGTACATCCCCGTAAGGTCGCCTGCGCTCGCCGTGAGTGCATCTTCGATCGCTTGATAACCGGCAGCGTCATCGACCCGATAGAAGCGTTCGTAATGATCGTGGAGAAGTTTTGAGAGCTTCGCGGACCGGCTTCCCTCATCGTCATCGACGTGCCGCTGAGCGGGCACGATGTCGATGCGCAGTAGGGATTTCAGCAAATTGCCGTCTTCGAGTTGTTCCACTTCTTTGCCGTCAGGGGACACTTTGAAGAAAACGCGTTTGAAATGATCTCTGAACGTCTCTTTCAGATAGTCGCACAGCGAGACGTCTTTGCGAGGCCTGGCCCCAAACTCGTCGAGAAGCTTTTTCGCGTTCTCCAGTCGATAGTCGATCCGCATGCGCACTCTGCTTGTGCCAGGCGTAAGGTCCATCAAAAGCTTGGTGGCTGCAACGAGGTCGGCGGGATCTTCGCCATAGGAAAAGGTCAGATCGAGCCGCATACGCGGTGTAAGCCGCCTAAGCAGCTCAATCTTCTTTTCTGGATCAGCTTCAGCCGCAACCTTTCGCTCGATCCGCTTCAGGTCCCGGTGGCGAAGCTGAGAGAGGTCGTGGAAGGAGATTTTAGGAGCCTCGGCTCCTTGCCCGATAAACAGCCGGAGAGCCTCCATTACTGAGGTTTTCCCGCTATTGTTCGGCCCCACCAAAATGGTCGTCGTTTTGTCCTGGGCGAGATCGATTGAGAGTCGGCGCAGCAACCTGAAGTTTCGGATCTTAATGTTCTCAAGGCGCATGCGGTCATTATCTCAAATGGCTCGAAGATCTCGAAGGTGACTGTAGGGCCATCCTGACACAAGGGGGGAGTAGTTTGCTATCGAATTGAACCGGAATCGCCTGTCACTCGATCCCGGGTGGCTTGATGAATTCCGTGATCAGCCGGCGAGCGCGGTGCACTGATCGCTAAACGGGTCACCTGGCTACGGTCCGCTTTCGGTCCAAGGCGTGGCATATCCCGCTCGGGCTCCTTTCCTCTGGGCTTCGAGGCAGACCTTGGGCGTGGGACGCGGTCGTTCATTGTGCATGACAATCACAGTTTGGGTGTAAGTCGATGTAAGTTCGGCTACTCCACTCAAGGTATGGAGGGTCTTAGTGTTCCAAGGCGCATTGTTCACTCGTGATTGGCTGAAGCAAGGGGTCACCGAATCCCCTGAGTGGCAGAATCTCGAAATTAGTGAAGTTGAGCAGCTCTACGAAAGCGCCCAGCATTTGCTGCATGAACATTCAGGCCACAAGAAGCCAACCGAAGCAGAAACCGAAGACCAACTTATTTATCCGCTGCTCGAATTGCTGGGCTGGCAACACAAATCCGTTCAACAGAACATGACGACAAAGGGACGCAAGGACGTTCCCGATGCCTTGCTTTTCGCCGATGGCGACGCCGCAGAAAAGGCGAAGACACTCGAGCCATGGCAACGCTTCCGTCATGGCGCTGCTCTTGTCGAAGCGAAGCGCTGGAACCGCCCGCTCGATCGCGAAGGGCAAGGCGACCAGGGTGTTCCGTCGACCCAAATCATGCATTATCTGCGCCGCGCTGCCGTCGTGGCAGATGGAAAGATGCCGTGGGGCATTCTGACTAACGGACGGCACTGGCGGCTCTACTACCAAAACGCTCTTTCTGTCGCTGAGGACTTCTTCGAAATTGACCTGGGCAAGGTCTTTGGTCTGCCCGGATGCGAACCGGATCTACTCGACGAACCGATCGATCCAGATTACGCATTCCGATTGTTCGTGCTGATTTTTGGTCGCGAAGCGTTTCGTCCGAGCGAGCAGGGCCGCAGCTTTCACCTGATCGCGATCGAGGATGCGCGCCGGTGGGAGGAAAGGGTCCGCAAGGATCTGGCAGATACGGTGTTCGAAACCGTCTTTCCCGAACTGATTACTGCCATCTCGTTGGCAGACCCGGATCGCCCCGAGACGCTCGATGATGGCTACGCCGAGCAGGTTCGCCAAGCGGCCGTGTTCCTTCTCTATCGTCTATTGTTTGTGCTTTATGCCGAAGATCGGAATCTGCTCCCCGACGAGCGCGGTCCCTACGCGGACTATTGCCTGACCCGTCTTCGAGAGGAGATCAAGGAACGGCATGTGCAAAGGCAAGCACAGCTCGCCCGCAGCACTGCCTACTGGTCGCGCCTCGAGACAATTTTCGGCGCAATTTCCGAAGGCGACGATGATCTTGGCATTCCGCCCTACAACGGCGGCCTGTTCGCAGCGGAAGGCAATTCGCTACTCAGTCGCATCAAGCTGTCGGACGAGACGCTAGCCAAGGCTATATTACCGCTCTCACACCGCGAGGAAGAAGGGCGGCTTCGCTACATCAACTACCGCGACCTTTCGGTTCAGCAGCTCGGCTCGATCTATGAATCGATCCTCGAATACGGTGTCGAGATCGAGGAAACCGGGACCGTCCGACCGCGCTCGGACAACGAGGCACGGCACCGCTCGGGTTCGTATTACACACCAGAACCGCTCGTATCGCTGATCATCGAAAAAACGGTCGGCCCGGTCGTCGAAGAGAAGCGCGAGGCATTCGAAGCCGCTCTAGCAAGCGGCGCAAAGGGTGATGACCTTCGCGCACACGATCCGGCCATGGCACTGCTTTCGCTCCGCATCGTCGACCCCGCAATGGGAAGCGGGCATTTCCTCGTCAGCTTGGTCGATTGGCTTTCGGACAAGGTCTTGACCGCAGTCGGCGATGCCGAAAGCATGGCCGAGGGCGATTATACTTCTCCTCTCGTGAAGCTCATTGCCGAGTTGCGAGAGGGGATCGTCGCCAACGCGCGGGAGCATTACTGGCCGATCGTCGAAGACCAGCTGGATGACCGCCATATCGTGCGCCGCATGGTACTCAAGCGCTGCGTCCACGGGGTCGATCTCAACCCGATGGCCGTGGAGCTCGCCAAGGTCGCGCTCTGGTTGCACAGCTTCACCGTAGGTGCGCCGTTGTCGTTCCTCGACCATCATTTGCGGTGCGGTAACAGCGTGCTTGGCGCGTGGGTGCGCCCGACGATGGACTGGATGCAAGAACGCGGTGCCCTTATTTCCAACCGCCACCTCGCCCCGCTCGCCAACATCGTGCGCGAGATGGAAAAGATCGAAGGGCTGACCGACACCGACATTGCTCAGGTTGACCAGTCGAAAAGCCTCTTCACCACCGTCTCCGAAGCCAGCGCTCCGCTCGAAGCGATCCTCGATCTGGCAAAGGCGGATGATCTGATGGGCGTTCTGGAAACGAATGTCCGCCGACCCCGCGAACCGGCTGATGCCATTCGCAAGGATGGTGACAAACGCCTCGCCGACATGCGCAAGGCGCTGGCCGACAGCACCGACGAAGCAAAGGCGGAAAAGGCGCGGGTCGCGCTCGAAAAGGAATCTGCGAAGATTGACCGCGCGGTCGCCAAGGCGCGCGAAGCCGAACGCAAGTTCGACCGGGCTGAAGCGATGAAGCTGGTCCACGAAGGAACCTTCGGCGATCCCAGCCGGATCGCAAGCGGTGAAATCGAAGTGCTCGCAGCCGACGCGCGAACCGAGCTAAGCTTGGATGCACCAGAGCCGGTCCAAGGCAGTCTGATGCCGAGCCATAGGCCCGATGATCGCCGCCGCGCGCTGGCAGACAGCCTAGTGCGCGAGGCGCGCGCAATCGCGGCTGAACAGCGGTTCTTCCACTGGGAAGTGGCCTTCCCCGGCGTATGGCGCGACTTGTCCTCTTCGGGTCGGTCAGGCGGGTTCGATGCGGTCATTGGCAACCCGCCTTACGTCCGGCAGGAAGAAATCTCCCCGATCAAGCCCGCCCTGTCGAAAGCCTTCGACACCTATGCCGGCACCGCCGATCTCTACGTCTATTTCTACGAACAGGGGACCAAGCTGCTCAGGCCCGGCGGGCGAATGGGCTATGTCGTCACCAACAAGTGGTTGAAGGCTGGCTATGCAGAGAAGCTTCGGCGGATGTTCGCCGAGGATGTGTGGGTCGAATTTCTGGCCGATTTCGGCCACGCGCGCCATTTGTTCCCGGATGCCGACGTCTTTCCATGCGTCATCGCAGTGCAGAAGCCCGATGCAGACGCTGTGCCCGAGCAATACGATCTTGCGGTAATCCCGCGTGACGATGTTCCGCGTGAGGGTCTGTCGGCAGCAGTCCACGCCGCGACCTATCGTGCCGAACGCTCCGACCTGACCGAAGAAGCATGGGTGCTGGAGCCGCCAGACGTAGCCGCCCTGCTCAAGAAGATTCGTGAGCGCGGCGTATCGCTTGAGGAATATGCCGGGGCTAGTCCGCTTTACGGCGTGAAGACGGGCTTCAATGAGGCATTTCTGATCGACACCGCCACACGCGATCAGCTTGTTGGCGATGACCCGAAAGCAGCCGACATCATCAAGCCCTACCTGCGCGGTCAGGACATTGGCCGCTGGCTGCCGGAGTGGAACGGGCTCTGGATGATCTTCGCTCGGCGAGGTATCGACATTGAAGAATATCCGAGCGTACTTCGGCATCTCGAGTCTTTCCGAACACAGCTAGAACCCAAACCAGCTAATTGGCAGCCTCCGAAGAAGGATGCGAAATGGCCAGGTCGGAAGGCCGGAAGTTATCGCTGGTATGAGATTCAGGATGCTGTCGACTACTTTGAGGATTTTGACCGCCCGAAGGTCCTTTTGCGGCGCATCGCTTTCTATGCCCAAGTCTGCACTGACCAAGGCCAATACATGGTCAATGACTCAGCTTTGATACTGCCGACCGTTGATGAATGGATCGTCGCCTGCCTCAACTCACCGATCGGCTGGTATTTCCAATTCAAAAAGTTCCCGCACAAGAAGGATGAGGCGCTCGCTTTTGATATTCCTTATATCCGTGAGTTCCCAATTCCGCAGCTTGAACACGGAAAGCGGGAAGCGTTCCAAGATAATGTTGAGTGCATTAAGACGAACACCGCCATCGTGGAAAAAGCGGATCGAGCCATTGCTGACTGGCTTGGGTTCGAGTTCCCAAGAGTTACTAGCACCGCCCTTTCCGAGGCCAGCAAGCTCGACAGCGACGGCTTTGTCTCAGCGGTCCGCGCCGCCCTGCCCAAACGTGAAGGCTTGACCCCGACCCAACTCCGTCGGCTGCGCGAAGCGTTTGCCGAGACCGCCGAGCCTGCCCGGCAGGCACGGATCGAATTGCTGGCCCATGAGCGCAGCCTCGCTGCCATGGTCGAGCGCGCCTATGGCCTGACCGACGAGGAAGTTGCTCTCATGTGGCGCACGGCCCCGCCCCGCATGCCGCTGGCCCCTCCACCCGGGTTAGATCTAAGCGATGACACTGGTGACTGAACTACTCTAGGTTTTTGCTGTCACTGCTAAAGTCCGCAACCGGCGCACTTCCTGACCTTTCCGCAACCGAACTCCATTGGCTGACTGTGGGCCGGAAGCAGAATGGCGGCTCTAGAGCGGCCAAACCCAAAAAGCGGACTTAGGATGCGCCGACTTACACGCACACTGTTGGAAAAGTTCGTCAGTGCTCGCTATCGGGCTCTATGGCCACGACACCAACAGCAACAAACGCAACGAAGAAGGGGCACTGTCCCACCTGCGATGGCGAGCGCACCTGCGAAATCCACGGCTCGATCTACAAGGCTTGGGACTGGGAGGACAAGCAATATGGCCATTCGGTCAACGGCGGTGTCGACCACTCTCTGCTCGAATGTCAAGGGTGCGAGACGGTCTTCTACGAAACTTCCAGCTGGAACAGCGAAGACACCGATCACTACTACGATGCGGCGGGGCAGGAGCAGTATGAGCATCCGAGGGAGATACAAACTTATCCGAAGCCAGAGGCCAAGACGAAGCCGGTATGGTTCGACGCCATGCAAAAGGCTGACCCCCAGCTGCGCAATATCCTGAGCCAGATGTACGTAGCGCACGACAACCAGGCACACATCCTCACGGCGATAGGACTCAGAACGGCACTGGACCGTGCAACCGAAGTCATCGGCATCGACCCGGCCAAGACATTTGATGAGAAACTGAACGAGCTGCGCAACGGAGGGTGGATCGGGCAAACTGAGCGGGACATCCTCGGCGTTGTTACGGATGCGGGTAATGCGGCTGCGCATCGCGGCTGGGAGCCCGACAGTCAGGAGGTTTCCGAACTGCTCTCATCGCTAGAGGTGTTCCTCCATCGCGCTTTTATCGTCGGCCAGAAGGCATTAGGCATCAAGAAAAGTATTCCCGCAAAACCCGAGCGGCTGCTCGCCGTTGGGAAGAAGACTACTCCCTGACCACAATTGGGGCCGGAAGCGGAAAGGCAGCTTTTATATCTTTGAGCGGATTAAGCGGACAGCGACTGCTGACCGAATCGCAAGCCGGTGCATTAGAGAATGGTCTGGAGAAACCCCTCTTGGAATAGACTTTTGCCGTCGTTAAAACGCACTTGCAGGACAGCCAACACGGAGCCGAGAGCCACAAAGTAAATCGGTTTACTATTTAGCGCGCCTTTCCTACCATCCAGTGATGGCGAGAGAAACCTTTACGATTGAGGGCGCAGGCGCAATTTCTCTTACAGCCGAGGCTGAGGGGGATGCCTACGCCATACCCGTCCTTCTTGCGCACGGCGGCGGGCAGACACGGCGCGCGTGGAGAAGGGTGGTCAGCGAGCTGGCTCAAGCCGGCTTTCGCGCAATCGCCTTCGACATGCGCGGTCACGGAGACAGCGATTGGTCGCCATGCGGAGCTTATGAAATGCGCGACTTCGCGGCGGATCTGGTCGCTGCAGCGTCGCGCCTGGACCAGAAGCCAGCGCTGGTCGGCGCTTCACTGGGCGGGCTCGCCGGACTGATTGCCGCAGGGGAGCTTGCTCCAGGTAGCTTTGCTTCACTCACATTGGTCGACATTGCCCCGCGCATGGAGCCTAGCGGTGTGATGCGCGTGGTTGGTTTCATGGAAGAGCATGTCGATAGCGGCTTCGCCTCACCAGAGGAGGCGGCCGACGTGATCGCTCGCTACATGCCGCATCGTCCCAGGCGGGGCGCGAGCGATGGTCTGAAAAACTATCTGAGGCAGAAGCCGGATGGGCGCTTCTATTGGCACTGGGACCCTGTGTTTATCCGTAATATAATGTCAGCCAGACAAGGCGACCCAGACAGCCAAGAACGTCAATCGGCAATGCTGAGCCAAGCTGCGGCGAATCTCACGCTTCCGCTTCACCTCATCCGAGGCGGCTCTAGCGATCTTGTTTCCGAAGAGGCCGTTTTGCATCTGCGACAACTCGTCCCCCATGCAGAATACACCGATATTGCCGATGCCACGCACATGGTCGTGGGCGATGCGAACGATGCCTTTTCCGCCGCTATCGTCGATTTCCTAGGGCGCCATCAGTCTCGCGATACGGCTCAGCCACAGGGGACGAGGGAGCTATGATCGATCGAGAGCGCTTGCAGGAAATGCTGCATATAGCGCCGTTTCACCGATGGCTTGGGCTGGAGATTGCAACATGCTCCGACCAGGGAATCGCGATCACCATGCCATGGCGCGAAGAGATCGTGTCGAACCCTATGATTGGGTCGGCGCATGGAGGGATCCTGGCTTCACTGGTCGACCTCACCGGGCTTTATACTCTGCTTGCGGCGGGCGTCGCGGCGAGAGCGACGGCCGATCTGCATGTCAATTACCACCGTTCTGCAACCTCAGGACCTCTCACTGCTCACGGACAGATCGTGAAGCTCGGGCGACAGATTTCGGTGGCGGAAACCCGGGTTCTCGAGCCCGACGGCAAGTTGGTCGCCAGCGGCAGGGGCGCCTACTTCTCGTCAACCGGATCAATTGATCAGCGCGGCGGGACTATTGATCTCGAACAGGCTCTTGCCACCCAAGGCCCAGCGACTTCTGCAGCGCAATCCACGCCAGCGTAAGGGCGCCTTTTGCCCGGACGAGGTCTGCTGAGGCCTGCTGCTGTTCTCGCAGGGCCCGGTTGAGGTCAGCCTTCGAGATCGCTCCTGCAGCAAAACGTTGGCGGTTCAGGTCCGCCGCGACGTCAGCCTGCTTCTTGATTTGCATACTGGCAGCGAGCGCAACACGCTGCTGGCCGAAGCGAGCCAAGGCACGTTCGGCGTCTTGCAGTGCCAGAAGCACCGTCTGCTGGTAATTGGCGACTGCTTCGTTGCGCGCCGCCCCGGTTTGGTCGATCGCAGCGTCTACCCTGCCGAAATCCAGAAAATTCCACTGGAGGCGCGGGATCGCGAGTGCGGAGAATTCGCCGACATCGACAACGTCGTCCAACGAGGATCCGCCGAGGCCCAGGATCCCTGTGAAGGACAATTTCGGGAACCGCGCCGCCTCGGCCACCCCGATCCGCGCCGTCGACGCGGCAAGAGACCGTTCGGCCGCCCTTATGTCAGGCCGACGCGCCACCAGGCTTGCCGGATCGCCAATCGCGACCTGCTCTGGCGGCATGGGAATGGAGCGCACAGTCGTGAGCGCTGCATCAGCTGATCCCGGCACCTGTCCGGTCAGTATAGCGAGCGCATCAGACAGGACTGCGATATCCGCTTCAGCTTCGGCAAGTTGTGACTTGAGCACCTCCAGTTCGGCATTCGCGGTGCCTACCGGGAAAAGCGGCAATGCACCGCGCTGATAGCGTTGGTATGTCAGCGCCAGGATCTCTTCCTGCAACGAAATCTGCGCCTCAAATTGCTCTGCGCGGAATTGGGCCTCCCGCAAATTGACGTAGGTGCTGGCCACTTGGGCAGTCAACTGGACCTTAGCGTCCTCTGCATTGGCCACCGTTGCAGCAGCTTGGGCATTGCTGGCCTCAATGCGCCTGCGCGAGCCACCGGCAAACTCCAGCTCCCAGTTGGCGTTAAGGCCCACATTGTAAAAGCTGAGCGAGTCATCGGTTTCTGCGTCGGAATTGGTTTGCTCTGACGGGGGGGGCGCCCCGCCTTGAAGGTCGAGACCAGGAAGCCGGCCCTGCACGGTGGTGGCCTGTGCCCCAAGCGATGGCATTCGACCCGCACGGTCTTGCCTGATGGATGCCCGTGCCTGAGCAATGCGCGCCTGCGCTGCGGCGAGCGAGGGATTGCCGGACAGCGCAGCCTCCACCAGCCGCGTCAACTCGGGATCGCCGAGCAGCAGCCACCATCGAGCGACAACCGGATCAGATGCGCTCACATCACTGCCAGCGCGCACAAAGCGAGTGCCCGTGTCTGCTGACATAACTTCCGGGGGGCCTGCATAATCGGGCCCTGCCGTGCATCCAGCTAGCAAGGCGATAGTGACAAGCGGAGGTAGCAAGTGGCGCATCGTGTAGGGCTCAGTGCATCGAAAGGGAGACATTTTTTGGAAGCGGCCTCAGGAAGAGGACCAGCGGAACCGTCGCGAGGGTCAGAATCCCCATAACCAGGAACACATCATTGTAGGTCATTATGAACGCCTCGCGTTGGAGGGTGCGGCTCAGGACGGCCATCGCCCCCTCCATGCCGCCGAAGTTTCGCGCCAGCCCTTCGAGATAGGCCTGTAGCGAAACGCTGTTCGCATTCAGGGTCTCTTCCATCCGCCGGCTATGATGCCAGATCCGCTGGTCCTGGAACGATGCCAGAGCCGAAAGAGCGAAAGAGCCACCGAGATTGCGGGCCGCGTTGAAAATGCCCGAGGCATCGCCCGCGTCTTCCTTGGCCACCGACGCAACCGTTGCCTGATTCAGGAACATCATCGCAAGTATCATTCCGGCCCCGCGGATAAGCTGACTTTCAGTGAAGACTGCGCCGCCGGATTCCGCGGTCAGACTCGTGCTGACAAAGCAGCTGATCGCCATCAGCAGCATTCCGGTGCCGACGGCAATGCGGATGTCCACCTTGCGGATCATCAGGGGCAGAACCGGCATCAGGAGAAAGGCCGGGACACCCATCCAGAAGATGACCAGTCCCGTCTGAAAAGCATTATAGTCAGAGATGATCGCGAGGAACTGGGGGATAACGTAGGTTGAACCATACATCACCATGCCCAGGGCGAGAGCCATGATCGCGACGCTGGCGAACTGTCGATTGAACAGGAGCTGCAACTTCAAGACCGGCTTGCGTGCTTTCACTTGTCCGTAAATCAAACAGGCAAAGCCGATAATGGTCACCACCGTTAGCCAGCGAATGAGTGAGGACTCGAACCATTCTTCACGGTGCCCTTCCTCGAGTACAACAGTCAGACCGCCCAGTCCGAGGATCAGCCCGAGAATGCCAGCCCAATCGGCGTCCGTGAGATATTCCCACTTGGGCTTCTCGTGAGGCAGCCCGATAAACAGCAGGAGCAGCAGGATTGCGCAGACTGGCACATTGACGAAAAAGGCATAGTGCCAGCTCAGGTTCTCGGTCAGCCAGCCGCCGATCAATGGCCCCATCACGGGGCCAAGAACCACAGTCATGCCGAACAGGGCCATTCCGATGGGCTGTTGGTGCGGCGGCAATCGTTTAGCCACAATAGTCATTGCGGTCGGAATGAGGACTCCGCCCATGAAGCCCTGGCCCGTTCGGCCGATGATCATGGTCGTAAGGTCGGTGGCTACACCGCATAGCACCGAAAATGCGGTGAACGCGCTGACAGCGATGATGAGGAGGGTTCGCAGACCGAACAGCCGTTCCAGCCAAGCGCTCAGCGGAATGACGACGATTTCAGCAACGAGAAATGACGTAGCAATCCAGGTGCCTTCGGCGCCTGTGGCACCGATCTCGCCCTGAATGACGGGGAGTGCGGAATTGACGATTGATATGTCCAGCGTCGCGAGCATGGCGCCGAGCGCGCCCGCGGCCACAGCGACCCAGGCAGTCACGTCTGCGTTCTTTCGGCTCCCGGCCGGCCCGATCGAAGTGTCCTGCGCTGCCAGTATCTCGGTCATTGAGTCCGACTCGAGATCTCTTCCAATTCGCCGGCAGCATTCCGGGTGTCGACCGTAGCCACTACCGACATGCCGGGAACGAGCAGACGCCGCACTTCAGGGGGAGCATCGATAGCGATGCGGACGGGTATCCGTTGAACGATCTTGGTAAAGTTGCCGGTGGCATTTTCGGGGGGGAGGATGGAAAATTCCGCGCCCGTTCCCGGCGATATGCTGACCACTCGTCCCGCGATCTCAAGGCCTGGCAGGGCGTCAACTTCGAGCCTGACGCTCTGGCCGGCCCGGATGAGGCCGACCTGCGTTTCTTTGAAGTTCGCGGTCACGTAGATCGCGCTCACCGGAACCACCGTCATCAAACGTTGACCCGGTTGCACGAACTGGCCCACCCTCACCGAGAGATCGCCGACGCGGCCGGCCTTGCTGGCGCGCAGCAAGGTCGATTCAACCGTAAGGTCGGCTGTTTCCAGCTGAGCGCGGGCAGCGTCCGCCTGCGCCTGGGTCTGGCTGATCTGCTCGAACAGGGTCCCCCGGCGAGCGGTCGCGGCAGCCACCGCCGCCTGCGCAGCGGCGAGTTCGGCCCGCGCCTGCCGCGCCTTGGCCTCATACTGGTCTAGCTTTTCCCGCGGTTCGGCTCCTGTCGCGGCAAGGGGCCGATATCGCGCCACCTGGTCGTTCGCGAGGTCCAGTGCTGCGCGCGCGGCGGCGAGTTGGGCCCGCGCCTGGCGAATGGCTGCATCCTGTTCGGCTACCTGAGAACGGATTGTGTCGGCACCGGCCAGGGTCGCAGCGATCTGCGCGCGCGCCTGTTGCGCTTGCGCCTGATAATCCCGCAAATCCAGTTGTACGAGGGCTCCGCCGCGAGCAACCTGCTCGTTCTCCCCCACGAAGACCTCTTCGACGTATCCCGCTACCTTGGAAGAGATAACGACGCTGTCGGCAGCGACATAGGCGTTATCGGTCGACTGCATGTACTGTCCGTAGGTTAC
Organism: Aurantiacibacter poecillastricola; assembly: GCF_030730945.1. Lineage (GTDB taxonomy): Bacteria > Pseudomonadota > Alphaproteobacteria > Sphingomonadales > Sphingomonadaceae > Alteraurantiacibacter > Alteraurantiacibacter poecillastricola. The sequence continues at coordinate 1,190,979 of NZ_JAVAMS010000002.1, forward strand.
GTGCCGGTAGTACCACCAGATCCCGCCAAGCAGCACGGCAAGACCAACGATGATTAGCACGATGCGCAAGCCACGCCGCGATTGCGGTTTCGTTGGGGTTGTGCCCTCCTGCTCCGGTTGGTTGGAGTTATCGGTCATCTGACTCTTTCGGCAGCCTCAGTAAAAGGTGAACGCGTCTCGCGCCCTATGAGCCGTGAGTCAAATAGTAAAGGCATTTAGCAGTTTGCATTTGGGCATCCGAGGCTATCCGACTACACAGCGCTATGGATGAAAAACCAGATACCATGTCACGGTCTCAGCGTCGGCAGAAGGTCATCACCGATAATGACCGCATTCTCTATCTTATGGACGAGATCAGTCGCGGCGCGCGCAGAGTGTACGATGCGAGGGTCGCCAGGATCGGTCTCAATCAGACACAGTGGAGGATCATCGGACAACTTCTTCGCGATCCTGCCCTTACGCAGGCTGAAATCGCCAAGAAACTGGAACTGGAATCGGCGACCATCGGCCAGGCGGTTGCAGGTCTTTGCGCACGCGGGCTGATGAAAAGGCTTCGAGCTGAGACGGATCGGCGAGCGTGGCAGCTCATCCTCACGGAGCAGCTTGACGATCTGCTGCCCGAACTGAGAGGCTCCGCGGATAGGCTTCATGATCTGCTTTGGCGCGACATTGCCGCCGACGAGAAGCGAACGCTGCAGCAGATTCTTGAAAGGGTATCGGAAAATCTGGACCAACACCGTGCCGAGGCTGAATAAAATCATGGCATCGCCCCCGGAAAAGCCTATCGGCAGCATCGCTCGCGCCGCGGAGATTGGCCGAATCCTAATGAGGCACGGAGCGAAGAATCTCGCCGGAGCCCTCGGGTTTATTCCCTCTTCGAACAATGTCATCGACCCTCGCGAATTTCGCCCGGCCGCAGTTGTCGCGTTCCTCCGTGACATCGGGCCAGTCGGCATAAAACTGGGGCAGCTCCTCGCCACCCGAAGCGATCTGTTCACCGAACACTGGATCACGGCATTCTCAACCCTGCACGATCAGGTGTCGCCAGTGCGCTTCGCAGATATCGAGCCCGTACTTGCTTCAAGCTGGGGTGAGGACTGGCGGAACGACTTTGCGCAGTTCGACGAAAAGCCTTTGGCGTCCGCCTCGATTGCACAGACCTATTCCGCCGAGCTAAGGGACGGTAGCAAGGTCATCGTGAAGGTTCGACGCCCGGGCACCGCCGCGCGGATGGAAGCCGATGTGCGTCTGCTTGTGCGTCTTGCCGAGATCGCAGAAGCACGCTCTCCTGACATCGCGCGTTACCGGCCAGTCGAGTTTCTGCGGACCTTCGGCCGCAATCTTGCCTGGGAGATGGACCTCGCTGCGGAATCCCGAGCCTGCGAGCGGATCGGCGCATATCTCGATACCATCGGCGTCAGGACCCCGGCCATCCATTGGGAACTGACCGGGCTGCGGGTGAACGTTCAGGAACGCCTGTACGGCAGGCCCGCGTCTTCGCTGGGCAGCCCATCGGGCGACCCGCGGGTGGCGGCTTTCGCTAAAAGCTATGCCAACGCTGTCCTGCGGATGATCATCCTGAACGGCGAATTTCACGGCGACCCCCATCCGGGTAACGTCTTCCTGATCGGCGAGCAGGATGTCGGCTTCATCGACTTCGGATCAGTCGGGACGCTCACCAAGGCCAGGCGCGACGAGATCGTCCGCCTCGTGCTTGCGATTGCTGGTGAGAAAACCAGCGATGTCGCGAATGTCCTGCTCGCATGGGCGGGGGAGCCGAAGGTGGATCGCGATGCGCTCGCGGTGGATCTGGATCAGTTGATCGGAGAGTTCAGGGGAACCGTGCTATCTGGCATCGAGTTCTCGCAGATTTTTTCCCGCGTTTTCGACCTGTTGCGGGATTATCGACTGGTTCTGCCACCTGATCTGGCCATTCTTCTGCGTACCTTGCTTACGGCAGAGGGTGTCGTCCGATCACTGGCACCCGACTATAACATTGCCGAGGACACCCGGCCGATCATGACGGAGCTTTTCGCCGAGCGGTTCTCGCTCGCTAGCGCTCGGTCGGGTTTGAAGAAACTTCGCGGTCAGCTGCTGGGGTTGTCGGCGTCCTTGCCCGACATACTTGCCACTGCGAACTCGATCGCAAAGTCAGGATATGTGCCGGTTCAGCTCGATCCGCTCAGTATCGAGCAACTCGCAGGACTTCGCAATGAGCGTCAGTCCTTGAAAGGCCCTCTAGCTGCCGCATTGATCGTGGCTAGCGCATTGCTTGTCGATCAATCCTGGCTTCTGGCTGGCGGCGCGCTTGTGATTGCTGGGGTGGTGCTCATCCGAAAATCATAATGAAGGAGCAACTTAATTCGTGCACGGTCACGTTACGGCAAAGCCGAACTTAATGAGGATTTCATACGCCGCACTTCAGCGACCAAGACGCATCGCGAAAAAAATTTTTCGACCTATTGCGATTGAAGGCTTATTTTCCTCAATCAGACGAAACTATGGAACGGCAGCTTTCAGGCTTGTCCTCGCCTGACTTTATGGCCGCTATTAGGGCGCATTGCTGCCAAGCGAATTAGACCCCACGACATTGAATTCGAATCTCTGGAGCGCGAAATCTCACTGACGCCAGGGGGCTTCGGATAGCGCCAGTCTGCACGCGATTTCATCACCAATTTCGGTCGCAGCCTCAAGGAGGGAGGTATCATCCAAGTGTGCATACCGAGCTGTTGTCGAAACCTGCCTGTGGCCAAGGAGGCTTCCAATCATCGGCAAAGTCTCGGATGATCGCGCTGCCAGGCTGGCATAGTTGTGCCTCAGATCGTGGAGCCTGACGTCATCCAGACCGGCATCACGCCGAAGCTTGCGCCAGAACCAGTCGATCGCTGAAACCGACTGCCCCTTGAACGGAAACACTAGCTCATCCTTCTTCCCACGCGGCAATCCATCGAGCACCGCCCTCGCCTCCTGGCCAAGCCAGACGATGCGCGGACCTGTCTTGGAATCGGTCAGTTTGAGCTTCCGCCCCTGAACCTCGCCCCAGGTGAGGTTGAGGATTTCGCCGCGTCGGCATCCCGTCAACGTGAGCAGTGTGACTACCGCCGCCTCGACGGGCTGGTCAGCGCGTCGGTCGACAAGGGCTTTCCCGAGCCGCGCCATCTCGGCGTCGCTCAGAAACCGTTCGATCTTGCGCCCCCTGTTCTTCTTCACGCCTCGAAAGGGGTTTGAATGCTCCGGAATATAGCCCCAGGCCTCGGCCTTGGCGAACATGGCTTTCAGAATTTCCATGGCGCGGTTTGCCGCGCCCGGCCCTGCCGAGCGCGTTACCTCCGCGTGCCAGCGCACCGCATCGGCATGATCGATCTCGTCGATGAACTTGCCCGCAAACGCATGGTCGAGATGGGTGCGGCGGTAGATGTCCTGGATCTCGCGCGTGGACTTCTTCCAGGTCGGTGCCGCCACATCCCAATACGACTGAAGGAACGCCGCATAGGTCGGCGTCTTCGTGCCGCGCTTCTTCTTGTCTGCCGGGTTCTGCCCGAGCTCGATCCGGAGGATCAGCCGGCGGGCAACATCCTTCGCGATGCGCTCGGTAAGGATGGCGGCATCGCCGATCGTTATCAACCGCTGCTTGCCACCGATGGTCCGCTGGAGGACGTAGCTCTTGCGTCCTGAGCGGTGGATGCGCTCGCCAAAGCCCGGAAGCACGTAGTCAAACCTCGTCCGGCGCTTCCCAGCCTCTCCCGGAACAACGCGCGCGAGTTCCTCGGCCAGGATATGCTTCAGATCGTATCCGGTCACGCCGCGATGCCCAGCGCACCGGCGAGGCTCGAACAAATCCGGTCGGCGCTCTCCGAGATGATGTCGTCTGCAAGATGCGCATAGCGCGCGGTCGTCTCGGGAAGCGCGTGCCCCAACAGCTTGCCGATGGTCGCGAGTGGAATGCCCTTGGCAATGGCCGCTGAGGCAAAGCTGTGGCGAAGATCGTGGAGCCGGACATCGGGAAGAGCGGCCTTGCGCCTGATCCTGATCCAGTGTTCTCCAAGATTGATTGGTCCCTCCCGATGCAACGCCGGAAAGACAAGCTGGTCGTCGGCCCGGCGGTCGAGGCCACTCAGAATTTCGATCGCTTGCGGGTTGAGATAAATGGTCTTCGGGCCGGTCTTGCTGTCGGGTAGCGCAAGTCGAGGAATCTGGACGTAGCGCCAGCGCAAGGTCGCAATCTCCGAAGCACGTGCACCCGTGTAAACGAGCAAGAGAAGCGCGGGGATCACGAACGGGTTCGCAAACTCGTGATTGGCCAACGCGCGCCCGAGCCTGCGGTATTCGTCGGCGGAAAGGTAGCGCTCCGGGAGCTCGCGCTTGAAGCGGGACACACCGCGACACGGGTTGGAGCATTTGGCGCGATACCCGAGCTTTTCCGCATACTGCATCATGACAGACATGATCGGGATGGTGCGATTGAAGCTCCCTTCCCTCTTTGTCATGGTGTCGCGCCAGCGGTTGATGTCTGACCGTGCGATCATGTCGACCGGAAGTTCGCCGAAATGCGGAATGAGCAGCTGATCGATGCGCGAGCGCGAGCTCGTCCTGGTCGACGGCTTCCAGTGCGGCGAATAGTCGGTCCAGAATTCCTCGGCGAAGTCGACAAAGAGCGGGACCTTTTTCTGCTCGGGCGCAGACGGCAGGTCGGCAAGCGTAGCCCTGATGAGCAATCTGCGCGCGGCAGCGCGCGCGGCGGGAGCGCCCAGCGCACCTGCCGCCACTCCCGCGCGTCCCAGCGTCACCATCCTCTGCACGCCTCGGGGCCTGTACTTCACTATCCAGCTAAGGTGTCCGGACTTGCGCTTGCGCAGTCCGAAGCCAGGCAGTTCATTATCCCATGTAATCCCGAGCGGAAGTGAGGCTCGACGGGCCACATGACCGGTCAGTTTCAGCTTATTGGATTGGCGTTTGTGGGTAACGGCTGTGCCTTGCCCACCCACAGATTGCCGGTGGGTTAGAAATTTCGAACTATCTGTTTTTACTAGGTTTTGCTCCATAAATGCAGCTTAGGCTGCGTACGGTGTGCCAATTCTGTTCCCCATTGCGCGGCGGAATCCGGTGATCTTGGTCGTTCCGTTCTCGAAGGCATTTTGCAACGGAGCCCTTGGCGGCGCGAGCATCCAGTTCGCGGCCGTAATCCAGCCTGATCTGTAATTAAAAGAATACCACGCACAAAGACCGCACCCCCGTAAAGGCTGCAGCAAAGGAGCGCGTGCGGTGCCCGGGACCGGGGCCTGTCGGTTCCCGCGGCACCGCGCCGGTCCGACCCGCTGTCGTTCGGGAGTGCGTGCGGGGCCGAGAACAAAAAGGCCGCGCCCGCAGGAGCACCGCCGAAGGCGGGGCGGGACCGAGCGCGACCCCAGCCCCGCTCCGCTTTTCGTCCCGCTCCAGTGCCAGCGAACACGAAAAAAGGGCAGGAACCGTCACCGGCTCCTGCCCTCGTTTGGTCGTCAGTATTCGTCCAGCATGGCCCCATGGACCGTGTGCACCACGCGGCTCGCAAGATGCGCAGGCAGTGCGTTGTAGTCACCCTCGTCGAGGGCGAAATAGCCCAAGTCTTCATCTTCCACGACGTGCTGGTCGAAGAAACTGTGCAGGGCGCGCTTTTCGGCAACTGCAAGCGCTTCGAAATAGCTGTGCGCGTTCGTGTCCAAGGTGCTGAGTGCAGTCATGATATCCTCCTGAAACCTGTCGCTGAGACGACAGGAAACAGGCGGAGGGGCATGGGGCCGGCGGGTCAGGGATCGCCCCAAGGGCGACCGCGAAGCGGCGGTGGGGGCAACGATTTTGTCAGACCGGAGCAAAGCGCAGGGAAGGCAAAATGGTGGGGCCCCGCCGTCCTTGACGCGCCGGCCACATGCCCATCACCCTTGGAATTCGGTGAGCCAGCCCCCTCCCCCGCTCCGTTACTTAGTGCAAGGAACGACCCGGGCGATTGGACTTTCCTACAGGCTGTGCCCAGGTGCATGTTGATCGACGGGAGGAACCACCGAGGGGTGCAGGAAAGGAACCCCGATGCCAACCAAACGAAGCGCTGTCACAGCACTCCGGAAACTCGAGGCCGACCGGCTGGCACTCGCCGAGCGCCAGAAGCAACTTGAGGAGCAAGCCGCCCTAGAACTGGGCCGCATCATCCTGGGAACAGGACTTGAGACCTTCTCGAAGAAGGCGCTCGAAAGAGTTGCTGGAGAGCTTGGAAAGCTCGGCGAAGAGGCGGCTCTGCAGAAGCTGCTTCCACCGGCTCGCTCGCCTTCTCGCACCGAACAGCCATCGGGAGAGTAGGAACAGCAAGAAGGGGCCCTGTCCGGTTGGACAGGACCCCCCTCGGGAGGGAGATCGACGGGAGAGTTCAGTCAATCTCGGGAGCGTCGGTGTTGTCGTTTTCGTCACCCGAGACGTTGCCACGCGAGAGGAAGTCGACCTTGTCGGCGAGGATTTCTGTGCCGTAGCGCGTGACCCCGTCCTTGTCCTCCCACTGGGTGTAGTGGATGCGGCCCTGGACGGAAACCAGCTGGCCCTTTGAGCAGTACTGGCCGACGGTCTTTGCGAGGCCATTGAAGCAGGTCACCCGGTGGAACTCGCTTTCCTTGGCGGTGTAGCCGTTCTCGTCCTTGTAGGTCTTGCCGTCCTTGTCGCGTGCGGGGCGATCGGTGACGACGGTAATCCCAGTGACATTGGTGCCGCCCTTGGTCTCGCGGGTGTCGGGATCGCGGGCGATGCGGCCGGTGAGGATTGCGATATTGGTCATGAGATAAGTTCCTTCGGTTCCTCAAACCGGAGACCATCTCCGGCTTGCGAACATCCAGAAGAAGCAGGGCATGGGAGGACTGCACCGCAGGCCTGTAAGGCCGAAGGGGAACCTGTTCATAACGGGTGGTGCGGGCAGGCGCGCGAAGCGCGACAACACGGCCGGAAAGGAACGGGTTGCTGTCCTCAGCTGGCCTGGTTCAGGACTGTTCGCGAAGAAAGCCGGATGGGTGTCGGGTGTGGGTCTGAAGGTGCCGAGACCTTGTGCCGCAATCAGCTTGCCCCATCGCCCTCCGATGCTGCCAGGAGATCCATGAAGTTGCGGGCTGCTTCCCGATCTTCCTCGTTCTCGAACGCCACATCGAGACCGGGGGCGGACCCGAACATGTGCAGGAACGACCACAATGCAAAGCGCTTGCCGCGGTCTTTCTCGAGGCCGAGATCGACCCGGCAGTGCTCGATACCAGCTTCAAAGGTGTCGGGAGCCACACCGGCGAGGTCGGTGGTGGCAAAGTAGCGCTGCAGGAGATCGTCAAGTTGCATGTGCGGTCCTGTAGCCCGAAGTGTCGGGTACGAGAATGGAAAGATCCGCTTCAATCGCTGAGAGAAGCACCTTGATCGCAGAAGAAATGACTGGGAGGTCAACTGCATCACTGGAAATGAGCGCAATCGGGTTGCTCGAAAGCGTACCTATTCGGGCCTGTCGCAAGCCTACAATCGACTAATCCACGAAAGATGGTATTAGGGCCGCGCGACCCGAAGGGCTCGGAGCAGCAATGCAATGAGTTCTCTCCTAATGGGCGGTCCCGAAAGGGGCCGCCCTTTTTCGGGCTGAGAAGAAATTTCGATACAGGTCGTCGAAAGAGTCTCAGCGATTACGCTGGACTGGTTCCGAGCGGGCCGCGACGATCGACCACGGTGATCCGGCGCGCCTTGGCATCGATGACGAGCCGTTCGGTCACGCCATTGCCCGGGAAGGCGACGACATAACGTGGATTGAGCGAAAGCATCTGCTCGTTGCGCTTGAACCCGGCGCGGGCACCAAGCCGACGATCGAGCGAATAGGTCAGCTGCTGGACTTCGCGGCGTTCAGCCCAACTCGCGGCCAGGCGATCGGCACCCTTGCCGTCGCCGCCATGGACCAGGAAGAGATCGGGAACCACATCGCGAACTTTGTCCAGCGTTGCCCAGATATTGTCGGCATAGGCACGCGCGTCCTCGGCACTATTGAAACTCTGGCGACCACCGGCAAAAACGACCGGAGTTCCTTCAGGAATTAGAGCATAACGCCGGGACTCGGCGCGTGCTCGGAGGAAGTCGCGGGCATCAATCACAGCCGAAGTAAGGTGGCGCGAATGGCTCGTGCGCGAGCCAGAAACGGGCTTCCACGAGGAACCGGTCTCGTCGCGATAAAGCGCTGCCGCAGCCTCACGCATCTGCTCGAAGGCCAGCATGCTAGCTTCGGCGGCCTGCGCGCGCGCGATCTGCTCCTCAAGGTTGCTCGAATGCACTTCGGAGCCATCGGCCGATGCGAGCAGGACGCGGATCTCGTCGCCGGCCCGATCAAGCTGAGCTGACTTGCGGCTTGCAGCGCGGTGGAAGAGATTGACCACGCCCCAGGCTATGTCCTCGGCATCAGCCTCCAGGGCCGTGTCGCAAAACATCGCGAAAAGGTCGGACCAGACGGCGCCAAGCGTCTGGTCGATTGCATCCTCGCAGGGAAAGTCGGTTGCGTTGAATGGGGCCGGCCTGATGCTGAGGCCTGAATGGTCAAGGCCGCTCAACTGATCGATGAAGCTGTCGTACATGGGGTGTCTCCTGATCGCGGGGACAAGGAGAGGAGGCACCATTGCCTCGACCCTGTCCGCCGGAGCCCGATCAGGGCCGGGACAAGGGGCAAGGCGCACCGCGTAGCGGGAAACCTGCGGCCCTAGGCTGGCGCGGGTAACACGGGCCGACGGGCCGCAGGTTGCGGCGCGCCCCGACCGGCCCAAGGGCCTCTCCCGGCGGAGAGGGATGAGGCAGGATCAGGACCCGGTGTCGCAGGTGGATCGGGAGCGCTCGAAGATCGCTTCGCCATTCGAGAACCGCCCGACCAGGCGCAACTCACCAAACAGGTCGATGAACCTTCCCGACACTTGGGCGAGCCAATGCCGTGCCCTTGCAGTTCGTGGGACGTAGAAGTCCGCCTCCCAGTAATGGGAATCATCGCGTTCGGCGAGCCAGATCGCGGCGAGCCCGCAATAGGTCGATATGCCGCAATCGGTGAAGGCGTTTCGCAGGAGGATGCGGTTCTCGCGGCCGCGCCATCCTTCGAAGCGTTCAAAGGAAGGAAAGGCCGCCTTCGCGGTATCGATGATCTCGTCGACTAGGCACTCGTAGGCCCAGTCGACATCTTCGTCTTCGCCGTCATCAAGCAGGCGAAAGGCAACCACGGAGCCAGTTGGATAGCTGACGGAACGTCCCATCTCACCGCTCCTCAGGCTGCATCAGCGAGATCGACATCGTTCTCGCCTTCGCTTGATTGGTATCCGCCCAGTCCGAGCAGCAGGCTGGCCGCTTCCTCGGCCTGGGCCGCGGCGGTGAGGATCGCGCGCTCGTCCGATTTGAGGATCTGGAGCCAAGACGCGATGTAGCTGGCGTGATGGTCGAGGTGGGTGACTGGAAGACCCAGTTCGGCCCCAAGAATTGCTGAGGACAGTTCTGCGATCAGTTCTTCGGCAGCATAGGCGTCGCTGCCGAAGCGGTTCTTGAGATCGCGGTCGAGCCGCGAAGAATGACCCGTCCAATGCGACAACTCGTGTGCGAGTGTCGCGTAGTAGTGGTCGTAGGCTTCGAATAGTTCGGCTGGTGGCATGGTGACCCGGTCGCGCAGCGGCTCGTAATAAGCCTGCGCACCGTGATGGCGCAGGTCTGCGCCGATATGAGCAAAGAAGGCATCGAGCCGGTCTTCGCGTCCTTCGGGCTCAAGTGCGGCAACCAGCGGCTTGGGATGGTAAAATGCTGGGAGGCCATCGCACTGGTCAGCGTTAAACACGGCATAGGCCTTGAGTACGCGCCGGTTCTCGGTGTCTGCTTCGCCTTCGGCGTTCTCGACCTCTTTTGTGTAGCTCTTGTAGAAGATCGCGATGGTCGATTTTTCGCCTTTGCGGACCTGTCCGCCGAGCGTTTGGCACTGGCGGTAGGTCATCCAGTAAGGCGAGGTGTACCCGCAGCCGTCGGCTACCATCCACAACCAGAAGGTGTTCATACCGCGATAGGGCGTTCCGCAGGAACGCAAGGGCCGGGAGACTGGCACCCCGCGCCACGGCTTGACCCAGGGCTTCGTGCCTTGCTCGAGCTTTTCGATAATGGCGGCGGTGATGCGCTGAGCTGGCGATGTCGAAGCAGTGCGGCGGGACTTGGTCACGGGAGATCTCCTGATGACCGGGACGGACATGTCCCGGTTCAGGAAAAGCAAAGCCCTCTCCCCTCTCGATTAATGCGCACGGCTATGCGCCTCACTCCAGTCATCGAAGAGTGCCGACGATCGCACGAAAGCGAACATTGGATAAGTCGCCTCGATCTGTACGCGATGTCGGACAATTTGGCCTGTCCGCTAAGGGTAGCGATCAGGCGAAAGCAGACTTTCCGAACATTTGCTCGACAGCGTGAGCGTTCCCAGTGCCGCTCAACGCTGCCGCCGCTCGAGCCAAGCGCCCACATCGCACCAGCATTGAGGTATCATTCGCAGTCAATATTCCTCATCTTTCGATCGACAATCCGTTGCCTAGCTTGTGTTCTTGCTTGTTCAATAGCTTGTAGTACCTCACTTAAATTCTGAAGACATATCTGGGCGCGGGCGGGAGGAAGATCGGTGAGATCGAGGTTCATCCGCCTGATGAAGTAGTAAGCCATGGACAACCGCACTTCGATTTCACGCCTTCCATCCTCCATCGCGTAATCGCGCTCGATGGCCAGGCTTTGCTCCTGCGTGAGTCCGGCGTGAGGGCGAAGGTCCAAGGTGATCTTCGTGTTCCACTCCAGGTCGTCAGCGGGGTCGAAATCTGCCTTGGGGCCCGCATCGATCTGGTCGATACGCGTCAGGACGAAGTCCCGAAAGTCATCGCGATCACAAGCCCATGCGCGAACGTGCCAACGATACCCGTCGAACGCGAGGGCATGGGGAGCTATCTGCCTTGTGCGTGAGTTGGTGAGCGACTGGTACCGGACGTCTACGCACTGTTTGGTCCGGATGGCGTTGAGGATCAGGCGCAGGCACTCGGCGTCGACGTGCCTGGCGATGTCCGGTGCCATATCTATTGATGGCAGGTCGCGGAACCAGACCTCGCGCCTCGGCAAGGCCCCTGTCAGTAATGCACGAAGTTGTATGAGCAGGCGGTCTGCGGACGCCTTCAGGAAGGATGGCTTGATATCGGGTGTGGGTCTAAACGACCGGCTCGTGCCATCATACTCAATGTTGTGACCGGCCAGTTCACGATATCGCCGGAGATCGACTGATGCCTGCGGCGTTGAGATTTCGAATGTTTCTTCCAGGTCGCTTCGGTTCAGCGCTCCCTCCCAGAACAGTTTCCACTCGATGAACTCGAAACGGCGGGTCTGCGTCCAGGGACGCTTATCATCCTCGACCATATGTATAGTTCCTTGACGGGTATAGTTATTATACCCATATTGTTTCTAGCCGGTCGGATCCCCGACTCGCGCATCTGACCGCCCGCGTCAAGGACGTAGGGCTTCCGGAGACGACCTGATGAGCCGAGACCATGTTGGGCATCGCGATATTGTCCGCTTTGCCGAAGAGCGAGTGAACCTCCCGCAGGACAAGGCGCAGGAATATCGCGCGCAGGCGAGGCGGCTTCGTGAGAAACTCGAAGCATATGTAGATGAGCATCCCGATTTCACGCTTCGGAAGATGATCCTGTCGGGCAGTCTGGCCAAGGGCACCGCCCTGCGCTCGCTTAACGACATCGACGTTGCCTGCTACATCAGTGGTGCGGACGCGCCGCATTCCGTCAGCGCGCTCCTGACCTACTTGGCCGAGCGCCTCCGGAAGGCATTCCCGAACTTCTCTCCCGATCAGGTGCAGCCTCAGACCTATTCAGTTACCGTGTCCTTCCGGGGATCCGGACTGGATGTGGACGTCGTTCCAATCCTCTATGACGGGGATGCACAGTGGTATGGCAACTTGGTCAGCCAGGAAGACGGCTCCTTCCTGAAGACCAGCATCCCTCTCCACCTCGAGTTCGCCGGGAAGCGCAAGAAGGCGCAGGAGAAGCATTTCGCTCAAGTCGTTCGGCTGGCGAAGTTCTGGGCGAAGCGCCAGAAGCAGGAGCGTGACGGCTTCCGCTTCAAGTCGTTCATGATCGAGATGATCATGGCCAAGCTGTGCGATGACGGGCTGGACTTCTCGGACTATCCCGAGGCCCTGCAGCACTTCTTCACTTACATCGCGACCAGCGGGTTGAGGGATCGCATCGCCTTCTCTGACTACTACCCTGTATCCAGCATCGGCACGTTCTACGATCCCATGCAGATCATCGACCCGGTAAACGCCGAAAACAACGTGTCTCGACTCTACACCACGGCGAACATGAACGAAATCGTGGAGGCCGCCCTTGACGCTGGCGACGCCATCGATGCCGCATTGGCGGCTCCTACCAAGCAGTTGACCGTCGGCTACTGGCAGAAGGTCTTTGGCTCCACCTTCCAAGTCTGAGAGGTCACGATGTCCAGCTACAGCTACACGGAAAGCACGACCTTCACAGTCACGCATGCGCGCCACATGGCCGCTAAAATTGCAACCGACCTGAAGCGGATGCAGCGGCTCTATGGGCAACCTTATGACTGGCAGATCACTCAATTCGAGGAGGAGGCGGTCGCGATGATGAAGGCCGGGTATTTGGCTGACGTTACCTACGGCTTCAAGCGCAACGGGCAGTGGATCGCGCCGACCCTCAAGTATACGGCGCGGGACTTGGCGGGGGCATCTGCGGGCGATGATGATCCCGGGCGGGTATTGCCTGGCAAGGACATATCCGGCGCGACGTTTGGTAGCTTCATGAACTACTCTCCGGCCTATTTCCTGCTTTCCGACAGCGAAAAGACGAAGTTCGAAAGCGGCCTACCTTTCCAGCGCACGACCGGTTCTGAGCCGACGGTTAATGGCTATCTTGCCTCCGATCGCACCTACTCCGCTGGTGGCCGAGCTCTCGATCGTTTCAGTGTGAGGAGCTACTGATGCAAAACATGCCGGGTCTCGACGAACTGTTCGAGCGTCGTCAGTCATATCCCGATTTTGATCCCCAGGAGCGGCTTGCGCGCTTGGTCGGTTTGGATGATCAGAAGTCCCGGCTGGCCAAGATCCTTGGCCTGCTGGTGAATCCGCAGGGATTGGAGCACTGGGCGGAGAATTTTATAAAAGGCGATGCCAAGCCCATGCTCGACGCCGTCCTGCGTCGTCCGCCGCTGGTCGTTCTTGCTGGTGACGTCGGTTCCGGCAAGACGGAGCTCGCGGAAACCATCGGTGACAAGGTCGCGAGGCAGGAAGGGATTGAGATCACCCTCTACCCTCTCAGTTTGGCGACCCGCGGGCAGGGCCGCGTGGGCGAGATGACGCAGCTTCTCTCTGCTGCGTTCGAGCACACGGTTCAGGCTGCTACGCGCCTGAAGGCGTCGGGCAAGGCCAAGGGCGGCATCATCCTGCTGGTCGACGAAGCTGACGCCCTGGCGCAGTCGCGTGAGGCGGCGCAAATGCACCACGAAGATCGCGCTGGAGTGAACGCCTTCATCCGCGGCATCGACCGGCTAGCAAACCTTCGCCTGCCGGCGGCTGTCATCATGTGCACCAACAGGCTGAACGCACTTGACCCGGCGGTCCGGAGGCGAGCGGCGGATGTAATGGCCTTCACGCGCCCCAACGACGAGCAGCGCTTCCATATCCTGTCCATGCGATTGGGCGGCTTGGGATTTACGCAGCCCCAGATTGACGCGTTGGTCGTCTCGACCGGCGCTGCGCAGGGAAAGCCAGGGTTTACATTCTCCGACATCACCCAACGCCTGCTCCCTGCCATTGCGCTGGATGCCTATCCGGACCGGCCTATCGAGGCCGCTCGCGCACTAGAGATCGCGAAGGGCATGACCGCGACACCTCCGTTTCGTGACGAGGTGCAGATTTCAGGAGCCTTCAAATGACCTGGTCAATCCAAACACTGCTGTCGGAACTACATGACGACATTCAGGATCGGCTCGCACGGGCGCGAAAGGCATTCAGTCATCCCGGCACCAAGGGAGATGCCAGCGAATCGGTGTGGCTGGAGCTGTTCGAGACCTATCTGCCCCAACGCTATCAGGCGACTTCGGCGCATGTTGTCGACAGTGATGGCAGGTTCAGCGAACAGATCGACGTAGTCGTCTTCGATCGACAGTATTCGCCCTTCATCTTTAATTTTCAGGGGCAAAAGGTGATTCCCGCTGAGAGCGTTTATGGCGTCTTCGAGGCGAAGCAGTCGATCAACGCCGAGCAGGTCGTCTACGCAAGAAAGAAGGTGGCCAGCGTCCGTCGCCTGCACCGCACCAGCCTGCCGATTCCCCATGCAGGCGGCACCTATCCGGCGAAGCCGCTACAGCATATTATCGGTGGCCTGTTGACTCTGGAAAGTGATTGGAGTCCAGGGCTGGGCGAGCCATTGACCAATTCGTTGGCGACGGCTGGGAGCGACGACCGTCTCGACCTGGGCTGCGTCGCTGCGCATGGTATCTTTTCCTGTGACGACGATGGGTGTGGCACGCTCACGCCCATTGGCAAGCCGGCCACTGCGTTTCTGTTCGAGCTAATTGCGCGGCTACAGGAAAAGGCTACCGTACCTATGATCGATGTAAGAGCTTACGCCCGCTGGCTCGACGTTGATGTGCCAGTATGAAGGCATCAATATTGGTAGGCAACCAGCATGTAGCGGCACCTTGGCTGAGACGTATGCGTAGAAGCGGATGAATCGGTAAGTTCCGCGCTCACGGGTCGGCCTAACGACTGGCAGCAATCAGGAACCTGAAGTGGTGGTCTGAATACCAGGACAGTTGGCGTCTGGCGCCGACGTCTCGGAACAAGCTGCTTTCGATGTGGTTGCGATCAGGCGACACCTTTGGTTTTCCTCGCGCCTGGACCGATCACGACAAGCGGCGTCCAGTTGAGGTCGGCCTTCACCAATCGGAACTCGTGATCGACGTCGGCCTGATTATAGAAATTATTCGTCATGTAGAGAACGGCATAAAAGCTGCGCCACGAGTGATGTCCAGCATAGCCGCGCATGTCGGCGTAGATCCCCTCAAGCGCAGCCTTCGCTTCTTGTTGTGAATCGATGAACTTGTATTCGGCTGCAGCCATCAAAGACGGCACGCCGATGTCGGGTCTGTAGGTCTTGATGCTCTTGGGGATCGGGACCTCGCGGACAACGTCGCGGAACGCGAGTTGCAGGACTGCGCGCACAGCGTTTCGAACGTCGGCTTCGTTCGACGGCTTCAGTCCGCCGCGCTCGATGATCTTCGGCGTATTGTGGAGGATCGTCTCAAACACGCGCAATCCCGTGACCTCGCGACCTTCGACCATCGTTGCGATCGAGTCGAACATTGTTCGCGCCGCCGCAAGCGGCGGACTATGAAAAGCAACGTCCCACGGTGGAATTTCGGTTGCGGTCAGGGTCTGGAGTGACTGGCGCGCGCGGAGCACATCCTTGCGGTAGCCCGGTAACGACATGCGCTCGGCGAGGACCGCAGTGTCGCGGAAGACCTTCTCGATAAGGAAGACGAGGTGGCGCTCGGCCTCCTCTAGCGCCTCGGCATGGTCTCCCTCCTCGACATTGTCGTCCCGGTTGCCTTCGCATACGTGCTGATACTTCACGAGCGCTAGGTCGGCATTGTGTATGGTGTCGCGGATCGAGGCCGCGAGCAATTTTTCTTCGATGTCCATGCCCGACTATCGCACACCGACATACGACGGCGCGATATCTTTCTGCATGCCGCACGCTCGCCCAAAAGTAGATCGAGCAGAACCCGCAAATTTAGCAGTCGAATTTGCGCTCTAGGAAAGTCGGCGTGAACGGTCGACTGTACGTTCGGAACGAAACGTCAACATGGGATAAATAAGCCAGAATGAGCCAGACTAGGACCTCTCTACTGACCAATGTACGACTGTTTTTGGGAGTCCTATTTCGTTGGCGGAACGTCCAGTTTGTCGGCAGCTGCTGACACGCTCCCTGAGGACTAAGAATGCCAGTGCTCAGAAGTATCGTGTCGATCGCCACACTGGGAGAGCACGACAAGGCGGCCCGTCCCAAATGGGACGGACCGCCCGCCGAGTGACCTGGACCTGTCAGGAGGGGTCAGGCAGCCTGCTCGGCAATTTCGTCAGCCGCCTCGTCGCTGACCGGCTCGTCTCCCTCGTGGTCGGCCAATTCGACTCCTTCGGTATCGGCGAAGCGCATGATCGTCGGAATCCACGCTTGCGCCCGCTGCTTGACCTCGGCCTCGCCAATGAAGTTGCCCGAGAAGATGCGCTCGGCTGCGCTCGCCAGTTCGGTCTTCTTGGAGGCTGCATAGCGACTGACCAGCTCCGGACCACCGGCGGCATCGAGCGCTTCGAGCGTGCGGGCCTTAGCCACCCGGTCGAAGTAATTCGCCGCAGTGGGACGCCACCAATGCGCGGTCTCGATTTCGAGGAGCGAGCCGAGCGCCTCGTGCATCGGCACCGAACGCTCACCTTCACAGGCAAGGCTGGCGACAAGCGTGCGCGAGACGACGTGGCCAAGCCAAACCGAGCGCGACTCGTCGGAAAGTGCCCGGAACCTTGCAAACCGCTCAACATCGGTCTCGCCAGAACGCCAGCTTTCATCGAGCGACCCGGCAAACTCGGCCAGAGCAGCGCTTGCCGGTGCGTCCTTGGCTTCGAACCCGGTAACCGGGCCTGATGCCACCGGACCCACCAGTGTCGATGCCTTCTTGGCGCGCCAATCGTGCCCATCGGCATCGGCAAGCGTGAAGACCATAAAGTCGAGCGCCAATGCCGGATCGTTGGCGAGATGGATCGCCAGGATGTCGCGGCGCTGCATTGCGAGTTCGTCGAGCAGGCGCTGGGAAAGCGAGCTCCCCTTGGGCTTAGCCGCACCGCTCTCTTCAATGGCCTCAACCACGCCTTCGTCGGTGATGACTTCGGTCTGAGTATAGAACTGCGGGACCAGTGTCGGTGCGCCATTGCGCGAGAGGACAAGGAAGGCACCGGCCTCGGCTTTCAACTCGTCGGCAAGCACAGGAGGGCGATCATTGAGCGCGCGCATGGCCCGGTCGATGACGACCAGTTCGCGTTCGGCTTTGGCGATCTCCTCCTCGTCGCTGTCTTCGTCTTCGAGCACAGCGGCGACACGGTCGTAGTCGGCCTCGAGCTCGCCGAGCTCCTGCGCTTCTTGCTCGGTCATTGGCGCAGGCTCGCAGGGCAAGCGACCGAGACCTTCAACAAGGTCATGGCTGACGTAGTTGCCAAGGGTCGGCCGCACCCAGGCAAGGCCATATTCAAGCGCGGCCTTTTCTGCGGCTTCGTCCATGGCCTTGTGCGCGAGGTCTTCGAGCAGCGCGACATCGATCCAGCTTTCGCTCGCGTCATCGTCAAACAGTTCGCGCTCGATCCGGCCACCTGCGTCGAGATAGGCATCGCGTCCGACAAGCACAGCTCGCGGATCGGAGCCACGAACAGTTGCGTCGAGCACCATGCGGCGGATCGTGTCGGGCGTGATTTGGTACCAGGCGTCCTGCAGCTCGCTATAGACATGCGCCTGGCGCTCCACGTCGGAGATCGCGCCGTAGGCCTTGGCCATGTCGAGCGTGATCGTGCCTTCGGCGAGCGCTTCGAAGACGCAGGGTGCCAAACTTGCCAGGCGCAGACGCCCTTCGACGAACCGGACAGTGAGGCCGAAGCGGCGCGCCACATCTTCGGTGGTAGCCCCCGCCTCGATGATGGAAGCGAAGGCCTGCGCCTCGTCGGCGGGGTTCATCGCGAGGCGCTGGAAGTTCTCGGCGAGGCTCGCTTCGCGGACCTCGCTTTCCTCGCCCTCGATGACGAGGCAGGTCACCTCATGGCTTTCGGGCAAGGTGCCCTCTTCGGCCAGCGCCTGCAGCGCGGCAAGACGGCGACCGCCGGCCTCGACCTCGAACTTGCCGCGCTTTCCTTTGCGCACGACGAGGTTCTGCAGCAGGCCGCGCGCGGCAATGTCTGCACGCAACTGAAGGTCGGCCAGCACGTCGCTCGACTTGCGAACGTTGCGCGGGCTCGCAGCGAGCTTCTTCAAGGGAATCGACTGGATCATGGGTGTTCTCCTGATGGAATGAAGGCGCAGGTGAGGATCACGAGGCCCACAAGCCCAAAGGGCTCTCTCCACTCTCGTTCTGAGATTGGGGTCTGCCCGAGGGATCAGGCGGCAAGCGCGGGGAGGACCGACGAGGCTTTCGACGCCGGGACGAACAGGCGCGTGCGGTAGCGGATGATCTCGGTGAAGCAGCCCTTGTTCTTGTACCAGTCGAGCCGATCGGGGGAGAAGCCGATCAGTTCGAGGCGCTGTTCGCCGCCGACCAGCGAGCGTTTCACGGTGAATGGATCATGGCTGGCAAGGCCCAGCGGTTTGCCGCTGGCAATCACAAGTGCGCCGATCTGTTCTGCCGATGGTCCGGTAACCCCGGAGAGACCAAAGGTATCGGCGATCGCAGCGAGATCGATATCGAGCACTTCGCGACCGATGATCGACTGACCATCTTCGGCAACGAGCCGGGTGACCCGAACATGATCGCCTGGGAGGCGCTTCCAGACCGGAAGCAGAAGTCCGGTGGCGAGATGGACTCGCTCAGTTACCGGTGACTTGGCCGCCTCTTCTTCCTCGGCCCGCCATGCGCTGGTGAACGCAGTGACGCCAATTTCTTCCCAGTGGCTCTCAGCGAGAGCTTCAAGCGTCCAGTTTGCCGATTTGAGCGGGCGCAGCAGGCGCCGACGTTCGATCACGGCGCCGTCGTCGGCGATGAGTCGCCGGGCCGGAACCGACAGCGCGACCTTGCCCGAGCGCGCATTGCGCACCGGGATCGCGTGCGGGCTGCCGATTGCGTGCATCCGCACCAGGCGCTGCAAGCGCAGCGGCCGAAGGTGCCTTGTCACTTCGAGCGAGACGAGCCGGGTCTGCGCTCCGGTCACAGGATCGGTGCGCAGGAGTTCGTCGGCGAGAATATCGAAACTATCGACCTTGACGGTCTCAAGGCCCTGGTCGAGCGTTCCCGCTTCGCGCGCGGCTTCAATCCGCGCTTCGACGAGGCCGAGATATTCGTCGAAGATCGCGTTCTGAAGCGCGATCGGTAGCGCGAGAATGCGATTGAGCCAGCGCTGGATCGTCGGGAGATTATCGGCCAGCCCGCCATCGGGGTTTTCGAGCCGTAGGCCGGTGCGCTCTACGAAGTTGCCGAAGCTCGTGGCTTCGAGCTTGCCGTCATAGAGCAGCTGGAACCAGCGGCCGAGCGCGTCGCGCGCATAGTCGCTTTCGAGATTGTCTGCCGGATCGAACAGGTTCTGTCCGCCGGTCTGGCGCTGGCCGCGCGTCAGCGCGCCCAATGCGTCGAGCCTTCGCGCAATGGTCGAGATGAAGCGGCGTTCGCCCTTCACATCTGTGGTGACCGGGCGGAACAGCGGGGCCGAGGCCTGATTGGTGCGGTTGGTACGACCGAGCCCCTGGATGGCGTTGTCGGCGCGCCAGCCCGGCTCGAGCAGGAAGTGAACCCGGCGCTGCCGGTTTCGGCAGCCGAGGTCGGCATGGTAGGAACGCCCCGTCCCGCCCGCATCCGAGAAGACCAGGATGCGCTTGGTCCCTTCCATGAAGCTTTGGGCTTCGGCGACATTGGCGCTGGGGCTACGCCGTTCGAGGCGCTGCTGACCATCGCGGCCCAGGACGAGCCTGCGGGTCCGGCCCGTGACCTCGGCCACAGCCTGGGTTCCGAAATGCTCGATAATCGCGTCGAGTGCGGTAGCGATGGGCGGCAGCGCGCAGAGCTGCTCGATCAGCGCATCGCGCGCGGCAACGGCGCGCGGACAGAAAACGGGATTGCCCTCCGCGTCACTCATCGCCTCGGAGCGAAGATTGCCGTGCTCGTCGGCGAAGACCTGCATCAACCGTACCGGGAAGCTCTTCGCAAGGTAGTCGATCACATATTCTTTGCAGTCGCAGTTTATGTCGAGCG
>NZ_JAVAMS010000020.1 GCF_030730945.1 Aurantiacibacter poecillastricola
GCCGCCCGCATTGGTCAACAAGATGGCCATGGATGCCCGCGATAAGGCGCGGATATACTTGGGCCGGCAACAAGCGACTGAATAACCTGGCGCGCGGGTTTACCCCTATCTCGCGCCGTCATCAAAAATCCGAGGGTGCGGCTCTCTTCGGTCGGAACAGGCGCTGCTTTGCGCGCGCCAAGCCATCGACAAAGAATGATCTGGCTCTGTATCCGCCGCTTTGTGGCATCATCTAGGCCAGAGTATCGCTACGCAGATTTAGTGCTGCTCGGGAGACGATTTTCCGATGCGGCCTTCCGTATGGTCAATCGCGAGGCGAGGTGACGGTGGATATTGAGCCGTATCGCCCCTCCGCTGATTAGCGGGTTCTCTGCGAGGTAGAGACGGGTCAGGTCTCCGCCTGACTGCGCCTTGAGCTACCCCCAGTCTGGCAGCAGAACGAACAGACAGGTCAGCACCGGTGCTGTCAGTGCCATGGCGATGCCCCATTTCAGCATTGCCTGGAAGAGTTCCGGTCGCTCCTCTTCCGGTGCGGTTGCCAGGGTCAAAGCTCCGACAGTCGAGAAGGGCGTGGAGTCCACAACCGTGGACGAAATCGCAAGCGCCACGATCATGCCCGCAACGTGAATCTGCCCCATCGCCATAAACGGTACCGCAAGCGGTATCAGCACACCGAGCATGCCCGCGCTGGAGGCAACGGCAGAGGTGACCGCGCCAAGCAGGCACAACAGGAAGGCAATCAGCAATGGTGAGCCCAATCCGGCAATTTCATTGCCGATCAGGTCGACCGTGCCGTAGCGTTGCAAGGCGCCCACGAATGTCACCACACCGCATATCAGCAGCACCACCGACCAGACGATGCGGCGATCCACCTTAGACACCCTGCTCGGGAAGCAAAGGTGCAGAAAAGCGGCTGCTATCAAGGCGAGAAAGCCAATGTCGATGTTGTAAACCAGGGCCCCGACCCCGACGCCCAGGATGGCCAGCAAGGTGATGATCTGATCGGTGCGCAGCGCGCTATCCTTCGGCGTCTCGACAGGGGCGCCCCCTGTCATGGCGCTGGTCGCCGATGGCCCGCCCGATACGGTCAACGTCGCGGTCTGCCCCGTCTGGTTGCGGCGTCGCGCCAGCAGGGCTGGCCCCCCGAACATCAGGTAGATGACCACTGCCAGCCCGATGTTGTAGACCGCATTTCCGAAGAACAAGGTGAACGCCGGAATAGCTAGGCCGTTGGTTTCCGCGGCGCTGGTCACGATGATCGCCAGACCGTTCAGCGGTGAGAAGTTTCCTACGGCGGAGCCATGCATCACCATCAGGGCCGTCATGCGCCGGTCAATACCGTATCGCTCTCCGAGGCTAAGGCATATCGGCGCGAGCATAGCCACGGCAGCTGGCCCAAGCGCCCCGGCGGTGCTTGGAATGGCCGCGACCCCGAAGATAAGCCAGGGAATGGTGGCGGCCCGATCCCCTATTCGCCGAACGGCATGGTCGATGATCCATTCGATCGTCCCGTTCGACGCCGCTATGCCGAACAGGTAGGTCACGCCGACGAGAAGCACGAACAGGTCAGCAGGAAATCCCGCCAGCAATTCGCGGCTGCTCTCCCCGGCGAACAGGGTTCCAATCAGGTATGTGGCGATCAGGGCGAGTGCGCCCAGATTGACCGGCCTGACCGTCCCCAGGACGAACACCACCACGAGAGCCGCAGTGCCAAAGTAATGGATCGACAAGTCTGTCCCTCCGTTCGCGCCAGCTATCTCAGCAGGAAATGCACAAGCTCATGGGTTGCCTAGCCGCAACTCGTTGCTTCGAGTCCCTGCCGCGTCGTTGATGTACTCTTCCTGCGGCATCGAAGTGCGTCGCGAGGCAATCTGTCGGGGTCTGTAGGGAAACAGGATGCCTTGCGCTCCTGGTCTGTCACGCACCAATCCGCGATGACCGGCCAGTACCAATACTCATTCTGCTGCAGGAACCCAGGTGTGGTTATACGCACCCACGCGCCAGTCATCGAAGTCGATGAAACGCGTGTCAGCACCTTCAACCCGCTCGGAAGCAAAGCGAGTGAGGGCTTCCGGACTCGTGTCCGGCCAGGATCCGGTTTCAATCCGCGCCATCAGGGTTTCGACAGCCGTGGTGCTCTCCGCCACGGTGAAGACGCAATGCCCGGTTCTTTCAAGCAGCACCTGGCGATACAGATCGGAATTGCCCTTTTCCTCAACAAGGTCCTGATAGCCTTGCAGCACGGTGTAGGGAATTGCCCAGTCGCCAAGGCTGTGAACTCGCATGACCGGAACCTTCGGATCGCCATTGTTCGTGCGGCCAGGCTTGGACCAGAACTCAAGCGCGTAATCCGAAGCCGCTATCCGGGGCTGCGAATTGATTTTCTGGAGGTCGCTAGCAATATCGAGGCCGGCTTCGGCGTATAGCTTCTCGACGATTCCCTTCATGTTCGGCGCCGCGTTCTCGTAGAGGGCTGCATAGTCGGCGGTTTCGTTGCCCGACATCTGCTGACCCATGGCCGCGTTTTCGAACATCAACCGCGCCGTTCCACCAACATTGATGGAATTGCGGAGCGCCGACTGGACGATTAGCTCGCCCATTGCGTTCGCATCGGACGGATCAGCCAATTCGGTTCCTTCGGCCATCCACGGGGACCATTGGCCGACAGCAAACGCAAGAGCGAGGCGCGCACGGCCCTCAGCTGTTTCACCGGCTGCTTCGATCAGACTTTGCCACGGCGGGATAATTTCCGGAGCAGGCGGCATTCCCTCGACAGCGGGGTTCGGCAAATTGGCCACCAGCAAGTCCGACGCTTTCCCCAGTCCCCGGCTCTCGAAATCATCCGCAAGAAGCGACTTCATCGCGAACCAGCCATCAAGAAAACTGTTCATCATCCAAACCGGCGTGTGTGCGGACAATACGACCGCTCCATCGATCTTGTCCGGAAATGCTTCGGCCGAGGAGAGACTGACGAAACCGGCTCCAGAACAACCGTACTGCAGCACGTGATTGGGCACAGCCACCTGCTCGGCAAAGATATCCTGCACACGCTCGAGATTCTTGATCTCGTACTGGGGATCGTAGCGCCAGGGGCGCAGAGGATGGCGGGCGAGACCTGCGAACGCATACCCGCGGTTGAGCAGATCCTCGTACCGGGGCAGGGTCATCTCGAACTCTGCGTTGGTGGCAAAGTCAAGATCGCGAAGAAGGGTGCCGTTCCAGTTCTGCGGGACCTTTATGAGCCACGCTGTCCCGTCCGGCAGAGTGCCTTTCAGTTCTTCGGGCCGTTGCATGTCCTGCTCGTGTTCTGGCACCGCATCTACCTCGTTGGCCATGCCGGGCGAAACGGCGAGCGCCGCCATTAGCAATCCAGCCATACCCCATTTCCCCGAGCCTATTCGTGCCGATCGAGACGCACCCAACATGCCAAAACCTCCCCTTGTCCGAAATCGCTGAGGGGTTCCGAGCCCCGCATTTTGTGGCGGAGAGGATTATGCTTTTATACCGAAGTATGCAAGCAAGATTATACCGAAG
>NZ_JAVAMS010000021.1 GCF_030730945.1 Aurantiacibacter poecillastricola
CGATTACATCGCCCGGCAGCGCGCGAAAAGCATAGGCGCGATGGCAGTGGAATCTCATAATTAAGGGCAAAAAATATCCCCGAACGCGTCGTGTCTCAGATTTAAGGGCAACGCGACAGTTGCCTGACCATGCTGCGGCTGCCATCCATGCGTTGATCTGCCAAGCGGAGGCGATTGCCGATCAGGCTGAGGCCCTGGAGAAACGGATCCTCGAGTGGCACCGGACGCACGAGACGAGCCGGCGACTGGCGACCATTCCCGGTATCGGACCGATCACCGCCAGCGCAATTGCTGCAAATGTTCCGGATCCGAGCCTGTTCCGCTCGGCACGACAGTTCGCGGCCTGGCTAGGCCTGACGCCACGGGCGAACTCAAGCAGTGGCAAGGATCGACAGACCGGGATCAGCAAGCAGGGTGATGGATATATCCGGCGACTGCTCGTTTCCGGCGCGACTGCGGTGCTTCGCTTTGCAAGGCAGGGCGATGCCGGCAAGGCTTGGATGCTTGGGCTTAAAGCACGCAAGCGACCGAAAGTCGTTGCGGTCGCGCTCGCCAACAAGACTGCCCGGATCGCTTGGGCGCTCCTGCGCCGCAACGAGATCTACGCGGCCCCTGTCTCCTGAGCGCGGAACCGCTGACGGAATGCGTGAAGCTGAGAAGAGATGACAAACCGGTCGAACCGGGGATCGGGACACCCCAGGGGGTCAAGGCGCAGAAAGCGCGCAATTTTGATTGGGACCCGATCCGCGGACTTCATCTGGGCCAGCGGCTAGACCGCACCACAAAGGCCGTAGACATGACTGCTTTCGGCATAGGCGCGTCAATTCCCAGCTTGCGCAGCAGGGGTCGTCCAGACATGGGAACACTTGCCCTCGCCAGAGATGCCCACTGCGCGTTGGCGACGGTCCACCAATGACTTGCGCCACCGGACCTGTGGGGGAACCGGCGCAGCGCCAGTTCCCCATCGGCTCATTCTGCCGGAACCCAGGGCCGGTTATAGGCTGCCACGCGCCAATCACCGTGTTCGATGAACCGGGGGGCGCTCCCGGTTTCCAGCGCCTCGGCTGCGGCGTTCAGCGCCTCGGGCGATGTCTCGGGCCAGGCGCCCGTTTCGATCCGTTCGACCAGGGTCTCGACGATGGCCGTGCTTTCGGCAGCCGTGAACTCGCAATGGCCCGTGCCCTGGACCAGCGACTGCCGATACAGATCGCCGGTACCCTGCTCCTGCACCAGCGCGCCGTAGCCTTCCATCAGCGTGTAGGGAATGGCCCAGTCGCCCAGCATGTGGATGCGGATCGCCGGAACCTGCAGATCGCCGGTCGTCGTGCGCCCGTCTGCGGCCCAGAAATCGCGCGCATAATCCGAGGCCGCGATGCGGGGGGCGGCGTCGATCCTGGCAATGTCGGCCTGAAGGTCCAAACCGGCCTGTTCGTAGAGCGCCTCAACCGTCCGCGCCATCGCGGGTGCGGCATTCTGGTAGAAGGCGGCATAGTCGACCCCCTCGTTCCCGGAAAGTTGCTGCCCCGATGCGGCGTTTTCGAACAGAAGCCGCGAGGACCCGCCAACATTACCGCCGATGCGCAGCGCCGAGGCCACGATCATGTCGGCCATGGCGCCGGCATCCGCGGTGTCGGGTAGTTCGGTCCCCTCGACCATCCACGGCGACCACTGTCCGATGGCGAAGGCAAGCGCCAGCCGCGCGCGGCCCTCCGGGCTTTCGCCCGCCGTTTCGATGGCGGCCATCCAGGACGCACGGATCGCGTCAAGGCTGCGCTCGCCACCCGCTCCGGCATTGGGCAGGCCGACGATGGCGAGATCGCTGGCCGGACCGTGCCCAGCGGCCTCATAGCTTTCGCCCAGCAGGGTCTGCATGGCGAACCAGCCATCCAGGAAACTGCTCATGATCCAGACCGGCGTATGGGCGGCAAGCACGGCGGCACCGTCGATCCTGTCCGGGTAATCCTCGGCCGAAGCGAGGCTGTCGAGCCCTCCGCCAGAACAGCCGTATTGCAGCACCATGTCAGGAGCGCGCTCCAGGTCCGTGAAAATGTCCTGAACAGCTTGTAGATTCAGGATTTCACGCTGCGGATCGTATTGCCACAGGCGCAGCGGGTGCCGGGCGAGCCCGGCGAAGGCATAGCCACGACCGAGCAGGTCGTCATACCGCTGGACCGCTGACGCGACCGAAACGTTGCTGGCGAAATCCAGATCCCTGAGTAGTCGACCATTCCAGTTCTCGGGCACGCGGATCAGCCATGCCGTCCCGTCCGGCAGGGTTCCCGCATGTTCGTTGAAGGCGGGCTGCTCCTGCGCCGACGCGAGCGGGCCGGCCAAATTGGCTGTCCGTGACATGAATTTCCTCCAGTTTGATGCAGCGATGAAATCCGGCTCCTCTTCCGGGGAACCATCGCCGGGAAAAACATAGATAGCTAATTATTAGTGTCAAGGGCTCTGATGCACAAATCGGCTTAAGGCCGAGGTTCCCCTTTCCCCGGACGGACTTATCCCACAGCTTCCGTGACGGGTATTCCGAGCGCGGTGTAGCCGTTCAGGACGGCGATGCGGACCTGGAGTTCGGCGACCTGTCGATCGAAGTCCCGTGCCATGAGCCGCTGGCCCAGCAACTTGATACAATGCATCTTTGTCTCGACGCGGCTTCGGCGGTGGTATCCACTCCATCGTCGCCAGAGCGCGCGGCCCAGGTATTTCGCCGCGCGCAGGGCCTCATTTCGCGCCACGGCTCCGGCGGTGATCGTCTTCCAGGGCTTCGCGTTCTTGCGGGGCGGGATGACGGCATGGGCACCGCGATCTGCAATCGCATCGTGGCATTTGCGCGTGTCGTAGGCGCCATCAGCCGTAACGCTACCGATTTCCTGGTCCTGCGGGATTTGGTCGAGAAGGTGGGTAGGATGGGCGCATCACCGATGTGGCTCCCGGTGACTTCGACGGCCCGGATCTCCAACGTTTCTTCATCGATCCCAAGGTGGAGCTTGCGCCAGACGCGCCGTTTCGGGCCGCCATGCTTGCGTGCGTGCCACTCGCCTTCACCTTCGACCTTGATCCCGGTTGTCGCGTAGCCCTTAATTGTGAGATGAGAAATCCAACGAAATCAACGGCCACCCTTTGCCCTTAAATATGAGATTTTGTCTTTAATTCCGATATTTTTGCCCTTAAACCTGAGACAGGGTTCACAGGTTTTTGCGGCAAATGTCGATGGAAAATGATGACGAAGAGTCAGTTGCCCTTGGTGCTGAAGAGGCGCGCAGGGCTGCTGTA
>NZ_JAVAMS010000022.1 GCF_030730945.1 Aurantiacibacter poecillastricola
CACGCCCGTGCGCTCGCGCATCGTGCCGATGATGGCGCAGTGCGCGGGCAGTTCAACCGGCGGCGGCGTCATGCCGGGAGGGCCAGGCGGCACCGGCGCGGGACCAGCGGGATTGAACGTGGTGCTGAGCAGGCGGGTGGACGCATCCGGCCAGTGCCCCGCCATCGACTGCACAAGAGCGGCGCAGCGTGCAGCGTTAGCGGCGCTGTCAGGGGAGACAGCAGCGGTTTCGGTCGCGCCCGCCTGTTGCGGCAGCACGCTCATGACGGCCGCCAGCGGCATAACCAAAATGCGACGCGTGTTCATTGCGCTTTTCTCCCGCTCCTCTCCGGAACCGACGCCACAGTAAACGCGTGACACCAATTCAGCAATCGATTACAAGGTGACTCTGTCCAGGAATTGACGTGGATGTCCAGGTTTATGACACCAGCCACTCATCCAGTGATATTCCCACTCAGTTAAAACTGTGGGCGAACTGCCACAGTCGGTCATTTTCTTTTCTCTGGTAAACGAAAGGGATCGTCGAAACAAACGAAACTTCCTACACAGTGATAACAGCGCACCGGCCGCTTTTGCACAGGGCACAATATACGCCCTGAAAGCACAGTAAATGGCCCAAAAAAGGCGGATCGCTGTTGGAATGAAAACAGTGCCCACCCTGAAGTGAACGAAACGACAGGGGCGCACATAAAACAGGAGAGGGAGGACATGACGTCCAATAAACAATCAAACGCCGTGCGCGCAGTGCTGGCGTTGCTTTCGTCAACTTCTTGCATCATCGCTGCAGCACCCGCGCTTGCCCAGCAATCGCCGCAGCAGGGCGAGGCGCTGGAAGAGATCATCGTCACCGCGCAACGGCGCGAGGAAAACCTCCAGAAGGTAGCCGTCGCTGCGACCGCGCTCTCAGGCGAAGGCCTTACCGAAAAGGGTGTCACTCGCGTCGATGAGCTGCAGACCGTGGCGCCATCGCTCACCGTGACGGATGCGGGATGGACGCAGAACGTGAACATTCGCGGCATCGGCCTGGCAAGCAGATCGCCCATCGTCCCCAATGGCATCGCCACTTATGTGGATGGCATCTTCCAGCCACCGATCGTCACCACCAACAGCTTCTACGACCTGGCTACGGTGGAAGTGTTGCGTGGACCGCAGGGCACATCCGTGGGCTCCAACTCGATCGGCGGCGCGATCTTCATCAACAGCCGCAATCCCAGCTTCTCAGGCGTCGAAGGCTATATCGAGGGCTCGGTGGGCACCTATGACGCGCGCGGCGCGGAAGGCGCAGTGAACCTGCCGCTCTCCGAGACGCTCGCAATCCGTGGTGCGGGCAAGTGGCGCAAGCGCGATTCCTTCTACGATGATCTCGGCCCGCTCAACAATCAGCCCGGTCGGCTCGATGAAGTCGCGGGCCGCTTTGGCGCGCTGTGGCGGCCAAGCGATGCGTTCCAGGCGCTGTTCAAGCTGGAAGCCGCGAGCAAGGACAGCGGCGGCTATGCCTATCGCCCCTCGCCCGCCACGCCTTATGCCGGCTACCGCACCAGCGACATTCGCGACGTGGATTATGACAGCCCGACGCGAAACGACGAGCGCGCCATCCAGATGTCGCTGGAACTGCGCTACGAGCTTGGCTCCGGTATCATTCTGCGCTCGCTGAGCGGCTACCAGAACAAGCGCATCTTCAACCTCTACGACAGCGACGCGACCAATGCCGCGCGTTACAGCCCGGCGGATGCCGCCTTGCTCGCGGTCTCAACGCGCGACCAGTTCGTGCGCGAGCGGGTGTGGACGCAGGAGTTCAACATCATTTCCCCGACCGACCAGACGCTCTCGTGGATCGTCGGCGGCTATTATCAGCGCAACCGGATCGACGCGGACACCGAGGATCTCTCGAATGGCTTCCCGACCGACATCCTGTTCGACACTGACAATATCACCACCGGCGTCTTCGGTAAGGTGACGTACCAGCTTTCACCAAGCCTCGCGCTGGATGTCGGCGCACGCTACTCGCACTTCTCCACCACCCCCGGCGGCGGTGTGTTCATCGGCCGGGGCATCCCGATCTTCCCGCCGACGGGCCTGCAAGTCGCGGACTTTAGCGGTGAGCACAAGGACGGCCGGATGACCGGCAAGGTCTCGCTCAACTGGACTCCGGACGAGAACAATCTGATCTATGCCTTCGTCGCGCGCGGCTACAAGCCGGGGGGCTTCAATTCGATGGTTTCGGAATTCGATCCTGAAACCGTCATCGACTATGAAATCGGCTGGAAAGCGACGCTGATGGGCGGCGCAGTGCGCACGCAGCTCGGCGCCTTCTATTACGACTACAAGAACTTCCAGTTCGACGTTCTGAATACGGCTACCGCACAGGCCGCCCCGACCAACCTGACCGGCGCGACCGTGAAGGGTATCGAGGCGCAGATCCAGGCGCGCGTCTCCGGCTTCACCTTCGATGCAGGCGTCGCCTATGTCGACTCCGAACTGGGTGACGTGACCTTCGTTGATACGCGCGCTTATGCCCGGGCGTTCCCCGGCATCACGCCGGCTGTCCAATGCGCGCCGGGCCTGCCTTCGGACCCGCCGAACTGCATCGACTATACGCCGTTCATCCGTACGACCGGCGGCGGCCAGAACCTTTACTCACCGAAATGGACCTATAACCTCGGCGCGCGCTATGATCTGTGGGTCGGCGACGTGAAGATCACGCCCAGCGTGAGCTACGCCTATGTCGGCCCGCAATGGACCTACATCGGCTACTCTCCGATCAGCGACCGCCTGCCCTCGCGCGGCGTGCTGGGCGCGAGGCTCGGCATCGAGAAGGGCAATCTGCTCGTTGAAGCCTATGGCACCAATCTGACCGATGACGAATTTGTCACAGGCCAGTACAACAATAACGAGTTCTATGGCGCACCGCGCGAATATGGCGTGCGCGTCCGCTACGACTTTTAACGAACGGGGCCGGGCTGGCTGCGCGAAGGCGCAGTCGGCCTGGACGCCGGCCATCCCATTCACGCATTAACACATGCGGCTCACAAGTCCTGCGACGTCACGCAGGGATGGCGTTTTGCTCTCGCAGCGGCCCGTCAAGCTGACCCCTCAGTCTTGGGCGTCTTCCGCTTCGCTTTCCGGAAGAGCATTCACCACCTCGACATTATGTTCCGCGCAAACTGCGGCGAGCTCGGGGCTGTCGAGATAGTCGGTCACGAACACGTCGATGGCGCCGATATGCCCGATG
>NZ_JAVAMS010000023.1 GCF_030730945.1 Aurantiacibacter poecillastricola
GGATCAAGCGGCTGGGCGCGATGGCTGCATGTGCCGCGCTGATGGTCGCTGGCGTGGCGGACGTCCCCCTGCGCGCGCAGCCGGCCAAGGCGCCCATGCCGCCGGTGCGCTTCACGCCGCTGCCGGAGCGGGCGGTGGTGATGCCGGTCATGGCCTGCGATGCCCTTCCCGGCGAGGATTTGCTCACCATCGAGGGCGCCCCGGCGCGGATCAGCAGCGCGACCATCGAGACGCGCGCGAACGGCGTCGAGTTCTGCCGCATCAAGGGGATGATCGCGCCGCAAATCCAGTTCGAATTCCACTTGCCGACCAAGACCTACACCGGCCGTTATCTGCAGGGCGGCTGCGGTGGCGCGTGCGGCGTGATCTACGAGACAGTCACGCCCTCCTGCAACAATGAGACCGCGTTCGGCGGCGCCTTCGCGGTGAGCTTCAACAACAGCGGCCATGTCGGCCCGGACGCGCGCGACACGCTTTGGGCAGCTTACGCTCCGCAGCTTCGTGCCGATTTCGCCTATCGTGCGTCCCATGTGACGGCGCGCGTGGCGAAGGAGATTATCGCGCGCTTCTATGGGCAGAAGCCAGCCTATTCCTACTTCATGGGCTGCTCCAATGGCGGGCGCGAGGCGATGATGGAGGCGCAGCGCTACCCGGATGATTTCGACGGGATCATTGCGGGCGCGCCGGCACTGTGGATCACGCCGGGCGTCGTGCGCATCATCCATGAATCGCAAGTGGCGCGCGGCGCGGACGGCCAGCCGATCCTGACGCCGCAGTCGACCCAGCTGCTGCACCGGGCCGTGATGGCGGCCTGCGATGGCCTCGATGGGCTGAAGGACGGGCAGATCGACAATCCCCGCCGCTGCAAGTTCGATCCGCGCACGCTCGTCTGCAAGCCGGGGCGCAATGCGGATTGCGTGACGGCGCAGCAGGCCGAGACGATGCGGCGGCTCTATGAGGGGCCGGTCGATGCGCAGGGCAGGCGGCTGTTCTTCGGCGGCGAACCTTATGGCTCCGAGCTGTTGTGGACCGGGCCGGGCAGCTTCGTGGCCGATGGCTATCAGCTCGCCGCGAACCAGATCAAGTTCATGATCAACAATGGCGAGACCGATCAGGATTTCGACTGGCGCAGCTGGAAGCCGGATGCGGCGGCACTGGCCGACCTTATGGAGAAGGGCGGCTATTACAATGCGAGCAATCCCGATCTCTCGGCCTTCAAGGCGCGCGGTGGCAAGCTGATCATGTGGCAGGGTGAGGCGGACAATGCCGGCGGCTCCTATCTGCTGCCCGATTATTATCAGCGCGTTCGCGATACGATGGGCGGGTTCGCGGGCACCGATCCGTTCATGCGCGTCTACATGTTCCCCGGCGTTTATCACTGCGCGGGCGGCTATGTCGGCTATCAGCATGATCTGCTGGGGCCGATGGTCAACTGGGTGGAGCGCGGGGTGGCGCCCGGCGCGGTCGAGGGCGCGGCGATCCTGGCGGATGGTACGGTGCGGCGGCGGCCGACCTATCCCTTCCCGGTGCAGGCGCGCTATGTCGGCAAGGGCGACATCAACGCCGCGAGCAGCTTCGCACCCGCGCCGGTCCCGGAGGGCTATGACGACCGGTTCGACTGGGTTGGCGCCGATATTCACGCCGGCCCGCCGCCCGTAGCGTATTGAGGGGCTAAGGGGTCATTCTTCCCCCGTTCGCCCTGAGCTTGTCGAAGGGCTGTCCTTCTTGTGCGCGACGTCCAAAGAAGAACAGGGCTTCGACAGGCTCAGCCCGAACGGAAAGTGGGATGGCTGGGGGGCACCAAAACCCAACCGCCCGCGCCATTTCTGAACGCGAGCGGCTGGCTCCCCCTTAAGTCTTACTTGCCGAGCTTCTTGTCGAAGAAGTCGACGATGACCTTGTAGGCATCCTGTGATTCCGGGACGGCCGGGTTGTAGAAGAAGCCGTGGAAGAGTCCGTCCCACACATGCAGATCGGCCTCGGCGCCAGCCTTGACCATCTGGCCGTGCGAGTAGACCGCCGAACTGAGCTCGAAGGCGCGCGTGCCGGTGATGAACAGCGTCGGCGGGAACTTGGCGAGCAGCTCGGGCGAGTTTGCCGGTGCCGCCAGCGGATCTTTCACGTCCACATTCTCCAGATACTGGAGCGGCGGCAGGCCCTTGCCTAGCGGCGGCGGCGGTTCGACAGGCGGGTTCGCCTCCCCGACGGCAGCAGTCATGTAATGCGCGTCGCCACCAAAGCCGGGGAATTTTTTCTCAAGCGTCATGCCGGCGCAGAAGATTCCGGCAGCGCCCGGCATGGGCAGACCTTCCTTGTCGAACCACGCCATGGCCATGCCGACGAGCATCCCGCCTGCCGAGCAGCCATAGATGCCGATATCGGCCGGCTTGTAGGTCTTGAGCAGCTCGCGATAGACGCTGGCGACATCCTCGCTGGCCGCCGGGAAGCGGTGTTCGGGTGCCTGGCGATAATCGATGGTGATGACCTTGTAGCCGCCCAGCGAGGCGATCGGCATCGACTCCAGTTCCGCGCAGCCGGGGTAGCAGCCGCCGAAACCACCGCCGTGCAGGTTGAGGAGGATGCGGTTGCGGTTTTCCGGCTTGATGCCTTGGGTCGGCGTGTAGCTGATGCCTGCAACGCCAGCGATGGTCACTTCCTCACGGACGAGCGGAAACATGGCCTTGGCCGAAACCATATAGGGCTTCATGAAGAAGGGCACGCCATTCTCGGGCAGTGTCCCGAATTCCCGATCCTGCATGTTGTGCAGGTGCTGGGTGAGATATTTCTTGGCTTCGTCGGTGAGGAAGCTGGAGACGGGCACGCTCATGGCGGGCACGTGAACGGTGCCGTCGGCATCGATCTGCACCGGATTGGCGTCGGGCTTTTCCTCTGCCTGCGCGAGGGCTGTGGCGGGGAGGACCAGCGCCATGAGCGACGTGCCCGCGATCATGCCCAGCCGCGGGAACAGGCTCTTCGCGGCGCGCGGGGTGCGTGATTCTTTCATGTAAACCTCTCGATTTTAACCGATTTTCTGTGCCGCATCGCAAATTGGCATCTAGCATTGTTAGACTCACATGAAATCAATCGATTGTAAATAG
>NZ_JAVAMS010000024.1 GCF_030730945.1 Aurantiacibacter poecillastricola
TCCTCGGTCGTGGCCAAGGGCGACTATGACGCCGAGGGCATGGCCACGATGACCTTAAGCGACTTCGATCGCTGGTTTGCTCTGGAAATCTGCCGCTACAACAACAGCATTCATTCAAGTCTTGGCTGCACGCCCGTTGCCAAATGGGAGGCGCTCTCAGAGCAAATGATGGGCGATATCCCCTTCGAGATTGAAGCCTTTCGGGTGAGCTTTCTGCCAAGTGAACTGCGCAAGGTCAGGCGTGACGGCATCCATCTGTTCCAGATACGGTACTGGTCCGATGCGCTTGCAGGCCACATCGGGCGCGGGGATGGAAAGGTGGTCGTCCGCTACGACCCTCGCGACCTCTCGGTGATCTGGGTCGAACTGGATAATGACCGATACGTCGAAGCTCGGTACCGAAACCTGGAAATTCCGCCTGTGTCGCTCTGGGAATATCGCGAAGCCATGAGGAATGCCCGTGCCCTTGGCAAGTCCGGGTCCAATGAGCTGGTCCTGGCTGAGCTGATCCGACAGCAACGCCAAATCGAGTCTGAAAGCCGGAGCCTGACGAGGGCCGAACGCCGATCCCGTGAAAGAAAAGGGACATTGGAGGGCGCCAACTCGGCCGTCTCAACAACCGAAGGGCTGCGCGCGATCGATACGGGTGATACATCGCGCCCATTGTTCAAGGTGGAGAGATGGTGAATTGAGGGCAGGAAAAACAGAGGAAGACGGTCGGATCACCCTCATTCAATCGGATATCTGGATTGGCTTTCCGCGGGCCGAACAAGTTCTGGACCGTTTGCAGTGTATGATCGAAGCGCCAAGGCAAACCCGTATGCCTGGCCTTCTTGTGCATGGCGCGTCCGGGATCGGAAAGACGATGATCGCCCGCAATCTTTCGCGCAGATATGCACCGGAATATGACCCAGCATCGGGAATTACGCGAACGCCGCTGTTACTGTTACAAGCACCACCAGCTCCCGACGAACGACGGTTCTATCTGCACATCCTGGCGACCGTCGGGGCACCGGCCACGGCACTGAGCGCGCGCGCTCAAAATGTGGCCTCCCTCGAAGTCCGTGTCGTCGCGCTCTTGCGCGACCTTGGCCTGCGGATGATCATGATCGACGAAGTCCACAACCTCTTGGCCGGGACCCACCGCGAACAGCGCCGCTTTCTCAATGTTCTGCGGTATCTCAGCAATGAACTCGAAGTGTCGCTGGTCTGCCTGGGGGTCAGCGAGGCCGTCGATGCCATCCGTGGTGATATCCAGCTTGCCAGGCGGCTGGACGAACATCACCTTCCAAACTGGCGCGACGACGCCGAGTTCTCGGACATGATCCAGACACTCATCGCGGCAATGCCCCTCGAGAAGAAATCCAATCTGAAGGTCAAGTCACTAAAGCAGATACTTGCGCTGACCGGCGGGGTGACCTCGCGCATCTTCGCCCTGATCAAGGATCTTTCCATCGACGCCATTGTCACAGGTGATGAATGCATCACCGATGACGCAATCGCAAAATGGACGCCGGTTTGGTCGCGCCATGCGAACCCCCATCGGCGGCTCGAGAAGTCCGGGGTGTGAAGCCGCACCCGCTGCCCAAGACTGTCGCGCCGCTGCCCGACGAGTTGTTGTCAGGTTGGTTGTCTAGGCTGGCGGCGGCCAACTACTGTGATGATGCGGAACTACTGGCTCATCTCAGAATCGATACCGCGCATGGCACCGCCTTGAACTTCAACGTCGACGCGGCTGCGGCGGCGAAGATTGCCAACGCCGCACGGATTGACCCAGATGTTGTGCGATCTTTGACCTTCCCAGCAATGACGACACGAGAAGCCTCGCTGACGGCCCAGATACCATTCCAGCATTGCCTGCAATGTTCCAGAGAGGGCCTTTCGCTCAAGCATTGGAGGCGAGCCTGGGCATTCGACTGCCAGGTTTGTGGGACGAGACTTGTGCCGACGCTCGGCAAGGCCAGTGGCGAACAGATGCCCGAAAAGCTGATAAATCGTGCGCGCAACGGCGCCGCGCGGCTTGAATACGCCGCGCGATTACGCAGCTCCAAGCAATTTCGGCGCGCAATGCGCGCGGTCACCTTTGCCATATCATTAAAGGCCTTCCGCGGAGATCCGTTATACGCTCTTCAGGGCCACAGGCTGGAAGTAAGGCTGTTTGGCCTTGCTGCAATTGATGCAGCCCAATCCCGTCCACTGGTCAAAGCGGCCATCTCAAGCTCCGGCATCGACGACTATGCAAGGGTTGCTCTATTGCGCGCCTTCGATAAGGAGCCACGTCTGCTTGCCGCGGT
>NZ_JAVAMS010000025.1 GCF_030730945.1 Aurantiacibacter poecillastricola
CGCGAATGCGATCGACCTTGCCTATTCGGTCCTCGCCGACCCCGCGCCTGTGCCCGAACAGGCAGGCATCTACCTGCCGTACCGGCCCAGCCGCATCGCCTTCGAAGATGCTCCGGTCCATCCCACCCCGCTCGTGGAATCGGTCGCCATGGGTTCGGTCGCGGCACCGCAGCCCGATGTTTGCCCGCGCCTTCCCGCATGTTGGCAGGCCGATGGCCTGCTGTCCGAAGCGCAATGCGAGACACTGGTCTACGCTGCCCAGGCATTTGCGCGCGATCTTCCGGGTCAGTTCAAGGTGAGCCAGGAAGGCACCTCGCTGGAACTCTCCGAGGACGGACACTCCTACCGTCAAGGCTTCTTCCTCGGCGACGGAACCGGAGCGGGCAAAGGACGGCAGATCGCCGCGGTCATCATGGATCGCTGGCTCGCAGGCGAGCGCCGACATGTCTGGATCACCAAGAACGAGGCGCTCCTTGAAGATGCACGCCGCGACTGGGAAGCGCTGGGCGGGCTGCCGCTCGATCTCCAGCCGCTCTCGCGCTGGAAACTCGGCCAGCCCGTAACGATGTCCGAAGGCATTCTCTTCGTCACCTATCCGACGCTGCGCTCGGGCCGCGCCGAGGATACGCGGCTCGACCAGATCCTTGCCTGGGCAGGCGAGGATTTCGACGGCGTGATCGCTTTCGACGAAGCCCATGCGATGGCTAATGCGCTCGGGGGATCTTCAATCCGCGGCAAGGCCAAGGGCTCCGAACAAGGGATGGCGGGCCTCAGGCTGCAGAACCATCTCCCGCGCGCCCGCGTGCTCTATGCTTCTGCCACTGGCGCTTCGGATATTGCCAACCTCGGTTACACTTCCCGCCTCGGCCTTTGGGGACCCGAGACCGCTTTTCCGACCCACGAGGCATTCATGACCGAGATCCGCGCTGGCGGCGTCGCGGCGATGGAGCTCGTCGCCCGTGATCTCAAGGCCCAGGGCCTCTATCTTGCCCGTGCGCTGTCCTTCGCCGGGGTCGAGTACGACATCCTCGAACATAGCCTGACCGAAGCACAGGTACGGATCTACGATGCCTATGCTGATGCCTGGGCGATCATCCACCGCAACCTCGAAGCGGCGCTCGAAGCAACCCGCGTGGTCGACGAGGACAGCGGCGACACGCTCAACCGCAATGCCAAGACTGCGGCGCTATCGATCTTTGAAGGCACCAAGCAGCGCTTCTTTGCCCAGCTCCTGCTTTCGATGAAATTGCCGAGCCTGATCCCCGCGATGGAAGTAGCGCTTGGCGAAGAGCATTCGGTTGTCGTGCAGCTGGTCTCGACCGCCGAGGCCATGCTCGACCGGCGCCTTGCCGACCTTACCGTGGAAGAACGCGAAGCTCTCGATATCGATCTGTCCCCGCGTGAATACGTCTAATGTTGAGCTCAGCATTAGACGTATTCTTTGCAGTCGCAGTTTATGTCGAGCG
>NZ_JAVAMS010000026.1 GCF_030730945.1 Aurantiacibacter poecillastricola
GGACAGATCGATATCGAGCGCTTCTCGCTCCTCGTCGGTGAGGTCAGCAAGGCGTCGGTCGAGCATGGCCTCCGCGGTCGAGACCAGCTGCACGACAATCGAATGGTCTTCGCCAAGCGCCGCTTCCATCGCGGGGATCAGGCTCGGCAGTTTCATCGAGAGCAGGAGCTGGGCAAAGAATCGCTGCTTGGTGCCTTCGAAAATCGACAGCGCCGCAGCCTTGGCGTTGCGATTGAGCGTATCGCCGCTGTCCTCGTCGACCACGCGGGTTGCTTCGAGCGCAGCTTCGAGGTTGCGGTGAATGATCGCCCAGGCATCGGCATAGGCATCGTAGATCCGCACCTGTGCTTCGGTCAGGCTGTGTTCGAGGATTTCGTACTCGACCCCGGCAAAGGACAGCGCACGGGCGAGATAGAGGCCCTGCGCCTTGAGGTCACGGGCGACGAGTTCCATCGCCGCGACGCCGCCGGCGCGGATCTCGGTCATGAACGCCTCGTGGGTCGGAAAGGCGGTCTCCGGTCCCCACAGGCCAAGCCGTGAGGTGTAACCGAGGTTGGCTATATCCGAGGCGCCAGTGGCAGACGCGTAGAGTACGCGGGCGCGCGGCAGATGGTTCTGCAGCCTGAGGCCGGCCATGCCCTGTTCGGATCCTTTGATCTTGCCGCGAGTGGAGGAGCCTCCAAGCGCATTGGCCATGGCGTGGGCTTCGTCGAAGGCGATCACGCCATCGTACTCCTCGCCCGCCCAGGCAAGGATCTGGTCAAGCCGCGTATCCTCGGCGCGGCCCGAGCGCAGCGTCGGGTAGGTGACGAAGAGAATGCCTTCGGACATCGTGACAGGGTGACCGAGTTTCCACCGCGAGAGCGGCTGGATGTCGAGCGGCAGCCCGCCAAGCGCTTCCCAGTCGCGGCGTGCATCTTGGAGCAGCGCCTCGTTCTTGGTGATCCAGACATGCCGGCGCTCGCCTGCGAGCCATCGGTCCATGATGACCGCGGCGATCTGCCGTCCTTTGCCCGCTCCGGTTCCGTCCCCGAGGAAGAAGCCTTGGCGGTAGGAGTGTCCGTCCTGGGAGAGTTCCAGCGAGGTGCCTTCCTGGCTCACCTTGAACTGAC
Organism: Aurantiacibacter poecillastricola; assembly: GCF_030730945.1. Lineage (GTDB taxonomy): Bacteria > Pseudomonadota > Alphaproteobacteria > Sphingomonadales > Sphingomonadaceae > Alteraurantiacibacter > Alteraurantiacibacter poecillastricola. Next base: position 1,113 of record NZ_JAVAMS010000026.1, read on the forward strand.
CCGGAAGATCGCGCGCAAATGCCTGGGCAGCGTAGACCAGTGTCTCGCATTGCGCTTCGGACAGAAGGCCCTCGGCCTGCCAGCAAGCGGGAAGGCGCGGTGTGACGTCCGGCTGGGGCGCCGCGACCGAACCCATGGCAACCGATTCCACGAGCGGGGTGGGATGGATCGGAGCATCTTCGAAGGCGATGCGGCTGGGCCGGTAAGGCAGGTAGATGCCTGCCTGTTCGGGCACAGGCGCGGGGTCGGCGAGGACCGAATAGGCAAGGTCGATCGCATTCGCC
>NZ_JAVAMS010000027.1 GCF_030730945.1 Aurantiacibacter poecillastricola
TGACGTGACCCCCAGCTTTCCCCCAGCTGGGATTAGAGCCTGGCCGCGTTGTTGCGCATGAGCGCGATTGAAGCAATGGGCTGCGTAGCGGAGCCCGAAGGGCGTAGCGAAGCAGGCCATTGCTTATCCAGTTCGGCGGCGAACGCCGCCGGTGTTGCGTAGCCAAGGGATGAGTGTGGTCGCTCCCGATTGTAGTCATCCACCCAGGCCGCGATCTCGACACGGGCATGGGCCATGCTCAGGAACAGCGTCTCGTTGAGTAGCTCGTCGCGCATGCGACCGTTGAAGCTCTCGACATAGCCGTTCTGCATCGGCCTGCCTGGGGCGATGTAATGCCACTCCACGCCGATCTCACCACACCATGCCAGCACGGCATTGCTCGTGAGCTCTGTCCCATTGTCGCTGACGATCATGCCCGGCTTGCCCCGCTGTGCGATCAGCTCGGTCAGTTCACGCACCACGCGGCGACCGGAGATCGAGGTGTCCGGCACCGCTGCCAGGCACTCCCTGGTCACATCATCGACCACGTTGAGCACCCGGAACCGCCTGCCTGACGCCATCTGGTCGTGCACAAAGTCGAGGCTCCAGCGCTGGTTCGGCAGCGCCAGCACCGGAGCTGGTGCCCTCGTGCCAACAGCACGCCTGCGGCTTCGTCGTCGCCTGACCGCCAGCCCTTCCTCCTTGTAGAGCCTCTGGGTCTTCTTCCGGTTGATCATGATCCCCTCCCGACGCAGCAGGATATGTAGACGCCGATAGCCGAACCGCCGACGCTGGTTGGCCAGCTCGCGCAGCTTCTCGCGCAACTCGGCATCGTCGTCCCGCGTGGAACGGTAACGCACGCTCTTGCGATCGGCATCAATGACACTGCACGCCCGCCGTTCGCTCATCCCGTGGCACGCCTGGAGATGAGCGACAGCTTCCCGCTTCGCGGCGGGCGTCAGAACTTTTTTGCCAGGAGATCCTTCAGCGCGGCCTTGTCCAGCATCGCATCGGCCAGCAACCGCTTGAGCTTCGCGTTCTCGCTCTCGAGTTCCTTCAGTCGGCGGGCATCGGAAACCTCCAGCCCGCCATACTTCGACTTCCAGTTGTAGATCGTCGCTTCCGACACTCCGTATCGACGGGCCAGGTCGGCGGTCTTCGCACCCGCCTCCGCTTCCTTCAGCACGCCAATGATCTGCTCTTCTGAAAACCTCGTTCTCTTCATCTCGTCCGTCCTTCTGTCAGGGCCGGACTCTAATCCAACTTGGAGGAAAATCAGGGGGTCACGTCAC
>NZ_JAVAMS010000028.1 GCF_030730945.1 Aurantiacibacter poecillastricola
TGCTCTGCCACCTGAAAACTGGACCATTTCTGGTTAGAGTTTTCCGCCGTATGTATCCTTGGCTGGGCGAGGAGTTGCGGCATGAAGGCATCGAAGTTCACGGACGCGCAGAAGGCGTTCGTCGTCAAGCAGGGTGAGGAAGGAACGCCGGTGGCGGACATCTGCCGCAGGGCGGGGATCAGCCAGGCGACCTACTTCAACTGGAAGAAGAAATACGCGGGGCTGATGCCGTCTGAGATGCGGCGGCTGCGTGAACTGGAAGACGAAAACGGACGGCTGAAGAAGATCGTCGCTGATCTGACGCTTGATCGTGAGATGCTGCAGGACGTTATCAAACGAAAGCTCTGAGGCCGGATCGGAAGCGCGAGATTATCGACGCGGTTCGGCAGGACTGGCAGGTGACGATCCGCAGAGCATGTTCGGCTTTGCACTTCGATCGATCGACCTACCACTACCAGTCCCGCCGGACCGATCCGGCCTTTCTGAAGAAGCGCATCAAGGAGATCTGCGAGACGCATGTCCGCTATGGCTATCGGCGGGTCTATTACATCCTTCGCCGGGACGGTTGGCACGTGAACCTGAAGAAGGTCTATCGGCTTTACAGGGAGTTAGGCCTTCAGCTGCGCAACAAGACGCCCAAGCGACGGGTGAAGGCGAAGCTGCGCGAAGACCGTGCTCCTGCAATCCGGCCGAACGATGTCTGGGCGATGGACTTCGTTCACGACCAGTTGGCGACGGGCCGCAAGCTGCGCATCCTGACGGTGGTCGATACCTACTCCCGGCTATCGCCGGTAATCGATCCCCGGTTCAGCTATCGTGGCGAAGACGTGGTCGCCACGCTGGAACAGGCATGCAGGGAGATCGGTTATCCGAAGACTATCAGGGTGGACAATGGCAGCGAGTTCATCTCGCGGGACATGGATCTGTGGGCTTACCAGCGCGGTGTGATCCTCGACTTCTCTCGCCCTGGCAAGCCCACAGACAATGCGTTCATCGAAGCTTTCAACAGCAAGCTGCGAAGCGAATGCCTGAACGCTCACTGGTTCCTGTCGTTGCAAGATGCTTGCGAAAAGCTGGAGGCCTGGCGTAGACACTACACCGAAGAGCGTCCGCACAGCGCGATCGGGAATATCCCCCCGATCATGCTGGCAAACTCAGCCGGTGCAACCAGCCCACCGGATCTGGGAAAGGCGGAAAACTCTAGACCCGAGCGGTCCAAGGTTGGGTAGCAGTGCA
>NZ_JAVAMS010000029.1 GCF_030730945.1 Aurantiacibacter poecillastricola
GAGGAACACATATAGGCCGCAAGGCCGAACGGCGTATCGTTGGCCCTGGCGAGGCCTTCTTCCACACTGTCGAAACCTATCACGCCCGCAAGAGGCCCGAAGGTCTCCTCGCAGGTCAGCTGCGCATCGTGCGGCACGTCGATCAGCAGCGTGGCGGGGAACAGCCGGTTCTCGGGATCGCCCCCGCCCGCGACGCAGCGCGCCCCCGAGGCCAGCGCCTGGTCGCGGTGTTCGCGCACCTTGGCGACCCCGTCATCGTCGATCAGCGGGCCGATGTCGCTTGCCTCGTCGAACCCGTCTCCGACCGTCATTGCCTCCACTCGCCCGGCAAAGGCGCTGACGAACGCATCCTTGATACCATCCTGCACGTAGATGCGGTTGGCAGCGATGCAGCTCTGCCCGCCATTGCGGAACTTGGCGGTGACAGCCGTCTCCACCGCGGTATCGAGGTCGGCATCCTCGAAGATCAGCAGCGGCGCATTGCCGCCAAGCTCCAGCCCGAGCTTCTTCATGGTGCCGGCGCAATCGCGGTAGAGCTGGACACCGATCTCGGTCGAGCCGGTGAAGGAGAGCTTGCGCACGGTGCTCGACGAGGTGAACGCAGCGCCGATGTCCCTGGCCGATCCCGTCAGCACGCTCAGCACGCCCCTGGGAACGCCCGCTTCCTCGCCGAGCCTGGCAAAGGCGAGGGCGGTCAGCGGCGTCATCGAGGCGGGCTTGGCGACCATCGTGCAGCCCGCCGCCAGCGCGGGGCCGACCTTCCTCGTCAGCATCGCCAGCGGGAAGTTCCACGGCGTGATCGCCGCCGTGACGCCCACGGGCTCGCGCTCGGCGCGCAGCTGCCTGCCATCGGTATTGGCCGGGATGATCTCTCCCAGCGCCCGGGTGGCTTCATCCGCGTAGAATTCCATGAACCCGGCCGCATAGTCGACTTCACCCTGCGCTTCGCGGAAGGTCTTGCCGTTCTCACGGGTGATGAGGCGGGCCAGATCGTCGCGGTGCTGCCCGATCAGGTCGTACCAGCGGCGCAGCACCTTGCCGCGGGCGGCGGCTGTCTCGCTCGCCCATGCAGGAAACGCCTCGCGGGC
>NZ_JAVAMS010000003.1 GCF_030730945.1 Aurantiacibacter poecillastricola
GGCGGCGATGGCCTTCCCGGCCTCCTCCGCGCCGAGGTTGGGCACCTCGGCAAACTGCTCCAGCAGGAACGGGTCTTCCACCGCGACGGGCTCCCCGTCGCCGCGCACCCATTCCCCGCCGACAAGGGCGGCGGATAGCAGAAGGTCGCCTTCGTCGAGTGCGCCGCGTTCCATGTTCTCTCCCATTCAGCGTCGAGGTGAAAGGCATACAGCCTTTGCACCAATGCCTGAAAGGGCGGCAAGTTCAAAGTCGGCAAGCGCTGCTGCCCTATCGCCCGCTCGTCAGACGGTCAGCGCTTGGATGGCCGACCGGGCTTCCCCTTCGCTTTCCATTTCTTGTCAGGCTTGCCGGCGGGACCCCGCCGGAGCGGCTTCGCGCCGACCACAGGACCGCCATGCTTTCGATTCTTGCGCGCTTCCATGCGCGGACCCTCGGGCGATTCCTCGATCACTATCGAGTCCTGATCGTCATCCCCGGAAGCTGTGCGAGCAAGGGCGTCGGCGAACTTCCCGGCGATTGCGCGCGGCACCTGGAACCAGCTTTCCGACTGCCCGATCCTGATCGCGCCGATTTCGTTGCGGGTGATATGCCCGCGGCGGCAGATCATCGGCAGCAGCCAGCGCGGCTCGGCGTTCTGCCGCCGACCAACGCCCATCTTGAACCACACGACGTCTTCGAAGCCGGGGCGATGGCGCTCGGCCTTGTCTTTCTCGCGCGCCTCGGGAGTGTTGGCGAGCAGTTCCTCCGGCTGCGGCATCTTGGATCGATGCGCCTGCACCAGCGCCGCAGCAATGTCCTCGGGCGCCATCCGGCTCATCAGCTCGTTCGCCACGGCCCGCTCCGCCTCGTCATACTCGGTCGGCGCGGTGAGCTTCTCGATGAGCCTGGCGTGGTCCTGCGCGCGAATGGCCTCGGCCGAGGGCGCGTCCATCCACTCCGCCGAAATCCTGGCACTGCGAAGCATGCCGTCCACGCGCTTGCGGCGATTGAAGGGAACCACGATCGCGGCAATGCCCTTCTTGCCCGCGCGGCCGGTACGACCCGAGCGGTGCTGGAGCGTTTCGGCATCGCGCGGGATCTCGACATGGATCACGAGGCTCAAGGTGGGCAGGTCTAGGCCGCGCGCTGCCACATCGGTGGCGACACACACGCGGGCGCGTCGGTCGCGCAGCGCCTGAAGAGCCTGGTTGCGTTCGGACTGCGAGTGTTCGCCCGACAGTGCGACGACGCCGAAGCCGCGGTTCTGCAAGGTGGTGTGCAGTCGCCGCACGCTCTCGCGCGTGGCGCAGAAGCAGATCGCGGTTTCTGCCTCGTGAAAGCGCAGGAGGTTCACCGCTGCATTCTCGATTTCCGAGGGCGCTACGGTGATCGCCTGGTATGCGATATCGCCGTGTCCCCGGGTCTCACCCGCGAGGGAAAGGCGCAGCGCATCGCTCTGGTAGCGTTCCGCCAGGCGCACGATCGGCTGCGGCAGCGTGGCGGAGAACAGCAGGGTGCGGCGCTGGCCTGGTGCTGCGTCGAGGATTTCCTCGAGGTCGTCGCGAAAACCCATGTCGAGCATCTCGTCCGCTTCGTCGAGCACAACGCCGATCAGCCCTGACAAGTCGAGCGTGCCGCGTTCGAGATGATCTCGCAAGCGGCCGGGCGTGCCCACGACGATGGCCGGACCGCCGCGCAGGGCGCGCCTTTCCTTGCTTGCATCCATTCCCCCCACGCATGTGGCGATGCGAAGACCTGCCTTGGCATACAGCCAGCCAAGCTCTCGGCTGACCTGGAGTGCAAGTTCGCGCGTCGGGGCGACGACGAGAGCCAGCGGCTTCACGGAAAGCGGCGTTCCGCGAATTTCGCCGAGCAGCTGGTCAGCCAGCGCGATACCGAAAGCGACCGTTTTGCCCGATCCGGTCTGCGCCGAAACGATGAGATCGCGTCCGCGGGCATCGGAGGCGATGACGGCGGACTGTACCGGCGTGAGGGCTTCATAGCCGCGCTCGGCCAAGGCTTCGCCGAGGATCGGCGCTAGATTATCAAAGGACATGCAAACTCGCAAAGAGGGCTACGCCGCGCCGGATGCCGACAGGGAGAGACAGGATGAAAACTCGCGCATGCAGCGCGGCAAGACGAATGGCCGCGTGCAATCGCGTCATCGTCGCGCGTGCATATAGCGACGATGACGCGAAATGCTCGCGTTAATTCACATTCGCCGAGCTGTTCCCAGCTATACCTCGTCCCGCGCGCAGGCGATTGCCGCGCGGGACACTTTCAAGGACCGAGATGCAGCCCCTAACCGGCTTGTTCGGTGATCGCTTCGAGGCGGCTGCGCAGGGTCTCCAGGCGCACCTCGGAAACGCCCTGCGATACGCAGTCTGCTTCCAGCACCAGCGACATCTGCCTTGCTTTCTGCGCGACGAGGTCGATGCCCTGCAGGTTCACCATGTGGTTCTTGAGAACTTCCGGATCACAGCACAAGGCGCTGCCGAGCCCTTCGATATCGTCCGCGAGTTCGGCGAGCAGCGCGGCCATTCCGCTTAGCAGCGGCCTGCTGTGGCTTGCCGGGTTCACGCCGCCAAATCCAGTTCTTCGTCCGCCATCAGCTGCGCAAGGTCGAGGACCATGATCATGGTGTCTCCGAGCGGGGCCAGCCCTTCGAGAAAGCCGGTAATGCTGTCCTGCGAGGCGACGTCGGGCTGCTGCAGGCTGCCTGCGTCGATGGAAACGATGTCGTTGACCCCATGCACGATCAGACCGCGCGATTGCTGTTCGTGTTCCACCACGATGATCGGGTTGCGCGGCGTTGCCTCGGTAGCGCTCCATCCCAGCCGCACCGAAAGATCGATGACAGGCAACACGGCGCCACGCAGGTTGACCACGCCGGCGACATGTTCGGGCACGCGCGGCAATACCGTGACCGGCGACCAGGCACGGATTTCCCGCACCGCCATGATGTCGATGCCGAAGAGCTGTCCGGAAACCTGGAATGTGATGAGTTCGCGTTGCATTGGGATTGTCCTTGCAAGTGTCAGTGGGCGACGCGTCGAACGGCCATCGCCAGCTTTTCGGCATCGAAGGGCTTGACGATCCAGCCGGTGGCCCCGGCCTGGCGGGCACGCTGCTTCTTCGTGTCGGAGCTTTCGGTGCTGAGAACCAGGATCGGTCGATCGGAATGGCGGGCGGAACTGCGCAACCCTTCGATCAGCCCGAAGCCATCGAGCCGTGGCATGTTGATATCGGTAATGATCACATCGACCTCGTTCGTGGCCAGCCAGTCGAGCGCCATCTGGCCATCCTCGGCTTGCTCGACCTTGAAGCCGTGCTTCGTAAGCGCATGCAGCAGCAGAGCGCGCATGCTCGGGCTGTCGTCCACTGTCAGTATGCGGGTGGTGGTGGTCATCGATCGGTTCCTTCTCTTCAGAATAGCTCGACATCGCCAAGAGCAGATTGCGGACGTCTTAGCGGTTGTTGCGTAGGTGTTGCCTGCGCGGCGGTCAGGCGGCAGCGCACCCTGCCGCTGGCCGGCAGGAAGTGGACCCGGCGGGCCTGGTTGCCGCCCAGATCGGCCTGCGTAAGCTCGATCCCCTCCTGCACGACGAAGCGTCTGGCGAAATCCGCATTGGCGGTTCCGATAGGGCTCAGGCCCCGATGAATGTTCGCCCCGCCGTAGAGGCGGGCCTTGAGGCGCGACTTGCTGGCCCCGAGCGCCAGCATTTCGTTCACCAGCAATTCCATCAGGAAAAGGCCGTAATGTTCGTCGAACTGCTCGCGGCTGCGATGCGTGGGCGGTTCGGCGAGAAGGAAATGGTTCATCCCGCCCACCCTTGCGCTGGGGTCAAAAAGGCACATGGCCACGCAGCTGCCCAGCACGGTGCTGAATTCCACGGTGGGCTCTGCGCTGGCCCTTGCCTCGCCTTGCATGACGGTCACCCGATCAGGCGCGGAATGGGACGGGGGAGGATCGAGGGCGGCCATCAGGCTGCCTCCGCCCGGTCGAAGATGTGGCCGGCAATCCTGTCGAGCGGAAGCACGATGCTTGCAGCGCCCATTTCGATCGCGGCGCGCGGCATTCCGAACACGACGCAGCTTGCCTCGTCCTGCGCGATCGTGAAGCTGCCTTTTGCTGCCATGCGGGCCAGTCCCTTTGCGCCGTCGCATCCCATGCCGGTGAGCAGAATGCCTGTCGCAGCAGGGCCGGCGGTTTCCGCGACGGAGCCGAACAGCATGTCGACGCTGGGCTGGTGCCCGCAAACCGGTTCGCCCGCGCGCAGGACCGTGCGGAAACCCAGCGATCCTGCCCCGGCCAGCAACAGGTGGCGATCGCCGCCCGGGGCAAGGTAGATATGTCCCCTTTCCACCGGCACGTCGGTACCTGCGAGTACCACGCGCGGTTCGCACGCACCATCGAGCGACTGAGCGATGGCTGGCGCGAAACGAGCGTTTACGTGCTGGACGATCAGCGTGGGTGGGCAATCCAGGGGGAAGCGCGACAGCAAGGTGCGCAAGGCTTCTACGCCGCCGGTCGATGCGCCGATGGCGATGAGGGCGCTTTCCGCCGCGGCCCGAGTTGGCGAGGGGAAGGGCGCTGCACTGGCAGGCGCAGCGGTGGAGCGTCGCGGAAGCAGGTTCACTCCGGCCGCCTCCCGCACGAGCGCTGCGAGTTCGCCTCCGTCGTTCCCGGGCAAAGAACCATGCCGGTCGTTCTTGGCATAGCAACTGACAGCGCCCAGTTGCAGCGCCTGCACGGTGACGGCGTTGCCTTCCTGCGTCGCGCCGGACACGATGATGACCGGTGTCGGGCGCAGTTCCATGATCTTGGCAAGGAAGGACAACCCATCCATGCCCGGCATTTCGATGTCGAGGGTAACGACGTCGGGATCGAGCGCCTTGATCAGCCCGCGCGCTTCCTGCGCATCGCAGGCGCAGCCCACCACCTCGATATCCGCTTCGCTGGCGAGCCGCGTTTGCAGCAGCTTTCGCATCAGGGCGGAATCGTCGACGATCAGCACGCGAATGGTCATCCGTGCCTCCGCCGGTAGATCGTCGGGCCTACAAGCTCGAGCAGGTCGAGCGCCTTGCCGGTCGCTCTTTCCGAATGGCCGATGTAGAGATGCCCGCCGGGTCGCAGCTGGTTGACGAGACGCCAGACCAGCTGTTCCTTGGTCGCGTGATCGAAATAGATCATCACGTTGCGGCAGAAGATCACGTCGAACAGGTTTGCGAAGGGCCAGCTGCCAAGGAGGTTGAGCAGGCGAAACCGCACGAGCGCGCGAAGATCTTCCGCTATTTCCGTCTTGTCGCCGACCGGCCGGGTCCAGCTATTGCGCAGCTCTTGCGGCACTGCTTCGATGGCCTTGCTGTCGTATCGGCCCTGAATTCCGGCGGCCACGGCATGTTCGGCAAGGTCGCTGGCAAGCGCAAGCACATTGCCCGAGGCAATCCGCCGCCCCTCGGCCCGGTCCTCTCCCAGGAGGACCATCATCAGTGTCCAGATTTCCTCGCCGCTGGAACATCCTGCCGACCACAGTCGCACGGCCAGGCCGGACCTTGATCGCTCGATCAGGTCGGGCCGGACTTCCTGGGCGAAGTGTGAGAAATGGTGTTCCTCGCGGTTGAAATAGGTGTGATTGGTGGTGAGCGCCGCGATCATGCTGGTCGACAGCGACTTGTCGCGTTCCACTTCCTCGAGAAAGGCTGCGAAGGTGGCGCAGCCGGTCTTGCGCAGCAGTGGAGCAAGCCGCGAATAGGCGAGCATCTTCTTGCCGTCCGACAACACGATGCCCGCCTCGCGCCGCACCATCGATGCGATGCGATCGAAATCCGCATGCGAGTAGACTTGCGGACTTACGCCCGGCACGATGGCCTCCTCGCCGGTCTTCGCGTTCATCACGGAGGCCATGATCAGGCAGCAGCTTGTAGGCTGCTGGCGGCGCCAGCAGACTGGACGATTTGGTCGACGTCGACGATCAGGGCCACGCGTCCATTGCCAAGGATCGTGGCACCGGCCACTCCTTCGACGGAGCGGTAATGGGTGTCCAGGCTCTTGATGACGAACTGGCGCTGATCGCTGATGGCATCGACCAGCAGGGCAGCTTGCCCACACCGTTCGGTATCGACGATGACGAGCACGCCGCGGCATGGGTCGTCCACGGCAGAGCCACCGGTAATGCCGGACAGGGGAAGGATCGGCACGAAGCGTCCGCGTACGTTGAGCATGAGGCGTTTGGCTCCCATGCCCTTGAGATCGCCCGGCTGCGGGCGCAGGCTTTCCACCACGTGGGCGAGCGGCACGACGAGCGACTGGTCGCCCACCTGCACGATCATGCCATCGGAAATGGCCAGCGTCAGCGGCAGCGCGAGCACGAAGGCAGTGCCCTTTCCGGGCTCGGACTCGATGGAGATCCGGCCGCCTAGCTCCTTCACGTTCTGACGCACCACGTCCATCCCGACGCCGCGTCCCGAAACGCTCGAGACCTGTTCGGCAGTCGAGAATCCGGGAGCGAAGATCAGGTCGTTGATCTCGTCGGTCGAAAGGCGGGTGTCAGGAGCAACCAGTCCGTTAGCCACGGCCTTTGCCAGCACCTTGTCGGCGTCGATCCCGCGGCCGTCGTCGGCGATGCGGATCACGATGCGGCCCGCCTTCTGCTCGGCCGAAAGCGATAGCGTGCCTTCGGGATTCTTCCCTGCCGCCTGCCGCTGCGCCGCATCCTCGATACCGTGGTCCACGGCATTGCGGATGAGGTGGGTCAGCGGCTCGCTCAGCCGTTCGATCACGGTCTTGTCGAGTTCGGTCGTCTCGCCGCTGACTTCAAGCTTCACATGCTTGCCGGTCGTCCCGGCAAGTTCTCTCAGCAGGCGCGGAACGCGGCTGAAAACCGAGCCGATGGGCTGGGCGCGGAATGCCATGGCGTGTTCCTGGATATCGCGCACCAGCCCATCGAGCATCGCCAGTTCCTCGATATGGGCGAGGCCGTCATTGCTCAATCGCTGGGCCAGCATGGCCTGGGCGATGACGAGTTCGCCGACACCGTCGATCAGCTTGTCCAGCTTGGCGAGATCCACGCGGATGGACTGGGTAGCGGCGGCACTGCGCGTTGCAGGAGGTTCGTTTGCCGGAGGGGAGGGTTCCTCGGCCCCTGCGGGTGCGGGGTTGCCGGCCTGCTCCCTGGCCGGCTCGGGCAAGCGCACCGGCGGGATGGCCTCGCCCGTCCCATAGGCAAGCGAACAGTCCTCTCCCACGAAATCGAAGATGTCATCCACCTGTTCCCGCGAAACCTGCGATGGCATGGCGAAGGTCCAGCCGAGATAGCCCTGTTCGATGTCGAGCTCCGCCAGGGGCGGGATGGCGGATGTGTCGCAAGCGATGCATGTCCCGCCAAGGGCGGCCAGTTCGCGCAGCCACAGCAGGGGCTCGCTGCCATTCTCCATGGCGCCGGCATGGGGGCGCAGGTGCAGCTGCCAATCGGACGCTGTGTCCGCCGGGTCTGCGCCTTCTACCTCGCCGCGCGGGGCGAGCAGGTCGTCCAGCATGGCGTCGAGATCGTCTTCGGGCGCCGCTTGCCCGGAGCCAGCCGCAGGGGGCGAGGGATCGGCCTGCGGCTCCGCCAGAGCCTCTTCCATGCGAGCGATGATCGCCGTGTCGTCCGGAGCAGGGCTGCCGCTGCGCGCCGCGTCCACATGATCGCGCAGGCAATCGAGCGCGAGCAGCAGCATGTCGACGAGGTCTGGCGTCAGCGCGGTAGTGCCTGCACGCACCTGGGCCAGCAAGGTCTCGAAACAATGGGTGTAGGCCTGCAGGGCGGCATAACCGAAGGCCCCGGCACCGCCCTTGATCGAATGCACGGCGCGGAAGATGGCGTTGATCGTTTCGCCGTCCTGGGTGCCTGCTTTGCAAGCGTCCAGTCCGGCTTCGGCGGCTTCCAGCGACTCGTCGCATTCGACGAAGAAGATGTTCTGGATATCGTCGCTGTTCATGCACCTTCTCCTTCGTCCAGCAGCGATTGCTGGCCGGCCAGCGACAGGGCCTCGCGCATTGCGCCCGAGGGGTCGGCCAGCTTCAGGGCGGGGGCGGACCGACGGGCTGCCAGCAGCACCTGCAGCATGGCCATGCCCATCCGTTCCACCTTCGCGCCATCGATGCGGACCGGCCCTGCATCCACCGCGTCCAGAAGCTCCGGAAGCAGCGCGGCGGTCGCCTTGCGGTCGCAATGCGTGGGTAGCTCTATCGTCGTCATGTCGGGTCTCCCGCCGGGGGCGATCAGAACTCGCTCCAGTCCTGGTCGTCGATCGGCTCCTTCAGGGCGAGGTTGCCGCTGACCATGGGTGCCGGGATCCGGCGCGGTGCCTGCTGGGCTTTCAGCCTGGCGGGCTGGGACGCTTTCTTCTGACGCTGCTCGCCCTGGTCTATGCGGAACTGCTGTACCAGGCGGCCCAGTTCTCCCGCTTCGTCCGCGAGGCTGCGTGCAGCGGCGGTGGATTCTTCCACCATGGCGGCATTCTGCTGCGTCATGCGATCCATGTCGCTGACCGACACATTGACCTGCTGCAGGCTGGAGGCCTGGGTGGCGGCCATCTGCGCGATCTCGCTGACTTGCGCATTCACCTGGCCCACGCGGCTGACGATGCCTTCCAGCAACTGTCCGGTTTCGCCCACCAGCTCGACCCCGTCGCCGACCTGTCTGGTACTGGCGTTGATCAGCTCCTTGATGTTCTGCGCGGCGTCGGCGCTGCGCTGCGCCAGCGCGCGAACCTCGTTCGCGACCACGGCGAAGCCCTTTCCGGCATCGCCGGCGCGAGCAGCCTCGACCCCGGCATTGAGGGCCAGGAGGTTGGTCTGGAAGGCGATCCCGTCGATCACGTCGATGATCTGGGTGATTTCCTGTGCCGATTTCTCGATCGCTGCCATCGCCTTCACGGCGCGTTCCACCACCGCGCCGCCGTCGGTCGCTTCGCTGTGGGTAGCGGCGATGGACGTCTGCGCTTCGGCTGCATTGTCCGCCGCCTTTTTCACAAGGTCGGTGACCTGGCTCATGGCGGCAGCGGTTTCCTCAAGGCTTGCCGCCTGCTGCTCGTTGCGCAGCGCGAGGTCGTCGGAGGCTGCGCGGATCTCGTTCGCGCCGGTATTCACGCTGTCGGCCGATCCGCGCACCTGCTCGATCATTTCGGCAAGGTGGCTGACCGATTCATTGAACGCGGAGCGAAGGCCTTCATACTCGTCGGCGAACCTCGTATCGATCCGGGCGCTCAGGTCTCCCTGGGCAAGGCTGTTGAGGCCGGAGGACAGGTGCCCGACGACACTCTGCTGTTCGACCGATACCTTCTGAACTTTCACCGCATTGTCACGAAAGACCGTCATGGCCTTCGCCATTCTTCCCACGCAGTCCTGGTAATCTGCATAGGCTATCGGTGATTGCGTATCGCCATCGGCCAGGGCTTCCATCCTGACCACGGTGTTCACGTAAGGGCCGCAAATACGTTCCTTGGATACGAACAGCATCGTCAGCAGGACGCCGCCGGTCACCGCGGCGGAGATCGTGGCCACGTAAGGGCCGAAAACACCGGCCTGCGAGAGATATGCAAACAGCACGTTGCATACCGAAACCAGTGCCAGGATGGCGATGAGAATATCGAACTTCCGGCGAATGGGGGCATTCGCCTCGAACCAGTGCAGCATGATCATTTTCCCCGTTGGAAGGGCCGCCCTGTTAACCGACCCTCTTTCGGTTCCCGCCCTACCGCTGCGCTGCAAACGAACTGTGTTTATAGTGATTGGGAGAAATACCTATTCAAGTAATTCTCATGTAATATTTCGCGTATCCCGACGGCCTTGTCTTGCGATACGCATAAAATTATATTTAATGAATATTGAATTCGGTCCTTGGTATTATTGGGGCATGATCGTTTGCTAAGCCTTCATGCCGAAGGAGGAGATGTCCAACTCCAACTCCTTTCACGCGCTTTTACCATTTGAGTTAGGTCTAAAAATTATGTCCGATATCCGCGTCCTTGTCGTCGATGATTCCGCAGCAATGCGCGCCCTTTTCTCCGATATCCTGGATCAGGCCAAAGGCGTGGAGGTTGTCGGAACCGCCAGAAGCGCTGACGAGGCGCGCGACATGATCGCGGAGCGCAAGCCCGATGTCCTGACGCTGGATGTGGAAATGCCCGGCATGACCGGGATGGAATTCCTCGAAGAGCTCATGTCGACCAATCCGATACCCGTCATCATGCTTTCCAGCGTGACGCAGGAAGGCACGGGCACGGCGCAGAAGGCGCTGGCGCTTGGTGCGGTCGACTGCTTTCCCAAACCCTTGCACACTTCGCAGGAAGAATTCAGCGCCACGGTGGCAAAGCTTGGCAGCATCGTACTTGCCGCCGCTGCGAACGGTCCCGGAAACGCGACGAACAATTCGTCGGCATGCGCATCCGACTACGAATCCGATGGCCGGATGGTTGCGCTGGCGGCTGCCGCGCTCAGCCTCGAAGTGATGCGCGAAACGATCGCCGCCTTTCCGGCGAACTGCCCGCCTACCATTATCCTCGTCGACGCCGACCCTGCCGAGGTGGAGCGGGCGGTCGATCGGCTGCGCCCGTCGGTGGCCTGCGAGATCAAGGGGATCGAGGGCGACGAGATGCTGTCGCCGGGCACGGTGTATCTCGCCTATGACAAAAGCCGCCACATCGTTGTCGAGAACGACTTTGCTCTCCTTGCCAAGGCCATCGAACGCGATCCGGTAGGCGGACATCGCCCTTCGGCAGACCTTCTCTTCGCCAGCATGGCGCGAACGGGCCTGGGGGCGGTTGCCGGATTGCTCGCCGGGCCGGGCAGCGACGGTGTTCGCGGGCTGGAGGCCCTTGCCAAGAGCGGCGCGCTGGTCTTCGCCCAGCAGCCGGACAGCATCTGTGCACACCAGCGGCATGACGATCTGCGCAAGAGCGTGAGCGACGCTGCCAGCGTGGGCAAGGCTTCCATCGGGGAATTCATCCTCGAAAAGACCTCGAAAACCAAGCTCGCGGCCTAGCAAAACGGGCCTTCAGACCTGAACGTGCAGGCTGGATGTGATTGCGCATACCGCTGTGTAACCAAGCATTAACCATGCATGCCCTAGCGTTGCGGCTCGCTTTTTTCTACCGGGCCGCAATGCATACTATCCTAGTCGCCGACGACGAACCCCTTATGCGGGAATTGCTCGAATTCCGCCTTACCCAGCGCGATTACCAGGCGGTTTCGGCGTCAGACGGTCGTGAGGCCCTGGCCCGGCTCGATGATTCCTCGCCCGATGCCGTCGTGCTGGATGCGATGATGCCGGTTCATGACGGTTTCGAGGTCCTGAGGCGCATGCGTGACTCTAGCGAACATGCCAAGACGCCCGTCATCATGCTCACCGCGCGCCGGGGGGAAAAGGATATCGTCGAAGCCCTGGAAATCGGTGCCAACGACTATCTGGTGAAGCCCTTCATGCCCGAAGAGTTGCTGGCCCGCCTCGCTCGTTTGCTGAAGGCCAAATGACCTTGCGCCTCCTGACCATCGTTTTCCTCCTTTCGGTGTTCGGAACCGCTCCGGCCCTGGCGCAGGACAGCCTGTACGAACGCGGCGTCGCTGCCCGGCTGGCGGACGATCCCGAACTCGCGGCATCGCTGCTGGAAAACTGGCTCGCCCAGCATCCCGGGGATGTCGATGCTCTGGTTCAGTACGGCTACGCGCTGCTCGCCCTCGGGCGGCTGGACGAGGCTCGGTCCGCCTTTGAAAGCGTGCTCGAGACAGCGCCCGATTACACCGATGCCGCGCAGGGGCTTTCGCTGGTCGTGGCCCGCCGGAACAGTTCAGACGGCGCAGCACGAGGCTTCGTTCTCGTCCAGGGGGGTCTCAGCGATCCCCAGGGGCAGGACAACTGGCACGAACTAGGCATTGTCGCGTCCCTTCCGATCGACCGTGAGACCACTGCCGATGTCGCTGGCACATGGTTCGAGCGCTTCGGCGCGGAAGACGCGGAAGTCGGCGTCCTCGTCACGCACAGGGCCACGCAGGACCTCTGGCTGAGGCTCGGCGGATCGGTCACGCCATCGGCGGATTTCCGGCCGGAAACAGGCATCACAGCAGGCTTCGACGCAAGGATTGCCGAAAGCACTGTAGCCCGCCTCGATGGCAGCTGGCAGCGTTTCCCGCTGCAAGAGGTCTGGATGATCTCGCCGGGCTTCACGCAATATTTCGGCGGCGGCCGCTTTGCCGCTTCGCTGACCGGCCGTATTGTCTCTGCTGAAGGAGAGGATGCGCAAATCGGCGGCACCCTGCGCGCCGACTATCTGCCGCGCGAGCGCACCCGGCTCTTTGTGGGCGTGGCAGCGGGGCCTGAAACCGATCTCGGTGTCGTCCGCGATACGACAAGCGCGTTCCTTGGCGGCGAAATCCCGCTTACCGAAGACCTCTCCCTTCTCGGCAGTGTGGCACAGGAATGGCGGGAGAACGGGGGTAACCGGAGCGAGGCCCGGATCGGCATCAAGCTGGCCCTGTGACGACGCTTCGCGCCCTGTGGGAAGTCTCCCTCGCGCTTTGCCTGCTGGCGGTACTCGCCCTGCTGGTCCTGCTGGTGGCGCGAGTGCTGGCGGCACGCTTTTCCGGCCGCAACAGCGCGGCCCGGCGCCGGTTGCTGCCGCTGCTGTTGGATGGCGATCCCGCTACGCTGGAACCACTCGGTCGAGCCGAGTTGCAGGTGGCTGCCGACCTCACGATAGAACTGGCGGAGATGACGCGCGGCAGCGAACGCGATGCGCTGCTGGCGCGCGCTGCTTCGCTGGGCGTCGTCGACTTGCTGGTGAAGCGCATGCGCTCGCGTTCGCCGCAGACGCGCCTGTTTGCAGTGGAGGCGCTGTCCCTGTTCGACGATGCGCGCGAAAAGGTGGTGGGGGCGCTTGACGATCGCAATCCCGATGTCAGGCTGGGTGCTGCCCTTGCCCTGGCCCGCTACAGAGAGGCGCCTGCCGCTCTTACTATCGTGAATAAGCTGAACGTGCGCGAGGAGGAAAACTCGCTGCTCCTCGTCTCCCTGATGATCGACCTCGTCGAAACGAATTCCGAAGCCGTTGCAGGGCTGCTGTTCGAGAAGGACCTGTCGAACCGCGTGAAGGTCGCGGCGATGGATGCGCTTGCGGAACGGGGCGGCGAGTATGCTCCGCTTCTCGCATACATGGCACGCGATTCCGAAGGAGAGCCCGACCTCCAGCCCCGCATTTACAGGGCGCTTGGCAAGACCGGGCATCCTATCGGGGCCGAGGCTATCTTCGAAGGGCTGGGCAGCGCCAGCTGGACGGTACGTGCTGCGGCGGCTGAAGCTGTCGGCAGGGCCCGTCTGGCGGCCGCTGCGGATCGGCTCTCCGCCCTTCTGGAAGATCCCAACTACTGGGTACGCTACCGCGCGAGCGAAGCCTTGCTGCGGATCGGCCCGACCGGGATCAAGGCCTTGCGGGAGGCCAGCGATAGCGAAGACCCGGTCGTCCGCACCGCCGCCGTCAAGATGCTGGCGGAAGGACGCGCGCGATGATCGAGTTTGCCATATCAGATCCGTCGGCCTGGATGGTCCTCTCAGCGGAAAGCATCGCGGCGGTGGTGATCGTCGCGGGCCTCCTGCAGATCGTGTTCTATTTCGTCCTCCTGCTCTATGCAGGGGCGGCACTGGGAACACGTCCCCCCGTGCCGCGCAGCGCTACGCTGTGGCGCCGCTACTCGGAACAGGCACCGGCAATCTCGGTGCTGGCGCCTGCGTTCAATGAAGAACTCACGATCGTCGAGAGCACGCGCAGCCTGCTGGCCCTGCAATATCCGGATTTCGAAGTGATCGTGATCAACGATGGCTCGAAGGATGGCACGCTCGCTCGCCTCATCGCCGAATTCGGCCTCGAGGAGGTCGACCGGTTCGTGGACCGAAGCGTGCAGCATGCCCATATTCGCGGCTTCTACGCTTCACCCAGGCTGCCGCGCCTGCTCGTCGTGGACAAGGAGAACGGCGGCAAGGCCGACGCGCTCAATGCCGGGATCAATTGCAGTCGGACCGCGCTGTTCTGCGCCATCGATGCGGATTCGATCCTGGAAACGGACGCCTTGCTGCGGGTGGTGCGTCCGTTCATCGACGAACCCGATCTCACGATCGCGGCAGGCGGCACGATCCGTATTGCCAATGGCTGCAAGGTCGATTCCGGTCGCATCACAGATATCAAGCTGCCGCGCAATTTCCTCGCCCTGGTGCAGATCGTGGAATATCTGCGCGCTTTCCTTATGGCCCGGGTGGGGCTGGGCAAGATGCAGGCGCTGACGGTGATATCGGGAGCGTTCGGGCTGTTTCGCCGTCGCCATGTCATCGAAGTGGGCGGGTATAGCCACGGTACGGTGGGGGAGGACATGGAGCTGGTGCTCAAGCTCCACCGGCTCATGCGCGAAAGGAAGCGCGACTACCGTATCGAGTTCATTGCCGAGCCGGTCTGCTGGACCGAATGCCCCGATACGCTCTCGGTCCTGGGTCGGCAGCGCGCCCGCTGGCAGCGCGGCGCGCTGGAATGCTTCGTCAAGCACAGGAACATGCTGTTCAATCCCCGGTACGGGCGGATCGGGATGGTCGGCTTCGGCCACATCCTGCTGGTCGACGTTCTCGGGCCTCTGCTGGAAGTGCTGGGGTACGTACTGGTGCCGCTCCTGTGGGCACTGGGACTGCTGGCGCTGCCCTGGCTGCTCGCCTTTCTCGCGGTCACCTTCATGCTGGGGGTCTTCCTTTCGATTGCCACACTCGTGCTCGAGGAAATCCAGCTGCGCCGCTTTCCCAAGGCGCGCGAGCTCGCGGTGCTGGCGGTGATCGCCGTGGTCGAGAACTTCGGTTATCGCCAGCTGTCCAATCTGTGGCGCCTGCAGGGCTGGTGGCAATTCGCCCGCAAGCAGCAGAGCTGGGGCACGATGACGCGCAAGGGCTTCTCGACGAGCTAGGTCCCCAGACCGGAGAGCAGGGCGGCAAGGTGGTCTGCCGCCGGACGGTAGTCTCCGCCCGCTTCGCCGATATCCTCCAGCCGGGCGGCTGCCTCGCCAATCTCGGGGTGCCCGAACATGGCCGCGATTCCTGCCAGCTTGTGCGCCTGGCTGCAGACTGCCTCTCGATCGTCTCGTGCCACGGCTTCCTGAAGGATGGCCCGGTATTCCCCGGCACGCGCCGCGAAGCGCTCCGCCATCTGCGCCATCCGCGCCTCGATCTCCGCGCTCATTCGAGCAGCTCGCGGACCTTCTCCGATAGCGTCATCGGATCGAAAGGCTTGGCTATGACGCCCACGGCATCGAGGGTGGAGAAGGTCTGCAATTCGCTTGGCTGGGCCCGAGCGGTGACGAAGATGACCGGCAGGTCTGCATATCGTTCATCCTCCCGCAGGCGCGCAAGCAAGGTAGGCCCGTCCATCTGGGGCATCATCACGTCGAGGAGCGCGACATCCGGCTTCCACTCCTCGATCAGCTCCAGCGCGGCAATGCCCGTGGCCGCGGTTCTTACCTCGAACTGCGGATCGAGCTCGAGCGCCATTTCGGCAATCTCGCGAATATCGGGTTCGTCATCGACATAAAGGACGCGCATCATGCCGCCTCCTTCCGTCGCCGGGCGATAAGGGAAACGGTTGCTTCGACAAGGTCATCCACACTGGCGCGGCTCTTGATAAGCAGGCGGTCGGCCATGCTGGTTTCCGCGGTGTCGTCGAAGGCCGTGAAAAGCACGAGGGGCAGCCTCGGCATGCTGTTCCGCAGTTCGATGGCAAATTCGCCGCCGTCCTCCTCGCCCAGTGCAAGGTCGATGATGGCGGCAGCAACCTCACCGTCGGCAAGGGCGGAACGCGCGTCGGGGATGGAGCCCACCGAGACCACCTTGGCCTTTCCGGCGAAGGCGCTGGCGACCACGACCAGCGTATCGTCGTCGTCATCCAGATGCAGCACCAGGGGAAGGGACTTGTCGGCTTCGGTGCTGACATTGATGGCCTGTTCCCTCGCGAGCGGGATATCCACGTGGAAGACCGTTCCGCCCCCCTCTCGATCGGCATAGCCGATATCGCCATCGTGGTGTCGGGCGATTTCCCGGGAGATGGAGAGGCCCAGCCCTGTCCCGCCCTTTGCGCGGGAGTCCGAGGCATCGGCCATGGCGAACTTGCCGAAAATGCGGTCCCGGAATTCGGTCGGGATTCCGCTTCCACGATCGCGCACCTCGATCCGGGCGAAGCGGCGGTGCGTCGTCGCGACGACCTCCACCGTCTCGCCGGCGGGGGAGTGCTTGATCGCGTTCGATACGAGGTTCGTCACGAGCTGTTCCAGCCGGTCGGGATCGCCCATGATGCATTGCGGCCAGGGGGGCAGCTCGACCGTCAGTTTCACGTCGTGCTTCTGCGCGAAAGCGGCCATCGCATCCTCGGTCCGGCGAAGAAGCGGGGCGACCTGCATGCGGCGGATATCGAATTCCATCCTGCCGGACTCGATCTTCTCGATATCCAGGATATCGTTGATGAGCCTGATCAGTCGCTCGCAATTGGCATGGGCGATCCCGATCAGGCGGCGGGTCTTTTCCTCAAGCGGACCGGCCGCTCCGCCCAGCACCAGGCCCAGCGAACCACCGATCGAAGTGAGCGGCGTACGCAATTCGTGGCTCACCGTCGAAACGAATTCGTTCTTCATCCGCTCGGCACGCTTGCGGTGCGAAATGTCGCGGATCGAGGCGACGTAATGCGGCTCACCTTCCGCCTCCAGCCTGCTTGCCACGCGGCTGATGGCAACCTCGGTTTCAAAGGACGCGCCATCGGAGCGGCGCCCGGTGAATTCCTGGCGGCGACCTGCGCCATTTTCTCCCGCCGTGCCCACGGTGGCGAGCCAGGCCTGCGATTCCGCCTGCGAGTATTCAGTATGCATGAGGACGAGATTGTTGCGTCCGACAAGCTCTGCCTCGGTATAGCCGAACATGCGGCTTATACTGGGGTTCATGCGCAGGATATCTCCCCTAGCGTCCAGCCACAGCATGCCATCCACCGCGCTGTCGAACATGGCCTTCTGCCGCTTTGCCAGGCGGTTGACCTGCTCCAGCGCCTCCCGGCGCTGCCGGGTGGAGGTGAAGATCAGCAGGGAGGCAATCGCGAGGCTGACAGCGATCCCCACGAGAAGGAGGCTGACGGACCGTTCGACGTCGCGGCGTGAAGCGGCTCCGGAAACGGTCAGGCTGGAAAGCGCCGCGGCCTCTTGCGCATCGATCTCCGCGATCAGGGAGCGGATTGCATCCATCGTCCTGCGGCCCCGCCCGCTGGCGATGAGCTGCCTTGCGTCATCGCCCCGGCCGGCGCGAACATCGTCGACGTTTTGCGCAGCGATTGCCAGTTTTTCATCCGACAAGGCCAGCAACCGGTCGAGCTGCGAGAGCCGTTCAGAATCCGCTCCTTCTCGCAGTCGGGCAAATTGTGCATCCCGGCGCGGGATTGCGTCGGCATAGGGTCCAAGGAAACTCGCATCGCCTGTCAGGGTATAGCCGCGCACCGCGGTCTCCACATCGAGGTGCAGGGCGAGCAACTGGGCCAGCTGGTTGCGCGTCTCCACCGTGCGTTCGGCGGTGACGCGGTACTGGCCGACCTCGTCGAACTCATCGACAAGAAGGAAGTGCACTCCCAACAGCGAGAGCGGCACGAGGAAGAACGCGAGGACGAGAAGCCCGTGGCGAAGGATCGGAGTAACCGGGCGGGAAGGGAGCATAGGTCGGCACTTCTATCATAAACCCCGCGAATTAATCGAGATTCATTGACCAATGCTTGATGGGCTGCCGCCGTGCGCGCGTATTGTCAGCCTTGGGTCAAAGCGCCGGAAGGATTTCAAAGCGCCGCGGTAAGCTGCAGGTATGCGGTGCGGGCCTGCGAGTAGGTCAGGCCCCCGCTGGGGCTGACGTTCCAGCCGTAATCATCGAGCACGTTTTCCAGCCTCCCGCGCAGGACCATGGCGATACCGGCCGTTTCGAACCGGTATCGAAAGCCCAGGTCCATCGTGGTTTCCGGCGTCAGGAACAGGCTGTTTGCCGAATTGACGGCTCTCCTGCCACGATGTTCGAGCGCGAGATCGAGCGAGAGCGGGGACGCGCCGTGGTCTGGTCGCCAGTCGATATTGGCTATGGCCCGCGCATCCGCCTGGCCGATCGGTGAAGACCCAATAAGTCCCGCGTCGACGGTCTCGCCGCTAACCTCGGGATCCGAAAGCACCGCACCGCCGAGCAGGGTGAGGCCTGCAACGGGATTGGCGACCAGGGAAAATTCCAGTCCCTGGTTGCGGACCGTTCCAAGCAGCCGGTAGCGCAACCGGTCGTCGAGGTTGTAGTAAGGTTTGGTAATGCGGAACGCGCCTGCAAGCAGCGTCCAGCCTGCAACCGGCTCGACGCGAAGGACAAACTCTTCCTGCCGCGTGCGTATGGCCGCAGGCGCCTCTGCCCGGTTGATGGCCCGGTCGGGTGCGACGTCTGCCTCTTCCAGTCCGCGTGTCAGCGATGCGTAGATTGTGACCCCGCTGGCGGGCGTAAGCGAGAGCGCGGCGTTCCATGCGACAGGGGATGTGCGCACCGAAATGTCGGTTGCCGCGGGATCGGCGAAATCGATGTCCTTGCGATATTTCACTTGGGAGGCGCCGACATCGACCTGAAACCAGTCGGCAAGATTCCCTGCATAGGCCAGACCATAGGACATCTGGCTGATATTGTCGGTGTTCTTCTGTCCCAAAGTGTATTCCGGGTGTCCCCGCACATCGGGTTCGAGGATCGTGCTGGGACCAAGGTCGATCCTGCGAGACCCTCCGAACAGGGCCTCCCGCTCGCGTCCGCGAATGCTCGCCGATACCTGGTGGCGCTGGCCTGCCAGGGTGAAATCGCGCAGCAGTCGCACCTCGCCGGACAAGGACTGATCGACGATATTGCCATCGGCTATGATGACGCGGTTCGTCACGTCGCCGCCCGGCAGTACGCCGAGCAGCAAGTCCGCAAAGCGCTGCTGTTCGTCCTTGCGACTGTAGAACAAGGCCCCTTCCAGGCGGAAATTGCGCAGCGGAACACGACCGATCGCGCCGAGCAGCAATCCGTCGCTCCTCCCGTCCGCCCAGGGCTGCGTCAGGTCACGCTTGCGCTCGATCTCGGGCGGCAGGAAGTCCCCGGCGGTGAAGATGGTGGGATTGGGCTCGTCATCGCGGGTGAGATTGCGGCTGGCCAGAAGGGTTATCTCGCTCTCGCTGGAGGGTTGCCCGCTCACGATCAGCGAAAGGTTGGCGAGGTCCGCTTCGCCTCCGTCCTGCCGTTGCCTGTTGCGATAGGCACCGCCTGCGTAAAAGCCGAAAGGGCCTAGCACATTCGGAACACGCAAGTCGAAGTTGATGCCCTCGTGCCCCTCTGGCCTAGCGCCGATGTCGAAGGTGAAAGAGGTCTCGTCTCGCGGCTTGCGCAGTGCGTAATCCACCAATCCGGTCGGCGCGGGAAAGGCGTAACCGAGCGTGCTCAAACCGACCCGGATGGTCGTGCTTTCGGTCAGGCGCGGGGAGACCCTGTCGACCTGGTCGTAATAGAGCGATTCCACCCGCACGTTCCCGGCATCGACCGGATTGAAACCGCGCACGCCGTTGGAATCGTACAGGCCGGTTCGCTCCGTTCCGACCTGCCTGCCGAATGCATCGGAGCTTTCGAGCACGGCATTGTCGGCAAGGGTATCGATCTCGCCTGTATCGGTCTCGCTTGCAGGAAGGCTCGGCAGGACGGTCTCTTGCACCTGCCGGGCCTCGGCTCCTTGGCTGACAAGGCAGACCATGGCGAGACCGGGAACGAGGGCCCTACCGCAAACTTGCCTCAGCAAGGAACCACGCTGGAGCCCGCGTCCGTCTGCATTGAAATTGGCGATCGGCACAATGCGCTCCATCGACCGGTGACAATCGCCAGCGGCTATCGTCTTCAGGAAACATGCTGAAATTCAGGGTAGCAAGTGCGACCACGGGACACGCTTTCCATCGCGTCCCGTGGTCGGCGGAGGCTGTGCGACCATCAGCCTCCTGCAGGAGGATATTCCACCCCGAGCTGGTCGAGATACGTGTCGTACTGCTCCGGATCGTAATAGTATTGCTCCAGCGTCGGACGAAGGCGCTGCATGATCTGCTCGTTGAGGTGGATGCCCGGCATGTCCTCGTCGGTGAGCACCGGATCGTAGCTGGCTTCGGCGAACTGCACGTCCTGCTGGTAGGCCTTCGCTTCGGCGAGAAGTTCGGGATCCATCAGCAGGTCAAGGGTTGTCAGCGCCACCGCCTTGGCGCCGGCAACGGCGCCCTTGTGGGCAATGGGCGTGGCCATGGCGATCGCCGCGGTCTGGTGATGGCCGATCATGTTGGGGATGTTCGACGGGAACCTGATGGTGATCGTGGGCAGGGTCCACATGATGTCCCCGATGTCGTCGGACCCGCCGCCGATGGAGAACTCGGAAGGTTCATCGAGTTCGCCGATCTCGCTTCTCAAGGGTTCGATTTCGCGGTCGTTGGCCTCTTGCGCCATGCGCGCGAAGGCCTGGTCCGCCTCCGACCATTCCGGCATGCCGATGCGCTGGATATTGGCGTAGGCGGCCTCCGCCATCGGCCGGTTAGCGTGTTGCGGGGCGGCATAGCCCAGCAACCGGCGGCTCACGGTCGTGTCGGTCGCCATGGCCGCGGCTTCGGAAATGGTGTTGCCGATCTCGTAGAGGTTGCGGATGGAATCGAATTCACGCTCGCGGAAATAGTACCAGACGGAGGCGACATCGGGCACGATGTTCGGCTGCCCGCCACCATTGGTGATGACATAGTGCGAGCGCTGCGTCGGGTAGAGATGCTCGCGCCGCATGTTCCAGGCGACGTTCATCACTTCCACCGCGTCCAGCGCGCTGCGCCCGTTCCAGGGCCCGCCCGCGCCGTGGGCGGAGCTGCCGCGAAAGGTGTATTCGACCGATACCATCCCGTTGCCGCCGCCAGCGCCCCAGCCGGTGCTGAAGCTGTTGGACACATGCGTGAAGATGCAGGCGTCGAACCCCTCGAACATTCCCTCCCGCACGAAGAAGGCCTTGGTGGCGAGCAGTTCCTCCGCGATGCCGGGCCAGATCATCAGCGTGCCGGAAATGTTCTCGCGCTCCATGATCTCCTTCACCGCCAGCGCCGCGGCAACGACCGTCGCCATGCCGGAGTTGTGCCCCTCGCCATGACCGGGGGCAGCTTCCACCAGCGGCACCAGCTCGGGGCTGCCCGGTTTCTGGCTCAGGCCGAGCAGGCCATCCACATCGCTGCCGAGGGCGATCTTCGGCCCGCCCGTTCCATGCGTCCAGGTCGCCGTCCACGCGCTGGGAATGCCCGCGGAACCCAGTTCGATGGCGAAGCCGTTCTCCTCCAGGATGCCGGTGACATATTCCTGCGTCTCGAATTCCTGAAAGCCGGGTTCGGCGAAGGAGAAGATCGAGTCGACCATCTCCTGCACCAGCTCGGCCCGTTCATCCACGCCGGCGAGGGCTTCGGTTTTCAGAGCTTCCGGCGCCTGTGCCAGGGCAGGGCTGGGTGCCAGCATCGCCAGTGCCGCTGCCGCGCCAAGCATGTGTGACCTGAATGATGTCATCTTGATAATTCCTTCCCAGGATTGCGTGTCAGGTGATGCGGGTTTCAGTATTTCACGGTAAGACCGAGGCGGAAGACACGGCCAAGCGTATCGTAGAGCGAACGGGCCGTCTGCGGATATGCAGGCGTGTTGTTGCCCGAAGGGCCGTTGCCCACGAGCACGGGATCCCGGTCGAATACGTTCTTCACCGCAAACAGGGCCTGCGCCTCCAGTCCGCCGACATCGAAATCGTAGGTGAAGTTGGCATCGATATACATGATCCCGTCGATGTCGTTTTCGTTGATCGTGCGGGCCACCGGATCGCTGGCCGGGCACCCCTTGGTGCACTCGATGAAGTCGTTGTCGTACACGCCATCGCCGAAGCCGCGGGCCACGAGCACCGTGGAGAATCCGCTATCGAGAGTGTAGCCCGCCGATATCCGGTAGACCCAGCTGGGCAGGCCATCATCGTTCACGCCCGCATTGTCGTCGATCTCGAAGCCGTTATCGGTGACGTTCTCGATCGTGTAGGTGGCAAGGCCGCGGATGGAGAAATCGCCGGGACCGATCGGCGTGCGGTAGCTCGCCTCGAAATCGAACCCCCGCGACATCTGGCTGGAGAAGTTGATCGGTTGCAGGTTGATGATGTCGATATTCGTTGTCGAACCCGCTACGTAGACGATGGCGTCGCAGAAATCCTGCTGGCCCTGCTCGAAACACAGGTCGATCGTTTGCTGGGCCGTAACGAAGGAGATCGCGCCCGAGATGTCGATGTCGAAGTAATCGACCGAAGCCGTGAAACCCGGCAGGAACGTGGGCGTAAAGACCACGCCCACACCGATGGTATCCGCCTTCTCCGGATCAAGGTTCAGGTTGCCGGTCAGGTTCTGCACGAACTGGTCGGGTCGCACGCCGCCGCCGGGCAACGGGATGTTGACCGAGTTGGTGCGCGCGGTACCTGCATCGAACAGCTCGAGCAGGTTGGGCGCTCGAATGTCGCGCGAAAGCGTGCCACGAAGCCGGATGTCGTAGATCGGCTGCCACGACAGGCCGGTTTTCCAGGTCGTTACCGTGCCTGAAAGGCTGTAATCGGTAAGGCGGATCGCGCCGTTGAACTCCAGCCCGAAGCCTAGCGGAACGAGCGTTTCCACGTAGGCTTCCTTCACGTTCACTTCGCCGGTGGTGACGCGGTAATTGCCGTAGAGGAAGCGCTCGAAATTGATCGGATCGACATATCCGTCCACCGAGTCCTCCCGGTATTCGGCGCCGAAGGCCAGCGATACGGGGCCGTCCCAGGTGCTGAAGACTTCATCCACCGAGAAGTTCAGAGCCCAGACGTCCTGCTTGATCGTCTGCTGGCGCGAGGGAAAGACCTCGAACAGGAAGTCCAGCGCCTCCTGCGTCACCCCGCCAACGCCGATGCGGTTGAGCGGTACGCAGCCCGGCAGGTCGTTTGTGGGATCGTTGTCGATGTTGACGCGGCAGACGATATTGCCGCTGCCATCGAACACGGCATCGGCCATCGCGTCGATGCGGCTGTTCTGCCAGGTGTTGATGAGCATCTCGTCGGTAGTGGTGACGCCGTGCTGGAAGTAGCCATCCCAGCTGAAGCCCATTCCGGCGAGATCGAAATCGCCGCCCGCGCCCACGACATAGCGTTCGACTTCGCGCGTGTTGCTGCCGCCTGCAGCCGGTATACCCGCGTTCGAGGTGCCGATGGTGATCGACGTGATCGGATCGGCCGCCGTGGCGTTGTAGGCGGCGACCATGTCCACGAAGTCGGTTGGCAGGAACGCGTTGTCGAGCTCGATCCTGACCCCTGTCGACGGGGTCTGCTGATAGAAGCTTTCGCCTTCGAAGCGGTTGTAGGAGGCCTGCGCGAAGACCTCGATCGCGGGACTGAATTCATAACTTGCGCGGCCGAATATGCCGATGCGTTCCTCGTCATTGGCGAGCGAGTTCGATCCGCGATGGCCCTGGCTTGCATATTCATAGTCGCCGCCGATCATCCACTGGCCGGAAACCGCGCCGAAATTCAGCGTACCCAGCGAGGCGAGGCCGGTATCGAGGTCGGTGGTACCGAAATAGGTTCCGCGGAACGGTCCGCTGGTGATGAGGCCGCCGGGCGTGAAGTTCGACGATCCGATCCCCGACTGGACGAGGCGGGAGGGCAGGCCATTGGTCGGGGTATAATACGGGTTCTCGATCTGGAAAAAGCCGGACTCGTTCCAGTCCCGGTCGATCGTGGGCTCGCCGTCCTGCGTGAAATATTCGCCGCTGAGCACGACATGGCCGCGCCCTCCGGCAAATTCCGTACCGGCGGTCAGCTGGACAAGATGGTTGGGAACGTCGCTGTAGGTGGTGACGCCATACTCGTAATTCGCCTCGACCCCGACGAAATCCTTGTCGAGGATGAAGTTCACGACCCCCGCGACCGCGTCGGAGCCGTAGACGGACGAGGCGCCCCGGTCACCACTTCGACCCGTTCGATCAGGGCCTGGGGAAAGGTGTTGATGTCGACCAGCCCGGAACTGGTCGAGCCGACCGAACGCTGGCCGTCCAGCAGGACGAGCGTGCGCGCTTGCCCCAGGCTGCGCAGGTTGAGCGCGCTGATACCGGATTGGCCGTTAGAGAGACTGCCCGAATTGCCGATCGCCGTCTGGCTGCCGTTGACGGAAGGAAGCGTGTTCACGAAATCAGCGATATTGGCAGGTGCCTCGATCTCGATTTCCGCTTCGGTAATCACGCTGAGCGGTGTGGGAGCGTCGCTGCCGTCACGAACCACGCGGGAGCCGGTAACGACGATGCGGTCCTCGGCTTCGGCGAGTTCACCTGACGGATCCTGCTGTGCCAGCGTCAGTGAAGGACTGCATGCCAGTCCTGCGATGATTGCGACGCCCGAAAGCAGGCTGTTCTTATAAGGGAAGGACTGGAAAGCGCTGTTTTTCTGGTTCTGCCAAGATTGCATGGATCAACCCCCTCACGAGTTAAGGTGTGTGTCGATCCTCTCCATGATTTCACCGGCCTTTTATCTTCGATGCCCTGGTCCCTGATCCGGGTCTTCGAAGCCAACCGCTTGCAAAAGGTATAGTCCAAAGTCCGTGGGCTGATGCGAGAAAGATTGCGTCATTTCGGGGGTGAAAATTTAGAATCCTGCGCCAATCAATCGATCTTTGATCGATTTGTAACGTTCATGGTCGATTTACGTGATCTTCTATCGATAGGATCTGGGATCGAGCACCGCGGGGGCGACTCGGCGCCGCGCGACCTCGTGAAGGAGGAAGGAGCTGCGGATCTTCGAGACGTAGGGCAGCTTCGACAGTTCGGCGCGGTAAACGAGATCGTACTGCTCGAAGGAGCGCACGTTGATCAGCATCATGAAATCGTTCTCGCCCGAGATGAAGCTGCAGAACGACATCGAAGGGCAGGACAGGACGGCCTCCTCGAACTCGATCAGCTTCTGCTCTTCCTGTGAACTCAGTTCGATCAGCACCATGGCGGTAATGGTGTAGCCGAGCTCCTTCTGGGCGATGATCGCCGAGTAGCCGGAGATGATTCCGCCATCCTCCATGATCTTGCGCCGCCGTGCGACGGCTGTGCTGGAGAGGTTGACCTGTTCGCCCAGCGTCACGTCGGACGCCCGGCCATTTTCGACAAGCGCCTGCAGGATTCGCAAATCGGTGCGATCGACCTTGGTCTTTTCGATATCCAAGAATATTCTCCGCTTGATTGATGATAACCAACAAAGTTCAGGCGCAAATGTTGCACATTTCATGGAATATGCAACGCAATCGATGCTAATCCTTCGTTTATCGATCGTTTGCCGATGTCGGGGGAACAGCATGAAAAAGCGAAGTGCGGGCCGCAGGCTCAAATCCGGGCTACTTGCCACGGCCATCCTGGCGGCGACCCTGCCAGCCATCGCGCATGCGCAGGACGAAAGCCCGCTCTTCGCTGCCGAGGCAGATATGGAGGCGGGGCAGGTGCACTTCACGATTCCTCGGCCTGAAGCGGAGGGTGACGAGAGTTGCTATATCTATGCCTCCTCACTGCGCAGCGGCCTTGGTTCTCCCAACATCAGGCTCGATCGCGGCATGCTGGGGGATGAGCAGCTGCTGTGCTTCCGCCCCATCGGAGGCAAGGTGGCCGCCATCTTCGAGAACCCGCGCTTCCAGGCCACGGGCGACGCGCTGACCGCGACAGGAGCCAGCGAGAGCTTTCCCTTCTCCGTCGCCGCCATGCTGCCCATCGTGAGCGACCATGGCGCGCGCGGCGTGACCGTGGACGTGACGCCGTTGCTGGTAAGGGATGCGCTCGACGTCTCGGGTGCGCTGAACAGCGCCGGGGAGGACTATCGCCACTCGGCCGAACTCTCCGGTGTGGACACCGCTTCGCTCAAGGCCTTTCCGCGAAATGTCGAAGTGGACGTGGTCCAGACCTTTACCGCGAGCAAGGCCGGCGACGAGATCGCAGACCTGTCGACCGAGCCACGGGCCCTCAGTTTCATCGTCCACCACAGTTTCGTCGCGCTTCCCGAACCCGGTTTCGTGACCCGCCGCTTCGATCCGCGCGCGCCTGTCTCCGGCCCGGTGATCTACGACTTTGGCGCGCCCTTGGGACAGCCCGTGGCGGTGCCGCTGGCGGCGCGTTTCCGGCTGGAGAAGACCGACCCTGCGGCGGAACGTTCCACCGTGGTGGAGCCGATCGTGTTCTACATCGATCCTGCCGCGCCCGAGCCGGTGCGCACGGCCCTGATGGAAGGGGTGAACTACTGGGCTCCCGCTTTCGAGCGGGCCGGATTCATCAACGCCTTCCGTGCCGAGATCCTGCCGGAAGGCGCCGATCCGCTGGATGTGCGTTACAACATGGTCAACTGGGCCAACCGGCTGACGCGCGGCTGGTCCTATGGCGGCGGCATCCGCGACCCGCGCACGGGAGAGATCATCAAGGGCAATGTCGTGCTGGGCGCGCTTCGCGTGCGGCAGGACATTATCATCTTCGAAGGTCTCGTGGGTACGGCGAACAACAATAGCGGCGGTCCGAACGACCCGGTTCGCGCGGCGCTGGACCGGATACGCCAGCTGGCGGCGCATGAAGTGGGGCACGCCATCGGCTTCATGCACAATTTCGCCGGCAGCACGCAGGACCGGACCACGGTGATGGATTATCCCGGGCCTCGCCTCCGGCTGGTCGATGGGGAGATAGACCTGTCGCAGGCCTATGCCCCCGGCGGCGGTGCCTGGGACGATTTCTCGGTCGACTGGCTCTATGCCGATCCCGCCCCCGGCATGGACATCGAAGCCCATGCCGATGCCAAGGCGCTGGCGATCGAGGAGGCCGGAGTCGCCTTCGTCACCGATATCGACGGACGCGATCCTGCCAATCCCAGCCCTGTCGCCAGCATGTGGGACGATGGGCCGGACCCTGTCGCAGCATTGGAACACATGCTTGCCGTGCGCGAAGTGGCGCTCGCCAATTTCGGCGAGGAAGCTCTCCTTCCGAGAGAGCCGCTGGCGAACCTGCGGCGGATGTTCGTGCCGATCTGGCTGCTCCATCGCTACGATGTGGAGGCAACCGGCAAAGTGATCGGCGGGCTCGACTACGAGTACAAGGTGGCGGGCGACAACCATCCGCTTCCGGCACCTTTCCCGGCGGCAACACAGCGCGCCGCCATTGCTGCCATGCTGGAAACCCTGGCGGAGGAGCGCCTGACCGTTCCCGATCGCCTCGTGCCGACCCTATCGGTCCCCATCACCAGGCTGGGTGACCCGCAATTCGACCGGGAAGTGTTCCAGAACGCGGGCGCCGCTGCTTTCGATCCGCTGGTGGCGGCCGATGTTGCCGCGCAGATCACGCTGGACAGCCTGCTCGCGCCCGAGCGCCTGACCCGCCTGAACGAACAGCACCGCCGCGATCCCGCCCTGCCGGGCGCTGACGAGCTTGTCGACGGCCTGATCACGGAGGTTATCGCAGGGCGCGACGGCGAAGTCGGACGCCGCGTCGCCTGGCGCGCGATCATGACCATGGCGCGCACGAGGGAAGCGGCAGACACCTCCCCAGCCATTGCGGCGCTGATCGACAGCCGCTTGCGCAGTCTTGCCGACAGCCTTGCGCAAGGCGGGGAGGGCGCCGATGGCGACTGGGCGACCTATGTCAGCGGCATCCTCGAAGATCGTGAAAGACTGGCAGCGCTGATCGAAAGCGAGCGCGAGCCGCCTGAAATTCCGCCGGGAATGCCGATCGGCGGGTTTGGCGGCTGGTTCGATGACTAGGTCGACAGTCGCTGCCACCGAGCTGCAACCGACACCGGCGGTGCCTCGGCCCCTGCCGCTGGATGGCTGGCACCGGGCAAGGGGCGCTCGCATGGTCCCTTTCGCTGGCTACTCCATGCCCATGCAATACGAAGGGATCATCGCCGAACATCTCTGGACCCGCACCCATGCCGGACTCTTCGACGTAAGCCACATGGGCCAGCTGACCGTGGATGGAAGCGAGGCCACCGGAGCTCTGGAAGCGCTGATGCCCGCCGATCTTGCAGCCCTGAAATCCGGGCGCGTGCGCTATTCGCTGCTCCTCGCCGAAAATGGCGGGATCCTCGACGACCTGATGGTCACCAACATCGGCAAGGACGGCGAAGGCCCTTTCCGGCTCGTCGTGAACGGAGCGACGAAGCACGACGACATCGCCCACCTACGGGCAAACCTGCCCGATGCCGTGGGGATGGCCTGCCATTTCGATCACGCCCTGCTGGCTCTGCAGGGCCCCGAGGCGGCCGCCGTTCTGGACGAACTCCTTCCGGGCATAGCTGATGACACGGCCTTCATGCAGGCCGTCTCGCGCGACTGGAATGGCACGGCACTGCTCATTTGCCGTGCGGGCTATACCGGTGAGGACGGTTTCGAGATCTCGCTGCCCGAAGAAAGCGCGGCGGAATTCGCAGATTCCCTGATGGCCGATGATCGCGTGAAGCCGGTGGGCCTTGGCGCGCGCGATTCACTGCGGCTGGAGGCGGGCCTGCCGCTCTACGGCCATGATATTGACACCTCCACCGATCCGGTGAGCGCCGGTCTTGCTTTCGCCATCTCCCGCCGCCGGCGCGACGAGGGCGGCTTTCCCGGATCCGATAATATTGCCCGAATGCTTGCCGAAAGTCCGCCGCGAAGCAGGGTCGGGCTGCTTCTCGACGGGCGCGTTCCGGCGCGCGAAGGGGCCGGCGTCTCGGCTGGCGGTGAAGTGGTGGGCCAGGTGACGAGCGGTGGCTTCGCGCCGTCCGTCGAGAGCCCGATCGCAATGGCATACGTCAGGGATGACGTGGCGAAATCCGGAACCGAGGTCACGGTGAACGTCCGCGGGCGCGAATTGCCTGCGCGGGTCGTCGACATGCCCTTCGTTCCGCACAACTACCGGCGACAGGGAGGCAAATAATGCCGCGATATTTCACCAGCGAACACGAATGGATCGAGGTCGAGGGAAGCTCTGCGACCATCGGCATTACGGATCACGCGCAGGAACAGCTCGGCGACATCGTATTTGTCGAGGTGCCCGGACCGGGGACGACGCTGGCCAAGGGTGCCGAAGCTGCCGTGGTGGAATCGGTCAAGGCCGCCTCGGACGTCTACAGCCCCGTCAGCGGTACCGTGAGCGAGGGCAATGCCGCGCTCGCCGACGAGCCTTCGCTGGTGAACTCCGCAGCGGAGGGCGAGGGCTGGTTCTTCAAAATCGAGCTCAGCGATCCCGGGGAGCTTTCCGACCTCATGGACGAAGCGGCCTACAAAGATTTCCTCGTCGAACTCGGCTGACCATCTCGC
The DNA here is from genome assembly GCF_030730945.1 of Aurantiacibacter poecillastricola. Taxonomy (GTDB): domain Bacteria; phylum Pseudomonadota; class Alphaproteobacteria; order Sphingomonadales; family Sphingomonadaceae; genus Alteraurantiacibacter; species Alteraurantiacibacter poecillastricola. Next base: position 29,409 of record NZ_JAVAMS010000003.1, read on the forward strand.
ACAGGAATCACGATCCATGCGCTACCTTCCGCTGAACGAAAGCGACCGCTCCGAAATGCTGGCCGCCATCGGCGCTGCCTCGATTGAAGAGCTGTTTGCTGACGTGCATCCCAGCGTCTTGCTCGACAAGCCCATAGAAGGCTTGCCGCTGCATGCCTCCGAAATGGCCGTGGAGCGCCACATGGAGGCGCTTGCCAGTCGCAACATGGCGGCCGGGCAGGGCCCGTTCTTCCTCGGCGCAGGGGCTTACCGACACCATGTGCCGGCGCTCGTCGACCACCTCATCCAGCGCGGCGAGTTCCTCACCGCCTACACGCCCTACCAGCCCGAAATCGCGCAGGGCACCTTGCAGATGCTGTTCGAATTCCAGTCGCAGGTAGCGCGCCTGTACGGATGCGAGATCGCCAACGCCTCGATGTACGATGGCTCGACCGCGACCTGGGAAGCGGTGACAATGGCACGGCGCATCACGAAGCGCGACAAGGCCTTGCTGGCAGACGGACTGCACCCGCATTACGCCGCCAATATCCGCACCATGGCCCGCTTCACCCGCGACCGGATCGTCCATTCCGCGCCCTCGCTGGACCCCGACTGTGGCCTCGATGCCCTCGCGGCCTCTATCGACGAGGAAACGAGCTGTATCGTGGTGCAATATCCCGATGTGCTGGGTCGTCTGCCGGACCTCGCCGTTGTCGCAGAGGCGGCGCATGCGAAGGGCGCACTGCTGGTGGCGGTTGTCACCGAACCGGTGACGCTGGGCGCCCTGGCTACTCCCGGCGAACTCGGGGCTGATATCGTGGTGGGCGAGGGGCAGTCGCTGGGCGTGGGGCTGCAGTTCGGTGGACCCTACCTTGGCCTCTTCGCCTGCCGCGAGAAGCACGTCCGGCACATGCCCGGCCGCCTGTGCGGCCAGACGACGGATGTCGAAGGGAAGCCCGGCTACGTCCTCACCCTGTCCACGCGCGAACAGCATATCCGCCGCGAGAAGGCGACCAGCAATATCTGCACCAACTCCGGGCTCTGCGCGCTGGCCTTCTCCATCCACATGACCTTGCTGGGCGACAAGGGCCTCACGGCGCTGGCGGCGGAGAACCACCGCCTCGCGATCATGGCTGCCGACAGGCTGGCAGCGCTCGATGGCGTGCGCCTGGTCAACGATACCTTCTTCAACGAATTCTGCATCGAATTGCCCGTGGATGCGCGGCCCGTGGTGCGCGAACTGGCCGAGGAAGGCGTGCTCGCCGGAGTTGCGCTCAGCCGTCTTTTCCCCGGCGCCCCGCAGCTCGCCTCGGGCCTGCTGGTAGCCGTCACCGAAACCACCACGCCGGAAGACATCGAAATGCTCGCGCGCGGCCTTGAGGAGAAACTGGCATGAACGCGAACAGCTCCGGATGGAGACCGGCCATGCCCGCCGATGAGGAAACGGTCTATCCGGCAGGGTCGACGCATACCGGCAATCGCGCACTCATGGTCGAGGAACCGCTGATCTTCGAGATCAGCAATTCCCTCAACTGCGGGGTCGACCTGCCAGAGCCCGAACCGGGCCGACCATCGCGGCTGGGCAATCTGGCGCGCGACAGGCAACTGGGCCTGCCCGGACTCTCGCAGCCCGAGGCGGTCAGGCACTACACGCGGCTGAGCCGCCAGAATTATGCAATCGACTGTGGCATTTTCCCCCTCGGAAGCTGCACGATGAAGCACAATCCGCGCCTCAACGAGCAAGTTGCACGCCTCAAGGGCTTCGCAGACGTCCATCCGCTGCAGCCGGAAGGAAGCGTGCAGGGCGCCCTTGCCGTGATCGACGAGCTGGCGCACTGGCTGGTGACGCTCACCGGTATGCATTCGGTGGCGATGAGCCCCAAGGCAGGTGCGCATGGCGAGCTTTGCGGTATCCTGTGTATCCGCGCGGCACTGGAAGCGCGCGGCGAAATGCGCGAGGTGGTTCTCGTCCCCGAGAGCGCGCACGGCACCAACCCCGCCACCGCGGCCTTTGCCGGCTATCGCGTCGAGACGATCCCCGCCACCGCCGATGGCAGGATAGACCTCGGTGCGCTGCGCCAGCGCCTCGGCACCGATGTCGCGGCGCTGATGATCACCAACCCAAACACGTGCGGGTTGTTCGAGCGGGACATGGTCGCGATTTCGGAGGCCGTTCACGCGGTTGGCGGCTATGTCTATTGCGACGGCGCGAACTTCAACGCCATCGTGGGACGGGTGCGACCGGGTGATCTTGGCGTGGATGCCATGCACATCAACTTGCACAAGACCTTCTCCACCCCGCATGGCGGCGGCGGGCCGGGATCGGGGCCGGTCGTCCTCTCGGAAGCCCTGGCGCCCTTCGCGCCCCTGCCCATCGTGCGACGTACAGCCGAGGGCACGCTGACCCTGATCGAGGAAGAAACCGCCGAAGCCGATGCGCCCGAAAGCTTCGGCCGGATGACGGCCTTTCATGGCCAGATGGGCATGTTCACCCGCGCGCTCTCCTACATGCTCAGCCACGGGGCGGACGGTTTGCGGCAGGTATCGGGTGATGCCGTGCTCAACGCGAATTACGTCCTGCGCTCACTGGAGGACGTGCTGGACGCGCCCTATGCCCATGCGGGGCCTTGCATGCATGAAGCCCTGTTCAGCGATGCGAAGGTGGCCGAGGGGATCTCGACGCTCGACATCGCGAAGGGGCTGATCGACGAGGGCTTTCATCCCATGACCATGTATTTTCCGCTGGTCGTCCACGGTGCCATGCTGGTCGAGCCGACGGAGACGGAAAGCAAGGCTACGCTCGACCAGTTCATAGCCGCCATGCGCAGCGTGGCCGGGCGCGCGAATGACGGGGACACGTCGCTGTTGCAGGCCCCGCTACATGCGCCCCGTCGCAGGCTCGACGAGACCGGAGCAGCGCGAAAGCCTGTCCTCGTCTGGTCGGAAGTAAGCCAATTCGAGCGAGTAGAGTAGGAACGCGGTTAGAGGAGAATCCCTACTCAAGGCACTCACGAAGCGAAACGCTGGCGATGGACCTGATTTTGCTGTACGCGACAGGCACTTGATTGTCATGGCTTGCGGGGGCGCCAAACTTTTGGCACCTCCATCAGATGTTGACCTTGTTGATCTCCTTCATCCTGGTCGCTTCTACTATAGCCATACATTACGAAAGCCTGCGTTTCACTTCGAAGCGGCTCACCCACCTGAAGATCGCGCCGCGCTCGCGCATTGTTGTCATCCTGACTGCGGCGCTGGCTTCGCACCTCGTCCACGCACTCCTGTATGCACTGGCATTCCTGCTGCTGGAACCCATCGGCGGTTTCGGGACAATCGGTGGTGAACGCGGGCACGATCTGGAAGATGCCTTCTATTTCTCGATAACCAGTTACACGACCCTTGGTATCGGAGACCTTTATCCCACCGGTGCGCTGCGTATCATAAGCGGGATCGAAGCATTGAGCGGCCTCGTCATGGTGGGTTGGACTGCATCCATGACGTATATTTACATGGAAAAATTCTGGAATATCAAGAACCGGTAGAAAAACCAAAGATATACTTGGCATAATCGATAGGTATCGGGATTAATAGTCTCGGCTTTGATTTGACTTATTTGCGCGAATAGGAACTAATGTAAGCCCTTCGAGGAGGAATCGAAGTGGCCGATTGGCGTTATGTAGCTTTCTTGAGCTATAGCCATCGCGACAAGCGGTGGGCCGACTGGCTGCATCGTGCGCTCGAAACCTATCGCCCGCCCAGGCATCTCCTTGGCCGCCTTTCGGAAACCGCATCGTCGCAAGGGCGTCTGCGGCCGATATTCCGGGATCGCGACGAGCTGGCTGCATCGGCGGATCTGGGGGAGCGGATCGAGAGAGCCCTGTCCGAGGCGGCCGCCCTGATAGTCCTATGTTCGCCCGCCGCGGCCCGATCGCGCTGGACCAACCAGGAAATCGCGACTTTCAAACGGATTCACCCGGACCGGCCCATCCTGGCCGCCATCATCGCTGGCGAGCCCTATGCCAGTAACATGGAGGGCAGGGGGAACGAGGAGTGCTTCCCCGAAGCACTGCGGTTCGAGCTCGACTCCGACGGCACGCTCAGCGATCGCCGCGCCGAACCCATAGCCGCCGACTTTCGCGAGCAGGGTGACGGCAGGCGTCTTGGCAAGCTCAAGCTGATCGCGGGACTGCTGAATGTCGGCCTCGACGATCTGGTCCAGCGCGACAACGCCCGGAGAACGCGCCGGCTGGCACTGGTTGCGGCGGCATCGGCCATCGGAATGGTCGGAACCAGCGCGCTGGCGCTGTACGCATTCGACCAGCGCAACGAAGCCCGCGAACAGCGCGCGGAGGCTGACGGCCTCATCGAATACATGCTCACGGACTTGCGATCCGAGCTCGAACCGGTCGGCAGGCTCGATGTGCTTGACGGTGTGGGCCACCGGGCCATGCAGTACTACGCCAAGCAGAGCCTTGCGGACCTGACGGATACTGAATTAGGCCGAAGGGCGCGCGCCACCCAGCTTGTGGCGGAGGTTCAGAATTTGCGCGGCGATAACGAGGCCGCATTCCCCGCCTTCCAGCAAAGCGCGCGTACCACGGCAGCGATCCTGGAACGACGACCGAACGATCCAGAAGCGCTGTTCAACCATTCGCAAAGCGAGTTCTGGGTAGGATATCTCGCGTGGCAAACGGGGCGTATGGACGCCGCGCAGCGCCACTTCTCGAATTATCGCGATCTTGCCGAAAAACTGGTCGCCATGGAACCTGCGAATGACGAGTTCCGAGCGGAGCTCGGTCATGCGAACACCAACCTTGGCGTGCTTTCCCTCGAACGGGGCGAGAACCCGGAAGCGACCGAATTCTTTCGTCAGGCCGAATTGGTCTGGCGACGGCTGGGCGGCGACGCTCCAGACGGACCGCCCGAGCTCGCGCACAGCCTGGCGCAGGCGATTGCCTGGCAATCGGACGCTCGCCGGAAGGAAGGAGAACTGGCCGCGGCCCTCGATCTGAGAGAAGCGGAGAGGCGGATTTACGAGCGATTGCTGGCGCGGAGCGACGACAGCGGCGCGCGTGAGAGCTTGCTAGTGAACTCTCTGAGCCTTGCACGCATGGAGTTCGACCTCGGCAACATTGCGAGGGGGCGCGAAGCCGCGCGCGAGGCGTATCGACTCGGGGACGATTTGCGCCGACGCGATCCGACCAACGCCTTGTGGAAGGCATTTTCCGCTCGGGCCGGGATCGTGATGGCGGAAGGACACCTTCTCGCAAACAATCCGGCCGATGCGGCAACGGCCAATTCCGCGGCCTTGCAGACTTGCAGGGAACTGGTGCGAGGCGATCCCGGTGTGAGGGAATGGAGGGACGATTGCCTCGCCATGGCACTCGCGCAGCAGGCCCTGATCGATCTATCTCGCGGCGATCGTGCGCAAGCTCAGTTGTTTGCCGAGCAGTTCCGGAGGGACTTCACACCGCTTGCCGAGAGCGCGAACAGCAGCGTGCTGGTTGCGGCGGGTCTCGTCAGCATGGTCGACGGCAGGGCGCCGCTCGATTGGCACGCCATTGGCTCATATCCCGATGCCAGGCTTTCCGCGATGGCGGATCGCGAGGGCGCATCCTTCAGTAAAACGGGCGCATATCCGATCGCACAACTCTTGAGATTTTAAGGGAGTAGAGGAAATGACCAAGACCATGCAGGTGTTCGTGACCGTGACGGTCACCGGGCAATACGATCTCTCGGAGAATCCGACGATTTCAGCCGATTACAGCGCCGTCATCACTCCAGCCTTGCCCGATCCCAGCGTCGTCATTGTCGATGCCGACGGCAATATCGACCTCGCAGCCCTTCCGGTCGTGAGTGGCTATGGGAACTCAGTAGAGATCGTATTCAAGCTCGCCGGTCAGGTCATCGACACAGGCGATAGCGACAAGCGGTGCCAGCCTGACTTCCCCCATGATTTAGACGACTGTATCTCGGTCTGGGAACAGGGACAAACGCAGTCCCCTGGCTTACCGTCGGGCTGGGGCGGGAGCCGGGTGAGTGACAACAAGATCAACATCACCGACCCGGACGACGATGACGGGCTGAAATTCAACTATCAGCTGACCGTCAAGCTTAACGGCAACAAATGCGCCATCGATCCCTCGATCCTCAACCGCGGGGCCAACTGAGGTTCATGGGGGCGAATTTCCCGGCGATGATGTGTCTCTGAGCAGCGAGCCCCTGCGCCCCCGCCTAGCGTTGCGGTTCGGCATAACCGGCCACCGCCCGCCGCGCCTGTCACCCGATCACCACGGGGCGGCACGCGCGGCGTGCGCGGAAATCTTCGCCGAAGCGAAGGAAGCCCTGCGCGCGATACACCGCCAGCATGCGGAGCTATTCGCCGAGGCGGAGCCGCTGGTCCGCCTCGTATCAGCTTTGGCATCCGGCGCGGATACGGTGGCGGCACAGGCGGCGCTGGGGGAAGGCATCGCCCTGTCGACCTGCCTTCCTTTCCCCGCCTCCGTCTATTCGCGCGATTTCTCGTCCAGCGACTGGACGATTGCCGAGAACCTGGCACGCAAGGCAGACGGGTCTCTCGCCATCACCGACTACGCACCCGGCGACGAAGCCGCCTATGAGGCGGTCGGGCGGCTCGTGCTGGCGCAATCCGATATCCTGATCGCGATATGGGACGGAGCACCCGCGCGGGGGCGTGGCGGGACGACCGATGTCGTGGCGGAAGCGATCGGTCGGCACATCCCGGTGATCCATATCAACCCCGACGGCTCGCACGAACCGATCCTGCTCTGGAGCGGCCTGCATGACGAGATACCCGACCGTCCTTCGGTCGATGGCGTCAGCCGCGTACCGCTGAAGCAGGCGCTTCCTTCGCTGATCAATGCCCTTTGTGCTCCCCCGGAAGGCAGCGCAGAAGCATCCTTGCGCGAATTCCTGAATGGCCAGCGCGGCAAGTGGAGAGCGGGTCTTGCCTGGCCCCTGCTCCTTCTGGCCAGCAGCGCGCGGACCTGGTCGAAAACTCAATTCCGGGCGCCGGATGCCGAAGAGGCAGGGCGCTATTTCGCACCCCTTGTCGAGCCGTTTGCCAGGCTCGGCCATTTCGGCGAACGGCTGACAGGCTCGCTCGTCGCCCGGTTTGCGCAAGCCGATGCGGCTGCAAGTGCCGCAGCACTGCAATTCCGCAGCAGTTTCGTAACCAATTACTCCCTCGCTGCGCTCGCCGTCCTGCTGGCACTTTCGGGCATTCTCTGGCCTGCAGCGAAGGCATGGCTTATCACCGCCGAACTCCTCGTTATTGCGTTGATCATTGCAAATACGCGGCGCGGCGTGAAATCGAACTTCCACCAGCTCTGGATAGACCGGCGGCACTTGGCAGAGCGCCTTCGCCTGCTGGGCCTTTCGGCGATGCTCGGGCGTTTGGCGCTGCGTGATGTGGAGGACGGGACGACCGAACCCGGATGGGTCACCTGGTATGCCCGGGCCTGCGCGCGCGAGCTCGAATTGCCGCCATGCGATTTCGACGCGGCCTATCTTGGCAAAGTGCGTGCTTCCGCCCTGAAGCTGATCGACGACCAGATCGCCTACCACGCGGCAAATGCGCATGTGATGGAACACACCCATCATCGGCTGCACAGGGCGGGCGATTTGCTGTTCATGGGTACGATTGTCTTCTGTCTGATCTACCTCGTGGCAAAGTTCATGGCACCCGAGCCCGTCGTGATCGCCGGTGCCAGCCTGACTGCCATCGTCACCATCGCCACGGCATTCTTTCCTGCACTTGCTGCCGCGCTTTACGGCATTCGCATGCAGGGTGATTTCGCCGCGAACGGGGAGAGGTCGCGTGTTATCGCAGCGCGCCTGAAGAAGTTGCGCGCTTCGCTGGCTTTGGACGAACTGTCATATACGCGGATGGTCGATCGTCTCCGCCGCCTGAACGAGATCATGCTGTCCGAAATCCACCAATGGCAGCAGCAATACGAGACGAGACCTCTCACGCTGCCGGGATGAAGGCCGGCGCGCGCTTGCTCAGCAACGGCCAACAGGCCTGGCGCCCAACGTCTGGCCTTGGCGTTCCGTACTGGGGCGTACACCGGTCATGCGCAGGTAGAAACGCGAGAAATAGGACGGGTCCGCGAAACCCAGTGCATCGGCCACCTGCACGACATTGGCATTGGTAAAGTTCAGCAGGCGCCGCGCCTCGCTGGCGAGGCGGCGGTTGATGTATTGCAGCGGCGACAGGCCCAGGCCCTCCTGCGTGGCGCGGGCGAGGGTGCGCGCGGTACATCCCAGCTCGCGCGCATAGTCCTGCACCGTCCAGTGCGCATGCGAATGAAGTTCGACCAGCGCCTTGAACCTGTCCACCAGAGCGGAGCTGCCGCCGGGCTGCTCGAGCGCCTCGCGTGTCGCCGCCGCAAGGCGCAGCCAGGCTTCGGCCAGCGCAGCACGCAGCGCCGTACCGTTCGCATCCGCAGAGTTCGCCTGAGAGGCCAGCATCTGGTCCGCCAGGCCGGTGAGCTGGTCGGTCGCTGCTGGAGAAGGGGTGAGCAGACCAGGTCGCTGCAGGGCAAGGAAAAGCGTGTCCGACGGTCCCAGCAAACGCAGGAAAGCGACGCGACCGGTCATCACCAGCCCGTCCGTGGGATCGGAGAAGCGAAAGCCGTGGGTTCGACCAGCCGGAACGAAGACGAGCGCGGGAGCGGCAAGCGCCTGCGTCTTGGCGTCCACCCGGATCTCTGCCGTGCCTGCCTTGACGAAAAGCACCTGAAACAGGTGCGGATGGCGGTGGCTGGCAATTTCCCAACGATAGGCGGCACTGCGTGCCTCGATAGTCTCCCAATGGAAGAAATCGGGAATTTCATCGCCAACCTTCTCTCCGAAGAGACCGAAAGAGGGGATGGAACTTACGGATCTGGCCATGTCGCAAATGTACCAGTCATTGCGCGGTTTGTCCCTTCCAAAACGATCGGGCGAGGGCATGTTTTCACGAAACAAGCGGGGAAGATGCGTGAAAACACAGGTCTGTATTATCGGTGCGGGTCCGGCGGGACTGCTGCTTGGCCATCTGCTCAAGGCAGAAGGCGTCGATTGCGTGGTGCTGGAGCGAAGGTCGCCCGACTATGTGCTGAGCCGCATACGCGCAGGCGTTCTGGAGCATATCACGGTTTCGCTGATGGAACGGCTGGGACTGGACGCGCGCCTGAAGGCCGAAGGATTGCCGCATGACGGGTTCAACCTTGCCGATGGCGAACGGCTGATCCGCATCGATATTGCCGAGCTGACAGGCGGTCAGCAGGTGGTGGTCTATGGCCAGACCGAACTCACCCGCGACCTCATGGATGCGCGGCAGGAGCGCGGACTCGAAGTGATCTACGAGGCGGAGGATACCGCTCTGCATGATGTCGAAAGCGATGCGCCCTTCGTGACCTTCCGCAAGGATGGCACGAAGCACCGTGTCGATTGCCGGTTTGTCGTCGGCTGCGATGGCTTCCACGGCCCCAGCCGCAAGGCCATCCCGGCGGCGGTGGGACAGGAATATTCGCGCGAATATCCGTTCGGCTGGCTTGGCATCCTGGCCGATGTCCCGCCATGCAATCACGAGCTGATCTACGCCAATCACGAGCGCGGCTTTGCGCTCGCTTCCATGCGCAGCGAGACCCGCAGCCGGTATTACGTCGACGTTCCGCTGAGCGACAAGGTGGAGAACTGGAATGACGACAGGCTGTGGGACGAGCTTGCCATTCGTCTTGGCCCCGAAGCCGCCGCACACATGACGCGCGGTCCGGCGCTGGAGAAGAGCATCGCGCCGCTGCGCAGCTACGTCTTCGCCCCAATGCGCCACGGATCGCTGCTGCTGTGCGGCGACAGCGCCCACATCGTGCCGCCGACAGGGGCCAAGGGTCTCAACCTTGCCGCCAGCGATGTGCACTATGCGGCGGAGGCATTGACCGGCTTCTTCAACAGATCGGCCAATGATGCGATCGCCGCCTATTCGGATACGGCGCTTGCCCGGGTCTGGAAATCCGAACGATTCAGCTGGTCTCTGACAAGGCTGATGCACCGCTTCCCCGAAGACGGGCCGTTCGAGCGTGCCATGCAGGTGGCGGAACTGGACTATATCTCGAGCAGCCGCGCTGCACAGACCAGCATTGCGGAGAACTACGTCGGACTACCCGTCTAGCCGGCCTTCGTCGCTGGCGCGCCGGGTGTAGGCGCTCGAAAAGCTGAGCGACCCGGTGAAGCCTGACATAGGGGCGGGACACAACAAGGGGTAGAGCGTCGCCGGAATTGCAACGCTTCGCAAAGCTTAATCCCTTTTGGTTACGCTCTTATAGTGCTGGCCCGCTTACGGCCTGTCCCGCACACTTGCGGGCATGAAACCGATGGCTGCCCGCACGGACGAGACGAATTCCCTGCCCGCACTCCATGCGGAGCGGGGTGGGTGGCTGGCCCCCGCGGTCATACTGGCGCTGGTCGCCTGCATAGCCGGGCGGGTGCTGGCCTATCCCATCAACCGGGACGAGCACATGTTCGTATCCGTCGCGCAGCAACTGCCGGGATACGAGCTTTACCGCGACCTTGGATACAACCACCTGCCCAATTTCCCGCTGCTGCTGTCAGCGATATTCGAGCTTACCGGGACCGATCACTACCTGCTTGCTTCGAGACTGGTGGTGATCGCTTCCTGGGCGCTCAGTTTCATCCTGCTGTGGCTGATCGGAAGGCGGCTGGGTGTTTCCGTGCTGGCGAGCATCACGGCGATAGTGCTGCTGGGCTGCAACGTGCCGCTGCTGGGCCCGCCAGGAATGCTGGCGACCAACAGCCTCGTGCCCATCCCGTTTTCCTTTCTCGCCTTCTATCTGGTGCTGGGCGCGTTCGATCCTCGTCGCCCGCCGAAGCGACGCATGATCGAAGGATTCCTTGCCGGCGTCGCGGTCTCGGTCGCGATCGGGCTGAAGGCCAATTTCATCGTCATCGCGCCCTGCTTTTTCGTGGCGAGCCTGCTGGCAGGACCGGGGCAGCGCCTTATCGAGCGGATCAAGCTGCAGGCACTGCCACTCGGCCTGGGAGGCCTTGTCGGCGGCCTGCCGCCCATCATCCATTTCCTGCGCGATACCGAAGGCATGGTTGCGCACAGCATCTACTATTTCACGGTGCTGCATACCAGTTTCTGGGCCGATTCGACCGAGCCCAAGGTCATGTCCATTGCCGACAAGGTCCTGCTGGCCGAAAACATCTGGCTGGGCGGAACGACGATGCTTGCCGCGGTGGGCCTGATGCTGCTGGCCATGCGCGGCTACCGCGAAACGGGCTGGGCGGGTGCTGGGCATAACCTCTGGCGCTGGCCCGTCCTCCTCGCGCTGGCGCTGACAGCTGGCGGTGTCGTGATCGCGGTCATCCCGTCCCCCTCCTTCTCGCAATATTTCGTTCCGCCCATACCCTTCCTGATCCTGACGATGCTGACTGTCATTCCGCGCGAGGAGAACGGACCGGTGGTCGGCATGCGCCTGCTCGCCCCATTGCTCCTTCTGGGGTTGATTGCCGGTAGCTTGCGGCTGTTGCCGGGATTGGCACAACTGGTCGGCCCGGGGAGCTGGACCGGCGTCGAATCGCACGCGGTCATGCACGAGACCCTCGATAATGCGGGCGTTGCACAGGATGCGCGCATCGCCACAATGTCGCCCATCCTCGCGATCGAGGGAGGACGCGAGGTATACCCCGAATTCGCCGCCGGACAGTTCGTCTACCGCGTCGCGCCCTATCTGACGGACGAATTCCGCCAGTATTATCGCACTACATCGCCCGGCAAACTCGAAGCATTTCTCGACAGCAATCCGCCCGATGCCATCCTTGTCGATACATCAGAGGCGATGGAGCAAGCATTCGTCGAATACGCGCAAGATCGCGATATGCGCGAGATAGCGGTGGACAAGGACATCAACTCTCTCCGCTTCCGCTTGTTCGTTCCGAAATAAGTGAAACCAACCGGTGACTCGCAATTTCGGATAGACACAAAGGGCTAATGCCACCTCACCCCGATGCTCAATTAAGTTCGAAGGCCCGATCCATTATGCTGGCGCTACCGAAACACGGAGAAACGGGAACCTGATCGGCCCGACCACCACAGATCGGCAGGAGGGATACAATGAAAGTAGTACTTTTGGCAGGCGGACTGGGATCGCGTCTTGCGGAAGAGACGGTCCGTATCCCCAAGCCCATGGTGGAAGTCGGCGGCCGTCCGATCATGCTCCACGTCATGGATGTCTACGATCACTGGGGCCAAACCGATTTCATCGTCGCCTGCGGCTACAAGGCGATGGCGATCAAGTCGTTCTTCAACGAGCTCCACCTCATGAACAACGATTTCACCATCGGTATTGGCGACGGCGCGATGGATCTGCGCCCGCGCAAGGTGATCGACTGGCGCGTTTCCGTGGTCGATACCGGCCTCGAGACCATGACCGGCGGACGCCTTCTGCGTCTGAAGGACTGGCTCGACGACGAGACTTTCATGGTCACCTATTCGGATGGCGTGGGCAATATCAACATTGCCGAGGCGCTCGCCTTCCACCGCTCGCATGGTAAGCTGGCGACAGTCACCGCCGTGCAGCCGCCGGCGCGTTTCGGCAATCTTGAGATGGAGGGTGACCAGGTCGTCCAGTTCACCGAGAAGGTGCGCAAGTACGAGACATGGATCAATGGCGGCTTCTTCATCTTCGAGCCCGGCGTGCTGGACTATCTGCCCGGGGACGATGAACCGCTGGAACAATCGCCGCTGACCAACCTCGCGCTCGACGGGCAGCTGATGGCGTACAAGCACAAGGGCTTCTGGCACCCGATGGACACGGTGCGCGACCGCGACCACCTCAACACGCTCGCCAACCGGGGCACTCCGCCCTGGATGCAGTTCGAGGAGGAGTTGGACCCGGCCGCCACCAGCACGAAAGCGCTCGCCGGTGCGTGAGGCATCCAGCCTCGACGACCGGTTGCGCTCCGCATTCGCGGGTCGGAAAGTCCTGCTGACCGGGCATACCGGCTTCAAGGGCGGCTGGATGGCGCTGTGGCTGACGATGCTGGGCGCGGAAGTTCGCGGCATTGCCCTGTCGCCGGAAACCGAGCCTTCGCTGTTCGATGCCCTTGGATTGTCCGAGCTGATCGACCACCGGATCGCCGACATTCGCGACGAGAAAGCTCTCGGCGAGGCGGTAGCTGGCTTCGAGGCGGATATCGTGTTCCACCTCGCCGCCCAGTCGCTGGTGCGACCGTCTTATGAGGACCCGGTGGGCACGCTCAGCACCAACGTGATCGGCACCGCCACAGTGCTGGAGCAGGTGCGGCGCATGCCCTCTGCGAAGGCGGTAGTCGTTGTCTCCAGCGACAAGTGCTACGAGAACAATGAATGGCCCTGGCCCTATCGCGAGGTCGATCCGATGGGCGGGGCCGATCCTTACAGCGCATCCAAGGGCTGCACCGAATTGGTGGCAAGCAGCTACCGCCGCAGCTTCTTCGCCGATCCCGAAGGCTGCCAGCTTGCCAGCGTGCGCGCGGGTAACGTGTTCGGCGGCGGCGACTGGTCGCGCGACCGGTTGGTGCCCGACATCGTGCGCGCCAACCTTTCGGGCACGCCCGTGATTATCCGCAACCCCGAAGGCGTGCGCCCGTGGCAGCATGTCCTCGAACCGTTGAGCGGATATATGGAACTCGGCGCGCTGCTCCTTTCGGACAGGTCGACCGATTTTGCCGAGGGCTGGAATTTCGGTCCCAGCGCCGATGCCTTTGTGCGGGTGAAGGATCTTGCACGCGGCATGCAGCAGGCCTGGGGCGAAGCGGCGGCACCCATTGAATTCGGCAGCAATGCCGGCGACCCGCCCGAGGCAAACATGCTGACGCTCGACAGTAGCAAGGCTGCCCAACGCATCGGCTGGCGCCCGCGCCTCACAACCGACGAAGCCATCGCCATGACGGCGCAGTGGTATCTCGCCCACGCCGAAGGGCAGCGGGACATGCGACAATTCACCCAGCAGCAGATCGCGCAATATTGCGGCATGCCTGCCGACGCGGCTGCACAAGCGGAGTATGACAGACAATGCGCGTAAATTACGGACAGACCGTACACGGTGAGGAAGAGATCGCCGCCGTGGTGGAGGTCTTGCGGACGTCCACCCAGATGGGCCCCAAGGTGCGCGAGATGCAGGAGAAGGTCTCCGCCCTTTTCGCCAAGAAGCACGGCATCATGGTGAATTCCGGCTCTTCCGCCAATTACCTGGCGATGGAACTGCTCGACCTTCCCGAGGGCAGTGAGGTCATCACCCCGGCGCTGACCTTTGCGACCACGGTGGCCCCCATCGTGCGGGGCGGCCTGGTCCCTGCCTTCGTCGATTGCGCGGAAGGCACCTACAATATCGACGTCGACAAGATCGAGGCCATGATCGGACCCATGACGCGGGCGATGATGATCCCCTCGCTGATCGGCAATCTGCCCGACTGGGACCGCATCCGCGCAATCGCGGACGAGCACAAGCTGATGGTGATCGAGGACAGCGCCGATACGCTGGGCGCGACGATCAATGGCACCAGCACGGGTACGCGCTCCGAGATCAGCACGACCAGCTTCTACGGCTCGCACGTCATCAATGCGGCGGGCAATGGCGGGATGCTGTGCGTCAATGACGACGCTCTGGCAGAGCGCGCCCTGCTGCTGCGGTCGTGGGGCCGTACCTCCTCGCTGTTCGTCGATTCCGAAAGCGTCGACAAGCGCTTCAATGTCGAACTGGACGGCATCAGCTACGACGCCAAGTTCCTGTTCGAGGAGCTCGGCTACAATGTCGAGCCTTCGGAAATGGGCGCGGCCTTCGGCCTCGTCCAGCTGGGCAAGCTCGACAACAACATCGCCGCTCGCGAGCACAATTTCCGGCGGCAGTACGAATTCTTCCAGCGCTTCGAGGACTGGTTCATCCTGCCCGACCAGCTGGCAGGCTCGCGCACCGGCTGGCTGGCGTTCCCGCTCACCATCCGTCCCGACGCGCCGTTCGAGCGGCGCGAACTGCAGATCTGGCTGGAAGAGCGCGACATCCAGACGCGCCCGGTGTTCACCGGCAATATCCTGCGCCAGCCCGCCATGAAGACGGTGGAATCCCGTGTTGCGCCCGAAGGCTATCCGATGGCCGACGCCGTCATGCGCGGAGGGATCCTCCTCGCCTGCCACCACGGGCTGAACGATGCCCAGATCGACTACATGCATGAGACTTTCGAGGCCTTCGCCCGCGAGAAAGGCTCCAACACCAGGAAGGAAGCCGCCAATGCTTGATACCGTCACCGCGAAGCAGGCCGATGCCTCGACCATGGATGTCTGCCGCGCCTGCAAGGCGCCCGACCCCTATGTCTTCCTCGCCTATGGCAGCCATTCCCCGGCGCAGATGCTGATCCGCGAGGAGGACCTGGGCAAGGAGCAACCCTCCTTCCCGCTCAATGCGCAGGCGTGCCTCGAGTGCGGACTGATCGCGGTGGCGGACCAGATCCCGGCGGATTTCTTCCGGCACTACCTCTACATCCCTTCCGGCGCGGCCACGATGCACAGCCATTTCGACGAGCTGGCCAGCGTGCTTGTCGAGCGTGCGGGCGACGATGGCCTGATCGTCGATATCGGCAGCAATGACGGGCTGATGCTCGCCCAGTGCAACGCGCGCGGCGCGACGACGCTGGGCTTCGACCCGGCCGCCAATATCGCCGCCCTCGCCGCCGAGAAGGGCGTGGAAACGCATGTCGACTATTTCCACCCGCAATCCGCCGCCGAGGTGAAGGCCAAGCACGGCCCGGCGAAGGTGATCTCCACGACCAACACCTTCAACCATATCGGCGACCTTCACAACTTCATGGAAGCGGTCTGCATCCTGCTGGCCGATGACGGAACCTTCGTGATCGAAGTGCCGCGCGCCAAGGAAATGCTCGAGAAGGCCGAGTTCGACAACATGTATCACGAGCATGTGTCGGAGTTCAGCCTGCTCTCGGTGGTGAAGCTGGCGGAATTCTTCGACCTCGAGGTTACCGACGCCAAGCGCCTGCCCAAGATACACGGTGGATCGATGCGCGTGTTCATCACCCGCAAGTCGGCGGGCTTTCCGGCGCAGGCGGTCGTCCAGGAGATGCTCGCCGAGGAACGGGCGGGCGGCATGCTCGACCAGGAAACCTACGACCGGCAGGTGGAAGCCTTCGACGAGACCGGCGAGCGGCTGCGCGCCATGCTCGACGACCTGAAGGCGCAGGGCAAGACGATTGCTGGATACGGTGCCTCGGCACGCGGAAACACGCTGATCACCTATTTCGGCGTGGACGGGAAATATCTCGATTACCTCGTCGACAAGAACCCGCTGAAGCACGGCCTCTATTCGCCCAACACACGGATCCCGGTGAAGCCGGTGGAAGCCATCGCGGAGGAAAAGCCGGACGTCCTCTTCCTGCTCGCCTGGAATTTCTTCGACGAAATCTACGAACAGCAGGCCGAGCACCGCGCCCGCGGCGGCAAGTTCCTCGTCCCGCTGCCGACGCCGCGACTGGTCGACTAGAACAGGAAAGGAGGCAGGACAGTCACCGTGAGACGGCCTGTATGCCTCGTGTTTGGCGCTGCCGGGTTCATCGGCTCCCACCTCGCCCGCAGGTTGCTGGCGGAGGGCGCCGAGGTACATGCCGTCGTGCGGGAAGGATCGTCGCTGGAAAGGCTGCGCACGCTCGGCGACGCATTGAGGCTGCATAGGTTCGACATGCGCGATACTGCGGCGCTTGAGCGCTGCATCGCCAAAACCGCGCCTGAAGAGGTATACCATCTTGCCGCGGAAACGCGCGACGCAGCGACGGAGGACCCGGTTGCGATCGGGCAATCGCTCACCGACTACCTCGAGCCGCTGATGCACCTGCTCGCCTTCCTGGCGAACACGTCTCGCCCGCCGCGAGTGCTGGTGCGCGCAGGTTCGATCGCAGAGTACGGCGATGCCGCGCTGCCATATCGGGAAGACCGGCGCGAACATCCGGTCACGCCCTACGGTGCCCGCATGCTGGCGGCGACGCATCAATGCATGCTGCTGGAGAAGTCTCTGCCATTTCCCGTCCATACTGCCAGGCTGGCTCTCACCTATGGAGAAGGGCAGTCGGAAAGCTTCCTGCTGCCTGCTCTCATCAAGGCGTGCGAGGAGGGGCGCCGGTTTACGATCCGGCGGCCCGACGACAGGCGTGATCTCATCCATGTCGACGATGTCGTCGAGGCCATGCTCAGGCTTGGAAAGGCTACCGACGCGGGTAGCCTGATGGTGAACATCGCGACAGGCACCGCGCCTACGATGCGGGAGGTTGCCGAACGGGTGGCGGAGCTTACGGGCTGCAGCAAATCCCTGCTGACTTATGGGCAGAGCACCGAGGACGAGTCCTCGATCCTGCTCGCCAGTACCGAACACGCGCAGGAAAAGATCGGCTGGTCCGCCAGGATCGATCTCGAGCGCGGATTACAGATAACGCTGGGCATTGCGCAGCATGACCATGAGGAAAAGAGGTTGCGCCATGCATGACCAGCAACGAACCCTGGTGTCGATCCTGGTGCCGGCCTTTGACGAGGAAGCGAATGTCGAGCGGGCTTACGAGCGGATTGCTCGCGTTTTTGACAGCCTGCCAGGCTACGATTGCGAGATAATCTTCTCGGACAACCACTCGACCG
This sequence comes from Aurantiacibacter poecillastricola, assembly GCF_030730945.1. GTDB lineage: Bacteria > Pseudomonadota > Alphaproteobacteria > Sphingomonadales > Sphingomonadaceae > Alteraurantiacibacter > Alteraurantiacibacter poecillastricola. Next base: position 47,083 of record NZ_JAVAMS010000003.1, read on the forward strand.
ACAAGACCTTTGAAATCCTCTCGGAGCTCGCGCGCAAGGACCGGCGCGTGAAAGCGATCCGTCTCTCGCGCAACTTCGGCTACCAGCGCTCGCTCCTGTGCCTTTACAAGGCAGCCAGCGGGGCGTGCGCGGTGCAGGTCGATTGCGACCTGCAGGATCCGCCCGAGCTGATCCCCGAAATGCTGGAGAAATGGCGCGAAGGGCACCAGGTCGTCTATGGCATCAGGCGCAGCCTGCAGGACGGTTTCGTGACCGCTTTCCTGCGCCGCGCCTTCTACCGCTTCATCAACAATATCAGCTCCGACGAATTGCCGGTCAATGTCGGCGAATTCCGGCTGGTCGACCGGCGCATCCTCAACGAACTGCGCAAGGTGGACGATTCCACGCCCTATCTCCGCGGCCTTATCAGCTGCATGGGCTTTTCGCAGGTCGGCCTGGAATACGACCGGGCGGACCGGGTGGCAGGAACGAGCAAGTTTCCGCTGAAGTCGATGATCCTGCTCGCCGTGGACGGTGTGCTCAACCACTCGCTGGTGCCCCTGCGCCTTGCCTCTTTCATGGGCATGGCCATCGGCTTTCTGAGCATCCTAGCCATCTTCATCTACCTGCTTGGCAGGGTGGTGTTCGGGCAGGCATGGCCCGCCGGTTTTGCCACCACGACGATCCTGCTGCTCATCTCCATCTCGATCAACGCGATCTTCATGGGCATTATCGGGGAGTATCTGGGCAGGGTGTTCCTGCAATCGAAAAGCGCCTCGCGCCCGATCATACAGGAAAGCCTGAACTTGTCGGAGGACGACGTCAGTCGAGCTGTCGAAACACCAGCATACGCGAAATGATGTAGAACGTCGCCGCATAGGCGCAAATGGCTGCAGCCTGGACGAGCGGGTTTTCCTGGTAACCCGCGATACGGCCCGCTGTCACCACGCCGAGATTGACAGCGTAACTGATAAGGAAGGCACCAAGGTAACGTCCGATCTCTCCCCACGAGGCGGCATGCTGCGGACGGAAAGTCAGCACGCGGTGCAGCATGTAGGAGATGGGCAGGCCCAGCGCAAAACCGATTGCGTTTGCGCCATAGTCGCCTGCACCTGCCCACAAGCCCGCGAGAATGAACAGGAAACCGAGCCCGGTATTGACCAGGCCCACCAGGATGAACCTGATGATCGTTGCGGCTTCCTTCGGCATTTGCTGGGTTCGTTCCATCACTGCGGCTCGCCGCCGCCCTAACAGCAAGCGGCCTAGGCCGAAAAGGTTCAGATTTCGCTTCTCTTGCGCAAGGGAAAGGTCGCCTGGTTGCACGTGAGACTGCTTTGCCGCAGGGTGCGTTCATACCGAATCCCCCCGAAAGGCCCAGCATGATCCGCAAACTTCTCCTGCTTTCCACAACCTGCCTGCTTGCCACTGCTGCCTCTGCACAGGATGGTGCAAGCGATGCCACGGAAGCGGAGTGGGACGTCAACAACCCGCCGGGGGTGGAAATCACGCAAGTGCCGATCCAGGTGCAGGAAGGCACCTGGATGGATGTGGACGTCTCGCCTGATGGCAACACCGTCGCCTTCGCGCTGCTGGGGGATATCTACACCATGTCGATCGCGGGAGGCACGCCAACGCGCATTGCGGAAGGGCTCGCCTGGGAAGTGCAGCCGCGCTTCTCGCCCGATGGCAGGCGCATCGCCTTCACCTCCGACCGGGGTGGCGGCGACAATATCTGGATCATGAACGCCGATGGCAGCGACAAGCGGCAGCTGACGAACGAGGATTTCCGCCTGCTCAATCAGCCGACCTGGTCTCCCGACGGGCAGTTCATCGCAGCGAAGAAGCATTTCACGACCGGTCGTTCGCTCGGCACGGGCGAGGTGTGGCTCTACCATGTGAGCGGTGGCAGCGGCATCGCGCTGGTCGAACGCGCGAACGAACAGCTGCAGAAGGAACTGGGCGAGCCCACCTATGCGCCCGATGGCAGCGCGATCTACTACACCCGCAACATTACGCCCGGTAACACCTTCATCTATGCGCAGGATTCGAACACCGACCTGTTCAATATCGAGCGCTACGATCTCGAGACGGGCGAAGTCACCACGGCTGTAAGCGGGCTGGGCGGCGCAGTGCGGCCCACACCTTCGCCCGATGGCAGCAAGATCGCCTTCGTCCGGCGCGAAAATACGCGCTCTCATCTCTATGTGAAGGACATGGAAACGGGCGAAGAGCGCATGATCTATGGCGATCTCGACCAGGATGTGCAGGAGACCTGGGCGGTCACCGGAGTCTATCCAAACATGGACTGGACGCCCGACAGCCGTTCCATCGTGTTCTGGGCAAACGGGCAGATCAACCGCGTGAACGCCGACGGCTCGGGCGCGGCGCAGATCCCCTTCGCGATCAACGACACGCGCGGCATCCTGCCCGCGCCGCACCCGGTGATTCCTGTGGCAAGCGACACGGTGGACGTTACCATGGCGCGCTTTGCCGAAGTCTCTCCCGATGGTGAAACCGTGGTCTTTGCCAGCCTCGGCAAGCTCTACACCATGCCCGCGAGCGGCGGCACACCGCGCGAACTGACAGACGAGGACGAAGCGCTGGAGGCCTTCCCCAGCTGGTCGCGCGATGGCGAAAGCATCGTCTATGTGCGCTGGACCGACGAGGGGCTTGGCCAGATCCGCGTGGTGGGCCGCAACGGTCGCGGCGGGCGCACCGTCACCAGCCAGCCCGGCCACTATGCACGCCCGCATTTCTCTCCCGATGGCGAAACGATCGTGTTCGAAAAGGGTGAGGGCGGCTACCTGACCGCGCCCGAATATTCCGACAATCCCGGCGTCTATCGCATCGCGGCCAGCGGCGGCGATGCCGTGCTCGTCAGCCGCGACATGGCTCGCCCGCATTTCGGTGCCAGCAGCGACCGCATCTTCATGACCGGAAGCGAGGATGGCTCGCAGGCTCTGGTATCCACCGACCTCAACGGCAACGATGCGCGCACCCATGCAAAGGGCGAGCTGGTAACGGGCTATCATGTGTCCCCCACCGGCGAATATGTCGCCTTCAGCGAGAATTACGACGCCTTCGTCATGCCGCTGATGCCGGGAACGCAGGCGGTAACGATTTCCGCCACGACGAAGAGCCTGCCAGTGGTCGAGGTATCAGACTCAGGTGCGAGCTACATCCACTGGTCCAATGACGGGGAGCAGCTCAACTGGTCGCTGGGCCCTACGCTCTACTCCGCCACGCTTGCCGAACTGTTCCCGGATGCGCCGCCTGCCGATGGGGAGGAGCGCGCCGCTTTCACTCCACCCGAGACCGGCGTTTCCATGCTGCGCACTGTTGCGGCAGACCGGCACGAAGGCTCGCTCGCCATTACCGGTGCGCGCGTCATTTCCATGGCCAGCGAGGACGGCGGGATCATCGAGAACGCGACGATCCTCGTCGAGGACGACATGATTGCCGCCATCGGACCTGCCGGCAGCGTCACCATTCCCGCCGGTACGCCTACGATCGATGCGGCTGGCAGAACGGTAATCCCCGGCCTAGTCGATGCCCATGCCCACGGCTCATATTCGGCCGACGAGCTGGTGCCGCAGCAGAACTGGAACCTCCTCCAGATGCTGTCCCTTGGCACCACGACGATCCACGACCCGTCCAGCGACACGACCTTCTTCGTGGCGGACGACATGCAGCGCACAGGCATGATCCTTGCTCCGCGCATGTTCAGTACGGGCCGCGTGATCTACGGCGCGCGGGCAGCTGGCGCCTATGCCGAGATCGACAGCCTCGACGATGCGCTCGACCATGTGCGCCGCTTGCGGGCCGAGGGCGCGCCCAGCGTGAAGAACTACAACCAGCCGCGGCGCGACCAGCGGCAGATGGTGGTGGAAGCTGCGCGGCAGGAGAACATGCTGGTGGTGGCCGAAGGTGGATCGCTGTTCGGCATGGACCTGAACCTGATCGCGGATGGCAACTCCACGCTGGAGCACAATATTCCCGTCATGCGGCTCTACGAGGACGTGCTGCAGTTCTTCAGCCAGTCCAACACCAACTACACCCCGACGCTGGTGGTAGGCTATGGCGGGCTGGCGGCCGATCCCTACTGGCGACAGGCGACGGATGTTTTCGCGCAGCCGCTGCTGATGGCGCACACCCCGCCTACCATCCTGCGCGCGCAGACGGCTCGTCGCACCACCGCGCCCGAAGGCGATTTCGTGGATGACGAGATTGCCCGCGAGGCCGCCCGGCTGGCCGAGCGCGACGTGCTCGTCTCCATCGGTGCCCATGGCCAGCAGGCGGGGATCGACGCGCATTGGGAGATATGGTCCTTCGTGCGCGGCGGAATGACCCCGCTTGAGGCGCTGAAGGCGGCGACAATCGTACCCGCGCGCTCGCTTGGCATGGACCGCGAGATCGGCTCGCTGGAAGTCGGCAAGCTTGCGGACATGGTAATCCTTGCAGGCGATCCGCTGGAGAACATCCGCAATACCGAGCGGGTGGAGACGGTGGTGCTGGGCGGACGCGCCTACGATGCGACGACCATGAACGAGATCGTCACCGGTGACGAGGCTCGCGCGCGCTACTGGTGGGAATGATCGACACCGCAGGCAACCGCAGGCAGGCTTGATGGCGGGGCGCGTCAGTCCCGCCCGATCCCCCGGCGCAGCATGTCATTGGCGAGATCGGCGATCCGGTCCGATTCCGCCCCTTCGTCCCAAACCGAATAACGCAGGCCCAGGAACACGTTCATTCCCATGAGCGCCCAGGCGTGCGCCTCGTCCATGCCTTCGCGGAACTTGCCGGCAGCTTCGCCCTGCTTCAGGCGCTGCAGGATGCGCTTGGCCGTCGTCTCGTAATGTTCGCGGAAGCTTGCGGGGTCGACGAATTCGGCTTCGTCGATGATGCGGTAGATTTCCTTGTTGTCCCGCGCGAATTCGAGAAAGGCGTGCAACGCTGCACGCTCAACCTCGAACGGTGCGAGGTCCGGCGTCACCGCTCGGCCGGCCTGCGCCGCGACCTGCCCGCTCATGTCCTTCACAAGCGCGCGGAAGATTTCGTCCTTGCTGTCGAAATAGGTGTAGAAACTGCCCAGCGCGGTGCCAGCACGGCGGGTGATCCCGCTGATCGAGGCTTCGTGAAAGCCTTTTTCCCCGAATTCCTTGGCGGCAGCATCCAGCAGCCTGCGCAATGTCTCGCGCCCGCGCGCGGTGCGGGGTGCCTTGCTTTCGGTATCGGCGGGAGAAGGGCGGGTTGTAGCCATGGGGCAACGGCTATCGCGTTTTGCGACGGGGCGCAAAGTTTAAAGTTGAAAGTCGGTTCAGGTTTCAATATTGGAGGCGTCAACAAGAATAGTTCTGGGAGAGAAATGATGTCGAAGGCCTTTCTGTGGCAGTCTACCGCCTGTGCCCTGGTGATGGGCGCGATGGCAGTTCCCGCATACGCGCAGCAGGTCGACACGCCTGCCGAGGCCGAGGAGGCCACGGGCGGCACGATCATCGTCACCGCGCGTCGCCGTGAAGAGCGGCTGCTGGACGTTCCGGTCGCCGTCACCAGTTTCGGGGCAGAGGAACTGCAGCAGCGCGGCTCCGTCGACATCACCGATATCGCGCAGGTTACGCCCAACACCACGCTGGAGGAATCGCGCGGCACCAACTCCACGCTGTCCGCCTTCATTCGCGGCATCGGCCAGCAGGATCCCGTCTCCGGCTTCGAGCAGGGCGTGGGCATCTATCTCGACGACGTCTATCTCAACCGTCCGCAGGCCGCCGTGCTCGACATCTACGATGTGGAGCGGATCGAGGTGCTGCGCGGGCCGCAGGGCACGCTCTATGGCCGCAACACCATTGGCGGCGCGGTGAAATACGTCACCAGCGAACTGCCGGACGAGACCAGCCTGCGCCTGCGCGGTACGGTCGGCACCTATGGCCGCGCCGAGGGCGTGGTGACCGCCTCCACCCCGCTCACCGATGTCGTGCGCGTCGGCGGCTCGGTCGCTCGCCTCTCGCGCGATGGCTTCGGCGAAAACCTCACCACGGGCGAGGAGAACTACAACAAGGATATCTGGGCCGCGCGCGGCACCATCGAAGTGGGCGGCAATGGCGAGGCCTATCTCGTACGCGCCACAGGCGACTACACGCATGATCGCTCCAATGCGCGCGGCGGCCATCGCCTGATCCCCGGTGCCGTCTCGGGCGCGCCGGTGCTGGACGACGTGTATGACACGCGCGGCGGGCTCGACGACCCCGAGCAGGACGTGGAAGCCTTCGGTTTCGCGCTCAATGCCCGCGTCGATCTCAGCGACACGCTGACTTTCCGCTCCATCACCGCATACCGTGAGGACGAAAGCGCCTCTCCCATCGATTTCGACGCGCTGCCTGCGGTCGATGTCGACGTTCCGGCTTTCTATCGCAACTCGCAGGTAAGCCAGGAAGTCCAGCTGATCTGGGACGATGGCGGGCGCTTTTCCGGCCTGCTTGGCGGCTACTATCTCAACGCCAAGGCCGACACGCAGTTCGACGTGCGCCTGTTCACCACCTTCGCCGGCTTTACCGCATTTACCGAAGCGAATGTCGACACGGAAACCTTCGCGGTTTTCGGCGACTTTACCTACGACCTGACCGACCAGCTCAGCCTGTCCGTCGGCGGGCGCTACACCTGGGACGAGCGTGAGGCTGATATCCTGCGCCAGAACTATCTCGGCGGCGGTTCGCCTGTCTTCGGCGGAGCGGGTATTCCGTTCGGCGCCCCGAGCACCGACTTCCAGGGCAGTGCCGATTTCGACAAGTTCACCCCGCGCGTCTCGCTCAGCTTCCAGCCAACGCCCGACCATAATATCTACGCCAGCTTCTCGCAGGGCTTCAAGGGTGGCGGCTTTGATCCACGCGGCGTCGGCGTGAACGCGCCCGCGGCAACGCCGGGCATGCCGACCGATGCGGAAGTTGCCGATTTCCTCAGCTTCGAGCCCGAGGAAGTCGACAGCTACGAAGTCGGCTACAAGGGCAGCCTGCTGGGCGATGCGGTCTATATCGCGCTTGCCGGTTTCTACGCGGACTACACCAATGTGCAGATCCCCGGTTCGGCGGCCTGTAATGTCGGCGGCATCGCCACATTCTGCGGCATCGTGTCCAACGCCGGTGCTGCTGACATCATGGGTCTCGAACTCGAGGCCAATGCCCGCCTTGGCCGCGACATGTTCGCCAGCGGTGACGAACTGCGCCTGCAAGGTTCGCTCGGCTGGATCGACGCTGAATACAACGAGTACGTCACCCTCATCGATGGCGAGCCTACGGACGTCGCCGACTTCCGCGTGGTCCAGAACACTCCGGAGTGGAGCGGTAGCGCAACGCTGGGCTACACCACGCCGGCGGGTTCGGGCGATCTTTATGTCGGCAGCACCGTCTCCTATCGCAGCGAGACGACGCAGTTCGAGATTCCCAACCCCTATCTCGACCAGCCGGGCTACGCGCTACTCGACGCGAGCATCGTGTGGACCAGCGCGGATGGCGGCTTCAGCCTCGGCCTCTACGGTCGCAATCTGACGGACAAGGAATACCGTACCTCCGGCTACACCTTCGTGGTCGCCGATCCGGAAACGGGTGAGATCGCGCTGGGCCCGAACGGTTTCCCGATCCCGTCGCTCGGCACCGAGGGTACGCTCACGGCCTTCTACGGCAATCCGCGCCAGGTCTATCTCACCGCCACCATCGAATTCTGATCCGCGCCTGCGGACAGGATAGCGCGATGAGGCACTATGAAGAGCACCGCTACGATAGCGCGTGCGGACGGCTGAGACTGTTCGCGCGCGACTATCCTGCAGATGGCCCCGCTTTGCTGCTGATGCACGGCCTCACCCGCAACAGCGGCGATTTCGAGCCGTTGGCCGAGCATCTTCGAGGCTATCGCCTCATCGTGCCCGACCAGCGGGGGCGCGGCCTTTCGGAAGTGGATTCCGAACCGGCGAATTACCGTCCCGACGTCTACGCAAAGGACATGTTCGCGCTGCTTGAAAGCCTCGGCATCGAGCGGCCCGGCCTCATCGGAACCTCGATGGGCGGGCTCATGGCAATGGTGATGAACGCCGCGCGGCCCGACGCTTTCCCGGCCATCGTATTCAACGATGTCGGCCCGGTCCTTGCACCCGAAGGCCTTGCGCGCATCGGCGGCTATGTCGGCGGCGGGGAGCCTTTTGCCGACTGGGATGCGGCAGCCATGGCCAGTGCAGCGATCAATAGCGATGCCTTTCCTGATTTCGGAGAGGCCGACTGGAGCGACTGGGCCCGGCGCACATGCCGCGAACTGCCAGACGGGCGCGTCGCCTTCGCCTACGACCCTGCCATTGCCGATGGCTTCGCCGATATCGGCGACGAGCCGCAGCCCGATCTCTGGCCGCTGTGGCAAGCGCTGGGCCAGACCCCGGTGCTCGTTATCCGCGGCGCCCTGTCGGACCTACTGGGTAGTGACACGGTCGAGGAAATGCGGCAGCGCCACAAAGGCCCTTTCACCTATGTCGAGGTGCCGGGCCGAGGCCACGCTCCGACGCTAGATGAGCCGGTTGCACGCGCGGCCATCGACGATTTCCTTCGCGAGACCCTGGCATGACCGCAGCCCCCGCCGAAATGCGCGATCCGCATCGCAATACCGTTCTGGCCATGCTGCTGGTGGTATACATCTTCAATTTCATCGACCGGCAGATCCTCTCGATCCTCGCCGCGCCCATCCAGGCCGATCTCGGTCTCGACGATGGGGAGATGGGGCTGCTCGGCGGGCTCGCTTTCGCGCTGCTCTATTCGACGATGGCGGTGCCGCTCGCGGCCTTGGCAGACCGCACCAGTCGCAGCTGGGTCATCGCCGTCTCGCTCGCGGCGTGGAGCGGGTTCACCGCATTGTGCGGCGTTGCGCAGAACTTCTGGCATATTTTCCTGGCGCGGCTTGGCGTGGGCATTGGAGAAGCGGGCGGCGTTGCTCCGTCCTATGCGCTGATCGGCGATTACTTCCCCAGCGAACGGCGCGCGACGGCGCTGTCGATCTACTCGCTCGGCATTCCCATCGGCTCTGGCCTCGGCGTGCTGATGGGCGGCTATATCGCAGCTACCGTGGACTGGCGCACCGCCTTCTTCGCGGTGGGCCTGTGCGGTTTGGTGATCGTGCCGATCTTCAAGGTTCTCGTGCGCGACAAGGCAAAGCCCAAGGTTGCCGCCGACAATCCCGAGCAACTTCCCGAAATGCCTTCGCTCAGGGAGACGGCGGGCGTGCTCGCTCGCAAGAAGAGCTTCTGGTTCCTCTCCTTCGGCGCGGCGATGTCCTCCATGCTGGGCTACGGCATCGCCTTCTGGCTGCCGAGCCTGCTGATTCGCAGCTTCGGTTTCGAACTGGTGGAAGCTTCGCAATTCTTCGGTGCGCTGCTTTTGATCGGCGGCGTTGTCGGCGTGATGGGAGGGGGACTCATCGCCGACAGGCTCGGGAGTCGCGACAGGGCGTTCTACGCCTGGCTCCCGGGCCTAGCCTTCTTCCTTGGCGCGCCCTTGTTCGCGGCGGGTATCTCGAGCACCGACGCGAAGCTTGCCTTCCTGCTGTTCCTCGTACCGCAGGCGCTGGCCTATGTCTGGCTTGGCCCGGTCCTGTCTGCCGTACAGCACCTGGTGGTGCCTGCAGCGCGCTCTACCGCTTCGGCGCTGTTCCTGCTCATCAACAACCTGATCGGCCTTGGGGGCGGCATTTATGCGCTCGGAGCGCTGTCGGATATCCTGCTGCCGTTCTACGGCGACGAGGCGCTGCGCTATTCCATGCTCTACGGCCTGTCGCTCTACGCCGTGGCTGCGCTGCTGATGGGGCTGGCCGGGCCTTCCCTGCGCAAGGACTGGGTGGCCGAATAGGCTCTCTCTCTTCGGTCCGGCTTCGCACCTATCGTGCAGTTCACGCCTTCCCGGCGACCGGCCCATGAACAAAGCGCAATTTTCTATAGCCAGAGGCCCGACGAATCACCATCTTCGCGGAAGCTGTTCGCAAACCGCCCTTTTCGGACGGTTGGCTCGTTGACTTTGCCTTGTGCGCAATGTCGCGCTAAAGGGATAGGATAGTGGGTACGACGACGACATCTACCGAGTATTCGGTTCGGGAACTGGTCGACTGCAGTCCGGTCGCGGCTGTGGTGAGCGATCCGCGCAAGCCGGATAATCCCCTTATCGCCTGCAACCACGCCTTCGTGGAGTTAACGGGATATGGCGAGGACGAGATACTCGGGCGCAATTGCCGGTTTCTCGCCGGTCCCGGAACAGAGCCCTGGCTTACCGAAACGATCCGCAAGGGCGTGCGGGATCGCAAGCCGGTGATGGTCGAGATCCTCAACTACAAGAAGGACGGCACGCCGTTCCGCAATGCCGTGGTCGTCGCCCCGATCTTCGATGACGACGGCGAACTGGCCTATTTTTTCGGCTCCCAGATCGAGCTGTGCGAAGATTCACAGGGGCCGAGCCTGACCAGGCGCGTGCGCGCGACCGAGAAGATCAAGGATCTCTCGAAGCGCCAGCTGGAAGTGCTGCGAATGGTGGCGAGCGGCTTGCGAAACAAGCAGATCGCCTGGGAGCTCGGACTTTCGGAAAAGACGATCAAGATGCATCGCGGCATCGCGATGGAAAAACTCGGCGCGCAGAGTTCGGCCGAGATGATCCGGCTGGCCGTGGAAGCGGGCATCTGACCCTACCGTCTTTGGGGCAGCGGACCTAAAGCCCGTATTTGCTTTGCATGCAGCTCAGCTATTCAGGACATGCATCGTAGTCGGAAGCACGCGGGGCTACCCAGCCTACCCCTCAGCCTCGCTTCCTCCTCCATCCCATCTCTCCGACTACGGTGCCCCCCACAAGAAGGTTCGTAACCCGAGCTGGCGATAGTCGCCGGTTCGCGTGCCTGCGCCGTCGCCAAAACAAAACGGGGGCCCTCTCTCGAGGACCCCCGCATCGTATCGGTGTGTCTCGCTGGTTTACTGAGCGCGGTCGCGCGCTGCAGCAACGGCTTCCGTGGTCGGGTTGCCGAGCGAAAGCTCGCGGCCGTTCGGGAAGCGGATTTCCGCGGCCGAGGCACGAGTGTCGCCATCACGGGCCTGGAAGGCGTCGACGATGATGTCGGTGCCCGCGGGCAGCGAATTTCTGTTCCAGCCACGACGCAGCAGGGCGGAAGGAGCACCGCCTTCGATGCGCCAGCGCTCGGTACGACCGCCACGCTCCACATCGATGTGTATCCAGCTGTGGGGGTTGACCCATTCGAACATCACGACCTGGCCTTCGAGGCGGATCGGCTTGTTACGGTCGAACTCCGTGGCGAACGAGTGGTGCGCAATGGCACCAACGCCCGTCACAGCGAGCACGGCGCCGATTGCGGCAGCGCTGAGCTTCTTAATCTGCATGGTTGAACTCCTTGGTTACTCAAATTTGCAAGCTGTCAGACGGACAAGTGTTTACGTTGACTTTGTCCAAATAGCAAATCGAACATTACTCCTCGATTAAGTCGCCGTAGAGCAGACGCTCGGAAAACGGCACGCACTTGAACTCGAGAAGCTGCGCATCGTCTTCCACGTGACGGTAGAGCACCATCTCCATTTCCCAAGGCTGGGTATAGATGGAAGGATCCTCGATGGTGACGTGGTAGTCGATGTGGTTGCCGCCTTCGCGCAGCGTGAAGCGCTCCGTCACGGTGGCCTGGTTGGTGAGGTAGTTGCCCGCACGGTCCAGCCAGGTCACGCCCTGTACCATCTCGCCCGCGGGCAGTTTCACGAGGCCCGGACCCTGCGCCAGCGTGGTGACGACCAGTGTGTCGCCTTCCCACTGGCCGTAGCTGGTGCCCATCCAGGTGTCGATCGGCGGAATGCCGACCTCTTCCATGTTGATCACGCGGTTGGCTGAGGCGTATTCGTACACCATCAGGATATCGTCGCCGTCGCCCTGCACGATCTGGAAGGGGTGCGGCATGTAGGTGGCGCGCGGAATGCCGGGCAGATAGCAGGCGGCCTCCGGATCGTAGGTGATCACGTTGTCGCGATTGTACTGCAGCCGCTCCTGAGCCTGGTCGTTATAGGGAATCTCTCCCCCTTCCACGACTCCGAGCCCGGCGGGAACGGCACCGATCGCGCCCAGCAGGCGGTCACCCGCCTCCAAGGGGTTCGGCCCGGCGCTGTGCGGTTCCACATTCCAGTTCGCGGAATTCATCACCTGCCAGACGCCGTTGAGATTGGGATGGTCGCCGATGCGCTCCATCTCGCTGCTTTCGTGGTTATCGGCCAGAGCCGGTCCAGCCGGAACCATCGCCAGTGCAATGGCAGTGCCGGCGACAGTCGCCAAATGTTTAAGACCCCGCATATTCTCTCCTCAAGACCTTGCTGATGTACGTTATTCTTCCAGGGCGAATGAGACGATCTGCCCACCGGCATTGATCGCCACATATTGCCTGCCGTCGCTTCCCCGATACGAGAACGGATTGGCGTTGGCGTTTCCTTGCAGCTGTGCTTCCCATAGCTGCTCTCCGCTCTCCGCGTCAAAGGCGCGGAAGCGGCGATCGTTGGTGGCGCCGACGAAGACGAGGCCGCCCGCCGTCACGCTGGGCCCGGCGCTGCCCGCATTGCCCAGCACGCGGCGCCCTTCGGGCAGCTCGTCATACTGGCCGAGCGGCACCGCCCAGGCGATTTCGCCGGTGTTCGCGTTCACCGCGGTCAGGCGCGCCCACGGCGGCTTGTAGCAGGGTAGGGCGGGGCCCACCGGGCGGCCAGCCTCGTCGTATTCGCCCGAGAGCGGCGCCGTGAAGGTGTGGAACGGACCCTTGCCGGTGATGAAGGCGCGGTCGTATTCGGGCAGCGGACCTGCAGCGCTGGTATCGAAGGAATAGGGCTCGTCGCCCTCCACCTTCTCCACCCAGCCGACCAGCGAGGTGTCGAGCGCGTTGACGAAAACCATGCCGGTGGTCGGATCGGCAGCCGGGCCGCCCCAGTTCACTCCGCCGATGCCGCCGGGCAACTGTATGGTTGAACGTGGCGGCTGGCCTTCGGCGCGGTACATGAATGGCGTGAACGGCCCCAGATTGACGAAACCGCCAGCGCGTTCCCACAGGTCGTAACAGGCTTCCGAATGGGCAGCGGTCGTGTCTTCGGGGCCGACAATATCCTGGTAGGTCATTTCCACGCGGCTGAGCGGCGGGGTGACGACCGGGAAGGGCTGCGTCGGGTGGTAGTACTCGCCCGGCACGTCTCCGGGCGGGACGCGGCGCTCCTCCACCGGCAGGACCGGCTCTCCATCCTCGGCGTCGAGCACGAAGAACAGGCTCGACTTGCCGACATTGGCGAGGGCCATGTGCTGCTGACCGTCGGGCGCCTCGACCGGGATGAGCGCGCCGGCATGGCTCATGTCGATATCCCAGATGTCGTGATGCACGGTCTGGAAGTGCCATTGGTATTCGCCGGTTTCTGCGTCCACGGCCACGACCGAATTGGCAAACTCGTTCGTGCCGGGGCGGTCGCCGCCGTAGTAATTGTGCGCGGGCCCCGCGATGGGCAGGTAGGCGGTGCCCGTGCTCTCGTCGACGGTGGCGGCGAAGCCCCACATGTTGGTCCCGCCGCGATTCTCAGCCCCGCCGCCCCAGGTGTCGTGAAAGGGTTCGCCTTCGTCGGGCGTGGTGTCGAATTCCCACAGCTTCTCGCCGGTCACCACGTTGAAGGCGCGCGGATTTCCGGCTGCGCCCTGTGGATTCTCGAGGCTAGCCGCGCCGATGATGGCGACATTGCCTGTAATCGTGGGCGTGCCGGAATATCCGGGGTCGATGGCGACAGCGCCATTGTCTCCGAACGAGGTGACAGGCTCTCCCGTCTCGAAATCGAAGGCCATCAGCGCATTGCCGCCGGTTACCAGAAGGCGCGCGCCATGCTGCCCATCGCCGGGCCAGTAGGCGAGGCCGCGCGCGGCGAAGGCGGGCGGCGGGCCGGGCTGGTCGCTGGCGGGAAACTCGTGCTCGTACACCCACACTTCCTCGCCCGTCGCCCCGTCGAGAGCGATGAGGCGGTTCTGGGCGGGAAAGTACATCACGCCGTCGATCACCAGCGGTACGGCCACGGTGAAGGCGCGGTAGGGATAGGTCCAGGCCTGCTGCAATCCGCCGACATTGGCGCGGTTGATGTCCGCGAGCGGGGAATAGCGCGTGGCGGCGAGGTCGCGGTGGATCGTCTGCCAATCGCCATCGGGCATGGTGCGGGCGCCGGCCTGATCGTTGGCGGCGAGGGTGCCCGGAGTCATCGTGGTGCAGGCCGTGGTACAGGCAAGCATCATGGCCAGTTTCGCAGCCCTGCCTACATGCATCCCTCAATCTCCCGAATCACATTGTCTGGGCGTGCTTCGACATGGCTGCCGATCGCCCTTGTTGATTCTGTCCTAAACATCCTGCATGGCCTTGGCAATGCCTCGTCACACCGCTTCCGGCGGGGTGCGGGGGAAACGATAGGCCGGCATGCGCTAAGCCTATGAAAAACGTAAGGCTTTGTCGGCGGAAATGACGGAAAAACGGGGAGAAATTCGCCTCGTGCGACTCGTTCTTCCAGTCTTCTTCGACGGTACGGCACTTGGCGAAAGGTCAAATGATCGCTAGCGGATTTTGCGCAAGATCAAGGCGAAAACGCTCCGGACAGGATCAATCTGGCCGATAAACCGGGGGTAGAAAACAAGGACAAGAGGGAATGGGTGACTTCTTTTACGGATTGACGGACTGGCTCAGGACGACGTTCCTGCTCGACTGGGCCTTCTGGATCGAGACGACAGGCTTCAACCAGGTACTGGTGACGAATTTCTGGGGCGTGCCGCTGGCCCAGGTGATGCATATCATCGGCATTGGCGCTGCCTTCGCTGCAACGCTCATGCTGACGTTGCGGATAAGCAATCTCGCCGGCGGCGCGCGAACCGTGCCGGAGGTATCCTCGCGCTACATGCCGTGGATCTGGTGGGGCCTCGTGTGGATCGTCGTCAGCGGCTTGCTGATGCTGTGGGCAGAGCCGGTTCGCAACATGATCAACGGCGTGTTCTGGATGAAGATGCTGCTGCTGGTCGTCACCGTGCTTATCACGCTCGCCTTCCAGGGGGCGGTACGCAAATCGGCCACGGCGAGTGGCCCGGCGTGGACTGCCAGCAGCGGTGTGAAGGTCACCGGCTGGCTCATCGTGATCCTGTGGTGCCTCATCATGGCCCACGGTCGCTGGATCGCCTACGCGCCGGTTTGAGGGGAAAACGAAATGGCTTCTTACTATCCCGAACCCACGAATATCTGGGAATCGATCGAATACTCGTCCCTCGGCACGTCCATCGCCGAGAGCCTGTGGGCTTTCCCCACGCTCGAGACGCTTCATGTCATCGCGCTCGTCACCGTTTTCGGCACGATCATGATCATGGACCTGCGCCTGCTGGGCCTTGCCGGCAACAAGTGGGCGGTGACCCAGATGAGCAAGGATACGCTGCCCTGGACGTGGGGTGCGTTCGTGCTGGCGGCGATCACCGGCACGCTGCTATTCACCAGCAAGGCCTCCACCTACATGGTGAACCCGTACTTCCTCATAAAGCTGGGCCTGCTGGCGCTGGCGGGGCTGAACATGCTGTATTTCCACTTCGTCACCTACAAGACGGTGACCGACTGGGACGCGGCGCCAACCCTGCCAACGGGCGCCAAAGTGGCGGCCACCGTCTCGCTGGTGGCATGGATCGGCGTGGTCTTCTGCGGCCGCGCGATCGGCTTCACCCTGGGTATCTATTACTGAGGCCGCAACGCCTCGCGAAACGAGAAAGGGCCGCTTGATCGAGCGGCCCTTTTTTTGGCCGTACGGAACTGACAAAACGGCGCGTGAGACGCGTCGCAAGGGCGAACGTCCGCCCGCAGCGGGCGCAGCTCTGCTGCGCGTCTAGCGGGGACGAAGGCGCGGACGCGCCTTCGCAAACAAACTACTCATCCAGCGCGAAGACGTAGACGGACGAGCTGTTCACCTCCGGGATCGGCAATTCCGGCGTGAAGTCCGGCAGACCGAAGGCGAGGGGATTGCCCATGCCGGTAACGACGGCGACATACTGCTTCCCGTCCACTGCATAGGTAATGGGGCTGGCATTGGGCACGCCGGTCAGGCCGCTGCGCCACACCTGCTCGCCGCTCGACTGGTCGTAGGCCAGGAATTCGCGGTCCATCGCGCCTGTGAACAACAAGCCGCTCCCCGTGGCGAGAATACCCGCATTGTAAGGCGCGCGGCGACGATGCTCCCACGCCACTTCGCCTGTTTCCATGTCTATGCCCTGCAGGATGCCGAAATTGCCGTCGCTATCGGGCGGGGCGGAGTAGTAGATGTCGACGCCGCTGGAGAGAAAGCCCTGCTCTGTCGGGCGCATTTCCATGCAGGTGTCGCGCGCGTTGACGAACAGCTTGGCGCTGTCCTTGGCAAAGGCCGTGGGGCTCCAGTTGCGCCCGCCACCTGCGTGCGGACACATGAACACGGCGTCGCGGTCCCGGCCCGGTAGCAGGGCGAGGTCGGCGGTCTTGCGGCCCGTTTCGGGATCGATGTCCACGATATAGGTCTGAAAGCCCATGTCGGCGGTGTCGAGATACTCGCCGGTGCGCACGTCCAGAGTGTCAAACAGACCGTCCTTGCCGCCGGTGATGACGACATGGCGCTCCTCGCCCCCGACCTCGATATCGGCGATCACCCGCTCGAACACCCAGTCGAGATCGTACTGGTCGTTGGGCATGTGCTGAAAGTACCAGACGAGCTCACCAGTTCGCGGCTCGAAGGCGAGGGTGGAGTTGGTGAATAGCCCGTCATTGTTGCCGCCCGGAACGCGGTCCCGAACCGGGCCGGTATCGTAGGTCTGCGCGACGCCCCATAGCGCGAGGCCGGTCTCGGCGTCATAGCTGCCGCTCGTCCAGACGGAGCCGCCCTGCCGCTCGGCATCGGGCACCTCGTTCCAGGTATCCCCGCCAAGCGTGCCGCTCTTGGCGACGGTATCGAAATTCCAGAGGTGCTCACCCGTCTGCGCATCGAAAGCGGCGATCAGGCCGCCGCCGGGGCGCTGGGTGGCAAGGCCGATCATCACCACGCCATCGGCCACCAGCGGGCCGCCATTGCTGCGGGTGTTCTCGGCATCGGGAATTGCAACGTCCCAGACGGGGCGACCCGTACGCGCATCGAGCGCCAGCATGTGCAGGTCGCTGGTGGCGAGGATCAGCATGTCGTCCCACAGGGCGATGGTCTTCTTGCCCTGCATCAGCGTGCCTTCCGGCATCTGGCGGCGATAGCGCCACAGCTGCCGCCCGGTCGCGGCATCGAAGGCAAACACCTCCTCGCCATAGGCATGGACGTACATTACCCCGTCGCGCACCAGCGGTTCTGCCATGGTGGGCCCGACCGGCAGGGCCTGCGCCCATGCGACCGAGAGATCGGAGACATTGGCGGGCGTGATCTGGGTGAGGGGAGAGAAGCCCTGGCCCTCATGCCCGCGACGCCAGGCCATCCAGTTCTCGGGCGCGGGGGCGTCCAGCATGTCTGCAGTGACGGGCGTGTAATCGGCGAAGCGATCAACCGGCTCTTCCCATTCGGGGAAGGGGTAGAAAGTGCTGATGCCGCCGATGCCCAGCGCGTTCTGCTCCTCGATCGTCGGCGGTTCGGGCAGCGTGGCGCTGGCTAGCGTCAGTTCGGGATCGACGCCGTTCTCCACAAGGATGAGCGCAGTGAGGGCCTGATAGGTCTCGTCGCTAAGCCGCCCGCCGCCGCCGGGCGGCATGGAGGTGGAAATGTATTCGAGCAGCTCGCCTGCCGGAAGCTCGCCCCAGGTGGAGAGGAAGACAGGGCCGGTCAGCGTGCCTGCGAACTGCCCGCCGGCGAGATCATCGCCATGGCAGGCGGCACAATTGGCAGCATAGGCCGTGCGTCCCGCATCCATTTGCGCGGCCAGCGTCGCGCTACCTTGCGCCGAGCCCGAACCGGCCAGCGCCAACGCTGCAAGCCCTGCTCCTGCGAGCAGCAAACCACTTCTGATCATCGCTTCCCTCTCCCCAGAAAGCGTGCAGCTTGCCGCAGATTATTCGTCCGAGGCAAGCCCCAGCGGACCGCCGACCCGGTCCTGGTAAAGCGCATCGTAAAGCGCCGCCTTGTCCGCGCCGAACCACTCCGACACGCCGATATTGCCTGCATCGAGCACGAAGACCTCGTTCGCGTCCAGTTCGCCGATCGCGGGCCATTCTGGCAGGCCATCGCCATTGGGATTGCCGGTGCGAGCAAAATTCACCCAGTATTGCGAGACCTGATCGGCAAACGCCTCCTCGGTCTCGTTGCCGCACATCTGCTCCACCGACGATCCGCCGGGGAAGGTGCGCGGAGCGCACAGATTGTCGAACACGTAGGGAATCTCGCCGGTATGCGCCGCACCCAGATCGCCGCGGCCTTCATCGTAGGGTGGGTCGTGACGGAACCAGTAATGATAGGCGCCTTCGCCAATGTTGGACTGCCACTGCGCATATTGGCGCATCAGCCAGCTCATATTGTCGCCGAAGGGCTGCGTTGCGGTCACCTGCGCCTCCTCATCGGTCCTTACCGGGTATGCAGCGCGCCCCATCTCGGCCCGCTCGCCCCAGCGCATGGCCTCGCCCTGCTGCCAGCTTTCAAGCGTGGCGGGCGGGCCAAAAATGGCGGTGAAGCTGCCCTCATCCTCGTTGGAGCCGACCAGCACATCGACCGGCAATTGCCGCCCTTGCGAGAAGGTGACGGCCAGGTCCTCGGGGATGATGGCGCCGTCCACGATCATGCCCTGGCCGGAAATGTTCGCGTGAACTTCCTCCGCCGGAAGGGCGCGCAGTTCTGCAAGGCTGGTCGTGCCGAAATTCTCTTCAGCCGCGGCAAGACTTCGCTGCTGCGCCGTTTCACGCGGCACCATCTGCCCGATATTGAGGCCCTGGAACGTGCCGCTCTGCGCGATGGCGCGGGCGAACAGGCCCTCCGCCGGCGGAGCGCCCACCAACGCTGCATTCATGGCCGAGCCGGCGCTTTCGCCGAAGATGGTGACCCGCGAGGGATCGCCGCCGAAGGCCGCGATATTGTCCTGCACCCATTGCAGCGCGGCGATGGCATCGCCCAGCGCCTGGTTGCCGCTGGCGCCATTGGCCTCGGTAAGCTCAGGGTGCGCGAAGAAGCCCAGAGAGCCGACGCGGTAGTTGAAGGTGACCATCACCACGCCTTTGTCGGCTAGGTAGTCGCCCTGGCTGAACGGGCTTGAGCCGCCACCCTCGTTATACGCGCCGCCATAGAGCCACACCATCACCGGCAGGTTGGCGTCGGCAGTTTCGGCAGGCGTCCAGACGTTGAGATAAAGGCAGTCCTCCGACGTCCCGGGACTGTCCGGCATGTCGGTGGCGGAATTGACCGGGAAGCGCTGGGGCGCCGGGTTCTGGATGCAGCTGTCGCCCCAGCTGTCGGCGGTGAGGATACCGTCCCAGTCGGCAGCAGGCTGAGGCATTTCCCAGCGCAATTCGCCTACCGGCGGCGCGGCGAAGGGGATGCCCTTGAAGACGGTCACACCCTCCACTTTCTCGGAAGGCACGCCCTGCACGAGGCCGTTTTCGGTGGTGACCGGCGTGGAGGCGATCGTCGCAGCCTCCTGCGCAGAGGCGCCGTCAGTAGTGGCGCAAGCCGCCATTCCCATGCCGATCATCGCCAGCAGAGTGCCTTGTTCAAAAGCTTTCTTCATCGCATCCATCCCGGTTTGCCGCCCGCTCCCACAGGCCAGGTAAGACGGGCGCACCGGTCCTTCCGGCGCGCCCGCTTGCTGTCGGTTGTCAGGAACCGCTGCCTTCACCCTCGGCAGCGCCGCCCTCGGTGTTCTCCACCCCGGCGGCTGCCGCGGTGATGTAGTTGCGGATCTGCACGTTGCCTTCGTGGCAGGCATATTCGAAGAATTCGTATTCCTCGTCACGCGTCCAGTCGAGGCGGGCGGTCCACTTGTCGGTGAAGACCTCGGGATCGGTGTAGGTCAGTTCGTAGACGATGTGATCGGGACCGGTCATCGTCAGCACTTCCCTGACATGGGCCTGGTCGCTAGTGGGAATGGTGTTGAAGGGCGGCACGCCCATCGTCGCCATGTTGAGCGGGCTGGGGCCGCGCTCGTAATTGTCTTCCGACACGCTGGCGCCATCCTCGATATTGGTGGTCTCGATCACCAGCTGGTTGCCTTCCCACCAGCCGATGGACTGACCCATCCAGGTACGCACGTCTCCGGGCCAGCGCATTTCGGCGGCAGCCTCGGGCCCGTCGACGATCGGCACGACGCGGGCGTCGTGGATCATCTCCAGCGAAATGACGACATAGCCCGGTGCCTGCATCACGCGGATGCCGTTATTGTAGCGGAAGGGGAACATCGAGGCCGGAAAGCCGCGCGTCACGCAGCGATCCCAGGTGTCGAAATCGCTCACCCAGTCGAAATGCGTGTTCGGCGTCCAGCTGGATCGACCGCTCTCGTACATTTCCTGCGCCCAGTCGGTCATCGCGGGGAGTTGGCCATCCGCCGGATAGACCAGCAGGGAGGTGCGGCGGCCCGATGCATCGGATTCCACCCAGTGGCCAAAGCCGATGGTGCCGGCCTCGTCCTCCGCTTCGTAACGCTCGTCCGAGCCGGCTGCCTGCTGCAGGCGCTGCTCGTATTCGCGGTCATTGAGGTAGAAGCGGTCACCATATTGCGCGGGGCGCTGCATCGGGATGCTGGCGATGTTGTCGATGGGGAACATGCCGCGCAGGTCCGGGTCGCCCCAGGGGGTGCGCGGCGGCTCGAAATCGGTGGGTACTTCGGCGATGGTGGTAAGATCGTCGGGCACCACATCCTGCGCGGTGGCAGGCATCGCCAGCGCCAGCACGCTGGCGGTAACGATGGCGATGGTCTTGAAAGGGGTACGGGCCATTATTCACTCTCCTCAGAATTTCGTGTTTGGGTGCCGCGACTGGCGGGGTCCATCGCGGGCGGAGGGCCGGCGTCGGGATCGATTGGCTCGACCATGGCACCGCGCGCATATTCCTGTTCGCGCTTCGTGCGGTCGGCGGTGATGTAGTTGCGCACCTGCACGTTACCCTCGTGACAGGCGTATTCGTAGAATTGGTACTCGTCGTCGCGCGACCAGTTCACGCGCAGGGTAAAGTCGTCTTCCCACACAACCGGATCGGAATAGTGCATCTCGTAGGTGATCGTATCCGGCCCCACCATGTGAAAGCGTTCGGTGACGGTCACCTCCTCGCTCATCGGGATCGTATTGCCCGAAGGCACGCCGCGCGTGGCGACGTTGAGGGCGGAGGCGCCCGGCTTGATGTTCGTGGTGACGACCTCCAGCGTGTTGCCATCCACCCAGCGGCCTACGCTGTGACCGAACCAGCCATCTACGCCTGCAGGCCAGGGCTCGCCCTCGCCCGATACGGGGATGATCCGCGTGCCGAGCATTTCCAGCGCGATGGTGACGTAGCCCGGCGACTGGAAGATGCGTACGCCGTTGTTGTAGCGGAAGGGGAACATGCTGGCGGGGAAGCCGCGCGTGATGCAGCGGTCCCAGCTGTCGAAATCGGTCACCCAGTCGAAGGTCTGACCCGTTACCCAGCTTGCCCGCATCAGGGCCGAGCGGCGCTCGCCTTCCTCGGTGAGGTCGGGGAGTTGGCCGTCCTGTGCGGAGACGATCATCGAGGTGCGGCGGCTGCCTGCCTGGTATTCGATCCAGTGCCCGAGGCCGATCGTGCCTTCCTCGTCCTCGCTCTCGTAGGCTTCCTCCAGCTGCTCGACCCGGCCCTGTTCCTGCGCGACTTCCTCTTCGGTTTTCCAGAAGCGGTTCCCGTACTGGGCCGGGCGGTTGACGGGCAGTTCGGCAAAGTCGTTCAGCGGCCAGATACCGGTAAAGTCTGGATCGCCCCACGAGGTGGTGGCGGGCGTGTAGTCGTCCGGCACCTCTGGCATGGTGGTAAGATCGTCGGGCACCTGCTGCGCCGCGACCGGCGCTGCGAGCGCCAGCGCTCCACAGCCGAGCAAAAAGCGTATCATCATCTCTCTCCATCCGCTGCCGAAGCGCGTTCGGCGCGGCTTGCGGTTATGTAATCCCGGATCTGCACGTTGCCTTCGTGGCAAGCGTATTCGAAAATCTTGTAGGTATCGTCACGGCTCCAATCGAGCCTGGCCGTCCACGGTCGGGTGAAAACCTGCGGATCGGTGTAGGTCACTTCGTAGACGAGCTGGTCCGGCCCCGTCATCGTGATGCGTTCGACCACGCGAGCTTCCGGGCTGGTTGGCAGCGTATTCCACGGCTCGCGCCCATGTGTTGCGAGGTTCAAGGGCGAGGGGCCGCGTGCGAGGTGATCCTCCTCCGCGCTGTCGCCGGTGCGGATATTGGTCGTCTCGACTACCAGCGTATTGCCGTCCCACCAGCCGAGCGACTGGCCGAGCCATGTGCGCACGTCCTCCGGCCAGCGCCGTGCCTCCATCTCGCTGCGCGCCATGACGGGGATGACCCGGTCCTCGTGGACCATCTCGGTCTTGATCACGACATAGCCGGGCGCCTGCATCACGCGGATGCCGTTATTGTAGCGGTGCGGCATCATCGTTGCGGGAAAGCCGCGGGTAATGCAGCGGTCGAAGGTGTCGAAGTCCGACACCCAGTCGAAGTCGACGCCGTCCGTCCAGCTGGATCGGCCTGCCTCGTACTTCTCGCGCGCCCACGGGGTGAGTTCAGGCACACGGCCATCGGGCGGCGACACCAGCAGCGAGGTTCGGCGACCCGAGGTGTTCGCCGACAGGAATGCGGCGAAACCGAGTCTGTCGCTGGCCTCTGCCGCGCTGGTGCTCCTCTCCTCTGTCGCAGCGATCTGCTGCTGGCGCTCCGCATACTCTTCGTCAGTCAGCCAGAAGCGGTTCTCGTATTCGGGCAGCCGCTCGAAAGGGATGCTGGCGATGTCGTCGATGGGGAAGGTGCCGCGGAAATCGGGATCGCCCCAGCTTGTGCGGGGCGGAGCAAAATCGGTCGGCACGGGCGGCATTACGGTCAGGTCTCCCGGCACGTCCTGCGCGCTCGCCGGCAGGGCCAGCGAGGCGGCAGTCAGTGCAAGGAGGGCCCTTCCATTCACTACTGCGCACCTTCCGGCAGGGCGAAGGTGACATAGCGGCTGGGACCGGGCTCCGACAGGCCGAGGCCGCCGAGGAAGTGACCCATGCCGCCGACTGGCACGGTGATCATCTGTCGACCGTCCACCTCGTAGACGGCAGGCACGCCCTCCGTGCCCGCGTCGAAACGATGCTCCCACAGCACTTCGCCCGTAGCGGCGTCACGGGCGCGGAAGGCGCGGTCGGACGCGGTGTTGACGAACAGCAGGCCGCCCGCCGTGGCGACAGGACCGGAGCGCGGCGTCTGCGCACCCACGCCGGTGATGCCCTGTTCCTCCAGCGTCAGGATCTCGCCATTGGGAATGGAGTAGATCTGCTCGCCCGTATTCATGTCATAGGCGGTAAGGTTGGAGAAGGGCGGCTTGATCGCCACCATGCCATTGCTCTGCAGCATGAAGTTGACCGGCCAGCGATAGGGAATGTCCTCCCCGTCGGCATTGGGCATGGCTTCCAGCGCTTCCTCGCGATTGTCCGGCACGATCTTCAGGAGCAGCGGCAGTTCGCGGCTCACGACGAAGAGGCGCTGGTTCACCGGATCGACCGCGACATTGCCCCAGTTCGCCCCGCCATTGTGGCCAGGGAAACCGATGGTCCCCTCGATACTGGGCGGCACGAAGGGGCCGGTGCCGGAATCGGGCCGCGAATTGGCGAACAGTTCGCGCAAGGCCTCCTGGTCGCTTTCGGGAAGGTAGGGGTTGATGTCCTCGGGCCGGAACTGCTGGCGCATGAAGGGCTCTGGCCAGGTCGGGACGGGCTGGGTCGGACTGGCGTGCTCACCTGGTACATTGGACGCGGGGACCGGCACTTCCTCGATCGGCCAGATCGGTTCGCCCGTACGGCGATCGAAAGTGAAGATATAGCCCTGCTTGGTCACTTGCACGACGATGGGAATCTGCTCCCCGTCGCGGTTGATGGTCATCAACTTGGGCGCGACCGGCAGGTCGAAATCCCACAGGTCGTGATGCACCATCTGGAAGTGCCAGATACGTTCGCCCGTCTCGGCATCGATGGCGATGAGCGAGTTGCCGAACAGGTTGTCGCCCTCGCGGTTGCCGCCGTAGAAATCGTAACGCGGCGTGCCGGTAGGGATGAAGACGATGCCGAGTTCGGTATCCACCGTGCTTTCGGACCAGTTGTGCACGCCGCCGAACTTGCTGAAATCCTCGGTATCGGGCCAGGTGTCGTGGCCGAATTCGCCCTCGCGCGGGACGGTGTTGAACGTCCATTTGAGCGCGCCTGTACGAACGTCATAGGCCTGGATGTTGGCGGGCGCGCTGGCATAGTCGTAGGCGCCGGCGGGCAGGCTCATGATGATGGTGTCGCGGTAGATGCGGCCCGGGTTGTTGGTCTGCAGTGGGCCGCCCGGCTGGGCGACATCGCCCGGCAGCGCATCGCGCAGATCGACGCCGCCGCCCGCGAAGCTCTCGATCACTTCGCCCGTCGTGGCGTCTATCGCGCGAAGGATGCCGTTGTTGAGCACCATCAGCCGCTCGTCACCCGCGCCGTCGGTCCAGTAATTGATGCCGCGCGTGCCGATGCGGCCCTCAAGGTTGCTTTCCCACAGCTGCGTACCGGTAGCCGGGTCGAGCGCGACGAGCTGGCTCTCGCCATTGATCACGAACATGCGCCCGCCCGCGACGACCGGGTTGAACAGCGGCGGCATGCCTTCTCCGGTGGGGAATTCCCACGCGATCTCGAGCTGGCTCACATTGGCGGTGTTGACCTGGTCGAGCGAGGAATATTGCGAGCTGTCGCCGCCGCCGAGATAGCCGTCCCAACCCGCGAAATCGAAACTCGATCCGGCAACGGTAGGGCTGGAGGCCGAGGTCATTTCGCCCTGCGGCGTTGCTGCGCAGGCGGACAGAGCGGTGGCAAGCGCCGCCGTGAGGACGAAACGAAGTTTGCGATTGGCAGTGGTCAAGCCTGTTGCTCCCATGATCATGCGCAGCCCTGCAGGCTGTCTTTCGTGGATATGCCTAGCCGCAATCGCCCTCGCTCAACAAGGGTGAAACGGCATCGAAATTGATAAAATCCGAAATAATCGGACAGAGGCAATTTGTCTCATTATGTCGCAGGCGCATCCTCTGCCGACTGCATTTCGTGCCCCTCTACCGAACCCTGCGGCCCCTCGGCAGCGCCTTCCAGCGGCCTCTCGAATTCCCCGGCGGAGGTAAAGACCGTCGCGTTGGTCATCCCGCCACTCGCCTCGAGGCGCAAGGTGACATTGTCCATCGTGCGGTTCTCCCAGAACCAGCCGTGGATGCCGGTGAAGGCGGGGGTGTAGCGCCCGTAGATCTCCCGCGCCTCGTCAACGCCGTAGCTTTCGGTGACTTCCTCCCCCCCATCGAAGGGGTGGGCGTGCATGTCATAGGCGAGCGTATCCGTGCCTTGCCAGTGAAAGGTCATCGGTTCGCCTTCGGGCATGGTGTATTTGAACTCGACGGATTCGAACGGCAGCAGCTCGTATTCCCATACGTCGGTAATTCCGTCCGAAGCGGGAAGGGCGGTTTGGGAAACGGTGAGCACCTCCTCGTTCTCCATCCGCGCCATGCCGCGCTCCAGCTCCAGATTGGTCGGCTCGGCGATCTCGGTGAGGCCCAGTGCTTCGCCCGCGCCGGAGGGGTCCCAGCCGGTCTCGGCGGGCAGGATCACGAGGACGGCAAGGGCAGCGCCTGCCAGCAAGACACCTCCGGCGATGATCGGGGCTTTGCTCATGTCGAGAAATATCCTTCCAGTTGGTATGCAGTGAGCGCGATCCCGACGAGGATCAGCGCGATATTGGCGTAAAGCGCATAGCGCTTGAAGCTGGCAGTATGGCGCCACGCAGCCAGCGCCAAGACGACGACGGTCAGCACCAGTATCTGGCCCAGTTCCACGCCGACATTGAAGGCGATCAAGTTGGCGAGCAGTCCATCGGGCGAGACCTCCAGGTCCAGCACCTTGGTTGCGAGGCCGAGGCCATGAAACAGGCCGAACACCAACACCGCGATGCGGGTGTCGAAATGCCAGCCCAGCTTCTCGAACCCGCCGATATTCTCTACGCCCTTGTAAATCACCGACACGCCGATGATCGCATCCACGATATAGGCGTTCACGCCCGTTTCCAGCAGCACGCCGCCGATCAGCGTGATCGAATGGCCGATGGCGAAGGCCGAGACGTAAAGGAGCACGTCCTTCAGGCGGCGCAGGAAAAAGACCACGCCGATGAGGAAGGCGATGTGGTCATAGCCCGTCACCATATGCTTGGCGCCGAGATACATGAAGGGGATGATCGCGGGGCCCTCGATCGTGCGAACGAAAGCCTTGTCCCCCTCCGCCACGTCATGCGCTAGGGCCTCTAACGGCAAGGCGAGGGCGACGAGGACGAGCAGCGCCGCGACGGGAAGGACAGGCGAGAGGGGAGGACGCCTAGTCGGCATCGGCCTCCTCGACATACTCCTCCAGCGACAGGTCCTCATTCGGGCGTGGCTGGGCGACGTCGTCCACGGTCACGCCTTCGGGCAGGACTTCGGGCGGATACATGCGATGGCAGGCCGAGCAGACCGAGTAGATCGTGCCGCCGGTTTCGAAAACGGCCTCCGGATCCTTCGCCAGCGCCGCTTCCTGCGCCTGCGCGGCGGCATCGACCAAGCCTTGCGAGTAGGCCATCCAGTCGTCGCCGCGCCCTTCCGCATAGGCAGGAGTCATGAGGATCTCGCCCAGCTCGCCAAGGCGCACTGCGGCGGCGTGGACATCGTTCCACTCGGCGTCGGTCTCGGGCTCCCACTCGCGAAAAACCGGCTCTCCATCGATCAGTTCGCTGGCGGATCCGACCGATTCCCAGAAGACTTCAGCCGTGGGCTGCATTTCCTGCGCCATCATCTGCTGGGCGGTGCCGAGCGGGGGCGCCTCCGCCTCCTGTCCGCCGCAAGCCGCAAGCGAAAGGGCAACGAAAAGCGCGCCGGTCGTGCTGAGTTTTTCCAGTTTCATCCTCGTACCTCCAGCAACCATGAGTATCGCAATACCCTGCCTTGCTGCCTCCAACCTGACATGGTACTGCGCCCTCTCATTGACAATGTCCAATTTTTTCGAGGGTCAGGCCCTGCAATAAATCTGCGGTAAAGCTTGACTGCGCTACACCACTTATTGACTAGGGCCAAGATTGGCGCCGCAGGGCGTGAACCGGCCTACCGAAGACCAAGGGGTTTGATACAGATGTCCGTCAATGTGAAGAAGTTCGCCAAGATTACTGCCAGTGCACTGGGTGCCGCCGCCCTGGCTGCACCTGCTTTCGCCCCTGTCGCGCAGGAAGATGCCGAGGCCGCCCATGCCGAAGTCGCCCCCCTGACGGAGGTGGAGGTTGAAGCCAGTCGCACGCTGTTCAGCCAATATGGCTGCGGCTCGTGCCACGCTCTGGCCGATGCCAATGGCTATGGCTCGATCGGCCCATCGCTCGACGGGAACGACACGCTGACGGTCGACTATGTGAACACCATCATTACCAACGGACAGGGCGCAATGCCCAGCTTCGGCGGCATGGTTGGCGAGGAAGACCTCGAAAAGCTCTCGCGTTATATTGTGGAATATAAGGCGGACTGATCGTCCGCGAACAGGTCAAACAGGGGAAGGGGGCTTCGCGGCCCCCTTTTTCGTGTCAGTCGTCGCGTTCCTGCGCGGTGCGGGAATTCGGCCCGACCTGCGCGAAATAGTTGGTCACGCCGTCGGGGTCGTTCAGCCATACGGTGGTGAGGTCGAAGCCGCGCAGGCGATTGAGCGGGGTCTCCACCGGGATATCGCGGTGGCGGGCGCGAACGTCCACCATGGCCGCATCGCTCACGACATACTGGATACCCGAACTGCCCGTGTCACCTGCGTTCGCGTCAACCTGGTGGAGGTAGATCGTGGTCTCGCCGTGATTGTAGGGATAGCGGGTAATGCCAAGCGCCGCGCTTTCCTGTGCATCCAGTTCGTCGAGGCCGACGAACTCGCGATAGAAGGCGCGGCTTTCGGCCATGTCGGAAACGCCGATGCCTACGCCTACGCCGTCGTTCGAATGGTCCTGGAAATCCTCTCCGGTGACGATCTCGATGATAAGGCCAGCTGGATCGCTGACCCAGCCGCTGCGCGTGCCGTCGCCGCGTTCCTGCAGGGTCGGCGGCTCGAAGCCTGCCTCCTCGAAGCGCTGGATGACGGTTTCGGCATCGGGATAGGTGAGGCGCAGGTAGCGAATGCCGGTGCCGCCGGTCCAGCCGCCGGAAAGGTCGTAGCTGCGCTCACCTTGCTGACCTGCCGAAAGCTTGACCTGTCCGCTGCCGACGCCTGTCAGGATCATCTGCTGCGTGTCGGTGAGCTGGATGGGATTGAGCGAACGCAGGGCCAGCGCCTCCGTGTAGAAGCGCACCATCTCCCCAGTCAGCTCGCGCGGGAAACGGCGAAACACGTTCATTGATCCTTGCGCGAACAGCGCGCGATTGTCGTCCTCCAGCGTGGCGGTGTCGAACGCGTCTATCGCATAGGCGAGGTCGCCGCTGGTATCGAGCAGCGCGCCTTCGGGCGTGCGGACTTCCTCCTCCTGCGCGGAAGCGGTGCAGGCGGCGAGTGCGGTAGCGGCTAATGTAGCGAGAGCGATGCGCATGGTCTTAGTCCTCGGGTAGCGCCCAGACGATCAGGCTTTCATTGTTGAGCGGGCCGTCCGGCCCCATCTGCGGCGGTCCGAAACCGGATCCGGCTGCCACAACGGCGATATATTGCCGCCCGTCCGCGCCGCGATAGCTCATCGGGATGGTGTTGGCGGCGTAATCGAGCTGCTCTTCCCATACCACTTCTCCCGTGGCCGAATCGAAGGCGCGGAAGATGCCGTCGTCCGTCGCGCCGATGAAGACGAGGCCGCCAGCGGTCGCCATCGGACCGCCGAAGGTGTTGTTGGCACCGGTATCCTGCTTGTCCGCCCCCAGTTCGGGTGTGGTGCCGAGCCGCGTTGCCCAGGCGACTTCGCCGCTATTGGCATCCACGGCAACGAGGCGACCCCAGGGCGGGCGGATGCAGGGGAGAGTGACATTGCTGCCATCTTCCGCCGTGAAACTGGCGGAGAAGCTGGAATAGGCTCCCGGTCCCGATAGCGAACCGCGGTCGTATTCCTGCGTGCTCGCATCGGTGCCGCGGCCGTAATTTCCCTCGGGATCGCGCTTCTCGATCCAGCCGATGGAGCCGCTCTCGCTGGTATTGACGAACACATAGCCGCGCACGGGATCTACCGCGCTGCCGCCCCAGTTGGAGCCGCCATTGTGCGACAGGTTGATACTCGCGCGCGGAGGGTCGCCGTCTTCGTGCAGGAAGAAGGGGGTGAAAGGCCCGGCGTTGAAGAAGCTGCCGCCATAGCTGTCCAGTAGCGCATGGCAGGCGGCGACGTGCTCTTCGTTCGTATCCTCCGCCGTCACAACGTCGTCGGGTGTCCACCACATGCGCGAAAGCGGTTCGGGCTTTACCGGGATCGGCTGGGTTGGCGAATACCATTCGCCGGGCACATCGGCGCGGGCAACGAGCATTTCGTTGACGCCGTGCACCGGCTCTCCCGTGCGGCGGTCGAGAATATACATGAGGCCGGGCTTGCCGGTCTGGGCGAGGGCGGGGATGGTCTCGCCGTCCACCTCCACGTCCACCAGCACGGGAGGGGCGGGCAGGTCCCAGTCCCACAGATCGTGGTGGATGGTCTGGAAGTGCCAGCGATATTCGCCGCTGCGCGCGTCGAGGGCGAGGATGGAATTGCCGAACAGGTTGTCGCCCGGACGATCGCCGCCGTAATAGTTCGGCGCAGGCGAGCCGAGCGTCATGTAGATCATGCCGGTGTCCACATCGCCGGTCATGTACCACACCCACATGTTGTTGCCGGGGCGGTCCTTCCAGCCATCGTCGAGCCATGTCTCGTGCCCGATCTCGCCCGGCTGGGGGACGGTGTTGAAGTCCCACAACAGCTCACCAGTGCGCGCATCGTAGCCCTTGGAATTGCCGAGCGGTCCGGTGGGCAGTTCGGGCGTGGAGGCGCCGATCACCAGCACATCGCCGAAGATGCTGGGCGGGTAGGAATAGCGCACCTCGAACGGCACGCGGCCCGCTTCGCCGAAGTCCGTTGCGATCTCGCCAGTGGCGGCGTCGAGCGCGACGATCTCGTTACCGCCATTGTAGTAGAGCCTTGCCCCCGTCTCGCCATCGCCCGCCCAGTAGGTGACGCGGCGGCGCACGGTCGCGCCCTCGATCGCGTGCCGCCAGAGCTCGCGCCCGGTATGCGCTTCCAGAGCCACCACGGCCTGCCCCAGCGGCAGGTACATGATCCCGTCCACAACGCTCGGCACGGTGCCTGCGAGGATGAAGCCGCCACCCTCGGGCCGCAGGCGGTATTCCCACGCCCGTTCCAGATCGCCCACATTCTCGCGCGTGATATCGGCAAGGGGAGCGTAGCGCTGGCCTGCATGGTTGCGGGCGTAATGCGGCCAGTCGCCTTCGGCGGGTTCCTCCTGCGCAGCGGCGGGAAGGGTGAGCAAAGCGCTGGCGAGCAATCCTGCAAGAAGTCTCATCGCGTTTCCTCCTCGGCGGCACGGCGCCCCGCTTCGCTCAGCACATAGGCGCGGATCGCCTCGGACTGTTCGGCGTCGATCCACGGGGCGAAGCTGATCATGCCATTATCCGACAAGAGCCCGTCCATGACGACAGCGTTCCACGCATCGGCATCGGTCGCATAGACGCTGCGCATCAGGTTCGGATTGACCGGCCCGTTATGGCAGATTGTGCAGAAGCCGAGATAGGCCTGCTGGCCCGTCGCAATGGTTTCGGCGCTGAATGTCTCGCCGGTCGAGACATAGGGCGGCGGCACGTGCGGGGGGAGGGGCGTGTAACCCGCATCGCCGTCCAGCTTGAAGACGAACAGCATGCCGTTGGGCGGCGGGCGGCGCATCCAGTCGGACTGGCTTGCCATGCCCATCGAGCCGCCATAGCCAGCGACGATGGCGACATACTGCGTGCCCTCCACCGCGTAGGAGATGCCGCCGGCCACGATCCCGCGCTGTCCATCGAAGCTCCACAGATGTTCGCCGTCGCGCGCGTCATAGGCGTTGAACGTGCCATCGGGCAGGCCCTGGAAGACGAGGTTGCCCGCCGTCGCCAGCGTGCCGCCATTCCACGGCCAGTCGCGCTCGATGCTCCAGCGCGCCTCCTGCGCCACCGGGTCCCAGGCCAGCAGAGTGCCCTTGGTGTTGGCGGTGACGTAAGCGCGGCGCGCTTCGGGCGTATCGCCGGGCACCAGTCCCTCGGGCGGGGTGAGGAAGATGACGCCGGTGTTCCAGCGCCCGATATTTCGCGTGTAATCCACATCGTCCATGTAAGCAGACGGGGTCTGCATGGCGGGGATGTAGACGAGGCCCGTCTGCGGCGAATAGCTCATCGGGTGATAGGCATGCGCGCCAAGCCCGCTTGGGGTGACGAGATAAGGCGCATCGGCAAAACGCGCCTCGGGAATTTCCACCGGGCGGCCCGTTTCCATGTCGATCCGCTCGGCCCAGTTCTGCTGTGCGTAGGGTTCCGCGCTCAGCAGCGTGCCGTCACGCCGGTCGAGGATGTAGAAGAAGCCGTTCTTGGGGGCTTGCATCACGACAGGCACGCTCTCGCCGCCGATGTCCATATCGGTCAGCGTCATCTGCTGGGTGGCGGTAAAGTCCCACGTCTCGCCGGGGTTCTGCTGGTAGTGCCAGTTATAGACCCCGGTATCGGGGTCGAGCGAGAGGATGGAGGCGAGGAAGAGATTGTCGCCCTCGCCATTGCTGCGCGCGCGGTGATTCCAGGGCGAACCATTGCCGACGCCAATCAGCAGTTGGTCGAGCTCGGCATCGTAGACGATCGAATCCCACACCGTACCGCCGCCGCCCATTTCCCACCATTCGCCCGCCCATGTGTCGGTGGCGAACTGCTCGAATACGGCATCGGACGCCGCGCCGTCGGGGCCATCGGCAGGGTTGCCCGGCACGGTGTAGAAGCGCCACACCTGCTCGCCGGTATCTACGTCGTAGGCGCCGACATAGCCGCGCACGCCCAGCTCCGCGCCCGAATTGCCGATGATGACCTTGTCCTTCACCACGCGCGGCGCGCTGGTGATGGTGTAGGGCTGCGACTGGTCCACCGTAACGACGTCCCATACCTCCTCGCCGCTCGCGGCATCGAGCGCGACGAGCCGCCCGTCGATGGTTCCCACGAACACCTTGCCGTCCCACACCGCGACCCCGCGATTGACGACGTCGCAGCAAGTATGCGCGCCCTTCGCGCCATCGACTTCGGGATCGTAGAACCACAGCCGCTCGCCAGTTGCGGCATCGAGCGCCAGCACTTTCGACCACGCGGTGGAGACATACATCACCCCGTCCACCACAATGGGCGTCGCTTCCTGCCCGCGATTGGTATCGAACTCCACCGCGAAGGCGAGGCCGAGCCGGTCCACGTTACCGGCGTCGATCTGGTCCAGCGGACTGAAGCGATCCTCGTTCCAGGTGCGGCCATGCACCAGCCAGTTGGCGGGATCGCTATCGGCGGCGAGCAGGCGCTCCTGCGTGACATGGCCCGCGCCGTGGTCGCTCGCCTGCAAGCTGCCAAAGGCCAGCGCGCCAAACGTCAATCCGACACCACCGAACGCGGAAAGGAAACGCCGTCCTGCCATGTATCCCATCTCTCCCTCGGATGCGCACCTGTTGGCCGGCTCGTCATCCTTCTGAGGCGGGAGACTATGGCCGAAGCACGCCCGTGTCCATCGGGCAAAGTCAATCGGTGGGTCAGCCGACGGGTCGCTGGTCCGGGCCGATTTCGATGACGACGTCGGCACGG
Organism: Aurantiacibacter poecillastricola; assembly: GCF_030730945.1. Taxonomy (GTDB): domain Bacteria; phylum Pseudomonadota; class Alphaproteobacteria; order Sphingomonadales; family Sphingomonadaceae; genus Alteraurantiacibacter; species Alteraurantiacibacter poecillastricola. The sequence goes on from NZ_JAVAMS010000003.1 coordinate 80,073, forward strand.
CTCGGCATTTCCTCCAGCATGTGCAGCGTCAGCCGCTCGTAGTGAGCCAAGAAGCGTTCGAGCGCCGCTTCGTCCATCACTGCGCTGGCATCCGGATCGGCGGCGCGCAGCTTGTCCTCTTGCAGCGCGCGATTGCGGCGCACGGCGTCGAAATTCTCGACCTTCAGCATCACCAGCAGGTCGATCTGGTCGAACAGGCGGGCGTAATCCTCGGCCAGCCAGTGGTTGACGAGGCTGCGCCAGATGCCGTCCGGGTCCTCGTCGCGTTCCAGTTCATTGACGGGCTCAGCGAGCGCGGCGGCATCCTGCGGCTTCGCGCCGACACACCAGCCTTCCAGCAGCAGCACATTGACAGGCCCGGTGATGCGTTCGCCCGATGCGGCGCGGTCGTCGGCCCCCTTGTCGAAGCGCGGTAGGTCGAAAGCGCGGCCTGCCAGCACGTTCTCGAAAATTCCAAGGCCCATGGCGATTGCATGTGTGCCGGGCACCCCGCGCGTGTCGAAGAGCGGATGGACGTCCTCGGCCAGCTTTCGCCGTTCGGCCTTCGTCAGGTAAAGATCGTCCAGCGAGAGAGTGATGGCGCGGATCTGCCGCCTCGCCAGCAGCACTTCGAGAAACTTGCACAGCGTGCTCTTGCCGGATCCTTGCGCGCCGTTGATTCCCACCACCAGCGGGGCTCGCCTCGCGGGAAATCGCGCGATGCGGGTAACAAGCGGCTTCCAGTGCTGCTCGACGACTTCGGCATAGTCCCTGGGCAGACCTTCGGCCTCGACCAACTCGGCAACGGGATCGCTCATGCCACGCGGTCCGGCAGGTCCTCGCCCTTGGCAAAAGCCTCGATATTGGCAAGCGCGCGCATGCCCATCGCCTCGCGCGTTTCGGCATTGGCGCTGCCCAGGTGCGGCAGCAGGACCACGTTTTCGAGGCCCAGCAGCGCTTCGGGCACTTGCGGCTCGCGCGGATAGACATCGAGCCCCGCGCCAGCGAGGTGGCCGGATCTCAGCGCCTCGGCCAGCGCATCATGGTCGACCACGCCGCCACGCGCGGTGTTGATGAGGTAGCTGCCTTGCTTCATCGCGGTGAGCGCCCTGGCATCGATCAGGTTGGCGGTGTCATCGCCGCCTGGCACATGCAGCGAGACGAAATCGGACTTCGCCAGCAGGTCTTGGAGGTCGGAGCAATATTCGGCGTTCAGGGCTTCGGCTTCCGGCTTGGGTTCACGCGCGAAATAGGCGATTGTCATGCCGAAGCCGCGATGCGCGCGCTCCGCGGTCGCCTGACCGATCCGCCCGAAGCCGACAACGCCTAGCACCTTGCCCTTCAGCGCGCTGCCGACGAGATGGGTAGGCCGCCACCCGCTCCAGTTCCCGGCGCGCAGTTCGCGCTCTCCCTCGCCAGCGCGCCGTGCCGCCATCAGGATCAGCGTCAGCGCAAGATCGGCGGTGGCATCGGTCAGCACGCCCGGGGTGTTGGTAACGGCGATACCTTTGGCCTTCGCGGCATCAAGATCGATGTGATCGAAACCGACTCCATAATTGGCGATCAACTTCACCCGGTCGCCGCCCGCAATGACCTCCTCGTTGATTCGGTCCGAAACGGTGGGCGCGAGAACGTCGAACTCCTCCATCGCCTTTGCAAGCCCCACCTGGGTCATCGGGGTGTCATCCCGGTTCACAACTATGTCCCATCGCTCCCCAAGTGCGCACTCCACGGCCTCGGGCCAGCGGCGAGTGACAAGGACGCGCAGGGGCCGCATCACGTCGGCTCGCCGATCATTTTCGTCTCCGCACTGGTCGAGGCCGGGCCCGTGTTGCGCTTGAAGATCCCGCCCTTGCCGGCTTCCCGTACGAACAGGTCAGGGTCGCCCTCGCGCTGCTCAAGACCGAAGATTGGGAACAGGCCGGGATGCTCGCCCAAGCCGCCGTAAAGGGCGCATACCCGCTTGTACCAGGGCCGTAGCGGATCGTCCGCAGCAAGGGCCGGAGTCTGCGCCAGCGAGGCGAGCCAGAGGAAGCTGCCGATGATACGGTAATCGGCGTAATTCGGCGCGTTTCCGCCGAGAAAATCGCTGCTGCGCAAGGCGAGGCGCAGCGGCTCCAGCGCGGCGGAGATGGCAGGCAGGCGATCCTCGCGCCCGGCCTGGATATCCTCGAGGGGACCGCCCAGCATCAACGCGCGGGACCTGGTAACGTAATCCTTGTCGCGCTCGAAACATACATCGCGATAGTCGGCGCAGTAACAATGCATCCAAGGCCCGACGGCAGCGCCCCAGAACCACGCGTCGAGCGCTTTAAGCATTGTCGCCACGCTCTCGTGCGGAATGAGCGGCGGTGCGTCGGGATAGGTCTCGTCGAGATATTCCACGATACCCCAGCTATCGAGCACCCATTTGCCTTCATCGACGATGGCGGGCAGTCGCTCCGTCTTGCCGCCGGTACGATCCATGATGCCGGTGAACCCCCCCTCGACGATATCGAGCTCCAGCCCCTTGTGCCTCACGGCGAACTTGGTGGCCCAGACAAAGGGACTGATCGTCGCCCCCGTGGAAACCTGCAGATCGTAGAAGGTGACACTCTTTCCCATGGTCCTGTCCCGCGCTCGTTGATTTTGTCCCTGCTATCGTTTCCTGGTGGAAAGGCAAAGCGCAAGACATGACCGCGGTCAAACTTGGCGAGCTTTTCGCTTCGACTGCGGCACTGGAAACCGCGAGTTACGAACGAAGTCACCGCCAATGCTTTTCCAGCACCCACCGGCGCGTCAGAGCGCCGTCGCCAGCTTCGCTTCCTCTAGTTTGACGAGACGCCACAAGGTCTGCGTAACCGGCACATCCATCCCTTTCGCCTTTGCCGCTTCGACGATCGCTCCGCTGATGGCATCGATCTCGGTGCGCCGGCCCGCCTTGATATCCTGCAACATGCTCGCTTCGTGGTCGGCATGGTCGGTCATGCTGGTTCGCGTGAGGTCGTGGATTGGCTGCGCGTCGATCATTAACCCGTTTGCCTGCGCGGCGGCGACCCCTTCTTCCACCACGGCGTGGATTGTGGCGAGCGCCTCGTCATGCGCGCCCAGGAAGCCGGGCGTGCGCAGGGTGAGGGCGCATAGCGGGTTCATCGCGGCATTGAAGATGGCTTTCGACCATATGGCGGCATGAATTTGCGGATCGAGAACGGTCTCAAGCCCGCCTTCGCTAAGCAACGCTGCGACCCGCTCGGCCATCGCGGTATCGCTGCCGAAGGCCGGATAGAGCTTCGAATACCCCTCGCCATGGCTGCGAATATGACCGGGACCGACGAGGTCGGAGGGCAGCATGCTAGCACCCACCATCACGCGATCTTCGGATACGAAACCGGCCAGGCGGCGATCGTTGCCAAGGCCGTTCTGCAGGCTAAGCAAGTGCGTGTCTTCACCGATGGCGGATACGATACCTTCGAGCGCGGCTTGCGTATGGAAGGTCTTGGTGAAAACCATGACAAGGTCGAAGCGTTCCGAGATTTCGGATGGCACGGCCGCCCGGATCGACAGTGTCTCGCTGCCGCCACGCAGATCCAGCTTGAGACCGCCCGCGTTGATGGCATCGACATGGTCTGCATTCACATCAACCAGTACCACATCGGCCTCGGCCCGGTGGAAAGCTGCCCCAAACAGGCATCCCATTGCGCCCGAGCCGAGTACCGCGACCTTCACGAAACCTCGCCCAGCAAGTGTGGACCGAGCGCCAGCAACATCCGGGTATCGATCCCGATGCCTCGCGAGCGAAAATCGGCGATCACTTGCGTGAAGTCGGCGAGTTTCACCCGGTGGACGGTAATGTATTCGCTATCGGTACCACCGCCGTCGGAGATCTTCTCGAGCCCGGTCGCCTTGAAGAGCGTGAATCCTTCGCTCACCATTCCGGGGCTGGAGAAGAATTCGCCGCAATTCTCCCAGTGGGCAGCGCGGTAACCGGTTTCTTCCTCCAGTTCGCGGGTGGCAGCGCTGAAGGGATCGTCATTCTCCCCGCCTTCGTCATCGCCGATAAGGCCCGCAGGAAGCTCGAGGCAGCGTTTCCCCAGCGGCACGCGGTATTGTTCCACCAGGATGATATGGCCGTCCTCGATGGCCAGGATCACGGCCGCGCGGATATCGCGGGCGCGGGCTGCGTATTCCCAGCGACCGCGTTTCTTGGCGATGATCCAGTCGCCCTTCCAGGCGATCTCTTCGGGCGCGTCGGCGTCTGGCGTGCTCATGGAAGAGGGCGCTATCCGAGGCTTAGAGTTCGATCAAGCGATCCGGCAGTTCGTTCCTGTCGTCGTCACGCCGCGGGAAATGCGGAGCAAGCACTGCGCCCACGTCGCGCACTCCGGCGGCGATACCCTCTGCGATGCAGCCCTTGCGGATTTCAACGAGCATGTCGGCCATCGCCTCGCCCCACACTTCGGGTTCGACCTTTTCGTGGATCGGCTCGTCCGCGACGATCTCGGCGCGGTGTTCCTGCATGGAAAGATATAGCAGCACGCCGGTCCGACCATGGGTGCGTCCGTCCGCGCCAACCTTGAAATGCCGGATGGCCCGATCCCGCACGCGCTGCTCTTTCACCGGGCCGGGCACGAGGGCGAGGCGGATCGCCGGGACGAGCTGGATGAGCCACATCGCGACGAAGGTAACAAGGCCCAGCGCGATGGTCATGGTGGCGGTTTCGCCGGTTGTCCATTCATGCTCCCAGCCGCCAACGAGCCTGTCCCAGAAATCCAGGAAGGGGGCGGGGAGCGCAGCAAAGATGCTCATGACAGTGAAAGCTATCGCGGCCGCCCAGACGAGTGCGACGTCGTGATATCCATCGGATGTTTCCGCAAGCACCGGCACGATCTCGCCGCTGGTGGAGAGTTCTGCCTCCGCCACCGCGTCCGAAACGATGCGGTGACCCCGGTCGTCGAGAATGGGCATGCTACCAGCCTCCCGAGGCGCCGCCGCCCCCGAAAGAACCCCCGCCACCGCCAAAGCCGCCGCCACCTCCGAAGCCGCCACCGCCGCCCCAGCCGCCGCCACCGCCGCCGTCAATGCCTCGAGCTATGGCCTTGCCCGCTTCCCAGAGCATGATGTCACCCACCACGCCGCCGACACCGCCGCGGCGATAGCGCCTGCGCCGCCCTCCGCCGAGCATCGGAAGGACGAAAAAGAAAAAGATGAAGCCCAGCCAGATGATAGTGCCAATGGGAAAGCCGCCATCGCTCTGCCTTTCCTGGCTGGCCTGCTGAGCGACCTGCGCGGCCTGTTCGGGCGGTAGCTCGAGTTGCTCGATGATCTGATCGACGCCCCACTGGATACCTTGCGAATAGTCGCCGTCGCGGAAGAAGGGCTTCATCCCTTCCACATATTCGAAGGCAAGTCCGTCCGGTATGATACCCTCGAGACCGTAGCCGACTTCCACCCGCATGCGCCGTTCGTTCGGGGCGACGAGCAGGATAATGCCATCGTCGTTCTCGGCATCGCCGAGGCCCCATTCGCGGCCCAGTTGGTAGCCGTAATCGGCAATGTCGTAGCCATCGAGGCTATCGACGGTGGCGACCACGAACTGGCGCTGGTTGCGTTCCTCGAACTCGTCGAGCGTCTGGGTCAGCTGCGCCTCGACCTGGGGGTCGATGATGTTCGCCTCGTCAAGGACGGGCGCGGTTCCGCGCTCTGGGAAGGAGGGCTGCGCGGCGGCAAGGCTCGCCCAGCACAGCGCCGCGAGGACACCGAGCAGGACAGCGATGTGCCGCGCGAGCGGAAACCTGGCGCTTGCGAGGATCACTCTTCGCGCATGTCGAGAGTGGGGGCGACTTCTGCGCCCTCGGTCACCGCTTCGTATGGCACCATCGGCTCAGCGCCGTGAATGATGTTCGCACCGATCGTGTCGGGGAAGGTGCGGATCGTGGTGTTATACTGGCGTACCGCCTCGTTGTAGTCGCGAATGGCCACCGCGATGCGGTTCTCCGTGCCTTCGAGTTGCGTCATGAAGCGCCCGAAATTGTCCTGGCTGCGCAGCTCGGGATACTGCTCCACAGAGACGAGCAGGCGCGACAGCGCGCTGCCAAGCTCGTTTTGAGCCTGGCTGTAGCGCTGCATGGCCGCCGGATCGTTCAGGTCATCCTCGTCCAGCTGGATCTCGGGGCGGGTCGCGGAGGCGCGCGCCTCGATCACGGCGTTCAGCGTCTCACGCTCCTGCTCGGCGGAACTCATGACGATCTCCTGCAGGTTCGGGATCAGGTTGGCGCGGCGCTGGAACTGGGCTTCCACGTCCGCCCAGCGGGCGTTTGCAGTCTCCTCCGCCGCGGGCACCGAATTGATGCCGCAAGACGCCAGCAGGGCGCTGCCAACGATGAGCGTGGCAACCTTGGCCAGACCTTTGAACATTCCCGTAATTCCTCCAGTGTTCGTGGTGTGTTGTTTATATAGCACGGTGCGGCAACCGTTCAAGACGAGCGAGCGCCTCTTGTCACGCGCAGTATCCTCTCGCACCGGTGCAACGGTTTCACGACAGACATGGGGATTCGCGCGAGATGTTCACCGAGTTCAAGAAATTCATTGCCCGCGGAAACGTGCTCGACCTGGCGGTTGGCGTCATTATCGGGGCAGCGTTCGGCAGGATCGTCACTTCGCTCAATGAAAGCATCACCATGCCGGTGATCGGCTGGATCTTCGGCGATGTCGATTTCTCGAATTACTTCGTCCAGCTCGGTCCCGTTCCGGAAGGGTACGAGGGTAGTCTCACCAACTATGCCCAGCTGAAGGAAGCGGGCGTGCCGATGCTCGGATACGGTGATTTTTTCACGCAGATCATCGATTTCCTGATCATCGCCCTGGCCCTCTTCCTGCTTCTGCGCACCGTCAATCGCGTGCTGGACGAGATGAAGGAAAAGCAGAAGCAGGCCGAGGACAGCTCGCAGGAAGGCGATATCCCCACCGATCCCCAGCTCGACGTGCTGAAGGAAATCCTTGGAGAACTGAAGAAGGATGGTTCGAAGCCTGCAGGCGATGTCTGAGGGGATCAGTCACTTCACATTAAGCGCACATTGCCTATATGGGGTTTGCTCGCTTCGGCGGGCTATGGCGATAAAGTGCGCCGTGAAATAGGTACAGCGGACCCGGGGGCAGTACCCGGCGGCTCCACCAAAATCCGCGGTTTTCCGCGGGTCCTGACGGGGCCGAACCAGGATCGACGTGTGCTGAAAGACGGTGTTTTCGCTCGGGCTGAGTACCCCGTAAAACTGTTCAAAACACACAAGTGCCAACGATAACGAAGCACTCGCAATCGCTGCGTAATTTTACGTCCTAACGGACTGAATTTACAAAGCTAAAGCGCGGTTGGACCCACCGGGCAACAGAAGCGGATTCCGGGGCTCCGGGGGTAGCTAGCAACAGAAACCCCCACCTTCATCTCAGCTATGGCGTTTTGCGAACAGCACGAAGCGTGCGGTCAGCAATACGAAGAATGCCCACCCAATGTATGTGGGCCAAGGGCTGTTGAGCCATGCACTCAGCAAGTGTCCTGCTAAGACAACGCCAAGGCCAATTCCGACGAAGAAGAACGTGATGAACCAGCCCTCGCGATTGGCCGGCATGTAATTGCCCGGCACATTCTCGTCGAAGAGTTTGCGCGGACGCCTTCTCAAGGTTCCTGGGCGCTCGCCTTCGCGGCTTCTTTTTCCGCCCGCTCATATTTCAGGCAGTCGAGAATCTTTGCCCCGGCAAGGAAAACCGCGCCGCTGCAGGCTGCCATCAGCAGGTAGCCGCCCCAGCCGGGATATTGCTCGAGATAATGCGTGCCGCGTTCCATCGCGCCGAGCGCAAGTGCGTAGATAATCAGGAAGGCTTCCCACCGTGTCTTGATCACGAACAGCCGGGAAATCTTCTTGAACATCGCCTGCCTTTCTTGAACCCCTGTGTCGCAAACCCTGTGCCAAGCGCGGAGTTCCGCGATACTCATGGTTAACGCTTGCGAGGCTGTAAGGCAAACCGACACATCTGCCGGTGTTCGAGAGGGTTCAGCCGAGCTCCGTAATATCCAGGATTTCCATAAGCTTGCTTCGCGCTTCTCGAATATCGGCCGCCAGCGCTTCGCTGCCGACTTGGGCGGGGTCGATGGCTTCCGGCCAGTATTCGGACACGACCGATTCGAGCTTTTCGGCCTTCGCCTCGTCCAGCATGAAGCGCGGATCGACCGTCTTCGGATCGCCCACGACGCGCAGACGCAGGCAGGCGGGGCCGCCGCCATTGGCCATGGATTGGCGAACATCGACGACGTTGACATGACGGATCGGGCCATTCCCCGCCAGCATGTCTTGTAGCCAGCTCCAGACGTTGGGGTTGTCGCGGCACTCCTCGGGCACCACCAGCGTCATCTCGCCCGAAGGCGGAGTGAGCAATTGTGCGTTGAAGAGGTAGGAGGTGATCGCATCCTCCAAGCTGACCCGGTCCGCAGGGACTTCAACCACCTGCACGCCGGGGCAGCGTGCGATGATGGTGTCGTAGGTGCTTCGGGGATCGGCAAAGGCGTGCTGATGCGTGAAGAGGACAGTTTCGTTCGCCACGGCCACCACATCGTTATGGAAGGCGCCTGCTTCGATAGCCTCGGGGTTCTGCTCTACGAACAGCACCCGGGCCGGGTCGAGGCCGTGCTTGCGCGCGACGATGCGGCTGGCCTGTTCGTGCTGGCGCGCCGGGAATTGGCCGCCGGGTCTGCCATAGACGAACACTTCCAGGCCCGGCTCGCCATGCTGTCCGGCAAAGCGCATGTGGTTCGCCGCACCCTCGTCGCCGAAGCAGGGGGGTACGGGGTCGTGGACGGCGAAATATGCATCGTCCGCGAAGGCGAGGCGTAGCTGTGCCAGCGTGTCGCGCCATTCGTGACTGCGATGCGGCATGGTGACGAGATTGGCGACGGTGAGATGACACTTGCCGTCCGCCGTATCGGGGGCAGGGCTGACAGTGGCGGCGTTGGCCGTCCACATCGAGCTGGCCGACCATGCGCCGGCCACCAGCGCCGGATCGGTGTCCGGATCGGTCGCGAGTTCTTCCAGCCAGGCGGTGTCGGGTCGCGGGAGGGGCAGGAGGAAGCCCTGTGAAAGGCCCATCGCCATGTTCGTCTTCATCTTGGCGATACCCTGCAACGCCGCCGCGCGCGGATAGGAGGTGGCGCCTGCATTCCTCGTCGCCGCGAGATTTCCGAGGCTGAGGCCGGCGTAGTTGTGGCTCGGGCCGACAATGCCGTCGAAATTGATTTCCACCAGCGTCATCGCCCGATACTCCACACCTTGTCACCCTTGCCGATGCCTAGCAATTCCGCCGCCCGCGCATCGATCGCCACACCATCGCCGCGAATGTCGCGCGCGCCGTAGCAGCAGCGAAAGTCCTTGAACTGGCCCGCTGCGATCAGCGCCTTCTCGCCCTTGTCCAGCGTGTCCTCCAGCACCTCGCCATGATGGGCGTCGGCGATGGAGCGGACCTTGTCGGTTTCGGCCAGCATCGTTGGGCCGCCGTCGAAGATGTCGACATAGCCCTGATAGGAGAAACCCTCGTTTTCCAGCATTCGCATCGCCGCCCGGCCGGAGGGGTGGGGCAGGCCGATCACCTTGCGCGCTTCCTCGTCCAGCATGGCGAGATAGACCGGGTGCTTGGGCATGAGATCGGCGATGAACTGGTTGCCATGCATCGCGTTGAATTCGTCTGCTTCCTGGAAGGCCATGCCGAAGAACTTGCCGCCGATCGCGTCCCAGAAAGGCGATCCGCCGCGCTCGTCGATGATGCCGCGCAGCTCTGCGAGGATGCGATTGCCGAACCGGTGACGGTGTGCGGCAATGAACAGGTAACGGCTGCGCGCCAGCAGCATGCCAAGTCCGCCGGCTCGCTCACCGGGGTGGAGGAACAGTCCGCCCACCTCGCTGGTGCCGCCAAGGTCGTTCACCAGGCTGAGCAACTCCGCGGTTACCGTACGGTCCAGCTCGCGCGAGTACTGGGTCAGCGTGTTTATGCGGTAGGAATAGAAGGGATAACGGTCACCCACTGCCGTGAACACCTGGCAAGTGCCGCGCACCTCGCGGGTCTCGGTATTCTCCAGCACCAGCACGAAAGTCTCGCCAACAATCTCCTCGCCCTCGCGCGCGAATGCGGCATCGGACCCCTCCAGCTTGACGGTCAGGGATCCGCGATCGGGCGGCAGGTTGGTGAAGCCGCCCCCTGTCAGCTTGGCCATCTCGTAAAGATGCTGCAGGTCATCCATCGCAGCGGGGCGAATGACGAAGCTCAAAGCCCTTCTCCCGTAGCGAGACGGTGGAGAACAATGGCCGAAAGCTGGGCGCGCTCGGTCAGCGAGGGGGCAATCATGAACTCGTCCGGCGAATGGATCTTTCCGCCGCGCACGCCCATCGTATCGACAACCGGGACGTGATTGGCCGCGATGTTGTTGCCATCGCACACGCCGCCAGTGGACTGCCAGCCAATCTTCTGTCCCAGCGCTGCTCCGGTATCGCGCACCAGGTCGAACAGCTTCTGCGCGGTTTCGTCCACCGGCTTTGGCGGGCGCGAGATGCCGCCGTGGCGGGCAATCTGCACGTCGTGCTCCCTGGCGAGCTCAGCGACCAGCGTATCGAGATCGGTGCCGAAGCGCTCTGCCGCCTCTACCGTGCGGGGTCGGATGTTGAAGCGCAGCACGGCATGGTCGGGCACGACATTGTTGGCAGCGCCCCCTTCGATCTTGGCCGGATTGATCGGTAGCTCGTCATACTGCAAGCCCTTTAGCCGCACCGCGCAATCGGCCGCTGCGACGATGGCGTTGCGCCCATCCTGGGGATTGCGCCCGGCATGTGCGGATTTCCCGGTGAAAGTCAGCGTGAAATTGCCGCTGCCGCCGCGCGCGTGGGCCAGCGTGCCATCGGGCAGGGCGCTGGGTTCGTAGGTGAGCGCGGCGAACTTGCCGCGAGCCAGCTCGTCGATCAGCCAGGCGGAGGAGAGCGAGCCCGTTTCCTCGTCGGCATTGATCATCACGTCATAGCCCACATTCGCGGCTGCATCGCTCGTTTCCAGCGCCATCAGCGCCTCGGCAATCACGGCGATGCCGCCTTTCATGTCGGCGGTGCCGGGGCCGTTCAGCACGTCGTCGTCCAGCCATTCCAACGCCTGGAAGGGATGGTCCGCCGGAAAGACGGTGTCCATGTGGCCGGTCAGCAGAAAGCGCCGCTGCGCGCCCGGCCTTACCGAGCAGACGAGGTGACGGCCATGCGCCTTTTCCACCTCGCGTCCCTCGGCATCCACTACCGTGACCGAGGCCGGGTCGTGCAGGCGCACCTCGCCGGGAAGAGCCGAGAACGCCTCGCTAAGCAGGTCGGCCATGCGGGCGAGGCCTTCGAGGTTCGACGTGCCTGAATTTACCGCCGTCCATTCCTGGGTGCGGGAGAGCATTCGCTGCTGGTCTATTCCGGACACCAGCGCGCGTTCGGTTTGCGAAAGTGATTGCATGGAAAACCACATGACCTTTCGCGCGATGCTTTGCAACCAGCGCAGGCGAGGCCGTGCGGAGCCGGGCTCCTACGCAACCGGAATGCACCCGCGTTTACCTCGCGATAACCGTGAATGCCTAGGATCGGACCACGCTTTACGCCGGGAACCCGCCAATGCCCACCAGCAGTCAGAAGGACAGGACAGAGCCGCGCGAAACGGCAGTTCTTCGCGCGAGCATCGTCGATTCCCGCGGCGCCCGTCAGGCCAGTATTTCCGATCTCAGCAGTCGCGGATTCAGCGGCGTGATGGACCACCCGCCGGCACGCGGCGATTTCATCGATATCGGTTTCCCCACCTGCAGGCTCGCCGGACAGGTACGCTGGGTGGAAGGTCGCAAGTTCGGCGTTCGCCTGAGCGAGCGGGTCGATCCGGAGGTCCTCAAGGGGTTTCGCCGTCCGCAACGAAAGCGCGCGCGGTCGGACGAGACAGTGGCTCCAGACGAACCGAAGACGCTGGCTTCCACGCTGGTGGCCTACAGCGTCATGGGCCTTACTGCCCTTTCGACCGCCTATCTGATCGTGACCTACCTCGTCTGATCGCCCATTTCGCGCGCGATCGCGGTGAAATCCTCGACCGTCAGGGTTTCCGCGCGGCGCGTGGGATCGATGGCGCAGGCATCCAGCGCATCGAGCGCACCGGGCAGGCCTTTCAGGCTTTGCCGCAGCATCTTGCGCCGCTGTCCGAAAGCGGCCTCGGTCAGGCGCTCCAGCGTGCGTGCCGAAACGCCCGGAGCGGCTTCGGCGGGCTCTACATGGACGATGGCGCTCATCACCTTGGGCGGCGGCGTGAATGCGCTGCGATGCACTTTCATCGCCAGTTTCGCAGTGGCCCGCCACTGCGCGAGTACGGCGAGGCGGCCGTAAGCGGACGTCCCCGGCTTTGCGACGATGCGCTGGGCGACCTCCTGCTGGAACATCAGCGTCAGGCTGGTCCATTTCGGCGGCCATGCCTCGCCGCCCAACCAGCGGGTGAAGAGCAGCGTGCCGATATTATAGGGCAGGTTTGCGACGACCGCGAAGGGCTCTCCCATGAGGTCGGCATGATCGATCTTGAGGGCATCGCCTTCCACCACTCGCAAGCGCCCGGGAAAGGCGGCCTCGACCTCGGCGAGGGCCGGGATGCAGCGGCTGTCGCGCTCGATGGCAGTGACGCGGGCACCGGCGCGTAACAAGGCCCGGGTCAGGCCACCGGGGCCGGGGCCGATCTCGAGGACGGCCCTGTCCTCCAGCTTGCCCGGAACGGCAGCGATGCGGCCAAGCAATTGCTCGTCGAAGAGGAAGTTCTGTCCCAGCGCCTTGCTGGCCGAGAGACCGTGCGCCGCGATCACTTCGCGCAAGGGAGGAAGGCTCACGCCATTGCTGCCCGTCTTGCGGCGATCTCTCCGGCCATGCGGATTGCGGCGATCATCGCCTCGGGCCGGGCGACGCCCTTGCCGGCAATGTCGAAGGCCGTGCCATGGTCGGGCGAAGTGCGCACGATCGACAGGCCGAGCGTAACGTTCACCCCCTCATCGAAATCGAGCGTCTTGAGAGGCACCAGCGCCTGGTCGTGATACATGGCGATGGCGACATCGTAGCTGCCGCGCTTGTGCGGGGCGAAGAGGGTGTCGGCAGGATGCGGGCCGGTGGCATCGATACCTTCGCCGCGCAGGGTGGCGATGGCGGGCGCGATGGTGTCGATTTCCTCGGTGCCCATGCGGCCGTCTTCGCCTGCATGGGGATTGAGCCCTGCGATGGCGATGCGGGGGGCGGCGATGCCGAAATCGGTGTGCATGGCGCGCGCTACGATGCGGGTGCGCTCCACGATCAGTCTCTGACTTAGGCGGGAAGGCACTTCGGACAGCGCGCAGTGGACCGTCATCGGTACGGTGCGCAGGCTCGGTCCGGCCAGCATCATCACAGCACTCTCGCGCGGGGCGTCGCACGCATCCGCGCAGAACTCGGTCTGGCCGACGAAACTCTCGTCCACCGCGAAGATCGCCGCCTTGGCGACCGGCGCTGTCACGATGCCCGCGACCTCGCCCTTGCGCGCCAGCGCGGCGGCCCGCTCCAGTGCGGCGCGGGCGAGCAGCGCGCCCTCGCGCAGCGGATCGCCGGGCGTGTAGCGGGCTGGGACGCCTGTTTCGACCACGAGGCTGTCGGGAAAGGCGATGCCGCGCCGTCTGCCGGCCTCGCGCAGTATGTCGACGCCGCCAATCACCACGAAAGGCGGCAAGCGCAACTCATCGCGGCGGGACCACGCTTCCAGGATCAGTTCGGGGCCGACTCCCGCGGGATCGCCAATGGTAACGGCCAGCGGAAGCGGAGCGTCGGCCACGCCTGTCAGTTGTATTCGATCACTGCGTCGCGGCGAAGGTCGCGCAGGTAGCTCTGGGCACGGCGGTTGACGCGCTCGTCTTCCAGCTGGGCCATGATCTGGTCGGTGCTGGGACCTTGCGTCTCCTGCGGATCGTCACGACCGCACAGCATTAGAACCCGCAGGTTGCCGCCGGGTACGAGCTCTCCGAAAGGCGGGCTCGACTGCCCGACATTGAGCTGCAGTAGCGCGCTCTGCAAAGCTTCGGGCAGCTGTCGCGCCGTCAGCTCGTTGTCCACCGTCGCTGCACCAATGGCCGCGGCACGCAGGTTCGCGTCTCCGCATCCGTTCAGCGAATCCACCGCTTCGAGGAAGGATTCCCCGCGCTGCTCGGCCTCGGCTTGGGAGATGTCGCCAGGGAAGTCGATGCTGATCTGCTTGAGGCTCAACACCGCATCGCGCGGGTCGGCCATGCCGATCTGACGCTGGTCGATCATCAGCAGGATCGAATAGCCGCCGGGAATCTCCAGCGGGCCGACCAGCTGGCCGGGCGCCATCTGCTGCGCGGCGGCTTCGAGCGTGGGCTGCTGCAGCTGCTCGAGCCGGATCCAGCCAAGGTCGCCGCCGACAATGGCGCTGGACGCCTGCGAATACTGGCGCGCATAGGTCACGAAGCTGCCGCCCTGTCGCAGCTGCTCCACGATCTGGTTGGCATTGGCCAGCACCTGCTCGCGGTTGACCGGGGTTGCGGACAGGAAGATCTCGCCCAGCCGGTACTCGGTCGTGCCGCGCGAGGCCTGCAGGCGCTCGAACAATTCGTTCACTTCGCCTTCGGACACGTTAACGAAGGGCGTGATGTTTCGGCGCAGCAGCCTGTCCCAGGCGAGTTCGCCCTGGATCTGCCGCTTGATCGAGCGCGGCGAGGAACCAATCGAGGTGAGGTAGGCGTCCATTTCCTCGACGGTCATTCCGCGGGCTTCCTGCGCGAAGCGTTCGTAGGAGGCGTCCACCTCCTCTGCGGTGACAGGCATTTCCTGCGCTGCGGCTTCCTGCACCTGCAGGGTCTCGTCGATCAGGTTGCGAAGCACCTGCAGGCGCAGGCGCTGAATTTCCTCTTCCGGAATCTGGCCTTCCTGCGCCGAGAGGATCAGGGCGACCCGGTGGTCGACATCGGTGCCGGTGATGATGTTGCCGTTCACCCGCGCGGTGGCGCGGCGGACATTGGGATCAGTCGGTTCGACGATGAAGGAGATGTCATCGGGCAGGTTGAAGGCGTCGGAGCCCAACGTCTGCACGCCCTGGCCCTGCGCGGATGTCGCCAGCATGGCGACGCCGGCGGTTGCGGCGATGAGGGCGGTACTGGACTTGAGAAACTTGGTCGCGAACTCGAGCACGTGGTCTACCTTGTCATGTCGGCGGCGCGGCAAGATGCGCCGGATACTGGGGCAGTCCGATTGCATTTCACGGCTTAACCCCACCTGAGCTGCCTCTCCTAGCCAAATGGATCGGCCCTGCCAATGCGCGCACTTTACGGATCAGTTGAAGCCGAGATTGCGCAGGTTGAAATAGATGCGGAAACTGCTGCCCGACTGGGCGTCTGCCAGCTGGATGTAATCGCGCCGCCAGGTGATGCCCATTTCCAGGCAATCGTCGGCATAGGCGATGCCGAGGCGCGTGCGCAGCGGCTCGAACCCGTCGGCCTGGAAGGAGGGATCTTCCTCGCGGTCGGTCAGGTTGACCACGGCAGAGCCGAAGACCGACCAGTAATCGGCAAAGGCAACGCGCCCTGCAACGCGTATTTCCTCGCGGTCCTGCAGATCTTCCAGCCGGAAGTCGATATCGCGGTCGAGGCGCAGATAGCCGAGTTCCAGATAGGTGCGGTCGGAGCCCACTGTCGCATCGATCTCGTTGCGGCGGACGGCGAAGTTGTCCTTGTCGAGCCGGAAGCGATGCGTGAACTTGATGAAGTCGCGGTAGCGCACGGTGGTCCGGCCCACGAAGTCGGAGAACTGTTCGTTGAGACCGGTGCCATCGGGGAACAGGTCCGGCTCGTCGGTCAGGCGGTAGGACTGGCCGATCGTCGTCTCCAGCCGCCAGCCGGGAAAGCTCGCCTGCCAGTCGAGGCCGTAGGTCACGCGCACGCCGTCCTCCACCCGGTCGTAGCCAGGGAAGCGGTTGAGCGCGAAGAGGTTGGAATCCTCAAGGTCGATGGCGCGCGCATCCTCGTTGGGAATGGCGAGATTGCGGATATCGGGCGAAGCCACGAACTGCACGCGCGGCGTCAGGATCTGCGAACCGCCGAGGAACTCGCCGATGAAAGGCCACTTCACGTCGACCGCTGCCGTGGCGACCCCGCGCCCCTGCCAGCCGGGCTCTCCGCGATAGGATTCGACGGAGGTGAGCAAGTTGTCGTCGGAATGATAGATGTCGCCGCGCACGAGGCCGGTCAGCGTAACCTCCTGGCCCCACGCGGTAATGCGGCGCAGGTCCCACTGGGCGCGGGCAAAGGCGCGCTGCGTATCCTGCCCCTCGGCCCGGGTGACGGCGAGCGTGTTGGCCTGCAGGTCCACCGTTCCGCCAAGTAGCGGGTCTTCGAGGCGGTAGCGTGCGTCCACGAGCGGCAGGGCCAAAGGCATCTGACCCTGCGGAGTGCTGACCAGCAGTGCCTGCGTGGCCCACCCGGCGATGGAGACGTAGGAATTCTCGTCCTGCCGGGCGAGCTCCACTACCGAGCGGATGCGGTCTTCCCGGCTGATATCGTAGCGGCGCAGGAAGGTGCGGTCGCTGGCAAGGCGGATGGAACCCTGCGCAGTCCAGTGCTGGTCCAGCTGGAACCGGCCGTTGGCGAAAAAATAGCCGCGAAAGGCCTCTTCCGATGTGGCCACGGTGGAATTGAGCGGGAGGCGGTTGCCCTGCGTGGCATAGCCCGTCACCTGGAACGCGCCATTGCCCGTGAGATGGCGATACTGGGCCGAGACCATCGGCGCGGCCTCGGTATAGATGTAGCCCGAGACCGTGAGGTCGCGGTTATTGGCGAGGCGCCAGTAATAGCTGTCCGAAATTTCCACCCCGTTGGAGGCGGTGAGAGCGATATCGGGAATGAAGAAGCCCGAACTCGCCCGCCCGTCGGCCCGCACCGTCAGGCCGGGTAGGGGAAGGATCCGCGCCCCGAACAGCTCGAGATAGGCACCGCGAAAACGGATGCGCGACGTTTCCTCGTCGTAATAGACCCGCTCCGCCGTGACGCGCCAGCTCGGGCTCTTGTCGCAGCCATCGGCATCGACCACGGCGCAGGAGGAGTAGACCGCGCGGGTCAGCTCGATATCGCCCCCGGCGCGGCGCGTTGCTTCCTGTGCGGCCAGCCGCCCGCCCTGCCGCAGCGCCAGCAGCAGGTTCTCCATCGCGCCTGCTTCCAGTTCCTCTGTCAGCACGAGGCGATCGGTGAAGAGCTGGTTGCCGTTCTCGTCCACCAGCCGGATCGAGCCGGTGGCGACGATCTCTCCCGTGGTGCGGTCCCATGTTACCTCGTCCGCGCGCACCGACTGATCGCCCGAGCGCAGGATGACGTTGCCCGCGGCACTGATCGTGTCGGTGTTCTGATCGTATCGCAGTTCGTTCGCCTCGAAGGCGATTTCGCGCGGGCCACCACCCTCCACGGGCGCGAGAAGCGATTCATCGATGATGGGAAAGCCGCTCTCCTCATCGTCATTCGGCTCGGGCGTCTGGACCGGCTCCGTCGCGGTTTCCACGCCGGGCGCGGCGCCCTGCTGCGCGAAGGCGGCGGAGGGGAGAGCGACCGCAAGCAGCGCGATCGACCCGGCAAGCGGGGCGCGGAGCAGTCTTTCTGGCAATGCGGGAAGCCGGCCGGGGAGCATGGCTTGCCTATTGCACCGCGCGTCCGTAATCGCAACGCCAGCTTTACGCGTACGGCACGAGCCGTGCTGCCTTCTCTGCAAATGCCTAATGGAGCCCCCACATGCAGATCGATTTCCGCGATTCCCTCAAGGCCGACAGTCCCCGCATCGTTGCCCGCGTGGTGATGCAGGACAAGCTTCCCTCCGACCTGCCCCGCGCCATCAGCGAAGGGGCCCAGGCCTCGCGCTTTACCGGCAAGCCCGGGCAGGTGTTCGACGGCTTTACCGAGATCGATGGTGTCGTGGTCCGCCTCGCGCTGGCGGGTGCGGGCAAGCCTGATGCGGAAGGCTATCACGCCGCTCTCGAACGGGCCGGCGCTGCACTGACCGCGAAATATCTCACCAGCGGCGAAAGCACGATGGCGCTGGATGCCGAAGCCAGCGGCCTCGACGCGGAGCAGACTGCTGCCGTGCTGCTGGGCGCGCGCCTGCGGGCATGGCGCTGGGATCACTATCGCACCAAATTGCGCGACGAGCAGAAGCGCACGCTCAAGCGGATCGTTGTCGCCGGTGCGCCCGAGGGGACGAAGGACGCATGGGAAGACGCTCAGGCTGTGGCCATGGGCGTCGAATTCACGCGCGAGCTGGTCGCGGAGCCTGCCAACATCATTTACCCCGAAAGCTTCGTGGAGCGCTGCCAGGAACGGTTCAAGGATACCGGCGCCGAGCTGGTCGTGCTGGACGATGCCGAGATGGAAAAGCTCGGCATGGGCGCGCTGCTGGGCGTCGGTCTCGGGTCGGAGCGGCCTTCGCGCATTCTCGCGATCAAGTGGATGGGCGGCAAGGAAGGCGATGCGCCGACGGCCTTCGTCGGCAAGGGCGTGACCTTCGATACCGGCGGCATCTCGCTGAAGCCTGGTCCCGGCATGGAGGACATGAAGTGGGACATGGGTGGCGCTGGCGCTGTCGCTGGCGCGATGCTGGCGCTCACCCTGCGCAAGGCGAAGAGCAATATCATCGGCGTGTGCGGTCTTGTGGAGAACATGCCCGATGGCCGCGCCATGCGACCGGGCGACATCGTTACTTCGATGTCCGGCCAGACTATCGAGGTGCTCAATACCGATGCCGAGGGTCGGCTGGTGCTGTGCGACGCGCTGACCTGGGTACAGCAGGAGTTCAAGCCCGCCCGCATCGTCGACCTTGCCACGCTGACTGGCGCGATGCTGATCTCGCTGGGGCACGAACACGCCGGTGTTTTCACCAACAATGACGATCTCGGCGACGACCTGCTGCATGCGGGCAAGCAATCGGGCGACAAGCTGTGGCGCTTTCCGCTGGCGCCGGAATACGACAAGCTGCTCGACAGCCCCATCGCCGACATGAAGAATATCGGCGGGCGCTATGCGGGCTCCATCACCGCTGCGCAGTTCCTGCAGCGCTTCATCGAGGACGATACCCCCTGGGCGCACCTCGATGTCGCAGGCATGGTCTGGGCCGACAAGCCTGGCGCTACCTGGGACAAGGGCGCGACGGGATACGGCGTGCGCCTGCTCGACAGGTTCATCCGCAACACGGCGGAAGGCTGATCGCGCATGCCCAAGATGCGGCGCAAGTCGGACCTTCCGTCCAGGATTTGCGCCGCCTGCGGCCTGCCGTTCACATGGCGCAAGAAGTGGGAGCGGGACTGGGACAACGTGCGCTACTGCTCGGAGCGGTGCCGGCGTTCGTCCAAGCGTGGTGATTCCTGATGCGTGTCGATTTCTACCTGCTGTCATCCGACCCCGCACCAGCGGCCATCGCCTTGCTGGCAAGCAAGGTGCGGCAGGCGGGTGAGCGGCTGCTGGTGGTCGCCGACGACCTCGAGATGCTGGAGACGATCAGCCAGACCTTGTGGGAAAGCTCGCCCGAGTCTTTCCTTGCCAATGGCATCGCGGGAGACGAGCACGACGCCGTTCAGCCCATCCTCCTTTCGGACGAGGTGGAGCCCGCCAACGGCGCGCAGTTCCTGCTGATCGCCGACGGCCGATGGCGTGAGCCGAGCGAGGCCTTCACCCGCGTGCTCTACCTGTTCGACCAGCAGACGATCGATGGCGCGCGGCTGACCTGGAAGGCTTTGCAGGACCGCGAGGGGATGGAGCGCCGTTTCTGGAAGCAGCAGGATGGCCGCTGGGTGGAGGGGCCTTGACGCCCGCTTGCTTCCGGCTGACAGTCGGCGAACCATCGAGGGGACCATTCATGCGCATGATTTTCGCCCTGTCCGCTGCCCTCCTTATTGCCGGTTGCGGCAGTTCCGAGGACGGTACGTTCGAGACCGCCGAGGGAGATACGGTCGACTACCAAGCCAACGACTCCAGCGGCGATACCGAATACCGCATCACCGGCGAAGATGGCGAGGAACTGGTGATCAACACCGGCAGTGGGACCGAGGTCGACTTGCCGGATGGCTACAATGTCTATCCGGGCGCCACGGTGACCGGCACGACCACCATCAGCCAGGCGGACGGCCAGGGCACGATGGTGATGATGGAATCGGACGATTCTCCGGAGGAACTGGCCGAATATTACCGCAACCAGGCGGAGGCGGCCGGCATCACCATCCAGATGGAAATGTCCTCGAACGGAACCCGCATGATCGGGGGGGAGGACGAGGCGGGCGGCACGTTCAGCTTCAACGCTTCGCCCAGCGGTACGGGGACAATGGGTCAACTGGTAGTTGGTCGCGACACCAACTGAGTGGAGCCGCCAGCCTTTCCCGAGCCCGCTTGCCCTAACGAGGCGGGGGCGCTAGTGCGCGCGCGAAATCACAACAAAACAGTATTTCGCAAAGGAACGTCCCATGGCGGTTACCCGCACTTTCTCTATCATCAAGCCCGACGCCACCCGCCGCAACCTTACCGGTGCGGTCACCAAGATGCTGGAAGACGCCGGCCTGCGCGTCATCGCCTCGAAGCGCATCCAGATGACCAGGGAACAGGCCGAAGGCTTTTACGCCGTCCACAAGGAACGCCCCTTCTTTGGCGATCTCGTGACCTTCATGACCAGCGGCCCGGTCGTCGTGCAGGTGCTGGAAGGCGAGGACGCCGTGGCCCGCAACCGCAAGGTGATGGGCGCCACCAATCCTTCCGATGCCGAGGAAGGCACGATCCGCAAGACCTATGCCGAAAGCATCGAGGCGAACTCGGTCCACGGGTCGGATAGCGAAGAAAACGCTGCGACCGAGATCGACTTCTTCTTCGACAAGGACGAAATCGTCGGCTGACTGACGGTAAAAGGTTAACTGCCTTCGAATTCCCCGCGAACGGTGCTATAAGCAGTTCTAGTAGCGGGGAATTTACTTTTCTATCAACCTTCCTTGCGATTCGCATAGGCGAGCGGAGGGAGCATGTCCGTGTTTCGGTGGACTCGAAAGTCGCCACAGCACACAGTGAAGGCATTCATCAAGGCGATGAACGCCCGGGACTTTGCAGGCGTCGAAGCCTTGCTGGCGGACAACTTTCGACTCATTGACAATGCCGACAAGGAATTGACGGGAAGGGAGCCGTGCCTCGCGCTGTTCAGGCGGGTGGCCGAACTTGCGCCCGACTACCAGTTGGAAGTGGACAGGATGGTGGTCCACGGTGATGATATCCTTATCGCCGGCAAGTCCCGCACGACGAGTCCGGAAATGGGTTCCGCAACCCAGTGGCGCGCGCGAGCGACCCCAACCAGGATGCTGGAATGGCAATCCTACAGCAATGCGCTGACCCCCTCCATGATCACGCTGGTCCAGCGAACAGAGGACTAGGCGGCTTCGCCTGAAAACTGCCGCAACTGGCTGTTATGAGAGTGATGCGGCGACTGGCGTGCGCGCCCCTGTTCGGCCGCCATCGAATCCCGGACTCGGTGACAGAATTCCAGGCCGAGTTCTTCGTAAACCCGTGCGATCTCCGTATTCCAGTCGGCGGAAAGTGCATCGAAATCGACCACCGCTAGTGGGCCGGTAAACCGCGACAGGGCGTGATGCATGCGGCTTTCGCGAAGGGCAATCTTGCGCCTCACTTCTGTCTCGATCCAGTCGTAGTCGCACTCGTCGGACTGGATCGTCATCTGGTTTGCCACCAGGGAGGCGGCGCTGCGGGCAAGGTCGTCCTCGCAGCGGCGGGTCAGCACCACGCGCGCCTCCGGGAACTGGGCGAGGAGGGCGGGCAGGTCTTCCGAGAATTGCGGAACCTTGAGGACGCGGGGCCGCGCGGCATTGTGGTGCCAGTCGGCATCTGTGCGCAGCAGCCGCGCGAATTCGCGGTATACCGGCACCGGGTCGCGCGCTTCGCTGAAGGCACTGAAGGAGGGGATCCGCCATTGCGCCTCGTAAGCGCAATGATCCAGCGCACCTGCCAGCCAGCCCAACTCCTCATCTGCACGGGTAACGCCGAAGGGGTGGATCGAATCGAGCCACGGGTCGAGCGCGCGGGCCAGCAGCAGCGACAGAGCAGACCATGCAGGCCGCGTATCGGGCGTGCGCGGCAGGGGGTGCCAACTGTCGCAGAAGCGGGTGGCGGCTAGCCCGGGGTCCGAGGCCAGCAAACGGTGTACCCGCGTCGTGCCGCTGCGCATCTGCCCAACCACGATCACCGGCGGAGCGAGTGGTATGGTTAGGATCTCGGGCTTTTCCTGCCACATCGCGCCAAGATGCAAGCGCTGACGAATTACTCGTGCCAATTGTCCGTGGGCGATGGTCAACCCAAGTGGATTGAGCCGCGCCTCCGTCATCAGCGACTGGCACAAGCGCTCCAGCCTGATGCGGAAATCATCGACATCCTCGGCGCTGCGGCCTGCTTCTTCGCCGCGCGCGGGAGCGCCGCGCAATGCCTTGTGCCAAAGGGCCTCAGGTTCCAGCGAGGGCTTGTTGCTGAGGCCGCGGCGCCAGGCCATTTCCAGCCAGCCGTTCACGCGCTCCACCCTTGGCGAGCGGGCGCAGGGGTGGGGGCGGGGAGGAAGGCTCATCCGTCAGACGCCCCCGGCGACATCGTGCATCTGCACGAGCCGTTTGGGAGCGATGGAGCGCCAGCTTCTTTCCAGCCAATCGGAAACATTGTCCCAGTCAACGTCCGCCCGGTTGAGAATGATCCCGACCCAGCCGTTGGCGCCGTAATATGCAGGTTTGAAATACGTCTCCGGCGCGGTCTCCACGAGGCCGGCAAGTTCATCGGGGCCGCTGGTCTTTACCAATACGCCGATATGCTCGCTGCCGTGATGCCGGTCGGCGAAGTAGGCAAAATACTTGCCGCTCTTCCCTCCGCTGCGCCAGCCGGGCGACCCGTGGCTTTCACGCTCTTCGGCTTCGGGCAGGGCAAGGGACAGTTCGCGCACCTTGCCGAGCAAGAAACCGGCCCGGTTATGCCGCCCGACATAGTCTGCCACCATGCGGGGATAGAGCTGGTACTCGGCAAGGATCACTCGGCTGGCGAGGCTTTCGGGCGTGTCGGTAGGAAGGATCGCCACCGGCATCTGGCCGAGCAACGGGCCGCCATCGAGTTCCGGCGTAACGATGTGGACCGAGCATCCGCCGAACTCTTCCCCCGCTTCGATTGCTCGCTGGTGGGTGTCGAGACCCTTGTACTTGGGGAGGAGGGAGGGATGGGTGTTCACCATGCGGTCCGCCCATCCTTCCACGAAATCCGCGGTAAGGATGCGCATGTAACCACAAAGGGCCAGGTAGTCCGCCCCGCTTTCGCGCAAGGCTGAGTCCATGATCTTTTCATGCGCTCGTCGGTCCATGCCGCGGTGGTCTTGAGCGAATGTAGCGATGCCTTCCGCCGCCGCGATCTTCAGGCCGGGGGCGTCAGGATTGTTGCTGGCGACCAGCACGATCTCGTAGGGACAATCCGCAAGGCGCGACTGGAACAGCAGCGCCGACATGGTGGTGCCGTTGCCCGACAGCAGGCATGCGATCTTCGCCTTCGTGCCCGACCCGGTGTCAGGCATCGTGCTCGGCAACCCAGTCCTCGCGCGCGCTCCAGACGCCGGCGGAGCCGCGAACGGTGCAGCCGCGGTGGCCTTCCACGATCTCGCCGATGCGCGAAACGGTTTCGCCTGCCTGTTCCAGCGCCTTGGTGACGGTTTCGACCTTGTCCGGCGTCACCGCCAGCACCATGCCGATACCGCAGTTGAAGGTGCGCGCCATTTCGCCCGGCTCGATATTGCCCTGCGCCTGGAGGAAAGCCATCAGCCGCGACTGCTCCCAGCTATCAGCGTCGACCACGGCGCGCGCACCCTCGGGCAGGACGCGGGGGAGATTCTCGAGCAGGCCGCCACCGGTGATGTGCGCGAGCGCATCAATATAGCCTGCCCGCACGACCGGCAGCAGGCTCTTCACGTAGATTCGCGTGGGCGCCATCAGCGCGTCGATCAGCAGCACGTCGGCATCGAACAGGGCAGGACGCTCCAGCTTCCAGCCCTTGTCCGCAGCAAGGCGGCGCACAAGCGAGAAGCCGTTCGAATGGACGCCCGAACTGGCAAGGCCGAGGAGCACGTGGCCGGGCGCAACCCGCTCTCCGGTCAGCTGCTCCCCGCGCTCCACCGCACCGACGCAGAAACCGGCGAGGTCGTAATCCCCTTCGGCATACATGCCCGGCATTTCCGCCGTCTCGCCCCCGATCAGCGCACAGCCCGCTTCCTTGCAACCCTCGGCAATGCCCGCGATCACGCGCTGCGCAATGCCGTTCTCCAGCTTTCCGGTCGCGAAGTAGTCGAGGAAGAACAGCGGTTCGGCGCCCTGCACGATCAGGTCGTTCACGCACATGGCGACCAGGTCGATGCCGACGGTATCGTGCCGGCCTGTATCGATTGCCAGCTTCAGCTTGGTGCCGACGCCATCGTTGCCCGCCACCAGCAACGGGTCCTTGTAGCCCGCCGCTTTCGGGTCGAAGAAGCCGCCGAAGCCGCCGATCTCACCGTCCGCGCCCGGGCGCATCGTCGCTTTCACGAGGGGGCCAATAGCCTTCACGAGGCGGTTGCCCGCATCGATGGAAACGCCGGCCTGCTCGTAGGTGTAGGATTGCTTGTCCGAAT
Organism: Aurantiacibacter poecillastricola; assembly: GCF_030730945.1. Lineage (GTDB taxonomy): Bacteria > Pseudomonadota > Alphaproteobacteria > Sphingomonadales > Sphingomonadaceae > Alteraurantiacibacter > Alteraurantiacibacter poecillastricola. The sequence goes on from NZ_JAVAMS010000003.1 coordinate 104,786, forward strand.
TCATGCCACCGCCATAGTCTTTCAGGCTTGGAATTCCACTCGCCTTTGGGCAAAAGACCCGCGAATTCCCCGATGAACCTTGCTTTACCCTCTCCCCGGCACCTTCCAACCCGCCTGCCCACGGCTCTTGCCGCGGCGGTTTTCGTCGTGCTTGCCTTGTTGGCAGGCGCCGCCCTGCTGGCGCAGGTTTCCGGGGAACGCGGCATCGCGCCGGTCGCCAGCAGCACCGATATCGAGGTGCGCGGTATCGAGGTGAACGCCACCGGTGAGACCGCGGAAGAAGCGCGCATGAACGGCTGGCGTGAAGCGCAGCGCTTGGCGTGGGAGCGGCTGGAGGGTCCCGACATACCCGATTCGCGGCTCGATTCGCTGGTCGCTGCCATCGTCGTGGAGGAAGAGAATATCGGCCCGCGTCGTTATGTCGCGCGTCTCGGCGTCATTTTCGACCGCCAACGCGCCGGCTCGCTGCTCGGCGCGGATGGGGAGCGGACGCGCTCTGCTCCCATGCTCACCATGCCGGTTATGATCTCGGGCGGCACGCAGACCATGTTCGAGGTGCGCAATCCGTGGCAGCGCGCGTGGGCGGAATACCAGTTCGGCTCCAGCAGCATCGACTATGTGAGGCCATCGGGCGCGGGCGGCGAATCGCTGCTGCTCACCTACGGGCAAACCGGCCGCCGCAGTCGCGCATGGTGGAACACCATCCTCGACCAGTTCGGGGCGGCCGACGTGGTGGTGCCCATCGCCAACCTGCGCTGGGAATGGCCGGGCGGCCCGGTGGAGGGGCGCTTCACGGCGCGCTACGGCCCGGACAATCGCTACCTCACCGACTTCACCATGCGCGCCGAAAGCGCGGAGGACCTGCCCGACATGCTAGAACGGGCCGTTGCGCGCTTCGACGAAATCTTCGCCGAGGCGCTGGCCGATGGCACATTGCGGCCCGACCCGACGCTGACGCTCGACAATCTGGAGCTGACTCCCGAAGTGGAAGCACTGCTGGAGCAGGCCCGCGCTGCCGAGCGCGCCGCCGCGGCCGAGGCTGCACGCGAGGAAGAGGCCGACGCGCAGGCAAGCGAACCCGTTGAGGTCGAGCCGACGACCACGCCCAGCACGACTGCGACGGCCAGTTACGGCGTGCAGGTCGCCACCCCGCAGGCGGCCGATTTCGACGGCGCGATCCAGGCCCTGCGCGGCCTGCCGGGCGTCAGCCGCGTATCGGTGCGCTCCACCGCGATTGGCGGGGCATCGGTATTCGACGTGACTTATGCGGGCGAGCTTTCGGCCCTGGCGGACCTGCTGCGGCAGCGCGGCTGGGCGGTGAACGAGGGGCAGAACGCGCTCGGCATTTCGCGCTAGGGTCGTCTGCCGATGAGCCAGATTGCCCTCCCTCTCGCCGCCCGCAGCGACGGGCCTGCGCGCATCATCATCGGCAAGGCAAATTCAACGGTTGCAGAAGCGCTGGTGGAGCCCGAACGCTGGCCCTATCGCACCGCCGTCCTCACTGGCCCCCCGCGCTCGGGCAAGACTCTGCTGGCGCGCTGGTTTGCCGAAAGCGGGCGTGGCGAATCGCTCGACGACGCCCACCTTCTGCCGGAGGACGAGGTTTTCCACCGCTGGAACCGCGCGCAGGAAGAGGGGACGGCGTTGCTGATCACGGGGGGAATGCCGCCATGGAATATCACCCTGCCAGACCTCAAGTCACGGCTTGGCGGGTCGCTGCAACTCGAACTCGGCCAGCCGGATGACGACATGGCGAGCGAATTGCTCCTTTCGCTGGCGGCGGAGCGCGGCTTGCCCTTGCGGGACGATGCGGTGGAATACCTCGTGCCGCGGGCGTCGCGCTCCTTTGCCGAACTCGAGAATCTGGTCGCAACGATCGACCGCTTGTCTCTGGAGCGAAAGGCCCCACCTACGCTGGGAATCTGGCGCGCGGCTCTCGAGGAGGTCCACGGGCCGGAGGAGCCGCGCTTGATCTAGGCGGGTTTTGATGGGAAACTGACACGATGTTCGACCGGCTGATCGCCTATCTCGACTCGATCCGCGCCCGCGATCCGGCACCGCGTTCGCGCTGGGAAATCCTGCTATATCCGGGCGTCCTGGCGCTCGGCATGCACAAGATCGCGCACTGGTTGTTCGAGGCGGAACTGTATTTCCTTGCGCGCCTTGTGAACCACGTGTCGCGCTGGATGACCGCGATCGACATCCATCCCGGCGCCAAGATCGGGCGCAATTTCTTCATCGACCACGGCTTCACCGTCATCGGCGAGACTGCTGAGATCGGCGACAATGTGACGATCTACCAGTGCGTCACGTTGGGGGGTACAAACCCGACCAATGGCAAGCCCGGCAAGCGCCACCCCACCTTGTGCGACAACGTGATCATCGGTTCCGGCGCGCAGGTGATCGGCCCGATCACCGTGGGTGAGCGCGCGCGCGTGGGCGCCAATGCCGTGGTGACGGACGACGTGCCGGAAGGTGCGACCATGATCGGCCTGAAGGCCCGCTCCACGCTGGTGCCCGCCGAGACCTGGCTGCGCGAATTCATTCCCTACGGCACCCCTTGCGACGAACCGTGCGAACCCGTGCCGAGCGAGCGGGTACAGGTGCTGGAAGCCGAAGTTCAGCACCTGCGCGAGGAGCTGGCGAAGCTGAGCCGGCGCCTCCCCGTCCCGGACGATACCGCGCCCGATACGCGCAAGAGCGGGGCGGGCAGCTGATGGCGGCCAAGTCCGGCGCGCCCAATATCGTCGCCTTTCCCGGCCAGCGCGGGGCCGGGCAGGTGTGCTTCGAGAGGCGCGAACTCACCCGCATCCTCGACCTTTACGGGCGCATGGTCGCGGCTGGCGAATGGCGCGATTATGCAATGGATTTCGCCAGGGACTGCGCAACCTTCGCCGCCTTCCGCCGCACTGCGGACGTGCCGCAAATGCGCCTGGAAAAGCGCCCCGCGCTGCACCAGAAGCAGGGCATGTGGGCACTGTTCGGTGAGCAGGGGCAGGTGCTGAAGCGCGGGCACGAACTCACCAACGTCCTCGCCCCGCTGGAGCGGCGGCTGGTCAAGCTCGTCGAGGTTTGAACGGTAGCTAGAGGTCCTCGAGGACGCTCACAAGCTCGTCGAAATGGTCGATCATCGCATCGCCGCCAAGTTCGTCCACCGGAACGTCGTGATAGCCGTAGCGATAGGTGACGACCGGGATGCCGGCATTGCGCGCGGCGCGTACGTCATAGGTGGAATCGCCGATCATCGCCGCCTTGCCTCCGCCGCAATCCTCGATGGCGGAAAGCAGCATCGTCGGGTCCGGCTTGGCCTTTTCGCGCCCAAAGGTGTCCCCGCCGTGGATGGCGCAGAAGCGCTCCGTCATGCCCAGCGCCTCGATCAGCTGGCGTGCGGGGTCTTCCGCCTTGTTGGTGCATACCGCCAGCTTGCAGCCCATGCCTGCCAGCGTATCGAGCGCGCCCAGCACGCCCTGGAAGGGCTGCGTATTGTCCGCGATATGCGCCCAGTAATGTTCCAGCAGAGCCTGGCTGAGCTCGTCGAATCGTTCCTGCGAAACTGCGCCGCCGGTGCGTTCCAGCCCGCGTTCGAGCATCGGGATCGCGCCGCCGCCGATCAGCTGGCGCACTTCGGCCAGTGGCAAAGCGGGCCTGTCCTCCAGGGAAAGCGCGTGGTTGATCGCGGGGCCGAGGTCGAGATTGGAGTCGACCAGCGTGCCATCGAGGTCGAAAAGGACGATATCGAAAGGAAATTTTGCCATCGCGCCGCCATGTGGTGCACGCATATGGAATCTGCAATCAATTGATGGCATGGCGCGCCATATGAGTGACAGACCCATCGCCGCCATTATCCTTGCCGCTGGCAAGGGCACCCGCATGAAAAGCCGTCGCCACAAGGTGTTGCACGAGATTGCGGGTCGCCCGATGATCGAGCACCTGCTGGCCAATGTCGAGGCGCTTGGCCCGCAGGCGCTGGTGACGATCGTAGGCGAATATCGAGAGCAACTGGAAGAACGGCTGGCCGATCGCTGCACCTTCGCCGTGCAGGAACCGCAACAAGGCACCGGCCACGCGGTGCAACAGGCGAAAGAGGCGTTGTCCGGCTTTGAGGGCGACGTGCTGGTGCTCTATGGCGATGTGCCCTTCGTGAAGGCCGCCACCATGCAGTCCATGATAGACCGGCTGCGCGGCGCAGATGCGCCCGCCGCGGTGGTGCTTGGCTTCGAGCCAGCCGACCCGCTGCGCTACGGGCGCGTGATCGCGCAGCAGGGCCGCATCCTGAAGATGGTCGAATACAAGGATGCAACCGAGGAGGAACGCGCCTGCACGCTGTGCAATTCCGGCCTGCTTGCCGCCCGCTCGGAGGATTTGTTCGCCCTGTTGGACCGCGTTGGGAACGAGAATGCGCAGGGCGAATACTACCTCCCCGATATCGTGAACATCGCCATTGCCGACGGCCATAATTGCGCGGTCGTCTCGGCCGACAGCCCGGACGAGGTGGGCGGCATCAACAGCCGCGCGGAACTCGCCGCGGCGGAAGCCCAGTGGCAGGCTCTTGCCCGCGAGGAAGCGATGGCGAACGGGGTTACCCTGCGTGCGCCCGAAACCGTGCATTTCAGCTACGATACCGACCTCGCAGAGGATGTCGTTGTGGAGCCCAACGTGGTGTTCGGTCCCGGAGTAAAGGTCGCCAGCGGAGCCGTCATCAAGTCGTTCAGCCACCTGGAAGGGGCCACCGTGGGCGAGGATGTCGAGGTCGGACCCTATGCGCGTCTTCGTCCCGGCGCCGTGCTGGAGAAAGGCGCGAAGGTCGGCAATTTCGTCGAGATCAAGAAGGCGACGCTGGGAGAGGGGGCAAAGGCCAATCACCTCACCTATCTCGGCGATGCCACGGTGGGCGCCGGCGCGAATATCGGCGCGGGCACCATCACCTGCAATTACGACGGCTATTTCAAGCATCGCACGAATATTGGACCACGCGCCTTCATCGGCTCCAATTCGGCGCTGATCGCGCCTGTCGATATCGGTGCCGATGCCATCGTCGCTGCCGGCAGCGCCGTCACCCGCGACGTCGCCGATGGCGAACTGCGCATGGTGCGCGCGGACCAATTGGTGAAGCCGGGCTGGGCCGACCGCTTCCATGACGCCATGAAGAAAAAAAAGAAGGCCGCGCAGAACAAGTGACCGATCGCTACGAGGGAAAGCCGTTCCTTCGTCTGCTGGACAGCTACGTGCTAGCGGCGATCGGACACCTGGACGAGGCCAATGCCAGGTGGCTGGTGGAAGCGGAACCCTACTTCCGCTCCACTTTCGGCGCCACAGGCAGCTGGCAGGAGATCGTGGCCGCGAGAATGCAATTTCCCGAAGGGATGGAAGAGGCCATTCGCGAGGTTTGGGCGAAAGGCCGCGTGAAATTCGTCGAGATGGCCGGAGAGGATCCTGACCCGGTCCTGTTTACTTACGAATTCGTCGACACAAACTTTCCGCATCAGGAGCAACCATGAGCGAACCCGACCTGTCCGAAGAGGGCCTTTCCCTGTTGCTCGAGACGTCACGCGATTTCGCGTTCAAGCAGCTTGCCGAGGGCTTGCCGCTGATGCCGTTCGCAACGTGCGTCAAAGGCGATGGCGACATGAACTTCGTCCGCTTTGCCGAGCCCGGAACCGATCTCTCCCCTGAAGAAGCGGTAGCGCTGACCGAGAAGGAGGTCGCAGACGAAGTGAAGCGCGGCGGCCTGGCCGCCTTCGCCATCGTATCGGGTGTCAGACTGGCAAAGCCACAGGACGGCATGGAAGATGCCGTGCGGATTCATGTCGAATCAGCGGGATTCGCGCGGCAGGTGCTCGCTTTCTATGCTTTCGAGCCGGGCACGAACGGTTCGGGGGACACCTTGTCGCCCGGAAAGATCGTGCCATTCGAGGCGGAGCCGGTCGCATTCACAGGCGAGTAGCTGAACACCCTTCGTTCAGCCGTTTACTGCTAGTGACGAAGGTCTCACACGAAGTTTAACCGGGAATCGCGCGCGGCAGGGCCGTGGCACAGCAGACGGGGATCAGCGACGAAATGTGCGGAATTATCGGAATTGTCGGAGAGCGCGACGTTGCGGCGCGGCTGGTCGATGGCCTAAGGCGGATGGAGTATCGTGGCTATGACAGCGCGGGCGTCTGCACAGTCACCGAAGGCAAGCTGCTTCGCCGCCGGGCTGAGGGCAAGCTCGTCAACCTGGTGGACGAACTGGCCGAGAACCCCGCCGAGGGGACGACCGGCATCGCCCACACGCGCTGGGCAACCCACGGTGCCCCGACCGAGGCGAATGCGCACCCCCATGCGACCCAGCAAGTCGCGCTGGTACACAACGGCATCATCGAGAATTTCAAGGAACTGCGCGACGAGTTGCGCCGCGACGGCCGTGTTTTCGAGAGCGAGACCGATACCGAGGTGGTCGTTCACCTGATCTCGCGCCGGATAGAGGAGGGGATGGAGCCCGAAGAAGCGGTCGCCGCCGTGCTGCCGCGCCTGCGCGGGGCTTTCGCGCTCGCCATCGCATTCCGCGACTACCCTGACATGCTGATCGGCGCCCGGCTCGGCTCGCCGCTGGTAGTGGGCTATGGCGAGAGCGAGATGTATCTCGGCTCCGATGCGCTGGCGCTCGCGCCGCTCACCCAGCAGATCGCCTATCTCGAGGAAGGCGACTGGGTCACGATTACCGGCGAAGGCGCGAAGGTCCGCGACCTCGACGGCAATACGGTGGAGCGCAAGGTGCAAACCTCGGGCGCGACCGCGGCAATGATCGAGAAGGGCAATTACGCTCACTTCATGCAGAAGGAGATCTTCGAGCAGCCCACCGTGGTGGCGCAGACGCTGCGCTCATACCTGCGCCCCGGCGAGCAGCGCGTCGCCCTGCCGCAGATCGACTTCGACATTTCCGCCATCGACCGCGTGACAATCGTCGCCTGCGGCACATCCTATTATGCCGGGATGGTGGCGAAATACTGGTTCGAGCAGTTCGCCCGCGTGCCGGTGGACATCGATTATGCTTCGGAGTTTCGCTACCGCCAGCCGGTCCTTCCCACAGGCGGCCTTGCGCTGTTCATCAGTCAGAGCGGCGAGACTGCGGACACGCTGGCCGCCCTGCGCCATTGTCGCGAGCAGGGACAGGTCATCGCTGCCGTCGTCAACGTGCCGACAAGCTCCATGGCGCGTGAGGCGGACCTCTTGCTGCCCACCCACGCCGGGCCGGAAATCGGCGTTGCCTCGACCAAGGCCTTTACCTGCCAGCTTGCCGTGCTGGCGGCGCTCGCTGCACATTTCGCGGTGAAGAAGGGCCTCCTCAATCGCAACGAGGAGGCGATCATCGTCAAGCACCTGATGGAAGCGCCCGCCTGCCTCAACGCAGCCCTCGATCATGACGAGGAAATCGCCGACATGGCGCACCTCATCGCTCCGGCGCGCGACGTGCTGTATCTCGGGCGCGGGGCGGATTTCCCGCTGGCGCTGGAAGGGGCGCTGAAGCTGAAGGAAATCAGCTATATTCACGCCGAGGGCTATGCAGCCGGCGAAATGAAACACGGGCCCATCGCGCTTATCGACAACGCGGTGCCGGTGATCGTGCTCGCGCCTTCGGGCCATCTGTTCGAGAAGACCGTCTCCAACATGCAGGAGGTGCAGGCGCGTGGAGGCAAGGTGGTGCTGATCTCGGATGCCAAGGGCATCGAGGAAGCGGGCGAGAACTGCATGGCGGTAATCGAGATGCCCAAGGTGCATCCGCTGATCGCGCCGCTGGTCTATGCAGTGCCGGTTCAGCTGCTGGCCTACCACGTCGCCGTGGCCAAGGGCACGGACGTCGACCAGCCGCGCAACCTCGCGAAATCCGTTACCGTGGAGTAAAGCGCGAATTAACTCGTTTGCAGGGCTGGGATTTTACGCGGCAATAACCATTACGCGGCTAGGCAATCCGCGTGAGACACAAGCATTCCGGCCTCCCGACGCTGCCCCTGCAGATGAGCATCCTGCAGGTCATCGGCCTGCGCGACCCCAGCGAGGGCGACTGGACGAGATTGCGCACGCTGCAATATGCCGAACTGCACCGGGTGTCGCTCTTCCGAATCGCGGCGCACGGGCTCGCTGCCCTGATAGCCGTTACGCTCTACGCGGGCTCCATAGCTCCGTGGATCCTCAGCGCATGGCTGCTTAGCGTGGTGCTGGCCGTGTGGAACGTGGGCAGGATCGATCGCCGCTTCGTCGGCATCGAGAATCGCGGTGTGCAATGGGTGGAATTCTCGCGGCAGGCGCTGGGAGTGGCCGGGTGCACCGTGCCCTGGGTCGCCGCGCTGCTGTTTTTCGTTCCGGAAGGCACGGCGGCAAATCACTACGCGTTGTGGGCCCTTGCCGCCATGCTCATTGCCGGAAGCGCCGCCGCTGCCACCAGCGCACCTGTCGCAACAGTCGTGTTCGACCTGATCGTGGGTGCGGCCGGGGCTGCGTCCTTCATCCTGACGGGCGACATCCTCTTTGCCATTGCTGCCATCGTCTACACCATCACTATCCTTGCCGGAGCCCTTCGATCGGCGCGCATGTATCTCTCTGCGCGTATCGCCGAAGCGGGCGTGGCCGAAAAGGACGAGGTCGTCTCGCTGCTGCTGCGCGAGTTCGAGGAGAAGGAATCGGACTGGCTGTGGCAGGTCGATACCAATCGCCGCATCCGTGCTGCCTCTCCGCGCTTCGCGTTTGCCTTCGGGTCGATGCCCGAGGAGATCGAGGGTGAGAGCTTCATCAAGCTCATCGCAGGCGCTGCATGGGAAAGCGGCGAGTTTCCGCGTACGCTTCACGAGCTTGCAGAGAAGCTGAAGCGGCGGGAGCATTTCTCCAATATCCTGGTGCAGGTCCATCTCGAGGCGGGCCGGCGCTGGTGGGAGCTCTCGGGCACCCCGATGTATGACGAGAACGGCAGCTATATCGGCTTCCGCGGTGTCGGATCCGACGTGACGGAGCAGCGCGACCGCGACGAGAAGATCGCCTATCTCGCCCGCTACGACACGCTGACGGGCCTGCCCAACCGCCTCATGCTGACAGAGGCCCTGGGCGAAGCCATGCGCTATGCCGACCAGTGGAAGACGCGCTGCGCTTTCCTGATGATCGACCTCGATCGCTTCAAGGCGGTGAACGATTCGCTCGGCCACCAACTGGGTGACAGGCTGCTGGCGAAGGTCTCCCGGCGCCTCGACAGCGTGATGGGCGAGAACGAGCAATGCGGCCGCCTCGGCGGGGACGAGTTCGCCGTCGTCATACGCGATGCTGCCGACAAGAGCCGGGTCGAACGCCTTTCCGAAGCGATTATCGATACCCTTTCGCAACCCTACCTGATCGACAACCACACGCTGTTCATCGGGGCCAGCGTCGGCAGCGCTATCGGACCGCGCGATGGCGATTCGGTCGAGACGCTGATGCGCAACGCCGATCTCGCGCTCTACCGCGCCAAGGACGAGGGCGGGAATACGCACTACCGCTACCAACCCTCGCTCCACGCTGATGCCGAGGAACGCCGCAAGCTCGAGCTTTCGCTTCGGCAGGCGATCCGCAAGGGCGAGCTGGAGCTGAATTTCCAGCCGGTGGTGAACGCTCGCAGTGAATGCGTCGTCAGTTTCGAGGCCTTGCTCAGGTGGAACAGCAGCGAGCACGGTTTCGTCAGCCCCGCCAAGTTCATTCCGCTGGCCGAGGACACCCGCCTGATCGTGCCAATCGGCGAATGGGTGCTGCATGAAGCCTGCCGCGAGGCGGTGCGCTGGCCGGACGACATCAAGGTGGCGGTCAACGTGTCGGGCGAACAGTTGCTCGAGCCCAACTTCTCCGCCAGCGTGGTACGGGCCCTGGCCGATACCGGGCTTCCGGCGCACCGGCTCGAGGTCGAGGTCACCGAGAGCGTGTTCCTGCGCGACGGGCGTACCGCGCGTCAGACCCTGGAAGAGATCATGGCGCTGGGCTGCTCGATTGCGCTCGACGATTTCGGCACCGGCTATTCCTCGCTCGGCTACCTGCGCACCTTGCGCTTCTCCACGATCAAGGTGGACAAGAGCTTCGTGCAGGGCGCCGCGCAGGACAACCAGGAGAGCCTCGCCATCATCCGCGCCGTGGTCGCCATGGCCCAGAGCCTGCAGATGACCACTACGGCTGAAGGCGTGGAAGACGAGGATCAGGTGGCGCTGATCCGCGAACTGGGCTGCACCAAGATCCAGGGCTATTATTTCGGCCGTCCGATGAAGGCGACGGAAGCACACTCACTCGTGATCAGGACCCGTAATACCCGCGCGGCGTGATGTGTTTGCGCTCCCGCCTCCGCGGGAGCGTCCTCGCTAGATGCGCAGCAAGCTGCGCCCGCTGCGGGCGGCCGTTCGACCTTGCGGTCCGCTGGTCGCGGACCGACCCGGTTCCAATCATCGCCGCCGGCGCGGAAAACGGTCGCGCCAGCGACCGCAAGCGCGAATGCGCGCCCGAGCTTATGCGAGGAAAGCCAAGCAGCGCGGACGCGCTGCGCCCGGCGCTTGAGGGCCCATCAAATCATACCCCGACCAAGCTTCCGATTACCCCTTCGAACAAGCGCCGCCCGTCGCTGCCGCCGTGATCGGCCTCGATGGCGCGCTCGGGGTGCGGCATCATGCCGAGCACGTTGCCGGCCTCGTTCAGGATGCCCGCAATGTCGCGGCGCGAGCCGTTCCAGTTCTCGCCGTAGCGGAACGCCACGCGTCCTTCGCCTTCGAGCCGGTCCAGCACCGCGTCCTCGGCAAAGTAGTTGCCGTCGTGATGGGCGACCGGGATGTGGATCGTTTCGCCCTTGGTATAGGCGCTGGTGAACAGGCTGGTGTCGTTCTCGACAACCAGCGGCACGGTGCGGCAGATGAAGGTCTGCTTTGCGTTGCGCATCAGCGCGCCGGGCAGCAGCCGCGCCTCGGTCAGCACCTGGAAGCCGTTGCACACGCCCAGCACCGGCACGCCGCGCTCCGCAGCCGCTGCGACGGAGCGCATGATCGGCGAGTTCGCCGCCATCGCACCCGAACGCAGGTAATCGCCGTAGGAGAAGCCGCCGGGCAGGGCGATGAAGTCCAGCCCGTCCGGCAGGTCGGCATCCCCGTGCCAGACCTTCACCGGATCCTTGCCCGAGACGTCGCGCAAGGCGACCCACATGTCGCGGTCGCAGTTCGATCCGGGGAACGTGACGACTGCAGTCTTCATGCGTCCACCTTCTCGATGCGGTAGTTCTCGATCACGGTGTTGGCGAGCAGGCGGGAACACATCTCGTCCAGCGCTTCGTCCGTGGTGGAATCGGCGACTTCCATCTCCACGAGGCGACCGATGCGCACGTCCTGCACGCCCTCGAAGCCCAGCCCGTCAAGCGCGTGGTGCACGGCGCGGCCCTGCGGATCGAGCACGCCGGGCTTGAGGCTGACATGGATGCGGACTTTCATGGGGCGAGCCTTTCGCGGGTTCCAAGCGGTGGTTTCGTGACGCTGCCTATGGCGATTGCCGCCGCCATCGGCAAGGGGCGCGCCTCCTCTCCCCACCGCCCGGAACCACTTTTCCAACTAACCTGGAACACATGGAACACGGTCCTAGAGTGAAAAAGCCGGCAGGCGCGAAACGGTTCGGCCGCCAAACTCGAAAGGGGGAGGGAAACGATTGCATCGCGCTTTGTATTGGTGTCGCATGGAGCGTGTAGGAAAGCTGCGCGCAGGGAAGGGAAGACGCATGATCGCGACCGAGAAGTTCACGTTCACGGGCAAGGACGGGCAGACGCTGGACGGGCGGCTGGAGATGCCGCTCTACAGCAAACCCCGCGCCGCCGCGCTGTTCGCGCATTGCTTCACCTGCACCAAGAACAGCCATGCCGCCACGCGCGTCGCCTCGGCGCTGGCAGCCAAAGGACTGGCGGTGCTGCGCTTCGATTTCACCGGCTTGGGCGGCAGTGACGGCGACTTTGCCAATGCCGGCTTTGCCACCAATGTCGAGGACCTCATCGCCGCCGCCAAGGCGCTGGAGGAACGCGGCCTGCCCCCTGTGCTGCTGGTCGGGCACTCGCTGGGCGGGGCGGCTGTGCTGGCCGCGGCAGAGCAGGTGCCGCAGGTGCGGGCGGTCGCTACACTCAATGCCCCTTACGACGCGGCACATGTGTTCGAGCATTTCGGCGATGCGGTGGACGATATCGAGGAGGATGGCGAGGGCGAGGTGACGCTGGCGGGCCGCAAGTTCCGCATCGCGCGCTCCTTCCTCGAGCAGGGGCGCGACCAGCCCCAGGGCGAGCGGATTGCAAATCTCGGCCTGCCGCTGATGGTGATGCACACGCCGCAGGACGAGGTGGTGGGCATCGAGAACGCCCGACTGATCTTCGAGAAGGCGGTCCACCCCAAGAGCTTCGTCGCGCTGGACGGTGCGGATCATTTGCTGACAAAGCCGGGCTGCGCCGAATATGCCGCTAACATGATCGCAGCCTGGGCCACGCCCTTCTTGTCGGACCTGACGAAGGAGCGGCGCGAGGATTTCGCCGGAACGGTGGAGGTCTCCACCGCAGGCGGCAAATTCGCGCAATGGGTGCGCACGGCGAACCACGAGTTCATCGCCGACGAGCCGACCGATATCGGTGGCTCCGACCACGGCCCGACGCCTTACGACCTGCTGATGGCGGCGCTGGGTACCTGCACCAGCATGACGATCAAGATGTATGCCGACCGCAAGGGTATCGCGCTCGACAACGTGCGCATCGAGCTGGAGCATAGCCGCGACCATCACACGGATTGCATCGACTGCGAGAAGTCCGGCGCTCCGATCCAGGTGATCGATCGCGCTATCGAGCTAAGTGGCGACTTTACCGAGGAACAGCGTCAGCGGATGATGGAAATCGCCGACATGTGCCCGGTTCACAAGACGCTGGAAGGCGATCTTCACATCCATTCCACCGCCATTCTCGATTAGCTGTCCTCGTTATCCAGCCGTGGTAGCACGACCACTTCCAGCCGCTCGACCGGATCGAGATAGCTCTGCGCCATGGCCTGCACTTCGGTGGGAGTGATTGCGCGCAGCCGATCTTCGCCGACGAGGAAACGCTCGATCCGCTCCGGCTCGGTCTGGGCGCGGTCGACCAGGTTCATCCAGCCGCCGTTCGTATCGAGCGCATTGTCATAGGCTTCGAGCAGCGGCTGGCGCGCCCGTAGCAGTGTGTCCTCGTCTACAGGCGTGCCGCGCAGCCGCTCCAGCGTGTCCAGCATGGCCTCGCGTGCAGCGTCTACCTGGCCGGTATCGACCTGCGCGGAAATGTCGAACGTGCCGTAGCCGGGATAGACGCGGCTGAGATCGGAATCGGCGCCGGGTGAGTAGGTCTGCCCGAGTTCCTCGCGCAAGGTGTCGGTCAGTTCGAGCTGCATCACCCGCTCGAGCAGTCCGAGCTGCTGCGCCTCGACAGGATCGCTGTCGTCGCGCGTGGGCCACAGCATCAGCAGCATGGCCTGGTCGGGCTGCCCGTCGTGGTAGATGGTGCGCTGCGAGCGGTCCGCCGTGAAGCTGCGCTGGCGGTTGTCTTCATAGCTGCCGAAAGCCTCTTCGCGCACGGGCAGAGTGCCGAGCGTGGCGGCCACGAGATCGATGGCCCGCTGTTCGTCGAAATCGCCCACCAGCGCCACCTCGATCGCGCCATTGGCGAGCCGTCCGGCGATATCCTCGCGCAGCTGCGCGAAGGTGAGGGCAAGGTATTCTTCCTTCGGGCGCAGGGAGAAGCGGGGATCGTTATCCGAGGCGATACCGCCCAGTTCCACGCCCAGCGCACTGGCGGGGGTAGCGTAGTGGCGGGCGAACCAGTTCTCCACGCTGCGGTAGAACTGCGCCTCTCCGGTGGGGCGGTAGGCGGCGTCGGCGATGGTGGCGGTGAACACCTGCAATTGCAGCTCCAGGTCGCGCGGCGTGGTGACGGCGGAAAGGCGGAACGTTTCCGGAGCTGCGTCGACGCCTACGCCCACGCGGCGTCCGGCCAGCACGGTCTGCAATTCGTCGAGCGTGTGCTCTCCCAGCCCCCCGCTTGCCAGCGAGTTGAACATGGTGGTGGCGAGCGGATTGTCCGGCGTGTCGAGCAGCGTCCCGCCGTCGATATTCACCTGCACCTGGATACGGTCGTCCTCGAGCTCGGTAGACTTCAGGTTCAGCATGACGTTGTTGGCAAAGCGCACGGTGCGGATGCCGAGCGGCTCAGTGACGGTGTCGGACACGATCTCGCCCGGCTCACCGAAATCGGTATAGGCGAAGTCGACCGCGGCCGTCTCGTCATTGGCTTCAAGCGCCAAAGCCATGCCGTCCTGCCAGGCGGCGCGCAGCGCGGTCTCGCCGCCGACGGGCGGGGTGCGGCCTTCGTAACGGATCAGCGGATTGTCGAGCGGCACGAGTTCCTCGCGCAGCGCGGCGAGCACGGCTTCGGGAGTGATCTCGGGCTTGTGGGCGTTCCAGCGTTCCAGCGCGCTTTCGGGCGTAGTGGGCACCTGGCCATCGCGCCACAGGGTGACGGCGCCGGTGATGAAGCCCGCATTGGGGCGGGTGGCGGCACCCGCGGCATTGCTTTCGATGGCCTGCGAGAGATTGGCGACCTGTTCGGCCACCTCGGCTTCGGTGAAGCCGAATTCCAGCGCGCGGCGATATTCCTGCTGCGCGACGGCAAGGGCGCGGTCCCACTCGCCCTCGGCGGCGGCGACAGTTAGGCTGGTGGTGCGGCCTTCCTCGAAGAAGTCGCTGGTGCTCAGGCCTGCTCCGCGAAATGGCGGATCCTCCTGCCGCGAAACGCTTTGGAGGCGACGATTGATGATGCCGTAGCCGATCTGCCGCAGTACTCGCGCGCGGCGGCTGGCGACGGTATCGGTCTCGCCCTGATACTCGGCATTGGCGGAGATGGTGACCTGTTCGGACAGCGCATCGTCGAGATAGACGCTGGTCGCGCCTTCATTGGTGAGATCGACCGGGCCGAAGGGCGGCAGGTCGTTAAGCTCGCCGCCCTGCCAGCTGGCGAAGTTTCCGCGGATCAGAGCCTCGACGTCCTGCGCCTCGTAATCGCCGACTACCACCAGCAGCATGTTCTCCGGCTGGTAGTAGCGCTCGTATAGCGAGCGCAGCGCCTCGCCATCGGCCGCCTCGATGGTTTCGATCGTGCCGATGGGGAGGCGCTCGGAAATGCGGCTGCCTGGGTAGAGGAAACCGAGATTGTCGACCAGCGAGCGCAGCTGAAAGGTGTCGCGCACGCGCCGTTCGGAAAGGATGATGCCCTTCTCGCGCTCCACCGCGTCATCGGCGAAGGTAATTTCGCTGGCCACCTCGCGCATCACCATCAGGGCAGTGCCGAGCAGATCCTCGTCGTTGCGCGGCAGGTCGAGCCGGTAGCTGGTGGAATCGAACCCGGTGGAGGCGTTGGTATCCGCTCCGAAGGCGAGGCCTTCTCGCTCCAGCAAGCGCACGAATTCGCCCTCGGGCAGGTTGGTGGTGCCGTTGAAGGCCATGTGTTCGATGAAGTGAGCGTAGCCCTGCTCGTCCTCGCGCTCCGCTGCGGATCCGAAGTCCACCCACAGCTGCACCAGGCCCTGTTCGGGCGGGGTGGCGTTGGGGCGGATGACGTAGCGCAGGCCGTTCTCGAGCTGGCCTACCCGGTAATCGCTATCGAAGGGGAGGTCGCTGCCAGCGAGGTCGGGAAAGATGTCTACGATCTCGGCAGGGACTGTCGAGGGTGCGTCCCATTCCTGCTGCGCGAGTTCGGGCGCCTGGGCGCTGAGCGGTTGCGAAAGGGCGAGGGGGAGGGCGAGCGCGGCCAGCGCAGCCGCGAGAGGGCGCAAATTCATGCAGCCCTCATGCCAAGCCCTAGCTTAAGGGGCAATGACCGAAGCCCCCTCGCGTTCGCTCGCCTACTTCTTCGGCTTGCCGCCCGTAGGCTTGGGCGGCGTGGTGCGCAGGCGCGAGCGGTGCGCGTCCATGTCCAGCACTTCGCCCGGGCCATTGTCTTCGCCCGAGAGCACGCCGAGGCGGCGGGCGACTTCCTGATAGGCCTCTTCCTCACCGCCAAGGTCGCGGCGGAACCGGTCCTTGTCGAGCTTCTCGCCCGTGGCGAAATCCCACAATCGGCAATTGTCGGGGCTGAACTCGTCGGCAAGGATCACGCGGCTGAAATCGCCATCGTAGATGCGACCGAATTCCAGCTTGAAGTCGATCAGCCGGATATCGACGGCGGAGAACATGCCCGAGAGGAAATCGTTGATGCGGATCGCCATCGCGGCGATGTCCTGCATTTCCTCGTGACCTGCCCAGTTGAAGGCGGCGATATGCTCTTCGGAGACCAGCGGATCGCCGAGGTCGTCGGACTTCAGGTAGTATTCGATCAGCGTGTGCGGCAGCATCTCGCCTTCCTCGAGGCCGAGGCGCTTGGCGATGGAGCCGGCAGCCACGTTGCGCACCACCACTTCCAGCGGAATGATCTCCACCTGCCGCACCAGCTGCTCGCGCATGTTCAGGCGGCGGATGAAGTGGGTGGGAATGCCGATGTGCGCCAGGCGCGTGAAGATGTACTCGCTGATGCGGTTGTTGATCACGCCCTTGCCGTTGATCGTGCCCTTTTTCTGGGCGTTGAAGGCGGTCGCATCGTCCTTGAAATACTGGATCAGCGTGCCGGGCTCGGGCCCTTCGTAGAGGATCTTGGCCTTGCCTTCGTAGATCTGGCGACGGCGGGACATGGCGAAACCTTTCAGCAGCAAAAAAGCGAGCGCCCCGGCCTCGCGGATGTTGTCGCGAACTGGCCGGGGCGCATGGAAGCGCGGCCTATACACCGAAGGGCAATTCAAGGCAATCGACGCTCTGCCGTGTCCGAGTCGCGAAGGCGGAGCAGCCCGGCACCCCTGCCTTTGGGTCTCCAAAATGCGGCGAAAGCAAGGCGCTACACGATTCTCGATTTCGCGGCGAAGATTCGTGGTATTTTCAGCCAGGTTCACCCGTGGGGGACTACCAATGAGGAAATTCGCCCTTATCGCCGTATTCGCACTCACCGCATGTGCGGAACCTGCGACCGATGAAACGATGGTCGAGGAAGAGGTTGCCGCTGAAGAACCGGCACCGGAACCGGCAGAGGAAGTCGCGATGGCCGTCGACGGCATGCCGATGGCCGGGACTTTCGAAATCACCAATGCTGATGGCGAGACCTATACACAGGTCGTCAACGAGGACGGCACCTACACCAACACGATGGCCGATGGCAGCGTGGTCGACGGCATGTGGTCTTCCGAAAGTCCGGACCAGTGGTGCGGCGCGCTGGAGGGCGAAGGCGTCGAATGTTCGACCGAGATGGTGGACGAGAACGGCGTCTGGACATCGACCTCCAACGACGATCCGGAAGACGTGACCACGATCGTTCGCCTCGACGGCTGACCCCGATTGAGCAGGGGGAGGGCGCGGTGGCTTCCGCTGCCGCGCCCTGGTCCTGCAAAAAGCGCCAAGGCGATGCTTCAGCCGATTCCCGACGGCACTTCGCCTCTCTCGGCATCGCCCCCTTCATGCGGCACCTTGCCGCGTTCGATCATGCGCCCCAGTGTCGCGCGCTGCACCAGCACCGAGAACAGCACCGCGCCGAACGTCGCTGCAAGCAGCAGATCTCGCACCGGCCCGGCGGGCAGGGACAATGCCAGCGCGATGGAAATGCCGCCGCGAAGGCCGCCCCACCACAGCACGCCCCATGCCCCGCTGGCTTTCGGCCGGGCAGCAGGCACGACCCGGGTCGACAGCGTGACCGCCGCGGCGCGAGCGAACAGGGTGATCGGAATGGCCAGCAGCGCCAGCCACAACTCGTCCACGCCTGGCACCAGCACGATCATCTCCAGCCCGATCAGCAGGAACAGGACGGAGTTGAGCAGTTCATCCACCACTTCCCAGAAGCGGATCACGTAGTCGCGGGTGATGTCGCTCATCGCGTAGGTGACGCCGTGATTGCCGATCAGCAAGCCTGCCACCGCCATCGCCAGCGGGCCCGAAATATGCAGCGCGGTGCAAAGCGCATAGCCGCCCATCACCACGGCCAGCGTGATCGTGACCTCGAGCGCGTATTCATCCATCGAGCGCATGGCGCGGAAGCCGAGATAGCCGAACACCAGTCCTACCAGGAGGCCGCCGCCCGCCTCGATCAGGAAAAGCCGCGCGCCTTCGCCGATGCTGAACTCGCTGCCCGTAATGGCCGCACCGAGCAGGATCGTGAAGACGACGATGCCAACGCCATCGTTGAACAGGCTCTCGCCCGCGACCGAGGCCTGGAGGCTCTCGTCAACCTTCTCTTCCTTCAGCACGCCCAGCACGGCCACGGGGTCGGTAGGCGCGATCAGCGCGCCGAAGACGAAATACCAGATGGGTGCGAGGCCGAGGCCCAGCAGCAGGCCCAGGCCCCATGTGAGCAGGCCCACGATCACCGTCGACACGATCACGCCGACGGTGGAGAGTAGCAGCACCGGCAACCAGTCCGCCTTCAGCCGGTCCAAGTCGACATGCAGAGCGCCTGCAAACAGCAGGAAGCTGAGCATACCTTGTAGCAGTGTGTCGGTGAAGTTCATCTCCTCCAGCAGCCGCGCGACGGTATCGTCCAGCGTGACCGCGGGGAGGAATGCGTTGGCGAGCAGCAGGCCGATAGCCGCCACCGCGCCCATCGCCGTGAGGCCGACCACATGCGGCAGCTTGATGAAATGGTGGTTGAACCAGCCCAGAAGGGCGGAGGCCACCACCAGCATGGCTGCAAGGTCGAAGGGTGAGAGGCCGCCTGATCCGTGTTCCATGCGCGGAGGCTTAGACGCAGGCGACCTCGATGCCTACCCGTTCGTATCAGGCGTGCAGCTTGGCGGCCGTTTCCGCGACGCGACGGCCCAGGTATCTTGCACCGTCCAGTTCCGCCTTGCTGGGCTGGCGGCTGCCATCACCCCCGGCGATGGTGGTGGCACCGTAGGGCGCGCCGCCCTTCACCTCGTCAACGCCCATCTGGTCCTGGAAGCCGTAATCGAGGCCGACGACGGTGCAGCCCATATGCAGCAGATTGGTGAGGATGGAGAACAGCGTCGTCTCCTGCCCGCCGTGCTGGCTGGCGGTGGAAGTAAAGGCCGCGCCGACCTTGCCGATCAGCGCGCCCTTCATCCATAGCCCGCCGGTCTGGTCCCAGAAACTCGCCATCTGGCTGCTCATGCGGCCGTAGCGGGTGGGCGAACCGACGACGATGCCGTCATATTCGGTCAGCTTGTCCGGCCCCTCGATGCAGCTGTGCCCGTCCATCGTGGTGAAACCGGCGCTCTTCACCACTTCTTCCGGCGCGGTTTCGGGGACATGGCGCACGTCGCATTCGTGCCCTGCGTTGCGCACCCCCTCCGCGACGGCTTCCGCCATCGTGGCCGTGTGTCCGTAGGAGGAATAATAGAGCACGAGAATACGAGCCATGAGGTATCGTCCTTTGTGTTGTCGCACGGTATGCAGGCGCAAGCCCTGCGAGGAGTTTTCCGACCGTGCCTAGGGTGAGTCTGTCAGGCTTGGCAATGCAGCGACCGCGTGCAGGTTCCATTTCGGGACCAAAGGCGGTGGCGCATGCCGGGCCTTCGCCAATGTGACGCGACAAGCCAGGAGAGCTTTGTTCATGGAAACGATGGGTGACGATCTTGAGACCATGAAGCGCGTGCCGCTCGCTCCCGAGCACGTATCCCGAATTCACGACATCGGCACGGAGCGGACATACCGCGCCGGCGACATGGTGGCCGAAGTGGGCGACCCCATGGACGAATTCCTCTACGTCACCGGAGGAGAGATCGAAGTCGTCGATCCCTATTCCGGCGGACGCATGTTCGAAGCCGCGATCGGCCCCACGCAGTTCATGGGCGAGATCGGCTTCCTGAATGCCGGTAGCTGGACGCTGGGCATGCGCGCGGCGAAGGATACGACCGTCATCGCCGTCCCGCGCGAGGACATGCTCGACCTGATGCGGCGCGTACCGGAACTCTCCGACCATATCATTACCGTCTATGCCGCGCGGCGCAGGCGCACTTTCGAGGAGAGCCGCAGTTCCATCAAGCTGGTGGGTGCCGATCAGGATACCGCGGTGCAGCAGGTGGAGAGCTTCCTCAGACGTAACCGCATCCCCTACCAGGCCTACGACCTCGAAGGGTCCGACGAGGAGAGCGTGGCGCTCTGCACGCTGGCGGAGCACACGCCTGCCGTCATCTTCAACCGTGACGAGGTGATCGCCGATCCCACTCCGCGCAAGATCGCCCAGCGTCTCGGCCTCGATCTCGATATCAATCGCGACCAGACCTACGACGTGCTGATCGTGGGCGGCGGCCCCGGCGGAGTGGCAGCGGCAGTCTATGCAGGTGCGGAGGGGCTGTGCGCGCTGCTGGTGGAAGACACCGCGATCGGCGGGCAGGCAGGCACCTCGAGCAGGATCGAGAACTACATGGGCTTTCCCACCGGTATCTCGGGCTCGGACCTTGTCTATCGCGGCGAGATCCAGGCGCTGAAATTCGGTACGCGTTTCGTGATGCCGCGACGGGTAGTGCATCTCGACAAGCTGGAGGATGGCCGGTTCTGCGCATCGATGGATGATGACGCAAAGGTCAGCGCGCGCGCAGTGGTGGTGGCGACGGGCGTGCAATATCGCCGCCTGCCGCTTGACAGGCTTGCCGAGTTCGAAGGCGCGGGCATCTACTATGCCGCCACCGACATGGAAGCGCGCTTCTGCCGCAGGTCGCAGGCGGTGGTGGTCGGCGGCGGAAATTCGGCGGGACAGGCTGCCATGTTCCTGAGCCGCGTGGCCGATCACGTGCACGTGGTGGTGCGCGGCGACAGCCTCGCATCCTCGATGAGCGAATACCTCACCCACCGGCTGGAGAACGATCCCGGCATCACGATCCATTACGAAAGCGAGATCACCAGGCTGTCAGGCGAGAATCGGCTGCGCGAGGTGACGCTGACCGGCCCCGAGGGCGAGGAGCAGGTCGAGACCACCGGCCTCTTCATCATGATCGGCGCCGCGCCTAATACCGGCTGGCTGAACGACATGGTGGACCTCGACGAGCGCGGCTTCGTGAAGACCGGCGAGGGGATCGGCGCGCGCAGCAAGTACGAGACCTCGACTCCCGGCATCTACGCCATCGGCGATGTCCGTTCGGGCTCGGTCAAGCGCGTCGCCAGCGCCGTGGGAGAGGGCAGCGTGGTGATCGGCGCAGCGTGGGATCACGTGGCCGCGCAACTGGATGGCGAGGGTTAGGAAAGGATGGTGCCCGGGGGCGGAGTCGAACCACCGACACGACGATTTTCAGTCGTCTGCTCTACCACTGAGCTACCCAGGCGTTGCATCTGCGACAGGCATCTTCGAAGTGCCCGGCGGTGCAAATGAGAGCGGCCCTATGGCGAAGCGCGCGCCGCTTGGCAAGCCCCGATGGCGGGAAATTTCAGTCGTCCTGCGCGATATCTTCGGGCGAGGCTGGCGGGCCCGGCACGGTGTAGCCATCGTTGAACCACTGCGCGAGATCGCGGTCGCGGCATCGACTGGAACAGAAGGGCGCGAATTCGGGCTGGCGGGGCTTCTTGCAGATCGGACAGGGTCTGGTGCTCATCGCTCCACTAGCTGGGCGTGGGGAGCTTCCATCGCAAGGGTGTTATCTTGTCGCGTGGTCACCTCGCGCCCTGTGCAACGACGCAATTCGGCCAGCCACTCCTCGCTCAGCCGCTCCAATACCGAGGGGTGCGCGGTGAGTTCGATGACGCCCGCACCCTCCAGTCCCTCTGCGCGGCGGAGCAACTGGCGGGCGGCGAAACCGGCGCGGTTATAGGCGGCGCGGTGCAGCAGGGAGGGCCGCTCCAGCCGGGCGACCAGTTGCACGAAGCCGAAGCCGTTCATCGCGGTACGCTCGTGTGGCCACTTCACGAGCGCGGTGGCGAGTGCCGAATCGACCGCACGGCGATCTTCCTTGCCGGGAAGGGTCGGGAAATCGACGCCGATATTGCCGCGCAGGTCCAGGCGCCTGATGGCTGTTCCGAATGCCTTGGCAGCGGCAAGCGCGAGTTCCGATGGCGCGAGATCCCCATCCACGTCGCACACGGTCATGGCCGGGGTGCAGGCAAAGTTCAGCGCGCCGCCGGGAAAGGCGATGCGTCCGTCCAACGCCTCGCTCACCAGTTCATCCCAGTCGCACTCGGGAAACCGCCGGACGCGGCGGACGGCGTGGTGGCCCGCTTCCAGCCCTTCGGCAAGCGAAGGGGCGGGGCGGATCGGCGCGTCGGTCGGGCGGGCCTGCGCATGCTTGGCGCGGCCTGCTTCGGCAAGGGCGGGGCGGGTGATCTGTAGGCGAATGCGCGCACCTTCGGCAGCATCCCTCGGCAAGCGGTCGACCAGCGCGATGCGTCCATTATCGAAGCGGGCCGTCCCGCGTGAGGAGCCACTGACGCGAGATACAAGCGTGGCCTCTTCCACCAGTCCGGCAGTCAGGCCGCCGGGCCATTGCACCAGCGCCTCGGCAATGGTCGCCCCGTCGAGCCGGATCGCGCGATGTTCGCCGATCCCTTCCTCGACGAACCACTCAGCCAAGGCGGAACCCGGCGGATTTTAGCAGTAGCCGCGTCTCGTAAAGCGGCAGGCCGACGACGGCTGAGTGGCTCCCCTGGATCCACGGGATTAGCGCCTCGGCCATGCCCTGTATGGCATATCCGCCGGCCTTGCCGTGCCATTCTCCGCTGTCGATATAGGCGTCGATCTCTTCATCGCTCAGTCGCTTGAAGCGTAATTGCGTCTCGGCGAGTTTTGCGCGCAGGGTGCCATCGGGGGCGGCAAGGGCGATCGCGGAAAGCACGCGGTGACGCCGGCCCGACAGCAGCGCGAGGCACCGGCGCGCGGTAGCCTCGTCCTCGGCCTTGGGCAGGATGCGGCGCCCGGCCGCGACAACCGTGTCGCCCGCCAGCACGTGCGAGCCTTCGGGAGCAATTGCCAGCGCCTTCTCGCGCGCCATGCGCTGCGCATAATCGCGCGGCAGTTCGCCCGAGGCAGGCGTTTCGTCGATGTCGGCAGGTGCTATGCGGTCCGCCTCTATCCCGAGGCGCGCAAGCCATTCACGGCGGCGCGGGCTGGCGGAGGCCAGGGTGAGCGAGAGCGTTTCGCTGGCCACGGGGCGCGCCGGCAGCCCTAGCTGTTGTAACCCGGAGGTCCGCCGCGGCCCGGCATGAAGCGATAGGTGATGCGCGCCTTGGTAAGGTCGTAAGGTGTCAGTTCGCACAGCACCTCGTCACCCACCAGCACCCGGATGCGGTTCTTGCGCATGCGCCCGGCGGTGTGTCCCAGGACTTCGTGGCCATTCTCGAGTTCGACGCGGAACATTGCGTTGGGCAGCAGTTCGACCACCTTGCCGCGCATTTCGAGAAGTTCTTCCTTAGCCATTCAGTCGCCTTGTCCTTGTACCGGGAAACAGGAGTGTCGAAAAATCCGGGTTGAATTACGTATCCTTGGGCGCGCGCTTTAGCGGCACCTACGGCAAATTGGAAGATGCGCCATGCATTTGGCCTGAAAAGCCCTGCAAGCACCGGTACATCTGCGACAAAATACGACAAGGGCCCGTCTTGTCTCGCTGTGCGTTGCAGCACATACGCCCGCCCCGGGAGTGGACGTTGATCGTGTCCGGAGTTCAGATACCTTGCAATTTGCCTTGTCGTGCAGCGCCCTGGCGCTCGCTGCCGTGCTTGCCGCTGCCCCTTTTACCGATGCCGCCGCGCAGCAGGTGCAGGAAGACGCCCCCGCTCCTCAGCCGGATCCATTGGACGATGACATCAACACCATCGTGGTGCTCGGCGCGCGCCTGACCGACAGGGTGGACGCGCCCGAGCCGCCGATCCTCGAACTCGAGGAGCAGGACATCGCGGCATACGGCGCTGGCTCGATCGAGGAATTGCTCCAGGCGCTCGGTCCGCAGGTCACGTCGTCGCGCGGACGCGGCGGCGGGGGCAGGCCGGTGATCCTGGTGAACGGCGTGCGCATCTCCTCCTTCCGCGAACTGCGCAGCTATCCGCCCGAGGCGATCGAGCGCACCGAGGTGTTCAGCGAAGAAGTGGCCCAGCGCTACGGCTATTCGCCCGATCAGCGCGTGGTGAACTTCATCCTGAAGGACAATTTCGCAAGCTACGAAATCGAAGGCGAATACGGCCAGCCATTCGATGGCGGTTTCTCGCAGCAGGAAGTGGAAGGCACTTATCTGCGCATCGACGGGCCGAGCAGGCTCAACCTCAATCTCGAATGGGAGAATTCCAGCCTCCTGACCGAAGCGGAGCGGGATATCGTGCAGGCCGACGGCAACCGCCCCGACCTCGCCAGCGATCCGGACCCGGCGCGATATCGCAGTCTCGTCAGCGATTCGGCGGGGGTCGAGGCGACCGCCAACTGGACCACCAGTCTTGGCGAGGACAGCAATTCTTTGTCGCTGAATGCCACATACGAGCGCGCCGACAGCTTGCGCTTTCAGGGGCTCGACACGGTCCTGCTGACCAATTCCACGGGCAATTCGCTGCTGCGCGCCTTCAACGAGAGCGATCCGCTGACGGTCGACAGCCGCGACGAATCTTATTCCTTCGGCAGTACGCTCAATCTCAATCCGGGCGACTGGGAAGTGACCGGCACGCTCGACGGGACCTATTCCGACAACCAGAGCCGGATAGCGCGGCGAGTGGATACAACTGCATTGCTGGCAGACGCCGCTGCCGACCTGTTGCCGCTTGACGCAGAGCTTGGCGCGTTTCCGGATGCCGGTTTCGACGAAGCGCTGACCGATACCTATACTGTCAACGCTCTGGCGACGGCGCGTGGTAATCCGCTCTATCTCCCTGCCGGCGACGTGGCTCTGACGCTTAGCACTGGCTATAGCTGGAACCGCATCGAGAGCAGCGACACCCGCACCCTGGCATCCGATACACAGCTGACACGAGGACAGCTATCGGCGGGCGCTAACCTTTCGATCCCGCTCACCAGCCGCGAAGAAGATGTCCTTGGCGCGGTTGGCGATTTCACGCTTACCTTGAATGGGGGCGTGAACCACCTCTCCGATTTCGGCACGCTTTACGACTGGACAGCGGGGCTGACCTGGGGTGTGACCGATACGCTCACCTTTACAGCGACGCATATCAACCGCGACGTTGCGCCTTCGCTTGCTCAACTGGGCAATCCCGTCATCGCCACGCCGAACGTGCCGGTGTTCGACATCGCCAACAACGAGACTGTGCTTGCCACGGTTATCAGCGGCGGCAATCCGGGCCTGCCCGCCCAGAAGCAGAGCGACTGGGCATTCGGCGTAAACTGGGAGCTGCCTTTCATCGACCGGGGGTCCGTCTCGGTCGACTATTACGACAACCATTCCGACGACGTTACCGACGGGCTGCCGACCCTCACGCCCGAGATCGAGGCCGCGTTTCCCGGCCGTGTAACGCGCGATGCGACCGGCCGGCTGATCGAGCTTGACGAGCGCTTCGTCACGTTTGCCGAGCGAGACGAGCGGCGCCTGCAATTCGGGCTGAACCTTTCAGGGCAGATCGGGGGCGAGGAAGAGCGCGGCGGTCCCGGCGAGGGGCGGCGAGGGCCTCCGGCGGGTGCAACCGGTCGGCCCGCCGATGGACCAGTTGGAGGAGGCGAGCAGTTCCAGGCGATGCGGGCCGCATTCTGCGTACGCGACGCGGACGAAATGCTCGATCTTTTCAACCGCGCGTTGATGGCACAGGCAGCGGGCGAGCCCGCTCCCCTCGATGCCGAAGGACAGCCGATCCGGATCCCGCCCGGGATGCTGGAGCGGCTGGTGGGCGAGGATGGACGCATCGACACCGAGCGCTTCACCGCAGTTCGTGAACGCGTCTGCAGTACCGAAGGCGCTCCTGCGGCATCCACGGGGGGCGAAGGAAGGCGTGGTGGCGGCCGGGGAGGACCGCGCTTCGGTCCGTTCGGGGGTGGCGGAGATGGTCCGCCCCAGGGGCGCTGGTTCTTCAACCTCGACTACACGCTGGAGCTGGAGAACACCGTGCTGATCGCGCCCGGCCTTGCCCGACTGGACCTGCTCGACGGCGATGCGCTGGCTGGCACCCAGCCCCGCCACAATGTCCGTGCCCGCGGCGGCGCCTTCTATGACGGCTTCGGAGCTATCGTCTTTGCCGACTATACCGGTGCTTCGCGGCTTGAGGGTTCGGGTAACGCGGGCAGCACCGACCTGTTCTTCGGCGACTTCCTGACTGTCAACCTGCGCACTTTCGTCGATCTCGGCGAGCGCGAACGGTTGGTGGAGGCAGTGCCCTTCCTGAAAGGCACGCGGCTCGGCCTCGACATCGACAACATCTTCGATGCGCGCCAGCGGGTGACCGACAGCAATGGTGTGGTGCCGCTGCGCTACCAGCCGTTCCTGATCGATCCGCGCGGTCGCAGCTTCGAGATCGAGCTGCGCAAGGTGTTCTAGAGCGCTTGCGCGGCTGCGTGACCGGAGGCCCAGGCCCACTGGAAGTTGTAGCCGCCTAGCCAGCCCGTTACATCCACCGCCTCGCCAATGGCATAGAGGCCGGGGACCTTGCGCGCCTCCATGGTCTTGGAGGAGAGCTCGGTGGTAGCGATGCCGCCCACGGTCACTTCGGCCTTGGCGAACCCTTCGGTGCCGCTGGGGCGAAATTCCCAGCGGGCGAGGCGATCCTCCGCTGCCCGGAGCGACTTGTCGGGGACATTGCCGAGGTCGCCGGGAAGGCCAAGCCGCTCTGTCAACACGTCTGCGAGCCTGTCCGGCAGGGACTCGCGAAGCACCGCGCGAAGGGTGGCAGAGGGGCGCGCGCGCTTTTCCTCCAGCAGCCAGCCGAGGGGCGCATTGGGCAGAAAGCGGATTGTCACAGCATCGCCAGGCTTCCAATAGCTCGACACCTGTAGGATGGCCGGGCCAGAGAGACCCCTGTGGGTCAGCAGCGCCGCCTCACGGAAACTTGTCTTGTTGGCGCTTGCCTCGACCTCAGTCGCGACGCCGGAAAGTTCGCGAAACAGCAGGTCCTCACCGCCCAGCGTCAGCGGGACGAGGGCAGGGCGCGGCTCGACCACCTTCAGGCCGAACTGCCGCGCGAGGCGGTAGGCAAAGTCACTCGCGCCCATCTTGGGGATCGAAGGACCGCCTGTGGCGAGGACAAGCGCTGGCGCATCGAATGTACCTCTCTGCGTTTTGACGATGAAGCGCCCTTCTTCATGCGAGACAGCTGAAACATCCTCGCTGCAGCGTATCTCCACGCGGCCCGGACCGGCATTGCATTCGGCCAGTAGCATGTCGACGATCTGCTTTGCCGACCCGTCGCAGAACAGCTGCCCCAGCGTCTTTTCGTGCCAGGCGATGCCGTGCTTTTCCACCAGCGCGAGGAAATCTCGGGCGGTGTAGCGGCTGAGCGCGGACTTGGCGAAATGCGGATTGTCGGAGAGATAGTTCGACGGACCCGCGCCGATATTGGTGAAATTGCAGCGCCCTCCGCCCGAGATGAGGATCTTCTTCCCCACGGTGGCCGCGCGCTCCAGCACCAGCACGTCACGCCCGCGCTGGCCTGCCACGGCGGCGCAGAACAGGCCCGCAGCTCCGCCACCCAGAATGATCGCATCATAAGCCATGGGGCTGCGCGTTAGAAGCGATTTGCGCGCGCGTCCAAGCCTATGCGGGAGAGGGGGCCATGCAGATGCGGTTGCGGCCGCTCTCCTTGGCCTCGTAGAGCGCCTCGTCCGCGGCTTTCAGCGCTGGCCGGGTTCCGCCATGCGCGAAGATGTCGGCGATTCCGCCGGAGAATGTGACTTGTCCGAAAGGCTGCTGGTTGCGGCGGTTGAGGAGCTTTCGCGCAGCCATCTTCCGGCGCGTGGTATCGAGGAGCGCGCACGCCTCCTCCAGCTTCATCCCGCGCAGCAGCAGGACGAATTCCTCCCCGCCGTGCCGGGCGATGTGGCATTTTTCGCCGGAAATTTCCGCCAGCATCTCGGCGACCACGCAGATAACCCTGTCCCCGGCGTCGTGGCCGTGCCTGTCGTTCACCTGCTTGAACCGGTCGATATCGCAGAAGGCGACGCATAGCGGTTCGACGGCAGCGCGGGCTTCGCGATATTCGCGTTCCAGCAGATCCTCGAAGGCGCGTCGGTTCGGCAGGCCGGTCAGGAAATCGATCTCGGCGTCGCGGCGCGCGCGGTCGAGATTGTGGCGCAGGACGACAGCCTCCTCCTCCGCCATGCGCAGCTCCGCCTCTGCCTTGCGCGAGCGTTCCAGCATGGCGCGCGCATAGTCGGCAAGGCTGGCCACCACGTCGCTCTGGCCCGGCACCGCCTCCAGCGCATCGACGTGCTCGGCCAGCGCATCGCCGTAATTCGCAGCGTTGGTCCGTGCAGACTGGGTGCTGCGGGAGAACTTATCGATCCCGCTGGATAGCTGCTGGGCGAGCTTGTCGAGGGAAACATCCTCGGCAGGTTCGTCGGCGGCAATGGCGCGGTCGAGCCAGGCTTGCGTGATCGCCTCACCGCTCTCGACGCGGCGGCGGACGCGGCGCTCCAGCCGCGGATTGAGGCCAGCGCAAGCTGCATGCGCCGTCGCGAGATTGGCGGCAGTCACCTCCAGGTCGTTGTCGAGCAGGAAATCGCTGATCCGCTCCAGCAACAGGGCGCGGGCTTGCTGGCCGGGGCAGGCGCGGGGCTGGTGTTCCGGCCCATCCTCCTCGCCGCGACCGAAGCCAAGCCAGCCCAGCAGTCCGGAAGCTGGCGTTGTCTGGACGGAAGGCCGGGTCATGCTGCGAAGAACGGATCCCGGCGGGGCTTCTTCAGCTAGGGAGCAAACCCTAGTCGCTGCTTTTCCCGGATTTAGCCACGATCCGGGGCCTGCTGCCGTGCCGCGATAAAATACAGCGCCGTCCCGACAAGGAAGATGAGGCCGAGCATGCGATAGGCTTCCCCGCTCGCATGGCTGGCAACCCACAAGGTGGCGAGCACGGCCAGCATCGATAGCGGCAGATGCCACCACGGCGCGTTGTCCGCGTCGCGCTTCTGCAGGACGGGCAGGGCCAGGGCTGAAAGCAGGTACATGACAAGGCGCGAGAGCGTGCTCGCCACCGCCAGGGCGGCGAAACCGGCCCATAGGCTGAACGCGACAGCCACGCCGCCATAGAAGAGGATCGAGACGTCCGGCGTCTGGAAGCGCGGTGAGACATGCGCGAACATGCGCGGCAGCATGCCTTTCTCGCCCATGCCATAGGTCATGCGCGGCACGACGATGCCGCCATTCAGGATATTCGCGCCGATGGAAAAGGCCGCTGCGATGGAAATGACGATCGCGCCCGCCTGCCCGCTCACCGCCTCAGCCGCCGCCGCCAGTGCGCTTTCACCGTCTCCGGCTTGCGGAGCGATGGCGAGATAAGCCCAGATCACCAGCATGTAGAACAGCGCGACGGCAGCAATGGTGGTGAGCAGCGCCAGGGGAATCGTGCGCCGCGGATTGCGAAGCTCTCCGGCAGGGAAGTTGGCGTTCTCGAAAGCCATGTAGGCGTAGAAGGTGAGGAGGACGACGCTTTCGAACTCGCTGAATTCGGGAAGGCTAATCCCCACCGCCGGATCGCGCGTGGCCAGCCCGATCACGATGAGCGCGACCAGCGGCAGCAGCTTAACCAGTGTCATCGCTCCCAACGCACGGACGGAGGCGCGCGTGCCGACGAGGTTGATGATCGTGATGAAGGCCATGAAGGCAATCACCGCCGCGGCTCGCAAGGTGGGATCGTCGAGCACCGGAAACAGCACGGCGATATAGGCAATCGCCACCTGCGTGTTGGCCGCCACTGCCACGACGGCGCTCGCATAGCGCATCCAGCCCGACTGGAAGCCGACGAACGGCCCGAAGGCGGCATGGGCGTAGAGCACCGGCCCGCCATGGCTGTCGAACCGCATGGCCAGCATGGCAAACACGAAGGCGAGCGGCGCGATGAGGACCGCGCCTGCCAGCATCATCCACGGTGCGAAATTGCCCACTGCCGCCACTAGGATCGCGGGCATGGCGAAAATACCGGCGCCGATCATACCGTTCACCGGGAACAGCGCGGTGCCCCAGAAGCCGACGGTGCGCGGCAGTTCCTGCGGTTTGTCCATCATGCCCCTCAGCGAATTCGAAAGGAAGACGCTGCCCTGTGGGGAGGCGATGCGCAAGCTTTGCCAATCGCTTGCTCACCACCTATCTCGGGCGTCATGAGCCGAACCGAAGCCGGATCTCCCCCCGATCCCCGTGGAAAGGAGCGTTTCAACGAGGAGCGCGCCACTTACACGGTGAAAGGCAGCACGCAGCCCGATCTCGAGGCAGGCGTCGGTGCGATCCGCGAGGTCGTGAAGACGCTGAAGCCCAAGCCGGGCGTCTACCGCATGCTAGATGCGCGGGGGGACGTGCTATACGTAGGTAAGGCGCGAAGCCTGAAGGCGCGCGTGGCGAATTACACGCAGGTGAAGGCGCTCACCAATCGCCTGCAGCGCATGGTCAGCCAGACGCGCGGCATGGAAATCGTTACCACCAATTCCGAGGCAGAGGCGCTGCTGCTGGAAGCACAGTTCATCAAGCGCTTTCGCCCGCCCTACAACGTGCTTCTGCGCGACGACAAGAGCTTCCCCTTCATCCTGCTGCGCGAGGGGCACGACTTTCCGCGCATCATGAAGCATCGCGGGGCAAGGAAGGCCAAGGGCAGCTATTACGGTCCGTTCGCCAGCGCCGGTTCGGTCAATACGACCATCAATGCGCTGCAGAAGCTGTTCCTGCTAAGGTCCTGCACCGACAGCTTTTTCTCCCGCCGCGAGCGGCCCTGCCTGCTCTACCAGATCAAGCGCTGCTCAGCCCCTTGCGTCGGGCGGATCGACAAGGAGGGCTATGACGAACTGCTGCGCGAGGCGAAGGATTTCCTTGGCGGCAAATCGGGCGCGGTGCAGGCCAAGATCGAGACGCAGATGCAGCAGGCAGCCGAGAATCTCGACTTCGAGACTGCCGCCCTTTTACGTGACAGGCTGCGCGCCGCCACATTCATCCAGGGCTCGCAGGCCGTCAACGCGGACGGTGTGGGCGATGCAGATGTGTTCGCGCTGGCGGCCAAAGGCGGGCAGATCGGGGTACAGGGCTTCTTCGTGCGTGGTGGGCAGAACTGGGGACACAAGGCCTTCTTCCCCACGCACACGCAGGATCTCGACAAGGACGACGTGCTCGCTCGCGTGCTTGCGCAATTCTACGAGGAAGTGCCACCGCCTCGCACCATCCTTGTCGATCGCGAGCTGCCCGAGCAGGACTTGCTCGAAGAAGCTTTTTCCGAACTTGCCGGCCGCAAGGTCGAGATCAGCGTTCCCCAGCGCGGCGACCGGCGCAAGCTGATGCAGCAGGCCAGCCGCAACGCGATGGAGGCGCTGGACCGGCGGCTTGCGGAAAGCGGCACCCAGGCGAAGATCATGCGCGAGATGGCGGATTTCCTCGAGCTGCCGGATATTCCCGCGCGGATCGAGATTTACGACAACTCGCATATCCAGGGATCGAAGGCCGTGGGCGCGATGGTGGTGGCGGGGCCGGAGGGGTTCCTCAAGAACCAGTATCGCAAGTTCAACATCAAGTCCGCCCAGACGAACGACGACTTCGCCATGATGCGCGAAGTGATGACCCGCCGCTTCAGCCGCGCAATGAAGGAAGATCCGGACCGCGAAGGCGGCCTGTGGCCCGATCTCGTGCTGCTCGATGGCGGCAAGGGCCAGATGTCATCGGTGCGCGACACGCTGGAGGAGCTGGGCATCGAGGACGTGCCGCTGATCGGTATCGCCAAGGGCCCGCATCACGGGCGCGAGGGGCGCGAGGTGTTCCACTTTCCCGACGGGCGCGAAAAAATGCTGCCTACGAATTCGCCGGTGCTGTTCTACCTGCAACGCCTGCGCGACGAGGTGCACCGCTTCGCCATCGGCGCGCACCGCGCCAAGCGCAGCCGCGCCATCAGCGCCTCGCCACTAGATGAGATTCCCGGCATCGGTCCATCAAGGAAGCGCGCGCTGCTGTTGCATTTCGGCACGGCCAGCAAGGTCCGCGCCGCTGCGCTTGACGACCTCAAACGCGTGCCGGGGGTAAGTGAAAGCGTGGCGCAGACGATCTACGATTTCTACCACGCCAGCGGATAGGGTCGGCGTAGAGGCTCGCGAGTAGCTAGCTCACGTCCCGAGAAGCCAATGCCTCTTCCGCGCGCAGACGCCGCTCCTGGAAGGCGAAGCGGGCAGCCTTGCCCACATCGCGCTGGAAGGAGGAATTGACGATTCCCCCGATGGCCGAGCCGACCACCGGTACAACCATTCCCGCCCGGCTACGGAACGAGGCAAGGGCGATGGCACGCGAGACGCGTTCAACCACCTGATCGATCACCGGCGTGGTCTCCTCGTGGTCGGCGGCAATAAGCTCGCCGTCTGCGCCGATCGCCGCTTCCAGCGC
This sequence comes from Aurantiacibacter poecillastricola, assembly GCF_030730945.1. Lineage (GTDB taxonomy): Bacteria > Pseudomonadota > Alphaproteobacteria > Sphingomonadales > Sphingomonadaceae > Alteraurantiacibacter > Alteraurantiacibacter poecillastricola. The sequence continues at coordinate 137,281 of NZ_JAVAMS010000003.1, forward strand.
GGCGATGCGGCGCTGGCGCTCCTGGTGATCGTCCAGGGCGGAGAGTTCGAGCACCTGCAGGCGAAACAGTCTCTCCTGCGGGCCTTCCCCGGCATAACCATAAGCCTTGCCGGTATCGCGGATCACGCGCAGCGCGATCCCGATGGTGGCAGGGATGTCGAGGCTGGCCGTCACCACGCCGCCAAACCCGGCTGCAGCGCCGCTGGCGCCGCTGATGCCGCTGGCTGCTCGCGATACGCTCTTCGCGGCTTCGTGGGACTCCGCAAGGTTCGCCGGATCGTGATCGAAGGTGACGAGGGGAGGCTTGGCCACCACCGTGTCCAGTCCCTTCAGGACCGACTCGACAAGGGATTGCGGCACCATGCCGGCCAGTGCCTTGCCGAAAGGGTGGGTCAGACGCTCTATCCCGCGACCGAGCCACGAGGGTTTCGAACGCCTGTAGCGCTCCTGCTCTTTTCTAAGATCCATGCCACGATGAACGCCGCGTGATGTCCCCCGTTCCCCGCACGCCATGCCAGGGCGCGTTGACCGGAATCAATGATTGCACGGGGCGGGCGCGGCAAAGATACCCGAGATAAGGAGGATGACCCATGCGCTCCATACTGGTTCACGCGATCGACGATAGCTGCTTCGAGGCCCGGCTGCAGGCCGCGCTCGATCTTGCTCGCATCTTCGATGCGCATATCACCGTGATGCAGACCATCGCCTACGACCTCGTCGTGCCGATGGACCCCTACGGCGTGTCGGCAATCGACGTATCCGAAGCGAGCCTGAAGAAATCCCGCGCCTTTCGCGAGAAGACCGAGGCGCGCCTCGGCCAGGAAGATGTCCGCTGGGACTGGCATGCAAAGGCCGGTTACGAAGGGCAGAGTCTTCTCCAGCATGCGGCGCTGAACGATCTCGCGCTGGTCGGCGGCACGATCGCCGCGCAGGATGGGCGGCGCGGCGCTTCGCTTGCGGGGATGCTGGCGGTCCACTGCCGTACGCCGATCATGGTGGTGCCGGAAAGCGCGCGCGGGTTCGCTGCGGGAAGGCCGGCGACGCTGTGCTGGAACGGTTCGATGGAGGCGGCGCGCGCCATGCGCGCCGCCGTGCCGCTGCTGCAGAAGTCGAGCGCGGTGCATATTCTGACCGTGGGCAAGGTGGGCGAAGACGATGACGATGCGCTACCCGCGCTGGCTGCCGCCACCTATCTCGAACGTCACGACGTCGATTGCGAAATCGTCGAAATCCCGGCCACGTCCGAACCAGTGCCCGAAACCCTTCGCAAGGCAGCAGAGGCGCGCGAGGCGGGGCTGATGGTGATGGGCGCCTATGGGCAGCCGCGCATCGTGGAGACGCTGTTCGGCGGCGTAACGCGGTCCGTCCTGTCGCAGCCACCCATGCCCGTGCTTATGGCGCATTGAGGGCAGCAAGGCCGCGCGCTCAGGTGTGGCGCAGCATGCCTTCCTGCGTCACGTCCGCCACGAGGCGTCCGTCGCGAGTGAAGATCTGGCCGCGAGCGAAGCCGCGCGCATGGCCGGACCACGGGCTTTCGCACACATAGAGTAGCCAGTCATCGGCGGCGAAGCTCTCGTGAAACCAGACGGCATGATCGAGGCTGGCGGCCTTGACCGACCCGTCGAAAACCGCCTTGCCGTGCGGTTGCAGCGCGGTGCCGAGAAGCTGGAAATCGGTGATGAAGGCCAGCACGGCCCGGTGGACCGCGGCTTCCTGCGGGAGCGAGGCAACGGTGCGGAACCAGACGTGGCTGACCGGCTCGCGCTTTTGCGGGTTGGCCCAGTCGCGTTTCTCCACCGAGCGGAAATCGATGGGCGAGGGCCGCAAGGCCAGCGTCTTGAGTTGTCCATCAGGCAGCAGGTCGGCAAGGCGGCGACGGATATCGCTGTCCGATTCCAGGTCTTCGGGCCCGGGGACATCGGGCATGGCTGGAGACTGGTGATGCGGGCCCTCGACCGGGATCTGGAACGAGGCGGTCAGGTTCAGGATGGGCTTGCCCTCTTGGCTCGCCACTACTCGCCGGTTGGAAAAGCTGCGACCGTCGAGGTCACGCTTGACCCGGTATTCGATCGGCAGTTCGTCATTGCCGGGGCGCAGGAAATAGGCGTGGAGCGAGTGCGCCTCCCGCGCATCGTCCACCGTGCGCCGCGCCGCGCCCAGTGCCTGTGCGATGGCTTGGCCGCCGAACACGCGCCCGGTACCATCGGGGCGGCGCCTGCCGATGAAGCGATCCCCGCCCTTCGGCTCGAGATCGAGCAGAAGCGTGAGGTGAGCGACAAGCTGTTCGGGAGTGGGCGAGGTATCGGAGGACATCGAGCGGGGGCATTGCGCGCGCATGCGCCCGCCGTCAAGACGCTGGGCTGTCGAAACCCTGAAGTCGGCGCGCGATCCGGCCGCCGAGGGCCTTCAGCCGGTTCGACCTCGGCCATCGGCGTGTCGCTTTCGGCTTGTACCCGCGCCGACGCAGCAAGGCATTGAAGGCCCGGGCATCGGCCTCTTCCCGGCTCCACCGCGACTGCCACATGATCGACAGCGAGATCGAGGGTTCTGAACCGTTGCGCACGAAATGCGGCGCCATGACGGGGACATAGAATGCATCGCCCGGAGCGAGCGGAAAGGCCACGCCGTATTCGGCAAAGCTCTCATTCCAGCTCAGTTTGCGCACCCCGCTGGCGTGGACGCTTTCCTGCAACATGTCGGCGGCGATGCGGCTATCGTCGGCGGGAAAGATCGTAATGCTCTTCGAGCCGCCGAGTTGCAGGAAGAAATTGTGCTCCGGAACAAGGTGGATGGGCGAGACGGAGAACGGGCTCGATATGAAGATGCAGCCCTTCGGCGTCAGCATTTCGCCGGTGCATGGCTCCACCACATCCGCGAGTTCGTCGAGCAATTCGTATAGCAGCGCACGGTAGGATGGGTCGTGCTCGATATTCGTGAGGGCTATCCAGCAATTGGTCCTTTCCATCTCGCGGATAGTCTTGCCGAACTCGTGGCTGTCGCAGACGGGCCTGCCATTCGCGTCGATCGGCAGGTCGCCGCGGTTGAGGGTGACGCTGGCGGATGGCAGGGCTTCTGCCAGCAGTGCAAGCGCGTCCAGTTCCAGCAGCGGGTTCCTGACGAGGTCGTGCGTCATCTTGTGCGCGCCTTCGGGATATGACGCGGCGAAATAGGCGCGGCTTCTGGCTGGAAATACCTGCCGCGCTCCGATCGATCGACCATGCAGGCGGCCGACGTGGTGGCTCATGACCGCTCTCCCGCCTTGCGGCCTGCCATGCACCTTGCGACGCGCATCCCCGCTGCAGCCGGAGCGATGGTGCTCGCGGCGTACATAGCTATGGGAAGCGGGGCAGCGTCACAAGGCAAGGGCAAAGGTTAACCTCGGGGAGATTTCGGCGGGTCGTTATGGGTTTCTCCGTATGGTTTGCGCCGACAAGAAATCCCTAAGCGCAAGGGTAAAGAAAACCCTGCCCGGCGCGGGCCGGACAGGGTGTTTCATCAGTCACGATTGCCGGTCAAAGTCAGACCGCCAGCGCCGCCAGCAAAAGCAGGGCCACGATATTCGTGATCTTGATCATGGGGTTAACCGCCGGACCTGCGGTATCCTTGTAGGGATCGCCGACGGTATCGCCGGTCACGGCGGCCTTGTGCGCCTCCGATCCCTTGCCCCCGTGATTTCCGTCCTCGATATATTTTTTGGCATTGTCCCACGCGCCGCCGCCAGCCGTCATGGACAGCGCCACGAAGATACCGCCCACGATCACGCCCAGCAGCAGCGCGCCCAGCGCGGCAAAGCCGTTCTGCTGGCCGGCTACAGCGGTAATCACGAAATAGACCACGATGGGCGCCAGCACCGGCAGCAGCGAGGGGATGATCATCTCCTTGATCGCAGCCTTGGTGACGAGGTCCACCGTGCGGGCATAGTCCGGGCGGCTGGTGCCATCCATGATGCCCTTGTCCTTGGCGAACTGGTCGCGCACGTCCTTCACCACGTCGCCCGCCGCACGCCCCACGGCCGTCATGCCCATGGCCCCGAACAGGTAGGGCAACAAGGCTCCGAGAAGGAGCCCGACGATGACGTAGGGGTTCTCGAGGCTGAAATCGACATCCAGCGCCGGGAACAGCTCGGCAAGGTCGGTGGTGTAGGCGGCGAACAGCACGAGGGCGGCAAGACCAGCCGAGCCGATGGCATAGCCCTTGGTCACAGCCTTGGTGGTATTGCCCACCGCGTCCAGCGCGTCGGTTTTCTCGCGCACCGCGTCATCTAGGCCCGCCATCTCCGCGATGCCGCCGGCATTGTCGGTGACGGGGCCATAGGCGTCAAGCGCCACGACCATGCCCGCCAGCGCCAGCATGGCAGTGGCCGCATAGGCAATGCCGATAAGGCCTGCGAGCTGGTAGGCGATGATGATGCCCGCCACGATCACGATGGTCGGCAGCGCGGTCGACTCCAGCGAAATGGCCAGCCCCTGGATCACATTGGTGCCGTGGCCCGTTTCGGACGACTTGGCGATCGAGCGGACCGGGCGGTAATTGGTACCGGTGTAATACTCGGTGATCCAGATGATGAGGCCGGTGATGACGAGGCCCAGCAAAGAGCACCAGAACAGGTCCATGCCGGTGAAGGGCGCGATGGATGCCGTGCCTTCCTCCGCGATGGGAGCTGTGGTGTCGACATTGCCGAGGTTCTCGCCGCCGATGGGCGCGGTCATGTCACCAAGTGCGAACTGGGTGACGAGGTAGATCAGCGGCACGGCCAGCACGGCGGTGACGATGAAGCCCTTGTACATCGCGCCCATCACATTCGTACCGCCGCCAAGCCGCACGAAATAGGTGCCTACGATGCTGGTGACGATGCATGCACCGCCAATCAGTAGCGGCAGGGCAACGAGGCCGGCGAAGATTTCGGCCGGAACGTCCGCCAGCAGCAGCAGGGTGAGCACCATGGTAGCGCCCACGGTGACGACATAGGTCTCGAACAGGTCGGCGGCCATGCCGGCGCAATCGCCCACGTTGTCGCCCACGTTGTCGGCGATGACGGCGGGGTTGCGCGGGTCGTCCTCCGGGATGCCCGCTTCCACCTTGCCGACGAGGTCCGCACCGACGTCAGCCGCCTTGGTGAAGATACCGCCGCCAAGGCGCGCGAAGATCGAGATGAGGGAAGCCCCGAAAGCGAGCGCCACCAGCGCATCTACGATCTCGCGGCGCTCGGCGGACTCCGCGAGCGACAGGCCCATCAGGTTCACCAGCACGTAGTAGAAGACCGCGATGGCCAGCAGGGCCAGCCCCGCTACCAGCATGCCGGTGATCGCACCTGCGCGGAAGGCCAGCGTAAGGCCCTGTTGCAGGCCCTTTTCCGCCGCCGCCGCGGTGCGCACGTTGCTCTTGACCGAAATGTTCATGCCGATGAACCCGGCAACTCCCGACAGGATCGCGCCGATGACGAAGCCGATGGCGCTGAGCGGGCCGAGAAACACCGCGACCAGCACGGCCACGACCACGCCGACGATGGCGATGGTGGTGTACTGGCGTTTGAGATAGGCCTGTGCGCCTTCCTGGATGGCGCCGGCGATTTCCTGCATCTTGGCGTTACCGGCATCGGCGCCGAGAACCTGGCGACTGGTGATGAAGCCGTAGACGACGGCCAGCAATCCCAGAACAATAGCGATTAATATATGGTCCATGACCAGCTATTCTCCCCTCTTCCCAAATAAAACGGCCCGGTTTTCCGGGCTCGTCAGGAACAAGGGCTAACACAACGCCCTGCTTTCACAAGCGTGAAAACGCCGGGTCTGTCAGGGGGAAGGGCTCGACTGTTGGTGCTGGTAGCCAAGACCCTCGCGGCTCACTATCGGCTCGCGATCCACAAAAAGCGATGCGAAGCCCCGCGGCTCGACCGCGCCGATGCGCGTGGCGGGTACGGGCGGCTCGGTGTCGGCAGGCAGGGTGAAGAGCAGCTCGTAATCGTCGCCCCATGTCAGGCACTCCATGCGCCTGTCGGGATCGGCGACAGGGCAGGCGGCGGTGTCGATTGCTATACTGGTCTCGCTCGCCTCGGCCATGCGGAACGCATCGAGGAGGAGACCGTCGGAAACATCCATCATCGCAGTGACATGCGGGGCAAGCGCCATGCCCTCGGCCACACGGGCTTCGGGGCGAGTGTAGGGCGCCAGATCGCCTTCGCGCTCGCCCTTCAGTACCTCGAAGCCCAACATCGCGGCGCCCAGCGTGCCGGTGACATAGAGCGCGTCTCCCACTTGCGCGCCGGAGCGGGCGGGAGCGGGTTTATGGGTGGCAAGACCTACCGCGGTAAGGCCCAGCGTCCGTTCGCCCCTGCCGCTGACGGTGTCGCCGCCGAGCAGACCGATCTCGTAGCGCGCCAGCACCTCGGCCATGCCTACCAGAAACCGCTCGTCGCCTTCGCCAAGCGTATGGCTGAGCAGTACGCCCAGCGGTCGCGCTCCCATAGCGGCGAGGTCAGACAGGTTGCTGGTGACGAGCTTCCACGCGACGTCCGCCATGTCCTGCGAGGGAAGGAAATGGACGCCCTCGCACATCGTGTCGTGCGTGAGGATCAGCGTCTCGCCGCCAACATCCAGCGTGGCCGCATCGTCCGCCAGCCCGCGCGCGCCGGGATCGAGCGGCAGGGCGCGCAGGGCGGCGATGAAGTCTGCTTCGTTCAACACATCCGCTCCGTTCCGCAGCAATTGGGAAGAAGCCGCTGCGCCACTGGCCCTTCAGTCAGGCCTGCGGCCCGCCACCTCCCCATCGCTTCGCGACAGGGAGGATCATGTGCGCACCTGTTTCGTCACGGCATCGAGAATGCCGTTCACGAATTTCGCCTCGCGCTCGTCGAAGAAGGCGTGTGCGACGTCGACATATTCGCTGATCGCGGTGCCGATGGGCACGTCCTGCCGGGCCATCAGTTCGTAGGCGCCGCAGCGCAGGATCTGCAGCATGGTCTTGTCGAGCCGGGCGAGCGTCCAGCCCTCGGCCAGCCGTTCGACCAGCGCGGCGTCGATCTCCTCCTGCCGCGCGATCACGCCTGCCACCACGTCGTCGAAGAAATCGACTTCGGCGTCCTCGTACTGCTCGTCCTCGATTTCCTTACCCAGACGGTGCTGGTGGAATTCGTCGAGCAGGCGGGCCGTGGGCGTCTTTTCCATCTGGCGCTGGTAGAGTGCCTGCACGGCAGCAAGGCGCGCGGCGGAGCGGGCTCTGGAGCGGGCGGGAGTGTTCATAGTCTGACTTTCACGCTGGCGGCATGGGCGGGCAGGCCCTCGATCTCGGCCAGCGTCACGGCTGCAGGTCCGATCTCGCCAAGCGATGCCTCGTCGAGCTGTATGAAGCTGGTGCGCTTCATGAAATCGAGCACCGACAGCCCGCTGGAAAACCGGGCCCGGCGGCCCGTGGGCAGCACGTGGTTCGGCCCGGCGACGTAATCGCCGATGGCTTCAGGCGTATGGCGGCCGAGGAAGACGCTGCCCGCATGGCGGATTTTCGAGAAGATAGCCTCGGGATCGTCCACGGCAAGCTGCACGTGTTCGGCGGCGAGACGGTCGGCAAGGGCAGGGGCTTCTTCGAGCAAGTCCTCAACCACGATCACGAAGCCGTTGTTTTCCCAGCTCTCGCGCGCGACGGACTTGGTTTCGATCTGGGCGAGCAGAACATCGACGGCGTCTTCCACCGCGGCGGCGTAATTCGCGTCGTCGGTGATGAGGATGGACTGGCTGGTGGGATCGTGTTCGGCCTGGCTGAGGAGGTCGGCGGCGATCCAGTCGGGGTCGTTCTTCTCATCCGCGATCACCAGAATCTCGCTGGGGCCAGCCACCATGTCGATGCCGACCACTCCGTATAGCTGGCGCTTGGCTTCGGCGACCCAGGCATTGCCGGGGCCAGTGATCACGTCCACCCGCTGGATGCGCTGCGTGCCATAGGCAAGCGCGGCAATCGCCTGCGCGCCGCCTACGCGCCACACCTCATCCACTCCGCCGATATGGGCCGCTGCCAGCACCAGGTCGTTCAACTGGCCTTTGGGCGTTGGCGTGGTGACGACCAGCCGCTCCACCCCGGCGACCTTGGCGGGAATGGCGTTCATCAGCAGGCTGGAGGGATAGGCCGCGCGCCCGCCCGGCACATAGAGGCCCGCCGCCTCCACCGCATTCCACCGTGCGCCGAGACGCACATTCTGGCGGTCGCGATAGTCGCGGTCGGTCGGCAGCTGGCTCTCGTGATAGTCGCGGATGCGGGTCGCCGCCGTGTCGAGCGCTTTGCGCACGTCGGGCAGCAGCATATCATAGGCGGCCTTGCACTGGTCCTTGCCAATGCGCCAGCTGGTAAGGTCGGCGGTCAGCGCGTGCTTGTCGAACCGCATGGTAAGGTCGGTCAACGCCTCGTCGCCCTTCTGGCGCACGTGCTGGATGATATCGCGCACATCGCTGGAGACGCCCGCATCGCTCTCGCGCCGGTCGTTGACGATGCGGGTGAACTGGGTCTCGAAATCGAGGTCGGAGGCGGTGAGGCGGCGCATCAGGCGGCTTTCCTTTCGGCGCCAGCGCGGAACCGCTCCACCAGCTTGGCCACGCGCGGATCGGTCTTCCACGCGGCGCGGTTCACGATCAGGCGCGCGCTCACCTGCATGATCCGGTCGGTCTCGACGAGGCCGTTGGACTTGAGCGTGCCGCCGGTGGAAACGAGGTCCACGATACGGCCCGCGAGCCCGGCCGAGGGGGCGAGCTCCATCGCGCCGTTCAGCTTTATGCACTCGGCCTGGATGCCCTTCGCCTCGAAATAGCGGCTGGTGATATTGGGATACTTGGTGGCGACGCGCAGGTGGCTGGCATTGCCGTATTTGTATTCCACCGGCTCCTTCGGCTCCGCCACGGACAGGCGGCACTTGCCGATGCCGAGATCGACCGGGGCGTAGAGCTCGGAATAGTCGAATTCCTCGATCACGTCGGATCCGACGATGCCCACTTGCGCCGCGCCGAAGGCTACGAACGTCGCCACGTCGAACGCGCGCACGCGCAGGATGCGCATGGTGCCGGTCTCGTCCGCGAAGCTGAGCGAGCGATCGAGCTTGTCGTGAAACGCGCTTTCCGGCACGACGCCCGCATCCGCCATCACCGGCAGCGCCTCATCCAGGATGCGGCCCTTGGGCACGGCGAAGATGAGCGAACCGAAACGGCTGCTATCGGGGTCGGCTTTGGAACTGGCGGTCATGGCCGCGCGATGTAGTAGCGCGAAGCACAAAGGGCAATGCGGATGAAAGGGCCAATGGCTGGATCGGACAAATCGAAAAAGGTGATGGAGATCGCCAGCGTACCCGAGGCGATCGAGTGGCAGGCAGAACACCTGAAGCGCGCCGGGGCCGAAAACAACGCCCGCGTGATCCGCGCCTTGCTCGCCGTGCTGGAGACTGACACCGCGACCGGGCGGCGTATGGCCAATTGGCAGGGGCTGACGCTGGAGGACGCGATGCCGCTGCGCGTTGCGGGCGGTTTCCATTACCTGTTGCTCTCCGGCGAGGAGGAGCGGCTGGCCGACATCTATCGCGGCGCGATTACCGACCAGGGACAGGTCGATGCGCTGATCGTGGAGATTGCCGAGCGGCACGATCACACGCTGCTCCCCTGGCTCGACAGCCCGCCGCAGACCAACGAGGCCGGGCGCTCCGCCAGCGTGATGGCGGCGCTGTTGTGGCTCTCGGGCAAGCTCGGTCCGAAATTCGAGCTGAACGAGATCGGCGCGAGCGCGGGCATCAACACGATGATGGCGCGCTTCTATTACGACCTTGGCGGGACCAAGGTGGGCCCGAGCCTTTCCTCGATCCGCATAGAGTCCGAGTGGCAAGGCGACCCGCCGCCGCAAAACCCGGTGGAGATCGTGCGAGCCGAGGGCTGTGACATTGCGCCGGTCGATCTCACCGACGAGAAGCAGGCGCTGCGCCTCAAGAGCTATATCTGGCCCGAAGTGACGGACCGCCTCGCCCGCATGGACGCCGCCATCGCCATGGCCGAGCGTGCGCCGCCGGAACTGAGGCGCATGGACGCTGCCGAATTCATGAAGGAGCGGCTGGGCGCTGAGCAGGAGGAAGGCGTCACCCGCGTCCTCTTCCACACGGTGATGTGGCAATACATGCCCGAGATCACGCGTGACGCCGTGACCGAGGCGATGGAAGCGGCGGCGGCGAAGGCTACAGCTGAAAAGCCGCTGGCATGGATCCGCGTCGAGACCAATCGCGAGACGTTCAAACACGAGCTTACGGTGAAATACTGGCCCGGAGGCGGTGACGACTGGACGATGCTGGCCGAAGCGCATCCGCACGGCGCGTGGGTCGAGTGGAAAGGCGCGGACTAGCTCTCAGTCGGTACGCGCGAGGAAGGCATCGAGCGCGGCGTTCACGGCATCGGGCGCTTCCCACGGCACGAAATGGCCTGCGCCGGGAATGCGCTCGACCGTCAGGTTGCTTGCCACTTCATCGAGCCCATCGATATTGCCCGGTCGCAGGGCCTCGTCCTTCATGCCCCACACGACCAACATGGGAATCTCGATCATGGGCACAGGCGGCGGAGAGTATTCGGGCGGGAGGCCGAAGGGGTCGTCCATCGACGGGACCGAGACGGCGCTGGCACGATACCAGTTCAGCATGGCGAAGGCATTTTCCGGGTTCTGCCACTGCGGCATCAGCCGTTCGAGCTCGGCGGGATCGTATTGCGGCCGGTCGTTCCACGTAAGCGCCTCCTGCAGCAGTCCCGCAAGCCCGTGCTCGGCAATCGCCTCGTCATAGGCGGGATCGCGGAAGACGCGCATATACTGGCTGGCGGCGCGCTGGTCCCTGTCGGTCAGCAGCAGGCGCTGGAAGATCACCGGGTGCGGCGCATTGGCGATCACCGCGCGGGTCACGTGGCCAGTCGCCTGTCCATAGGCTGCCACCAGCCACGCCAGCGCACCGCCCCAGTCATGGCCGATTATGGTGTAGGTCGAGACCCCGAGCGTCTCGGCCAGGCCTGCAATATCCTGCACCAGCGCCATCGTCTCGTAATGCCCGGTGCCCTCGGGCCGCGAGGAATTGCCATAGCCGCGCTGGTCGGGCGCGATGCAGCGATAGCGGCCATTAAGGTGCTCGATCTGGTGACGCCAGGTACGGTGGTTTTCCGGGAAGCCGTGGAGGAACAGCAGCGCCGGAGCATCGCGTGGGCCGGAGTCCCACACGTCCAGCTCGATGCCGGTGGGAAGCTTGACGCGGGAAAGTTCGCTCATCTCAGACCCCCTTGCTGGGTATGCCGACCAGTTCGATGGTGAAGAACAGCGTCGCGCCGCCGGGAATGGGGCCGCGGCCCTGCAGGCCATAGGCGAGCTCTGCCGGGATGGCGATTTCCGCCGTGTCGCCCACGCCCATGTAGGGAATGGCGACCTGCCATCCTCGCACGAGATTGCTCAGCGGGAATTCAATTGGAGCGCGGCCCGCGTTGCTGTCGAACGTCTCGCCATCGGCGAAAGTGCCGGTGTAATTGACCTGCACCACGTCCTGCACGGTAGGGGCCGGGCCGGTGCCATCGCCTGCCGTGCGGCGGAATTTCACCCCGCCTTCCAGAGTATGCCAGCCATCCTCGTGACTGAGCGAATGGAGCGCGGCCTGCTGGGTATTATGCCACGCGAGGCTGCCCGGTGCGCCGGGTTCGGGGGCATCCTGCGCGGTGGCGGAAGTTGCGAAAGCGAGGGCGGCGAGGGGGAGGATCAGCTTGTTCATAGGCGACCCTTAGCCCGCAATTTTCCTCACGGATAGCTCACCGTCTTTGGCGCGCCATCGGGGAGGGGTATCCACTCCGCCCCGTCGCCCGGCACGCGGGCGAAGCGCTGTTCGCGCCAGTCCTCCTTGGCCTGCTCGATCCGCTCCCGGTCGGAGCTGACGAAGTTCCACCAGACGTGTCGCTTGCTGGTGAAAGCCTCGCCGCCAAGCAGCATTACCCGCCCGCCGTAGCGGCTGGTCAAGGTCATGGCGTCACCCGGCTTCAGCACCGTCAGCGCGTAGAGCTCCAGTGCCGCGCCATCTATCGCGGCATCGCCGCCCACCAGCATCACTGCGCGCTCGTCCGCCTCGGGATCAATGGGGATGGAGCCGCCCTCCTGCAGCAGGATCTCGGCATAGATGGTGTCGGCATAGCAGGTGGTCTGCGCCCGTTCGCCCCACAGCTCGCCCATGATGACCTGTGCGCGCGCTCCGTCGCCGTCGATCCACGGCAGGTCGCTGACGGCTTCGAACGCCGGGTCAATCTCCTCACGGCCATCGGGCAGGGCCAGCCAGGTCTGCATGCCGTAGAGACTCGGCCCCTTGGCGCGCTCGGCCTGCGGGCTGCGTTCGGAATGGACGATGCCGCTGCCGGCCGTCATCAGGTTCACTGTGCCGGGGCGGATGGTGGAGTAGGTGCCGAGGCTGTCGCGATGATCGATCGCGCCGTCGAACAGCCAGGTGACGGTGGCGAGGTTGATATGCGGGTGCGGGCGCACGTCCATGCCCCTGCCAAGATCGAGTTCCGCCGGGCCGAACTGGTCGACGAAGACGAAGGGCCCGACCATGCGGCATTCCTTCGAGGGCACCGCCCGGCGCACGGTGAAATCGCCAAGATCGTGGCTGACGGGGGTAACGGTCTTGACGATGCTCATGGCAGGCGCGCTCCTATTGTTCGTCCAGTTCCTCGTAATGGCGGAAGATGCCGTCCTCGTTGAACTCCATGCGGTTCTCGCTGGCGAGGTAATCAGCGAGGGGCTCGATCTCGGGCACGGCGCCCTGCAGGCCTTCGAGATGCGGCCAGGAACCCTGCATCTGCTTCATGTAGTTGGGAAAGGCGTAGTCGAGCCCTTCCATGACCTGGAACAGGCTGGTGTCGACATGGGTGGGCTGCTGGCCCAGCACGAACGGCCCGCCCCGCGCGGCAATCGCATTGTCGAAATGGATGAGATACTTGGGAATGCGATCGGCGCGGAAATGCTGGGCTTTGTCGAAGGCCGCTTCCATCTGGTCGGCGTAATAGAGCCCGCTGGCGATGGGGTGGTGAACGCTATGCACCTCCTCAACGAAATCGGCGATGTCGATCTGCAATTGCAGGAGTTGCAGGTCGAGCTCCATCTCCCCCGAGCCATGGCCTTCCTTGTCGGAGAGATATTGCAGGATCAACGCGGTCTGGCCGATCACCACCTCGTCATCCACGATATAGGGTGGCGCGAAGGGACGGATGCCTTCCATGGCGTGCATATGCTCCACCAGCGCATCGGCATTCTGCTCGCGCGCCATGTCGGTGTAGTCGATCTCGAAGGCCTCGCAGAACAGGCGCACGAACTCGCCGCGGCCCGGGATCTGCGGCCAGTACCACAGCTCGATGCTCATGCAGTCTCTCCGGGTGCATAGCATTTCATGGCGAAGGCATGCACGCGTTCGCCCGGAATATCGCCCAGCGCGCCCAGCACCATGCGCTGGCGCTGAAGGCGGTTCTTGCCCTCGAAAACGGGGCTCTCGATAATGACGGTAAAGTGCGATTCGCCGCTGCCGTCGTCTCCCGCATGGCCGTGATGCTTCGCGCTGTCGTTGATGATTTCCAGCCGCGTGGGCGCAAGGGCGCCGCGCAGCAGGGTTTCGATTTCTTGTGCCACAGGTCCGCTCATGCGCACCAATTGGGGGTTCCAAAGCGCAGGCGCAATCCCCAAGAAAGGGCGTTCATGCGTAACACACGATTCCATGGACGCTACGAGAGCGAGGGGCGCGAATGCGAGCACCCCACCTGCCGCGAGCCGGGCGAATTCCGCGCCCCCGGCACCCGCGGCAACAGTTTCGACGGGCCGGGCGAGTGGCGCTGGTTCTGCCTCGAACACGTGCGCGAATTCAATGCGGGCTACGACTGGTTCGAGGGGATGAACGCGGAGGAAATCTACCGGGCACAGGCTCCCGGCTCCGGCTGGAACACCGAGAGCGCCGCCTTCAGGCCGACCGCCGGGGTGGACGGCGTGCCGCGCTGGGCCGACTTTCATGATCCGCTTGACGCGATCGGCGCGCGCGCGGCGAATATCCGCAAGGCCGCAAAGGGCCGCAGCCACGCCGCCCACAGCCGCTTCACCCCGCGCGAGCGGGAGGCGCTGACGGTGATGGGTTTGGGGCCGAAAGCGGACCGGCCGCAATTGCGCCGGCGCTATTCGGAATTGGTGAGGCGCTACCATCCCGACCGCAATGGCGGGGACCGCACCTACGAGGCGCGGCTGCAACGCGTGGTGGAGGCGTACCAGCTGCTGAGAAGGGCGGATGCTTTCGGCTAGGAGCCATCCTCCCCGTCGCAAGGCGATGGGGAGGTGGCGCGACGCGATAGCGTCGTGACGGAGGGGCCGTAGCGCTATCGCCCCTCCACCACTCGCTACGCGAGCGGTCCCCCTCCCCATGACTTATGTCACGGGGAGGATTTGTGAGGCCTCTGCCTGAACGCCCAGCGCAACGTCCCGCCCATCGCATCCGTTACCAGCTTGGAAGGCCCCGCCTGCCAGCCGGGCCGTTTCAGGGCCAGCATCGTGCGAGCAAAGGGCGGGATAAGGTCGACCGCGGCATTGGCAAGGAAAGGCTGCACCGCGCCGGTCGCGCCTTCGATCTTCCTGTTGATGATGAGTTGCGCCACTTCGCGCGCATCGGGGCCAGCGTGAAGATCGGTGCGCATTGCGCGAAAGATCGCCAGAGCCTCCGCCTTGGTTTCCGGTACGGGCTCGGCACCCAGGCGGCGAGCGACCAGGGCGAACTGGCGGAAATACTCGTCCTGCTCGGCCATCGGCATGTCGGGCTGCACATGCGTGAGCCACGCCTCGAGAAACATCAGCGATTCCGTCACGTGCACCCAGGCGAGCGTGCGCGGATTGGTGGCGGAGTAGGGCGTACCGTCGGGCAGCGTGCCCTCGACCTTCGAGTGGATGGCATTGACCCGCGCGATGGCCTTGTCCGCCTCCTCGCGTTGGCCATAGGTGGTGACGGCGATGAAGCGCGCGGTACGGCGCAGGCGGCCATGCATGTCGGCGCGGAAATTGGAGAAATCCAGCACCCCGCGCAGCGCATGGGGATGCAGCATCTGCAACAGCAGCGCCGCCATGCCGCCCACCATCATGCTCACCACATCAGCATGGACCATGCGGATGGGCGTGTCCTTGGCGAAATACGCCTCGTCCGAAGGGGGCACCGGGGTCTCGCCGCGCTGCGTATCGTTGAAGACGCCGCGCACACCCATGACGAGCTTCTTGCGGGCAAACTCGATGGGATCGAAGGACGGCATGGCCTCAATCTAGGAAGCGACCCGACTGTTTGCGACCGGGACTTCGGGCCGCCTCGCCGGAAACGTCAGGACGGGATCGCGCCCATGTTGTCGGCGTATGCCTTCCTCGATTGCAGGCGCGCCTGATAGGCCTTCAGGCTGTCACGCGGTTCCATCGTGCCGAAAGTGATGCCCCAGTCGACGGCGCTTCCGACATAGACATCAGCCATGGTGAAACGATCCCCGCAAACATGGTCATGCGACTGAAACCAGCCGTCCAGCGTATCGAGCACGCGGGTATAGCTGCCGAAACCGACCGTGCCTTCCTGCCGCGTATCCTGCGGTTCCCAGCCCATGCTGCGATTGGTCACCGCCGCTTCGATCGGGCCCGCGGCAAAGAACAGCCAGCGGAAATAGTCCGCCTTCTCCTCCTCGCGCGGCAGCAGGTCGGGCGCTTCCATTTCCGCGAGGTAATGGCAAATGGCCGCAGCCTCGCTCACCACCCGGTCGCCGCCTTCGGCGTGGTGGATGATCGTCGGCAGCTTGCCCATCGGGTTCGCCTCCAGCAAGGCGGCAGGCTTGTTTTCCCACTCCACCATAGCAAGTTCCGGCTCCACGCCAACTTCCGCAAAGGCCCATTTGGCGATCAGCGCGCGGCTCATCGGATTGAAAAACAAGGTGTAGCTCATCGCGCCCTCACTGATGGAATCGGACAGAACAATAGGTGAACACCGGTTGGCGGTCAACCGCCTGCAACCGTAAGAGGATGGTAGGCCTCAGACCCTTCTCCCCACCAATCCCAGAGTCGCGCCCGCCGGATCGGAGGCGACGATGATGTAATCATCGTTCGGAACTTCCTGCGGCCCGAGCATCACGCTGCCGCCATTGGCCTCCACCACCGACTTTGCCGCATCGATATCGGCGACGCGGAAATAGACCATCCACGCGCTCGGCATGTCATCGGGTTTCACCGGGGACACGGCGCCGATGCCGGTCTCCCCCAGCATGAGGAAACTGTAGAAATCGTCGCCGGACATCGGCATTTCCTCGCCGATTTGCCAGTCGAACAGGGTGGTGTAGAATTCGATCTGTTCGGAAGCAGCCTGCGTGTTGAGTTCGTTCCAGGCGGCATGACCCGGAGTGTCGCTGCGAAAGACGTCGCTCTGGGCATCGGGATCGCTGGCCGGCGGCACAGGCGTCATCACATAGAATGGCGCGCCCTGAGGATCGGCGAGCATGGCCATGCGGCCTATGCCTTCCATGCTCATCGGCTCCATGAGCACACTTGCACCCATCGCCTTGGCCTGGTCGACGCTCGCATCGACATCGGAGACGTTGAAATAGATCGCCCAGAATGGCCGCGCTCCACCATCGGCCATTTCGGGAGTGAGCGTCAGCACGCCGCCTGCCGGGCCTCCTCCGGCGCGCGCTATCTCACGGTATTCGCTGCCATTGGGCATCGCGTTGCCCGCGGCGGGGATGTCCCAGCCCAGCACCGCCTTGTAGAAGGGCGCGACCTTCGCAGGGTCGGGCACCATCAGTTCGTACCAGATGGGGAAGCCATCCATCGCTCAATCCCTTCCCATGGTGAAGATCGGCGAGAATCCGCCCCAGATCATCCGCATCCCGTCGAAAGGCATTTCGCCCATCTGCTGGGTCCAGAACTCGTCGTTCTCCATCTTCCCATGCGCCGCCTGACAGGTTTCCTTGTCCGGCCAGACCATCCAGGAGAAGACGATCTTCTCGCCGGGTTCGGCCTTTGTCGCCATGCGGAAATCGGTGACCTTGCCGTCGCTCACGTCCTCTTCCCAGGCTTCGACGATTTCGGTGACGCCATATTCGGCGAACTTTTCCGCGGCTTTCTCAGCAAGGGCGCGGTAGGCGTCCTTGTTACCTTCAGGCACGGCGATGAGGAATCCCTGCACGTACATCGACATTCTCCTACCCATCTCGACTCGACTTGCATGACCATCCGCCTTTGAGTTACTAAAAGCAACTATGAAGTTACAAAAAGAAACTAAACCTGCGATTTCTCACGGCAAATGGTATGACGATGCCTGCGGTACGGCTTTGGCGCTGGAGGTTCTGGGGGAGCGGTGGTCGATGCTGGTCGTGCGCGAACTGATGCTCGGTCCGCGCCGCTTTTCGGATTTGCGCGCCGCCTTGCCGGGCATCAGCGCCAAGGTGTTGACGGAGCGGCTGGAGACCCTGGCTACCTGGGGCGTGCTGGAGAAAGCCCAGCTTCCCCCGCCCGCCGCCGCGCAGGTGTATGAGCTGACCGAATGGGGATACAGCGCCGACAGGGCCATCAACGAGCTGGGCCGCTGGGCAGCACGGTCCTGCCACCACAATCCCGACTTGCCGCTGTCCGCCGCCTCGCTGATGGCCTCGATGCGCACGATGCAATTGCCCGCGCTTGCCGACGCGCCCGACATGACGATCGGCATTGAGATCGGCGGCGAAGCCTACCGCGCGGCCATACGGAGCGGCGCTCTCGTCACCGAGAAATGCCGGGAGGTGCAAGGTGACGCCGTGTTTCGCGCGGCCAGTGCGCGCCCGGTTGCAGGCGCGCTTTATGCGGACGTGCCGCTCGCCGCGCTGGAGGACGAGGCGGGTCTGGTAGTGGAGGGGGACCGCAGCGTGGCGGAACGCTTTCTTGCGCTGTTCGCTCTTCCACCCAAGATCGATAGCCCAAGGGCTTAGCCGGATGCCCCTACAACCGTGTTGCAGCAGGCAGGCCACCCGTCTAGGCACGCGACCGAGATGAATGACATGACAAGCAGCGAAACCGGCGGCACGGCAATGGCCGCTCCCGATACCGAAGTGGACGTGCGCGAGACATTCGGCGTCGACGTGGACATGAAGGTGCCCGCCTTCTCCGAAGCGGACGAGCGAGTGCCCGATATCGACGACAGCTACGTCTTCGATCCCGACACCACGCTGGCGATCCTGGCGGGCTTCGCCCACAATCGCCGCGTGATGATCCAGGGTTATCACGGCACCGGCAAGTCCACCCATATCGAGCAGGTCGCAGCGCGCCTCAACTGGCCGACGATCCGCATCAATCTCGACGCGCATATCAGCCGTATCGACCTTGTGGGACGCGATGCCATCGTGCTGCGCGACGGCCTGCAAGTGACCGAGTTCCGCGAAGGCCTTCTGCCTTGGGCGCTGCAGCACCCGGTGGCACTGGTATTTGACGAGTATGACGCGGGCCGCCCGGACGTGATGTTCGTGATCCAGCGCGTGCTGGAGCAAGCGGGCAAGCTGACACTGCTGGACCAGAACCGCGTGATCCGCCCCGATCCGCATTTCCGCCTGTTCGCCACCGCCAACACGGTGGGCCTCGGCGATACGAGCGGCATGTATCACGGTACCCAGGCGATCAACCAGGGCCAGATGGACCGGTGGAACATCGTCGTGGGTCTCAACTACCTGCCTGCCGAGACTGAGCGTGCCATAGTCGGCGCGAAGACCAAGCTGGAAGCCAAGATGGTGGCCGACATGATCCGCGTGGCCGACCTGACCCGGCAGGGCTTTATGAACGGCGACATCTCCACCGTCATGAGCCCCCGTACAGTGATTACCTGGGCGCAGAACACCGAGATCTTCGGCAATCCGGGCTACGCCTTCCGCCTGTCCTTCCTCAACAAGTGCGACGAGGCGGAGCGGATGCTGGTCGCCGAATACTACCAGCGCGTAATGGGCGAGGACTTGCCCGAAAGCGTTGTCGGCAAGGCGTAAGTCCTCGGGCGTTCGACATTCGTCGATTGTTCACTTGCCAGATTGTTAGTCCCCGCTAGCACGGCGTTTTCGCTGTTACCGGGGACTATACTTGCTCAACCGAATCGCCGCCGCGGCGCTGGCTCTTTCCGCATCGCTCGTTGCGATCGTGGCCCATGCGCAGGACGTCGACCTCGATGCGCTGGAGCGCGACGTGACCATTCTCGCAGCCGACGACATGGAGGGGCGCGAGGCGGGGACGCGCGGGCACGAGCGCGCCGCCGGCTACGTCGCCGGGCGTTTTGCCGCGATGGGACTGGAGCCTGCGGGCGATGGCGGTACCTACTTCCAGTCCGTCCCGATGCGCCGCTACGCACCTACGGAGGACGGCAATTCGCTCGCCATCGAGGGGCTGGGCGAGCTCGAGCTCTTCGAGGATTACTATGTCGAGGGCACAGCGCAGCAGGAGAGCGGCAGCATTACCGCGCCGCTCGTGTTCATCGGTTACGGCCTCGACCTGCCGGACCGTGACGATTTCGCCGATGTCGATCTCGAAGGTGCGGTTGCGATCCGGGTGTATGGCGGACCGGACAGCCTGAATTCCGAGGAATCGGCGCATTTCCGCTCGACATTGAGCAAGCGCCTCTCCGATCGCGGTGCCGTGGGCATGCTGCTGATGACGACTCCGGAGCTGGAGCAGATCTACAGCTGGGACCGGCTCGTCGAAGTCTCCAGCCACGGCAGTTCGATGACCTGGGTCGGCCCGGATGGCCGCGCCCACGCCGAAGGACCGAACATCCTTGCTTCCGGCTCCCTCTCGCCCGACCTTTCGCGCGAGTTGCTGGCAGGGCAGGAGTTCGATTACGACGACCTCGTCGCCGCCGAAGCGACGCCCGAGGCGGACTTGCCGAGCTTTGCCCTCGGCCGCGAAATCACCATCAATTTTGCGAGCGACTTCGCAGATATCGACACGCCCAACGTGATCGGCATGCTCCCCGGCAGCGATCCGGCGGTGGCGGACGAGTATATCGTGCTTACCGCCCATCTCGATCACGTCGGGATCCAGCCGACGCCCGAGGAGGGCGACGACGAGATCTTCAACGGCGCGCTCGACAATGCGGTGGGCGTCGCCAGCATGATCCAGGTCGCGCGCATGCTGGGCGAGGAACCGCCGCGCCGCCCGGTGCTGGTGATCGCGCTGACGGCGGAGGAAAAGGGGCTGCTCGGCTCCAGCTACAATGCCGCCAACCCCACCGTGCCTGCCGAGCAGGTGGTCGCGAACGTCAATCTCGACATGCCGGTGGCGACCTATGATTTTGCCGATGTCGTGGCGTTCGGCGCGGAACGCTCCAATCTCAACCCCCAGGTCGAGGCGGCGGTGGAGCAATTCGGCCTCACACTCAGTCCCGACCCGCAGCCCGAGCAGGGATTCTTCACCCGCTCCGACCAGTATTCCTACGTGCGGCGCGGCGTTCCGGCGGTCTATCTCGACCTCGGCTTCGCCAATGGCGGGGAGGAAGCGCAGGGGCTGGTGTTCGACCAGCATTACCACGAACCCTCCGATGAAATCGATCTCGTGAACTTCGATGCGCTTGCCCGGTTTACCGCTGTCAACCACGCCATCGCCCGCAACGTCGCCAACATGGCCGAGACGCCGGCATGGCAAGCGGGAGATTTTTTCGGTACGAACTTCGGTGGCCGGATTCTCGGCGAAGCGGCGGGCGGGGAATAGAGGCGCCATATCGCAGGACCATTCGCCCTCTCGTCAATTGTGTGTTGTTCTGGTAATACACCTGTGTGAATCGCATGTGGCGTAATCCCCCCAAGCGGCGAGAGCCGCCAAGGCCAAGCTGGACCGAGCGAGAACTCGCGCTCGAGAACGCGCCGTGGTCACCGCTGTCCGACCTCGACGATTACGACGCGGGGCATACGGGTCCGTCGCGCTATTACGATCCCGAGCCCTATCGCAGCGGCTGGCGACGTTGGCTGCCGGAGCGTGCGCGGGGAAGGGGCAAGCTGTGGTGGGGAAGCCGGATCGCAGCGCTGATTCTCTTCCTGTTCATTGTCCTCGTCGCATGGCTGGCCATTACTGCGCCGCTGTCCAAGAGCCTGGAGCCCATTGCCCCGCCGCAAATCACCCTGCTGGCCGCGGACGGCACGCCCATTGCCCGCAATGGCGCGGTGGTTGAGGAGCCGGTTGAGGTGGCGGATCTGCCCGAACACGTGATCCAGCCCTTCCTCGCCATCGAGGACAGGCGTTTCTACGATCACTGGGGCATCGATCCACGCGGCGTGGGAAGGGCGCTGGTCATGGGGGTGGGCGGCGGCTCCACCATCACCCAGCAGCTCGCCAAGTTCACTTTTCTCACGCCCGAGCAGACGCTCACCCGCAAGGCGCGAGAGGCGCTGATTGCGCTGTGGCTTGAGGCATGGCTGACCAAGGACGAGATCCTCGAACGCTATCTCTCCAACGCCTATTTCGGCGACAACATGTACGGCCTGCGCGCCGCCTCGCTGCATTACTTTTACCGCCAACCCGAAAATCTGAGGCCCGAGCAGGCGGCGATGCTGGCGGGCCTGCTGCAGGCGCCGAGCCGCCTCGCGCCCACGCGCAACCCGGACCTCGCGGCGCAGCGCTATGCGCTGGTGAAGGGGGCGATGGTGGATGCAGGTTACATCTCGCAGGCGGACGCCGATGCGATGGGATGGCCCGAGCTCGACGTGCGTACCCGCAACGATCTTCCCACCGGCACATATTTCGCCGACTGGGCGCTGCCCGCCGCGCGTTCACAGAGCGAGATGAACTATGCGCGCCAGACGCTCACCACCACGCTCGACAGCCGCCTGCAGGCCGCAGCCAACCGCGCGATCGACCGTGCCACGCTGGGCGGCGCGCAGGTCGCGCTGGTGGCGATGCGCCCGAATGGCGAGGTAGTGGCGATGGTGGGCGGCAAGGATTATTCCGAAAGCCCGTTCAACCGCGCCACGCAGGCGCGCCGCCAGCCCGGATCCACCTTCAAGCTGTTCGTCTATCTCGCAGCCCTGCGCAATGGCTGGGACCCGGACGACACGATCTCGAACGCCGCTTTCGAGGAAGGTTCCTATCGACCCAGCAACGCCAATGACCGCTATTCGCAGTCCATCACCCTGCGCGAAGCCTTTGCCCAGTCTTCCAATGTCGCGGCGGTGCGCCTGCTGAACGAGGTCGGCAGCAAGGCGGTGATCGAAACCGCGCGCGACCTTGGCGTGACCTCGCCGCTGCCGGAAGGCGATCCGAGCATGGCGCTGGGCACTTCTACCATGAGCCTGCTCGAGCTGACGGCCGCCTATGCAGGCGTTGCCGCCAACAACTTCCCGGTCGAACCACATGCTTTCGCGAGGGGCGAGGATGGCTGGCTGGACTGGCTGTGGGACGGGCAGGGCAGCCTGTCCTCCAGCGATCACGGCGACATGGAAGCCCTCCTTCGCAGCGCGATCAATTCGGGAACCGGCCGCGCGGCCATGCTGAGCGCGCCCAATTACGGCAAGACCGGCACGACGCAGGACAATCGCGACGCGCTGTTCGTCGGCTATGCAGGCGAAGGTGCGAACAGGCTGGTGGTGGGCGTGTGGATCGGCAATGACGACAATTCGCCGCTCAGCGGCATATCGGGCGGCGGACTGCCCGCGCAGATCTGGCGCGATTTCATGCGCCAGGCTCTCGGCGCTGCCGCCGCGCCGCCTCGACCTACGCCGTCACCCGATCCCAGCGGACCCGTGCAGCCCCTCGACGTGCCCGAGTTGCAGGACATTCCGCTAGGCGATGGGCAGCGGCTTATCATCGGGGAGGACGAGGCGCTTTTCTCGACCGAGGTCGAAGGCGTGCCGCTGGAACTGCGCGTTCGCGACGGGGAACTCTCGTTCGAGCTGGACGAGACCGAGCTCGAAAGGCGAGTGCAGGAGGAGCTGCAACCCGAACCCTAGTCCGGCTGAAATGCCTCGGGCGGTTCCTTCACGCGCGGCAGGAGTTCGAGGAATACGACCATCGCCAGCCAGGTGGCGATTGTCGGTTGCAGCTTGGGTATGGCGGGCAGGCCTCCGCTTTCCACCAGCCAGGGCAGCAGGATGGTAACGGCGACCGCGAGGATGGTATAGAACAGCTTGTAGCTGCTCGACCCGAGATAGAGGATCGTCACTACCGCGGCGCTGGACAGGACGAGCAGGTAGACGAAATCGCGCGTCGTGAGGTCCTCGGCTCCGGCCAGCACGAAGCCGAGCACGGCACCGAATACTACGTTGAGGCCGGTCAGGTTCGCTCGATATTCGCCGGCCGACATGCGCAGTGTCGTCGGAACGGCATACCACTTCGCCATCGCTGTTCCCCCTCGATCGGATTGGCCGTTCTCAGGGTGTAACCAGATATTTCTCGCCCGTCGACATCTGGGCGTAATCCATCATCGCGTCCTTGGTCAGCATCTCCTCGAGATTCACCCGTGTCTTGTAGGAACTGGCGAAGGTCGTGGTGAGCCCGTCATGCACGCGCTTGCGCAGGCCCATCAGCGTCTGCATGTCGCAGCTGCCGAGGAACGGCATCAGCAGCCAGCCCGAGACCGTCCAGGCGAAACCGTAGCTCGGCGTCAGGATGGTGGGCGCGAGTTCCAGCCGGCCATAGATGTACATCTTTTTCTGCTGGTTGGAGCCGTAGCGGCTG
Source organism: Aurantiacibacter poecillastricola (assembly GCF_030730945.1). Classification (GTDB taxonomy): domain Bacteria; phylum Pseudomonadota; class Alphaproteobacteria; order Sphingomonadales; family Sphingomonadaceae; genus Alteraurantiacibacter; species Alteraurantiacibacter poecillastricola. The sequence goes on from NZ_JAVAMS010000003.1 coordinate 160,969, forward strand.
TATTCGGTCATCTGCGAGGCGGCGACGCGCTCCATGGCGCGCAGGCACGTGTCGCTGGTCTGTCCGCCGCCGATGGGGTCGAAGCCGAGATAGGCGCCGGTCGCGCGGATGGCGTCCGCCAGCTTCGCCTCGTAATCGTCCCCGGAACTGTTCACCACGTGGGTTGCGCCCTGGCTCTTCAGCAGGTCGACCTGCTCCTGCTTGCGAACGATATTCACGAGGCCGATGCCGTCCTCCTGGCAGATGCGGTTGAGCATCTGGCCAAGGTTGGAAGCGGCGGCGGCGTGGATGATCGCATCGTGCCCCTCGCGCTTCGCCGTCTCGACGAAACCCAGCGCCGTCATGGGATTGACGAAGGAACTTGCGCCCTCCTCGGAGGAATGGTCGCCAAGCGGAAGGCACATCATCGCATCGGCAATGGCATATTCGCTGAAGGCATTGCCCGGCACGCAAGCTACGCGCTGTCCCAGCAGCGCCTGCGCCTGCTCGCCATCGCCTGCCGCGATCACCTCGCCCGCGCCTTCATTGCCCACCGGCTGCGGCTTGCCGTGGCGCGCGGACTGGCCCTTGGCGACTTGCGGGGCAACCTGCATCGTCACCTTGCCGGTCTGGTAATCGGCGTTCTCCAGGTTGGCGCCGGTGGTCATCAGGAACAGGTCGGACGGGTTGATCGGGGCTGCTTCCATCTTCACCAGCACCTGGTTGCCGGTCGGCTCGGGGAAAGTCGTTTCCTCCAGTTCGAGCACCATCGTGCCATCGGCGCTGAGGGTGGAGACAAGCTGGCGTCCGGTGGTGGTCATTGGGGGCTCTCCTCTTCCGGGTATGTTGCTCTGACGAAATACAGGCCTTCGGGCGGCGCATTGAGGCCGAGGGCCGCCCGGTCCTTCGCCTCCAACGCTTCGCGCATCTGATTTATCCCCCAAGTGCCTTGCCCCACAAGCGCAAGGCAACCGACCATCGAGCGGACCTGGTGATGCAGGAAACTGCGCGCGGCGGCGCGGATGATGACGGCATCGCCCTCGCGGCTGACATCGAGGCGGTCGAGCGTCTTTAGCGGGCTCGCCGCCTGGCAATGGGCGGAGCGGAAGGTGGTGAAATCGTGCTGTCCGACAAGCGCCTGCGCTGCCTCGTGCATGGCCTGCGCATCCAGCGGACGAGCGACATGCCAGGCGCGGCCTTTCTCCAGCGTCAGCGGAGCGCGGCGATTGCGGATGCGGTATTCGTAGGAGCGACCGATGCAGGAGAAGCGCGCATGCCAGTCATCCGGCTTCACCTCGCAATGGGTGATCGCCACGGGATCGGGCCGCAGCTTGGCATTGAGCGCTTCCATCAGGCGAAAGGGTTCGAACGGTTTTGCGATATCGAGATGGCTGCGCATGGCGAGAGCATGGACGCCGCTATCGGTGCGCCCCGCGCTGTGCAAAGTTACGGTCTCGCCCGTAACGTCATGGGCGGCATCCTCGATACTCTGCTGGACGCTGGGGCCATTGTCCTGCCGCTGGAGGCCGAAGAACGGCCCGCCGTCGAATTCCACGGTGAGAGCGAAGCGGGTCAAGCGACCGATGCTCCCTGAGGCACCGCATTCCCGCGCAGGAAATCGTCCAGCGCCATTGCCGGCTTGCCCGCGCGTTGCAGGGTCACCGGACGCAGCGCTCCGTCCCCGCAGGCGATGGTGAGACGGTCGTCCAGTACCGTGCCGGGTTGGCCGTCACCTTCGGCCAGTTCCGCGCGGAGCAGCTTGATCCGCTCGCCATCCAGCTCGAACCAGCTGCCGGGGAAGGGGGCGAAGGCCCGGACTTCGCGCTCCAGCATTTCGGCGGGTTTGGTGAAATCGAGCCCCGCCTCGACCTTGCTGATCTTGGGCGCGTAGGTGGCGAGGGTGTCGTCCTGCCCTTCAGGCTCGAGCATGTCGATCTGCGAAAGCGCTTTAACCATCAGCTTCGCTCCCATTGCCGCGAGTTCGTCGTGCAACTCGCCGGTGGTCTTGCGATCGACGGGCGTGGCGGCCTTCAGCAGCATCGGCCCTGTATCGAGGCCCGCCTCCATCCGCATGATCGTGATGCCGGTCTCCTCGTCGCCTGCCTGTATCGCCCGGTGGATCGGCGCCGCGCCCCTCCATTGCGGAAGGAGTGAGCCGTGGACGTTGAAGCAGCCGTGTTTCGGCGCATCCAGCACCGCTTGCGGCAGCAGCAGACCGTAGGCGGCAACTACGGCGGCATCGGCTTCCAGCGCGGCGAAGGCGGCCTGTTCTTCCGCGCCTTTGAGGCTGGCAGGATGGCGTACTTCGATACCCAGTTCGTCGGCGCGGGCGTGGACGGGGGAGGGGCGCTCCTTCTTCCCGCGGCCCGAGCGGCTGGGCGGCTGGCTGTAGACCGCCGCTACCTCGTGCCCGGCCTCCACCAGCGCATCCAGCGTCGGCACGGCAAAATCGGGTGTTCCCATGAAAATGAGGCGCATTGCCAGCCTTCCTATTCCTTGCGGGCGGCCCTATCTGCCGGAACATGGCATCGCAAGAGATCGAAAACCTCAGCCAGGCCCTGGCGCGTCTTCCGGGGCTCGGCCCGCGGTCCGCACGCCGCGCGGTGCTGTGGCTGGTGAAGAACCGCAGTACGGCGCTGGACCAGGTGCTGGACGCGCTCTCCACGGTGAAGGAGCGGCTGGTGGAGTGCGACACCTGCGGCAATGTCGACACGCAGAACCCCTGCACGATCTGCGCCGATCCCAAGCGCGATGCGAAATCTATCTGCGTGGTGGAAGACGTCGCCGACCTGTGGGCTCTCGACCGCGCGCGGCTGTTTACAGGCACCTTCCATGTGCTGGGCGGACGGCTGTCGGCGCTCGATGGTGTCAGGCCAGAGGATCTTACCATCGACACCCTGCTGGGCCGCGTGGAAGCGGGCGGGGTGGACGAGGTGGTGCTCGCCATGAATGCGACGCTGGAAGGCCAGACCACCGCGCATTACATCGCCGAGCGGCTGGAGGGGCATTCCGTGCGCATCACGCAGCTGGCGCATGGCCTGCCAGTTGGCGGCGAGCTCGACTATCTCGACGAGGGCACGCTGGCGCAGGCGCTGAGGGCGCGGAGGCCGCTGGGCTAAACAGTCCTCCCTGTCGCGAAGCGATGGGGGGGGGCTCGCTCGCGCAGCGAGTGGTGGAGGGGCGATGGCGCTATGGCCCCTCCGTCACGCCGCCTGCAGCGGCGCGCCACTTCCCCACGACTTCGTCGCAGGGAGGATTGAAGAAACCACGTCAAAAGCCTATCTGATCTCCATGGCTATTCGTGAAATCCTGGAAGCGCCGGATCCCCGGCTCAAAGTCGTGTCCTCGCCTGTCGAGACCTTCGACGACAATCTCAAGACGCTCGTCGATGACATGTTCGAGACGATGTATGCAGCGCATGGCATCGGCCTTGCCGCCATCCAGGTGGGCGAGCCCATTCGCCTGTTGGTGATCGACCTGCAGGAGGAGGATCCCGATGCAGAGCCCGTGCCGTGCGACCATGACGGCCATGCGCACACGCACCAGCCGGTAATCAACGACCCGCGTGTCTTCGTGAATCCGGAAATCCTCGATCCGTCGGACGACACCAAGAGCTACCAGGAAGGCTGCCTCTCGGTGCCCGATATCTATGCCGACGTGGAACGCCCGGCCAAGTGCCGCGTGCGCTGGCAGGATCTCGAAGGCAACGAGCATGAAGAGGACATGGACGGCATGCTGGCGGTGTGCATCCAGCACGAGATGGATCACCTCAATGGCATCCTCTTCATCGATCACCTGTCGCGTCTCAAGCGCAGCATGGCGCTGAAGAAGCTGCAGAAGGCACGCGCCGCCTAGTCTGTCGGCTCGGGCCAGCTCGAGCCCAACTGCTCGGCCTCGTCGCGGTAGAGCCAGGCGAGGCCGTCCATCAGCACGCGCGGGGCCACGGTGAAGTGGTCCTTGCCCGTGTAGAAGCGACTTTCCACCTCCAGACCTTCGTAGTCGCGCGCGTGCAGCGTCTCCACGAAACGCGCCGTGCCGCTGACGATCCGGCTGGCGGCGAGGAACCAGTCGTCCGCCTCCTCTCCGCCGACGCCGACGAACAGGTCGACATCGAGCGAGCGGTTGCCGTCCTGCGCGTAAGCCGCCTCGGCGCGCAGGGGAGCGGCCTCGAGGTTCATCATCGCCGGGCTTCCCAGCACCATCGCGTCGAACGCATCGGGGCGGGCGAATAGCGCATAGCCGCCGAGCATTCCGCCCAGCGAATGACCGTGCAGGACGTCCTGCCCGCTCATGCGAAACTCGGAAGCGAGGACAGGGCGCAGGTCGTCGACCAGAAAAGCGAGAAAATCGTCGGCGCGCTGCGGGTAGCCGCTGATGGGCGCGATGTCGTTCGCAGGGCCTTCGGGGAAGAACTGCTCGCCCCCGGGTGAATAATCCATGATGCGCCGACCGACGCCCGGAAGACCGTCCTCCGCCGGACTGCCGACGCCGACCACGATCATCTCGGGCACCTTGTTGCCACCCACAAGCACGTCCACCAGGCCGACCGCCATGCGCGTCATCAGCGCATCGTCGAGCACCCACAGGACGGGATAGCTGCGCCCGGGCTGCACGTGGTAGCTGGCTGGCAGGGCGATGGTGACGGCGTGGTCGTAGTCGAACCCTTCGGCCCGGATGTGGCGCGTTTCCAGAACCTGCATGTTCGCGCGCGCGCCTTCGATAGCGGCGAGCTGGGGATTGCCGGCCAGCGCCGGGACCGAACAGGCCAGCGAGAGCGCGGCCGCCACGCCGGCGGCGATATGGGAAAGGGTCATCGTGTATCCTTCGAGAGAAATGCTTATCGTTTTTCGATACAATAAGATCGAAAAAACGGCATTCCTTATCGATAAACGGTATACAGCGTTCGACCTAGTTGATGGCTTCCTCGCCGGTATTTGCAACGGATTCCAGGTCTTCGCCCATGCCGCGAACGGTGTTGCAGCCCGACAGGACAAGGGCGCTGGCCAGCATCAGCAGGGCGCCCACGATGGCAGTTCGAATACCCATGTATTTTCGCATCCAGACAATGGGCGCGGCCAAAGCAGCCGCGCCCTTGGTTGATCAGGCCTATCCTGTATGCCCGTCTGTCTGAACGCCAGCGAAATCAGGCGGTAGCGGTGTCCACCATGCCTTCGAGCGCCTTCACGCAATCTTCCATGCATTCGCGGCACATCTTTTCGCAGCGGCGGCAATGGGCGTTGTCGTGCTTGGCGCATTCCTCCGCGCAGACCTTGCAGGCGATGATGCAGGCTTCCAGCAGCGACTTGATCACAACCGTATTGCCATGCGTGCGCCGAGCGGCCACGCGGCTGAGCGCCTGGCAGATGTCCGAGCAATCCGAACACTTGCGGATGCATTCCGACATATCCATCGATTCGGCATTGCACGCATCGGCGCAGGAATTGCAGATCGCCGCGCAGTACATGGCGTGCTTGATCGCTTCGCCGAGATCCTCGTTATAGTCGTCCCCGACGCTGGGGTGTTCCTTGATCATTTCCTTGATCGACATATCGTGTCTCCTCTCGAGTGTTATTCTGCGGGTTCGGATACGGCCTTGGCGGAAGCCATGCCGGGCTTGTCGGACTTGCCGCCGATCATGTCGCGCGTGGCCTTCTCGATCCGCTCGCCGATTTCCTGGTCGACATTGCGCCAGTATTCGAAGGCGCGCTTCAGCACCGGCTCGCTCACGTCCTTGGCAAGGTGGCCGGACACGTTGGAGACGAAGCGCTCGCGCTCGTCATCGTCGAACACCTTGGTCACCAGCATGCGCGGCTGCGTCCAGTCATCGTCGCATTCGCGCAGGGTGTAGGCGGCGCGCACCATGTTGCCATCGGCCTGCCAGTGGCCCGCTTCACCCGCCAGCTCCGGATCGGCCGACGGACCGCCGTAGGAATTGGGCGCATAGACCGGGTCCTCGCTCTTCTGGATGCGCATGTGGCCTCCTTGCGAGTAGGAATGCACCGGGCACTTGGGCGCGTTCACCGGGATCTGCTTGTAATTGACGCCCAGCCGGGCGCGGTGCGCGTCGGCATAGGAGAAGCCGCGGGCAAGCAGCATCTTGTCCGGCGAGAGTCCGATGCCGGGCACCATGTTGTTCACCTCGAAGGCGATCTGCTCGATCTCGGTGTGCCAGTCGGTGGGATTGCGATCGAGGGTAAGCTTGCCCACCTCGATCAGCGGGTAATCCTCATGCGGCCAGACCTTGGTAAGGTCGAACGGGTTCCACTTGTAGGTCTTGGCATCCTCGTAGGGCATGATCTGCCACTTGAGCGTCCAACTGGGATAATTCCCTTCCTTGATGGCGTTGAACAGGTCCGCGCGGTGATAGTCGGGGTCGGTGCCAGCCTTTTCTACGGCCTCATCCTGCGTGAAGTGCGCGTTGCCGTCGCCAAGATTGGTGTGGAAGTGGAACTTCACCCAGAACTTCTCGCCTTCCTCGTTCACCAGCATGTAGGTGTGGCTGGAATAGCCGTTCATCTCGCGCCAGGTCTTGGGCACGCCGCGATCGCCCATCATGTAGGCGACCTGGTGCGCGCTTTCGGGCGAGAGCGTCCAGAAATCCCACATCATGTCATGATCGCGCAGGCCATTGTCGGCGCGGCGCTTCTGCGAATTGATGAAGTGCTGGAACTTCATCGGGTCGCGCACGAAGAAGATCGGCGTATTGTTGCCGACCATGTCGAAATTGCCTTCCTCGGTGTAGAACTTCACCGAGAAACCGCGCGGGTCGCGCCAGGTATCGGGACTGCCGCGTTCGCCCGCCACGGTGGAGAAACGCACGCCGACCTCGGTCTTCGCACCTTTCCGAAAGAGCTTGGCCTTGGTGTATTTCGACACGTCATTCGTGGTCTCGAAATGGCCGAAGGCGCCCGAGCCCTTGGCGTGCGGTCGGCGCTCGGGGATATTGATGCGATTGAAGACCGCCATCTGCTCGAGCAGATAATGATCATGCAATACGATCGGGCCGTCATTGCCGACAGTGAGCGAATGCTCGTCACTGGGGGCGGGGATGCCGGCATCGGTGGTGGTGGGGGGAACCTCGTTGCCGAGCTTGTTCTTGGCCATATACTTGTCTTTCGCTGGGGGTTGCCGGACAATTACGGCTGCGCGGAGAGTCGGGTTCCCCGGAATTATCCGGCGGGGCAGATTGGCCTTTTGCCTCCCGGCGTTGTAGGCAGCCTGCATGGAGGCACTCGACATACCGCTGGCGGTAGCTGCCGGGACCGTTTTGGGCCTCACTCTGGTGAGTGGCTGGATCAAGTCGCACCTCTGGGCGTCGGAAGCGCTTATCTGCCTGCTGATCGGAATGGCGCTTGGCGAGCACGGTGCCGGGCTGCTGCAGATCGCCCCGTCCGCCAACGAAAATCACCTGGCGTTTGTCGAGCAGTTTACGCGCCTTACGTTGGCCCTATCTGTCATGAGCGCGGCACTTTCTCTCCCCACGGGTTACGTGCGGGACAACTGGCGCAGCCTCGCCCTCATCCTGCTTCCGGGAACCGCCCTCATGTGGTTCGCTTCGACAGGCATAGCGATGCTGTTTCTCGGACTGCCGCTGATGCTTGCCTTGCTGGCCGGGGCGATCGTGACGCCGACCGATCCCGTCCTCGCGCGCAGCATCATATCTGGGCGCCTGGCCGAGGAGTGCGTACCTGCCCGCACCCGCAACATCATCACCGCCGAAAGCGGCATAAACGACGGGCTGGCGCTGCCTCTCGTGCTGTTCCCGCTGCTGCTGATGGACCAGACGAAGGACGCCTTTTCCGGCTCGTTCGCCTTTCTCGCATGGGAAGTGGTAGGAGCTCTGGTGCTCGGCTGGATCCTCGGCAAGGCGACGGGATGGGTCTTCAAACTAGGCCGGGAGCGCGAATTTGCGGAAACGAAGTCGCTCACCGCCACAACCTTTGCGCTGGCGCTGCTGGCGCTGGCGGGCATTTCGCTGCTGGGAGCGGACGGCATCCTCGCCGTGTTCGTGTCCGGCCTGGTATTGAACTGCGCCATGAAGGAGGAGGGGCAGGAAAGCCACGAGCATTTCCAGGATGCGGTGGACCGGTCGCTCACGTTGCCGGTCTTCATCCTTCTCGGCCTGATCGCGCCAGTCGCAGCGTGGATCGAGATGGGCTGGCCGCTTGTGGGCGCAGCTCTTGCCATCGTCCTGCTGCGACGCCTTCCGCTCTTCATGCTGCTGCAGCTATTGGGCAAGCCCTATGCGAACTACAAGGAAGCGGTGTTCGCCGGATGGTTCGGCCCGATCGGTGTCGCCGCGCTGTTCTATGCCGCCTTCGCCGCGCGACATGGGGCCAGCGACATTCTCTGGCCGCTCATCAGCCTAACGGTCGTGCTGTCGGTGATCGCCTTTGGTGTATCCGGCACCCCGCTGACGAAGGCCTATGGCAAGCGGCAATCCCTATAAGAAGGGCCGCCCCATGATTGGAGCGGCCCTTCTGCGACCCGGTATGTCGGGTGATGTTTAGAACAGGCCTTCGATCTGTCCGTTTTCGTCGAGATGGATCGCCTCGGCGCTGGGCACCTTGGGCAGGCCCGGCATCGTCATGATGTCGCCCGCAATGGCCACCACGAAACCCGCACCCGCCGAGAGACGGACTTCGCGGATGTTTACCTCGTGATCGTCCGGTGCGCCCAGCTTGGTGGGATCGGTGGAGAAGCTGTACTGTGTCTTCGCCATGCAGATCGGGAAGTGGCCGTAACCCATTTCTTCCCACTGCTTCAGCTGCTTCTCGATTGCCGGGGTCAGGTGCACGTTGGACGCGCGATAAATTTCGGTGCCGATGGTCTTGATCTTGTCGGCCAGCGGCATGTCGGCGGGGTAGAGCTGGTTGAAGTCGGGCGCGCCGGCGTCGGCCTTTTCCGCAACGATTTTCGCCAGGTCTTCCGCTCCTGCGCCGCCATCGGCCCAGTGCTTGCAGATCACGGCCTGAGCGCCGTATTCCTCGGCCATCTCCTTGATCACGGCGATCTCGGCATCGGTGTCGAGATAGAAGTGGTTGATCGCGATCGTGGGCGTGATGCCGAACTTCTTCACATTCTCGATATGACGCTTGAGGTTCACGGCGCCCTTTCGCACGGCTTCGACATTCTCGCCCTCGGTCAGCTGGCTCTTGGGCACGCCGCCGTTCATCTTGAGCGAGCGCACCGTCGCCACCAGCACGATGGCATCGGGCCTGAGCTCGGCCATGCGGCACTTGATGTCCATGAACTTTTCCGCGCCGAGGTCGGCGCCGAAGCCTGCTTCCGTCACGACGTAATCGGCCATGCGCAGCGCCGTCTTGGTGGCGATCACCGAGTTGCAGCCGTGAGCGATGTTGGCGAAGGGGCCGCCGTGGAGGAAGGCGGGGTTGTTTTCCAGCGTCTGCACCAGGTTGGGCAGGATCGCGTCCTTCAGCAGCACGGTCATGGCGGGGTCGGCCTTCACGTCGCGGCAGAACACCGGGGTCTTGTCGCGGCGATAGCCGATGATGATGTCGCCCAGCCGCTTCTGCAGGTCTTCAAGGTCGGTGGCGAGGCACAGGATCGCCATGATCTCGGATGCGACGGTGATGTCAAAACCGGTTTCGCGCGGGAAGCCGTTGGTGACGCCGCCCAGCGGGCCGACGATCTGGCGAAGCGCGCGGTCGTTCATGTCGAGCACGCGGCGCCAGGTGACGCGGCGCAAGTCGATTTCCAGCGAGTTGCCCCAGTAGATGTGGTTGTCGATCATCGCCGAGAGCAGGTTGTGCGCGCTGGTGATGGCGTGGAAATCGCCGGTGAAGTGCAGGTTGATCTCGTCCATCGGCATCACCTGCGACTTGCCGCCGCCCGCGCCGCCGCCCTTCACGCCGAAGCAGGGCCCGAGCGAGGGCTCGCGCAGGCACAGCATGGTCTTCTTGCCGATGCGGTGGAGCGCGTCGCTGAGGCCGACCGAAGTGGTGGTCTTGCCTTCGCCCGCGGGCGTGGGGTTGATCGCGGTGACGAGGATCAGTTTGCCATTGTCGGCCTGCGGCAGGGCGGAAGTATCGACCTTGGCCTTGTACTTGCCATAGGGGATCAGCGCCTCGTCGGGGATGCCGGCTTTCGTAGCAACTTCGGTGATCGGCTTGAGCGTTGCCTGGCGGGCGATTTCGATATCTGTCGGCATGACGGGCGTCCTCTCTCTCATGGCTGGGCTTGCGCGTATTCCGCAGTCGTATTTCACAACGGCGAAAACTTCGCAAATCTGAATTTGTAAGTGTCGCATACGATTTTTGCTGGCGTGTGCACAAGGATTTTCCGCAAGGGGAGATGCGCCGTTCTGGGGATGGCTTACCGCTCTCGCTTGCGGATTTTCCACTTGGACGCTAGATTCACGATACGTTCCGCCTCTCTCTGAAAAGGAATTTCATGGACCCGCTCATAATCGCGCTGATCGTTCTCGCCCTGCTGCTGGGCGGCCTGGGCTATTGGATCGGCCAGCGACCGGTGGCCGAGTGGCGCGATCGCTATGCCGCGCGGGATGAGGAGGCGAAGGCGCTGGACGAGAAGTTTCGCGACATGGTGCGCGATCTGGCGGCGGAGAGCGAACGGGCAAAGCGCGCCGATGGCCTTGCCGAAGAGATCGACCGGCTTCGCACCGCGCATGCGGAGGAATTGGGTTCGCTCCGGACCACCCATGCGGAGGTTTCGGCAAAGCTCGCCCGGCTGGAAAGCGGTGCAGAGGAGAAGGAGCGTGCCCTCAACGAACGCTATGCCGAACGCGAGCGGCAGTTCGAGCGCGAGCTGGCGCGCCTGACAGAAGCGGAAGAGAAGCTCCAAACAAAGTTCGACGAGATCGGCAAGAAGATGTTGGAAGGCGCCAATGCGCGATTCCTCGAAGGCGCACATTCGCGGCTTGAAACGCTTAACAAGGAAAGCCTTGCCGCCCTTGAGAAAAAGGTCGGTCCCGTTGGCGAAACGCTGGAACGGTATCGCAAGCGGGTGGAGGAACTGGAAAAGTCCCGCGCCGAAGCATGGCACCAGTTGCAGGGCGTTATCGGCGAGGTTCGGGCCGGACAGGAGCGCGTGCTCGAAGGCGCGAACCGTATTTCCACCACGCTTCGCGGCGCGACCAAGGCGCGCGGCGACTGGGGCGAACTGCAGTTCGAGAACCTGTTGGAGAGCTGCGGCCTGCTGGGTCAGACCGATTTCGACTGCCAGGTCAGCGTGGCGGGGAGCGAAGGTCTCCTGAGGCCGGACGGGGTCATCAACATTCCCGGCGGTCGCAAGCTGATCGTCGACGTAAAGAACGTGTTCAATACCTACGCCGCGGCGAACGAGGCCACTAGCGAGGAGGAACGCGCCGAGCTTCTGCGCGCTCATGCCCGCGACCTGCGCGGCCATATCGACGAACTTTCTGCCAAGAGATACCAGGACCATGTCGAGGGCTCGGCCGATTTCGTGGTGATGTTCGTGCCCGGCGAACACGTTCTCTATTCCGCACTGACGCAGGATAGCGGCCTGCTGGAATACGCGCTGCAGCGGCAGGTGGTGCTTTCCTCGCCGCTCAATTTCATGTCCATCGCGCTTACCGTGGCGACGATCTGGCGGCAGGCCGGCGTACAGGCGGACGCCAAGGAAATCGCCGAGCTGGGCAAGGAACTTTACGACCGGCTCGCACGCATGGGGTCGTTGCTCGGCAAGGTGGGAACAGACCTTGCCCGCACCAACAAGAGTTTCAATTCCGCCGTCGCCAGTTTCGAGAGCCGCCTTGTGCCGACCGGCAGAAAATTCCAGGAATTGTCTGTCGATACGAATGCCGCTGCACTTGAAGCGCTTGCGCCTCTGGAAATCGAGCCGCGACAGCTTATGCATGTCGAAGGAGAGAGTGCGGAGGACCAGTAGCTTGTCGGTAAATCATCGCATCCCCGGCCTGCTGGGCCTGACACTTCTTGCAGCGCTTCTCGCAGCCTGCGACAGGACGGACCCGCCTTCCGACCGGCTCGAACGCGCGGCGGAGGATCTCGTGGCCGAGGTGGAGAGCTCTCCCACCCCGGCGAGGCAGCCGTCCGGCCCCTGGGCGCCGCGCAATGAATGTGCCGACATGCCGGGAGGCACGGATTTCCTTGCAGACCTGCAGGCCGCCATCGACACGCGCGATGCAGACGCGCTGGTGGCGCTCACCGCTGATGACGTGAAGCTCGACTTCGGAGGGGGAGCCGGGCACCAGCAATTGCGCGAGCGGCTGGCTGCCGACAACGGCGCCTTCTGGGAAACGCTGGCGAAGATGGACGAGCTTGGCTGCGCAGCCGATGCGAGTTCGGGCATTACCATTCCGTGGTATTTTGCGCAGGGAGTCCCGGTCGACCCCTACACAGGTGCCATCGTGACGGGCGAGAATGTCCCCATGTACAACGCGCCGGCCCGCGATGCGGAATTGGTGGCGGAACTTTCCTGGGAGGCTGTAGAGCGCTTGTCCGACGACCCCGAGAGCGAACGGTTCGATCATGTCTCCTGGACCGATCCGCAATCCGGCGTGGAGAAGGAAGGCTACATCGCGGCTGAAAATCTGCGCTCGATCATCGATTACCGCCTGATCGCCAGCCGCCGCAACAATCGCTGGCGCATTACGGCCCTGCTGGCGGGGGATTGAGAGCGTGACCACGGCGGCGCGAGCCGGCGCTCCATACGGATGCACGATCTGGCGCCGTTTCCTGCTCGTCAGTGCCCTTGCGACGGCAGCGGCTATTGCGTCGCCGACCTCCGCGCAGCAAGTCATTGCGTCCCGGCCGCTGGTTATCGGGACGTCCTACAGTGTCGAGGTACTGGACGTGCTCCGCGAACTCCACGTCGTTCCGCCACCTGAATACGCCGATGATGATAGAGCGTACCCGCTCGTTCTGGTCCTTGATGGCGGCATTCGGCAGGACCTGTTACTTACCCTCGGAATGGAACGGTGGAACCAGTTGTGGGGTCGCAGTGCGCCCGCGATCCTCGTCGGCATTGAAACCGTGGATCGCCAGCGCGAATTGCTTCCTCCCACCTCGGACGCGGCGGAGCAGGCGCGATATCCGACTGCAGGCGAAAGCGCGGCGTTCAGGGCATGGCTTGCGGATACGGTACTGCCGATGCTGCGAGAGCGCTATCGAACGGACGGGCGCGCCTTCCTCGTCGGTGAAAGCGCCGCAGGTCACTTCGTCGTGGAAACCTGGCTTATACAGCCGGAACTTTTCGATGGCTTTGCTGCCCTTTCGCCCAGCTTGCAGTGGAACGACCAGTCCCTGTCGCGGCGCGCGGCCGGCATGAATGAAGGTTCGAGGCCGCCACTGTTCCTGTCTCTTGCCGACGAAGGCGGAGCAACGGAGGAAGGCATCCTTCGCCTCGCAGGCGCATCCAGCGCATGTTTTGCCGACCGGCGCGAAACGCTGCATCACGCAACGACCTTGCACGGATTGTTCCCCGAGGCCCTTCAGTATCTTCTCCCGACGGATGCGGACTGGCTGGCCGATTATGGTCTGACACTCGATTGCGAGGCTTCGCGCTCGGCAGAGTAACGCCCGGCTGCACTAGGTCTCCAAGCCGGCGAGCACTTCGTAAGCGAGGACCGCAGCCGCGACTGCCGCGTTGAGACTGTCGGCGCTCCCCTTCATCGGCATGGTTACGCGCAGGTCGCAGGCCATCTCGTAGCTTTCGGGAAGGCCCTGCGATTCGTTGCCGACCATGACGAAGCACGGTGCGGCATAGGGCGCGGCGCGATAGGGAAGGGCGTCCCGCAAGCTGGCCGCGACCAGCTGGCCATTTCCCCCGCGCAGCCACGGGAGAAACTCATCCCATGTCGCACGGGCGATATTCTGGGTGAAGACGGCACCCATGCTGGCGCGCACGGCTTCCACGCTGAAGGGGTCGGCGCAATCGTCGATCAGGATGAGGCCGCCTGCGCCCACCGCGTCGCCCGTGCGCAGCATGGTGCCGAGATTGCCCGGATCGCGGAGCGCCTGCGCCACCAGCCAAATTTCGGCGCGTGATCGGTCGAGTGCGGCGAGCGAAGTGTCGAACTCCGCAAACACGCCCGCCACGCCCTGCGGATTGTCCTTGCCGGTGATCTTGGAAAGGATGTCGGGCGTCGTGACGATGATCTCGCCGCCGCTCTCTGCAACGCTTCCTTCAAGCGCCGCGATCAGGGGATGCGGGTCACGGCCCGCCGCCATCACCAGCATTTGCGGTACATGGCCACACTCGCGCGCATCGGTCAGCAGGCGCAGCCCTTCGGCGAGGAACACGCCCTCGCGCTTGCGGTGCTTCTTTTCGCGCAGGGAGCGCAGGTACTTTACCGTTGGATTGGAAAAACCGGTGATCTCGCGCCGGGTTACAGCAGGCATCACTCTTCGCCGAACTTGCCTTCGACCAGCGCTACCAGCTCCGCCAGCTTCGCCTCGGCCTCGTCACCCGCCACGCGGACGGTGACGGTGTCGCCCTTTGCGGCGCCCAGCATCATGAGACCGAGAATGGAACCGCCCGCCGCTTCCTGCCCGTCCTTCTCGACGAACACGACATGCCCGTCCATTTCGGATACGGCGGAGACGAACTTGGCACTGGCGCGAGCATGCAGACCGCGCTTGTTGGGTATGACCACCTGCTGGCTGACTTCGCCCAATGCCGCCTCCCTCCTCAGGCGTCCTGCCCGAGGAATTCGGACGCGAGGGTAATGTAGTTGCGACCGGCCTCGCGCCCCGCAGCAGCGGCAGCGCCAAGGTCCAGTTCCTTGCGCGCACCTGCCAGCCGGATAAGCATGGGGAGGTTGATCCCGGCGATGACTTCCGTGCGCCCCTGTTCCAGCAGCGAGATGGCAAGGTTTGAGGGCGTGCCGCCGAACAGGTCGGTCAACATGATCGCACCCTTGCCGCTATCCACGCGAGCGATGGCTTCGGCGATTTCCTTTCGCCGGTCCTCCATGTCGTCGGACGGGCCGATGCAGATGGTGGCAATGGCGTCCTGCTTGCCGACCACATGTTCCATGGCGGATACGAATTCCTCGGCCAGTCTGCCGTGGGTGACGAGAATCAGTCCGATCATTATGCGGTAAAGCTCTTGTCGCTTTCAGTCTTAACGGAAGCTGGAATGGGGCCAATCACGGATGTTGTGTCCCTTCCACCATGTCTTCCGCGCGCGATCCCAGGTTGCGGTGCAGCACGGTGGGCGAAAAGCCGCCCTCGCGCAAGACCTGCGCCATCTTCTCCGCTGTATAAACGGAGCGGTGTCTCCCTCCGGTACAACCGAAAGCGATGTTCACATAGGTCTTGCCCTGCGCCTCGTAGCGGGGAAGCAGTTCCAGCAGCAGGCTGCGTATCTTGTCGAAGGTGGAGGTGAAAACCTCGCTGCGCTCGATGAACTCGCCCACGCCCGCATCCAGCCCGGTCTGTTCGCGCAGGCCTTCCTCCCAGTGCGGATTGTCGAGATAGCGCATGTCGAAGACGAGGTCCGCGGTAGGCGGCTTGCCGCGTGCGAAACCGAAGCTGGAGACGGTGACCGTCATCTGTTCGGGCGCGCCCTTGGCGAATTGCTCGCGGATGGTCTGCTTGAGATCGTTGGTGGAGAAATCGGTCGTGTCGATCAGCACGTCGGCCCAGCGGCGCAGCGACGAGAGCAGCTCGCGCTCCGCCGCGATGCCGGAGGATACGGGAAGGTCGCCTGCCAGGAAATGGCGACGGCGGGTCTCGTTGAAGCGCCGCTCCAGCTCGTGGCCTGCGCAATCGAGGAACAGCGTGGTGATGGAGAGGCCGTCTTCCTCCATCCACCGCTTTACCTGGGCGATGATGTCGGCAGGTACGAAGCCGCGGGTGCGACAGTCGAAACCGATGGCAAGCGAATCACCCTCGGCCTCCACGTCCACCAGCCTGTCGAGCAGGCGGATCGGAAAATTGTCGATCGATTCCCAGCCCAGGTCCTCCAGTTCGCGCAGGGCCGTCGTCTTTCCTGCGCCCAGCATGCCGGTGACCAGCAGCAGCTGCTGTTGAGGGGAAGCGGTGTCGCTCGCGGATTCCTCCTTCGCCATGATCGTCCATCTGCGCGCTCAGGCTGGAAAAGTGAAGGCCGCACTTAGTCGAGACCGTGTATTTCCAGCGCTGCTTCGGCCCGCAGGGCTAGCCAGGGGGTATCGGGGAACAGGTCGACCTGGGGAACCTCGCGGCCCAGCAGCTTCGCTGTGCCGTGCCCCAGCGGCAGGCGCTCGGCCTCGGGGGTAAGGTTGATGACGAGGGCGACTGGCCCGCGTGCAACCGGCACCTCCAGCAAGCCAACATTGCGGATCTCGA
The DNA here is from genome assembly GCF_030730945.1 of Aurantiacibacter poecillastricola. Lineage (GTDB taxonomy): Bacteria > Pseudomonadota > Alphaproteobacteria > Sphingomonadales > Sphingomonadaceae > Alteraurantiacibacter > Alteraurantiacibacter poecillastricola. The sequence goes on from NZ_JAVAMS010000003.1 coordinate 177,243, forward strand.
TCAGCCCCTGCGTATTTGGCGGCGGAGTCGCCATGACGAGATCGCCCATCGCTTCCAGCGTCACGCCATCGTCGCCGATCAACTCGGCCCCCCTGTCCATCAGAGCAAGTGCCAGGCTGGACTTGCCGCTACCGGGAGGCCCGGCGAGGATCATGGCGCGGCTTCGCAGGGCGATGCAGCTGACATTGGCAAGCACCGTCATGCGGCGGGCAGTTCCAGCTGCAGGCACGCGCCGCCCAGATCGTCCGCGCCGTCGATCACCCGCAGGCTGCCGTCATGCGCCTCCGCGATGGCGCGTCCGATGGCTAGGCCAAGACCCGAGTGGTTGCCGTATTCCTCGCCTTCCGGCCGATGCGAATGGAAGCGGCGAAAGACCTTCTCGCGCTCCGCCTCGGGGATGCCGGGCCCCTCGTCACATACAGTGGCTGTCACGCGCTCCGGGTCGCGCGCGATGGTGACGCGGATGCGGCCACTCTCGGGCGAGAAGGAAACGGCGTTGTCGATCAGGTTTTCAGCTATGCGCTCCAGTCGGACCGGCACACCCATCACCACGTCGCTGGTGGTCTCGACGTCGATTGCGATCTGGCAATTACGGGTTTCCCCGCGCTCTTCCTTCCGGGCGACGACGTTGCCGAACAGCTGCCCCAGTTCGACCGCCTCGAACGTGGCGCGGCTAAGCTCGGCATCGATACGGCTGGCCTCCGAGATTTCCGACACGAGGCGGTCGATCCGGCGAACATCGTGGGAGGCGATGTCCACCAGTTGCGCGCGCAGGTCCGGGTCGCTGGTTTTGGGGAGCGACTCGGTCGCGCTGCGCAAAGATGCAAGCGGGTTCTTGATCTCGTGTGCGACATCGGCGGCGAAGGCCTCCACCGCGTCGATCCGGTGGCGCAGCGTGGCGGTCATGTCGGAGACGGCGCGGGCCAGAAGGCCAATCTCGTCGCCCCGCTCATCCATGCGAGGCACCTCCACTTCGCGCTCACGCCCCAGCCGTACGCGGGAAGTGGCAAGTACGAGGCGGCGCAGCGGCTGGATGATCGTGTTGGCGAGGTAGAGCGAGAGGATGGTGGAGACAGCGAGGGCGAGCAGGATGATCGTCATCAGGTCACTGCGCGCCTCCCGCACCGCCTGGGTAATGTCGGCGGCGTTGCGGGTTGTCAGCAGGCTGGCGCCGTTGATGCCCACGGGAGCCGCGGCGTTGATGACGGGTGTATCGTCCGGCGCGCGGCGCAGTTCGATCTGGGAGAGGCCCTGCTGGCGCACTCGGGCGAGCTCGGGCCAGTTGTCGGCGGCGGTGTTCTCCGGTTCGGCATAAGGGGGCGGCGAGGGGGCGCCAACGGCGATGTTTACGGCATTGTCGGTCCACCGGGCGACATCTTCGAGAAAGGGCTCGGCTACGGGATCGTCGAAAGTGAAGGAGGGCTGGTCGAGCTCGAAGCTGTCGGCGATCAGGTTGCCCTCCGGATCGTAGAGCCGCAGCCGCATGCGCTGTTCGCGGCCGATCTGGCTCAGCAGTGCCTCCTGCCGCTCGCGAGTGGCGCCCGCCAGCGCCTCGGCGGTGATCTGGGCCTCGATCCGGGCAAGCTTGAAGCGCTCGTCAAGCAGTTGCCGGCGATAGGAATCGAGGAAGAACAGCGAGCCCGCCAGCACCAGCAGCGGGATGAGGTTCACCGCCAGGATACGTGCGGTGAGCGAGCGGCCAATGGGAAAGGCGAGCCGCTCGAGCCGACTGGCCTGGAGGAATTGCTCGCCGCCATCCTCAGTCATCGGTCTCAGCCATCGGAAAAGCTGTAGCCCGCGCCGTAGAGCGTCTCGATCGCGCCAAATTGGGGATCGACCGCGCGGAACTTCCGCCGCAGCCGCTTGATGTGCGAATCGACCGTGCGATCATCGACGAAGACGTCGTCGGGATAGGCGGCATCCATCAGCTGGTTGCGGCTCTTGATGACGCCGGGACGGATCGCCAGGGCCTCGAGGATCAGGAACTCGGTCACCGTAAGGCTGACGGGCTTGCCGTCCCATGTGACCTGGTGGCGCGCCGGGTCCATCGCCAGGCGACCACGCGCGATGACCTCGTTATGCCCTGTCGGCATCGGCGCGGTCTCGCCCTCTTCCTCGGTCAGGGGGGCTGCGCGGCGCAGGATCGCACGGATGCGGGCGAGCAGAAGGCGCTGGCTGAAGGGCTTGGCGATATAATCGTCCGCGCCCATCGCAAGGCCCGCTTCCTCGTCCTCCTCCTGATCCTTGCTGGTGAGGAAAATTACCGGAATGTCAGACGTTTCCCGCAGCTTCTGCAGCAGCTCCATCCCGTCCATGCGCGGCATCTTGATGTCGAAAACGGCAAGGTCGGGCGGGTTCTGTCGCAACGCTGCAAGCGCAGCCTCGCCATCGGAATAGACCCGCGTCGCATAACCCTCTCCCTGCAGCGCGATGGAGAGCGTGGTGAGGATGTTGCGGTCGTCATCCACCAGCGCGATGGTGCGCTGGCCCTCTGCCGCGCCGGTCTGCTGAGCGGTGGTATCGGTTTCCTGCGTCATGCTGCTCCTAATCCTTGAGAGACGAGTAGAGCCTAGCCCATTCGGTGACAACTGGCGCATGCGGTATGTTGCGCGATCTTGTCGAGCCAACACTGTGGCAAATCGGACAAAGTCAAACCGGCATCGTTTATTTCGTATAAATTGACGGCTTAGAATTACGCCCTTATGCGGATGTCCATCACGAGCGCATCTGAATGCGCCACTTACATCTTGACCGTTTTGAGGAGCTAACGTGTCATACCCGCTTTCAACCTCGCTGTCCGCGCAGGGCATCGATACCGATGCTACTGTCCATTCCAATCTCGGCACGGCGGCGCTGGTCGAACATGCCATCAACAATGACGAAGGGCAGCTCGCTGCTCATGGTCCTCTTGTCGTGCAGACCGGGAAACACACCGGCCGCAGCGCGAAGGACAAGTTCATCGTCCGCGATGCCGAAACCGAAGACACGGTGTGGTGGGACAACAATGCCTCGATGAAGCCGGAGCACTTCGCCAACCTAAAGGAAGACTTCCTGAAGGCCGTGGCGCAGAAGGAAACGCTCTATGTCGCCGACCTGTTCGGCGGCTCGCAGCCGGAAAACCGGGTGAAGGTGCGCGTCATCAACGAGCTTGCCTGGCACAATCTCTTCATCCGCACGATGCTGTGCCGCCCCACCCCGAAAGAGCTGCACGACTTCGATCCGGAATACACGATCATCGATCTGCCCAGCTTCGAGGCGGATCCCGAGCGCCACGGCACTCGCACCGGCACCGTGGTGGCGGTGAACCTCTCCGAAAAGCTGATCCTGATCGGCGGCACCAAATATGCCGGCGAGATGAAGAAGAGCGTGTTCGGCATTCTCAACTACCTGCTGCCGGTAAAGGGCGTGATGCCGATGCACTGCTCGGCCAATATCGGGCCGGACGGCAAGACGGCCGTGTTCTTCGGCTTGTCGGGCACCGGCAAGACCACGCTTTCCGCCGACGCCAGCCGCACTCTGATCGGCGATGACGAGCATGGCTGGTCGGACACCGCGGTCTTCAATTTCGAGGGCGGCTGCTACGCGAAGATGATCCGCCTGTCCGAAGAGGCGGAGCCGGAAATCTACGCCACCACTAGGATGTTCGGCACCGTGCTGGAAAACGTGGTGATGAACGATCGGACACGTGAACTCGATTTCGACGACAACTCGCTCGCCGAAAATTCGCGCGGCGCCTATCCGATCGATTTCATCCCCAACACTTCCGAGGAAAATCTCGGCCCGGTTCCGTCCAACGTCATCATGCTGACGGCCGATGCCTTCGGCGTGCTGCCTCCCATTGCGCGGCTGACGCCGGACCAGGCGATGTATCACTTCCTCTCGGGCTACACCGCCAAGGTAGCGGGTACCGAGATCGGCGTGACCGAGCCCGAGGCAACCTTCAGCACCTGTTTCGGCGCTCCTTTCATGCCGCGCCATCCCAGCGTCTACGGCAACCTCCTGAAGGAGCGGATCGCCAAGGGCGGGGTACAGTGCTGGCTGCTCAACACCGGCTGGACCGGTGGCAAGTATGGCGTGGGCAACCGCATGCCGATCAAGGCCACCCGTGCCTTGCTCAATGCAGCGCTGAACGGCGATCTCGACGATGTCGAATATCGCAAGGATGCCAATTTCGGTTTCGATGTGCCGGTACAGGTTCCAGCCCTCGAAGCGGCAGGTATCGACCAGACAATCCTCGACCCGCGCAGCACTTGGGCGGACAAGGACGAGTACGACCGCACCGCGCACAAACTGGTCGACCTGTTCGTGAACAATTTCGAACCCTTCGCCGCCCATGTCGACGAAGGCGTTCGCAAGGCTGCCCCGCAGGCCGCCTGACACCCTCTGCCCGGTTGGAGAGGAGAGACCCCGCACGGCCGGAGAGCCGGGGCGGGGTCTTTTAATTGGTCGGGGCCTGATGCATTCCTGCGGGCGAAGAACCGGGGTTACGATGGCATACGGATTGGCAAGATCACCCGCATTGCCTGTCTGTTGTCCGGCAGGGGCCGACCATCCCCTCACGTACCGGTTGCCGATCCTTCATCCGCCAGTCAGCGGTGCGGGGCCAGGGTAGCTTCGTGATCGTTCCGCGTTTCCTTCGGCCTGGGCTCGTCTCGTTCCTCTTGCTCGCGCTTCTAGCGCCGTCACCGCTGTCCGCGCAGCAAGCGGAGCCGAGCGCAGCTCCCACCCATGAGCGAGCCCCTTCAAACATCGCCATCTACGATGTCGAGGTGGTGGCCGAATATCCGCATGATCCAGCTGCCTTCACGCAAGGGCTGCTTTGGCACGACGGCTATCTCTACGAAAGCACCGGGCAGGTAGGGGCGTCACAGGTTCGGCGGGTCGACCTCGAAACCGGCGAGGTGCTGCGCGCAAGCGACATACCGGCAGACCAGTTCGGCGAGGGATTGGCACGTGTCGGGGAGGAATTGATCAGCCTGACATGGCAGCACGGCGTCATCCACCGCTGGGCGCTCGATACGCTTCAATTGCGCGAAAGCCATACAGATTTCCCCTATGAAGGTTGGGGCCTCGCAACATTGCACGACAATCTGGTGGCGTCGGACGGATCGCAGGTCCTGCGTATCCTCGATCCCGAGACTTACGCCGTGGAACGCGAGATTGAGGTCACGCTGGACGGCAGGCCGGTGTTCAATCTCAACGAGCTCGAGGTGATCGACGGGCTCGTCTATGCCAATGTCTGGTTCAGCGATGTCATCATCGGCATCGATCCCGATAGCGGCCATGTCGTGCAGGCGATCGATCTGTCGCCCCTTGTCGAGCGGGCAGCGCCGAGTGACCGCTCGGCAGTGCTCAACGGTATCGCTTATGACGCGCAGGCCGACCGCCTGTTCGTGACCGGCAAGCTGTGGCCCACGCTGTTCGAGGTAAGGCTGGTGGAGCGCGCAGCCCGCTAGGGATCAGGCTGCGCTCTCGATGTAGCGGCTGACATTAGCGGCCAGCACATCCAGCGGTGCGTTACCGCCATCGACCAGCGCCTGATTGAAATCGCGCAGATCGTAGGTGCCGCCGAGCTGCGCCATCGCCCGCTCCCGCTGGCGCAGGATCTCCAGCTTGCCGACCATGTAGCCGGTAGCCTGGCCCGGCCAGCTGCAATACCGGTCAACCTCGCTCGCCACCTGCTCGCGCTTGTTGCCGTTCCTTTCCATGAAGAAACGCACCGCCTGCTCGCGGCTCCAGCGCTTGTGGTGGAGGCCGGTGTCGACCACGAGGCGGCAGGCGCGGAAGGCGGCGTCCTGCAAATAGCCGAGCCGCCATGCGGGGTTTTCGTCATAGGCGCCCAGCTCGTCAGCCAGCTGCTCCGAATACAGCGCCCATCCTTCGGAGAAGGCGTTGAAGGCGAGGATCGAGCGGATCAGCGGAAGCTGGTTCGAATATTCACCTTCCCACACATGGCCTGGAATGGTCTCGTGATGGACGAGGGTAGGCACGTCGTATTTGCGGTGCAGGTCCGTGGTGCGAAGGTTGATCCACATCTTGCCCGGGACCGTGCCATCGACGCTACCCGCACCGCCATAAGCGGTGGGCGCGCCGGGCTCCTCTGCCGGGGGAAGGCGGCGCACTTCGAGGTTGCCCGAGGCCAGCTCGCGGAAGGCGCGCGGCATCTGCGCGCGTATCCAGGCGATGCGGTCCTCGATGAAAGACATGATTTCGGCGCGGCCCGGATCGCCCTCGGCAAACTTGAAACGTTCGTCTTCGGAGAGAGCCGTCATCCGCTCGCCCACCGAGCCTTCGGTATAGCCGATGGAGCGCAGGATCGGGTCCATGCGGGCGTGGATGTCCTCCAGCGTTTCGAGGCCGAGTTCGTGGATTTCGTCGGGCGACATGTCGGTGGTGGTACTGGAGCGCAGCGACCAGTCGTACCATTCCTCACCGTGCGGTTGCGACCACATGCCCGGATCGCTGTCCGCCACGGCGCGCTCCGCCTGCAGTTCGGCAAGCTGTGCTTCGAGGGCAGGGGCAATCTGGCCGGTCACGATTTCGCGGGCGCGCGCATCCCAATTGCCCGCAATGCCCTCTTCCTGCGTACGGCTGACGAGCGATTCCACCAGCGCGCCGCCGCTGCGGGCATCGGCGATCTGCGCGGTCATCTGCTCGATCGCCTTGTCGAGCAGGAAATCGGGCGGAACGACGCCCATCTGGCGTGCGGCGGTAATACGCTCGAGCTCGCCCATGAGAACGCCGGGCATTTCCTCAAGCCGTGAGACATACGCTTCCGCATCGTATTCGTCGGCGATGGGATGGTCGGAATCGAGGAAGCGCGGCAGGTCGATATAGGCGCCGACATTCTGGATCACGACATAGGGCGCGGTGCGCCAGCTGCCGACGGGGATATCGCCATAGGGCAGTTCCATCCCCTGGAGGGCCGTGGCGTAGGCGCTTTCCACCACTTCGAAACTGGTGCGCGTCGCGGGATCGAGGCCGGTTTTGTCAAAGGCGCGGGCGCGCTCCAGATCGGCGCGCAGCGTGGCCGTCTTGGCTGCCTTGGCTTCCGGGGACGCTCCACCAAGCTGGCTGCGCAGCGCGGCATGCTCGCCGGTATCCACGCCCAGCGAAGTGGCGCGAGTCGGCTCGTGCTGCAGCAGGTTCCACGCAATATCGTCGAGCAGTGCCTGCGCCGCCTGCGGCCCGCTGCCTACGGCAGGTGTGGTTACGCAACCGGGGAGGACTGTAAGGGCGGTGGTAGTGCCCAGTGCACCGAGGAAGGTGCGACGGGAAAGCGGAGTTGCGACGATGTTCTGCATTGGCGGTTGGTTGCCGATGCAACCGGCGCAGTCAAGTGCGCGCGCAATCCGGCTGGCGGGCTGATGCGCGCCGCGCTAGGCAGGCGCCATGTTCGATCTCATCATCTCGATCATCGTGCTGGCCGCCGTCGCGCTTGCCGTGGGTGCCTTCGTGCTATGGCGCAGGGGCGTGACGAAGCAGGCGATGCTGATGGCAATCCTCGCTTTCGTGATGATCGCCAATGCCGCGATCTGGCTCATCCCGATGGAAGGCGGCGGCACGCCTATGGAAGCCGCCGCCAGCGCCGTGGCCGAAGACGAAGCGGGGGATTGAGGCCGGGCGAGACGAGACCCGGCCTCCCCCGTTGCATTCCTATTCGGGAATTCGCCAGGTAACCGAGCCGGTATAGGTGCCGACCGTGGTTTCACCGCGATCGTTCTTGGCCGGATCGAAGCGCGCGCGGCTTTCGATCAGGCGGCAGGTGTTGCGATCCAGCGTTGCATGCCCGCTCGACCGCGTGATCTCGCAGGCATCGACCTTTCCGTCGCTCCCGATCACCAGCCTGTAGCCGGCCGTGCCTTCGCGTTCGCGGACAAGATCGCTGCGGGCATAGTCGTCGGTACTGATCCAGCCTGCGGGGCCGTTGCGCGGCATCGGCCCGACCGTATCGAAGGCAGGAGAGACGCTGGGTGTCGTAGCCGGGCCGGGTATCTCGACAGGCGCAACAGGTGGGGTAAGCACCAGCTCTCGCGAGATATTCGGCGTAACCGGCTCTACCGGAATGGGCACGTTTCGGTCGATGGGTATCGGCGGCTGCGGCGCGGTGACCGGGGCGATCGCCTGGTCCGCCGGCTCGGGTATCGGCTGCGGGGGAGGCGGTGGCGCGGGGGGCTCCTTCTCGAAATAGGCGACGAGGCCGCCATCCTCTTCGGCGATGACGCCGGTAATGGTGAGCCCGGCAATCACCCCGATGCCCACCAAGGCATGAATGGCGATGACGCCGGTTGCGGCTTTCAGGCGCGCTGCCGGACTGACCGTAGCATCGGTATAAGACATGGTTCACTCTCCTCTTCCTCGGCTCGCAAGTTGCCCCAAGCGAGTCATGTTATACTGTCACGTTACCAGAAGAGAGTACGAATGCAAGCGCGCGCCGCAACCGGGGGGTTACGACGCGCGCAGGAACCGTCTGTTTTAGCTATGCGATCAGGTGATCGGGCAGCTCGGATCGAGGCGGAAGTCGAGGTAGTTGTCGACCGACTTCATCAGCTCTTCCTGCTCGTTCTCGAAGAAGTGATTGGCGCGTGGGATCTCGTCGTGGTGGATGGTGATGTGCTTTTGCGTGCGCAGCTTGTCGACCAGCTTCTGCACCGCGGCAGGCTGCACCACCGTGTCCGCCGTGCCCTGGATGAAGATGCCACTGGCGGGGCAGGGCGCGAGGAACGAGAAGTCGTACATGTTCGCAGGAGGCGCGATGGAGATGAAACCGCGGATTTCCGGGCGGCGCATCAGCAGTTGCATGCCGATCAGCGCGCCGAACGACACGCCCGCGACCCATGTGGTCTGCGCTTCGGGGTGGATCTGCTGCACCCAGTCGAGTGCGCTCGCCGCATCGGAGAGTTCGCCAATGCCGTTGTCGAAACTGCCCTGGCTCTTCCCGACACCGCGGAAGTTGAACCGCAGCGTGGCAAAACCGCGCCCGACGAAGTTCTTGTACAGCTGCTGCACGATCCGGTCGTTCATCGTGCCGCCGCCCTGGCTGTGCGGGTGCAGGATCATGGCGACAGGTGCGCGGGGGCGCGGGGCGGGGGAGAAACGGCCTTCGAGACGGCCTTCGGGGCCGGGGAAGATTACGTGAGGCATGGGCGTCGGTTGCTCTGCTGAAATGTTGGCCACCGGCGGGTAGCGCGGCGGAAGTGGGCGGCTATATAGGGATTATGCCGCAATTCGCAATTATCTCGTGAACTCTCGCATCTATCTCGATCACGCCGCCACCACGCCGCTGCGTCCCGAAGCGAAAGCGGCGATGGAAGAGGGGTTTGCCATCTGGGCAAATCCATCCTCCCCGCACGCCGAGGGGCGCAAGGCGCGGGCGGCGCTGGAAGATGCGCGCCAGCGGTCCAAGGCTGCGCTGGGCTGGGATGGCGAACTAATCTTCACAAGCGGGTCGAGCGAGGCCCTGTCGATCGCTCTCAACCGGACCAAGATGGAGCGGCGGATCGTGAGCGCAGTGGAGCATGACGCGGTATTTCGCGCAGCGCCGGATGCGACGGTGATGCCGGTCGAGAACGGCATGGCGGTACTGCCCGCCGATGCCTCTGCTGCAGTCGTCGCCTTGCAGCAGGTGAATTCCGAAACCGGTGCCATGATGCTCGAGCTGGGCGACGTTTATTCCCGCGTGAGCGAAGGTGGCGCGCTGCTGCTGGCGGATTGCTCGCAAGGTGGTGGCAAGCACGAATTGCCCAGTTGCGACATGGCGGTCGTCAGCGCGCACAAGCTGGGCGGCCCTGTAGGCATCGGGGCGCTGCTGGTGCGCGATTATGGCCTGCTCGAACCTGTCGGAGGGCATGAGCGGGGTTATCGCCAGGGTACGGAGAACCTGCCGGCCGCGATGGGCTTTGCCGCCGCTCTGGAACAGGGCAGCCTCGAAAGCTGGGTTACCACGCGGGAGCAAAGATCGGCCTTCGCGGAAAAGCTCTCCGGCAGTCGCCTCGTCACCGGACAGGTGCATTGCGACTACATCCTTTCGCTCTACCACGAGACGATCAGTGCGCAGGCCCTACTGGTGCGGCTCGATGCGATGGGCTTTGCGGTGTCGGCAGGGAGCGCTTGCTCATCCGGCACGCTCAAGAAGAGCAAGGTTCTCGATGCTTTCGGAGTGCCGGACGATGTGGCTAGCCGCACGATCCGCGTCTCTCTCGGCTGGAACACCACGCCCGAGGAACTTGATGCCTTTGCAGACGCTTGGTCTTCGCTGACATGATCTATCTCGACTATCAGGCCACCACGCCGCTCGCCCCGGAGGCGCGGGACGCCATGCTGCAATGGCTCGACGGGCCGGACGGCTCCGGCTTCGGCAATCCGCACTCTCCGCACCGCATGGGCAGACAGGCCGCCGCCGCCGTGGACCTGGCGCGGGACAGAGTGGCAGCGCTGTTTCCGCCGAATGGACAGGTGATCTTCACCTCGGGCGCGACCGAGGCGATTAACCTCGCCATGCGCGGGTGCCCCGGCAAGGGCGCGATCAGCGTTTCGGCCATCGAACATGCCGCCGTGCTCGATACCGCCCATGCCATCGGCAAGGCTCACGAATTGAACGTCGCCAAGGACGGGCAGTGCAACGTCAAGCAGGACATTCCGGGCAACACCAAGCTCGTCTGCGTGATGCAGGTGAACAACGAGATCGGCGTGATCCAGCCCACGGTGGAATTCCACCGCAAGGCTAGGCAAGCAGGCGCGCTCTATCTATGCGACGCGGTGCAGGCCTATGGCAAGACACCGCTGGCGGGCGCGGACATGATCGCGGTCTCCGCGCACAAGATCCACGGGCCGAAGGGCATTGGCGCGTTGTGGGTGAGGAACGGCATCGAACTGCAGCCGCAACAGACCGGCGGCGGGCAGGAGGCGAAATTGCGTTCCGGCACGCTCAGCCCGGCGCTGTGCGCAGGCTTTGGCGCAGCGGCGCAGGTCGCGAAGGAGCGGATGGAGGAAGATGCCGCCCATGTAGAAGCGCTGTGGACCCGGGCGCGCGAGTTGTTCGAGGACTGGGACCTGAACGGCAGCGCGGAGGCCCGCTGGCACGGCAACCTCAATATCCGGCGCAAGGGTCTCGATGTAAACCGGCTGATGTCGGACTGTCGCAACGTGATGTTCTCGGCAGGATCTGCCTGTGCGAGCGGATCGGGCAGGCCCAGCCACGTGCTGCAGGCGATCGGCCTCGATGCTGCAGAGGCGAAAAGCTCGATCAGGCTGGGTTTCGGGCGCTATACCGCGCTTTCGGACCTTGAACAGGCGGCCGAAATGATTAACAATGCTGCGGCGCAGCAAGGATAATCCCCATCAAGGTCACCTTCATTACACGCGACAATGACAAGGTGGAGGCCGAGGCCTCCCCCGGCGATCGCCTGCTGGAAGTCGGCCAGGCGGCGGGCATGCCGCTGGAAGGGACCTGCGAGGGGCAGATGGCCTGCTCCACCTGCCACGTGATCGTGGCGCGCGAATGGTTCGCCAGACTGCCGGAAGCTGCGGAAGAGGAAGAGGACATGCTCGACCTCGCCGCCGATGTCCATGCAACCAGCCGCCTCTCCTGCCAGATCGTGTTGACCGAGGACCTCGACGGCCTCGAAGTCCGTATCCCCAGCGACAGCAACGACGCGCAGGGGTTCTGATCTTCAGCGTTCATGTGCTGGCGAGATAGTGTTGGATAAGGGGCTGGCCTCGCCGTAAAGGCGGCCTGACTTCCTGACCGATATTCCGGGACCCGCGTATGACATCTCGCAACACCACCCCCCTGTTTGCCCTGCAGCAAGAGGGGGACCCGCCCGCGATTGCGCGCTCCCGTTCCGACCTGGCCTATCGCCTGGCATTCGGTGCCATCGGCTGGCCCTGGCTCCTCTTCAGTCTCTGGGGCGGCTGGAAATCCGAAAAGCGCCGCCTGCTCCAGCGTGTCGGACTGGATGACGACGCGCTGCCCCATCTGGGGAGCTGGAAGGCCGATACGGGTTTCCTGCACCGGATCGTGGACGCAGTGGAGGAACTGCGTCCCGCCAACGTGGTGGAACTTGGTGCCGGTGCAACCACGCTCGTCTGTGCGAAGGCGCTGGAGCGCAATGGCGGCGGCAGGCTGCACAGTTTCGACCAGCATGCAGGCTTCGTGGATGCAACCCGCCGATGGCTTCGCGACGAGGGCGTCGATGCGCGGCTCGAGGCAGCTCCGCTGCAGGCGCAAGTGTCCGGCTGGCCAGGTGCCTGGTACGATCTTCCGGAATTGCCCGAAACCATCGACCTGCTCGTCATCGACGGCCCGCCCTGGTCGGTGCACCCCTATGTTCGCGGCGCGGCGGAGTGCCTGTTCGACAGGCTTTCGCCCGGCGCAATGGTGCTCCTTGATGACGGCGCAAGGCCGGGCGAGCGCGTAGTTGCACGGCGCTGGCGCAAGCGCTGGCCGAATATCCGTTTCGAGCGGGTGGCGGGCAGCACGAAAGGCACTCTTGTCGGCCGGAGGCAGCGAGAAGGACAGGTCATCGCCTTTCCCGGCAAACCAAGCAGCCAACGAGCGAACGACTGGCGCCGCGCGGCAATGTTCGCGCTGGCCTTTGCCGGCGGCTGGCTGGTCCATGCCACGATCGGCCAACCCGAACCCGCCAGCGCGGCATCCTTCATCGAGGAAGCCGATGCCTCCTACGATGCGACGCAGGCGCGCCTGCGCATGGCCTCGCAGATCGAAACGCCGCTGCTCGAGTGTCGCGAGCTCGCCGTTGCCACGGGCATCGACTTGCCCGCGGTGCCCGAAGGGTGGACGCTGAAAGACGTGCAGGTCTTCCCCTCGGATCACGGTCCCGCGGTTGCGTTGGTTATGGAGACGGACGAAGGCGAAAGCGTGTCGCTGTTCGCCACGCGCGCGGAGACTCCAGCCGAAAAGTTGCCGTTGCTGGAAACGCGCGAGGGTCGCTCGTTGGCATATTGGGAAAACGGGCCGTTTGCCTACGCGCTGGCCAGTGAAGCCGAAGCGAACCGCGTACTTGCGCTGGCCTCGCGCGTGGCAGGCTGATCAGGGCGTAGCGACAAGAAAAACCCCGCTGCACCTAATGGCGCAGCGGGGCCTATCGAAGTCCGATATCCCCGCGCTCGGGAGGGGGGGACGGGATGGTCGCGAGGATCAGGCGGCTTCGGTTTCCTTGGCTCCCTGACGCTCCAGCGCTTCTATCAGCGCCTTGGAGAACGCGGGAATGTCGTCGGGATTGCGGCTGGTGATGAGGTTGCCGTCACGCGCGACTTCCTTGTCCACCACATTCGCGCCGGCATTCTTCAGGTCGGTGCGGATGGAGTGATAGCTGGTCGCTTCACGGCCTTGTACGATGCCTGCCTCGATCAGCAGCCACGGCGCGTGGCAGATGGCGGCAATGGGCTTGCCCTCGGTGTTGAAATCCTTGACGATCTGCACAGCCTTTTCCTCGACGCGTAGGAGGTCAGGATTGATCTGGCCGCCGGGAAGGAGAAGGGCGTCGAACTCGTTCGAGTTCGCTTCCGCCAGCGTCAGGTCGACCTTTACGGGGCTGCCCCAGTCGTCCTTGTCCCAGCCCTTGATCTGGCCATCTTCAAGGCTGACGACGACGGTTTCGTAACCGGCTTCCTCGAGGTTCGCCTTGGGCTTTTCCAGTTCGGACTGCTCGAAGCCGTCAGTGGCGAGAATCATGACGCGTTGTGCCATTGTGTATGCTCCATTCGATAAGTTGCTGTTTGCCCTCTCAACGGGTGGGGAAAGCGCATCGTTCCGCGCTGTCCGCCGAGTGGAGACGGTGATAGGGCGAGCCGTATGGCCACAGTTGAAGACCCTTCCGATTCCGGTAGCGGGATCATCCGTGAAACGTTCGAAAGCGCGCTGTCGGAGCGTTATCTCGTCTATGCGCTGTCCACCATCACCGCACGCTCGCTGCCGGACCTGCGCGACGGTCTGAAGCCGGTCCACCGCCGTCTGCTGTGGACGATGCGGCAATTGCGCCTCTCGCCGGATTCGACCTTCAAGAAGTCTGCCCGCGTCGTGGGCGACGTGATCGGCAAGTACCACCCGCATGGCGACGTGGCGGTCTACGATGCGATGGTGCGCCTCGCCCAGCCGTTCACGCTTCGCTATCCGCTGGTGGAGGGGCAGGGCAATTTCGGCAATATCGACGGCGATAATGCCGCCGCCTACCGCTACACCGAGTGCAAGCTGACGCGCACCGCGATGCAGCTTATGGACGGCCTCGACGAAGGCACGGTCGAGTTCATCCCCACTTACAACAACGAGGAAGAAGAGCCGGTCATCATGCCGGGCCTCTTCCCCAACCTGCTGGCAAACGGGGCAAGCGGGATCGCGGTGGGCATGGCGACTTCCATCCCCTCGCACAACGTGGCCGAGGTGCTGGAAGCTGCCGAACTGGTGATGTTCAACAAGGACGTCTCACACGAAGAGCTGATGACCGTGTTTCACGGGCCGGACTTCGCGACGGGCGGCCTCGTGGTCGACAGTCCCGAGGCGATTTCGCAGGCCTACGAGACCGGACGCGGCAGTTTCCGGGTTCGCGGGCGCTTCCATGCCGCCGAGGCCGAGAGCGAGGCGGATCGCGAAGCGGGGATCGAGCGGCTGAAGGGCGGCGGATACCAGCTCGTCATCTCCGAGATCCCCTACCAGGTCGCCAAGGGCAAGCTGATTGAGCAGATCGCGGCGGCCATCGGCGACAAGAAGCTGCCGATCCTGGAGGACGTGCGCGACGAGAGCGACGAGCAGGTGCGCATCGTGCTGGTGCCGCGCAGCCGCAATGTCGATCCCGAACTGCTCAAGGAAAGCGTCTACAAGCTGACCGATCTCGAGACGCGCTTCAGCCTCAACATGAATGTGCTCGACGCCACGCGCACGCCGATGGTGATGGGGCTGAAGGAGCTGCTGGGCCACTGGATCGCGCACCAGATCGAGATCCTCCAGCGCCGCACCGCGCACCGCCTGGCCAAGATCGCGGACCGGCTGGAGCTGCTGGAAGGCTACATCATCGCATTCCTCAATCTCGACCGCGTTATCGAGATCATCCGCACCGAGGACGAGCCCAAGCCGGTGATGATGGCGGAATTCAACCTCACCGACAGGCAGGCCGAGGCAATCCTCAACATGCGGCTGCGCAGCTTGCGCAAGCTGGAGGAAATGCAGCTCAGGCAGGAAAAGGACGACCTGCTGAAGGAGCAGGACGAGCTGACGAAGCTGCTCGAAAGTCCCGCCCGCCAGCGCACGCGCCTGAAGAAGGACATGGCGGCGCTACGCAAGGAATACGGCGCCGACACTGCCTTGGGCGCACGTCGCACGACGATTGCGGAGGCCGAGCCGACGGTGGAGTTCAACCCCGATGCCATGATCGAGAAGGAGCCGGTAACGGTCATCCTCTCGGCCAAGGGCTGGGTGCGCGCCGCCAAGGGTCACGTCAACCTTGGCGAGGATGGCTGCGGCGATTTCAAGTACAAGGAAGGCGACGGCCCGGCCTTCGCCGTCCACTGCCAGACCACCGACAAGCTGCTGCTGGCAGGCGCGGACGGGCGCTTCTTTACCCTTGGCGCAGATAAGCTGCCCGGCGCGCGCGGCTTCGGCGAGCCGGTGAGGAACACGCTCGATATCGATGCCGCCACGCGGATCGTCGCCATGATCGTGCACGACAAGGACAAGCAGGTGCTGCTCGCCTCTAGCATCGGCAAGGGCTTCGTCGCGATCACGGACGAGCTATTGGCCGAAACACGCAAGGGCCGGCAGGTGATGAACCTGAAGGGCGGCGCGAAGCTGACGGTGGCACGCGAAATCGCGCCCGAGCACGATCACGTCGCGGCGGTGGGTGACAATCGAAAGCTCGTGGTCTTCGCGCTGGAGGAAATGCCGGTGATGACACGCGGGCAGGGCGTGACCCTGCAACGTTACCGCGACGGCGGATTGTCGGACGTCACCACCTTCAGGCTGGAGGACGGCCTCAGCTGGACGATGGGTGGCGAGACCGGACGAACCCGTACCGAGACGGAGATCGGGATGTGGAAAGTCGCGCGCGGCGCTGCCGGGCGGATGCCGCCGCAAGGTTTCCCGAAGGACAACAGGTTCTAGATAGATCCCCCCGTAACGAAGTCATTGGGAGGGGGACCGCTCGCTTGGCGAGTGGTGGAGGGGCGTTGGCGCAACGGCCCCTCCGTCACGCCGCTTTTTGGCGGGGCGCCACCTTACCATCGCGTCGCGACAGGGAGGATTTCGCAACAAAAAACCCGGCAGGATCGCTCCTGCCGGGTTCCTTGGTGATCGCGTAAGCCGTCAGGGCTTAGCCGGATTGGGCTTCCAGGGCGGCTTCGAGGTCCGTCATCATAATGCGGGCAACGAGGTTGCCTTCGCCGTCAACCGCGAACATTTCGCGCGGCAGGGTAACCTTGCTCTCGTCCTCGCGAACGATCACGACATTGGCCTCGTCAACGGTGTCGATCGTGCCCAGCGGCTGCGGGTCGGCGGTGACGACGGCAGCGCCTTCGACAAGCGCTTCGGCCAGCGCGGCTTCGGCGGCTGCGAGCTGCTCTTCGTGCATCTGGACCAGCTGAGCCTTGGTGACATTCAGGGTCGGGCCGGTTTCGCCTTCGCCGAACAGGTTGGCAGGCAGGGCGATCTGGTATTCATCGACCGTCAGCAGCACGGCCTGCTCGTTGGTCTGAGCGACGGTGCCGATAGCGTTGCCGTCGTTACCCATCACGGTGTCGCCGACATCCTGCGCGAGGGCGGGGTTGGCGGCGAGGGCCGCGATTGCGGCGGCGGCGGTGAATGCGATACGCTTCATGCAGAATTTCCTTTCCATCCAGCCCGCACAAGCCGGGGCCGGTCGTTGAATTCCTCCGACAAGGGCCGGAAATGGGAAACGGGCGGCAAGTTCCCCGTATGGGGGAGGCGCTCGAACGACGCACACAGGCATCGATCCCGTTCAGAAAGCTACCTAGCAGGCTGCTTCTGAACCTTTCCTGCACCAGCATTGCAGCCTAATTCAAGGGCAAATTGTAAGTGGTGCGTACTAATCGCGCGCCGAAAGCTCCTCGGCGAGCATTTGCTCGACGCGGCTTTCACCGGGAAATCCCTCCTCCAGCCAGCGCCGTTCCACCGCCTGCATGATGCGGGCGACCTCTGGCCCGGCACCGACGCCGCGCTCCACGATCGTGCCGCCGCGCAGGGGAAATTCGGGGACCTGCCAGCCGGCAAGCGGCGCAATGGACTTGCCCGACAACAGCAGCAGGTCGCGCGCCGCGTCCATCCCTTCGCGATAGGCCAGGATATGCGGGTCGCCCGGCGGCCCGTCCCGGTCGGCAAGGCGAGAAAGGCGTTTCCTCTGGGCGTTGGAGAGGCGCAGGCGCGCGGCCACCTGCTGCGCCGTGCGCGGCTCGGCGGGGAGAAGCGCGGCGAGGCGACGGATGGGATCGGGAGCGGCACCTTGCGCGCTCTCGGCCGCGATCAGGGCTGCCAGCCTTTCGAGCCCCTCCGAACCCGTTTCGGGAAGGATTACCGGCAGTACCCCGCGCTGATGCATGCGCTCGACGGTCTCGTGAGGATCGGGCAGCGCCAGCAGGGCGAGCAGTTCCATCGCCACCCGCTCCCGGCTGAGGCCCTTCAGCGTCGGCGCGAGCGCGGCACAACCCTCCTCGCCTTCCTCGTCCAGCGTGGAGCCAAAGCGCGCCTGGAAACGGTAGTAACGCAGGATGCGCAGGTGGTCCTCGCGGATACGCTCGGCAGCATCGCCGATGAAGCGGACGCGGCGTGCCTCGAGGTCCGCAAGGCCACCGAAATAGTCGGAGATCTCCAGCGTTTCGGGATGGGCGTAGAGCGCATTGATGGTGAAATCGCGCCGTGCCGCATCGTCCTGCCAGTCCTGTGCGAACGCCACGGTTGCGCGCCTGCCATCAGTGGCGACATCCTTGCGCAAGGTGGTGACTTCCACCGGGCCGCCGTCCAGTACGGCGGTGAGCGTACCGTGATCGAGGCCGGTCGGGACGTATCTGATCCCGGCCTCATCCAGCCGAGCCATGACCGTTTCGGGCGGGTGCGTGGTGGCGGCGTCGATATCCTTCACCGGCATGCCGAGCAGCGTGTCGCGCACCGCGCCGCCCACCCAGCGCAAATTCTCCGCCCCAAGCGCGGCGACGAGCTGCGCGAGGTCTTCGCGGCGGGTCCATTCTGCGGTTGTGAGGTCAACCATCCCAATTCCGCTCATGCTGAGCTTGTCGAAGCATCGTCCTTCTCTTTCGCCCTCCCGCTAGAAGGAAAGGCAACCCTTCGACAAGCTCGGGGTGAGCGTGGACGGGGGAAAGCTCAGCATGGGCGGATTGGGGGACGGGAGGACGCTTGGATACGTCACCCCACAAGTTCGTCCACCGAGAGGCGGTGCGAGAGGTGGGCGATGATCCCCGCCGTGATGCCCCAGATGCGGTGGCGCTCCCACTCGATCTCGACATAGGGCCGTTCACTGCCATTGAACATGCCGATCTTCGGACGGTGGTTGTCGCGGTCCAGGAGGAAGCGCAACGGCGCCTCGAACCAGTCGGCGACTTCGCGCGGGTCGGGGCGGATGTCGATATCCGCCGGAACCACTCCGAGGACGGGCGTCAGGCGAAAGCCGCTGCCGGTCACGAAAGTCGTCGCTTCGCCGGCGATCCGCACGCGGGCCGGGTCGATGGCAAGTTCTTCCTCGGCCTCGCGCAACGCGGCCTCGATCACGGTTTCTCCCGGTTCCAGCTTACCGCCGGGGAAGGCGACCTGGCCGGGATGGCTCTTCATCGTAATCGGACGGTGGGTCAGGAGCAGACCGGGCTCGGGCCGCTCGGTGATCGGGATCAGCACCGCCGCATCGCGCAGGGGCTGGCCCTGCACGAACTCGCTGTCGTCGCGAATGCCCGCCATGCCGACATGGTGGGTATCGGCGAAGCGTTGCTGCAGGCGTTCGAACAGTGCGCTCATGTGGTCGGCACCAGCGCAAAGCGTTCGCCCTGACTGGAGACGTGCATGTCGTCCTCCAGTGCCAACGCGTGCTCGGCAAGTTGCAGCCATGTCGAGCGGTCGAGCTTCGCCCAGCAGCCATGCCGCACGGCGAGGTAGATGCGCGGCGCGTCGGGATCGCCTTCGGCGCGCAAGGGGTTGTCCGGCCCGGCGATCACCAATTCGTCGGTGTTGAGGCGGAAGGCGAGCGAATCCCCGTCCACCTTAAGGTCGGTGGCGATGAAGGCGGCGTCCTCCACCGCGATGGTCTGCCGGTAATGCGGGGTGACGAGGTAGTGCTGCCCGTCCGCCGGATCGCGCCAAAGCAGGCTGGCAAAGGCGCGCACCATGGCCGGGCGGCGGACCCGGCTCCCATCGTGGTACCAGGTGCCGTCTACAGCGATACGCATGCGGCTGTCGCTGGTCGCCTCGGGCTTCCACTGATCGACCGGCGGCAGCTGGCGTGCAGAGACCTGCTCGGCAATTTCCAGCAGGCTCAAACCGGCAAGATCGGGGGGAACTTCGTAGGCCATCGTTGCGAAGCTAGATGGCGATTCAATTCCTCAGCGCCAAGGCCCCAATGTGCCGTGCTCGGGTAAAACCGCGGGATTGTCCGTCCGCACCAGCAGGCGGTGCCGTTCGAACGGGCCGGGCAGATCCCACTTCTGCGTGGGCCCAGCGTGGAAGCCGAACCGGCTGTAATAATCGGGATCGCCAATCAGGACCTGCGGCAGCGGGGCGGCCGGATCCAGTCCACTCGCCATTGCTGCCATCAATGCCTGTCCGAAACCCTGGTTATGCCGTTCCGGCACCACCGCGACCGGGCCGACCATCAGCATGGGGTGGCGACGGCCCTGCGGATCGCTGAGGGCGACCGGCCAGGTCTGGATCGTGCCGGTGAGCATCTCCTCCTCGTCCAGCACGGCGAAGCTGAGGGCCGGCAGCCACTCCACCCCGTCGCGCACCAGATAGGCAGTGCGCTGGTGGCGATCCTCGCCGAAGGCGCGGTCGAGCAGCGCCTCGATCATGGCAGGATCGACCTCGGCGAGGGGAATCAGTGTGGCGGTGGCGGCATCGGTCATGGGCGCGCGCCGATAGGGCCGGGCGCGCCCATGCGCAAATGTTTCGGGAGATACCGGTTGGCGATTGGTAACACCCGAATTGGCGCCAAGCCGTTTTTACTCCTTCGGCGTCAGGCGAAGGAGGCGGCCATTGTCGCCATCCTCGATCACCCAGATTGCGCCGTCAGGTGCCACTGCGATATCGCGCAGGCGGCTCGGCATTTCGTAGCGCGCGGCTTCGTCGGCGGAATTGGCCGAGGGGTCTACCGTCACGCGGCTGATCGACTGGGTGCGCAGATTGGCGATGAGCAGCTGCCCGTCCCAATCCGAGAACATCGGGCCATCGTAGAACACCATGCCGCCCGGCGCGATCACCGGGTTCCAGCTGATCGCGGGCTTGGCGAAGCCATCGTCCGGCGAGTGATCGGGGATCGGATCGCCATTGTAGTTCTCGCCATTGGAGCGGGTGGGCCAGCCGTAATTGTTGCCCTCCTGCACGAAATTGAGCTCGTCCCCGCCCGCCGGGCCATGTTCCAGCGCCCACAGGTTGCCCGAGGAATCGAAA
Source organism: Aurantiacibacter poecillastricola (assembly GCF_030730945.1). Lineage (GTDB taxonomy): Bacteria > Pseudomonadota > Alphaproteobacteria > Sphingomonadales > Sphingomonadaceae > Alteraurantiacibacter > Alteraurantiacibacter poecillastricola. The sequence continues at coordinate 197,875 of NZ_JAVAMS010000003.1, forward strand.
TTGAGGCCAAGGATGTTGCGCTGGCCGTAGGTCCAGATCTGGTTCGTGGGGCTCCCGCGATCCTCGAAGGGATTGCCGGCAGCGGGCGTTCCGTCGAGATTGAGACGCATCACGCCGCCAAGATTGTTGGAAAGATCCTGCGCGGGTGTCTGCGCCTGCCGGTCGCCGCTGGCGACGTAGAGATACTGGCCATCGGGAGAGAAGGCGAGGCGGTGCGAATAGTGGCCGGGGCGCGGCATGGCCTGGCTCTGCTGCCAGATCTCGGTCAGCCCCTCGATGGAGCAGGAGGTGCCGTTGCACGAGAGCGTGCCGCGGCCAACGGCGGCACGGGTATCCTCGCCATCCTGCTTGGCCCAGGACAGGTAGATCATGTCGTTGCTGGCATAATCGGGCGCAAAGGCGAGTGCGCCGAGACCGCCCTGTCCCTCGTAGGCCACCGAGGGCAGGCCCGTGACTTCGCCAACTTGTCCGGTCGCGGGGTCGAAGAACTTCATCGTCCCGGGTTTCTCGGTGATGAAGATCACGCCGGTCTCGGGCTCGAAGGCGAGCGCCCAGGGTTCGTTGAATGCCTCGAAGCTCGCAGCATCGAACGGCGACTGCGATTGCAGTTCCACCGGCTCGCTGGCGGCAAGGCCGGCTGCGGCATTGTCGGACTGGGCGGAGGCGGTGGGCGCGCTATCCCCCATTGCCGCGCTGTTGCAGCTTGCGAAGGCGAAGGCGGGGAATATGATGGCGGTCAGGACTTTGTTACGCATGCTTTCTGGAACTCCTTCGACCGAATTTTGTGCCACTCTCGGGCCCGGACCGCTGGTCGCCGGGGTGGACGAGGCTGGACGCGGGCCGCTTGCCGGGCCGGTTGTGGCGGCAGCGGTGCTGCTATGCAAGCCGCGACCAAAGGGCATATCCGATTCGAAGAAGCTCACCCCTGCAGCGCGCGCCAGCGCGGAGGAAGCCATCCGCCGCCGCTGCGCCTTCGGAATTGGCGTGGTCGACGTGGACGCGATCGACCGGCTCAACATCTTCGGCGCGACGATGCTCGCCATGAGCCTTGCCATGAAGGGCCTGTGCGAGGCGCTGAACGAGCAGCGGCTTGAAGCGCTGATCGACGGCAACCTGACGCCGCACGGCCGCTGCGCGGAATGGCGCTGGCCCGCCCGCGCCGTGGTGGGCGGAGACCTGCGTGAGCCTGCCATCGGGGCCGCCAGCATCCTCGCCAAGGAATATCGTGACCGGCTGATGGCCGATGCCGCACGTTCGCATCCGCATTACGGCTGGGACCGCAACAAGGGCTACGGAACAGCCGACCATCTCCAGGCATTGCGCACACACGGACCGACACCGCTGCACCGCCGCAGCTTCGCGCCGGTCGCGCAACTGGAGATGCCCCTATGAGTTTCACCTTCGCCGACATTCCCATGCAGACCGGCAGGACCGCCATCGTCACCGGTGCCAATACCGGCATCGGCTTCGAGATCGCCCGCTGGCTGGCGCATAAGGGCGCGCGGGTGCTGCTCGCCTGCCGCGACGGGGACAAGGCGGCGGAGGCGATCGCCCAGATCGAATACGGCAAGGAACAGGGCGGGGAAGCGGAATATCTCCACCTCGATCTCGCCAATATCGCAAGCGTGCGCGATGCGGCGAGGCAAGCCGCGAAGGAAGAGCGGATCGACATCCTCGTCAACAATGCGGGCGTGATGATGCCGCCCTTCGCAACTGCCACCAGCGGCTGCGAATTGCAGTTCGCGGTGAACCACCTCGGCCACTTCGCTTTCACTTCCCTGCTGCTGGAAAAGCTGGCTGAGGGCGATGGCGGTCGGGTGGTCACGCAGTCGAGCCTTGCCCACCGCGGTGCCGATATCGATTTCGAGAATTTCAATGGCAGCAAGGGCTACGACAAGCAGGATTTCTATGGCCAGAGCAAGCTTGCCAACCTGCTCTTTACCCGCGAGCTCGACAGGCGCTTGCGGGCGAGCGGGTCCAGCGTCAGCGCGCTGGCATGCCATCCCGGCATCGCTGCGAGCGAGTTAATGCGCCATCTCAAGGGCGGCAAGTTCATGTCCTCCATCGTGGGCAGCGTGCTGAACACGGCGGAGCAGGGTGCGCTTCCGGCTTTGCAGGCCGCCACCGATCCGGACGCCGAGGGCGGCGAGTATTACGGCCCCTATGGCTTCATGGAAGCGCGCGGCAATTCTTCGGGCCGCGCGGTGCAGAGCAAGCGCGCTCGGGACGAGGATCTCGCTCGCCGGCTGTGGGACAAGTCCGTCGAGCTGACCGGGATCGACCCGGAACTGGCGCCCGCCTAGCCGAAGGCCTTGCTGCGCAGATCCTCGATATAGGTTCCGGCGAAGCCTTCCAGGATCAACGGATCCGAGGGCAGGCCACCTTGCTCGTCCGACGCGCTGCCAAGCTCGTCGCGGGAGTTGACCTTGGGGAAGGGCTCGTCCGGCACAGACACGCCCAGGAAGTCGCATAGCGGTTCCCAGCCCTCCCGGGGGTGGAACACCAGCAGGCGCTCTGCGGGAATGGTGTCGATCACCGCCTGGTTGTGACGTTCGTACCAGTCCGTCATGAACGCGCGGTCGTTGATCTTCCCATCGCCGAAATCGCGCAGATAGGTGCCTTCGAACATGCGCATCAGCGGGGAGCCTTTCAGCGATGCCAGCATGCGGGGCGACATGATCGTCTCGTTCACCGAATCGAACCAGGTGTCGGCATTGCGAACCGTCAGCACGACTTTCGATTGCGGGTAATATTCGGCAAGCTCGCGCCAGTAGATGCTCGCGGGAAAATCCGTGGTGGAGCGATAGCCGTCGAAGATGGCATCCCAGTCGGGATTGCCATCGGCCACGTCCTGCCACAGCTCGATATTGCGCGTGGCCCCGCGAAACACTTCGGACATGTGATAGCACGGGCCGAAGCCGATATGCTCCAGTGCGAACTTCATCGAGAAGGTTGCCGTCCGGCCCGGTCCGGCGCCGATTACGTCGAGGGTCATCCAAAGTCCTCCAGCCCCGAAAACGGTCGGGGCGAGTCCGTGCGGCCACACCCCAGCATATCGAGTCCCTGCCGCCAGAACAGACTCAATATCTTGTGCCGGACTCGTTTCGTTCCCGCACATCTGCATGGAAGTGCGGCCAAATTGCCGCTTGACCCGGACTCGCCGAGGACTCACACCCTTGTGGATAAGTGAGGGAAAGACTGTTCATGGGCGAATTGACGAAGATCCGCACCGCGCCGCGCGTGCGCACGGCGAAGGCTCCGGCCGTCGACAAGAGGAGCCTGCCGCTCGGGCAGATCCTGGAAGGCGACTGCGTGGCGGCGATGCGCGAATTGCCCGATAACAGCGTCGACCTCGTCTTCGCCGATCCGCCCTACAATCTGCAGCTCGGCGGCGATTTGAACCGCCCCGATGGCAGCCATGTCGATGCCGTCACCGACGAGTGGGATCGCTTCGACAGCTTCGCGACTTACGACGCCTTTACAAGGGCATGGCTGGCCGAGTGCAGGCGCGTTCTGAAGCCCGATGGTGCGCTGTGGGTCATCGGCAGCTATCACAATATCTACCGCGTCGGCGCGGTGTTGCAGGATCTGGGCTTCTGGATCCTCAACGACATCGTGTGGCGCAAGACCAACCCGATGCCCAACTTTCGCGGCACCCGCTTCACCAACGCGCACGAGACGCTGATCTGGGCGAGCCAGGGCGAGAAATCGCGCTACCACTTCAACTACCGCGCGATGAAGACGCTGAATGACGAGTTGCAGATGCGCAGCGACTGGACCTTCCCGATCTGCTCGGGCGGGGAGCGGCTGAAGGATGAGGACGGCCACAAGGCGCATCCCACGCAAAAGCCCGAGGCGCTGCTTTACCGCGTGCTGCTGGCGACGACCGAGGCGGGCGACGTGGTGCTCGACCCCTTCTTCGGCACCGGCACGACGGGCGCGATTGCCAAGCGGCTGGGCCGCGAGTGGATCGGCTGCGAGCGCGAGGCGGATTATCGCAAGGTCGCCCGCGCGCGCATCGAGAAGGAATTGCCGCTCGATGAAAGCGCGCTCACCACGATGCAGAGCCGCAAGACCCAGCCGCGCGTTGCCTTCGGCGCGGTGGTGGAAGCAGGGCTGCTGAAGCCGGGCACCGAGATCTTCGACAAGAAGCGGCGCTGGTCCGCAACCGTGCGCGCCGATGGCAGCATCGAATGCGGCAAGGAAACAGGCTCGATCCATCTGGTCGGCAAGGCCCTGCAAGGCGCGCCAAGCTGCAATGGCTGGACCTTCTGGCACTACGAGGCGGGCGGCGAGGTCAAACCTATCGACGCGGCACGCGGCCTCTACTTGCTGGCGAGCGAGGACTGAGGTTTCCTACATCGGCGCTGCCGGGGCAGGCGGATGGCATGACGATGGCTTGCTCCAATCCTGCATCCCGGTCCGGCGTGACAGTTTCGCGCGATAGGGGTCACACTTCGCGCGCGCAGGGTGACACTTTCTGCTTTCTGGGTGACAGCTTGCGCGGGATTGGTGACAGTCCGGGCCGCAAGGTGACACTTTTCCCGGCCAGAGTGACACAAACGGCCGTTTCTGCCTCTGGACAGTGTTCCATGTGTTCCACATTCCCGGCGGCGACGCGGCAAGCCATCCGCAATTACGAGGTTTTCTGAATGACCGACCAGATCTACATCCAGCCGCTCACCACCGTGCCCGGCCCGCAGGCCGTGGAGGGCGAGGCCGTGCGACTGGCGGGCGGCATGGTCTATGCCCGCGAATTCGCCGTGATACTGCGGCGAGACGGCGCAGTAATCGAGCGGCACATCGCAACCCGCCGCACGATTGACGACGTGCTCGCCGCCCTGCCCGAGGAGGTGGGGGCGGAGGCCGAGGCGCAGTGGTCGAACCTCACGCTGGCACACCCGCCGCTGGAACTGGGGGAGCGGACCATCAGGCTCGACCAGCCACAGGTGATGGGCATCCTCAACGTGACGCCCGACAGCTTCTCCGATGGCGGCGCATTCATGGATGATCCCGAGGCCATGCGTTCGCAGGCCGCCGCCATGCATGAGGCGGGCGCAGCGATCATCGACATTGGCGGGGAGAGCACCCGGCCCGGCGCCAAGGACGTCTGGGAGGGCGAGGAGATCAAGCGCGTTCAGCCAGCCATCGAATATTGCGCCGGAATGGGCGCTGTGGTGAGCGTCGACACCCGCCGGCCCGCCGTGATGGAGGCTGCGCTGGAAGCAGGCGCGCACATCATCAACGACGTCTCCGCCCTGCGCTTCGACCCGCGCAGCCGGGAGTTCGCGGCGTCCTCCGGCGCGCCGGTGGTGCTGATGCATGCCCCCGGCTCCGGTGCGGACCTGCATGCGGACCCCGACTATACGAGCGTTGTGTTCGACGTGTTCGACTTCCTGCGCAACGCCCGGGACAAGGCGATGGAAGCGGGGATTGCCCGCGAGAAGATCGTGCTCGATCCCGGCATCGGCTTCGGCAAGTCGCTCTCCGACAACCTCGCACTGCTGAACGCCCTGCCGTTGTTCCATGCGCTCGGCCAGCCGCTCCTGCTGGGGGCAAGCCGCAAGCGCTTCATCGGGGCGCTGTCAAATGAAGCGGCCGCGCACCAGCGTCTTGGCGGCTCGCTGGCGATCGCGCAGATCGGGATGGATGCAGGGGTGCAATTGCTGCGGGTGCACGACGTGTTCGAAACCGTGCAGGCGCGCAATGTCTGGCGAGGCCTGCGCGACGCGGCTCTTACCGACTTCGCGATGCTGGCCGACTGAGCGCGGCATGCGGGAAGCTAGGCCGCCTCTTCGAGGTGCATCTCCACCGATTGCTCGAGCGTGTCGATGACTTCTTCCAGCGCCTCATTCGTCGGCCGTGCGGTCTCGCCGTCGAACCCGCGTGCAAGCAGCAGGGTGCGGCCTTCTATTGCGAAGAACTGGTACTCGATACCCTCACCCTCGGCTTGGGCGGTGAAGGAGAAGCCGTTCGCGCCATCGAGCCGGGCATCTTCCAGCACCTCCTCGGCCGACAGGTCCTGTGTAAAAGCCGTGCGATACTCGTCCAGCGGACGCGGCAACAGGGCGAGCGTCAGCCCGGTCTCCTGCTGCGCGGTGCATTCGCTGACCAGTCCCGATTCGCCGTATTCGCATTCGAAGTCGCCCAGATCGTCGGCGCGGTCGGCGGGAATAAGCTTGGTGCCCAGATGCACGTCGTCATATTCGGGCGGGATCGTGATCTCGACATCGGCGGGAGTGAGATAGGCGTCGTCGAAACGATAGGTAAGCGGACCGAGCATGGCGCTGCGCAGATGGTCCTCCACCGCGAGCGTCTCGTCTCCCGGCAGCATCTCGCTCTCGCTGCCACCGCAGGACGGCAAGGCAAGAAGCGCCACCAAAGTTGTCGTCCGATAGAGTTTCGTCATGACTTGGTAGCGAACAGGGTAGCGTCAGGTTCCGTCAAAACCCGCGGAAAAGGGCCGATTGTTCCGCTTTGGGTCAGGCCGCGTTGTCTATGCCAAGGTCGGACAGCTTGCGGTAGAGCGTGGAGCGCCCGATCCCCAGCCGCCGCGCAACCTCCGTCATCCGGCCGCGGTAGTGGCCGATGGCGAGGCGGATGACATCGGCCTCGATCTCCTCGAGCGGGCGCAGATTGCCATCCTCGGTGTAGAGCTGCACCCCGGCGCTCTCGCGAATACGGCCCCGCGGCGCCGGCTCACTCTGGCCCACGATCTCGCGCAACTGCGGGAAATCCTCCTCGGTCAAGGCGTCGCCATCGCAGAACACGGCGGCGCGGAAAAGCACGGCCTGCAGCTGGCGCACATTGCCCGGCCAGTCGAACGAGCCAAGCAGTCGCAGCGCGTCCGAGGTGACCCCAAGCGCGCGCAGGCCCGGCTGCTGGCCGAACTGGTGGAGGAAGTAGCGCGTGAGCGCGCCGATATCGCGGTCCCGTTCCCGCAAGGGCGGCAGGGTGATGGAGGTGCGCGAGAGCAGGGCTAAAAGGTCGGAACGAAAATGGCCGGTCTCCACCATCGCGGCGAGGGGCAGGTTGCTGGCGGCGATCACCCGTACATCGACCTTGAAACCGTACTGCGCGCCCAGCGGCTTCACGCTGCCAGTCTGCAGGACCTTCGCAAGCCTGTCCTGCACATCGAGCGAGAGGCGATCCACCTCGTCGAGCACCAGCGTGCCCCCGTCGCATTGCTGGAAGGCGCCCACCTGCTGATCGAAAGCGCCGGGAAACGCCCCCTTCTCGTGACCGAAAAGTCGCGACTCCAGGCTGTTTGCCGAGATGCCTGCGATATTGATCATGCGGAAGGCCGTCTTCGCACGCGGGCTGGCAGCGTGCATGGCGCGCACGAGCATCTCCTTGCCGGTGCCGCTTTCGCCTTCGATCAGCACATGCCCGTGACCTCGCGCCGCCTTGGCTGCTTTCGCCAGCGCATCGCGGAAGGAGGATGCGTTGCCGACCATGTCATCGAAATCGAGGCGGGCGGGGATCTTCTCCGACAAAGGCGTGAGTTCGTCGCGCGCCGCCTCGCGCTTGGTGGCGTTGCGCAGGGCCTGCATCAACCGATCGGGCGAGACGGGCTTGACGAGATAGTCAGTCGCACCGGCGCGCATTGCCTCCACCGCCAGTTGCGGGCTGGTGCTGGCAGTCAGCATGAGGAGCGGCAGGGCCGGGCGGCGGTCCTTGAGTTCTGCAATCAATTCGGCGGCCTGGTCTCCCGGCACGCACTGGTCCAGGATGATGGCGGAGAGCTGCATACCCTCGCGCGTGCCGAGCGTGGCTATGGCCTTCTCGGAATCGTCGACGGTCAGCGTGCGCCACCCCTCGCGCCCTGCAAGCGCGGTGACGAGGCGGCACTGCGCCGGATCCCTGTCGATCAGCAGGAGCGAGCGTTGCTCGGGCTCTGTCATGCGCTTAACATCCTTCGTTCCGGCACCTGCCGGTTGTCTCGAAACGGGAATACAGGCGGTGGGTAAAGGGTCGATTAAGCGCGTTCTTCGGTCCACCCGCCCTTGAGCGCGCGCGAAAGCGGCGATAGGGTCATGCGCAAGGACAACTCCCAAAGGGAAAACGAGACATGAGCAATCCGCATCCGCACGACATGAAAGCTGCCAGGAGCATGTATGACAGCTTCATCGGCACCCTGAAGTGGTCCGTGCCGCTGCTGGCGGTGATCGCCCTGATCATCGTCATCATCATCGCCTGAAGCGGCTGGGCGGGGGGATGAAGATCGCGGTCCTCAAGGAGAGCGCTCCTGGCGAGACCCGCGTCGCCGCCACACCCGAAACGATAAAGAAGCTCTCCGCGCTCGGTGCTGCATTATGGATCGAGGAAGGGGCCGGCGAGGGGGCCGCGATCCCCGATGCCGCCTATGCGGAGGCAGGTGCCGAGGTCGTCCCGGCAGCAAAGGCCGTGGAAAGCGCGGACCTGGTGATGGGCGTCCAGGCGCCCGACGTGGCAGCCCTATCGAGCGTGAAGCCCGGCGCGTGGGTCGCAGCGACCTTCGATCCCTTCGTCCAGCGCGAGCGCGTGGACGCCTATGCCAAGGCCGGGCTCGAGGCGCTGGCGCTCGAATTCATGCCGCGCATCACTCGCGCGCAGTCGATGGACGTGCTCTCCAGCCAGTCGAACCTCGCCGGGTACAAGGCGGTGCTGACCGCAGCGGATACCTATGGCCGCGCCTTTCCCATGATGATGACGGCGGCGGGCACGGTCTCGGCCGCCAAGGTCTTCGTGATGGGCGTTGGCGTTGCGGGGCTGCAGGCGATCGCCACGGCGAAGCGGCTGGGCGCGCAGGTCTCCGCCACCGACGTGCGGCCCGAAACCGCCGAACAGATCAAGAGCCTCGGCGGAAAGCCGATCTTTGCAGAGGGGCTGGAAGCCGCGGGCGAGGGCGGATACGCCGCCGAACTCACCGACGAGCAGAAGGCCGCGCAGGCCGAAATGGTTTCGGCACATATCGCCAAGCAGGACATCGTCATCACCACCGCGCTGATTCCCGGGCGCGCCGCACCGCGCCTTGTCAGCGACGCGCAGATTGCCTCGATGAAGCCCGGGAGCGTCATCTACGACCTCGCCGTGGCGCAGGGCGGCAATGTGGAAGGCTCGGTAGCGGACGAACTCGTGGTGATCCACGGCGTCTCGGTCATGGGCTACTCCAACACGCCTGCACACCTGCCTGCCGATGCGAGCGCGCTGTTCAGCCGCAACCTGTTCAACTTCCTCAATGCCTTCTGGGACGAGGAAGCGGGCAAGCCGGTGCTGGACGAGGAAATTGGCGATGCGATCCGGCTGACCCGCGGTGGCGAGGTGGTGAGCGCCAGGTTGAAGGGGTAGACACGGTGGACTTCATAGCGATCCTCTCGATCTTCGTGCTGGCCTGCTTCGTGGGCTACTACGTGGTCTGGTCGGTTACCCCGGCGCTGCACACCCCGCTGATGGCGGTGACGAACGCCATTTCCTCGGTCATCATCGTGGGCGGCCTGATTGCCGCAGCGGAGGCGGGGAGCGACGTGGCGAAATGGCTGGGGCTTGCGGCCGTTGTGCTGGCAAGTGTCAACATCTTCGGCGGCTTTGCCGTCACCGAGCGGATGCTTGCGATGTACAAGAAGAAGGACAAGTAGATGGACCTGTCCTTCCTCGCCGCCGCTGGCGCGGTTCTGCAAGACACCTACACCGTCATTCCCGAGGACGCTGCGGCACATGGTCCAGTGAACCCCTGGGTCGCGCTCGCTTACCTCGTCGCGGGCGTGTTCTTCATCCTCGCGCTGCGGGGGCTTTCCAGCCCGGCGACAAGCCGCGCGGGCAATCGCAACGGCATGATCGGCATGGCCATCGCCGTCGTCACCACGCTGGTGACGCACGACATCGCCAACATCGTCGAGATCGGCATCGCCATCCTGATCGGCGGCATCATCGGTGTGACCATAGCGCGCAAGATCGCGATGACGGCCATGCCCGAATTGGTGGCGGGCTTCCACTCGCTGGTCGGCCTCGCCGCGGTGCTGGTGGGCTGGGCGGCTTACCTCAATCCAGGCGCTTTCGGTTTGCTTGGAGGCGAGGGTATCTCTGCCGTCTCCAAGGTGGAGATGGGACTTGGCATCGCCATTGGCGCTATCACCTTCTCGGGCTCGGTCATCGCCTTCCTCAAGCTGAGCGGCAAGATGAGCGGTTCGCCCATCCTGCTGCCCGCGCGCCATGTGATCAATCTCGGCGTGCTGGCCGTTATCATCGTGCTCGCCGCGCTGTTCGCCATGGCGAGCGGTCCGGACGAGACCTTGCCGCTGATCGTGGCCTTGAGCGTGCTCGCTTTTGCCATCGGCTTCCTGCTGATCATCCCCATCGGCGGGGCGGACATGCCCGTCGTAGTCTCGATGCTGAACTCATATTCCGGCTGGGCGGCGGCGGCGATGGGCTTTACACTCGGCAACACCGCGATGATCATCACCGGCGCGCTGGTCGGTTCCTCGGGCGCGATCCTCAGCTACATCATGTGCCGGGCGATGAACCGCAGCTTCATCAGTGTGATCGCGGGCGGCTTCGGTGCGGATGACAGCGGGAGTGGCAGCGGCGAACCGCGCGAGCAGCGCCCCTACAAGCAGGGCAGCGCGCAGGATGCGGCCTACATGCTGGAGCAGGCGGAGAAGGTCATCATCATCCCCGGCTACGGCATGGCCGTGGCGCAGGCCCAGCACGCACTGCGCGAAATGGCGGACCTGCTGGAAGAGCGCGGCGTGGAAGTGAAATACGCCATCCACCCCGTCGCCGGTCGGATGCCGGGACACATGAACGTGCTGCTGGCGGAGGCATCGGTGGAATACGACAAGGTCTTCGAGCTGGAAGATATAAACTCCGAATTCGCGCAGGCCGATGTCGCCTTCATCATCGGCGCGAACGACGTGGTGAACCCCGCCGCCAAGACTGACAAGTCCAGCCCCATCTACGGCATGCCGGTGTTCGACGTGGACAAGGCGAAGCAGGTTTTCTTCATCAAGCGCAGCATGGGCGGCGTGGGCTATGCCGGCGTCGACAACGAGGTTTTCTACATGGACCAGACCATGATGCTGCTGTCCGATGCCAAGAAAATGGTCGAGGAGATCGTCAAGGCGCTGGATTGATTGCGGTTAATTCCACGCTAACCCTGCCAGCCGGTAATTTTGCGCGACAGGCCGAATTGACACGCTTGTCCCCTGATCCATGATGGACATCCGGGCTTAAGGCCGCATTCTTGCAAGGGGCAATCTCAATGGACGTCGGCGGCGCTGGCAAAGGTGGAGAGGGACTATCCATCCCGTCGGATTTCCCTAACAGCCTGCCAGGCGATTCTTTGGCGGAACAAGTGTCTTTCGTGGCTTGTTCTGGGAAGAGGTGCGCGCGATAAGGCGCACGGGCGGCAATCCTCAAGGAACATGAACTTGCATACACTGGGCCTCATTGGCGGCATGAGCTGGGTATCGACCCAGACCTATTTCGAACGCATCAATCGCTTCGTGCAACGGCACGTAGGCAAGACCGCGTCCGCGCCCATGCTGATCGAGAACCTCGATTTCCGCCGCCTGTACCGCGCGCAGACCAAGGAAGACTGGGAAAACGCCACCAACATTATTGCCGACAGCGCCCAGCGTCTGTCCGAGGCTGGGGCCGAGATGATCGTGATCGGCGCCAATTCCATGCACAAGGTCTATCGCGACGTGGAAGCGCGGGTGGAAACGCCTATCCTGCACATTGCGGAATGCGTGGGCAAGCAGATGGCGAAGGACGGGGTCGAGCGCGCCGCCTTGATCGGCACACGCAACGTGATGACCGAAAGCTTCTACCGCCGCCGCCTCGTCTCGCACGGCGTGGACTTGCTGCCGCCCGAGATGGACAATGTCGAGACGCTGGACCGCATCATCTACGAAGAGCTTATGATCGGCAAGGCGAGCAAGGATGCGAGGCGCGCCTTGCGCTCGATGTTCACCAACTTGCAGAAGGAGGGAGCCCAGGCCGTGATCCTTGCCTGCACCGAGCTGGAGATGGTGGTTGACGTCGATGCCAACATCCTGCCGATCTACGACTGCACAGCGATCCATGCCGATGCCGCGGCGCAGTGGATAATCGGAGACGAACAGGCCTAAATTCGCGGCGTTCCCGGGCTGTTCCCGTTGTCTCGCTGCAGGCTGTCACCTAGCGGGGAGCCATGTCACGAGCGCCCTATGCTGCCGACCCTGCGACCACGCGCGGGCGTGAGTTCGAACAGCACTTCCACGGCACCCGCGGCCCGCGCAGTGCATTCCAGCGCGACCGGGACCGCATCATCCACTCCATAGCCTTCCGCCGCCTGGCTGGCAAAACGCAGGTCTTCGTGGCGCCCGATGGCGACCATTACCGCGTCCGCCTGACGCATAGCCTTGAAGTGGCGCAGATCGGTCGCGTGATCGCGCGGGAACTGGGGCTGGACGAGGATCTTACCGAGGCCCTGTGCCTGTCCCACGATCTTGGCCATCCGCCATTCGGTCATCCCGGGGAGGAGGCACTGGACGAATCCCTTATTCAGCGTGGCGGCTTCGACCACAATGAACACGCGCTGCGTACGGTAATGCGAGTGGAGAACCCCTATTGCGATGCGCGAGGGCTCAACCTGACCTGGGAAACGCTGGAAGGTCTCGCCAAGCATAACGGCCCGGTTACCCAGCCCGGCTGGGCCCTGGCCGAGCTCGATGCGGCCTTTCCGCTGGAGCTGACCCGCTGGCCTTCGCTCGAGGCCCAGGTCGCAGCGCTGGCCGACGACATTGCCTACGACAACCACGATATCGATGACGGCCTTCGCGCCGGCTACCTCGAGCTGGATCAGCTGCTCGAACTCGATTTCATCGCCGATCTGTGGCGCAGTGTGGAGCAGCGCTTCCCCCACGCGACACGCGATCAGCAATTGCGCGAACTGGTCCGCACCCAGATCGGCGTGATGGTGAATGATTTGCTGGCGACGACGCGGGAAAATCTCAAGGGCATCACCTCCATCGCGCAGGTGAGGGGCGCGGGATGCGCCCTGGCGTCCTTTTCGCCCGACATGGCGCGGCGGGAGAGACGGCTGAAAACCTTCATGTATGCCAATCTCTACCATCATGACGCGCAGCTGCGCACCGCGCAGGGCGCCCGTAGTGTTATTGCCAAGCTCTATGCCGCCTATGACCAGGACCCTTCGCTGATGACCCCCGGCTGGTGCGAGACCCTGCCCGACGCCGAGCCCGAGCGCGCTCGCCACATTGCCGATTTTATCGCCGGCATGACGGACCATTACGCGATGACCCAGTACTCGGACATCTTCGGCGAAAGACCCGAAGGGCTGCGCAATGTCTGAGCGGCTGCGGGTCCTGCTGGTCGGCGCGACCGGCCTGATCGGGCGAACGATCATCGCCCGCTCGCCAGAACTGCCGCATGTCATCCTGCAAGGCCTCGCTCGCCGCGAAATCGCCTTTCCGCCGGGCACGCGAATGGAGCTGGTGCTGGCCGAGCGCGGGGAATGGCCGGGCATTATCGAGCAACTGGCGCCCGATGCCGTGATCTGCGCACTTGGCACCACCCACCGCAAGGCGGGAAGCCAGGAAGGAGTTCGCGAAGTCGATCACGATCTCGTTCTGGAGGTAGCGCAAGCCGCAAAGAAGGCCGAGGTGCGCAACTTCGTGCAGATTTCGTCAGTCGGTGCGGACGCGTTTTCCCGCAATTCCTACCTCAAAGTGAAGGGGGAGACCGAGCGCGATCTCAGGGCCCTCCGGCTCAAGCGGCTGGATATCATGCGCCCTGGACTGCTGCGGGGGAGGCGTCAGAACGATCTGCGCCCGGTAGAGATGGCAGGACAGGTCCTCGCCCCGCTGGCGGACATGCTGCTGGTGGGCGGCAGGACGAAATACCGGTCCATCCGGGCATACGATGTCGCCAGCGCCGCACTGGGCTTCGCGACGGCGAAGGCGGCGGGCCAGTTCATTCACGAGCATGACGCAATCATGCGCATGGCGCGCGAGTTCGAACGTGGCCTTGCCGCAAAGGCCGAAGCGGATGTGGGATAGCCTGTTCGGCATCGCCAACGTGTGGGCGATGGTGTGCTGGGCCGCATTGATCGTCCTCCCCCGCACCAAGCTGCTGCAGAGCGCTGTGTTCTATGCGGGCATCGGCTTATTCTGCCTCGCCTATGTGGTCCTTCTTGTGCTGCTGCTTACAGGGTCATTGAACGGCCGGGCCGTCGAAGGCGCGAGCGATCCATCGTTCCAGACCATTGAGGGCGTGCGCGGTATCTTCATGTCCGATGGCGGAGTAACGGTGGGCTGGATCCACTACCTTGCTTTCGACCTCTTCGCGGGCCTTTGGATCGCCAAGGATGCCGACCAGAAGGGCTTTTCGCGCTGGCTGCAGGCGCCCGTCCTGCTGATTACCTTCGTGGCCGGACCGGCAGGATTGCTGGCATGGCTTGCCATACGAGAGCGCAGGGCGCGCAGGAATGCGAGAGTGAAGCGATGACCCGCAACCATGCTCCCGCAACATTGCGGAACCGCGAACCCATTCGTGAGGTGCTGGCGCAGGAGCTGGGCGAGGGCGGTCTGTTGCTGGAAATTGCTGCGAGCACGGGAGAGCATGCCGCCTATCTCTCGCACAGCTTTCCGCACTGGCAATGGCAGCCCACCGATCCCGACCCCAATGCGCTGGCCTCGATTGCTGCATGGCGGGAGGAAGGGGGAGGCAATTTGCTGTCCCCAAAGCGGCTGGATGCTGCGTTCGCCGATTGGCCCCTCGATAGCGCCGATGCGATCCTGTGCGTCAACATGACGCATATCAGCCCGCCATCTGCAACCGAAGGTCTTTTCGCGGGCGCCAGTCGATTGCTTACCGCTGGAGCACCGCTGATTATTTACGGTCCGTTCTTCGAGGCAGGCGTGGCGACGGCGCCATCCAATCGGCAGTTCGATGAAAGCCTGAAATCGCGCGATGCGAGTTGGGGTTTGCGCGACGTGGAATGGCTGGACAAGCTTGCCGATGACATCGGGTTCGAACGGACGGCGCGACATGAAATGCCCGCCAATAATCTCACACTGGTCTATCGCATTCGATAGAAGCAGAAAGCGAAACGCCCGCCGAAATTATCCGGCGGGCGCTTCTGAACCATCGGGTTCGCAGATCAGATTTCTTCTTCAACCTCGTTGGAAGCGGACTGAAGGTCTTCGCCAGCACCTTCGACGGTGTTGCAGGCTGCAGCCGATAGGGCGAAAGCGGCGGCGGTTACGGCGGTGAAAATCTTGCGCATGCGAGGCGTCTCCTTTTGTTCGACACCGCGCCTGTCGTCAGGTCGCCGCGTCGACTTCGTTTGCGACCGACTCGAGGTCCTGTCCTACGCCGCGTACGGTATTGCATGCGGTGGCGGTCAGGGCCATCAGACTGGCAGTGACAACCAGAATGATCTTGCGGGTCATTGGTCTATCCTTCGCTATCCGTTCCGGACAGGTCACTGACCTAACAACAGCTTGCGTCAAGTCAGGTTCCAGTGGCCTGACGTTGATCGACAAATGCACGTTTTGCAAGGTGATGCTCGCGCCAGCTGATGATGAGACCGGACAGGACAACCAATGGCGCACCGATCCAGGTAGTAAATGCAGGGAGCGTGGCGAAGAACAGCCAGCCATACAGCGTCGCCCAGACGATGCTGGAATAGTCCATCACGATCACGCTCGAAACCTTCCCCAGCCGCAGCGCCATCGTCACCAGCACCTGCCCCCATGTGCCAGCAAGGCCAATGCCGATCACCAGCCACCATTGATGGGAGGTCAGCGGCTCGTGCACGAAAAGCATGAAAGGTGCCGTGACGATGACCGAGCCCACGGAAAACCAGAAGACAATCACCAGCGGCGTCTCTGTACGCGAAAGATCGCGAATCTGGATGGCGATGAGCGCGATCATGAAAGCGCCGCCCAGGGCCACGGCCGCTCCGAACAGTGGCACGTTGCCGCCTCCCGGCTGCGCGATCACGAGGATGCCAGCGAAGCCCGCCGCCACGGCCGACCAGCGCCAGATGCCTACGGTCTCCTTCAGGAGAACGATGGAGAGAAGCACGGCAAAGATCGGCGCGGTGAAACTCAGGGTGGTCGCCTCGGCCAGCGGCAGCAGGATCACACCGCCGAAATTCAACACCATGCCCACCACGCCATACGCGGCGCGCACGCCATGTGCCATCGGTCGTGTGGTCGAGAGCTGCATCAGGCCGCCGGTCACCAGTGCCCATCCCAGCAGGATCGGCAGGGACACAAGCTGGCGCCAGAACAAGAGCTCGGCAAGGTGGATGCCGGTGTCGGACGCCATCTTGATCAGCGCCGCCATCAGCGCAAAGCCGGCAATCCCCGCGAGGCGCATCAACAGCGCCAGCAGGGGCCGGTCGCTGGAATCGTCACGGGGGGCGCTGGTCATGCCGCTCGCCATAGGGGCGTTCGGGGTGCGATCAAGCGTTGTCGATATGCGCAGCGCTGCCCATATGCCGCGCCGATATGCAGCTGCCTGACTGGATCAGATTTGCGAACGACGCGACGGTTTACGGCCTTTGGGGCGCAGCGCTGCTTTCGCTTTCCGGCTTTTCCGCCTGGCGTGATTATCGCCGCAAGAAGCGCCACGATATCGACCGGGTCGGCCTGCTACCCTGGCGCGATATCGGGGCGCTCACCGGGTTTGCAGGCCTCGCGCTGATGGCATTTGCCTGCGTCGGGTGGATCGGCGGAACCTGATTTTTTACAGGCAGGCTTCAAGATAAGCCTGGTCGAAACCGAACTGGCGAGCCTTTTCCAGCGTGTAGGGGCGCAGGCCTGAGGAGCGGAACTCGCCCAGGATCTTGCCGTCTTCGCTTTCGTCCAGATACTCGAACGCAAACAGCTCCTGCGTCACGATCACGTCGCCTTCCATGCCGATCACCTCGGTTACGTTGGTGGTGCGGCGCGAACCGTCGCGAAGGCGCTTTACCTGCACGATGAGATCGACGGATTCGGCAATCTGCCGGCTGATGGCTTCCTTCGGGATCTTGATGTCGCCCATCAGGATCATGTTTTCCATACGGCCCAAGCACTCGCGCGGGGAGTTGGCGTGGAGCGTACACATCGAACCATCGTGACCGGTGTTCATGGCGGCGAGGAGGTCGAAACACTCCGCGCCGCGAATTTCGCCCAGGATAATGCGGTCAGGACGCATACGCAGGGCGTTCTTCACGAGGTCGCCGATGGTGATGGCGCCCTGGCCTTCCAAGTTCGGCGGACGGGTTTCGAGCGGTAGCCAGTGGGGCTGCTGCAGGCGGAGCTCGGCTGCGTCCTCGATGGTCAGGACGCGCTCGCCCGGGTCGATCATCTTCGACAGGGCGTTGAGCATCGTCGTCTTACCCGAGCCCGTGCCGCCGGAAATGACGATGTTCATCCGGCAGGCCCCGGCGATTTTCAACGCCGTGCACATCTTGTCGTTCATCGAGCCGAAGCCCTTCAGCATGTCGAGCGTGATGGGCTTTTCGGAGAACTTACGAATCGAGATCGCCGTACCGCGCAAGGATAGCGGCGGCACGATCACGTTCACACGGGAGCCGTCCTTGAGACGGGCGTCGGCGAGCGGGGTCGTCTGGTCGACGCGGCGGCCGACCTGGTTCACGATGCGCTGGGCGATCTGGAAGAGGTGCGTCTCGTCCCGGAACTTGATCGGCGCGATGACCAGCTTGCCCTTCTTTTCGATGTAGGTCTGGTCGGGGCCGTTGACCATGATGTCGGACACGTCGGGGTCGCTGAGCAACTCTTCCAGCGGACCGAAGCCGAGCAATTCGTCGATCAGCACCTTTTCCAGCGCGAACTGCTCGCGCCGGTTCAGCGTGACCTTCAGCTCGGCCAGCACCTCCATGATGATCGGTCGGAATTCTTCGGACAGCTCTTCCTTGGTGAGGGTCGCCGCCGCCTCCGGATCGACGCGTTCGAGCAATCGGGGAAGCACCTGTTCCTTGATCTTGTGGACCGACGCCTCGAACCCGCCCAGCTCGCTGGAATTGTCGTGGACGGCATTGGAACGGTCCGCCAGCCGGCTCATCGCATCGCCCTTGGGAGCACCCGCGTCAACTTCGGCTCCCTCGGGGGGAACGGGAGGGAACTGGTCGCCGCCCGGTACGGCGGGTTCTTCCCTGGAAGGCGCCATGCCGGGTGATCCGCCGCGCATGGGCTTGGCGACACCGAAGCTAGGTCGCGCGCCCTTGGACATGCCGCCAGCACCGTTCTTGCGTCCGAAAGCGCTCATTGATGGATGCTCCTTACCAAAATTCGTTCAGCAGAATGTTCGCTGCTCTCCGCCATGCGTATCGGAGAACTTGGTAAAGAATTTACAAAGCATTTGAGCCCGCGCTCTGAGAGGCATTCGCAGAACTGTCCTATGGCAGCCCAAACTTAAGCCAAAATTTACCCTGATCCGTAATTAGGCTTAACGAGCGGGATTTTCCGGCTCGGTTTCCCCGCGCCGAAGAGCCTGTCAGCGGAGTTATCTGAACCCATGGGCCGTTCGATTGCCAGTAGCTGGAGCAAGCTTGTAGGCAGCAATGTCGTGGGCGGCGCGATGCAATTCATCGCAGTTGCGATCGCGGCACGAGCACTCAGTCTCGAGGCGTTCGGTATGATCGTGCTGATCCAGACCTACGCAAAGGTCGTGGATGCGCTGCTGAACTTCCAGTCCGTGAACGTGTTGACGCATTTCCTCGCAGATGCGCAAGAGCGCGATGATCGTTCGCGTTTCGCAGGACTGCTGAAAGCGGGACTGCTCGTGGATTTGGGTACGGCGCTGTTCGCGACCGTGCTGGCTGCGGCGCTTCTTCCGGTTCTCGCGCCTGTTTTCGGGCTCGCCGAGGAATGGATCGCGCCCGGCATGCTCTTTTGTCTGGTGATCCTTACCCGTATCTTCGGGGTGACCGAGGCATACCTGCGGTGCCATGATCGCTTCTGGCTGGTCGGTGCGCGGCCCGTACTGGCGGCAGGCTTGACCGCCGGTGGATCGCTTTTCCTGTGGCTTGCAGGGGCTGACGCGCGAGCATTCCTACTCCTCTGGATGCTGGCCGAAGTGATGGCGAACCTCTTTTTTATCGGAGCAACCTGGCACGCGATCAGGAGAGACAGCGCATCGGCCGCCGAACCGTCCTCGGCACGTGAAGCCATTGCTGCCAGTGCCGGTTTCTGGCCGATGATGTGGCAGACCAACGCCACCACCGGAATTCGCATGCTTACCCAAGATATCGATGTACTGTTTGCTGGCAGCGTGTTCGGGCCGACCGGAGCCAGCCTGTTGCGCGTCGCCAAGAGCCTGGCCAACCAGGTCGGGCAACTCGCGCGCGCGTTGCAGCAAGTGGTGAGCGCGCCGATTTCACGCATGGTGACCCGTGGCGACCTTCGCGCGGTAACGCGCTACTCCACGCGCGTGGCGATGCTGGCCGGGGGAGGTGGGCTGGCACTTGCCACGGTCATGTTCGCAGTGGGCCAGCCTATCCTCGTGGCGGCTTTCGGGAGCGAATTCGCTCCGGCCTACTGGTTGACGGTGCTGCTGTTCACCTCGCGCGGTGTCTACCTTGCCGGTGTTACCCTGCTGCCGACCATGCTGGCGCTGGATATCAGCGGCCTATACCTTCGCTCCGTGATCCTTGGCACGCTGGCTTTCGGCGTTGTGCTGGCCATTGCCGTACCGGCCTTCGGATTGGCGGGGATTGCCATCTCTCACATAGTCTTCGAAGTCGTGTGGTTCGCGGCCTGCTGGCTTGCGATCCACCAGCGCGTCGCGGGACGAGGGCTGCATTCGCTCACGACTGCCCGAGGAAGTTCCTGACCGCGCGGGTAATCGCGCGCTTGGGTTGGCCTTTCTCGGCAAGGAGAAACAGTTCGGGATGTACCAGATCCAGCATCAGCGGTTCGGGACAGCCGGCCTCGTGAAGCCTGTCGGCCTGGGTGCTCCCCCTGCGGGCAAACACAAGGGTGTTCTGCCGATACCAGACGGCCACAGAAGGATCGCTCCAGATCAGCGGGCGGATGGGATCAAACGCGGTAAAGCCGTGATCGTTGAACAGGGCCGCCCAATAGCTTTGCCACTGTTCGTTGACGTGGCCCTTGCCGCCCTGCAGCGGAATGGCGGCCGAGAACAGTACGCAGTCCCCCAGCTTGCACAGGTCACCGATGAAGTTCGCCGCCCGGCGCTGCTCAAGATGCTCGGCAACTTCGAGGCACAGGACCAGATCGAATGTGCGAGGCGCCTCGATCCGTTCTTCGAGGTTCTGGATGGTGATCGCCGATTGGGCGACGACCAGATTTGCCGACTGGGACCATGGACCCTCGAAACCGGCGACATCTGCAATTCCGAGTTCGCGTGCCGCGGCCAGCCACGTTCCCACCCCGCATCCGACGTCGCACACGCTGGCAGGCTCCAGCCATTCCTGAAGGTGCGAGAGTATTTTCGTCGCGCTCGACCGCGTTCGTTCGTCGCGGCCTGCGTGGAAACCGGTGTCGTAGATCGTCTCGGGAGGGCGGCTTGGCATAACTGTTGGCATTCGCGTCCATTATCTGGAAAGTGCGACTGATGGGTTCGCTCCTCGCTTCTACCGCATCGATCTTCCCGCGCCCAGCGTCTCTATCGATTAAGACGGTGATACCCGTGTCGCAGCGGAGCGGTATTTGCACCGACAGGACAGGCAGGGCACCATGATCATACCGCGGATCACCGTGCTGATGGCCGTGCATGATGGCGAACGGTTCCTGCCGCAAACGCTGGCGAGCATCTCGGCGCAAACGTTGACCGATTACGAGTTCGTAATCGTGGACGACTGCTCCCGGGACGCCAGCCCGGCCATACTGTCTGCGGCCGCCAGTTCTGATGATCGCATAAGAATTCACACCAACGCGGCGAACATGGGGCTTACTCGTTCGCTGAACCGGGGGCTCGAAGCGGCGCAAGGAAGGTATATCACACGGATCGATGCAGACGATGTCGCGCATCCGGAACGTCTGGCCATGCAAGCCGAATTTCTCGACAGTCATCCGGATCATGTCCTCGTGGGTTCCAACGAAATCGTGATCGACGCAACCGGCAGGACGGTGCGGCACGGACGCGGGGAGCTGGACGCCGCGGCATTCCGCTACCTCTCCGCCTACAGTCCCCCGATCGTGCATTCCTCCGCATGTTTTCGCCGGGCGACCTTGCTTGCGAAGAATCTTGTCTACGACGAGACGAAGCATACCGCGCAGGACTTCGACTTCTGGCTGAAGTTGCAGCAGCATGGATATGGCCATCGGCTTCCCCAGCGCCTTGTTTCTGTCCGACAGCACGGCGCCAGCATTTCCGCTACCCGTTGCAGGGAGCAAAGCGAGACTGCTGTCGACATCTCTGGCAGGGCGCTGATCGACAGATGCGGCAAAATCTCACCTGAACGGCTCCGCGCACTAGCGGCATTCGTTACCGCGGGAGAGGTGCCGCACAAAGGGCTGTCCGATGTAGTTGCAACGGCTTTTGCCGTAGAACGCGCCTTCCTCGAGCAGATGGAAGCCGGGCGCGAAACGCGCAGGGCAGTCCGGCGATTGACGGTCAACACGTTGATGAAGGGCGTTTGGCGCGCCTTTGGCAACGACAGCCCGACCTGGCTGCGCAGCCAGCTCCATCTCCTGCGCCAGCGCCCAATCACCACGGCTACGGAACTGTGCGCTATAGCTGCACGGCGGTTGTCATGAGCAACAGAAGCGCGACTATTTCTCGCCCTGCGAAGGGCGGAGAGAAAAGGACAGGCGTGAACGATCCTTTGGTGACGCTGGTCCTCGCCTATTTCAACGAGGAAGATTTCATCGGAGCGACGCTGGCTTCCTTGCTTGCGCAGACCGACCGCCGCTTTGCCCTGCTGTTGGTCGACAACATGTCTAGCGATGGCAGCGAACAGCGTGTGCTGGAAGCGCTGGCCGGCAATCGCGACATCCCTGTCATCATGATGAAGGAGAAGGAGAAGGGCCAGCTTCACGCGCTTCGTCGCGGACTTTGTGAATCGCGCACTCCCTATGTCGCAACGCTGGATGCGGACACTTTCTATCCACCTGACTACGTGGAGAAGGCGATTTCAATGCTGGAAAGCGATCCTTCGATCTCCACAGCAATGGCGTTCAATGTTGGGGAATCGGGCAGACGTCGGGCATCGGCCTTCCAATGGTTCTCCGCGCGTTTCTGGCCGGCCAAGTGCCATGCAGGCGGGGCGGGGCACTGCTACCGACGCAGCATGCTCGAACGCGCCGGCGGTTTCGATGCATCGATCTGGCCTTTCGTCCTGTTCGATCACGAGATTGCCCATCGGATACGCAAGCACGGCCGCTTCGCTTATCGACGCGACCACGTCATCCATGCCTCCGAACGACGCGGAGACCGGTCTTCCAGTTGGAATATGATCGAGCGGCTGCTTTACCGGTTCCTGCCGCGACAGCGGATGGACTGGTTCTTCTATGAATTTCTCGGCCCAAGGTTTGAGCGCAGGAAGCTCAACTCGGTAGCGCTGCGCAAGGGCCGCTGGAGAAGCGAGCCCTAGCGGCAGTAGAGTGCCACTGTTTCCTCTGCCACTCGCTCCCAGTTGTAATACTCCCGTGACAGTCGGCGAGCATCGCGGATGAAACTTTCTCGCTCCGCAGCAGACCATTTCGAGATGGCCCGGATAGCCTGCGCCCAGGCATCGGGATTGCCGGTCTCGACTAGCAGGCCGGTCCTGCCGTGGCGCACTGCATCCTGCAGGCCGCCGTGATCAGCTGCCAGGACCACGCCGCCCGCTGAAGCAGCTTCGGGTGCGACAAGGCCGAACCCTTCGTATTCGCCAGTGGCGACCTCGATATTGGGAATGATGACGCACAGGGAGCGCGCGTACTGCGCGGCAAGCTGTGCCGGTGGAAGCGCTCCCAGGTATTCGACACGAGGATGGTCGAGTGCCGCGCGCTCCGCCTCGTCCCAGCCGGTGCCGGCAACCTTGAGGCGAAGCGTCCCGGGCAGGAGGGGCAGCACCTCGCGAACGAACCAGCCCATGCCCTTGCGCTCGACCAGTCGGCCCGCGAACAAGATGGTGCCGTCGTTCGATATCTCGCTCTCATCGCTGGAGAAATCGGTGGCGAGGGGAATGGTCGCATCGCACTTCCAGCCCGTCTCTGCGGCAACCCGTGCGGTCGCCCGGGAGTTGGCGATCATCAGGACATCGCGCGACCAGCGCGCCCCGAGCCGAAGATAAAGTCCGTAAAGTCTGCCCCGCCAGCCGCGGCGACGGTGATAGGCAACATCGGTACCGTGTGCCGAGATGACCACCCGGGTCTTCCGACCGGCCAGAAATCTCAGTGGCCAAAGGGCCATATCGCCCAGATGCAGGACTTCCGGAGCGTGGGGACGGGAGAGAATGCGGCATAGCACGGTAAACGGGAACAATAGCAGGGAGAGGGGACCGGGAGGCATGCCGTTGCTTCTCCCCGGCAGCGCGACGATCTCGAGAGAAGTGAGCTTTCCAAGCCGGTCCGTCAGTTTCAACGAGTAGGTTTCCATGCCACCGGTCGCGGGTGCCCACTTGCGGGTGACGAAGAGGACGCCTGGCCGGTCCTCGTCAGAAGAGGACATACAGCGGCCCGCTTTCCACCGGATCGGATGGCTCGGGTAGCCGGTCGCCATACACCAGCCGTGTGGGAGTACGGCCCGGGTTGGCAAGGGTAACGGTTCCGCGCTCCAGCTCGATGCTCTCGCCCTTCTCGTGCCTCGTGCCATCGATCACGATTACATCGCCATGCACAGTATAGGGACCGGGCACCCGAACCCGGTACGTAGTTTCTCCAGCTGCAGGGATATCCTTTCCCGCAAGCCAGATATACGGCGAGAATTCGACATATGTCTCGCGCAGGGCCGCCGTGTCTTCCGGCAGCAGCAAGCCGTCGTTCGTGCCTGCCATCAGTTCCTGCAGGTCACGAGAGTTGGCAAGCAGCAGTGGTACGGTGCCTGCGTCCAGCGCGTCACTGTACCGCGCTTTGCCTGCGACGCGATAGACGTGCATACCCCATGGCGTCATGAAGCCGTTTGCCTGGGGCCAGGCACCCAGCATGAAGTTCTGGTCGAAGTAGGAGACAGGTCTCGCAAAGATCTCCTGCACGTTGGTTTCCAACTGTCGCTGCCGGTCAATCACCCGGCGATCCTCGTGTAACCAGGTCGCAAGCCCGATCACGGCGATTGCCCCGGTAAGCACCGCACCATTCCAGCGCGCCAGTGAAAGTTGCAGCGCAGGCGCGCACGCCACGGCCACGGGCGCGAGCATGAAAGCATAGAAATAGGCGGCGGTGTTCACGTAGAAGAATGGCGTAAGGACCGGTAGCCACAAGCCGACAAGAGCCAGTTTGCGCCCTTGGCTATCTTTCATCTTCCACACGATGGCGGGCGTCGCCAGTACCAACAGCGAGAAGATTGGAGCGGTTGCGGCGGCCTTTACCGCCATCTGCCAGTAGGGCGGGATGCCCACATGAAAGATCCAGCTGGCCGAGGACTCGACCATTGCCTGCGATGCCGCAGCAGTCTGATAGGTTCCAGTCACGCTGGCGAGCTGGATCAGGTAGACCAGCGCAAAACTCGCACATGTCGCGGCGACGGCCAGCAGAAGCCTGCAAAGTTCCGGGATCACGCGAGGCGCCTCCATCAGGCGCATCAGGCCGACGCCGATGAACGCCGGAGCATACAGCACCGACTTCATCGTCACCAATCCGGCTAGACCGAGGCAGATCCCGAAGACGATAATCCAGAGCGCCGTGAGATTCGTGCGGACAAGAATAAAAAGCGCGCTCATCAGCAACGCAGTCGCCAGGGGATCGGAGCGGAAGGAAAAACCGTGCTGCAATACGTAGCCAGCCGAGAGATAGAGAAGCCCGCAAAGTATGGCGACCGGCCAGTCGGCGAACTTGCGGGCGCAAAGGGCAATCGCCGCGATGCTAACAAGCTCGCATGCGAACATGATGACGCGTGCCGCAACGATATGGTCCGTGCTCGTGGCGAACAGGCCAGGCAGCCAGGCGAACAGCCGGGTGTGGAGTGTCTGCAGGGGGCGATCGAGCTGCCCCTGCGCGAACGCGGCAACTTCGTGGAAATAGAAATACTCGTCCCAGTTGATGGCGCGTGTGAACACCATGGAGAACTGGAGCACAGCAAGAATGGCCAGTGCGCACATCGGCCAGAGCGCCGAGTTCGTGTCCGGCAATCGCCGGGACAGGAACCGGCCGGGTCCGGAATCCAGCGTATTGCTTTCAGCCCGGATCGCCTGCGTCGTCACGCGGCGTCCCTGTGCTTGCGCGTGGTGCGGACGGGGCTCTCACGCTGCCCCTGCAGCGCGGCAATGCGGTCCTCCAGCCGACGGGTGCGGGCGAGATTTTCTTCCAGCAGCTTGCGATTGGCGGCGACGAGGTCTGCCACCATGCCAAGGATCGCCACCAGCACGCCCAGCACCAGCAAGGCTCCGCCCAGCACCAGCGACTGCACATGACCGCCGCTGTCGCCCTGGCTCCAGAACCACAGGAAGCGCAGGATCGGCACCATGCCGACAAGGGCGATGAGCGAGCCGGTGCCCACAAAAGCGCGCAGTGGCTTGTAGGCGGTGAAAGCGCGAGCCATCGTGATGCCCGTCTGCATCACGAAGCGCGGGATGGACTTGAAGAGGCGGCTTGGGCGCGCGGCAGCGTGGGTACGCACGGGCACGGTAGCGATGGCCATCCGCTTGCGCCCGGCCTGGATCAGCATGTCCGTGGTATAGGAGAACTCGGTCGTGATATTGATCCGCTGTGCCGCCTCGCGGCTGATAGCCCGGAAGCCACTGACCGCATCGGAAACCTTCGTGCCCGCCAGGTGCTGCACCACGCCGCTGCCGACGCGCTGCATGAGGCGCTTGGCCGGAGAGAAGTGCGCGTTGTTCGACACGCCGCGGTCACCGATCACGATATCTGCCTGACCGCGCAGGATCGGGGTTACCAGCGCGGCAATGTCTCCGCCTTCATACTGGCCATCGCCATCGGTATTGACGATGATGTCGGCGCCCTCTGCAAGCGCCCGGTCGATGCCGCTGCGAAAGGCTGCCGCAAGGCCCCTGTTGCGGGCATGCGAAACGACATGGTGCACCCCCCACTGCCGCGCGACCTGGGCCGTGCCATCCTGGCTGCCATCATCGATTACCAGGAATTCCACCGTGTCTACGCCTGCCACCCGTCGCGGGAGAGCTGCCAGCGTCGCCGGCAACGTTTGGGCCTCGTTCAGGCAGGGTATCTGGATAATCAGCTTCGTCATCGGGCCCCCCGGCATGCGCCCGTGCGGGGACGCCACCTAGGGCTTTGTTAAGCATGAGCGTTTAACGCTTCGTAAAATTGCGCGGGAAACCCGGACGCAAATCTTGCTCACGCCGGCGCAACTGCTACGGGGCCCGCATTGCAATCGAAGGGCCGGGTAAATGCAGGAAACGGATCGTTCGGGCCTGCTTTTCGCGCTGGCGGGCTTCTGCACGCTGACATTGGGCGATGCCATCGTGAAAGGCATCGATGGCGCATGGGCCCCCACGGCGATCGCTGCGTGGCGCTATGGCCTCGGCGCGGTTGGTCTCACGGCAATCCTGATCTGGAAAGAGGGGCTGGCGCCGCTGCGCAACATCCCTGGCTTCTGGATGCAGTGGCTGCGCGGAGCGGGCGTTGGCGTCGCCACCATCTGCTTCTTTGCAAGTGTCTGGCTCATGCCCCTGACCGAGGCGATTGCCCTGGCGTTCACCCAGCCCATGTTCACAGCCATTCTCGCCGCGATCTTCCTGGGCGAGAAGCTGCGCTGGCAGACCGTGGCCGCGACGCTTTTGGCATTCGCCGGCGTGTTGATCGTGCTGCGGCCGAATTTTGCGGAAATCGGTATTGCGGCGCTCCTGCCGCTGGGGGCGGCCATGGGTATGGCGGTACTGGTAACGGCGAACCGCGCCGTGGCCGGACGCGGAAGCGCGCTTGCCATGCAGTCCTATGTCGCCCTCTTTGCAACCGTGATCCTGGTGATCGCCATGGTGATCGGGCATGCGAGCGGCATGGCGGAGCTGCAGGTGCAATGGCCCGCATGGCATATCCCGGCCCGCGTTGCGATCATCGCCGTCACCGCGAGCACCGCGCACTGGCTGATCTACATGGGAACGGAGCGGGCGGGCGCGGCTACGGTAGCGCCGATGACTTACGGCCAGCTGATCGCCGCCTCGGTGCTGGGGTATCTATTCTTCTCCGAGGTGCCGGACCTGACCGCCATGGCGGGAGCCGCGCTCATCATCCTTGCGGGTCTGTGGCTGTGGCACGATGGCCGCACGAGGCGCGGGGCCAGGATGCCTGCCTGAAGTCAGTCGGTCCGGCGGGTCCAGGCAGTCAGCTCGCGCCCGTGAATGGTTGCCACTGCGCGCGGTTCATAGGTGCGCTCAAGCGCGCGCGCGACACGTTCCGCGGCCACGGGATTGCGGATGGTCACGCCCTTGTCGGCCGTCACGATTGCACCGGGCCGACCTGACAGAATGCGGTCGATTTCGGCGACCTGATCGACGCCCAGGGCACCTGTCTCGAGCGTATTGTTGAGATGGTCGGGATAGACATAGCGGGTAGGCACGCAGCTATCCGTCAGGCGGTAGAGGACCGTCGGCCCGTCCCAGATCCACAGGCAATCCTGGTTTCGGTCGACATGCGGCGCGATCGCGGCAGCGAGCGTGTCGACGGCATCTCGCCGCTCCTGCGAACTCGCATGGCGTTCGGGCAACTGCAGCAGCAAGAGGAAACCGACGCTCAGGATCGCTCCCGGCCACGGGCCCAGCGGCCCCCTGCCGTCCAGCAGCGGCAAAGCAACCAGGGCAGCGGGCGCAGCCAGCGCAGCATAGTGGTAAAGATAAACAGTCCCGGGCAAGAGCACCCCGGCCAGCGTCGAGATCGCCCAGCCGGCGAAGAAGAGCCAGGTTCCGAACGGCTCGGGGCGACGCATGCGGAAGGCTGCGTAGAGCCCTCCAAGAGCCAGAACGACAAGCGGAGCAACGCCAATTGCGTGATCTGCTCCCCAGCGACCCTGCGGGGCCGCAGCGCGATCGAAAAAGCTGACGAAATTGGCGAACCAGAACGCCTCGAACTCGCCGATGGCAGCGTAGAATATCCCTACCGCCAAGGTCGGTAGCAGGCCGAGCACAGCATAAAAAAACGCCAGTGTCGCAAGGCTGCCCCGGCTCCTTCCGCGCCGGTATTCGGTCCACAGGGCCCAGCAGCCAAGGAACGCGCATTGCGGGAGGACCGTGTATTTGACCTGCAACGCCAGCCCGCCCAGCGCCATCGCCAGCAGGGCGCGCCGGGTAAAATTCGGGTTATGGCCATCCGCCAGCAACGCCACCATGCCCAACATCAGCGGTGCGAAGAACACCTCGCTCTGCGCGGAATAGCTGGCATAGGCGACCAGCAGCATCGCCGACAGGGCGCCCGCCATCGCGGCTCCCACCGGGTCCACAAGCTTTCTGGAGAGGTGATAGGTAAGCCCTGCCGTGGCCAGCGCGAACGCGGTCGCGGTGAGCTGGTAGGCGAGGGCGCTCGGACCGAACAGCGCGTGGATGATGCCGAAAATGGCGAAAAGGCCGAAGGGCTTGCGATCCCACCAGTCGACGAAGGGCAACTCGCCGAATTGCATGCGCCAGCCCATGAAGCTGTAGAGTTGCTCGTCGTAATCGGCCACGGGGTCGCCGAACCAGGGCAGCCGGGTGAGCACGACGAATATCGCCAGCGCGCAGAGGCAGGCCGCGTCGCTCCGCAGGATGGCAGCGGTCTCTCGCGTTTTGCCGTTCTGGAAATTCGCCGCCGCGACGCTCGTCATGCCTTGTCTCATGCCCCTTGCTGGCCTGCCATGCGCGAACATGGTTAAGAAGCCATTATGACCGAGACGAACTGCGAAACCTGCTGGCTATGCGAAAGGCCGCTGGGCAGGCGCGTGCAATGGCATCACACGGTTCCGAAGGCGAAGAAGGGCCGCCTGACCGTGCCGGTCCACCCGATCTGCCATCGTACCATCCACGCCCACGCCACCAACGCACAGCTCGCGCGAATGAACGGCGCGCGCGGTCCGTTGCTCGCTTTGGAGGAGGTCGAGAAATTCCTGCGCTGGATCGCCGACAAGCCGCCCGATTTCCACGCGCCCACGCGGCGGCGGAAGGATTAGCTCTCGGCCTCGCCGTCGCCGGGAAGGACGGGAGGAAAGCCGTCGATGAATTCAAGCGGCACCGTCCACTTGAACACCTTGCGATTCTCGACGGTGGTCTCGACGTCCGGCTGCCAGCCGCCCATCGAGAAAGCGTGGCTGACGACCTGTGAGCCGGGCTCCATCTGCTCCATGATCCGCGGACGCAGGCGCAGGTTCTGCGTTGTGCCCAGATATAGCGCAAGGACGTCCACATCGGTGAGATCTGTCTCGAACATGTCCTGCTTGCGGAACTCGACAAGGTCCTCGACCCCTGCAGCACGCGCATTTTCGCGGGCGCGTTCGAGCAAGCCATCGTCGATCTCGATCCCGACCGCGCGAATGCCGTAGTCGCGCGCGGCGGCAATCACGATCCGTCCATCGCCTGAACCAAGGTCATACAACACGTCCCCGTCCTCGATCTCGGCAAGGCGGAGCATCTCTTCGACCACGGCTTCGGGTGTGGGAATGTAATGAATGTCCTGGCTGGTATCGACGCAGGACGAGAGGGCGAGAGCCGCCAGAGCCGCGAGGGGGGCCGCAATAGCGGATTGCGTTTTCACGACGGTGGGAGAGCGGCTGGGAGCGCTCAGTCCTCGACGTGCTCGGCCAGGACGGTGAGACCCTTGTCGCCCACTTCGGCAAAGCCGCCGCGCACTTCAATGCTCTCGGGCGCGCCGCCCTCGGTCTTGTAGACCTGTACCGCCCCGTCGCGGATGGTCGACATGAAGGGCGCATGACCTTCCAGCACGCCGAACTCACCCTCGGCACCGGGTACGATGACCATGTGCACATCCTCGGAGCGGACGAGCTTGGACGGGGTAACGAGTTCGAAATGCAAAGCCATGGTCAATCGTCTTTCGCGTCGGCGCCGGTGGGGGCGCTGTGTTCGTGGGCGTAGTCACTAGCGCGACCAGCGCGCCTGTCCAGCCCGAGATAGAGCAGGACCGCTATGGCCCCGCCGATGAAATAACCCAGCGCGGTAAGGATCCGCTCCCAGATCATCGCGTAGCCAACCATCTGCCAGGCAAATAGCGGGACGATGGCAATCACCGCCGCACTCGCCACGAAGGGGAGCAGGATGCCCTCCGTCTTCCCACGCCAGATCTGGACGAGGCAGCCGAAATTCACGGCCACGACGGGGAAGGCAAGGGCGTAGAGCCACCACGGCTGGTAAGGTTGTCCGAACAATGCGTTCGCCGTGTCGGCAAAGGCGCTGTCGAACAATTGCCACGGCTCGCGCCGCCAGCGGTGAATGTCGAAAGCCGAAATCAGCAGAAAAACCGCGATCCCGGCTTGCGACAGGCGACGCAGGAGACGCCTGGTGTCCCGCATCGCGACGGATCAGGCCTCTTCGGCCAGCTTCTGTGCCTTCTCTACCGCCATATCGATGCCGCCGACCATGTAGAAGGCAGCCTCGGGCAGGTGATCGTATTCGCCTTCGACCACGGCCTTGAAGCTCTTCACGGTGTCTTCCAGCTGCACGAACTGGCCCGGGATGTTGGTGAACACCTCGGCGACGTGGAACGGCTGCGAGAGGAAGCGCTGGATCTTGCGGGCGCGCTGCACGGTGAGCTTATCCTCTTCGGAAAGCTCGTCCATGCCGAGAATGGCGATGATGTCCTGCAGGCTCTTGTACTTCTGCAGCGTCTCCTGGACCTTGCGGGCCGTCTCGTAGTGTTCCTGGCCCACGACGCGCGGCTCCAGCACGCGGCTGGTCGAATCGAGCGGGTCCACCGCCGGGTAGATGCCCAGCTCGGAAATCGCGCGGTTCAGCGTGGTGGTCGCGTCAAGGTGCGCGAACGAGGTGGCAGGGGCGGGGTCGGTCAAGTCGTCCGCGGGGACGTAGATGGCCTGGACCGAGGTAATCGAGCCTTTGTTGGTGGAGGTAATACGCTCCTGCAGGTTACCCATGTCAGTTGACAGGGTCGGCTGGTAGCCCACGGCCGAGGGGATACGGCCGAGCAGCGCGGACACTTCCGAACCCGCCTGGGTGAAGCGGAAGATGTTGTCCACGAAGAACAGCACGTCCTGGCCTTCCTGGTCGCGGAAATATTCCGCCATGGTCAGGCCGGACAGCGCCACGCGGGCACGCGCGCCGGGAGGCTCGTTCATCTGGCCGAAGACGAGGGCCACCTTGGAGCCTTCGGAGATTGCTTCGCCCGCCTCGTTCTTGGCGATAACGCCGGCATCGAGGAACTCGTGGTAGAGGTCGTTGCCTTCGCGGGTACGCTCACCCACGCCGGCGAACACGGACACGCCGCCGTGACCCTTCGCGATGTTGTTGATGAGCTCCTGGATGAGCACGGTCTTGCCCACGCCGGCACCGCCGAACAGGCCGATCTTGCCGCCCTTGGCGTAGGGCGCGAGCAGGTCGATCACCTTGATGCCGGTGACGAGGATGTCGGCTTCGGTCGACTGGTCGACGAATTCCGGTGCCTCGGCGTGGATCGGGGCGGTCATCTCGGCACCGATGGGGCCACGCTCGTCGATGGGCTCGCCCACGACGTTCATGATGCGGCCGAGCGTCTTGGGACCGACCGGCACGGAAATCTGCGCGCCGGTGGCGATCACTTCCTGACCGCGGGTAAGGCCGTCGGTGCCGTCCATGGCGATGGTGCGAACGGTGTTCTCGCCAAGGTGCTGTGCCACTTCGAGCACGAGCGTCTGGTCGCCGTTCTTGGTCTCCAGGGCGGAGAGGATCGGCGGCAGCTCGCCTTCGAAGGTCACGTCGACGACGGCGCCGATGACCTGGGCGATGGTGCCGTTGGTGGTCTGGTTCAATGCAGGTGCGGTAGCCATGTTGGTTTCCTGTGGCGTCAGATTGGTGTCTGGTTCGAGTAACTTAGAGCGCGCAGACGGTTTCGGCGTCGGCGATCACCCAGGCCTCGCCCGTCTCGTCGAGCTCGAGCGTGGCATCGTTGCGGAGGACGTCATCGTCGCCAAGGCCGAATTCGCACGATGCGGTTTCGGCACCCATGGCGCGCTGGCAGATGGAGGTGCTGACCGGCTCTGCGTCCGGGCAGGTCTCGGCATGCAGCTGCGCGAACAGGTCTTCGTCGGGGGCAGGCGCCGAAGCAACCGGCTCGGGCGCAACGACTTCGGCAGCCGTGGCTTCGGGTGTGGGCTCCTCGCCGCATGCGGCAAGGGCGCTGAGCGCGGCGAGGGCAGCAATGATCCTGGTCATATTCGTTTTGCTCCGGTTGCTTGAGGCTTCCGGCATTCTCTCCAATTATGGTCTCAGAGCGCTTCCGCGCCTGCAATGATTTCGATGAGCTCGGTGGTGATCGCGGCCTGGCGGCTGCGGTTGTACTCGATGGTCAGGTCCTCGATCAGCTCGCCCGCGTTGCGGGTGGCGTTGTCCATCGCCGTCATCGAGGCGCCCTGTTCGGAGGCCTCGCGTTCCAGCAACGCACCGAAAAGCTGTGTCCTGATGTAGCGCGGCAGCAGGTCCTCGAGGATTTCCTCCTCGCCCGGCTCGTACTCTACCACTGCATCCGATGCTTCGGCGGTTTCGGGTGCGGGGACGGGCAGCAATTGCGTGACCGTGGGATCCTGCGACAGCGCGCTCTGGAAGATCGGGTAGATCAGGTGGGCAACGTCGAATTCGCCCTTCTCGAACTTCGCGACCAGCTCGTCGGCAATCTTCTCGGCTTCGGCGAAGTCGGGATTGCGCATGTCGCTCGTGTCGTAGTGATCGTCGATACGGTCGGCAAAGTCGCGCTTGATCGGCGCGCGACCCTTCTTGCCAACGAGGTAGAACTGCACGCTCTTGCCTTCGGCAATCAGCTTGCGCGCCTGCTTCTTTGCCTCTTTCACGATGTTCGCGTTGAGACCGCCGCACAGGCCCTTGTCGGTATTCACCACCACAAGCAGGTGACGCTCACGAGAGCCGGTGCCGCGCAGCAGAAGCGGGGCGCTGTCGCCGCTCACCTTGCTGGCGAGCGAGCCCATGACGCTGGCCAGACGCTCGGCGTAGGGGCGCGCGGCTTCGGCAGCGGCCTGCGCCTTGCGCAGCTTCGCCGCGGCGACCATCTGCTTCGCCTTGGTGATCTTCTGCGTCGACTTGACCGACTTGATCCGGTCCTTGAGTTCCTTGAGGCTAGCCATTCTGGCTCCCTATTCTCCGGTTCCGGTTCAGGCGAACTGCTTGGCGAAAGTGTCGAGCGCGCTCTTCAGCTTGCTGCGCGTCTCGTCCTCGAACTTGCCGGTGTCGCGGATGGTCGCGAGGATGTCGGCGTGCTCGTTGCGCATGTAGCTGAGCATGGCGGCTTCGTATTCGGTCACGCGGTCCACGGCGACATCGTCGATATAGCCATTGGTGCCCGCGAAGATCGAGACGACCTGCTCTTCCACCGGCATCGGCGAGAACTGCGGCTGCTTGAGCAACTCGGTCAGGCGCGCGCCGCGGTTGAGCAGCTTCTGCGTCGAGGCGTCGAGGTCCGAGCCGAACTGCGCGAAGGCCGCCATTTCGCGGTACTGCGCCAGCTCCAGCTTGATCGAGCCTGCCACCTTCTTCATCGCCTTGGTCTGGGCGGCACCGCCGACGCGGCTCACCGAAAGGCCCACGTTAATGGCGGGACGGATGCCCTGGTAGAAGAGGTCCGTCTCGAGGAAGATCTGGCCATCGGTGATCGAGATCACGTTGGTCGGGATGTAGGCCGACACGTCACCGGCCTGCGTCTCGATGATCGGCAGCGCGGTGAGCGAACCGCCACCGTTCTCGTCGTTCATCTTGGCCGCACGCTCCAGCAGGCGGGAGTGCAGGTAGAACACGTCGCCCGGATAGGCTTCGCGGCCCGGAGGACGACGCAGCAGCAGCGACATCTGGCGATAGGCCACGGCCTGCTTGGAAAGGTCGTCGTAAACGATCACGGCGTGCATGCCGTTGTCGCGGAAGAACTCGCCCATCGCGCAGCCGGTATAGGGCGCGAGGTACTGCAGCGGAGCGGGCTCCGACGCGGTGGCGGCGACAACGATGGAGTATTCCATCGCGCCGTTCTCTTCGAGCGACTTCACGATCTGCGCCACGGTGGAGCGCTTCTGGCCCACGGCGACATAGATGCAGTAAAGCTTCTTCCTCTCGTCGTCGCCGGCGTGCGCGTCCTTCTGGTTGATGAAGGTGTCGATGGCCACGGCGCTCTTGCCGGTCTGGCGGTCACCGATGATCAGCTCGCGCTGGCCACGGCCGACAGGCACGAGGGCGTCGATAGCCTTGAGACCGGACTGCACGGGCTCGTCCACGGACTTGCGCGGGATAATGCCCGGCGCTTTTACTTCCACGCGGCTGCGCTTGTCGGATACGATCGGACCCTTGCCGTCAATGGGGTTGCCCAGCGCGTCGACAACGCGGCCCAGCAGGCCCTTGCCGACCGGCACGTCCACGATGGTGCCGGTACGCTTGACGGTGGAGCCTTCCTTGATGTCCGTGTCGGAACCGAAGATCACGACACCGACATTGTCGGCCTCCAGGTTCAGCGCCATGCCCTGCACGCCGCCGGCGAATTCGACCATCTCGCCCGCTTGGACCTTGTCGAGGCCGTGCACGCGGGCGATGCCGTCACCCACGGAAAGGACGGAGCCGACTTCGCTGACTTCGGCTTCGGTGCCGAAATTGGCGATCTGGTCCTTGATGACCTTGGAAATTTCTGCGGCGCGGATATCCATTGCAATCAGCCTTCTTCGTATATGGCTGCTCAGGCGGTCTTCATGGCCTGGGCGAGGGAGTTGAGACGGGTGCGGATCGAATTGTCGATGCGCTTCGATCCGATGGTGACGACGAGCCCGCCGAGAAGTTCGGGATCGACGCGGGATTTGAGTTTCACGGTGCGGCCTTCGCGGGCGCGCAGCTTGTTCTCCAGCTCAATGAGCTGGGCGTCGGTCAGGGCGTGGGCGGAAGCGACTTCGGCCTGAACCTCTCCGCGCTGGGCAGCGGCGATGGTGGTGAATGCGCGAATGATTCCCGGCAGTTTCGACACGCGGCGGTTTTCCGCCAGCACGCCGAGGAAATTGCGAGTCAGCTGCGACAGGCCGAGGTGTTCGGCAATTCCGTCCATCACGCGGGCGAGCTGGCTGCGGCTGATTTCGGGATTGTGGATGAGCGCCGAGAGCTCCTCCGATTCGCGAAGCGCAGCGTCCAGCCGGTCGAGATCGGTCTCGATAGCGGTGACGGTGCCAGCTTCGCTGGCGAGATCGAATAGGGCCGAGGCATAACGCCCTGCCAGGCTGGCCTGAATACCGGCGGAAAGCTCCACGCGCGATGTGTCCTTCAAGGTCCGAGAAACGGAAAAACTGGGTGCGACGCAAGGATGCGCGAAACGCACTCTGTGTCGGCTGGCGCGCGCCTAGCACCGGGTGTGTGGCGATGCAACCCGAGTCCGGGATCAATGGGTTAGGCGCACGCCCGTGCCAGCCTATTCGGCGCCCTCCTGTTCCGGCGCAGGTTCGGGCGCGGAAGTCGAGCAGCTATATACAAGCCGCTCGTTCGGTCGCTGGGGCAGGCTGGACATGATCGCCCCTTGGCTGCTGCCGAATTCGCGCGCCGCCGTCTCATCCACGCCGCAATCCGGGGCGACGAAATTTCCGCGGGCGGCGCGGGCATCGCGCATCTGGCCGAGATCCAGCAAGTAGCGCTCCATCACCAGCTCGCCTTCGTCGGGATCGAAACGATTTACCGATACCGCGGCCTCGTTGGCGGGCACGAATACGCGGGTCCAGCGCTCTCCGGTAAGGCCGTACTGCGTGCGCCCGTTGATACAGCCATCGCCGGACCATTCGACCACGATATCCTCTTCCGGATCGCCGACGACCCGGCTGCGAGAAGTGTCGAGCACGCAGGTGAGGCTGGCTGCCGGACTGCTCGTGTCTTGCGGAGCGGCGATCGTGCCGGTGGGACCATCCTCGAGGCCGGAGCGTAGTCTTTCCTGCACCATTTCGTCGATCACGGCGAAATCCGGGCGGGTGATCCATGCGATGATCGCGCCCACCAACGCCAGCACCGCGATCGCCCCGGCAATGGCGCGCAGGCGCATGTCGCCGCGCTCGTGCCCGTAGAAGGCAATGCCGGCAGCACCCACCGCGATGATCAGCAGCAGCAGTGCGAAGGCCATGCGGGTGGCCCGAATGTCCATCACTTCATACGTTATCGTGCGGCGCGCTTCGGCGGTCTGCTGGGCCAGCGCCTCCGCCTCGCGCTCGGCACGCTCGGCTTCCATTTCGGCCTCGCGTTCGGCCCGGGCGATTTCCTCCGCCTCGAGATCGTCGAGGCTGCGGCAGGCCAGTGAGTTGATGCGCGGCTGTACATCATTGGCGCGCAGGAAGGGCAGCAGCTCGCGTGTGCTGACTGCGAAGAAGAATTCCGCATCCGACCCCGCGCTCTCGGTACCGAAGGAATTGACGCCGACGACCCGCCCGCAATCATCCAGCAGAGGGCCGCCCGAATTCCCGCGCGCGATGGGAGCCGTATGGAGGATCGTATCGAACTCGCGGCTTGGGCGACGGCCCGAAAGGAAGCCCGTGGCGGTCACCGGCGGCTGGGCGCGGAAGATATCCGACTGCTGCAGGCCCTGCGCCTTGTCCACGTTGAGCGGGTAACCCACCGCCGTCACCGCGCCGCTATTGGCCGGGTTTCCGGCGATGGTGAGCGGGGGAAGGCCCAGCGGCTCCGTCAGTTCCAGCAAGGCAAGGTCATTGCGCGGGCTGACAGCGACGAGGCGGGCATAGACTGCCTGCTGTCCCTCTGCCGGGACAATGCCGATGGACAGGCGCTCGTCCTCGATCGCCTCGGCCACGACATGCGCGTTGGTGACGATCCGCTCACCCCCGACGGCAAAGCCCGTGCCGTGCGAAACGGGGAAGATTTCATCCCCGTCCTCGCCGATGATGATAACCCGCACGACGCCGCGAGCGGCAGCCTCGATATCGGCGGCTTCCGCGAGAGCAGGGCGGGGCGTGGCCGCGAGTGCGGCGAGCAGCAAAGCGAGGATGGCAAGAAGGCGGTGCATTGAGAGGGCTCTCTAGCGCAAGCTGCATTGACCGCAAGCTTCGGGACGCGCAGCGTGGGATTTGCTGGCATATCGATGGCATGACCGACCAACACACCCTCTCCGACGACCAGCGCTGGCAGATCGCGCTCGCCAAGGATCGGCGGTTCGATGGCGTCTTCGTGACCGGCGTGCACTCGACCGGCATCTATTGCCGCCCGAGTTGCCCGGCCCGCGCGCCGCATCGCCGCAACGTACGCTTCTACGCAACGCCGGAAGCTGCCGAGGCGGCGGGCCTGCGTGCTTGCAAACGCTGCGCCCCGGATCAGCAGAGCCGTGAGGAAGCCGCAGTCCTGCGCGTGATCGAGCTGCTGCGCGATGCCGAGGGGCCGGTCTCGCTGGAGAAGTTGGGCGTCGCCACCGGTTATTCGCCCACGCACTTGCAGCGCGTCTTCACCCGCGCGGTCGGCCTGTCGCCTGCGGCCTATGCAAGAGCGCTCAGGCGAGAGCGGGCCGGCGAAGCGCTGGCGCAAGAACCCCGGGTGACAGATGCAATCTACGAGGCGGGCTACGCGGCCCCCTCGCGCTTCTACGAGGACATGAAAGGCCGGATGGGCATGAGCGCGAAGGATCGCCGCGATGGCGGAAAGGGACAGGTAATCCACTACGCCGTGATCGAGACGACGCTTGGCACAATGCTGGTCGCCGCGACGGCAAAGGGTGTCTGCCGACTTGCGTTCGGGGAAAGCGACGCGGACCTGCGCCTGCGTTTCCCCAGCGCGGAACTGGTCGAGGGCGCGGCGGCGTTTCGCGACCTTTTCGAACAGGTGGCGCAAGCTGTCGAAAGGCCGGGCACCGGACAGGACATCCCGCTCGATGTTCAGGGCACGGCCTTTCAGCAACGCGTGTGGGAGGAACTGCGCCGTATCCCGCCTGGCGAAACGCGCAGCTATGGCGAGCTTGCCGCGGCCCTGGGCAGTCCGAAGGCCAGCCGCGCGGTGGGCGGGGCGAACGGGGCGAACAACATTGCCGTGCTCATCCCGTGCCACCGTGTGATTGCGGCGAATGGCGGTCTCGGCGGCTATGCCTATGGGACACAGATAAAGGCCGAATTGCTGAAGCGGGAGAAGGGCGACTAGCCCGTACTTTCAACTCTCAGACGTTCCCTGACCATTGCGCGCCCAGGTCTTCTTTGCAGGCACCAGCGTCTCCAGAAACGCTTCCGCGCTCTCCAGATACGCCTGCTGCTTGTCCTCGCCCATTCGGTCCCATGTCGAGTAGATGCGGCCGATGCGGTGATTCGATTCCAGCCGCTCGCAGTGGCGGTGCATGAAGTGCCAGTAGAGCGGGTTGAAGGGGCAGGCATTCTCGCCTGTCTTCTTGCTCACCGAATAGCGGCATCGCTTGCAGTAGTCGCTCATCTTGTTGATGTAGTTGCCGCTCGCCGCATAGGGCTTGCTCGCCAGCTTGCCGCCATCGGCATAGAGGATCATCGCCGCGACATTAGGCAGCTCCACCCATTCATAGGCGTCGGCATAGACGACGAGATACCAGTCCTGTACCTCGCGCGGGTTGATCCCTGCCAGCAGGGCGAAATTGCCGAGCACCATCAGCCGCTGGATATGGTGGGCATGGGCATTGTCGCGGGTGGAGCGCACGCAATCGGCGAGGCAGCGCATGTCGGTCTCGCCGGTCCAGTAGAATTCGGGCAAGGCGCGCTGGGCGTTCAAGGCGTTGCTGCTCTGCAAGTCGGGCATGAACTGCCAGTAGAAGCCGCGGACATATTCGCGCCAGCCGATGATCTGGCGGATGAAGCCCTCCACGCTGTTCAATGGCGCCTTGCCGTCCTTGTAGGCTTTCTCCGCCCGCTGACACAGCTCCAGCGGATCGAGCAGGCCGAGATTGATGCTGGTGGAAAGCATGGAGTGGTAAAGGTCGTCCTCGCCGCACACCATCGCGTCCTGATAGGGGCCGAACTTCTCGATGCGTTCGGCGAAGAAGGCGTCGGCGGCTTCCTCCGCCTCGTCTCTCGTGACCGGCCATGCAAAAGTCTCAAGGCTGCCGAAATGGTCGCCGAAGCGATCCTGCACGAGGTCGATCACTTCGCAGGTGATCTTGTCCGGCTCGAATTTCGGACGCTCGGGCGGGTCCATGTCGTCTTCGGGGGACTCGCGGTTCTGCTTGTCGAGGTTCCACTCGCCGCCCTCGGGCTTGTCGCCATCCATGAGGAGGCCCGTCTTGCGGCGCATCTCGCGGTAGAAATATTCCATGCGCAGGGTGTCGCGGTCTTCCGCCCAGTCGCGAAACTCCGAAAGGCGCGCGATGAAGCGGTCGTCGAGAAGGATTTCCACCTCGCAGGCGAACTTGTCGGGCCATTCCTCGATGGCCTGCTGGACGCGCCACTCGCCCGCCTCCACCACATGGATGGCGCGGGGCCCGTGCCGCTCGACAGCGCGGGCGACTTCGCCGGTGAAGCTGCCGGCATTGTCTGCGTCGTCCAGCCTGACGTAATCGACCTGCCAGCCGGCATCCTCCAGCTCGGCGGCGAAGTGGCGCATGGCCGAGAAGATCAGCGCGATCTTCTGCTTGTGGTGGCGGACATAGGTCGCTTCGTCCCACACCTCCATCATCAGGATGACGGTGTCGTCCTTGGTGCGCCCCCTGATGGAGGCAAGGTCGCGGGTGAGCTGGTCGCCCAGCACGGGGACAAGGACGGGGCCGGTAGGTTCGCTGGGCATTGGCGGTTCAATGCCCGAGGGTCACGGGTGTTTCCAGCCTGACCCTTGGGCCTATTCCCGCTCGTCGGTCAGCGCCTCGACCGGAAACTCGATGGTCACGGTGGTGCCATTCTCGCCGGTGTCCACCTTCAGTTCGCCATCCAGCCTTGCCACCAGTTCCCGCACGATGCGCGCGCCCAGGCTGCCGTCGTTGGGCCAGTCGACATCGGCGGGAATGCCCTTGCCGTTGTCGATCACCTGCAACACGACGCTCTCGCCCTCGTGCCACAGCTTGACGTTCACGAAGCCTTCGCGGTCCACCTCGAAAGCGTGTTGCAGCGCGTTGGTGAGCAGTTCCGAGACAAGCAGGCCCATCTGCGATGCTGCATCCAGCGAGGCGCGTTGATCGTCGGTCTCGAGGTTCATCCGCACTTCGCGGTGACCGTCCAGCATGTTGAGTGCACTGCACACGCGCGAGATGTAAGCCCCAAGCGCAACGGTGCCGGTATCGCCCGATCCCGACCGCGAGAACTCGTCATACAGCATGTTGAGCGCCTCGACCCGGTTGGCGAGCACGTTCAGCGAAGTCTTGGTGTCGGTCGCCTTGCGCGATTCCATGCGTATCAGCGAAAGGAGCAGGGCGAGGTGGTTCTTCACCCGGTGCTGCACTTCGCGCAGCTGCTCGTCCAGCTTCGCGGCACGCGCGGCGAAGGCGCGATCCTTGGGCTGTTCGGACTGGATGCCGAGAAAATGCGTGATCTCGCCATTCTGTTTCATCGGGGAAATCAGCAGGCGGTTGATGAATTCCTCGCCCGTGGCGCGATAATTGAGGATATCGACGGTGATCTCCTCGCCCGCCTCCAGCGCCTCGCGGATCGCATTCGCATCCTTTTCATCGGTGCGCGGGCCCTGTAGGAAACGGCAATTGCGACCGAGGACGGCGCTGCGATCGTAACCTGTCACCCGCTCGAACGCGGTGTTGACGTAGATCAGCGGCATGTCTTCCAGCTGGGCATCGGCGATCACCAGCGAGAAGGGCAAGTCCTCCATCGTTTCGCGCGATATGCCGTCCGGGATATTAGGCGGACTTTCGGGATCGATCCCGGGGTGAGAAACACCCAGTCCGTTCGTCTCGTTCATTCTTCTCTTTGTCCTCCGGGACGACCCGTACTCTTGCGATCCACAGCAATTAGCGAAAAGTTATGTTTGCAACTATGCGGATTCGCAAGTTCGGCGAATTCACACGAAACTGTACGGATCGATATCCACGCCGATGCGGACGCCGGGCGGGTGCTCGACGCCAGAAAGCCAAACGCGGATGACTTGCTGTAGTTCCGCGCTGCGCTTCGCATTCAGCAGCAGGCGGAAACGGTAGCGCCCACGCAGCAGCGCCATCGGCGCAGGCGCGGGGCCGAGGACCTGCACATCGTCCAGATGCGGGCGCGTGCTGCCCAGCCTTTGTGCTGCTTCGCGGGCTTCGCGTTCGTCCTCGCTGGAGACGATGATGGCGGCCCACCGGCCAAAGGGCGGGGCGCCGGCATAGCGGCGCGCATCGGTCTCGGCCTCGTAGAAGGCGTCGCGGTCGCCCGCTTCCAGCGCTGCGATGACGGGGGCCTCCGGGTGGCGGGTCTGGATCAGCACCTCGCCCG
Organism: Aurantiacibacter poecillastricola; assembly: GCF_030730945.1. Classification (GTDB taxonomy): domain Bacteria; phylum Pseudomonadota; class Alphaproteobacteria; order Sphingomonadales; family Sphingomonadaceae; genus Alteraurantiacibacter; species Alteraurantiacibacter poecillastricola. The sequence continues at coordinate 239,455 of NZ_JAVAMS010000003.1, forward strand.
GCTTCGCGCCGCGTCCGGCGCGGCCCGCCACCTGCGCCACCTGCTGGTAGGTCCGCTCGGCCGCGCGCAGGTCCCCGCCTTCGAGGCCGAGATCGGCGTCGATCACGCCCACCAGCGTGAGTTCGGGGAAGTGGAAGCCCTTGGTGACGAGCTGCGTGCCCACGATCACGTCGATCGCCTTCGCCTCTGCCATGGCGACGAACTCGGCGGCCTTCTCGGGCGAGTTCAGCGTGTCCGACGTCACGACGGCAACGCGCGCCTCGGGCAGCATCTCGGCCACTTCGTCGGCAATGCGTTCGACACCGGGGCCGCAGGCGACGAGGCAGTCGGGTTCGCCGCATTCGGGGCATTTCCCGGGCGGCGCGGTCTCGTGGCCGCAATGGTGGCAGGCGAGGCGGCGGGAAAGGCGATGCTCCACCAGCCAGGCACTGCAATTGGGGCACTGGAAGCGGAAGCCGCAATGACGGCACAGTGTCAGCGGCGCGTAGCCACGACGGTTGAGGAAAAGGAGCGACTGCTCGCCTTTCTCCAGCCGGTCGATCAACGCGGCGCGCAGGGGCGGGGCGATCCACGCGCCCGAGCCGGGCTTCTCCTCGGTCAGGTCCACCAGCTTGATATCGGGCAGCTGCGCCCCGCCGAAGCGGCTGGGCAGGACCAGCTTCTCGTAGATCCCGGTATCGGCCATGTGCAGGCTCTCGAGCGCCGGGGTGGCGCTGGCGAGGACCACGGGAATGCCCTCGAACCGGGCGCGCATTACGGCGACATCGCGGGCGTTGTAGCGCACGCCGTCATCCTGCTTGAAGCTGATCTCGTGCGCCTCGTCCACCACGATCAGGCCGAGATTGGCGTAGGGGAGGAACAGCGCCGAGCGCGCGCCAACCACCACCTGCGCCTCGCCACTGGCGATGGCGCGCCAGGCGCGGCGGCGCTCCGTGCTCTTGAGCGAGGAATGCCAGACGACGGGCAAGGCACCGAAACGCTCCTCGAAGCGGCCGAGGAAAGCCTCGGTCAATGCGATCTCGGGCAGCATCACCAGCACTTGCCGTCCTTCAGCGATGGCAGCGCCGATGGCTTCGAAATAGGTCTCGGTCTTGCCCGAACCCGTCACGCCGTCGATAAGTATCGGAGCGAAAGCGCGGGCTTCCACCGCCTCCACCAGCCGCCCCGCCACCTCGCGCTGCTCTGCCGAGAGATCGGGCAGGTGGTGGTCCGCCGAGGCGCGAGGGTAGGGGCGGTCGACATCCACTTCGACAGGCTCCAGCACGCCGTGGTTCACGAGGCCGCGCAGCACGCCTTCCGACACGCCCGCAATCCCCGAAAGCTCGCGGATCGTCGCCTGCTCGCCCTCCAGCGCCTCTATCGCGCGCTGGCGCTGAGCGGTCATGCGTTCGGGCGCGCCGCCCGTCAGACGGTATTCGGTCATTGTAGCCGGGCCGCGCAGCGCGCCGCCGCTGGCGATCACCATGCGCGCCACCGCCGCCATCGGGGCGACGTAGTAATCCGCCGTCCACTCGATTAGCCGCCGCAGTTCCGCGCGGATCGGCGGCACGTCGAGCATGCCCAGCAGCGGGCGCAGTTTTTCGTCGGGCACCCGATCGCTTGGCAGGCGTTCCTCTTCCCACACGATGCCAGTCACCTGCCGGGGACCGAGCGGCGCCACCACGACCGAACCATGCTCCACTGCCATGCCTTCGGGCACCCGGTAATCGAGCGGACCCAGGGCGGCGTTCATCACGAGTAGTCTGGCGCGGGTTACGGGCATTGCCAGCCATATGGGCCGGGCCCCTGCCTGCCCGCAAGGAGAGGACACGCGTTTATGACCGACTTCGCTTCAGCCACCACCAGTCGCCGCGCTTTCATGGGCGGGGCGCTTGCCTCAGGCGCGCTGTTGCTGCCCGGTTGCCAGACCTATGGCGGTTTCAGCCTGACCGAGGCGATCCGCCAGCTGCTTTACCTCTCCAGCGAGCGCGCCTTTGCCCGCCTCACCGCGCCCGGCGGCTTCTGGGACGAGCAGGTGGCGCAGCTCGGCCTTGCCGACATGATCGGCTCGCGCGGCAACGTGCTCTCCAGCATCCTCACCTCCGCCCTTTTCAAGGACCGGCTGGAGGACGCCTTCGCCGATATCGCCATCGAGGGGGCCTATCGCGCCGCGCCCATCGTTGCCGATGCTGTGCGGGTAATCGGCATCCAGAATGCCGTCGCGCTGGTGAATGGCGGACCTACTGCGGCCACGGCCTTCCTGCGCCAGGATCTCGGCACCACGCTGGTGGAAGCGATGGTGCCCGAGCTGGGCGAGGCCATGCGGATTGCACAGGAACCGCTGGTGGCAGAGCTTCTCGCAGGCCTTACGGGCGTCGATGTGAGCGGCGTTGCGCGCAACGTGGCGCTGACCATAGACGATGCGATCTGGACCGAAATGGGCTTCGAGGAAGCAGTCATTCGCCGCGATCCGCGATCCACCAACGATCCGCTGCTGATCAGCGTCTTCGGCGCGCAGCGTGCCCTTTAGGCCCGTGCACACCCCAAGGCCCTTGCGCACCGGCCCGCACAGTCTCTAGGCGACGCCTTGCATATGGCTGACGACTCCCCCCTCGACAGGTTCAAGACTGCGCTGACCGGCGCGGCGCGTGCGATTGCGCGCGATCGCGAGACAGAGATCGGCTGGACGGCGGACCAGCCCTCGCAGCAGGGCAAGAGCGCTCGCGTGCCCATGCCGGGCCGCGACATTTCCGCTGCCGAGGCGCGGGAAGCGCGTGGTTTCGCCGACAGTTTCGCGCTGCGCCTGCGCTATCACAATCCCGCCCTGCATTCGAAGATGCGCCCCGGCGATGCCGCCGCCAGCGCCTGCTTCGATGCCATAGAGCGCGCCCGCTACGAGGCCATCGGGGAAACCGAGTATTCCGGCATGCGCTCCAACATGGAAGCCATGGTCGAACGGCGGGTGGCGAGCGATCCCATTGCCAGCGCGCAAAGCGCCGACGACGTGCCCCTGCACACCGCCCTCGGCCTGATGCTGCGCGAACAGCTGACCGGCCAGCCGATCCCGCCCGCCGCGCGCGAAGGGGTGGAGATGGTGCGCGAATATGTCGAAAGCCGCACCGGCGACGATTTCGAGCAGCTTGCGGATGCCCTGCACGATCAGTCCGCCTTCCAGAAGCTGGGCCTCGACATGCTGCGCCACCTCGACATGGTGCCGATGGAGCCCGAGGATGCCGAGGGCCTCGACGACGAGGCCGAGGACGGGCAGGACGAGACCGAGGATTCCGATCAGGACGAGGACGGCGCCGATCCCAGCGACCAGCCCGAAACCCGCGCCGAGGGTGCCGAGGGCGAGGAAGGCGAGGGCGAGGAGCAGGACGAAGCCACCGGCGACGAGAACCTTGCCGAAGGCGATCCCGGCGACGATGGCGAGGAATTCCAGCTTCCCCAGCGCAAGAACGCGCCCTGGCAGGATATCCCCGGCACTTTCGACTACAAGGCTTTCACGACCAGCTTCGACGAAGTCGTCGAGGCGACCGAGCTGTGCGATTACGAGGAACTGGACCGGCTGCGCGCCTATCTCGACAGCCAGCTTGCAGGTCTTGCGGGCGTCGTCACCAAGCTCGCTAATCGCCTTCAGCGTCGCCTGATGGCGCAGCAGAACCGCAGCTGGGATTTCGACCAGGAAGAAGGCCTGCTCGATGCCGCCCGGCTCGCCCGCGTGGTAGTGAGCCCCGGCCATTCATTGAGCTACAAGCAGGAGCAGGAGCAGGAGTTCAAGGACACTGTCGTCACGCTGCTTATCGACAATTCCGGCTCCATGCGCGGGCGACCCATCTCGATCGCCGCGATCAGCGCCGACATCCTCGCCCGCACGCTGGAGCGCTGCGGGGTGAAGGTAGAAATCCTCGGCTTCACCACCCGCGCGTGGAAAGGCGGGCAATCGCGCGAGAAATGGCTCGCTGACGGTCGCCCGGAAAACCCCGGCCGCCTCAACGACATTCGCCACATCATCTACAAGAAGGCCGACGAACCCATGCGCCGCGCGCGCCGCTCATTGGGCCTGATGATGCGCGAGGGCCTGCTGAAGGAAAACATCGACGGCGAGGCACTGTTATGGGCGCATGACCGCCTGCTGGCCCGCCCGGAGGACCGCCGCATCCTGATGGTCATCTCCGACGGTGCGCCGGTGGACGATTCCACGCTCTCGGTGAACAGCGCCGGTTATCTCGAAGCGCATTTGCGCAAGGTGATCGAGTGGATCGAGAAGGTCTCGCCCGTGCAGCTGGTCGCCATCGGCATCGGCCACGATGTGACGCGCTACTACAAGCGCGCGGTGACGATCATGGATGCCGAGCAACTTGGCGGGACGATCATCGAGCAGCTGGCGGATCTGTTCGAGGTGGAGTGATGGAAGCACCTTCTTCACGGCCCGAAATGCCGCCGCGACCCAGCGATGAGGATTGGATTGCGATGTTTCGCCAAATTCGCAGAGCACGGCGAGACCCTTGGACCGGCTGGCTGATGCTCATCAAGGAACTTCGCGTGACGCACCAGTGCAGCATTCTTGAAGCCGAACGCATCGTTGTGTCGAATGCGCACATGCGGCGCTACGTGGAGCGGGCAATCAATGCCGGAAACCCAAGCCGCAAGCGCGCCCTTGCTCATATTCGTTACAACGGTTCGGCCTCGTTGATCGTACGCGCTGACGATAGTTTCGATTTCAGCATTCCCCCGCCGTGAAGAAGCTCGTCGCCCTCATCATGCTCGCCGGCATTGCCTTGGGCGGCTGGTATTTCGCGTCGCCGTGGCTGGCGATGAAGGGCCTGTCCGATGCAGCGCGGGCCGGCGACACTGCCGAGCTGGAAGAACGCGTCGATTTTCCGGCACTGCGCGCCTCGGTCAGCGACCAGATCAGCGAGGCCACCCGGCGGCGCGAGGGGCGCGGTGGCCTGCTCGATGAGCTGGGCGGAATACTGGCGGAACGCGTCGGGCGAGAGGTAACCGAAAGGGCACTGACGCCGCAGAATGTCGGCACGCTGATCGTGTCCGGCAGTTTTGCCGCCGGGATGCTGCCCGAACGCCTGCGCGGTCAACGGATCGAATGGGACGTGGAGCGCGAGGGCTTCGAGCACTTCCGTGCCGTGGGCACGTTCGAAGATGGCACCGGCGGTCCGACGCTACTCTTCGCCCGTGATGGGCTGGGGTGGGACCTTACCGGGATCGAGCTGCCCTGAGGGCGCTGTCCTACAGGCTCGGCAAGTTGGCAATCCGGGCGCATGATCGCCTTCGTTACATCATCACGACCCTGTCCGCCGCGTGACACTTCGCGACACGGAGTGACACTTTTGCCGTCTGCAGGTGACACTCGTGCCGATCCGGGTGACACTTCGCGCGGCAAGGGTGACACTTTCACGCTCAAGGTGACACTTCTTCATGCGCAAGGTGACACTTCGTGCAGCCGACAGTGACACAATCACGTTTTTTGCCTCTGGAGTGTGTTCCATGTGTTCCATGTTCGCGCCAGCCGCTTGCGACGCGAGGCGGCGCGACCTATGCGAGCCGCGCAATGGCTGACCTTCACCTCTTCAACTCGCTCACCCGCAAGCTGGAACGCTTCGAGCCCGTCCATCCCGGCGAGGCGCGGGTCTATACGTGCGGGCCGACGGTCTACAATTACCCCCACATTGGCAACATGCGCGCCTATGTTTTCGCCGATGTGCTGGGCCGGACGCTGAGCTGGAAGGGCTACAAGCTCACCCATGTCATCAACATCACCGATGTCGGCCACCTGACTGACGATGCCGACAGCGGCGAAGACAAGCTGGAAAAGGCCGCGGCCGGAACCGACAAGTCGATCTGGGACATCGCCCGACACTATACCGAGGCCTACTGGGCCGACGTGAAGGCGCTGAACATCCGTCAGCCCGCGCACTGGTCCGTGGCGACGGACTATATCGAGCCGATGCTGGAATTTGCGAAAAGCATCGCGGACAAGCATTGCTACGAACTGGAGAGTGGCCTCTACTTCGATGTCTCGACCGTGGAGGACTATGGAAGGCTGGCCCGCGCCGTCACCGAGGAAGGCGAGGGCAGGATCGAGGCGGTGGAAGGCAAGCGCAATGCTGCCGATTTCGCCATCTGGCGCAAAACTCCGCCCGGTGAAAAGCGGCAGATGGAATGGGACTCGCCGTGGGGCAGGGGCGCTCCGGGCTGGCACCTAGAATGCAGCGTGATGGGCGAGAAGCTACTGGGCTTTCCTTTTGACATCCATACCGGCGGCATCGACCATCGCGAGATCCACCACCCCAACGAGATCGCGCAGAACCAGGCCTTCTGCGGCTGCGGGGGCTTGTCAGATGCGATGAACAGCGGCGCCAGGATCTGGATGCACAACAACTTCCTCGTCGAGCGCAGCGGCAAGATGAGCAAGTCGTCGGGCGAATTTCTGCGCCTGCAATTGCTGATCGAAAAGGGCTACCACCCACTTGCCTACAGGATGATGTGCCTGCAAGCACACTACCGCAGCGAGCTGGAATTCAGCTGGCAGGGGCTGGGCGCGGCGCTGACGCGGCTGAAGCGCATGGTGATGCAGGCCGAACGGCTGAAGGAAGCAGAAGCGAGCATCCCCGACCATCCCAAGTTTGCCGCTTTGCTCGAAAAGTTCGACGCCGCGATGAGCGACGATCTCAACACCGCCATCGCGCTCACCGCCCTTGAGGAAGCGCTGGCGGTGAAGAAGGTGGATGCAGGCATCAAGCGCGCTGTGGTGGAGAGGATGGATAGCGTTCTCGGCCTCGGCCTCATGGACCTTGCCCGCCAGGATCTGCGCATCCGTCCGGAGAATGCCGAGATTACCGAAGGCGAAATCGAAGACGCACTCGCCCGCCGCAAGGAAGCGAGGGCGGCGAAGGACTTCGCTACCTCCGATGCCATCCGCGACGAGCTTTATGCAAAAGGCGTCGAAGTGATGGATGGCGATCCGCTAGGCTGGGAATGGTCGCTGGAGGAGCGAGGATGATGCGCGCTGTCCTTCCTGGCTGGATGCGCAAGAGGATCGAGGCGCAATTGCCCGACTGGATCGACGCTTCGTGGTGGAATGACGAAGCAGAGTTGATCGAGCAGGCGCCCGAAGCGCAGATCGGCTGGTTCGACCTGCACCGCAAGCCCCTCGCACTCGAAGCCATTGCCCTGGCTCGCGACCTGCAATGGCTTTCCAGTGCCTATGCAGGCGTTGACTGGATGCCGCTCGCAGACCTCCACGCCCGCGGCGTTGTACTAACTTGCGGTGCGGGCCTTGCGGCAAGCCAGGTGGCGGAGTTCGCGGTAATGTCCATGCTGGCTGCCACGCGCGGCTACCGCGAGATCGTGCGCGCACAGGACCGGCATGAATGGCTCGGGCGGCCGCCCTCGATGCGTGAAATGGCGGGCAGCCGTGCGCTGATCCTCGGCTACGGATCGATCGGCAAGTCTATCGCCCGCATGCTCGGCGGCTTCGATGTCGAATGCGTGCCTGTGCGCAGTCAACCCGGTCCCGGCGTACTCGGTCCGAACGACTGGCGCGGGGAACTCGGCAGTTTCGACTGGGTAGTCCTCTCGTTACCGGCCACGCCCGAAACGACCGGCATGTTCGGCGAGGCGGAGTTTGCCGCGATGAAGGATGACGCATGGCTCGTGAACTATGGCCGCGCCGAAGTCGTCGAGCAGGAAGCAATGGTCAGCGCTCTCGAAGCGGAGACAATCGGCGGTGCGCTTCTGGACCTCACCTTGCCCGAGCCCTTGCCGCCCGAACACCGGCTCTGGTCGCTGGAGAACGCGCATATCACCATGCATCTCTGCGGCATCCCGAACGCCGCCAGCCGCGCGAGGGCCGCGCAACGTTTCATCGACAATTGCGAGCGATTCCGCGCCGGGCAGCCGCTCGAGGCGCAGGTGGATCTTCTCCGAGGATATTGAACGCCGGGGAGCCGGCCCGGTCACGCTTCGCGAATCAAGGCATGACCGGAGCCGGTATCGGATGATTGGGGGAGCCTAGCCTTCTTCGAGCAGGAGTATCTCGCAGGTCACCGACAGCCTTGCCGGACGAGCGATGCTCTGCACCTCGGTAATGGCCGCATCGGCGACAAGCTGGCCGCGGATGGCGAATTCGTGTTCGGGCAGGAAGGCAATGAAGCACTCGCCGGACTCGACGGCTTCCTCGCCTTCGAACACCATCTGAACCCGGTGGCGCGCACCGGCGAAAGTGATGCTTGCCCAGCTCCGCTCGCTGTGCTGCGCGATACGCGCCCGGCCGTTGGCGAGGGCGAGCAGCGCTTCGGCCAGCAATTCCCGCGGCCCGCGCGAACTGCGTCGCTTCGACTTGGGAACGGACACCGTATCAGTACGCATTCGTCGCCTCCCGATATTCGTGCATAAAATGTTCCACTCGTTTTTCGGTAGCCGGTCGAGGCGTACGACCGTTACGCAGATCGAGGACGAATCGGGGGTCTCGCGTGGCCAGCCTGCCGAACTTTGTCGGCGGCATGCGCGTGTGGCGGAGGAATACTTCAATCTTGCGGATGAGCATGGTGCGAACCCTAGTTGCTTTTTCCCTAAACATTCGAGCTACTTGCGCGACTCGATAAGGCGGGTGTCGCGGGCGAAATCCTACTTGTCTAGGAAAAATACTTCGTGTAGGACTGCTGATGGTTAACCGTGTAGGAAGAATTGTATGAATTCGCGCGACAGACTGGCGGAACTGGCCAAGGCGCGAGGCATCAGCCTTGCAGCCCTTTCACGGATGCTTTCGCGGAATCCTACATATCTCCAGCAGTATATAACAAAGGGTAGCCCGAAGAAGCTGGAAGAAGAGGACCGTCGTGTCCTTGCCCAGTTCCTCGGGGTGGATGAGGAAGAACTGGGCGGACCCAAGGAAAAATCCTACAAAACGCTGCACAGGTCGAAGGAGTGGGTTGATGTTCCGCGCCTTGCCGTCGATGCCTCGGCAGGTCCGGGCGCCGCCAATGGCGAGGAGCAGGTATTCGACGCCTTCCGCTTTTCACGCCGCTGGCTTGCCGAACAGGGCCTCGACGGAGCCGAGCTCTCCGCCATCCGCGTGGTAGGCGATTCGATGGAACCGCTACTGCGAGAGGGCGACGAGGTCCTGGTTGACTGCCGCGAGCAGCCCTTTCGCGACGGAGTGCATGTCGTGCGGCTGGATGAAGTGCTGCTGGTCAAACGTGTCGCTTCCAAGGGGGGCGGGCGCTTCGCCTTGCTCAGCCAGAACCAGGCCTATCCTCCGATCGACGTGGACGGCGGGGATTTCGATATCATCGGCCGCGTAGTGTGGAAGAGCGGGCGGGTTTGACGACCTGGTCGCGCTTGGCGAAATGGCGTTGGCTCTTGCCCACGAGATCGCCCAGCCGCTGGCCAACTACTTGCTCGGCAGCCGTATGCTTCTGGAGCGTGGGGACGCTCCGCTGGACCGGGTTTCGGATGCGTTTGGAGAGGCTTCGCAACAGGCCCTTCGTGCAGGTGAGCGGGCGCGTCTCCCGTGTCAGGCTTCATCCGCGAAGATCTGTTACCTTCATCCCCTCGTCGCGCTTGCAACGCGCAGCTGCGGCCGCCACTTAGCAGGTCATGCCACAAGAAGCCCCGATCCGCGCCGCCATCATTCCCGTCACCCCCTTCCAGCAGAATTGCTCACTTGTGTGGTGTTCGAAGACCATGCGCGGCGTGCTGGTCGACCCTGGTGGAGAGCTGGACAAGCTGAAGGACGCGGTTGCCCGCGCGGGTGTCACGCTGGAGAAGATCCTGCTCACCCACGGCCATGCCGATCATTGCGGACAGGCGGGCATGCTGGCGAAGGAACTCGATATCCCCATCGAGGGTCCGCATGAGGACGACCGGTTCTGGATCAGCCGTCTTGAGGACGACGCGCCGCGTTTCCAGATGACCTGCGAGGTGTTCGAACCCACCCGCTGGCTCAAGGACGGCGACACGGTCAGCTTCGGCGAAGTGACGATGGACGTGATCCATTGCCCCGGTCACACGCCGGGGCACGTGGTATTCATTCATCGTCCGACTAAATTCGCCTTCGTAGGCGACGTGCTGTTCCAGGGCAGCATCGGGCGGACCGATTTCCCCATGGGCAACCACCAGGACTTGCTTGACGCGATCACGCAGAAGCTATGGCCGCTGGGGAACGATATCACCTTCGTGCCGGGGCATGGCCCCACCAGCACCTTCGGGCAGGAGCGGCAGAGCAACCCTTATGTATCCGACGCGGCGATGGCCCGCGGCTAGGTCAGACCGCTCGGAACACCACGAGCAGCAGCCATACGATCCAGATGGCATAAGGTAGCAAGGTCGCCAGCATGCCGAACATGCGAGCAGGGCCAGGCGTGTCGGCATCCATCCCGAATGCATGGGAGGCGCGTCCGACGAGGAAGATGAGGGCCGTGAGGCCCAGCAGCCAGGGGCTTTGTTCGCTGTAATCGAGTGCGAGAATCATCAGCAGCGCGATCGGCGTGTATTCGGTGAAATTGGCCTGCGCGCGCATGCGGCGTTGCAGCACGATGTCTCCGCCATCACCGTGAGGGACACTGACCGCCCGACGCGCCATCCCGCAGCGATAGGACAGCCACAGGTTTATGATCCCGGCGAGGGCCACGCTCAGCAGGCCGACATGGTGTTCCAGCATTGCAAACCCCTCCCCGTGATCCCATCTCCTGGCTATCGCGGACGGCACGTGCTTGCAACTGCGCGAGAAAGCGCTATAGCGCGCGCCTTCGCCGCATCCTCGACAGGGTCGTTCCGGCGCGCTTGCGCAGCGGACTGGCTTGGCCTAGGGCGGCTCCGATAAAGATTTTGAACGATTTCAAGGAACAGGTGCCACCATGGCTGTCCCTAAGAGAAAAGTATCGCCGCATCGCCGGGGCAATCGCCGGTCGCATGATTCGCTGAAGGTGGAAGCTTTCCACGAATGCTCCAACTGCGGCGAACTCAAGCGCCCGCACATGCTGTGCAATGCCTGCGGCCATTATAACGGTCGCCAGGTGATCGAGCCCAAGGGCCTTTAAAAGTCCTCACCCGGACAAAGGAGTACACGCATGAGCCTGCCCCGTATCGCGGTTGATGCGATGGGCGGGGATCATGGCGTGCGCGTCATGGTGTCCGGCGCAGCCCTTGCGCGACGTCGTCACGACAAGTTCAAGTTCCTGCTCGTGGGCGACGAGGCGCGTATCAAGAGCGCGCTCGACGATCATCCGGGCATGCGCGAAGCTTCGGAAATCCTCCATTGCGAGGACGTGGTGAAGGGCGACGAAAAGCCAAGCCGCGCCATTCGCCGTGCCAAGACCACGAGCATGGGCCTTGCTATCCAGGCCGTGAAGAACGGCGATTGCGGGGCCGCTGTCAGTGCCGGCAATACCGGCGCGCTGATGGCGATGAGCAAGCTGGCCTTGCGCACCATGCCTGGCATCGATCGCCCGGCGCTCGCCGCGCTGCTCCCGACGCTGGAAGAGCACGACGTGATCATGCTCGACCTCGGCGCCAATACGGAGTGCGATGCCCGCAACCTCGTGCAGTTCGCAATCATGGGCGCTGCCTATTCGCGCATCGTCACTCAGAAGCCAGCGCCCCGGGTGCGCCTCCTCAATATCGGCACCGAGAGCAACAAGGGCACCGACGACCTCCAGCGCGCCGCTCGGCTGCTGAAGGAAGCCGAAGGCCTCGAGATGCAGTTCGACGGCTATGTCGAGGCCGACAAGATCAATCGCGGCGAAGTGGATGTCGTGGTCACGGATGGTTTTTCCGGCAACATCGCGCTGAAGGCCATCGAGGGCTCTGCCCGCTTCGTTACCGACCTCCTGAAGTCGGCCTTCACCAGTTCGCTGCGCTCTAAGATCGGCTTCCTCGTCTCACGTCCTGCGACCGAGCTGCTGAAGCACCATCTCGACCCGAACAACCATAATGGCGGGGTCTTCCTCGGCTTGAACGGGGTGATCGTGAAGTCGCATGGCAGCGCGAATGCCGACGGGGTGGCTAACGCCGTGGCCGTCGCGGCGCGCCTGCTGGAAGACGACCTCACGCACCGCATTTCCGCCGACATCGGCAAGGTGGCTCTCCGTGACAGCGGAAACGGCAGCGCCGTCGAACCCGAGGACGACGAAGAGAGCGTGGCGGGGAAGTGATCCGCTCCGTACTCCTGGGAACCGGCTCGGCCCTGCCGCAGGCCTGCGTCAGCAATGACGAACTCGCCAAACGTGTGGATACCAGCGACGAATGGATCCGCGAGCGTACGGGCATCACCCAGCGCTATATCGCGGGTGAAGGCGAGACCACCGGTTCGCTCGCGACCGAGGCCGCGCAGGCGGCGTTGGACGATGCCGGGCTGACTATCGGCGACATCGACCTGATCGTGCTGGCCACCGCCACTCCGGACAACACCTTCCCCGCCACCGCCACGCAGGTTCAGCACAAACTGGGCGGCAAGGGCTTTCCCGCCTTCGATGTGGCCGCGGTCTGCTCGGGCTTCCTTTATGCCCTGTCCACGGCGGACGCGATGATACGAGCCGGCATGGCGAAACGTGCGATCGTCATCGGTGCCGAGACGTTCAGCCGCATCCTCGACTGGGAAGACCGCGCCACCTGTGTCCTGTTCGGCGACGGAGCCGGCGCCTTCGTGATCGAGGCGCGCAACGTGGCAAGGGACGAGGCTGAAAAGGCTCCGGGGATCATATCCTCCCGCCTCCACGCCGAAGGCGAGCATGGAGACATGCTATACGTGGACGGCGGTCCGTCCACCACTGGCCAGGTCGGCAAGCTGCGCATGAAGGGGCGGGAGGTGTTCCGCCACGCGGTCGCCAATCTCTCCAGCGTGCTGGCCGAGGTGCTTGGGGATGCTGGCTACCAGCCCTCCGATATCGACTGGATCGTGCCGCATCAGGCAAACCTGCGTATCCTAGACGCCACCGCGCGCAAGCTGGGCCTGCCGATGGAAAGGGTCGTCGTGACGGTGGATCGCCACGCCAACACTTCGGCCGCCTCCGTTCCGCTCGCCTTCGACGTCGCGCGCAAGGACGGCCGTATCAAGCAAGGCGACCTGGTGATGCTGGAAGCGATGGGCGGAGGCTTCACCTGGGGCGCCGCCCTGATGAGGACCTAGTAGTTTTACGACATTCAATCGTTGCGCTTTACTATGATTTCCTGCATAAAAGTTTCGGGTCGAAGCTATAGGAGGAGGAGCGCATGAATGTAATGCGATCCGTGGGCACATTGACCCGCGCGGACCTTGCAGAGACCATCAATCACCGCATGGGCTTTTCGCGTGCCGAAAGCCTGGATCTGGTGGAAGCCATTCTGGCCAAGATGTGCGATGCGATGGCGGATGGGGAGAACGTAAAGATCTCCGGTTTCGGCAGCTTCGTGCTGCGCGACAAGAAGGAACGCATCGGCCGCAATCCGAAAACGGGTGTCGAAGTGCCGATCACGCCGCGCAGGGTGATGACCTTTCGCGCCAGCCAGAAACTGAAAGAGCGGATCGCGCAAGGCTCATGACCGCTGCGCGTTTCGATGATGGCAAGGCGCAAGGCGCCATGCGCACCATCGGCGAAGTGTCCAGTGCTTTCGGGATCAAGCCGCACGTGCTGCGCTATTGGGAGCAGCAATTTCCGATGCTCCGCCCGCTGAAGCGCAGCGGCGGGCGTCGCCTGTACCGTGCTGCGGATATTGCCCTTGTCGAACGCATCGACATCCTCGTGAACAAGCGCGGCTACACGCTGAAGGGCGCGAAGAAAGCACTGATCGAAAATCCCGAGAAAACCGGCGCAGGCGATACATCCGCCCCGGAGATTCCGGGTCAGGAACACGCCAATCGGGACGCCGATGCCCTGGCGCGGCTGTATTCGATCCGCAACCGCCTGTCCGACGCTGTTTCGCGGTAACGCGATACAAGGCAGCGCCCCAAGGCGTCAGCCGACACGCTCCGGCCCCAGCTCGGGATCGAGATCGCGGGGGCGGGCGAAATACACCAGCTTGCCGCAACCGCTTTCGATATCGGCCCAATCGTCAATGGCGAGTTCGAGCACCGCATAGGCGGCGGTCGGATACTTCGTCAGCACTTCACCGAACAGGTCGCCTTCGGCTTCGGGTGCGACGAGATCCAGCGCCAGTTCCTGCAAGCCCGGATTGTGTCCCAGCATCAGCACGGCGTCAGCGTCCCCGGCTTTCTCTGACAGAATCTGCATAAGGGTCGTGCTATCGGCGAGATAGGCGCGTTCGTCGAACTCGACAGGAAACGGCAGCTCACTCGCCGCCAGCGTCCGCTTCACCCGTTCGGCGGGGCTGGCGATGATCATGTCCCATGAGCCGCCTTGCTGGCGAATGTGCTTGCCCATCAGGCGCGCGCCTTTGCGCCCGCGCTCGTTCAGTCCGCGGTCGAAATCGCGCAGGCTCAGGTCGTCCCAGTCGGACTTGGCATGACGCATCAGGCCCAGGCGTTTCACTTGGCGACGTCCTCTTCGTGTAAGGCGGGCTTGCAGGAAACACCGGCGGCGACGCGTTGTAAAGCCTCATCCAGCGTCAACCTGATAACAGGGACGCCCGGCGGGAAGGCGGTGAGCAAGCGGGAAGGGAAGGCGGGCGAGAGGCAGATGAAATGGCCCGAATCGTCCTTGCTGCGGATCAGCCGTCCGAAAGCCTGCGCCAGCCGCCCGCGAATGATCTGGTCGTCATAGGCCCCGCCGCCCCCGGCAGCGCGCCTTGCGCGGTGGAGGATGCTGGGTTTGGGCCACGGCACCTGCTCCATCACAACGCAGCGCAGCGAATGGCCGGGCACGTCCACCCCATCGCGCAGGGCATCGGTGCCGAGCAGGCTGGCGCGCGGATCGTCACGGAAGATGTCCACCAGCGTGCCGGTATCGATCGGGTCGACATGCTGGGCGTAGAGCGGCAGCCCTTCGCGGGCGAGGCGGTCGGCGATGCGGCCATGCACAGCGCGCAGGCGGCGGATCGCGGTGAAGAGGCCGAGCACGCCGCCCTGGCTTGCCTCGATAATGCGTGCAAAGGCCCCGGCAAGGCCTGCAAGGTCGCCCTTTTTCACGTCAGTGACGATCAGAACCTCAGCGCGGGCGGCATAGTCGAACGGGCTGAGCGCATCGGCAAGGCGCGGCTGCACCTCGATATGCGAAGCGCCCGACTTGGCGATGGCGCCGGGCCAGTCCGGCCCTTCCTCGCCGCGATCGGTGAGGGTGGCGCTGGTCAGCATGACACCGTGCGAGGGCTCCAGCACCACGTTCGCGAAGGGCTTCATCGGATCGAGGAAGCGGCGGTGCAGGCCGATATCGAATTCGCGGGTGTCGTTGCGCTCCACGCTCAGCCAGTCGACGAATTGGGGATCGGCAGGGCCGCCGAGCCGTCCCAGCAGCGCTTCCCACGCAGCGAGGGTATCGATCCGCCAGCTGAGCGAGAACCGCGCCCCCTCGATTCGCGCTCGGCCTTGCGCGTCGAGCCAGTCGGGCGGGTCTTCCAGCATCGCTTCCAGCCGCACGCCCAGTTTGATGAGCGGGCCGCGGATTTGCGCGAGCGCCTGCGCCGCGGCCTGCGCGCGTTCGACGAAATCGCCTTCCAGCCCCGCGGCCTCGGTCTCGATGCCGTAGCCTGCATCGAGCGCGCCGCTTTCGTCGCGCGCGTAAGTGAGAGCGCGCACGGCGGCGAGCAGCGTCTCTATCTCGCCCGAGGGTGCGTTTTCCGCCAGCCGCCCGAGCCAGCCTTCGCCAGGTAGCGCCTGCGCTGCCTCGCATGCCGCATCGATGGCTTCGCTGCCCGCCTCGTCATAGCTGGCGACATCGGCGAGCCGTGCGGCAAGGCCTCGGCGGCGACCTTTCGAGCCGCGCTCCGGTCCGAGGATCCAGCGCTTCAATTCGATCGCCTCCTGCCCGGTGAGCGCGGCGGCGAAGGTGGAATCGGCCGCGTCGAAAACGTGGTGCCCCTCGTCGAACACGATGCGGGTAGGGCGCTGAGCATGGTCGCGCCCGCGCGCGGCGTTCACCATCACGAGCGCGTGGTTGGCGATCACGAGATCGGCCTGCGCGCTGGCCCGCGCGGCGCGTTCGATGAAGCATTTGCGGTAATGCGGGCAGCCGGCATAGATGCACTCGCCGCGCTGGTCGGTCAGCGACTTTATGGCGCGGGCGCGGAACAGCGTGCCGAGCCAACCGGGCAAGTCGCCGCCGATCATGTCACCGTCCTGCGAATAGGCCGCCCAGCGCGCCACCAGCTGCGCCAGTACCGCTGCGCGTCCGCCGAAGCCGCCTTGCAGCGCGTCCTCGAGATTGAGCAGGCACAGGTAATTCTCCCGCCCCTTGCGCACCACGACCGGACGCGATCCGTCGGCGCGCCTGTCGGGCCACGCACGGGCAGCCTCGCTGCGCAGCTGGCGCTGGAGGTTCTTGGTATAGGTGGAGACCCAGACGGTACCGCCCGACTGCTCCGACCAGAGCGAGGCGGGGGCGAGATAGCCCAGCGTCTTGCCGATGCCGGTGCCCGCCTGCGCCAGCAGCACATGCGGCCGCGCGCGGCGTTCGCGCGGAGCGAAGATTGCGCCCACATCGCGGGCATAGGCGCGCTGGCCCTCGCGCTTTTCGGAGCCTTCGCCAGTGAGGCGTTCGAGCTGCCCCTGAATCGCGACTTCGCCCAGGGCGACTTGCGCAGGTTGGGCACGCTCGGGGCTCTCCTCCCATTCGGGCAGGCGGGAAAACAGCCACTTCTCGGCGCGCTCGGGCTTGGCGACATGCGGGCTGAGCACCTGCGCCCAAGGCCAGCGCAGGCGCTTCATCGTTTGCAGGATGCTCCATGCGCCTTCGCGGGCGGCCCAGTCCTTGCTCTCGCAGGTCGTCAGCAGCACGGCGGCGGCCTGCCGCAAAAGATGGGGCACCCCGGCGCCGTCCTCGGGCTCCTCCAGCCCCAAAGCATGGGCAAGACCTTTCGGGGTGGGCACGCAGAAGACCGCCGGATGGACGAAGGCGAACAACTCCAGCAAATCGAGTCCGGAGAGGTCGGGATAGCCAAGTCGTGTCGACACCAGCGGCGCGTTGAGGATGAGGTGCGGCGTATCGGCTGCGGCCATTACCGCTTCGCCCTTCGACACCCCGCGCACCGAACCTTCCGGCCCGCACAGCCAGCTGCCCGCATGGCTGGCATGCAGGGCGGGAAGTGTCAGCTCGGTTGCTGCACTCCCCGGGGAAGGGGCGGAGGTAGCCATCTCTTCTCGGAATATCGTGCGCGAGAACGAAATGTAAACGCTCCGGCATGTGCAATGCCGGAGCCTTCCACATTTCCCGAGAGGGTCAGCTGCGCGGCACGCAGCTCCAGCTGGACGGATCATTGGCGTCGCCGCTGCCATCGTAGCGCGCCACATCGGGCCAGGCGCAGTGCGGGCGCACGAGATCGCTATCGGCCTTGCGACCGATCAGGCGATCAGGCGCATTGCCGGTTTCCAGCCAGTCTTCCATCGCGGCGAGATAGTCGATCTGGTCGGCACCGGGGCCGCCCGCGCAATGGCCCATGCCGGGAACGAGGTAGTATCCGAACTGCTCGCTCGCTTCGGGATTGTCGGACAGCACCGCTCGGGCATAGTCGTTGGAGAGGACGGGGCTTGGGCCTGCATCGTTCTCGCCATGCCAGAGCATCAGCTTGCCGCCCCGCTCGAAAAAGGCGGAGAGGTCGGTATCGTCCGCCTCGTACATCTCGGCGAAGTCGGAATTGCGCACGGTGAGGTAGTTGGCGTCGGAGAAATTGTCCCAGTCGACCTGGCGGGCGCCGAAGATCACCGGTTGCAGCCCCATCAGCCCGCCGCCGCGCGTGGGATCGGCGCTCTGGCCCGAGCCATCGGCGCGGTTGAAGAAGCCCCACGATGCCTCGCCGCCGCGGCTCATCGGATGCATCAGCCAGCTCCCGTCGGACGCGCGACGACCGTTATAGAGTGTGTTCAGGGCATCGACCTGCTGCGGGCTAAGGCAATCTTCGGTTTCGCCCGGCTCGCATTGCAGGGCGCGCGGTTGCCACGAACAGGAGCGGGGACTGTTGATGAGGCCATCCTCCAGCCCGTCATCCGCATCGCAGGCGGCGACGGCGGCATCCTGCACCATCTGCAGTTCCGCGTTGGTGAAGGAAGCCTGGGGCTGGGCGAAGGTCTGGTTGCGGAACACAGCGCTCGTCTGCACTTGCAGTGTATAGACAGGCGCGCCCACGATCACTGCGTCGTAATCCGCCGGAAAACGCTGCGCTTCCATCAGCCCCATGCGCCCGCCGGTGGAACAGCCGGAATAGACCGCGGTATCGTGCTCCTGTCCGTAGAAGCGCGCCGCCACGCGCTTGCCGGCCTGCGTCATTTCATGGATGGCGCGGTAGCTGAAGTCGGCGGCCTGCACCGGGTTCACCACCCACTCATTGCCCCACGGATTGGTGCTGGTGTGCCCGGCATTGGTCTGCATGACGGCGTAACCCTTCACCAGTCCGTCACGCGCTGCATCGAGCGACGTGTTGCCCAGCCACGCTCCGCCGCCGATGCCCAGCACGTTGCCGTTCCATTCCTCGGGCAGACGGTAGACGACACCGATATTGGAGCCCTCCACTGGACTGAGTGTCGCAGTCACCTCACAGAAGGATGGTAGGCCATCGGCTCCCGGCACCCAGATCGTCTCGAGAGGGAGCTCGCTGGCTTCCTGGGTGGCGAGGAACTCGCACTGGTTTGCGGAAAGGGCCGCGCCGCGCGTACCGTCAGGTTCATTCGTATCCGCAGTGGTGCACGCGGTGAGGAGAGCGAGGGTACTTGCAGTCGCGAACAGGCGCATAGGTGGTGTCCTCCGGTTGTCGGGGAAGGGCCCGGCGTGTCGCCATATGTTTCTCTCCCCCTCGATTATCGAGGGAAGGATGCCACAGTGCCGAACTGCTGCCAAACGCTTTCGTTGACTTAGTCCGCAGCCTTGTCCTTCGCCTCACTATGCTCGATCCGCAGGGGCTCCGCGAAGTAATTCGTCTGGATCGGGAAGGGGATGCCGATGCCCGCTGCATCGAGGCCCTTCTTGATCGCCTTGATGGCCTCGCTCTTGGTCTGGCGCAGGTCACGCTGGGCGGACTGAGCGTACCATTGCACGAGGAAATCTATCGAACTGCCGCCGAATTCCTGTGCGTAGACGATGATGGGCCTGTCCTCGACAATGGCGTCCACGGTCTTCATCGCTTCCTCGATCACGCGCTGCGCCTCTTCGAGATCGGCGTCGTAGCTCACGCCCACGATAACCTCGTTCCGGCGCACTGTATCGTCGGTCAGGATCTGCACCGCGTTCTTGAACAGCATGGAATTGGGCATGATCGTCAGCTCGTTGGAGAGCTGCCGCACGTAGGTTTCGCGCAAGGTGATCTTCTCCACCTTGCCCAGAACGCCTTCCACCTCGATCAAGTCGCCGATGCGCATTTTCTCGCGCAGCATGATCAGGACGCCGGCGAGGAAGTTCTCGAATATGTCCTGGAAGGCGAAACCGATCGCGAGCGCGCCGATACCAAGGCCTGCGATCAGGCCTGTGGGAGTGAAGCCGGGGATCGCGATGATGAGCGCGAGCATGATGCCGAGGATCCAGATGCCGAGCCTTACGATGGTCTCGACCAGCTGACGAAGGTCTTCGCGCATTCTCGACTTGCTAGTCAGCTTGTTGGCGATCCGCACCGCGAACCTGGCAACCAGCCAGGTCAGGAAAAGGACGATCAGCGCGATGGCGAGATTGGGCAGGATGGCGATGAAGCCCGTCCACATGGACTGGACCTGTTCCTGGAGAATGGCGACGTAATCCACGCGGACCCCCTTGATCATTGATATTTTATAGCAACAGTATCGGTCTCGGCGGGTTCCATAGCGTGACTTGGCCCTTGCGCAACCGGGCCTCTTGGGCAATGCGCAGCCCATGTTCAGCAAGGATCTTATCGAAGCCGCCCGCAACTCCAAGGCCTGGCCTTTCCAGGAGGCCCAGCGACTTGCCAAGCGGTATCCCGGCGGCAAACCCGGCGATGAGCCCGTGCTGTTCGAGACTGGCTATGGCCCATCCGGCCTGCCGCATATAGGCACATTCCAGGAAGTGCTACGCACCACGCTGGTGCGCAAAGCTTACGAGATCGTCGCGGCCAGCGAAGACGGCACGCCCGCGCCCACGCGCCTCGTCGCCTTCTCGGATGACATGGACGGCCTGCGCAAGGTGCCCGACAACGTGCCGAACAAGGCGGTGCTGGAAGAGAACCTGCACAAGCCGTTGAGCCGCATCCCCGATCCGTTCGGAAAGTATGAGAGCTTTGCCGCGCACAACAACGCGATGTTGCGCGAATTCCTCGACCGGTTCGGCTTCGAGTACGAATTCATCGCCGCCTCGGAGAAGTACAATTCCGGCGCGTTTGACGATGCGCTGCGCGGCGTGCTGCGCAACAACCAGGCGATCCTCGACATCATGCTTCCCACGCTGCGCGCCGAACGCGCGGCGACCTACTCACCGATCATGCCGATCTCGCCCAAGACGGGACATGTGCTGCAGGTGCCGGTGGAGGTGGTCGATGTTGACGAGGGCATAGTGCGCTTCACAGACAGCGATGGCGAGGTGATCGAGCAGAGCGCGCTCGGCGGCAAGGCCAAGCTGCAATGGAAGGTCGATTTCGCCATGCGCTGGGTCGCGTTGGGTGTCGACTACGAGATGTATGGCAAGGATCTGACCGACACCGGCGTGCAGTCGGGCAAGATCGCCAAGGTGCTGGGCGGCCGCAAGCCGGAGGGGCTCATCTACGAGCTGTTCCTTGATGCCAATGGCGAGAAGATTTCCAAGTCCAAGGGCAATGGCCTCACGATCGAGGAATGGCTGACCTATGGCAGCGAGGAGAGCCTGGGCTTCTACATCTTCCCCAATCCCAAGAGCGCCAAGCAATTGCATGTCGGCGTGATCCCGCGCGCCGTGGACGATTACTGGCAGTTCCGCGAGCGTATTCCCGAGCAGGATCTCGACAAGCAGCTTGGCAATCCCGTCTGGAACCTGCTGCGGGTGAGGGACTCCAGCGGCTCGCAGCCCCCGATCGGCGCGGGCGACAGCCTTCCCGTGACCTACGGCCTGCTGCTCAATCTCGTCTCCGTATTGGGCGCCACGGCGACGCACGAGCAGGTGTGGTCCTATCTCGGCAACTACATGCACGACATGGACCCGGACGATCATCCCGACCTGTTCCGGCTGGTGGAGAAGGCGCTCGCCTACAACCGCGATTTCGTCGCTCCGACGCTGGTGAAGCGCGCGCCCGAGCCGAATGAGGCGGCGGCGCTGAAGGACCTCGACACGCAGCTGGCGAACGTGCCTGCCGACATGGCGGCAGAAGACCTGCAAACCATCGTCTACGAGATCGGCAAGAAGGACGAGTACGGCTTCGACAATCTGCGCGACTGGTTCCGTGCCCTGTACGAGACTCTTCTGGGCTCTTCGCAGGGGCCCCGGATGGGCAGCTTCATCGCGCTTTATGGTGTTGAGAATACCCGCACACTGATTGCCGAGGCGCTGGCGCGCTAATCTCCGGTCACAGCCATTCGCGCGTGCGATACCACTTCGTGATGATGTATTTGGCCCCCGCCTGAACGGGGCGCCCTGCATGCATCGTCTTCGGGTTGGTCAGCCCGTCGGGCGAAGCGTTGTTCCAGATCAGCAACACGCCGGGCTTCGGCTCCAGCGAGATGCCAAGTTCCGTGAAATCGGTGGTGCCGCCTGCCTCGACCTCGTTCAGGAACACCATTGTCGTGAAGCTGCGCTGGCCGCCGCGGCCCATCTCGAAGTCCCAGTAGCTGGTATTGGGATGGAACCAATCATGGTGCGGCTGGAATTCCTGCCCGGGCATATAGCGCTGGCCCTGGATCGTCTCGCCGAACAGCGGGTCCATGCCGAGCAGGTCGTCGATGCGCCGACTGATCTTCTTGACGAACGGGTCGCAGGGATCGACGTCGCCCGAATAGCTGGTGCGATAGCCCGATTCATAATCGAGATCGAAGACCTTGCTGGGCTTGGCCACCGCATCGATGAGATCCACCATCTTCGCGCACTCCGCGCCCGACATGAACTCCCCCACCGCGAACAGCTCCGCATCATCGGTGGGGACCTTGTAGACGGACGGATTGCTCGCCAGCCGCTCACGCACCTGGGCGCCCAGAGTTTTCAGCATGGCCTGATCGGCGTTGGCCGGAATCCTGCTCTTGGTTTCGCTTGTCATGACGCTGCCAGCTTTTCCATTGCAACACGGTGCAGGCAAGAGCAGTCTCGATCAAGCTGCAAAGGGAGAAAGTCATGTCCCAAGCCCGTGGTTATTCCGCAGTAGCGATGATCTTTCACTGGACCATCGCCGTCCTTGTAATCCTGAACTGGCGGCTGGCCGAGAATGCCGAGCACGCCAGCCGCGAACAGGCGATGGCGATCTTCGCCGATCACAAGGCCATCGGGATCACCATCCTGGTCCTCACCCTTGGTCGCCTCGCCTGGCGCCTGACGCACAAGTGGCCGCCTCTGCCGTCGAACTATGCCGGTTGGGAGAAAATGCTGGCACGCACGACGCATGTCATTTTCTACATCCTGCTTGTCGGATTGCCGCTTGGCGGCTGGCTCGCCAATTCGTTCAACGGTCGCGAGGTCGAGTATTTCGGCCTCTTCACGATCCCGGCGCTACCGGTGGGGGAGAACGAGGGCCTGGCGGACAGTATCTACGACGTCCATTCCCTGGGCGGGCAGATCATCATCTACCTGGTCGCGCTGCATATCCTGGGGGCTCTCAAGCATACCTTCATCGACAAGGATGGCGGGATCGCCCGCATGCTGCCTTTCGGACGAGTAGGGAAGGCACAATAAGCCGCAATGCGAAACCCCCCGCCCATGAAGGACGGGGGGTCATTGCCGGCCACTCGCTCCGGCAATCGCCACGACTCCCTTACCAGAAGAAGTCGTAGATCACGTCGACCACTTCGCCGGAGTAGATGTCCACGAGCAGGACATCGTCATAGTAGCGAACCCAGCGATAGGGGCCGTAGACTTCGGGCAGGCGATACTGCCAGGGGTCCGAAATCCAGTAGCGGCTGCCGAAGAACAGGCTGTCGAGATTGAAGCCGATGCTCAGGCGACGGTAGCTGTAGTTCCGATACGGCGCGTAATAACGACCCAGGCTGTAGAGCCGACGATTGTTCGCGCGATAGCGGCTCCAGTTGTAGCGGTTGTCGCGGCGCCACTGGTTGCGGTTCCACCGGCGATAGTCGCGTCGCGCCTCGCGGCGGTCGTAGCGCCGCTCCTCGCGGTAGTCGCGGCGATCGCGATAATCGCGCCGGTCGCGGTCGCGACGCTGGTCACGATAATCGCGGCGCTGTTCGCGGTCCCGGTACGTGCGGTTGCGATCCCAATCGCGATAGCTGGCGTTGCGATCCCCATCGCGGTAGCTGCGGTTGCGCGTTTCCACGCGGCGATCGCCATTGCGGATGGCGTCGGCCCGGCGGTCACCGCGACGGTCTATACGATCGGCACGGCGTTCGGAGCGGCGATCGACCTGGCGCGCCTGGCGATAATCGCCTTCGCGGCGTGCCTGGCGCGCCTCCCGGTCGCCGCGACGTTCGACGCGCTCTGCCCGGCGTTCGCTGCGGCGGTCGACCTGGCGAGCGCGCTGGGCATCTTCGCGATTGGCGCGGGCACGCGCCATGTCGGAGTTGCGGTACTGGCTATTGTTGTCCCGCCGTGCGGTGCGAGCTTCACCGCGCTCTCCGCGACGCTGCTGGTAATCGGCGTTGCGGTCTCCGCGGCGTTGCTGGTCGGCGCGTATTTCGGCAGAAGCGCCCGTAGCGGCCTCGGCCGTATCGGGCAGGGCCGGAACCGCCATCGCTAGAGCGAGGGCAGTGAAGCCGACGGATTTGAGCAGGTCTGCGAGTTGCATTGCAACATTTCCCTTCGTGTTGATCAATGCCGCTCGAGTGCCGCGGCGAGTATTGTCGTAAGGTGTCATTCGATATGTCACTTTTTAACGAGTCGGCATGAGCGTTAACTGAACCGGCATGTTTGCTTAACGTTCATGTTCGTCACTACTTATATGAACAATACCCAGAGGGGGCAAAGTGCTGGAAAGCCTGGCTGAAATCCGCGACGACATGGCGCAAAGATTGCAGGAGGGGGCGACCAACCGCAAGTCGGCGCTGCATTCGCCGGTGGTGGCCACGACCGATGCGGACGCGCGGGTCATGGTGCTGCGCGCCTTCGACAGGGTGGGCTGGCGACTGCGCTTCCACACCGACGCGCGCTCTCCCAAATGCGCCATGATCGGGGACGGCGCCCCGGTCGGCGTGCTGTTCTACGATCGCGAGGCGAAGCTGCAGATCCGCTGCCGTGGGCGCGGCTGGATCGAGCGGGACACCCCGCTGGCGGACGCCGCGTGGCAGGAGAGCACCAACTTCGCGCGCCGCTGCTACCTTGGCGAGGGGCCGGGAGCGGTGTCCGATAGCCCCACATCCGGCTTGCCGCCGCAGTTCGAGGGGGTGGAGCCGACCGACGCGGAGCTTGAACCCGCCCGTGAAAATTTCGCCGCGTTGCTGGTGGAGCTTGAGACCGCCGACTGGTTCAGCCTCGCCCATACCGGCCATCGCCGCGCGCAGATCGACCTTGCCAGCGGGGAAGGGCAGTGGCTGGCGCCCTAACCTGGAACACATGGAACACTGTCCAGGGGCAAAAACCGTCTTTGTGTCACTCTCGGGCCGGAAAAGTGTCATCATGGCGCGCAAAGTGTCACCCTGCGGGCTGCGAGTGTCACCCTGCGGAGCGCAAGTGTCACCCTGGACCGGGTGGAGTGTCACCCCCTTGCGAAAAGTGTCACGCCGGCGGCAGAGTTCGGAGGGTATTGTGGCGAGCGACATGGCTCGTGACCTGTGCGCTCTGACGCCCTGTAGGAAAGAGCGCGACGCCTAGACGTCGTCGCCCGGCGTGATGCTGGCGAGCACGCGGCGCAGCGTGCGATAGAGCACGGCCACGGTCGCGGCGATCAGGCCCACCATCGCAACGCATGCGGCGTAAAGCCAGTTGTAGAGGTTGTCGAACCAGGCGGAGGGCAGTTCCTCGAATTCGCCCACGGGCAGGGTAAAGGCGAGCAACACGATCAGGCCGAACATCAATGTGACGGTGGCGAGCCGGGCGATCAGTTCGATCCCGTGATAGGTATCGTCGTCGAAGCGGTTCTCCATCCGGCGCATCATGCCGATCAGAGTGAGCATCAGCGCGAGCGTCGTGGATGCCGCCGTCACGATAGCACTGCCGAGGTAGAGCCCCGCGCGGCTCAATGCCTCGATCAGCGAGGTGGCCTCGGCGGTCGAGTAGATCGTCCCGATGGCCTGCCGCGCGCCATAACCGATGGCGCATACTGCAAGGAACGTCCCGATGGCCCAGAGGTGGTGTCGATGGGTAATTCTGCTGGACATGCGTTTGCAACGAGACCGCCCGGCACGGTTTCCGGGGCCAGCAATTATCAATGTCCGCGCGCTCTAGCGCCGCTCGAAAGTCTCGAACCCCTGCGCCTCGGCCTCGCTCCGCTCGATGCGTTCCACGTTCGCCGCCGGTGGGCCGTCATGCATTTTTTCGATCATAGTCTCGACGACGTCGGCAGCGCCCTCCAGATGCGCCTCCACCGTGCCATCGGAGAGGTTGCGCACCCATCCCGCGAGGCCGAGCTTGCGAGCGGTCTCGACCGTCCAGTCGCGGTAGAACACGCCCTGGACGCGGCCGTGGATGATGAGGTGGTTGGCGAGCGGCATCAGCCTTAATTCTCAGTTGGAGGCCGCAACCGCCTTCGTCTTTCGCCGGTTACGCTGCACCATGTTGAGCAGTTCCACCGCGATGGAGAAGCCCATTGCCGCGTAGATATAGCCCTTGGGGACATGGAAGCCGAAGCCGTCGGCGATAAGCACAAGCCCGATCATCACGAGAAACGCGAGGGCCAGCATCACCAGCGTGGGATTGTGCTCGATGAACCGGGCAAGCGGATCGGCTGCTATCATCATGATACCGACCGTGATAACGACTGCCGCGACCATGATCGGTATCTCGTCGGTCATGCCTACCGCGGTAAGGATCGAATCGATCGAGAACACGAGGTCGATGGCGATGATCTGTGCGATCACCATACCGAAGCTTGCCTTCGCCACTTCCGCCGCGCCGGGCGTCTTGTCGAGCAGGTCGCCGGAATTGTCTTCCGGCTCCATCGAGTGGTGAATCTCCTTTGTCGCCTTCCACAGCAGGAACAGGCCGCCCGCCAGCAGGATGAGGTCACGGCCCGAAAAGGCGGTCTCGAAATTCACCTGCCCGTATTCATTCGGCGCGCCCTCGATCCCGAGATCGAACAGCGGGGTCTGCAAGGTGACGATCCAGCCGATCAGCATGAGAAGGCCAATGCGCATGATCAGCGCCAGCGAAAGGCCGATCCGCCGTGCCCTCGCTTGCTGGGATTCAGGCAGCTTGTTCGAGAGGATGGCGATGAAGATGAGGTTGTCGACGCCCAGCACGACCTCGAGGCCGATGAGCGTAAGGAGCGCCAGCCAGGCGGCCGGATCGGAGAGCAAGGCCATGATGTCCATGCGCCTCCCATGCCCAAGCGCGCAGCCTGCTGCAAGTGGGTGTGTTGGCTATCGTAATCGGCCCGCAACCCGGTGGGTGCGGGCCGATATTTATTCGCGAATGGTAAGGATTACCGCGTCAGCTTCTTGTAGGCCACCCGCGTAGGCCGATCCGCCGCGTCGCCCAGGCGGCGGCGCTTGTCTTCCTCGTAGGCCTCGAAATTGCCCTCAAACCACTCCACGTGGCTGTCGCCTTCAAATGCCAGAATATGCGTGGCGAGGCGATCGAGGAAGAAGCGGTCGTGCGAGATGACCACGGCGCAGCCGGCGAAGTTCTCGATGGCTTCTTCCAGCGCGCCCAGCGTCTCCACGTCGAGGTCGTTGGTCGGCTCGTCCAGCAGCAGCACGTTGCCGCCTTGCTTCAGCATCTTGGCCATGTGCACGCGGTTGCGCTCACCGCCCGAGAGCTTGCCGACATTCTTCTGCTGGTCCTGCCCCTTGAAGTTGAAGGCACCGACATAGGCGCGGGTGGAGACGTCGTGGCCGTTCACCTTCATGTAGTCGAGCCCGTCGGAAATCTCCTCCCACACATTGTGCTTGGGATCGAGGTCGCCGCGGCTCTGGTCGACATAGCCCAGGTGCACCGTCTCGCCGATCTCGATGGTGCCGCTGTCGGGCTCTTCCTGGCCGGTAATGATCTTGAACAGGGTGGACTTGCCCGCGCCGTTCGGCCCGATCACGCCCACGATACCGCCGGGCGGCAGCATGAAGGACAGGTCCTCGAACAGCAGCTTGTCGCCATAGGCCTTGGAGATGTTCTTGGCCTCGATCACCTTGCCCCCAAGGCGCTCGGGCACCTGGATGACGATCTGCGCCTTGCCGGGCTTGCGGCTGCTCATGTCGTCCTGCAACTGCTCGAACTTGCGGATACGCGCCTTCGACTTGGTCTGGCGCGCGGCGGGGGTCTGGCGGATCCATTCCAGCTCGCGGGCGAGCGCCTTGGACTTGCCCGATTCCTCGCGGCTTTCCTGCTCGAGACGCTTGGCCTTCTTCTCGAGATAGGTCGAGTAGTTGCCTTCGTAAGGATAGTAGGAACCCCGGTCGAGCTCGAGAATCCAGCCCACCACGTTGTCGAGGAAGTAGCGGTCGTGGGTGATCATCAGCACCGCGCCGGCGTATTCTTTCAGGTGATTTTCGAGCCACTGCACGCTTTCGGCGTCGAGGTGGTTGGTCGGCTCGTCAAGCAGCAGGATGTCGGGCTTCTGGATCAGCAGGCGGGTGAGCGCGACGCGGCGCTTCTCACCGCCCGACAGGGTCGTGACCTCGGCATCGGAGGGCGGGCAGCGCAGGGCTTCCATCGCGATCTCGAGCTGGTTGTCGAGCGTCCAGCCATCGACGGCGTCGATCTCGGCCTGGAGAGCGGCCATCTTGTCACCCAGCACTTCGAAATCGGCATCGGGCTCGGCCATCTGGGCGGCGATGGCATTGTATTCGTCCACCTTGTCCGCCGTGGCACGGGCGCCGTCCTTGACGTTTTCGAGCACGGTCTTGTCCGGATCGAGCTCCGGCTCCTGCGCGAGATAGCCCACGGTGATGTTCTCGCCCGGCCATGCCTCGCCGGTAATGTCGCTGTCGATCCCCGCCATGATCTTCATCAGCGTGGACTTGCCCGCGCCGTTGGGGCCGACGATGCCGATCTTCGCGCCGCGATAGAATTGCAGGTTGATGTTGGAGAGCACCGGCTTCTGCGCGCCGGGGAAGGTCTTGGTCATGTTCTTCATGACATATGCGTATTGGGCAGCCATCGAGCGTCCTTGGCGTTGATCGGTTTTACAGGATTGTTTGTAAGGTTGGGGGCGCAAATAGGGCGGCATGGCGGGAAGGGCAAGCGGGCAGAGGAACCCGCTGAATGA
The DNA here is from genome assembly GCF_030730945.1 of Aurantiacibacter poecillastricola. GTDB lineage: Bacteria > Pseudomonadota > Alphaproteobacteria > Sphingomonadales > Sphingomonadaceae > Alteraurantiacibacter > Alteraurantiacibacter poecillastricola. The sequence continues at coordinate 267,961 of NZ_JAVAMS010000003.1, forward strand.
CCGGCGGTTCTATCTGCATGAACAAACACCCTTTACTCGCCGCTCTCCTGTCCCTTCCGCTACTGGCGGTTGTTCCCCCTGCCATGGCGCAGAACGGACCGGGCCTTTCCGTTACCTTGCCGGATGGCGTTACCGCGGCTGACCTTGGCGAACGCGATGCGCAGATGATCGCAATCCAGGTAATGCTGGATCGCTCCAACCATTCGCCCGGCGTGATCGACGGCTATGGCGGCGGCAATACCCGCCGCGCCATTGCCGCCTATCGCCGTAACAACGGTCTGCCGGAAGGGGGCGGAGTGGATACCGCGCTGCTCCGTTCGCTTCTGGACACGCAGACAGGCGACATTTTCCGCACCTATACCATCAGGCAGGATGACGTGGACGGACCGTTCTACGACGTTCCTTCGGACTTTGCCGAACAGGCGGAGCTCGACAGGGTGGGATACGAAGACCCGCGCGAGATGCTGGCAGAGCGTTTCCACATGGATCAGGAGTTCCTGTCGGCGCTCAATCCGAATGTCGATTTCTCCCGCGCGGGGCAGGAGATCGTGATCGTCGCGCATGGACCGGCGAAGCTTGATGCGCAGGTCGCTCGCATCGAAATTCGCAAGGATCGCAACGAAGTCGCCGTGCTGGACGGGGAGGGCAACGAGATCGCCACCTATCCCGCAACCATCGGCAGCGACGATTTTCCCAGCCCCAGCGGCCGGATGGAAGTGAGCGCTGTAGCTCCCGAGGCGAACTACACCTTCGATCCCGATTCCCAGGAATGGGGACCGGACAAGACCTTCATCATCCCGCCCGGGCCGAACAATCCCATCGGCGGCACATGGATCGACCTTGGCGAGAACGGCTACGGCATCCACGGCTCCCCCGATCCCCAGCTGATCGGCAAGACCGCCAGCCACGGCTGCGTGCGGCTGACCAACTGGGACGCGCGCGAACTGGCCGGCGCAGTGACGCAGGGTGTCGATGTCGAGTTCGTCTGAAGGCAGACGTTTGGCCGTATCGCGTGAGGCCCGCAGGTAAGCAAGACGACGCGCATGGACATCGCGATAATCGGCGCCGGAATGGCGGGTCTCACCTGCGCGCGGCGGCTGTCCGGAATGGGCCACACGGTGCGCGTCTTCGACAAGGGTCGCGGACCCGGCGGGCGCATGTCTTCGCGCCGCGTCGAACTTGATGGCAAGACACTCCGCTTCGATCACGGCGCGCAGTATTTCACGGTTCACGACGAACGCTTCCGGCGCCAGGTGGAGGAATGGGAAGCTGACGAGATCGTCGCCCCCTGGCCCGCGGCGAAGGAAGGGCCCTGGGTCGGGATCCCGGCGATGAATGCTCCGATCCGGGCGATGGCTGCCGAGGCCGAAGTGCGGTTCGGCGCGCGGATCGATTCCATTCGCAAGGTGGGAACGGTCTGGCGCCTGTCGGGTGAAGGTGCACCCGACACGGGGTTCGACGCGGTGATCTCCGCCGTTCCCGCAGAACAGGTCGCGCCGCTGCTGTCGCCCAACGCGCCCGACATCGCGCAGCTTGCCGAGGCAACCACGTCCGAGCCGTGCTGGACAGTGATGGTGGCGTTCGAGGACCGTCCGGATCTTGCCGATACCATCCGCCATGCCGGCCCAATCGGCTGGGCGGCGCGCAACTCCTCGAAGCCGGGGAGAGGCGAGGGGGAGTGCTGGGTGGTACAGGGCTCGCCCGAATGGTCGCGGGAAAACCTCGAAGCGGAGAAGGAAGCGATCGAGACCCTCCTGCTCGAACAGCTGCGCAACCTGGCGGGCGGAACGCTTCCCGCCATTCGCCATGCAAGCGCGCACCGCTGGCGCTATGCCATGTGCGGCGATGCGGGAGTGGGCGCGATCTGGAACGGCAACGAGCATATCGGCGCGTGCGGTGATTGGCTGCACGGCCCGCGCGCGGAGAATGCCTTCCTGTCAGGCTGGGAGCTGGCGCAGAAAGTGATCGACGAGGGCTAGGGTGCTGGCATGAGTCATCCCGAGCCCGATCCCCCCGCACCCGGTCAGGAAAGTGTATGGGACTATCCGCGCCCCGCCATCGCGGAGCGGACCGACGCGCATATCGTGATCGAACACCGCGGCCAGCGTATCGCCGAAACCCGAAATGCCGTGCGGGTGCTGGAGACCAGCCACCCGCCCAATTACTACATTCCGCCGCAGGACATTGCCGAAGGCGTCCTGCGCCGCGCCGCCGGCTCCTCCATGTGCGAATGGAAAGGGGCTGCGAGATACTGGGACGTGGTGGTGGACGGGGCAGTGTTGCCGAAGGTCGGCTGGTCCTACCCGAACCCCACGCCCAGCTTCGCCATGCTTGCCGATTACGTCGCCTTCTATGCCGCCCCGTTCGATCGTTGCCTGGTCGATGGCGAAGTCGTGACGCCGCAGCCGGGCGAGTTCTACGGCGGCTGGATCACCAGCAAGGTGGCAGGGCCGTTCAAGGGGGTTCCCGGCAGCCGCTTCTGGTAACACTTGGCAGGGCGGAAAAGGGCAGCTAGCTCTTCGCGAATGCACAAACACCTTCTTGCGGCGGTCGCCGCCACCTCGCTCGCCATTCCCGCGCTTGCCCATGCCGATCACCATGAGGATCCGGTGTCCGGCATGGCCGACCGCGCGCTCGACGGCGACACCATCGCCTGGGACTTCGTGGAAGGGATCACCACGGAGGTGGGCCCGCGCCAGCCCGGTACGCCTGCCGAGGCTCGCGGCCGCGCCTGGGCGATGGATTGGCTGAACGCACGTGGCTTCGCCAACGTGGCCGACGAGCCGTTCCCCATGCAGACCTGGGTGCGTGGGGAGGAAGAGGCCCGCGTCACCGCGCCCTTCGCGCAAGGCATGCACATCACCGCCCTTGGCAATACGGCCTCCACCGGGCCGGAGGGGATCGAGGCGGAAGTCGTCTATTTCCCAAGCTATGCCGATCTCGTCGCCGCGCCTGAAGGCAGCCTTGCAGGCAAGATCGCCTTCATCAGCCACGACATGCGCCCGACGCAGGATGGCTCGGGATACGGCTTCGCGGGCCCCGCGCGCTGGACCGGGCCGGGCGTGGCCGCCAGCAAGGGCGCGGTGGCGACGGTCATCCGCTCCATCGGCACGGAAAACCACCGCACGCCGCATACCGGGGGCACCAGCTTTCCCGATGGCGTGGAGCCGACACCCGCCGGCGCTCTCTCCAATCCCGATGCCGATAACCTCGAACGCATGTTCGCGCGTGCGCAGGGTCGCCCTGTCACCATGCACCTGACGCTCACGCCGCAGTTCCTGGGCGAGACGATGAGCGGCAACGTCGTGGGCGAGATTACGGGCACCGATCCCTCGCTGCCGCCAGTGCTGGTCGCCTGCCACCTCGATAGCTGGGATCTTGGTACCGGCGCCATCGACGATGCAGCGGGTTGCGGCATCGTTTCCGCCGCGGCGCTCAATGTCGCGGAGGCGGGACAGCCGCTGCGCACCATCCGGGTGCTGATGGCTGGCGCCGAGGAAACCGGCCTGTGGGGCAGCGAAGCCTACAGCGCCGCCCATATCGACGAGCCGATTGCCGTCGGCCTGGAAAGCGATTTCGGCGCGGACCGCATCTGGCGCTTCGAAAGCAATTTCCGCGAGAGCAATCCGGATCTCCACGCGCGGTTGGCGCAGGCCATTGCGCGGTTCGGGGTCGCCAACTCCACCAATGTCGCCACCGGCGGCGCGGACATAAACATCTCGCGCGACCAGGGCGGGGCGATCATCGACCTGCAGCAGGACGGCACCCGCTATTTCGAACTGCACCACACGCCCGACGACACGCTGGACAAGATCGATCCCGCGCAGCTGCGGCAGAACGTGGCCGTGTGGACGCAGGTGGTCGGCCTTCTGGCGAACGAACCGGGCGATATCCTGGGCGAATGATCCGCTCTTTGGCTTGCCGGGCTCGCTGGTTGAAGCTAGGGGCAGGCGGTCGCACGCAAGGCGGGCACAGGGGCCTGTAGCTCAGTGGTTAGAGCTGGCCGCTCATAACGGCTAGGTCGCGGGTTCGAATCCTGCCGGGCCCACCACCTTGCCGTGCCGAGAAGCCAGTGTCGGGGAGTAGCGCAGCCTGGTAGCGCATCTGCTTTGGGAGCAGAGGGTCGCAGGTTCGAATCCTGTCTCCCCGACCATTCTTGCGAAGCAAGTCTACAAGACCCGGAGAAGGATCGGCGAAGCCAATCCTGTCTCCCCGACCACTAATCCCGGAAAGCGGCACGGGCCGGCTGAGCTTTTCCCGCTGAGGATGCGGGTGTAGGGCCGTGTCCAGAGTATGGGCAGCCATCGTCGGTAACGCTGGCGGGCGACAAGGGCTCGGATTACTCAGCGCAAGCGGTATCGAGCATCACGCACTGCTGTAAGGCGCGGCGGAATCCAGTGGCGGGATAGCGCCTGCGCGCATGATGACCCAGGCAGCGAGCGCGTTACCCCGGCGCGCTGCGTCTCGTGGTTCGGCACCCTTGAGGCGCGCCGAAAGATAACCGGCGTTGAAGGCGTCGCCCGCGCCGCTCGTGTCCACGGGGCTTAGGACCGCTTCAGGGGCAAGCACTTCGCCATCCGGAAGCAGGCATCCCCTGGAGCCCAGCTTCACGACAACCTCGGCGCACCCGAGACCCTGCCAGTGCCTGGCGACGCTTGGCGCGTCGATCGGACCGCCGATCAATTCTTCGTCTTCAAGCGTCGGCAGGCCATGCGTGGCCATAGCGATCGCCTTGTCTCTCCAGTACGCAGCCGTCTGAGCGTTCTCCCACAAGTTGGGCCGGTAATTGGCATCGAAGGCCACCTTCCCCCCGCCGCCTTTCATACGTGCTGCTAGCGAGATCAAGGCTTCCCTGCCGGCGTCAGGAAGGATGGCGAGGGAGATCAGCGAGAAAGCCAGCATGTCGGCACGCTCTACCCTCTCGAGCAGGTCGGCGGTGCCTGGCAGGGCGAAAAGCTGGCGCGCTGCGCTGTCGCTTCTCCAGTAGGTGAAGCTGCGTTCGCCCGCTGCATCGAGCGAGATCGCGTAGAGTCCGGCGCCGCGCACAGGATCGGTAAGAATTGTGGAGCAATCGAGCCCTTCCTGCTCCCATGCGGACCGAAGGCGCTCGCTGAAACTGTCGCGTCCCAGTGCAGAGGCGAAGGCCACATCATGACCGGAGCGGGCCATGTGGATCGCCGTATTCAGCGTGTCTCCACCGTAGCCGAGCCGGTATTGATCGGCTTCGGCCTGTCGCAGTTCGACCATGCCTTCGCCGACGAAGATGATGCGGCCGCTTGTCACGTCACCAGTTCCACATGCTGCCATCTTCGAGCCGGGCGACCGGTAGATAGGCTGGCTTGTAGGGATACCTGGCAGCCAGATCTTCGTCTATGTCGACCCCGTGGCCCGGCGTCTCGCCGCAGTGCAGGTATCCATCGGCGAAGCTGTAATCATGCGGGAAGACCTCGTCCGTCTCCTCGGTGTGGCGCATATATTCCTGGATGCCGAAATTTGGCACCCAGGTATCGAAATGCAGCGCGCAGCCCATCGTCACCGGCGACAGATCGGTGGCACCGTGGGAGCCGGTGCGGACCTGGTATAGACTGGCAAGGTCCGCGATGCGGCGCAGGTGCGTCAGGCCGCCAGCGCTCACCACGGTGCAGCGGATGTAATCGATAAGCTGGTTCTCGATCAGGTCCTTGCAGTCCCAGATCGTGTTGAAGATTTCTCCGACCGCCAGCGGTGTAGTCGTGTGCTGCCGCACCAGCTTGAACGCTTCCTGGTTTTCCGCAGGCGTGCAATCCTCGAACCAGAACAGCTGGAACGGCTCCAGCATCTTGCCGAGGTTCGCTGCTTCCTGGGGCGTGTAGCGATGGTGGCCGTCGTGCAGCAGGTGATGATCGTAGCCGTATGTATCGCGCAGCTTTTCGAAGAGCTTGGGAACGTAGTTCAGCGCCTTGCGCGTGTCCCATCCGGTGACGGAGGGCAGCTCGGCGTCCGCCGGTTCGTAGTGCAGGGTGCCGCGGCCAACGCCATAGGCATCCTTGATGCCCGGCACGCCGCTCTGCGCGCGGATCGCCTTGTAACCCATGTCGATATACTTGCCGACCGCATCCACCGTCGCCTCGATATCGGCGCCGTTTGCGTGTCCGTAAACCATGACACGGTCCCGGCTGCGTCCGCCAAGCAACTGGTAAAGCGGCATTCCCGCCATCTTCGCCTTTATGTCCCACAAGGCCATGTCGACCGCCGCGATGGCCCGCATGGTCACCGGCCCGCGCCGCCAGTAGGCGCCGCGGTAAAGGTACTGCCAGATATCCTCGATACGTCGAGGATCGAGACCGATCAGGCACGGGATCACGTGATCTTCGAGGTAGGAGACGACGGAAAGCTCGCGGCCGTTCATCGTCGCATCGCCAATGCCGTGAACGCCCTGATCGGTCTCGATCTTGAGGGTGACGAAATTGCGTCCCGGGCAAGTGACAATGACCTTTGCCGCGACAATTTTCATGCAAGACCCCGGAAGTTCACGAAAGCCAATATGCGGTCCTTGACGTTGCCAATTTGGTCTGTCAAGTTTCCAAAATTGGTAAGTCCAAAAAGGCAAAGCTGGATATGAAGGCGCAAGCAAGTCCCCGTCTCTACAAGGAAGTGGCCGGGAAGCTGCTCCACGAGATCCAGTCCGGCAATTACGCTGTCGGCGCGCGCCTGCCCGCGGAAAGGGATCTTGCCGTCAAGTACGACGTGAGCCGGCCGGTCATTCGGGAAGCCATCATCTCGCTTGAAGTTCAGGGCATTGTCGAAGTGCGCGTCGGTTCGGGCGTCTATGTCCATTCCGCTTCGGGGCAGAAATCCGTTCCGGCGGGCGACGTTTCGGCGATCGAGCTTACCGAGGCGCGTCTCCTCGTCGAGGCCGAGGTGGCCGCGCTGGCGGCTTCGCAGATTACAGACGAGGAACTGGAGGAACTGGAAGCCCTCGTTCGCCTGATCGAGCAGGAGAACGAGACAGCAGGCGGCAAGGAAGAGGCGGATGCGGAGTTCCACCTTGCCATTGCCAGGGCCACGAAGAACAGTGCCCTGGTCGAAACCGTCGAGCGTCTTTGGGAACTGCGTAACACCTCGCGCGAGGCGGCGCTGCTTCACGAAAAGGCGCGCCACGCGAACATCAAGCCGGTCGTGGACGAGCACACCGCTATCCTGAACGCCTTGCAGGAAAGGGATCCCGCAGCCGCCCGCGCCGCGATGCGCGCCCACCTGTTGCAGGTCCTCGACAGCCTGCTCTTCGCGACCGAGCAGCGCGCGGTCGACGAGGCTCGCCGCAACATGCAGGCCAAGCGCGAACGCTACTCCCAGCTAACGGCCTGAATCCGGCCAAGAGAAATTACCTCAATCATGCACAAGCTCAGCCTTCATCCCGACCGGCTCTTTCCGGCGCACGACGCAACTCGTGCTATCGCCCGTGAACTTTACGACACCGTTCGGGGCCTGCCGATCATCAGCCCGCACGGGCACACCGATCCATCCTGGTTCGCCGACAACAAAAACTTCGGCAATGCGACCGATCTCCTGCTCGTCCCCGACCATTACCTGCTGCGCATGCTCTATTCGCAGGGCATTCCGCTTGAGGCGGTTGGTGTGGCGGACGTATCGGGCGTGCGGGGTGCCGACCCGCGCGAGGCCTGGCGACTGTTTGCCAGCAACTACCACCTGTTTCGCGGAACGCCGTCGCGCATATGGCTGGACTGGGTGTTCAGCGAGGTGTTCGATCTCGACGTGTTGCTGAGCGCAAAGACGGCGGATAGCTATTTCGACACGATTTCCGATGCTCTCCAGCGCGATGAATTCAGGCCACGCGCCCTGTTCGACCGCTTCGGAATCGAGGTAATCGCGACGACGGAAAACCCGCTCGATACCCTCGAGAGCCACGCAAGGATAAGGGCCAGCGATTGGAACGGGCGGGTCATTACCGCCTACCGTCCCGATCCGGTCGTCGATCCCGAATTCGAGGGTTTCCGGACCAATCTCGATGCGCTCAGCGATCTCACGGGAGAAGACTGCACCTCCTGGCAGGGCTACTTGGCCGCGCATCGCAAGCGCCGCGAGTTTTTCCGCGAGATGGGCGCGACATCGACCGACCACGGGCATCCCACCCCGGCAACGGCAGACCTGTCGCAAGCAGAATGCGAAGCGCTGTTCCGCAAGGTGCAAGCGGCCGAAGTCAACCCCGCCGACGCCGAACTCTTCCGCGCGCAAATGCTGACGGAAATGGCGGCGATGAGTCTCGACGACGGACTAGTCATGCAGATCCATCCCGGCTCTTTCCGCAACCACAATCCGGCCCTGTTCAATCGCTTCGGCAGGGACAAGGGGGCCGATATTCCAGTCCGCACCGAATACGTCCGCGCATTGCAGCCGCTACTGGCGAAGCACGGCAACGATCCGCGCCTGTCGCTGATCGTGTTTACCTTGGACGAATCCACCTACGCCCGTGAACTGGCGCCGCTGGCAGGGCACTATCCTTCGCTCAAGCTTGGCCCGGCATGGTGGTTCCACGACAGTCCCGAGGGGATGCGCCGCTATCGCCGCATGGTTACGGAAACGGCGGGCTTCTATAACACCGTCGGCTTCAACGACGATACGCGGGCGTTCCTGTCCATTCCTGCACGGCACGATCTGGCACGCCGGATCGATTGCGGTTTCCTTGCCGAACTGGTGGTGGAACACCGGCTGGAGGAATGGGAAGCTGCCGAACTGGCGCAGGACCTCGCGTACAATTTCGCCAAGTCGGCCTACAAGCTGTGAGGCTCTCTGCCGAGAGCGCCGGGCACCTGCCCGATGCCGTTTCGCGCCCGCGATACGACCGCGCGCAGCCTGTCGGCATCGTCCATTTTGGCATCGGTGCGTTTCATCGCGCGCACCAGGCGGCCTATACCGATGCATGTCTGGAGGCGGGGGAAACCGGGTGGATGATCGCCGGGGTGTCGATGCGCTCGGCAAGTGTTGCGGAACAGCTCAACCCCCAGGATGGGCTCTATACCCTGACGGTGCGATCCGCGGCGGAAAACAAGACGCGCCTTGTCGGTTCGGTCGCCCAAGTTCTTGTTGCTGAGGCTGATCGGGAAGAAATCGTTGCACGACTTGCCTCCCCCGATTGCCATGTGGCGAGCTTCACCGTTACCGAAAAGGGCTATTGCCGGAAGCCGGATGGTTCGCTCGACCTCGCGAAAGCAAGGGAGGGATTCTACCCCATCCTGTGCGACGCGCTGAGCCGGCGGCGCGATGCGGGCCTTTCCGGCCTGTCGCTACTGAGCTGCGACAATCTGTCGGGCAACGGCAAGCAGTTACGGCGCTTGATGCTGGAGTGGATCGATGCCCAGGCGACCGACCTGCGCGACTGGTTCCTCGCCAACTGCACGACGCCGGACAGCATGGTCGACCGGATCGTGCCCGCGTCTTCCTCTGCCGATCTCGACGATCTGGAGCAGCGCATCGGCATGCGCGATGAAGGTGCCGTCTTCACGGAAGGGTTCACGCAGTGGGTGATCGAGGACGATTTCGCGGGTCCACGACCATCGTGGGAGGATCACGGTGTCCAGATCGTATCCGATGTCGCTCCGTTCGAGACCGCCAAGCTGCGGATGCTGAATGGCGCCCATTCGCTGCTGGCCTATGCCGGACAGGATTACGGGCATACTTTCGTTCACGAGGCGATTGCCGACGACCGCCTCCGCGCCCTCGTTCAGCGGCTGATGATCGAAGAGGCAGCGCCCACAATCGCGGCAGGCGATGGGCAGGACTTGGACGCCTACGCAAGCGAGTTGATCACGAGATTCGAAAATCCCGCGCTCAATCACAGGCTGGCGCAGATCGCGATGGATGGCAGCCAGAAGATCGGCCAGCGCTGGCTCGAAACGCTGGCGATCCAGCAACAACGCGGCAATTCCTGTGAAGCCATCCTGACTGCGATTGCGCACTGGTTGAATCATGTCACCGGCGATGCGCGCGAGGTCGAAGATCCGCAGGCGGATGCCTTGCGCGACGTGTGGCAGAGCACGGGGCAGGATGGCATCGTGAAAGCGATGTTCGGCAAGGGTGGTCCCTTGCAGTCCGACTGGACGCCGGGCGAAGCCGACATCGCAACGATCGAGGCGAAGCTGCGCCAATTGCGATGACCATCATCAGGCGGCAATCTTCGACGGGCGCGCCATCATGCTGCGCCTGAACCGGCGCACGGCATTGCTTGCTGGCGGGGCTTTCGGCCTGTCCGCTGCGCTGGGCGGGTGCGAGCAGGCGGGCCGCGCGCTGCTGGCGGCGGACAGCCAGCCGGAGAACTACCCGACCGTTGCCGCGCTGCGCTTCTTCGCGGCCGAACTAGCCAGACTCACGGAAGGCCGGCTCGATGTCGAGGTCTACCCTTCCGAACAGCTGGGCAGTCAGAACGATACGCTGGAACTCGCCCAGCTTGGCGGCAGCGACTTCGTGCGCATCAATTCTGCGCATCTCAACGCGCTGGTGCCCGAAACCCTCGTTCCCTCGCTGCCCTTCCTGTTCCGCTCCATCGCCCACATGCGCGAGGCGATGGATGGCGAACCTGTCCAAATGGGAAGCAGGCATAACGCGGATTATTCCTCGCCCGAGGAGGAGACCTGGCTCGCATGTTTTTCCGTCGAAACTCCGAACGCCAGCAAAAGTGAATTCCGGGCGAGCTAGTTTACCGCACCACCGTCTCCATCACATCGCGCACGCTGCTCGGCTTCACACCGCGCTGGTGAAGGTAGGCGAAGATCCGTCGCCACCAGTCGTAAAGCTCTTCGAGATCGGCTGCGCTGCGGACATAGGGCGTGGAGCCGGGCAGTAGCGAGGGGCTGTGAAAGGACAGCACCAGCAGGGGCAGGCCATCGTCCAGCGCGATGTCGATGCCCCTGATCGCTTCCTCGACGCTCACCCCTTCCGGCGTCAGGGGCACGCGTTCCAGCAGCGCCAGGCGCGCCAGGACGCCCCGCATCGAAGGCATGCGCCACAGCCGTGGATAGATCATCCCGCCCTGCCGCCGAAGCAGGCCCCAGAACGTCGTTGTCAGGGGCAGTTCCAGCAGGGTCTTCTCGTCGTCCAGCCAGTATGGATGCAAGGGGTGATCGCGGTAATCCGGCCCCCCGTCGCTCGAATAGTCGAAAAGCGGACGCGCCGAGGTGTCGATGGCAATACCCTGGTCTCGCAGGATGTCGGCCGTATGGGGCCCGGCGCCGTAACGACCGGCGCGGTAGATCAGCGGCGGCTTGCCAAAGCTGCCGACGATCGCCTCATGCAAGGTCGCAAGCTTTTCGCTCTCCAGCGCGCGCGGCAGGTTGCCGGGGTAGGAGTTGGGCTGGTTCACCTCTTCGGAGAAAGGCGGGTTGACCCAGGGATGGAGTTGCACGCCGATCTCGGCGCGGCCTTGTGCGATGGGGGCGCGCAGGGCATCGGCGGCTGCATCGGACGTGGCGATGGGCCAGTCGACGAGGTAGACCGGAACCACGTCCTCGCTCTCGCAGAATTGCTGGAATTCAGTAAGGCGCGGAACATGCTGCGTGCCATGGCTCTCGCGGGAGAGCGGCTTGGTCCAGTCGAAATCCTCTTCGGTATCGACGGTCAGCAGGAACCGGGGAGTATCGTCGCTGAAACGAGCCTTGCGGCGCGGGGGCGGCGGGTCCAGCAAACTGCCCATCGCCACGACGTTTCTCCCCGCTTCAGGGCACAGCGGCCCGTCCGTCTTCGCTGCTAGGAGTCGCGCTGCCGGAGGTCAAGACGGGCAGGCGCAGCGTTACCCGGTCGCCTTCGCAGGTGAGCGAACCGCCCGCGGCACGTGCCTCGGCCTCGGCCAGGCGAAAGGTGAAGCGCGGGCCGAACATGCCGGCGCTGATCGCACGGCGTCGCTGCCCGTCGCGGCTGGTATCGGGCGCGGCATTGCGCAAGGTCTCGGGCACGTCGAGCGAGAGCGTCAGCGTCTCCCTGTCAGCGACCAGATCAAGCCGAGCCTCTTCTCCCGGACCGAGCGCGCCGGCGGCGGTCGCCAAGAGACGCCAGCACAGTGCCATGGCTTCAGAGCGGTCGATTGCGACCATGAAATCCGAACCCGAGACGGCAAGGGCAAAGCCGGCGTTACGGCCGCTCAGCACCGTGGCCAGACGCTCCGTCGTATCCAGCACGGCCTCGCGGAAGTCGCATTCGCCCGCCTCGGTTTCGGCAGTGCCCGCTTCCAGCGTTACCAGCCGCTCGACTTCGGCAAAACCCGCGAGCAGCTTGGCCGAATCGACGGCGATGGCTGCAGCGTGGGCCCGGTATTCATGCGGCACCGCGCCGAAGATCTGCTGCTGGATGATCTCGGCAAAGCCCTGGATCGCATTCACCGGCGTGCGCAGTTCGTGAAGCACCTGGCGCATGGCTTCGCCCGGCGTATCGGTCTCGTCCCCGGCCGGCGCGCGGTTCGGGCGATAGAGGCGGACCGTGTAACCCTCGAACGCGCCCGTCCCCGTTTCGAACAGTGGGCTTGCATCCATCCGCCACTCCCCGCTGACATCGGGAGCGGCGTCGATGACGATGGCGGCATCGCGCAAGGGAAAACGGCGGCGAACGGCCTGCGCAACGTCGCTTCCGAACGTCACCAGCGATCCGGGCTGCGCGGAGGTAAGGCGCAGGCCCACCAGCACCGGCGCGTATGGGCCCTCCGCCTCGATCACGATACCGAGCGCATCGGTCCGGCAATCGAGCGGCTTCGTCGTCGAGCCGCCATCTGCAACGGGCGCATCCTCCAGCGGCAGGCGCGGCGAGCCGACCGGTGTCTGACGGCTTTCCCGGAATGCCTCGATACGGCGACGCAGGGCGCCGATACCGCTTTCTTCCGGTAGGGGAGGCGGCGGGGCGACAGCCAACCGGGGCTCCGGTCGTGGGTCACTCGGCGGAGGGGGCGGGGCGGTTACCGTCACGGCTTCGGTCGTCAGGTCCTCGTCTCGGGCGATCCACGCTGCCGGCAGGACGAGGTCTCCAACACCCAGGCGAGCCAACAATTCCTTCACCGATGGCGGAAGGTCGCGGCGATGACGCAGGAACCCGCGAGCCGTCACCGGAAGGCGAGGAATGAGATCCAGCCACTGGTCCTCCCGCAGGCGCGCGGTGGCGACAGCCGCTGCCGAGGGCTTGGGCGCGCCTTCCGCCAGGAAGGAGACGAACTCGGGATCGCGCAGGCGAATTCCCGGCTCGCGCAGGATCTGCGACTGGACTTCCTGCGAGAGGGCCTGCTGCAATTCATCCAGGCGGACGAAGGCGGCAATGGTGGAAAGCCGCGAATCGCCCGACGTGAGCGCCGGTAGTGTGAGCATGCGCTGGACCTCGAAAGCCGGCAAGCTGCGGGCATTGCGAGCGATGCGGGCCAGTGTGGGGCCGGGAAGCGGACTCGTGCGGGTGCCAAGGAGATCGAGCAACTGGCGGAATTGCGTGCGCAGACCTGCCTCGCTGCCGGCGCGCATGCGCAGCACGGTGGCTAGGCGATCATCGAACACTCTTAACGCTCCGGCAAATATTACGGTTAAAAATCACCGAATTGGGCAATAGCCGGAGCCGCCGGAGCAAACATGGTTAAGGAACGATGCGTTGCAAAAAGGGACAATTGCCCTAGGAGGGAACTTTGTTATGCAGATATGTGTTTTTGGGTGACAGATGTTGCGCGCGAGCGCATCATGCAGCGGAAGAGACTTTGGGGGACGAATGATGTCCACACTCGACAAGATCGACCGGCGCCTGTTGGCGGAGCTCCAATCAGAGGGGCGCGTCACGAATGTCGACCTTGCCCGCCGCGTAGGACTGACAGCACCCCCGTGCCTGCGCCGTGTCCGCGCACTGGAGGAGGAGGGCGTAATCCGTGGTTACCACGCGGATCTCGACGCCTCGAAGCTGGGCTTCGCGATCACCGTCTTCGCCATGGTCTCGTTGCGCAGCCAGGCGGAGGAAGACCTCAAGGCTTTCGAGGATCACATCAAGGCGCTGCCTGAAGTGCGCGAGTGCCACATGCTCAATGGCGAGATCGACTTCATCCTCAAGATCGTCAGCCGCGACCTGCAGAGCTTCCAGGAATTCCTCACCAGCAAGCTGACGCCTGCGCCCAATGTCGCGAGCGTAAAGACCTCGCTCACCATCCGCACCTCGAAGCACACGCCGGGCGTGCCGCTCGAACAGTAGCGTGGCGGACGCGGCCACCATCGAGGGCCATTGCCTTTGCCGGGCGGTGCGGATCACCATTTCGCATCCCAAGCACCATGTCGAGATCTGTCACTGTGACATGTGCCGCCGATGGGGCGGTGCCTTCTATCCTGCCCTGACGGGTGAGAGTTTCGCCATCGCCGGCGAGGACGCGGTCACGACCTTCCAATCCAGCAGCTGGGCCGAGCGAGCCTTTTGCGGAACATGCGGATCGAACCTCTGGTACAAGTTCCTTCCTACGGGCAATCGCAGTTTCGTGGCCGGGCTGTTCGATGGCGCAGAAACGCTCGGGATCGAGAAGGAGATCTTCGTCGACGAGAAGGCGAGGTGGACGGACCTGGCTGGCGACCACCCGCGGCAGACCGGCGCCGAAGTCATCGCCGAGGCGAGGGAAGCCGGTTTCGAGTTCGACTAGATCAGGCCGGAGGTAAAGCCGGTATAGGCGAGATAGGCCACCACCAGAATGCCTCCCTCGCGGCGCGAAAGCCGTCCGCCGGTATAGGCAAAGATCATCACCACGAATGCGGCCAGCGTTGCCAGCGGCAGGTCGAACATGGCGATCTTCTCGGGCACGCCGCCGGGGGCGACTAGGCCGGTCACGCCGCCGATGAAAAGAAGGTTGTAGATATTGGAACCGAGCACGTTGCCCAGCGCAATCTCGCTCTGTCCGCGGATCGCGGCGATCACCGACGTGACCAGTTCCGGAGCGGACGTGCCGACGGCAACGATGGTGAGCCCAATCACCGCTTCGCTCACGCCAAGGGTGGAGGCGATCGTCACGGCGCCGTTTACCAGCAGGGTACCTCCGCCAACGATCACGGCAAGGCCGACGACGAACAGCAAGACGGCTACCGCGAGGCTGCCCTCCGGCTTGTCGTGAGGAACCAGCGCCGGGTCGAAACCTTCAGAAGCAGCGGCGCGATCATACGCCGCTGAGTGATCGACCTGCGCGCCTTCCGGCGTGACCTTCTCCTGCCGGTAGGCGCTGTAGATGTAGGCGGCGAGCCCGATCATGAAGATCGTCGCCACGATCCGGTCCAGCCCCAGCGTGAAGGATGCGGCCATGAAGGCCAGCGACGCAGCAAGACCGACACCGCCATCGCGCCACAGGACGTTGCGCTCCACCAGCATCGGTGCGATCAGCGCGGAGGCGCCCAGCACCAGCAGCAGGTTGGCAAGGTTGGAGCCCACGATATTGCCGATGGCGAGTCCGGGAGAACCCGCGATTGCAGCTTGCACGCTGGCAGCAAGTTCGGGGCTCGAAGTGCCCAGACCCACCACGACGAGACCGATCAGCATGGCCGACAGTCCAAGCCGCTCCGCCAGCCGGACGGCGCCGCGCACCATCACGTCTCCGCCGACCATCAGAAGGACGAGGCCGGCCAGCAGGATCGCTATGTCGGTGATGGAGGGCATGGCGAGTGTCGTGCCCGTCAGGCCTCGGCGTCAGCGCGCTTGGCCAGCCATTCCTCCAGCCACTTGATCGTGTAGTCGCCGCTGATGATGTCGGGCTGTTTCACCAGTTCCTGGTGCAGCGGGATCGAGGTTTTCACGCCATTGATCACCATCTCTTCCAGCGCGCGGCGAAGGCGCATCAGGCACCCCTCGCGCGTGCGACCGTAAACGATCAGCTTGGCGATCATGGAGTCGTAATAGGGCGGGATCGTGTATCCGGCATAAAGCCCGCTATCGACGCGGACATGCATGCCGCCTGCCGCGTGGTAATAGTCGATCTTGCCCGGGCTGGGAGCGAAGGTGAAGGGATCCTCGGCATTGATGCGGCACTCGATCGCGTGGCCGTTGAAGACGAGTTCGTCCTGCGTCACCGAGAGGTCCTTGCCGTCGGCGATGCGGATCTGTTCGCGTACGAGGTCCATACCGGTAATCATCTCGGTAACCGGATGCTCCACCTGCAGGCGGGTATTCATTTCGATGAAATAGAACTCGCCATCTTCCCACAGGAATTCGATCGTGCCCGCGCCGCGATAGCCCATTTCGGCCATCGCCTTGGCGACGATGCCGCCCATCCGCTCGCGCTCTTCCTGCGTGATGACGGGGGAGGGGGCTTCCTCGAACACCTTCTGGTGGCGGCGTTGCAGCGAGCAGTCGCGCTCGCCCAGGTGGATCGCGTTGCCGCGGCCATCGCCGAACACCTGAAACTCGATGTGCCGCGGGTTGCCAAGATACTTCTCGAGATACATCGTGTCGTCGCCGAACGCGGCCTTGGCCTCGTTCATGGCCTGCTTGACGAGCCTCTCGAGCTGGTCCTCGCTTGGCACGACCTTCATGCCCCGTCCGCCACCGCCGGCAGCCGCCTTCGCGAGCACGGGATAGCCGATCTCCTTCGCCACCACGCGCATCTCGTCGAAATCGGAGACCGCGCCGTCGCTGCCGGGTACCAATGGCAAGCCCAGCGCACCGGCGGTCTTCTTGGCCTGCACCTTGTCGCCCATGGTGCGGATATGCTCGGGCTTGGGCCCGATCCAGGCGATGTCGTGCGCCTCCACAATGTCGGCGAACTTGGCGTTTTCGGAAAGGAAGCCGTAGCCCGGATGGATGGCGTCCGCCCCGGTGATCTCAGCAGCAGAGATGATGGCAGCGTGGTTCAAATAGCTGTCCGCAGCCGCGGGCGGACCGATGCACACGGCATGGTCAGCCAGGCGAACATGCATCGCATCGGCGTCGGCGGTGGAGTGCACCGCGACCGTCTCGATGCCCATTTCGTGTGCAGCGCGGTGGATGCGCAGCGCGATTTCGCCGCGATTGGCGATCAGGATGCGCGAGATGCCCATGGAAAGCCTCTCCTATTCGACGATGACGAGCGGCTGGTCGAACTCGACCGGCTCGCCATTGCCGATCATCATGTCCTTCACCGTTCCGTCACGCGGAGCGGTGATCGGGTTCATGACCTTCATCGCCTCGACGATCAGCAGCGTATCGCCCGCCTTCACGCTGTCACCGACGGAGACGAAGTTCGGCGAACCGGGCTCCGGAGCGAGGTAGGCCGTGCCTACCATCGGCGATTTCACGGCATTGGCATTGTCCGCAGGGGCAGGTTGGGCCGGAGCGGCGCCGGCCTGCTGCCCTGCCTCGGGTGCCGGGGCGGCAGGAGCTGCCATGTGGACCGGTGCCGGCGCAGGGGCGGCAGCTGCGACCGCGCCGCGCGAAACGCGGATCTTGCAGTCGTCATCCTCCACCTCGATCTCCGTAAGGCCGGTTTCGGCCAGGATATCGGCGAGTTCGCGCACCAGCGCGGTGTCGATGTTCAAACCACCCTTGCGGGCAGCTTTGCCCTTTGTCTCAGGCATGCAATCCCCATTCTACGACCGTTGCGGAGTTGCAAGCGAGCTAGAGCCTGCCGCGCCGCAACGCAAGTGTCACAAGCTTTCTAGAGCTTTGCAGCGGCGTCCAGCGCCAGTTCGTAGCCATAGGCCCCGAAACCCGCGATGGAGCCGAGGGCCGCCATCGCCACGTAGCTCTTGTGGCGATAGGCCTCGCGCGCGGCGGGGTTGGAGATGTGGACCTCTATCACCGGCGTCTTGATCGAGCGGATCGCGTCGTAAAGCGCCAGCGAGGTGTGGGTGAGGGCTCCGGCATTCACGATCACGGCCTTCGCTCCCTCGGCCTGGGCCTCGTGCAGCCAGTCGACCAGATGCCCCTCGTGGTTGGACTGGCGCATCTCGATTTCGATGCCCATCGGTCTTGCCCGGTCCTCAAGGCGGGAGGCGATTTCGTCGAGCGTGTCCGCGCCATAGATATCCGGTTCGCGCACGCCCAGCAGGTTCAGATTGGGTCCGTTGAGGACAAAAACAGTATCGGTCATGGCATGGCCCTTAGCCGTCCGGACCCGGCGCGGCCAAGGGCTGATTGCATTTTTCGGCAGGATCGGCGGCTACTTCTCCACGCCCTTCACCTTGCCCCACTGGCGAGCTGCCGTGTAGCCGAGATAACCGGTGCCGAACAGTGCGTAGAGCGGCTCCGGCAGCCCGGCGAGATACGCGTTCATGCCGCGCGCGATCTCTTGCGCAGTGGCAGGCTCGAAGGCCGAAAGCACACCCATCGGCAGCGCGGTGAGCAGCAGGATATACATGACATAGAGGAAACTTGGCCGGGCGCGGCTGGTCCATGGATCCTGCGAGCTGGCTTCGGCGACGATGGCCGAAAGACGCGCCTCGATCTGCTGCATGTCCTGCGTTCCCTGCAGCTTGATAAGCTCCAGCTTGGCGCGTTCGCGCGCTTCCTTGTCGGGAATGACCTTGTCGATGATCGAGGCGATAGGGCCGATGAGGGATTCGAGAATGGGCATGGGCAGCTGTTCCGGTTGCGGTTGGAGTCGCGCGGGGGTTTGCGTTTGCGCGCAGCCTGTAGGAAAGACAGCACTGACCGATCGGCGCGGAACGAGGGGAGTGACGGTTTTGCAGGCGACGCAGCGATATTCGACCGGCGCAATCGTGCTCCACTGGCTCATCGCTCTGGCGCTGGCAGGCGAGATTGCACTGGGCTTTGCCATGCCCAAGGATGCCAGCGGTTTCGCCGAATACCAGCTGCACAAATCCATCGGCATAACCATCCTCGTCCTCACCCTCTTGCGGCTGGGCTGGCGCGTCATCCATTCGCGCCCGGCACCGATAGAGGGTGGTCTCACCGGCTTCCTTGCGCGTGCCGTGCATTTCGGTTTCTACGTCCTCCTGATCGCCATGCCGCTCACGGGCTGGGCTCTGGTGTCGAGCGACGAGATCGACGTGCCGACTCTCCTCTACGGCACGGTTCCCCTGCCGCACTTGCCCTTGGGGGAGGAATGGAACGGGCTCGCGAACGAGACGCACGAATGGCTTGCCTGGGGCGCGCTGGCGCTTTTCGCGCTGCACGTGGCAGGGGCGCTGCGGCACCATTACCTCATCAAGGACGGGCTGCTCGCCCGCATGAGCCCGCGCGGAGGCGGCCATTTCGCGATTGCGATGACAGGACTGGTGCTGGCGACAGGCCTGCTGGTCTTTCTTGGCGTGGGGCAGGAGCGGGAACTGGCCATCGCGCCTCCCGATGTGGAGGGATCGGAAACCGCGACGATGGACGACGAGCTTCTCACGGCTTCACCGACGCCCGAGGCGACCGAGACCGCTGAAAGCGAGGAAGAGGAGCTGGCAGAGGACGAAACAGCGAATCCCGAAGATGCCGAGGATGCTCTCGCTACCGCGCCCGAACCGTCCGGCCCGCCGCCATCGTGGACGATCCGTCCGGGCGGCAGCCTGCGTTTCACCGTCGACAATGCAGGAAGCGCGTTGAACGGCAGCTTTGCGAACTGGTCGGGCGATATCGTGATGGATCCCGACGAGCCCGAGACCGCCGAGATCACGATCCGCGTCGACCTCGCCAGCGCCAGTCTTGGCGATGCGACACAGGACAACATGCTGCGTGGTAGCAACTTCCTCGATACATCCGCCTTCCCGCAGGCCGTGTGGCGCAGCACGGCGGTCCGGCGTGTCTCTGGCAATTCCTACGAGGCGGATGGCACGCTGTCGCTGAAGGGTGCCAGCAGGCCGCAGCGGATCAGGTTTACTCTCTCGGGCAGCGGCAACAGACGCTCGGTGGAGGGTAGTGCCAGCGTGGATCGCAACGCATTTTCGGTAGGCACAGGGTCGAATGCGGAAAACCTGTCGAGCTCGGTGCGGGTGAATTTCGCCTTCGATGCAACCTCCTGACGTTCGGCCGCGTTGAAACCCTGCAGCGCGTCTGTATGAGGATGGTTTCATGAGTGACCAAAAACCCACCAAGTCCGATTGGCAGTCCAAGGCCGAAAAGGAAGTGAAAGGCCGCGACCTGACCTGGCACACGCCGGAGGGGATCGCCGTCCAGCCGCTCTACAGCGCCGAGGATGTCGAGGGGCTCGACCCCGGCTTTCCGGGTTTCGCGCCGTTCACGCGCGGCCCCTACGCCTCGATGTATACAGGCCGCCCGTGGACGATCCGCCAATATGCGGGCTTTTCCACGGCCGAGGAATCGAATGCCTTCTACCGCCGCAACCTGGCCGCCGGTCAGAAGGGACTGTCGGTTGCCTTCGACCTTGCCACGCATCGCGGTTACGATTCGGACCATCCGCGTGTCGTGGGCGACGTGGGCAAGGCGGGTGTCGCCATCGACACCGTGCGCGACATGGAGATCCTGTTCAACCAGATCCCGCTCGACGAGATGAGCGTCTCGATGACGATGAACGGCGCGGTGATCCCGGTGATGGCGTTCTATATCGTCGCGGCGGAGCGTTCGGGGGTAAGCCAGGAGAAGCTTAGCGGCACCATCCAGAACGACATCCTGAAGGAGTTCATGGTCCGCAACACCTATATCTATCCGCCCGAACCATCGATGCGGATCGTGTCGGACATCATCGCCTACACGGCAGCGCACATGCCGCGCTTCAACTCGATCTCGATCAGCGGTTACCACATGCACGAGGCCGGGGCGACGGCAGTGCAGGAACTTGCATTCACCATCGCCGACGGCAAGGAATACGTGCAGCGCGCGATGGCAACCGGGCTCGACATCGACGCCTTCGCACCGCGCCTGTCCTTCTTCTGGGGCATCGGCATGAACTTCTTCATGGAGATCGCCAAGATGCGCGCAGGCCGCGTGCTGTGGCACGATGTCATGGACGAACTGGGCGCGCAGAACCCCAAGTCGAAGATGCTGCGCACGCACTGCCAGACGAGCGGTGTCTCGCTGCAGGAACAGGATCCCTACAACAACGTCATCCGTACCACGCTGGAAGCGCTGGCTGCCGTGCTGGGCGGCACGCAGTCGCTTCACACCAATGCGCTGGACGAGGCGCTGGCGCTGCCGACCGACTTCTCCGCCCGCATCGCGCGAAACACGCAGCTGATGATCGAGGAGGAGAGCGGGGTGACGAACGTCGCCGATCCGCTCGGCGGTTCCTACTATATCGAGAGCCTGACGAACGAGCTGGTCGAAAAGGCCCGCGCGCTGATGGCAGAGGTGGATGAACTCGGCGGCATGACGAAGGCGGTGGCCAGCGGCATGCCCAAAGCGCGGATCGAGGAAGCGGCGGCGGCGAAGCAGGCCAGGGTCGACAAGGGCGAGACGGTGATCGTCGGCGTCAACAAGTACCGCCTCGATGAAGAGGCGCATATCGACACGCTCGACATCGACAATCACAAGGTGCGCCAAAGCCAGATCGCGCGGATCGAGAAGGTTCGCGAAGCCCGGGATGAAGCAGCCTGCCAGGCGGCGCTGCGGGCCATCACCAAGGGCGCCAGAGGTGGCGGCAACATGCTCGAACTCGCTGTCGAAGCGGCGCGCCATGACGCGACGCTGGGCGAGATAAGCCAGGCGATGGAAGACGCCTTCGGCCGCTACGACACCGTGCCATCGCCCGTGAAAGGCATCTATGCCAGCGCCTATGAAGGCGACTCGCGATATGCCCAGGTGGTGGAGGGCGTGGAAGCCGTGGCCCGCCGCCTCGACCACAAGCCGCGCGTGCTGGTCGCCAAGATGGGCCAGGACGGTCACGACCGGGGTGCCAACGTGATTGCATCCGCCTTTGCCGACATGGGCTTCGAGGTCATCAGCGGACCGCTGTTCCAGACGCCCGAGGAAACCGCACGCATGGCGCTGGAGCACGAGGTGGATGCGGTAGGTGCAAGCTCGCTTGCCGCCGGTCACAAGACCCTGATCCCCGAATTGATCGAGCACCTGAAGGACGCAGGTCGCGCGGATATAAAGGTGGTGGCTGGCGGCGTGATTCCGCCGCAGGACTACGATTTCCTGAAGAAAGCGGGCGTACAAGGTATATACGGTCCGGGCACGAATGTGATCGAAGCGGCGGCAGACCTGCTGCGTTTGCTGGGGCACAACATGCCGCCGGCAGACGAGGCTCTCGACGCAGCCGAATAACCGGGAAGGGAATTGCCATGAAAGACCACAGGATCGAAACGCTCACCATCCATGCCGGACAGCAGCCCGATCCCACCACGAATGCGCGGATCACGCCGATCTATCAGACGGCGAGCTACGTCTTCAACGATGCCGAGCATGCGGCGAACCTCTTCGCGCTGAAGGAATTCGGCAACATCTACAGCCGCATCATGAACCCCACGAACGACGCGCTGGAACAGAAGATCGCCGCGCTCGAAGGCGGGGTTGGCGCGCTGGGCGTTGCTTCCGGCCACGCGGCGCAGCTGATCGCATTCCACACGCTGATGGAGCCGGGCTGCAATATCGTCGCGGCGAAGAAGCTCTATGGCGGCTCGCTCAACCAGATGGGCGAGAGCTTCCGCAAGTTCGGCTGGGAAACGCGCTTCGTCGACACCGACGATGTCGAGAACGTGCGCGCGGCAATGGACGACCAGACGCGCTGCGTTTTCATCGAAAGCCTCGCCAATCCCGGCGGCGTCGTCACCGATATCGCCGCGATTGCCGATATCGCGCACGAGGGTGGCGTGCCGCTGATCGTGGACAACACCATGGCCAGTCCCGCACTATGTCGCCCTATCGAGCACGGCGCGGACATCATCACGCATTCCACCACCAAGTTCCTGAACGGCCACGGCAATGCCATCGGCGGCGTGATCGTGGACAGCGGCAAGTTCGACTGGAAGGCGCAAGGCGACAAGTTCCCCAGTCTGACCCAGCCGAACGGCAGCTACCACGGCGCGGTGCTGGTCGACGCGCTGGAGCCCATCGGCCCCATCGCCTTCATCGTCGCCTGCCGCGTGCTGGGCCTGCGCGACCTTGGTCCGGCGCTCTCGCCGCAGAACGCATGGCTGGCGCTGACGGGCATGGAAACACTCGCCCTGCGCATGGAGCGGCATTGCGACAATGCGCTGGCGGTGGCGAAGTGGTTGCAGGATCACCCCAAGATCGAATGGGTCAGCTACGCCGGGCTGGACGGAAACAAGTACAAGCCGCTCGCCGACAAGTACCTCGGCGGCAAGGGCGGGGCGGTGTTCACCTTCGGAGTTAAGGGCGGATACGAAGCTGGCGTGAAGCTGGTGCAGGGCGTCGAACTGTTCAGCCACCTCGCCAATATCGGTGACACGCGTTCGCTCATCATCCACCCGGCCTCGACCACGCACAGTCAGCTCGAAGGCGACGCGCTGCTGGCCGCAGGCGCCGGACCGGACGTGGTGCGCATTTCCGTCGGCATCGAGCATGTCGACGATATCATTGCCGATCTCGAGAAAGGCCTCGCAAGCATCTGATGTTCAAGAAAATCCTCATCGCCAATCGTGGCGAGATCGCCTGCCGGGTCATCAAGACGGCGAAGGCCATGGGTATCGAGACCGTGGCGGTCTATTCCGATGCCGATGCGCGCGCGCCGTTTGTGCAGATGGCGGACGAGGCCGTGCATATCGGCCCGCCACCTGCGGGCGAGTCCTACCTGGTGGCGGAAAAGATCATTGCCGCGTGCAAGCAGACCGGGGCCGAGGCAGTGCATCCGGGTTATGGCTTCCTGTCCGAACGCGCCAGCTTCGTCGAGGCGCTGGAGAAGGAGAACATCACCTTCATCGGCCCGCCCGCCAGCGCAATCGCGGCGATGGGCGACAAGATCGAGAGCAAGAAACTCGCCAAGGAAGCGGGCGTCAACACCGTGCCCGGTTCGGAGGACGCCATCGACACTACCCAGGAGGCGCTGAAGGTCTCCAACGAAATCGGCTACCCGGTGATGATGAAGGCAAGCGCGGGCGGCGGCGGCAAGGGCATGCGCCTCGCCTGGAACGACAAGGACGTGGAGGAAGGCTTCGAGGCAACGAAGCGCGAGGGCCTCAACTCCTTCGGCGATGATCGCGTCTTTATCGAGAAGTTCATCGAGGATCCGCGCCATATCGAGATCCAGGTGCTGGGCGACAAGCACGGCACGGTGCTCTACCTGAACGAGCGCGAATGTTCGATCCAGCGTCGCCACCAGAAGGTGGTCGAGGAAGCGCCGTCGCCCTTCGTCACGCCCGAAATGCGCCGCAAGATGGGCGAGCAGGCCGTCGCGCTTTCGAAGGCCGTGGGCTACCATTCGGCAGGCACGGTGGAACTGATCGTCAGCGGGGCGGACCCGACCGGCGAGAGTTTCTACTTCCTCGAGATGAACACCCGCCTGCAGGTGGAGCATCCGGTCACGGAAGCGATCACCGGCATCGATCTCGTCGAATACATGATCCGCGTAGCAGCCGGCGAAAAGCTCCCGATGAGCCAGGAGGATATCGGCATCGACGGCTGGTCGATCGAGACCCGGATCTATGCCGAGGACCCCTATCGAGGCTTCCTCCCCTCGACCGGGCGACTGGTGCGCTACGATACGCCGGTGGAGCCGTGGGCGGGCGACCTTCGCGGCGTGGACGGCGTGCGCTTCGACAGCGGAGTGCAGGAAGGCGGCGAGGTGTCGATCTTCTACGACCCCATGATCGCCAAGCTCATTACCTGGGGTGAGACCCGCGATGAGGCAGCGGACCTGCAGGTCAAGGCGCTCGACGGGGTGGAGTTGACGGGGTTAGGCCACAATGTCGACTTCCTCTCGGCCCTCATGCAGCACGAGCGCTTCCGCAGCGGCAACCTCACTACAGGTTTCATCGCCGAGGAATATCCCGAAGGCTTCGCAGGGGCCGCCACCAGCGAGGAGCGAATACGCACGGTCGCCGCCATCGCCGCGCGCATCGAGTTCACACACCAGCAGCGGCAGCGGCAAATAAGCGGGCAGCTCGACGGCCCGCAGCCGGTCACGCCTGCATGGATCGTGCGGGTGGACGGGGTGGACCACACGGTGACCCTGGGCGAGGAAAGCGTTGTCATCGACGGGCATGAGATCGCCCTCAAATGCGACTGGACGCCGGGCGCACGCACCGCCACCGCCGTGCAGCCGGGCGGCCCGGTACTGGGCCTCAGGATCACGCGCTTGCGCCCGAACTGGGAGATTAACACCCACGGCCGCAGCTACACGGCTCGGTGCCTGCCCGCCCGTATCGCGCCGCTCGCCGATCACATGATCGAGAAGGAGCCGCCTGACACCTCAAAGATGCTGCTGTGTCCGATGCCGGGCCTCCTAGTGAAGCTGCATGTGGGGGAAGGCGATGCGGTCGAGAGCGGGCAGCCTCTCGCCACGGTGGAAGCGATGAAGATGGAGAACATCCTTCGCGCGGAGAAATCCGGCACCGTTGCCAGCGTCAATTTCGACGAGGGCGAGACCTTGATGGTCGATGCGGTGATCCTCGAGCTGGAATGACATGGGCCTTCGGGCACTCTTGCGAAGGTTTCGCCACGCGCTAATACTGTAACCGCGGATACCGGGCCCCTCTGGCGGGCGGCGCAAGCCTCCCGTGATGTCGGACCGCATCGGAAAGCCGATGCTGTTTCGACGGGAGATCGATCTCCTCCAATTGCATCGGCAGATGGATGAAGAGGAGTAATCGCAATGACCACACGCAGGAATTTCATCGGCGGCCTCGGTGCCGCGGGCGCGGCAACACTTGTCGGCACCCAAGCTGCCTCGGCACAGGACAGTCGGGGCGGCCTGACTCCCGCGCCGCCAGCCACCGAACTCACCCCACAACAGGCCCTCGATCTGTTGCGTGAAGGCAATGACGCCTTCCTTCGCGGCGAGCAGACCAGCGTTCTCACCAGCGCGCAGCGGCGGCTGGAACTCGCTCGCGGACAATCGCCCTTCGCGGCCTATGTCACCTGCTCCGACAGCCGAGTGCCGCCCGAGCTGCTCTTCGGCCGCGGCCTGGGCGAGCTGTTTATCATCCGCAATGCCGGTAACACGGTGGATACGGTAGCGCTTGGCTCGATCGAATATGCAGTTGCTCAGCTGCAGACGCCGCTTGTCGTGGTGATGGGCCACGAAAGCTGCGGCGCGGTGGATGCGGCGACCAAGGTCGTCACCGAGAACGCGACGTTCCCCGGCTCGATCGGCCGGATGGTGGAGCCAATCATCCCCGCCGTGCTGAGCGTCCAGAACGAGGAAGGCGACCTTCTTGATAACTCGGTGCGTGCCAATGTGCGGCGCGTGGTGGGCGATTTGCGCAACCATAGCGATCCCCTCCTGCTCGAACCGCAGCGGGAAGGCAGGCTGTGGGTCGTGGGCGCGTATTACGACCTCGACACCGGAGCCGTGGACTTCTTCGACCTGCCCGAAGGCGCCCACTAAAGCCATGCACGGAGCCGGACTCGCTGGAGTCCGGCTCCGGCTATTTAGGAGCGATCATCATGTTCTACCGCATTTCTGCGGGCGTGGCCGTGTGCTCGATGGTCCTGTTTGCCGCGCCATCTGCCCATGCAAGTGACGAGGATTTCGAGCTGTGGCTCAATCCCGCCATCGCCTTCGACCTCGATGAGGACACCGCCTTCGAACTGGAGACCGCCCAGCGCCTTCGCGATTCGGAAAATGGGCGGGCCGACACCTACTTTGTCCGCGCATGGCTGGCGCAGGAGCTTGCCGACAACGTAGCCCTCGCCGGTGCGGTCGAGAGGCGGATCAACGATGGCGGCAGCGACGAATTGCGCACGATGCAGCAACTCTCGACGTCTCATGGCATCCTTCGTACCCGCTTGCGTCTGGAGCAGCGCTTCGTCGAGGACAGGGGAGGGCGGATGGGTTTGCGTCTGCGCCCGCGCCTGGGCGTGAACGTGCCGCTGGCGGAGCGCCTCTCAGTTAAGGCCGACGCCGAACTGTTCTGGAACCTGCGGGCGACCGGTTCCGGGGGCGATACCGGCATCACCGGCCTTCGTACGCAGGTCGGGCTCGGCTACGCGCTGTCGGACAATCTCGACCTCGGCCTGACCTATCTGAGGCAGCAGGACTTCGAAGACGACGGCCCGGACGAAGTCGGCCACGCTCCGCTGATCGGGCTGACCTACACGTTCTGAAATGATGGGGGGACAAGGTCCACTGGTCGGGAAGACAGGATTCGAACCTGCGACCCCCACACCCCCAGTGTGATGCGCTACCAGGCTGCGCTACTTCCCGAGACCAGTGGAGAGCGGGCCTATAGTTGGGCATGACGGTGATGGCAACCACCTCGATTGCCTCAATTTGCCAATGCTGCTAGGCGCGCCACCAACGTGCCTGGGAGGGTGCGACTTGAACCTCGCCATACGCTCTCCAATCTTCTGGTTTTCTTGTTCGGGATGGACCTCGACTGATGCTTGATATCCTTGCCGCCGCCGCTGCCGGTGATGCCCCTCCGGGCTGGCTGCAGTTTCTGCCGATTGTCGGCATGATCCTCATTTTCTGGTTCCTGCTGTTCCGCCCGCAGATGAAGCGCGCGAAGGAACACCAGGAAAAGGTCGCCAGCCTGAAGAAGAACGACCAGGTCGTGACGGCCGGCGGTGTGGTGGGCAAGGTCACCAAGGTCGACGATACCTATGCCGAGATCGAGATTGCGCAGGGCACCCGGATCAAGGTGGTGAAAAGCACCATCGGCGACATCCTGAAGCCGGGCGGCAAGCCCGCAAACGACTGACGAAGCGCTTCAGGTAGACACGCACGATGCTGGATTTTCCCCTCTGGAAGCGGATTTCGCTGTGGGCCATTACCTTGGCGCTGGCGCTGCTCGCGATTCCCTCCATAGCCTCGCTGACGGGCACCGATTTGCCCGACTGGGCGCAGGGCCCGGAGGTCAATCTCGGGCTGGACCTTGCCGGTGGCAGCCACATCCTGCTCGAGGCCGATCCCGCGCAGGTCGCGGCGCAGCGGCTCGAATCGATGGAAGAGTCTGTTCGGCAGGAACTGCGTGACGCCGATCCGCGAATCAGCATCGGCGATGTATCCACAGCCGACGGGCGTCTATCCTTCATGCTGGAAGACGCCAGCGAACTGGACCGTGCGCGGGAGATCCTGACGCCTCTCATCAATGGTACCGGACTGGTGCGCGAGTGGGACCTGTCGGTTGTCGACGGCAACCGCATGGTGCTCTCGCAGACGGAGCAGGGCCTCGACCAGGCGGTGTCAGACGCAATGGAATCGGCCACCGACGTGGTGCGTCGCCGGATCGACGATCTGGGCACGCGTGAGCCGACCATCCTTCGTCAAGGCGACAATCGCATCGTCGTGCAGGTACCCGGCCTTGAGGATCCCCAGCAGTTGAAAGATCTGCTCGGTCAGACTGCACGGCTCGAGTTCAAGCTGGTCGCGCCCAACTTCCAGTTCGAACTGACCGAGGAGGAAGCCCGCGAGCGAGCACCGCCCGGAACGGAATTCGTGCCTTATTCCGAGGAAGCGGCCCCTGCCCAGGGCGTCGGCATGGTGGTGGAGCGGCTTGGCGGTATCCGCGGTGACAGCCTGACGGGCGCTCAGCAGACTTTCGATTCGCAAACCAACGAACCGGTGGTCGGCATCCAGTTCGACGCGCAGGGCGGCGCGCGCTTCGCCCAGCTTTCCACCGAGAATACCGGGCGTCGCTTCGCCATTATCCTCGATGACGAGGTCATTTCCGCGCCGACATTCAACGAGCCGATCCTTTCGGGCAGTGCGCAGATTTCCGGCGGCTTCACGACCGAAACGGCAAATGCGCTGGCGATCACACTGCGCTCGGGTGCATTGCCGGTGGATCTCACCATCATCGAGGAACGCACCGTCGGACCGGACCTTGGCCGCGATTCCATCGTGGCGGGCGCCGTCGCGATGGGCATCGGCTCGATCCTGGTGGTGGCGCTGATGATCGGAACCTATGGGCGCTTCGGCGTCTATGCGACGATCGCGCTGGCGTTCAACGTGCTCATGGTGCTGGGCATCATGGCCTTCATGAACACCACGCTCACTCTTCCCGGCATCGCCGGTTTCGTGTTGACCGTGGGTGCGGCTGTCGACGCCAACGTCCTCATCAACGAGCGCATCCGCGAGGAACGCCGACGTGGAAGGCGCGTGGTGGCAGCGGTCGAGAATGGATACAAGGAAGCCAGTCGCGCCATCTACGATGCCAATGTCACCAACTTCATTGCCGGTGTGCTGCTGTTCCTGTTCGGCAGCGGCCCGATCCGCGGCTTCGCCGTAGTGTTGATCATCGGCCTGTTCACCTCGGTCTTCACCGCGGTTACGCTCACCCGGATGTGGGTCGCCGGATGGCTGCGCGACAAGCGCCCCTCCGAGATCCACGTGTAAGGGGAGGGATCCATCATGAAACTGCTCAAGCTCGTCCCCGAAAATACCAATATTCGCTTCCTCAAATGGCGGGTGCCTTTCTACGTGGTCAGCCTGTTGCTGATCGCAGCCAGCTGGGCGCTGGTGATGACGAAGGGCCTCAATTACGGGGTGGACTTTGCGGGGGGACAGGAAATCACCGGTACTTTCGTGGAGGAACAGGATGCCCCCGTGGGTGAACTGCGGGATACTCTGAGTACTCTTGGCCTCGGCGAACCCGTGATCCAGCGCTTCGGTGAGGCGAACCAGGTTTCCATCCGTGTCCGCCTGCCGGAAAGCGCCGAGGGCGATCCTGCCGCGGCCAACCGTATCGCCAACCGCATCATCGACACGGTCACTGCCGAGCATGCGGATTTCCGCGTGGATTCGAACAACACCGTATCGGGGAAGGTCTCGGGCGAATTCCGCCAGACTGCGATCTACGCCCTGCTATTCGCCATGCTGGCGATTGCCGCTTACATCTGGATCCGCTTCGAGTGGCAGTTCGGCGTCGGCGCGCTGTTCGCGCTGTTCCACGACGTCTCGCTGACGCTGGGCATGTTCGCCCTGTTCCAGCTCGAATTCAGCCTGCAGATCATCGCGGCAATCTTGGCGATCATCGGCTACTCGCTGAACGATACCATCGTCGTCTACGACCGCATTCGCGAGAACCTGAAAAAATATCGCAAGATGCCGCTGCCCGAACTGCTCGACCTTTCGGTGAACGAGACGCTTGCACGTACCGTCATGACCTCGCTCACCCTCTTGGTCGCTCTGCTGCCGCTGTTGTTCTTCGGCCCGGCGAGCCTGTTCGGCATGGTCGCCGCGATCGTGCTCGGCGTGTTCGTGGGTACCTATTCCTCGGTTTACATGGCTGCACCGATCCTGGTCTGGCTCGGTGTTACCAGCGACAGCTTCGTGCCCGAGGAAAGCGTGGCCGACCGTCAGGAAAAGAAGGCGCGGGGCGAAATCTGAGCGAAGCATTTTCGCACGGACGGCACCGTTAGATAAGTCCGGCGTAGTATTGTGCGAGGGCCGCGGCATTGGCTTCCCAGCTGAACCCGGTCGCGGCCCGCGCAACCTGTTCAGGCTCGTATCTTGCGGCAAATATCTCGCGCACGCCTTTTACGATCGCACCTACTTCGCGTGGCACGATGCGCCCGGCTTCGGGTGTCGTCACGAGTTCACGTGCTCCGCCTGCATCCGTGATCACCAGCGGCGTTCCGCAGGCGAGCGACTCGACCCAGGCATTGGCGAGGCCTTCGCTGGCAGATGGCAGCACCATCCCGTCGGCTGCCGAGAGCACGACCGGAAGAACGCCGTGATCGAGATTGCCCAGAAAGTGCACCCGGTGCGGGACGTCGAGTTCGAAGGCTAGCTCTTCCAGGGCTTCGCGATCACCGCCTGAACCTACAAGCACGAGATGCGTGTTCTCGAGGCTCACCAGGGCGCGAATGGCGAAGTGCTGGCCCTTGCGTGGAATGAGTGCGCCGACGGTTGCAAGGAGGCGCTCGTCATCGCGCAGCCTGACGTTGAATTCCTCGGCCAGTTGCAACCTGCTTCTGTCGCGATCGCGAGGGTGGAACAGGTGACGATCAAGGCCGGTGTAATGCACAGTGATCTTGCGGCCCGGCAGTCCGAGCGAGATCATCTCGCGCTTCAAGGCCTCGCTCACCGCCAGCAGCCCCGCGGCCTGCAGGGAAGCGGTTTTCATTTTCCGCAGCGCATAAGCCTTGTGACCCCAATGCGAGATGTCCGCGCCGCGCGCCTTGATCGAGAGGGGCAGGCCGAGGTCCCGCGCGATTTCCGCCGCCGCGGGCCCATCCGGGTAGAAGAACTGCGCATCGACGAGATCGAAAGGCTCCCGCTCGTGCAATTGCCGCGCGAGGGGCAGAACGGCCCTTACGATCATGGCGGGATTGAACGGCCCGCCCACGGCCGGGATCAGTGTGAAGCGCGGTCGCCGGACGTCGACACCGCCTTCCTCGCCGGAAATCGCGGCATCGGCGAGCGCCTTGTACCGGCCCATCGGTACGGGCGGGACGCCGATGGGATTGACCACCGTCACATCCCAGTCTCCGCGAGCGGCCAGCGCCTCCATCTGCCGGGCGACGAAGGTTCCGAAACGCGGCGCATGAGCGTTGGGATAGAGCGTGGCGATGGACAGAACGCGGGGCATCGGCTCGCCTAGAGTTTTCTCACCAGCATTTCCGCGACGGCCAGCCAGGCCGGGTTGTCGATCACGATCTGGCGCTGCCCGATGCCCGGCGGCAGGAGACCCACCATGCTACCGCGCCGGTCGATCAGGCGACCGAATGCAAAGCGCCCGCCGGAACGCGGTGCGAGGACGTCCCGGTTGACGAGCTTGGCGGCATCGTCGGGTGGGACCTGTCGCATCCAGAGCTGGTCGCCGCTGCGATACTCGCCTTGCCCGGTTTCGATGGAGAGGCAGACCAATGCCGCCCCGTCCACCAACTCGGTCGGCAGGATCGCGTCGCGCGGGGTGGATAGGCTTTCGGCGCCCGCATCGGTCAATTTCGCGATTATGCGAGGTTGTTCGTGATCCTCGCGTTTAACCAGTGTTTCGGGTTCGACGGCAAGGGCTGCACCAATTCGGTTCATCCATGCGAGCGACAAGTTGCGCATCCCGGTTTCGAGACGGCCGATCGTTTGTGCAGTAGTTGGCGGATCGCATGCGGCGGCAACCTCGGCCAGGGTCATGCCCTTTTGCTTGCGAATGTCGCGAATGCGATTGATCATGCGAACGGCAACTCCAACTAACCGATCTGGTTTTAAAAACACTTTCCTACAGCCGATTCGATTTTGCAAGGCGCCGAGCCGCGAAAATGTGGACGCAGGCGCAAGGGAAAGAGCATGAACAATCGCAAGCTGGCCGAACGCGAACTCACGAAGGAGGGCCCTCGTCGCAAGGGCGGGACGCCCAGGCGAGGGCGTAGCGTCACGGTCAATCTTGCCGAAAGCCCGCTTGGCTGGCTGCACGCTCATGGCCATCTCGAGGATCGCCTGTTCGATGCGGGCGAGCGCCTGCGCGCAGATTACGAGCGCGCGCAGCTGGCACCGAGCGTTACGATGCGGTGGGACCCGGTGCGGGTGAAGGGCAGTGGCGGCGAGGGACTTACGCCTGGCGAGAGACAGATCGCCGCGCGACAGCGATTCGATGGCGCCCTCCGGCAAGCCGGGCGCGGTCTCGAAGACATCCTGTGGCGCGTCGTCTGCGCGGGCGAGACATTGCCCGTTGCGGAAAAGGCGCTGGCCTGGCCCGCGCGTAGCGGGAAGCTGGTTCTGAAACTGGCGCTCGACCGGGTGGCCGATTTCTACCGCATCACTTGACCATGGCGGACCCTAGCCGAAGAGCCCGCGCAGCCAGCTCGTGAACCTTGCCCAGAGCGAGGTGTTGTGCGGGACCTCATCGGACGCCTCCTCGCGCTCCTTGATCAATTTAGCGCGAAGTGAATTGCTCTGTCCGTCGGCCAGCGCGTTGAGCGTGCGACCCCGGGTATTGCTGGCATACATGAAGGCGTAGCCGTCGACCGGCTCCTCATCGATCTCGGTATAATGCGAACCGTCCTCAGCTTCGGCGACAGGCGAAGTTTCCGGGTCCGGCTCCAGATCGGTGTCATGTTCAAAATCGTGAAAGCCCGTATCCGGTGCCTCGTCCTCGCGAGAATAGACATCGAACGAGTTTTCGTGTGGTTCGTCCTCCGCGAAAGCGTCGGTAGCCGGTTCGGTATCTGCGGCGACGAAGTTCTCGGGCTGCACGCTGTAACGGAGCGGCCCTTCCGGAAAATCGAGGAAAGGCGCGTCGCCGAAGGGGTTGCGTGCGGCCTTCGATAGTCCGTCGGAATGCTCTTCGAACTCCGCTACGGGGTCCGTCTCCGAAGTGATGTCCGAGGGCTCATCCGGCATGGCCAATTCAGCGGGCTCGGGGTCCGGCGCTTCCGGCTCGTCATCGATCGGGTGCGCATTGGTAATGCCGAGCGACTGATCGAACGGGCTGACATAGGGATTCGCCGGTTCTTCCTCGGTCTCGAACCGGATGGGCGGGGTGCCGAAATCGGTCTGGAAATCGGATGCAGCTTCGCCGGAGCGGGGGTCTTCGAGCGTGGCTTTGCCTTCCGCCGAGGCGCGTTCGGCTTCTTCCTCGCTGGAAAGCTCCTCTTCGGATTTCAGGGGCAGCCGTGGGAAGATGCGCTGTTCGATGTCCAGCCCTTCGAGCTGAGCGGCGATCGCCGCATCGTCGATGTCGTCGGCAGCCTGGCGGGCGGCGGAAACGCGCAGCATATCTCCGGCGGCGGCGATGACGTCCGTATCGTCGTCTGCTTCGTCGGTCTCGCCCTTGTCTTCCGGTTCGGCCGAGTCCCTGTTCATCGGGACGAGGCCGAGGACGGCAGCAGGCCTCGAGGGACGCTGGATCTCTTCGCCCAGCATTTCGGCTGAAGCTTCCTGGAACAGGGCGTGAGCCTTTTCCAGTTCCTCGGGCGCCAGCACCAGTACCGGCTTTTTCTTGAATTTGCGCGGACCACCAAGGCCTTCGAGGCTGCCATAGGCGGGCCCCTCGGCATTCGCCGCCGACGAGGTTATCATGGCGTCCTCCGAGCGCAGAGCGGAACTGTAAGCATTGCCCATGAAGCGTCTTTTCACCGTGTTTGGTGCAAACGGTATGAGCAAAATTGGTTAACGCAAATTTACCGCCTCAGCCCTCGACAAGGGTAGCAAGGTCGAGCCAGCGTTCTTCGGCCTCGTCCTTTTCCCTTCGGGCGAGTTCGAGGGACTTGCTGATCCGCGCGAACTTGTCCGGATCCTTTGCGTAGAGGTCGGGATCGGCGAGCGCGGTTTCGCCCTTGGCGATCAGCGTCTCCAGCTCTGCGATGCGATCAGGCAACTGCTCGTAATCGCGCTGGTCCTTGTAGGAGAGCTTGGCCGGGTCCTTCGGCGGCGAGGGAGGGGGCGGCGCGGATTTCGTGGCATCGCCGGAATTCTTCGATTCGCTCTTCTCGGGGCGCTTCTTTCGCTTCGCCCGCCAGTCCTCGTAGCCGCCCGCCACGATATCCACCGTGCCGCTGCCATCGAGGCCTAGCGTCACCGTAACGGTGCGGTCGAGGAAGTCGCGATCGTGGCTGACGATGAGCACCGTGCCGTCGTAATCGGCAATCACCTCCTGCAACAGGTCGAGCGTCTCGAGGTCGAGATCGTTGGTCGGCTCGTCCAGCACCAAAAGGTTGGAGGTGCGGGCAAACTCACGCGCCAGCAGCAGGCGCGAGCGTTCGCCGCCCGAGAAGGTACCGATCTTGGCATCGACATGGCTGGGCTCGAACAAGAAGTCTTTCAGGTAGGCCTGGACGTGTTTGCGATGGCCACGCACGTCGATCCAGTCACCGCCTTCAGCCAGAACCTGGCGCACCGTCTTCTGCGGATCGAGGAGGGCGCGCTGCTGGTCGATCATCACGCCCGCCAGCGTTTTCGCATGTGTCACGCTGCCGGTGTCAGGCTCGATCTCCTTGGTCAGCATCTTGAGCAGGGTCGTCTTGCCCGCGCCGTTCGCGCCGACGATGCCGATGCGGTCGCCGCGCTGGATGCGCAGGGAGAAGGGCTTGATGACCGTGCGGTCGTCATAAGTCTTGGAAATATCCTCCGCGACGATCACGGATTTCGACTTGAAATCCTCGTCGCTCGCCAGCTTCAGCTTCGCGGTTCCGCCGGGTGAGATCATCGCGGCGCGCGCCGCGCGCATTTCCCACAGCTTCTCCAGCCGGCCCATATTGCGCTTGCGCCGCGCGGTGACGCCGCGTTCCAGCCAGTGCGCCTCGATCTTCAGCTTCGCGTCCAGCTTTTCCGCCGCGCGTGCTTCCTCGGCATAGACCTGTTCTTCCCAAGCCTCGTAGCCGCCAAAGCCGACATCCTTGCGCCGCAATTGCCCGCGGTCGAGCCATAAGGTCGAGCGGGTGAGACGCTTCAGGAAGGTCCGGTCGTGGCTGATGACGATGAAGGCGCCCTTGTACCGCGTCAGCCAGGCTTCCAGCCAGTCGATGGCGGCGAGGTCGAGGTGGTTGGTCGGTTCGTCCAGCAGCAGCAGGTCGGGCTGCAGGGCGAGGGCGCGGGCGATGGCTGCGCGGCGCCGCTCCCCGCCGCTGGCGCCCGCTGCGCCCGTGCTCATGTCGATGCCGAGCTGTCCGGCGATCGCTTCGACTTCGTGTTCTGCCGGGGGGCGTTCGCCCGAAAGCGCATAATCCATCAGCGTGTCGAAGCCTTTAAAGTCCGGCTCCTGCTCCAGCCACACGATATTCATGTGCGGCTTTACCTTGCGCAGGCCCCGGTCTGCCTCGATGTCGCCGGTGATGAGCTTCAGCAGCGTGGTCTTGCCCGCGCCGTTGCGGCCGATTAGCGCAAAGCGGTCGCGCGGGCCGATATGCAGGTCGAGGCCCTCGCCATCCGCGGGATCGCCGAACAGCCAGCGCCCGCCCTGTTGCAGGCCAAGCCCTTCCCAGCTCAAGATCGGTGGTTCCGCCATAGCGAGGCGCAGTTAGGCGCGATGCGGTCGGCTGGCAAGCGGGTGGGCCGAGGGTAACTGCGCAAGGGAACGGCAGCGTTCAGCCCGGCGTTATCTGTCGCTCGCCATTCGAGGCGCATCCAACAAGGAGATTGCCCATGAAACGCCTAGCCATTTCCACCCTTGCCGCTGCCATGATCGCCACCCCCGCCGCCGCCAACGTGGAAATAACCGCAAGCGGACCCGTGATCGCCCTGTCGGTGAACGAGAGTGTAGCCCTCGATCCCGATATCGCCAATCTGAGTGCCGGCGTCACCGTAATCGCGCCCACCGCGGTAGAAGCGATGCGCCGGAACGCCGTGGAAATGCGCGGTGTGATCGAGCGGATCGAAGCACTCGGCATCGACGAGGACGATATCCAGACCACCGGCGTCAATCTCAATCCCGAATACGACTACAACCAGCAGACGCGCGAACAGGAATTTCGCGGATACCGCGTTTCGAACCGGGTGAGCGTGAAGCTCCGCGATATCCAGCGAACTGGCGAGGTGCTCGATGCGCTGGTTGCTGCTGGCGCCACGGATATCGGCGGAATCGGGTGGGGCGTGGACGATACCGCTCCCGCGATAGAGCAGGCGCGCCAGGCGGCTTTTGCCACCGCCCACCAGCGGGCGCGCGATTATGCGCAGCTTTCGGGCTATGGTGACATCCGTCTGCTGGAAATTAGCGAGAGCGTGAGCTCCAATATTCCCATGCCGATGATGCGGCAGGTCGCCACGGTCGATGTCGCCGAGGAATCGACGCCCGTGCGGCCCGGACAGGTGGAAGCGGGCCTGACCGTGAACTTCAGCTTCGAAATGGTGGAATAGGGCGGGAAGGGGCGCGCCTGAACCGGCGGGCGCGCCCATATTCACTCCTTGTTCAATGCTGCCGCTTTAGGCACAATTGCATCATGAAAACCCTATCCGCCATTCTCGCCGCCGCCGCGCTGGCCGCCTCTCTCGCCGCCACTCCGGCGTATGCGCAGCAATCGCGCAGCAACCAGCAGAGCGCCCGGGCAGAGATGCAGGCGGGTCGCAACATGCCGATCCGCGAGATCGAGCGGCGCATCATCCCGCGCATGGAATCGAGCGACGAGTATATCGGTTTCGAGTATGACGAGACGGCGCAGGCCTATCGCCTCAAGTTCATTCGCAACGGGCGGATGATCTGGGTCGATGTCGATGCGCAGACAGCGCGGATCCTGCGTATTTCCCAGTGATCCTCTCCCCGTGGGAAACTTGCCCCTTGCTTGACGCGTTTACGTCAAAAGCCCAAGTGTCGGGCGTGAACGCAGGGGAGAAATAACCGCAATGCGCATCCTGATCGTCGAGGACGAACCAACCCTCGGCCAGCAACTCAAGAACACGCTCGAACAGAACGGTTACGCCGTCGACCTCTCTACCGACGGGGAGGATGGCCATTTCCTCGGCTCGACCGAAGATTACGATGCCGTCGTGCTCGATCTCGGACTCCCCGAGATCGACGGGCTTACCGTGCTCGGCATGTGGCGCAAGGAAGGTCGAAACTTCCCCGTTCTGGTGCTGACCGCGCGCGACAGCTGGAGCGACAAGGTCGCAGGCCTCGATGCAGGCGCCGACGACTATCTTGCCAAGCCCTTTCAGACCGAGGAACTGATTGCTCGCCTGCGTGCGCTGATCCGCCGCGCATCGGGCAATGCTTCCTCCGAACTCACGGCGGGCAAGGTGCGGCTGGACACGCGCTCTGGCCGGGTCACGCTTGATGGCGAACCGGTGAAGCTGACGGCGCAGGAATACAAGCTGCTATCCTACCTCATGCACCACAAGGGCAAGGTGGTCAGCCGCACGGAACTCATCGAGCATATCTACGACCAGGATTTCGATCGCGATTCCAACACGATCGAGGTTTTCGTCACCCGCATCCGCAAGAAACTCGGCGCAGAAGTAATCACGACGATCCGTGGCCTCGGTTACAGCCTCGACGACCCCGACGACCCTGCCCGCGAGTAAGCCTCCCGCAGCGTCCGATCCGGCGACGTCCGCGCCCGACGGCGCCGTTCCATATGGGCCGAACCATACGGGCAGCCTTGCGCGGCGCATGATGCTGATCGCGGCAGGGTGGATCTTCGCCCTGCTGCTGCTTGGCGGCCTGGCGCTGGACCGGGCGCTGACCAATCTCGTCTCACGCCAGTTCGATGAGCAGCTGGCGATCTCGCTCAATGCCATGGTGCTTTCCGCCGAGCTGGATCCGTTCGGCGAGGTGCGCTTCAATCGCATCCTTGGCGACCAGCGTTTCCTCGAGCCCAACAGCGGCTTCTACTGGCAGATCAATGGCCAGGGGGTGGAGCCCTATCCCTCGCGCTCGCTGTGGGACGATCTCCTCGAAATTCGCGAGGACGCGCAGGCTTACGAGACGATCTTCTACGATTCGGGACAGTTTACGGACGAACCGCTCCGCATCGCGCAGCGCACCGTCGCCCTGCCGGGATCGGATGTGGAGTGGCAATTCGTGGTCGCCGGAAGCCGCGTGACGCTGGACGAGCAGATTGCCGATATTCGCGCCATCGTCGCATGGTCCTTCGCGGTGCTGGGAATCGGCCTGTTCCTGATGGCGATGGCACAAATCTGGTACGGGCTGGGGCCGCTGCGACGCGTGCGAAAGGCGATTGCACGTATCCGGACCTCGGGTAGCAACCGTGTTACCGATCCGCTGCCGCTGGAAGTTCAGCCGATGGTGGACGAATTGAACGCCCTGCTCGAACATTCCGAGCTCCAGGCGGAAGAGGCGAGGCGCCACGCGGGTAACCTAGCCCACGCGCTGAAGACCCCGCTAACCGTGCTTACCAACGCCGCCAGCGCCGAGGCGCCCGATCTCGACACCACGGTGCTGCGCGAAGCCGCGACGATGCGGCGCCAGGTCGATCATCATCTTGCAAGGGCGCGCGCAGTTGGCAGACGTGCGGTCGGACTCAGCCGCGCCAATGTCATGGATAGCGCGGTCGCAGTGGAGCGCGCCGTGGGCAGGCTATACCCGCAAGTCCGCTTCGACATCGACGGCAGCGAGCAGGCGCATGTCGCAGTAGAGCGGCAGGATCTCGACGAGATGCTCGGCAATCTGATCGAGAATGCCGCGAAATATGGCGGCGGAAGCGTGTTCGTCACCGTCGATGCCGAGCAGGACGCTGAACAATGCGCCATCCTTGTAGAGGATGATGGGCGCGGCATCCCGGAGGCAAGACGGGCGGACATTTTCGGTCGCGGCGCGCGGCTGGACACCGAGAAACCCGGCACCGGCCTAGGCCTTGCGATCGTGCGCGATGTGGCGGAGATCTACGGCGGCAGCGTTTCGTTGGGCGAAAGCGAGGATCTGGGCGGGTTGCTCATAACCCTGAGCCTGCCGCGCGCCAGCGATGGCGACGCCGTCGATTAAGCCACGCTGGCGGTGCTTTTCTCGAGCAGGTCCATGGCCGCGCCGATCACCACGTCGGAATCGGCAGGCTTGGGCAGATGCTGCGCACCCAGGTTCCGCACGGTCTCATCGGCCCGGTTCAGATCGCCCGAATGCAGGATGTAGGGAATGCCCCGCTTGTCGAGCTCCTGCGCGACCGGCACACAGGTTTCCTTGCCTTTGAGGGTCACGTCGAGGATTGCGACATCGACCCGTTCGCCTTCGATATGCTTCATCGCAGTGGCAACATCTGCGGCGCACAGGGCCGAGCATTCACGGTCTTCAGCTGCGAATTCCAGATCCATCAGGATCAACGGTTCGTCCTCCAGCAGCAGGATGGAGCATTGCGACATCGTATTTCTTATCCTTACTTCGCTGGAAATTCGATTCTGACTTCGAGACCCTCAGGCGTCCAGTCGCGCTGAATGTTCCCTCCCGCATGGCGTACCAGTCGGTCTATGATGGCATTGCCCGAGCCCCCGTCACCTTCCGGCGCGACAACATCGGGGCCGCCGCGTTCGCGCCAGGTGACGACCAGGTTCTCATCGTCGTCGCCTTGCGCTTTCCAGTCGACCCAGACCTTGCCGCCCTTGTTCACCCAGGCGCCGTGCTTTTCGGCATTGGCGGCAAGTTCGTGCAAAGTCAGGCCAACGCCCGAGACGACATTGAAAGGCACTTTCAAGCCGTTGCCCAGCAGTTCGAGGCGCCCCGTACCAAGATCGTACGGTTCGAGGATCGCATGGATCGCCTCGCCGATCTGGATATTGCCGGAGGATGCCTCGTCCAGCGTGGTCTCGTAGGCGCGGCCCAGAGCCTGCACCCGGTTGTTGATTTCGCGGGCCTGGCTTTCCACGCCGCGCATGCGCCCGGTGATGTTCACGATGCCCGATATCACCGCGAACATGTTCTTCATGCGGTGTGACAGCTCTCGCGCCATCTCCTTGGCGTAGAGTTCCTCCGCCCGCGCGGCGCGCACGTCCGAAACGTCCCACTGGCTGCCGAAAAAATAAATGAGCTCGCCAGCCTCGTTGTAGATCGGACCGATGTGAAGCGCGTTCCAGAAGGTCTCGCCGTTCTTGCGGTAGTTCAGCAATTCGACGACCGTGACGTTGTGCGTTTCGAGCGCGGTGCGGATTTTGCCGACCTGCTCCATGTCCGTATCCGGACCCTGGAGGAAGCGGCAGTTGCGACCGACGATCTCTTCCTGCGCGTAGCCGGTCAGTTCCCGGAATGCACGATTGGCAAAGACGATCGGCATGTCTTCGGCATGCGGATCGGTAAGGCAGATGGCCATCCGAGTCTGCGCCATCGCCTGCTCGAACAGCACGCCCGACGCACCGACGAATTCGTTATCAGGGTTGTTCTTGCGGAATTCTTCCGGGCTCGAATCAAAATCGGGGCCGGCGTCGTAAGCCTGCCCCGTCCCTTGCGGATGCTTCCCGGGCTTGAACTTGGTGGGTTTGTCCATTTCGCCTATAACGCAGGTTAAGTTGGCAGGTTCCGCCCACCTGGACGCTAATCGTCACCGCGCGCGATGCGGTGATGGCGGATCACTTCCTGGATCACGAAGCGAATGAATTTCTCGCTGAATTCCGGGTCGAGATCGGCCTCCGTCGCCAGCTTCCGCAGGCGTTCGATCTGGCGCGCCTCGCGATCCGGATCGGCAGGGGGCAACTGCGTCTTCGCCTTGTATTCGCCCACGGCTTGCGTGATGCGAAAGCGCTCGGCCAGCATGTGGATGAGGGCAGCATCGATATTGTCGATGCTCTTGCGATAGGCGGCCAGCACCTTGTCGGGCCGTGCTTCACCCCCGGTTCCGGTTTGCTGGTGATCCATCCTCGGACTCGGCTCGGGCGACGTATTCGACATGGCGCGCACCAATGCGGCAGAAAAGCCCGCTTGCCAACACTTCACACGATCCCCATTGAGGCTGGCATGAGCGACAACGTCGTCCCTATCAAGCGCGGTCCCGAGGCCGGCCCTCCCACGCTGAGCCCGATCCTTTCATTGACGGCGACGCCAATGAACGCGGTCAATTCCATCATCCTCGACCGGATGCAGAGCGAAATTCCGCTGATACCCGCACTCGCTGGCCACCTGATTGCAGGCGGCGGCAAGCGCATGCGGCCGATGCTGACGCTCGCCGGGGCGGAGGTCGTCGGCTACCAGGGTACGCGCCACCACAAGCTGGCTGCGGCGGTGGAATTCATCCACACCGCCACGCTTCTGCATGATGACGTGGTGGATGGCAGCGAGATGCGACGCGGCAAGTCTGCCGCCAACATCGTCTATGGCAATCCCGCCACCGTGCTGGTGGGCGATTTCCTGTTCAGCCGCGCGTTCGAACTGATGGTGGAGGACGGCAGCCTCAAGGTGCTCAAGATCCTCTCCGGCGCCAGCGCGATCATCGCGCAGGGCGAGGTCGACCAGCTCACTGCCCAGCGCAAGATCGAGACGAGTGAGGAGCGCTATCTCGACATCATCGGCGCGAAGACCGCCGCCCTGTTTGCCGCCGCCAGCCGGATTTCCGCCGTCGTCGCCGAGAAAAGCGACGAAGAGGAACGAGCGCTCGATTCCTATGGCCGCAACCTGGGTATCGCATTCCAGCTGGTGGACGATGCGATCGACTACGATTCCGAAGCTGCCGAGATGGGCAAGGACCGGGGCGATGACTTCCGCGAGGGCAAAATGACGCTGCCGGTCATCCTCGCCTATGCGCGCGGCAACGAAGAAGAACGCCGCTTTTGGCAGGACGCCATCGCAGGCTTCGCGGTGGAGGACGAGGACCTCGCCCACGCCGTCGAACTGATCCGCAAGCACGATTGCGTCTCTGCTACCCGCGAACGCGCCCGACATTACGCCCAACGCGCCTGCGACGCCCTTTCGATCTTCCCCGACACCGCCGCCCGCCGCGCAATGGTGGAAGCCGCGCAATTCGCGGTGGCGCGGGGTTATTGAGGACTGACCTCAGGAACCCGCATACCCTGACCTTGTCGAAGGGGCGTCCTTTCTTCTAGCGCCGGTTCCGAAAGGAATTGCAGTGCTTCTCGCAACTCACCGCCAGCGGATTGCATAGGGTGTCACAAGACCTCCCCATCCATGCCGTCCTGCCCGACCTTCTCAGGGCGTTGCGCGAAAGCAATAGTGCGGTGCTGGTCGCGCCTCCGGGAGCGGGCAAGACCACTGCCGTCGCGCCCGCGCTGCTGGACGAGGCGTGGTGCACCGGTCAGATCATCCTTACCAGCCCGCGTCGGGTCGCCGCCAGAGCCGCTGCGGAGCGCATTGCCGACCTGCTGGGCGAGAAGCCGGGAGAGCGCGTCGGCTACCTCACCCGGCTCGACAGTAAACAGTCGAAGGCCACCCGTATCCTCGTCGTGACCGAGGCGATCCTCGTGAACCGGCTGCTGGAGGATCAGGAGCTTGTTGGCATCTCCGCCATCCTGTTCGACGAAGCGCACGAGCGGCATCTCGATTCCGACCTCGGCCTCGCCCTCGCGCTGGAGAGCCAGCAGGTGCTGCGCGAGGACCTGCGTATCGCGGTGATGTCTGCCACCATCGACGGCGCGCGCTTTGCCCGGCTGATGGGGGAGGGGACGCGGGTGATCGAAAGCGAGGGCAGGGCCTTTCCGCTGCGAATCGAATGGCTTGGCGCGCGTCCCGAAGAGCGGATCGAGGCGGGAATGACCTCCGCCATCCTACAGGCATGGCGCGAGGAGGAAGGCGATATCCTCGCTTTCCTGCCGGGCGTGGGCGAGATCGAGCGCACGCGCGAACGACTTTGCGATAAGATACCCGATACGCCGATCCTGCCTTTGCACGGGCAAGTCCAGCCGCAGGACCAGCGTCTTGCCATCCGCCGCGATGCGCAGGGCCGCCGCCGCATCGTGCTCGCCACCAGCATTGCCGAGACTTCGCTCACTCTGGAAGGGGTGTCGGTCGTCGTCGACAGCGGGCTGGCGCGCAAGGCGGAATTCGACAGGTCGGCGGGCACTACGCATCTTGTCACCCAGCGCGCCAGCAGGGCGGCATCGGCGCAGAGATCGGGGCGGGCAGCGCGGCAGGGGCCGGGCGTCGCCTATCGCCTTTGGGAAGAAGCAGGCCATGCGGGGCGCCCGGAATTCGACGCGCCGGAAATGCTTACCTCCGATCTCGCGCCGCTGGTGCTGAGCCTGGCGCGATGGGGCGTTGCCGATCCCGGTAGCCTGCAATGGCTCGACCCGCCGCCGGAGCCTTCGGTTGCTGCGGCGAGGGATCGGCTGCGCAAACTCGGCGCACTGGATGGCGCGGGTACGATTACTCCTTGGGGGGAGCAGGTCGCCGCCCTTCCGCTCGACCCCGAGGGCGCGGCTGCCAT
The DNA here is from genome assembly GCF_030730945.1 of Aurantiacibacter poecillastricola. Lineage (GTDB taxonomy): Bacteria > Pseudomonadota > Alphaproteobacteria > Sphingomonadales > Sphingomonadaceae > Alteraurantiacibacter > Alteraurantiacibacter poecillastricola. The sequence goes on from NZ_JAVAMS010000003.1 coordinate 311,617, forward strand.
CCTGTTCGGCGCGCGGGCGGGAAAGGCCGAGAGCGCCGCACGGCTTGTGCTGCTATCGCAGGAGCGCGGCCTGGGCGGTCGCGGCGAGGACCTTCTCGCGCGGCTGCAACGCTGGAACGGTGAGAGGAGCAAGCGCGCCGATGCCTCGCGAAAACTTGCGAGGCGCTGGGCGCAAATGGCCGATGGCTTGATTGCTTCAAAGCCCGACGCGAAGGATATCGAAGCTCCGCTCTTCCTTGCCTTGGCGCGCCCCGATTTTGTGGTGCGCAAGCGCGACACTTCGGGAGAGAACTGGTTGTCTGCTGGTGGACGCGGGTTCACACTGGACACCGCTTCTCCCCTCGCGCGCGCCGAGTGGCTGGTGGTCACCGATGCCCAAGGCTCAGCGAAGGGCGCACGGATTACGGCGGCGGCGGAACTCGCCCGTGCCGACGTCGAGAAGCACCTTGCGGACCTGATCGAGGAGCGCACCGTAGCGCGCTGGAATTCTTCCGAAAAACGCGTGGAGGCTCGCCGAGAAAAGCGGCTCGGCGCGATCACCCTGACCTCCGGTCCGGACCCCGATCCCGACCCCGATGCGATTGTGCGTATCCTTGTGGACAAGTCTGTTGAACAACTGGGGACGTTGCTCCCGCTGGGCCTTCTGGCAAGGGCGCGCTTCGCCGGTATGGCCTCGTTGTCCTCCGGCGCACTCACCGAACGCGCGGAGGAATGGCTCGCCCCCTTGCTGCACGGACGGCGCGATCTCGACCTGCCGCCCTCCCGCTTTGCCGAAGCGGCGCTGAACCTGCTGTCATGGGACGAGAAACAAGCGCTGGACCGCGCCGCTCCGCGGCATTTCACTAGCCCCGCAGGCACGACCCACGCCATCGACTACGCCGGGGACGACGCTCCTAGCGTGGAAGTGCGAGTCCAAGCCGTGTTCGGTCTCGACCGGCATCCGATGATCGGGCAAACGCCGCTTCTGCTAAAGCTCACCAGCCCGGCAGGACGCCCGATCCAGTCCACTCGCGACCTCCCTGCGTTCTGGCGCGGCAGCTGGGAGGACGTGCGCAAGGACATGAAGGGCCGGTATCCCAAGCACCGCTGGCCCGACGAGCCGTGGACGGAAAAACCCAGCCTCAAGACCAAGAACGCCTTTTCAAAAGGCGGCGGTTGAATTATCCGCTCCCTCATTATGGAAGCCCGTATCTACAAGCGCCCCAAGAGCGCGATGCAATCCGGCAAGGCGCTGGTCGACCAGTGGGTGCTGGATTTCGTCCCCGCTGAAGCGAGAAGGCCCGACCCGCTGATGGGCTGGACCGGAAGTGGCGACACTCGCCAGCAGGTGCAGCTGAAGTTCCCCACCTGCGAAGCAGCCCAGGCCTATGCCGAGAAGCACGGAATTGCTGCACGGGTGCATACGGTTCCGCCGAAAAAGCTCAAGATCCAGGCCTACGCGGATAATTTCAAGTAGAGCCAATCTTCCCTTCGCTTTGCGACAGGGGGGAATCTGCTGTTGAAATGTCCGCGCTAGCCAGCCATATGGCGCGCCGGGAGTCGGGTGGACGTTCGCGTTTGCTCACCGGGTCAGGTCCGGAAGGAAGCAGCCCAGGTAAATGGCAGCGGGTCGCTCGGCTCCTTTTCCACCACATTGTTGCCATGACAATTGCAGGCTGAGGGCCTACCTTTGTTCGCATGAGCGATTCACCGGACAAACCGGATACCCCACCCTGGCAGAGCGAAGAGCAGGACGACACGCAGCCGTCCGCCAAGGAGCTTGAAGCAGCCGGACAGAACTCGATGTTCGGCGAGCCCGAACCCACGGCCTCGCCCCTTTCCGACGATGCGCATGTTCCGCCAACACCCGCGCCGGAAAGCGTCGAAGCAGCGCAGCCGGCCGAACCCGCGCCGTTGCCTCAGGAGACGCCGGACGCAGCGCAACCCTACCGCGTGCTGGCGCGCAAATACCGTCCGCAGACCTTTTCCGAGCTGATCGGGCAGGAACCCATGGTTCGCACCCTCGGCAATGCGATCGAGCGGGACCGGCTGGCCCATGCCTTCCTGATGACCGGCGTGCGCGGCGTGGGCAAGACCTCCACCGCGCGACTCATCGCCAAGGCCCTGAACTGTATCGGCCCGGACGGGCAGGGCGGCCCCACGATCAATCCCTGCGGCGTCTGCGAACCGTGCCGCGCCATCGCTGAAGGCCGCCATATCGACGTGATCGAGATGGACGCCGCCAGCCATACCGGTGTCGACGACGTGCGCGAGATCATCGAGGCGGTGCGCTACGCGGCGGTCTCGGCTCGCTACAAGATCTATATCATCGACGAAGTGCACATGCTTTCGCGCAATGCCTTCAACGCGCTGCTGAAGACGCTGGAGGAGCCGCCGGCGCATGTGAAGTTCCTCTTCGCCACAACGGAGGTGGACAAGCTTCCCGTGACAGTCCTGAGCCGGACCCAGCGCTTCGACCTGAGGCGCATCCCGCGGGACATGTTGCAGGAGCACTTTGCCGCGATCTGCCGCAAGGAAGGCGTCGACGCCGAGGACGAGGCGCTGGCCATGATCGCCGCCGCCGCAGAGGGTTCGGTGCGCGACGGGCTTTCCATCCTCGACCAGGCGATCGCCCATGCAGACATGGAGACGGCTGGCAGTGCCACAATGGTCCGCGCCGGGATGGTGCAGGGCATGCTGGGCCTTGCCGACAAGGGCGCGCAAAGGCGGCTGTTCCAGCATTTGCTCGAAGGCGATCCACAGGGGTTGCTGGCGGCGGTGGACCAGCAATATTCGCTGGGCGTCGAGCCGCTCGCCCTGATGCGCGCGCTGATGGAGTTTACGCACCGGATTGCCGTCACGCAGGTCGGCGGCGGAGAAGCCGACGCGCCCACACAGGAGGAGCGCGAGGTGCTGGGCGAATGGGCCGAGAAGCTCTCGCCGGGGCAGGTCCATCGCCTGTGGCAATTGCTTCTAAAGGGCCATGACGAGGTGCGCGCCGCGCCCGATCCTCTGGTGGCGGCGCAGATGGCGCTGCTGCGCGTGCTGCACGCCGCCGACATGCCCGATCCCGGCAAGCTGGCGCGCGAGATCAGGGAAGCCGCGCTGGCAGGCGGTATGGCGGGCAACTCCGCAGCCGGCGAGGGCGGGGCGGGCGCTCCGCAGGCGCTCGACTGGCGCGAAGTGGTGGAGCGGGTGGATCGCTCCGGCCTAGAGAACGCCATGTCCCTCGCCGCCGTCATGACGCGGCAGGTGCGGGTGATCGAACTTGTGCCCGGAAAGCTGGTCTACACCCAGCCTCCCGGTTTCGACGACGAGATCGCCCTTCCCATGCGCCAGGCGCTGCAGGAATTGACGGGCCAGCGCTGGGAAGTCACCAAGGGTGAAGGTGAAGGTGCGCCAAGCCTCTTCGAGCAGGCGGAGAATGCCGAGAAAGCCGCCCGCCAGCGGATCGAGGACCACCCGATGATGCAGGCCGTGCGCAACCACTTTCCCGATGCGCAATTCGTGGAAGAGATGGAACCCGCGCGCGGTCACAGGAACTGGAACAAGCGGGCCTGAGCCCATATCTCACCCGCAAAGGAGCAATCGCATGGAAAACATGGAAGAAATGATGAAGGCCGCGCAGGAAGCGGCGCAGAAGATCCAGCAGCAGATGAACGATGCGCAGGTCAAGCTGGACCAGATCGAGGTGCAGGGCAGTGCCGGTGGCGGTCTCGTCAAGGTGCGCGCCAGCGCACGCGGACGGATCATCGGCGTCGAGATCGACGATAGCCTGTTCAAGGAAGAGGAAAAGTCGATCCTCGAGGACCTCGTAGCGGCCGCTTTCAACGACGCCCGCGACAAGGCCGACCGCGCCGCCGGCGAGCAGATGGCCGAAATGCAGCAGGGCCTCGGCCTGCCGCCGGGGTTCAACCTGCCCGGCATGGGGTGATTTGTCAGGATTTGGGCGTTATCGTCTCGGCATGTCGCTCATTCGAAACGCCCTGTCCCTGATTGCTACATTAGCTGCGACTGCCGCAACCCAGCCTGCTGCTGCACAGGATGGCCGCGTGCTTGGTCCAAGTTCGCCTTGGCAGATGCATTATGGCGAGGATAGCTGTGACCTGCGCAGAGGGTTCGGCTCCGAGGGCGAAGGCATGTTCTTCGAATTGCGGCAATTCGAACCGGGCCCGCAATTCCTGCTTCTGTTGGTCAGTGCCGATTTCGCGATTGGCGAAGAGCGCCCGTCGATTCGCTACGGTAACGATGCCGATGTCATCAGCCCTGCAACCGTGCAGATCGTCGCGTTCGATAACGGTCTCGAAGGAATCTTGCTTGGTGACAACCTCCTCTCGCCAGCGAGCAGGGACGAGCTTAGCGAACTTGAAGGTACTGAGCGGAGCCTTCATCATCGTGCGCTGATGCATTCTGCGGACCTCCGGGCTCGCGAGACCGCCATCGAGACAATTACCGTGCAAAATACCTTCGGCGAGGACTTCACCTTGCGGACCGGAAGCATGAAGCCTCCGATGGACGCGATGCGCGAATGCATGACCGCGATGGTTGCCCGCTGGGGCCTAGACCCCGACATTCAGCGGACGCTTTCCCGTCCTGCCGTTCCGACGGACAGGTATCGCGTAACCCGTAGCGTGCAACAGGTCTACGCGCGTTCGATGCGCATGACCGGAGAGTCGGCCAACCTCCGGATCCGCCTCGATATCGATGAGCAGGGCACCGTCACCGGTTGCCATTCACAAATGCCGATAGGACACGACGCTTTCCGCAAAAATGCTTGCTTCAACCTAATGCGGGGACAGTTTGAGCCTGCGCTCGATGCCGATGGCAATCCGGTTGCAAGCTATTGGACCACTGGCATCGTCTACTTCATGCCGTGACGAGTAGAGCGGGGAGTTGACTACGCCTCCGACCCTTGCGACCGGCCTTCGATAAGAGGTGATCGAGGGTGCAGTCGTCTTTCCCGAGGCAGTGTTCGAATGTGTTCCAAATTAGCTATCCACCCCTAAGCCAAAGCCCGTCATTGCAGCTTGGCGCGCTCGTGCCCATATTCCGGCTCAAGCCGAAATCATGGACATTGAAATGACTGCATTCCCCCTGCTTCCCCTGCGCGACATCGTCGTCTTTCCTGGCATGGTCGTCCCCCTGTTCGTGGGGCGCGACAAGTCGGTTGCGGCGCTGGAATCGGCGATGGAGAACGGCAAGGACATCTTCCTCGTCGCTCAGCTCGATCCCGCCTGCGACGACCCCGAGGTGGACGATCTTTACGATCTCGGCGTGGTCGCGCAGGTCCTGCAGCTGCTGAAATTGCCGGACGGCACCGTGCGCGTTCTGGTCGAAGGGCAATACCGCGCCAGGATGACCGAAATGCGCGTCGCTGATGGCTTCGTCATGGCGCAGACCGAGGAGGTTGCCGAAACCACCGCCAGCGGTACCGAGGTGACGGCGATGATGCGCAGCGCGCTGGGCCAGTTCACTGAATACGCGAAATCGAACAAGAAGATGTCGGAAGAGCTTGAGGACGAGCTCGACGAGATCGACGATGCCGGTCGCCTGGCCGATGCTATCGCCGCCAACCTCGCTGCCAAGGTCGAGACGAAGCAGCAATTGCTTGCCGAAAGCGATGCGCTGAAGCGGCTGGAAATGGTCTATTCCGTGATGGAGGGCGAGCTTTCCGTCCTGCAGGTCGAGAAGAAGATCCGCGGCCGCGTCAAGCGGCAGATGGAAAAGACCCAGCGGGAATATTACCTCAACGAGCAGCTGAAGGCGATCCAGTCCGAGCTTGGCGGCGAGGGCGAGGAAGGCGATGAGCTTGCCGAACTCGCGCGCCAGATCGAGGAGACGAAGCTCTCCAAGGAAGCGCGCAGCAAGGCCGAGAGCGAGCTCAAGAAGCTGCGCACCATGCAGCCGATGAGCGCCGAGGCGACCGTTGTTCGCAACTATCTGGAAGTGTTGCTGGGCCTGCCCTGGGGCAAGAAGAGCAAACTGAAGAAGGATATCGGCAAGGCCCAGGAAGTGCTGGATGCCGATCACTACGCGCTGGAAAAGGTCAAGGACCGGATCATCGAGTACCTTGCCGTTCAGGCGCGCACCAACAAGCTGAAGGGCCCGATCCTTTGCCTCGTCGGCCCTCCCGGCGTGGGCAAGACCAGCCTCGGCAAGTCCATCGCCAAGGCGACCGGGCGCGAGTTCATTCGCCAGTCGCTCGGCGGCGTGCGTGACGAGGCCGAGATCCGCGGCCACCGTCGCACCTATATCGGTTCTCTGCCGGGCAAGATCGTCTCGAACCTTAAGAAGGCCGGCACCAGCAATCCGCTGTTCCTGCTCGACGAGATCGACAAGCTTGGCCAGGATTTCCGCGGCGACCCCGCCTCGGCCCTCCTGGAGGTTCTGGACCCCGAACAGAACAACAAGTTCCAGGATCATTACCTGGAACTCGACATCGACCTTTCGGACATCATGTTCGTGACGACCGCGAACAGCCTCAACCTGCCGCAGCCGCTGCTGGACCGGATGGAGATCATCCGGCTGGAGGGTTATACCGAGGACGAGAAGGTCGAGATCGCCCAGCGCCACCTGATCGCAAAGCAGGTGAGCGATCATGGCCTGAAGGACGGCGAATTCGAGCTGACCGAAGAGGGTCTGCGCGACCTCATCCGCTACTACACCCGAGAGGCCGGTGTGCGGACGCTGGAGCGTGAGATTGCCAACCTTGCCCGCAAGAGCTTGCGCAAGATACTCGAGAAGCAATGCGAGAGCGTTCGCATTACGCCCGAAAACCTCGGTGACTTTGCCGGGGTGCGCAAGTTCAAGCACGGCGTTTCGGAGGAAGAGGCGCAGGTGGGTGCGGTTACCGGCCTTGCCTGGACCTCGGTGGGCGGCGAACTGCTCACGATCGAGAGCGTCACCACGCCGGGCAAGGGCGAAGCCAAGACCACAGGCAAGCTGGGCGACGTGATGAACGAATCGGTCGCCGCCGCCTTCAGCTTCGTGAAAGCGCGCGCGCCGGCCTATGGCATCAAGCCGAGCATCTTCCAGCGCAAGAACATCCACATCCACCTGCCCGAGGGCGCGGTGCCGAAGGATGGGCCCAGCGCCGGTATCGGCATGGTCACGTCCATCGTTTCGACGCTGACAGGAATTCCGGTGCGACCCGAGGTTGCGATGACCGGCGAGGTCACACTGCGTGGTCGCGTGCTGGCCATTGGTGGGCTGAAGGAAAAGCTGCTCGCGGCGCTTCGTGGCGGCATCAAAACCGTGCTGATCCCGGAAGAGAACGAGAAGGACTTGGCCGAGATTCCCGATAATGTGAAGCAGGGCCTCGAGATCGTCCCCGTCTCCCATGTCGACGAAGTGCTGGAACGTGCCTTATGCGCCATCCCGGCACCGATCGAATGGACCGAGGCCGACGACATCGCCAGCCAGCCGCACAATCCGGGTGCGGGTGGTCCGCCTTCGACAACAGCGCATTGAGTCGCTGCACTTGCGAAGGCGGATTCGGGTTGTACGAATGCGTCAATGCGCCCGCGAATACGGTTAAGAACCTATCGCGGGCGCAATTTATGAAGCGCGCAATGGGCTAAAGCATCGTCCTGCCTCATAAAACCTGCCGGTTTGGCGGCTTTGCCTTTGACAGCGGGCCGAAAACTCGCTCAATTCCGTCAATCGCAGAGCGATTCAAATTTCCTTATCGAATGACAGAGTGAGGGGGTTCTTCGGAACATGAACAAGAATGAACTGATCGGCGCCGTATCGGATTCCAGCGGCCTTTCGCGCAACGACGCCACCAAGGCGGTCGAGGCCGTGTTCGACACCATTACCGGCACGCTCTCCAAGGGCGATGAAGTCCGTCTCGTCGGCTTCGGCACGTTCTCGGTCGCCAAGCGCAAGGCTTCCACAGGCCGCAACCCGCGTACGGGCGAACCGATGACCATCAAGGCGTCCACCCAGCCCAAGTTCAAGGCGGGCAAGGGTCTCAAGGACGCAGTCAACTAAGCTGCCACCACGCGGTGGCACTGAACATCGGGCCGTCCCTCGGGGCGGCCCTTTTGTTATCGGCAGGGTATTTCGTGGCTAGCGGGTAAACTCGATGAGAGCCATGGGGGCGGCCGACGTGCCTGCGTCGATGTCCCAGACAAGCATGGATCCGCGCGCATCCCTGGCCGAACCCTCGTCCGTATTGTTGGCAAGGATTGGCGCGTCGGTGATGATGCGGAACGTCCCTTCGATCGGGCGCAGCTGCATCCCAGGCTCTTCCTGGTTCTCACCGCCAGCCTCGGCAAATGCGCCCGCCATGCCCATCATCATGGCAGCCATCGGATTGCCCGCCACGGGTGCGAAACCGGGCGCGGAGATGCGTGCGCGGCCATCATCCCGCAGTCGGATGGAGACGAAGGCGTTGGACATGGGCATGTCCTCGAAAGTGGGGAAGTCGAAGTCGTGGCCGAGCGTGCTGGTAATGGAATAGTCCACCATGAACACGCCATCCTCGACGAATTCCACGCTGTTCCAGCCTGCCTGGCGTTCGAGCATCGCGGTCATCTCCGCGATTTCCTCCTCATCGGAGAGGTCTACCTCGCCGAGCATGCCCTGCATCATTTCCCTGCCCATGGCGTCGCGCCGGGCGCGGTCTGCGGCGTCGGCCCGGGTGCAGGGACGTTCCTTGCCGGTTTCGTCGTCGTAGCAAGGCTGGTCGCCCTGGGCTTCCTCCGCCATTTCGGCAAGCTGAGCGAGCCCGGCCATTACGATCTCGCCTCGATATTCGAAAGTGAACTGGCGGTCTGCCATGACCTGCAGAGTCGCATCGAACCTGCCGGGCTGGAACAGGCAGCCCGAAAGCATGGTGCTTGCTGCCATGAGCACGGCAGAGGCCACGAACCGCCTGTAGTGCATTCCCTTAGTCCCCCATTGTCCTCGTTGCGATGGCATAGAGCGCGATGGCACCTGCATTGGACACGTTAAGACTTTCCATCGCGTTACTGATGGGCAGGCGGGCGAGGGCGTCGCAATGTTGCCCGACATTGTGGCGCATGCCTTCGCCCTCTGCGCCCAGCACCAGTGCGACAGGACCAGTGGGCAGAGCCTCGGCCAGCGTCGCCTCGGCCTCTCCGGCAAGGCCGATGCGCCAGTATCCGGCCTCGGCGATGTCCTCCAGCGCCCGCGAGAGGTTCACCACCCGCACCCATGGCACGATCTCGAGCGCGCCGGACGCAGATTTGCCGATGACACCGCCCTCGGGCGGGGCATGGCGATCCTGCGTGATGATGGCAGCTGCATCGAATGCCGCGGCCGAGCGCAGAAGCGCACCGACATTGTGCGGATCGGTCACCTGGTCGAGCACCACGATCGGCCGTGCCGCGTCGCCATCAAGCACATCGGCGAGATGAAGGTCGTCCAGCGGCTCGCAATCGAGCACGAGGCCTTGGTGTGGAGCATCCTTGGCCACGAGGCGGGCAAGGTCCGCGACGTCGGCATATTCCACCGGGAAATCGGCGGGCAGCTCGCCATCGAGCGATTCGATACCTTCGCGCGTCGCCCACAGCTTGCGATGCTGGCGCCGCGGATTCAGGAGTGCTGCCTCTACCGCGTGGCGTCCCCATAGGCGCACATGGCCCTTTGCAGCCCGGCCCGAGCCGCGCCCGCCCTGCATTCGTCCTGCGCGTCCGCGCAATGCTCGCTTGTCCTTGCCCTTGGCCACTTTTGCCTCGCTGATCAGAAACTTTGCCGCCCTGTGCCAGCAGGGCCATTGACAGGCAAGGCACGCTTCGCCAAAGAGCCGCCTCTCGGCTGGACGGCTCCCCTTGTGCGGGAGCGGACAGACACTGCGATAGAAGACGGCGAAAGGCCGCTTCCCGCCACGGTGTGGACAGGTGGCCGAGTGGTTAAAGGCAGCAGACTGTAAATCTGCCCGCGCAAGCGTACGCTGGTTCGAATCCAGCCCTGTCCACCACCCTCTTTCCGGATCACCTCCGATGACAGGGGCCCGGAATACCGCATCTTCCAAAGTTCGTCCGGGCGTGGCAAGGCTGCCATGCAGGAGGGGTTATCACCATGGACGAGCCGGAACAGGCCGACACGAAGCACCACGCCGCATACTGGCGAGCCAATCTCAAACTGCTGGGCGTGCTGCTGAGCATCTGGTTCCTTGCCAGTTTCGGAGCGGGCATCCTGTTCCGTCCCTTCCTCGACCAGTTCTCCTTCGGCGGCTATCCGCTCGGCTTCTGGTTCGCGCAGCAGGGGTCGATTTACGTCTTCCTCGTGCTGATCGCCGTCTACGTGATCGCCATGCACCGGATCGAGCGCAAGTTCGATCTGGATGACGACGACTAGGCGCGCTGTTCATGGAAACGCAGACGCTCATCTATATCTTCGTCGGGCTCAGCTTTGCCCTTTACATAGCGATTGCCGTGTGGAGCCGTGCGGGGTCGACAACCGAATTCTACGTCGCGGGAGGTGGTGTAAACCCGGTTGTGAACGGCATGGCAACCGCAGCGGACTGGATGAGCGCTGCAAGTTTCATTTCCATGGCGGGCCTTATCGCATTCCTCGGCTACGATGGCAGTGTCTATCTTATGGGCTGGACCGGCGGTTACGTTTTGCTGGCTTTGCTATTGGCACCGTATCTTCGAAAGTTCGGCGAATTTACCGTGCCCGACTTCATCGGCACACGGTATTACTCCAAAGCCGCTCGGGTGGTGGCGGTGCTGTGCCTCATCATCATCAGCTTTACCTACATCGCCGGGCAGATGCGCGGAGTGGGCATCGTTTTCTCGCGCTTTCTCGACGTGCCGATCTTCTGGGGCGTGGTGATCGGCATGGGAATCGTCTTTATCTATGCCGTACTCGGCGGGATGAAGGGCATCACCTACACGCAGGTGGCGCAATATTGCGTCCTGATCTTCGCCTACATGGTGCCGGCCTTCTTCATCAGCTTCATGCTGACCGGCAATCCCGTCCCCCCGCTGGGGCTGGGGAGCGAGGTGAACGATGGCAGCGGGATGTTCGTGCTGGAGAAGCTGGACCTCGTGCTGACCGATCTGGGTTTCGCAGCTTATACCGATGGCAGCAAGTCGATGATCGACGTGTTCTGTATCACCCTCGCGCTAATGGTCGGGACGGCGGGACTGCCGCATGTGATCGTGCGCTTCTTCACCGTGCCCAAAGCGAGCGATGCGCGCCGCTCAGCGGGCTGGGCGCTGCTGTTCATCGCCTTGCTCTACGTGACGGCGGGACCGGTGGGCGCCTTTGCCCGGCTCAACTTTACGCAGACGGTTAACGAGACCGCCTATGCCGATGCGCCCGAATGGTTCACCAATTGGGAAGCGAACGACCTCATCGCTTGGCGCGACAAGAACGAGGATGGCGTGATGCAGTATCGGCCCGGCGACGCTTTCGAGGGCGCGCCGGTCTTCGCGCTGGATGCAACCGGCCCGTCCGGTGAGCGGCTGCTGGAGAACGCTCCCACCGACAATGCGAACGAGGTCTATGTCGACCGCGACATCATGGTGCTGGCCAACCCGGAAATCGCGCAATTGCCCGGCTGGGTGATCGCGCTGGTGGCGGCGGGCGGCCTGGCTGCGGCACTCTCCACGGCGGCAGGGCTGCTGCTCGTGATCTCGAGCAGCGTGAGCCACGACCTGCTCAAGCGCACCTTCAGGCCGGACATTACCGAGAAAGGCGAGCTTCGCGCCGCGCGCATTGCCGCAACGGCCGCCATACTGGTGGCGGGCTATCTCGGCATCTATCCACCGGGCTGGGTAGCGCAGGTGGTGGCTTTTGCTTTCGGCATCGCAGCGGCAACCCTGTTTCCTGCCATCGTGATGGGCATCTTCTCGAAGCGCATGAACCGCGAGGGTGCGATTGCCGGAATGCTTGGCGGGCTGGTCTTCACCCTCTCCTACATCTGGTATTTCAAGCTGTGGGATCCCTCGCTCAATGTCGAGGCCAACTGGCTGTTCGGCATATCGCCGGAGGGGATCGGCGTGATCGGCATGGTGCTGAACTTCACAGTCGCCCTCACGGTGTCGGCCATGACCAAGGGGCCGCCGGTGGAGATCGGCCGGCTGATCGAGAACATCCGCGTGCCGCGCGGGGCGCAGACCCCGCACACGCACTAGCGCCTAGCGGTTCTTGCGCCCCTCGATCAGCCGGTCCACCAGTGACGGGTCCGCCAGTGTAGAGGTATCGCCAAGCGAGCCGTAATCGTTCTCGGCGATCTTCCGAAGGATGCGGCGCATGATCTTGCCGGAGCGGGTCTTGGGCAGGTCCTCTGTAAAGTGGATATGATCGGGCGTTGCCACGGGTCCGATTTCCTTGCGCACCTGCTGCTTGAGGTCCGCAAGGAGATCGTCCGTCGGTTCCTCGCCTTCCATCAGCGTGACGTAGCAATAAATCCCCTGTCCCTTCACGTCGTGCGGATAGCCGACGACTGCCGCTTCCGAGACCTGCTTATGCAGCACCAGCGCGCTCTCCACCTCGGCGGTGCCCATGCGGTGACCGGAGACGTTGATCACGTCGTCCACGCGGCCGGTAATCCAGTAATAGCCATCTTCGTCGCGGCGGCAGCCGTCGCCGGTGAAATACTTGCCTTTGAACGTGGTGAAATAGGCCTCGATAAAGCGGTCGTGATCGCCATAGACGGTGCGCGCCTGTCCTGGCCAGCTGGCCGAGATGCACAGATTGCCCTCGGTCGCACCTTCGAGGGGATGGCCCTCATTGTCCACCAGCAGCGGCTGCACGCCGAAAAACGGCTTGCCCGCGCTGCCCGGCTTCATGTCGTGCGCGTAGGGGAGGGTGGTGATCATGTGGCCGCCCGTCTCGGTCTGCCACCAGGTGTCGACGATCGGGCAGCGGCTCTCGCCCACCACCTCGTAATACCAGCGCCATGCCTCGGGATTGATCGGCTCGCCCACGGTGCCGAGGATGCGCAGCGAAGAACGGTCATGCTTGAGCACCCACTCGTCATGCTCGCGCATCAACGCGCGGATGGCGGTGGGGGCGGTGTAGAATATGTTGACGTTGTGCTTGGCGACGACTTCCCAGAAGCGGCCGAAGTCGGGGTAGTTCGGCACACCCTCGAACACCACGCTCGTTCCCGCGTTCAGCAGCGGCCCGTAGGTGACATAGCTGTGCCCGGTCACCCAGCCGATATCGGCGCTGCACCAGAACACCTCGCCGGGCTGGTAGTCGAAGGTGTAGTGGAATGTCATCGCGCACCACAGTGCATAGCCGCCGGTAGTGTGCAGCACGCCCTTGGGCTTGCCGGTGGAGCCGCTGGTATAGAGGATGAACAGCGGGTCTTCCGCGCCCATGTCCTCGCACGGGCAATCCTCGTCGCTGGCGACGTCGTGATACCAGTGGTCGCGCCCCTCTTTCATGGCGATCTCGCCGCCAGTGTGGCGGACGACCAGCACGCCTTTCACGTTCACGCCATCATGGTCGAGCGCGGCATCGACATTGGCCTTCAAGGGGATGCGCTTGGTGCCGCGCAGACCTTCGTCGGCGGTGATGACGAAGCGGCTTTCGCAGCCCTCCAGCCGTCCGGCCAGGGCCTCGGGCGAGAAGCCGCCGAACACCACCGAATGGATCGCCCCGATGCGCGCGCAGGCCAGCATGGCGAGCAGCCCCTCGATCACCATTGGCATGTAGAGCGTGACGCGCTCGCCTTTCGTAACGCCCATCGCCTTCATCGCATTGGCCATGCGGATCACCTCGGCATGGAGCTGTGCATAGGTGAGGGTGCGGGAAGGGCTGGCGGGATCGTCGGGCTCGAAGATCAGTGCGGTGCGCCCGGCATGTTCGGGCAGGTGGCGGTCGACGCAATTGTGGCAGAGGTTGAGCGAACCGTCGGCGAACCACGCGATGCTGACGGGATCGAACGACCATTCGCCCGCCTTGGTGGGCTTGGTGTTCCAGTCCAGCCGCTTGTGCGCTTCCTCCAGCCAGTAGGCGTCGGCATCCTCGACCGAACGGCGGTAGTCCTTCTCGTAGAGAGCCTGGTCGACATGGGCTTTGCCTTGGTTTTCGGGACGCGGGACGATAGCGGTCATTCAGGGTCTCTCCGGTGGAACTGGGATTTAGCCGTTCACCGGGATATGCCGCGTCCGGGCGGGCGAGACAATGCCAGGTTCTCGGGCCAGCTTCTCCGGCCAGCGTGCTTTCAGCCTTTCGCCGCCAGCTTCGCCTCCACCATGCTGCGCACGTCGACCTTCGCCTTCAGCCGCGCGGCGAGGAGGGCCGTGCCGCTGATCTTGCGCTGGGCAAACAGGATGTCGGCGGGCGGCAGGTGCCAGGCTGCACGGTCCTGCGCGATAGCCATGCCTTCCTCGCGCACGATCTTCACGAAACCGCGGTCGCCGAAGTCGAAGGGGCCGGGCTTTGAAAGCTCGGCGACGATTACGGCGATGATGCGGTCGAGCTTGTCGCTATGGGCCTTAGCCGCGTGTTCGGACAGGAAACCGGCGGTGATCGCCGCCTCGGCAATGGCATCGTGATCCTGCGCTAGGCCCGCTTCGAGGAGCCTGCCATAATTCTCGGCGACATGCGGTGAGACGGCGCGCGCAGCTCCAAAATCGAGCAGGACAAGTTTCTCGCCGTCCTCCGAGACGCGGTAGTTGGCGAAGTTGGGATCGGTTTGCATCAGCCGAAAATCGAACAATTCGCGCAATACCAGCGATATCAGCCGCTCCATCATGGCGTCGCGCGCCTCCTGCGGCTTGTCCTCCAGCGTCTCGATCGGGCGACCGGGGACGAAATCCATGGCGAGGACGTTTCGCGTGGTGAGATCGCGGTGCAGGCCGGGGACGATGTAATCGTCCTCGCCTTCCAGCAGCTTCGCATAGGCGGAGAGCTGGTCCGCTTCGCGCTCGTAATCCGCTTCCTCGCGCAATTGCTGCTTCGCCTCGTCCAGCAGCGGGGCTATGTCGAGCGCCTTGGGCAGCAGGCCGGACACGCGCAGCAGCGTCGCGACATTGTCGACATCGGCGTCGATCGATTCGCGCACGCCCGGATATTGCACCTTGATTGCAAGATCGCGCCCGTCGCGTGTGGTGGCGCGGTGAACCTGGCCGATGGAAGCGGCCGCCAGCGGGCGCGGATTGAAATACTTGAAATCCTTGCGCCAGCCCTGTCCCCATTCGGCAGCCAGCACCGCCTCGAGCTGCTTTGGCGGCATGGAATGGGCATTCTCGCGCAGGCGGGCCATGATCTGCGAAAGCTCGGGCGGCAGGACGTCGCCCGAATCCAGCGAGACCATCTGCCCCAGCTTCATGGCCGCGCCTCGCAGGTGCGACAGGCGATCGGCGACGCGAGTGACATTGGCCGGGGTGAGTAGCAATTCATCCATGCGCGGGCGCTTGCCCTCGGCCAGTCGCCGCGCCCCTTCGGCCATCACGCCGCCCGCAAGTCCGCCCGCCAGTCGCCCGAAATGGCCGAGCCGCGCGCGGCGACTGCCGGGAACGGCGCGCGTGTCGCTCTCGTTGTCGTCCTGTGACATGTTCAGCAAGATGGGGCGCAATGCTTGAAACACCAGCGCCACCGAAAGACCGTATAGCTTGTGAGTGCGAGTGTGAACGCATAGGACGGCCCGATGGCTGGTGAATTGAGAGACAATCGTGGTCGCGGCGATGCCGCGTGGGAATTTCCCTCCATCCACCCCGAAGGCCGCAAGTTCGGCCTGATTGCCGTCGCCATCGCGCTGGTGGTGCTGCTGCTGTTCGATTGGGAGTTGCTCGGATGGCCCCTTCTGGCACTGGCTGGCGGCGTGTTTGCATTCTTTCGCGATCCCGAACGCGTGGTGCCGCAGGGTGAGAGGCTGATCGTCTCCCCTGCCGATGGCCTGGTTACGCTGATTTCGAAGGTGCCGCCTCCCATCGAATTGCAGAACCCTGACGACGATGGCGCACGCGGCCTCGGAAGCGAGCCCGTCACCCGCGTGTCGATCTTCATGTCGGTGTTCGACGTGCACATCAATCGCTCGCCCATTGCGGGCACCATCAAGCGGATCATCTACATCCCCGGTGCTTTCATGAATGCCGATCTCGACAAGGCGAGCGAGGATAACGAGCGCCAGCACGTGCTGGTCGAACGGTCCGATGGCACGGCCATCGCCTTTACGCAGATCGCCGGTCTCGTGGCGCGGCGGATCGTACCGTTCGTGAAGTCGGGCGACACCGTCGCCGCCGGACAGCGCATCGGACTGATCCGGTTCGGCAGCCGTGTCGATGTTTACTTGCCGCAGGGGACCGAGCCGCGTGTGCTGCTCGGACAGAAAGTCATCGCGGGCGAAACCGTGCTGGCGGAAGTGGGCGTTGCGGGCCTGCTGGAAGGTGTAAATCAATGACGCCCATTCAGGATGACGATTTCGATCAGGACACCACGGCTACGGCTGGTCCTGCCTGGCTTGGTCCCAAGGCCAGCGAGCATGAGCGGGTAACCCGTTCACGCGCGGGCCCGGGGCTTTCGCTGCGCTCTCTCCTGCCCAATGCGATTACCGCAGCGGCATTGTGTTCGGGCCTTACCGGCATTCGCTTTGCCATTGGCGAGAACTGGACGATGGCGATATTCGCGATCATTCTCGCAGGGATGCTCGATGGCATCGATGGCCGGATCGCGCGGTTGCTGAAGGCGCAGTCGCGTTTCGGGGCGGAGCTCGACAGCCTTGCCGATTCGCTCAGCTTCGGCATGGCCCCGGCGCTGGTGCTGTATCTCTGGGCGCTGCAGGATATGCCGCGCATCGGCTGGTTCGCAGCCCTGGCCTTTGCCATCTGCTGCGCGCTGCGGCTGGCCCGGTTCAATGCGCAGATCGATCTGGAGGAGCAGCCGCACAAGTCGGCCGGGTTCCTCACCGGCGTGCCTGCACCGATGGGTGCGGGGCTGGGCTTCCTGCCGGTCTATCTCTGGCTGGCCAGCGGCGAGGCGATATTCCGCGACCCCTTGTTGGTAGGCATATGGACGGTAATCGTGGCCGTGCTGATGGTATCCAACCTGGCGACGCCAAGTTGGCAATCGCTGCGTCCCGGCAACAATTTCAAACTCGCTGCGATCGCACTGGCGGGCTTGCTTGTGGCCGCCCTGTTGACCGAGCCCTGGTGGACGCTTGCCGTCGTCTCGCTGGTGTATCTCGTACTGATACCGTGGGCGGTGCTGGGTTACGGCAGGGTCAAACGCGCCAAGCGGGCGGCGCTGGCCGAGAAGCGGGAGGACGATCCTACGCTGCGAGAAGCGTGAAAGCTTCCTCCGGCTGGCGAACACGGCGCGGCGCCTTGATGCGACCACGGTCGATTGCCGCGAGCTCTGCACGGATGGCGAACCAGCTGCGCACACCCTTGCGCATAGAGGCGTAGCAGGAGAGCAGGGCTATCGCGGCCACGAAGCCGAAGAATGCCGAGATTGCGAATGCCAGCGTCATGGTGCCGTTCCCTTTTTCGTTCCTCTTGTGTTCTCATGTTCCACTTCCGTTCCGCCCAGTCAATCCATTTCCGTTCTTTTTCTGTTCCGATTGATCCATTTCGGGGTGGATTTCTCGCGCTGGCTCGTCTAGGGGCGCGCTCGTCCGAAAGGCTCTGGCGATTCCCGTCCTGGCCGCAGAGGGCAAATCCACATGGAAGGCACTGACATACCGGTGCCGCCCGCGGGATCTCTCCCAAGGGCCGGTTCCCCGTCTTCCAGAGGCTTAACCGGAAAGGAATTTTCTTATGGCGGCACCTACCGTCACGATGCAGCAATTGATCGAGGCCGGCGCACACTTCGGCCACCAGACCCACCGCTGGAACCCGCGGATGAAGCCGTACATCTTCGGCAGCCGCAACGGTGTTCACATCATCGACCTGTCGCAGACCGTGCCGCTGATGGCGCGTGCGCTCGACTTCGTCTCCTCCACCGTGCGTGCGGGCGGCAAGGTGCTGTTCGTCGGCACCAAGCGCCAGGCGCAGGAGCCGATTGCCGAGGCAGCCCGCTCGTGCGGCCAGCACTTCGTCAACCACCGCTGGCTGGGCGGCATGCTCACCAACTGGAAGACGATTTCCGGCTCGATCCGCGAACTCAAGAGCCTGGAAGAGCAGCTTGCCGGTGACACCCATCTTCTCACGAAGAAGGAAGTCCTGAACCTGACCCGCAAGCGCGACAAGCTGGAGCTTTCGCTGGGCGGCATCCGCGACATGGGCGGCATTCCCGACGTGATGTTCGTGATCGACGCCAACAAGGAAGATCTCGCGATCAAGGAAGCTGGCGTGCTCGGCATCCCCGTGATCGGCGTGCTCGACACCAATGTCGACCCGACCGGCATCGCCTTCCCGATCCCCGGCAATGACGATGCCAGCCGCGCCGTGCGCCTGTATTGCGATGCCGTCGCCCAGGCTGCCAGCACCGGCCAGACCGAAGGCGTGATGGACTCGGGTGCCGATATCGGCGCGATGGACGCTCCGCCCGAGGAAGCTGCCGTCGCCGAAGAGGCCAAGGCGGACGCCTGATCCCTTGCTGTGACGCGCGCGTAAGCCGCGCGTCACAATTACCGCACAATGCGCCGGTTCGCTTCCCCGCTGAATGCGAGCGAACCGGCTCAAGACAAATCTGAAGGAACACGACATGGCTGCATTTTCCGCATCCGACGTTAAAGCCCTGCGCGAAAAGACCGGCGCGGGCATGATGGACGCCAAGAAGGCGCTCGAAGCCTCCAACGGCGATATCGAGGCCGCGATCGACGCGCTTCGTGCGAAGGGTCTTGCCACCGCACAGAAGAAGTCCAGCCGTACCGCGGCCGAGGGTCTCGTGGGCGTCGCCGTCGAAGGCACGCGCGGCGTAGCCGTGGAAGTGAACTCGGAAACCGACTTCGTCGCCAAGAACGAGAAGTTCCAGGAATTCGTGCGCAAGACGACCGAAGTCGCCCTGTCGCAGGACAGCGACGACGTGGAAGCTCTGAAGGCTGCAGCCTATCCGGACGGCGGCACCGTGTCGGACAAGCTGACCGACAACGTCGCCACCATCGGCGAGAACCAGCAGGTTCGCCGCATGAAGACGGTGTCCGTATCGAACGGCCTGATCGTGCCTTACATGCACAATGCGCAGGCCCCGAACCTCGGCAAGATCGGCGTGCTCGTCGCGCTGGAATCCGAAGCCGGTGAAGATGTGCTGGAGCCGCTGGGCAAGCAGCTGGCCATGCACATCGCTGCCGCTTTCCCGCTGGCGCTGACCGCCGAAGACCTCGACCCCGAAGTGATCGAGCGCGAGCGCAAGATCGCTGCCGAGAAGGCTGCCGAAAGCGGCAAGCCGGAAAACGTGCAGGAAAAGATGGTCGACGGCGCGGTGAAGAAATACGCCAAGGAGAACGCTCTCCTCAGCCAGCTGTTCGTGATGGACAACAAGACGCCGATTTCCGACGTCGTGGCGCAGGCCGGCAAGGAAGCCGGCAAGGAGATCGTGCTGAAGGACTATGTCCGCTTCCAGCTCGGCGAAGGCATCGAGAAGGAAGAAAGCGATTTCGCGGCGGAAGTCGCGGCTGCCGTCGGCGGTTGATCGCTTCCAGCCAATCAGGCTTTTCAAAGGGCCGCCGGACTTCGGTTCGGCGGCCCTTTCCTATTTGGCGACAAGTTCCACCAGCCAGATTTCCGGTTGCGTATTGAAGCGGACCGGCATGAGGCTGGTGCCAAGCCCCGCGCCCACGATCACGGTCTTCCCGCCTTCCACGGTCACTCCGCAGGCAAAACGGTCGCCATAGCGCGACATGGTGGCAGGCGCGCCGCCCCAGGGGTATCGTATCTGGCCGCAATGGGTGTGGCCCGCCAGAACCAGCGGCACATCGGCGGGGGCTTGCGGGAATATGTCCGGGCTGTGCGACAGGATGAGGCGCGCGCCGTCCAGATCGTCCATCGCATCAAGCACGAGCGAGAGATCTTCACGCCGCGTATACGCATCGTCCACGCCTCCAAGCGCCAGGGGACCAACCTGTATCGCCTCGTTTTCGAGGATGGTGACGCCCGCCTCCTCAAGCTCGCCTTCCAGTGCGGGCCAGTCGAACCAGTGATCATGATTGCCGGGCACGACCACCGTGCCGAGCGGTGCGCGCAGATCCGCCAGAGGGGCGATGATCTCTTCAGGCGAATAGATATGCGTCGCGAACGGCTTCTCGCTGACGAAATCCCCCGCAACCAGCACAAGGTCAGGATCAAGCGCATTGATCTGCTCGACGATGCGCGAAAGGCGTTCGGGCGGCATGTCCGGCCCGGCGACATGAATGTCGGAGATCAAGGCCAAGGTTAAGCCGGACGCTTCGGTATCGAGACCGGGCATTTGCACCCGCACAGTTCGCACGACCGGGTCTGCCATGGTATCGTGCCAGACCTTGGCTCCAAGCAGCATAGTCCCGAGGACCATCGCGCCAAGAACAAGCTTCCAGCGTCGGCGGATAACAGGGAGCAGGCGTGCCATCGCTGAAGCCTGTAGGCGATCGCGCATGCGGAGCAACCGCTCTATTGCAAAACCTGCCACGCGCCCCTTGGCAGGGTGTCTCGCTCGCTCTAGAAGCCCGCAAACCCTGCCTGCCGAGAGGACATTTCCCAACATGCTGCTGCCCGACACCAAGCGCATCCTGCTGAAGCTTTCGGGCGAAGTGCTTATGGGGACGCAGGAATTCGGCATAGACCCCGAATATGTCGCCAGGCTGGCCGAGGAGGTGAAACAGGCGAAGGAAACGGGTCTGGAAATCTGCCTCGTTATCGGCGGCGGTAACATCTTTCGCGGCATGGCCGGTGCGGCCAAGGGCCTGGAGCGGACGACGGGCGATTACATGGGCATGCTCGCCACGGTGATGAATGCGTTGGCGATGCAGTCGGCGCTGGAAAAGCTGGGCGTGGAGACCCGCGTACAGAGCGCGATCCCCATGAATGCCGTGTGCGAGCCCTATATCCGCAGGCGGGCGGAGCGGCATCTCCAGAAGGGGCGGATCGTGATTTTCGCGGCCGGCACGGGCAACCCGTTTTTCACCACGGATACCGGCGCTGCCCTTCGCGCAGCGGAGATGAAATGCGACGCGCTGCTGAAGGGAACCAGCGTCGACGGGGTCTACAACAAGGATCCCAAGCGCCACGCGGATGCGGAGCGCCATGAAACAATTACCTATTCCAGGGTTTTGAGTGATAACCTCAAGGTGATGGACGCCGCTGCCGTGGCGCTGTGCCGCGAGAACGACATTCCCATCGTGGTCTTCTCGATCCGCGAAAAGGGCAATGTTGCGCGGGTGCTGGCGGGCGAGGGTGTGCAGACGATTGTCAGGAAGGACGACTGAGCGATGAAGTACGACAAGGCTGATGTGGAGCGCCGCATGGAAGGCGCAGTAGAGAGCCTGAAGAGCGACCTTTCGGGCTTGCGCACGGGCCGGGCGAACACCTCGTTGCTCGATCCGGTGATGGTCGAGGTCTACGGCTCGATGATGCCGCTGAACCAGGTCGCCACGGTCAACGCGCCCGAGCCGCGCATGCTGGCGGTGCAGGTATGGGACAAGGCCAATGTCAGCGCGGTGGAGAAGGGCATCACCAAGGCCAATCTCGGCCTCAACCCGATGACCGACGGCCAGACCGTGCGCCTGCCCATGCCCGACCTCAACGAGGAACGCCGCAAGGAACTCGCCAAGCTCGCGGGCAATTACGCCGAGAAGGCCAAGATCGCCATCCGCAATGTGCGCCGCGATGCGAACGAGATGCTCAAGGAAGACGAGAAGAAGAAGGAAATCTCCGAGGACGATCGCAAGCGCCTTGAGGACGAGGTGCAGAAGATGACCGACCAGTATGTCGGCGAAGCGGAAAAGGCTGCCGAGTCCAAGGAGAAGGAAATCCTGGCGCAGTGAGCCGGGAAGGGCACCTCGTCGCTGGCGCCTTTCAGGACACGCGATCCCTTTTCTGATGGCAGCTTCCAACTTCCCTCGCCACGTGGCGATCATCATGGACGGCAACGGGCGCTGGGCAAAGAAGCGCGCGATGCCGCGTGCCTTCGGCCATAAGCAGGGCGGCGAAGCGGTGCGCCGGACTGTGGAGGCAGCCAAGACGCTGGATCTGGAATGCCTCACCCTCTACGCCTTCTCGAGCGAGAACTGGAAGCGCGAGGAGGGCGAGATCTCCGATCTCATGAACCTTATGCGCCGGTTCATCGAGAAGGAACTTGATGCTTTCGTCGCGAATGGCCTTCGCCTGAAAATCATCGGCGATTACAAGGCTTTTGCCCCTGATATTGTCGACAAGCTTGAAGATGCGCTCGAGCGCACGAAGGACGGCACACGCACGCTTGCAGTGGCGCTGAATTACGGCGCGCAGCAAGAAATTGCGCGCGCTGCGCGGCTGGCTGCAGAGGAGGGCGAGGTGACGCCCGCGGCCATCGACCGGCATCTCTACACGGCCGAGCTGCCGCCGCTCGACCTGCTGATCCGCACTAGCGGGGAGGTTCGCTTGTCGAACTTCCTGCTGTGGCAATCGGCCTATGCCGAGATGATCTTCATGGATGTCCTCTGGCCTGACTTCGGCGAGGAACACTTGCGCGCCGCCTGCGAGACCTTCGCCAAACGGGAGCGCCGTTTTGGAGGACGCTGACGACCTCGATTCCGAGCGCAAGCGCGACCGGTTGAAGCGCTACGCCAAGCGCGCCGTCACGGTACCGCTTTCGGTGCGGACGAGCGACCTGCCAAAGCGCGCGGCGAGTGGGCTGGTGATGTTCGTCGTAACAGTGTTCGCAATTTGGCTGGGCGGGCTAGTCCGCGACGCGTTTTTCGTCGTCGTCGCTTTCATCTGCATGGCGGAACTCGCTCGCTTGGTGAAGCGCGCTACCAAGCGGCCGTTGAACCGCGCATTGGGGCTGGCCGCTGGAGCAGCTTATATCGGCTACGCCGCCTGGCTGCTGACGAAGATCGATACTCTCGCGCTGCTGTTGCTACTGTTCGGTGCCGTTATATGCGTCGATACATTCGCCTATTTCTTCGGTCGCACGCTGGGCGGACCGAAGATCGCCCCGCGCATCAGCCCTTCGAAGACATGGGCAGGATTGCTTGGCGGTGCGGTGGGTGCAACGACTGCGCTGTTCGGCTATTTCGCAATCGGGGACGTGCAGTTGGGTCGTGAGTGGCCGATCCTGTTGCTCGCCGGCACACTGATTGCGGTGGTCGCACAATCGGGCGATTTCCTTGAAAGTTGGCTCAAGCGGAAGGCCAGCATGAAGGATTCCTCGAACCTTATTCCCGGGCACGGCGGGATCTTTGACAGGATCGACGGGCTGATTCCCGTTACCATCCTTGTCGGGAGCGTCCTTATCGCGCAGTATCCTCACTGGTTAGACAGGTGACATGACCCGCTCCATCTCCCTCCTCGGCGCGACCGGCTCCATCGGCGATTCCACGCTCGACCTGATCCGTGGCGATCGCGACAGCTGGAACGTCGTCGCGCTGAGCGCAAATTGCTCGGCCGAAAAGCTGGCGAAGCTGGCGATCGAATTCGACGCCGAGATTGCGGTGGTGGGCGACGAGGCCTGTCTGCCTGAACTCAGGCAACACCTTTCCGGTACCTCCATCGAAGCCGCTGGCGGACAGCAAGCGCTGTGCGATGCGGCAGCTCGCCCGGTCGATATCACCGTTGCTGCCATCGTCGGCTGTGCAGGCCTCGCGCCCACCATGCGGGCCATTGAGCAAGGCAACACCGTCGCGCTCGCCAACAAGGAAGCACTGGTTTCCGCGGGCGAGGTGATGACCGCAAAGGTCGCAGAACACGGCACCACGCTGTTGCCGGTCGACAGTGAGCACAATGCCATCTTCCAGTGCCTCACCGGAAATGATCTCGACGACGTGCGCTGGATTACGCTCACTGCCAGCGGAGGCCCGCTGCGCACCAAGTCGCTCGCCGAGCTGGAGGCAACGACGCCTGCCGAGGCCGTCGCCCACCCCAACTGGAGCATGGGCGCTAAGATCAGCGTCGATTCCGCCACGATGATGAACAAGGGGCTGGAATTCATCGAGGCGTTTCACCTCTTCCCCGTCGGGCTGGATAGGCTGCGCATCATCGTCCACCCGCAAAGCGTCATCCATTCGATGGTGGAATATCGGGACGGATCCACGCTCGCCCAGCTGGGCCCGAGCGACATGCGTGTGCCCATCGCCTCGACGCTGGCCTGGCCTGCTCGCATGGATACGAATTGCAGGCCGCTGGACCTCGCCAGCATTGGCGAACTTAGCTTCTTTTCGCCTGACGAGGAGCGCTTTCCAGCAACCAGGCTGGCGCGCGAGGCTGCCCATGCAGGCGGCGGTACGCCTGCCGTGCTCAACGCCGCGAACGAAGTGGCGGTAGCCGCCTTTCTCGCCGGTCAGGTCAAGTTCACGCAAATTTCGGCAATATCTGCCAGAACCCTCGACAATTACGCGCCGCCCGCGCCAAACTCGCTCGACGACGTCCTCGCCGTCGATGCCGAGGCAAGGGCGCGCGCCTCGGAGATGCTGGAGATCGCCTGACCCATGTTGGAAAATCCGCCCTTCTGGCTTTATATCGTCGGATTCCTGCTGATGCTCGGCCCGCTGGTCGTGCTGCACGAGCTCGGCCACTATCTTGTAGGCCGCTGGTTCGGCGTAGGGGCGGAGGCCTTCTCCGTCGGCTTCGGCAAGGAAGTGGCGGGCTTTACGGACAAGCGCGGCACTCGCTGGAAACTCTCGGCCCTGCCGCTTGGTGGCTACGTGCAGTTCCAGGGCGACATGAACCCCGCCAGCCAGCCCGATCCGGACAAGCCAGCGCGCGAGGGCGATTTCCAGACCGCTCCGTTGTGGCAGAAGGCGCTGATCGTTGCCGCCGGCCCGGTGGCGAACGTGCTTGTTGCGCTGGCTATATTCGCGGCTTTTTTCATGGCGATCGGAAAGCCCGTGCCCAGCGATCCGCTACAGGAAAGCACCATTGCCGCCTTCGCTGAAGAGTCGCCGGCTCGCGAGGCCGGGCTTCAGGTGGGCGACCGCATCCTCTCAATCGAAGGGGAGGAGATGGGCTCGTTCCAGGAAGTGCAGCAGGCTATTTTCCTCTATCCCAATCGTGAGCTCGATATCACCGTGGTTCGTGACGGCGCTGAGGTCACGATTCCCGTCACTACCCGCGCAGAGCAGATAACCGATCGTTTCGGCAACGAGTCTACCATCGGCCTGATCGGCGTGGAGGGGCAACCGAGCGAGCGTATTTTCGAACCGGTTGGCCTTTTCAGCGCCATCGGCCTTGCCTGGCAGCAATGCCTCGACACGGTAGACATGATGGTAACCGGGATCGCCCAGATCTTCATGGGCGAGCGCTCCGTGAAGGAGCTGGGCGGCCCCATCACCATTGCCAAGGTTTCGGGCGAGCAGCTCAGCCTCGGCTGGCTCGAATTCACGAGTTTCGCCGCTTTGATTTCACTTAACTTGGCGTTCATCAACCTCCTGCCAATCCCCATGCTCGATGGCGGACACCTGGCTTTTTATGCGGTCGAAGCGGTCCGCCGGAAGCCAGCAAGTGCGCAAAGTCAAGAATGGGCATTTCGTACCGGCATGGCTCTCGTGCTGGCACTGATGCTCTTCGTGACGATCATCGATATTGCCAAGTTGCCATTGTTCGGTAGCTAGGCCGCCTGAGTATAGCGGGGAAAGGACCACACTTATCACGTGAATTGCGGCAACTTGGCTTGATTGCCTTGACGGCATCGGGCAAGGGCGCGGCTCGCGTGAGAAACCGGAAATTGCCATGGGTCCTTCTCGGGGGCGGATCATACGGCATTACGGTTTCGCGGAAACGCAGGTGTCGAGACAAGTGGACGGATAATGGGTTCCAAGGCCAGGACGATTTTCACCGGGCGGTACGCCGCTACCCTTCTAGGATGCACGATGCTCGCCGGGCTACCTGCACAGGTACTCGCGCAGGATGAGGGCGCGGACGCCGCGCCCGCCTCCGAGGCGAGGCCGCAGGAGGAACAGCCAGCATCCGTGCCTGCGCCAGCACAGGCGCAGCAGGAAGAGGGCGAGATCATCCGCACCATCACGGTTTCTGGCGCCCAGCGGTTGGAGCCAGACACGATCGTGTCCTACATCCAGCTGCGTCCGGGTATGGTCTACACAGCGGCTGCGGCTGACCAGGCGCTGATCGATCTCGCCAATACCGAGCTTTTTGCGGACTTCTCGATCGCCTTCAACGAGGACACGGGCGCCGTGGTTATCGAGGTCGAGGAAAACCCGATCATCAACCGCATCATCCTCGAAGGCAATCGCCGCATCGACAATGAGGAGATCCTGCCCGAGATTAACCTCGCGCCCCGTCAGATCTTCACCCGGAGTCGCGTGCGCGCCGACGTTGCCCGTATCATCGAGTTGTACAAGCGCCAGGGCCGCTTCGCCGCGACGGTGGAGCCCCAGATGGTCATGCTCGACCAGAACCGCGTGGATGTGATCTTCGAGATTTCTGAGGGTCCCAAGTCCAAGGTTCGACAGATCAACATTAT
The DNA here is from genome assembly GCF_030730945.1 of Aurantiacibacter poecillastricola. Taxonomy (GTDB): domain Bacteria; phylum Pseudomonadota; class Alphaproteobacteria; order Sphingomonadales; family Sphingomonadaceae; genus Alteraurantiacibacter; species Alteraurantiacibacter poecillastricola. The sequence goes on from NZ_JAVAMS010000003.1 coordinate 338,059, forward strand.
CGGCAACGAGGTGTTTTCCGACGGCGACTTGCGTGACGAGATGGTGACGCGCGAAGCCAGTCTCTTCGCGATCTTCAGCTCCAATACCAGCTACGATCCCGATCGCCTCGCATTCGACCAGCAGAAGCTGCGCCAGTTCTACCTCACCGAAGGTTATGCCGATTTCCGCGTCGTCTCGGCCGTCGCCGAACTGACCCCGGACAAGCGGGACTTCATCATCACCTACGTGGTGGAAGAGGGCGAGCGCTACACTTTCGGCGATGTCGAAGTAGTCAGCCAGCTCCGCGATTTCAGTTCCGAGCGACTCTCTGCCGGCCTCACCATGTCGGAAGGCGACTGGTACAATGCCGAGCTGGTCGACCAGACGATCGAAGGGCTGCAAGAAACCGCCGGCGCCTTCGGCTATGCTTTTGCCGACGTTCGTCCGCGCATCTCCCGCAATCCCGAAGATCGCACGATGGACGTGACCTTCACCGTGTCCGACGCTCCGCGCGTCTATGTCGAAGCGATCGAGATCAACGGCAATACGCTGACCCAGGACAAGGTGATCCGGCGCGAGTTCCGACTTGCGGAAGGGGACGCCTTCAGTTCGCTGCAGGTTGCCCGTACGTCCGCGCGCATCAACTCGCTGGGCTATTTCCAAGAGAATTTCGAAGTCGAGCAGGTCGAGGGTTCCAGCCCTGACCGCATCATCCTGCAGGCTAACGTGCAGGAAGAGCCGACCGGCGAGCTTTCGCTCTCGGCGGGCTTTTCTTCGCTCGAAAGCTTCATCTTCAACGGATCCATCCGGCAGAACAACTTCCGCGGCCGCGGTCAGACGATTGGCCTCGGCGTCAACTATTCGCGTTATTCGCGTAGCGCCAATATCAGCTTCACCGAGCCTAAGGTGTTCGACCGCGACATCGCGCTTGGTTTCGACATCTACCGGCAGGATTACAACAACGGCTACTTCGACCGCGATAATGCGACGTACGAACAGGCCACCACCGGTATCTCGCTGCGCGTCGGCGTGCCGCTCACCGAGTATATGAGCTTGCTGGGCAGCTACACGCTGAACTACCAGGAAGTGACTGTCGCCGAGGAGCAGTTCTTCGCCGACTTCGACGGTGACGGCGTCGCGCAGTGCGAACCGCTCTTGGCGGGCCGCTATCTTTGCGATGCGCTGGGTGACCGGCTGCAATCGATCCTCGGACTCTCGCTCACCTATTCCACGCTCGACAGCCGCGTGCGTCCGACGCGCGGCGAGAACGTGGTGGCCAGCGTTCAGTTTGCCGGTGCAGGGGGCGATACGCGCTATGTCCGTACGCGCCTGAATGCGTCCAAATACTGGCCGCTAGGGTCGGGCTTCATCGGCTCTGTGCGGCTTGAGGGCGGCTATATCAACGGCCTTGGTGACGACGTGCTGCTGACGGATCGCTTCTTCCTTGGGGAAGGACAGATCCGCGGCTTCGACATTCGCGGTGTCGGTCCCCGCGTGGTGCGCCGTTTCTACGAGCCCGACGCCGATGGCAATCAGGTGCTCATCCCGCTGGGCGACGACCGCAACCAGGACGATGCGCTGGGCGGCGAGGCTTACTATCTCGCTCGCGCTGAGCTGGAGATCCCGCTGGGGTCCGGCGCTCGTGAACTCGGGCTGCGACCGTCGATCTTCGTCGATGTCGGCTCGGTCTTCAATGTCGACGAGCCCACGCTGACGCAGAGCCCCTTGCCTGATGGCCTTTTCATCCCGCAGCGCGATGGAGACGGCAACCCGCTCTACGCGCAGACGGTGCTTGGCAATAACGGCCAGATTATTTCCACGCAGATCGTGACGAATCCGGTTGGGCCCGACGGGCGTCTGAACCAGCCTGTTGGTCGACAGCTGCCGCCCTTCGTCGAGGAATTCCTGGGCGACACCCCGTCACCGCGTGTCACCGCCGGCGTAGGCGTGAACTGGAACTCCCCCTTCGGTCCGTTCAGGATCGATGTAGCTTACGATGTGCTATCGGAGCGCGGGGACGAAACCAAAACCTTCTCCTTCAATGTAGGAACGCAATTCTGATGACCTTTACTCTCAACACCGCCATGAAAGCCGCGCTTGCCGCCGCCGGGGTTGCCCTTGCAACTCCTGCCGCCGCGCAGGTGAACGGCATGGCCACGGCCGACATCACCGCCGCCGTGATTGGATCGCAGGCTTTCCAGACCGGCTTTCAGCAGATCTCCACCCAGTACGAATCGCAGCGCAGCACCATCGAACAGCGCCAACAGCAGCGCCAGCAGCTGATCCAGACCTTCGACACCAACGGTGACGGGCAGCTTGACCAGACGGAGCAGCAGGCCACGCAGGACGCCAGCAACACCACAGTGCAGCAGATCCAGGCGATCGACCGGGAGATGAGCCAGCTGCAGCAGCCCATCAATCGCGCGCGCGTCTACGTGGTGCAGCAGGTCGCCCAGAATTATTCGGCTGCGTTGCAGCAGGTCATTTCCGACAACAACATCCAGTTCGTGATTTCGCCCGATGCGCTGGTCTACGGTCCGGAAGCTGCCGACATCACCTCGAATATTGTGACTGCGCTTAACACCCGCGTGCCTAGCGCGCAGATCACTCCGCCCGCCGACTGGCAGCCGTCCGAAGCCGCGGTGAACCTCTACCAGCAGATCCAGCAGCTTCTGATGATCTCGGCCATGCAGCAGCAACAGCAAGCCGCTGGCGGACAGCAGGCGCCTGCGACCACGGGCCGTTAAGAGCAGCGAAAGGGGCAGGGCCATGAGCGAACAGCAAGACTACGACGTCGTCCGCATCCTCGAGGCCCTGCCGCATCGCTACCCGCTGCTATTGGTCGACCGTGTGACCGACCTTGTGAAAGGTGAGAGCATCACGGCGATCAAGGGTGTAACCATGAACGAGCAGTTCTTTCAGGGCCACTTCCCCGGCCGCCCGATCATGCCCGGTGTCCTCCAGATCGAGGCGCTGGCGCAAGCTAGCGGTATCCTTGGCATCGAGACGCTGGAACTCGCCGGCACCGGCAAGCTCGTCTATTTCATGGCCATCGAGAGCGCCAAGTTCCGCGCTCCGGTTGAGCCGGGGTGTCTCCTCACGTTGGAGAGTCGTTTCACTCAGCAGCGCAGCAAGGTGTGCAAGTTCGACTGCAAGGCGAGTGTCGAAGGCAAGGTCACCTGCGAAGTCTCCATCACGGCAATGATCGCCTGAATCCATTCGACCGCGCTTTTGCAGGTTCGCCCGTTTGAGCGGGGCAGGATCTTGTGATTGACCTTGCAATGATCCGCCTGCCTCGTTAAAGGCGCGCCTTTCCGAAATTCCTTCCATCTGCAGGCCGGTCGGAACCGGCTGAACGCAAAGGACAATGCCATGAAGGCCGATACGCATCCCGATTATCACATGATCACGGTCAAGATGACTGATGGTACGGAGTTCCAGACGCGCTCCACGTGGGGCAGCGAAGGCGATACGCTCACGCTGGAAATCGATCCCACCAGCCACCCGGCATGGACCGGTGGTCAGCGCCAGGTCGACCAGGGCGGCCGCGTCGCGCAGTTCAACAAGCGTTTCGGCGGCATCAAGCTGGGCGGCAAGAAGTAGATCTTCGGGGCCAGCAGTGAAGTTTATGGGAAGGGCGGTCCGATCGGGCCGCCCTTTTCATTTCAGTCGACCAGTCTCTCGTAGCGCATGACCCCGAGGTAGACCGATTCCCCGGTATCCATCGGATGGTTCTGACCATCGAACACTGGCACTTCCTCGAAATCGTAGATCGTCATCGAATCGATACAAGCGATGTTTATGCCGTATTTATCCGGATCCGAACGGGTCTGGTGGAAGGGATGGATGCCGCAGTTCGAGCAGAAACGGTGCTTCGCCGCACCCGAGCCGAACGTGTAGAGCGTCAGCGCATCCTCACCGCTGGTGACCTCTAGCGCAGCGAGCGGGACGTCGAGCATCACCACGCCCTTCATCGCGCAGATGGTGCAGTTGCACCGGCGGATGGTCGGGCTTTCCGGCAAATTCACAGTGAAGCGCACTGTCCCGCAGTGACATCCGCCCGTGTGCTTCTCGCTCATCGTCATCCCCAGGGCTTCTCGCGATACCATTTGGTTATCACGTATTTCACGCCTTTGCGCACTTTCATTCCATGATGGAGGGTGGCTGCGTTGAGCGAACCGTCCGGGCGGCGATTGTCCCAACACAGGAGCTTGCCGGTCTCCGGCTGGAAGGTTTTGCCGATCACCTTGAAGCGCGTGCCACCGCCAGCGGCGACCGCGTTCAGGTAGATCATGAAAGTCCAGGTCCGGTTCCCCGCCACATTGCAGAACTTCGCGAAATCCACACCCTGTGGTTCGAAATAGTCCGTATGCGGCTTGAACTCCTGCCCTTCTGCATAACGCTGGCCCTGCACTGGCTCGCCATGCGCCGGATCGATGCCGTTCAACGCGAAGAGCTTGTCTTCCAATTCCTTGACTGCAGGCTCCGAAGCCGAGAGGTCGCAGGTCTCGCTTGTTCGGAAGTAATCGTCGCCATTGGGATCGGCGATGGTCGAAGGTCGTCGATCCTTGTCGATCAGGTCGATCAACCGCTCGCAAAGGTCCGGCGTGAGAAAGCGCGGGCAATCGAGCAAGGTCAGGCGCTGCGTGGGAATGCGGCGCACGCCTTGATGGCGAAGCAGGATATCGGGTGAGGTATCTGCCGGATTCGTCATGGAATCACCCTTTAACGGCCACCAATTGACGTTCAACCCTGCGTAATTATCTTGCGTCTCCCAGGTTTCGAAGCACTTTTCGCTTTGCAGGGGGAGCGAGTTGTGCAACAGGCCAGCCCCTATGCGGAATGCGGCTTGACCGCAGCACGCAACCCCCTAACAGGCCGCCTCTCGGCATATGTGCCTGGCTTGTGGCGATCGTAGCTCAGTTGGTTAGAGCGCCGGTTTGTGGTACCGGAGGTCGCGGGTTCGAACCCCGTCGATCGCCCCATTTCTCCCAGCATTTCTGCCTTTTGGTACATGCGCACAGCAAGGGCGAGGGTAATGGCGGCATTCTGGAGCGAACCCGACTGGGACGAACACGAGCGCGTCGAGGTGGTGCATGACCGCGCTTCTGGCCTCACCGCCATCATCGCGCTACATTCCACACATCTCGGCCCGGCGGCGGGCGGTACCCGTTTCTGGCATTATGCTGACCCGGCCAATGCCATGCGCGATGCCCTGCGCCTCTCACGTGGGATGAGCTATAAGAACGCCATGGCGAACTTGCCAATGGGCGGGGGCAAGGCCGTCGTCCTGCTCGACAAGGATGGCCGCAAGACCGAATCCATGCTGCACGCTTTCGGCGATGCCGTGGAGGCGATGGACGGGCGCTATGTCACTGCCGAAGACGTTGGCGCCACGGAGACGGACATGGTCGCCATCCACTCGCGTACGCAGCACGTATGCGGTCTTCCCGCAGATGCCGGGGACGCGGGCGGCGACCCCGGGCCGTTCACCGCGATGGGTATCTATCACGGCATCAAGGCCGCAGTCGCACGCAAGCTCGGCAAGGATTCGATGCAGGGCGTGCGTGTTGCCATCCAGGGGTGCGGTTCGGTCGGCGGCGGTGTCACGAAGCTGCTTGCCAAGGACGGCGCGCGCCTGACCCTTTCCGACATCGACGAGAAGCGCGCTGCGCAGATGGCGGACGAATTGGGCGGCAAGGCGGTCAGTCCGGAGCAGGCGATGGGTACGCCTTGCGATGTTTTCAGTCCAAATGCGCTGGGTGCGATCCTCGATGATGCGGGCATCGCCCAGCTCGACTGCGCGATTGTGGCGGGCGGTGCGAACAACCAGCTCGCCCGGCCCGAGCATGGACAGATGCTGCACGATCGCGGTATTCTCTATGCTCCCGATTACGTCATCAATGCAGGTGGCATCATCAATGTCAGCTACGAGTATCTGTGTCGCCGCGAAGGGACGCCTTGCGATATCAACGAGGTGCGCAAGCGCATTGCACAAATTCCAGGTCGCCTGAACGAGATCTGGGCCGAAAGCGAAAAGTCGTCGCGCCCCGCGAACGAGGTGGCAGACGCGATGGCGCAGGCGCTCATCGGACGCTGATCGGTTGCACGAGGACGATCGGCAAGACTGCCGGGTTTTGCTTGTCCGCACCGGCTGTGGCTGTAAAAGGCGAAGCGAGAGAGTGACTTTGTCCGAAATATGCACGGCTTTGCCAATCCTGCCCGTTTTCTGAAGATCGCCCGGTGGCTCACCATGCCGCTGCTGGTGAGCGGGCTCGTCATATCCATGTGTGCTGTTCTGTGGGGCCTCACGCAGGTCCCGCCCGACCGCCTCATGGGAGAGACAGTGCGCATCCTGTTTGTGCACGTACCAGCAGCCTGGCTCAGCATGGGCGGCTGGAGCGCGATCGCTATAGCAAGCCTTGCCGAACTGGTGTGGCGCCATCCGCTTGCCGCTATTGCAGCACGGGCGGCGGCTGTACCGGGCGCCACGTTCACTGCCATCTGCCTCGCCACCGGTTCCATCTGGGGACGACCGACGTGGGGAACCTGGTGGGTATGGGACGGACGGCTTACGTCGATGCTGGTGCTGCTTTTCCTCTATTTCGGCTATATCGCGCTATCGAGTTCGCTGGCGCGAGAAGGGCAATCCAGCCGAATTGCAGCGATCTTTGGCCTTGTCGGTGCGATCAACATCCCAATCATCAACCGTTCAGTCGTGTGGTGGAATAGCCTGCATCAGCCACCCAGCATCACCATGGGCCAAAGTGCCATTGATCCGGTTTTCCTGTGGCCGTTACTGATCGCGACCCTTGGCTTCTCGTTGCTGTTCGGCGGCGTGGTGCTGGCTCGGATGCGGGCGATCCTCGCCGATATCCAGGCTGAGGCGCGATTGCGCCGCAAGGCATTGCAGGCCGAGGAATCGCTCGCGTGAGGGAAGCGCTGGACCAGTGGCTGTTCGTCTATGCCGCGCTCGGCATAACGCTAGCCGGCACGCTGGCGTTGGTCCTGTCGAGTTGGCATGCCATGCGCCGGGCAGAGAAGCGACGCGAGGAGACGCGGAAGAGATGAGTTCAGGCCTGAAACCCAAGCACCAGAGGCTAGTCCTCGTGGTCGTGGCGCTTGTAGCGCTGGTGGGCGCAGGGTTGCTCGCCGCCTACGCGCTGCGCAACCAGGCGAGCTATTTCTACGTTCCTGCCGACATTGCCGCCGCGCCGCCTCAAGTGGGACAGCCGATCCGGCTTGGTGGCATGGTGGAGAACGGCTCGATCGCCACTGCGGCCGACGGAGTGACGGTGCAGTTCGTGGTGCAGGACGGGGCTGCCCGTGTGCCCGTCAGCTATACCGGCATCGTGCCTGCACTGTTCGTGGAAGGCTCCGGCGTGGTGGCCGAGGGTAGCATGAATGCGGACGGTACCTTCATCGCCGACAACCTCCTCGCCAAGCATGACGAAAACTACATGCCGCGCGAACTGGAAGGGATGAGCACCGCGGAACTGCGCGAGGAACTGCAAGAGACAGTGGAATGATCGCTGAAATCGGTCTTGCCGCCCTCTGGCTCGCTGCTGCGCTGTCCGTCCTGCAACTCGTTGGCGGTTATCTAGGCGCGCGTAACGAGGACAGCGAACTGGCAGTGCTGGTTCGCCCGGCCGCGGTACTGCAGGCAGTGCTGTGCGCCGTTTCGTTCCTGGCGCTGGTATACGTTTTTGCCATTACGGACCTGTCGGTGCGGCTTGTGGCGGAAAATTCTCATTCAATGAAGCCGCTCGCGTTCAAGCTATCGGGTGCCTGGGCGAACCACGAGGGTTCCATGCTGCTGTGGATCGCGGTAATGGCAGTTGCGGGTGGATTGATCGCACTCATCGAACGACGCCTGCCCGAGCGAACAATGATGGCGACGCTCGGCACGCAGGGTTTCGTCGGTATCGGTTTCTACCTGTTCATCCTGCTCTCCTCCAACCCGTTCGAGAGGCTTTCTCCCGTGCCCGCGGATGGCAATGGCCTCAATCCGCTGCTGCAGGACATGGGCGTCTCCTTCCATCCGCCCACGCTTTACATCGGCTATGTCGGGCTGTCGGTGGCCTTCAGCTTCGCGATGGGCGCGCTTCTGACGCGCAATGTGACGCCGGATTTCGCGCGCGTGATGCGGCCTTGGGTTCTGGCCTCGTGGATCTTCCTCACCATCGGCATCACGGCGGGCTCCTACTGGGCCTATTACGAGCTTGGTTGGGGCGGCTGGTGGTTCTGGGATCCGGTGGAGAACGCATCTTTAATGCCCTGGCTGGCGGCGACGGCGCTGCTGCATTCGGCAAGTGTGCTGGCGGCGCGTGATGCGTTGCGAACCTGGACGATCATGCTTGGTGTCGTAGCCTTCTCCATGAGCATGGTGGGCACGTTCCTTGTGCGCTCGGGCGTCCTCACTTCGGTACACGCCTTCGCGGTTGATCCCGAACGCGGCAGCTTCATACTCGCGCTGCTCGCGCTTTATATCGGTGGCGCGTTGGTGCTGTTCGCCCTGCGCGCCAACACCATAGCCGAGGGTGAGCGCTTCTCTTTGCTCAGCCGGGAGGGGGCGCTGGTCGTTAACAATGTCGGTCTCTCTGCGATTCTCGGCATCGTGCTGCTGGGCACGCTCTACCCGCTGCTGACCGAGGCATTCGACGTGCGCGTGTCGGTCGGCCCGCCTTACTTCAACCCGGTGAGCGCGATCTTCTTCCTTCCCATGCTGGTAATCCTCGCCGTCGGGCCGCTGCTGCGCTGGCGGGAGGACTCCTTTGCGCGAATTCGGATGCCCGTCCTCGTCATAGGCGCAGCCGCCGTCGCGGCGCTGGTCGCAGTCCTGCTTCTTACCGACATCGGCTTCCTGCCGCTTTTGGGGCTGGCTCTGGCGGCAGGCGTTGCCATCGCCAGCTTCATGCCGCTGCGCTCGCGCAATATCCGCCGCGTGCCGCTGGCGGTGTGGGGCATGTGTATTGCGCATTTCGGCGTTGCGGTGGCGCTGTTCGGCATGGCTGCGGATAGTGCTTTCCAGCAGGAACGCCTGGTCGCGGCGACCCCCGGTGACAGCGTGGAAGTGGGCCCGTGGGAAGCGACGCTGGCGGGCATAAGCCCGGTCGCGGGCCCGAACTGGACGGCCATGCAGGGCGACATTTTCGTATCCTACCAAGGGGGCGAACCGACCGAGACCTTCCCGCAGGCTCGCAGTTTCTGGGCTCCGCAAGGTGAAACCAGCGAGGTTGCCCTCGTCACGCGCTGGAACGGCCAGCTCTACGTCGCGCTGGGCAACCAGTCCGAAGACGGGCGCTGGCAGCTGCGCTTGTGGTGGAAGCCCTTCGTTACCTGGATCTGGTATGGCGGCCTGCTCATCGCGCTAGGCGGCGCGATGGCTCTGGTCGGGCGTGTGGTGGGCGATGTCCGCCGTCGCAGCACAGCGCGACGCGAGGAGGAGCGGCGCGCCGAAGAAGCTGAGCTGGCAACCGCATGAAGCGCCTTCGCATCACCTTGTGGGTCATCGTCCTGCTGGCGGCGGGGCTGTTCGGTCTGTTCGCCTACCAGCTCTCGCAACCCAAGGACGATTTCGTCCGCTCGGCCATGGTTGGCCAGCCCATGCCGGAGTTCGATTTGGAGCCCATCGTGGAGAGTCGTCCGGGTCTCTCCCGCGCCGACCTTGCGGATGGTCAGCCCAAGTTGCTCAACGTCTTTGCCAGCTGGTGCATCCCCTGCGCTGCCGAGGCTCCGCAGCTCGAAGCGCTGGAACGCAGCGGTGCGACCATCGTCGCTGTCGCCATTCGCGACCGGCCCGAAGATGTCGAACGCTTCCTCGCTGCCTATGGCAATCCCTTTGCCCGCATTGGACGAGACGACATTTCGGAGGTGCAGCTGGCCATCGGCTCGTCCGGCGTGCCCGAGACCTTCGTGATCGACGGCGATGGCGTGATAACCTACCAGCACATCGGCGATATCCGGGATAGCGACGTGCCGATGCTTCTTGACGAGCTTCGCAAGGCGGGCGGATGATGCGCCTGGTTCTCGCCCTTCTGGCGGTGTTCGCGCTGGCCGCGCCTGCCTCTGCGCAGGACCGGCTGCCGCCTGCGCCTTATGCCTACACCCAGCTCGACGATCCCGCGCTTGAGGCCGAGGCCCGCGAGCTCATGCATACGCTGCGCTGTCTCAAATGTCAGAGCCAGTCGATTGCCGATAGTGACGCACCGATGGCGGGTGACATGCGTCATCAGGTTCGCAGCCGGATTGCCTCCGGGGAAAGCCCTGAAGAGGTTAGGAACTGGCTGATCTCGCGCTACGGGGATTATGTCAGCTATGAACCGCGGGTCAGCGCGACGACCTGGCCGCTCTTCGCCATTCCCGTCCTGCTTCTGTTGCTTGCAGGCGGCGTACTGCTGCGGCGGATCGGCAAGCGCCGCAGCACGCAAGGCGAGTCCGCATGACCTGGATTGCCGTGATCCTGCTGGCGCTCGTCGCCTTCGCCGTGGCTATTTTGCTCTTTCGCTTGAGAAGGGGCCTATGGACCGGTCTTGCCGCGGTGCTGGTATTCGGTCTTGCCGGTTATGCGCTGCAGGCTAGCCCGAACCTCCCCTCCGCACCAAAATCGGCCGGCGAGGACGACTCGGAGCAACTGTTCGACATTGCCGAGGTACGCCGCGAATTCGTTGCACAGGGCGCCCGTTCGGGCAGCGATTTCATGGTCGTGTCCGATGCGATGGCAAGGCGTGGCCGCTACGCCGACGCAGCGCGGATGCTGGAAGGCGTGACTCGCGCCGATCCAGAGGATTTCGAGGCGTGGCTGGCGCAAGGCATTGCGCTTACTCAGCATGCCGAGGGTCAGCTGACACAGGCCGCGCTCTACGCATTCCAGCGTGCTGCACAGCTGCGTCCTGACAATCTCGCCCCGGGCTACTTCCTTGGCGCGTCCTTCGTGCAGCAAGGCCGCCTGCTTGAAGCGCAGCAAATGTGGAGCGAAACTCTCGCCAACGCCCCCGACGATGCAGAAGGCCGCGATCGCCTCGCTTTCAGTCTTGAGCGGCTGAACGGCATGTTGCAGATGATGCAGGCTGGCCGGCAGCCGACGATGTCGCCGCAGCCGCAACCCCCGCAAACCCCTGTCCCGCAAGCGAATGTACCGTCGGAAAACGGCGAGTGATGCTGCGCTGCGGCATATTGCTTGCGGGACGCGCTGCTGCTAACGCGCCCGCTTCGCCGTTCGCAACGGGCCAGATGGGCTGAAAATCCATATGAGCGCAGCCGGACAAGACCGGGACTCCGCAAAGCTGAAACTAGCCGCCGGTGCCATTGGCATTGTTTTCGGCGACATCGGCACGTCCCCGCTATACGCATTTCGCGAAACCTTTCGGGGCGCTCACCGCCTCCCGATTGACGATTTGCATATCCTCGGCGTCGTCAGCCTCATCTTTTGGTCGATGACGCTGGTCGTGGCGATCCAGTACGTCACCATACTCATGCGAGCCGACAACAACGGGCAGGGCGGCAGTCTCGCGCTCGTGGCCCTGCTACAGCGCAATATCGGCAAGAGCCGACATGGCTGGCTGGTCGTGATGCTCGGCGTCGCGGCAACTGCGCTGTTCTACGGCGATTCGATGATTACGCCGGCCATCTCGGTGCTCTCCTCGGTAGAGGGCCTGACGGTGGTGGACAGCCGCCTCGATCGCTTCGTGATCCCTATCGCGCTGGTCCTACTGGTCGGACTGTTCATCCTGCAAAAGCGTGGGACGGAGAAGGTGGGTGCCCTGTTCGCGCCGGTCATGATACTCTACTTCACGACCATCGCCGGTCTCGGCATCGTGCAGATTTTCGGCACTCCGGAAATCCTGTGGGCACTGAACCCCTGGTATGCCGTGAACTTCTTCATCACCGACCAGTGGTACGCCTTTCTCGCATTGGGCTCCGTCGTGCTGGCCGTGACGGGTGCGGAGGCGCTCTATTCCGATATGGGCCATTTCGGCCGCGGCCCGATGAAGCTCTCGTGGTTCGGTTTCGTCATGCCTTGCCTGCTGCTCAACTACTTCGGCCAGGGCGCAATGATCATCGGCATGGGTGACGCAGCGGCGGAGGAAGCAATCCTCAACCCGTTCTTCTTCCTCGCACCGGAGGCGTACCGCCTGCCACTGGTGATTCTGGCGACCTGTGCCACGTTCATTGCCAGCCAGGCGGTGATCTCGGGCGCGTTCTCGATCACGCACCAGGCGATCCAACTGGGTTTCGTGCCGCGCCTCTCCATCCGCCACACCAGCGACGAGCATTCGGGCCAGATCTACATTCCGGTGGTCAACTGGGCTTTGATGGTAGCAGTGATCCTGCTGGTGCTGACGTTCCAGAACTCCTCCAACCTCGCAAGTGCCTATGGCATCGCGGTGACCGGCGCGGTCACCATCGACACGTTGCTTATGGGCGTTCTGTTCGTCGGCGTGTGGAGATGGAAGATCTGGCTGGCGATACCCGTCGTCCTGTTGTTCCTGATCGTGGATGGCGCCTATTTCGCCGCCAACCTCACGAAGGTGCCCGACGGTGGCTGGTTCCCACTGCTAGTGGGTGCGATTGCCTTCACCCTGCTCACAACCTGGGCCAAGGGTCGCCAGCTGATGCGCCAGCGCATGACCGAGGCCGGGCTTCCGCTCGACATCTTCGCAAAGTCGGCGCGGGGCAGCACTGCGCGTGTACCGGGTACGGCGATTTTCATGAATTCGGGCAGCAAGGGCACGCCCTCTGCGCTCCTGCATAATATCAAGCACAACAAGGTGCTGCACGAACGGGTCGTGGTTCTTACCGTGCAGATCGCAGACGTACCGTATGTAGCCGAACAGGACCGCTGCAGTATCGAGGAACTGGGCGACGGCTTCTTCCGCGTGATCCTTTATTACGGCTTCATGCAGGAAACCGATGTGCCAGAGGCGCTGCGAAGGCGGGAGATGTGCGGCGGCCCGTTCGACATGATGCAGACCAGCTTCTTCCTCAGTCGACAAACGCTTCTGAGCGCGGACAATCCGGGCATGATGGTCTGGCGCGAAAAGCTGTTCGCATGGATGATGCGAAATGCCGCGACGCCGATGGAGTTCTTCCGCCTGCCTACGAACCGGGTCGTGGAACTGGGCAGCCAGGTGGAAATCTGATACGCCTGCTGCCGTGGGACGCTGACACGATGAGGATGTTGGCAATGCAGAAAGCTGAAACTACCCGGTCGACGGTTTGGCGACCGATACTGTGGAGCATGGCGCTCGCCGTGCTGCTTGTCCCCGCAATCGCGATGCAGTTCACTGGCGAGGTGGCCTGGGGGCCGGGCGACTTCCTCGTGATGGCGGGCCTGCTGCTGGGTCTGGGAGCCGCGATCGAACTCGCGGCGCGTCTTGGCATTTCCCACATGGCAAAATCCGCCGCCGCCGGTTTCGCGGTCGTGGTGTTCCTTACCGTATGGGCCGAGCTGGCGGTGGGTATCTTCGACTAGCCGGGCAGGAGGTTCACTCCGTTCGCGGAGGGTCCTGCATCACCTCGTCCTTCTCCTCCACCGCGAGGCCGTGCCGCATCAGCATCGGCACCTGGCTGAAAGTGAAGAGGAAGGTGAGCGGCAGAAACAGCCAAAGCTTCATGCCCAGCCATGTCTCGAAGCTGACGGTGTAGACCAGCACCGAATTGATCACGCCGAGCACGATGAAGAAGAGGCCCCAGTTGCGTGAGAGTTTCAGCCAGCCTTCGTCGGTTAGGCCTTCAAAAGCGGCTTCCAGCAGGATTTTCAGCAGCGACTTGCCCTTGGCATAGCCGACGAGGAGGACAACGGCGAACAGCGCATAGATAATCGTCGGCTTCCACTGGATGAAGCGTTCGTCCTGGAAATAGATCGTCAGAGCGCCGAAACCCACGATCATCGCCGTGGAGAGCCAGAGCATCGGACTGACTTTCCCCAGTCTCCACTTGCTGACGGCAAGCGCGATGATGGCGGCCACGATAAAGGCGCCTGTGCCGCGGATCACTGCGAAAATCTCGCCAGCCGTGTCCTCCCCGGCATCTTCGGGCGAGTACACTTTGTACACCAGGAAGAACACTAACAGGGGGCCGTAGTCTACCGCTACATTCAGCCATCCGGACTTCGGTTTCTCGGTTGCGGCGGCCTGTTTGGGGGCTTCGGTGGTCATCAGGCTACTCCGGCTATCACGCGGGCGACGAGGTCGGGATCGAAGGGGCGCAAATCGTCGAGCGTCTCGCCCACACCGATGGCGTGGATGGGTAGGCCATACTGCTCCGCCGCCGCCACCAGCACGCCGCCGCGCGCGGTGCCGTCCAGCTTCGTCATGATGAGGCCGGTGACGCCCGCGACCTCCTTGAAGATCTCGATCTGCGAGAGGGCGTTCTGGCCGTTGGTAGCATCGAGCACCAGGATCACGTCATGCGGCGCCTCGGGGTTGAGGCGGCCCAGCACTTTCCGGATCTTGGCGAGCTCGTCCATCAGCTCGCGCTTGTTCTGGAGGCGGCCTGCAGTGTCGACGATCAGCGCGTCGGTGCCGATATCGGTCGCTTTCTTCACCGCGTCGAACACGATGCTGGCGGGGTCCCCGCCTTCGGGGCCGGTGACGATGGGCGCGCCGATGCGCTCGGCCCAGACCTTCAGCTGTCCAATGGCGGCGGCGCGGAAGGTGTCGCCCGCGGCCAGCATGACTTCGTAATCGTCTTCCTGAAGCCAGTGGCCGAGTTTCGCGATCGTGGTCGTCTTGCCGCTGCCATTCACGCCGATGACGAGGATCACCTGCGGGCGCGGGAAGGCGGTGACCTCCAGCGGCACCGCGACCGGGCGCAAGATCGCGGCGATTTCCGCGGCCACCGCCTCCTTCAGCTCGCGCTCTGTGATGGTGAGGCCGAAGCGTTTCTCGGCCAGTTTCTCGCGGATGCGCGCAGCGGCGCTGGGGCCGAGGTCGGAGACGATCAGCGCGTCCTCGACATCATCGAGCGTGGCATCATCGAGCTTCGCCGTGCCGACCACACCGGTCAGGTTCTCCGACAGGCGGTCGGAGGTCTTGCGGAAGCCGCCGAACAGTTTGTCGGACCAGCTGGGTTCGCTCACTTTAGCAGGCCTTCCTTTTGATGTGTCGGCGTGATGGTGACGATCTGTCCCGCCGCGATCCCGTCGGGAACGTCCACCCGCGCGAAATTCTCGGCATAGCCGGTCCCGTCGCGCTCGGTAAGGACGCGCAAGGGTTCGCCCACAAGGCTGGCGAGCCAGGCATCGCGCGTTTTGGCGACGGCAGCGCGCAAATCGGCGGCACGCTCTTTGATGAGCGGCCTTGCCAGTTGCGGCATGCGGGCAGCGGGGGTGTTGGGTCGCGGCGAGTAGGGGAAGATGTGGCCGTGCACCACGGGCAGCTCGGCGATGATCGAGCAATTGTCCGCGTGGTGCGCCTCGCTTTCTGTCGGGAAGCCTGCGATCAAATCCGCGCCGATGGCGATTTCGGGCCGTGCCTCCTTCAGCCGCTGGACAAGCGAGACCGCATCGGCCCGGCTGTGGCGGCGCTTCATGCGCTTCAGGATCAGGTCCGATCCGTGCTGGAGCGAGAGGTGGAGATGCGGCATCAGGCGCTTCTCGCTGGCGAAGAGATTAAACAGCAGCGGGTCGATCTCCACCCCGTCGAGCGAGGACATGCGCAGGCGCGGCAGGTCGGGAAAGGCATTGAGGATGGCCGTCACCAGTTCGCCCAAAGCCGGGGAGCCGGGAAGGTCGTGCCCCCAGCTCGTCACGTCGACGCCGGTCAGCACGACCTCGGGCGCGCCCTGTTCGAGATGGCGCTCTACCTCGCGCAGCACTTGCTGGATGGTCAGCGAGCGGCTGGACCCGCGCCCCTGCGGGATGACGCAGAAGGTGCAGGCATGGTCGCAGCCGTTCTGGACGGCGATGAAAGCGCGGGTGCGGGCGGGCGAGGCGATCTGCGCAGGTTCGGGCACGTTCCAGGCGCGCGCGTCCAGCTTGCTCGCATTGGGGACGAGGCCATCGACCTCGGGCATGGCGGCAAGCTGCTCGCGCTCGATATCGGCGGCGCAGCCGGTCACCAGCAGGCGGGCACCGGGCCGGGCGCGGCGAGCGCGGCGGATGGCCTGCTTTGTCTGGCGCACGGCTTCCATCGTCACGGCGCAGCTGTTGACCACCACGACGTCATCCTCGCCCGCGATGAGCGTGGCGATGCGCTCGCTCTCGGAGATGTTGAGGCGGCAACCCAGTGATATGACTTCGGGAGCGCTCAAGCGTAGTCGCCCCACTCGAAGGAGCCGCGAAAGGCTTCGGTCGCGGGGCCGGTCATGGTGATGCGGCCATCTTCGCCCCAGGCGATCGCCAGCGGGCCGCCCGGGAGGTGGACGGTGACGTGCCGCTCCACGAGGCCGCGGCGCATGGCGGCGACCGCCGTGGCGCAGGCCCCGGTGCCGCAGGCGCGGGTGAGGCCGACCCCGCGCTCCCACACGCGCAGGTGCAGAGTGTGGCGGCCGGCCACGCTGGCAACGTTGACGTTGATGCGCCTCGGAAAGAGCGGGTCGCGCTCGATCTCGGGCCCAAGCGTTTCGAGCGGTACGGCATCCGCGTCGTCCACGAAGAACACGACATGCGGATTGCCAACATTCACCGCTACCGGCTGTTCGAGCATGTCCCAGCCCACCGGCATAACGAGCGTATCCATAGCATAGGCGAGGGGAATCGCGTCCCACTCGAAGCGGGGCTCGCCCATGTCGACCGAGACGCCGTTCGCCTCGGGCGTGGTGGCGATGGTGCCGCCTGCGGTCGCGATAGTGGCGGGCTCGCCGAGCAGCAGGCCGATGGCACGCGCAGCATTTCCGCAGGCCTCCACCTCGCCGCCATCGGCGTTGTAGATGCGCATGCGCACGGTGGCCTCGGGATCGCCTTCCAGCACGATCAATTGGTCGCAGCCGATGCCGCGCGTGCGATCGGCAAGCGCGCGCACGGATTCCGGTGCAAGGGCGGGCAGGGCCGTCTCCCGCGTGTCCAGCACGATGAAGTCATTGCCAAGGCCATGCATCTTGGTGAAAGCGATGCGCATTGCCGCCACGTAGGGGCGAGGGCGGGACGAAGCAATATCTGTAAGAGGGCGGGGCTAGCCCGCCTGGCGTTCGCCCACCATCTTCCCGGCCTCGCCGGAACCGTCCTCGTTCAGCATGCCCAGCTCGCTCAGGCGCTTGCGCGTCGAGGTAGAATCCTCGGGCCGTCC
Source organism: Aurantiacibacter poecillastricola (assembly GCF_030730945.1). Lineage (GTDB taxonomy): Bacteria > Pseudomonadota > Alphaproteobacteria > Sphingomonadales > Sphingomonadaceae > Alteraurantiacibacter > Alteraurantiacibacter poecillastricola. The sequence goes on from NZ_JAVAMS010000003.1 coordinate 355,267, forward strand.
ATAGAAATAGCCTTGGCCCTTGAGGCCGCCTAGGCCCTGCAATTCGTCCAGCACTTTCTCGTTTTCGATCCCTTCGGCCGTCACCGGCAACGACAAGCCCTTGCCGAGCGAGATCATGGCTTCCACCAGTGCTTTGCCTTCGCCGCCCGCGGTAAGCTCGGCTACGAAGCTGCGGTCGATCTTCAGGCGGTCGAAAGGCAGGGAGCGCAACTGGGTAAGGCTGGAATAGCCGGTGCCGAAATCGTCGAGGCTGATGCGAATACCTTGGTTCTTGAGGCTCGAGACGATGGAGCGCACCGCACCGATATTCTCGTGCAGGCAGCTTTCGGTAATCTCGATCTCCAGCCGTGCCGGGGGAAATCCGCTTTCCACCAGTAGGTGCAACAGCTTTTGCGCAAACCACGGGTCGCGCAGCTGGATCGGCGAGATGTTCACCGAGAGGGTGAGACTGGTGTCCCAGTCCTTGGCATCCTCCAGCGCCTGCCTGATGAGGCTTTCCGAGAGGTCGGAAATGAGGTCGATCTCCTCGGCAATGGGGATGAAGATTTCCGGGCTGACGAGGCCGTATCGCGGGCTCTGCCAGCGGGCGAGCATCTCGAAGCCGGTGAGCTTGCCTGTCTCAAGGTCGATCTGCTGTTCGTAGAAGGGCACGAACTCGCCAGCCGCAATGCCGCGGCGGATTCCCGCTTCGAGCTCATTGCGGAAACGCAGTTCGTCCTCCATCTGCGGCTCGAACCAGTAGTGGCGGTTCCGGCCGCGCTTCTTCGCATGGTACATGGCGATATCGGCGCGGTGGATCAGTTGCTCGGCATCGGCGGGCGCTTCGCTCGAAAGGTCCTCCGCCGAATGAGCGAGGCCGATGGAAACCGTGGCTTCCACGATCATATTGTTCGCCTCGACCGGGGCGGAAACCTGGCTGATGATGTTGAGCACAAGGTCGTCCACCAATTCACGGGCATGTGGGTCGAACGGAACCGCGCAGGCGAATTCGTCGCCGCCGATGCGGGCGAGGATCCCGTCGCTCGGCAAGGCCGCGCGCACTCGGGCAGCGACCGTGGCGAGCACTTCGTCGCCCATGCGGTGGCCGTTGAGATCGTTGATCTGCTTGAAATTGTCGAGATCAATCATCATCACCGCGAGGTGGCGGTTCGAGCAATTGAGGTCTTCGCGCAGCTTTTCCATGGCTGGCGGGCCGCTGCGACGGTTGAGGCTGCCTGTAAGCGGGTCACGCTCGGCAAGTTCGCGGGCGCGGGCTTCCGCCTCCCGCCGTTCGAGGATCTCTGCGTGCAGGTCCCGGTAGCGGCGCCATCCGAAGATCAGGAGCGCGATGTTGAGAAGGACGGCATTGGTCAGCAGCAGGTCCGGCGCGGCGCCCCCGGCAAACCAGTTGCGCATGATCTGCGGCATGATAGTCCCGCCCGTGCCAACGAACAGGATGACCGCCGCGATGGCGATGCCAAGCGCGACCATATCGCGCTCTGCATTGCGGATCTTCCGGTCGGCAGCCGTTGCCTGCTTGTCTTTCGGCCTGGTCAAACGCCATGTCCCCAATTCATCGTGGATTCGTATCGGGCAACATGATCAACATCAGGTTAATGCCTCTGGCGAAATCCCGTCGGTCACAGTGGCAAAAAGGAGAACACATTGCCCAACTACTGGCTCATGAAATCCGAACCCTTCAAATATTCCTGGGACCAGCTGGTCGAGGATGGTGAAACGATCTGGGATGGCGTGCGCAATCACCGCGCGGCCAACAACCTGAAGGCCATGAAGGTGGGCGACCAGTGCTTCTACTACCATTCGAACAAGGGTCTGGAGATCGTCGGCATTGCCGAGGTCAGCGAAGCCGGGCTTGTCGATCCGACCGATCCCGAAGGAAAATGGCCCACAGTGAAGATTAAACCCGTCAGGCCGCTGGAGAACTTCGTAACGCTGAAAGCTATCAAGGCAGAGCCAACGCTTGAGGGTATAGAACTCATTCGACTGTCGCGCCTGTCCGTTGCGGAAATACGCCCGGAGGAGTGGAAGATTATCCTCGAAATGTCAGAGCGATAATTCGGAACGATCGTGGTGTCCTGCCCGTTGATCAATCAAAGGGCGCGCGATGGTCGTGCAGGCCCGTCAGATACGGAGAAGCATCATGGGTGAACTTACCGAAAAAGCAAAAGGCAACGTCAATGAAGCCGTCGGGAACATCAAGCAGGAATCGGGCAACCCCGAAACTCGCGCCGAAGGTCGGCAGCAGGAAAAGAAGGGCGAAGCCCAGCAGTTCAAGGGCGAGGTCGAGGGTAAGCTCGGCAACGACGTTTGACCTTTTCCTGACAGAACATGCGGTCGGCTGACGACTGCGAAAAGGGCCGCCGCTTGGTGGCCCTTTTTCTTTGTCCTAGCCGTTCCGCAGCATGCTGACCGTCGCGCCCCCGGCGCTCAATTGTTCGATATCGGTGATGCAATGGAGGAGGCGGATACCCTTGCGCTCCATCGCTTTCTTCAGGACCGCGTCGAACTCGGCATTGGTCGTCACCCGCTCGCCCCATCCACCATAGCTCTCGGCCATTTTTGCGAAGTCTGGATTGGCGAGATGCGTTGAGGCTTCGCGGCCGGGATATTCCCGTTCCTGGTGCATGCGGATGGTGCCGTAGGTGGAATTGTCAAATACGATTACCAGCAGGTCGAGCCCGTATTGCGCAGCAGTCGCCAGCTCCTGACCGTTCATCAGGAAATCGCCGTCGCCCGCCGCTGCCACGACGCAGCGGTCGGGGAAGCGCATGGCCGCAGCCACGGCGGCTGGAACGCCATAGCCCATGGCGCCTGCGGTAGGTGCGAGCTGCGAGGGATATCCGGCATAGCGCCAGTAGCGATGCCACCACCCGGCGAAATTGCCCGCGCCGTTGCAGATGATCGCGTCCACGGGGATGAGCCTACGACACGTTGCCATCGCAACCGCGAGATCGAGGTCAAACAGCGCGTCCTCACGCGGCGTGTTCCAGTCCTGCCACTCGGCATGGGCCTCTGCCCCGCAATCGAAGTCGATCACGTCGCCATCGTCCCACAGGGCGGCACTCTCGGCGAATTCCGCCATGTCGGCGCAGACGGGCAGGTCGGTGCGGTAGACGCGGCCGAGCTCGGCAGGGTCGGGGTGGACGTGGATCAGTTGCTGGTCCGGGTGGTCGGGCGTGATAAGCGAATAGCCGTCCGTGGTCGCCTCTCCCAGCCGCGCGCCGACTACCAGCAAGAGGTCAGCCGCGCGCACTCTTTCGGACAGCTTGGGATTGGGCCCGTAGCCGAGATTGCCCGCATAGACCCTCGACTCCGCAGAGACCGCGTCCTGCCTGCGGAAAGCCGTGGCGACGGGCAGGCCTATTCGTTCGGCAAATTGCGTGAAGTAGTGCCGCGCCCGGCCATTCCATCCCGCACCACCGACAATGGCGAGCGGCGCGGCAGCATCGCCGATCATTTGCATGGCCGTTGCCATCACATCGGGGCAGGGTGCCTGCGCGGGCCGAGTGACGGCGGGACGCACGGGCGTGTCGAGCACATCCTCGTGCAGCATGTCCTCGGGCAGGGCGAGCACCACGGGGCCCGGGCGCCCCGAGATCGCCGTCGACCAAGCGCGGGCGATATATTCCGGAATGCGGCGTGCGTCGTCGATCCGGGCGGACCACTTGGCGATGGGGGCGAAGAAGGCGGGAAAGTCGATCTCCTGGAAGCCTTCCCGGTCGCGCATGGAGCGGTCGACATCGCCGATGAAGAGGATCATCGGCTGGCTGTCCTGCATCGCCACGTGCACTCCGATGCTGGCATTGGTCGCGCCCGGTCCGCGTGTGACGAAGGCGATACCGGGATTACCATTGCTCGCGGCGTTCAGAGCCCCGTCCGCGCAGGCCATGAAGCCGACGCCGCCTTCCTGCCGGCACGTGACGGTCTGGATCGCGTTGCAATCGGAAAGGGCGTCGAGCACGGGGAGGAAGCTCTCGCCTGGGACGGTGAAGACGCGATCGGCGCCTTGTTCGACAAGGCAATCGATGAGCAGGCGGGCAGCAGTTGTTGTCATGCCAGCGGATTAGCCATGCTGGCGAGTCCCGGCAACGCTCTCACGAAACTTATCATTCGTCCCGATGGTGGACAGAAATTCGGGGGAGGGAGCCAAATGGTTACCAAAACGTTAAACCCGCATCATGAGACGCGCACTTGTCCTAACGACCGAGTCGTCCCGCCACCCCTTCCGGGCTTCCCTGCCACCCCACGTGCTGCGGCGCGCCAACGAGGTCGAGCCTATGGCTCCCTGGCGCAAGCGTCTGTCGCTGGGTCTCTCGCGGCAGGATCTCGAGACGATGGCAGCAACCTACGCCGCCGGTTTCCTGGCGACGCTTTCCTTCTTCGCCTGAGCTATTCTGCCGCGGCGGGCTGAGCGTCGAGTTCGGCGGCCGCCAGCTTCTCGGCATGGAAGAGTTTCGCGCCTAGCCATGCCGACATCAGGCACATCACCGCGCTCAGCAGCAATTGCTCGGCGAGCGGGATGCCCACCGCGCTCAGCGCCCCGGCTAGCACGGATCCGATCACCATCGCGCCTGAATTGACGATATTGTTCGCCGCTACCGCGCGGCTGGCAGCAGAGGGATGCACCTTGGTGGTAAGGAATGCGTAGAGCGGCACCACGAACATGCCGCCGAAAATGGCTATCAGCAGCAGCGTCACCACCACCAGCCACGCCATCGGCTGGGCGATGAACTCGCCAATGCTCATCAGCTCGTCCGTCCGCAGGTCGGCCTGGTAGCCGCGGCACACGAAGTAGAGAGCGGCCACCATCACTCCCATCGCGATCACCGAGGCGGGCGAGAACTTGGCCGAGACCTGATTCTTCAGCAGCATGTTGATCGCCACCGAGCCGATGGCCACGCCGATGGAGAACACCACCAGCATCAGGCTGGCGACTTCCTTGCTGGCCAGCAGCACGTTCTTGGCGAGCGGCGGAAACTGGATGAACAGCACCGCGCCGATGGTCCAGAAGAAGCTGATGGCGAGGATGGCGTAGAACACCTCGCGGTTGGCCATGGTGTCGCGGATCAGGCGAATGGAGCCGGAGATGGGGTTGTAGTCGATCCGCTCCACCTCGCCCATCGGCGGGGCGGTGGGGATCTTCTGGCTGGTGGCGAAGCCGACGCAGGCCAGCACGATCACCAGCACCGCGGCCGCCTGAACCGATACGAAGCCGGCGAGGATGGTGCCGCCCATGATGGCAACATAGGTGCCCGCCTCCACGAGGCCCGTGCCCGACAGCACTTCGTCCTTCTTCAAGTGCTGGGGCAGGATCGAATACTTGATCGGTCCAATGAAGGTGGAGTGGGTGCCCATCGCGAACAGCGCCAGCATCAGCAGCGGCAGTGCCAGCGTCGTCACCATCACGCCGTTCAGCGCCAGCATCAGACCGCAAGCACCCACGGCCATGATACCGATCTCCGCCGCCTTCACGGTGCGGATGATGCGCGCCTTGTCGCGCATGTCGGCAAGTTGGCCCGCCAGTGCGGAAAGCAGGAAGAAGGGCAGGATGAAGACCGCGCTGGCGATCGCGCTGAAATTGGTCTCGTCCTCGGCCGAGTTGTAGATGCTGTAGACGACAAACAGCACCATCGCATTCTTGTAGAGGTTGTCGTTGAAGGCATTGAGGAGCTGCGTGCAGAACAGCGGCAGGAAGCGGCGCTGCTTGAGAAGGTGGGTAGAGGTGAACATCAAAGCCTTTGTAAAGTCGCCTTGCGGGATCGGCCCTGTCGCCGGGCCGCAGCCTCTCTCGGGACAGGATTTGACCGTTTAGGGACAATCTCCCGCGCTCGCCAAGCTTTTTCCAGGCGAGCTTTTTCCGGCGCGCGAAAGCGGCTAGGGCGAAAGCTACCATGTGGACCTTGCCCAATATCCTCACCCTCAGCCGTATCCTGACGCTGCCCCTGCTCGGCTTCCTGCTGTGGTGGCCGGGCTGGGCGCTGGGCTACCTCGCGGCCTTCGCGCTCTACTGCCTGATGGGCATCACCGACTATTTCGACGGATTGCTGGCCCGCTCGAGCGGGGCGGTGAGCAAGCTGGGCATCTTCCTTGACCCCATTGCCGACAAGATCATGGTGGCAACCGTGATCCTGGTACTGGCAGCGCAGGGCATTCTGCGCGGGCCCTATGTGGGCGATGCGCATGTGATCGCCGGGCTCATCATCCTGATTCGCGAGATCGCCGTCTCGGGCCTGCGGGAGTTCCTGGGCGACCTTCAGGTGAGCATGCCCGTTTCCAAGCTCGCCAAGTGGAAGACGACCTTTCAGCTCGTCGCGCTGGGCTCGCTCATCCTCGGGCAGGGCCTGCCCGGCTGGACCTTCATGGCCGGCGGCATCGAGCACAACGTGCCGCACCTTGTCGGCCTCATCACCCTGTGGGGCGCGGCGATCCTGACGCTGATCACCGGCTGGGACTATTTGCGGGTTGGCATCAAGTACATGGATTGACTTCGGGATTGATCGTGGAACGCCGACAGGGGTGTTTTGCGCAACTCGGTTTCGGCGAAAAATATCTTTATTACAACAGTTTGCTCGAGTTCGCGATGCTGGATGTGTGACCTTTCGCTTCTGCTTGCGCGCTGCGGGAGACGGGGGCGTAGTAGGAACGGTGAGTGGGCTGGCGAACATGCGGCTCCGATAGGAGGGTTGGCGCGAGTAGGAAATCGTGGTGTCGGCTATTGGGGTGGGAAGCTGCCGTCTGTCTTCATCCTCCCTGTCGCAACGCGATGGGGAGGTGGCGCGCCGCCGCAGGCGGTGTGACGGAGGGGCAACTAGCGCTACCGCCCCTCCACCACTCGCTGCGCGAGCGGTCCCCCTCCCCATGAGGCTGCGCCTCACAGGGAGGATTTGAAGTTCGCTACCGGGTCGATAACTGACAGGCGGCTTTCGGTTCGAGGCGCGGCAAAGCTGCAAATCCGGTGTTGGGTGGAAAGCCCGCACTATCGAATGTCTGATTATGGGTGGAAAGCGGACATGCGACATTCGATCTTTCTGCTACAGACCACGGCATGACGAAGAAATCGATACAGACCATCCGCTCAGACCTTCATCGGGTTGAACAAGCCAATGATCTGAGAGGTGCAGAAGCATTCGCGAAGTTCTACATGGATGGACCAGAAACCGTCCTTCAGCTGAATGAGGTCGCTGCAATCCAGTTTTGCCGTCATGTTTTAGATTGCATCTCGAAAGAATTTTCGGGTTCTCACCAACATCTGGACGAGACAAACTTTGTTGACGAGGGCAATGTCCGTTTGCGGATCGAGCGAACTGATTGATGTTGTAGGTCCGCAATCGGATCGCGAGCAGCCACCGCCACTAACCCACTACCCCTCCACCGCCGCCTCCGCCTCGGCGACATTCGCCGCCACCAGCGCCTCGTGGTACGCTACCACCGCGCGAGTGACTTCCTGCATCATCTGCATCCGCTCGATTGTCGGGCGCCTTGTCACGCCGATCATCACCGCGACGGCGTAGGCCGAGGAGTCCGGCGCAAACAATACGCCGACGTCGTTGTAACCAGATTGCTGGCCGTTCCAGAACTGCCCGGTACCGGTCTTGTGGCTCACCACCCAGCCTTCCGGGCGTCCACCCTTCAGGCGACGAGGTCCGCTGCGCGTGTTCGACATGATGGTGAGAAATTTCTCGGCGGTTTCCTCGGAGAGGACTTCGCCGCGTTCGATGGCGGCGAGAGCGCGGGCGATGCCCAGCGGGGTCGCGCCGTCCACGGGGTCGGCCAGGTAGTTCTCGAAAGCCCGCTTGCGGCTCTCCTGCGGCACGCGGTCGCGGGCGTCGAAGAAATTGTTCTCGTAGGAATACTCGTCGCGCCACAGCAGGCCCGCGATCGCGCTCTGCATCGGTTTCTCGCCGGGGCCGAAGCGGATATCCTCGAGGCCGTTATTCGCCAGCGCCCGCCGCACCGCGCGCGGACCGCCCACGCGCTGGAGGATGGCGTTGTTGGCGGTGTTGTCGCTTTGCTGGATGGCGCGTTCGATAAGCTCCCCGATGGTCGTCTCCACCGCGCCATCGCGAAGGATTTCCCCGCGGATGGGCTGGTGGAACAGCGTCAGGTCCTCGCGGCTGACGCGCACCGGCGCATCGAGATCGAGCAGGCCCTTCTCCGCCAACAGCAGCGCAGTGAGCGAGACCCAGGTCTTGCTAACGCTTTGCTGCGGGAACAGTTCGGTCTCGTTGTATCCGGTGCTCCAGCCTGCATCGACATCGAGCACGGCAATGCCCATCGAGCCGCCGAAATCCTCGCCGATCGCCTTGATCCGCTCGGCAAGCTGCTCGCGGGCCTTCTCCACTTGCGGGTCGACTTCGACGACTTCCGGCTCGGGCTCAGGTTCCACTTCGGGCTCCGCTTCGATCACTTCCTCGGCTTGCGCGGCGCGCACGTCCTCGCCCCATGACACGCCGTAAGGCGCTCGCGGATTTTCGGCTGAACCGCAGGCTGCAAGAGTGAGAGCGGCGATGGCGGGAATGATCGTTCGAGTCAGGGTCACGTGTCTGTAATGGCCAGTCTGGCGGGAGTGTCCCGGAAAGCTGTGAAAAAACGAGGCTATGGGCGACAGGGGGCCGTCAGCCGGAGCGCAATTCCTCGGCCAGCAAGCGAAACTCGTCCGAGCGCGGCGAGTTGGCGCGCCACACCAGCGCAATCTCGCGACTGGTCTGGCTGCCCTTGAGTGGGCGGGCGACCACGTCGGTCTCGTGCAATATGCCCGCCTCGATGGCCATTTCCGGCAGCATGGTGACGCCAAGGCCATTATCGACCATCTGCACCAGCGTGTGCAGGCTGGTGCCTATCATGGTGGCACTGGCGTTCAGTTCAGGCCGGTTGCAGGCGGCCAGCGCGTGTTCCTTCAGGCAGTGCCCGTCCTCCAGCAGCAGCAGGCGTCCCTCGTCGATCATCGCGGGTGCAATCTCGGCGGGTGGATCGCGCGGGTCGTCCTTGGGGAAGGCGACATAGAGGTTGTCCCGGCAGATGGTCGCCTTTTCCACTTCGCCCGTGGCGAAGGGGAGGGCGAGCAGCACGCAATCGGCGCGGCCATGATGCAGCGATTCAAGCGCCTGGTCGCTGGTTTCCTCGCGCAGAAACAGCCTCAGTTGCGGGCGTTCCTTGCGCAGGCGCGGCAGGATGCGCGGGAGCAGGAAGGGCGCTATGGTGGGGATCACGCTCATGCGCAATTCGCCCGAAAGCGGCTTGCCCGCGGCCTGCACCAGTTCGGCCAGTTCCTCCGCCTCGCGCAGCACGCGGTGCGCCTTCTCCACCACCGAATTGCCGAGCGGGGTGAAACGCACGACCCGGCGACTGCGCTCGACCAGCGTGACGCCCAGCAACGATTCGAGTTCGCGAATCCCCGCCGAAAGGGTGGACTGAGAGACGAAGCTGGCCTCTGCGGCGCGGCCGAAATGCTGCTGCTCGTGCAGCGACACGAGATATTGCAACTGCTTGATGGTGGGGAGGTAAGTGCTCAATCCGCCATCTCGGCATCGTCGATATGGGTCATCTTCAGACGGCCCTTCTCGACCGCGAAGGCCAGCTTGCCTTCCACGAGGTCCAGCGCGTCCTTGCCGAACACCTCGAAGCGCCAGCCTTCCAGCACCGGCAGCTTGCGCACGCCAGCTGCCAGCGCCTCCAGCTCGTCGGATCGGGTGAGGAGGCGGGAGGCCACGTCGATCTCGCGGCTGCGAATCTTCAGCAGCAGCTTGAGGAGGTCTGCCACCAGCGCGCCTTCCTTGCCCAGCGGAGCGCCGCGCTTGGCTTTCTCCGGCATCTCGCTCTGGTCGAGCGGTTCGGCCTTGTCGATGACGCGCATCAAGCGCTTGCCGATGTCGTTTTCCTTCCACGCATTGGAGAGCCCTCGTACCTTGGCGAGGTCGGCCTGCTTTTTCGGTGGATGGCTGGCGATGTCGGCCAGCGTCTCGTCGCGGATGATGCGACCGCGCGGAATGTTCTTGTCCTGCGCCTCGGTCTCGCGCCAGGCGGCGAGTGCCTTCAGCCGCCCGAGCACCGCAGGGTTACGGCCGGGCGAGCGAATGCGCTTCCACGCCACATCGAGGTCGTTGGCGTAGTTGGAGGGGTCCGCCAGCTTCTCCATCTCCGCGTTCAGCCAGTGGCCGCGATCGGTCTTGATCAGCTTGTTCAGGATCTTGGGAAAGATGCGGGCAAGGTAGGTGACGTCGCCGATGGCGTATTCGATCTGCCGCTCGGTCAGCGGGCGGCGGCTCCAGTCGGTGAAGCGGGCGCCCTTGTCGATGGTCTTGTTGAGCCAGCTCTCCACGAGGTTGGCATAGCCGATCTGTTCGGACTGGCTGATCGCCATCATCGCGATCTGCGTGTCGAAGATGGGATGCGGCGTCTTGCCGGTGAGGTTGTAGATGATCTCCACGTCCTGCCCGCCGGCGTGGAAAATCTTCAGCACGTCCTCATTATTTGTCAGCAGGTCCAGCAGCGGGGTGAGATCGAGGCCGTTGGCCAGCGGATCGACCGCGGCGGCCTCCTCCTCGTTCCCGATCTGGATCAGGCAGAGCAAAGGGTAATAGGTGTTCTCGCGCATGAATTCGGTGTCGACGCATACGAATTCGTGTTTCGCGAGGCGCTCGCACAGTTGGGCAAGCGTATCGGTATCGGTAATCAGGGGATGGATCTGCATTCGTCTTCTTTTCGTTCTGTGGCCGGTTCACCGACCTGCGGCCCGACGGCGCCTCCTTGACAAAAGGCCCCGCTTCGCCTGTTAGCGCGCGCACGATATCTGGCGCTGTCGCCGTGCATCGCCCGCGCGCCCTTAGCGCCATAACCTGCCAGATGAAAAGAGTCCCCATGCACGCCTATCGTACCCACAACTGCGCTCAGCTCTCGAAAGAGAATGTCGGCGAGACCGTCCGCCTCTCGGGCTGGATCCATCGCAAGCGCGACCACGGCGGCGTGCTGTTCGTGGACCTGCGCGACCATTACGGCATCACGCAGGTGGTGGCGGACGAGGACAGCCCTGCGCTCGAAATGCTCGATTCGCTGAAGCTGGAAAGCGTCGTCACCATCGATGGCGAGGTGAAGGCGCGCGACGAGGCGGCGGTGAATTCGAATTTGCCGACTGGCGAGATCGAGGTCTTCGCCCGCTCAGTCACCGTGCAAAGCCATGCGAACGAGCTGCCGCTGATCGTGAACTCGGCGGAGGATTATCCCGAGGATACGCGCCTCAAATATCGCTTCGTCGATCTTCGCCGCGAGCGGGTGCACGCGAACATCATGCTGCGCAACCGCGTGATCACGAGCCTTCGCCGCCGCATGATCGACCAGGGCTTCAGCGAATTCCAGACGCCGATCCTTGGCGCCTCCAGCCCGGAAGGCGCGCGCGACTACCTCGTGCCGAGCCGCCTGCATCCCGGCAAATTCTACGCGCTGCCGCAGGCGCCGCAGATGTTCAAGCAGCTGCTGATGGTGGCAGGCTTCGACCGCTATTTCCAGATCGCCCCGTGCTTCCGCGACGAGGACCTGCGCGCCGACCGCTCGCCGGAATTTTACCAGCTCGACTTCGAGATGAGCTTCGTAACGCAGGAAGACGTGTTCAACGCCATCGAGCCGGTGCTGGCAGGCGTGTTCGAGGAATTCTCCGGCGGCAAGAGCGTGACGCCCGCAGGCGAATTCCCGCGCATCCCCTATGCCGAGGCGATGCTGAAATATGGTTCGGACAAGCCGGACCTGCGCAACCCGATCCTGATCTCGGACGTCTCCGTGCATTTTGAAAAGAGCGGCTTCGGCATTTTCGAGAAGATCGTGGGCGGCGGCGGCGTGGTGCGTGCCATTCCTGCGCCGAACACCAATGAAAAGAGCCGCAAGTTCTTCGACGAGATGAACGACTGGGCGCGCAAGGAAGGCTTCTCCGGCCTTGGCTATGTCACCCGCAAGCAAGGCGAGTTCGGCGGGCCCATCGCCAAGAATCACGGCCCCGAGAACATGCAGAAGATTTACGACGAGCTCGGCCTCGGCGAGAATGACGGCCTGTTCTTCGCCGCGGGCAAGGAAAAGGAAGCCGTCAAGCTGGCAGGCGCTGCACGCACGCGCGTGGGCGAGCAGCTCGAGCTGATCGAGCCGGGTTGCTTCAAGTTCTGCTGGATCGTCGATTTCCCCATGTTCGAGTGGGACGAGGATCTGAAGAAGATCGACTTCAGCCACAATCCCTTCTCCATGCCGCAGGGCGAGATGGAAGCGCTGGAGAATACCGATCCGCTGGAGATCAAGGCGTGGCAATACGACATCGTGTGCAACGGCTACGAGCTCAGCTCCGGTGCCATTCGTAACCACCGTCCGGACATCATGTACAAGGCGTTCGAGATCGCGGGCTATTCGCAGGAAGAGGTGGACGCGAACTTCTCCGGCATGATCGAGGCGTTCAAGCTGGGCGCGCCGCCGCATGGCGGCTCGGCTCCCGGTATCGATCGCATCGTGATGCTGCTGGCGGACGAGCCGAACATTCGCGAGGTGATTGCCTTCCCGCTCAACCAGCGTGCGCAGGACCTCATGATGGGCGCGCCAAGTCCCGTGTCGCAGCGCCAGTTGCGCGACGTGCACATCCGCCTGACGGGCGAAGCTCTGGAGACGCAGAAGGAAGCCAGCGAGGCGGAGAAGGCGGACGTGAATTCCAATGCCTCCGCACGCGACATGCGCTGACACGAAAAGGGGCGCGACCCCGTAATGAGATCGCGCCCCGCCTGTTCACTGGATAGCCAGGCTCAGTCGTACTGTTCGTCGATCATGTCGCCGAAGCGTTCGCCTTCGCTGATTTCCGCGTAACACTGCTGGACCACCGCACGGGACTGCGGATCGAGGTCGTCATCCTCCAGCGCGCTTTCGAACTTGCCCTTCAGGTAATCCTCGCCTTCCTCGACGCGCTCCGCCGCCGCCTCGTCGCCGTTTTCGAAGGCGTCGGCGATGGCCATCCAGGTCTGGTGCGCCTTGCCGGTGAGGGTTCCCTTGGTGACCAGTTCCCCGCCTTGCCGCTGGATCTCGGCATTCAGCGTGGCGACGGTCTGTTCGCGCTGCTCGCGGCGCTGTTCCAGCGCCCGCTTGAGATGCGGGCTTTTCGCCTTCTCGGCTGCTTTGCGATAGCCTTCGATGGAATCGAAGGCAGTGTCGGTAAGGGACTTGAGAACGGTATTGGCTGACATGAAAAAATCTCCTTGCTTCAGGTCGTTGTCACAACAACCGCGCATGGGACGGATATTTCCCGGCGACCCCCGCAGGATTGGCTCGGCCCTCACGTTCGCCCGGGCGCAGACGGGTTGGTGCATTGCCATCGATCACTTGCCCGATCTTATTTGCATGCGATTTGCTGGCGGCAGGGCACTTGCCTTGCTCGCCTGTGTTCATTAGGGCGAAAGCACCATTCGAAACCCCCAGAGTGAGAGAGTATACATGAGCGATATCGCCGCACGCGTGAAGAAGATCGTTGTCGAACATCTCGGCGTCGAGGAAGAGAAGGTGACCCCGGACGCCAGCTTCATCGACGACCTGGGCGCGGACAGCCTCGACATCGTCGAGCTGGTCATGGCGTTCGAGGAAGAGTTCGGCGTGGAGATCCCCGACGACGCAGCCGAGAAGATCAACACGGTTGGCGACGCCAACAAGTATATCGAGGAACACACCTCTTAACGGACCACCCGCCTCGTTCGCGGAAGGTCTCCCCGGACGCGGACGGGGTTGGAAGGCTCGGCCGGTAAGGCTGGGCCTTTCCTGATTGGAGAGAGATTATGCGGCGCGTTGTCGTCACCGGCCTTGGCCTCGTCACCCCGCTGGGCGGCGACGTCGAGACGACCTGGAAAAACTTGCTGGCAGGCGAAAGCGGGATCGCCACGATCACCCGCTTCGATACCGAGGGCCAGAAGTGTACCATCGCGGGCGAGGTAAAGCCTGCCGATCACCCCTGGGGATTCGATCCCGACAAGCGGGTGGACACGAAGGTGCAGAGGCAGGTCGATCCGTTCATCATCTACGGTATCGACGCCGCCGGGCAGGCGCTGGAAGATGCCGGCCTTACCGACATGGACGAGGAGACGAAGCTTCGCGCCGGTTGCTCCATCGGATCGGGCATTGGCGGCCTGCCGGGGATCGAGCTCGAATCGATCAACCTGCACGAACGCGGTCCGGGCCGGGTGAGCCCGCACTTCGTTCACGGGCGGCTGATCAACCTCATCAGCGGGCAGGTCAGCATCAAGTACGGCCTGATGGGGCCGAACCATGCCGTGGTGACGGCTTGCTCCACCGGCGCGCATTCGATTGGCGATGCCGCGCGCATGATCGCGCTGGACGATGCGGACATCATGCTGGCCGGCGGCGCGGAAGGCACGATCAACCCGCTGGGCGTGGCCGGTTTCGCGCAGGCCCGCGCGCTCAACACCAGCTATAACGACCGCCCGACCGAAGCGAGCCGTCCCTACGACAAGGACCGCGAGGGCTTCGTCATGGGCGAGGGTGCGGGCGTCGTCGTGCTTGAAGAGTACGAGCATGCGAAAGCCCGCGGCGCGAAGATCTATGCCGAGGTCGTGGGCTACGGCCTGTCGGGTGACGCCTATCACGTCACCGCCCCGCATCCAGAAGGCAAGGGCGCGGAAAACGCCATGCGCATGGCGATCCGCAAGTCGGGCCTCGACGCGTCGGACATCGACTACGTCAACGCCCACGGCACCTCCACGATGGCCGACACCATCGAACTGGCGGCGGTCAAGCGGGTGCTGGGCGACGATCTTGGCGGCGCTTCGATGAGCAGCACCAAGTCCGCCATCGGCCACCTGCTGGGCGGTGCGGGCGCGGTGGAGAGCATCTTCTGCATCCTCGCCATGCGCGACCAGGTGGTGCCGCCCACGCTCAACCTCACCAATCCGGACGAGGGCACCGAGGGCGTCGACCTCGTACCGCTCACCGCGAAAAAGCGGGAAGTGAACGCAGTGCTCAACAACAGCTTCGGCTTTGGTGGCACCAATGCCTCGCTGATCATGAAGCGCGTCGAGGACTAGGAGCGAGAAGCGCATGAAAAAGCTGCTGGCGACCATTGTCGCGCTGGGCATCCTGGCGGTGGCAGTCGTCGGCGGCTGGTTCGCGCTCGGCTGGTATGGCGGTGCGCAGGTGGAGGAGGAGACGGCCTTCATCGTCCCCTCCGGCGCCACCCTCACCTCGGTCGCCGGCAAGCTGGAAGAGGAGGGCCTGATCGGCTCTGCCGACAGCTTCCTTCTGCGCGCCAAGGTGCTGGGCAGCGGGGATCCCATCAAGGCGGGCGAATTCCTGCTGACGGCAGGCATCAGCAACGCCGGGATCCTGGACCACTTGCAGCATGGCGACGTCATCCGCCGCTTCGTGACAATCCCCGAAGGCACGCCATCGGTAATCGTGCACGACATCCTGATGGCGGAAGACCTGCTGGTAGGCGAAATTCCGGTACCCGATGAAGGCAGCGTGCTGCCCGAAAGCTACGATTTCGAACGGGGGGAGGAGCGCGTGGCCGTGCTCGCCCGCATGCAGCGCGCCATGGACGAGACGATCGCCGAACTCTGGCCGCAGCGCTCGGACCGCACCGTGGCGAACACTCCCGAGGAAGCGGTTATTCTCGCCTCCATCGTGGAGAAGGAAACGGGCGTTCCGGAAGAGCGGCGCATGGTGGCGGGTCTCTATTCCAATCGCATCCGGCAGGGCATCTTCCTGCAGGCCGACCCGACGATCATCTATCCGATCACGCGCGGGCGCCCGCTGGGTCGTCGCATACGCCAGTCGGAGATCGCCGACATCAACGACTACAACACCTACCAGATGGCCGGGCTGCCCTCCGGCCCCATCACCAATCCCGGCCGCGCCAGCATCGAGGCGGTGCTCAACCCGGCGGAGACGGACGCGGTATTCATGGTCGCCGATGGCAGCGGTGGGCATGAATTCAACGACACGTTGCAGGAGCATAACGAGGCCGTCGAACGCTGGTTCGCCCTGCGCAGGGAACGGGGGGAGATGTAGTGGAGGGCGGCCCAGCGCCCCTCATCGTCACCGCCGAGATGCCGCCCGATCTCTACAGCTGGGCCAACCAGTTGCGGCAGGACCATTTCCCGCCCGAGCGCAATTACCTCAAGGCCCACGTCACCCTGTTCCACGCCCTGCCGCCCAGCTGCGAGGGGGAACTGCGCGACTGCCTCAAGCAGCTCGCGAAGGACAATCCGCCCGTGCCCGCGCGGTTGGCAGGCGTGATGAAGCTGGGGAAGGGCACTGCGCTCAAGCTGGAGAGCGAGGGCATGATCGCCATCTGGCGCGAGCTGGCGGATCGTCTCCACGGCATGCTCACCCCGCAG
This sequence comes from Aurantiacibacter poecillastricola, assembly GCF_030730945.1. GTDB lineage: Bacteria > Pseudomonadota > Alphaproteobacteria > Sphingomonadales > Sphingomonadaceae > Alteraurantiacibacter > Alteraurantiacibacter poecillastricola. The sequence goes on from NZ_JAVAMS010000003.1 coordinate 371,628, forward strand.
GACGAGCATAAGCCGCGCCTTCACGTCACCGTGCAGAACAAGGTCAGTATCGAGGAAGCAAAGGCCCTCCAGGCGCAGCTCGCGCCGCAGGTTCAGCCGCGCGACTTCGCCTTCACGGGTCTCCAGATGCACGCCTACCGCGGCGGTCCGTGGGAAGAACTGGGTCGCTATTCCTTCCGCGGAGCGCCGTCGAAAGGGCGCTGAACGGGCGTGCCGGGCGGGGTGTGCCCACGGCCGGTCGAAAGAGGCAAATGGCAGGTTGACCGCGCCGCAAAGCAGACCTAAATGGCGCGCCTCGCCTCCGCCCTTTCGCGGCGTGATGGCTGCCGGATGGCGGAGTAGCTCAGGTGGTTAGAGCAGCGGAATCATAATCCGCGTGTCGGGGGTTCGAGTCCCTCCTCCGCTACCAATCTCGAATCCGCATGGGTTCGCTTGCTTCCGCATGCATCCGTAAAACTCAATTAAAACAGAATGATGTGAGTGATTCGCGTCCGCCTGCGTGCGCATGCATTCGCTTGAAGCCGGATTTGGTGTGGGGGTATTTTGGGGGTATTTTCCGGGGGTAGCGAAAAGGAGCGATACCCCCAATGGCCTTGAGTGAGATTCAGATCAAAAAAGCGAAGGCGGCTGAGCGCCCATACAAGCTTGCGGATGGGGAAGGATTATTCCTCCTCGTGCAAAAGAACGGCTCGAAGCTCTGGCGGCTGAAATACCGGTTCCACGGGAAAGAGAAGCTGCTTTCTTTCGGTGCCTACCCCGAAGTCGGAATAGCGGCCGCAAGAGAACTCAAGAGAGCTGCCAAGGGTATGCTGGCCGAAGGCAGCGACCCGATGGTTCACAAACCGGGTCGGGACTTCGAAGAGGCTAAGACCTTCAGGGCGATTGCCACCATGTGGCATGAGAACAGAGCAAGTAGTCTCAATCCCGCCCATGCGAAGCGCGTGTGGTCGCGGATGGAGCAGGACGTGCTTCCTGTCTTAGGCGAGCTCATGATGCATGAGATAACTCCACCAGAGGTCTTGAAGGTCATTCGGAAGATCGAGGAGCGCGGCGCGCTCGACATCAGTCGACGGGCCAAGCAATGTATTGGTCAGGTATTCCAGTTCGCGATTGCCAGCGGACTTTGCGATTCCGATCCAACGGCGCATCTTCGGGGGGCTTTGAAGCCACGTCCTCGGGTCAAGCATATGGCGAAGCTGCCTCTGGCACAGCTACCCGAACTCATCTTCAAGATGGAGCGATACCAGGAAGAGGGTGAGAGACGCTCCGAAATTACGCGGGCGGCATTGACTTTTGCTCTTCTTACATGGGTCCGGACCAAGGAACTCCGGTTCGCCAAGAAGCACGAGTTTGAAGGTCTAGTCGGAGATTCACCAGTTTGGCGCATTGGCGCTGATCGGATGAAAATGGGCCGCGAGCATATCGTGCCTTTGTCGCGACAAGCCGCTTCTCTTGCTCAAGATATGATCAGCAAGTCCGAAGGCGAATACGTCTTTCCAGGCCAGAAGCCCAAGATGCCGCTTTCCGAGAATACGATGATCTATGGCCTCTATCGGCTCGGTTACCACGGGCGACAAACTGTTCACGGCTTCAGGGGTCTGGCGAGCACCTGGGCGAATGAGCAGCTGGTCGAGGTCGGCGAACCACCGATGTGGATCCGCAGATATCATGAAGACTGGGTCGAACTGCAATTGGCACACAGCGAAGAGAACGAAGTTCGCGGAGCATACAATGCTGCCGAATATCTCGCTCCTCGGCGTGCAATGCTGCAGGATTGGGCAGACTTCCTCGATTCCATCGGCGGCAAAGCGCAAAACATTGCAGTTTTGAGAGCCGCGTGACCTGCTCCTAGGCGGGCACCTGCCCCAGCCATTCGACGCGAAGGCGGTCGAACCCGACAACGATACCCTCTGCGGTAACCTCAAATCCAAAGTCTTCGTTTGAGGGTTCGTAGTCTTCGAGAACCCAATGATCTCCGGCATCGGTTACAATTACAGCTCCCCGAGGAAGGTGCTCGAGCCGTCCGCTGATCCTTTTCCGATTCGTAGTCATATCGAACTGTATGCCATCCATCGGTCGATAACGCTCTTCACATATCCAGGTGTTTCCCGATTTTTCGGTATCCCGCCGGCTCGCGACACAGCGCCGGATCCAGCATTGTATGCGGCCAGCGCGAGATGGATCGCACCGAAGCGCTCTAGCATCTGCTTCAGATACCGCGCGCCGCCATCGATGTTCTCAGCCGGATCGTGGCGATTGCTGACACCAAGTTCTCTTGCCGTTCCCGGCATGAGTTGAGCGAGCCCAGCGGCGCCAGCCGGACTGATTGCCATCGGGTTGAACCGCGATTCCTGCCAAATCAGGGCCTGAAGCAGTCGAGGCGGCAATTGGTATCGCGCTTCAGCTTGCCGGATGAGTGGCTCATACAAGGCTTCCTTGAAGCTTCTATCGATATAGGCCGCGCCGCCATCTGGCTTGTCCAAGTGGATTGCAGTCGGGTTGAAAGCGCGCCCTTTGTCGGTTGTAACCTCAACTGTGCCGAGGTCATGGTCGAAGACCTGAAACTCCTGCGCGTGCGCGGATCCCGAAATCGCAATCGCGAGCGCACCGCAACCGCAAGCCACCAGAGACATTCGCATTGAATTACCTTTCACCTTGCCTCGATCCGCAAGAGAACATAAATAGAACGAATGGGTGTAGGAAAACGTTTTTTTGCAAGTTTATCCGAGAGGAGAGGGGTTCGTCTGGAGGGGGCAATTGTGAGGCGATGGAGCCGGTATGCCTGTTTCGAATTCAACCCTGTCACGTACCTCGCTTGAGGACACCGCCCGCAAGATCTGCGAAAGCCGGGGGGGCAAATGGTCAGGCACAAAGGGGATGGCCTGCTGCCCCGCACACGAAGACCGCACACCTTCGCTCGGCGTGACGCTCGGCCGAAAGGCTATTCTCTTCCATTGTTTTGCGGGCTGCGATCAGCAGAGCGTGCTTTCCGCTCTGGCCCGCGAAGGTTTCGAGGTGGCCAGGTTTTTCTCGGGTTCTTCGGCCGAGGATCAGCTCGAGCCAACCAGGGTGCGCAAACCCTCGGCAGCAGCGTTGAGGATCTGGCGCGAAGCGGAACCATTGGGTGGCAGTCCGGCCAAGGCCTACCTTGAAAGCCGCGGCATCCTCGCCGCATCTCCGGCGCTGCGCTTTCATCCTCGAACGCCGCTTGGTCCGAAGGGTCGCACCCGCTATTTGCCGGCGATGATTGCGGCGGTCAGCCTCGACGAGGGGCCGATCGCGATCCACCGCACGTTCCTTTCGGGCAATGCCAGGGCCGACTTCGACAAACCAAAGCGCGCGCTGGGCGCGCTCGGTGAAGCTGCTGTTCGTCTCTTCGCTCCAGTTTCCGGCAAGCTTGGCCTTGCCGAGGGGGTCGAGAGCGCGATGTCGGCCTATGCTCTCACCGGCATTCCCGTCTGGGCGACCCTGGGCAATGAGCGCTTCGGTCTCGTCAGCGTGCCTGAGAGCGTGACCGAGCTTCACCTCTTCGTCGATCACGATGCTGGCGGCGAGCTGGCTGAGTCGCGTGGCCTGGCCGCTTATGCCCGCGATGGGCGGACGATCCACGTTCGCAAACCATCCTCACGCGACACCGACTGGAACGATGAACTTACAGCATGGCTGCGCCGCAAAGCGGCGCGGTAGAGGAGAGAGAGCTTCTCGAATTCCTGATCCGGCAGAGGGCGTGTCCCGATGCCCCCATCAGGAGGACGAATTGCCATGTTTCAATCCGATCTGTTTCCCGCCGGCGAGCAGTTGCCGTCAGAGCCCCTGGCCTTCGCCATCGGCGCTAGGATTTTGGCGCTTCTTGCCTCGGGACGCCATCTGACCCGTGCCGATATTTCCGGCCTGTTCGCCGAAGAGACCGGCGTTCTGGACTGGGGAAGCGCCTGGACGATCGACGACTATAACAACGCGGTCGAGATCGGCGCACTGCTCTGGCTTCGCGAGTCCTCACGCATCGACCTGGCGACGAGCGCGCATGAAGCCGAAGCGCGGTTCGACTGGCTCGGAGCTGCTTTGCCGCCCCGGCACGTTCGCAGCGAAGCACAGGTCGAGCTCCAGCAGTTCTCGACTCCGCCGATGCTGGCCTGGCTGATGGCGAAGGCCGCAGCAGTTGCTGCGCAAGACACGCTCCTCGAACCGTCCGCAGGCAATGGCGCTCTTGCTCTCTGGGGCAGCGTCCAGAACGCCTCATTGGTCCTCAACGAGATCGATCCGGCAAGACGAGACGGCCTGGGCCATATCTTCCCTTCGACCACGATCACCGCGCATGACGGGGAACTGATCGCGGACCTGTTGCGCGGCCCTGTTCCGTCGGTCGTGCTGATGAACCCGCCATTCGCCCGCAGCCAGGAGCGCGGCAAGGACGGCGAGACGGCGCAACGCCACCTGCGAAGCGCGATCCGGTCTGCCGCCGTTGGAGCGAGGATTGTCGCCATCATGCCCGAAGGCTTCGATGCCTTCGCCAAAGAACAGGAGGAAGCGTCGCTGCTCCTCAATGTGCGGCTGCAACAGTTGTTTAGCCGGACGGGCACGGGGATTGCCGTTCGCCTGGTCGTCATCGACAAAGTGCCTGCTGCGCCTGAACCAGCGATCACCGGAGATACCTGCGACCTGATCGAGCTCCTCGAGCTTGTCACCGCGCTTCAGCGCCGCGCGCAAACATCCGCCAGCCTCCATCGCCTGCCAGTCGGAAAGCCAGTCTGCCTTGTTGGTAAGACTTCAACGCATCTCGCGCCGGTCCGGCCGGTGGCGCCGTTTGCAGCGAAAACACCAGCCAAAGCGAATGCGGTCAACCTCGCCTATTCTGTCCTCGCCGACCCCGCGCCGGTGCCCGAACAAGCAGGCATCTACCTGTCTTACCGGCCGAGCCGTATCGCGTTCGAGGATGCGCCGGTCCATCCCACCCCGCTCGTGGAATCGGTCGCCATGGGCTCGGTAGCAGCGCCACAGCCGGATGTTCGCCCACGCCTTCCTGCAGGTTGGCAGGCCGATGGCCTTCTGTCAGAAGCGCAATGCGAGACACTGGTCTACGCGGCTCAGGCATTCGCGCGTGATCTCCCGGGATGCTTCAAGGTCAGCCAGGAAGGCACCGCGCTCGAACTGTCCGAGGATGGGCACTCCTACCGACAGGGCTTCTTCCTCGGCGACGGAACCGGAGCGGGCAAGGGACGGCAGATCGCAGCGGTCATCATGGACCGCTGGCTCGCAGGCGAGCGGCGTCATGTCTGGATCACCAAAAACGAGGCCCTGCTCGAAGATGCACGCCGCGACTGGGAAGCGCTCGGCGGGCTGCCGCTCGACATCCAGCCACTCTCACGATGGAAACTCGGCCATCCCGTAACGATGTCCGAAGGCATCCTCTTCGTCACCTATCCGACGCTGCGCTCGGGGCGCGCCGAGGATACGCGGCTCGATCAGATCCTTGCCTGGGCGGGCGAGAATTTCGATGGCGTGATCGCCTTCGACGAAGCCCACGCCATGGCCAATGCGCTCGGAGGCTCCTCAATCCGCGGCAAGGTCAAGGGCTCCGAACAAGGGATGGCGGGCCTCAGGCTGCAGAACCATCTGCCGCGCGCCCGCGTGCTCTACGCGTCCGCCACCGGCGCATCGGATATTGCCAACCTCGGTTACACTTCCCGCCTCGGCCTTTGGGGACCCGAGAGTGCCTTTCCCACCCACGAGGCGTTCATGACCGAGATCCGCGCGGGCGGCGTCGCGGCGATGGAACTCGTCGCCCGCGACCTCAAGGCCCAGGGACTCTACCTTGCCCGTGCGCTGTCCTTTGCCGGGGTCGAGTACGAAATCCTCGAGCACAGCCTGACCGAGGCACAGGTGCGGATCTACGATGCCTATGCCGATGCCTGGGCGATCATTCACCGCAACTTGGATGCCGCCCTCGAAGCAACCCGCGTGGTCGATGAGGACAGCGGCGATACGCTCAATCGCAATGCCAAAGCGGCAGCGCTGTCGATCTTCGAAGGAACCAAGCAGCGCTTCTTTGCCCAGCTCCTGCTTTCGATGAAACTGCCAAGCCTGATCCCCGCGATGGAAGCTGCCCTTGGCGAGAACCATTCGGTCGTCGTGCAGCTGGTTTCGACCGCCGAGGCCATGCTCGACCGGCGCCTTTCCGACCTCTCCGACGAAGAACGCGAAGCGCTCGACATCGATCTGTCCCCGCGT
>NZ_JAVAMS010000030.1 GCF_030730945.1 Aurantiacibacter poecillastricola
GGCTCTGTTGCAAAAATCGTGAAGCTTGAGCATGCTTGGCGGAGATTGGACGGACGGAACGATGACGGATTTCAAGTGGCGCCATTTCCAGGGTGATGTGATCCTGTGGGCGGTGCGCTGGTATTGTCGCTATCCGATCAGCTATCGCGACCTTGAGGAAATGCTGGCGGAACGCGGCATTTCGGTCGACCATACGACGATCTATCGCTGGGTCCAGTGCTACGCCCCGGAGATGGAGAAGCGGCTGCGCTGGTTCTGGCGGCGTGGCTTTGATCCGAGCTGGCGCCTGGATGAAACCTACGTCAAGGTGCGGGGCAAGTGGACCTACCTGTACCGGGCAGTCGACAAGCGGGGCGACACGATCGATTTCTACCTGTCGCCGACCCGCAGCGCCAAGGCAGCGAAGCGGTTCCTGGGCAAGGCCCTGCGAGGCCTGAAGCACTGGGAAAAGCCTGCCACGCTCAATACCGACAAAGCGCCGAGCTATGGTGCAGCGATCACCGAATTGAAGCGCGAAGGAAAGCTGGACCGGGAGACGGCCCACCGGCAGGTGAAGTATCTCAATAACGTGATCGAGGCCGATCACGGAAAGCTCAAGATACTGATCAAGCCGGTGCGCGGTTTCAAATCGATCCCCACGGCCTATGCCACGATCAAGGGATTCGAAGTCATGCGAGCCCTGCGCAAAGGACAGGCTCGCCCCTGGTGCCTGCAGCCCGGCATCAGGGGCGAGGTGCGCCTTGTGGAGAGAGCTTTTGGCATTGGGCCCTCGGCGCTGACGGAGGCCATGGGCATGCTCAACCACCATTTCGCAGCAGCCGCCTGATCGGCGCAGAGCGACAGCCTACCTCTGACTGCCGCCAATCTTTGCAACAGAGCC
>NZ_JAVAMS010000031.1 GCF_030730945.1 Aurantiacibacter poecillastricola
GCGCCCAATGCGTCAAGCCTTCGCGCAATGGTCGAGATGAACCGGCGTTCTCCCTTAACGTCGGTCGTTACCGGCCGAAACAGCGGGGCCGAGGCCTGGTTGGTGCGGTTGGTCCGACCAAGACCCTGAATCGCGTTGTCGGCGCGCCAGCCCGGCTCGAGCAAGAAATGGACTCGGCGCTGCTGGTTCCTGGCGCCCAGATCGGCATGGTAGGAACGCCCCGTGCCGCCCGCGTCCGAAAAGACCAGGATGCGCTTGGTTCCTTCCATGAAGCTCTGCGCTTCGGCGACATTGGCGCTGGGGCTACGCCGTTCAAGGCGCTGCTCACCATCGCGGCCCAGGACAAGCCTGCGGGTCCGGCCCGTGACTTCGGCCACGGCCTCGGTTCCGAAATGTTCGATAATCGCATCGAGCGCAGTGGCGATGGGCGGCAGTGCGCAAAGCTGTTCGATCAGCGCATCGCGCGCAGCAATTGCGCGCGGGCAGAAAACGGGATTGCCCTCTCCGTCGCTCATCGCCTCGGAGCGAAGGTTGCCGTCCTCGTCGGCGAAGACCTCCATCAATCGTATCGGGAAGCTCTTCGTAAGGTAGTCGATGACGTATTCTTTGCAGTCGCAGTTTATGTCGAGCG
>NZ_JAVAMS010000032.1 GCF_030730945.1 Aurantiacibacter poecillastricola
GACAGACGCGAAGGTGCCTCGAGAGAGGTGTAATATCCGGTCACCATCCGCGTTGCGACGTCGATCGCCAGCGTGACCCAAGGCCGCCCAATTGGTTGGCGTTCAAAACTGTCGACGAGAATGATGTCCGCAGGCGTATGGTCGATTTGCACGACCTCCAGTGGCCGGTTTGCCTTGTTTTCGCCTACGACCGGCGCAAATTTCTGGCGGGCCGCCTTTGCGCCTTCGCGTGCCTTGGCAATTGCGCGGGCGTCCATTGCATCCAGCCTGCGCTGAACCGTCCGACGCGTCGGCGGTTGCAAGCCCTGCTGCCAGCACGCGCTGCGGATTTCTGTCACGACGCGCGACAGGCTTGGACGTTCCCGCCGTAAGAAATAACGGCGAAGATGTTCTTCGATCACCGCTTCCACCTTGCCGGATATCAAGGTTGTACCAGTCGGGCGGCCCCGTTTCCGAGAAGCCAGCGCGCTGGTGCGCCCACCCTCTTCGGCCAGACGCTTTATCCAGCGCCAGACAGTCGCCCTGCTGACACCAAGCTCCCAAACGGCGTCATTGATGCCACTTTCCAGACTGCCAGTTCCTTTGAGATATGCCTGAACAAGCGGACGCAG
>NZ_JAVAMS010000033.1 GCF_030730945.1 Aurantiacibacter poecillastricola
TTGCGTTGTTCCAGGCAACAGGTGCACGGCCCCCATCATCGTGCCGATCAATCGTTCGATGTGCCCTCCGAAATGAGGACTGCCTGGCGGCCGATAGACCAGATCGATCCCCCATTCTGCACATGCCGACCGAAAGGCATGCGACCGGAAATCGCGCCCGTTATCGACGTGGATGCTATGCGGTTTACCCTGCGCGGGCCAAGGAACATTGCGCACCAATTCCGCCAGAAGTTCCGCCTTGGGGGCCACAGCCTGTGTCAGGCAAAGCGCCACC
>NZ_JAVAMS010000034.1 GCF_030730945.1 Aurantiacibacter poecillastricola
AGTGGCGCTTTGCCTGACACAGGCTGTAGCCCCCAAAGCGGAACTTCTGGCGGAATTGGTGTGCAATGTTCCTTGGCCCGCGCAGGGTAAACCGCATAGCATCCACGTCGATAACGGGCGCGATTTCCGGTCGCATGCCTTTCGGTCGGCATGTGCGGAATGGGGGATCGATCTGGTCTATCGGCCGCCAGGCAGTCCTCATTTCGGAGGGCACATCGAACGATTGATCGGCACGATGATGGGGGCCGTGCACCTGTTGCCTGGAACAACGCAG
>NZ_JAVAMS010000004.1 GCF_030730945.1 Aurantiacibacter poecillastricola
CCGACGGAATCTATCTTGGGATCAATGCAGGCGTTGTGCTCGACAATTTCGATCTCGAGGGGATCGAGGTGTTGCGCGGCCCGCAGGGACTTCTTTTCGGCCGCAATGTAACGGGTGGGGCGGTCGTGATGCGGACGACGCGCCCGGATTTCAATTTCAGGGCCAGTACCAAGGCATCGGTGGAAACCGGTCTGAAGAAAACCGTCAGTGCAATGGTCACAGGACCGATCGCTGAGGACGTCCTGGCCGCAAAGTTGGCCGTCTACTACAGCAAGGATGAGGGATGGTTCCGCAATCAGTTTGATCAAAGCAGCTTTGGCAAATCCCGCGACATCATCATTCGCCCCGCGCTTAGCGTAAAGGGCGGCGACAACTTCCGGATGGATCTGCGCTATGAGCACGGCGACATTGATGGCGATGGCGCGCCAGTGCAGAGTCACGCGATTTTCCCGCGCGACACGTTCGGAATATCGATCGATTTTCCGGGGTACTATAATGCGACCTGGAATCAAGCAATCGCAGAGACCAACATCGATGTCGGCCTTGGAGACGGTGTGATAACCAACATCATGGGTTATCGGCAATTTCGGTCGAGGACTGCCAGCGATATTGACGGGACGCCACAGCATTTTTTCAACGGCTACTTTAACATCAATCAAGAACAGATCAGCGATGAACTGCGTTATTCAGGAAAGATCGGCGCCGTCGAGGTGACAACCGGGCTATATTACTTCGCGCAGGACCTGGCATACGCAGAGCAACGCGACCTTTTGGGCGGTGCGAGGATCGTATCGGGTGGCGGGACTCAGGACCAAACAACCTGGGGAGCGTTCGCGTCAGCTGACTGGCATTTCAGCAATACGCTCACGCTCAATATCGGCGGGCGATACAGTTGGGAACGCAAGGCCGTGCGCATCGCACCGCTGGGTGCAAATGGGTGTGACGTGAACACGTTGCGCTGTGCCACGAACTTCATCGATGACGAAAGCTGGAAAAGCTTTACTCCGAAGCTTGGGCTACAATGGCAGCCGGATAATCAAACCCAAATCTATGGCTTCTATACCCGCGGCTTCCGCAGCGGTGGCTACAATTTGCGCAATACCGATCCCGGTGTTCCGCCCGGCCCTTTCGATCAGGAAACGCAGGACAGCTTCGAGATAGGCGCGAAGAAGCAGTTCGGAAGAAGCCGCCTCAACATCGCCTCGTTCTACAACCAGATGAAGAACCTCCAACGCGAAATCAACCTCCCGGGCCCGCTGGGAGTCAGCCAAGTGATCCGCAATACGGCGGATGCAACAATCACGGGCTTCGAAGCGGAAGGCCAGTTCTTCATTGTGCCAAATCTGGTGCTCTCAGGACAGGTTGGCTATGTTCACGGGAAATATCGCAATATCCAGTTTGACATAAGCGGCGATGGCGTCATCAACGATGTAGATCGCGACCTGAAGCTTCCCAGGCTTTCACCGTGGACCTATGGTGCCGGGCTGACCTACGATCAGACACTCGGCTCAGCAGGTACTGCAACGGCCCGCATAGACTTCACTCATCGTGACAGTGCCCGGTTCACTGACAATAATGCTGGGTTTCTGTCGCCAGCAGACATGCTCGATGCAAGTCTGACATACAAAACCGCGGACCAGATCTGGCGCTTTTCGGTTTATGGGCGCAATCTACTCAACGAGGTTACATATGGCGGTGATACGCCGTTGACAGCCGCGTTCGGTGGCCCAGGCGCCAGCTTGTCACCCCTGAATAAGGGTCGGACGATCGGCGGAGAAGTGGCGCTGAGTTTCTAGAGTGATCTGTGATTGATTGACCAACTTCACACGAACAAACGAAGATAAAAAGGTCATAGCCTGTTCCGATTCCACAAAATCGGGACAGGCTATATACTGAGGGTCTGTCATTTGACCTTTACGATGCGAGCATGCATATGGCCGGACATATACTTGCTCCAGCCTACTGTTTCTGAGCATTAGACTCTGATGACCAATTCTGTCGCACTCGGGCGATGAGATCCCTAGCGGCGGGCTTGACCGGCCAGCGAGCACGTGCGGCGTACGCTAGCACCAGCGGTTCCAGCAGACCAGTATGTGGCAGCGTGACAAATTCGTCGCGAAACCATCCGGCAGAGGTGAATGCGCTAGCCACCAATCCGACGGAATCGGTAGCGGCCACGATCCTGCGAACGAGCGGAAAATAATCCGTCATATGGATGCGATCTTCCGGGCGCTGATCGTTCACTTCGTATATCTGTCGAATGATAGGTGTATACGGCTCGGACGACGAAGGGACGACGAAGTCGCATCGCGCCAACATCTGCTTATCGATTGCAGTTTCGGAAAGGATCGGATGGTCTTTGCGAACGAAAGGCATGATATCAACCGCTGCAATCCGCTCGCATTTGAACTGAGGCCAACCGGCAAGCGCAGCCTCGAGCCCGAAGGCGACGTCGATGTCTCCGCGCGACAGCAATTGCACTGCGCGCTCACTATTTCCCGATACGATCTCGAGACGAACTCCCTCGTGGCGTTTGAGCAACCCGATTGCGGCGTCGTTGATTAGCCAGTCCATTGAACCTGGAAAAAGGCCAATTCTGAGGAGCCCAGCGTAAGGATCAGCACCACGATTGCGTTCTCTGAACAAATCGTCTGCATCCGCGAGCAAGCGCGCCGCGCGATCGATGAAGTCGCGACCCTCAGGCGTCACCAAGATGCCGCGCGACGTTCGATTGAAGAGAGCAATTCCGAGTTGTTGCTCCAGATCGGCGACGCTCTTAGTCACAGCTGACTGTGTCACGCCCACGGCATTGGCCGCTCCTGTGAAGGAACCTATTCGAGCAACTGCGACCGCATATTTGAGACGGGAATCAAGCACAGATGGGCCTTCTATGGGTTCTCGACTCCCTACGCTACAGGGAGGTGTCCGTCGTCAGAACATTTGGCACAACTCGCGGCGTGTGCTTGCGGAGTGTGGGCCTCGTCTTGGATTGATGTTTAAGCGGCGAGCTTGCGGTGTTGCAAGCGCCGATATTCGAGTGTCTGTCGTTTGATCCTTTCTCGTCGTTTGATGATCTCGGGTGCCCTGCCGAAGTAGGCGTCGGCAGGTGTCACATTGTCGAGGCTCTCGTGGTAGCGCTGGTGATTGTAGTGCTCGACGAACGCCTCGATTTGCTGTTCGAGATCGCCGGGCAGGCAGTAGTTTTCCAGCAGGACGCGGTTCTTCAATGTCTGGTACCAGCGCTCGATCTTGCCCTGTGTCTGCGGATGGAAGGGCGCACCGCGCACATGGTCCATTTGTTTGCCGTCGAGATAATCCGCCAGTTCCCCGGCGATGTAGTTGGGGCCATTGTCGCTGAGCAGACGCGGCCTATGCAAGACATTGGCATGATCACAGCCTGAGGCTTTCAGCGCCATATCGAGCGTTTCAGTGACGTCGCTGGCGCACATGGTCGAACACAGCCGCTAGGCGATGATGTAGCGTGAGTAATCGTCGAGCACCGTCGATAGATACATCCAACCCCACCCGATGATCTTGAAGTAGGTAAAGTCCGTCTGCCACATCTCGTTCGGGCGGGTGGTCTTCGTATGGAACACCTCTGCCGCCTTGATGACCGTGTAGGCCGGGCTGGTGATCAGATCATGGGCCTTGAGCAGAAGGTAAACCGTGGCTTCCGATACGAAGTAGCGCTTCTCGTCGGTGAAGCGCACCGCCAGTTCGCGCGGAGACAGATCGGTCTGTTCCAGCGCCATCTCGACGATCTCATCCTGGACCTCGGGCGCGATCCTGTTCCACACCCGGCTTGGCGCAGATGGCCGGTCTGCCAGTGCCTCCGGTCCGCCTTCAAGGAAGCGGTCATACCAGCGGTGGAAAGTGCGCCTTGCCACGCCGAGCTGGTCCAGCGTGCGCGTGGCTGGCAGGTGCGACTGCTCGACGATCCGGATAATCCCCAGCTTCTCGGATGCGGGATATCTCATTCTTCGTCTCCCCCATCCGCGATCATGCTTTTTTTGAGCAACCGATTCTCCAGGGTGAGGTCCGCTACGCATTCCTTCAGATCGCGGGCCTCACGGCGAAGATCCTTCACCTCGTCAGTGGTCGCAGAACGGGCCGTATCGCCAGCAAGCCTGCGCTTGCCGGCCTCCATGAACTCCTTGGACCAGGTGTAATACAGGCACTGGGCAATGCTCTCACGGCGGCACAGTTCGGCAATGGAAGCATCGCCGCGCAGACCCTCCAGAACGATCCGGATCTTGTCGTCGGCGGAGAAGTGTCGGCGAGTCTTGCGCCGAATGTCCTTTACGACCTGCTCGGCAGGCATCTTGGATTTTGAGGATTTGGGCTTCATCTTCGTTCCTTCGTCACTACGACGAAGCCCAAATCCTCCTTAACTTACAACCTCAAATCTGTGCCATAGGCGCTGACGGGGAACAAGTCCGGATGTGATGCCTCTTCTGCCTGCCTTTAGCTCAAGTTTTTCGAAGCCGACCTGCTCCATGGTTTCACCGAACCGTGGAATTTTCAAGTCGCCTCGACCGACTTGATCCAGTCGTCAATTTCTGACTCGATCCAGACAGTACATTTCGAACCCAGCGATCGAGAGCGGGGGAATGACCCGTCCCGCATCCGCTGATAGATCGCTGATCGTCGCATTCCGACGCGGGCCATAACTTCGGGTAGCCGAACAAGCCGCTCCTGAAATCTGGCTTCTCGATTAACCGTGCCGGATAATTCGGCACTCTCGCGCTTCGGGTCTGACATCCTGTCTTCCTGGTAACATAGCGATCCTCCCCAGGATTGATTGCGGGATACCAAACGCTCTCAGGTGTAGGAAAGCAAGAAGAACAGAAAAAGAACAAGCAGCATTGGAATGAAGCGTTTGCGAATGTGCCGGCTCAGGTGTCTGTGCGTCGGGCCCTGGACAGACCACTGATCCGACATTTTTCACCAGCAAGCTGCTTCAGCACCGCACGCAGTGACCACGAATCTTTTTCATACTTTTTTCATACACAATCCATGATGTCAGCTAAATACCTGAAATCATGGTGGGCGCGGCAGGGATTGAACCTGCGACCCCACCCGTGTGAAGGGTGTGCTCTACCACTGAGCTACGCGCCCGCCGATTCACGGCAGGGGCGCGCCTTTGCCAGTTTCGATGCCTCAAGACAAGGCCTGATTGCGCGGGTGGGCTATCCCCTGTCAGTCGAGGCCTAGCTTCGAGAACAATGCCAGCCACGTACCATTGCCGACCTGATTGGAAATGGTGCCACGGCTTCCCGGGACGAGGGCGCACTCCAGGCACCTTGCCTGCACGCCTTCCACTGCCATGAGGCGGTCGATACCCGATATGGCTTCACCCAGGCGCGCGACTTCACGGCGGGCAAAGATCGAGGCGATGTCGCGCGCGCCTTCCTCGCTTGCCTCGTCATTTCCCATGAGCAGGCGAGCCAGCAGCGTGTCGTAGCTGGGAATGTCGGACCCCAGATAGTCGACCTCGTATGAGCCGGCTTCGAGCCCCGCGCGTTCCGCGGTCCAGGCGATAGCCGTGGGAAGATCGCCGAACTGGTCGACCAGACCCAGTTGCCGCGCCGCGCCGCCATCCCATACGCGGCCCTGGCCCAGCTCGTCCGCGCGTTCGGGCGTAATGCCGCGCGCCTGCGATACGAGGGCGAGGAAGCGCGAATAGAAGTTGCTGGTCGAAGCCTGCAGCACGGCATCGGCCTCCGGTGTGAAGCCTGCGAGCACGTTTGGCTGGCCTGATAGGCCCGTGGTGCGGACGCCATCGGTGGCGACGCCATACTCGGCCAGCAATTCCTCGAAACTGGGCACGATCAGGAAAACCCCGATCGAGCCGGTGATCGTCTCGGGTTCGGCGAAAATGCGTTCGCCCGGCGTGGCGATCCAGTAGCCGCCGCTGGCCGCGGTGTTGGCCATGGATACTGCAACCGGGGTCCCTGCCTCGCGGTGGCGCATGATGGCGCGGCGAATGGTTTCGGATCCCGTGACCGTGCCGCCGGGCGAGTTGATGCGCACGACCAGCCCGTCGAGGTCATCGTTCAGGGCATCGTCCAGCAGCCGCGAAATGCGCGCCGCACCGGCTGATCCCGGCCCGGCCTCTCCGTCGGAAATCTCACCATCGACGGTGATGACGGCAATGTGGCCTTCCGTGCCGAACTCTCGCGAGCGACGCACTTCGGCGAGCCACGGATCGAAGCCGGTCGAGGCGAAAGCGCCGGGCTGGTCGCTCCATTCATCTTCGCCAACCTCCGTTGCGATGCGCTCGCCCCATTCCTCGCGGCTGCCGATCCGGTCGGCAAGACCCGCGGCAAGCGAGGCCTCGGCAATGTCGTTGGAAGAGGCCGCGAGCCAGCCCCCCACATCGCCGGTAACAAGATCGATATCGGCCTGCGGCCGTGCGGAGGTGACGTTCGCCAGCCATTCCTGCCACAGCGCCGTGTAGATCTGCGAGATGTTCTCCCGCGCTTCGGGGGACATGCTGTCCTGCGTGTAGGGTTCGACCGCGCTCTTGTAGGTGCCCACGCGGTAGACGTTGGCCGTGATGTTGAAGCGTTCCAGCGCGTCTCCGAAATAGGGCCGCTCGCCGCCAGGGCCTGAAATCGCGACGCCGCCCATGGGATCCACCCAGATCTCGTCCGAATGCGAGGCAAGCAGCATGCCATCGTCGCTGTAGGCGTAGGCATAGGTATAGATCGGCTTGCCAGCGGCGCTGAAGCGGTCGAGCGCGCCGGCAATCTCGGCCAAGTGCACCGCACCTCCGCCGAGGAAGCCGGTAAGATCCAGTGCCAGCACCTTCACCCGCTCGTCGGCAGCGGCGCCGTCAATGGCCTCGATCAGGTCACGCGCGGCATATTCGCGCAAGGGGAGCGTGTCCGAAAGTACCAGCTGCATAAGGTCTATGGGAGCAACCTCCTCCACCACGCTGCCGTTGATATCTAGCAGCAGCGCCCCTTCGCGCACGACGCCCGGATTGGGCCGCGCGCTCAGCACCGCAAACAGGGCAACGAAGAACAGCAGCAGGAAGACCAAGGCCAAAGCATCCTTGATGCCGACCAGCAGCCTCCAGACCTTGCCTGCAAATGCCATGACGCAGCGTACCCCTTTCGTTTGCCTTTCCCTCCATTTAGGGAGCCGCGAAGGCAAGGGCCAGAGATAAGAGCTTGAGCCGCCGATACCCCTCGATTAAGGGCTTGGCTTTAATGACATCGCCGCACAATCCCTCAACAGGCAGCCGTTTCCCGAAAGGTGGCCGGGCCTTTCCGCATCGCGACCTCCTCGCCATTTCGGCGCTGGAGCGGCACGAGATCCTGTACCTGCTGGCAGAGGCCGAGCAGTACGTTGCGTTCAATCGCCAGGCGTCCAAGCATTCGGAGAAACTGGCGGGCCTTACGACCATCAACGCCTTCTTCGAGAATTCGACCCGCACGCTGCTTTCCTTCGAGATCGCGGGCAAACGACTTGGCGCCGATGTCGTGAACATGCATGCCGCCCAGTCCAGCGTGAAGAAGGGTGAGACGCTGATCGACACCGCGGTTACATTGAACGCCATGCGCGCCGATGCGATCGTGATCCGCCACGGCAGCAGCGGGGCGGTGGGCCTGATCGCACGGCATGTCGATTGCCCGGTGCTCAATGCCGGCGACGGGCAGCACGAACACCCGACCCAGGCCCTGCTCGATGCGCTGGCGCTGCGCCACAAGCTGCGCGAGAGAGGGCACGAAGCCGAGGATTTTACCGGCCTGACGGTTACCATCTGCGGCGATATCCTGCACAGCCGGGTCGCTCGGTCAAACATACTCTGCCTGCAGGCGCTGGGAGCGACCGTGCGCCTGTGCGCGCCGCCCGCGCTCATGCCTTCGGGTATCGTCAACATGGGCGCAGAGCCGTTTCACGATTTCGATGCCGCGCTGGACCGGGCGGATGTGGTGATGATGCTGCGCTTGCAGAACGAGCGGATGGATGGGCAGTTCATCCCTTCGCCGCGCGAATACCGCCACCTTTACGGTTTGACGCCTGAACGCCTTGCGCTGGCGAGGGACGATGCAATCATCATGCATCCCGGCCCGATGAACCGCGGCGTGGAGATCGACAGCGCGGTGGCCGACCTTGCGGGACGTTCGATCATCACTTCGCAAGTGGAAATGGGCGTCGCGATCCGCATGGCCTGTCTCGACGTGCTGACCCGCAAGGCGCGCGGCGTGCCCGGATGGGGCAAGGGGGAGTGGGTATGAAACAGGTTCGCCCACTGGCAATCACGAACGGCACCCTGGTCACGCCATCGGGTTTGATCGAGGGCGCTCTCCGATGCGAGCAATGCCTGATTACCCAAGGGGAACCGCAAGACGGAGACGAAATTGTCGACGCGCGCGGCAAGCTCGTAGTACCGGGCATCGTCGACCTTGGCGTATTCTCCATCGACAAGCCTGCCTTCCATTTCGGTGGCATCACTCGCGCGGCATTGATGCCCGACCTTTCCCCACCGCTCGATCACCCGGCGCGCGTGCGGTTCCTCGCCCAGAGCGGCAAGCCGGACCTGTGGGTCCATCCGCTGGCGAGCGCCACGCAGGGGCTTGAGGGTAGGCAACTCGCAGAGATCGCTCTCATGCGCGAGGCCGGGGCGAAGGCGATCGCCACGGGCCGCAAGTGGATCGGTGATAGCGGCGTGATGCTGCGCCTGCTGCAATATGCCGCGATGCTCGACATGGTCGTCGTCACCCATGCAGAGGATGCAGGGGTCGCGGGCAATGCCGCGGCCACGGCTGGCGAAATGGCGACACGTCTCGGCCTGCCGAGCGCGCCGAAAGAAGCTGAAACGCTTGCGCTTGCGCGGGACATTGCCCTTGCCGAGATCTGCGGCGCCCGCATCCACGCGCGGCAGGTCACGACTCGTGCCGGGCTGGACTTGGTGCGGCAGGCCAAGGCGCGCGGGGTGGCGATTACCGCGGGCGTCACGCCGGCGCATTTCATGCTCTCCGACTTGGCAATGGGCGACTATCGCACCTTTACGCGCCTTTCCCCGCCTTTGCGCGAGGAGGAGGACCGAAGGGCCGTCGTGGAAGCCATTGGCGACGGCACGATCGATGTCATCGCCAGCGGCCACGACCCGCGCGGGCCGGAAGACAAGAACCTGCCTTTCGCCGATGCCGCCGCAGGAATGGCCGGGGCCGAGACCCTGCTCGCCATGACGCTGACGCTGGTGCGCGACGAGGTGATCGACCTGCCTCGGGCCTTCGACTTGCTGGCGCGCAATCCCGCCCGATTGCTGGGTGTGGAGGCCGGCTCGCTCGAAACCGGCTACGAAGCGGATATCGCGCTGGTCGATCCGGAAGAGCCCTGGGTGGTGGATTCACGGCAAATGGCAGCTGCTGCGGGCAATACCCCGTTTGATCGACAGCCCGTGCAGGGGCGGGTCAAGGCCTTGTGGAAGGGAGGTGTACGCGTTGACCTATGATTTCTCGGGGAATTGCGTCCTCGTGACAGGAGCGGCCTCGGGTATCGGGGCGGCAGCCGCGAAGGCGCTGGCGGAATCCGGTGCAGGGCACCTTGTCCTCGTCGATCTCGACAACGATGCGCTCGAGGCGTTGAGCCTGCCGTGCAAGACATCCTGCCACGTAGGCGACGTAGCGGACGAAGCCTTGTGGTCCGAGATCGAGAACCAGGGTTATTCGTTCGACGCCGCCTTCTGCAACGCGGGCATACCCGGCGCGGCAGCGCCAATTGCCAAGCTCTCGCTATCGGACTGGCGGCGCGTCATGTCGGTCAATCTCGATGGCCTCTTCCTCTCGCTGCGCTGTGCCATGCGACTGGCGAAGGATGGAGCCTCGATCGTCCTCACCGCCTCTGTTGCAGGGCTGAAGGCGGAGCCGGGGATCGCATCATACGCAGCATCGAAGGCCGGTGCCATTCACCTTGCGAAGGTCGCTGCCAAGGAGGGCGCGCCGCGCCGCATCCGCGTCAACGCACTTGCGCCGGGCGGCGTCGATACCGCGATATGGGATGGAGTGCCTTTCTTCGAGGATCTCAAGGCGAAGCACCAGGGTGACCGGGCCGGAGCGCTGGCGGCACTCGCCGGTCTGATGACGCCGATGGGGCGCTTCGAGACTGCCGAGGAAGTCGCGCGGCAGGCGCTGTTCCTGCTTTCCGATGCCTCGGGCACGATGACGGGAAGCGTGCTCGTCAGCGATGGTGGATATTCGCTATAGGCAAAAGAATTTCCCTCCCGGCATGAAGCAGGGAGGGGGTACCAGTCGGTCTTCGAACTTGTGGATCAGCGGCTGGCGAGGCGCACGGCATTGTCGATGGCGCCGGGCAGCGGGCTGCTGGCGGCCCAGGTGATGCAACCTTCGCCATTGGAGGAGCTATTCACGCTGGAGCACATCGAACGGCTTGAATCAGGGTTGAAACCGCCTGCCGAAACGCGCCAGTAGCGCTTGCCCCGCACCACGGCCTGCGTGATCACCATCTCGTGGTTGGCCAGTTCCGGATGACGGCTGACATAGATGCCCCACGCACGGCGGGCACCTTGTTCGCTGGAGAAGCTGCCAAGCTGCACCAGATGCGTCGGATCGCCTGCGCTGGCGAGGCTCGCCTGCTGACGGGACGGAGCGCGCGCCGCAGAAGCGACCGAAGCGGCCGACCTGGCACGTCGAGTTGCAGGACGCGATGCAGCTTCGGCAGCGGCACTGTGACGGGCTGCCGTCGTCTGCACCACCGGCGAAGAAACGAAACGCATCGTGTCGGTGGTGACATCGGCGAGCGAGGCACCGGCAGGTGCGGGAGCCGCGAAGGCCTCGGCGAAGTTCACCGGCGGCGCACCGTCGGCGCGCGCATAGGTGTCGAGCCCAATCTCCGGCTTCGTGGCGGCAGGCAGTTCGCCGGAAGTATCGGCGACGACCGGCTCCGCCTGCGGCGCCGCGGCGACCGCATGACCGCTGGCTTCAGCCGCGAGCTGTTCGAGATCGGAATCGACATTAAGGGCGAGATGCACAGGCTGTCCGGCATCGCGCACATTGACTGGCACACCCAGCAAGCCCGCGACTCGGTGCTGATAGGCTTCCGCATGGCTCATGCGCGCCCATTCTTCCATGCGCTTGCCGACCTGATCAGCGGGCACGTCCTGCGAGACCATCAGACGAGCCTCGCGCCAGCGACCGGCGACGGCATAGGAATAGGCGAGATTCTGACGCACCTTGGCCGTGTTCTGGCCCTGACGGATGGCGTTGCTGAGGATGTGAATGCCGCGCTCGGGGTCTCCCGCCAGGGAGAAGGCCAAGCCAAGGTCGGGTGCGGCGATCTCGCCTTCCCAGTCGCGCAGCAGGGCGGAAGCCTCGGCGAAACGGCCTTCGCCTGTCAGCGCGAGGGCGAGACTGAGCGCGGCGCGCGGGCTGTTGTCGCCCAGCGTCATCGCGTCCTCGAAGCTGGTCGAAGCGGATGCGAAACGGCCCTCCTCGAGGTAGGCATTGCCCAGCATTAGGCGGTAGCCTGCATTGCGCGGCTCGGCGGCAACGGCGCTTTCGGCGTGGCGGATTGCTTCGCTGGTGCGACCATGATCGAGAGCCGCCTCGGCATCGGCCGCGGCAACTTCGGCGCGCGGCATGCTCTGGCTCGTGCAGCCGGCCAGCAGAACGGCGGCCATGGCGCTCGAAACGCCCAGGCCGAGCAACGGGTTGCGGTTGTCCTTGCCGTACATCGGTTGTTTCCCCCTCAGGACTTGATGGTCTTGCCCGCGATATGCGCGGCGATGGAATCGAGTTCGGGTATCTCGCTCAGGAAGCGGTCGAGCGCCTCGGTCACCAGTTGCTGCGAGCTGCAATCGCGCAGCGTGCTGGCGAGACGCAGCTTCATGTGGCGTTCGGCGTCGAGGCGCAGCGTGAAAGCGGCGCGGCGACCACGGTCGAAAGCCCGGCGACGCGGCTTCGGCGACTTGCGGGCCAGCAGCAGATCGCGCTCAGCTGCGCCGCGAAACGGGACGACGTGATCGTCATCGCCCATGTCGTTCCAGCCCAGCGCGGACTGGCTATGGGCGAGGGTGTCGAAGGAGTCCCCGAGTTCGGAAGTGCGGTCACCCTGGGTCAGCTCGACGCGCATGGCGGGCTTGGCAGTGCCCTTGCGGGCAAGCAGCATGGGGCCGAGCGAGGCGAAAGAAGATCCGTCCGTCATGGCGCGCCCCATTACTGTGCCACACGGCGACCGAAGCCACCCTGCGCACGCGCTGCACCGTTGGCCTGCGCACCCTTGTTGGGAGCGGCGAAGACGGTGCGGCGGAAATTCTTCTCGAGGCGATCGGCGATATAGTGCCACAGCGCGGTCACTTCCTGCGCGCTGCGACCTTCGGGCTCTATCTCCATCACAGTGCGACCGTCGATCATCGATGCGGCGAAGTCGGTGCGGTGGTGAATGGTGATGGGCGCGACCGTGCCGTGCTGCGACAGGGCGACAGCGGCTTCGGACGTGATCTTCGCCTTGGGCGTCGCGGCGTTGACCACGAAGATCAGCGGCTTGCCGGCGCGCTCGCACAGGTCGACCGTGGCTCCCACGGCGCGCAGGTCATGCGGGCTGGGGCGGGTCGGGACGACCATCAGTTCTGCCACCGAGATTACCGACTGGATCGCCATGGTAATAGCAGGCGGCGTGTCGATCACGGCCAGCTTGAATCCCTGCTGACGAAGGATCGCCAGGTCGTTCGCGAGACGCGCCACGGTGGTCTGCGCAAAGGCAGGAAACTCTGCCTCGCGCTCGTTCCACCAGTCGGCGAGCGAACCCTGCGGATCGATGTCGATGAGCACGACCGGACCTGCGCCGGCGCGCTGCGCCTGAACGGCGAGGTGCCCGGACAAGGTGGTCTTTCCCGAGCCACCCTTCTGCGATGCCAATGCCAAAACGCGCAAGGCGATTCCCCCTAGAACAAGCGACCCGACCAAGTCTCGATTGCGGGCCTTCGCCTAAGGGCTTCGCAGACTACCCTTTATTTTGAGTTAACTTGCAAACACCCCATCATCGCTTTTTCGTAAGGCGGGAACGAGATCTGATGTTCGCCCGCAAGCGAGTATTCAGCTGGATAAACGCTTTGCTAACAACAGGTTTACTATGGCATCGGAGTAGAACGCTTGCAGAAAGGCTGAATGACTATGGCTGATTGCTTCACGACCCGCCTTGGAAGCGCCATTGCCGCGCTCGCCTTGATTGCCACAAGTTTTCCTGCCGCTGCAAACGTGCGCGAAGGGGTGGAAGCCTGGTCGCGCGGCGAATACGAGGCCGCCGTCGCGCAATGGGAAGGTCCGGCGCAGGCTGGCGATCCCGACGCGATGTTCAATCTCGGCCAGGCCTATCGCCTGGGACGCGGTGTGTCGATGGACCTCGCGCAGGCGGAGCAACTCTATCGCGACGCTGCCGAAGCGGGGCATATGCAGGCGGCCGATACCTACGGACTGATGCTGTTTCAGGATGGTCGCCGGGAAGAAGCTCTGCCTTTCGTGCAGGCGGCAGCGGGGCGGGGCGACCCGCGCGCGCGGTACCTGCTCGGCATCGCGCTTTTCAACGGCGACATCGTGGAGCGCGACTGGGAGCGCGCCTACGCCCTGATGACGCTGGCCAATAGCGCGGGGCTGTCGCAGGCCGGGCCAGCGATCGTGGAAATGGATACGCACATCCCTCTAGAGCAGCGCCAGAATGCTGCAGCACTGGCACGGCAGATCGAACAGGATGCGGACCAGGCCGCGGCGGTGCAACTGGCCGCAGCGGATCTTGGCGCAGGTTCGATTGGCGCGATCGCTGTGAGCGAAGCTTCCCGGACTGCCGCTTCCGCCACGGAGACTGTGCCATCGCTTGCAGTGTCGCCCGAGGTTGCCGCTGCGCGTGAAGCAGTTGCGCAGGCACGGCAGGCGACGGGCACGGACGATCCGGCACAGGCCGGGGCAAGCTACGCCGGCGCAGAAACGCCGAGCGCCGCTCCGGTCGCGGTTCAGCCTGCTCCTGCTCACCAGCAGCGGGCATCGGGACCGTGGCGCGTCCAGCTTGGCGCTTTCGGCGTGCCCGGCAATGCGCAGCGCCTGTGGGATCGTGTCTCCCGCCGAGACGAGGTTTCCGGGCGCGAGCGGTTGTTCATTCCAAGCGGCCGCGTAACGCTTGTGCAAGCGGGCGGCTACGCATCGCAGGCGGAGGCGCGGGAGGCGTGTTCCAGCCTCAAGCGGGCGGGCTTCGAATGCCTTGTGACGCGTAGCTGACCTCTTCGCTTTGCAAACTTGGCCTCCCGGCATAGAAGCGCCGCGGCTTCAAAGGGGGCGCGCGAAATGGAAGAACAGGCCATACCTGACGGCCATGCCGAGGAGATCGCTCCTGCGACACGTACCGAACGGATCGCCAGCCTGGATATCATTCGCGGGATCGCAGTCCTCGGCATCCTCGCCGCCAACATCGTCGCCTTCGGCCAGCCCTGGAGCGCCTATAGCTGGCCGGGCGGCTTCCTTTCGGGACATGATTCCACTTCCGACTGGCTATGGGTAGCGCAGTTCGTGCTGGTGGATGGCAAGATGCGCGGCCTCTTCTCGCTTCTGTTCGGGGCGGGAATGGTCCTTTTCATGGAACGCGCAAGGCAACGTGGAGCAAGTGAGATGCTGCTCGCGCGCCGGCTCGCCATCCTGCTCCTCTTCGGCCTCATCCATTTCTACTTCATCTGGCGCGGCGACATCCTGGTACTTTATGCCATCTCGGGGCTTGCCGGCATGATGTTCCTTAAATTCCCGGCGGAACGTGCGCTGACGCTGGGGCTGATCGGCTACGTCATCGGCGCAATAGTCTATGGCGTCGCCCTCGGCTCGGCCTATCTCGTCTCGGACACGGCCTTCGGCGCCCAGCCAGGCATGGAAGCGTCCCGCGGTTCGGTGGCCGAGGCGAAGCAGGCGACCCTTGAAGACGATCGCATTGAAATCCCCATCATGACCGAGGGGACCTATAGCGACTTCGTCTCCCACAACTTGGCCGAGCACCTGTTCGATCCTTTCGACAACCTCGTCCTACTGATGCTCGAGACGGTTCCGCTCATGATCATGGGCATGGGGTTCTATCGCTTCGGCTGGTTCAACCCGGGAGGGGATGAAGGCGAGCGCAGGACATGGGGTTGGGCCCTAGTGCTGCTGGGCGGAGGAGCCTCGCTGACCATGGGACTATGGATCAAGTCAGGGGGGCTTACCTACTGGGGCACGATGTCGGCAATCAGCGCGTTTTCCCTGCTGCCACGGCTGCCGATGATAATCGGCCTTGCGCTGCTGCTCGCTCTCTATGGCAACGCGGCAAGCGGATGGCTGGCGGAGCGGCTCGCGGCGGCAGGGCGGGCGGCTTTCAGCAACTATATCGGCACCTCTTTGCTGATGATGCTTGTTTTCCATTCCTGGGCCGGCGGATTGTGGGGCGAGCTGACCCGACCGGAGCTTTATCTCGTCGTCCTGCTGGGCTGGGCGATGATGCTGGCGTGGTCCGGACCTTGGCTGTCGCGCTATCGCTACGGCCCGCTCGAATGGCTGTGGCGCTGCCTGACTTATGGCAGGCTTTTCGCGTTCAAGAGATGACGACAGAAACAGTTTGAGAATTGTTCTCATATCGCTTGCTAATGCAATCCATTCGCATTAGCTTGGCAGGGTTAGGCAAGAGAGACTCGGTCAAGCATGTACACCTGCATCTGCAACGCCATCAAGGAAAGCGACCTGCGCAAGGCGGCTCGTCAACATCGCGGCGGGGCGGAGAGTGTCTATGCCAAGCTCGGCAAGCGCCCCAATTGCGGGCATTGCCTCGAGGAGGCGGAAGACATCATTCTCGAGGAGCGCGAAGCCTTGGCGACGCCGCTCGCGGCCGCCTGACCTATTCCTGACTTGCATTCGCAATAGCGCGGTTTTCCGCCATTTTTTCGGCCTTCCACTACCTCTTTTCCTTGCCACGACCCGGCAATCGGGTCCAATGGCGGGCAGGCAATTTCAGGAGGCATGGCCATGAAGGGCGACGAAAAGGTCATCGACTATCTCAACCGGGCGCTCACCAACGAGCTGACCGCGATCAACCAGTACTGGTTGCACTACCGCGTCCTCAACGACTGGGGAGTCTACAAGCTCGCTGAATATGAGCGGCATGAGAGCATCGACGAGATGAAGCATGCCGACTGGCTTGCCGACCGCATCCTCTTCCTCGACGGCCTTCCCAATTTCCAGGCGCTGCACAAGCTGAAGGTGGGAGAGACGGTTGAGGAAATCCTGAAGGCCGACCTCGCCCTGGAGAACGAGGCGATTCCGCTTCTGAAGGAGGCCGCCGACTACTGTCAGCAGGTGAAGGACTTCACCTCTGGTCAACTGTTCGAAAACATCCTCGCCAGCGAGGAAGAGCATGTCGATTTCCTTGAAACGCAGTTCGACATGATCGCTCGGATGGGGATCGAGAACTACGTCCAGCTCAATAGCAAGGCTGCGGGCGAAGGGGAAAACGACGCGGGCGCCGCCTGAGCGCTGCTCAGCTCACGTGCCAATAGGGCGAAGAGCCATTACCGCGCTTCTCGATCCGGGCGAGGACCTTCTCGCCTTCCAGGATCTGTGCGGTGCCGCTGGTGAGGTTGATGTCTGCCACCACTAGTGCAGTCACCAGGTCGGGCACGTCGAGGCTGTGCTCCTCGGCGTTGCCGTGGTCGAAACTGACCTGGTAGCGTTGCATGGTGAATCCTCCCTTGGATGCGATGAGCACCCTTTTGCCACCACAACGTGTCAGTAATGCGGACGATCCCCCGATTGGCCGCAAAACCGAAACAATTCGGCAAGTTGCGTCCGTTTCCGGTCCGGTGCAAGGCCGGAATCCAAGCCTGACCATCACCTGTTTTGCGAATCACTCTGGCGGGCAACGAGCTCCCGACTGCGCTTGCGCCGCTCGCGCACGCTGGCTGACGCAAGGCTGGTCTCGCGGAAGAACAGGGCCAGTGCGACCGAGAGCTGGAACATTGTCGCGATCCAGAGGAACGCGACGACGGTGCCGATGCGAGGTTCGACGAAAGCGCTGATAAACAGGATGGCGATGACGATGCAGATGGTGAGCGCAGCCGAAGTGCTGAGGTTCACTGCCATCTGCGCGAAACGCTGACGTTGGCGCAGCGCGGGCAATTCCTCGCTCTCGCGTTCGTCCAGCCCCTCTTCCTCCCGGCGCTCGATGAATTCGATGCGATCGAACAACCAGGTGAGGCGAAGGTTCATCACGTTCAGCATCGCGCCGATACCGGCCAGCAGGAAGACGGGAGCAAGCGAGAGCTGCACCATTTCCTGCACGCGAATGGTGCTGGAGGTACGCTCTATCAGCTCACCGGTCAGGGATAGTGTCTCGAACATCCCAAGAGACCTAGTCGCGGCCCTGGCCGCCGCTGAATTTTCCGCCGCCGCCGCGATTGGAATCGTAGGGGTTCTTCGGACTCTTTAGGGTCAAGCGGACAGGCACCGCGCCGAAGCCCAGTTTCTTGCGGATATCGTTTAGCAGGTAACGCTCGTAACTGGCGGGCAGATCGTCCAGCCGTGTGCCGAAGATCACGAAACGCGGCGGGCGGGTGCCGACCTGGGTGATGTAGCGCAGCTTGATGCGCCGGCCACCTGGGGCAGGCGGAGGATTAGCGCCTAGCGCATCGTCGAACCAGCGATTGAGCGCGGCGGTCGGGACGCGGCGGCTCCACGCCTCGCGAAGGTCGAAGGCCGCCCCAAGGAGCGGATCGAGCCCCTTGCCGGTCATTGCTGATACTGCAAATAGCGGCACGCCCTTAAGCTGCGAGAGCCCTTCTTCCAGCGCGCCACGAATACCATTGAACAGGGCGCTGGGATCCTCGGCGATGTCCCACTTGTTGATCGCCACCATCAGTGCGCGGCCTTCTTCTATCACCTTGTTGGCGATCTTCAGGTCCTGCACTTCCAGCCCGCGCGTCGCATCCAGCAGCAGCACCACGACCTCGGCATAGTCGACTGCGCGCAAGCCGTCGGCAACCGAGAGTCTCTCCAGCTTGTCGACCACCTTGGCGCGTTTGCGCATCCCGGCGGTGTCGATCAGCTTGATGATGCGCGTTTCGCCCGAGCGCGGATCGGTCCATTCCCAGTCGACGGCGATGGAATCGCGCGTGATGCCTGCCTCTGGTCCGGTCAGCAGCCGGTCTTCTCCCAAAAGCCGGTTTACAAGCGTGGACTTGCCGGCATTCGGCCTCCCCACGATAGCCAGGCTGAGGGGAGCGGAGGGATCGATTTCCTCGAGCTCCTCGCCAGCCTCGGCCGCGGCCTTTGCGCGGTCGGCGGCAATGGCGGCCTCGGCTTCTTCCTCCAGCTGCATCTGGTCGGCCTTCTCGCCGATCAGCGGGATGAGCGCAGTGTAGAGTTCGGCCACGCCCTCGCCATGCTCGGCGCTGACGGCGATCGGTTCGCCGAGGCCGAGCGAATAGGCTTCGTAGATGCCCGATTCGCCAGCGGTGCCTTCCGCCTTGTTGGCGATGAGGACCACGGGGACTTCCTGCTCGCGCAGCCAGCGACCGATCTCCTCGTCCAGCGGCGTGAGCCCGGCGCGGGCATCGACGACGAACAGCGCGGCATCGGCGCCTTTCAGCGAAACCTGCGTCTGCGCGCGCATCCGGCCGGGGAGGGAGGCATCGTCTTCATCCTCCCATCCGGCCGTGTCCACTGCCTCGAACTCGATCCCGGCAAGGCCGGCCAGCCCCATCCGCCTGTCACGCGTTACGCCGGGCTGGTCATCGACCAGGGCCAGCCGCTTGCCCACCAGCCTGTTGAACAGGGTGGACTTGCCGACATTGGGGCGACCGATAATGACCACCTGGGGAAGCCTGCGCGCTTTCATGGGAGCGCAGGTGGCCCTTTGCGGAGAGATTGGCAAGCCTTCGCTGAGCGCCGGGTTCTACCAGCTACCCGTGTTCTCCATGCTCGCCCAGGGCTCCTGCGGATCGAGATAGCCTTCCTGCAGCAACTCGACGCTGATCCCGTCGGGCGAGCGCACGAAGGCCATGTGCCCGTCGCGCGGCGGGCGATTGATAGTGACGCCCGCGTCCATCAGCTTCTGGCAGGTCTCGTAGATATTTTCCACGCGGTAGGCGAGATGACCGAAGTTGCGTCCGCCGTCATAGGTTTCAGGCGCGCTGCCATCTTCGGGCGGCCAGTTGTAGGTCAGCTCCAGTTCGGCAACGTCTTCCTGTCCCGGTGCGGCAAGGAAGATCAGCGTGAAGCGCCCCTTATCGCTTTCCTTGCGGCGGACCTCCTCCAGTCCGATCAGCTTGAAGAAGTCGATCGCGGCATCGGGATCGGCGACGCGGATCATCGTGTGCAGGTAGTGGACCATCGGGGAACTCCATTCATCTCTATTCAAACACGGTTCATCGCTCTCGCGGCAGGAAGTGAAGGACACACGACCCGGGAGAGCATGCATGAGCGCATATAGTGACGACCCCGTCCAGCGCACCACCGCTTTCTGGACAAAGCCTCCTGTGCTCGCTTCCGCCATCCTTGCCATCGGGCTTGGCGTGGGCGGTTTCCTGACAGGCGACGGTTTGGTGCGGGCCAAGTTGGCCGATCGCACGGTGACCGTGCGGGGCCTTGCCGAGCGGGACGTTGTGGCGGATCTTGCCGTCTGGACCTTGTCTTATTCAGCCACCGCAACGAACCTTGCCGCGGCACAGTCCAGCGTCGATCGCGATACCGAGCAGCTGCGCGAGTTTTTCGCAGGCCTCGGTTTTCCGGCAGATGCGCTGGAGGCCGTTTCAGTCAACGCCTCGAGCTATACGCCTGACGATGGCATCACCCGCTATACGGTCAACCAGCGCATGAGCCTGCGCACCGAGGATATCGAGCGGGCACAGCGGCGGTGCGACAGGAGGCCGACCTCGTGCGTCGGGGAGTGCTGCTGCAAAGCTCGACGATGAGTTTCACCTTTACGGGCCTCAATGTCATCAAGCCGGCGATGGTGGCCGCAGCAACGCAGGACGCGCGTGCGGCAGCCGAGCAGTTCGCACTCGATTCCGGCGCGGATGTCGGAAGTATTCGCCGGGCAACGCAGGGCTATTTCTCGATCACCGCGCGTGACGGCGATGCCGAGGGATGGGGCGCGGCTGATTCCCCGTTCAAGAAGGTGCGCGTGGTGACGACTGTCGATTTCATGCTCCATTGAGCCTGAAAAGGCGAGAAGGCCCGCACCGTTGCCGGTACGAGCCTTCCCGTTCCTCGCTTTGCGCGATTGGCTTAGAAACTGGCGGACAGCGAGACGACGACCGCGTCGTCGGTGAAGGTGCCGTCTGGATCGACAAGGGCGTCGCCCTCGACACCAACATAGGCGACGCCGACTGCAAGCGGCGTACCGGGCACGGCGAGCTCTGCACCCACCGACCAGTCGAGAGCTTCCGCATCCTCGGTAAAGGTCAGGAAGCCGTCCGTGTAGCCGAGGTGACCGGTGATGCTTACCGGAGTGCCCGGCAGGCCGAAACCGGCGTCGGCATAGAGGTAGAGGTTGTCGGTGCCGCCAAGCGAGTCCTGCTCGGGGGCATAGGCGATGCCCAAGGTGACGTCGGCCGGGCCGAGGCCCGCGCCCACCGAGCCATAGAATTCGACATAGTCGAAGTCGCCGGCCCCGGCGTCGGGATAGATGTACATGATCACACCGACATCGGTGGAGATGTTGCCGAACTCGCCGGCCCAGCCGCCATACAGGTCAAGCTCGGTGCTGCCGTACCCAACGGTCTGCTCGTCCAGTGACGAGGCCCAGGTGCCGACATAGAATCCGGCGGGCAGGCCGACATCGACGCCGCCCTGGATGGCGAATTCGCCGCCCGAGAGGTCGACACCGCGGAAGCGATATTCGCTGACCATCGCGACATTAGCCGAAACCTCGACACCGATACCGCCATCATCGACTTCATCGGATGGCATCGTGGTCTGCGCCAGGGCAGGGGCGGCAAATGCGGTGGAAAGTGCAAAAACAGAAGCAGCCGTGAGGCTGCGGACGGACGTAAGCATGGGGCAATTCCTCAATTGCTTGGAGTGAACAATGCTTCGTCCCACCTGCGCTACTCGCGTGATGGCATCTTTGACGTGCCATTCTCCGCTCAAGCGCAATTAACATGCATATTCATGCTGCGGCGCACAAGAGAAATTACAAGATGTCGCAGCTGCGGGCATATGTGTGTTCTTTTGGTACCACATTCAGCATCCCGACACACATTCGCGGCCATGGTCGAAAGGACGCGAACCCTTTTCGCCCCGATGCGTCCTCACTATGTGTTCAAAGCAAACCTGACCATGTTCGACTTCTTCAAATCTCGACGGGCGGAAGCCCCGGCCTCGCAAATCGCGGCCAGTGTGCCCGACGGGCAACGGGTCTATGCAATCGGCGATATTCACGGTCGCAGCGACCTGCTTATTGCCCTGATCGAGGCGATCGAACGCCACAATCGCGAGGAAGGCCGCTTGCAGGTTACCGTCGTCATGCTGGGCGACCTCGTCGACCGGGGCCCGGACAGCATGAACGTGCTGGCCCTGGCGCGGGAATGGCAGAAGTTCCGTGATGTGCGCATCCTTGCCGGCAACCATGAGGAAATGTTCCTGCGCGCCTTCGACAGCCCCGACATGCTGCGCCATTTCCTGCGCCATGGCGGCCGTGAGACGTTGATGAGCTACGGCATGAACAAGCGCGACTATGCCCGGGCTACCATCGAGGAAGTGCAGGAGATGATGGCGAAGATCGTTCCGAAGGAGGATATCGAGTTCATCGAAAGCTTCGAGAACATCGTCTCCATTGGCGACTACATCTTCGTGCATGCGGGGATCGAGCCGGGCGTGCCGCTGGAAGAGCAGTCGACCGCGAAACTGCGCTGGATACGCGAGCCATTCCTCAGCCACGCCGAGCCGTTCGACGGGGTGATCGTGCATGGCCACACTATCTCCGACGATCCGGTTGACCAGGGCAACCGGATCGGCATCGATACCGGCGCCTATGCCAGCGGTCGGTTGACCGCGCTTGTGCTGGAAGGCAGCGGGCGGCGTTACCTGAGCGCGATCGACGATGGCGAGGGGAACATATCCATCTCCACAGAGCAGGTCTCGCACTAGGAAATTGCCGGGGAGCCTGTAAGCCGGGTTCTGTCCCGCAGCCGGTTTCCCCGAAGGGACCTGCGCCGCGGGGGCAGCCATTCATCTCGGCGCCGGATTGCTCCCGCGCTCAAGCAACCAACCCGGGTCTCTCGGAGCGAAACACTCCTGCCAGCAAGTGGCGCGAGACCCCTATGCGGTCTTGCTCCGGGTGGGGTTTGCCATGACGGACCGTGTTGCCACGCTCCCGGTGCGCTCTTGCCGCACCCTTTCACCCTTGCCTGTGCGCTTCAGGCGCCATCGGCGGTATACTCTCTGTGGCACTTTCCCTGGGCTTTCACCCGGCGGGCGTTACCCGCCACCCTTGTTTCGTGGAGCCCGGACTTTCCTCGAACGCCGTGAAGCGCACGCGGCTGCCCGGCTCCCCGGCGAGGGCCATATAGGCCCGGGTTCCAGTCTAGGGAAGAGCGGAGAGGAACTAGCGCGTGATGCCGCGATCGCGGTCGAGCAGCAACTGGTAGAGGATGGCGCGAACCTCTCCGTCGATCATCCCGTCGATCCGGCCGGGCCGCCAGCGTCGCTGAAAGGCTTCCACTGCCTTGTGCCCGTCGGTGATGTCGTAGCCGAAGCGTTCGAGCGCGAGATAAAAGGCCGCGTCATTGTCGAAAGGGTCGCCCAGATCGAGCTTCTCCGGCCGTGGCAGGCACAGGCCGTATTCGGCCAGGCGGTCCCACGGGAAAAGTTCGCCCGGATCGATCTTGCGCCCCGGTGCGACATCGGAATGGCCGACCACGTTGGCGCGCGGGATGTCGTAGGCCTTCACCATGCGTGCCACCAGCGGCACGAGCGCCTTGAACTGCGCCTCGTTGAAGCCGCGATAGCCGTATTTGTGGCCCGGGTGGTCGAGCTCGATCCCGATGCTGGCGGAGTTCACGTCCTTGTGGCCGCGCCAGTAGGATACGCCGGCATGCCAGGCGCGCTTCTCCTCCGGCACGAGTCGCACGACTTCGCCCTGTTCGCCGATCAGGTAATGGGCGGAAACCTTCGCTTCGGGATCGCACAGGCGTTCGATCGCAAAGCCCTTGTCCTCCATCTCGGTGTAGTGGATCACCACCATGGAAATGGGCAATGTCCGCTCGTCATGGTTGGGCGAGAGGACCTCGCGGTGGACGAGTTCGTCATCGCTCAAGGGCAGTTGCCTGCCGACATTTCCGAAGTCGGAACCCCTGTCACTCACGATGATAGCTCCTGCTAGCCGAGGCGACGATCAACCGATCAGACCCTCGGGATCGGGTAGGATGGCGCCTAGTACCAGCGCTCCTTCGCTGTGGTGATACTGCACGTTGCCCTCGTCCCGCTCCACGATCAGGCGAATGAGATGCGCAGGAGCGGTGCGACCGGAGAGTTCGCTGGCTTCGAGCGAGCCGTCGAGCGCCTTGCCGATGTTCGCATCGAAAGCGATGCGCGGGCCAGATGCGCGAATGGCGATCTCGGTATTGCCGGCATTGCGCTCCGCCCCGACGGCCAGCGTTCCGCCGCGGACCAGCGAATCGAGGCCCATGGCGGCAAGATTCAGCAGTACCTTGACTGCGGGTTTCGAAAGGCTGCTTTCGCTTACCGCCCAGTCCAGCGTCAGCCGCTCGTCCGATGCCGTCAGCGATTCGAGCAATTCATGCGGTTCCTCCGTCGGCACCTGTTCGCCGAAGCCCCCGGCCGCGCCATAGGCGAGGCGGAAGAACTTGAGCTTGTTGGCGGAGATCTTCGCGCTCTGCTCCAGCAGGTCGAGGCAGCGCTGGCGCATCGCCGGGTCCTTCTCGTCGGCGAGCAGTTCCAGTCCGTTATTCAACGCTCCCACGGGGCTGAGCATGTCATGGCAAAGGCGCGAACAGAGCAGGGAGGCAAGATCGAGGGAAGAGGTCATTTCAGGAGGAGGGGCCTTGCATTTGGGCTAATGTGGAACACCTGGAACACAGTCCTAGGGCAAAATTTCCGCCCTGCCACCCGGGCCTGTAAAAAAGGGTGCGGGAGAGGGCTTCGAAATCCTGCATCGGCCGCACTCTCTAGGCGTTGAGGACCCGGTAGGGAAGCTCCGCAAAACCTCTGGGCGCATCGCGCCACCAGCCGATCTCGTTCCTGCCGACGATAGCCCACACCGCGCCGTCATGCGCGGCTTCGGCCCAGTCGGTTTTCGACGGACGCGGCGAACCGGTTGGATGCGAATGGTAATAGCCGAGCACCTGCGGTCCGCCGACACGCGCGGCACGATGGGCATCTATTAGCGCTTGCGGGTCGATCTCGAAATGCGCCTGCGGCGCGGGGTGAACGTTGCGGGCGGGCAGGGCAGCGCTGATGGTGTCGCCCTGCCCGAGGAGGATGCCGCAACATTCATGCGGATGGGCGCGCGCGGCTTCGAAGCGGATCAGGTGGAGAACTCTGCTTTCAACCCGAACCGGCTGCCCTAAGCCTGTCGAAGGGCTGCCCTTGCTTCTGGCATGGTGCGAGAGGGCATCCCAATCCCCGCGGATGAGAGCGAGCTTCTTCCTTCTCGACCACCTCTTGATCTGTTTTTCTGCCGCCTTCGCCTCCTCGCGCGTGCCGAACTCCTGCGACCAGACCAGCTTTACCGGCAAATGATCGCGGGTGAAGCCTGCCAGTTCTCCGCGCTCGTGCTGAGGGATACGCCGCTCGAGGTCGTCGGTGTGGCCAGTGTAAAAATAGCCGCCATTGCAATGGAGGAGATAGGTCCAGAAAGGCACGGGCAGTGGCTAAAAGAAAGGCAGCCCTTCGACAAGCTCAGGGCAGTCGGTAAAGGAAGGTGTGCCTGAACTCCAAACCCTCACCGGAACCGTTACGACGAACGCCCGCCTCGACAAGGCGCTTGCCGAAGCGACCGAATTGTCGAGGGAGCGAGTCAAGGCTCTCATCGCCGAGGGGAAGATCGAGGTTGAGGGCAAGGTGGCCACCAACGCCTCGATGAAGGTCGAAGCAGGCGCGGCGTTCCTTATCCACCTGCCACCCCCCAGCAATCCACAGGCTCGTCCACAGGATATCCCCATAGCTGTCACCTATGAGGACGAGCACCTGATCGTGGTGGACAAGCCTGCCGGAATGGTGGTCCACCCGGCAGCGGGCAATCCGGACGGCACGCTGGTGAACGCACTCCTCCACCATTGCCGCGGGCAGCTTTCGGGCATCGGCGGTGTGGCACGGCCGGGCATCGTCCACCGAATCGACAAGGATACGTCGGGGCTTCTCGTCGTCGCCAAGTCGGATGCGGCGCATGAGGGACTGGCGAGACAGTTCGCCGACCACTCGCTGGAGCGGGCCTATCTCGCCGTCTGCGGCGGGCACCCTGTGCCGCCTTCGGGGACGGTCAATGCGCGGTTGGGGCGCTCCGATGCGAATCGCAAGAAGATGGCCGTGCTGCCCGACGAATCGAGCCGCGGGAAGCATGCCGTTACGCATTACCGAACGCTGGAACGCCTCGATCACTGCACATTGATCGAATGCCGTCTCGAAACAGGGCGAACCCACCAGGTCCGGGTTCACCTTGCGTCAATCGGTCATGCGCTAATAGGTGACCCTGTGTACGGACGCACTCCCGCCGCATTACGCCCCGTTCTCAAGGGCCTGGGTTTCCAGCGTCAGGCGCTGCATGCGGCGAGGCTGGGGTTCATTCATCCCGTGACCGGTAACCATCTGTCGTTTGCCAGCGAAATCCCGTCCGATATGCGGGAACTGATCGACGAAACCGGTCATTCCAATCGATGAAATGCACCCTATATCGGCCTGCGGTGCGCTATAAGAGAGTTGCACCCAATGTGACCGCCAAACTCAGGTGCCCATAAGGGGCTTGAACCGAGTGGTCGACAAAAGAGAAAGGTTTGGGACAAAGTGAGTAACAATCGACCATCTGTTCCGGCGCTCGGCGGAGAGCAAGGCCTCAACCGCTACTTGTCGGAAATCAAGAAATTCCCCGTGCTGACGCCCGAGCAGGAATACATGCTCGCCGTGCGCTACAAGGAGCACGAGGATCCCGACGCTGCTGCGCAGCTCGTCACCTCGCACCTGCGTCTCGTGGCCAAGATCGCCATGGGCTATCGCGGCTACGGCCTGCCGGTGTCGGACCTCATCTCCGAAGGCAATGTCGGCTTGATGCAGGGCGTGAAGAAGTTCGAGCCCGATCGTGGTTTCCGTCTTGCGACCTATGCGATGTGGTGGATCAAGGCTAGCATCCAGGAATTCATCCTGCGCTCGTGGAGCCTCGTGAAAATGGGCACCACCGCCGCGCAGAAGAAGCTGTTCTTCAATCTTCGCCGAATGAAGAAGCAGCTGGAGGCCTATGAAGACTCCGACCTGTCGCCGGAAGACGTCACGAAGATCGCAACCGATCTCGGCGTGCCGGAGCAGGAAGTGGTCAACATGAACCGCCGGATGATGATGGGCGGCGACGGGTCGCTCAACACGCCGATGCGCAATGGCGAGGAAGGCTCGGGCGAATGGATGGACTGGCTGACGGACGACCGTCCGTTGCAGGACACCATCGTCGCCGATGCTGAGGAAGCCGATGTGCGCCGCGAAATGCTTGTGGAAGCGATGGAAGCGCTTAACGAGCGTGAGCAGCACATCCTTACCGAGCGCAGGCTGACGGAAAACCCGCAAACGCTGGAAGAGCTCAGCCAGGTCTACGACGTGTCGCGCGAACGCATCCGCCAGATCGAAGTGCGCGCGTTCGAGAAGCTGCAGAAGGCGATGCAGAGGATCGCTGGCGAGAGGCTGATGCCGCAGGCTGCGTAATCGCACCGGATACGAGGCAAGAGGGGCCGGGCGGAAACGTCCGGCCCTTTTTCATGCCTTCATTGTCCGGATGGCCTTATGTAAGGAGCGCTGATGATGCTGCGCATATTCATGTTCCTCGCCAAGCTCGTCATCTGGTTCATCCTCGTCAGCCTGGTGCTGGTGATCGTCTTCCGTTTCGTGCCGGTGCCTTACACGGCCACCATGGTGTTGGACGAGCGCAGCGTGACGCGCGATTGGGAGCCGCTCAGCCGCATCGATCGCAACATGGTGAGCGCCGTCATCGCGGCGGAGGACAGCAAGTTCTGCCAGCATGACGGGTTCGACCGCGAGGCGATCGAGGAAGCCCTGGAGGAGCGTGCAAGAGGGGAGCGCCAGCGCGGTGCCTCCACCATCAGCCAGCAGACTGCCAAGAACGTGTTCCTGTGGCAGGGAGGCGGCTGGTTTCGAAAGGGGCTCGAGGCGTGGTTCACCTTCCTCATCGAGAATATGTGGGACAAGCGCCGGATCATGGAAGTCTATCTCAACGTCGCCGAAACGGGGCTGGGCACATATGGCGTGGAAAGCGGCTCACAGCGTTATTTCGGCCACTCCGCCGCACGTCTCTCTGCCGACGAGGCGAGCCGGATTGCCGCTGTCCTGCCTTCGCCGAAAACGCGCGAAGCGGTGAACCCGGGCGGTTTCACTGCACGCTATGGCAACACCATCGAAGCGCGCATTGGCGTTGTAAGGCGTGACGGACTCGATTCCTGCGTCTACGAGTAGGCGAATGGGGGCGCACCACTCGCACAATCATTCGCATGAGCAGGGCCACGGACACGGCCACAGCCATGCGCCGGCCGACTTCGGGCGCGCCTTCGCCATCGGGATCGTGCTCAATACGGGTTTCGTCATCGTCGAAGTGGTGTTCGGCATCCTCTCGGGTTCGATGGCGCTGGTCGCCGATGCCGGGCACAATCTTTCGGACGTGCTGGGCTTGCTGATCGCCTGGGGCGCCAGCATCGCCGCAAAGCGCCCGCCATCGGCGCGTTTTACCTACGGCCTCAAGAGCTCGACCATTCTCGCTGCCTTCGCCAATGCAGTCCTGCTGCTGGTGGCCATCGGCGTGATCCTTTACGAGACCGTGCACCGCCTCATAGATCCGATAGAGCCCGAGGGATGGACGATGATCTGGGTGGCAGGCATCGGCATCGTCATCAATACCGCGACGGCGCTGATGTTCATGCGCGGCCGCAAAGACGACCTGAATATTCGCGGCGCGTTCCTGCATATGGCCGCCGACGCTCTTGTGAGCGTGGGCGTGGTGATTGCCGGCGTGGCCATTCTGCTTAGCGGGGTGGTAATCATCGATCCCATCGTCAGTCTCGTGATCGTGGCGGTGATCGCCTGGGGCACGTGGGGCCTCTTAAAAGACAGCGTGAAGATGAGCCTCCTCGCCGTACCGGACGGTGTGGAGGAAAAGGACGTGCGCGCACTGCTTCACGCCCTGCCGGGAGTTGAGGCCGTACACGACCTGCACATCTGGCCCATGAGCACGACCGAAACGGCCCTTACCGCGCATATCGTCATGCCGGGCGGGCATCCCGGCGATGGCTTCCTGCACGATGCCGCGCACCAACTCGAGCACGAGCACGCCATCAGCCATGTTACCCTTCAGGTGGAAGTGACTTTCGACCGATGCGGAGATGGGTGCTCCTGAGCCTGCCAGCGTGCGGGCGTCGAACGGAAGCCGTTCTGGAGATGGACTGGCGGTAAATAAAAAGGGCGACCCGCGGGCCGCCCTTTCTCGTATCACTCGCCTTGCGGCTGTGCCTCGGCAGGATCCTGAGTCGGCACTTCGCCGGTGGGATCGCCTTCGACCAACTGTGCCACCTGATCGTAGACCTCGGCATTCTGGTTCATCTGGTCCGCGACAGGCGGGTTCTGCTCGCCCACCTGGCGGAAGAACATCGAGGCATCGCGCAGCATCTTGGCGGCGAGTTCGGCATTGGTCGGCATAGGTTAATCTCCTTCATTGCCCCTTTTGGGGGTAGTGAGGCGTGACCTGTTACAGGCACGCGAAAGGGCGGCCCGAAAGGACCGCCCGTGATTTCCGGAAAAGGTGGTAGACCGGTGGGAGGCGAATTGGCGGCAGGCGATTACGCGGCCGCTTCCTTCTTCTTCCCGTTGTCGTTGGCCAGCACGCGGACAGGCTCCTTGCGGCCTTCCACCACGTCGGCGTCGACGACGACTTCGCTCACATCGTCCATGCTCGGCAGGTCGAACATGGTGTCGAGCAGCAAGCCCTCCACGATGGAACGCAGGCCGCGCGCGCCGGTCTTGCGCTGGATCGCCTTCTTGGCAATCGCCTCGAGCGCTTCGTCGGTGAAGGTCAGCTCCACCTCTTCCAGCTCGAACAGCTTGGCGTACTGCTTCACCAGCGCGTTGCGCGGTTCCTTGAGGATGGTGACGAGCGCCGGCACATCGAGATCGTGCAGCGTCGCGATCACCGGCAGGCGACCGACGAATTCGGGAATAAGGCCGAACTTGAGCAGGTCTTCCGGCTCGCACTTTTCCAGCATCGCGCCGATCTTGGCCTTGCCCGGCTCGGCGATATTCGCGCCGAAACCGATCGAACGCTTCTGCAAGCGGTCGCCGATGATCTTCTCGAGACCGGCAAAGGCGCCGCCACAGATGAACAGGATGTTCGTGGTGTCCACCTGCAGGAATTCCTGCTGCGGATGCTTGCGCCCGCCCTGCGGCGGCACGGAGGCGGTAGTGCCTTCCATCAGCTTCAGCAGGGCCTGCTGCACGCCTTCGCCCGACACGTCGCGCGTGATGGAGGGGTTCTCGGCCTTGCGGGTAATCTTGTCGATCTCGTCGATATAGACGATGCCGTGCTGCGCCTTCTCGACATTGTAGTCGGACGCCTGCAGCAGCTTGAGGATGATGTTCTCCACGTCCTCACCCACATATCCCGCTTCGGTCAGCGTTGTGGCGTCGGCCATGGTGAAGGGTACGTCGAACGTGCGCGCCAGCGTCTGGGCGAGCAGCGTCTTGCCGCAGCCGGTGGGGCCGACGAGCAGGATGTTCGACTTCGCCAGTTCCACATCGCCCGACTTGCCGGCGTGGCGAAGCCGCTTGTAGTGGTTGTGCACGGCGACGGAGAGCACGCGCTTGGCGCGCTCCTGCCCGATAACGTAGTCGTTCAGGGTATCGCAGATCTCGACCGGGGCGGGCACGCCGCCATCCTTGCGGCCACCAAGACCGCTCTTCGCTTCCTCGCGAATGATATCATTGCACAGCTCCACGCATTCATCGCAGATGAAGACGGTGGGACCGGCGATCAGCTTGCGGACCTCGTGCTGGCTCTTGCCGCAGAAGCTGCAATAGAGGGTGCTTTTGCTATCGGTTCCGCTCAATTTGGTCATAGCTTTCTACCTGTGCGCCCGAATTCAGGCCCATGCAAGGGGCGTGGGCACTTGGAGTCGGCCTCCCAATTTAGGGGAGGACCGACGAATATCAATCAGTGGCATCCTTAACATCCACGGCTTGCGCCAGACTGAACCTTCAGGGTTGCCAAATTCCTACGCGAAGAAGGGTATTTATTCGCTGTCCTGCGTCGGCGCTCCGCCGGTGCCGTCGCGATCGTGTTCGTGATCGTCCTTCGGACGGTGCGCGAAGACTGCATCGACGATCCCGAATTTCTTGGCTTCTTCCGCCTCCAGGAAGGTGTCGCGGTCCAGCGCCTTCTCGATGTCGGTCAGGGTCTGGCCGGTATACTCGGCGTAGAGGTCGTTCATGCGCTTGCGAATGCGCAGGATTTCCTTCGCCTGGATCTCGATGTCGGATGCCATGCCGCGTGCACCGCCGCTGGGCTGGTGGACCATGATGCGCGCATTGGGAAGCGCTACACGCATGCCCGGCTCGCCCGCGGCCAGGAGGAAGCTGCCCATCGAGGCTGCCTGGCCGACCACCACGGTGCGCACCTTGGGCTTGATGTACTGCATGGTGTCATGGATCGCCATGCCTGCCGTCACCACGCCGCCGGGCGAGTTGATATACATGGAGATGTCCTGCGAGTTCTCGCTCTCGAGGAAGAGCAGCTGGGCCACGATCAGCGAGGCCATGTTGTCTTCCACCTGGCCGGTCACGAAAACGATGCGCTCGCGGAGCAGGCGGCTGAAGATGTCGAAGCTGCGTTCGCCCCGGCTCGTGGACTCGACGACGACAGGCACGAGGGCGCCGGTCACGGGATCGGTGGTGAACTGGTCTTTCTTGTCGCCGAACAGGTCGAACATGCGTGGTCCTTCTCTTGCGTTGCGAGGGTCTATGTCGCGTCTTGGCGCTTCGGGTTCAAGGGGGTGTTAACACGGCCATCCGGAATCCCTTGATCGGGCGAGCATCGACGCTTGTCGATAAGGACAGGCGGGGACTCGAGGTTTCGCCTGTAACCGCTCTCGACTACAGATGTGGGCGAGAGGATAACATTGAAAACCGGCGATTTTCTGCAAGGGGCGGCTGCCCTGGCACTGCTTGGCGCGGCTTCTCCGGCGGCGGCGCAGGGGACAGTTGAGGACGATGTGGGGACGGATAAGGCTATCGCGCCGCCACCTGATGCGCTCGATGCCACAAGCGGGGCGCGCGTTTTCCTGCCTGCCGATTTCGCCCGCTTCGCCCCGCGCAATGCGCTCGACATGCTCGAGGAGACACCCGGCTTTACCATTCGCGGCGAATCCGAATCGCGCGGGCTGGGGCAGGCCAGCGCCAACGTGCTGATCGACGGGGAGCGGATCACCAACAAGTCGGAGGGCGTCTTCACCCAGCTTCGCAGGATCGGCACCGACCGCGTGGTGCGGATCGAGATCGTCGAGGGCGCCAGTCTTGGCGTTGCCGGCCTTTCCGGCCAGGTCGCCAACGTCATCACCCGTCCCGACCCGCTGAGCGGCCGCTTCACCTATCGCGCCAATTTCCGGCCGAAATATGCCGAGCCCAGCTTCATCGGCGGGGAGGTTTCCCTGAGCGGGGCCGGCGAGACGCTGGAATGGACCGTGGCCCTTGCCAACGGGGTGGGCCGCGGCGCGGCGGGGGGAGGCAATGCCTTCATCTACGATCCCGACGGCACGCTGGTGGAAAGGCGCGACATCCGCATGCAGTTCGTCGGCGATTTTCCGCGAATTTCCGGTCAGGGCAAGTGGACCAGCCCGGGCGGCACCGTGGTGAACGCCAATGCCAGCTATCGGCGCAATTACGAGAATTTCCGGGAGGACCAGTTTCGCGACAGCGTGACCGGACCCGACTATCTGCGCGATTTCGACGACCGCTACCGGGGCTGGGGCTACGAACTGGGCGGCGACGTGTCTTTCAGTCTCGGACCGGGGGATCTCAAGCTGATCGGGCTTGAGAGCTACAGCCGCAATCGCAACCGGTCGCAATCGCTCGACCTCTACGACGATGACAGCCTCGATGCCGGCAGCCTGTTCACCTCCCTCACGGAAACGGGGGAGCGTATCGGGCGGGCCGAATACAGCTGGGCGATGCTGGGCGGGGACTGGCAACTCGATGCCGAAGCGGCCTTCAACCGCCTGGACCAGTCTGCCCAGCTGTTCGAGCTGGGAGCGAATGGCGAATTCGTGGAGCTCGACTTTCCCGGCGGTACCGGCGGTGTGACCGAGGATCGCTACGAGATGATCCTCACCCACAGCCGGTCGCTGGCGAGCGGCCTTTCCCTCCAGATCGGTGCGGGCGGGGAGTATTCGACCATCGCGCAGACCGGGGCGAACGGCCTCACGCGCAGTTTCTGGCGGCCCAAGGGTTCGGTCAATCTCGCCTGGGCTGTCGAGGACGGCCTCGACATCTCGCTGGAGGCCGCGCGCACCGTGGGCCAGCTTTCCTTCGGCGATTTCCTTGCCAGCGTCTCGCTCAACCAGGGCCAGGCCAATGCCGGGAACGTGGAGCTGAAGCCGCCGCAATCGTGGGAGATCGAGGCGGAGGCGGTGAAGGACCTCGGCGAATGGGGCAGCACAGAGCTCAAGGTCTTCGCCCGCTTCATCGAGGACTATATCGAGTTCATCCCGGTCGAGGGCGGTCTGGAAACGCGGGGCAATATCGAATCCGCGCGGCTGTTCGGCCTGCGCTGGAACAGCACGTTCCAGCTCGAACCCATCGGCTTTACCGGCGCCCAGCTGGAAGTAACGCTGCAGATCGAGGAAAGCGAGCTGACCGACCCGCTGACCGGCGTGAAGCGCGCCTTCGGCGGCATCGAGGACCGCGAGCTCGACATGGAACTGCGCCACGACATTCCCGGCAGCGACTGGGCCTGGGGTGCGGGCTTCGAATACAACCACGAACTCGATTACTACCGCCTCGGCGAATTCGGCCTGAACGCCGAAGGCCCGACATACACCTATGCCTTCATCGAGCATAAGGACGTGTTCGGCATGACCGCCAATTTCTCGATCTTCAACCTGACCGACGGACGCGGGATGATGGATCGCTACGTCTATGACGGCTATCGCGATCGCAGCCCGCTCCTGTTCCGCGAGACGCAGGACCTGTCGGTCCAGCCGATCTTCAACTTCCGCCTGACCGGAGATTTCTAGCACGCTTGCAAGGCGGAACCGGGCAGCGCACAAGGCCTGTCATGAGAAGGCCTCTTGCCGCGGCGCTTGCCGCTTTCGCCCTTGCTGCTCCGCTATCTGTCACCTGGGCGAAGGATGCGCCTGCCGATGCGCAAACCTACCTGCGGCGCATCGCTGCACT
This sequence comes from Aurantiacibacter poecillastricola, assembly GCF_030730945.1. Taxonomy (GTDB): domain Bacteria; phylum Pseudomonadota; class Alphaproteobacteria; order Sphingomonadales; family Sphingomonadaceae; genus Alteraurantiacibacter; species Alteraurantiacibacter poecillastricola. The sequence goes on from NZ_JAVAMS010000004.1 coordinate 33,636, forward strand.
CGACGATGCCGGTCCGCAGATCAATGCGGTGATCGTCACCGCCGATGATGCGGGGGAGCAGGCGAGGCAATACGCGGGCTCGACGCCGCTGGATGGCCGCACGGTCCTGGTGAAGGACAATATCGAGACCCGCGAGTGGCCGACCACGGCAGGCAGCCTCGCGCTGGCGGACAACGCCACGGGACGGGACGCCACGCTGATCGCAAACCTGCGCGCGGCGGGCGGCGTGGTGCTGGGCAAGACCAACCTTTCCGAATGGGCGAACTTCCGCAGTAACGCCTCCACCAGCGGGTGGAGCGCGGTGGGCGGCATTACGCGCAATCCGCATGCCACGGACCGCAATGCCTGCGGTTCCTCGTCGGGCAGCGGCGCGGCGGTTGCGGCAGGCTTTGCCTGGGCAGCCATCGGCACCGAGACCGACGGTTCGATCACCTGCCCCGCCAGCGTGAACGGGGTGGTCGGTTTCAAGCCCACCGTGGGCCTCGTCAGCCGCACCCATGTCGTGCCGCTCAGCGCCAGCCAGGATACCGCCGGGCCTATGGCGCGCAGCGTCGAGGATGCCGCGATGCTGCTCAAGGCCATCGCCGGCAGCGACCCGCTGGACCCCGCGACTGCCGAGGCCGACGCGCATCTCGTGGATTTCTCCGAGGGGCTTGGCACCGCCACGCTGGAAGGCGTGCGCATCGGTGTCGTCCGCGGCCGCTATGGCGGGTTCGAGCCGCTGGGGCAGGTGTGGGAACAGGCGCTCGCCGACCTGCGCCGCGCCGGGGCCGTGCTGGTCGATGTCGAATATGAACCGAGCGACGAAATGGGCGAGGCGGAATACATCGTGCTGCTCCACGAATTCCAGCGTGACATCGAAAGCTACCTGAAGGGCTCGCCCGCCGACATCCCGGTCCGATCGCTGGAGGACCTCATTGCCTTCAATGCCGTGCACGCGCTGTCCGAAATGCGCTGGTTCGGGCAGGACGTCTTTGAAGCCGCACTCGAATCGAGAGATGTTGCCGCCTACGAGGAAGCGCTCGTCACATCGCGCAGGCTTGCGCGCGAGGAGGGCATCGACAGGCTGCTGAGCGAGAACGACGTCGCCTTCCTGATCGCGCCCACTCGCGGCCCGGCCTGGAATATCGACCTTGTGCTGGGCGATCACTGGATCGGTGGTATCGGCATAGGCAGCATGGCCGCCGTCGCCGGTTACCCGCACCTCACCGTTCCCATGGGCCATGTGGAGGGGCTGCCTGTCGGTCTCTCCTTCATCGGCAGCCAGTGGGACGATCATGCCATCCTGCGCGCGGGTGCCGCATACGAGAAGGCGCGTTCGGTGGAGATTCCAGAGCCATCCTTCAGGCCCTGGGCGCCCTGGGGCGCGACCGCCGCCGAGTAACGCGCGGCAGGCAAGGCTCTGCTTTACCTTGCGGTTGATCTGGTCTAGCCCGCCGGACAAAATCAATTTGGGAGTTTCCGGAGCCGTGCCTCTTCGCTGTCCGCAGGCTGCCCGTGGGGCGCTGGTCGCGGCTTGCCTCTTTCATGTTCTCTATCCTGCCGGGCCTGCCGCTGCACAGGATCTCGATCCCAGCGACGCGGGACCGCCCGACGCAGTGGAGCTCCCGCCCGAAGGAACGCCCGCGTCCGATGCCGCGGCCCGGGAAGTCTACCTCCCGGTCGATTTCGAACGCTTCGCGCCGCGCAATGCCGCCGACCTGATCGAGGAAATCCCCGGCTTCGAGATCGATGATTCGGGCGGAGGAAGCCGCGGGCTGGGGCAGGCCCAGGGCAATCTCCTGATCAACGGCGACCGGCTTTCCAGCAAGAGCACCAGCACGGCCGAAGCGCTGGCCCGCATCCCGGTGGAAAACGTCATCCGGATCGAGGTGGTGGACGGTGCCACGCTGGACATTCCGGGCCTCTCGGGCCGGGTCGCCAACATCATCGTGGAGCAGGGCGGCCTGTCGGGACAGTTCGAGTGGCGACCGCAGGCCGCTGCGGGGCCTTCGGATATCAGCCTGCTGGAGGGCGAGGTATCGATTTCCGGGAGCACGGGCTGGGCCGACTACACCATCGCGTTCGAGAACAGCACTTTCTACACCGGCTCCGACGGGTCGGCGATCTTCGTCGATGCCCTAGGCACGGTAGACGAGCGTTTCAACGTCGCGGTGGGCAATACCGACCGACCGACCCTGAACGGCCAGTTCCGCTTCGACTTCGCCCCCGGGGTAGTCGCCAACCTCAATCTTGCGGGCGGGCTGGAGTTCTTCCGCTTTCGCGAGAACGAAAAGCGCATTCCCGGCAACCCGCTACCGCTGCTCGCCGAGAATTTCCGCACCACGAATGACGAGTGGTTTTACGAGGTCGGCGGGGATATCGAGTTTCCTCTGGGACCGGGACGGCTGAAGCTGATCGCGCTGGAGAGCTTCGAGGATAGCGACTTCACCAGCCGCTCGCTGCTCGAAACAACAGGGTTTCCCGCGTCAGGCACGCAGTTCCTTCGCGACCGGCAGGAGGGGGAGCGCATCGGCCGGGGTGAATATAGCTGGGGCATGTTCGGCGCGGACTGGCAGGTTGCAGGCGAAGCGGCCTTCAATCGCCTGGACCAGCTTGGCCTGCTCTTCGCCTACGATCCCGGCGCCGGCGAATATCGCGAGATCGCCTTTCCCGCAGGGGTGGGCGGTGTGCGCGAGGATCGGTACGAGGGATCGCTGAGCACCGGCTTCCCGCTGGCGGCGAACCTTTCCGTCCAGCTCGTTGCAGGGGCGGAATATTCGCAGATCTCGCAGACCGGTGCCAATGCCCTGTCGCGCACGTTCGAGCGGCCCAAGGGTGCGCTCAGCCTTGCCTGGGCGCCTGCCGAGGGTCTGGACATCAACCTCGAACTGGCGCGCCGCGTGGGCCAGCTCGATTTCGGCGATTTTCTCGCCAGCGTGAACCTGTCGGACGACCAGCAGAACGCCGGCAACAACGACCTGCGCCCGCAGCAGAACTGGGACGTCAATCTCGAGATCGCGAAGAACTTCGGCGTGTGGGGGTCGGCCACGCTGACCCTCTTCGACGAGCGGATCGAGGACCTGGTGCTGATCGTTCCGGTCCGGGGAGGGGGCGAAGCGCGGGGCAACATTGCCGATGCACGCCGCTACGGCGCATCGTTGACCGGGCGGCTGGAACTGGAGCCGCTGGGCTGGCGCGGCGCGCAACTGGACGTGCAGCTGGATATCGAGGATTCAGAGCTCATCGATCCCGTCACCAGCGTGGACCGGCGGTTCGACGGCAACAACCCGTTCCAGCTCGAGCTGGACCTGCGCCACGACGTTCCCCGCACCGACTTCGCCTGGGGCCTGGAATTCCGCGATACCGAACGCGCGGCCCGGTTCCGCGTGCGGGAACAGTACTTCGAATACGGGCCGAGCACGATGGGGGCGGTGTTCGCCGAGCATAAAGACGTGCTTGGAGCGACGGTGCGCCTGCGGGTGAGCAACCTCTTCCGCTCGAACAGCACGCTGCTGCGCACGGTTTACGATGGACCACGAGACAGCTCGGCAGTGCTCTTCACCGAGGAACGCCGACGGGAAATCGGCCAGGTATTCAACCTGAGCGTGGCGGGAAGCTTCTAGATCGACCACGCAAGAAAAATGGCGGCGGGCCCGGGGACCTGCCGCCATTTTCATGTGCGGGATGCTGTACCGAACCGCGGTTCGATAAGGAACCCTTACTCCGCGTCCTTCTTGGCGGCAGCCTTCTTGGCCGGTGCCTTTTTAGCAGGAGCCTTTTTCGCAGGAGCCTTCTTTGCAGCGGGCTTCGCGTCCTCGGAAGCCTTGTCCTCGGTCTTCTTGTCCGCCGCCTTCTTCGCGGGAGCCTTCTTGGCCGGGGCCTTCTTCGCCGCGGGCTTGTCCTCGCCGGCATCGTCGGCTTCGGCCTTCTTGGCAGGCGCTTTCTTCTTGGCGGGAGCCTTCTTGGCGGCCGGCTTCTTGGCCTTGTCGGCTTCGGCCTCTTCCTCGGCCTCGATCGCGGCTTCGAGTTCCTCGCGCGTCACTTCGCGCTCGGTCACCTCGGCCTTGTCGAACAGGAAGTCGACAACCTTGTCTTCATACAGCGGAGCGCGCAGCTGCGCCTGGGCCATCGGCTCGTTGCGGACATATTCCACGAACCGTTCGCGGTCTTCCGGGCGATACTGCTGGGCAGCCTGCTGGATCAGCATCTGCATTTCCTGCTGGCTGATCTCCACGCCATTGGCCTGGCCGATTTCGGAGAGCAGCAGGCCGAGGCGCACGCGGCGTTCGGCGATACGCTTGTAGTCGTCCTTCTCGCTCTCGATTTCCTTGAGCGCGGCCTCGGGATCTTCCTCCTTGGCGGCTTCGGCCTGGAGCTGGTTCCAGATCTGCTCGAACTCGGCTTCCACCATGGTGGGCGGGACCGGGAAATCGTGGTCGGCAGCCAGCTTGTCGAGCAGCTGGCGCTTCATCTGCGTGCGGGTGAGACCGGCGCTTTCCTGCTCGATCTGGCCCTTCATCAGCTCTTTCAGCTTGTCGATGCTCTCAAGACCAAGACCCTTGGCGAACTCATCGTCGATCTTGGTCTCGGCCTCGACCTTCACCTGCTTCACGGTGACGTCGAATTCGGCGTCCTTGCCGGCGAGGTGCTTGGCCGGATAGTCCTCGGGGAAGGTGACGGTGATGGTCTTCTCATCGCCGGTCTTCACGCCTGCAAGCTGCTCCTCGAAACCGGGGATGAACTGGCCCGAACCGATCACCAGCGGCGCGTCCTCGGCCTTGCCGCCTTCGAATTCCTCGCCGTCCACGCGGCCGACGAAATCGATGATCAGCTGGTCGCCATCGGCGGCCTTCTTGGTCTTGGCGGCGTCCTTGTAGCTCTTCTGGTTCTCGGCAAGGCGGCCCAGCGCCTCGTCCAGCTGCTCGTCAGAGACGGGCACGGTGAGCTTTTCCAGCTTCAGACCCTCGATCTCGGGCGCCTCGATATCGGGCAGCACCTCGACCTCGACCTTGAGCTCGGCATCCTTGCCCTGCTCGTAGCCCTCGGTCATCTCGACCTTGGGCTGGAGGGCCGGGCGCAGCTTCCTGTCCTTGATCAGGCCATCCACTGATTCGCGCACGGCGGTGTTGAGGATATCGGCATGCAGCGCATCGCCATGCATCTTGCGCACGAGATTGGCGGGAACCTTGCCGGGGCGGAAGCCGGGCATGCGCACTTGCGGCGCGACCTTCTTCACCTCGGCATCGATCTTCTCATCGATCTCCTTGGCCGGAATGGTGACGGTATAGGCGCGCTTGAGGCCTTCATTGGTGGTTTCGACGATCTGCATCACTAGCCTTTGTTCAATCCATCATGCGATTCGACAGGCGCCTTGAGCCAGCCTTGGAACTGGTGCGGGCGAAGGGACTCGAACCCCCACATCTTGCGATACTGGTACCTAAAACCAGCGCGTCTACCAATTCCGCCACGCCCGCGGCCCGACGAACCGTGCAGGCAGGACGCCTGCGAAACGAAGCGGTGCCCATAGGGGTGACAGGCGAAAAGGGCAAGGATCACGATAGCCGGAACGTGCAGGAGGAACGGGGAAGGGCATGCGGTGGTTGTCATATCGACACTTTCGAAGGATCCCCGCGATGACGACCAAGGATGACAAGACGCCTGCCGGCGAAGGCCCCGGCCCGAAATTCGACCCCGCGACAAAGCCCCTCAAGGCATCGGAACTGGCAGCGGACGAGGGCGGGCAGGACAGTGACGCCTGGCACGGCGCCCGCGACCGCAAGGGCGTGAACAAGGATCGTACCAAACCGGACGAGATCGACATCGAGCGCGGAGACATCGACAAGCCCGGCGATACGCCCGACGAAATTCCCACCGGCGTACCCGACGAGGAAATACTGCCTCCGGACTGATTGCTTTTTGCGCGGGCGATAGTAGGGGCTTGTCGCCATGAGCGAAGACAACACCACCGACACCCCGCCCGATCACCTCTCGATCGATCCGCGCAGCGAGCACTTCGATGGCGACAAGCTGCAACGCGGCGTCGGCATCCGCTTCAAGGGCAAGCAGCGCACCGATATCGAGGAATACTGCATCTCCGAAGGCTGGGTGCGTGTGCAGGCGGGCAAGACGGTGGACCGCAAGGGCCGCCCGCTGACGATCAAGCTGAAAGGCCCGGTCGAGGCGTGGTACGAGGATTTGGGCGAGAACCCGCCGGTGGCGAAGGTGGATTGAGGCTGATCAAGGCGGCGGGCGATCTCTTGGGCCGCTGCGACAACTGCCCAAACCAGGATATGCTGTCGCACGGAAAGTAGCGTCTGCTACTTGGTGGGAAGTTGCCGTTCTGAGTGTAAGTGATGCTTATGGGCAGATTAGGACAATCGGCAGCAACACTAGGCTTCTATGGTGACGATCTCGATCCCGATGAAGTGAGCATCCTTCTTCAAGTGCAACCTACGGTCGGAGTAACGAAAGGCGGACGGTGGCGGACATCTCTTGGCACGGAGAAAATCGCACATACCGGCTCTTGGAGAATCGAGGCCGTCCGTTGCGAACCCGAAGACTTGAGCAGCCAGGTCGAAGCTCTGCTTGCGCTGACAACCTCCGACTTAAGCGTGTGGCGTGCTTTGACCGCCCGGTTTCGGGGAGTGATATTTTGCGGGCTCTGGCTGGATACATACAATGACGGTTTGGAATTAAGGCCCCAAGTTCTCTCGGCCATAGCTGAGCGAGGCTTGATCCTCGATTTTGACATCTACGTGGGCGACTAAGTCTGAACTTCCGCAATCGGGTCGCTAGCCGTCAGGCGGCTTTTGGTTCGAGGCGGGGCAAAGCTGCCAGTCCGCTCTTGGACGGATCGTCCCTGTCACCGAACGTCTGGTATTGGGTGGAAAGCGGTCGTAATCTGCCAGCTATCACCACTGCTCTTTGCGTTGTTCTGGGACAAAGCAACTAGCGCACCTTCGCGAAAGAAAGAAAGAGGTCGGACTCCGCGAATAATAGCGCCCATCACAGTTGGGGCATTTCGCGAAGAGCATCTGCCACAAGATGATGGACACCGATGAGAAGGATAGTGCGAAAGCTAGAAGCAGAATGCCGGCGAGCCAGCCACTCTGCTTGGGATCACCGATTATCACGAAAACCATGTACACGGGAAAAACGAGAAATCCGCATGACAACAAGCTTCGTCTCGTTTCCAATGTTATCATCGAAGTTCAAAAATTAGCATTGAAATCAGCTATCGTATGAGTGGAGTGTCCGCAATCGGGTCATCAGCAGACATACCGCTAACCAGCGTCAGTCAGACAAGACCAACCTTCACACCACCGGGCTGCTCGGGTCGTCCGCCGCTTCCTCGGGGTGCGTCGTTGTCAGGCGCAGGATTGTGTAGCCCATGATCGCCGAGATCAGCGAGCCTGTCAGGATGCCGATCTTCGCCTCGTCGCGAAGCAGGCGGGCGACTTCGCTCGTACCCTCGAAGGCGAGTTCGCCGATGAACAGGCTCATGGTGAAGCCAATGCCGGTGAGGATCGAGACACCCCACACTTCCATCCAGCTGCAGCCGGGAGGCATTTTCACGATGCCCAGTTTCACGGTTGCCCAGACGGTGCTGAAGATGCCCACCTGCTTGCCGATCACGAGGCCGGCGGCAATCGCGAGCGGCAGCGGATCCAGCAGGTTCTCGAGGCCCAGTCCCGATAGGCTGACACCCGCATTGGCAAAGCCGAAGATCGGCACCACCAGATAGGCGCTCCACGGGACGAGCGAGTGCTCGACATTGTCGAGCATCGAATAGCCGTCCTTGGTCTGCATCGGGATAGTGAAAGCGGCCAGCACGCCGGCGATGGTGGCATGCACGCCCGAGTTCAGCACGCAGTACCACAGCGCCACCGTGCCGATCACGAACAGCGAGAGGTGGCGCACCTTATAGCGGTTCATGGCCAGCATCACGATAAAGACCGCGAGCGAGATCAGCAGCCACATGAGGTTGGGATCGGAATAGAAGATCGCGATGATCGCCACCGCGCCGATATCGTCGACGATGGCGACGGTCAGCAGGAACAGTCGCAGCGATTTGGGCACGCGGGTACCCAGCAGGCCGATCACGCCCATGGCAAAGGCGATGTCGGTCGCCGCCGGGATCGCCATGCCCGCGCTGTATTCTGCCGCGCCCCCGGTCACCAGCAGGAACACCCCGATGGGCGCCGCCATGCCCGCGACCGCGGCCATGATGGGCAGGGTGCGCTGCTTGGGATCGGAGAGGTTCCCGCAGATGAGCTCGCGCTTCACCTCCAGCCCCACGACGAAGAAGAACACCACCATCAGCCCATCGTTGATCCACAGGTGCAGGGTGTTCAGGTAGAATGTCTCTTTCGGCCAGAGATAGCCGTTGAACATCTCGAAATATGCGGGCGCGATGCCGGAGTTGGCCACCACCAGCGCCACGATCGCCACCGCGATCAGCAGGATGCCTTCGAAAGCATCGGCCTTGAAGAGCGCCTTGAAATTACGGACTGCGGAGACGAGCGGGTTTGATTGTGCCATGCAGCATGCCCTTCCCCAAAATGCGCGTTCTTTGCAAGCCCGCAAAAAAATTCGCGCAAGGACGGGCGCGTCGCATTGCCTTTTGAAGCCTCCCCTTTATCAATAAGGACAAGTACTTAGGGTTTGGGGTCGCGCAATGGGGATGGACGCAGGGTCCGCGCTGCACTGGCTGGCGCTGGTCGAGCATGAATTGCTGTTGTTCGCGGGCTTCTTCTTCCTGCTCGGCGCGCTCGACGAGTTTGCGATGGATTGCGCCTGGCTCTGGCTGCGCTTTACCGGCCGCGCGAACACGCCGGTGCTCCGCCGCCGCGACCTTTGCGGCAATCCCCTGAAAGGCCGTGCCGCGGTGTTCATTCCCGCATGGCAGGAGGAAAGCGTGATCGCCCACACGCTGCGGCATGCGCTCGCCGTCTGGCCGCAGGAGGAGCTGCGCATCTATGTCGGCACCTATCGCAACGATCCCGCGACGCTTGCAGCCGCCGCGCACGGTGCGGGCGGTGACCACCGCGTGCGGCTGGTGGTGTATGACAGGGACGGGCCCACCACCAAGGCCGATTGCCTCAACCGTCTCTACCAGGCGCTGCAACAGGACGAGCGGCGCGAGGGGCACGAGGCGCGTTTCGTTCTGCTGCAGGATGCGGAAGACATGGTCGACCCCGCCGGTCTCGTGCTGCTCGACCGCGCGATCGGGCCGGACGAGGCGGATGCGCAATTCGTCCAGTTGCCGGTGATGCCCGTGCCGCAGCGCGCGTCGCGCTGGGTGGGCAGCCATTATTGCGAGGAATTCGCCGAATCGCATGGCAAGGCGATGGTGGTGCGCGGTGCCCTCGGCGCGAGCCTGCCCGCTGCCGGCGTCAGCTGCGCGTTCGAGCGGCAGATGCTGGCGCGCATCGCCGCGGGCGAGATCGGGACCGGGGCGGGCAACGGTCCGTTCGACGCGGACTCGCTGACCGAGGATTACGAACTGGGCATGAAGGTAGCGGCGCTTGGCGGGCGATCGAAATTCCTGCGCGTGCGGGGGGAGGACGGGCAACTCGTTGCCACCCGCGCCTATTTCCCCACCCGGCTCGGCCCGGCGGTGCGGCAAAAGGCGCGCTGGATGCACGGCATCGCCCTGCAGGGCTGGGACCGGCTCGGCTGGACCGGCGGCGCGGGCGAGTGGTGGATGCGCGTGCGCGACCGGCGCGGGCCGCTCTCGGCCCTGGTGCTGTGCGCGGGCTATACGCTGATGATCGTGGCGCTGCTGGTCGCGGCGCTGGACCTGGCCGGTTACGCCGTACCCTGGCAGCCGAGCGCGCTGCTCTTCGCCGTCATCTCGCTCAATATTGCGAGCTTTGCCTGGCGGGCTTTCATGCGTTTCGCTTTCACCCGCGCCGAGTATGGATGGGCAGAAGGCCTGCGCGCGGTGCTGCGCATACCGGTAGCGAACGTGATCGCGATCATGGCGGGTTACCGCGCCCTGTTCGCCTATTCGCGTACCCTTCGCGGGGAACAGCCGCGCTGGGAGAAAACCGTGCATGACGGCCACCCTTCGCGCCCGGCGATGCTGGAACCGGCGGAGTGAAGCCTGCACTATCGCCCCGGCGCGGCGGGCCGCTGGTCTCGCTCGCCATCGTGCTCGGCGGTTGGGCGATGATGCGGGTCGCCGTGTGGGAAGCGCCTTTTGCAAACCCGGTTTCCGCGCGGGGAGACGAGCATGCAATGGCTTTCGAGGGTAGTCCGCCGGTGGTTTCCGGCGCGAGCGATAGCGAGCCTGTGTCTTTCGCGGCTCAGGATGCTCGCAGGCACGAGATATTTTTCGGGCCGCGTCCTGTTGCCGCCATCGGACCAGCCGTCCCGACGCCAGAGCGGGAGCTTGCCTCCTCCGCGCAGCCCGCCTTTTCGCAAAGCGGCCCGGACCCCGCTGCCCCTCGGCCCCAGCCCGCCACCCGACCCGTCGCGCCGGGTATCCTGCAATCCCCGCCCGTCGTTACGAGGACCGAGGGCAAGCGCTGGTCGCTCGATGCCTGGGCGCTGTGGCGCGAGGACACGACGACGCCTCTTACCTCGGGCCGTCCCAGTTATGGCCGCAGCCAGGCTGGCGCGGTGCTGCGATATCGCCTTGCGCCTGGTAGCGGTCATGCGCCGCAGGCGCATCTGCGAGCAGTGCGCGCACTCGACGGTGAGAGCGAAACCGACATTGCCGCCGGTCTCTCGGCCCGGCCGCTTCCCGCCATTCCCGTTCGCCTTGCAGCCGAGGCGCGGGTGAGCGAAACGGATCGCGGCACCGAGCTTCGCGGCGCTGCCTATGCGGTGACGGAGCTTGCGCCGATCGATCTTCCGGCGGGTCTTAGCGGCGAGGCCTATCTGCAAGGCGGCTACGTCACCGGCGAATACGCCACGGCCTTCGTGGACGGACAGGCGCGCGTTACCAAGGGCCTTGCCGGCAGCAGCACCTTCAAACTGACGGCAGGCGGCGGTGCATGGGGCGGGGCGCAGGAGGATGGGCGACGCCTCGATATCGGCCCTACCGCCGCGCTCGAATTCGGCATTGGCGGCGCGCGTGGGCGGATTTCGGCGGATTACCGCTTCCGCGTGGCGGGCAATGCCGAGCCCTCTAGTGGCCCTGCGCTCACACTCACGGCAGGATTTTAGGCGGCACGCGCCATTCACCTTCAATCAACCGCGGCTTTGCATTAGGCGCGGTTCATGGACGTCTATCTCCCCATCGCCAATCTTGCCGTGAACGGTCTCGTGATCGTTGCGCTCGGCCTGGCGACGGGTATCCTTTCCGGCGTTTTCGGCGTTGGCGGAGGCTTCCTGACGACGCCGCTGCTGATCTTCTACGGCATCCCCCCCACCGTCGCCGCAGCCTCTGCCGCATCGCAGGTGACGGGGGCCAGCATCTCTGGCGTCTTCGCGCACAGCCGTAATGACGGGGTGGACTACCAGATGGGTGTCGTCACCGTGACAGGCGGCATGGTTGGCGCGCTGCTGGGCGCCCTCCTGTTCAACCTGTTGCGCGCGGCAGGGCAGATCGATGTCGTGATCAACGTGCTCTACGTGCTGATGCTGGGCACCATCGGCTCGCTGATGGCGCGCGAGAGCATCGAGGCGCTGCGCAATCGCGGCGGATCGTCGGGCGGCAAGCGCGCGGCGAAGCGACGCCACCACCCGATGATCGCCAACCTGCCCTATCGCTGGCGCTTCTATCGCTCCGGCCTCTACATCTCGCCGCTGGGACCGCTGATCCTGGGCGTGGTGGTTGGCATCCTTACCATGCTGATGGGCGTTGGCGGCGGCTTCTTCATGGTGCCGGCCATGCTCTACATCCTCGGCATGAGCGCGAAGGTCGTGGTGGGGACCAGCCTGTTCAACATCCTCTTCATCACCATGCTCGTTACGATGGTGCACGCCTTTACCACCCGCGCGGTGGACATCGTGCTGGCGGGGCTGCTGCTGATCGGCTCCGTCACCGGCGCGCAGCTGGGCACCAAGATCGCCGGCTTCGCCAAGCCCGAACACCTGCGCCTCGTGCTCGCCATGATCGTGCTGGCCATCGCCGCGCAGATGGCCTGGGGCCTCGGCGTAAGGCCGGACGAGGTGTATACGGTGGTGCCCTTGTGAGCCGGATCCTCGCCTTCCTCGTGGCGGCGCTGTTCGCCCTGCCGCTTGCCGCGCCCGCCACCGCGCAGGAGCAGGATCCGATCCTCGTGCCCGATATCTCGCAGCACGAAATCGTCCTGCGGCAAGGCTTTACCGGCGCGAACCTCATCCTGTACGGCGCGGTGCTCGACCCTGCGGACAGCGCTACGCAGTACGACATCGTGGTCGTCCTGAAGGGACCGACAGAGCCCATCCTGCTGCGCGAGAAGGAGCGGATCTTCGGCATCTGGGTGAACTCGCAAAGCACGGCCTACCGTTCCGTACCGTCATTCTACGCCGTGGCGAGCTCGCGTCCGATCCTGGAAATCGTGGATGAACGCACGGCGGCGATCTACGAACTGGGGCTCGACTACCTCCAGCTCTCGCCAACCGGCTCGATCGATCCGGGAGAACAGCAGCGCTTCTCGGAAGGTCTTGTCGACCTGCGCCAGCGGCAGGGGCTCTACGCGCAGTACGACCAGGGTGTGGAGATCTCCGAAGGCGTGCTTTACCGCGCGGACATTCCCATTCCCTCCAACGTGGTCGCAGGCCGCTATGTGGCGGAGACCTTCGCGATCATCGATGGCCGCGTCATCACCTCCGCAACGTCGGAGGTGCAGGTGTTCAAGGAAGGCTTCGAACTGGGCGTGGAGGACGCGGCGAACGAGAACGGCTTCCTTTACGGCATGTTCGCGGTGGGCCTCTCGGTCTTCATGGGCTGGGCGGCCGGGCGGCTTTTTGCCCTGATCTGAGGCGGCTGGCCTCTGCCAGCGTGTCAGGATTTATCCGATCTTAACTCGCCGGCAGGTAACTCCTCGCAGTCACTCCATGCCGCAAAGAGCGAGCCACCATGAACGATATGTCCGGGAAAGTGCCAGGCTTCAATTCCATTCCCAGCGGGGACTTCGGCACGCGCCCGAGCCCGGCACCCACGCCCGCTGCGTCACCTCCCGCGCCCCAGCCGTCGAACACTGCCCCGCACGGCGAGTACGACGAGGACGCCATGGATAGCGCGCGGGATCCAATCGGTGTCGTCCTCGATATCGCCGGTTCGGGTTCGCAGGTCGCGCTCGACCTGCAGCGGCTGAACGAATGCATGGATCATGCGGACCCCTCCATCGCGCTTGCCGGCCAGGTCGGCAGCCAGATCAAGATCCGCACGCGCGACGGCTGGCTGCTTGCCTCGGTCCGCAACCAGAAGCAGGACCGCCGGAACGACGGCAATTGCGTGGTCGCCAACATCGACTTCATGGGCGAGGGCAAGGAAGAAAAGCTGACCGGCAAGATCCACGGCTTCCGCCGCGGCGTCACCCGCTATCCGATCCCGGGCGCGATGGTGTATCCCGCCACGACCGAGGATCTGCGGCAGATCTATGCCAGCGACGGGCGCAGCTCGATCCAGATCGGCACCGTCTATCCCACCAGCGACATTCGTGCAGGCGTCTATATCGACGCGATGCTGGGCAAGCATTTCGCGCTGCTCGGCTCCACCGGTACGGGCAAGTCCACCAGCGCGGCGCTGATCCTGCACCGCATCTGCGAGGCCGCCCCGCAGGGGCACGTGCTGATGATCGACCCGCACGGCGAATACTCCGCCGCGTTCAAGAATTACGGGATGATCTTCGACGTCTCGAACCTGCAGATGCCATACTGGCTGATGAATTTCGAGGAGCACTGCGAAGTGCTGCTGAAATCCAGCGGCAACGACCTGCAGAACGACCGCGACATCCTTGCCAAGTGCCTGCTGGCGGCCCGTTCCAAGAACCGGCTGGCGGCGAACATGGGCAAGATCACCGTGGATTCGCCGATCCCCTATCTGCTCTCCGACCTCACCGGCATGATCCAGGACGAAATGGGCAAGTTGGACAAGGCGACCAACACCGCGCCCTACATGCGCATCAAGACCAAGATCGAGGAACTGAAGGCCGATCCGCGCTACCAGTTCATGTTCTCAGGGATGCTGGTCGGCGATACGATGGGCGAGTTCATCTCCAAGCTCTTCCGCATGCCCGGCGATGGCAAGCCGATCTCCATCGTCGACGTGTCGGGCGTGCCGTCCGACATCACCAGCACAGTGGTGGCAGTGCTCAGCCGCCTCGTGTTCGATTTCGCCATCTGGGGGCGCAGCGAGAAGACCAATCCGATCCTGCTCGTGTGCGAGGAGGCGCACCGCTACGTGCCGAACGAGCGCAATGCCGACGGCAACTCGGTAGGCCGCGTGCTGTCGCGGATCGCCAAGGAAGGCCGTAAGTACGGCATCTCGCTGGGCCTCATCACGCAGCGCCCGTCCGACCTTGCCGAGGGCGTGCTGTCGCAATGCGGCACCATCATCTCGATGCGCCTCAACAACGACCGCGACCAGGCCTTCGTGAAAGCCGCCATGCCTGAAGGCGCGCGCGGGTTCCTCGATTCGATCCCGGCGCTGCGCAATCGCGAATGCATCATCTGCGGCGAGGGTGTGTCGATCCCCATCCGCGTGTCCTTCGACAATCTCGAGGAAGCCAAGCGCCCCGCATCGGAGGATCCCAGCTTCGTGGAACTGTGGAACCAGGGCGGCGGCGAGGAAGACGCCGTTTTCCGCACCGTGCAACGCTGGCGCGCGCAGGGCTGTTGATCACGTCCCTCGCGTATCGCCGAACAGGTGGATATGCAGGCGGTCGCTGAGGCGAAAGCCGTGTTCCAGGCATAGCGGCACCAGCCATTCCATGCGGCTGCGCAGCGTGGCGCCGTCTGTCCCCTCGGGCATCAGGAAGATGCGGCGGGCGGGAATCATGTACGTTTGCGCCAGGGCACGGACCTCCTCGATATCGCCGGGCGCAGCCAGCACGAATTTGAAGAATGCGCGCTCGTCGGTGGCCCAACGGTCGAGCATTTCCGGCTTCAGAGCCAGCTCCGCCGGATTGCCGCTATGCGCCAGCTTGGGACTGACATTGTACTGGTCCACACGGATATCGAGGCGCGCGGGCGGATCGACGGTGCCGTTGGTCTCGATCTCCACCTGCATGTCCGGCAGGTGCTCCAGCATCTCGGCAAGCTTGCCCGCCTGCATCAGCGGCTCGCCTCCGGTGATGACAAGGCGCTTCTGCCCGGTCTCGGCGATCCTGCGTGCGACCTCGGCCTCGTTTAGGACAAGCTGGTTGGGCCTGCGCTCGTAAGTCTCGCCAGACCGGTGCGGGCGCTCGTCGCCTTCGAAATGCCAGGTATAGGCGGTGTCGCACCACACACAGGCAAGGTTGCAGCGCGACAGGCGCAGGAACGCGACCGGCATGCCCGCCGATGGTCCCTCGCCCTGGAGGCTGGCGAAGATTTCCGGCTCATCGGGAGCCTGGGTGGCGAGTGTCAGCGGCATTTCGGGGGACCGGGGTCAAGCACCCGGATCAGGGTCATAGACGGTCACTTCCACGCGCATCCCCTCGGGATCGCGGAAGAACGTGGCGGTTTCGCCCTTGAACTGCTGGATCTCCGGCACATCGAAACCGGCTGCCGCCATGCCATCGCGAACCGCATCCAGGGCGGCGCGGTCCGGTGCGGTGAAGCCGAGGTGGTTGAGGCCCGGGGCATATCGGCCATAATCCGGCGTTTCCGCCTTCGCCTGCTTCAGGTCGATCGCAAGGCCGTCCTTGTTCACCCACACGTGGTCGCGGCTTTTGGCAAAGCCGATGAGTCCAAGCATGGCCTCGTACCACGGCAGGCTGGCTTCCAGCGAGCGGACCATGACGACCATGTGATCGAGCTTCATGCTGCCTATCCCAATCGTTCGAGAGCCGCGTTCAGCCGCTCGATCTCCTCGCGCTGGAAGGCGTGGTCGGCCCTGGCCTTCTCCACCGCTTCAGGCTTCGCGCGTTCGACGAAGTTGGGATTGTCGAGCCGTTTCACAAGGCTGTCCCGCTCCTTCACCGCAGCGTCGCGCGCCTTGATGAGGCGGGCACGCTCGGCCTCGATGTCGATCACGCCTTCCAGCGGCACGATGAAGACATCGCTACCCGATCCCACCTGCATCGCAGCCCCGGCGGGCGCTTCGCCCACGGTGACGGGCGCGAGGCGGGCGAGGCGTTCGATGGCGGCGCTGCTGCGATCGAGAACGCCCTGCGCGAGGGGGGAGGGGCTCTCGATATAGGCCGCCAGCTTCTCGCCCGGCGAAATGCCCAGCTCATTACGCGCGCTGCGGGTGGCGGTGGTGAGGTCGATCACCCAGTCGATGGCGTCGGTGGCATCCTTGCTCACCTCGGCCTCGGGCTTCGGCCATTTGGCGTGGATGAGATCGTAGGGGCGCGATCCTTGCGCGTGCCAGAGTTCCTCGGTCACGAAGGGCATGAAGGGGTGGAGCATGACCATGATCTGGTCGAGCGCCCAGCCGGCGACCTCGCGGGTTTCCTTCGCCAGCATCGAATCCGGATCGCCCTGGAACACCGGTTTGATGAGTTCCAGGTACCAGTCGCAGAAACGGTCCCAGGTGAAGTGGTAGATGGTGCTGGCCGCGGCATCGAAGCGCAAATCCGCCATCGCCTTGTCCAGCGCCTCGACGGTCTGCTGCACTTCGCCGATGATCCACTGATTGGCGGCGAGGCGCGCGGGCGGGGCCTTGATCGTGGTCGAGGCACCGATGCCCTGCGACTGGCAGAAGCGCGTGGCGTTCCAAAGCTTGGTGGCGAAGTTGCGATAGCCCTCGACCCGCTTTTCATCCATCTTGATGTCGCGGCCCTGGCTTTCCATCGCCGCCATGAAAAAGCGCAGCGCATCGGCGCCGTACTGGTCGATCAGGCCGAGTGGATCGACGACATTGCCCTTGGACTTCGACATCTTGGAGCCGTCGGCTGCGCGCACGAGGCCGTGCAAATACAGCTTCTCCCACGGCCGCTCGTCCATGTTGTAGTAGCCCATCATCATCATGCGGGCGTCCCAGAAGAACAGGATGTCGAAGCCGGAGATGAGCAGCGAGTTGGGGTAGTGCTTGTCCACCCGCGCCTCGGCATCGGGCCAGCCGAGCGTGGCAAAGGGCCAGAGGGCGGAGGAGAACCACGTGTCGAGGACATCCTCGTCTCGGCGAAGGGCAACGCCTTCCCCGGCCTTGGCCTGCGCCTCTTCCTCGGTCTCGGCGACGAACACGTTGCCATCCTCGTTATACCAGGCCGGAATCCGGTGCCCCCACCATAGCTGGCGCGAGACGCACCACGGCTGGATGTTCTCCATCCAGTTGAAGAAGGTCTTCTCCCACGTCGCGGGGACAATCTCGATCTCGCCCGACTTCACCGCCTCGATGGGGCGCTTGGCCAGTTTCTCTGCGTCGACATACCACTGGTCGGTCAGCCACGGCTCGATCACCACGCCACCACGGTCGCCGAAAGGCGTCGCGATGGTGCGCGGTTCGGCGTCGGCGACAATCTCCTCGCCCTTCTTGTTCGTGCTGACATGCGGCACGAGGTGGCCGCTGGCCTTCAGCATCTCCACAACTACCCGGCGCGCTTCGAAGCGGTCGAGGCCGAGCAGCTCCTCGGGGATCAGCCCGTCGGCGGTCTGGCACACGGCAGCATCGGCATCGAGCATGTTCAGCATCTCGGCAGGCGCGATACCTGCCCGCTTGCTCACCTCGAAGTCGTTGAAGTCGTGCCCCGGCGTGATCTTCACCGCGCCCGAACCTAACTCCGGATCGGCGTGCTCGTCCGCCACGATGGGAATCTCGCGGCCTGTGATCGGCAGCTTCACCTTCGCCCCGCGTGCGACGAGGTCCTTGTAACGCTCGTCTTCCGGGTGAACGGCCACCGCCATGTCGGCCAGCATGGTTTCGGGCCGCGTGGTGGAGACGCGGATCTCGCCCGAGCCGTCCGCCAGCGGATAGATGAAGGTCCAGAAATGACCCTTAACGTCGCGCGTTTCCACCTCGAGGTCGGAAATCGCGGTGCGAAGCTTCGGGTCCCAGTTCACCAGCCGCTTGTCGCGGTAGATGAGGCCATCGTTGTAGAGGTCCACGAACACCTTGAGCACGGCTCTGGTGAAATGCTCGTCCATGGTGAACTGCTCGCGGCTCCAGTCCATCGAACAGCCGAGGCGGCGCAGCTGGCGGGTAATGGTGCCGCCGCTCTCTTCCTTCCAGTCCCACACCTTCTGCACGAAATCCTCGCGCGAATAGTTGGTGCGCTTGTCCTGCCGCTCCTCGAGCTGACGCTCCACCACCATCTGCGTGGCGATACCCGCGTGGTCGGTGCCCACAACCCACAGCGCATCCTTGCCGCGCAGCCGTTCGTAGCGGATGACGATATCCTGCAGCGTGTTGTCGAGCGCATGGCCGATATGCAGCGAGCCGGTGACATTGGGCGGCGGGTTGACGATGGTGAAGGGCTCCGCATCCGGGCGATCGGGACGGAAGGCGCCGGTCTCTTCCCAATGCCTGTACCATTTCGCTTCAATGGAGGCGGGATCGAAGGTCTTTGCCAAGGTATCGTGAGGTTCGCTGGTCATGGCCAGAGCCACTGCCACCGAGTTCCCCCGAGGGCAACACGCGAAAGCCTTGCTGCGAGCCGCTTTTGTGCCCATAGCAGCGACCGATGCGCGAATGGGCTGAATACACTATCGAGGAGGCGGGGGGCCGGGCCACGGTCATCATCACCGGGCCGCTGGTGGTGTCGAGCATTGGCAAGCTCGATCCCGAACTGCGCGGCATCACCGACTCCATCCAGGCCATCGACATCTCCGAGGCAGGACCGATCGACACGGTGGGCGCGTGGATCGTCTTCCGCTTCTCGCAGCGCACCGGCGCCGATATCGTCGGCGCGAGCGAGCAGGCCGAAGTGCTGCTCGACGCGGTCGAAAGCGCCGAAAGCGATGCCGAGGTCTCGCCCTACAGGCGGCAGACCCTTGGCCGCGTGACCGAGCATGTCGGCACCAAGGTCATCGAATTCATGGGCGGCGTGCGCTCGTCGGTCGCCTTTCTCGGCGCGATCCTGATTGCGATGGCCAGCCTTGCGATCCATCCCCGGCGCTTCCGCGTCAAGGCGCTGGTGCGGCAGATGGAACTGGTGGGCGTATCATCCCTGCCGATCATCGGCCTGATGAGCTTCCTGATCGGTATCGTCATCGCCCAGCAGGGCGCAGTACAGTTGCAGCAATTCGGGGCCGAGACGCTGACAGTGAACCTCGTCGGCCGCATCACCATGCGCGAGCTGGGCGTACTGATGACGGCAATCATGGTGGCAGGCCGCTCCGGCAGCGCCTTTGCCGCGCAGATCGGCACGATGAAGCTTACCGAGGAAATCGACGCGATGCGCACCATCGGCGTCTCCCCGATGGAGGCGCTGGTTATCCCGCGCATCCTGGCAGCCGTGCTGATGATGCCGCTGCTGGGCTTCTATGCCTCGTGCATCGCCATTATCGGCGGTGCGGTGATCGGCGACGTGATGCTGGGTATTCCCTTCTGGACCTTCCTTGCCCGCGTGCAGGAAGTGGTGCCGACCTACGATTTCTGGGTCGGCATGGTGAAGGCGCCGGTCTTCGGCCTGATCGTGGCGATGGCAGGCTGCTATCAGGGCATGCAGGTTTCCGGCAACGCCGAGGAGGTGGGCCTGCGCACCACGGCAGCCGTGGTGCAGGCGATCTTCATGGTAATCGTGCTCGACGCGTTCTTCGCGGTATTCTTCACGGAGATCGGCTGGGCATGAGCGAAGAAGAAACCGACTTCCCCATCCGCATTCGCGGCCTCACCAACGCCTTTGGCGACTTCGTGGTGCACGAGGACCTCGACCTCGACGTGCGGCGCGGGGAGATCCTGGGCGTGGTGGGCGGTTCGGGCACTGGCAAGAGCGTGCTGATGCGCTCCATCATCGGGCTGCAACCACCGGTGAAAGGCGATATCGAGGTTTTCGGTCACAACATTACCCAGGCCGAGCCGGACGAAGTGATCGGCGTGCGCAATCGCTGGGGCGTGCTGTTCCAGGGCGGCGCGCTGTTCTCCACCCTGTCGGTGGGCGAGAACGTGCAGGTGCCGCTGAAGCAGTTCTACCCCGAGCTGAAGCAGCAACTGCTCGACGAGATCTCGCGCTACAAGGTCGTCCTCACCGGCCTGCCGGAGGATGCGGCAGCCAAGTTTCCGTCCGAGCTTTCGGGCGGCATGAGGAAGCGCGCCGGTCTCGCCCGTGCGCTGGCGCTCGATCCCGAACTGCTGTTCCTCGACGAGCCCACGGCGGGCCTCGATCCCATCGGCGGCGCCAAATTCGATCAGCTGACGCGCGAGCTTACCGATACGCTGGGCCTCACCGTCTTCCTCATCACGCACGACCTGGACACGCTGTACGCCATTTGCGACCGGGTCGCGGTACTGGCGGACAAGAAGGTGATCGCGGTCGGCACGATCCCGGAACTGCTCGAGCACGACCATCCGTGGATACAGGAATATTTCAACGGACCGCGTGCGCGCGCCGCCTCGGCAACGCATGAACGGGGGAAAGCGTTGGACAAGCACGGCAGCGAGAAGGCATAGGCGAAACGGATGGAAACACGGGCAAACCATGTCTGGGTCGGCGTTATCACGCTCCTGCTGCTGGCGGGGGCGGCGGTGTTCTTCGTCTGGCTCGCGGGGCTGAATGAGCGCAACCGCAAGGAATACGACATCTTCTACGAACAATCGGTGGGCGGCGTCGCGGAAGGTTCCGTCGTCACCTATTCGGGTGTGCCCGTGGGACAGGTCTCCGACATCTCCATCTGGGAACGCGATCCCGAATTCGTGAAGGTGCGCATCCGGGTGAACGGCGATACGCCGATCCTGGTGGGCACCACGGCCAGTATCTCGGCCAGCTTCACGGGCGTATCCAATATCAGCCTGTCGGGCGGACGGTCCAGCCAGCCTCCGATCAGCTGCGACACCACCAGCTGCCCCGAAGGCGTGCCTGTCATCCCGCCCGCGCAGGGTGCGGTGGGCGAGATCCTCGCCAGCGCGCCGCTGCTGCTGGAGCGGCTGGCGACCTTGACCGACCGCCTGACCCGCGTGCTCGACGATGAGAACCAGGAAGCGATCTCCGGCATCCTCAACAACACTGATGCCATCAGCGCGGAGCTTGCTGCGAGTTCGCCGGAAATCCAGCGCACCTTGCAGGAACTGCAGCTCACGCTGGCGCAATCGACCGAGACGCTCGCCGCTTTTGAAGGCACGCTGGAGACGACCGACCAGCTGCTCGAGAGCGAGGGTCCCGCGCTCGCCAACGACTTGCGCGCGACGCTCGCCTCCGCGCGGGAAGCCGCCAATTCCCTGGAAGGCTCGCTCGCCAATGTCGAGCCGCTGACGCGGCAGCTGAACGAGAACACGTTGCCCGCTGCCACCGCCACGCTGCGTGACCTGAGGCAGACCAGCCAGAACCTGCGCATGATGACGGAGCGACTGGAAACCGAGGGTGCCGGGTCGCTGCTGGGCGGTCAGGAACTGCCGGATTACGAGCCCTGAGGCCGAGGACCAAGATGGTGACCACGAGAATGACCAAGACCAAACTCCTCGCCGCAATCGCCTCGGTAACTGCGCTTGCAGGCTGCATCAGCTTCGGCTCCGAGCCGCCCGAGCAATTGCTCACCCTGACGCCGAGCGCCACGATCCCGGCAGGCGCGGCCGCGGAAGGCGAGGTTACCGCGGCCCTGGCCGTGCGGGTTCCCGACACGACGCAGCGCCTCAACGTAACCCGCGTGCCGGTGACCACCAGCGACAGCTCGCTCGCCTATCTGCAGGAAGCTTTCTGGGTCGAGAAACCCGCCCAGCTGTTCCGCAACGTGCTGGCCGAAACGATCCGCGCCAAGGGCAATCGCCTGGTGGTGGGCGGCGGCGAAATGGAATATGCGGCGGAAACGCAGCTTTCCGGCCAGCTCGTCGACATGGGTTACGATGCCACTACCGGCAGTGCGGTCGTGCGTTTCGATGCAGTGCTGCAGGCGGCCGACGGCACGGTGCGCACGCGCCGGTTCGAGGAGCGGATCGAGGGGATCCCCGCCGAAGCCGATGCCGTGGGCAGCGCCCTGAACGATGCGGCGAACCTCGTCGCGGACCAGGTCGCCGAGTGGGTAGGCTAGGTAAGGCTAGGTAAGGCTAGGTAAGGCTAGGACCGGGCGCGCGCCGCATCCGCAAACTCCGCCGCCTTCCTGAATTCCGCCAGTTTCATGTCCCTGACGGCCTGCGCCTCGTGGTCGCGGCCCCATAGTTCTGCTTGCCAGTCCTCTTCCAGGTTGGAAGCCGCGAACAGGGCTTCGGCGTCTGCACCACCTTCCAGCATGGCCAGTCCTACCACCAGCGAAGTGGCGAGCGAAGTCAGCGTCAACAGCGCCGCGAGGGTGAAGGCGTCTTCTGCTTCCAGTCGGCGTCGCAGGGCGGCAGTCGTCGTCTCTGACTGCGGGCGGTGGACGATCCCGCTCGCCCGTTCCAGCTTCACGCCATGCGCTGTCTCGCAGGCGGTGACGATCGGCTCCCAGACAGTCTCCTGTCGGCGGAACAGCGGCTCGTCCGGGTCGGCGCGGTAGCACAGCGTATCGGTCTCGGCATAAGCGAGCAGCTTCGTGATATGCGTTGCGCGGTCGGGTGCGACGATGTCGATGGCATAGTCGGCCATGTCGCGGTGCACGAAGGCTCCGAGATCGATCTCTTCCCCCTGCGCGGCAAATTCCGCCGCGACGAGGTCGGCCATCGCACGGGTCGGCAGCAATTGCGGATTGCGCCCCTGCGTCTTCACCGCGCGGCTGTCCAGCAACACCTGCCACGCATCGCCGTGCGGCTCGACCGCCACGTCTTTCCAGAAGCGTTTCATCGTTTCTCGTTCGTGCTCCACATGCGCGAGAGCAGGGTAGGAGTGACGAAGGTCTCGACCATGCCCAGCACGATCAGTACCCAGCCAGCCCAGTCGGGCAGGGGCAGCGCCTCGTTGAACACCGCGATGCCTGCAAGGATCATGACCACCCCGGCGATACGCATGGCGTTTATGAGCATGAAGCGGTTGCGCGCCTCTGCATCTGTCGGCGTATCGTCATGCATGGATCAGGCTCTCCAGTTCGGTGACATCGCCGGCCACCGCGACGGCGCCCGCTTCAAGCAGTTCGGCAGGCTCGTGATAGCCCCAGGCAACGCCTATCGCCCGCACGTCCGCAGCCTTCGCCATCTGCATGTCGAACACCGTATCGCCGATCATGCAGGTTGTCTCGGGCTGGGCGAGGCAGGCGTCCATTGCTGCTTGCAGCATGGCGGGATGAGGCTTCGACGGGTGACGGTCGGCGGTATGCAGGCTGACGAACAGGTCTGCGAGGCCATGCACGGCCAGCGTGCTCGCAAGCCCGCGGTCGGATTTCCCCGTCGCCACGCCAAGCAACCATCCATCGGCATGAAGGCGGTGAAGCAGGTCTGCCATCCCATCGAACAGCGGTTCCCGCAGGGAGCCGTCCTCGCGCGAGCGGCGAAACGCCTGCTTGTAGGCTTCGACCACCTCGGCTTGCGTTGCATTGGGCAGGTCGGGAGCGAGCTGGCGGATCGCCTGCGGCAGGCTGAGACCGACGATGCGGCGCACCTGCGCGTGGGGAGGGGCGGGGGAGCCGACATGGGCAAAGGCTGCATCCATGGCGTTCACGACGCCTGCCTGCCCGTCGCTCAGCGTCCCGTCGCAATCGAAGACGGCGAGGCGGGTCACCGCGCGGTCTCGCGGTAGAGCCGAGCCATGGCGGGGTGGCCGGCACGCTCCATTCCCTCGGCAATGCGCGCGCGCTCGGGCGCGGACTTGCGCTGCGACAGCTTGACCGTCGCGCGCCAGTCGCGCACTTCCATCTCGAAGCCGGTGATGCCCCCGATCAGCTTGTCCCAGACTTCGCCCGGCGTTTCGCTCGCGGTGAAGGATGTTCCGGGAATGGCTGTTTCGTATTTTTCGATGAGTGTGTGCAGCAGTCCTTCCAGCCCGTCGCGATCCATCCGGCGAACCCGTCCCTCGATCTCGAGCGCGACGTAGTCCCACGTGGGGACCGTCGCCCGGTCGTCATACCAGCGCGGCGATACATACGCATCCGGGCCGTTCACCACGACCAGCGGCGCGGCCCCTACCAGATGCGCGGTCAGCGCGTTGGCATTCGCAAGATGGAACTGGATCGCGCCATCGCCGGTGGAGAGCAAAGGGGTATGCGCAACGCGCGGGCCCCCGGGCGTGGCGAGGAAGATCATGCCGAACCCGACCTGGTCGATCAGCGCCTCCATCATGGCGCGGTCATGCGCGTGATAGGAAGGGTTGGGATGCATCAGCGCGGACCTTTCGCGCCAGGCCCGCTCCGCTTCTTGCCGCCGGGCTGGGCCCGCCGCTTGCGCTCTCCGCGCCGCGCCTTGCGATATTGCTTGGCATGGGCCTTTGCCGCCTGCTTCTTTTCCGCCTTGGAGCGTTCCGGCGGCGGCGTGAGGACAGGTTCTGCCTCGCTCAATGAAAGATCGAAACCCAGCTGTTCCATGCTCTGCGCGAAATGCTCGGGCAGGTCGGCGGTCACGTCCAGCTTGCCGCCGCCCGGTGCCTCTATGATGAGACGGCGGGCGTGGAGGTGCATCTTGCGACTGACGCTGCCGGTGAGGAAAGCATCCTGCCCGCCATACTTGCCATCGCCCACGATGGGATGACCCATTGCCGCCATGTGCACGCGAAGCTGGTGGGTGCGACCCGTCAGGGGCTGCAATTCCACCCATGCGGCGGCATTCCCCGCACGTTCCACCACGCGGTACACCGTTTTCGCGGGCTGCCCGTTCTCATGGTCGACATGCATCTTCTCGCCGCCCGTGCCCGGCTGCTTGGCCAGCGGCGCCTCGATCTCGCCCTCGTGTATATCCGGAACGCCAACGACCAGCGCCCAGTATATCTTCTTGGCGCTGCGACCGGAGAAGCGCTTGGAGAAGAACGCTGCGCTGCCCGGTGTGCGAGCGACGAGCAGGATGCCGCTCGTATCCTTGTCCAGCCGGTGAACCAGGCGCGGGCGCGGTTCATCCTCGCCGGCATAGGCGTCGAGCAGTCCGTCGACGTGGCGATTGGTCTTGGTGCCGCCCTGGGTCGCCAGGCCCGGCGGCTTGTTGATGACGAGCGCCGCCTTGGTGCGGGTGATGAGGATGTCGTCTGCGAGGGACTCTTCCTCGGGCGTCAGCTCGCGCCGGCCGCGCTGCGTTCGCGCCGTGTCCTCGCCGCCCGGCGGCACGCGCAGCACCTGTCCCTGCGCCAGCCTGTCGTCCACCTTGGCGCGCTTTCCGTCCACCCGCAACTGCCCGGTTCGCGCCCAGCGGCTGACGGTGCCAAAGCCGACCTGGGGCAAATGGCGCTTGAACCAGCGGTCCAGCCGCACACCATCGTCGTCCTCGCCAACGGTGAACTGGCGGACTTCGCCGCTATCGGTATTCGAGGCAGGCCCGCTCACGAGAACAACCGCGTCACGGTAAGGCCGAAGACGAAGCCCGATACGCCAAGCCCGATGGAGAGCATGAAGTAGATCGCCGCGAGGCCCAGCTGGCCGCGCTGGACGAGATAGGCAAGCTCCAGGCTGAAGGCGCTGAAGGTGGTGAAACCGCCCAGCAGGCCGACGCCGAGCAATAGTCGCAACTGGTCCGCATTCTCGGGATTGCCGCGTACCAGCCAGCCGGCCAGCAGGCCCATGAACAGGCTGCCGATGGTATTCACCGCCAGCGTGGCGAAGGGAAAGGCGGTGACCGCGGGCGCACCCAGCCAGCTCGTCATGAAGCGGCCAAGCTGGTAGCGGGCAAGGGCGCCGATCCCCCCTCCCAGCGCGACCGAAAGCGAGGCGTAGAGTTGCGGAGTTGCGTTGGACATGGATGGGTATCTAGTCACACGTGCGCTCAAGCGGAACCCAAAAGGGCTCACCGCCTTGCTTTTTCCCGCCGATTCGCTTATCTACGACCTCGTGATGCCGGCCCGCGAAGGGATTCGGCGCTTTTTTCGTTTGTTTTCCGGTGCAATTCCCGCGCCATTCGCTCGCGGGCTCTGGCCGTTTTGATCAGAAGGTTGGCTTAGGTTTATGCAGATCATCGTTCGCGATAACAATGTCGAGCAGGCTCTCCGTGCGCTGAAGAAGAAGCTGCAGCGTGAGGGGGTGTATCGCGAAATGAAACTGCGTCGCCATTACGAAAAGCCTTCCGAGAAGCGCGCCCGTGAAAAGGCCGCCGCCGTGCGCCGCGCCCGCAAGCTGGAGCGCAAGCGCGCAGAGCGCGACGGCAGCCGGTAAGCGGCTCAAGGCTTTCGCGGCTTCACGAAGCTTGAAAGCCCATCGCAGCTAAGCCAAAGGGGCGTGGACGAAAATCCGCGCCCTTTTTGCTGGGCGCGTCACTGGCAGACCTGAGTTCGATACGGGATCACAACACCATGGCCGAAGTCACCCGCGTACCGTTGCAGCCGATTTCCAAGGGCTCGCTCACCAAGCTGTGGGTGGGTATCGTCCTTGCCGTATTGCTGGCGGCGGGCATTGCCTGGGCCGCGGCGCCCAAGGGCCTGAGCGTGACGACGCTGACCGAAGGCGAGGGCCCGGCGCCTACCGCCGACAGCGTGGTGTTCGTGGAATATGTGGGCACACTGCCGGACGGCACCGAATTCGACCGTTCCCCGCCCTCGGCAAACCTGCCGCCTTTCATCGCCGACGAGATCCCGCAAGGCATCCCGATGCAGCTGCAGGGCGTGGTCGAGGGTTTCCGCGATGGCATGCTGCAGACGCGCGAAGGCGGCACCTATCGCCTCGAGGTTCCCGCCGAGCTCGCTTACGGCGACTCGCCGCCGCCGGGGTCGCCGATCCCTGCCAACGCCGATCTCACATTCGAGGTAACGGTTCATGAGATCCTGACGGAGCAGGAATTCGAGCAGCTCTCGCAGCGCGTGCAGATGCTGATGATGCAGCAACAGATGCAGCAGCAGGGGGCAGAGATGCCGGCGCCGGGTCAGTAATCCCGGCAATTTACCGCTCCGCATGGGCGTGAAGCGCCTTGAAGCGCGGGGCGCCCGCGTCTAACGCTCTCGCCCATGTCAGTCACTCGAGAAGAAGTCGCCAAGATTGCCAGTCTGGCGCGCATCAACATGGACGAGCACGCGCTCGACCATATGGTGCCCGAACTCAACAATATCCTCGCCTGGGTGGAACAGCTGGGCGAGGTCGATACCAGCGATGTCGAGCCAATGACCGCCGTCATCGGGCAGGAACTGCGCCTGCGCGACGATGTGGTGGACGCCGATCCCAAGACAGGGGGTGGCCGCCGCGACGATATCCTTGCCAACGCGCCGGTTGCCGAACACGGCTTTTTCGGCGTGCCGAAGGTGATCGAATAGTGACCGATTTCACGACACTCGGCATCAAGGCCATCCGCGACGGAGTGGCCGCCGGCGACTTCACCGCGCGCGAGGTGGCCGAGGCGCATAACGAAGCCGTCTCCGCCGCCAGCGAACTGAACGCCTTCATCGTCACTACGCCCGACCATGCGCTCGCCGCAGCCGACCGCGTGGACGCGGCGCGCGCGGCTGGCGAAGAGCTCGGCCCGATGGCCGGCGTGCCCATCGGCATGAAAGACCTGTTCGCCACCAATGGCGTGCAGTCCACCGCTGCCAGCCACATCCTCGAAGGCTTTACGCCGCCTTACGAATCCACGGTCTCGCAGAAGTTGTGGGATGCGGGCGCGGGCATGCTGGGCAAGCTCAACATGGACCAGTTTGCCATGGGCTCCTCGAACGAGACGAGCCATTTCGGCGCGGTGAAAAGCCCCTGGCGCAAGGAAGGCAGCAACGCCGCGTTGACGCCTGGCGGCTCTTCGGGCGGTTCTTCCGCCGCGGTGGCCGCGCGCCTTTGCCCGGCTGCGACCGGGACCGATACCGGGGGCTCGATCCGCCAGCCTGCCGCCATCACTGGCATCACCGGCATCAAGCCGACCTATGGCCGCTGCTCGCGCTGGGGCATCGTGGCTTTCGCCAGCTCGCTCGACCAAGCCGGGCCGATGGCCCGCAATGTCGAGGATTGCGCGATCATGCTGGGCGCAATGGCGGGTTTCGATCCGAAGGATTCGACCAGCCTCGATGCGCCGGTGCCCGACTGGGCGGCATCGCTCGATGCCAATCTCGAAGGCAAGACCGTGGGCATTCCGCGCGAATACCGGATGGATGGCATGGATGCCGAGATCGAGGCCAGCTGGGAGCAGGGCAAGGAATGGCTGCGCGATGCGGGCGCAAAGGTCGTCGACGTGTCGCTCCCGCACACCAAGTACGCGCTACCGGCCTACTACATCATTGCTCCTGCCGAGGCTTCGTCGAACCTCGCGCGCTATGATGGCGTGCGCTACGGCCTGCGCGACCTGCCGGAAGGCGCCGGCTTGCAGGACATGTACGCCGCCACCCGCTCCGCCGGGTTCGGCGATGAGGTGAAGCGGCGCATCCTGATCGGCACCTATGTGCTTTCCGCCGGTTTCTACGATGCCTATTATACACAGGCGCAGAAGGTTCGAACGCTGGTGCAGAAGGACTTTACGGACGCCTTTGGAGAAGTGGACGTTATCCTCGCGCCGACGACCCCGAACGCGGCTTTCGCCCTTGGCGAGATGAGCGACGACCCGCTTGCGATGTATCTGAACGACGTGTTCTCGGTTCCTGCCTCGCTGGCCGGCCTTCCCGCCATGAGCGTACCTGCGACGCTCAACAAGGACGGACTGCCGCTTGGCCTGCAACTGGTGGGCAAGCCGATGGACGAGCAGGGCGTTCTGAACGCTGGCCTCGCCATCGAGCAGCGCGCAGGCTTTACCGCGCAGCCGGAGAAATGGTGGTGAGCGGTTTCGAGGTCCTCGTCATCGTTCTGCTCATCGGCGGGCTGATCCTGCCGATCTGGGCGCTGGTGGCGACCGTGCATTTCGCCAATGCCAAGGCCCGCCACAAGGCGCAGTCGGCACAGCGGTGCATGGCCTTTACCGCGGTGATGGACCGTCTGCTGAACGAACTGCGGGCCGACAGGAAGCGCGCACCTATCGTGCTCGCCTGTATCCGCGAGCTCCAGACCTTCCCCGAATATCGCGACATCTCCGTGACGTTGATCAACGACATCAATGTCAGCGGCAATACCCCGTACGACAACATGCTCCGCAACGAGTTGCAGAAGACCGAGGCGTTCCTGCTGGAGGCGCAGCCGTGAGCGAGAATGCCGACTCAGGCGAACTTTCCGCCTTCGTCGAAAGCACCCTCCGGGCCATCGCCACGGGCATTGCGAATGCCCAGGACCTGAAGATCGCCTCGGCGCATGGATCCGGCGTATCCGGCTTCACCGCTCCGCGTTCCGTCGAGTTCGACATAGCGGTATCGGCGAAGAAGACCGGCACGTCCGGAGCGGGGCTGAAAGTGGCCGTTTTCGGGATCGGCGCGAATGCGGGCGGCGAGATCGCCGGTGAAAGCTCCACCGTGAGCCGTATCAGGTTCAGCGTACCCATGAATTTCAAATCCACCGGCGACGGCGATGTCGAAGGTCTGATAAGTTGGAAGCCGCAATGAGTAATTACCGTGTCCACGGCGCAACCGGCGAGTGGGAGGTCGTGATTGGCCTCGAAGTCCATGCGCAGGTGACGAGCAATGCCAAGCTGTTCTCCGGCGCCTCCACCGCCTTCGGGGCGGAGCCCAATTCGCAGGTCTCGCTGATAGACGCCGCGATGCCCGGCATGCTGCCCGTGCCCAACCGCGAGTGCATCCGCCAGGCGGTGCGCACCGGCATGGCGATCGAGGCGCAGATCAACAGCTGGAGCCGCTTCGACCGCAAGAACTACTTCTACGCAGACCTGCCGCAGGGCTACCAGATCAGCCAGCTCTACCATCCGCTCGTGGGCGAGGGGCAACTGGTGATCGAGGCTGACGAGAAGGCCGGCATCCCGGAAGACAAGGTGATCCGCATCGAGCGCATCCACGTGGAGCAGGACGCGGGCAAGCTGATGCACGACCAGCATCCGACCATGTCCTATGTCGACCTCAACCGCACCGGCGTCGCGCTGATGGAGATCGTTTCGCGCCCCGACATGACCTCTCCGGCAGAGGCAGGGGCCTATATCCGCAAGCTGCGCGCGATCCTGCGCTATGTCGGCAGTTGTGACGGCAACATGGAGGAAGGCTCCATGCGCGCTGACGTCAACGTTTCGGTACGCAAGGTGGGCGATACCGAACTCGGCACGCGGACCGAGACGAAGAACGTAAACTCCGTGCGCTTTGTGATGCAGGCGATCGAGCACGAGGTGCAGCGCCAGATCGACGTGATCGAGGATGGCGGCACGGTGGTGCAGGAAACGCGCCTGTTCGATCCGAACACCGGCACCACCCGATCCATGCGGTCCAAGGAGGACGCGCACGACTATCGCTATTTCCCCGATCCCGACCTCTTGCCGCTGGTGCTGCACGAAGATTTCCTGGAAGATTGCCGCAAGTCGCTTCCCGAACTCCCGGACGCCAAGCGCGCCCGTTACGAGAACGAACTGGGTCTCACCCCCTACAACGCCCGCGAACTTACCGCCGAGGTGGAGACCTTCGCGCGCTTCGAGACGCTGCTGGCCGCTACCGCAAAGGGTATCGGCAAGCCCGAAAAAGAGGTGGCGACGCAGGTCGCCAACTGGTCGCTGTCGGTCGCTCCCGGCGTGATCAAGGCGCTGGGCGACGAGGGCGATCCCGCCAATGCCACGGCAGAGCGGCAGGCTGCGATCCTCGACATGCAGGCCAAGGGCGAGATTTCCGGCGGGCAGGCCAAGGAGATCTTCGAGATCGTGCTGAAAGAAGGCCGCGAGCCCGCCGAGATCGCCGAGAGCGAGGGCCTGAAGCAGGTCAGCGATACCGGCGCCATCGAAGCTGCCGTGGACGAGATCCTCGCCAACAACCAGGACAAGGTGGAACAGTATCGCGGCGGCAAGGACAAGCTATTCGGCTTCTTCGTCGGCCAGACGATGAAGGCCATGCAGGGCAAGGCCAATCCCGCGGTGGTGAACGATATCCTTAAGGACAAGTTGCAGTAGGCCTTTGAAAACGCTTGCTCGCCGAATTCTCCTCGCATAATCGCCGGGAAGAATTTTGGACGGGGGTCTTTTCATGAAATACGCGATAGCTGCGCTGGCGCTTGCCTGCGCCGGTGTGGCTTCGGTTGCGGCACAGGAAGCTGCGACCCAGCCACAGACAGACCAGGAATGGATGGCCTGGATGCCGGACGAGGCGGAGATCGCCATGCCCGCGCTGGCTTTCGAGGAGACCGGAGGCGATCGCTCTAACTACGACAAGTATTACATCTTCCATCGCCCGGATACGGACTTCCAGACCGCGCTTGGTGACCTGCGCACCTGTGACGAGTCTGCGCGGGGCCTTCGCCGCGGAAACTATTTTCCCGATTCCTCGCAGACCGCGACGAACATGATGCAGTACGGCCCCATCGGCGGCGCGGTGGGCGGACTTATCGCGGGAGCCATGATGGATGCCATCTTCGGATCGGGCGAGATGCGCGCCAAGCGCCGTGTCAACATGCGTCGTTGCATGTTCTATCTCGGCTATTCGCGCTTCGGCCTGCAGAAAGATCTGTGGACTGCCTTCAACTTCGAAGGAGGTATCGAGGAACCGGAGCGTCAGCGTCTGCTTGCGCAACAGGCGCGCGTGGCCTCCGGTCCGCGCCCGCAGGGTGAGGAGTTGGGCCTATGATGAAACGTGTTGAAGCCAGCGCCGCCGCGCTTGGTCTTGTCGCCCTACTCTCGGCATTCACGTCCGCTTCGGCACTCGCGCAGGATGTCGAGCCGATCAGGATCGATCGCATCGCCGACCGCAGCGAGGTGACGCTGGATAGCGGGAAGGCCTACCTCCTTGTCGAGGGGACGGGCATGATGGTTTCCACCTTCTTCAAGCTTCCCTCCGACGAAATGCGCGTGGACTGGGCGCGTCAGCGTGAAGAGGCGCTGGCCGAAGCGCGTGAGGATCACGTGAGGGCCATGGCGCGTTACGAACGCGATCTCGCCTATTTTGAAGCGCGCAACAGCGCCCAGCGCCGACCGGAATTGCCGGTCGAGCCGACGGAAGAGAATTTCGCATGGCCGGAACTCGAATCCCGGCAGACCATGACACTCGGCCCCCAGAACCGCTTTGCCAATGATGACGTTTCGCTGTGGCTCTATGAAGTCCCGGCGGGAGAATACATCTTCTACGGACTTGGCATGCCCGAATTCATGGACTGCGCCTGCATGGGCTCCGTTCGGTTCGAGGTGCCGGTCGGCCAGGTTACGGCGGTGCGCATCGAGCCCACCGCGCTCGACCCGCGAGCCAATCCCATCGCGGAATTCCCGGACGGCACCGACGGAACGGACCGAGTGGTACGCAGTGGCCTGCTGATCGAGGGACCGAGCGAACTGGCCTTCGATCCCCGCATCGCGAACTGGGTTCGTCCCGCTCAGTTTGCCCCGGTCCCTTCGCTGCCCAACTGGTATGGCGGCACGATCAATCGGGTTCTCCCGATCGACGGCGTCTTCGCTTATGACGGCCTGCAAATGGTCGATCGGCGAGAGCAGCCGACCAGCAGCGCGGGTGGGCAATAGCCAGCGGCGCGCCACAGTCCGGGTCGCCGGATGCGAGCGGGGCTGTTGCGCGCCCGGCCATCGTTCTCGTCCATCCCGAGATCCCGCATAATACCGGAGCCACCGGCCGCACCTGCGTGGCGCTCGACATCGAGCTGGTGTTGATCCGGCCTTACGGTTTCACACTGTCGGACAGGCAATTGAAGCGCGCAGGGCTGGATTACTGGCAGCACGTCCGCCTGTCGGAATACGCCAGTTGGGACGCGTTTCTTGCGGAGCGTCAGCCGCGGGACGGGCAAATGTTCCTGTTCGAGGAGGATGCAGCGCGATCCTTCTACGAGCCGGATTACCCGGACGACGCCATCCTCGTCTTCGGCAGCGAGACGAAGGGGCTGCCGCGCGCAATTCGAGAGAGGCACACGACGTGCGAGGTGAGCCTGCCGATGCGCTCCAGGCACATCCGCTCGCTCAACCTCGCGAACACGGTTACTGCAGCGGCCTATCAGGCGCTGCGGGGGAAGTTCTAGCCGGTCAGTCCTGCTTCTGGGCGGTGAAGGGCATCGTGCCCATCATGCCTGCCTTGATCGTGCCTGCCACCGCGTCACCATTCTTCGTGGCCTCGCAATCCAACGTCATCGGCATGGGGAGGCCCATCTTCATCTGCCAGGTGAGCGTATCGCCCTCGATCCGGCCGTTCTGGACATCCATATTGCCCATCCCGCCCGAAAGCTGACCGGTGAAGGTCTCGCCATCCGCGCCGGGGACAACGGTGAACGTACCAGTCTGCTCGCCCATCGGTGTCTCGGCGACGAAGTCGTAGGTTCCGCCAATGTCGGTCATGCGTATTCTCCTCTCAGGCCGCGGTATTACAGGCTGTCTGCGGCGACATATTGCACGTCCATGTCGAGGTTTTCGAGCTGGGGTTCAACCGTTTCCCGGTCGCCGACGACCACGATGGTGATGTTTTCGGGCTGCAGATAATCGCGCGCCGCGGCGTTGATGTCGTCGGCGTCAACAGCGGCGTAGAGTTGCGGAAGCAGCACCTGGTAGCGATCGTCGCGGCCGGCATTCTGGTTGGCCAGCAAGGCGCCGAGCACCTGCCCGTTCGTCTCGTACCGATTGGGCAGGTTGCGCACGTTGCCATCGGTTACGCGCTGCAGTTCCACCTCGTCCACCGGCCGGGTGGCGGGGAACGCTTCGAGCTGGTCGAGGATCACCTGGATCGAGTCCGCGGTACGGTCGGCCTGCACCTGCGTGGCGATGCGGAAGATGCGCGGGCCCTGGGCGTCGGGCAGGCTGGAGCGGATGCCGTAGGTCCATCCCTTCGTCTCGCGCAGGTCGTTGTTAAGGCGCGACAGGAAGCCGTCGCCGATCACCTCGTTTGCAAGGTCGAGCGCTTCCATGCCTTCCCGCCACCCGGCAATGCGGGCGGGGCGCCCAAGCACGAGATAGCTCGAGGGTGAGTTGGGGCGATCCACTACCACGATGCGCGGGGCGTTGGCGGAAGCCGGCGGCTGGCTGACGTCTTTCGCCGGGACGGGTGTGGCCGGGTCCTGCCAATCGCCCAGCGTCGCTTCCAGATCGGCGACGAGTTCGTCCATCGTGACATCGCCGACCGCGGTGATGGTGGCGGTGGCCGAGCGGATCCACTCGGCATGCTCGGCCACCATGTCCGCGCGGGTAAGCGCTTCTATCACCTCGGCATTACCTGACGTGGCGGCGGCAGCGTAGGGATGGCGCTCGCCGTAGACGAGCGGCATGAATGCCCGGTTGGCGAGCCCTGCAGGCGAGGACAGTTCCTGCGCCACGGCAGCGAGGCGCTGGCTGCGCACCCGCTCCATCGCGTCGGGCGCGAAGGCGGGGTTGCGCACGACATCGGCCATCAATTCCAGCGAAGGCCGCAGGTTGGGCGACAGGGCGGAGAGGAAAGCCGTGGTGCTTTCGGCCCCCGCATTCACACTAAGCGAGGCACCGAGCGATTCCTCCTCGACCGCGATATCCAGCGCGCTGCGCGAGGTTGTGCCTTCGGTCAGCAGGTCGACCATGGTAGCATGCACACCCGCCTGACCCTGCGGATCGACGACCGAGCCTGCATCGAAGACCAGCGCCAGCGAAACCTTGGGCACCGAGTCCCGGCGCGCCAGAACCACTTCGATGCCGTTCGACAGCGTCGCGCGCTCGACTTCCGGGAAGGTGAGTTCTCCTACAGGCTCGGGCCTAGGGAGGGGGATATCCGGACCGGTCCGCGTGACTTCCACATCGCTGCCGCTGTCTGCCTCGGGCGCAGGGTTGAGATGCTCGTCACCCCAGCCACCCATTTCGCCGCCGTCCAGCGTGCGCTCGCCCGGCACGACCGCGAGGTTGTAGGCGGGCCGGGTTAGCCAGCGCTCCATCGCCGCCTGCACATCGACGGGCGTGAGCGCGGCCATGCGCTCGAGATCGGTGCGGTAGAAATCGGCATCGCCGGTGTAGAGCAGCCCCTCGGCAAGGATCGCGCCCTTGCCGCCGAAACCGCCGATCCGCTCCAGCGATCCGACGAGGTCGGAGGCGATCTGGGTGGTAGCGCGCTCCAGCTCGTCCTGGGTCGGTCCGTTGTCGATGAGACGCGCGATCTCGGCCTCAAGCAATGCCTGCGCTTCGTCCTGCGATGCATCGGGGCGGACCTGTACCTGCGCCTGCGCGAAGCCGATCTGTTCGTAAGCCTGGTAGTAGGCCGATACGCTGGTCGCGAGTTCCTCGCCGCGCACCATCGCATTGTCGAGCCGCGATGAGGCGAGGCCGCCGAGGATATGCATGCCGACCTGAAGCGGCACGGCGTCGGGGTGCTGCATGTCGGGCCCGGTCCATGCACGAAGCAACAGCGTTTGCGGTACCTGGTCCGTCATCGTTTCGTAGGCAGGCTGTGCCA
Organism: Aurantiacibacter poecillastricola; assembly: GCF_030730945.1. GTDB lineage: Bacteria > Pseudomonadota > Alphaproteobacteria > Sphingomonadales > Sphingomonadaceae > Alteraurantiacibacter > Alteraurantiacibacter poecillastricola. The sequence continues at coordinate 69,206 of NZ_JAVAMS010000004.1, forward strand.
GGGTGACTGGTCCGGCCTCGAACTGCTCGACTTCGGGACCGCGAGGGATGTCTCCGAACCAGCGTTCCACCATCGGGCGTGCAGTCTCGGCATCGATATCGCCTGTGAGGGCGAGGACGACATTGTTCGGGCCGTAATTTTCGGTGAACCAACTGCGCACGTCCGCCAAGCTGGCGGCGGACAGATCCGCCATGGAGCCGATGACCGAGTGGCGATAGGGGTGGCCAACGGGAAGCAATCCCTCGCTCAGCTTGTAGTCGATGAGACCGTAAGGCTGGTTGTCGCCTTGCCGCTTCTCGTTCTGCACCACGGCGCGCTGGTTATCGAGCCGCTCCTGGCTGAGCGCGCCGAGGAGGTAGCCCATCCGGTCTGCCTCCATCATCAGCGCGAGATCGAGCGCGCCGGTTGGCACGGTTTCCACGTAATTCGTACGGTCGTAGCTGGTGGAGCCATTGGTGCCGGTAGAACCCGCCGCCTCGAGCGGAATGTCGAAATTCTCCACGTTCTCGCTGCCGGTGAACATGATGTGCTCGAACAGGTGGGCGAAGCCCGTACGGCCGCGTGGTTCGGATTTTGAGCCGACGCGGTAATAGACCGTCACGCCGACCAGCGGCGACTTGCGATCAGTGTGGACGATGGTGGTGAGGCCGTTGTTGAGCGTGAAGGTCTCGTACGGAATGTCGACCGCAGCGATGATGTCGTCCAGCGAGGCCGTCTGCGCCTCGGCTGTGGCTACGCTGACTTCCGCGACGGCATAGTCCGGATCGGCAGACGGTCCCGTTGTGGTGCAACCCAAAAGGGCGATGGAGGCCAGAGGTGCGAGCGTATGGAGCGCGAAAAACCTTTTCATGCGCAACCGGATAGCACGACTGAACGCCAGCGAAACCCTATTCGGCGCAGCCGGAAGTCATTCGTCGATCACCATAAGCCTTTCGCCCATCCGGATCGTCTGGCCTGTCTCCAGACCAGGCGCGGGCGGGCACTCGGGCGGGGAAAGCACGACGATGGTGGAGCCATGCTCGAACCAGCCCATCTCCTCTCCCCGGACAAAGGAGGCGCCGAGATTTTCCACCCGCTCCCCCTTGCGGCGCACGTCGCCGGTTTCGTCGTACCAGGGCAGACGAATGCTGGCGACGAGCACGGCGGCGACGGGCACCAGCACCAGCCTCTTGCCCGATGATTCCAGCCGCACGGTGATAGGGGCGCGTTCGTTCTTGCAGAACAGGCGTTCGACGCGCTTCAGGGCAATGGGGTTCACGTTCCACGTATCGCCGGAGATATAGCGAAGCTGCTCCACCGCGATGTCGTGGGGAGCATGAAAGCGGTGATACATGCCTGCGGTGAGGCGCAGGGTAACATACCAGCCGCCCTCCAGCGCCTTCGCTTCCTCCTCGGAGCCCAGGAGGTCGGCCACGGGGTAAGGCATGCCCTTGATCTGCAGCGCCGTGCCATCCTCGATCCGCCCGAAAGCGCCGACGATCCCGTCGCAGGGGCTGGAGATGGCTACAGGCGCGGTGTCGAGCGGGCGCGCGCCTTCGCGCAGGGGCCGGATAAATGCCTCGCGCAAGGATTTGAAACTGGTGCTTCGCGCGTCGCTCATGTCGACGTCGCAGAAGAATTTCCAGGCGGCGATGCTGGCGGCGCGCACCGGGGGCAATTCTACCCGTGCGAACCACCCCATGAAACGTGTAAGCGCATGGCGCGGGATACGATTTGTCAGGAGGAAATTGACATCTTCCTGACTTAGGAGTGTCCGAAACGAGCGACCAAACGACATGCGCCGCCCATAGCGGCTGAAAAGGGACGTTAATATGAAATTCGGACGGGTTCTCGCGGGCGCCGCCGGCATCGCCTACGCCGCGAACTGGGGTCGCAACCGGCTGAAACTCAGTCGCGCCAAGCACAGGGGGCTGATCGGGCATGTGCGCATGGCGAAGCGGGTGGCAGGCCTGCTGCCCTTCTACGAATTCGACCGCGAGGCTTTCTTCCGTGCCGATGGTGCACCCGATGACGTGGCGGCAAGGCGTGAGGCGGGGTTCACGCAGCTGTCCTCCATTTACCAGGCGCGCTTCGCGAAGTCCGCCGCGGCGAGCGCGGAGATGAAGGACTCGATCCCCGACATCGCTTTCACCAGCACCTACCGTGTGCCATTCCAGTTCAGCCGCGTGGTGCGCGAGAACCTGCCCTCGGGCTCATTCTACGAGGCGAGCGAGGGGGTGATGCTGACCGATCTCGACGGCAACGAATTCTACGATCTCACCGGATCCTATGGCGTGAACCTGTTGGGCGTCGACGCCTACAGGGGCATGATCGAGCGTGGGGCGAAGACAGTTTCCGATCTCGGCCCGGTGCTGGGGGGATTGCATCCCGTCGTGTCGGACAACGTGAAGCGGTTGAAGGCAATCAGCGGGCTCGACGCGGTCAGCTTCCACATGTCCGGCACCGAGGCGGTGATGCAGGCGGTCCGCCTTGCGCGCTATCACACTGGCAAGGACAGGCTGGTGCGCTTTGCGGGCGCCTATCACGGGTGGTGGGGCGACGTGCAGCCGGGTATCGGCAATCCCGTCCCTGCAGACCGCACCTACACGCTCGCCGATATGAGCGAGGCGACGCTGGAAGTGCTGCGGACCCGCAAGAATATCGCGTGCGTGCTGGTGAACCCGTTGCAGGCCATGCATCCCAATTCCAATGCGCCGGGCGACAGCGCACTGGTCGATTCCAGCAGGCGCGCGCATGTCGACCGCGCGGCCTATTCCGGGTGGCTGGCGAAGCTGCGGGAAGTCTGCACCGAGGCGGGAATCGTGCTGATCGTGGACGAGGTGTTCACCGGCTTCCGTCTCGCTGCGCGAGGGGCGTGCGAGTATTTTGGCATAGAACCTGACATGGTGACCTACGGCAAGACGCTGGGCGGCGGCCTGCCTGTGGGCGTGCTTTGCGGCCGGGCAGACCTGATGAAGCGCTACAAGGACGACAAGCCCGCCGACATCTGCTTCGCGCGCGGGACGTTCAATTCGCACCCTTACGTGATGGGCGCGATGGACCAGTTCCTGCAATGGCACGCCGGCGACGAGGCGCGAAAGGCGTATGAAGGGCTGGACGAGTGCTGGAACAGGCGCGCTGAGGCGTTGAACGAACGGCTGGAAGCGGAGGACCTGTCCCCTCGGGTGGCGAACCTCTCCGCCGTCTGGACCTGCTATTACACCCGGCCCAGTCGCTACAACTGGATGCTCCAATATTACCTGCGCGCCGAGGGGCTTGCGCTTGGCTGGACGGGCACGGGTCGCTTCATCTTCTCGCTAGCCTTCGGTGATCAGGAATTTGCCGAAGTCGCCGACCGTTTCGTTGAAGCGGCGCGCAAGTTCGAGAACGATGGCTGGGCATGGGGCCCGGAAGGCGCGAGCGACAAGGACCTGAAGCGGCAGATCCTGAAGGAGAGCCTGCGCACAAAATTCGGGCGCGGGTGAGTGTTCCTGCGACGATCCCGGCCTGATGCCATATTGCGCGGCGGCCCTGGCGATCCAATCTTTCTGCCATGACGCTTGCGCCCATCATCGTGCTTGCCCTGATGGTTGTCGGCGGGCTGGTTTTTCGCAACATCTCGCGGCGTCGCAGACGGGAGCGCTTGCTGGCGACACCGCTCACCGATGAGCAGCGCCAAATGCTGGAGCGACTGGTGCCTGCCTTACGCCACCTGCCGCCGTCGCTGCGACCGAAGCTCGAAGGCAAGATCAACCTGTTCCTCGACCAGGTTACCTTCCATGCCTATCAGGGGCTGGAGCTTCGCGATGAAATGCGGCTCTCGGTTGCCGCTCAGGCCTGCCTCCTGATCGTCAACAGCCCGGTCTGGTACGAAACGGTGAGAACCGTGCTGCTGTACCCGTCGACCATTCGCACGAGCCGTAACAGGGATGATGGCTTCGTGGTTCACGAAGGGGAGACGCATCTGGCCGGGGAAAGCTGGACCCGCGGGCCCGTCGTGCTCTCGTGGGATCATGCGCTCAAGGGCGGCCTCGATGCGGACGATGGCCACAACGTCGTGATGCACGAATTCGCGCATCAGCTCGATAGCCTGACCGGTCACACCAACGGTATTCCCATCCTGCGCAAGGACCAGTCCTACGCGGGTTGGGAAAAGGCGATGCTGGATGCATACAATGATCACGTGAAGCGGGTGGAGAACGGACATCGTCCGGTCATCGACCCCTACGGTGCGATCAACCATCAGGAATTCTTTGCCGTTGCGACCGTGACCTTTTTCGAGAAGCCCCGTGAACTGAAGCGCGACGAGCCGGCGCTTTATGCGCAGCTGGCAAAGCTGTTCGCGCTCGATCCCGCGGAATGTGCGTGAAGCGCGATCACCGCGTCTCCACGCGCGGCAGGAGACGAAGCACCTGACCTGACCGGTTCCCTGTCGGTTCATATGAAAAAGGCCGGAAACGCTTCCGGCCTTTTCATACACAGTTCGGCAGATTGTCAGCCGCGCGAGGGCCGCCAGGCGAGCGCGTTTTTCGCCAGTTCCACCGGAGCATGGGCGTAGAGCTTCATGTCGTGGAACGGATCGGTGATGATCTTGGTCGCCCACACCAGCCCTGTCTGCACGTCGCGGATGAAGAACAACTGCACGGTGCGGAACACCAAAGCGCCCACACCCACGATCAGCCACACGATGCCCAGGTTCTCGAGAAAGCCGAACGCGGTAGTATGCGGCTGTGCAAACAGGCCGAAGAAGCTCGGGTCCAGCAGCAGCGGGATCGGGGATGCGGCCCAGACGCCCATCATCACGTATTTGCGCTTCAGATTGTAGCCGACCTTCACGGCTTCCTTGTACGCATGCGTCGCATCGTTGACGTGGTCGTAGCCCTTGGGCTCGAAGAAGAAATGGCCCGCCTGACGGCTGGTCATCGCGAAACCCCATGCCAGCAGGGCGGCGAGACCCGGATAGTTCCATACCAGCGCGTAACACACCACGAAGGTGCAGGCGCTGAAGAAGTGCAGGGAGCGGTTGATCAGATTGTGATGGTAATAGCGGTGGTCGTCCCACCGTTGTTCCTGCAATTGTTCGCGAAAGCGACCCATGTCATGCTCCGTCGATGAGGGCGGTCAACATTCCCGGCACCCAAGCCGAGATTTGTTTCAGTTTGCGGACTTTCGATAGCGCAGGATCGAAAAATGTCCGAGCGGTGGCAGCGGGCGGTTCTCGAGGAGTTCGACCTGGCCGTTGGCCCGCGCCCAGTTCGCATAGCGCTCATAGGGGAATTCCGTCCGGAAGCCCAGCCGCCGGGTAATCGGCATCAGCGTCTTCTCGATCCGGCCACGCAGGCCCTTGTTCGCGCCGATGCGGGTCGTGATGATGATTTCGCCACCGGGCTTGGTCACGCGCACGAACTCGTCCAGCGCCGCCTCGGGATCGGGGCAGGAGGTGACGACGTAATTGCCTACCAGCACCTCGAACGCGTTGTCGTCGAATGTCATTGCCTGCGCGTTCATCACCTCCACATGCTCGACATTGTGCCAGCCATGCTTCGCCTTGCGGCTGCGCACCTTCTCGATCATCGCAGGCGAGAGGTCGATCGCCACCAGCCGGGTGGATTTCTTGTAGAGCGGCAGGTTGAGGCCGGTGCCCACGCCCACTTCCAGTACCCGGCCACCGTCAGGCAGCGCGGCCTCGGCAGCATTGATTGCATCGTTGCGGCCTTCCTTGAAGACGCGGCCGAATACGAGATCGTAGATCGGTGCCCAACGGTCATAAGCCGTGGCGACGCCGTCATTCCTGAGATCGGTATTATCTGCTTGCGTGGCCATTGCGCTTGATTGCCATGCTCCTGGGGGATTGCTTTCGTGCGATGGGATAAGTCCAGAATGTGTTCGCACCTTGGCGAACGCGACTCTTGTCTTGCTTTGCGACTTTACGCAACCTTGGCGTTGGACCTTTCGCGTTGTCGGCAAGGATTTAGACTGAGGAACGATTATTGCCGACCGGCGGGCCTTGTGTTGCGATAATGCAACACTATGTGACATGGGAAGCTATTGAGGGGTGTCCACATGAACCTTGAGAAATTTACCGACCGCGCGAAGGGTTTCCTCCAAAGCGCACAAACCGTCGCCATTCGCAACAGCCACCAGCGCATCAGCCCGGAGCATATCGCCAAGGCCTTGCTGGAGGACGAAGAAGGCATGGCCGCCGGCCTGATCCAGCGCGCCGGAGGTAATCCTGTGCGCGCAGTCGAGGCTATCGACGCGCTGCTCGCCAAGATCCCCTCCGTCAGCGGGGGCGGGGCGCAGCAGACGCCGGGGCTCGACAACGATGCCGTGCGTGTGCTCGACCAGGCCGAACAGGTCGCGGACAAGGCGGGCGACAGCTATGTGACCGTGGAGCGGCTGCTGTTGGCGCTCGTGCTGGCCAAGCAAAGCAAGGCCGGACAGGCGCTGGCCGATGCCGGCGTCACGGCCGAGAAGCTCAACTCCGCCATCAACGAGTTGCGCAAGGGCAAGACGGCCGACACTGCCAATGCCGAGGCTGCCTACGACGCGATGAAGAAATACGCGCAGGACCTGACGCAGAAGGCCCGGGACGGCAAGCTGGACCCGGTCATCGGGCGCGACGAGGAAATCCGCCGCACGGTGCAGATCCTTGCCCGGCGCACCAAGAACAATCCCGTACTCATCGGCGAGCCCGGCACCGGCAAGACCGCCATTGCCGAGGGGCTGGCCCTGCGCATCGCCAATGGCGATGTGCCCGACAGCCTGAAGGACCGCACGCTGATGGCGCTCGACATGGGTTCTCTCATCGCGGGCGCGAAATATCGCGGGGAGTTCGAGGAGCGGCTGAAATCCGTGCTCGACGAGGTGAAGGGCGCCGAAGGCGACATCATCCTTTTCATCGACGAGATGCACACGCTGATCGGCGCGGGCGCTTCGGAAGGCAGCATGGATGCCTCCAACCTCCTGAAGCCCGCCCTTGCCCGCGGCGAACTGCACTGCATCGGCGCTACGACGCTGGATGAATACCAAAAATATGTCGAGAAGGACGCTGCCCTCCAGCGCCGTTTCCAGCCCGTCTATGTCGACGAGCCGAGCGTGGAGGACACCATCTCCATCTTGCGCGGCATCAAGGAGAAGTACGAGCTTCACCACGGCGTGCGCATCACCGATGCCGCGATTGTCGCCGCGGCGCAGCTTTCCGAACGCTACATCACCGACCGCTTCCTGCCCGACAAGGCGATCGACCTGATGGACGAGGCCGCCAGCCGCATCCGCATGGAAGTGGAGAGCAAGCCCGAGGAGATCGAGGCGCTCGACCGGCGGATCATCCAGTTGAAGATCGAGGAATCGGCGCTGGCCAAGGAAACCGACGACGCCTCGAAGGATCGACTGGAGAACCTGCGCGGCGAGCTCGCCAATCTCGAGCAGCAATCCTCCGAACTGACTACCCGCTGGCAGAACGAGCGCGACAAGATCCATGCCGAGGCGCGGATCAAGGAAGATCTCGATGCCGCGCGTATAGAGCTGGAGCAGGCGCAACGCAGCGGCGACCTCGCCAAGGCGGGCGAGCTATCCTACGGTAAGATCCCGCAGCTCGAAAAGCAGCTGGCCGAGGCGGAGGGCCAGACCGAGAACGCACTCCTCAAGGAAGAGGTGACAGAGGACGATATTGCCAATGTCGTCAGCCGCTGGACCGGCGTGCCGATGGAAAAGATGCTCGAGGGCGAGCGCGAGAAGCTCCTCAAGATGGAGGAGATCATCGGCAAGCGCGTGATCGGACAGGAGCAGGCTGTGGAAGCCGTCTCCAAGGCGGTGCGCCGGGCGCGTGCCGGCCTGCAGGATCCGAACCGCCCGCTCGGCAGCTTCCTGTTCCTTGGCCCCACCGGCGTCGGCAAGACCGAGCTGACCAAGGCGCTGGCCGCGTTCCTGTTCGACGACGACCAGGCGCTGGTGCGCATCGATATGAGCGAGTTCATGGAGAAGCACGCGGTTGCCCGCCTCATTGGCGCGCCTCCGGGCTATGTCGGCTATGACGAAGGTGGCGTGCTGACCGAGGCGGTGCGGCGCAGGCCCTATCAGGTCGTGCTGTTCGACGAGGTGGAGAAGGCCCATCCCGACGTGTTCAACGTGCTGCTGCAGGTGCTCGACGACGGGCGCCTGACCGACGGGCAGGGCCGCGTGGTGGATTTCTCCAACACGCTGATCATCCTCACCAGCAATCTTGGCAGCCAGTTCCTCTCCAATCTCGAGGACGGGCAGACGGTGGAAGACGTCGAGGACAAGGTGATGGACGTCGTGCGCGGGCATTTCCGCCCCGAATTCCTCAACCGGCTGGACGAGATCATCCTCTTCCACCGCCTCGCGATGGAGCACATGGCGCCCATCGTCGATATCCAGGTGGCGCGGGTGCAGAAGCTGCTCAAGGACCGCAAGATCACCCTCGACCTCAGCGATGCGGCGCGCCGCTGGCTGGGCCGGGTGGGCTACGACCCGGTCTATGGCGCAAGGCCGCTGAAACGCGCGGTGCAGCGCTACCTGCAGGACCCGCTCGCCGAGATGCTGCTGGAGGGCAGGGTGCCCGACGGCAGCACCGTTACCATCGACGAAGGCGAGGGCGAGCTGCAGATGCAGGTGAGCTAGGCACCCGGCAGCCCGGCAAACAAAAAAGGCGGGGATCGCTCCCCGCCTTTTTCTTTGTGCGTTCGTGTTCGACCTATCAGTTGAACAGGCCGTCCAGCGTCATGCGCAGGCCGGTGTAATAGTAACGACCGCGCCAGCCGGTGGGCGTGTTGATCGAGCCGAGGGCCGGACCTTCATCGGTGAAGTTGTTGACGCCGACGAAGACGCTCATGCGCTCGTCAGCCAGCTTCACCTCGCCGCGGATGTCGTGGATGAACACCTCGTCGATGTAGAGGTATTCGGGCGCCGCACGGTCGGGGTTCGCAGCCAGCACGTCGTTGGCGTAACGCTGCTGCTCACCGATGTACTGCACACCGTAGTTCAGGCTGAAATTGCGGTGCGTCAGCGTGACGTCGGCATTGCCGTTCCACTCGGGCGCGCCGATTTCGTTCTTGTCGTCGTCGATCTCACCGCCGTCCGCAGGCACGAACAGCAGCTTATCGAGATAGCCTACCGTTCCCCGGAAGGAGATGTCGGTATCGGCTCCGAGATCGGTGCGGTAGCGCACGGTCATGTCGGCACCGGCGGTCTCGAAGAAGGCGACGTTGACCGGACTCAGGCGGAATCCTTCGACGAAGCCGGTACCCTGCGCACGGTCCACGAGCGGGCAGAACTGGTTGTCGAGCGTGGGTGCATCGACGCAGAACTCGGCCAGCTCGGTGAGCGTGGTGGTGTTGATCGCCTGCGACAGGTCAATATCGTACCAGTCGAAGCTGATCGCGAAATTGTCGAGGAAGCGCGGCTCCAGCACGACACCGGCAGTCCAGGTCGTCGCTTCTTCGGGGTTCAGGTTCTGGTTACCCGAGAAGAAGCCCTCGATGCTGGCGCTCGAAGCGATGTCGGAGCTGTAGTCATAGGTGTCGAAATCGGCACCCAGGCCTTCGATCAGCGTACGGCAGTTGGCTTCGCGCGAGGACGTGCCGTTGCCCACGTTGATGGGATCGCAGGGATCGTCGATGAACGAGAACGTGCCGGTCGCGGGCGCGAACAGCTCGGTGATGTTCGGCGCACGAGTGGCCTTCGAGTAGGACCCGCGGAAACGGATGTCATCGACCGGTGCCCAGATGCCCGAGAACGACCAGCTGTCGGTGTAGCCCGCCAGCGAGTAGTCCGACAGACGCACGGCGGCAGTCAGTTCGAGCAGCTCGAAGAAGGGCATGTCGGCCAGCAGCGGCACCGAAAGTTCGGCGAAGCCTTCGATCACGTCGAATTCGCCGGTTTCGTCGGCCAGCAGCGCGAGGTCTGCAAGGACGCCGGAATCCGGATCGAAATCGGTGACCTGCTTCGACAGCGGATCGACGATCGAGGTGCTGGTTTCCTTGCGGTACTCACCGCCGAGCACGAAGGCAACGGGGCCACCCGGCAGTTCGAACACGCGGCCGAAGTCGCCGGATACGAAGCCGGTCACGACGTCCTGCGTGAGCGTGTAGGTGTTGGTGAGATCCTGGAACACGAAGTCCAGCGCGGCCTGCGAGGCCACGTTCTCGCCGAACACGTTGAGCGGAACACACTCGTCCGGGCTGAAGGTCTGCGGTGCTTCGCCATAGTTGAAGTTGAAGCTGTCGACGATGCCGCTGCCGTCGACCGAAACGCGGCAGACCACGTTGCCGTTCGGCGTACCGGTGAGGAATTCACCTTCATCCACAGCGTCGAGCGAAGCGAAGTAGCGGTCTTCCACGCGCTGGTCGTCGGACACGTAGGTCGTGTCGTTCTTGCCGTAGACGTAGCTGACTTCGAAACGCAGGTTGTCGGTGATGTCGCCATCGAAGCCCACCACCCCGCGATAGACATCGCGGCTGAAGGTTTCGTCACGCGTTCCGAGGTCGAAGTTGTCGCGGTTCAGCAGCAGGCCACCGAAGTAGCCGCCGTTGGCGGCGATGTCCTGCCGCACATTGTCGGGAATGAACGGGTTCTCGCCGCCGACATAGGTGTAGAAGTCGAAGGACGGCTGGGCGATCGTGAAGTTCTCCGAATTCACATACTTGCCCTCTGCGAAGAAGCGAATGCTCGGAGTAAGTTCGTATTCGGCGAACAGGTTGACGATGTGGTGCTGCGTCTCTGCCTGCAGGTCGCCCTGGTAATCCGCGATCGGCGTATCGTCCGTGTTCGGGCCACCGGCGGAAAGGAAGCCGGAATTCGGCAGGAACTCGGCACCGTTATAAAGGGCACCGTCGCCGCGATAGACCGGGACCAGGCTGTCATCGAGGATGAGCGCACCGGCAGGCGAGCTCTCCGCGTAGCCGATATAGGGCAGGGGGATGTAGTCGGGGATGTTGGGATCGTCGCCGGTCGGGCTTGCCACGTCGTCCGGGTTGCGCACGAAGCGGATCGCGTCGAACTGGCCGGCCGGACGGTCGCCATAGCCAACGCGGCCCTGGAACCGATATTCGTAGGAGCCGGTGATGTTGCCACGGCCATCGTTGAAGTTGGTGCCGACCGTCAGCGCGCCGAACGCGCTTTCCGCATCGTTATATTCGGAAATGCCGACCTGCGAGCGGAAATCCACGCCCTCGAAGTCGCGCTGCATGATGAAGTTGACCACGCCGGACACGCCGTCCGCACCGTAGACCGAGGACACGCCGCCGGTCAGGATGTCGATGCGCTCCACCAGGGCGGTGGGGATGGTGTTGATGTCTACGGCCGCTTCACCGGCCACACCGGCGATGTGGCGGCGACCATTGACCAGCACCAGCGTGCGTGCAGCACCAAGGTTGCGCAGGTCGAGCAGGTTGACGCCAGCAGCGCCGGTACGCGCCTGCGAACCCGCGGCGGAGAAGTTGTCTTCGGAATTGAAGAGGGCCGGGGTTTCGGTCAGCAGCTCTGTAAGGTTGATCTCACCCGAGCGCTCGATCGTCTGGGCATCCAGCGTAACCACCGGATTGGCACCGGCGACCTCGGGATTGCGGTTGAGGCGCGTGCCGGTCACGATGATGCTGGAGCTCTCGCCAGCCGTGGCGGGAACATCGGAATTTTCCTGCGCCACCGCGGGAGCGGCAGCCAGTACGGTGGCGAGCGCGACAGGTGCAGCTGCGCCCTTCAGAGTGGAACGAAGTTTCACGTGATATTTTCCCCACAATACGAGCGGGACCCCGTGCAGGATCAGCTTGCTCGCTAATTGTCATGAACCGGTCGGAGAAGGCGACCCCGTGCGACCGGCAGGGCAGTCATTGCCGCCAGCCCGCCTGCGCCTTTGGGCATCTGGTTGCAATTGCAAACCATCTTGCGCCGCACAATTGCTACAATGGTGTTGCAACACCACAACAATCTCAGCAAACAGGCCGTTCTCTCACGGCTTGACGCCTTACGTGCGTTGTCTAGGACCAGGCGCATCGCATTGCCGTGGGCTGCAATTACACGAAGGAATCGCCATGCAAATCGACACCACAACTGCCGCTGTCGTTACCGGCGGCGCATCCGGCCTTGGCGAGGCGACAGCCCGCGCATTCGCCGCCAGGGGGGCGAAAGTCGCGCTGTTCGATCTCAATGCCGAGCGGGGTGAAGCGGTGGCGCAGGAGATCGGCGGCGTCTTCTGCGAGGTCGACGTGTCGGACGAGAAGTCGATCGAAGCGGGCTTCGCCAAGGCGCGCGAGGCGCATGGTCAGGAACGGATCCTCGTCAACTGCGCGGGTATCGGCACGATCGGCAAGCTCACCCGGCGCGACCGCGAAACCGGCGAGATCAGCCATCTTCCCTTCGCTCTCTTCGAGAAGACCATGAAGGTTAACCTGATGGGCACCTTCGGCTGCATGGCCAAGGCGGCGGCGGGCATGATGACGCTCGACCCGCTCGGGGAGCATGGGGAGCGCGGGGTGATGATCAGCACCGCATCCGTCGCCGCCGAAGACGGCCAGATCGGGCAGGTCGCCTACGCTGCCTCCAAGGCCGGGGTGAAGGGCATGACGCTGCCCGTCGCGCGCGACCTGATGGGCGAGGGTATCCGCGTCAACACGATCCTGCCGGGCATCTTCCTCACCCCGATGATGGAAGGGCTGCCGGAAAAGGCGCAGCAGTCGCTGGCCGCCTCCGTGCCGTTCCCCAAGCGCCTCGGTCGGCCCGAAGAGTATGCCGCGCTTGCCTGCTTCATGGTGGAAAGCGAATACATGAACGGCGAATGCGTCCGCCTCGACGGCGCGATCCGCATGCCGCCCAAGTAGCCGGTCAGGGGAGGGGAGAGCGATGAGCGAGTGGCACATCGGTATCATCGGCGGCTCCGGCCTGTACGAGCCGGGCGCCCTCGATGGAGCACAGGAAATAGAGGTAAAGAGCGCTTTCGGCGAACCCTCCGGTCCGGTGACGACCGGCAGGATCGGCGGCGTTCGGTTCACCTTCATCGCTCGTCACGGTCCGGGGCATGTGCTCTCCCCCAGCCATGTGAACTACCGCGCCAATATCGATGTGCTCAAGCGCTGCGGGGTAACCGACGTGCTTGCGATATCCGCCATCGGCAGCCTGCGCGAGGAGATAGCACCGGGCGAATTCGTCGTCGTCGACCAGTTGATCGATCGCACTTGCCAGCGAGAGCGGAGCTTCTTCGGCAATGGCATCACCGCTCATGTGCCGCTGGCCGATCCTGTCTGTCCGCGCCTGTCCGACCAGGCTGCGAAGGCGGCCGGGAAGGCTGGCGCGAAGCTGCACAAGGGCGGCACCTACATCGCCATCGAAGGGCCGCAATTCTCCACCCGTGCGGAAAGCCACATGTACAGGGCCTGGGGCGCAGATGTCATCGGCATGACCGCGATGCCCGAGGCCCGTCTCGCCCGGGAGGCAGAGCTGCCCTACGCGCTGATCGGCATGGTGACGGATTACGATTGCTGGCGCGATCCGGCCGAGGATGTCGATGTTGCCGATATCCTCAGGATCATGGGCGGGAATGCTGACCTTGCAAGGGCAACGCTGGTGCAGCTGGCGGCGCTGCTCCCGGCAAAACGCAAGGCCAGCCCGATCGACACCATCCTCGACAATGCCATCGTCACCGGACGCGATGCGTGGCGTACCGAAGCGGTGGCAAGGCTGGACGCGGTCGCCGGCCGCCTGTTAGGAAGTTTCATGGGACGTGAAAACTAGATCGCAAACTTGCAATCTCGAGAAAAAAACAACAAGGTAGTTGCCGATGCAACCTGCAAACGCCCTCTCGCAATTTCTCCCCTACCAGCTCTCCCTCGCGTCCAATGCCGTAAGCGGCCGGATCGCGATGGAGTACCGCCAGCGCTGGGGACTTTCCATTCCGGAATGGCGCGTAATGGCGGTCCTTGGCGATGTCGGGCCGCTGACCCAGCGTGATCTTACGCGGCGGACCCTGATGGACAAGGTGGCCGTCAACAGGGCGTGCAAGGGCCTTGAAGAACGCGATCTGGGCGTGCGCACGCCCAACGAGTCCGACGGGCGGTCCCACCTGCTCGATCTTACCGAAGCGGGCCGTGCCATGCATGCCGAGATCATGCCGCTGGCACGCGAGATCGAGCGGCAGATGTTCGACGGTTTCTCGAAAGAGGAGCTCGACCTGTTCCGCCGCCTGCTCGATCGTTCGCGCAAGCAGGCAGAGGAACTGGGCGCGCTGGATGTCGACGAGGATTTCGGCATCAAGTAACGCCTCACCGGCGATCTGAATTGCAACGGAAAAGGCCCCGCCGGTTTTGCCGACAGGGCCTTTCCTTTTCGTCGCGCCCGGCTGCGCGGACTTCCTTCCGATCTAGTCGGAGAAGGCGTCGGCGATGGAACAGGCGGCCGGGCCGAGAATGACGACGAACAGCACGGGCAGGATGAACAGGATCAGCGGCACCGTCATGATGGCGGGAAGGCGCGCGGCCTTTTCCTCGGCGCGCATCATGCGCTCGTTGCGGAATTCCGCGGACAGCACGCGCAGGGCGGAGGCGAGCGGCGTACCGTAGCGTTCGGTCTGCACCATCGTTGTCACCACGCCGCGCACGGCATCGAGGTCCACGCGGTAGGCGAGGTTCTCGAACGCCTGGCGACGCTCGGTGAGGAACGACAGCTCGATCGCGGTGAGGGCGAACTCCTCCCCCAGCTCGGGATAGGCACGGCCCAGTTCCCGGGCGACGCGGTTGAAGGCAGCGTCAACCGTCAGGCCGGCTTCGGCGCAGATCACCAGCAAGTCCAGCGCGTCGGGCAAGCCCTTCTGGATAGCGGCGGTGCGCTTGGAGGAAACGTTGCTGAGGTAGATCTCCGGGCCCTTGTAGCCGATGATCACCAGACCGGCGAAGCCGAAGAAGCGCTTCATGCTGCCCCAGTCGGGGAACATGTCGGTCCAGTAGAAAACGACGACGCCGATCAGGCCGAGCACCACGGGCAGGACCATGCGGGCGAAAATGATGACGATCGCCAGCTCCTTGTTGCGAAAACCCGCTTGCGCGAGCTTTTGCTGGATCGTCTTGACCTGGCTTTCCTGCAGCACCTTCATGCCCTGCAGGGTGTCCTTCATCTTGTCGGTCGTCTCGGTATTGCGCGTCAGGCTCTGGCGCTTCTTGGCGCCCTGGGTGAGCATGCCGGTCTTCAGCTCGGCGCGGCGATCGTTCAGCGCCTTCACGCGCTTTACCATCGGGTCCTTCACTGTAACTGCGGCATAGATGGCAAACACCATCGCGGCAGCGGCGATACCGGCCAGGACGGTGCCGACGAGGATGACGTCGACGCCCAGCAGGGTCGGGCCTGAAGCGGGGGCAAGGGTAAGCATTGGTCCGGTTTCCTCCCGATCAGATCTCGAAGCTGACCATCTTGGCCATGATGAAGGCGCCAATGCTCATCCAGACTAGGCCGCCAAGCCCGGTCACGATCAGGCGATCGTCGGTGAAGAAGGCGCCGATATAGCTGGGGTTGATCCAGTAGATCATGCCGAACACGATGAAGGGCAGGGCACCCACGATGTAGGCGGACGCCTTGGATTCCGAGCTCATCGCCTTGATCTTCAGCTTCATCTGCGCGCGCTTGCGCAGCACGTCGGCAAGGTTGGAGAGGGTCTCGGCAAGGTTGCCGCCGGTCTCGCGCTGGATTGCCAGCGTGATGACGAAGAACTGGAATTCCGGCGTGCCCAGCTTGTCTGCCGTGACCTGCAGCGATTCCTCCATCGTGCGGCCGATCTTGATCCGCTCTACCACGGCGCGGAATTCGGTGCCGACCGGGCCGGGAACTTCGCTGGCGACCACCCCGAGGGTTTCGGTCACCGGCAAGCCCGAGCGCAGGCCGCGGACAAGCAGTTCGATCGCGTCGGGAAACTTGGCGTTGAACTGGTTGGTGCGGCGCTTGATGAAATAGCCTACCCCCAGGTGCGGCAAGCCTGCGCCCACCATGATGCCCACGCCCAGCGAGAGCAAGGCAGCGCCCGTCTGCAGGTACAGCAGCGCGGTGATGACGACCGCAATGCCCAGCGAGGCGTAGAGATATTGCTGCAAGCTCCATCCCATGCCGGTGCGTTCGAGGCGCGTCTGCAGCGCTTCGAGGCGCGAACCCGAGCCGGCGGGCTTGAACTGCTTGGGCCGGCGGGCGGCGATCGCCTTTTTAAGCTGACTTTCGACCCTTTGAGAGGTGCTTTCCGAATGGCGGTAGCGCACGGCCTGGAGGCGCCGCTGGCTCTCTTTGGCCGGCGAGGCGCCGTCCAACAGCATGTAGCCCAAGATCAGGAGGGTCATGATACCGCCGACAAGGAGCAGGAGCATAGTGACGTTCATGGTTACCCTTCTCTCACGTTACACTTCGATCGCACGCTGGCGGGAGGCACGCGGTCGCGCACTTCCCGCCGGTCGCATCGTCATTCGGCAGGCTCGGCGCCCGCCTTTTCCTTCTTGCCCGAAGAGCCCAGGAGCGACTTCAGGTCGAACTTGCCCAGCATCGAGCCCTTCTGGCCCGCTTCCTTGATGCTCTCTCCGTCATCGTCGGCAACGCCGGCAATCATGCTGGCGATGTCACGGATCGGGGCGACGGTCTTCGAGTTCTTGTTGGCCTCGATGAAGGTCTGGCCCAGCTTCGCAGCATTGGCGGCGGCCTTCTGGTCGAACGGGATCTGGTAATTGATCTTGCGCTCGATCGAGGCTTCGAAATCGGCCTTGCTGATTTCCGCCGTGCCCGACTGCATCTTGTTGCAAACCACCAGCGCATGGCTGGCGGGGGCATTGCTCTTCAGCCACGACAGGATGCGGATCGTGTCGCGAGCGGAAGCCAGCGTCAGTTCGCACACCAGCGTCACCACGTTCACGTCCGTCAGCAGGTGCGGGAAGTTGATGAGCATGTTGCGCGGCAGGTCGATCACCGTCATGTCGAAGCTCTGCCGGAACTCTTCCTCCAGCTGGAGGAAGGCCGTGCCGTCAGTCATCAGCGGTGAGTTGATCGGCGCCTCGGCGGACATGATGGCAAGGTTGTCGTTGGCGCGGATCATGGCGCGTTCGATGAACAGGCCGTCGATGCGGCTCGGGTTCTCGATGGCGTCGGTGAGGCCGCGGCCCGGTTCCAGATCCAGCGACAGGGCGCCGGTGCCGAAATGGACGTCGAGATCGAGCAGCGCGGTGGAGCGCTTGTGCTCGAGAGCGAACAGCCAGGCAAGCGAGGTGGCAAGAGTGGAGGCACCCACGCCGCCGCGCGTGCCGACGACGGCGGTCGCCACATGCTCGCGCTCGCCATCGGCATCGGCGTTGCGCGGCGAGGAGAACACCGCTTGCGCCTGCGTCAGCGAATCCCGCAGCTGGCCTGCCGAAAGCGGCTTCAGCAGGTAGTCGTGAATTCCGCTTGCAAGCAGGTCGCGATAGAGGCGCACGTCGTTCACCTGGCCGACCGCGATCACCACCGTGCCGGGTTCGCAGACCTCGGCAAGGGCGTTGATGTCGTTCAGCGGGTCGCCGCTTTCGGACAGGTCGACCATCAGGATGGCCGGGCTCGCGGCGATCGAGAGCGACTGGATGGCGTTGCGAAGGCCACCCTTGTTGCACTTCTCGGGCTGCCAGCCCATCTCGATGACGACCGGGCGCAGCACATCGAGCGCACCTTCGTCACAGATGAAGGCGGAGAAGGGCTCGCGATTGCCCATGTTGCCGGTTTTGAAAGGCGAGTTCATCGATCAGTTCCCTTCGGACGAGACTTGCGGAAGGCCGCCGGCGCCGGTCGGCTGCTGGTTGCGGAAGGTTTCGATGGCGCGGTTGGAGCTCATCACCACCGTCTCGCCGGAGCCCTCGGCACCTTCCAGCAGGTGCTCGGGATCGGCGACCATGGCCGCGATGTTGCCGTTCACCGCGCAGCCGAAGCCATCGGAGGTGTGGTTGCCACGGTGGAAGCCGTATTTCTCCGACCAGTC
The DNA here is from genome assembly GCF_030730945.1 of Aurantiacibacter poecillastricola. Taxonomy (GTDB): domain Bacteria; phylum Pseudomonadota; class Alphaproteobacteria; order Sphingomonadales; family Sphingomonadaceae; genus Alteraurantiacibacter; species Alteraurantiacibacter poecillastricola. Next base: position 87,162 of record NZ_JAVAMS010000004.1, read on the forward strand.
CGGGCAGCCCGGAACGCTGGCGGTGGAGCGGGTGACGACGACGCGGACATTGCCCGGATCGACGTAGCCCTGCGTTACCGGAGCGCCGTCTGCCAGCAGGATGCCATAGCGACCCGCCACCTCGGCCACGTCCTCGCGCACGGCGGGGCTGGCAACCGGGGTCTCGATGGCGACGCGGTCACCATAGCCCAGGTCGAGCATGTCGAACCATTCGGCGAGGCGACCCTGCTCGATACCGCCAAGTCCTTCGGGGCTAGTGCGCAGGTCGAGCACGTAATTGCTGCGTTCGACCACCGGCTGGTTCACGCTGTTGAGCGAGAAGTTGTTGGTGTTGTCAACGAGACCGCCGCAGGCGGCGAGGCCAAGACCGAGCGAGATTGCCAGGCCGAAGCGGCTTGCATGTTTGAAGCTGTTGGACATGGCAATCACTCTCCGTTTGCGATGCTGAAGCCGGGCGTGGCGGCCGCGGCGGTGCGGGTGCCGGCGCTCTCGCCAGTGACGAGGGCGGCGGGGTTCTGGTCGGTCACGCTGACGTTGGGACCATCCGGCGCGGGGTTGGCCGCGCGCGGCATCGGACGCTGTCCGCCGGTCGTGCCGTTGGTCTCCTGCCCGAAGAGGAACTGCGACGCCGCGTCGGGCACGGCGAAACCGTCGGTCGGCAGATGGATGTCGCGGTCGTCGACCGGTTCCACCAGGTACGGCGTGATAACGATGACCAGCTCCGTCTCGCCGCGCTGGAAGTCGGTCGAGCGGAAGAGGTTGCCGAGGATCGGAATGTCACCGACGCCGGGTGCCTGATCGATGGTGTGCTGCGCGTTGTTGGACAACAGGCCGGCGATCATGATGCTCTCGCCCGAACCCAGTTCCACCGAGGTTTCCGCACGGCGGATGGTGAGGGCGGGAATCTGGAAGCCGTTCAGCGTCACCGCGCCCTGGCTCGAAAGCTCGGAGACTTCCGGGCGCACGCGCAGGGAGATCCGGCCATTGGCCAGCACCGTGGGCGAATAGGCAAGGCTTACACCGTAGTTCTTGTACTCCACCGTGGTCGTGCCGAGGCCCTGCGACAGCGGGATAGGAAATTCGCCGCCGGCCAGGAACTCTGCCGTCTCGCCGGAAAGCGCGGTGAGGTTGGGTTGCGAAAGCGTGGTCACGAGGCCGCGGCGTTCGCCAAGGTCGAGGGCGCCCGCGATATCGAGACCGAGGAATTCGCCAACCGCGCCAATCGTGGTCTGCGGCGTGTTCGGCAGGATAGTCGTGCCGCTGATCTCGGTGCCATCGGGCAGGGTCACCGTGGTTTCGGTACCCATTCCCAGCGCACCCGAGCCGGGAACGAAGGACTCTACTGCCGGACGACCGCGGTTGAGACCGAACAGGAAACCGCCCGTGCCATCGATCGTGGTAAGGTTGGCACCGAGATTGCGGACCAGCGAGCGGCTGACCTCGGCAAAGCGCACACGCAGGTTCACCTGCAGCGGCGTTGCCATGCGAAGGCGGGAAATCACGTTCGTCTGTTCGCCGACGAAGGCGGAGACGAGGCGCTCCGCTTCGGAGGCGTCTTCGGGCGCGGCCACGGTGCCGGTCAGCAGCACGGTGTTGCTGCCCATGGTGGCGACACGGACGTCGGCCTCGGGCATGGCCAGGCTCAGCATCTGGTCGATGCTGTCGATGTTCGAGCCGACCCGGATATTGGCGGACCAGATGATGTCGCCTGCCTGGTTGCTAGCGTAGATCGTGGTTTCGCCGCCGGACTTGCCGAAGACGTAGAGCTGGCGCTGCGACTTCACCTGGACGTCGGCCACGGTGTCGTTCGACACGAAGATGTCGGCCATCGTGCCGGGTACGGTGATCAGTTCGCCGCGGCCGATGGACAGGACGATATCCTGTGCCGGGCTGACGGAAGTCTGGGCGGAAGCGGTCCCGGCGGGGACGGCGACCAGCGGTGCCATGGCGCATGCGGCGCTCAGCACGGTCTTGAAAAGGCGGCTCTTCATCGTCTTGCCTTTCGGTGCGTTACCGGTGGAGATCGGAGTCTTGTCTGTGTTGCGGCTCATGTCGGTCACCTGAGGGTCGACATGCCGACGGACCCGACGCCCGAGGCATTGCCCATCGAACTTGCCTGGCGGTCGAGCAGGGCACCTGCGCCGCGGTCGACCGGCGTGACAGTGGTGTTCTGGCCGCGCGTCACGCGGACGGTCGGTCCGGAGGGAGTGGCGTTCGCGGAAACTCCGGGCGCCATTGCGACAGCAGGCTCGGCGTTCGGGTTGCCACGGCGGTTGCCGCCGCCATTTCCACCGCCCTGGGTCGGGATCGTGCTACGCTGGAAGCGCGAGACGTCGCCGCCGGTCTGGTAGGTCGTCGCCCCTTCGCCGGGCCGCGACATGGCGGCGCGCAGCAGGCGCTCTTCCTCTTCGGGAGTGGCGTCCTCGGGCAGGTCGATCTCGCCCGAAGCAATGGCGCGTTCGAGTTCGACCTGGTTGTCGGCGATCGAGCGCAGCGAGAGGCTGAGCGTACCGATTGTCTGCGCCACGGCGATCTTCTCGGCGATGCGCGGGGTCACTTCCATCGTTACCGTGCGGAAAGCGCGGACGACGGTCTGGCCGCTCTCGTTCGTGGTGGTCTCGGTCGACTGGTCGGTGGCGAGCACGCGCAGGTTCGTGAGGATGGTTTCCGAAGTCTGCAGCGAGCCTTCTTCCCCGGACACGGTCTGGGTCAGCACCATGTCCACCCGGTCGCCCGGGAACACGAAGCCTGCCACACCCGTACGGGCGGAAACGGGAACCGTCACGGCCCGCATGCCCGGGCCGAGCGCCGCGGCGAGGAAGCCCCGGTCACCCGGTGCGACGAGCGAGCCCTGGGTCACCGGTTCACCGGCGGTGATGGGATGGCGGACCACGGTGCCCAGCAGGACTTCCATGTTGGCCTCGCCATCGATGAAATAGGCGTCCTGCACGAGCTCCTGCGGCCACAGCTGATAAGCCACGGCATCGGCAGTCACGATCGTACCGACCGGGAGGCTGCGCTTGGCGACGAGGACCTTGGGACCGGTCGGCTCGACTTCAGCGGCGGCTTCCGCCTGGGGTGCCGCAGCACCGGCGAACATGCTGCGGGCAAGCAGGGCGGTGCCGACTGCAACGATCAGCGCCCCTACCAGCAGAATGAGTTTCTTCTTGTCCATGGTGCGTCAAGCCCCCTCAGATGGTCCTCGAAATAAGGTTTCCGCCGGATACGGCAGCAGTGGTTAAAATCAGGTTCATTGCGAAGCGCCCGCCAGCGCTGCGGCGGGCATGTAGAAGGTTCCGATCACCCACAGAGCCGCGGCGGAGATGGCGAGGCCGTAGGGAATGGCAGGGCGCTGCTTGTGCCGGCGGATCACGTGCCAGGCGAACATCGCCAGCGTCAGCACGCCGCCCAGCAGGGCCATCATGATGATCAGCTTGAGATAGAGCGTCGGCTCGATCCACAGCGCCAGCGCGGTCAGCAGCTTCACGTCGCCGCCGCCCATCGCCTTGAGCGCGAACAGCACGGACAGCACGGCGAACACCGCCACTGCGAAACCGAACTGGATGGCTATGTCAGGCCAGAAGGCGAGGCCGCTGGCGATCCAGAAAAATGGTGCTCCCAGGGCGATGGCGGCATTCAGCCAGTTGGCGATGCGGCGGCTCTTCAGGTCGGTGACGGCAGCCGTCACCAGTGCAATTGCCAACAAGGCAAGCAAACCGTACTTGATTGGATCGTCCAGCATTGAGGCCCCCGGCAGTCTTCGAGCCTTGTGCTAGCGCGTATGGCTTACCAAAAAGTAACCACAGGCAGGAGGTTGGAATTAGCCAAGCAGACACCCTCGTTCCCGCGAAATTCGACCGGCGGGCCATTCCGGCCAGCGCCAGCGAGCGTACCTGGTTCGCCGAGGACGGTCACAAGATCCGGATCATCGACTGGAGCGAGCCGCCGGAGGGCGTGCGAACGCGCGGATCGATCCTGTTCATGGCAGGGCGCGGCGATGCCTATGAGAAATACATCGAGAGTTTCGAGCACTGGCGCCTGAAGGGCTGGCGCGTCAGCGCGGCGGACTGGCGCGGGCAGGCCGGTTCGGGAAGGCTGGGTCGCGACGATGCCACCGGCCATGTCGATGATTTCCGGCTGTGGGTGAACGATCTCGCGCAATTGTGGGCCCATTTCGCGCAAGGCCGCGAAGGGCCGCTGGTGCTGATGGGCCATTCCATGGGAGGCCACCTGGTGCTGCGTGCGGCGATCGAGAAAGTCCTGATGCCGCGACCCGATGCGCTGGTCCTGTCGGCCCCCATGCTCGACGTTTTCCCTGAGCACCTGCCGCTGTTCATGAAGCGGGGCTTTGCTCATACGATGGCGCGGATGGGCGATGATCGACGGCCCGCCTGGGGCAAGGGCGAGAGCCCGCTGGCGATGGACAAGTTCCGCCAGAACCTGCTTACCCACGATGCCGACCGCTATGAAGATGAGATCTGGTGGCGGGCGAAGCGGCCCGAACTGAAACTGGGTGCGGGAAGCTGGGGCTGGGTGCGCGGCGCGATGGATTCGATTCGCGCTATCCATGCTCGTGGCGCTCCCGAAGGCGTCGACCTGCCCGTGTTCGTCGTCGCTACCGAGGCGGACAGGCTGGTCAGTCCCGCCGCGGTCAGGCGCGCCATTGTTCGTCTGCCCGATGTGGAATCGCTGATCTTCGGGGCGGAATCGCGTCACGAGATCCTGCGCGAAGTCGATGCCGTGCGTGACCGCGCGCTGGCTGCGATCGACGATTTTCTCGACCGGCGCGTGCAGGGCCAGGTTCTGCCATGACCGAGCAATTCGATATTGCCGTGATCGGCGCGGGAATGGCTGGCGCCAGCATCGCCGCCGAACTCGCGGCGCTGGGCCGGGGAAAGCACCGCATCGCCCTGTGCGAGGCGGAAGACTTTCCCGGCTATCACACGACAGGTCGCTCCGCCGCGTTTCGGGAAGAATGTTATGGCGGCCCGGACATCGTGCCGCTGACGCTGGCGGCAGGCGATTACCTGCATGACGGCGGCTTCCTTACTCCGCGCGCTGGCCTCTACATCGCTCGCGCAGGGCAGGAGGCCGAGGTCGCCGCCTTCCAGGAGCGCTTTGCGGAGAGCGATGTCACCATCCGGCCGCTGGGCCGCGAAGAGCTCTCTGCCATGCTTCCCGGCATACGCGCAGAATGGACCCGTGCGCTTCACCAGCCCAATTGTGCCGATATCGACGTGGGCGGGCTTCACCAGCACTATCTCGCCCGGGCGCGGGAAGGAGGCGTCACACTGCGCACGCGGCATCGCCTGCTGGATGCTTCACGCAGCGGCGGTGACTGGCGGCTCGATTTCGGCGCGGCAGGAGAGATGCGCGCGGCCATCGTGGTCGATGCAGCAGGTGCCTGGGCGGACCAGGTGGCGCGGCAATTCGGCGTGGAACCCCTCGGCCTCCAGCCCCTGCGGCGTACCGTGGCGCAGTTGCGCGTGGACCCGAAACCGCCCGCCGACCTGCCGCTGACGCTGGACATATCGGGCGATTTCTATTTCCGCCCCGACAATGCGCGTATCTGGCTAAGCCCGCATGACGAGACTCCGAGCGAGCCGTGCGACGCCGCGCCCGAGGAACTCGACGTCGCACTTGCGATCGACCGGTTCCAGAGCGTTGTCGACTGGCGGATAGAAGCGGTGGAGCGCCGGTGGGCGGGGCTTCGCAGCTTCCTTCCGGACCGCCTGCCCGCTTATGGCTACGCCCCGGGAACGGAAGGGTTCTTCTGGTTTGCGGGACAGGGCGGCTACGGCATCCAGACGGCTCCTGCCGCCGCGCGGCTGGGGGCACAATTGCTGCTCGGTCAACCGCGCGATGCGATGACAGGGGAGCTGGACGCGAAACTCTACGCACCCGACCGGTTGGCAGCAGACACCCCAGTCTAGCCAGGAAATTGATCTTTGTTATGGTGCCTCTCGCCAACGCAAACGGGAGATTTACGAATGGCTCACCATTTCCAGATCTACAAGGACAAGGCAGGCGAATTCCGCGTGCGCTTCAAATACAATGACGAGGTCATGTTCTCGACCGAGGGCTATTCATCGAAGGCGGGCGCCAGGAACGCCATCGAATCGATCCAGAAGAACGGTCCGGGCGCCGAGATCGTCGACGAAAGCTGAGACCTAGCGGATGGCGTCGGCCGCGTCGCTGGCGAGGCGGTCGACCCGTTCGTTCTCGACGTGGCCGTTATGCCCTTTCACCCATTCCCACTGAATGGTGTGGGGCGCTGCGGCCTCGATCAGGTCGTGCCACAGATCGGCATTGCGTACCGGCTTCTTGCTGGCATTTATCCAGCCGCGCTTCCGCCAGCCGTGGACCCACTTGGTGATCCCGTCGATCACGTAGCGGCTGTCGGTATGGAGGGTCACTTCGCACGGCTCGATCAGCGCCTTCAGCGCGCGGATCGCCGCAGTCATTTCCATGCGGTTGTTGGTCGTCTCGGGCTCGGAACCCGAAAGCTCCTTCTCGTGCGGACCCATCCGCAACAGCGCGCCCCAGCCGCCCGGGCCGGGATTGCCCTTGCAGGCACCGTCGGTGAAGATCTCAACCTTTTTCAACTGGCAAACGCGTCCTTCCCCTCGCGCTGGTAGTATTCGAGCCGCCGCACGAAATCCATGGGATCCTTGCGGGTTACCAGAGCATCTGCAGGCGTGTCGATCCAGTCGAAAGCCCGGCTGGAGACGAACCGCAAAGCCGCGCCTTCAGCCAGCAGCGGCAAGGCCTCGCGCTCCTCATCGTTCAATTTTCGCACGCTTTCATAGCCTGCGACAAGGGCGCGTCCCACATCGGCACGAAACTGCCGGCCATCCCCGCTGAAGCTCCACGCGGCGTGGGTGACGGCAAGATCGTAGGCCATCGCATCGCTGCAGGCGAAATAGAAGTCGATCAGCGCGCTGACCCTGTCGCCTCGCATCAATACGTTGTCGGGAAAGAGATCCGAGTGGATGATCGAGGTCGGCAGGCCTTGCGGCCACTGCTCTGCAACCTCGCGTGAAACGCCGATCGTTGCCGGCAGGTCGGGATGGATGGCCGCGAGTGCGCGCTCACCGCATTCCGCCAGAACCCGGGCCGAAGCCTCAGGACCAAGGTCGTTCGCGCGCGATCTGCGAAAGCCGTGGGCGGCCTCATGCATTTCGGCCAGCACCTTGCCGACATTCCAGGCTTGCGAGGGCGTGGGCCGGTCCACCGAGACGCCGGGCAGGAACTCGATCAGGGCGACGGCCTTACCGTCCAGCTCGCGCGAGGAGGCCCCGCTTCGATCATGAATGGTACGCGGCACCGGGCAGCCATGCGCGGCAAGGTAGTCGAGGAGCCCGAGGAAGAAGGGCAGGTCGGCAATGTCGATCCGCCGTTCGTACATGGTGAGGATGAAGCGATTGCCGTTCGCCTCGCTGCCGGTGGTCTCGATCAGCCAGTTGGAATTGGAGACGCCCTCGGCAATACCTTTTGCCGAAACCAGTTCCCCGACGTCGTATTGCGCGACGAGGTCTGCCAGCACTTCTGCGGAAAGCTGCGTGTAAACGGCCAAGAGGTGCGCGCCTATTCGGTCAGTTGGCGAGGCAGCTTAAAGACCATCTTTTCCTCGGCCGTGCGCACCTTGTGTTCGCTCACCGCGCGCCATTCGCCCAGTTTCGCCACCACCTCGCGCACGAGTACTTCGGGTGCGCTGGCGCCGGCGGTGATGCCCACCGTGCCCACGCCCTCCAGCCAATCCGGATCGATCTCGTCCGCGCGCTGGATAAGGCGGGCATCTGTGCCAAGCCGCTCGGCCACTTCCACAAGGCGCAGCGAGTTCGAGGAATTGGGCGCACCGATCACCAGCACCAGGTCACAACCGGGAGCCATGGCCTTCACCGCTTCCTGCCGATTGGAGGTGGCATAGCAGATATCCTCCGCCTTGGGCGCGACGATCTGCGGATAGCGCGCCTGAAGCGCACGCACGATCTCGGCGGTGTCGTCTACCGAAAGCGTGGTCTGGGTCAGGAAGGCGAGGGCATCGTCTTGCGTGAAGGAGAGACCGGCAACGTCGTCGACGGTTTCCACCAGCGTCATCTGTCCGGCGGGCACCTGGCCCATCGTGCCGATCACCTCGGGGTGGCCGGCATGACCGATGAAGACGATATGCTGGCCCTTCTCGATCTGGCGTTCGGCCTGGCGATGCACCTTGGAAACGAGCGGGCAGGTCGCATCGACGTAGATCATCTCGCGCCGCTCCGCCTCTGCGGGCACGGACTTGGGCACGCCGTGCGCGCTGAACACCACCGGCATGTCGCTCGGCACCTCGTCCAGCTCCTCCACGAAGACGGCGCCCTTTTCCTTCAGCCCGTCCACCACGTAGCGATTGTGGACGATTTCGTGGCGGACATAGACGGGCGCGCCGTATTTCTCGATCGCCTTCTCGACGATCTCGATGGCGCGGTCGACCCCGGCGCAAAAGCCGCGCGGGGCAGCGATCATGACCTTGAGCGGCGACCTGTCGGCTGCTTCACGGTTTTCCTGAAAGGGGGCGTTCATGGTGACGGCTCTAGCTGTTGTCGGCATAGGGGGAAAGGGCTAGGGAGCGCTCTTTCTGGCGAAAGCTCTGGTTTAAGGAATGGGAATGAACGCTCGAATCGCAATAGTTGCTGCAGCCCTGGGCCTCACGGTGCTGGGCGGTTGCCGGGGCGAAGGCGATATCGTGGTGGAACAGGGCGTGGGCATTACCGCGCTGCGTTCGGTCTGCCCGGCGGTGGGCGTTCCCGACTATACCGGCGATGTCACCCTGTTCTCGCCCGCCGATGCGCGCACCGCAGATGCCATCGACGTGACCGCCGCGATCACCAATGTCCGCTCCACCTGCGACGAGACCGGCGAACAGGTCTATTCCGCCGCCACTTTCGACGTGATCGCAACCCGCAACAACACGGCGGGCCCGCGCACGGTGACGCTGCCCTACTATTCCACGGTGCTGCGCGGCGGTAATTCGGTGGTGGCCAAGCGCGTGGGCGAAGTGGAACTGCGCTTTGCCGACGGCGAATCGCGCGCGCAGGCAAGCGGCACGGCCGGCGCGTACGTGAACCGGGCCGAGGCGACCCTTCCTGCAGACATTCGCGAACGCATCACGCGCCGTCGCCGGGCGGGCGACCAGTCCGCCGCGATCGATCCGCTGACCGAGCCTGACGTGCGTGCCGCTGTTGCCCGCGCCACCTTCGAGCTGCTGATCGGCTTCCAACTGACCGAAGAACAGCTGGCTTATAACGCCACGCGGTAATCGGATGCTTTGCGGGATGCGCCAAACGCGCTAACGGCGCGGCCATGTCCCAAACGCAGACCCTTTATGCCGCCTATGCGGAGAAAATTGATGCCGTCCTCTCCGCGCTGGAGATGGAAGGCACGCTCCCGCCAGAGACGAACCGCGCCAATGTCAGCGTGGAGCCGCCGCGCGATCCTTCGCATGGTGACCTCGCCACCAATGCCGCGATGGTGCTGGCCAAGCAGGCGAAGACCAATCCGCGCGCCCTGGCGGAGCAGATTGTCGAGCATCTCAAACGCGATCCGCTGATTACTTCGGCAGAGATTGCCGGGCCGGGCTTCATCAACCTCCGCCTTGCCCCGCAAAGCTGGGTCGAAGAACTGCTGGCCATCGCCGAGAAGGGTGACGATTACGGCAGGTCTGCCATTGGCACGGGTACTACGGTGAACGTGGAATACGTGTCCGCCAATCCCACCGGCCCGATGCACATGGGCCATTGCCGCGGCGCCGTGGTGGGCGATGCGCTGGCAAGCCTGCTCGAGCATGCCGGGCACGACGTGATCCGCGAATACTACGTCAACGATGCAGGCGGCCAGGTCGATACGCTCGCCCGCAGCGCGCACCTGCGTTACCGCGAGGCGTTGGGCGAGGATATCGGAGACATCCCGGAGGGCATGTACCCCGGCGAATACCTTGTGCCGGTGGGCAAGGCCGCGGCAGAGGAATTCGGCGACCGCTTCGTCTCCGAACCCGAGGAGGAATGGCTGCCGATCTTCCGTTCGTTCGCGGTCGAGCGGATGATGGCCATGATCAAGTCCGACCTTGCGATGCTGGGCATCGAGCACGACGTCTTCGCTTCCGAAGCCGCACTCCAGGCCGCGCAGAAGCCGGAGGCCGCCGAGGCGTGGCTGCGCGAGCACGACCTTGTTTATGACGGCGTGCTGGAAAAGCCCAAGGGCAAGACGGTGGATGACTGGGAACCCGTTGAACTGCCGCTGTTCCGCTCCACGAAATTCGGTGACGACCAGGATCGCTCGATCCGCAAATCCGACGGCAAATGGACCTATTTCGGGGCCGATCTCGCCTATCACATGCAGAAGGCCGAGAAGGCCGATGCGCTGATCGATATCTGGGGCGCCGACCATGCGGGCACGGTGAAGCGCATCAAGGCAGCCGTTGCGGCGCTGTCGGAAGGGCAGGGCGAGCCGATCCCCTTCGACGTGAAGCTGGTGCAGATGGTGCAGTTGCTGCGCGGCGGCGAGCCGGTGAAGATGTCCAAGCGCTCCGGCAATTTCGTCACCATCGCCGACATGGTGGAGGAAGTGGGCAAGGACGTGGTGCGCTTCACCATGCTCACCCGCAAACCCGAGGCGCAGATGGATTTCGACTTCGCCAAGGTGGTGGAGGCGAGCAAGGACAACCCGGTCTTCTACGTGCAGTACGCCCATGCCCGCGTGTGCTCCACGCTGCGCAAGGCAAAGGCGGAGGGTCTTTCTCCCTCGTCCGAACATCTCGATACGCTTGGCGAAGACGAGCGCACGCTTATCAAGCAGGCCGCCCAGTTCCCGCGCGAGGTGGAAGCCGCGGCCCGGGCGCGCGAGCCGCATCGCATCGCCTTCTACCTCTACGATCTCGCCGCAGCGTTCCACGCCTATTACAACCTCGGCAATGATGACGCGCAAAAGCGCATCATCGTGGCACAGAACCCCGAGATTTCTGGCGCGAGACTTTTCCTCGGCCAGCAAATCGGGCAGGTTATCCGCAATGGCCTTGGCATACTTGGTGTAGAGGCGGTGGAGGAGCTCTAGGCGATGACACTTCCTGCAGGCAGTCGCGGCGAACATGACGGCGAGGAAGCCCGTGATGCATCCGCCCATGAGGCGGAGCAGCAGCTGTTGCTGGATGAGGAGAACGATACCCTCCCCTGGCTGGAAGATGACGGCGATTACCCGGAGGAGAGCGGCTTCGATGCTCGGCTTATCTGGCTCACCCTGGTCGGCCTGATCGTCGTGGCAGCGCTGGTGTTCGGCGCATGGTGGGTGCTTCGGGATCGCCCTGACGACAATCTCATTGCCGATGGCAGTACCATCGAAGCGCCCGATGGGCCGTACAAGGAACGGCCCGAGGATCCCGGCGGGCGCGAGGTCGAGGGAACGGGCGATACCGCGTTCGAAGTGGCGGAAGGCCAGGCGACCCGAGGGCGGCTGGCAGAGGAGGAAGCTCCTGCACCGAGCATCGATCGCGAGCAGGCGGATAGTCAAACCGAAACGGCCTCGGGTAACGAGGTCTATGTCCAGATCGGTGCCTATACCAACACCGCCGATGCCGACACCGCCTGGCGCGATGCGAGCCACCGCTACCCCGTCCTGTCGGGCATGCGCCACCGGGTGGTGGAGGCCGAGGTGAACGGGGCGAAGGTCTACCGTCTGCAGGTCATCGCCGGGAACCGCGAGAGCGGCGATGCCACGTGCCGGGCGATCCGTAATGCGGGCGGGGACTGCTATATCCGCTAGGCGCGGCGTTTTCCCCGGTACTGCGGGATTGAAGGCTTGCGCCCGGGCGCGTTCTTGGGCCTAATCGCCCGTAATGACGCCTGCCATTCTCAGTTTCTCCGGCCTCGCCCTGACCGCGGACGAACGCGCCTTTTTCGCCGATGCGCAACCGGCGGGCTACATCCTGTTCGGACGCAACGTGCAGGACCGGGAGCAGTTGCGCGCGCTGACGGATTCCCTGCGCGAACTGCACGGTCGTGACGATCTGCTCATCTCCATCGACCAGGAAGGCGGCCGCGTCGCGCGCATGAAGCCGCCGGAGTGGGACGCCTATCCCGCGCCGGGAGCGTTCGCCGCGCTCTACGATATCGCGCCGGCAAGCGCGATCCAGGCGATCCGGGCCAATTCTCAACTGCTGGCTCTCGATCTGGCGGAGGTCGGTATCACGGTGGACTACCACCCGGTGCTCGATATCCCGGCAGAGGGCGCGCATGACGTGATCGGCGACCGCGCACTGGGCCGCGAACCCATGCAGGTGGCGGCTCTGGCCCGCGCAACGCTGGATGGCCTGGCGCGGGGCGGTGTGGTGGGCTGCGTGAAGCACATGCCCGGACATGGCCGGGCCATGGTGGACAGCCACAAGGACCTCCCCGTGGTCGATGCGAGCGAGGCCGAGCTCGAGACCGACATGGCGCCGTTCGCGAAGCTGTCGGACGCTCCCGTCGCGATGACCGCGCATATTCGCTACACCGCATGGGACGCGCAAAACCCTGCCACGCAATCGGAATTCGTGATCTCGGAGATCATTCGCAAGCGGATTGGTTTCGATGGCCTGCTGCTGTCCGACGATATCGACATGCAGGCGCTGGACGGCACCATTCCCGAACGTTCGGAGCGAGCCATTGCGGCCGGATGCGACCTGGTGCTGAATTGCTGGGGCAAGATGGACGACATGGTCGGTACCGCAAAGGTCTTGCCCTCCATGTCCGCGACGACGCGTGAACGGCTGGACCGCGCGATGGCCTCTGCCGGGAACACGCGCGATGACACCCCGCGCGCCGAGCTGCTGGCCGCTCGCGACAGTTTCCTCGCCCTTGCCGAGAGCCGCGCGTGACCGGCGAAAGCCAGCATCCGGCCGCCGGGCACCGCGAAAGCGAAGACCTGGGCAAGGAAACCTCCACCGACACCGCCTGGGAAGGCGTCGCAGCGTCCTCCGCAAGCGAATCCGATGCACTCTATATCGAGCTTGAGAACTGGGAAGGCCCGCTCGACCTTCTGCTCGACCTTGCGCGGCGGCAGAAAGTGGACCTGAAGTCCATTTCCATCCTCGCTCTGGTGGACCAGTACATCGCCTATATCGAGCAGGCCGAGGCGCTGAAGCTCGAGATAGCGGCCGACTACCTCGTGATGGCGGCATGGCTCGCCTACCTCAAATCCGCCTTGCTGCTGCCCAAGGACGAGCAGGAAGACCCGTCGCCCGAGGAACTGGCGCTCAGGCTGCAATTGCGCATCGCGCGCCTTGGCGCCATGCGCGAGGCGGGTGCCCGGCTGCTGGCGCGCGACCGGCTCGGCCGCGATGTCTTTGCACGCGGCGCACCCGAGGGGTTGCGCGTCCTCAAACGCAACCAGTGGCAATGCAACTGGTACCAGCTCGTCCATGCTTACGGGCAGGTGAAGCTGCGGATGGAACCCGTGGTGCACATGGTGGCAGAGCGGCCGGTGATGACGCTCGATTCCGCGATCGAGCGCGTGTCGGCCATGCTCGGCGTTTCGCTCGACTGGATGGAATTGCGCACCTTCCTGCCGGTCAACGCTGATCCGCGCCTCAAGAAGTCGGCGCTTGCCAGCAGCTTCGTGGCGGCGCTGGAACTGGCGAAGCGCGGCAAGGCGGAAATCCGGCAGGACGCCATTTTCGGCCCGCTGCATCTCCGGCGCGTCAAGGCGGCGTGAGGGCGCCGGCGAGATGAGCGAATCCAGTCCCGACGACCTCACTCGCGCAGTGGAAGCGTGCCTCTTCGCCGCAGAGGAGCCGCTGACGCGCGAGCAGATCTCCGCCCATCTCGGCGAAGCCGACGTGAAGGACGCGCTGGCAAGTTTGCAGGAACAGTATGCGAAGCGCGGCATCAATCTGGTGGAGCGAGGCAAGCGCTGGCAATTCCAGACCGCGCCCGATCTTGCCCATCTCCTGCGGCGCGAGAAGGACCAGCTTCGCCGTCTGTCCCGTGCGGCTACCGAAGTGCTGGCCATAATCGCCTATCACGAACCCGTTTCGCGTGCGGAAATCGAGGCGATCCGCGGGGTGCAGACCTCGGGCGGCACGCTGGACGTGCTGATGGAGGCCGGCTGGGTGCGCGTGGCCGGACGGCGTGAAGTGCCGGGGCGACCGGTAATCTATGCAACCACGCCTGAGTTTCTCACTCATTTCGGACTCGACAGCCGCAAGGACCTGCCCGGTCTTGCCGAACTCAAGGCCGCCGGGCTGCTCGATCCCGTCGACGATGCCTATGAGGATCTGATGGAGCAGAAAGCGACGAAAGCCGAAGATTCCGACGCGCAAGATGACAGTGAGGTTGCAGAGCCGCTGGAAAACCGGGACGAAAGCGCCTAGACTCCGGTCTCAAGACTTATCGGAGAATACTCGTGGGTAGCATTGGACCACTTCAGCTCCTGATCATTGCCATCGTGATCCTCGTCCTGTTCGGTCGCGGCCGCATCAGCGAGATGATGGGCGATTTCGGCAAGGGCGTGAAAAGCTTTCGCAAGGGCATGAACGACGAGGAAGAGACGACCTCGAAGGACAAGCCCTCGGCTCAGATCCAGGGACCGGCGCACGAAGCGAAACCTGCCGGCGAGACGATTGACGGCAGCGCGCCGACTCCTGCCGCTGCGCCTGCCTCCGCCTCGACCAGCGACAAGTCCGCCTCCTAACCCTTCCGAAAGCGCGCCCCAGCAATGTTCGATATCGGCGCGACCGAATTGCTGCTTATCGTGATCGTGGCGATCCTCGTCATCGGTCCCAAGGACATGCCGCTCGCCATGCGGACGGCAGGTCGATGGATAGGCAAGATTCGCAAGCTCTCCGGCCACTTCCGCGCCGGTCTCGATGCCATGGTGCGCGAGGCCGAGCTGGAGGATATGGAGAAGAAGTGGAAGGCGCAGAACGAGAAGATCATGCGCGAACATCCCGGCGGCTCGCCCGACGAGATGGAGCCGACGGGCGCCTATCCCCCGAAGCAGGGCGAGGGTGCGCGGGACAGGGAAAGGCAGCCCGGTTCGGAGAAGGATCGTGCGCCGGGCGGGGCGGAAGCCGCGGTCCGGAACGCTGACGAAGCGCAGCCATCGCTGGACCTTCCCCCGCCTGACATGGGGACCGAAAAGGCGACGAAGGGACGGAAAAGTCCAGATGGGGACGAGAGCTGATGGCATTCAAGATCAGCGATCTCGACGAGACGCAGGCCCCGTTGATGGAACACCTGATCGAGCTGCGCGGGCGGCTCGTCAAGGCGGTCGGTGCGCTGGCCGTGGCCTTTGCCGTGTGTCTCTACTTTGCCGACGATATCTTCGGCCTGCTGGTGCGTCCGCTGACCGAGGCCTTTCCGGAAGGGCAGGGGCGGCTCGTCTATACCCAGCTTTACGGGGCGTTCTTCGTCGAGATCAAGGTGGCGCTTTTCGCTGCCTTCTTCATCAGCTTTCCGATCATCGCCAACCAGCTGTGGGCCTTTGTCGCACCGGGGCTCTACAAGCGCGAGAAGGCGGCATTCCTGCCCTTCCTAATCGCCACGCCCGTGCTGTTCACGATGGGTGCGTGCCTCGCCTATTTCGTGGTGATGCCGCTCGCCTTCCCCTGGTTCCTCGGTTTCCAGGGCAATGTTGGTGGGCTGGATGCAGAGGCGTTGCCGGAGATGGGCGAGTATCTCGATCTCGTCATGCGCTTCATCCTCGCTTTCGGGATCAGCTTCCTGTTGCCCGTGCTGTTGATGCTGCTGAACCGCGCCGGGCTTGTTTCTCGCGAGCAGCTGGCCGCAGGGCGCAAATACGTGATCGTGCTGGTGGTCGCCCTGGCAGCTGTCGTGACGCCGCCCGATGTCGTTTCGCAGCTGGTGCTGGCAATCCCGCTGCTGCTCCTGTTCGAAGGCTCCCTGTTGCTGATGAAGATCACCGAACGGCGCGCCGCGAAGCGCAGGATCGAGGAAGCGGAGGAAAACGCCGTAGGCGACAAGGCCGACTAGGCAGCGCCTTCACGATTATTGCCGATACGAAAACGGGGCCGCGCGGGCCCCGTTCTGCTTTTCCGATCATCGCCTTAGGTGTGACTAAGGGCTGGTCGGCAGGAGTGCGTCATCATCGTCATCGCCATCCTCGATCGAGGTGAGGGCAACGACTGCGCCCGCAATGATCAGGCCACCGGCCAGCAGTGCGATGACGCCGCCACCTTCGCCAAGCTCTTCCGCATCCTGAACCTGCGCAGCGGCACGCTGGGCATAATCGGACTGTGCGAGAACCGGCGTGGCGACCAGTGCAACGGTGGCCATCGCGGCGGTGAGTAGCTTCTTTTTCATCATGTACCTCGAACTGATTTCCGATTTCGGCCCTACACTAGCCGACGACTGACGCAAGGGCGAGTGGTAATTGCCGGGAAAGTCTGTCTTTTCCATTAATGCTGCCCTAGCGGGATTCCAGTTCGAAGTCGTAGACGCGCTGCCCGGCAATCCAGGTTTCCTCTACCTGTATGTCGCGAATTTCCTCTGCACTGGCCATCAGCGGATCGGCGCTGAGCATCACGAAATCGGCCCGCTCCCCTTCCGCGAGGCTGCCGAAGCGGCCTTCCGCAAAGCCCGCATAGGCGGCAACGGCGGTGTAGGCGGCAAGCGCCTGTTCGCGCGTGACCGTCTCCTCCGGGCGCCAGCCGCCAAAGGGTTGTCCGTCCGCATCGCTGCGGCTGATCGCCACGGTAAGGCCCGCCAGCGGATCGACAGGTTCGACGGGCGCGTCGGTCCCGAAGGCGAGGCGTCCGTCAGCGGCGAGGATCGAGCGCCAGGCATAGGCGCCCTCAAGCCGCTCCTCGCCCAGCCGCGCCTCGGCCATCAACATGTCGCTGGTCTGGTGGACGGGTTGCATGGAGGCAATGATGCCGTGCTCGCCAAAGCGCGGAATATCGGCCGGGTCGATGATCTGCGCATGTTCGATGCGCCAGCGCCGGTCGCCAGTGTAGTCGCGCGACAGTTCCTCGATGGCGTCGAGCGCCTCGGCATTGGCAGCGTCGCCGATGGCGTGTACCGAGGGCTGGAAATTGTCGAGCGCCGCGCGGCTCATCAGGTTGCGCAGCTGGGTGCCGCTGAGCAGCCGCAGGCCCCTGTTGCCGGGATCGTCGGCATAGTCTTCCTGCAGCAAGGCCCCGCGAGAGCCCAGCGCACCGTCGAGATAGAGCTTCACGCCGTTGAGGCGCAGGCGATCCTCGTAAAGCCAGCGGGTCGGGCCGGGGCCACCGATCAGCAGCATGGAATCGACGCTGTCGGCATAGGACATGATGCGCAGCTGCAGCCGCCCCGCATCGCCTGCACGGCGGAAGGTCATCCAGTCCTCCACGCTCGTGCCCATGTCGGCAACGGCGGTGACGCCGTGGCGCAGCAGCAATTCCTGCGCGTTATGGAGGGCAAGGTCGCGGTCTTCGGGAAGCGGCGGGGGCACGGCGTCGCCGACCATCGGCATCGCGGCATCCACCAGCACGCCCGATGGCTCGTCAGAGCCGGAAAGCCGCTCGATCCGGCCGCCCGAGGGATCGGTGCTGTCTGCCGTCACGCCGCCTGCCTGCAGCGCCAGCGTATTCGCCCAGCCTGCATGTCCGTCCACACGCTCGAGCCAGACGGGGCGATCTGCAACCACTTCGTCCAGTTCGGCAGCGGTGGGAAAGCGGCCCAGCCCCCAGCGCTCCTGGTTCCAGCCGCGTCCGATGATCCACGGACGGTCAGGATTGGCGGCGGCATAGGCGGAAATCCGCGAGAGCGCCTCGTCGAGCGAATTGGTCTCGGAGAGGTCGAGCACCAGCGTCCCGAGGCCAAGGCCCATGAGGTGAAGGTGGGCATCGACGAAGCCGGGCACCACGACGCGGCCTTCGCCGTCCACGCGGTAGTCGATGTCGCGTGTCGGATCGTCACCGAAATCGAGGAGTTCGGAAATGCGCCCGTCCTCGTCCACCACCATGCCGGCAAAGCGATCGATCGTGCCGTCTCGCGCGACGGAAATGCCCTCGACATTATCGATAAGCGTGTCGGCAAGGGCAGGAGGAGCGATGAGCAGGGCGCTCGCCGCGAGCGCGGTGCGGCGGATCATCGCTTCACCTCCGGCAGGTGGCGAATGAGGGCGCTGGTATCCTGCCGCGCGCCGCCTGCTGCCTGCACCTGCGCATAGAACTGGTCGACGAGCGCGGTAACGGGAAGCGAGACGCCTGCGGATTTTGCCTCGCCCAGCGCAATGGCGAGGTCCTTGCGCATCCAGTCGATGGCGAAACCGAAGTCGAATTCGCCTGCCACCATCGTCTCCCAGCGGTTTTCCATCTGCCAGCTTTGCGCCGCGCCGCCGCTGATGGCTTCGAGCACCTTCGCCGCATCGACGCCGGTAGCCTGTGCCAGTCGCACGCCTTCGGAAAGGCCGGCCAGCACGCCCGCGATGCAGACCTGGTTGATGGATTTGCAGGCCTGTCCCGCTCCAGCCTCGCCCACATGCACGATCCGCGCAGCATAGGCTTCCATCACTGGCCTCGCAGCAGCCATCGCTTCGTCGGAGCCGCCGCACATGATCGCGAGCTTGCCGTTTTCCGCGCCTGCCTGTCCGCCTGAGACGGGCGCATCGACGCAGAGGACGCCCGCAGCCGCGGCAGCCTCGGCCAGTTCTTTTGCCAGCGCGGGGGAAACCGTGGTGTGATCGACGAAGGTCGCGCCGGCTTTCATCGCCGCCAGTGCGCCGTCCTCTCCCAGAATGACCGAGCGCACGTCGTCGTCGTTGCCGAGGCAGGCGAACACCATGTCGGCCTCCGACACGGCCTCGGCGGGGGAGGGGGCGGTCGTCACGTCCAGCCCTTCGCCCGTCAGGCGCTCCGCCCAGTCGGCGGCCTTGCTGGCGGTGCGATTGTAGCCGGTGACCTGGTGGCCGGCGCAGGCGAGGTGACCGGCCATCGGCGCGCCCATCACGCCGAGGCCGAGAAATGCGATTTTGCTCATGGGGCGGGAGCGTTGCCCAATCTGCCACGCCAAGGCAATCTTTGTCGTTGAAAAGCCGCACGCCACTTTGCAGGGGCGCGCCACTCGGCTAGCGCGGGCGACCATGACGGGATCCGACACCAGCCTCACCCTGCAACACGTGCTCGACGCTGCAAAGCGCATCGAGGGCGCGGTCGTGCGAACGCCAACGCTGCATTCGCAGACTCTCTCCAAGATCCTTGGCGCGCAAATCTGGCTGAAGTTCGAGAATCACCAGTTCACCGCTGCCTACAAGGAGCGCGGCGCGCTCAATGCGCTGCTTCTCCTGTCGGAGGAGCAGCGGCGGCGCGGGGTGATCGCGGCTTCGGCGGGCAACCATTCGCAGGGCCTGTCCTATCACGGCACCCGGCTCGGCGTGCCCGTCACCATCGTGATGCCGCGCACCACGCCCACGGTGAAGGTGATGCAGACCGAGAGCGTAGGCGGCAAGGTCGTGCTGGAAGGCGAGACCTTCGACGATGCCTATGCCCATGCGCGCAAGCTGGAGGCCGAACTGGGCCTCACCTTCGTGCACCCGTTCGACGATCCCAATGTCGCCGCGGGCCAAGGGACGGTTGCGCTGGAAATGTTCGCCGACGCGCCGGAGATCGAGACCATCGTCGTGCCCATCGGCGGCGGGGGCCTCATCAGCGGCATGGGCACGGTGGCCAAGGCGCAGGACAAGCCTGTCGAGGTGATCGGCGCCGAGGCCCGCCTCTATCCCAGCAGCTACAACGCCTGGGCGGGGGCGGACCTTCCCAAGGGCGGCGACACGCTGGCCGAGGGCATCGCGGTGAAGGAGCCGGGCAAGTTCACGCAGAAGGTCATCGATCGCGTGGTGGACGATATCCTGCTGGTGGAGGAGCGTCACCTAGAGGAAGCGGTCTCCCTGCTGCTGCAGATCGAGAAGACCGTGGTGGAAGGGGCGGGCGCTGCGGGTCTTGCAGCGATACTGGCGCATCGCGAGCGGTTCGAGGGCAAGAAGATCGGCCTCGTTTTGTGCGGCGGCAACATCGATACGCGCCTGCTTGCCAATGTGCTGCTGCGCGACCTCGCGCGCTCGGGCCGCCTCGCGCGGCTACAGATTACCTTGCAGGATCGACCCGGCGCCCTGTTCCGCGTCATGCGCGAATTCGACGCGCATAATGTCAACATCCTCGAGATCTATCACCAGCGCATCTTCACCAACCTACCGGCGAAGGGACTTGTGACCGATATTGAATGCGAGGCGCGCGACCGCGAACAGCTCGATGCGCTGGTCAAGGCCCTGACCGACAAGGGATACGAGGTGAGCCAGGTGGAGACGAACTGACCCGTTTCGGGTCGCTTGTCGAAACAATTTGCCAGATTGTGGAAATTAATCCTGCGACAGCGCCGATTTGTGGTTAACATGGTTCAAACCTGCGAGTCCCTGTGTTTGATAGACAGTGGAACCCGCAGAAAAGTCCTGCGTTCGGTAGCAACAAGGCCTGAAGGACCAGTCTAGCCCGTGACGGCACCTGTACGTTTCCCCCGCTTTTTCGTGACCAGCCCCGCGCCGTGTCCGTACCTGCCGGGGCGAACGGAGCGCAAGGTCTTCACCGAGCTCAAGGGCACGCATTCCGAACAGTTGAACGATGCGCTGGGTCGCATCGGTTTCCGCCGCAGTCAGACGGTGGCCTACCGCCCCAGCTGCGAGGGATGCCGTGCCTGCGTATCGGTTCGCGTCGCGGCGGAGGAGTTCAGTCCGTCGAGCTCGCAGAAGCGCACGCTGAAGCGCAACAGCGACCTTGTCGTGACCGAATGCCGGCCCTGGGCGACTGCCGAGCAATTCGCGCTGCTGCAGCGCTATCTCGAACACCGGCACCCCGGCGGGGGAATGGCCGCGATGGACGAGGTGGACTACGCCGACATGGTGGAGCACACCAGTGTCTCGACGTTTGTCATTGAATACAGGGAACCTTCTGTTGACGGTTCCGTTGGACGTCTGGTCGCAGCTTGTCTAACAGACAGGCAGGCTGACGGGTTGTCGATGATTTACAGCTTTTACGACCCGGAACTGGAAGATCGTAGCGGGCTTGGAAATTACGTCATCCTCGAACACATTCGGCGGGCTTCCGCCGCGGGCCTGCCCTACGTCTATCTCGGCTATTGGGTCGAGGGGTCCGATCGCATGCAGTACAAGGTGCGTTTCCGCCCTCTCGAGGCCCTCGGGCCCGATGGCTGGCGCCGCATGTCCGATGACGAGCAGCGTCGCCATATCGACAGCGTCGCGAAGAGCGGCGGCGGAGAGCGCGCACCGGCAACCGATGGCAGAGCGAAGGATAATACTCCGGGCCTGCAAGAGGAATTCAAGCTTACCTGAGCTTCTTGCGCGCGTGGCTCGATCGGCCGGCTCTCTTGCCGCCGTAGTGGCGTTGCTCGCCCATCCGCTGGCCGCGCAGGATCGGCAGGATACGCCGCGACTGGAAGACCTCATCCCCGATAGCGCGCTCGACAATCCTGTCGAATGGGCGGCCGACGGGGTGACCCCGGATGAGCGCGCCGAAGCGCAGGAGCAACAGCGCGACCCGCTCGATGCCGACGCGCCGCTTGCGGACATGCCGCTGATCACCGTCCCCTGGCCCGAGGACGTCGAACTGCCGCAACTCGCGCCCCTTGAGCAGGGTGAGGACGAGATCGAATTCGTCCAGTTCGAGGAAGAAGTCGAACGCGTCGTTACCGCGAGCGAGGAACGCATTTCCGACGAACTGGTACTGGTCTTCCCTTCGGAGCGCAGCCTGTTCCCCGAACGGGAGGAATTCCTAGAGCGGTTCGAGAGCCTTTCCACGATCGAGGCGCTGGACGACGACGAGAACATCGCCCGCCTCGCCGCACAGGCCCGCGAGGACGAGGCCTTGCTGGACCAACTGCTGGATATCTATGGCTATTTCGATGCGCAGCTGACGCGCACGGTCGGCCAGATCGACCAGACCACGGATGTCGAGGTGGACCAGCCGGCCGTGCGGTTCGATATCGTCCCCGGTCCGCGATACACGGTGGGCGCCATCGATCTCGGCAATCTCGAGGATGCGGGCGATCAGTACGAACCGCTTCGCCGGGCCTACGATATCGAGGTTGGCGACCCCGTATCGCTCGATGCCATCGAGGAAGAGCAGTACGATCTGGACATCGCGCTGGGCGAAAGCGGCTTCCCCTTTGCCGAGATCGAGCCGCCTTCCCTGCTGGTCGACCATGCCCGCCAGGAAGGCGATATCACCATGCCGGTGGAGCCGAACGGTCGCTATCGCCTTGGCACCGTCGTCAGCTCCGATCCCGACTTCCTTTCCAGCCGCCATCTCACCCGCATCGCGCGCTGGGACGAGGGCGACATCTATCGGCGCAGCGACGAAGAGGATCTGCGCCGCGCAATGCTGGCAACGGGCCTTCTGGGCTCTGTCAGCCTGACGCCCGTCGTCGTCGAGGAACCGAGCAATGGCGAGCCCGGCGTCGTCAATATCGAGGCGGAAATGACGCAGGCGCCGCTGCGCACTATTGCGGGTAGCATCGGTTACGGAACCGAGGAAGGCATCAGGCTGGAAGGTAGCTGGGAGCACCGCAACCTCTTCCCGCCCGAAGGCTCCCTGCGCGTACGCGGCATCGTCGGTACGCAGGAACAGCTCGCCGGCGTCACCTTCCGCAAGAACAACTTCTATGGCCGCGACCGCATCCTGACGGTGGACGCCTATGCCAGCACCATCGACTACGACGCATACGATGCCCGCACCGCCAGCCTGATCGGTACGTTCGAGCGGGTCAGCACCCTGCTCTTCCAGAAGGCGTTCAGCTGGTCGGTCGGACTGGAGCTGGTCGCCACGCAGGAAAGCGAGCGCGATGCCGAAGGTGTCGAGCTCGACCGCGAGACCTATTTCATCGCCGCCCTGCCGCTCTATGCCCAGCTCGACAATTCGGACGACCTGCTCGATCCCACCGAGGGCTGGCGTCTCTCCGGCCGCCTCTCGCCGGAGATTTCCGACAACGAAGGCGTGCAGAGCTTCTACGTCCGTAGCCAGGTGGATGCGTCCTACTACCAGTCGGTTGGCGAGAACACCGTGTTGGCGGGCCGCGTACGCGTTGCGACGATTCCCGGCGCCCCGCTCGAGGCCATCGCCCCTTCGCGCAGGCTCTATGCCGGTGGCGGCGGATCGGTGCGCGGTTATGGCTACCGGCAGATCGGTCCCCTCAACGACACCGGCGATCCCCTTGGCGGGCGCAGCCTGGTCGAAGTCTCCGCCGAAGCGCGCATCGGGACCGGCTTCATGGACGGGGCGGTGAGTATCGTGCCCTTCATCGATGCAGGCTCCGTCGGGCTCGACCCGACGCCCGATTTCGAGACGATCAAGTACGGCGCGGGCGTGGGCGTGCGCTATGACACCGGCTTCGGCCCGCTGCGCCTCGATGTTGCCGTGCCGCTCAACCCCGGCCCGAACGATAACTGGATCGCGGTCTATGTCGCGCTCGGACAAGCGTTCTGATGGCGGATGCGGCCCATCTGGACGAGCACGGCGAGGACACCCGCGCCGGGCACAGGAAGCGGACCATTCCGCTGCAGATCCTCAAGGGGATAGGCTGGCTGCTGGCCGGGATCCTCGCGCTGATCGTGCTGGTGATCGTGTTCCTGCATACGCCGCCGGGCCGCCAGTTCATAGTCGACCAGATCGCCAAGGTTGCGCCTGCTTCGGGCCTGCGCGTCGAGGTTGGCGAGATCGACGGTTCCGTCCTCTGGAGCAGCACGCTTTACGATGTGCGCCTTTATGACGCGAACGATACGCTGTTCCTGGAAGTGCCGACGATCGACCTCAACTGGCGCCCCCACAGGTGGTTCACCAGCGGTCTCGACGTTCGTCACCTGGTGCTGACCGACGGCATTCTCTACGCCGCTCCCGAGCTTGAGCCGGGCGATCCCGATGCACCGATCCTTCCCGATTTCGACATCCGCGTGGATCGCTTCGTCATTGACGACCTCACCGTGGCGGAAGGCCTGCTGGGAGAGCAGCGGGTTATCGATTTTACTGCCGAGGCCGATATACGCGACGGCCGCGTTTTCCTGGACGCCGATGGCGAGTTCGGCGGCGGCGACGAGTTCGCTGCGCTCGTCCTTGCCGAACCCGATGGCGACCTGTTCGATATCGATGTCAGCTGGCAAGCGCCGCAAGGCGGCTTCCTCGCCACGATGGTGGGCGCAGAGGAAGACCTTGCCATCGATATCGAGGGCGACGGTACCTGGACCTCGTGGGAAGGTGACTTGCTGGCGGTGCAGGGCGGGGAGGAGCTACTCGACTTCGACCTCTATAACGAGAGTGGCCAGTATCGCCTTGTCGGGCGAGCGCGCCCCTCTGCCTACCTGGAAGGCCTGCCCGAACGCGCGCTGGGCGACAATGTCATGCTCACGGCGTCGGGCACGCTGGAGGAATCCGTGCTGGAGGGCAGTTTCGTGCTGCGCGGTCGCGGCGTAAACGTCGATGGCGAGGGCGCGGTAGACCTTGCGGACAATCGCTTCGATGATTTTGCCGTTGCGGCGCAATTGCTCGATCCCACGCTGTTTTCCGAAGACGTGGCGCTCAACGGTTTGACGCTGGATGCCACGCTGGATGGCCCGTTCCGCGATCTCGTCGTGCCCCATACGCTGGCGGTCGAGGAGATCGACGCCGGCGGAATTATCGTCAGCGACGTCGTGCAGGCGGGCACGCTGGTCTTCGATGGCTCGCGTGTGACCATACCGCTGGATGCTCAGGTAGGCCGGATCGTCAGCGGCAACGAATTATTCGACCCGCGCCTCGTCAACGGCGATCTGGACGGAACGATCGTTTACGCGGGTGGGGAGATCCTGTCCGACGACCTCGCCGTGCAGTTCCAGGGGCTGCGCGCGCGGCTTGGTCTTGTCAGCGACCTTGAAACCGGCCTTACGCGGGTGAACGGTCCGGTGAACATCGCGAACCTCACTTTCGACAATGTTGGCGTGATCGACGCCGGAGCGCAGATCCGCTTCCGCATCGGCGGCGATGCGCCCTGGTTGCTGCGCGCAGAGGTGCAGGGCGTGGTGGAAGAAGTCACCAACTCGACCATCGCCAACATCGCTGGCGAGGACATCCGCTTCGATGGCGGCGTGGTGCTGGGCGGAGAGCAGCCGCTCGTTTTCCAGAACTTCGACCTTAACGCACCGCTCGTAACCGCTACGCTGGACGGGCGAATAGACGATGACGGAACCTCGGTCGCGGGCCGCGGCGAACATGTCGAATACGGGCCTTTCACGATCGAGGCGACGCTGGCCGACGATGGCCCGCGCGCAGTGCTGGTGCTCGCCAACCCGCTCCCGGCAGCCGGCCTTACGGACGTGCGCGTAGCCCTTACGCCATCGGAAGATGGCTTCAACATCGAGACCAGCGGCGGATCGCTGCTCGGCCCGTTCGATGGCGAGCTTGGGCTGCAACTGGCCGACAATGGTGATACCGCCATCCGCATCGACAGGCTGGATGTCGCCGATACGCGCGTCAGCGGAACGCTCGACCTGGTCGAGGGCGGAGTGGCTGGCGCGCTCGACGTCAGCCGCGGCGGGCTCGACGGCACGATCGATCTCGCCGTGCGCAATGGCGGGCAGGGCTTCGACATCGAGCTGGTTGCAGACAATGCCCGCTTTGGCGGCGAGACGCCCATCTTGATCCGCAGCGGCTCCGTGGATGCGAGCGGACTGATCGCAGAGGGCAACACCACGGTGATGGGCAATGCCAACCTCCGGGGCCTCTCCTACGGCAACCTCTTCATAGGCCGTCTCGCGGCACAGGCGGAGATCGCCAATGGCACCGGCAGTTTCGACGCTGCCATTACCGGGCAGCGCGGCAGCAGTTTCGAGCTGCTGGTGAACGGTCGCATCGCTCCCGAACGGATCGCGGTGGCTCTCGAAGGCTCCTATGCCGGGCGCGATCTTTCCATGCCGCGCCGCGCGGTGCTCACCAGCATGGACGGGGGCGGCTGGGAGTTGCAGCGCTCGCAGATCAGCTATGGCCCCGGCTTCATCATCGCCAGCGGCCAGTTCGGCGGCGAAGGGCCGCTACAAGGGCGCGTCGCATTCTCCGACATGCCTCTGGGCTTGCTGGGTGCGCTGTCGGGCGACCTGGGCATCGGCGGCAGCATTTCGGGCGTCGTAGAGGTGAGCGAAGGCGCGAATTCCATGCCCGTGGGCGAGGCGCGGCTTATGGTTGACGATCTCACCCGCTCCAGCCTGCTGCTGACTTCCGAACCCATCGACATCGCGCTGGTGGCCGACCTTTCGGAAACGCTGCTCCAGGCGCGCGCGGTCATGTCCGATAGCGGCACCGCCGATGGCCGCCTGCAGGCGCGCATTGCCAACCTGCCGCAATCGGGCGCACTGACGGACAGGCTCTACAATGGCGACCTGTTCGGCCAGTTCCGTTTCAACGGCTCGGCGGCCGCACTGTGGCGTCTTGCGGCTATCGACCTGCTCGACATGACCGGGGACATCTCGGTTGCCGCCAATTTGCGCGGATCGCTGGGAGACCCGCAGGTGCGAGGTTCCCTCAATGGCGACGACCTGCGCGTGCGCAGTTCGCTGACCGGTACCAACATCACCGGCGTGGAGGCGAGGGGCACCTTCACCGGTTCGCGCCTCGCTCTCACCCGCTTTGCCGGCACCGCCCCCAATGGCGGACGCGTTTCGGGCAGCGGGACGGTCGACCTGTCGGACATTTCTGCCGCGCGCGGGCCGCAGATCGACCTGCGTCTGGCAGCGATCAATGCTGAGATCCTCGACCTTGAAGGCATGGGCGCGACAGTGACCGGTCCGATGCGCATCGTCTCGAACGGCGTTGGCGGCACCATTGCCGGGCGCCTGGAGGCAACCAGCGCCCGCTGGATGCTGGGTGGTTCGGAAGCAGCGGTGGAACTGCCGAGCATCGAGATCAACGAAGTCAACCTGCCCCCCGACCGGCGCCCATCCGCGGCCGCGCAAAGCCCGTGGAACTTCCTCATCGATGTGCGCGCGCCCGGCGGCATCCGGGTGGAAGGCATGGGGCTCGACAGCGAATGGCGGACCGAGAACCTGCTGCTGCGCGGCACTACCGACGATCCGCGCGTGGGCGGGCAGGTCTCCATCGTGCCGCGACAGGGCTTCTACTCCTTTGCCGGCACCCGGTTCGAGATTACCCGCGGCGAGATCGACTTCGACCGGAACGTCCCCATCGATCCGCGCATCGACCTGACGGCGGAAACCGAAGTGAATGGCCTTTCGGTCGAGGTAAACGTTACCGGCAATGCCAGTCAGCCCGCCATCGCGTTCTCCTCCACGCCGGCCCTGCCCGAGGAGGAACTGCTGGCCCGCCTGCTGTTCGGGGGCTCCATCACCGATCTGTCCGCTACCGACGCGCTGCAACTTGGCGCCGCTGTGGCATCGCTCCGCGGCGGGGGCGGCGTGGGTCCGATCAACCAGCTCAGGAATGCCATCGGCCTGGACCGACTGCGCATCATCCCCTCCGACCCGGCGCTCGATCGTGGCACGGCGGTAGCGCTGGGCAAGAATTTCGGGCGCCGCTTCTATGCCGAGATCATTACCGACGGCGCTGGCTACAATGCCAGCGAGCTGGAGTTCCGCGTAACGAGCTGGCTGAACCTGCTGGCAACGGTCAGCACGATCGGACGCCACCAGGCTGCTGCGGAGTATCGACGGGACTACTAGGCCCGCCTGAGGGCATGAGAAAGGGGAGCGGCCCTGTGTGGACGGCTCCCCTTCGTGCATTGCGCCGGTGAGGGCGTTCCTAAGCTGGCTGGTCGATCGTCTTCAGGAGGCCATCGACAGGAAATACCGCGCCGTTAGGTCCTTGCAGGACCGTGCCGCTGACGCTTGCTTCCGAACCATCGGAACTCGCCACCCGCAGGTTCTCTGCGTCGCCCGTGAAGGTGAGCGTACCCGATCCCATGGTCTGCATCTCGACCGCGCCGCCTGTCGAGGCGATGGCTGCGGCAATATCCTCGCGCGTGAGATGGCCGGGCACGATATGCTCGCGCAGGATGGCGGCACGCGCGGCGCCCGCATCTACGCTTCCCAGCTCCACATTCAGTCCATCGTAAGCGGCATTGGTGGGAGCGAAGACGGTGTAGGGAACGGAGCCATCGAACATGGGCCTGAGGCCCGCATCGTCGAACAGGTCGGCGCTGGTCGACAGGCTCTCATCGCCCGACATCAGTGCGGCAAGCGTCCTGGTCTCGTCGACCTCGCTGGCAATTGCCTGTTCGCTCGTTTCAGCGCCGCAGGCAGCAAGGGGCAACGCGCTGCACGCCGCAAACGCCGTAAGGAAAGGCCGCTTCGTCATTATCTCGCTCTCTCTCTCAGACCAGAAGTTCGATGGCAGCGGAAACGAGCCGCGTTGCTGGATCGATTTCGTACACATAGCCATCGCTGTAGCGATACATGGCGTCCGGCCGGTCGTAATAGCGATCGCGGTAGCCATAGGGTACGTTGTAGACGTCATAGCCTTGCGGCATTCGTTGACCGACGGTGAAATCGTCTCCCGTCAGCAGCGCGGCGATGGAGGTGATCGCCGCCGTTTCGGGGTCCAGCCGATAGATCACATTATCGGTATAGCGATAACGGTCGCGCCCGCCGAGGCCGTAATAGTCTTCGTAATAGGCCGGCATGCGCGAGTAGCGATAGTCGTCCGGCCAGACATTGCCGATGGACATGGCTCCGCCAAGAAGCGGAATATAGCCCGCAATACCGCCGTCGCGGCCCAGGCGCATCAGGTATCCGTCGTCATAGAAATAGCGCGAGCTGCGATCGGCGAACAGGTCGCCGATGCCCCACCAGTCGGGCGCGTAGCTGGAATAGCGGTAGCGATCCTTGCGTGCCTGCCCAGGGGGCTGGCAGCCATTGCGCTTCCTGGCAAGGCCGGGCGGACACCCTTCCGCGATGCTGCGCGAAGTGCGACGGAAATCGTAATAGGACGGTCCGTCATAGTCGATGGAAACGCGGTCTCTTGCGCTGCCGCGCTCCCCGTTCGCATTGCCGGCATTGCCCTTGAAGATCGATCCGCCACCATTGTTGCCGTCATTACCACGCGCGACAGGCGGGCCACCGCGGTCGGAGTTTCCGCGATTGGCGTTTCCGTCATTGCTGCTGGCATTACCGTTACCGCGAGCCTGCGGAGGAGGGCCTCCACGCTGCTCGTTTCCTCTCGCCTGGCCTTGTCCACCACCGTTGTTGCCGCGCTCGGCTTTGTTGCCGCCGCCGCCGCCATTGCCCGGATTGGACGGGCCGGCCTGCGCGGGCGGACCGCTGCGATTGCCATTATTGCCGTTGCCGTTTCCGTTGCCCTGCGCGAGAACCGGCATCGCGCCAAGCGCGAGGGCGGATACTGTAGCGACCCAGATCTTCATCTGCTTTCTCCTTGGTGCGAGGGAAACGGGCGATGCCGAAGCCCGTTCCGCAGCCCGCCACCTGCAGCTGTCAGGTGTTGCGCTTGCGGTACAGTGCAGCCTCCGCGGCGCGGCGCCTGACCAGGCCTTTCATCACGCGTCCGCCAGCATGGCACCAGCGCGCGAATTCTTCCGCAGCGCCCGCATGATCGCCGGCCTTGTGCTTCCTTGTGAGCGTAGCCCGGGCGATGGCACCGGTATTGTAATGGAAGCTCACCAGTGCATCGAACTGGAACTGGGTGGTAGGCGCAAGGTCCAGCGCATTGGCGACCTGCGCTGCGTAACGTTCCAGATCGGCCTCGAGCCGGGCGTCGCAGGCATCCTGCGTCCACACCGTGCCCGGGCCAATGCCGGGACCGGTCGCGCCCCAGCCGATCGTCCATGGATCGCCGCCGGTACCCGGATCGGGATAGGCCTCGACCTGTGCGTCTCGCCGTATCTTCGCGCAGCCTTCGAATCGCTTGATGAGAGCGATACCCTCGGGCCCGACGGTGCGCAGGGCAGCGGAACCTGGAACACCTGGAACACAGTCCTGGGGTAGATTGTCGGCGGCGGCGTCGATCGCATCGACCTCGGCCTGGGTGAAACCGCGGCCGAGGATGCGGCGGACAGTATCGAAAAGGGGTTTGCGGGTCATCGAAGAGCCTCGTTCTTCCGTGAAATGGGGCCCTCGCGCTAGGTATCGTAATGAATTGTAGGAAAGAAGGATCTGCCAACAAGAAGGCCGCCCGGTTTCCCGAGCGGCCTCCCGAACCCTGTAGCGTGACGAACGCGTTGCTTACGAGCTGTAATACATGTCGAATTCGACCGGCGAGGGCGTGGTTTCGAAGCGGATAACGTCTTCCCACTTGAGGTCCATGTAGGCCTCGATCTGGTCCTTCGTGAACACGTCGCCCTTCAGCAGGAAGTCCATGTCGTCGCGCAGGGCGAGCAGGGCTTCGCGCAAGCTGCCGCACACGGTCGGCACGTCGGCCAGTTCGGCGGGCGGCAGGTCGTAGAGGTTCTTGTCCATCGCGTCGCCCGGATGGATCTTGTTCTCGATCCCGTCGAGACCGGCCATCATCAGCGCGGCGAAGGAGAGGTAGGGGTTGGCGAGCGGATCCGGGAAGCGGAACTCCACGCGCTTGGCCTTCTCGCCCGAGCCGTAGGGAATGCGGCAGGAGGCCGAGCGGTTGCGGGCCGAATAGGCCAGCAGCACGGGTGCCTCGAAGCCCGGCACCAGTCGCTTGTAGCTGTTGGTGGTCGGGTTGGTGAAGGCGTTGAGGGCCTTGGCGTGCTTGATGACACCGCCGATGTAATAGAGGCAGGTTTCCGACAGGCCAGCATATTCATTGCCCGCGAAAGTCGGCTTGCCGTCCTTCCAGATCGACATGTGGGTATGCATGCCCGAGCCGTTATCGTCCTTGATCGGCTTGGGCATGAAGGTCGCGGTCTTGCCATAGGCATGGGCGACCTGCTGCACGACATACTTGTAGACCTGCACGCGGTCGGCGGTTTCGGTCAGCGTGCCGAAGGTGATGCCGAGCTCGTGCTGGGCGGAGGCGACCTCGTGATGGTGCTTGTCCATCGGCAGGCCCATTTCCATCATCGTGCTTACCATTTCGGCACGGATGTCCATCGCGCTGTCCACCGGCGCGACGGGGAAGTAGCCGCCCTTGGCGCGCGGGCGGTGGCCCATATTGCCCATTTCCATCTCGGTGGAGGAATTGGTCGGCAGCTCGACATCGTCGATCTGGAAGCCCGAGCCGGCATAGCCATCCTCGAAGCGCACGTCGTCGAACATGAAGAATTCGGGTTCCGGGCCGACGAAGATGGTGTCGCCGATGCCGGTGCTCTTCAGATAGGCCTCGGCGCGCTTGGCGGTGGAGCGCGGGTCGCGGGCGTAGAGTTCGCCGTTCGAGGGCTCCACTATGTCGCAGAAGATAACCATCATCGGCGTGGCGCTGAAGGGATCAACATAGACCGCGTCGAGGTCGGGCTTCAGGATCATGTCGGATTCGTTGATGGTCTTCCAGCCCTCGATCGAGGAGCCGTCGAACATCATGCCTTCTTCCAGCATGTCCTCGTCAACGACATTGGCGCACATGGAGAGGTGCTGCCACTTGCCCTTGGGGTCGGTGAAGCGGACATCGACCCATTCGATCTCCTCGTCCTTGATGCGCTTCACGATATCCGATGCACTGGCCATGATTATCCTTCCTTGGGTTTGAACGGTTGTCTTGTTGTCTGGCGGTGATCCGCCGGTCGGTTTGCCGCTAATTACAGCGCCGCGTCGTCCTGCTCTCCGGTACGGATGCGGACGGCATTGGCGATGTCGGAAACGAAGATCTTGCCGTCGCCGATGCGCCCCGTCTTGGCGGCGTTGGCGATGGCTTCCACCACCTGTTCCGCCTGCGTATCGGGCACGATGATCTCCAGCTTCACCTTGGGCAGGAAATCGACGACGTATTCGGCACCGCGATAAAGCTCCGTGTGCCCTTTCTGGCGGCCGAACCCCTTCGCCTCGGTAACGGTGATACCCGACACGCCGACTTCGTGCAGCGCGTCCTTCACCTCGTCGAGCTTGAAGGGTTTGATGATGGCTTCGATCTTTTTCACGTAAATCCCTGTTGCCTCGTCCTCTTCACGGGATCCTCCTCTCGGGATCGGTCCCGCGGCCTTTTCCCGTTGCGAAAAGCTTCAAGAATCGTGCCAGCGCGTCTGCCGAGAGAGGTAGACAATCGCAGGCCGATGCGAAAGGGCGGATTCGCAACGATTGCGCGATCGCGCCGGGCCTGGCGGCAATCAAATTGCGCCACTTGGCTTCGCCGGACACGGTGGCGAATGATCCTTTTGCAGGCAACGCTGCCCAAAAAGCGGGCAGCATGGCGATGGTGGCGATTGGAAGGTCAGATGTGCAGGCCGGCCTGCGGGTCGCAGCCTGCCATCAGGTTCAGCGACTGCACTGCAGCTCCGCTCGCGCCCTTTCCGAGATTGTCGAGCACCGCGATGAGGCGAGCGGTGTCGCCATCCTTGTCGGTGAAGACATAGAGGTCGAGCCGGTCGGAGGGCGCTGCGTCCTTCAGGAGCAGCAGCTCGGAAACCTCGCTCCGGGCGTCGTGGACGGTGACGAGCGGCGAGTTCTCGTAATAGCGTGCCAGTTCGTCGCGCATGTCGGCAGCAGCCGCGGCGTTGCGCATGGCGCGGATCGCGAGCGGGATCTCCACCACCATCCCGCGGAAGCCCGGCACGACGGCGGGCGCGAAGACCGGCGGGTATTCGAGGCCGGCCTTGCGCTGCATCTCGTCAAGATGCTTGTGATCGAGGCCAAGGCCATAGGAACGAAAGGCGATGTTGCTGCCTTCGCCTTCGAAGCGTTCGATCAAACCCTTGCCGCCGCCCGAATAGCCGGAAACGGCGTTGACCGTGTAAGGCCAGTCACGCGGCAGCAGCTTGGCGCGGACCAGCGGGGCGATGAGCGCAAGAAATCCTGTGGGATAGCAGCCGGGATTGGATACACGGTCCGCGCCGGCGATCACGTTCGGGCCGACCAGTTCGGGAAATCCGTAGATCCAGCCCGGTGCGGTGCGATGGGCGGTGGAGGCGTCGATCACGCGGGTGCCGGATTCCTTGTCGATCATGGCCACCGCCTCGCGCGCGGCGTCGTCGGGCAGGCACAGGATCGCGAAATCGGCGTAGTTGAGGGCCGAGCGGCGGCAGTCCTCGTCCTTGCGCTCGGCGTCGTTCAGGCGAACCATCTCGAATTCCTCGCGGCCCGCCAGCCGGTCGGCAATCTCGAGGCCGGTGGTGCCCGCCGCCCCGTCTATGAAGACGGTGTGGACCATCAGACCAGCGGTTCCAGCCGCGTGAGCCGGACGTAACCCACCGGACCGTCCAGCGAGAGGCATCCCCATGCCCATTCGCGGCTGACGTCCAGCACCTCGAAACTGTCGCCTTCGAGCAGTACGCACAGTTCCTCGGACGCATCGTCGGCCTCCGCACGCAGCGGTGCGCCACCCGGCATCACCGCGCGCGGCTGGGGCACCGCGTAATGCGGCACGAAATATGTCCCGGCGAGGCCGATATGCGCAAGGTCGCCGCGCAGGGGTACGGCGCGCGGGTCGGGGCGCACGACCGGTCCGCCAAGGGCGTAGGGCCCCTGAACCGCGATGGCTGCTGCCGTGTTGTCGTCCTGGCTCAAGCGCCGCTCACCCACTGTTGTGGCCCGTTTGCCGGGCGCCGGGCCCCATGCCCGTTGGAGACAGCGCGCTTA
This sequence comes from Aurantiacibacter poecillastricola, assembly GCF_030730945.1. Classification (GTDB taxonomy): domain Bacteria; phylum Pseudomonadota; class Alphaproteobacteria; order Sphingomonadales; family Sphingomonadaceae; genus Alteraurantiacibacter; species Alteraurantiacibacter poecillastricola. The sequence continues at coordinate 120,864 of NZ_JAVAMS010000004.1, forward strand.
GCGGGGCGCGCCGAAGGCTGCAAGGTCACTGCTCAACCATACCGCCCGCGCAGCATGTGGAAGGCCGCGCGCAGACCCAGTGCCGCACCGCCCTTCGATCGGCCGGGCTGGGCGGAGGGGCGCCAGGCGAAGGTGTCGAAATGCGCCCAGTCGATACCTTCGCCCACGAACTTGTCGAGGAAAAGCCCGGCAACGCTCGCGCCGGCAAAGCCGCCCGTATGGGCATTGTTGGTATCGGCGATGTCGGATTTCAGCCACTCGCGGTAGGTGTCGGGCAGGGGGAGGCGCCAGGGCTCGTCGTCATGGTCCTGGCCCGCCGCGATAAGTTGCTCGGCCGTCTGGTCGCGCCGTGTCATCAGGGCAGGAAGATCGGGGCCGAGGGCCACGCGCGCCGCACCTGTCAGCGTGGCGAAATCGATGACCAGCTCGGGTTCCCGCTCGCTCGCCAGGGTCAGCGCATCGCCCAGGATCAGCCGCCCCTCGGCGTCGGTATTGCCGATCTCCACGGTCAGGCCCTTGCGGCTCTGCAACACGTCGCCGGGACGGAAGGAGTTGGAGGAGATGGCGTTCTCCACCGCAGGCACGACGCAATGGAGGCGGACCTTGAGGCCCGTCTTCATGATGAGTTCGGCAAGGGCAAGCGCGTGCGCCGCACCGCCCATGTCCTTCTTCATCAGCAGCATGCCGCTTGCGCCCTTGATGTCGAGCCCGCCCGAATCGAAGCAGACGCCCTTGCCGACGATGGCGACCCTGGGGTGGCTGTCATTGCCCCATTCCAGTTCAATCAGGCGCGGGGCGTGCTTGCGCTCTGCAGCGCGGCCCACGGCGTGCACCATCGGGAAGCCCTTTTCCAGCGCATCACCGCGGGTAACGCAGAGCTTCGCGTCGTAATCACCTGCGATCCGTTCCGCCTCGGCCTCCAGCGCGGCCGGTCCCATGTCCTCGGCAGGCGTGTTCACGAGGTCGCGCACCAGGCTCGTCGCCTGCGCCTCTGCCGTGACGAGGTCGATCTTCGCCACGTCCTTCGTGAGCAGTACGCGCGGGCCCTCTGCATTCTCGTCGTCGCGATAGCGGGTGAAGCGGTATTGCGCCGTCATCCAGCCGAACATCGCCACCTCCGGCTCGCGATCCGCTAGTCGGTAGGTGCCTTCGGGCAGTCTCTCGGCCAGCTTGGCCATGCACCAGGAAGACAGGCTTTCGGGATTGGCCACGCCGCCCACGGTAAACCAGCCCTCGCTATCGGGCACAATTCCCACTTCGTAGCCGCCGCCTGTGAACTTCTGCGCGGAAAGCGCGGCGCGCTGCGGGCCGCTCAACCCCTTGGCGAAGCTATCGAACGTCTCGGTGTTGACGAGGTGGATCGCGATGGCATCCTGCCCGCGATCCGGCTGGATCAGGTCTGCTGCAATTGTCATGGAATTCCGCTTGCCGTTTCTCTCGCCGTTTGGGAAGGCTTGGATCGTGATGATCCGACGATTCACCTACCTCGCGGTTCCGTTGCTGTTCCTTGCAGCGTGCGAAGAACGGGAAGCTCCAGCACCGCTGGACACGCCTGCTCCGCCGCCGGTGCCAACCCCGCAGGCGAAGGGCAGCCAGCCCGCTCCACTGGGAGGCGCGCGCGAAGTTTCGGAGCGTACCGACCTGTTCCTGTTCGAATATTCCTATCCCCAGGCCGCCGGGGAAACGCAGGAGCTTGCCCGCTGGCTGGATAGCCGGCTGGAGCGGGAGCGCAACCGCCTCGCCGCCCGGGCGGAGGAAGGCCGCAACGAGGCGCGCGACAACGGCTTTCCCTTCAACGCCTATTCCAGCGAAACGGCGTGGGAAGTAGTGGCGGATTTGCCCGACTGGCTCAGCATGTCGGCAGAGCTGTCCAGCTATTCGGGCGGCGCGCATCCCAATTACGGCTTCGACACCATCGTGTGGAACAAGGAGCGGGGCGCGGCGATGGAGCCGATTGCGTTCTTCACCTCGCCCCAGGCGCTGGATGCAGCGATCGGCCAGAAGCTGTGCGACGCGTTGAACGCAGAGCGGGCGAAGCGGCGCGGAGAGGCGGTGCCCGAAGGCTCCGACGATACTTTCGACACCTGCATCAAGCCCGACGAGACCAACCTGCTCCTCGGCTCGACCAACGGCCAGAGCTTCAACCGCATCGGCATCCAGATCGCCCCCTACCTCGCGGGCCCCTATGCGGAGGGCAGCTACGAATTCACCTTCCCCGTCACGCCGGAGGTGCTGGAAACCGTGCAGGAAGAATATCGCGACGTATTCAGCGCAAGCTGACCGCACTCGCATTTCTCGCGCGAAGCCACTAAGTACGTATGCATGACCGAATACCAGCACGTTACCGACGATATGTCCGTCTATCGCGACGGCACCATCAAGCTGCATGGGCCCGAAGCCTATGAAGGCATGCGCAAGGCCGGGCGCCTCGCTGCCGAGATTCTCGACGAACTGACCACCCGGGTAGAACCCGGCGTCACCACGGGCGAGCTCGACAAGGTGGTGCGCGAGATGACGCTGGATGGCGGCGCGGTGCCCGCAACGCTCGGATATCGCGGCTTCACCCATTCGTGCTGCACCTCGATCAATCACGTGGTGTGCCATGGCATTCCCGGCGACAAGCGCCTGAAGGACGGTGACATCGTGAATATCGACGTCACCCCGCTGCTGGACGGCTGGCACGGCGATACCAGCCGCATGTTCCTGGTCGGCGATGTCTCTCTCAAGGCGCGCAAGCTGGTCGAAGTGACGCATGAATGCCTGATGATCGGCATTGCCGAGGCTCGCCCCGGCGCGCGGCTGGGCGATATCGGCGCGGCGATCCAGGACCATGCCGAGCGCCACCGCTACGGCGTGGTGCGCGAATTCTGCGGCCACGGCCTCGGCCGCCTGTTCCACGATGCGCCCGAAGTGGTGCATGCAGGCCGACGTGGTACGGGGCCGGAGCTGAAGGCGGGCATGTTCATGACGATCGAGCCGATGATCAATCTCGGCCGCGCGCATGTGAAGCTGCTCAACGATGGCTGGACCGCGGTAACGCGCGACAAGAGCCTGTCGGCGCAGTTCGAACATTCCATCGGCATCACCGAGGACGGCTGCGAGATCTTCACGAAATCCCCGAAAGGGCTGGACCAGCCGCCCTATTGATCTGCCTCAAGGCGATGTATGCTGGTTCGGCTAGACCGGACCGACATCTTTAGGAGCCGCCCTCGCATGAAAACGCCCTGGACTCTCGCCATTCTCGCTGCCGTCCTGTCTGCCTGCCAGACGGTCGAACCCGAGCCGATTGCCGAGGCCGATCCCGAAGATCGCGCTCTGGCGCAGGCCGCGTGCGGAGGGTGCCATTCTGTCGAGGCCTATGGGCTTTCCCCGAACTCCGACGCGCCCGAATTTCCCGCCATCGCCAATCGCCGGAACCTGACGCGCGAAACGCTCACCACATGGCTGGTGGACGCGCATAACTACCCAGAGGAAATGGATTTCTACCTCGAGGATGACGAGGTGCAGCAGCTGGTGGACTACATCCTCACCCTGCGCCGCGTGGATTATCACCCGCCGTATTAAGGGAAGGGCTTAGCCCTCTCGGGCCGCCCGTATAGCCGCTCCGCCCGCAAATGGGGCGATGGCCACCAGCACCAGGCTGATTGCCGCGGTGAGCGCGATGCCACCTTCGCCCCCGGTCGAGAGCGAGCCCGCGCCGAAGATCAGCAGCGGCACCGCCAGCGGGATGACAAGCAGGCCCGAAAGCGCCGCTCCCCCGCCACGCAGGCCCACGGTGACGGCGGCGATGATGATGCCGATGGCGGCAAGGCCCGGCGTGCCTGCCAGGAGGCCCAGCTCCACCGTGGCGAGAGTCTCCCCGTCGATCCCCAGCAAGGCGCTGGCGGGCAGGGCGGCCAGCATCAGGAAGGGGCCGAAACTGAGCCAATGGGCGACAAGGCGCACGGCCACCACCGCTTCCTCGGCAATGCCGCGCAGGGCCCACTGGTCGAAGAATCCGCTTTCGAGATCAGGCGCCAGCAGCCGGTCCAGCGGCAGGATCGCGGCGAGCAGGGCAGCGACCCAGATCACCCCGCCCCCGGTCGCCGCCAGCAGGTTCGGGTTGGGTCCGATGGCGAAGGGATAGAGCATCGCGACGGCGAGGAAGAACAGCAGCGGCAGCAGCGTATTGCCGCGCCGCGCTCCCGGAAGGAACTGCGCAAGGTCGCGCAGCAGCAGGGTGGCGATCACCTTCATGCGGGCACACCCGGCGCGTAATCCGGCAGGTGGAGGACGCTCATGCCCGGCACCGCAATCGGCTGGTGGCTGGCGACAAGGGCGAGGCCGCCTTGCGCGATATGCTCCGCCACCAGCGTCTCCACCATGCCTACCGCGTCGCGGTCCAGGCCGTTCAGCGGCTCGTCGAGCAGCCAGATCCGTGCGTCCTGGCCCAGCAGGCGGGCCAGCGCCGCGCGTTTCCTCTGGCCGGTGGAGAGGTAACGCACCGGCACGTCGAGCAGGTCGGAAAGGCCAAGCTGCGCGAGGGCATCGCCGGATATCGCGCCATCCAGTCCACGCCAGAACGCCAGCGCGCGGCCAAGCGGGAGGTGCTCGTCCAGCGCCATGGTCTGGTCGAGGAGGCCAATGCTGCCCTCCCGCTCGACCTTGCCCGCATAGGGGCGCAGCAGGCGCGCGAGGATGCGAATGAGACTGGACTTGCCCGAACCGTTCGGCCCCGTCACATGGCAGGCCTCGCCGCCCGCCAGGTCCAGCGAGAGCCCGCGAAACAGCAGACGCTCCCCCCGGCGGCAGGCAAGGTCACGGGCGGTGAGGCAGAGCGCTTCCATCGGCTCGTGCGTTAGGACACACATGCAGGCACACGCAAGCAAGGGAGACAGGCATGGCCGTTGAGAAACTGGAACGCGAGAAAGCCGAAGAGGCCCTGAACAGTCTCGAGGGCTGGGAATTCGACCGTGATGGCGACGCCATCAGCAAGAGCTTCAAGTTCAGCAATTTCAGCGAGGCATGGGGTTTCATGGCCCGCGTGGCGCTGATCGCGGAATCGAGCGACCACCACCCCGAGTGGTTCAATGTCTACAATAAGGTGAATATCACCCTCACCACCCATGACGCGGGCGGGTTGTCGGAACGCGACGTGAAAATGGCGAAGGCGATCGAGGCGCTCTAGTCCTGCGCAGCCCGTCCCTCGCTGCGCTCATGCGCTTCGGCAAGGATGCGGGCGCGCTCGCGCAGCTTACCGGGAAACCACTTGGCTACCCGTGCCAGCTTGCGTGCCGTCTTGCCAACGAGGCGGTGCACCTTGTCGCCATGCACGGCCTTCCACGCTTCCTCGGCAACCGTCTCGACCGGCGTGAATTCGAGGCCCGCTTTCACCACCGCATCGCGGATCGGCGTGTTGCGGCTGCGATTGGGTGGCTGCTGCAGGAGCGGGGTGTCGATGAAGCTGGGCATCAGCGAGCGGACCCTGATCCCCACCGTGCTCCATTCCGCATCGAGGCTCTCGGTGAGCGACTTCACCCCCGCCTTGGTCGCGCCGTAGACGCTCTGGTTCGCCATACCGTAGATGGCCGCCGCACTGGCGGTGTTGAGCAGGCAGCCCTCGGGCGAGGAGCGCTTGAGGTAAGGATAGCTCGCCTTCGCCCCGTAGAACACCGCGCGCAGATTCACGTCGAGCAGCTGGTCGAGCTCCTCATGCGTCACTTCTGTCAGCGGACCGCCCGAGGGGAGGCCCGCATTGTTGGCGACCACGGTGATCGCGCCGCCCGTTTCCTTCGCAAAGTCCGCCAGCGCTTCGTCCCAACCGCTGCGGTCGGTAACGTCGAACTGGTAGGTGAGGCACCCGCCGTGAGGCAGCAGCGCCTTCGTTTCGGCAAGACCCTGCGCGTTGCGGTCTGCAATGCCAACTAGCCAGCCCTCGGCAGCGAATTTCTGCGCGATGGCGCGACCGATGCCCGACCCGCCACCGGTGATGAAAATTGATTTCTGCGTCATGCCTGAGCTCTCTCCCTAGAGCCCTTTAACATGCTCCCGCCCGTTGCGAATATCCGCGGTGGAGGCATCCAGCGTCTTGCCCACAGGCTCGGCCCGCCCGCCGATGCATTCGGCGAGGAAATTCTCGGTGATCGCGTTGAAGGCGATGTTGTTTTCCGGGCGGTGGAAGCCGTGGCCCTCGTCGGGGAAGAGGACGTAGGTGACAGGCACGCCGTCGCGCTCCATGGCCTCCACGATCTGGTCGCTCTCCGCCTGCTTCACGCGCGGATCGTTCGCGCCCTGGCCGATCAGCAGCGGCCGGGTGATCTCTTTCGCCTTGTAGAGTGGGCTGATCGACTGGAGGAATTTCTTGCCCTCCTCGGTCGAGGGATCGCCCATCCGCTCGTGGAACTGCTTGATCAGCGGTTCCCAGTAGGGCGGGATCGTCTCCAGCAGCGTCTCGAGATTGGATGGGCCGACGATATCCACACCGCAGGCGAACACGTCGGGCGTGAAGGTGAGGCCCACCAGCGTCGCATAGCCGCCATAGCTGCCGCCCATGATGGCGACCTTGTCCTTCTCGGCGATGCCCTGCTCCACGGCCCATTCCACGGCATCGAGCAAATCGTCATGCATCTTGCCCGACCACTCACGGTTGCCGGCATTGATGAAGTCCTTGCCGAAGCCGGTGGAGCCGCGGAAGTTCACCGAGAGCACCGCATAGCCGCGATTGGCGAGCCACTGGTGCGTGCGGTTGTAGCCATAGCCATCGCGCGCCCACGGCCCGCCATGCACGTTCAGCACCAGCGGCACGGGCGCATCCGGCACGCCGTCGCCGTCAGGGTCGGACTGCGGGGGCAGGGTGAGGAAGCTGGGCAGCGTCAGCCCGTCGCGTGAGGTGATCTCGCGGGCATGCATCGGCTGCAGCGGTGCGCCTTCCAGCTCGGGATAGGTGGTGTAGAACTTCGTCAGCGTCATCGCGTCGCGGTCGAACAGATAGCTGGCGATGGGCGCAGTCAGCGGGTCGTTCGCGACCAGCCATCGGCGGTCGTCATCGGTGCGCGACTGCACGCCGAAATCGCCGTCCAGCCGCTCGCGCAGCCAGTCCAGCGCCTCCCCGATCTGGGGGTCGATGGCGTGATGCTCGGTGCGCAGATAGGTGACGGTATAGGCCTGCACCACGCCTGTCTGCTTGTGCCGCATGGTGCCGCCGATATCGGCCTTGTCGTGCTCGGCGATGAGGGTGCGCTCGCCGGTCGCTGTATCCTCGGCGAAAAGGGCGGCGGTGTTGCGACCGCGGCTGTCGAGCCAGTAAAGCGTCTTGCCGTCGGTGGTGTAGCCCGCCATGCCGGTGGTGAGACTGTCGTCGAGCCCAGTGCGCTCGCGCGGGGCTTCCTCGACCGTGCCGTCCACGATCTCGTGCATATCGGTGCCGCCCTCGGCATTCTGCCGGATGGCCCAGCGCAGCTTCAGGTCGTCATCCGCTTCGAAGCCGGCCCACTCGTTGTTCTCGAACACCAGCTCCAGCGCGCCCGTGCCCAGATGCAGCGTGTAGACATCGTGAAAGCGCGCATCGCGGTTGTTGATGCCGACCAGCAGGCGGTCCTTGATGGTGTTGGAGACGCCGATGATGTCGACGCGGGTCTCCTCGAAGGGCGTGAGGCATTTCTCCTTCGCGCCTTCGCCGATGCCGACTTGGTAGAGCAGGTAGTTCTCGTCGCCTTCCTTGTCGCGGATGTAGAGCAGGCTCTGGCTGTCGGGCGCCCAGAAATAGGTGGGGATCGGGCGGTCCTTGGCGCTCGTCATGCGGCGCGGAGAGTCGGGATCGTCGGCAGGCGCCACGAACACGTTCATCACGCCTTCCCATGGCGCCATCCAGCTGACCCACTTGCCATCGGGGCTGATCTTCCCCTGCGCACGGGTGGGGTTGCCGAACAGGTGATCGCGCGGGATCAGCGGCGTGTCGGCTACGCGGTTGGCGGCAGTGGTGGCTGTGGCGGTCATGATTTCTCCCGTATCGTATCGCCGGAACAGGTAGGCATGCCGCGAGGGAAAACAAAGGGGCAGAGCGCTTGAGCGGAACCTGGCGAATACCGTGACGCAGGAACATTCGCTCTATCCGCAAATTGGTCCGGAATATGTCCACCTACTGGAGACCGAACATGAAGCGCGTGAATATCGTCATCGCCCCGCTCGCCGCATTGGCCATTACCGCCTGCGAATCCGAAGCCGAACAGCAGGCCGACATGACCGAGGACCGGATCGAACAGCAGGCCGAGCAAAGTGCCGCCAACTCCGGCAACGAGATTGCCGCGCTCGGGCTTACCGAACGACAATTGCTCGACGCAGATCTGGTTTCTCAGGACGGTACCGAACTGGGCGACGTGGAGCAGGTCCGCCGCGACGCTTCCGGTGCTGTCACGGGCCTGCTTGTCGAAGTCGAGGACAGCGAACCCGACCGCTACGTGGAAGTTCCTCTGGAAGGACTCAGCGTGACTGAGGGCGGCGTGCTTAGCGAAGCCAACCTGCAAACGGAAATGACCACCGAGGAGGTTGCCGCGATGCCCGACGCGGCAATCTGATCTGGTGAGAGATGATGCGTATGGGTGAACCTTGGACCTGAGGGCATTCGTCAGCCGCTGGCACGAGCGTTTCGAGATATGGACGCTGGCCGCGATGGTCGGCTTTGCCATGGCCGTCTGGGCCTTCATAGAAGTCGCGGACGAGGTGGTAGAGGGCGAAAGCCATGCGACGGATTCGCGCGTCCTGCTAGCGCTAAGGAATGCGGATGACCTCTCGGACCCCATCGGCCCGCTATGGGTGGAGGAGTTGGGACGCGACTTCACTGCGCTTGGCGGTGTTGGCGTCCTTACCCTGCTGACGATTTCCGTCGCTGGTTATCTGTGGCTGGTACGGAAGGTTCGCGCGATGCTGCTCGTCCTGGGCGCAATAGGCAGCGGCCTTCTGGCGAGCACGCTGCTCAAGCAGGCATTCGACCGCACGCGGCCGGACCTCGTCCCCCATGACTCGCTTGTCTACACTGCAAGTTTCCCGAGCGGTCATTCGATGATGGCCGCGATCACGTACTTGACGCTGGCCGCGCTCCTTGCGCGGGTTCAGTCGGAACGATCGACCAAGGTCTATTTCCTCGTTCTCGCGGTGATAATCACCGTGGCCGTGGGTGCGAGCCGGGTCTATCTCGGCGTTCACTGGCCGTCCGACGTGCTGGCGGGCTGGGCCGTGGGCGCATCGTGGGCGCTTCTGTTCTGGCTTCTCGCGCGATGGTTGCAGGAGCGCGGGCAGGTCGAGAAGGAATAGGGCCTGGAATAGCGGTTCCCGGACTCCGCGCAGTCAGGCGCTAGAGGGCGGGGTTGTTGTAACAATGCCACGTAAAGATCGCCGTTGCCCCCCGGTGGGGCCGCCACGGTTCGGCCAGTGCGCGGGTGGCTTTTTCGTCGGGGCGTTCCTCAAGCCCCAGGATCTTGCCGATGCCCGCCATAACGGCGAGGTCTCCGGCGGGCCAGATGTCGGGGCGGCCCTCGGCGAAGAGGAGGTAGATCTCCGCCGACCAGCGACCGATGCCCTTGATCTTGGTGAGTTCGGCGATGGCGTCCTCGTCGTCCTCTGGCAAGTGCTCAAAATCCACTTCGCCCGCGCTCACCAGTTCGCATAGCGAGCGGGCATAGCCCTGTTTCTGGCGGGAGAGGCCGCAGGCGCGCAGGGTGTCGAAATCGCGCTCCAGCAGGCAGGCGGGGGTGAAATCCTCGCCCAGTTCCGCCTCCAGCTTGTTCCACATGGAGGATGCTGCGGCGACGCTCACTTGCTGGCCCACGATGGTGCGAAGCATGGTCTTGTAGCCTGTCTCGCGGATGCGCGGCTCCGGGTAGCCGGCAACCTCCAGCGCGCGGGCGATGGCGGGCTCGCGCGATGCGACCTCGTCCAGTCCGTCCCTGATCTGGCCTGCACTTAGGCCCATATGCCTGCTCCTTGCTATCCGCGCGGCGATTGCCTAGCAGCGCGGCGACCGATCACCAGAGGAAATCACGCATGCCGACATTGCACGTCACCACCCGCTCGGGCGAGGAATCCACTGTCGAGGTGGGCGATGGCCTGACCGTCATGGAAGCAATCCGCGACAACGGCTTCGACGAGCTGCTCGCGCTGTGCGGCGGTTGCTGTTCCTGCGCGACCTGCCACGTGCATGTCGATCCTGCATTCAAGGACAAGCTGCCTGCAATGAGCGAGGACGAGGACGATCTGCTCGATTCCAGCGAAGACCGCGACGAGAACTCGCGCCTGTCGTGCCAGATCCCCTTCACCGCCGATCTCGACGGCCTGAAAGTGCGGATCGCCGAGGAGGATTGACGGGAATTGGTTGCGCCCCTTCGCGCGCGGTCCTAACTCACGGGGCATGACCACCCCTCTCGTTTGCAAGTCCCCGCTCGACCTTATCGGTAACACTCCGCTCGTCCTGCTCGAAGGGCCGAGCGAAGCTGCGGGCGGCGAAATTTGGGGCAAGTGCGAATTCACCAATCCCGGCGCCTCGGTGAAGGACCGCGCCGCGCTGTGGATCACCCGCGACGCGGAAAAGCGGGGTGAGCTCAAACCCGGCGGCACGGTGGTGGAAGGCACGGCGGGCAATACCGGCATCGGCATCGCGCTGGTCGCCAATGCGCTCGGCTACAAGACCGTGATCGTCATGCCGGATAACCAGTCCAAGGAAAAGATGGACACGCTGCGGGCGCTGGGCGCGGAACTCGTCACCGTCCCGCCGACCAAGTTTGCCGACCCCAACCACTTCGTCCATACCAGCCGCCGCATTGCCGACGAGACGCCGGGCGCGATCTGGGCGAACCAGTTCGACAACATCGCCAATCGCCGCGCCCATATCGAAGGCACCGCGCCCGAGATCTGGGAGCAGATGGAAGGCCGCGTCCACGGCTTCACCTGCGCGGTGGGCACCGGGGGCACATTGGCGGGCGTGGGCCTGGGCTTGAAGGAAAAGTCCGAGAAGGTGCGCATTGCGCTGACCGATCCGCACGGCGCGGCGCTCTACAACTATTACGAGAATGGCGAGCTGTCGTCCGAGGGCTCGTCCGTCGCGGAGGGTATCGGGCAGGGCCGCATCACCGCCAATCTGGAAGGCGCGCCGGTCGATACCCAGTTCCGCATCTCCGACGAGGAGGGGCTCCACTGGGTTGCCCGCCTGCTGCGCGAGGAGGGTTTGTGCCTGGGCCTCTCCAGCGGCATCAACGTGGCGGGCGCGGTGGCGCTGGCGCGGCAGTTGAAGGCCGATGGCGTGGAGAAGCCGCGCGTCGCCACAATCCTGTGCGACACGGGCTTCCGCTATCTCTCCACCCTCTACAATGCCGAGTGGTTGCGAGCGAAGGGTTTGCCGGTGTTCGACTGGCTAGGTTCAGAAACGGGCAGCTAGGACGGCGGCCATGCCCCTCGATCCTCGCGATCTCCTGCGCCCGCGTGGCCCGACCGAAGAGCCCGCACCCCTGGGCGGCACGCGGGAGGAGCGGTTCCAGCGCCTGCAGGTCGGTCTTATCGGCATCTGCTCGATGGTGCTGCTGGTGGCGCTGGCAGACGTGGTGATCAGCCGCGCAGCGCAGACCGAGGCCGAAGCCGTGCCCGAAGCGGCGCCTACCGTCGAGCCGACGGAAACCCCCGCGCCGCGCGATCCGCTGGCCGATGCGGGCGTTGTGCCCGAACTTCCGCCGGAGCCTACCCCGACACCGAGCGCCACGGCCACGCGGCCGCCGCGCGACGTGCCTCCGCTCGAGCCTGTGCCTCCGGCTACCCCTTCGCCCACACCCTCGCCTTCGTCGTCACCGACTCCGACGCCCTCCGAGACCGCGCCGGTCGATGTTCCGCCTGAATAGGTTCCTTGGCGCGCTCGCCCTGCTGCTCGCTCCGGTGGCAGCGCAGGCGGAGGATGCGCGTGCCGAACTGGCGCTGATGGGCACCGTGCCGATCTACTGGGGCGAGGCTGCCGGGCTGGACGACCTGCTTTCCGGCGCCGCGCCACCGCATTGGGCGCGCGGCGTGCTGGAGGAGGACTTCACTCTGGTCCCGCTCGACTACCTCTCGGCAGAGGCGCTGGCGGAGCATCGTTTCCTGCTGCTTGCCCAGCCGCGCGGCTTTTCGCCCGAGGAGAATGTCGCGCTCGACCGGTGGGTTAGGGAAGGAGGCACGCTGCTCCTTTTTGCCGATCCGATGATGACCGGGGAATCGCGCTTCCACCTTGGCGATCGACGCCGCCCGCAGGACGTGACGCTGCTCTCGCCGATTCTCGCGCATTGGGGACTGGAACTGGTCTTCGACGCGCAGCAGGCCGGGGGCCTGCGCATGGTCGACCATTTCGGAGATGCGCTGCCGGTGAACATGCGCGGCGAGCTGCGTCCCCTGGGCGAGGCGGGATCGTGCGGGATACCGGGGGAGGGGCTGCTTGCCCACTGCGTGATCGGCAAGGGGCAGGCGTTGATCGTCGCCGATGCCGCCATGCTCGACATAGAAGGCCCGCACGAAAACGCCGAAACCGCATTGCGGTGGCTGGTCGGCCATGTTTTCGGGGACCAGCTGGCAGAAAATGGGGACGGTGCGGGAAATGGCCTGCCGGAGTCGCCGCAAACACCGGAAATCAGGGTCGAACCCCCACTTGGACAGGGGATGGACAGGGCTCATCATGAGGAAAGGGTCGAAGGCTACAGTCCGTAAAATCAGGCATTTACAGCGTTCTCCCACAATTTCCCGCAATTTCCCCTTCCATCCCGCGCTTGCCCGCGTTATTTGACGACTCCATCGGACACATAGCCCGTGCCGCGTTCCCCTGTGGGGCGACCGGGCCGTGCATGAGCGCGGCCTGCGGCGGAGGAGATGTGTCTGCGAGTGAGGCAGGTATTCGTGGGGAAGGCGCCCGTGGCGCAGCGGCAGGCAGGATACAGGGGGCAGGGCTTTTCGCTTCGCGGCGAAAAGGATCGCTTCGTGCTGCCTCCGCTCTTCCGCAAGGTCTTCGCCGAGCTGGGTGACGAAGGCGTGCTGTGCGTCGCCAAGCACCACAAATATCCCTGCCTGAACGCCTTCGGCCCCTCGCGCACCGACAGTTTCGAGGACATCCTGGATCAGGAGCTGGAGAACGCCGTTCGCCGCGACCAGGATTTCGACCGCGACCTGCGCGCCACGCAGATGTGGACCTTCACCGAAGTCCCCTTCGACAAGAGCGGACGCTTCATCCTGCCCCAGCGCTTTTGCAAGGTGGGCGGGATCGGCGACAATATCTGCTTTCTCGGCGGCGGCCAGTTCATCACCATGTGGGATCTCGACCGGCTGGGCCAGGAAGACGGCTGGGAAGACCAGTACGAGCTTTGCCTTGCAGAGGCCGAGGAAGCGCGCGCCAAGTCCGCCGCCAAGGGGAAGGGCGCATGACCGGCCCCGCTCCCCATGTTCCCGTGCTGCTGGACGAAGTGCTCGAAGCGCTTGCGCCCCAGCCCGGCGACGTCATCATCGACGCGACCTTCGGGGCGGGCGGCTACACCCGCGCGATCCTGGACGCAGGCGCGACCGTGCATGCCTTCGACCGCGACCCCGACGCGATCGCCGCCGGCGAGACGTGGGAGGAAACCCGCGAGGATCCGCCGCGCCTCGTGCTGCACCAGCGTCGCTTTTCCGAGATGGTCGAAGCCATGGCGGAGGCCGGGATCGAACGCGTGGACGGGATCGCCATGGATATCGGCGTTTCCTCCATGCAGCTCGACCAGGCGGAGCGCGGCTTTGCCTTTTCCGCCAACGGCCCGCTCGACATGACGATGAGCCAGTCGGGCCCGAACGCTGCCGATTTCGTGAACGAGGCGGCCGAGAGCGACATTGCCGACGTGCTCTACCACTATGGCGAGGAGCGCCAGTCGCGCCGCGTGGCCCGCGCTATCGTCGCTGCGCGTCCGCTCACCACCACAGGCGAACTTGCCGAAGTGGTGCGCAAGGCGCTGGGCCATCGTCCCGGCGACAAGAAGGACCCGGCCACCCGCAGCTTCCAGGCCATCCGCATCCATGTGAACGGCGAGCTGGACGAGTTGAAGCAGGGCCTTTCCGCTGCCGAGCACCTGCTGGGCGAAGGCGGGCGGCTGGCCGTGGTTAGCTTTCACAGCCTCGAAGACCGGATCGTGAAGACATTCCTTCGTGACGCGGCGAACACGGCCCCCCGTGGATCGCGCCACCTGCCCGAAGCGAGAGAGAACCCCCTGCCGCGCTTCGGGCACCTGACCAAGGCGATCAGGCCTTCCGCGACCGAGATCGACCGCAACCCCCGTGCGCGCTCCGCCACCTTGCGCGCCGCAACCCGCACCAGTGCTCCTGCACGAAAGGACGTCGCATGACCCGCTCGAACAGCATTGGCCATCTCCGCATCCGCCGCATCGGCTGGCTCGCCGCGCTCGGCACCTGCATCGCGCTCTACACCTTGCTGCATGTGAAGGTGAACGCGGTGCATGCCGAAGTCATCCGCGCCGAGCGCGAGATCGTGCGGCTGGAAGAACAGAACATGCTGCTGGAGACCGAATTTCTCACCCGGTCGAACCAGGTCCAGCTTTCCGCCTGGAACCGCGTCGATTTCGGTTTCGAGGCTCCGCGCGCCGAGCAGTTCATCGAGAACCCGGTGCAGCTTGCCAGCTTCGGCATGCCGCGCCGGGCCGATGCGCCCGCGCCCATCAGGCTGGCCAAGATGACCGCTGGCGAGGACGTGCCCGACTTTCCTCAGCTGACGTCGCCCCTGACGGGAGAGCCGGTGGACGAGCGCGTGCTGGCAGGTGACGAGCCTTCGGAGACTCGCCTCGCGGTGGCGCTTGCCACGGGTACGCTGCGCGTGCCCATCGTCAGCGCTTCGGACATTGCTGGCGGCACCGCCGTAGCCGTTGCGGAGGCTGCCGTCCGGTGACTTCCTACGCCGCCCCGCATGCCATCGTGACAAGCCAGTCCGGGCGCGTCGATTACCGTCGGCGCGCCTTGCTGGTTGCGCAGGCGCGGATGCTGCTGGTGGCGCTGGCATTCGTGCTGGTGGCGGGCACCGCGCTGGTGCGCATTGCCTGGATCGGCACGGCGGGCCCTGCGCGCGCCGCGACCTCCATGGCCGAGGCGCTGCTGCCTCCGCGCGGCGAGATAACCGATCGCAACGGCGTGCCGCTCGCCCGCGCGTTCCCCGCCTACGCCCTGTGGTTCAATCCTCGCGCGATGGCCGAGGGCGGCGATGGCGGACCGCCGCTGGTGAAATCGCCGGAAGAGGTCGCGCGCGAACTGAAGGCGATTTTCCCCGATCTCGATGTGTACGAAGTCACCGAGAAACTGCGTTCCGGGCGGGCAGGCTACCTGCGGCGGCGCGTGCTGCCCGAGGATGCAAACCGCGTGATCGGCATTGGCGAACTGGCGCTGGAACTGCCGCGCGAGACGGACCGGCACTATCCGCAAGGTTCTCTCGCGGCGCATGTGCTGGGTTATGTCGCGGCAGACGGGCATGGCCGGGTGGGCATGGAAGCGGTGCTCGACGAGCAACTGCTGGATCCCGTGCGCCGCGCCGAGCCGGTGGCGCTCAGCATCGACATGCGGGTGCAGGGCGCGCTCGAGGACGAACTGCGCTCCGGCATGCGGGCGGTGGACGCGGTGGGCGCGGCTGGAATCGTGCTCGATGTCGATACGGGCGAGGTGCTGGCGCTTGCGTCGATGCCGGAATTCGATCCCAACGACGTGCAGACGTCCGACGTGCGGGTGACGCAGGAGCAATACGACCGCGGCATCACCGCGCCTGCTTTCAACCGCGTGACCAACCAGGTCTATGAACTTGGCAGCACCTTCAAGCCGCTGACCGTGGCGGCGGCGATCGATTCCGGTTCGATCACCGACCTGTCACGCCGCTACGGGGCGACGCCCTATGTGGCGCAGGGGCGGACCATCCGCGATTCCCACCCGCTCGGCGACACGTTGAACACGCCGCAGATGCTGATCCACTCCTCGAATATCGTCACCGGTCATATTGTCGACCAGATGGGCGCCGATACCCTGCGCAAATACATGGCGGACCTGGGCATGAACGAGCGGCCCTATATCGAGCTTCCGGCGCGCGGTTTCCCGATCTGGCAGTCGGGCGAATGGTCGCGCATCAGGGGCATTACCGTGGGCTACGGCCACGGCCTGTCGGTGACCCCGCTGCACCTTGCTTCCGCCTATGCGGCGATGGTGAACGGCGGCATCTGGCGTCCCGCCACGCTCCAGCGCGTCGAGCCGGGCCAGGCCCCGCGCGGACGCCGCGTGTTCAAGGCGAGCACCAGCGCGCGCATGAACCAGCTGCTGCGCATGATCGCGGTGTACGGCACCGGTCGCAACGCCAATGCGCCCGGCTTCCGGGTGGGCGGCAAGACAGGCTCTGCCGAGAAGCCTGGCAATGGCGGCTATCGCCGGTCTTCGCTGGTTTCCACCTTTGCCGCCGCCTTTCCGATGGACAATCCGCGCTACGTGGTGATCGCCATGCTGGACGAGCCCAAGGGCACCGTCGCCAGTTCCTACCAGCGCACCGCCGCGTGGAACGCTGCGCCGATCGTTGGCCGCCTCGTCCCGCGCATCGGCCCGCAACTGGGCGTGCTGCCCGATGCCAATCGCGATATCGACCTCACCGATCTTCGCCCGCTTGTTGGAGACCTCGACTGATGCGCCTGTCGGATATTGCCGCGAGCCTCGGCACGGATGCCGCCGACATGGGCGAGACCCGGGTGACCGGCTTCGCCATCGATCACCGCAAGGTCGCCCCGGGCAACATCTTCGGCGCCTTCGAGGGTACCAAGGTTAACGGCGAGGACTACATCCCCGCCGCCATCGCCAGCGGAGCTGTCGCCGTGATCGCCCGGCCCGAAGCGAAGGTAGAAGGCGCACTCCACCTCGCCGATGCCGAGCCCCGCCGGGCCTTCGCAAGAGCTGCGGCACAATACTTCCGCCCGACGCCGGAAACCGTGGTCGCGGTGACGGGCACCAACGGCAAGACGAGCTGCGTCGAGATGACCCGCCAGCTCTGGCGCATGTGCGGGGAGCGTGCGGCAAGTATCGGTACTTTGGGCGTCACCACCTCGGACGATAGCGTTTCTACAGGCCTTACCACGCCCGACATCGTCACTTTCCTGTCCAATATGACCGGCTTGGCCCGCGAGGGCGTCACCCATGTCGCCTACGAGGCCTCGAGCCACGGCCTATCGCAATATCGCAACGAGGGCCTGCCGGTGCATGCCGGTGCCTTCACCAACCTGAGCCGCGACCACCTCGATTACCACGCCGACATGGAAGACTATTTCGCTGCCAAGATGCGCCTCTTCACCGAGGTCGTGGACGATGGCGGAACGGCGGTAATCTGGGCGGACGACGAGTGGTCGGGACGGGCCATCGCCGTGGCGCAAGAGCGCGGCCTGAAGGTCTTCACGGTGGGCGAGAAGGGCAAGGGTATCGAGCTTATCGCCCGTACACCCAGCCCGCTGGGACAGGAGCTGAAATTCGTTCATGCCGGGCGCGCCCATGCCATTCGCCTGCCGCTGATCGGCGCCTACCAGGTCGCCAATGCGCTTACCGCAGCCGGCCTCGTCCTCGCCACCGGCACCGACCCTGCACAGGTTTTCGACGCGCTTTCGCGCCTGCAACCCGTACGCGGAAGGCTGGAGCGCGCGGTCATTTCGCAGAGCGGGGCGCCGGTTTATGTGGATTACGCCCACACCCCCGATGCCCTTGCCGCCGCGATTGCGGCATTGCGTCCGCACGTGAACGGCAGGCTCATCACCGTATTCGGCGCAGGCGGAGACCGCGACACCGGCAAGCGCGCACCGATGGGCGAGGCGGCGGCATCGGGCAGCGACTTGGTGATCGTCACCGATGACAATCCCCGCGGGGAGGATCCCGCAAGCATTCGCGAGGCGGTGATGCAGGGCGCCGGCCCTGCCGCGCGCAATATCGGCGGGCGGCGCGAGGCGATTGCCGCCGCGATTGCCGAGGCGAAAAGCTCCGACATCGTGCTGGTGGCGGGGAAGGGACACGAACAGGGACAGATCGTGGGATCGGGAGAAGACATGCGGGTATTGCCCTTCGACGACGTGACGGTAGCGCGTGAATGTGCAGCGGAGCTGGCCGGGGGCTCGCGGTGAGCGCCGCCCTCGACCTGCTGCGCTGGCCCCGCGCCAGTGCCGATGCCGCGCGCCTCGCGCTGTGGACGTCTGCCGAGATCGCGGCCGCTACAGGCGGGACCGCTTATGGTGAATTTCAGGTTAGCGGCGTCGAGATGGACAGCCGCGACGTGCGTGGCGGTGACCTGTTCGTGGCGCTCAAGGGCGAGGCGATGGACGGCCACCGCTTCCTGGACGCCGCCTTCGCCAACGGCGCTTCTGCGGCTCTGGTGGACCGGGAGGTGGACTATCCGCATGTCCGGGTCGAGGATACGACCGAGGCGCTGAAGGCGCTTGCCCGGGTTTCGCGTGAGAGGGCCTCGGCCAGGATCGTGGGTGTTACCGGCTCGGTCGGCAAGACGGGCGTCAAGGAAGCGATCTTCACGGCGCTCGAACGCACCAGCCGGGGCGCGGCGCATCGCTCAGTGCGCAGCTACAACAATCATGTGGGCGTGCCGCTCAGCCTCTCGCGTATGCCGCCGCGCAGCCGTTACGGCGTGTTCGAGATGGGGATGAACCATGCGAGTGAGATTTCCGGCCTCACCGTGCAGGTCCGCCCGCACGTCGCCGTGATCACCACCATCGCGCCCGCGCATATCGAGAATCTGGGCAGCATGGAGGCCATCGCCGCCGCCAAGGCCGAAATTTTCGAGGGGCTGGAAAAGGGCGGCACCGCCGTTATCCCCGCCGATAGCGAACACTTCGCGCAATTGCGCGATGCTGCGCTGGCGCAGGGCGCGAAGGTGATCGGCTTCGGGCGCGGCGAGAACGCCGATTTGCGGCTGCTCGACGCCCTGCCCGATGGCTCGGGTGGCTCGCTCGTCACCGCGGCATTCGGCGCCACGCGGCTGTGTTTCACGGTCGCCGAGCCGGGCGAGCACTGGATCGACAATGCGCTGTGCGTGATGGCCGCTGTGCATGCGGCGGGCGGAGACATGGGAGCAGCAGGCCTCGCGCTTGCCGAGATGGGCGGTCTCAAGGGCCGCGGCGCGCGCCTGCGGGCCAAGGTGCCGGGCGGCAATGCGCTGCTGATCGACGAGAGCTACAACGCCAATCCCGCCTCGATGCGCGCAACCCTCGCGCAATTGGGGCAGACTCCCGCCACGCGGCGTATCGCGGTCCTCGGCAGCATGAAGGAACTGGGCGATTTGGCTCCCGCTTTTCACGCGCAGCTGGCCGCTCCGCTTGCCGCCGCGCGGGTCGATTACGCGGTGCTGGTGGGCCAGGAGATGACCGCGCTCGCCCGTGAGATGGGGAAAGACACCCTCAACACGCTTGGCAAGCCCATCGCCTTTGCCCATTGCGAGAATGCGGGCGAGGCGATTGCCGCCTTGCAGGAATTCGGCCTGGCCGGTGGAGACGCCGTGCTGGTGAAGGGCTCCAACTCGGTAGGCCTCGCCCGTGTCGTCGATCACTTCACGGCCAGGGAAGGCTGACGCGCGCATTCATGTTCTACTATCTCGCAGAATTGCTGGAATTCGAGGGGATCTTCAACCTCGTGCGCTACCAGACCTTCCGGGCTGGTGCGGCGATGATGACGGCGCTGTTCATCGGCCTCATCATCGGCCCCAAGTTCATCAGCATGCTGCGCGTGCGGCAGGGCAAGGGTCAGCCGATCCGTGCCGACGGGCCCGAATCGCACCAGAAGAAGGTCGGCACGCCCACGATGGGCGGCCTGATGATCCTCACCGCACTGACGATCTCGATGCTTCTGTGGATGGACCTGTCCAACCCGTTCCTGTGGGCCTGCCTCGCCGTAACGCTGGGGTTCGGCGTGATCGGTTTCATGGACGATTACGACAAGGTGTCCAAGAGCAGCCATAAGGGCGTGCCGGGCAAGGTTCGCCTGCTGGGTGAATTCCTCGTCGCAGGCGTGGCCACCTGGATCATCGTGCAGGAAGTCGGCTCAACGGCGCTCTACCTGCCTTTCCTTTCCGAAACGGGGCTGGAGCTGGGCTGGTTCTTCTATCCGTTTGCCGCCACGGTGATCGTGGGCGCGGGCAATGCAGTGAACCTGACAGACGGGCTGGACGGGCTCGCCACCATGCCGGTGGTGATCGCCGCAGGGGCCTTTGCCCTCATCTGCTACCTTGTGGGCCGTGCAGACTTTTCCGACTACCTAGGTATCCCCCATGTGCTTTCCGCCGGTGAACTGGCGATCATGTGCACCGCCATCATGGGCGCGGGGCTCGCCTTCCTGTGGTACAACGCGCCGCCTGCCGCCGTGTTCATGGGCGATACCGGATCGCTGGCACTCGGCGGAGCGCTGGGCGCCATCGCCGTCGCCAGTCATCACGAGATCGTGCTCGCCATCATCGGCGGGCTGTTCGTGCTTGAGGCGGTGTCGGTCATCGTGCAGGTTTTCTGGTTCAAGCGCACCGGCCGGCGGATCTTCCGCATGGCTCCCATCCACCACCATTTCGAACAGCTCGGCTGGAGCGAGAGCAAGGTGGTGATCCGCTTCTGGATCATTGCCCTCGTGCTTGCCACCATCGGGCTCGCCACGTTGAAGCTCAGGTGATCACGGCAAAGGTCTTTTCCGACAAGAATTACTGTGTGCTCGGTCTTGCGCGTTCGGGCATGGCCACCGTGGAAGCGCTGCTGGCCAGCGGCGCGCGCGTGACCGCATGGGATCGCCGGGAGGAACCGCGCGAGGAACTGGCAGACCGCTGCACCATTGCCGATCCGCTGGAGATCGATCTTGTCGGATTCGACGGGATCGTGGTGTCGCCCGGCGTGCCGCTCAACACCCATCCCATTGCGGAACGCGCGCGCCAGGCCGGCGTGCCGATCATCGGCGATATCGAGCTGTTCGCTCTCGCGCGGCCGGAACTGCCTGCACACCGCGTGATCGGCATCACCGGCACCAACGGCAAATCGACCACCACCGCGCTCGTCCACCACCTGCTGGAACAGGCTGGCGTGCCCTCGCGCATGGGCGGCAATATCGGTCTGCCGGTGCTGGGGCAGGAGCCATTGCCCGAGGACGGGGTCTATGTGTTCGAGCTGTCGAGCTACCAGATCGACCTTACCCGCTCGCTCGCCTGCGAAGCGGCGGCGCTGATCAACATCACGCCCGACCATCTTGACCGCTATGACGATTTCGCCGCCTATGCCTTCGCCAAGGGCCGCCTGTTCGCGATGCAGGGCGTGAGCCAGTATGCCGTGTTCGGCTGCGAGGATGCGCCGACCAGCGCTGTACAGCAGGCAGAGGCCGCACGGCGCGGAGCCGGGCTCGCCGTATGCGTCGATTCCTGGGCGTGGGAGCCTTTCCAGGGCGAATGGCCCAGCCTTCAAGGGCCGCATAACCTACAGAACGCCGCCATCGCGGCTGCCCTCGCGCAGGCGATGGGCCTTTCACGGGAGGCGGTGCTGGAAGGTCTCGCCAGTTTTGCAGGACTGCCGCACCGGATGGAGCGCCTGGGCGAGCTTGGCGGCGTGCTGTTCGTGAACGATTCCAAGGCCACCAACCCCGCTTCCACCGCACCTGCGCTGGCGGCCTTCCCGGTCGAGGGCGATCATGCGCGCATCCACTGGATCTGCGGAGGCCTCGCCAAAGAAAAGACCCTGCAGGATTGCGCCCCGTTTCTCGGCAATGTCGCACGCGCCTATACGATAGGCGAGGCCGGCCCCCTTTTCGCCGACCTGCTCGAGCCGCATGTGCCGGTGGAGCGCTGCGAATTGCTGGCAGAGGCGGTCAGCCGTGCCGTAGGGCTGGCCCGGGCGGGCGACGTCATCATGCTGAGCCCCGCCTGTGCCAGCTTCGACCAGTTCCGTGACTACGAAGTGCGGGGCGACATCTTCCGCGACCTCGCCGTCAGTCTGGGTCTGGAGGCGGTTCCATCGCAAGGTGACCAGGGCCAGGCTTCGGGTGTGTCGTCATGAGCGGTACGCAGATATACATTCCGCGCAGCAAGCAGCGCCACACCCGCCCGCCGCAGGCAAAGCCCGACCGCAAGCGCGACCTGCGTATCTGGTGGCGGGAGATCGATCGCTGGCTGCTGCTGTTCGTCATCCTGCTGATGGCAGTGGGCACGCTGGCGGTGGCGGCGGCGTCTCCTGCCAGCGCGGGTCGCCTGTCCACCTCCGACGAGACATTACCCGATCTCTATTTCTTCTGGGCGCATCTTCGCTGGCAGGCGCTTGGCCTGCTGGTTCTGGTAGGCACGTCGCTGGTCCCGCGAGAGATGCTGCGCCAAGGCACCATCGTATTGGCGGCCGTGATGCTTGCCCTGCTCGTGCTGGTGCCCTTCATCGGTTTCGAGGTGAACGGCGCGCGGCGCTGGATCCGCTTCGGCCTCGGCCTGCAGCCCAGCGAGTTCCTGAAGCCCGCCTTCGCGATCACGGTGGCCTGGATTCTTTCCTGGAAGCTGCGCGATCCGCAACTGCCGGTGATCGGCGCTTCCGGGGCGCTGGTCGGTCTCATCGCCATGCTGCTCATGGCCCAGCCCAACCTAGGGGATGCAGTGCTGTTCGTGGGAGCGTGGCTGGTCCTCGTCATGCTCGCCGGGCTGCCCTTGCAGCGCATCGGCATGCTGATGGGGGCAGGCCTTGCCCTCCTGCTGCTCGCCTATCTCACCTACGACAACGCCCGTAACCGCATCGATGCCTTCTTCGGCGGACCGACCGCCTATGACCATGTCGATCTTGCCAATCGCACGCTGACTGGCGGCGGCTGGTTCGGCAGCGGCTTCTGGCTGGGGGACAACAAGATGCGCCTGCCCGAAGCACATACGGACTACATCTTCTCCGTCATCGGAGAAGAGCTGGGCCTGCTCGTCTGCGCCATAATCGTGGTGCTGTATCTGGCCATCATCCTGCGCGTGCTCATGCGGCTGGTGGACGAGGACCGACTGTACATCATCCTCGCCGCCAGCGGCCTTGTCGCCCTGTTCGGCGGACAGGCCTTCATCAACATTCTCGTCAATCTGCAGCTTTTCCCCAGCAAGGGCATGACCTTGCCCTTGGTGAGTTACGGCGGATCGTCGACAATAGCGCAGTGTTTCACCATCGGGCTTCTGCTGGCGGTTACGCGGCGCAACCCCTACCTCGCGCGCGAGCCGCTGGACCGCAAGTTCGCGGCGCTTAAGGAGGACGAGCAATGACGGCGGCATCATCGCGCCATTTCGTGCTGGCCGCAGGTGGCACCGGCGGCCACCTGACCCCGGCTTTCGCCCTGGCGCACGAGCTGGAGCGGCGCGGCCACCATATTGCGCTCATCACGGACGAGCGCGGCGCGGCGATCCCCGGCAAGCCCGATTTTCTCACCGCGCATGTCCTTCCGGCGGGCCGTTTCGGCAAGAACCCGCTGCGTTGGCCCGCGGCAATCAAGTCCGTGCTTGAAGGCCGCAGCATGGCTCAGCGCCTGTATGAGAGCTTCCAGCCAACTGCGGTGGTCGGCTTTGGCGGCTACCCTGCGCTGCCTGCATTGCTTGGCGCACAGGGAATGGATGTGCCCACGGTCATTCACGAGCAGAACGCGGTCTTGGGCCGGGTCAATCGCCTGCTGGCGGGCAGGGTGGATGCAATCGCCACTTCCTATCCGGATGTGGACCGCCTGAAGCGCAAGCACCGGGGCAAGGTGCATCTGGTCGGCAATCCCGTGCGCCCCGGCGTTCTCGCGCTGCGTGACGAGGAATTTCCTGCCTTTACCGAGGATGGCATCTTCCGCGTCCTCGTGACTGGTGGCAGCCAGGGTGCGCGCGTCCTATCCGAAGTGGTGCCCGATGGCCTCTCGATGTTGCCGCCCGCCTTGCGCAATCGCCTCCAGGTGACGCAGCAATGCCGCCCGGAGGATCTCGAAGCGGTTCGTGCGCGCTATGCCAATCACGAGATCCCGGCAGAACTCGCCAGCTATTTCGAGGATATGGCCGGGCGCCTTGCAGATACCCACCTCTTCATCGGGCGGGCGGGTGCTTCGACAATTGCCGAGCTGACCGCGGTGGGCCGTCCTGCTATCCTCGTGCCGCTGCCCATAGCCACCGACGATCACCAGGCCGCCAACACGCGCGAAATGGTGAAGGCAGGCGGCGCACGGTCGATCCGGCAGGCAGGGTTCACCGCGAAGGAACTCGCCAAGCAGATCGCCGCCATGGCGCAGCGCCCCGAAACGCTTGCCAACGCCGCCCATGCCGCGTGGAACTGCGGCAGGCCGGATGCCACCAGCGACCTTGCCGACCTCGTCGAGAGCTTCGGCGGCTCGGACATTCAGGACGTAATCCGCGTTGGCGCGAACAATGCGCGCGGCGCGACGCAAGGCCTGCAGGCAGGGCAAACGGCAACGCGTGATAGCTCGCGGGAGCATCGCTGAGATGAAAGGCGTCGGCACCGATATCGGCACCATCCACTTCGTCGGCATCGGCGGCATCGGCATGTCCGGGATTGCCGAGGTGATGGATAATCTCGGCTACACCGTGCAAGGCTCCGACCTGAAGGACAGCGCCCGCGTGCAGGCGCTGCGCGAGAGCGGGATCGAGATCTTCATCGGGCACGACGCCGCCAATCTCGGTGATGCCGCCGTGGTCGTCACATCGACAGCCGTGAAGCGGACCAATCCCGAAGTTGCCGCTGCCCTTGAAGCGCGTATCCCGGTCGTCCGCCGGGCGGAGATGCTGGCCGAGCTGATGCGTCTGAAACGCACCGTTGCGGTTGCGGGCACGCACGGCAAGACCACCACTACCAGCATGGTCGCCGCGCTGCTCGATGCAGGCGGGATCGACCCCACTGTCATCAATGGGGGCATCATCGAAAGCTACGGCTCCAACGCACGGCTGGGCGGTAGCGAGTGGATGGTGGTGGAAGCCGACGAGAGCGATGGCTCCTTCCTGCGCCTCGACGGCACTATCGCGGTCGTCACCAATATCGATCCCGAGCATCTCGATCATTACGGCAGCTTCGATGCTGTAAAGGATGCCTTCGTCCAGTTCATCGAGAGTGTGCCGTTCTACGGTGCCGCGGTGCTGTGCCTCGATCATGACGAGGTCCGCAACGTCATCGCCAAGGTGCGCGACCGCCGCGTGATCACCTACGGTTTCTCACCCCACGCCGATGTGCGGGCGGAGAATATCGCACCCGATGGCGGCGCCACGCGCTTCGATGCCGTACAGACAGACCGCGATGGCAAGGAAACGCGCATCGCCAATATCTCCCTGCCGATGCCGGGCCATCACAACGTGCAGAATGCCTGCGCCGCTATCGCCGTGGCGCTGGAAATGGGCTGCTCTGCCGAGGCCATCCGCGAAGGCTTCGCCCGTTTCGGCGGTGTGCGGAGGCGGTTCAGCCATGTCGGCACGATTGCGCCCGATGTGCGGGTGATCGACGATTACGCGCACCATCCCGTTGAAATTCGCGCTGTCTTGTCGGCTGCGCGCGATGCGGCGAGTGGCCGTGTGGTAGCCGTAGTCCAGCCGCACCGCTATACCCGCCTGCGCGATTTGCTGGAGGATTTCCAGGGCGCGTTCGGCGATGCCGACCTGGTCTATGCAGCCCCCGTCTACTCCGCCGGGGAAGACCCGATAGAGGGCGTAGACGAACATGCGCTGGTTGCGGGACTGAAGGCACGGGGCCACCGCCATGCCATAGCCGTGGAAGGACCGGAGGATCTCGCTGCGCAACTATCGCGCGATCTCCAGCCTGGCGATATCGTCGTGTGCCTGGGCGCAGGCGACATCACCAGATGGGCGGCCGATCTCGCCGCCGACGTAACGAAATTCCGCGCCGTGGAGGGCGCATGACGAGCATGATGCAACCGGGTGAACAATTCTGGAGCGAGGAAGCACCGGGAGCCGACGAGGCCCCCGGCGTGACCGGTTACGTGCCGCAGGATGTTCGCGGCGACCTCAAACGCGATGCGCCGCTCGCCAAGCTGGTATGGTTCAAGAGCGGCGGGACCGCCGACTGGCTGTTCGAGCCCGCCGATATCGACGATCTGCTCACTTTCATCAGCCGGCTGGAGCCTGCGACGCCGGTCATGGCGCTGGGGCTTGGCTCCAACCTCATCATCCGCGATGGCGGCGTGCCGGGCGTGGTCGTGCGCCTCGGCAAGCCCTTTTCCAGCGTGGAAGTGAAGCGCGATCATGTGCTGGAATGCGGCGGCGGCGCGCCGGGCATCCTCGTCGCTTCGAGCGCGCGCGATGCCGGCATTGCCGGGCTGGAATTCCTGCGCGGCATTCCCGGCACCGTCGGTGGTTTCGTGCGTATGAATGGCGGTGCCTATGGCCGCGAGGTGGCGGACATCCTGGTCGATTGCGACGTGGTGTTGCCGGGCGGCGATCTCGTCACCCTTCCGGTTGCGGATCTGGACTACTCGTATCGTCACTCTCGGCTACCCGACGGCGCTATCGTGGTCGCTGCGCGCTTCAAGGGCGTACGGGGAGACCCCGAGGAGATCGGCAGGGAGATGGACCGCATCGCGGAGGAGCGCGAGAACTCGCAGCCGCTGCGCACCAAGACGGGTGGTTCCACCTTCAAGAATCCCAAGGGTACAAGCGCCTGGAAACTGGTGAACGAGGCAGGTTGCCGGGGCCTCCTTATGGGCGGCGCGATGGTGAGCGAGAAGCACACGAACTTCCTCATCAACACGGGAGAGGCCACCAGTTCCGATATCGAGGGGCTCGGAGAGGAAGTGCGCCGCCGCGTGGCGGAGAAAACCGGCGTCACGCTGGAATGGGAAATCAAGCGGGTGGGACGGCCCTGATACGATGAGCTTGCCGAAAGACCTCCATATTCTCGTCCTGATGGGCGGCTGGGCGAACGAGCGCGAAGTCTCGCTGATGTCGGGCAAGGGCGTCGCCGATGCACTGGAAGGCGCGGGCCACCGCGTGACGCGGCTCGACATGGACCGCAACGTGGCGGCAAAGATCCGCGAAGCCTCGCCCGATGTCGTGTTCAACGCCCTCCACGGCGCTCCTGGCGAGGATGGAACGGTGCAGGGCATGCTCGACCTGATGGGAATTCCCTATACCCATGCGGGCCTTGCTACCTCCGTCATCGCCATTGACAAGGAACTGACGAAGCACGCCCTCGTCCCCCACGGCATCCCCATGCCCGGCGGACGCGTGGTGGCGTCCGAGGAGCTTTACGAGGGCGATCCGGTAGCGCGGCCCTATGTGCTGAAGCCGGTGAACGAGGGCAGCAGCGTAGGCGTCGCCATCGTGACGGATGAGAGCAATTGCGGCAATCCCATCAGCCGCGATGCCAAGGGTCCGTGGCAGGATTTCAAGACCCTGCTGGCAGAGCCGTTCATCCGCGGGCGCGAACTCACCACCGCAGTAATCGATACGCCTGAAGGCCCCCAGGCGCTGGGCGTCACCGAACTGATCGTGGAAAGCGGCTTCTACGATTACGAGAACAAGTACACCGAGGGGCGGACGCAGCACATCTTCCCCGCCGAACTGCCGCAAGCGATCGAGCGCCTGTGCCTCGAATACGCGATGCAGGCGCACAGGCGCCTCGGCTGCGAGGGCGTCTCGCGCTCGGACTTCCGCTGGGATGACGAGCAGGGCGAGAAGGGCCTGTTCCTGCTGGAGACCAATACCCAGCCGGGCATGACGCCGCTCAGCCTCGTGCCTGAACAGGCGAGATATTGCGGCATCGCCTATCCGCAATTGTGCGAAATGATCGTGGAAGATGCGCTGCGCCGGGCTGGAAGACTGGGGACCGGAAGGCTGGGCGATGGCTAGGACGAACACCCGCAAGACGCAGGGCGTGCGTCGTCAGGCCCGCGCGCAGGGCACCAGCCGCAAGGTCCGCTCGGCGCGCAGCAAGGGCCAGTCGATCCTCGGCCGTGCGCTCGCCTTGCTGCCCTTCACCGAGGAGCAGTTGCAGAAGGCGTTCACCGTCCTGATCCTCGGCGGGGCGCTGGTCGCCGCAGGCTGGGTGGCGCAGGTTTCGGGTGCGACGGCGGTGGCCTCGGACAGGGTGGCGCATATCGCCGGCAATGCGGGCTTCAAGCTGCAACGCGTGGAAGTCCACGGGACAGAGCGGATGAACACCATGATGGTGCACGAGCGCGCCTTCGGACAGCGCGATCTCGCCATGACGCGGGTCGATACAAGGGCCTTGCGTGAGGACCTGCTGACCCTGCCGTGGGTGCAGGATGCGCGGGTTTCCCGACAGCTGCCCGACGTTCTCAAGGTGGATATCGTGGAGCGCGAGCCCCATGCCGTTCTTGCCCGGCCGGACCGGCTGATGCTGATCGACGGGACCGGCACCGAACTGGAGCCGATCTCGGCCAGCGATGCGGAACCTTATATGCTGATCGAAGGGCCGGGTGCCCAGCAACAGGTCGAGGCGCTCGACCTGTTGCTCGACGCAGCCCCGGCACTGAAAGGCAAGGTGACGGGCGCGGAATGGGTCGGTAACCGGCGCTGGAACCTGACTTTCGAAACGGACCAGCGTCTGGCCCTGCCGCAGGGAGAGGACCGGGCCGCCGCAGCGCTCGTCAGTTTCGCTCAGGCCGATGGTGTTCACCGGCTGATAGGCGGCGAGGTCGTCAGCTTCGACATGCGCAATCCGCCTCGCATGTACATGCGTGTACCCGGCCGGGCCGAGGAGCAGGAGCTGGCCATGCGCGCGGCCGAGGAGGACACCTGATGGCGGCAAATCATCGCATCGCGCGGGTCGTGGGCGCCGTGAACATCGGCTCTGTACGGGTGTCGGCGCTGATTGCCGTCATCACCGAAGAGGGCGAAGTGCAGGTGCTCGGCAGTGGCTACCGTGCCAGTCAGGGCGTCAATCGCGGCTACGTGGTCGATCACGAACAGGCCACCCATGCAGTGCGCGACGCGCTGGAACGGGCCGAAAAGATGGCCGGGACCAGCGTCGATTCGGTGTGGATCGGGTGCTCTGGCGCAGGGCTTGCCAGCGAGATCCGGCCGGTGGAAATCGGTATCGGCGGGCGCCGCGTGGAAGAGGAAGACATCGAGGCGCTGCTGGTGGCAGCGCACGACAATCTTGAACCCGACGGTCGCACCGTCCTGCATGCGCAGCCCGCCTGCTACTTCCTCGACGGGGCGCATGGGGTGGCGAATCCGCGGGGGCTCCACGCGGACCGGCTGGGTGTGGACGTCCATGTGATGCTCGCCGATGGCGCGCCTGTGCGCAACGTTCGCCAGGCCGTGCAGAGCGCGCATCTCGAGGTGGACGATGTCGTCGCCTCTCCACTCGCCACCGGCTATGCCTGCCTCACCGAGGAGGAGCGCGATCTTGGAGTTGCCTTGGTCGAACTGGGCGGCGAAGTGACGAATGTCTCGGTGTTCGCCGGCGGGATGCTGGTGGGTCTCACCGCGATCGAGCGGGGCGGGGAGGACATCACCGACGCCATCGCCTCGGGTCTCTCCATTCGCCGCCAGCAGGCGGAAAGGCTGAAATGCGTGGCGGGTTCCGCCATCGCCAGCCCCACCGATCATCGCGAGATGATCGAGGTCGCCCCTCCTTCGCAGGAGAGCGCGACGCAGCGGGGCGCGGTGCAGCAGGTGCCGCGTGCCGAACTCATCGGCGTCATCACAGGCGAGCTCGACCTGCTCATGAGCGACGTGGCCAAGGCCCTTGACGCGATGGGCTTTTCCGGCGGATCGCCAGGTTCCAGCGCGCGGCAGGTGGTGGTAACCGGAGGCGGGGCGGAACTCGCGGGCATCGCGGACTATGCACAAGGCGTTCTCGGCGTGCCGGTGCGGATCGGCAAGCCCGTTGCGCTCAAGGGCCTGCCTGAAGCCCATAGCGCACCCGGTTTCTCGACGCTTGTGGGCCTCGCGCTTTATGCGGCGAACGACCCCATCGACATTCGCGACGTCAGCGCCCGCTTTACTCGCACCATGAGCTACGGGCCGCTCGATGGCGTGATGCGAATTTGGACTGCAATGCGGGAGTATTTCTGACTAAGCTCTATCTGTGGATAGTGCGTAAGGCAGGATGCTTTCGAAACAGCCTTTATGGCAGGAACAGACACGGCAGGGT
Organism: Aurantiacibacter poecillastricola; assembly: GCF_030730945.1. Taxonomy (GTDB): domain Bacteria; phylum Pseudomonadota; class Alphaproteobacteria; order Sphingomonadales; family Sphingomonadaceae; genus Alteraurantiacibacter; species Alteraurantiacibacter poecillastricola. The sequence goes on from NZ_JAVAMS010000004.1 coordinate 150,974, forward strand.
ATTGAGGCCTGCCCAGGAGACGATGACATGAGTATCAATATCGGCCCGCCCTCTGTGGAAGAACTGCGTCCGCGGATCACCGTGATCGGCGTGGGCGGCGCGGGCGGCAACGCCATTGCCAACATGATCGACGCCGAGATCGAGGGCGTGGACTTCATTGTCGCCAATACAGATGCACAGGCGCTCAACAGCTCGTCTGCGGAACATCGTATCCAGCTCGGTCCCGATATCACTCAGGGTCTCGGCGCAGGCTCGCGTCCCGAAGTAGGGCGCGCCGCGGCAGAGGAGACGGTCGAGGAGATCGAGCGCACGCTGGAAGGCGTGAACATGGTCTTCATCGCCGCCGGCATGGGCGGCGGCACCGGCACGGGTGCCGCGCCCGTCATCGCGCAAACCGCGCGGGACAAGGGCATCCTGACGGTAGGTGTCGTCACCAAGCCGTTCCTGTTCGAAGGCACGCGCCGCATGCGTGCCGCCGAAAGCGGGATCGAGGAGCTGCAGAAGCACGTCGATACGCTGATCGTCATTCCCAACCAGAACCTGTTCCTGGTGGCCAAGGCCGAGACCACTTTCAAGGAAGCGTTCCAGCTCGCCGACGAGGTGCTACAGCAGGGCGTGCGCTCGATCACCGATCTGATGGTGATGCCGGGCCTCATCAATCTCGACTTCGCCGACGTGCGCTCGGTGATGGGCGAGATGGGCAAGGCGATGATGGGTACGGGCGAGGGCGAAGGCGAGAACCGCGCGCTGGCCGCGGCAGAGCACGCCATCGCCAACCCGCTGCTCGACGGTGTCTCGATGCAAGGCGCGAAGGGCGTCATCATCTCGATCATCGGCGGCGAGGACATGAAGCTGATGGAAGTGGACGAGGCTGCGAACCATATTCGCGAACTCGTCGACCCCGAGGCGAACATCATCTGGGGCTCCGCCTTCAATCCCGACCTCGATGGCAAGATCCGCGTATCGGTGGTTGCCACGGGTATAGAGCAAAGTGCGCAGGCACCGCAGGATACGAGCCGCCCTCTCAACCTCTCGGCGGCCCGCGGTCCTCGCAGGCCCGGCCTCGCCATTCCCTCGACGAGCGAGTCCGAAACGGCTTCGAACACGACCTCCGGCAACGACCAGCAGGACGATGACGATACGCTCGATCTCGGCATGGCGTCAGAAGCTGGCGGGGATTCCCGCGAAAGTTCGTCGATGTCGGGTGGATTTTCTGCCGACCGGGATGACGAAGAAGAGTCTTCGGGTCTCGGTTTCCATGCCGACGATCACGGTTTCGGCAAGGCCGGAAGCGGGGGCTTCACCTCCGAGGATGACAGCGACGACGGCGATTTCTCCGACGACAGCGCCCAGGAAAACGAGGAGGACGATACGTTCGACCTCACCCAGGAAGCGGATACGTCAGCCGAAGATGACGAAAGCGGCCAGGACGAGCTTCTTCTCGGTGCCGATCGATTTGCCGAGGCAGACGAACAGGTAGGCGGGAAGGGCGGTCGCCGGGCGCGTATGCTGGGCGGATCGACTGGCGACGAAACGTCGGGTGCAGATGCCGATTCCGGCGCGTCTCCCGCCGAAGCAGGACAGCCGGCTCCTTCGGCTCCTTCGAGCGGAAGCACGCTGTTCGAACGCATGGCCAACCTTTCCCGGCAAACGCCGGAGGAAGCGGACGACGAGGACGAGGAGGACGATGATCGCAGTTCCATGCGCATCCCCCGTTTCCTCGGTCGTCAGAACAACCAGTAACCGGGTCGGGAGGTCGGCAAGCGCGTTCTCGCGTTGTTCAGCGAGGTCTGTATAAAGCCCGCCGCATGATGCGTTTACCTGTTCGTTCCTCTTCCCTGTTCGTGCTTGCCTTCGCCAGCGCTGCATGGTCCGGCTTACCGCTGAACCATGCAGCGGCGCAGGAGGTGGTGCAGCCGCTACCCGATCCTGCTGCCGCAACGCTGAACGATGCCCTGCGGCGCCTGTCGCGCAACCCCGACAGCGTGCCGGCGCTGGTCGCAGCCGGGCGGGCGTCGCTGGAACTGGACGACACCGAAGCGGCATTCGGCTTCTTTACCCGCGCACAGGCGGAGGCGCCCGGCGATAGCCGGGTCATGTCCGGTCTCGCGCTTGTCGCCGTGCGCCGCGGGGACGCTGTCACTGCGCTGCAGCTTTTCCGCAATGCCGAGGCTGCGGGCGCGCCACTATCGGAATATGCGGCGGAGCGTGGCCTTGCCTACGATCTTGTCGGCCGCAACGACAGGGCGCAGCGCCTTTACCGTCTGGCACTTTCGCAGGACGAGAATCCCGAAGTGCTCCGGCGCCTGGCCCTGAGTTACGCCATCGCCGGTGATTTCGATGCCTCCGAGGCGACATTGCTTCCGCTGCTGCAGCGGCAGGACCGTGCCGCCTACCGCACCCGCGCATTCGTCCTCGCCATTCGTGGCCGCGACGAAGAGGCAATTGCCATCGCGGAAACCATGCTGCCAGCGCGCCTGTCGCTGCGCCTAGCGCCCTACCTTCGCTACATGCCTCGCCTTACACGCGCCCAGCAGGCCGCGGCGGCCAATCTGGGCAACTTTCCAGCAGCGAATGAAGTGGGACGCGATTCGCCTGAAATCGCCGCTCTTGCCGAGGAGGGCGAAGCTGCAGCCCCTCGGCCTTTTGCGCAGAGAGGCGCGGAGCGACTTACCCCCAGTGGCGAGCCGTTGGGGCCGTCTGCTCCCACGGCGCAGGCGAGCGGAGAATTGCCGCCGGTTGCACAGGAAACACAAATTGCGCAGGCGGATCCGCCCCCGCCGCCATCGCGCCCACCATCGCCCGTCGTCGCCGCGACTCTGGGTAACGAGACGGCAGGGACGGAGCCGGAAGATATACCTTCCACTGTCGCGCCTGTGGCGCAGTCATCGATCCAGACGGTCGATCCAGCGCCATCTGGAGTTGCATCCGCCTCTCCCGCCGAGCGTGAGGTCGCCGCAGAGGCGCCCATCATCGACCTGAGAGAGGCTTTTGCCGATATAGCCGCAGCCCCCCGCGAAACTCCCGCCAACGCCGATGCGGTCGACATCACATCCATCCAGCCGCGGCGTGAGACGCCCAGGCCTGTGGAACCACCTCGCCCCGTACATCCATCGCGCCACTGGGTGCAGGTAGCCACCGGCCGGGACACCTCCGCCTTCCGCTTTGACTGGCGCCGGATCGAACGCCAGGCCGGGACCGTGCTCGAGGGTGCCGAGGCCTATACCGCGCACTGGGGGGAGACGAACCGCCTGCTGACCGGGCCGTTCGATACGACGGCGCAGGCGCAGGAAATGGTGAGCATGCTAGCCGGCGAGGGCGTGGACGCTTTCCGGTTCACCAGCGCGGAAGGCGAGGAAATTCAGTCTCTTGATTGAATTCCACCCCGAGTTGTGCGCAGGTTTTCCAGCGGCTTGTGCACATCTTGCCAACAAGCGATCGCGGTTTTGCCCGGAGAACTGAGACGGTGCGATTGCGCCGGGCATGCTTGCCATCGCATTAAGCATGCATGACGAATTTGCAGGCCTTCTCGCGATGAACACCGGACAGGACATGATCGAGGAAACACATGACGCCGCCCCGGTCGAAATGCTCGCCGCCATGTTCGAGGCGCATGGCTGGGCCACGGAGCAGGTCGGCGATGACGAGGTTTCGGGCGAGATTCCCGGTAGCTGGACAACCTACCAGGTCCGCGGCATCTGGCGGATCGAGGACAAGGTGCTCCAGATCCTGTGCCTTCCCGACGTCCGCGTTGCCGAGGACAAGCGGCGCGAGGCCTATGAGCTGATCGCCAGGATCAACGAACAGCTGTGGCTCGGACATTTCGATATCTGGTCGCAGGGTGGCATGATCCTCTACCGCCACGGCCTGATGCTGGGCGAGGACGGTATGCTGAGCCTCGACATGGCACAAATGGCGATAGAATCGGCCATTTCCGAATGCGACCGCTTCTATCCGGCCTTCCAGTTCGTGCTGTGGGGTGACAAGTCTCCCGGTGCCGCATTAGACGCGGCTTTGGTGGATGCCGCCGGCGAAGCTTGATTTCGTGGCGATCCATGCCAAGTGCGTGGGCATGACATATAACTCGATACTGATGGTCGGCTGCGGCAACATGGCCGGGGCCATGCTCGAAGGATGGCTCAAGGGCGGCGTATCGCCCGGGACGTTCACCGTTATGGATCCCAAGCGCGACAGCTTGCCGGGCGACATTCCCGTGCTGCGCGACTTGCCCGAGGAGGGGACTTTCGACGCGATCCTTCTGGGTGTGAAGCCGCAGATGCTGGCAGACGTCGCTCCGCAATTGCAGAAGTTGACGGGCCCGAACACCACGATCCTCTCGATCCTTGCAGGCGTGCAACTGGATACACTGGCCGCCAATTTTCCGGAGGCGAAAGCCAATGTCCGGGTGATGCCCAACCTCGCCGTGTCGCTGGGCAAGGCGCCGGTAGCGCTGGCGGAAGCGGGTCTGGACGAAGGTGGTCGCAATGACCTTTACGAGTTCATGGCGCATCTGGGCACGCCCAGCTGGGTGGGCGAGGACCAGTTCGATCTCGTTACCGCGCTCGCGGGCAGCGGACCAGGCTTTGTCTATCGCTTCATCGATGCGCTGAAGGTCGCCGCCACCGAACTTGGCCTGGAAGAAGACCAGGCGCGCGAACTCGCCATCGCGATGACCGAAGGGGCCTCGGCGCTGGCTTCGCAATCGGAGCATGATCCGGGCAAGCTGGCCGACATGGTTGCTTCTCCCGGCGGCGTGACGCGCAAGGGTCTCGACGTGCTCGACAAGGACGATGCGATGGTCCGGCTGATGACCGATTGCCTTCGCGCAGCCCGAGATCGAAGCATGGAAATGGCCCGCGAAGCGCGTGGTTGAGCGCCTTTCTTGGTTAACCGATTGCCGTGGTGACACGTACCGGTTTTCCTTGAAAATCGCCCGCATTATGCCGATATTGCGATCAATCCGGTCCGCTATGTGAGGCCGGGCCAAAGGAGTTTTGGAACACATGGCAAATTGGAACGACAACCGATCGAGCCAGACCGGCTTCGGGGTGTCGCCGAGCCAGACGGGTGATGTCGCTGGCCGTACGACCTTCGACGCAGGCCTGCGCAAGCACATGCTTTCGATCTACAACTACATGGCCTCGGGCGTCCTGCTCACCGGCATCGTGGCGCTGCTTACCGCGCGCTCCGGCCTTGCCGTACAGTTCGCTCAGGGGCCGCTGATGTGGCTGGTGGCCCTCTCGCCGCTCGCCATCGTCTTTGCGATGAGCTTTGGCCGCAACAAGTTCTCCACCGGTACGCTGCAGGCGATGTTCTGGGGCTTCGCGGTGCTGATGGGCCTGTCCCTGTCGACGATCTTCCTCGTCTACACGGGCGCCTCGATCGCGGTGACCTTCTTCGCGACGGCCGCGGCTTTCGCGGGTCTGAGCCTCTTCGGCTACACCACGCAGAAGGATCTGAGCGGCTGGGGCAGCTTCCTGATCATGGGCGTCGTCGGCCTGATCGTGGCGAGCATCATCAACTGGTTCGTGCAGAGCCCGGCGCTGATGTATGCCATCAGCTTCATCGGCGTCCTGATCTTCGCCGGCCTGACCGCGTATGATACGCAGCGCCTGAAGCAGGAATATCTCTACGTCCAGCAGATGAAAATGAGCAATCCTTCGGCTGCCGCTGCCTTCCCGATGGGCAAGATGGTAGTGATGGGAGCGCTGTCTCTCTATCTCGACTTCATCAACATGTTCCTCTTCCTGCTGCGCTTCATGGGCGCGGCGCGCGAATAGGACGACAGGCCGGTCACGCTTCGTTCACGAGGCGATACGGACAATGAATGCCCGGAGTGCAAAATCGCGCTCCGGGCATTTTCTTTGTCGAAAATCGGGTCTAGAATCCTGATAGATAAACGATTGCCACTGCGGAACAAATGTGGCGCGAGAGGTATTTACCGCAAGACCATGACAAAACCGCCTTTGACGATCCGCGTAGTCGCGGCCGCCGCCAGCGTCGCCCTGCTTGCCGCTTGTGCGACCCCGCCGCCTCCTCCCCCGCCGCCACCGCCTCCTCCGCCACCGGCGCCGGTCGTGGAAGCGACGCCCTATCGCCCGGTGCCCCCGCCACAGGCTGCCTACCGGATGGACATTCCGCCAAAGGATGCTGCCGGCATTCGCCAGACGATCAATACCGGTCTCGCGCAGGATGAGGCGATCTGGCACTTCCGCTCCGGCTGGAACGTGGCCGCTCTGAACTGCATGCGCGACAGCCACGCGCCGATCCTCGATGCCTATGGTCAGATGCTCCGGGCCGAAGATGCGACGCTCGACAGCGCTAATGCCGCACTAGAGAGCCAATTCCAGGATATCGCACGTGACAACCTGGCCAATGAAGGCCTGCCTACCACCCGCAGCGACGTTCGCCGCGCCGCGATCCGCTTGCGTGAGACCCACTCCACAAGCCTGTACAACTATTTCGCCTCGCCCCCGGCGCGCTCCTATTTCTGTGAGACGGCGCTCGCGGTGGCGAATGACTATCTCGCCGGACCCGCAATGGATTTCGAGACATTCGCGATCAGCGGCCTGCAACGCTACGAGATGGCGTTCGAGCAGTTCTACACCCGCTACGAGCAGTACCAGCTCGCCTCCAACGAATGGGACGCGCGCTTCGGTGATCTCTACGGCGCTTCGCAGCCGGGCTGGGTGGCGCTCTATGGCACACCTGCGCAGCAGCGCGCCGCGGGAGTAGCGGTACAAGGTTATGTACCCGAGGATCCCGTGGGCGTACCGGATACGGAAACAGGTGCGCTGATCCCGGTGATCAACGTAGACGATACCGCGACGAGTACTCCGGTGGTCCAGCCGGTGCGCAATAATGCCGACGAGTGACAGGAAAAGGCGCGAAGGGGAGAGCAAATTCCCCCTTCCATGCCCGGCAAAGTCCCGCTAGAGGGCCATCCTTCCCGCCCGGCGGGATGGCATGACTGGAACGGGGCCGTAGCTCAGTTGGGAGAGCGCGTCGTTCGCAATGACGAGGTCAGCGGTTCGATCCCGCTCGGCTCCACCAGTCTGCTGCTTTTCTGAAGCGCTCCTGTACTTCCGTCTTCGCGAAACCTGTAGGCAAGCTGGGTTTGCTGCGAGCCGGCATTCGCCCTTGCGGCCCGCTTGTCGCAAGCCGCTCTTCGGCGTAGGCATTCGCGCAGACAAAGTGCGACAGCGCCTTTCCGGCAAGAGCCGGGAGCCGCTCGAACCCGCGGCACTTGAGGAGATTTCCGATTCACTTTCTCGACCAGGCCAAGATATTCCTGAAATCCGGCGCGGGCGGTCCCGGCGCAGTCAGCTTCCGGCGTGAGAAATATATCGAATTCGGCGGGCCGGACGGCGGCAATGGCGGCAAGGGCGGCGATGTCGTGCTGGAAGCGGTGCAGGGTCTCAACACGCTGATCGACTTTCGCTACGCCCAGCATTTCAAGGCCAAGCGGGGCGGGCACGGCATGGGCCGGGATCGCACCGGTGCGGGCGCGGACGACCTGGTGATCGAGGTGCCGGTGGGTACGCAGGTGCTGGACGAGGACAGGGAGACCGTCCTCGCCGATTTTACCGAGATCGGCCAGCGTATCACGCTGCTGCAAGGCGGCATGGGCGGGCGCGGAAATGCCAGTTACAAGAGCTCCACCAATCGCGCGCCGCGTCAGCACCAGCCGGGCGAGGCGGGCGAGGAAATGTGGGTCTGGCTGCGGCTCAAGCTGCTTGCCGACGTGGGCCTTGTCGGACTGCCGAATGCTGGCAAGTCCACCTTCATCAACGCCGTGTCGAACGCCCAGGCCAAGGTTGGCGACTATGCGTTCACCACGCTGATCCCGAAGCTGGGCGTCGTTCGCCACAAGGGGCGTGAATTCGTGCTTGCCGACATTCCCGGCCTGATCGAGGGGGCGGCGGAGGGCGCCGGTATCGGCGACAGGTTCCTCGGCCATATCGAGCGTTGCCGTGTGCTCATCCACCTGATCGACATCAGTCACGAGGATCCTGCCTCTGCCATGCGGATCGTGGAGCAGGAACTGGAGGCCTACGGCGCCGGACTCGAGGACAAGCCCAGGCTTGTCGCGCTCAACAAGATCGACCTGGCGGACGAAGAGCTTGCCGGCGGTTTCGCCGACGAACTGATCGAAGCCGGCGCGGAGAAGGTTTTCACCGTCTCAGGCGCGAGCGGGAAGGGCATAAACGAATTGCTCGACGCAGTGCTGGCCTATCTGCCCGACCGCACCACGACCGAACAACCCGGCACCGTTCCCGCCGAGGATGGCGAGGAAACGCCGCCGGAAAAGCCCTGGTCGCCAATCTGACCTAGCATCGCGGCGATCCAGTGGCTATCTGGCGCTTCATGCCTATCGAAACTATCGACGACTTTCGCGATCCCGAGAAATGCCAGCGGCTGGTCATCAAGATCGGCAGCGCCCTGCTGGTCGATGCCGCCGGTCAGGTGAGGGTGGAATGGTTGCGGACCATCGTGAGCGAGATTGTCACCGCCATGGAGCGGGGACAGGAAGTGGTGGTGGTCAGCTCCGGTTCCATTGCTATCGGTGCGAAGCAGCTGAACTTCACGCATGGCGGCAGGCGCACCCTGGCCGAGGCGCAGGCGTCTGCCTCCGTCGGGCAGATCTCGCTCGCCTCCACCTGGTCCAGCCTGCTGACGGAGCGGCGGCTGGTGGCCGCGCAGTTGCTGCTGACGCTGGACGATTTCGAGCATCGCCGCCGCTACCTCAATATCTCGGCTACCCTGCGCCGCTTGCTCAAGTCGGGCGTCGTGCCGGTGGTGAACGAGAACGACACGATCTCCACCGGCGAGATCCGCTTCGGCGACAATGACAGGCTCGCCGCCCGCGTGGCGCAGGCCTGCGATGCTGATGGCGTCATGCTTCTTACCGACGTGGATGGGCTCTACAATCGCCATCCCGACGAACCGGGTGCGAAGCGCCTCGAGGAAGTGCGCGGCGTGACCGACGAAATCCACGCCATGGCCGATGGCGGCTCCGGCTCGGGCCTCGGTTCGGGCGGTATGACGGCAAAGCTCCTCGCTGCGGAAATTGCCGAGCGGGCCGGCATTGCCCTCGCCATTATCGACGGGCGCTACGAGATGCCGATGGCCCGCGCCCTTGCCGGGCAGACTGGCACGCTGTTCCTGCCCAAGCGCGAGGATTCGGGCCGCCGCGCTTGGATCGGCGGTCGCATGCGCTTCAACGGTGCCTTGACCGTGGACGATGGCTGCGTGGAAGCCCTGCAGAGGGGCAAGAGCGTTCTCGCCAGCGGGATCATCAAGGTGGAAGGCGAGTTCGAGCGGGGGGACATCCTGCCCGTCTACGACGAAAGCCGCCGCATGATCGCCAAGGGCGTGGTCGAATATGACTGGTCCGATGTGGTCGCGATCAAGGGCCATTCCAGCGAAGAGCACGAGGATATCCTGGGCCACACGCCGCGTTCGGCCGTGATCCACCGGGATCACCTGGTCCTGCTGTGACGCTTGCCATCACCGGCTCCACGGGTTTCGTCGGCCAGGCGGTACTCGAAGATGCCGGGATGAAGGAGATCCGCGTAAAAGCGCTGGCCCGGCGACCGCAGTCGGCCAGGCCGGGCATCGATTGGGTGCGCGGCGATCTTGCCGATCGCCAGGCGCTGGCCGAACTGGTTCGCGGTTGCTCTGCGGTGATACACATTGCAGGCGTAGTGAATGCGCCCGATGCCATCGGTTTCATTGCCGGCAACGTGGCCGGGACGGAGGCGGTGCTGGAAGCCGCGGGCGAGGCCGGGGTAAAACGCTTCATCCACGTCTCCTCTCTCGCCGCCAAGGAGCCCGACCTATCCTTGTACGGCCATTCCAAGCGGCTTGCCGAGAATGCGGTCGAGGAAAGCGATCTCGACTGGACGATTGTACGCCCGCCTGCTGTCTATGGTCCGCGTGACACGGAACTGCTCGAACTGTTCAAGGCTGCACGGTGGCGCGTGGTCCCGATGCCGCCTCCGGGCCGCGCATCGATCATTCACGTGGCCGACCTTGCCAGCCTGCTGGTGACGTTGGCGCAGGAGAACAGCGATACTATCCGCCATATCTACGAGCCCGATGACGGGCGCGGCGAAGGCTGGAGCCACAGGGAACTGGCCAAGGCGATCGGCCGGGCCGTGGGGCGATCCGTCTGGGCGCCTCACATGCCCCGCCGGGCGCTGATGGCAGCTGCGCAGGCCGATCGTTTTATGCGGGGCGAGGGGGCCAAGCTGACGCCCGACCGGGCCAGCTACATGGCGCATCCCGACTGGACGAGCGACCCTGCACGCGCCTGCCCGCGCGATCTCTGGCATGCCACAATTCCCACGCGTGAGGGCCTGGAGGATACGGCCCGCTGGTATCGCGAGAACGGCTTCCTGTAACCCTGCTCGAGAGCTGGCGGGAGCCGGATGAGCTTACAGGAAGGGTTCGTATCCCGGCGGCAGGTCGCGGTCTGTGCTGGCCGGATTGTTCGGCGAGTGGATGCCGCATTCGGTCTTGTCCCATCCGCGCCAGCGCCCGGCACGCGGGTCCTCGCCCGGCGCCACGGTGCTGGTGCAGGGCGAGCAGCCGACGGAGAGATAGCCCTGCGCCTCCAGCGGGTGGCGTGGCAGGTCGTGCTTCTCGAAATAGGCCTCGAGATCGTCCTTGGTCCAGTCGCCCAAGGGGTTCACCTTCATCCGGCCTTCCTCCACCTCGAAACGGGGCAGGTTCTGGCGGGTCTGCGACTGGAAGGCCTTGCGGCCCGAGATCCAGCTGTCGAGACTGGCCTTTGCGCGGCGCATGGGCTCCACCTTGCGGATCTCGCAGCAGCCGTCGGGGTCGTAGGACCAGCGCATGCCGGTCTCGTCCTTTGCCTTGAGCACGTTCGGATCGGGCCGCACGACGCTCGCATTGGTAAAGCCCAGAAGGTCGATCACCTCCTCGCGATAGGCCAGGGTCTCGTCGAACATCTTGAGGGTATCGACGAAGATCACCGGCACATCCTTGTTGGCCTGCGCGATCAGATGCAGCAGCACGATGGCTTCCGTGCCGAAGCTGGAGACGACGCCCACCCGGCCGAGCTCGTCGCCCGTCAGGATCTCGCGCAGCATCGCGTCCGCGGGTACGCCCTCGAACCGGGCATTGAGCGCGTCGGCATCGGCCTGCGTGAAGGCCGGCGCGGTATCGATACGGTCGATCCTGCGCGCTGCCTCAGCCATGGCGCAGGTTCCAGATCGGCACTGCCTCGTCCGCGGCGGCCTGGTAGACATGGTCGTAGCGTTCGAGCGCTGCCGCGGCATCGGCCTCGTCCAGCGGACGTTCGGGCGCGAAGGCATCGAAGCCGCAGCGGCGCATGTAACGCAGCTGGTCAACCAGCACGTCGCCCACGGCGCGCAATTCGCCGGTATAGCCATGCTCGCGCAGCAGGCGAGCAGCGGAATAGCCGCGACCGTCGGTGTAGCTGGGAAAATTCACTTCCACGAGACGAAGGCGCGCAAGGTGCGGCAGGAGGTCGCGAGCGTCGTCGCCCGGTTCGATGCGAACGGCTTCGGCATCGGTCTGGTCGAGGAAGGAGTCCACAGTGACGGCGGCGATGCTCGCCTGCTCGTCCTCGCGGAAACGCAGCTGCACGTCGTCGCGGCCCGTGCCGAGGTCGAAATCAGCCATAAAGCGCCTCCTTGAAAGGATCCATGCCGAGGCGGCGATAGGTGTCGAGGAAGCGTTCGCCATCCTCGCGCCGCTCCAGGTAAAGGTCGGCCACGGTCTCGATGGCATCGACGATGCCGTCTTCATTGAAGCCCGGCCCGGTGATCTTGGCGAGCGAGACGTCCTCCGCCTCGCTGCCGCCCAGCAGGAGCTGATAGTTTTCCGTGCCTTTCCGGTCCACGCCGAGAATGCCGATATGGCCGGCATGGTGGTGTCCGCAGGCGTTGATGCAGCCGGAAATCTTCAGCTTCAGCTCGCCCAGCAACTCACCCTTGCCATTGCTGGCGAAGCGCTCGGAAATCTTCTGCGAGACCGGGATGGAGCGCGCATTGGCGAGGCTGCAATAGTCGAGGCCGGGGCAGGCGATGATGTCGCCGATATTGTCGAGATTGGCCGTGCCGAGGCCCGCCTCGTCCAGCTTCGTCCACAGTTCGTGCAGGCGGCCGATCTCGACATGCGGCAGGATGATGTTCTGCGCATGAGTGACGCGGCATTCGTCGAAGCTGTATCCCTTCGCCAGCTCTGCCATCAGATGCATCTGCGCAGCCGTGGCATCGCCCGGAATGCCGCCGACAGGCTTCAGGCTGATCGCTGCCGAGACATAGCCCGGCGCCTTGTGAGGCGAGCAGTTGCGGTCGATCCACAGGGCGAAATCGGGGTCCGAACGGTCCGCCTTCTCGGTGAGGCCGGTGCCGAATTCGGGAGGCTGGAAGAAGCTGCGGATACGTTCGAGCTCGGCAAAGGGCGGTTCGACGCCCTGATCGAGCAGGTGGGCGAATTCCTCTTCCACCTGGCGGGCATATTCCTCCGCGCCCATTTCGTGGACGAGGATCTTGATGCGCGCCTTGTACTTGTTGTCGCGCCGACCGTGGCGGTTGTAGACGCGCAGGCACGCCTCGGCATAGGTCACCATCTGGTTCAGCGGCACGAAGTCGCGGATCAGCGGGGCGATCATCGGGGTGCGGCCCATGCCGCCGCCGACATAGAACGAAGCGCCCAGCTCGCCCGCATCGTTCTTCACGATGTTGATGCCGATATCGTGCAGCCGCATCGCCGCGCGGTCCTTTTCGGAGGCGATGACGGCGATCTTGAACTTGCGCGGCAGGTAGGCGAATTCCGGGTGGAAGGTGGACCATTGGCGCAGCAGCTCTGCATAGGGGCGCGGGTCCACGACCTCGTCCGCAGCGGCGCCGGCATACTGGTCGGAACTGATGTTGCGGATGCAGTTGCCGCTCGTCTGGATGGCATGCATCTCCACCTTCGCGAGATCGGCGAGGATATCGGCGGCGTCTTCCAGCTTGATCCAGTTGTACTGGATGTTCTGCCGCGTGGTGAAGTGGCCGTAGCCGCGATCGTACTTGTCGGCGATGTCGGCTAGGGCGTGCATCTGCATGCTCGAGAGCGTGCCATAGGGAATGGCGACGCGCAGCATGTAGGCGTGGAGTTGCAGGTAGAGGCCGTTCTGCAAGCGCAGCGGCTTGAACTGGTCCTCGGTCAGCTTGCCTTCGAGGCGACGGCGCGCCTGGTCGCGGAATTCCTCGACGCGGGCATCGACCATCGCCTGGTCGTAGTGGTCATACTTGTACATGTCAGATCACCCAGTCCCAGCCCACTTTCTTGACTGCGGGAACAGCCAGATCGGGGCGAACGGTAGGGCCGAGTGCGCGCACCCGGTCCTTGATATGCGCCGGGCGCGGACCGTTCTCGGTCTGCTCGGCATCGATGGCATAGGCGGAGTTCACGCGGCGCGCGGCTTCCTCCGTGGCGAGGATGGCTTCCGCCTCCTCGCCCGCATCGGCGGCCTCCGTGATATGGATCGACCAGCCGCTGCCGTCCCACCAGACGACGGCGCCTGTCTTGAGGTCGTTTCCGGTAAGGATCTTCACTGTGCGGTTTCCTTGGCAAGTTGGGCGAGCGCTGTATCGGTGCGCGCGGTGACGTGGCCGATCACGATGAGGGCGGGACTTTGCACACCCTCGCGCTCGACAAGCTCGGGCAGGCCCGCCAGCGGGCCGCGCAGCACGCGCATGTCGGCACGGCAGGCCTTCTCGATCACGGCGACGGGCATGTCGGGCGCTAGGCCGTCGCCCATCAGCTTCTCGGCGATCTGGGGAGCGGTCTTCACGCCCATGTAGATCACCAGTGTGCGGCCCTTTCCGGCAAGGCCCGCCCAGTCCTGATCGGACAAACCCTTGCACTGGCCGGCGACGAAGCTGACGATGCTCGCGTCCTCGCGGTGCGTGAGGGCGATGCCGGTGGCTGCCGCCGCGCCGTTTGCGGCGGTGATGCCGGGCACCACCTTGCAAGCCACACCGGCGGCCTGCGCCGCTTCCATCTCCTCGCCGCCGCGCCCGAAGATGAAGGGATCGCCGCCTTTCAGGCGTACCACGTCGCGCCCGGCACGCGCCTCGCGCACCAGCAGGGCGTTGATGTCCTCCTGCGGCAGCGTGTGTTTCGAGCGCTGCTTGGCCACCGAAACCAGCCGCGCACCGGGCCGCGCAAGAGCAAGAATGGCCGGATCGACCAGTCCGTCATGAACGATGAGCGATGCGCTCTCGATCAGCCGCGCGGCGCGCAGTGTCAGCAAGTCGGGATCGCCGGGGCCTGCGCCCACCAGATGGATCGTGCCTGTTTTCATGGGGCACGAGATGCGCGTTCGCGTCCAGCCTCGCCAGCGAGAATGGTTTGGCCCCGGCCTAGACCAGCTTTAGGCGGTATAGAGTTGCAGCATGTTGAGCAGCGTCAGCACCGGCCAGAACCACACGATGTTGCGGACCTTGACGATGGCCGAGACCAGTCCCGCCACCAGTGCCACGTGGGCAACAAGGATGCCCAGCCATTCCGGCGAGAACCCGTCCGACAGGAGGCTGGGTATCTGCGTTGCGGCAATGGCGATCGCAGCGATGGCGATCGCGGCCTTTCCGGACCATCCGTCGATCACCAGAGCAAGGAACGCGGCAAGGACGAGAAGCCGTAGCATGCTGCGCCAGGTGAGGAGCAGCGCATCGCCGACAACTTCAGGCGCTCCCGGAATGGCCATGTCTGTTCTTCCCGCGCGCACCGAGAAGTAGGCCGCGATCCCGCACAGGGCGAATGCCACACCCACCAGAAGCGAGCGCCCGATCCCGCTTTGCGGTAGCAGGATTGCCGCGCGGCTGCGCTGCAGTGCGAGGTAGGCGATCACCGGCAGGAGGATGACGAGAAGGTTGATCGCCGATGCGAGCGCGCCGTCGCCGGGCAGGAGGTGTCCCCGTGCTGTGAAACTCGCCAGAGCGTAGGCCAGCGCAAAGGCCACGAGCAGGAGGGCGGCATTGCGCCAGCGGTGGTCCAGGGTTCTGATAGGCGCAGCAGGCAGCCAGCGGGGATACAGCAGGGCCGTCAGCCATGCGAGGATCGCCACCGTGCCGTAGGCCGAAATTATACCGAGATAGTGCGTCATTACCCCTTCCCGTCCGGCATCCCCGTATCATGGTGTCTTAGGGGAATGAAACGGCCTGGTCGGGCGAAGTCAGCTTTTCGTGGAATTGTTGCCCAGCCGCTGGCCGATTGCCGCGACAAGTTGATCGAATTGCTCGTTCCCGCGCAGGTTGATGTCGCGCTGGGGGAACGGGATCTCCACATTGTGCTCCTGGAACAGGTCCCATAGCGTGTTCAGCACATCGCTGCGGACATTGCCTACGCCCATTTCCGGATCGGTGATCCAGCAATGGATGATGAAGTTGACGCTGGAATCCCCGTATTCCGCCATCCATACGCTGGGCGGCGGGTTGTCCAGCACGCGCTTGCAGGAATTGGCGGCCTTCAGCATCAGTTCCTGCGCCTGCTTCATATCTGCTCCGTAGGACACGCCCACGGGCACCTGCATGCGCACCTTGCGTGAGGAATAGGACCAGTTCTCCACCTGGTTCACCATCAGGTTCTCGTTCGGGATGAGGTATTCGCGCTCGTCCCTGGTGGTGATGGAGACGGCGCGGATGCCGATCTTGCGGATCTGGCCGAAAGTCTCGTTCCCCGCCTGGTCTGCAATGTTGATGACGTCGCCCGGCTTGATCGAGCGATCCATCAGCAGGATGATTCCGGCGATGAGGTTGCCGAAGGTCTTCTGCAGGCCGAAACCGATGGCGAGGCCAAATGCGCCGGAGAACACGGTTAGCGCGGTCAGATCGACGCCGAGAATGTCGATCCCGATAAGGATCGCCAGGGCCCACACGGCCACCGTCACCAGCTTGTCCATCAGCAAGCGCTGCGCGAGGGAGAGCTTGGTCAGCCGCTTGACGCCGGATCCTGCCAGCTTGGTGCCAAGGCGGGCGAAAACGAATACGCCGACCACCACCATCACCACGACCAGTACCGTCCACAGCGAAAAGCGCGTGTCGGCAACGGTAAAGCCGAATGCATCGAGCTGTTCGATCACGGAAGCGACGGTGGGCGTGGTGTCGGCGACCGCATCGCGGATAACGTCGGCGCCGACCACGGGATCGGCCGGTGTATCGGGCACGGGGGTAGGCGTGGGTTCGGGCGTCGCTTCAGGCGCTTCGATATCGAAGGCCCCGCCTGACGCGGCGGTCGCGTCATTGATGCCGTCGACCAGGGCGTTCCCGGTATCGGCTGCCCCTTCGGCAGTATTCGGCAAATCCTGCCCTGTCGTACTCATGTCGCTCCCATCGCTGCGAACCCGCGGTCGAGATCGCCGATCAGGTCATCTGCATCTTCTAGACCGATGGAGAGCCGCACGCCAAGTCCGCTGCCCTCGTCGATACCCGGAGGCCATGGGCGCAGCGTGTGGACGGGGGCCGGGTCGAAGGGGATGGCGAGGCTTTCGAAGCCGCCCCAGCTGAAGCCGATGCCGAACAGTTCCAGCGCGTCGATCAGGCGCGCGCGCGCAGCTATGTCGGCGTCTTTCAGCACGAAGCTGAAGAGGCCGCAGCCGCCCGCGAAATCGCGCTGCCACAATTCGTGTCCGGGTGCGCCGGGCAGCATCGGACACAGCACGGCGGCGACCTCCGTACGGCTGGAAAGCCACTGCGCCACCGCCAGTGCGGTGCTGGCCGTGCGCTCCAGCCGCAGCGACATCGTGCGCAAACCGCGCAAGGCAAGTGCGGCATCGTCGGGCGAGACGACCTGCCCCATGAACTGTGCCTGCCTTCTGACGCGATTGATGACGGGCTTCGCCGCGCTGGCGCTTCCCATCATCAGGTCCGAATGGCCGCCGACATGCTTGGTGAGGCTCATCACCGTAATGTCGCAGCCATGCTGCAAGGCGGGAAAGCCGAGGGGCGTTGCCCAGGTGTTATCGATGATGGAGAGCACGCCCCGGTCGCGGGCGATGGCCGTCAGGGCTGGAATGTCGCACACTTCCAGCGTCAGGCTGCCGGGGTTCTCCAGCATGACAGCCTTGGTTTTCTCGCCGATCATTGCTGCAAAGGCGTCGGGGTCGAGCGGATCGAATGGCCGGGCCGTGATGCCGAATTGCCTGAGCATGGACAGCGCGATGTTGCGCGTCGGTTCGTAGACATTGTCGGTCACCAGCAGCTCGTCGCCGGGTCGCAGCACCGCCATCAGGGTGCAGGCGAGCGCCGCCACGCCGCTCGGGAACAGTTCGGTGCCGTCGGCGCCCGGCTCCAGCTCGGTCAGCGCATCGGCCAGCGCCCACTGCGTCGGTCCGCCGCGACGTCCGTAATAGAAGTGCCCGTCCTCATTGGGGCGCCCGCCGACAAGATCCTCGCTGTTCTCGTAAAGATGCGTGCTGGCGCGCCAGACAGGCGGGTTGACCACAGCCCCCTTCGTGCCGGGCGTGCTCACCCATTCGCGCTTGCGCCCGGCTTCGACGAGGCGCGTGGCTTTACCAAGCTCGGGACCGTCCTCGCGATCGGTCAAGCCGCTGCTCCGGCTGCGCCCGGTCCGGTTTCCTTCGGAGTATCGGGATCCGTGCCCCAGTCGCTCCAGCTACCGTCGTACAGCGCGACGTCCGTCTTGCCGAGGCGGTCCAGCGCGAAGAGCAGGACCGATGCCGTCACTCCGCTGCCGCAACTGGCGATGATCGGGCGATCGAGATCGACGCCTGCATCGGTGAAAGCGGCGCGAAGACCCGCCTCGTCCTTGAAGGTGCCATCCGCGTTCAGGACGTGATCGAAGGGGACGTTGAAGGAGCCGGGAATATGGCCCGACGCAACTTCGGGACGGAAATCGGGCTCCTCGCCAGTGAAGCGCGGATTATCGCGGGCATCCACTAGCTGTGCGCTCTTCGACTTGAGATTGGCGAGCACGCCGCTCTTGTCGCGCACCTGTCCTTCCCCGCTGTTCGCCGAAAAGGGGGCGGGGGCCATGTTGGGGACGCCGCTCTGCGTCACCCGGTCTTCGGCCTGCCATTTCTGGAAACCACCATCCAGCAGTGCGAGGCGGTGCATGCCGTAGAAGCGGCAGATGAACCACGCGCGCGCCGCGGTGCGCATCGCGCTGTTGTCGTAGAGCACCACCTGGTCCGTATCGCGCACGCCCAGCTTCGCCATGTGTTGCGCGAACTGGCCGCGCGTGGGCAGGGCGGACATGATGTCGCTATCCGGATCGACGAGGTTCTTCAGGTCGAGGAAGCGGGCACCGGGAATGTGGCTTTCGGCGAACTCTGCGGCAGCGTCGCGCCCTGCCATCGGCAAATGCGCCGAGGCATCGAGAACAACGAGGCCGGGCGATCCCAGCTCGGCTGCAAGCCACTGCGTAGTCACGAGCGATGTCATGGCGGGAGGACTAGCGGGTGCGCTGCCAGAGGTAAATGCCGCGCACGCTTGCACCTTCGGCAAAGCCGCGCCATCTGGCGAGCCATGAGCGATACCGATAAATCCGCCCAGCCGCTGCATCTCGGCCAGACCAGCGCCTTGCCCGCCTCGCCCGAGGAGGCAATGCTGGACTACGTCCCCAATCCGCGCGGGGACACGCTATACTGCGTGCGCTTTGCTGCGCCCGAGTTTACCTCGCTCTGCCCGGTTACCGGCCAGCCGGATTTCGCGCATCTGGTCATCGACTACGCGCCTGCCGAAACCATCGTGGAGAGCAAGAGCCTCAAGCTGTTCCTCGGCGCGTTCCGCAACCATTGCGGTTTCCACGAGGACGTGACAGTGGGCATTGGACAGCGCCTGTTCGAGGAAATGAAACCTCGCTGGCTGCGTATCGGTGGGTACTGGTATCCGCGCGGGGGCATTCCGATCGACGTGTTCTGGCAGAGCGGTGCACCGCCCGAGGGCCTTTGGCTGCCGGACCAGGGCGTCGCTTCCTATCGCGGGCGCGGCTAGGGCCAAGGACTATTCGCCCGAGCGCAGGGCCTGCATCTGTGCGCGCCATTCGGCCGGTGTCGGCATTACAGGATAGTCCACGCGGCGCAGGAACTTCCATCGCCCGTCCTCGCGGATAAGCTCGTCCTCGTAGCGTCCCGCCAGCGCAGGTGTCGGCTCGCCATTGGGGCCGCGCATGATCAACAGGTGCCGCGAATGCGCGTTCGCCCGGTCGCCGTCCACGTCGACTTCGATGTTGCTCGTGATGTGAAGGCTTTCCCTGTTGACGAAGCCGGGCTCGGGCTCGCCATAGACGCTTACGAGCATGTCCAGGATCGCGTCCGGCCCGCGATAGACGAGGTCGCCGTTCACCCATTCGCCCTGCTCGGCGAACAATGCCGCGAATGCGGAGAAATCGCGTGCGTCCTGCGCCCGTGAATAGTCTACGAGCAGGCGCCTGATCGCGAGGTCATCCTCTGCGCGCTGCACGCGTTCTTCCAGCGACAGTTCCCTCTCGCCGTCCTGCGCCACGGCGGGAACGGCGGCGAGGAACAGCAGGGCCGGAATGGCCGGCAGAAGGCGCATCATCGTTCCCCCTCCTGCGCCGAGATCGCCGCTCTCCATTCCGCCGCCGTGGGCATGATGTCTTCAGCGATGCGGCGAGCGATCTTCCATTGGCCGTCGCGGCGCACGAAGTCGTCGTGATAGATGCCGGTCAGTGCGGGAGTGGGCTCTCCCCGGGGGCCCCGCATGACGAAGATGTAGCGCGAGGTCGCCGTCGCCCGGTCGCCATCGAGTTCGATGCGCGGATTGCTGACGAGGTGGTAGTTCTCGGCATTCGGACTGTTTGCCGGGCCCATGACTCCTTCCAGCATGGCGCGGATATTGGCGCGGCCCCTTTGCCCGCCGCCTTCGGGCTTGGTCCATTCGCCATCGGGCGTGAAGAGGTTGCTGTAGGCTTCGTAGTCCCGCCGGTCGAGGAAAGCGGCGTAGTCGGCGATGACGCGCCTTATCGCCAGCTCATCCTCCACGCGCTGGACCCGCTGCTCCAGCGATGCCCTCGCTTCCTGCGCGCTCGCCACAGCCGGCGCGGACGCGAGCAGGGCAGCGATCACGAACGACCTCATCATCTCGTCACTCTCCTGTTTCAGACCATACTTGCCCAGTCTGGATGGGCGAATTGATCGCCTCGGAAACGATGGGCATCGTGCCGGGAAACGGCACATTTGTGGCCTTCTTCTCACCCATCCGGGCGCCTTGAGCCAGCGGTGAAGAGCAGATTTTCCAGTTCTGGCAACTCGGCCGGCCAATAGGGGCAAGGCGCAAGAACAGGACCAACTGTAATAAGATTACACCCTCAAGGCGTCTGCGTTGCCGATAGTTCCGGTGCAGGATTGTTCGAGAGGACGGCCAGAGGCGACCCTCACCGGCAACTGCCAGTACGATCGCCGCTTCTTGCCGCATAAAAAACAAGCCGGGATATTCCGGCTGGGGAGAGGAAATATGAGAGACCATTCATGGATTGCGCCGCGGCGCTATCTCCGCACGAGCCTGCTTGGCGCTACCGCGCTGGGAATGGCCGGCCTCGTACACGCTCCTGCTCTCGCGCAGGACGCCAACGTCAACAACAATGATTCCGCGGTCACGCCGGAGGACGATCAGGGGCCGGGCAATGTCATCATCGTGACTGCCCAGCTGCGCGAACAGAATGTGCAGGACATCCCCCTGTCCATCACGGCGATCAGCGGCGACCTGCTCGAAGCGCGCAGCCAGACCAACCTCACCGAAGTCTCGCAGCAGACCCCGAACCTGCTGCTCCAGCAGAACCCGTCGGGCTCCGGCAACTCGATGCGCGCCTTCATTCGCGGCGTCGGCCAGTCGGACTTCAGTCCCTCGGTGGAGCCGGGCGTCGGCATCTATATCGACGATATCTACTTCGGCACGGTCACGGCCTCGGCCTTCGATCTCGTCGATCTCGACCGTATCGAAGTGCTGCGCGGGCCGCAGGGGACGCTGGCCGGCATGAATTCCCAGGGCGGTGCCATCAAGCTCTACTCGCGCCTTCCAGAGGGCGAGGGCGGCTACGTCGAGGCGACCATCGGCAACCTTGGCCGCCGCGATTTCAAGGGCAGCGCGGATTTCACCGTGGTGGACGATGCTGTCTTCGCCCGCCTCACCGGCGTCTATCGCAACCGCGACGGACATGTGACGCGGTACGACTATGCCTGCGTGAACCCGGACGATCCCGATGTCGTTGCCGGACGGCTTCCGCGTCTCGCCACTGACGGCGACTGCGTGCTGGGCGAGCTCGGCAACCAGGACGTCTATGCCATGCGCGGAGCCTTGCGCATCGCTCCTGGCGGAGGGCCGCTGGAGATCAACCTGATCGGCGACTACACGAACGATCGCTCGAACGTGCAGGCCTCCACCCTCATCGCCAGCGCCGAATACACCGGCAGGCAGGGATTGCCGCTGCCCTATCAGGGCGTGGAATACGATCACCGCTTCGTGACCTTCGGCCAGTACCGGCGCAGCGATGCCAAGCTGAACGATCCCTATGCCACCTATGCCAACTTCTACGATCCGGGCGTGATGTACGAGGCTGCCGGCGCGCCGGTCGGCCCGCCGTCAACAGCGCCGGCTGGCGATCCGCTGGGCCCGTTCATTGTCGATCCGCAACAGAAGCTGGAAGCGTGGGGTTTTTCGGGCACCGTCGATTACGACATCAACGATAATCTCGCGATCAAGTCGATCACCGGCTACCGCAAATACGATAGCGAAAGCGGCAACGACAACGACAATTCGCCCGTCGTCTACATCCAGAGCCAGGGCCTGTTCGAACACGAGCAGTTCAGCCAGGAAGTACGCCTGAGCGGGGTGTTTCTGGATGACCGGCTGAACTTCACGGTCGGCGGGATCTATTACGATGGCACCAGCCGCTATCTCGACCGGATCCACACCCCCTTCTCCGGCTTCTGCGCCGCGGCAACGCCGTGCTTCTCCTTCCTGAACGACGATACTGCCGATCTCACGGTCTGGGCGGCTTTCGGCAACGTCGCGTTCGAACTGGCCGAAGGGCTGACGCTGGAAGGGGGCATCCGCGTAACGGACGAGACGAAGGACTACACGTTCGGGCGGTTCAACCCCGATGGCGAGGGCGAATACCTGCCACTCAGCAATCCCAACAACCCGCTCAGCGGACTGACCGACACCTATGCGAAGACGATCGCCGACTATCGCGCGGTAATCACCTACGAATGGTCGCCCGAGATCATGACCTACGCGCAGTTCGCCACGGGTCACAAGGGCGGCGGTATCGCGCCGCGACCCTACGACTTCCGGCAGGTGCGCCCGTTCGGCCCAGAGAAGCTGCGCAACTATGAGGTCGGCTTCAAATCCGACCTGTTCATGAACCGCCTGCGCCTGAACGGTGCCGCGTTCTACATGGACTATGTCGACTATCAGGGCATCCCGCAGACCTGCGTGGGCGAGGACGGGCAGCAGCTTCCTCCCGATGGCGGCGGCATCCCGGGCCTGTGCGGCCAGTACCTCAACGTGGGTGACGCCGAGGTGAAGGGCTTCGAACTGGAGGCCTATTTCGAGCCGGTCGACAATTTCAACATCGATGCGGCTCTCAGCCTCACCGATTTCGAATTCACCTCGGTGAACTTCCCCACCACGTCCATCCAGGTCGGCTCAAGCCGCCCGGGTATCGGGGAGTGGAAGTGGAGCCTTGGCGCGCAATACGAGATCGATCTCGGGGGCGCGGGCACACTCACGCCGCGTGCGGACCTGAACTACACGCCGGGCTATTGCGGCGACTTTGCCTGCACGGCGGAGGCGATCGTGGACAGCCGCACGCTGCTGAATGCCCGCCTGACCTATCGCACGCTCGACGAAGACTGGAGCGTGGCTCTCGAGATGACCAATCTCACCGACGAGTTCTACTATATCAACAAGTTCTTCAACGCCTTCTACGTCACCGGCCAGCCGGGCCGGCCGCGCGAATACGCGCTGACAGTCAGGCGCAATTTCTGAGCCGGCGCGGGCGGGGAAACGGCCACGGCCGTTCTTCCCCACCCGTCGGGTCGCAAAAAAGAACCCGCAGACCTTTCACGGGTCTGCGGGTTCTCCCTTTCCGACCCCTGCATTAGTGGGAGGAGGGCGGAAATAGAGGCGAGTGCAGCGACTGGAAGCCGCCCGCCGCGATCACGGCCACGGCGTCGGCATGTAATAGGGCAGGAACGTCGCGACGCCTTCGGACCGGACCACTTGGTCCCCCTCGATCTTCACCAGCTCCGCCACGAGGCGGCTCATGGGAAAGGGACGTTCGAGTGTTGCCGTGTGCCCACCGGCGGTCCGGAACGTGGTCTGGGAGGCAGGAATGTCCTGCACGCTGATTGCCAGCACCAGGCCGCGCTCGGTATCGACCACGGGGAAGCGGCGATCGCGGATCCGGTCGACCGGTGCGAACAGACCGGCCTCGAAGACAGACGCGCAATCCTCCTCGTCCGGTTCCACGTCGAGATCGGCCGAGGTGATCTGCACCCCGTTCTCGATCATGGCGCAGTCCGGTGCAAATTCTGCCAGCAGCGCGCCGTTGTTGCGCTGCTTGGTCGCGAGGTAGGCATTGGCAAGGTCCACCAGCCGCTCGCGCGGGCGGCGCTGGGCGGCGGGGACCGGCTCCGTCATGGCGGGCGAGAACGCGAACTCGGCCGGCTCGCCGAACACCATCGGCCACGGCGTGCGCGCGGCGATAACCTCGATCTCCTCGATCCGGCCTTGCGGAGCCTTCAGGCGGACTGCCCCGAACGAGGGCTCGTCGTGATCCCAGATGGTGCCGAACCAGACGACCTCTCCAGTCGAAGGATCGGCGAGGGCGAGGGCCTTCTGCCCATCCTCCCCGGTATTCTCGCCCGCCGATCCCCACCACGAATCGCCGATCATCAGCGAGACGTTGTTCTCGGTGAATAGCACCGGGTCCGCCCACGGCAGGCGGCGATAGTCCTGGTCGCCGATGGCCGCGAGGGTCTCGTCCGCGAGGTCGAGCAGGCATTGCTTGTCGCAGGACTGCGCATTGGCCGGGGTGGCAGCCAGCATGGCCGCGATGGCGAGCGTGGAAGCAAGGCGCATCACTGGTCTCCCTCCGCCCAGGGCGAATGCATCCCGTAGGGCACGTAATCGAACACGGCTTCGATGGTATGGATCTTGCCGTCCACGATCTTGAAAGCCTCCATGATCGTCAGCGAGTTGGGCCACTTCAGCAGCGTTTCCATGGTTCGCCCGTCGGTGAGTTCGTATTCGTCAAAGTAGTTCGCATGGTCGAAGAAGTTCATGCCCACGATGATGCCGCGCTCCTCATCGATCAGCGGGTAGCGGCGTTCGCGCAGCTGCTTGTTGATGCGATAGATGCCGAGGCGGAATTGCTCCTCGCAGCCCTCTGCGACAGAGGCGGAACTGTTCGAACCCTCTACCGCGCTGGTGGTGCTGATGCCGTTCTCAAGGCGCGAGCACTCCTCGTGGAAGGGCGCGAAGACGGTACCGTCATTGTATTCGACCGTGTTGAAGTACGAGTCCGCAAGGGCCCGCAGGCGTGAGCGGGGCGGTCTCTCTTCCTCGGGCATGATTTCCTGCCAGACGGGGCTGTGCGGTTCGTCGCCGTCTCCGAAGATCAGCGGCATCCCGACGCGCCGCGTCACCACCGTTTCCACCTCGTCGATCTCGCGGTCCCGGTTCACATGCAGGCGGATGGCGAGGAAGACGAGGTTGCCATGTTCGTAGGCCTGGCCGAACCAGGCGACATTGCCCGTCATCGGATCGGCTGGCATCATGCCCACCGCGGGATCGGCAGCGCTCACCGTCGCCCACAGGCCATGGCCGATGGGCATTTCCACGCTGTTCTCGGTGAATTTCACATCATCTGCGAACTGAGCCTGTGAAGGATCCTTCGCGCCGAGCGCCGCGACATAGGATGTGGCGAAGGATTCCAGGCACGCCCGGTCGCAATCGTCGCGCGGAAGGGCAGTTTCCTCGCCATAGGATTGCGCCGCAACGGGTGCGGCAAGGGCCAGCCCAAGGGCGGCAGTTGCGCCACGCAGCATCAGTTCTCTCCCATTATGTATCGCCAAGCTGACAGTGCATGGCTGCCAAGTCATTGCCCTAAAGGTAGCGGTTACTGTGCCCAGTTGGAAACGGGCTGGCGGCGCCGTGCGGACTGGCGCAGTCTCACGCCAACCGCGCCCGCCAAGCAGACCGTGAGCGTGGGCGAACACATTGGAGAGATGCCATGCGCCACGTCCTGTCCCTTGCCGCCATCGGTCTTGCGCTTTCTGGCTGCGCCGCAAATACCGTCTCCGACGAATTGGCCCGGCAGGTGCAGGAACTACAGGACGAGAAGGAAATCCGCGAAGTGCTGGTGGAATATGGCGAATTTCTCGATGCCCGAGACTACGCCTCCTATGCCTCGCTGTTTGCCAGCAACGGCGTGTGGATCGGCGGCTTCGGGACCTATACCGGACCCGATGCGATCGAAGCGATGCTGGAAGAGAACATGGGTTCCTATCCCGACGACTACGTCAACAAGGAGAACTTCCACCTCAACACCACGATGGTTGTCGACGTGAACGGGGATGAGGCTACCGCACGTTCGCGCTACCTGTTCTTCACCGCCTCGGACGAGAACCGTCCCGTGGTCGCGCTGGCGGGTCGCTATGTGGACGAACTCGTGCGGGAGGACGGGGAGTGGAAGATCCTCACCCGCAAGTCGCACGGCGTCATCCCCTATCGCGACGGCAACGCGCCGCCGCCCGAACGGGCCCCTGCCGGTGTGCCGCAATCGCGTGGTGGCGAGGACGCAGAGACCCGGGACTGAGCGCTAGCGCGGCTCCATGCCGTAGGGCAGTTCCGAGGTAATCGCCTCCACCCGCTCGATCTCGCCATTCCTGAAGCGGAACAATTCCACCACCTGCAGGGTGCGGGGATATGTCTGTGCATCGGCAAAGGTCTCGCCAGAAGCATCGGTGAATTGCTGCCGCGTTGCCGGGAAATCCTCGTAGGTCGACATGGCGACGAGGCCGCGCTCCTCGTCCACGGCAATTACCTCGCGGTCGCGGACGCGTTCCAGCGGTTGCAACCGCCTTGCAGCGAATGGCGCCGCGCAAGGCCCGACCGGCTGGCCGTTCAACACCCATTCGCAGCTTTCGGCAAGAGCGCGGGGCGGGCTGCCATCCTGTGCGTTCATGGCAGTGTAGAACCGGTCGACCGCCTGCAACATCGCGGCCCGCTCCGTTTGCTCGGCCGCAGGAAGCGCGTCGAAGCTGGGCGCGGTTTCGGGCGCGACGTAGGGTGCGCCGTATTCCTCGCGCCGGATCACCGCCTCGATATGTCCGATGCGATCACCATCGGCCGATACGGTGATACCCGCCCAAGCGGGCTGTCCGTGCTCCTCGATCCGCCCGAACCAGAGCGCGCGGCCAAGCTGCTCGTCGGAGATCACCAGCGGATCATCGTCGATGCCGGTGGTCGAGCCCCAGATGCCCTCGTTCACCTGCATCCCGACGCTGTTCTCCTCGTAGCCGACCTTCTCGGCCCAGGGCAGGTTCCGCCATTCGCCGCGCGTCGCGTAGGCATTCAGGACCTGGCCCGTCAGTCCGTTCAGGCATGCCGTGTCGCATTCTTCGGGAGACGATTTAGGCACGGGAGGCGTTGCCGCAGGCCCGGCAAAGGGATTGTGCATGAAATAGGGGACGTAGGTGAAGACGGCCTCGATACGGCTGATCTTCGCGTCCTTGATGCGGAACGCCTCCAGCAGGGTGATCGAGTTCGGCCATTTCAGCGCGGTGCGCATTTCGCTTCCGTCGGTGAGCAGGTAGCGATCGAATTCGTTCGCGTGATCGAAAAAGGCGGTGGAGACCACGACGCCGCGCTCCACGTCGATGATGGGATAGCGGCGTTCGCGAATGCGCTTGTTGATGCGGAATATGCCAAGCTCGAACTGGGCCTCGCACCCGTCTACGCGGGTAAATTCCGAGCCGTCGTCCTGGGCGCTCGTCGTGGTGCTGATGCCGTTCTCGAGCCGTCCGCAATCCTCGTCGAACGGGGCGAAGACCTGCCCGTCATTGAGCTCGACCGTGTCGAAATAGCTGTCCGCGATGGCGCGAAGACGCGGGCGGGGGCGGCGCTGTTCGGGCGGCAGGATCTCGTTGAAATCGGGATCGTGCCGCATGTTCATGGTTTCACCGAAAGGCGCAGGCAGGTTCGGTTCGCGCAGCACGACCGTCTCGATCTCGTCGATCATGCCATCCTCGACGTGGATGCGCACCGCGAAAATGCCCGGGGCGCCGTTCTCGGTCATCCCGCCGAACCAGGCGGCGTTCTGGGTCTGCGTGTCTGCAACTTCGAGGCCGGCCGCGTCCAGCCGGTCCACCGTGCCCCACAGGCCTTCGCCGACCTCGATGGGAACATTGTTCTCGGTGAAGAGGTAGTCGTTCGCGAGTGGCACCAGTGAAGGCGTTCGCACGCGCAGTGCATCGACATATTCGTTGAGTTTGCCGATCAGGCAGTCGCGGTCGCATTCCAGCTCGTAAACGGCGCTATCTTCGCCCGGGGCCTGGGCTGCGGCGGTGCTGCTGATGCCGATGGTCGCCGCTCCGGCGAGCAGGAATGGCAGGATGCGCATGGTCAATTCTCCGATCCGCTCTGTGCGGCCATGTCGGCCCAGTCTTCGTTCGCCCGGGCAATCAGGTACTGGTGGATCGCTTCCGCCTCCTGCTGCGTCAGGATGTCCGCAAAGGAGGCCATTCCCTTGTCCGTCCGCGTGCCGCGCAGGACGATATCGAAGAACGCGTCATGCGTGTCGGACGTCATCCAGCGCAGGTCTTTCAGTCCGCCGCGCGCGTCGTCGCCGTGGCAACTGGAGCAGGTGTCGGCGAAAAGCTGTGCCCCTTGCCGCACCACGTCTTCACCCGCTGTCAGGCGGGGAGGGCGGGGGAGGTCCGAAGGCGGCGGCATGGGCGGCAATTCGGCCTGCCCGTCCAGCCGGAACACCATCAGCCGCGCGGTCGCCATGTTGCTGCTCCAGCCGGGAATGGAGGCGAGCGTCGAGGAAGGCTGTCCTCCCCATCCCACATTCACCGCCACGTATTGCACCCCGTCTACCATGTAGGTGACGGGCCCTGCGATCGGTACGTT
Source organism: Aurantiacibacter poecillastricola (assembly GCF_030730945.1). GTDB lineage: Bacteria > Pseudomonadota > Alphaproteobacteria > Sphingomonadales > Sphingomonadaceae > Alteraurantiacibacter > Alteraurantiacibacter poecillastricola. The sequence continues at coordinate 179,140 of NZ_JAVAMS010000004.1, forward strand.
CTGCGTGGCCATCGACCACAGCTTCGCCCCGTCGGTAGCGCGGTAGGCGGCGAACTCCTTTTCCGGCGTGCCCTGAAACAGCAGGTTACCCGCGGTAGCCAGCACCCCGCCCGAACCCGGCGCGATGTGCTCCACCCGCCATGCCTCCTGCTGGCGTACAGGGTCCCAGGCGAGCAGGAAGCCGGCTTCGCGCGTATCCGCTATCGCCTGCAATTCACGCCGCCGCTCCGGGTTGCTGACGTAGTCGAAGCCCGAATTGTTGCGCCAGTTGACGTATTCGAAGTCCTCTTCCTGGATCTTCGCCATCACCATCCAGTGCTCGTGCGCCGGAAAATACACGAGGCCAGTGTTCGGATTATAGGCCATCGGGTGCCACGAGTGCGAACCCAGCGCATTGGGGTTCATCAGCTGCGGCTCATAGGTTAGGCGGGCGCGATCGGTTTCCACCGGGCGTCCGGTTTCGGGGTCGATGTGCGAGGCCCAGGTGTTGGGAACGTAGCTTTCGGCGGAGATGAACTCGCCCGTGCGCCGGTCCAGCACGTAGAAGAAGCCGTTCTTCGGGGCCTGCATGATCACCTGCCGCTCGCGCCCCTCGATCTCCAGATCGGCCAGCATCATGGGCTGCGTGCAGGTGAAATCCCAGCTTTCTGCAGGCACCATCTGGTAGTGCCAGCGATATTCGCCGCTATCGGCATCGACCGCGACGATGGAGCACAGGAACAGATTGTCGCCCCCGCCCGGAGAACGGATCGTATCGACGTGCGGAGAGCCGTTGCCCGTGCCGATGTAGACGAGATTGAGCTCGGGATCGTAGACGATCGAGTCCCAGGCGGTGCCGCCTCCGCCGTATTTCCACCATTCCCCGTTCCATGTGGGCAGGGCGATCTCCATAGCCTCGTCCGATGCTTCGCCATCGGGGCCATCTGCCGGGTTGCCGGGCACGATGTAGAACTTCCATAGCTGCTCGCCGGTATCGGCATCGTAAGCGGAGACGAAGCCACGCACTCCGTAATCGGCGCCGCCCTGTCCGATCACCACCTTCCCGTCGAACACGCGCGTGGGCCCGGTGATCGAATAGGGTTCGGTGTTCTCGAAGGTCTTGGTGGTCCAAATCTCCTCACCCGTTTTTGCATCAATGGCGATCAGCCGCCCGTCCAGCGCACCAATGAAAATCTTGCCTTCCCAAGCGGAGATGCCGCGCGTGCTGGGGCCGCAGCAGGCAAGGCGCGCCCATTGCGGATCGACCTCGGGATCGTAGGTCCACAGCTTCTCCCCCGTGGCCGCGTCATAGGCGGTGACGACGTTGAAGACCGAAGCGTTGTAGAGCACGCCGTCGACCACCAGCGGTGTCGCCTGCACGCCGCGCAGCGTGTCGAGATCGTCATACCAGGCGAGACCCAGGCGTGCGACGTTGCTCTCGTCGATCTGGACCAGCGGGCTGAAGCGCTGTTCCGCCCAGCCGCGCCCATACGACATCCAGTCGCCCGCATTGCCCGGCGCATCGAGGTTGCGCATCGTCTCTGCCGTAACGCCGGTCGCCTGCACCGCGCTTCCCTCGCCGGACATGGAGGAAGCCGCGCATCCCGAGAACAATGCAGCGGCCGTCAAGGCGAGGACCGGCCTGCGCTTCCTCGCTATGGATGAGGCGCGAAAAGGGTGCGGTTTGCGGGCTGGTTCGGCGGCGGCCATCAGTCTCTCTCTCCTCCCAAGCCGACGCCCGAGGGGCGCAAGCTTGCCAAGCTTAGGACAATTACATATCCTTGAAATCATAAAGTCGGCGTTGACCGACTTGGAGGAGAGGATTGTCGGAATTGGAACAAGGCGTAACGAGTCCGTTCCTGCCACTTGTCGACCTCGACCAGGTCGAATGCGAAAACCGCGCCAACAAATGGAAGAGCGCGGTACGCGATTCCTTTCCGAGCCTCTCTGTAAGACTTCCCGGCGGCAGTCCGGCAACGGGTTCGATTAGCCGGGTGAGCATGGGGTCGGGCGATTTCTTCGAGATCGATTCTGCACCGGCCGATGTCGTCCATACCGCATCGAGCGCGAAGCCCGCCAACTCGCACATTTCATTGATGGTCCAATCCAAAGGCGCAATCCTCGTGCGGCAGGCGGGGCGATCCGCGCTGCTGGGCAAGGGCGATGCCTGCGTGATCGACGAGGCGCGCAGTTTCCGCCTTATCGGGGAGGGATGCAGCAAGATCCACTTCCTGCGCATCCCGCGCGCCGCTGCGCTGAGCCGCTATCCGCCGCTGGAAAAGCTGTTCGTCACGACGTTCTCCTGCGACGATCCGGGCACCAAGATGCTCGCCGAGACGATGCTGCGTTTCAGCGCGGTAGCAGGGACATTGACCGACACGCAGCGCAACGCGATGACGAACGCCATCATCCAGATGCTCGGCATGGCGGAGCCGTTCATCAGCCAGGAGGCAGCGCCCGACTGGCGTGTGCGCCGCGCGCTGGATTTCATCGAGCTGAACCTTTCCGTCGCGGGCCTGACAGCAGAGGCCGTCGCCCAGGACCAGCGCATCAGTCGGCGTCGTCTCGATCAGCTCATGCTCCAGTCGTTCGGCCATTCCATCGCCAGCCACCTGTGGTCCAGGCGACTGGAGCAGGCGGCGGTGGACCTGCGCGATCCATCGCGGGCCGGGCAGTCGATCGCTCAGATCGCCTTTGCCAACGGGTTCGAGGACGCGGCCCACTTCACGCGCGCATTCAAGCGCCGCTTCTCGCAGACGCCGCGGCAATGGCGGGCTGACTGAAAGCCTCCTGCCGTGCGCTCGCAGCGCACCGATTGGGTCAATTCGCGATTCCAGATCGGACCAGCCTTTGTGTTTGCTCGGCAGGACAGGTGCCCTATCCTGCCGGAAAGTCGCGACAGTCGGCTGCAAATGGAGAGGAGTGCCTTGCGCAAGTCCGCAACTGGAATCCCTGCCGGCGCGAGCCGGTGTGCCCTGGCTTTCATGGCCGCGCTGGCAGGTGCCTGCGCACCCTTGCCCGGCGCCAGCAACGCCGGCGAACCGCGCGATATCCGTATCGCCGGCAGCGGCGTCTATCCCGAAAGCGTGACCTCCGATTCTGCCGGCAACATCTATGTCGGTAGCATGAGCGGCACCATCTATCGTGCCAGCCCGGGAAGCGAAGTGGCCGTGCCGTGGGTGCAGCCCAACGAGGCCAATGGGCTGATCTCGCTGTTCGGTGTTCTCGTCGACGAGGAGCACGACCGGTTGTGGACGTGCTCGAACCCCAATTCCTTCGCGCCGGGCGGCCCGACGGGCGGCTCCAGCCTGGTGGCCTTCGAGCTTTCGACCGGGGAACTGGAGGCGCGCTATCCCTTCCCCGCAGGCCCGGCGGCCTGCAACGACATTGCCGTCGCACCGGGCGGAACGGTGTTCGCAACGGAAACCGCGGGCGGGCGAATCTTCAGCCTTGCGCCGGGCGCGCGCGAGTTGGACCTCTTCGTCAGCGGGGAGGATCTGGTGGGTGTCGACGGCATCGCTTTCGCCGGTGATGGGGCAATGTACATCAACAATGTCCGCTCCAACCGGGTCCAGCGCGTGAAACGCAGCGCTGATGGGAGCTACGACGGCCTCACCGATCTTGCCCTTTCACAGCCGGTCAGCGGTCCTGACGGCTTGCGGCCCATTGGCGGCAACCGGTTCCTCCAGGCGGAAGGGTCGGGCGGGCGCGTCGCACTCATTACGGTAGAGGGCGACCGGGCCACGGTTACGCCTATTGCAACCGGCCTCGATTCCTCGCCCGGCGTCACCCGCGTGGGATCCATCGGCTACGCTACCGAAGGCAAGATCGGATACCTTATCGATCCCGCGCTCCAAGGTCAGGACCCGGGCGATTTCTACATCCGCGCCTTCACCCTACCGGAGGGACTATGAAACACTTCCTGCTGCTCGCCCCGCTGCTCGCGCTAACGCCGCAGCCCGCTTTCGCGCAGAGCGCGCTCGACCGCGAGATTACCGAGCTTACCCAACGTGTCGAACGGCTGGAGGGCGGACGCGCGGTGAAGAAGCTGCAGCGCGCCTTCGGTTTCTACATCGACCGGGGCTTATGGGGAGAGGCGGCCGACCTGTTTGCCGATAACGGCACTATCGAGATCGGTCTCGACGGGGTCTATGTGGGACCGGAAAGGATCGAGGAATACCTGCGCCGCCTGCATGGGGGACAGGAAGGCCTCGTCTACGGACAGCTGAACGAGTGGATCACCCTGCAGCCGGCCATTTCGGTCGCAGAGGATGCGCAAAGCGCGACCGCTCGCTGGCGAGACCAGGGCATGCTGGGGCAGCACCGGGAGCACGCGGAGTGGCGCGACGGCGTGTACGAGAACACCTATGTGAAGGAAGATGGGGTGTGGAAGATCCAGTCCCTGCACCTGTTCGTCAATTTCGTCGCCCCGTTCGAGAAAGGCTGGGCGCGGCTGGATCCGGGCGAGGGCTTGACCCGCAGCCAGACGTCGATCGACTATCCGCCTGATAGCGGGCCGACGGTCGAGTACCAGCCGTTTCCGGCAGTACAGATCCCCGCCTTCCAGGCGCCCAACCCGGTGACGGGCCGCGCAGTAGAGGGGGATCTGTGATGCGCAAACACGCTCTTGTTTTCGTCGCGGCACTCTCTCCGCTCATGATCGCGCTGCCCGCATCGGCACAGTCGCTTGAGGACCGTGTCGCGCAGTACCGCGAACGCGTCGAACGGCTGGAGGACCAGGCGGAGATCGAGAACCTCACCGCTACCTTCGGCTACTATTTCGACAAGGGGCTGTGGGATGAAGCGGCTTCCCTCTTCGCCGACGAGGGGGCATTCGAATACGAGCAGAGCGGCGTCTATATCGGGCAGGACCGGATCGAGCGGGCGATGCACATGCTGGGGCCGCAGGGTCTCGCTCCGGGCTACCTCAACAACCACATGATGCTTCAGAACGTCATCTATGTGGCGGAGGATGGTCGCACGGCGACGGGCCGCTGGCAGGGTCCGATCATGCTGGCCGAGCCCAACGCCAACGGCCAGTGGGCGGTAGGTATCTACGAGAACGACTACGTCAAGGAAGACGGAGTCTGGAAGTTCGACAAGCTGCATTTCTACCTGACCGCAAAGACGGACTACGACAGGCCCTGGCCACAGGGCTCCATCCCGATGCGAGGCATGAGCGCGGTATTCCCGCCGGACGAGCCGCCAACGGAAGTCTACCGCTCCTTCCCCGGTGCCTACATCCCGCCCTTCAGCTTCGATCACCCGGTGACCGGCGAACCGCTCACCGATCTGCCGATGGCGGGCGACGATGTGACCGGCCGCGAGGAAATCCCCTTCACCGGCCATATCGAGGGGGGTGAGTGATGCGCAGCGCTCGCCTTGGTATCGCCGCGGCGATGCTGATCTCCAGCTCGGCGCCTGCTGCAGCCCAGTCCGCCGCCGAAAGGCTCGACGCGCTGGACGAGCGGATCACCCGGCTCGAGGACATGAACGCGATCGAGCGGGTGCAGCGCACTTACGGCTATTTCGTGGACAAGAGCCAGTGGACGCCGCTCGCGGAACTCTTCACCGAGGATGCAACGCTGGAGATCGGCGGCAAGGGTATCTTCCTTGGCCGTGACCGGGTCCTCGAATACATGCAGACCGCGTTCGGGCCCGATGGCGCGAAGGCAGGGCTTCTGGCCAACCACATGCAGTTCCAGCCCATTCCCGACATCTCGGAGGACGGACAGACCGGCTGGATGCGCGCCCGTGCCTATGTGATGAGCGTGGGCTGGGGCCTGCCGCTTTATGAAAACGAATATGAAAAGGGCGAGGACGGCCAGTGGCGCATCAGCCGCCTGACCGGGCCTTTCACCATGTATACCAGCTGGGAGGGCTGGGGCGAATACGGCATGAACAACACGTGGCCGGACAAGTTCGATCCGCCGCCCGATCTGCCGCCCTCGGTCGTTTATCTGACCTATCCCGCCTATTACATCATACCCTATCACTACCCCAATCCGGTAACGGGAGAGCCCTTCATTCCCGATACCGGCGAGGTGGGGGCCTATCATCGCCCGCCGGGGACCGCGGAACAGGCGGAATCCCTGCGTGTGGGCCGGATGGCGAACGGCACGCAGCCCATCGCCGAGCCGCCGAGGGACTGATCCCGTGCGCGTGTCGACAATCCTGCTGCGCGCCGGGCTGGGCCTTACAGCTATTTTCGCAGCGCCCGCCGCCCTGGCGCAGAGCGTGAGCGAGCGGCTCGACGCGCTGGGCGAGCGGATCGATCGGCTGGAGAGCATGAACGACATAGAGCGGCTGCAGAACAGCTACGGCTATTTCGTCGACAAGGCGCAATGGACGCCGCTTTCCGAACTATTTGCCGAGGATGCGACACTGGAGATCGGCGGCAAGGGCATTTATGTCGGGCAGGACCGCGTGCTCGATTACATGCAACTGTCCTTCCGGCAGGACGGCATCGTGCCCGGTGTGCTCATCAATCACATGCAGTTCCAGCCCATTATCGACATTTCGGAGGACGGCACACGCGGATGGGCCCGCAGCCGCGCCTATGTAATGGCGAACGAGAGCTGGGGCCTGCCGCTCTACGAGAACGAATTCGTCAGGGAAGACGGAGTGTGGAAGATCGCGCGCCTGACAGGGCCTTTCACCATGTACACCAACTGGGAGGGGTGGGGCGAGTTTGCGCTCAACAACACCTGGCCCGACAAGTTCGGCCCTCCGCCGGACCTGCCGCCTTCGGTCGTCTACCTGACCTATCCCGCCTATTACATCATCCCCTATCACTACCTGCATCCCGTGACCGGCGAGGTTTTCCGCCCCGATATGGGCGAGGTCGGCGCATATCATCGGCCACCCGGCACGCCGGAGCAGGAGGCCGCACTGCGAACCGGTCGTACCGTTCACGGCGACCAGCCGATTTCCCAGCCCACGGAGGACTGACCGCTTGTTTCGTAAATTCAAAATGATGCCGCCGGCGCGAATGGTCGCAGCGCTGTTTGGCATACTGGCACTCGCCGCCTGCGCTACCGCCATGGTCGAAAGCGACGGCGACTGGCTTTCCGCGCACAGCGACGAAGCCGATGTTTGGCTGAGCGACGGGCGCACCTATGCAGCTCAGCGTTACAGTCCGCTGACGCAGATCGATGCTGGCAATGTCGATCAGCTCGGCATCGCCTGGTACGACGATTACGACACCTATCGCGGTATCGAGGCGACCCCGCTTTATGCCGACGGGGTGCTCTACAATATCCTCGCCTGGAACATCACCGTCGCCTATGACGCGCGGACGGGCGAAAGGCTGTGGACCTTCGATCCGGAAGTTCCCCGCGAGATGGGCCGATATGCCTGCTGCGAGCCAGTCTCGCGCGGGCTGGCGCTGTGGGAAGACAAGGTCATCATCGCCACGCTGGACGGGCGGGTAATGGCTCTGGACCGCGCCACCGGCGACACCGTCTGGTCGACGCAAACCTTCGACCACGAGATGCCCTATACGATCACGGGCGCGCCGCGCGTGTTCGACGGGAAGGTGGTGGTCAGCCAGTCCGGCGGCGATCTCGGCGTGCGCGGGTTTGCCATCGCGCTCGACGTGGATACGGGCGCAAAGCTGTGGAAGTTCTATCTTACGCCCAATCCGACGGGCGAACCGGATAGCGCCGCTTCCGACCCGATCATGCCGATGATACGCGAAACCTGGTCGGACGAGGGAATGTGGAAGGACCTTGGCGGCGGTGCCAATGCCTGGGATTCCATTGCCTACGATCCGGAGCTTGATCTCGTCTATGTCGGCACCGGCAACGGTTCGCCACTGGCCTGGCAGCATCGCAGCAATGGCGAGGGGGACAATCTCTTCGTCTGCTCGATCGTCGCGCTCAACGGATCGGACGGCAGCTATGCCTGGCACTACCAGATGGTGCCGGAGGAAGACTGGGACTACACCTGCACCAGCTCCATCGTAAGCGCCGATCTCGAGATCGATGGCGAGATGCGCCAGGTCATCATGCAGGCGCCGAAAAACGGCTTCTTCTACGTGCTGGACCGCGCGACCGGCGAATTGATCAGCGCCGAAACCTATGTGAAAGTGAACTGGGCCAGCGGGATTGATACCGAAACGGGCCGCCCCGTCATCAATCCTGAAGCACATTACGGCACCGATCCGGTGCTGGTCTATCCGGGGCCGGGCGGGGCGCATAACTGGTTTCCGATGGGCTACAGCCCGCGCACGAAGCTGGCCTATTTCCCCGCATACCAGTCGGGCATGGTCTACGCTCTCGATCCCGATTTCGAGCCGACTCCCTTTCGCTCCAACGCCGGTTGGGGCGGCTATAGCGGCGACGCGCTGGAAGAGCGCCAGCGGCTGATGGAACAGGCCAACGCCGACGAAAAGGCCTGGCTGGTTGCCTACGATCCTGTCCGGCAGCGTATCGCCTGGCGCCACGAACTGCCGCGCCACGGCAATGGCGGGGTGATGATCACGGCCTCCGATCTCGTGTTCGAGGGGACAACCCACCAGACCTTCGCCGCCTTCGATGCGCGGACCGGGCAGGAGCTATGGTCCTTCCCCATCCAGAGCTCGCCCGTTGCGGGGCACATTACCTACGAGCTGGACGGCGTGCAGTATATCGCGGTGAACGCAGGCTGGGGCGGCGGAGCGGCGGGCGTCGAGCGTTCGATGGGTATCGATAGGCCGCGTGCCCCGGCGCGCTTGGTCGTGTTCAGGCTGGGAGGCGATGTACAACTCCCACCCCTTGCCGCGCAGGAGCCGGTTCCCTCGCCGCCGCGCCTCACCGCGACCGAGGCGGAGGTCAGCCGCGGGGCGCAGCTTTATGCGCAGACCTGCGCCACCTGCCACGGCCGGAACGCGGTTGGCGGCGTGGCGGACCTGCGTCACATGGACGCCCAAACGCATGCTCGCTTCAAGGACATCGTGCTCGGCGGGATATACCTCGAAAAGGGCATGGCGAGCTTTGCCGATATCCTCAGCGAGGAAGAGGCGGAGGACATCCACGCCTATCTCATTGCGAGGGCCAACGAGGACTGGGGCGAGGACGGCGTAGGCGGGGGTGGGGACAGGAATGCGTCCGATCCGCCCACTGGAGGACCGCACTAGCCCGCCCGTGCCGGGAACGAGGAGACGGAAATGAAGGCGCTGAAATTTCGGATCACGATACTCGCCTGTCTCGCGGCGGCCATGCCGGTCGCTTCGTTCGCCCAGGCCGATGCGGTGTCGCAGGAAGTCAGGGAGCTACGCGACCGGGCCGAGATAGAAGAACTCCTGCGCGACTATGGCCGGACAATCGACGAACGCGACTTCGATGCATTCGGCCGACTGTTCACGCCGGATGGCGAATATGGAGCCGGACCGTCGATGACCGTGGGGCCCGAAGCGATTGCAGCGGGGATGCGCGCTATCTTCGAATCCAACGCCCTCGGTTTCGGGGAGCCCAATTTCCATGTCTTCTTCAACACCGTGATCGATGTCGATGGAGATCGGGCGAGCGCCACCAGCATGTCGTTCTACATCGTGCCGGGCGAGGACGGCCTGCCCGAGATTGCGCTGATGGCACGCTATGAAGACGAGCTCGTTCGCACCGGGAACGGCTGGAAGTTCAGGAAGCGCAGCGTCGAGGGACTGATGCCTGCGCCGAATTGATCACTCAGCCGATCCTGCCTTCTTACCCCTGAACCACTAGCGGCCATTCCACTCTATCCCGCCTCCGAACGCTCTTGAGACAACGTTGTATTGACTGGAGGCAACGTTGTCTCTATCCGGGCTGCCAGCCGCGAAGCCTAACGCGGAACGCGCAGGGAGAGAGTTATGAAAGCCGCAATGAGTTTGAAACTGACCGTGTCGCTTGCAGCGCTCGGCGCAGCAGTGCCCGCGACGGCGCAGGATAGCCAGCCCGTCGAGGAGGCCGCCGCCGAGCAGCGTCAGGCTGCGAGCAACCAGATCGTCGTTACCGCCACCCGCCGCGAACAGACGCTGCAGGAAGTGCCGGTTGCCGTGTCCGTCGTCTCGGGCGAACTGCTGGACGATTCCGGCGTGAGCGGGGTCGACCAGATTTCCCAAGCCGTCCCCAGCGTCACCTTTACGCAGGGCAACAACGAGAATAACAGCTCGCTGAACATCCGCGGCATCGGCACCAACGTCTTCTCGTCCGGCGTGGAGCCGTCCGTCTCGATCGTGTTCGACGACGTGGTGATGGCGCGTGCGGGGCAGGGCTTCCAGGATTTCATCGACGTTCAGCGCATCGAGGTGCTGCGCGGTCCGCAGTCCACCCTCTTCGGCAAGAACGCGTCGGCCGGTGTGGTTTCTGTAACCACCAAGGATGCGACCGATTACCTGTCCGGCGAATTCGATGCGATGTATGCCGAGGGTAACGAATACCAGGTGCGCGGCTCGCTTTCGGGTCCGCTGGCAGACGGCATCGCCGCACGGGTGAGCGCCTTCTACAAGCAGTATGACGGCATCACGACGAACCTGTTCAACGGCGAGGAGTACAACGGCTACGAAGCCTGGGGCGTGCGCGGCAAGCTCCAGATGGATGCCACCGACAACCTCTCGCTCGAATTCATCGGCGACTATCGCGACTCCACGTCCACGCCGACATTCGTGTTGGCGGATGCCCTGAACCCGTCCGTCGTCGCCGCTATCGCGCCGCTCGAGCTCGAACTGTCCAATACCGACGTGAATGTGAACACGCCGCCGCGCAGCGATTCCGAGCAGTGGGGCGCGCAGATGAATGCCGAATATCTGTTCGGTAACGACTTCGTGCTGAACTCGACCACTGCGGTGCGCAGCTACGATTTCGCGAACAACATCGACGTCGACGCGACGCCCCTGCTGGCGCCGCCTGCCGATCGCAGCTTCTTCCTGTGGGATCTCAACAACGGCACGACCCAGCTGACGCAGTACAGCCAGGAAGTGCGTCTGGAATCGCCGGATCTCGGCGGGTTCGACTTCCTGGTCGGCGCCTTTGCCTATTACGTCGATCTCGACAGCACGTTCCAGCGCCGCTGGGTGTTCCGCAATGCTGCGGGTAACGAGGTTCCGCGCAGCGGCCAGTTCAACAGCACCAACCAGACCACCAACCTTGCAGCTTTCGTCAGCGGCAACGTCTATCTCGGCGACCTGAACCTGTTCGGCGGCCTGCGCGTCATTCACGAGAAGCTGGAATGGGAGGTTTTCCGCGACCCGGCCAATGTCGTGGTGCCCGGCGATATCGCCCTTCCGGGTGCGGCCGGACAGCCTGCCGATTTCACCGGTTCGACCGATGATACGGCGTTCACCGGCAATATCGGCGCGCGCTACGACTTTGGCGCCGGCAATGTCTATGCCAGCTACTCGCGCGGCTACAAGGGGCAGGGCTTCAACACCGCCTTCGCTTCGCTGGAAGGCAGCGAGCCCGTGGAAGCCGAGACCGTCGACGCCTTCGAGGTCGGCGCGAAGCTTTCGACCTGTGACGATGTCTTCTCGGTGAACCTCGCGCTGTTCTACACCCAGTACCAGAATTACCAGGCGCAGGCGCAGCGGCCCAACGACATCACCTTCGAACTGCGCAATGCAGGTGACATCTCCACCAAGGGTATCGAGATCGAAACGGTCTTCCAGCCCAGCGACCTGACGACCTTCCGTCTCGGCGCGACCTACATGGATGCAAAGATCGACGAATTCCCCGGTGGCCCTTGCTATGCGGGCCAGACGGTGGCCGAAGGCTGCGTGAACGGCGTGCAGGATCTGAGCGGGGCCGATCTGCCCAACGCTCCCGACTGGCGCCTGACCGGGTTCGCTCGCCAGCTGGTTCCGTTCGGCGACGGTTCGCCCGTCGATGGTTTCGTGCAGGGCAATTTCAGCTACCAGTCGTCCGTCCAGTTCGCGCTCGACCAGAACCCGCTCGCACGCCTCGACGACTTCTGGCTGGTCAACGCGTCCGTCGGCGTCGAGTCGAAGGACGAGGACTATTCGGTCAGCCTGTTCGTGCGCAATTTGTTCGACCAGAACCTGCCGCAGGCCATTGGCTACTCCACGGCCACTGGCGGACGCGTCACCGCACAGGTGTGGCGCAACCAGGAACGGTATTTCGGGGTCCAGGCCCGCTTCGGGTTCTGATCCGATTGGTTTCGGCGGTCGCTCCTCCTCAATGGACCGCCGTTTGTATGGGCGGCGGCGACAGACTAGTCGTCGCCGCCCTATTTTTTTGCAGGAGAGTTGCATGATCCTCAGGCATGTTGCGGTTTGCGCCCTGGCGCTGGTCACCCTGGCAGTCGCACCGGCACGCGCGCAGGACGATGAAGGCGCAAGACCGAATTTCCTGCTGATCGTCTTCGAGGACATGAGCCCGCATATCGGAGCCTATGGCGATCCGGTGGCGCAAACCCCGGTGCTCGATGCTTTCGCCCGGCAATCCGTGCTGTACGAGGCGGCGTTCACCACTGCCGGTGTGTGCGCGCCCAGCAGGGCAGCGCTCGCCATGGGCGTGCCCCAGCAGTCGATAGGCGCGCAGCATATGCGGGTATCTTCGGGCGTCACGCTCGAGGATGGATCGCGCCTGCCCTATACCGCCGTGCCGCCACCCTATGTGAAGGCCTATCCCGAATTGCTGCGACGGGCAGGGTATTACACCAGCAACAACGGCAAGACGGATCTCCAGATCGGCCTCGACAGCTATCGCGGCGGTCCCTTCACGATCTGGGACGATAGCGATGCCGCGCATCCTTGGCGCGGCAGAAGGGAAGGACAGCCCTTCTTCGCCATGGTCAACGTCATGGAAACGCATGAGAGCTGGACCTTCCCGCTCGATCTTGCGCCCGACGCCCACCCGATGGCAGCCCGGCTCGGCGCGCAGCTGCGAGAGGCGCTGACTGGCAGGCAGCCGGTACATAGTCCTTCCGAGATCGTGGTGCCGCCCTTCCTGCCCGACACGCCCATGGTGCGGGCGGAACTGGCGCAGATGTACGACAACATTCATTATTATGAGCAGACCGTCGCTCGCCTGCTGGGAGAGCTGGAGGAAGACGGGTTGCTGGACGAGACCGTGGTGATCGTGACCACCGATCATGGCGACGGGATTCCGCGCGCAAAGCGCTCGCTCTACGATAGCGGGCTGCATGTGCCCCTGATGGTGCGCTGGCCCGGCGGCCAGGGAGCCGGCACGCGGGACGGCCAGCTCGTAAGCTTCGTCGATATCGCGCCCACAATACTCCGACTGGCGGGCGAGGAGGTTCCCGGCTGGATGGCGGGACGCGTTTTCCTCGGATCCGGGACCGGGCCGGAACGCGGATATGTCTATGCCGCTCTCGACCGGCACGACGAACAACCCGATTTCGCCCGCGCGGTGCGCGACGACCGGTGGAAGTACATCCGCAACTACCAGACCGAACTGCCGTTTTTCCGCCACCTCGCTTTCCGGGACATGCAGCGCTCCATGCAGGAATTGTGGCGTTTGCACGAAACGGGCGAGCTTCCGCCGCGCCTCGAGCAGTACTTCACCGCTCCGCGCCCGGAGGAGGAACTCTACGACACCTGGGCCGATCCCTACGAGATGACCAACCTTGCCCAGGACGACCGGTATGGCCGCGTCCTGGCCCGGATGCGCGGGGCGCTGGAGCGTTATCAGGAGAGGTTCGAGGACCTGTCCATGACGGACGAACTGGCAATGGTGGAACGCATGTGGCCGGGGCTCGAGCAGCCGGTGACGTCCGCCCCCGTGATCGAGGAAACGCCGGCAGGGCTGGTACGGCTGGTCTCGCAAACGCCCGGCGCCTCGATCGGCTATCGCATCGATGGGGGCCGGTGGCAGCTCTACGTCGAACCGCTGGGGATCGAACCGGGCCAGAGGCTCGAGGCGAAGGCCGTGCGTTACGGGTTCGCCGAAAGCGCGGTGAGCAGCATAGTCGGCGGCTAGGCCGCCTCCACCTCTCCCGCACCTGTCGGATCGCCCGAGGCTTCCCGGTCAGAGGCCCGATCCGAAGGGGTAGAGCGGGTTCGTGCTGTCGTCGGGCGCGGCGGGATCCTGTTCCCGCACCGCTTCCATGGAGCGCGGCAATTCGAACGGCAGCCTTCCGTGAGCTTGCGCCCGGCCCAGCGCCACGTCCAGCACGGCGGCATCGCTCGCACCGAAGTTTGCAAGGATCACATCGGTCATCGGCAAGACCTCGCTGAGGACGGCGGGCCTGTCGAGGAAGATGGCCAGCATGGTGGGCACCTGCGCCTCGTTCGCCCGGGCGAGGGCATCATAGGCCGGGTCGCCGGGCTCGAAATTCAGGCGGCCCTCCTTGTAGCGGCTGCCGAAGAAGTGGTTGGGATGCAGCATCTGCGATGGTGTATCGGCGCGCACGATGGCGAAATCCGCTTCGGCAACATCGTCCACCACCTGCAGCCCCGCTGCACTGGCGGCGGCGGCGTCCATGCCGTGCAGCCACACCTTCTGGCCCTGCCCAAAGGGGAGGACGCCGTCCTCGTTGCGCAGCAGGACCTGGGATTCCCGCTGGAGCCTGTCGGCCTTGGCGATATCGCTTTCGCGCCCGATTGCGGCAGTTGCCGCCGCCGGGTCGACATACGGGTTCTCGAACAGGCCGAGCTGGAATTTCGGCACCATGACTCGAATTACCGACTGGTCCAGGCGCGCCGTATCGACTTCGCCTGCCTCCAGCGCTTCGAGCAGCGGGCCGACATCGTCGGTGCCGCCGAACTGGTCGATCCCGGCATTGAGGCCCTTCACATAGCGTTGCCGCACGGTGAGATCTTCCACGCCCCACGGGGTGGCGATATCGGGCGCGCGCTGCGGCTCGGCGTCGGTCGGGTTCATGCAGCGCTCGTTGCAATCGCGGGTAATGGCCCAGTCCGACAGGATGATCCCCTCGTAGCCGAGATCCCCGCGCAGCAGACCCTTCAGCAATTGCGCGCTGAAGCCGGGGCCGACGGGTTCCAGCGTTTCCCCGTTGAGCTGCGTTTCGCGCAGGATCGGGTAGGCAGGCATGATGCCCGCGCTCTTCGCCTGCAGCGCACCTTCGAAGGCGGCGATGTGCTGGTCGAGATAATCGCCGGGTTCAGCGAAGCGGCCATAGTAATTATGCGCCTCGAAACCTTCGGGCTGCGCGCCGTAGCCAACCCAGTGTTTCACGACGGTCATCACGCCATCGGACTGCAAACCCTGGTCGCTGCCCTGGAACGCCTCGACATAGGCGCCGCCGAGCTCGCTGCCGAGTTCCGCGCTGCTGCCGAACGTTCCGCTGCCACGCGGCCAGCGTGGTTCGGTCAGCAGGTCGAGTTGGGGGGAGAGGGCCATGTGTATTCCCAAGGCCCGGTATTCCCGGCGGGCGATCTCGCCGAATTCGCGGACCAGTGCAGGGTCGCGCAAGGCGGCGAAGCCCAGCAATTCGGGCCACTGGGTCGTGCCCGTGCCCGCTTCTGCCGCTCCGAGAACATAGCTGAAGTGGTTGCGCGGATCGGTGCTGAGGGTGAGTGGAACCCCGAGCCTGCCAGCGGCGGCAACTTCCTGCGCCGCATTGTTCTGTTCCGCCAGCTGCGCCGGGGCGAGCGTCAGGCGGGTAATGAAGCTGGTCACGTGCTTGTCGTTCACAAGCGTGCCCAGTTCATCGAGATCGTAGCTGAGCGCACGCCCGAGCTGGCCGTCACGCCCGGGCATGGTGGAATGCATGAGCGTGCCGACCTTCTCGGCCTGCGTCATCCTGCCTGCGAGGTCCGCAGCGCGATCCGCCGGCGAGAGGCGCCAGTCCTCATAGGGCGACAGGCGCCCATCGCCATCGGCATCGCGGAAACGCAGGCCGTCCACCGGGACGGCTTCCCTCACGCGAAGCCCCAGTTCGGGCTGATCCGGCTGTTGGCCTGCATGCGCGCAGCCCGCGAGGCCGATCGCAGAGGAGAGCAGCAGGGCACATTTCTTGAGCGATGCGGGCGTCATGGTAGGTTCCTGTCTTGAAAGGGATTGAATTGCTGCGTCAGGCAGGCGGCGCGTCATAGGCGAGGCGGAAGCCGACATTGCTGGCTCCGAGGCCGGGGTCGCGGCCCTGGCGTGAGGCGGGGCGGTAGCGCTGGCAGTAATTGGGCGCGCACAGGTAACTCCCACCTTTCATGACGCGGCTGGGAAAGCCGGGATTGAGGGGATCATAGGCCCCGTTCTCGCTCGGGCCGCGGGGATTGTCGGTATCCGCGGGGTCGTGGCCCGGGCGGAACAGGTCGGCGGTGACTTCCCAGACATTTCCGACCATGTCGTAAAGGCCGTTGGGATTGGGTTCGTAGCATCCCACCGGAGCAATACCTTTGAAGCCGTCAGTTTCCTGGTTGATCGCCGGGAAGACGCCCTGCCAGCTATTGGCTTCCTCCGGTTGCTCAGTGCTTGCAGGCTGCCCGGCAGACGCAGCGTATTCCCACTCGGCCTCCGTCGGCAGGCGCCCGCCTTTCCATTCGGCATAGGCCTGCATGTCATCCCATGCCAGGTGGACCACGGGTTCGGAGCTTTGTGCTTCCGGGCCGTTCGGGCCGTAGGGCTTCTTCCAGCTCGCGCCGGGCACGTATTTCCACCAGTCGGCATAGCTGTTGGACGGCCTTTCCGGCGGGGTGAACACGGCAGAGCCCGGCAGCAGAAGCTCTGCGGGAATCTGCTCTTCCGGCACGCCGAAAGCGGCTGGGTCGACCGGTTTCTCGGCGACGGTGACATGACCTGTCGATTCCACGAACTCGGCAAATTGCCTGTTGGTGACCTCGTGCGGATCGATCCAGAAGCCGTCGACCGTGGTCTCTCGCACCGGGCCTTCCTCGGCGTAGATGTCGTCCTGACCCATTGCGAAAGTGCCGCCTTCGAGGCGGATCGGCTCATCACCGATCTGCGCGCAACTGCGCGCGATGGCCGCCGAACGGGCAGGCGCCTCGCTTTCACCCTCGCAGGCAGCCAGCGCAAGGGTGAGCGCGAGGAGGGAGAGACAAGTGGTATTGCGCGCGCGCATGTCTGTTACCTGCTTTCCAGCACCGGGCCGAGCGGCGCTGTGGGATCGTCCGGATAGATTCCGCCGCGGTCGACCGCCATCGGCTCGATATGCTCGCTCATTTGCTCGGCGAGGGCGAGCAGGCGCGCATATTCCTGCGGATAGCGGTTGGCGACGTCGTAGCGCTCCTGCGGGTCGGCAAGCATGTCGAACAGCTTGGGCTCGGTATAGCGGCGGTAGTCGATATGCGATGCGCGGTAATATTCGCTGAGCAGCAGCTTGAACCGCGGACTGCGCACGGCGGCAAGTCCGTTATTGTTGATGAAGTACAGAACCTCGTGCGGCGTGGGTGCGCCTACCGTCCACATGGCGGTCACGTCCTCCCCATCGATGACGCGATCGCGCGGAGGCTGCACCCCGGCGAGCGCGGCGAAGCTTGGCAGCAGGTCGATGGCCATGCTCATGCTTTCGTTATGCGTCCCGGGGGCCACGCCGGCGGGCCAGCGCAGCAGGAACGGAACGCGATAGCCGCCTTCGTTGGTGTCGCCCTTGTGACCCTTGAAGGACCCGCTGCTGCCTTGGAACCAGGGGCCATTGTCACTGGTGAAGATGACGACGGTATTATCCCGCAAGCCATGATCGTCGAGCGCGGCGAGGATCCGACCTACCGAATCATCGATGGTTTCCACCGTGTCGCCATAGTCCCCGGCAGGTCCGCTCCGTCCGGTGTTCTCGGGCGGGAAAAAGAGCGGGCGATGGGGGAAATTGCTGGCGTAATAGAGGAAGAACGGCTCGTCCGCATGGGCCGCGATGAAGCGTTCCGCCTCGGTTGCGTAAGTGTCTTCGAGATGGGTCTGGTCGATCTCGGGAGAGACGATCTCGGTTCCCCGATAGAGGCTGAAGGGCTCCATGTCGTTCGAGTAGGGTACGCCCAGGAAGCTCTCGAAGCCCTGTTCGGTCGGCCAATGCTCGATCCGGTGGCCCAGGTGCCACTTGCCCACCATGCCCGTCGCATAGCCTGCATCGCGCAGCATTTCGGCGATGGTGATTTCCTCTCCCGGCAGGCCCCAGTCCGAATGCGGCCGCGTGACGAACTGCATCCCCGAGCGCGGCGCGTAGCGTCCCGTCAGCAGGGCCGCGCGGCTGGGGGAGCAGACGTTGGAGCCGGCATAGAACTGGCTCATCAGCAGCCCGTCCCTGCCGATGGAATCGATATTCGGCGTGTCGATGTATTCCGCCCCGAAGGAGGAGAGATCGCCCCAGCCAAGGTCGTCCACGAAGATGACGACGAAGTTGGGGCGAGGTGCCTCTTCGACATCCTGCGCACTGGCCGCATGGCCCGCCGGAACGCTCAGCAGGGCCGCGCCCAGCAATGCGCCTGCCATCCGCGCGAATGATCCGAATTTCATTGCTCTCTCAGTCCCATCTGCGGCGCCGACCCAAGGCGGCAACGCCCATCCCAATTCGTTTGCCGATCACCAGCGATGTCGGCAACTTTCGTTTCATTCGCTATAGACAACGTTGTCTGCAGTCAATACACGTGACCGTCATCAGGCGTTGCTGCAGGATCGCCTCAAGGTTCTCGGCAATGCGGGCAGGAAGGGGCGGAAGAATGGCAAAGGTCACGATAAAGGACATTGCAAAGCACGCCGGCGTATCCTTCAAGACGGTGTCGCGCGTGATCAACAGAAATCCCAGCGTCGCCGGAGATCTTCGCGCGAAGGTAGAGGCGTCGATGACGGCGCTCGATTACAAGCCCAATCGCGCTGCCAGCCTGTTGCGAGGCGGCAAGTCCTACACGATCGGCCTCATCCTCGGGCCGCTTACCGGTTTCATCGAGCCGGATTCGAACCGGTCTGTGCCCACCTATATCACCGATGTCATTACCGGGCTTCTCCAGGCCTGCAATCGCGCTGGCTACCACCTGCTGATCGAACCTGTGACCATCGACCAGCTCGAGGCGGGTGTCGAGGCGATCGATGCCCTGCTGGAAGACACGACGCTGGACGGTCTCGTACTGGTTCCGCCCCTGTGCGACCGGCTGTGGCTGGTTGATCACCTGGTGAACAAGAAAGTCCCCTGCGTCCGCATAAACCCCGGCAAGATGCACGAGCGTACGATCTCCATCGGTTTCGACAACGACGCTGCTGGCGTTGAGGTTGCCGACTACATCCTGCGGCACAATCACCGCCGGATCGGCTACATCTCCGGTCCGCCCAACCACGGATCGCACGACCTGCGCTGGCAGGGGTTTGCCCGCACGCTGGAAAAACACCCCGATGTGGAGCTTCGCGCGGTCGGCGGGGATTTTGCTTTCGACAGCGGCTGGTCCGCCGCGGCGTCGCTGCTGGGAGATGACGAGTGGCGCCCGACGGCGATTTTCGCTGCCAATGACGAGATGGCTGCAGGCGTGATCGCGTATGCACAAAGTACCGGCCTCGCCATTCCCGGCGACCTGAGCGTCATCGGCTTCGGCGACCTTGCCGTAGCCTCCCAGTGCTGGCCCCGGCTTACCACCGTGCGCCAACCTACCATCGACATCTGCCGGGATGCTGGCGGCGAACTGATAAATGCAGTGGCAAATCGCGACCTCGTCGAGGGGAAAGTGGTCAACCACCCCTACAGGTTTATCCAGCGCGATTCCATCGCCGCGATCTAGTTTCGGCGACACGATAACAAAGTTTTTCAAGAGGATGGCATGAAGTTAGCTTCAACAGCGAAGGCCCTGTTCGCGGGCGCGGCGATATTGACGGGCGCATGCACCTATTCGGCAGGCGCGCAGGAACCATCGTCGGTGGGAACGGCGGCCGGGCCGACGCAGCCCAAGAACATCGTTTTCATCCTCGTGGACGACCTGCGCTTCGATGGCATGGGATTCCTTCAGCCGGAACTGCAGACCCCGGCGCTGGACAGGCTGGCGCGTGGCGGCACCTACATGCCCAACACGCTGGTGACATCGTCTCTCTGCAGCCCCAGCCGAGCGACGATCCTCACCGGCATGACGGCGCGCAACCACGGCATCGTGGACAACAACGATTCCAGTGAAGAAGGACTGACCTTCTTCCCGGCCTATCTCCAGCAGGCGGGCTACAACACCGCCTTTATCGGCAAGTGGCACATGGGCGCAGCAACGGACGCACCGCGTGCCGGTTTCGACAAATGGGTGAGCTTCAAGGGGCAGGGCAGCTACTATCCCGATCCCGACGCAGCGCCCGGGCGTGAGACTACGTTCAACGTCGATGGCGAAGTGGTGCCGCAGCGTGGCTACATTACCGACGAGCTGACCGACTACGCGCTGAACTGGCTGGAGGACGAGCGCGACCCAGATCGCCCGTTCATGCTCTACCTCAGCCACAAGGCTGTCCACTCCGACCCCCTGCCGGCACCGCGCCACGCCGGTCAGTATGACGATGTGGTTTTCGACCTGCCCGACAGTGCGGCAAACACGCCCGAGAATTACGAGGGCAAGCCCCTGTGGGTCTACAACCAGCGCAACACCTGGCACGGCCTGGACTTCTTCTACAATTCCGACATGTCGATGCAGGAATACCTGCGGTACTACTACGCGACGCTTTCGTCGGTGGATGACAGTGTCGCGCGTATCCTTGCCTATCTCGAGGCGAACGACCTCGAGGACGATACCCTGATCGTCTTCACCTCGGACAATGGTTATCTGATCGGCGATCACGGCCTGATCGACAAGCGCAATGCCTATCAGCCATCCGTGCAGGTTCCCATGCTGGTCTATGCCCCCGGCACCGTGCCGGCAGGCGCTGTGAACACCGGACGGGTGCGCAATCTCGATTTCGCGCCGACCTTCCTCTCGCTGGCGGAGGTCGAGCTGCCCGAACAGTTCGAGGGGGAGAACGCCTGGCCGCTGATGAGCGGGGAAATCTCGCCCGAGCAGTGGCAGCCCGATGACTTCATCTACGAGTATTACTGGGAATGGACCTTCCCGATGACGCCGGGCACCTTCGCCATCGTTCGCGACGACCTGAAATACATCCAGTATTACGGCGTCTACGATATCGAGGAGCTCTACAACCTCGCCGAAGATCCCGAAGAGATGAACAACCTGATCGACGATCCGGCCTATCTCGACGCGAAGATCGAACTGCGCCAGGCTTTGTTCGAACAGCTCGCCGACGACGAGGGACGCCATGTCATCCCCTATACGCAGCGGTTCTCGCGCGGCAGTGTTCGCCGGATGGAAGGGGGAACACGGGCTGCCGACTTCCCGGATCGCTGGTATGTCGAGCCCAACCGTCTCGACCGACTGGACGACATCTTCCCCGACAGCCCTGCAAAGCAGGAAGCGAAGGACCGCGGCGAGCCCTATCGCTCGTTCCCGGTACTTGGTGAAGGCAGCAATTCCGTCGAAGGCGCCAGCGAGGGGCTGGAGTGACCGTGTCCGTACCCCCGCATCGGGCCGCCGCTCGCGCGGCGAGAGTTCTTGGCCTTATGGTGCTGTGCCTTTGTGTCTCGCTAATGCCAACCAGGCCTGTCGCGGCGCAGGCGCAGCCGAATGCGGAGACTGACCGACCCAACGTGATCGTGATCCTGGCCGACGATGTCGGGGTCGAGGCGTTCCGGTCCTATGGCGGCGAACACGACACGCCCAATATCGATCGACTGGTGCGCGAGGGCGTCACCTTCGAACATGCATTCTCGACGCCGCTCTGCTCCCCCAGCAGGACGCGGCTGATGACGGGCATGGAGAATGCGAAGAACTATGAAGCTTTCGGCTATCTTGGCCCTGACGAGCGAACCTTCGGCAACGTATTCTCCGATGCTGGCTACAGCACCGGCATCGTCGGCAAGTGGCAGTTGAGCGGCAATGGCTTCGACGGCCGCACCGGCATCACGCCTACGCAGGCGGGCTTTGGCCAGTCGCTGCTGTGGCAGCTCGAACCGGGTCCGCAGAAGGGCTCACGGTACTGGGGGCCGACGCTTTGGCGCGATGGAAGCTGGCTGATTCCCGAGGAAGGTTTCGGACCCGATTACCTGAGCGATTACGCCCTGTCCTTCCTTGATGAGCACGCGGGCAGCCCGTTTCTTCTCTATTATCCGATGGTCCTCGTACATAACCCCTTCGTGCCCACGCCGGCGGAGCGCGTGGGCGGCGACGAGCAATACAATTTCGGCGCGATGATGCGCTACATGGACCGCATGGTAGGGCGCCTGCTGGACCGGCTCGACGCTCTTGGCCTGGCCGAGAATACACTGGTGATCTTCACCGCCGATAACGGCACCAACCGGCGCATTTATTCGCAGCGCAACGGCGAGACGATCCGGGGTGGCAAGGGACAGCCAACGCTTACAGGTACACATGTGCCGCTGATGATGCGCTGGCCCGGCCATATTCCCGCAGGCGAACGGCGAAGCGGCCTCTTCGACTTTGCCGATGTTCTGCCAACGATTGCCGCGGCCGCATCCCTCCCGGTATCGCCGGAGGTGGACGGGGTCAGCCAGCTGGCCGTAGCGCAGGGCCGAGCCGCCACTGCACGGGACACGATCTTCCAGCACTATGCGCCGATGTGGCGATGGCCCTCCACCCGCTTTGTTTTCGACACCCAGCGCAAGCTCTACGATGATGGCCGTTATGTCGCTCTCGACCTGTCCATCGGCGAGGAGACTGCGCTCGACCGCCAGTCGCTTTCCGCCGATGACAGGGAACGGCTGGCCCGCTTCGAAGCGATACTCGCGGCCGATACCGCGCCGCTCGAGGAGATCCGCTATCCCTGGTGCGAGGGCGAAGAGCCCAGCGTGGCAGGTGCCGATCCGTTGAAGGTGGGTTGCGGCACCGCCCCGGGCAACCGGGCCGACTAAAGCCGCATCAAGTCCGTGGCGCTGCGTCGCTTTCCGTATCTGCACAGGAGAGCAGCGTTCTTGCGCCGGTAAGCAGGATGATCGCGGCGGCAATCGAGCCGAAGGCGTTCACGATTGCCAGCGATAGCGGCAGGTCCTGAGGATCGGCGAAGATCAGGTCCGTAATCACCGCGACGGCGATAGGGGCGAGCGCTCCACCGATCAGGTTGAGCGAAATGCCGGTAATGGCCGTCAGCCGCCCGCGCTGCTCACTGGGCGCGAGGGAAAGCAGGATCGAATAGCCGAGCGCGATGATAATTCCGCCAAGGAATGATCGGCAGAAGAACAGCGCAAGGCACGCATAGGGCGAAGAGACGAGGGGAAGGGCGACTGCAAGAGGTGCCGAAATGGTAGCGGCCAGGATCAGGACCGGCGCCTGCGGCCTCGGCATTCCCGTTATCCGCTGCGCTGCCTGGACAAGGAACCCGCTGCCTAGCGTGCCAAGCAGTCCGGCGGATATGACGATGGCGCCCGACCACAGGCCGATATCCTCGATGGCCCAGCCGTGTTTGCCCACGAATAGCGAGGGCAACCATGCCCCCACCGCCGTTGCCACCAGCACCAGCATGGTAAGTGCCAGCAGCACGCGCAGGTAGTTGCGCGGGCGCTCGGTCAGAAACGCGAGAATCGGTCCGGATCGCTCCGCCGGGGATGCAGGGGCGGCGCTGCGCTGCGGATCGGGCCGGGTAACAAGAATGGCGGCAAGCAACAGGCCCGGCAACCCGGACAGGAGATAGATGACCTTCCACCCGGCAAGCGGAGGCAGGATGCCCGTATGAACCAGCGCAAAGGGATCGAACCACGCCGCAAGACCACCTCCCACCAGCAGGGAAAACCCGACGCCGAAGTAGATGCCGCTCGAATAGATACCCATCGGCTTGGCAAGGCGAGCTCCCGAATAGCGATCGGCAAGCAGCGAACCTGCCGCCGGCGTCACGCCCGACATGGCGCTTGCGGAACCGGCTCGAAGCAGCAGGAGCAGCGCAAAGCTCGAGGCGGCTGCAGCGAGGCTCGTCAGGATGCTCCATATCGTGACATAGATGCCCAGCAGGCGGAACCGGTGCCGGTGGTCGGAAAGGTGGCCGAGAGGGAAGGCGGCAATCACGAAACTTATCGAGAAGGCGGCGCCGATCAGCACTCCGATCATCGTGTCGGATACGCCGTATTCCAGGCGGATCGGCTCTGCGAGCAGGGTCGCAAGGGAGCGATGAAAGAAGGCGAGCGTCTGCGTCGCGGCAAGGATTGCCACCACTTTCCACCCTGTAGACCGCATTGGCGGCACTCCCTCGTCCCAGCTTTTCGAAGGGCTGACTTCCCACGGAAATTGCCATTCGATGCCATGCTCCTAACGCCAGGGGCCGGGCATGTCTCGCAGCGCTTAAGGGTCGATATAGGCCGCGCAAGGCGTGCCAAGGGTGATGGACGCCCCTTCAGGCTGGTGCAGGCAATCGTTCACCGGGTCGTAGCGCAGGGGAGGACGCCGATCCTCCACCTGGTCGGGCAGAAGGGCAGCAAGCTGCGCAACGACGTCGGCATAGCGAGGATCGTCTGCAAGGTTGCGCGTCTCGTGCGGATCGACCGTGTGATCGAATAGCTGCCGCCCTTCGCGACCCGCCTCGAACTCCGCGTAATGCCACCGGGCCGTGCGCACACTTCGTCCTCCCGCCACCTGCGTAAAGACGGGCTTGTCCCAGCCATCGAGGATTGGCTGGCGAAGCAGTGGTATGAGACTGCGGCCCTCCAGCATCGGCGGGGAGGGGAGATTGGCGAGGTCGGCCAGCGTCGGGAACAGGTCGATCAGCTCCACCAGCCGCGGCGATGCCGCTCCGTTACCTTCCATCTGCGGTGCGTAGATGACCAGCGGAACGCGTGCGGACGGTTCCCACAGCACGGTTTTCATCCACTGGTCGTGCTCGCCAAGCAGGAAACCGTGATCGCTCACGAAAACCACGATAGTGTTCTCGGACAAGCCATTCTCTTCCAGCGCGGCCAGCAGCCGGCCGACCTGCGCATCAACGAAGCTGGTGGCGGCATAATAGGAGCGAATGAAGCGCCGCTGCTCCAGTTCGGTCATCCCGAAATCGTCGGGAAGCCAGGCGGCGCTGGCATCCGGAACCCGGCCCTGGTCGGCAATCGACCAGGCGGGGATGCGGTCGAGATCGTAGAGATCGAAATAGGATGCAGGCGCAACTTCGGGAACGTGCGGTCGGTAGAAACCGGCGGCGATGAAAAAGGGCTCGTCCCGGTGCTCCTTCATCAACCGGATGGCCTCGCTCGCGACCATGCCATCGGTTTGCAGCAAATCGTCCGCCGCGTCCTCGTAGAATGCCAGAGCTGAGCCGATATGGGTTCCTGGAGTCATGTTCTCGAGCCGGTCGAGGACTTCCAGGTCGTGCCCGGCAGGATCGATGGCGACATCCCAGCTTTGCGGATCGTCGCCGCCTGGCTTGCCCACGCCGCCGGGAACACCCTGGTGGAATATCTTGCCGACCCGGCCGGTGAAATAGCCATTCTGCCGGAACAGTTCCGGAAGCGTCACGAGGTCCGGGTGTTTCGCGCGCAGCGGTGTGGTCAGATCATGCACACCCACCGTGTCGGGACGCAGGCCCGTCATGAAGGACGCGCGGCTGGGTGCGCACCAGGGGAACTGCGAATAGGCTCGGTCAAACCGTACGCCAGCCTGCGCGAGCCGGTCGATATTCGGGGTCAGCACCTGCGCGCCATAAGTCCCCAGACGCGTGTTCAGATCGTCCGAAACGATGAAAAGCACGTTGCGGGCGGGAGGGTCTTCCCTGCTCGCAGAGCTTTCCGGATTGGTCACGCAGCTTGAGAGCATGAGAGCACAAAAAAGCAGCAGCAGGGAAGGTACAGGTTTCATGAATTTCTCAACTCGCATGCTCGTCGCTCGACAAAGGAGCACCCTGCGTAGCGTAGTGAGACAACGTTGTCGACGCTAGTCGTAGGCGTTCCGAGAGGTTCCAGAGTAACCCATGGGAACATTACCAGTCGTACTGGCGCCAGAGCTGGGAAATGGTGCCGGTTAGAGGATTCGAACCCCTGGCCTGATGATTACAAATCAACTGCTCTACCAACTGAGCTAAACCGGCCTGCCGATCGGGCGGAGGCTCCTTTGGTCCAAAGCTGGCAGGAAGGCAAGGGCGCACAATCCGATGCCTGCCGTTCAAACGGCAGGAGCAATGTGCTTTAGTCCTCGCGGGACGATATTGGAGGACCCTTTATGGATTCGCGGATCCAGGACCAGCTTGTTTTCGAGGCGCACCGCAAATCGACGGGAGCGACCTATCTCCTGTGGTTCTTCCTGGGCTTCCTGGGCGCACATCGTTTCTATCTTGGGCGAAAAAGGACGGGCATCGCGCAATTGCTGATGGCGATCACCCTTGTGGGGCTTGTTCCGCTGTTGGTCTGGTGGCTGGTCGACGCCTTTCTCATTCCCGGCATGGTGCGGGAGGAGAACATGGAGGTCATTCGCAAGCTTGGCGATCACGGCCCGTCCCCCGCCGATCACCGTATTGCGACGCCGCCTGTGGAACCGCCGCGCAAGCTCGATCCGCGTGTGGAAGAGATACGGGAATTGCGGCGGCGGTAGAAATCCGGAGAGTCCTGCTCGGATAGCCGCCCATCAATCGAATTCGATCAAGGAACGCCGAACGTCCAGCCCTCGGTTCGGGCGATGGCCGGGGTCATTGCGTTCGGTGACCACAACTCCGACCGGTTGGCGATGGTGCGCAGCCAGGCGGCGGTCACCATTGCATCGCTTGTATGATCATCGATCGGGCCCTCACCTGCGACGGGCGGGCTGCCCAGGGTTTCCAAAGCTTCGTTCATGGCCTCAAAGCTGCGCATCTTGGCACGCGAGGCGGTTCGCCCGGCAGCGATGGCGGCGAGTGTGGTGTAGATTTCCACGAGGACCGGACCGCTCGCAGGCAACGGATCGACGGGCCAGACCGGGATCGTTCCTCGCAGTCGGTGCAACATGCGCATTCCCGTAAGGCTCGACTTGCCCACCTGCGCCGCGCCGACGAGGTTGAAGTTCGAATAGGGTTTGCAGCCCATCCTCGCCTGTTCCTCCTCGGTGATGCGAAACCGGCCCCTGCCGCCCGACAGGCCCGGCGGCGCGAAATTCTCTCCCTCGCGGCCACCGTGGCGGCGGAAATAATCGCTGGCGCGCGGGTGATCGACGAAGGACGTGGCGGCGAGATGTTCGTCCCCTTGGCTCAGGTGGTCGATCATGGCCCACAGCGATGGCGCGTCGGGCGGGCTTTCCTCCCAGCCGGGAAAGTAGGCGCCCTGATCGGCAAATGGCAGGGCAATGCCGAGGTCAAGGCCCACCAGCGTATCTCCGGAAAGCCCCGAAGTGAGGAAATCCAGCACATCATGGCGCGACCATCCCCGCCCCGGTGGTTCCGGCAGGGTCGGAGGTCCCTCACTGCTGCACGCAGCCACTACGATGCCCTTGTGCCGCTCTCCCACCGCGCCGGACCAGTCGATGGCAACGAACTGGCGAAACCGCTTCACCCGCGCTCGGCCCTCAGCTTGTTCCAGTACTCGATGCGCTTGGCGATCTCGCGCTCGAAGCCGCGCTCGACCGGCTCGTAATAGGTCTGCGGCTCCATTTCGTCGGGCCAGTAATCGTCGCCGGAGAAGCCCTCTTCCGCGTTGTGATCGTAGCTGTAGCCCTTGCCGTAGCCGATATCCTTCATCAGCTTCGTCGGCGCGTTCACGATATTCATGGGCGGCATCAGGCTGCCTGTCTCCTTCGCGCTGCGGAAGGCGGCTTTCTGAGCCTTGTAGGCTGCGTTCGACTTGGGCGCGGTGGCGAGGTAGAGGCACGCCTGCACCAGCGCCAGCTCACCTTCCGGACTGCCAAGGAACTGGTAGGCATCCTTCGCGGCGAGGCACTGGGGGAGCGCCTGCGGATCGGCCAGGCCGATATCCTCCACCGCCATGCGCACCAGCCTCCGCGCGAGGTAGAGCGGCTCCTCGCCCGCCACCAGCATCCGCGCCATGTAATAGAGCGCAGCCTGCGGATCGGAGCCACGCACCGCCTTGTGGAGCGCGGAGATGAGGTTGTAATGGCCTTCGCGGTCCTTGTCGTAGACGGCCACGCGGCGTTGCAGGAACTGGCCCAGCGCTGCTGGATCGAGCGGCTCGTCGATCTTGGCCGCATACAGCGTTTCCGCCTGGTTCAGCAGGAAGCGCCCGTCGCCACCGGCCGACGCGATCAGCGCCTCGCGCGCCTTGGGAGTAAGGGGGAGGGGGCCTTCCAGCTCCTCCGCACGCGTCAGGAGCTTTCCGAGGGCCTCTGCATCCAGCCGGTGCAGGATCAGCACCTGCGCGCGGCTGAGCAGGGCGGCGTTCAATTCGAAGCTGGGGTTCTCGGTGGTCGCGCCCACCAGCGTCACCACGCCGCGCTCCACGAAAGGCAGGAAGCCGTCCTGCTGGGCGCGGTTGAAGCGGTGGATCTCGTCCACGAACAAGAGCGTGCGCTGCCCTGCGCGCTGCGCGGTCTCGGCGGCGGCGAAAGCCTTCTTTAGGTCCGCGA
The DNA here is from genome assembly GCF_030730945.1 of Aurantiacibacter poecillastricola. Classification (GTDB taxonomy): domain Bacteria; phylum Pseudomonadota; class Alphaproteobacteria; order Sphingomonadales; family Sphingomonadaceae; genus Alteraurantiacibacter; species Alteraurantiacibacter poecillastricola. Next base: position 207,503 of record NZ_JAVAMS010000004.1, read on the forward strand.
CGCCGCTGAACACCGCGCTCACCGCCTCGTAACGCATTCCCACGCTGTCGGCGAGTAGACGGGCAATGCTGGTCTTGCCCGTGCCCGGCGGTCCCCACAGAACCATGCTGGAAAGGCGACCTGCCGCAACCATTCGCCCGATTGCGCCTTCGGACCCGGTGAGGTGCTCCTGCCCGATCACTTCGCCAAGATCCTTCGGGCGCAGGCGGTCGGCCAGCGGGGCATCCTCGCTGACGGTTTCGGGCGGGGTTTGCGGAGCGTCGTCTCCGAACAGATCGGCCATGCGCGACTATGTAGGCAGAGCGCCGCGAATTGCATCCATGCTCTTGCAAGCGACTTGCCAAGATATATCTTTGACTATCGTGGGACCGATTTGGAGAATTGCGATGAGCAAGAAGAACAAGCGTCGCGAAAGGCGCGACGAGGAACCCGAGGAAGGCTATATCGAGGACCACCCGGAAGGGGAGGACTTCGACGTCGACGTGGAGGTCGATGTAGACTGCAACATGCGCCGCGACGCCGATGGCTTCTTCGGCAAGGACGGCCCCTTCGGCCCCAATGGACCTTTCGGACCCAGGGGGCCATTCGGTCCGGGCGGACCCTTCGGCCCTGCCGGCTTGTTCGGTCCCCAGGGCATTTTCGGCAAGGGTGGTTCCGGGCGTGGGCACCGCGGCAGTGGCCAACAGCGCGGGCAACGTCGGCGGGGGCGGATGTTCCGACCCGGCGAACTGCGGCTGGTGCTTCTCTCCCTGATCAACGAGGAGCCGCGCCACGGCTATGACTGCATCAAGGCGCTGGAGGAGGCTACGGGGGGTGCCTATGCGCCCAGTCCCGGCGTGGTCTATCCCACCTTGCAGATGCTGCTCGACGAAGGCCTGATTGCCGAGCGCGCGAGTGACGACAGCCGCAAGGTCTACGAGGCGACGCCAGCCGGGCTCGAGGAGCTTGAGGCGAATACCGACGAAATCGAGGAACTGCTCGAACGTCTCGGCCGCCGGGCCAAGCGCGCCAGTGCAGCGCAATCGTCCGATATGGTGCGGGCCCTGGGCAATCTCGCTTCGGTGCTCGCCAACCGGGGGGCGCGCGGCGAATTGCAGGGCGAAACCCGCGACAAGGCCGTGGACCTGATCGACGAGCTCGCCCGCAGGATCGAGCGGCTCTGACAGGCCGGGCGTTTCCCCGTTGTGACGGATCGTGTAGGATGATCGCGCAACGGGGAGACGACGATGGGGATCAGACAACGGCCGGCCACGCCCTGGCATTTCTGGGTGGTGGGTATCCTAGCCTTGTTGTTCTACGGCGGCGGATCTTACTACTATTTGATGATGCAGTCGAATAACGAGGCTTATCTCGCCAGTTACACGGCCCGGCAGCTGGCTTATTTTGACAATGCGCCGACCTGGTTCGATGCCGCCTGGGCCATCGGTGTCTGGGTGCCGCTGCTGGGTGCGCTGCTGTTCCTTATTCGCAATCGCTTCGCGTTCTACGCCCTGCTGCTCGGGCTGGTCGGCTTCGCGGTCGCCAGTTTCTACCAGTTTTCCGGAACGGCACCTTCCAGCATGACGACCGGCGCTGGTCTTGCGTCAACCGCTATAATCGGAGCGTTGCAGCTGATCTTCGTGCTTTATGCAGGCGCGATGTTGCGGCGCAGCGTACTACGCTGATTTCCTGCGGGCTTCGATGAGGCGCAGGTAGGTCTCCGCGACGGCGCTGTTGATCGCGTCCCAGTCATAGGCATCGGCGCGCCTTGCGCCCGCTTCGCCGTGGGCGCGGCGAAGCGCTTCGTCCCTCGCGTATCGCTCCAACCGATTGGCATAGGCGGCGATGTCGCGGGGCGGGACGAGGAAGCCCGTTTCCCCTTCCACCACGAGGCTGGAGGCGCCGGTCGCGTCGGCAGCCACCACCGGCACTCCGCAGGCCATCGCTTCCAGCGTGACATTGCCGAAGGTCTCGGTGACGGACGGGTTGAGCAGCACGTCCATGCTCGCCACCGCCCGGCCCAGATCCGCGCCCTGCTGGAAACCGACGAAGCAGGCTTCGGGCACTTTCTCGGAGAAGAAATCGTGCGCCGGGCCTTCGCCGATCACCAGCACCTGGTGGGGGACGCCGCGCTCGCGCAGTTCCACCATAGCCTCGGCGAAGATGTCGATGCCCTTTTCCAGCACCAGCCGCCCCAGGAAGCCGACAGCCATGTCGTTATCCGCGATGCCGTGGGAGCGGCGCCACGCGAGGTCGCGCTTGCCCGGCGCGAAGATCGAGCGGTCGACGCCTCGCGACCAGGTGCCGATATCGTGATGCATGCGCTGCTCGCGCAGCTCGGCGATCATCGAATCGGAGGGCGCGACGATGGCATCGCAGCGGCGGTAGAAGCGGCGCAGGCCGGCGACGAACAGCGGCTCGATGAAGCCGAAGCCGTAATAGCGCGGATAGGTCTCGAACCGGGTGTGGACGCTGGCGAGCACCGGTTTGCCATGTTGCCGCGCCCAGGTGAGCGCCCGGTGCCCGGCGACATCGGGGCTAGAAATATGCACGATATGCGGATCGAAACGGTCGAGATCGCTGCGGATTCGCGAGCCGAGACCTGTCGAGAACTGGTATTCGCTGCGTCCGGGAATCGGGAAGGAGGGCAGGCTGACGAGCTCGCCCGCAGGCTCGAAGGCGGGGGTGTCGGTGGTGGGCGAATAGACGCGCACCTCGGCGCCTTGCCGAAGCAGGTAATCCACCAGGCGATTGAGAGCCTGGTTCGCACCGTCGCGGACGTAATTGTAGTTTCCGCTGAACAGCGCGACGCGAAGATCGCTCATGTGCATGGCGCTGGCCTTTAGGCGAGGCGCTCTCGCTTGGCGAGGGGGTGCGCGATGCCTGCATGTCGATAGGCGATTCGTTCAGCAAGACCCCAGCGAGGATGAACGCACAAGGGGTTTAGTTGAAAAGATACATCCGTGGCGGGTGTGCGCCGTGTCTTAATAGAAGGACGGGAGAAGGCGGACGGTCGAAAGAGCATGCCTTGCGGATGAAGAAAGGCGAAGCGAAGCTATGCACGCCGCAGGCCTGTAGGAAAGCCCTTCTCCACGACCCAGCGGAACGCGGCGCGCTCCGCCTGCGTTAGGCTCGCATGGTTCAAGGGGAACTTGCGATCACCGCCGCGATGGTGGCCGGCTTCGTCGCCATTCACTTGCTGGTGCGCTATTTGCGCTTCCTCGACGTGACGCCGCGCAGCCGCTGGCTCAGCTTTGCGGGCGGCGTGGCGGTGGCCTACATCTTCCTCCACGTCCTGCCCGATATCGGCATGCACCAGCGCGAATTTGCAGCCGAGATGGGCGTGGAGCCAACCGCGGCGGAGAGCGCGATCTATTCGCTGGCGCTGGCGGGGCTCGCGATCTTCTACGGGCTGGAGCGCGCGGTAAAAACCAGCCGGGGCGAGAGCAGGGCCAAGGGCGAGGGGGACCGGGTCGAGAGCGATGTGCTCTACCTCCACCTTGTCACCTACGGCACGTTCAACGCGCTGGTCGGCTACCTGCTGCTCCACCGGGAGGAGAGCGGTGCCTGGGCGCTGGCGCTGTATTTCGGGGCGATGGGACTGCACTTCCTCACCGCCGATTTCGGCATGCGGCAGGATCACCGCGAAGCCTACGACAAGATGGGCCGCTGGGTGATCAGCGCGGCAGTGATCGCCGGATGGATCATCGGCGCGACGGTGGAGCTTTCGCCCGTCGCCATCGGTTGCCTTTTCGCCTTCCTTGCAGGCGGCATTATCCTCAACGTCCTGAAGGAGGAGCTGCCGGAGGAACGCCAGAGTTACTTCCTGCCGTTCCTGTTCGGTGTGCTGCTGTATGCCGGGCTGATCATGGCGGAGCGGCACTGGGCGTGATCGGTTCGAGCATGAGGCTGACCGCGCTGGCACTGCCGCTGTCGCTTGCGGCCTGCGCTCCGCAAGGCGATGCAGGCGAAACCCAGCCCGCAACCACCGAGGTGCAAAGCCACGTCATCCCGCTTGAATATCGAGGGCGCTGGGCGGAAAGCGTCGCGGCCTGCCTGTCGCACAACACGCGTCGCTATGAAATCAGCGCAGGCACCGTCGACCGCGAAGGCTTCCACGGCGAGGTCGAGGAGGTGGAGATCACCGGGAATAGCGCCACGATCAGCCTCACCGCGGACGGTGCACCGGTCGACTTCGCGCTCTCGCATATCGACGACAACACCATCCGCGCAAGATACCCGGGCCGCGCGCCGTTCACCTTGGCGAGGTGTCGCTAGGTGCGGTTTCCAGTCAGATTGAGTCTTGTGTCCGATTACGGGTGACTCAACGAAATGCCGCAATGACCGAGATGGGTGGAGAGCGGACATTCGCTCATCGACCGAACAGCATTGTGCCGACGATCCTTGGTAAGAGATAGATGGTGCCGAATGAGAACGCTGAAGTCCCAAGCCAAGTGACAAAGAGGGCAATCGTGCCAAACACAAACGCGTCCGTTTCGGGTTTCATGCCGGTTGCGACCCATCCCACAAACGCTATCGCGACCGGCAGACTCAGCCACGCTCCTGAAATCATCGCACTGCGACCTGAGAAGGTCTCATTCTGAACCTGATAAAGCACAGCACCGAACAACAGGACCAGGAAGGCGAAGCCGACCGTGATTGTCGCAGACTTGCCGATTGCATCCACTGATGGCCCAGCGCCATCGAACGGCCAGAGGACCGAAAATCCCATAGCGAGACCAGCTATCAGCGCCGGCAAGCCCGCGTAACGAATAATCTCAATAAGCGGCGCCACCCCGGTCTCCGATCTGAAAAAGCGTTCGGTTTAGCGTAGGCGGTTCTAGACCGAGTCCGCAATCGGGTCGTTAGCAGAATGTCCGGTTTCGACTCAAATCGCGGCAAAGGTGCCAGTCCGCTCCTAGGCAGATCGTCCCTATCACCGAACGTCTGGTATGAGGTGGAAAGCGGCCCCTAGGCGCTCCCCATCAAAAGTTCGTCAATGACGCTCTCTAAGGCTGCCGATTGCGGTTCGCTCGGCCAATGATTGATACGCAACTCTTGATCTCGTGACAGGTATGTTTCGAAGCGGTCGGAATAAATCTCGACCTCAAGGCTATCCCATTCACCGCTGACAAGCCAGTCAATGCAAATCGCCTTCGTGTAGGGATTGAGCGAGATGTCTTCGCTTTCGATTGTTCCGAGGGCAGTGCCTTCGAGTGTCGAAAGCAACGCAATAGCGTTGCCACGCTGCGCAGCATCTCCAGCTAATTCCTCAACCCGACGTTCGAGCAATTCTTTCGGCATCTCTGCAAGGTAGCACCACTTCGAATGTCCGCAATCGGATCGTTTGCTGACATTCCGCTTTTGGACAAAAATCCCCCACAGCTGCCATGTCCGCCTTCAGGGCATGCGCCGGGAAGCGCTAACGACCGGGATGGGTGGGAAGCGAGCGGCTTCGCGCAATCATGCCGAGTAGAAGAGCCGCTTATAGAATGTGAAGGAACCTCTTCCGAATTTTCTTAGACTTTAAATCGAGAAGTAGCTGCGCATGTCCTTGATCCATGGTCACATTTACTCGCTCATCGCGATACATGATCGACAGGGCCACGCACGAAAGATTGGGTTTACCGCGTCGGAGCCGTTTGCAGCCATGCAATTGGCTCAACGCGAGCTTCCCGGTCGGGACGTCGAGCTTCTGGAAGATGGCCGCACGCTGGGCCGCATGACATTCACCAGGAGCGGGTTCTGGGTTATTCATCCTTCTCTGACTCGTGCCGAGTGAAGTGAGCCGATCGTCGGTCAATTAGCGTCTGCGCCGCCACGGAAAAGAGAGCGGTGTGACCAGTCGTTCGAGCACCGGCACGCCGACGGCCTCTCGGTAAGTGACCTCGTAGAGAACGTTGCCGCTCCCGTCCGTCACGCACATCGTTCCGCTGAGATCGAGCTGACCATCCATCACCGAAGCACAGATGAGCGACCGCGCACCTCGCAATGCCATTTGCCGAGCAGCCTGGAAATCAGGCAGTTCGCACCCCTCTTCGTCGTTTAGTTGACCTGTATCGTCGGCTCTTGAATGGTGTAGCATGAACACGTTGCAACAAGAATGGGAGAAGGCGTGATGGAACCGAACCTCCTCGTGCGTAAGCTGGAAGGCTATGCTCCTCTCTCCGACGATGAGAAGTCTTTGATCGAGAAGATGACCTCGGAGAACATCAAGACCTACCCGGCAAAGTCAGACATCATTGCAGATGGCGACCGACCTGACTTCGTTCACCTCGTTCTGGATGGGTGGGCGGCCCGCTACAAGATCCTGCATGACGGCTCCCGTCGAATCATGGCATTCCTGATTCCAGGAGATTTTTGCGATCTGCACATCACCGTGCTGAGGCAAATGGACCATGGGATCATGGCTCTCAGTCCGTGCAAGGTTGCCCGCCTGGACAGCGCAAGGCTGAGCGAACTGGCAACCGAACGAACGAATTTGACCAAGGCGCTGTGGTGGGCGACGCTGGTCGATGAAGCGGTCCTTCGGCAATGGGTGATCAACGCGGGACGCCCTGCGCTAGCGGCAGTCGCGCACCTTCTGTGCGAGCTACACCAGCGAATGAAGTCGATCGGACTTGTGACCGACAGGCAGCTCGAACTCCCCGTAACGCAGGCGGAACTGGCCGAGGCGACAGGCATGACCCCGGTTCACATCAGTCGTACGTTGCAGAACCTAAGGCAGGCCGGCCTGATCGAACTCCGCGCGCATTCGTTGTTCATTCCGGATATCGAAGCGCTGGCGGAAACCGGCGGGTTCGACGACAGCTACCTACACCTCCGAGAAGGAGAGAAGCGCAGACAGGAGTAGCGCCTTCCTTCAAGTCCCCAGTCGGGCGTCAGCTAGCAGGCAGCTTAGGCGAGTGCGCCCTTACGCCGCGTCCGCAGAGGCGCGCTTGGCGCGCTTGCGCTCGTGCGGGTCGAGATGGACCTTGCGCAGGCGGATGCTTTCGGGCGTGACTTCCACGATCTCGTCGTCGCCGATATAGGCGATCGCCTGTTCCAGCGTCATCTTGCGCGGCGGGGTGAGGCGGATACCCTCGTCCTTGCCGCTGGCGCGGAAGTTGGTGAGCTGCTTCGACTTGAGCGGGTTCACTTCGAGGTCTTCGGGCTTGGCGTTCTCGCCGATGATCATGCCCTGGTACAGCTTTTCGCCGGGGCTGACGAACAGCACGCCGCGCTCTTCGATGGTGTTGAGGGCGTAGGCCATCGCCTCGCCCTGTTCCATCGAGATCAGCACGCCGTTCTGGCGCCCTGCGATCTTGCCCTTGTAGGGCCCGTAGCTGTCGAACAGGCGGTTCATGATGCCCGTGCCGCGCGTGTCGGACAGGAATTCGCCGTGATAGCCGATGAGGCCACGGCTGGGCGCGATGAAGGTGAGGCGGGTCTTGCCGCCGCCACTGGGGCGCATCTCGGTCATCTCGGCCTTGCGCTGCGCCATCTTCTCTACAACCGTGCCGGAGAACTCGTCATCCACGTCGACCACCACGGTTTCGTAGGGCTCGAGGCGCTGGCCGTTCTCCTCGCGGTAGAGCACGCGCGGGCGGCTGATGGAGAGCTCGAAGCCCTCGCGACGCATCGTCTCGATCAGCACGCCGAGCTGCAATTCGCCGCGGCCCGCCACTTCGAAGGCGTCCTTGCCGGCAGCCTCGGTGATGCGGATGGCGACATTGCCTTCGGCCTCGCGCTCCAGCCGGTCGCGGATTACGCGGCTCTGCACCTTGTCGCCCTCGCGGCCTGCATAGGGGCTGTCGTTGACGGCGAAGGTCATGGAGAGGGTGGGCGGATCGATGGGCGAGGCGTGGATCGGCGTGGTAACGTGCGGGGCGGCCAGCGTGTTCGAGACGGTGGCATCGGTGAGGCCGGCAATGGCCACGATATCGCCCGCCTTGGCGTGCAGCACGGGCTCACGGTCGAGGCCGTTATAGGCGAACACCTTGGTGGCGCGGCCCACTTCCACGACATTGCCGTTCACGTCCAGCGCGCGGATCGGCATGCCGGTTTCCAGCCTACCGCTCTCGATGCGGCCCGTCAGGATACGGCCGAGGAAGGCATCGCGGTCCAGCAGCGTTGCCAGCATGGCGAAGTCGCCGTCGGGGTCGAGATCGGGCTCGGGCACGTGGTTCACGATCAGGTTGAACAGCGGCAGCAGGTCGCCTTCACGCGCGTCAATATCCTCGCTGGCATAGCCCGAGCGGCCCGAGGCGTAGAGCACGGGGAAATCGAGCTGCTCGTCATTCGCGTCGAGATTCACGAACAGGTCGAACACCTCGTCCAGCACTTCGCTGGCGCGAGCATCGGAGCGGTCGATCTTGTTGACGACGACGATGGGCTTGAGGCCGAGGCCCAGCGCCTTGCCGGTGACGAACTTGGTCTGCGGCATGGGGCCTTCGGCAGCGTCCACCAGCAGGATCACGCCATCGACCATCGACAGGATACGCTCCACCTCGGCGCCGAAATCGGCGTGGCCGGGCGTGTCGACGATGTTGATCCGATAATTGGTCTGCCCGCCTTCGGGCGCCCACTCGATGCTGGTGGGCTTCGCCAGGATGGTGATGCCGCGTTCCTTTTCCAGCTCGTTCGAATCCATCGCGCGTTCCTCCACGCGCTGGTTCTCGCGGAAGGTGCCGGACTGGCGGAAGAGCTGGTCGACAAGCGTGGTCTTGCCGTGGTCGACGTGGGCGATGATCGCCACGTTGCGAAGGGGGGCGGACATATCGGTGTTTCCTGGATTGGGGCAGGGCTTCGTTGCTGCACCTGCGAATTGGCGCGCCGATAGCGGAAGACGGGCGATCCCGCAAGTCGCGTGGGGACGGATCGATTGACGTATACGTCAGACACCTCCATGTTGCGCCAATGTAACACACCCGGTTTCATTCGTAATCGGGCGGTTATGTGCCGATTGTATGATGCCCGCCCGGCGACTATCGAGGCGGGACCTGTATAAAAGGTCGCTTGAGATACGCCCGAAACGCCAAGAACAGCAAAGGCGGGGCGGATACTCGAGGGAGAGATGGAGAATTCAATGACCAGCAAGACTGCCGGCACTGCCGGTTTTGCGCGCAAGTGCCTGTGCGGCGCTGCCGCTATCGCGTTGATCGCCCCCGTCGCCGCCATGGCGCAGGACGAGGCGGAGACCGGCCAGGACATCTACCCCGAGGAAGCGGGTGAAGAGAGCAACCAGGGCAACGCCATCATCGTCACCGCCACCAAGCGCGAGCAGACGTTGCAGGAAGTGCCTGTCGCCGTGTCCGTCACCAGTGGCGAGACCCTGGAGCGCGACCAGATCCGCGACATCCGCGATCTCGAAACCGTGCAGCCTTCGCTCACCGTCGGCCAGCGCCAGTCCTCGGCCAATACCGGCTTCTTCATCCGCGGCTTCGGCAATGGCGCGAACAATGCGGGTATCGAGCCTTCGGTCGGCGTGTTCATCGACGGCGTCTATCGCAGCCGCACCGCCTCCTCGATCTCGGACCTGCCCAACGTGCAGCGTATCGAAGTGCTGCGCGGCCCGCAGTCCACGCTGTTCGGCAAGAACGCCTCTGCCGGCGTGATCTCGGTCACCACGGAAGAGCCGCAATTCGATCTCGGCGGCAGTGCCGAGCTGACCTACGGCAATTACGACGCCATCGTGGCGCGCGCCTATGTCACCGGCCCGCTGTCCGAGAATGTCGCCGCCAGCATCGCAGGCGGCCTCAACAAGCGGGACGGCTTCTTCGACGATCTTGGCACCGGCAACGAATCCAACAATCGCGACCGCTGGTACACCCGCGGGCAGGTGCTGATCGACAATGGCGTCGACCTTTCCCTGCGCATCATCGCCGATTACGACAGCATCGACGAGGTCTGCTGCGGCGTGGTGAACGTGCAGAACGGCCCGGCCACCGCCGCCGTGCTGGGCGTGGGCGGACGGGTGACCGATCCCAACGATCCCTTCGCCGACGTGATCTACAGCAATTTCGATTCGACCAACGATATCGAGAACCGCGGCATTTCCGGCCAGCTCGACTACGAGTTCGGTGATTTCACCTTCACCTCGATCACCGCGAGCCGGACGACCGAATCGGTAACCTTCCAGGATTCCGACTTCACCAGCGCGGACCTCATCTATCCCAACTCGCAGGATCTGGAGATCGACACCTTCACCCAGGAATTCCGCCTCTCGGGCACCGTTGCCGACCGCGTGGATTTCCTGCTGGGTGCCTTCTACATCAACGAGGACGTGCAGCAGTACAACCAGCTGCTCTATGGCGAGGATTTCCGCAACTACGCCAACCTGCTGGTGACCAACCTGTCGGGCGGCGCCTTCTCGCTGTTCCCCACGCCTGTCGCTCCCGGCGCTACGCCGCTGGAGCAGGTCTTCAGCGCCAGCTTCGGCCAGAACTTCGTCGGCACCTTCTTCAATGACGGGCAGGGCTTCACCGAGGAATACACCCTCGATTCCGAGGCATATTCGCTGTTTGGCCAGCTCGACTTCGAAGTCGTCGACGGCCTCGTGCTGACGCTGGGCGGCAACTACACCGACGACAGCAAGACCTTCACGCAGGAAGCCACCTCGACCGACGTGTTCTCGTCGATCGACTTCAATGCGCCGCAGCTGGCACCGTTCCGCCAGCAGGTGCTGTTCCAGGGCGCGCTGGCGCAGGGTGTGGGCAATGCGCTGATGCTCGGCCGTTCGGCTACCGCCGCCGAGATCGGCGCCTTCGCCGCGCAGAACATGGCCGCCTTCGGGCAGATCCAGGCCGGCGCGCAGCAATTCGCCGCGGCGAATGTCAACAACCCGCTGGCGAACCCGCTGAACCCGCTGCGCTCGCTGCAATTCCTGCCGCCGTTCCTTGGCGTTCCCAACGCGGTGGAAGACGGCGAGATCAATGACGACAATTTCAGCTACACGGTGCGCCTCGCCTATGACGTGACGCCGGACGTGAACATCTACGCGTCCTACGCCACCGGCTTCAAGGCGAGCTCGGTCAACCTGTCGCGCGATGCGCGTCCTGCCCCGTCCGACCGCGAGGCGATCCTTGCCGCCGGCCTGGGCCTGCCGAACCTCAGCTTCGGCTCGCGCTTTGCGGGACCTGAGGAATCGCGGGTGATGGAAGCCGGGATCAAGGCCAATCTCGACTACTTCTCCGCCAACCTCACCGTGTTCGACCAGGAGATCGAGGGCTTCCAGTCCAACATCTTCACCGGCTCCGGCTTCGTGCTGGCCAATGCGGGCAGCCAGTCAACCTGGGGCGTGGAGTTCGAGAGCACGATCTTCCCGACCCCCGACCTCACGCTGAACGCGGCGGTGACCTATCTCGACCCGACCTTCGACAGCTTCGAGCAGTCGGCGCAGGGCGACATTTCGGGCACCCGTCCGTCCTTCATCCCCGAATGGACGGTGATCGTGGGCGCGCAGTACGAGGCCGATGTCGGCAGCGGCCTGCTGATCCCGCGCGTGAACTACTACTGGTCGTCCGAAACGCAGCTGGTCGAGGGCCTGCCCGCCTTCGCCGTTCGCGGCCCCGATGGCACCATCGTCGACGGCCAGCCGGCCATCGATGCCGGCCTGCCGTTTACCTCGCAGATCGACAACCTCACCGCCTCGCTTACCTATGAGTGCGATTGCGGCTTTGCGCTGTCGGTCTGGGGCCGCAACCTGACGGACGACCGCTACCTCGGTACGGTGTTCGACACGCCTGCCCAGCCGCGGAGCGTCTCGGGCTACCCCAACGATCCGCGCACCTACGGCGTGACCGGCCGCTTCCGCTGGTAGGCGAGCCGAAAGGGAGAAACGGAAAGGGGGCTTCGCGGCCCCCTTTTTGTTGCGGAGCGGGGTGAAATGTGGTGCCCTGCCATTATCGGCGGAAGCAACAGGGGGATTTCAATGCATTACGCAGGTTTCTGGATACGCGTCGCGGCTTATCTGATCGACGCGATTCTTCTCGGCGTGACATCGGTGGTCCTCCTCAGCATCTTCGGATTCGGGTTCACCGGCTCCACCGTTTCGAGCGGCGGGGCATTCAGCGCGACCGGCTACCTCGACCCGGCGGGCAATTTGTTCACCCTGGTGCTGGGCATCGCCTATTTCGCCGGACTGGAAAGTTCTGCTTGGCAGGCGACAGTCGGGAAGAAGCTGCTTGGCCTGATGGTCACCGATCTCAGTGGCAATCGCATCAGCTTCCTGCGCGCGCTTGGCCGATATTTCGGCAAGATCCTCTCCAGCCTCATTCTCATGATCGGCTACATCATGGTCGCCTTTACCGGGAAGAAGCAGGGGCTTCACGATATGCTGGCAAGTACGCTGGTATTGCACGGCAAGCCGGGCGAGTTCGGGACGAAGGGCGTTTTCGACTAAGCTTTGCCGGCATTTTGAAATTCGAGGGGGCGATCACGGGTGAGTAAGTCACCGATCCACTGGATGGTGGAACCACTGCGGCGTTATGCGGATTTTCGGGGGCGCTCCCGGCGAGCCGAATTCTGGTGGTGGATGCTGGGATATTTCCTTGTCACGGCAGTGCTGTGGGCGATCATATTCTCGGGATTTCCCTGGGATGTGGTCAATGCCGAACCGGGATCGGCCGAGATGCCCGATCCGGAGGGCGGGCCGTTCGCCCTGTTCGGGATCGGCACGTGGATTGGCGGTATCGCCTATTTCATCTTCTGGGCCGCAACGGTCATACCCAACCTGGCGGTAACCGTGCGGCGTCTGCACGACCGCGGAATGTCGGGCTGGTGGTATGGCGGCCTGCTGATCGCCAACTTCATTCCCCTGCTGAATATCTTCACGATCTTCGGCTTCCTGGCACTGTTCGTGATCTGCGCCTTGCCCGGCGAGGCGGCAGAGAACCGCTGGGGACTCGACCCCAAAGGTGCGGGGCAGGCTGCGGTATTCGAATAGGCTTGGGGCGGCGCCCTATAGAGACCGCAGCGTCCGTGCCGGCCGGGCCCTGAGCAGTGGCAGCGAAGCGCCCAGCGCGAAGGCCAGCACCAGCACCAGGCCACCGCCCAGCACGGCGAGGATCTGCGACCAGTCGGGCAGCCAGTCGAATTCGAACATCTGCACGATGACGAGCCAGGCAACAGCACTTCCCAGCACCAGCGCGACCACGGCCAGCACGGCGGCGAGAAGGCCGAACTCGGCAAATTGCAGCGCCAGCAACTGCTTGCGGCTCGCGCCCAGCACACGCAGGATCACCGTGTCGTAGATCCGCGCCGCACGCGCGGCGGCAATCGCGCCCAGCAACACGGCTATGCCCGCCAGCACCGCGACCGAGGCGGCGGCGAGGATGGCAAGGCTCACCTGGTCGAGGATGGTGCGCGCTTCGGTGAGGATCGGTCCGACCTCGATCACGCTGGAGCTTGGGAAAGTGGAGACCAGCGTGCGCAGCAGGCCTTGCGCCTGCGTGCCCTCGGGCAGCTCGATGGTGGCGGCGAGGTTATGTGGCGCGTTCTCGAAGGTGTTGGCCGAGAACACCCAGACATTGTTGAAGCCAAGGCTCTCCCAGTCGATGCGGCGAGTGTTGGCGACGCGGGCACTGAAATCCACGCCCAGCACGTTGACGGTGATCATGTCGCCGATGGCGATGCCGGCAGCCTCCGCCAGTTCCTCGTCCACCGAGACGAGCGGTTCGCCTGAATAGCCTTCGTCCCACCACTCGCCGCTCGTGACGATATTGCCGGCCGGCACCGTGTCGGAATAGGTGAGGCCGCGCTCGCCGCGCAGGCCCCACGTGCCTTCCCGGTCCTCCATCTCGGAGACGCGCACCATGTCGTCCTCCGGCCCGAAGGCGGTGATCGCGCCGCGCAGGGTGGGGACGGTCTCGATGGCGGCCTCGTCCGAGATGTCGGTGACGATGGCGCGGAACTCGTCCGCCCGGTCGCGCGGCACGTCGAGCACGAAATAGTCGGGCGCGCGCTCAGGTACGGAACGCTGGATGTTGCCGTCGAGACTGGTCTGCACGCCTGCCAGCAGCACGAAGGCGGCAAGGCCGAAGCCGAGCGCCGTCACCAGCGCGCCGGTGGCAGCGCCCGGGCGGTGCAGGTTGGCAAGCGCCGCGCGCACGATGGGATCGGACGGGCGCGGCAGGCGGGTTGCCGTCCACTGGATGCCGCGTCCCAGCAATGCGAGGAAGGCCAGCACCGCGGCCGCTCCTGCCAGGAAACCCGCGGTCAGCAGCGGATCGTTGGAGCCGATCACCGCCAGCGCCACGATCCCTGCGATCCCCAAGCCCACGGGCAGGGCCGCGGCGCGCCATTGCCCCGCGAGCGGAGAAACACGCGCGCGCATCAGCGCCATCGCCGGAAAACTGCGCGCGCGCACCAGCGGCGGCGCGGCGAACACCAGCGCCACGAGCAGTCCGAACAGGGCCGCGCGCAGCAGCGCCAGCGGGTCGAACACGAAGGCGGTGGTGACAGGCAGCAGCGATCCCAGCGCGCTCGCCAATAGCGGCGTAACCAGCACACCTGCGGCAAGGCCAGCCAGCGCTCCGACCGTGGCCGCGATGCCGATCTCCAGCGCGTATATCCGGGCAATGTCGGAGGAGGTCGCCCCGAGGATTTTCAGCGTGGCGATGGAATTGCGCCGCGCCTCGAGATAGGAATTCACTCCGCCGCCGATGCCGATCCCGGCGATCACCAGCGCGGCAAGGCCGACCAGCGTCAGGAACTCGCCCATGCGGCTCACGAAGCGGTCCGCGCCGGGCGAGGCACGGTCGCGAGTGCGGATGTCGAAGGGGCTTTCGGGAAACGCCTCCTGCAGGGCCTCGGCCACGTCCTCGGGGCTTTGGTTGCCATCGAAAGCGACGCGCGTCTTGGTCTGGAACATGGAGCCGGGCGCGACGAGCCCCGCCGCCTCGGGGAGGTCGAGCGGGACGATAATCGTCTGCCCCAGCGCGAAGCCTTCGGAAAGGCGATCGGGCTCCTCCTCGATGATGCCCGCAACCGTCACCGCCTCGGTGCCCAAAGTGATGGTGTCGCCGGCGCCGACGCCCAGCCGCTCCGCCGCGCCGGGGGCGAGGAAGGCCTGCCCGGCCGGCGGCGCGCCGAAGGTTGAGCCGCCTTCGAGTAGCAGCTCGCCATACATGGGGTAGTTGGGCGCGACGGCTTTCAGCTCCACCGGCACGGCCGCCTCGGGCGTGGTCGCCATCGCCTGCAGGCGGTAGCCGGGGGAGATGGTGCCGAACTGCTCCAGGTAAGCAAGCTCCTCGTCCGAGGGCATCCGCTGCCACAGCTCGATCTCCAAGTCGCCGCCGAGGATGGCGCGGCCCTCCGATTCCAGCTCACCCTCGATGGCGGAGGTAAGGCTGCCGATAGCTGCCAGCGCGCCGACTCCGAGGAACAGGCAGATAAGCAGCAGGCGAAGGCCGCGAAAGCCGCTGGCAAGGTCGCGCTTGGCAATGGTCCAGGCGGTGCTCCAGCCCATGCGGATCAGGCCGCGCCGCGCGCCCGCGCGGTGTCGGAAGCAATCTGCCCGTCGGCCAGCGTCACCACCCGGTCGCACTTTTCGGCAAGATGCCGGTCATGCGTGATGATGACGAGCGTGGCGCCGGTTTCCGCGCGGCGGCGGAAAAGCACATCCACCACGCTGTCCCCCGTGCTGGCATCGAGATTGCCGGTCGGCTCGTCGGCGAAGATCAGCGGCGGGCGCGGGGCGATGGCGCGGGCGATGGCGACGCGCTGCTGCTCCCCGCCCGAAAGCTGCGCCGGGTAATGCGTGAGGCGATGGCCGAGGCCGACCGCTTCGAGTTCCTGTGCCGCGCGGTCCCAGGCGTTCTTGTCACCGGCGAGCTCCATCGGGGTCGCCACGTTCTCCACCGCGGTCATGGTGGGGAGGAGGTGGAAGGCCTGCAGCACGATACCGATGCGGCCCCGCCGGGCGCGGGCCAGATCATCCTCGCTCAGCGCGGTGAAATCCTCTCCCGCAACCGTCAGCGAGCCCGAGCTAGCCTGCTCCAGCCCGGATAGCACCGACATCAGCGAGCTCTTGCCGCTGCCCGACGGGCCGAGCAGGGCCAGTGTCTCGCCGGGCGCCACGTCGAGATCGATCCCGCGCAGGATTTCGACCGCCGCCGGCCCTTCGCCGAGGGTAAGGCGCAGATTGCTGGCGGCGATGACGGGCTGGCTCATTTCTGGACTTGTCACGCCTGTGCGATGGCATAGCTATGGGGCATGAGCAAGTTAGTCCTAAGGCGGTGGCATAGCCGTATGCGCGCTTCGTCGATCATCGTCCCGCTGGCCCTCGCGCTGGCGGCTTGCGGAGCCGAAGCGCCCGCACCGACCACCGAGAGCCCGGCGCCCGATGAAGCCTTTGCACAGGACACGCTGCCGATGATGGGGCCGGAGCGGGTGATCCTGGGTTTCGGCAACAGCCTGATGGCAGGCTACAATGTCGAGGAGGACGAGGGCTATCCCGAGGTACTGGAACGCGCCCTGCGCGGCCGCGGCGTGAATGCGCGGGTGATCGATGCGGGCGTCTCGGGCGATACGACCGCGGCGGGCCGGCAGCGCATCGCCTTCGTGCTCGATAATGCGCAGGCCGATATCGACCTGGCAGTAATCGAGCTTGGCGGGAACGACCTGCTGCGCGGCATCGATGTCGAGGAAACGAGGGCGAACCTTGCCGCCATCATCGAGGAAGTGCAGTCGCGAGGAATCCCGGTGCTGCTGGTCGGCATGCGCGCGCCGCCGAACCTGGGTGCCGAGTATGTCGCGGCATTCGACGGGCTCTATCCCGAACTGGCAGAGCAATACGACACCGCGCTGGTCCCCTTCTTCATGGAGCCCGTTTACGACCGGCCCGAGCTGATGCAGGCAGACCGTATCCACCCCACCGCGGAGGGGATCGAGGACATGGTCGCGGCGAGTGTCGATGCGGTGGAAGCGGCGTTGCCGGAAGCGGAATGATTATCCTCCCTGTCGCGAAGCGATGGGGAGGTGGCGCGTCGCCGCAGGCGGCGTGACAGAGGGGCTGGAGCGCCGACGACCCTCCACCACTCGCTAAGCGAGCGGTCCCCCTCCCCATGACTTCGTCACAGGGAGGATGTTACAGCCGCTCCACCCTGCCATCGACTACGCGCCACACGGCAGCTTCCTCCAGGATCGCCTCGAACGGAGCGGGCTCCGTCCCCGTTAGCCATACTTGCGTCCCGCTGGCGCGCAGGCGGTCGAACAATGCCTCCCGCCGAACCGGATCGAGATGGGCGGCAACTTCGTCCAGCAGCAGCACGCCCGGTCGCCCACGCGCGGCGAGTTCGGCATGGGCGAGGGTGATTGCCACCAGCATCGCCTTCTGTTCGCCCGTCGAGCATTCGGCGGCGGGCATGTTCTTGCCTGCCATCGTAACGCCAAGTTCATCGCGGTGCGGACCCGACAGGGTGCGCTGGGCGGCGCGGTCGCGGCGTCGTCCCTCCTGCCACTGGCTGGCAAGCTCCGCTTCCGTCAGCGCGCCGCCCGGTTGATAGGTTAGCACGGGCCGCGCGAATGGCGTCTCGGGCAATTCCGCCAGCCGCGCGGTGAGGGCGCCGAGCAGTCTTGCGCGCCCTTGAGCCAGCGCAGCACCCGCTGCCGCCATCTGCGCCTCGATGGAATCGAGCCAGGCCGGGTCCGGCTCGTACTCGTCGGAAAGCAGCTTGTTACGCTCGCGCAGCGCCGCCTCGTATCGGCTGGCCGCGCGGGCGTGTCCGGGTTCGAGCGCCACGGTGAGCCGGTCCATGTAGCGCCGCCTAGCGCCGGCACTGTCAGCGAACAGGCGGTCCATCGCCGGAGTGAGCCAGCCCATCGCCAGCCATTCGCCGAGGCCGATGGCGGTCGCCTCCGCGCTGTTAACTTGCACGATCCGCCTGCCGGGCCGCTCTGCCGCCATGCCCGTGCCCAGCTTCACCGGGGCGCCGCCGTCGCCCGTATCGAGGGTGACACTGGCCGCGAAGCCGCCCGCGCCATCCTGCGAGGCCATGTCCGCAAGGGCTGCACGGCGCATGCCCCGGCCCGGCGCGAAGAGCGAGAGCGCTTCAAGGATATTGGTCTTGCCCGCGCCATTCTCGCCCACCAGCAGGTTGAGCGAACGCGTGCCGTCGAGCTGCGTTTCGGCATGGTTGCGAAAGGTGGAAAGGGTGATCCGGTCGAGCGCCATGTGCTGCGCCGATCCCTAGGCCAAGCGGCAGGGGCGCGCCACACGAAATAGACAAACCACATATTGGGGAAATTTCCCAACTAGCGGGATGGTTGTGCGAGCAACCTTTCTGCTTGGTGAACGAGAATCGCAGAATTCTGCCATTTTTCAAAACTGGCACACCCCCTGCAAAGCTTGGGGCGTGAGACACAACGGATCACATCGAACACGAAAAGGAGACACACAATGACTTTCGCCAACGACATCACCGCCCGCATCACCGCCGGTTTCGCGGCTTTCGCCGTCACCGTGACGCTTCTGGTCAGCAGCTTCTCGACCCCCGAAGCCAGCCTGATCTCCAGCATCATCGCCTGACCTGTTCACCACTACTAACCCAATCAAGGAGACTGACATGACCCACGAATTCCACAACAAGCTGATGGCCGGCCTCGCCGCTGTTACCGTCACCTTCACGCTGCTCGTCAGCAGCTTTGCCAACCCCAATGCGACGAGTGTCATGGGCCTGCTGGCATGAGCAATATCGATCGCAGCAATCACGGCGTGAACCCCGCAGGCTCGGCGAAATTCCGGCTCGACAAGCGAGACGGCAAGATCGCCGGGGTCTGCGCAGGGATCGCCAACTATTTCGGGATCAACCCGCTGATCTTTCGGCTGGTATTCCTGGTGGGTGCGATTGCCGGTTTCGGCAGCTTCATCCTTATCTATCTCGCGATCTGGCTGCTGGCGGGCTGACGCCGGCGGCCATTTCGCCCATGTTCAACCCTGCCCGACCCTAGCGACCCTCGCGTGTCGCAAAGGGCGAAAAATCGGTGTCGGTATCGAAGATCTCGACCCCCTCGCGGGCTTTCAGCAAGCCCACCACGCGATAGGTGACCGGCGTCAGCACCGCTTCCCAGCCGACTTTCAACGCCCAGTTCGTCACCATCACCAGTAAGACATCGCTTGTTGCCCACACGCCAAGAAAGGCGATGGGATAGAACAGCAGGCTGTCCACCCCTTGGCCAACCACGGTGGAGCCGATCGTGCGCGTCCACAGCGCCTTGCCCCGGGTCCAGACCTTCATCCGCGCCATGACGTAGGAATTGACGAACTCGCCCGCCCAGAAGGCGGTGACCGAGGCGAGCACGATGCGCGGCACCTGTCCGAACACCTGCTCGTAGGCCTCCTGCCCCGACCAGCTGGCCGCAGGCGGCAGAGCGACGACCACGAAGCTCATCACCGCCATGAAGACCAGCGCCGCGAACCCCGCCCAGACCACGCGGCGCGCGCGGGCATAGCCATAGACCTCGGTCAGCACGTCGCCGATGACGTAGGAGAGCGGGAAGAACAGGATGCCCGCGCCGAAAGTGAAGCCCGAGACGGTCGAAAGTTTCGCCGCGCCTATGACGTTGGACAGCACAAGCACCACGACGAAGGCGGCCATCACTAGGTCGAAATAGCGAAAGCGGTGCTGTTCGATGGGCGCCTTGTGCATTGCGAAGTGCTAGCGCCGTTTGCGCTGGAGGCAAAGATCGCTAAAGGCCGAACCCACGCGCCCATAGCTCAGCTGGATAGAGCACGGGACTTCTAATCCTGAGGCCGCAGGTTCGACTCCTGCTGGGCGCGCCATCTTGTTTTTCGAAAGCGCCTCCGCGCTTTCGTCCTCGCTGGACGCGCAGCAAGCTGCGCCCGCTGCGGGCGGGCGTCCGCCCTTGCGGCGCGCTGGGCGCGCGCCGTTTCTCGCGCTGATCTTTGTGGCTGGCGGTGTTTCGGGAGCGAAGCGACCGCAAGGCCGAACGTCCGCCCGAGCTTATGCGAGGAGCCAAGGACGCCGGATGGCGTCCGCCCGGCGCTTAAGGGCCAAACAAATCACCCAGCACCCACGAATATGCTCTTCGCGTTCGTGAACTCGCGCATGCCGAATCCGCCGTGTTCGCGGCCATAGCCGGAGTTCTTCACGCCGCCGAAGGGCATCGAAGGGTCCGCCACGCCGAAAGTGTTGATGAACACCATGCCGGTATCGAAATGCTTCGCCGCCATCTCGATTGCGCGGTCCTCGTCCTTCGAGATGATGCCGCCGCCGAGGCCGTAGCGACTGTCATTGGCGAGGCGCATCGCATCCTCGTCGTCCTTCGCCTTGATCACCGAAGCGACAGGACCGAAGATCTCGTCGTCATAGGCGGGCTGGCCAGGCTTCACGTTCGTGAGGACGGTGGCGGGGTAGAACGCGCCGTCGCCATCGGGGATTTCGCCGCCACATGCGATCGTAGCGCCGTTCTGGACACTTTTCGTCACCTGCTCGTGCACGGTTTCGCGCAAATCGGCGCGGGCCATCGGGCCGAGATCGGTGTCGTCCGAGGTCGGATCGCCGGTCTTGACGGCTTCGAAGCGGGCGACGAATTTCTCGAGGAAGGCATCGTAGACCTTCTCCGTGACGATGAAGCGCTTGCCGTTGATGCAGGTTTCGCCATTATTGTAGAGCCGCGCCTGCGCGCAGACTTCCACTGCCGTATCGAGGTCGGCATCCTCCAGCACCAGATAGGCATCGTTCGAGCCGAGTTCGAGCACGGTGGGCTTGAGCACCTTGCCCGCAGCCTCCGCGATGTGTTGACCGGCCGTGTCGGAGCCGGTGAGCGTTACCCCGCGCACCTTGTCGTGAGCGATGATTTCGTCGGAAACGTCATGGCTGATCACCAGTACGGTGAAGAGGTTTTCCGGCAGGCCGCCCTCGCGGAAGATCCTCTCGATCATCAGGCCGCTGCCGGTGCAGTTGGAGGCGTGCTTGAGCAGTACGCCATTGCCCGCCATGAGATTGGCGATGGCGTAGCGGATTACCTGGTAGGCCGGGAAATTCCACGGCTGGATGCCGTAGATCACGCCGATGGGTTCATAGGTGACGATGCCGCGCCCGGCATTGGACGGATTGCGCGGTTCGGCGGCGAGTTCCGCGGGGCCGCAGCCGGCGGTGTAATCGCAGATGCTGGCGCACAGCTCCACTTCGTCGCGGCTGTCCCCGATCAGCTTGCCGACCTCCCTTGTCATCAACTGGGCGAGCTCTTCCTTGTTGTCGCGCAAGGCTTGGCCCAGTCCCTTGATGACCTTGGCGCGATCTTCTGCGGGCTTGAGCTTCCACGCGCTGAAGGCCTCGTGGCAGTCCTCCACCTTGGCAAAGGCGGCGTCGCGGGAGAGTTCTTCGTAGCTGTCGAGATTCTTTCCGGTGGCCGGATTGACGGTGGTAATCGTGCTCATGTCGTGGAAATCCTTCGAGAATTGGTCTTTTGCCTAGAAGACGCGTGACCGGGCCGAAAGGTCCGCCACTGCGGGCGGGGCGAGGGCGCCATACGATGAAGGGATATCCGACAATTCGCTGTCGGGAATCTTGACAGTGCGTTTTTGCGTTAGGATTTCGGTAACTATCGTCTCGCGCACAAATTGGTGAGTGAGCGAAACTGGCACGGGGCATGCAATAATAGTCGCGTACCCTAAGTGGTCTTCGATCGAGGCGGGGCCGAACCCATGGTCCCCAACCAAGTCTCCCGGCTCCGCCTCCCCGAAGACGCACTTCAGAACATCAGCGGAAGACTAGCGCCAGCCCGCCCAGGGCTCGTCCGTGCGCTCGACCTGCATGTCGCCAGCGTAGGGTCGGCAGAGTGCAAAAGCCTCTTCGGGCGCTCCGCCCAGCCATGCGCTCCACGCCGCAGGCGGGAGGATAACGGGCATCCGGTCATGCACGCCTTCCACATGGATGCAGGCCTCGGTCATCACCATCGTGTAGGCCTCGCCGAATTCCGCGCTGTCTCGCCAGAAGCCCGCGACCGCCATCAGATCGCTTTCGGGCAGCGAAAACCAGGTGCGCGTCTTGCCGCCCTTCGGCCCCTCCGCCTCGGCGAAGGCGGAGACGGGGATGAGGCAGCGCCGCGCGCGGAAGCTTGCGGACCAAAAGGGGCTGGAGAGCTTGTCCGTCCGGGCATTGTTGATGGGCTTGGGCTTCAGCGGCTGGCCTTTAGCGCCCGTGCGCGCGAGCGGGAAACCCCATGTCATCGAAGCCAGCCAGTCCGCTGTCACGACAAGGCCGGGATAGCCGGGATAGACCATCTCGGGCGCATTGCTGCCGGGTGAGACGGACAGGTCCTGCGCGATGGCATCGAAGAAATGCGCGACCTCGTCCTGCGCTTTCGACATGCGGTAGAGGTTGCACATCGACGCTCGCCCTCAATAACCCGCTTCGGCGGCGGGGACGGGCGGGGCGATCATGCCGCCTGCCATCGGCCACACGATGTCGCCTGTCACCACGCCCATGCTCATCGGCAGCTGCGCGGAGAGGAAGGCGTGCAGGGCATTGGGGTGGTCGCCGCCGTCATACTCGGTGATGTAGACGCTCATGGCGAGGTCGGGATCGTCCGCGTCCCAAGTGACGACCTCGCAGGTATCGGTCACGATCTCGGGATCGCCCACCTGGCCGAATTCGTCGAAACGAACGCGGTAATGCTTGCCGAGTGGCAGCGATCCTTCGGCGATCGGGCCATTGAGGACATAGGCCTCCATCGCGCCGCTTTCGTCGGGAGGCAGGACGAGGGGAATGTAGCTGACCGAATGGGTGGAGCCCTCGGGAGCGGCCTCGCCATCGAGGCAATAGCCCGCATCGGGCGCCGCGATCACCGCGCGCGGAGCGACGTATTTGGCGCGCGCCATCTGCAATGCGGTACCCGAAAGGGGCGGGGTATCGGCGCTGTCATGCAGGGTTTCGGAGAGAATCTCGGTGCCGGAGATCTCGTATTCGGCCAGCGCCACGAGCGGCGCCTCGATACCTTCGCCGCGGGCCGCAACCAGCACGACCTGCCACACGCCCAGCGCCTCTGCCGGGAAGGCGACCGCGCCGCGATAGCCATCGCCCAGCGCCCCTTGCGTCATCCCGGCATATTGCGCCTGCGCGATGGCGCTCGCCTGCTGCACGCTGGAGAGTTGCCGCGCGGTTTCCTCTGCCGCGCGTGCCCCCGCGATACGCTCGGCAAGGTCTTCGGGCATGGCGTCCTGCGCGAACGAGGGGCTCGCAGTGGCCAGGCTGGCTATGGCGAAAAGGGTACGGATCATGAGGTCTCCAGGCATCGAAACCGTGCCATGACAGTGCCTAGCTGAACGCAAACGGACCGCCAATGGCGGTCCGCACGGCCTCTTGGCTGGTTCAGGTTGAGAAGATCACTCCGCCTTGGCGACCTGCTTCTCGTCCATGAGCTGCTGGAGTTCGCCGGCTTCGAACATCTCCATCATGATGTCGCTGCCGCCCACGAATTCGCCCTTCACGTAAAGCTGCGGGATGGTGGGCCATTCGGAATAGGCCTTGATGCCCTGGCGGATTTCCATGTCCTGCAACACGTCGACGCTTTCGAAGGCGACCTTGCAATGATCGAGTATGGCCACCGCGCGGTTGGAAAAACCGCATTGCGGGAAGAGCGGCGTGCCCTTCATGAACAGGACGACATCGGCGTCGCCCACGATCTTGGAAATGCGGTTCTTGGTATCGGCGTCCATCTCGCTCATCGTTCCCACCATTCAACTTCAATAACTGATGCAGATCAGTTGGGAACGCTGGTGTGCAGTTGCAAGGCATGAAGCTCCGCGCCCAGCCTGCCGCCAAGCGCGGCATGGACCATCTTGTGCTGCTGTACGCGGCTTTTCCCGGCGAACTCGGCGGAGCTCACGCGGGCTAGCCAGTGGTCGTTATCGTCCTGCAGGGCCTCCATCTCGACTTCGGCGTCCGGAATCGCGGCCTTGATGAGGGCTTCGATCTGGGCAGCGGGCATGGGCATCAGGAATTTCCTTGGGGCATAAGATCAGGACTCGCTCATGTACTGGCGGCGGGCCTCGATAGCCTTTTCCTCCAGCTTGGCGCGCACCTCGGCCTCGTCCACGTCGCAGCCGGCCTGGGTGAGATCGCCCAGCACCTTGCGGATCACGTCCTCGTCGCCCGCTTCCTCGAAATCGGCCTGGACGACGGCCTTCTTGTAGGCGTCGGTCTCTTCCTCGGTCAGGTTCATGAGGCCAGCTGCCCATTCACCCACGAGGCGGTTGCGCCGGGCCGCGATCTTGAAGGCGGTTTCCTCGTCCATCGCGAACTTGGCTTCTTCGCCGCGCTCGCGGTCCTTGAAATTGGTCATGGGCTGCTTGTCCTTGTTATCTGAATTGTCCGCCTTCCCGGGATAAGGCCTGCCGCCTCAGCCCGCAACTCCCGTTCCGCGGGCGAGCCACGGTTTGTCGGCGGCGAGGCGGTTTTCGTAGGTCGCGATGGTCGCATCCTGGCTCAGGGTCAGGCCGACCTCGTCGAGACCTTCGAGCAGGCAGTGCTTGCGGAAAGGGTCGATCTCGAACGTGAAGCGGTCCTGGAATGGGGTGGTCACCGTCTGTGCCTCGAGGTCGATGCTGATCGGGTCGGTCTGCGCGACTTCCAGCAAGCGGTCCACCTGCTCCTGCGGCAGCACAACGGTGAGAATGCCGTTCTTGAAGGCGTTGCCGGCGAAGATGTCCGAGAAACTGGGCGCGATCACGGCGCGCACACCCATATCGAGCAAGGCCCAGGCGGCATGCTCGCGGCTGGAGCCACAGCCGAAATTGTCGCCCGCCACAAGGATGGGGGCGCCGGCATACTCTTCCTGGTCGAACACGTTGTCGGGATCCTTCGCACGCACCGCCTCGAACGCGCCTTCGCCCAGCCCCTCGCGGCTGATGGTCTTGAGCCAGCGGGCAGGGATGATGAGGTCGGTATCGATATTCTTGCGACCGAAGGGGATCGCCCGGCCCTCTACTTCGCGAAAGGGCTCCATCAATCGGTTTCCGGCGCCTCGCCACTGGGGATCGGGCCGGGCTGGGTCGGCTCGTTCTTGCGGCGGCGATTGACGTAGAGGAGCGCGGCGGCGACGGCGGCCGAGCCGATGGCACCGGCGATGGCGGCCTTCTTGGGGATGTTGTCGGTCATGGAGAATCCAATGCTCCCGGCCCGCCGGAGTTGCAAGATTTACGCGAGAAATTCGCGCAGGCCATCCCAGCTTTCGGCCTTCTCGACGAAGCTTTTGGCGGCATGGGCGGGGCTGGAGGAGGGAAGGGCGATCAGCGCGAGAGCGGTCTGTTCCAGTTGCGGCCTCGCCAGTTTCTCCGAAGCGCGCCCGTTGAAGGCGACCGCGCGCAGATCGGGCAGGGTGGCCACCAGCGAGGGCAAATCGGTGGCTTGCGCCTCTCGGAGTGCGGCGTCGAGACTGCCCTCACGCTGCGCAGATTCAACCGCGTCCCACAGGCCGACATGGTGCGCCAGCAGCGTGTCGAGCCGCTGGGGATAGTCAAGCGCGACGAGCGGCGCGTCGATCACCCGCTCCATCAGGTGCCAGAAACGGTTGCGCGGATGGGCGTAATATTGCGCGGCCTCCAGCGAAGCCTCGCCCGGCAGGCTGCCGAGCACCAGCAGACGCGTATCGGCGCGGACGACGGGCGCGAAGGATCGCTTACGCAAGCTCGCTCACGAGATCGCGGACATCGGTGAGCCTGCCCGTCACCGCCGCCGCCGCCGCCATGGCAGGCGAGACGAGATGCGTGCGCGCACCCGGCCCCTGCCGCCCGACGAAGTTGCGGTTGCTGGTGGAGGCGCAACGTTCTCCAGCAGGAACCTTGTCGGGGTTCATGCCGAGGCAGGCCGAACAGCCCGGCTCGCGCCATTCGAGCCCTGCTTCGGTGATGATCCTGTCTAGCCCCTCGGCCTCGGCCTGCATCTTCACGAGGCCCGATCCCGGCACGACGATGGCCCAGCGGATGTTCGGATGCACCTTGCGCCCGCGCAGCACTTCGCAGGCGGCGCGCAGGTCCTCGATGCGGCTGTTGGTGCAGCTGCCGATGAAGACGTTCTGCACCTCGACCTCTTCCATCGGCGTGCCCGGTTCGAGGCCCATGTAGTCGAGACTGGCGCGTGCCGCTTCCTGCTTGGCGGGATCGGCAAAGCTATCGGGCGAGGGGACCGTGCCGCCGATGGGAACGACATCCTCCGGACTGGTGCCCCAGGTCACGGTCGGCTCGACATCGCGCGCGTCGATCGTCACGCTCTTGTCGAAGGTGGCATCGGGATCGGTGCGCAGCGTGCGCCAGTAGGCAACGGCGGCGTCCCATTCGCCGCCCTGTGGCGCGAAGGGGCGTCCCTTCAGGTAGTCGAAGGTAACATCGTCGGGCGCGATGAGGCCGGCGCGTGCGCCGCCTTCGATGCTCATGTTGGAGACGGTGAGGCGACCTTCCACGCTCATCTGCTCGAACACCTTGCCGCGATATTCGATCACATGGCCGGTGCCGCCCGCCGTGCCGATCACGCCGATGATATGGAGGATGAGATCCTTCGCCGTGACGCCCGGGCCAAGCTCGCCCTCGACGCGGACTTCCATGGTTTTCGAGGGCTTCAGCAGCAGCGTCTGCGTGGCGAGAACATGCTCCACCTCGCTGGTGCCGATGCCGAAGGCCAGCGCGCCGATGCCGCCGTGGCAGGCGGTGTGCGAATCGCCGCAGACGATGGTGGTACCTGGCAGCGAGAAACCCTGCTCGGGCCCCACAACGTGCACGATCCCCTGCTCGCGCGCGGTCGCGCCGAAATAGCGGATGCCGAAATCCGCCACATTCTTCTCCAGCGCGGCGAGTTGCTGTGCGCTCTGCGGATCCTCGATGGGAAGGCGCGCGCCGCTTTCGTCGACCCGCGCGGTGGTTGGCACGTTGTGATCGGGCACCGCCAGCGTCAGTTCGGGGCGGCGCACCTTGCGGCCTGCAAGGCGCAGCGCCTCGAAAGCCTGCGGGCTGGTGACTTCGTGGACGAGGTGGCGATCGATGAAGACGAGGCAGGTGCCATCGTCCCTGCGTTCGACGACGTGGGCGTCCCAGATCTTCTCGTAAAGCGTGCGCGGTTTGCTGGCCATGCGGGCCCCGATAGCGCCTGCGGACATTCTCGCCAAGAAATACGCGACGTTTCCTCTATCGTGTCTTGGAATATTAACCTGCCTCGCCTAATTTACAGTCATGTCAGTCAAACCCTTCACGATTCCCATCAGCATAAAGCCCGATGACATCGATTTCATGGGGCACGTGAACAATGCCCGCTACCTCAGCTGGGTGCAGGACGTGGTGCTGCAGCACTGGCAGAAACTCGCGCCTGCAGAAGAGGTGGCGAGCAAGGCGTGGGTCGCGCTTAAGCACGAGATCACCTATCGACGCCCGGCCTTCCTCGATGACGAGGTGATTGCCGAGACCGTGCTGGAAAAGATCGCCGGTGCGCGCAGCTTCTACAACACGGTGATCCGCCGCGGCGAGGAAGTGCTGGCAGAGGTGAAATCCATGTGGTGCTGCATCGACAGCGAGACCCTGCGCCCGGCGCGCATCGACCGCGACGTGGCGGAGCAGTATTTCGGCCTGCCGCGCAAGCAGACGCCGCACACCTCCTGAGCCCGCATCCGATCCGCCGCCGGAGCACGGACTTCAAGCCCGGTTTCGCTTTGCCGATCAACTCCCTATTGCCCGGGTAATGAACACCGCACGCCCCGCCGCAGGGCGCGGGTTCCAGGCCCTGCTGGGACTGGGCCTTGCCACCTGCATCTTCGCTGCCTGGCTGGCGCTGCATATCTATGCGATGTTCGTTTTCGAACTCGGCTGGGCGAACGTGCCGCTCGCGCTGGCCATCGCGGCGCTGCAATGCTGGCTTTCGGTGGGCCTGTTCATCATCAGCCACGATGCGATGCATGGCTCGCTCGCCCCCGGATGGCCGCGGCTCAACAGCGCTATCGGTGGCGGACTGCTGTTCCTTTATGCAGGCTTCGGCTGGCGCAAGATGCGCGATGCGCATTTCGCCCATCATCGCCACACGGGCTCACCTGATGACCCCGACTTCGATGCCGACAATCCGGAGCATTTCTGGCGCTGGTACGGCACCTTCCTGAAGCGCTATTTCGGCTGGCAGTCGGGTCTCTACGTCTCCACCATCGTCACGGTCTACTGGCTGGTGGTGGGCGTGCCGATGGCGCAGATCGTGCTGGTGTTCGGCCTGCCCGCCATCGCGTCGAGCATGCAGCTGTTCTACTTCGGCACCTACCGCCCGCACCGCCATCCCGCAGCCTTCGTGGACCGGCACAAGGCGCGCTCGGATGCATTCTCGCCGCTTGTAAGCCTCGCAACCTGTTTCCATTTCGGGTATCATCTGGAACATCACAGGTATCCGCAAACCCCCTGGTGGGCCCTGCCGCGCCGTCGGCGCGAGGTGAGCGGAGCCGAGCGGAGCTGAAGAATGTCGTTGCTCGAAATCGTCCTCACCGTGCTCGGCGCGGTCGTGTTCATGGAGATGTTCGCCTGGTGGGCGCACAAATACGTGATGCATGGCTGGGGCTGGGCATGGCACCGCGACCATCACGAGCCGCATGACAAGGTGCTGGAGAAGAACGACCTCTTCGCAGTCGTGTTCGCCAGCATCGTGATCGTGATGTTTGTTGTCGGCTATTTCGTGTCCGACGCGCTGTGGTGGTTTGCGCTGGGCATCACGATCTATGGCGGCATCTACACGCTGGTGCATGACGGGCTTGTCCACCAGCGCTATTTCCGCTGGGTGCCCAAGCGCGGCTATGCCAAGCGGCTGGTGCAGGCGCACAAGCTGCACCACGCCACCATCGGCAAGGAGGGCGGCGTTAGCTTCGGCTTCGTCTTTGCCGGAGACCCGGCCAGGCTGAAGGCAGAGCTCAGGCGCCAGCGAGAGGCGGGCGAGGCCGTTGTGCGGGACAGCGCAGGCGCCTGAACCCCCAGACGAAGAAGGCGCCGACATCCTGCTGGACATCGACGCCTCCGGGTCGTTTTCTGCGTCTTATCGCGCGTAATTCACATACAGCCCGTGGATCAGCCCGGGGATGAACCCCAGCAGGGTAAGGACGAGGTTGAGCAACGTCGTCCCGCCAAGGCCGTGCTTGGCTGCAACGCCAAGGGGCGGAATGAGAATGGTGGCGATCAGGATCAGAATAGCCATTGGGGTCTCCTTTTAGAGTCGTCCCCGTCCATTTGTCCTATCAACGGCTTGCAACGGGCGGCGTTCCAAGAGGGTCGCGCACTTACTCGGGCCGCGTCCAGATCCAGCCAGCGACCAGCGTCATCACGGCAATCGGTACGATGGCAAGCGGGAAGCCGACCATGATCCCGGCCAGCACGCCTGCCAGCACCATGAAGGCGAGCGCCATCAGCTTGCTGCGCCGCGCGATGCGGCGATGCTCGCGCCAGTCGCGCAGGGGCGGGCCGTAGGTCGGATGGTCCAGCAGCCGCGCTTCCCATGCCGGATTGCCGCGCGCGAAGCAGAACAAGGCGCCCAGCAGGAAGACGAAGCCCGGCATCATCGGCAGGATCATGCCGATCCAGCCCAGCACGAAGCACACCACGCCCGCCGCCATCCAGAGCGGGCGCGCCATGTCAGGCAGCCGCGATGCGCGCGGCGTGTTCCTGCACCAGCGCGATCATATTGGGCACGCCCTGCGTGCGGTTGGAAGAGAGCTGGTTCCTGAGGTCGAAGGGAGCGAGTGCTTCGGCAACATCCATCCGGGCCACTTGATCCGCAGGCCTGTCCTGCACGGCGGAGATCACCAGCGCGACGATGCCCTTGGTGATGGCGGCATTGCTGTCGGCGAGGAAGTGCAGCTTGTCGCCCTCGGTGGTGGGATAGACCCACACCTGCGCCGAGCAGCCGCGCACCAGCGTGGCGTCGGTCTTGAGGGCGGCGGGCATTTCGTCCAGCTCGCGGCCCAGTTCGATCAGCAGGCGATAGCGTTCATCGCCTTCGAGAAATTCGTATTCTTCGCGGATGTCGTCGAGAGTGCGCATCATGCGCATCTAGTGTCTCGGCGTCAGAGGTCCACCCCGTTGGCGATGGCTTCCAGCTTGCGGATGCGTTCCTTGAGGTCGGCGATCTCGATGCGGGCCATGCCCTCGCGCGATCCGTTCTCCAGTTCGGGCGGGGTACGGCGCATCTCCAGCTCGCGGGTCTTGAGCGCGATCCAGGCGTTCCAGCCCCGCAGCGCCGCGGCGCTCAGCATGGCGATGGCAAGCAGGCAGCTGGTGGCGATCAACAGGTCGATTTGTGTCATTGTGTCTACTCCCTGCAATTGGCTGCGACGCCTAGTCGTCGCGCAAGTTCTCGATTTCCTCGGCGGTGCGGCGCGAGGGGTCAGTAGCTATGCGTTCAAGCACTTTCACCCGTTCGCGCAATTCCTCGACTTCGCGCTCCAGCTCGGCCTCGCGCGGGGTGTGACCGACCGGATTGCCCCTCTCGTCGCGCACGATGCCCTGCTTTGCATCCTGCGAGCGCTTCCAGGCGGCGAACGCCATGCTTGCAAGCACGATGAGAAGAACGAAGCCCCAGAAACTCATGCCGCGCTCTCCCGGCGCAGGTCCTCGATCTCGGCGGCAAGGTCGGGCGAGCGGTCGGTGGCGATGCGTTCGAGCACGCGCACCCGGTCTTCCAACAGGGTGTCGGCCTTGCGCTCGTCGCGAAGCTGCTGTGCTTTCGCTTCCTCGATCCGGGCCTCCAGCTCAAGCTTGCGCTCTTCGTGCTCCTGCACCCGCTTGTTCACCATGTAGGCGCAGGGGAAGACGATCATCATCGCTGCAAGGATGAACCAGAAGATCATGGCGAGGTTACCGTCCATCAGTTGGCGTCCTTCCTGCCTTCGCGCAGGCTCTCGATCTCGGTGGTGAGATGGTAGCCGCTATCAGTGACGATCCGCTCCACATTGGCGAGGCGGTCCTTCATGGAGCCAAGTTCGGCACGCAGTTCGGCGTTTTCCTGGGTGAGGAGCTTCACCCGCTCGATCGCCTGGTCGTTCTTGGGATAGACGGCCTTGCCCCAGCTGTTTTCCAGCGGATAGCCGTGCTTCATGCGCATCCAGGTGTTTGCAATCCAGCCGACCGTCATGATGGCGACGCCAACGATCACGGTGGTTTCGGTAATCAGTTCCATCAGATACGCTCCTTCTTTGTCATGTCGAGCGGCACGCCGCTGTCACGGTCCTGCCGGGAAGGCTTGTCG
Organism: Aurantiacibacter poecillastricola; assembly: GCF_030730945.1. Classification (GTDB taxonomy): domain Bacteria; phylum Pseudomonadota; class Alphaproteobacteria; order Sphingomonadales; family Sphingomonadaceae; genus Alteraurantiacibacter; species Alteraurantiacibacter poecillastricola. The sequence goes on from NZ_JAVAMS010000004.1 coordinate 238,678, forward strand.
CGCAGCGCCTCGATCTCCTCGGCCACGGTGTAGCCCTTGTCAGTAACGATACGTTCGAGCACGACCATGCGGTCTTCCATGCGCTCCATCACGTCGCGCAGCTGCTGGTTCTGTTCGCGCAGCTTCTCGGTCTCGCGCGGATCGGAGCTGTCGATCTTCTCAATCTTGCCGCCCCATTCGTCCTCGAGCGGGTAGCCGTGCTTGGCGCGGATCCAGTTGTCGACCAGCCAGCCGATATTGCAGGCTACGATGATGCCGATAATGAAGAGAGCGGTTTCCCAATTCATCGGGCGGTCTCCCTTTTCGAGACGTTCAGCGGCACGCCATTGCCTTCATCGACGGCGCGCTGGTCGCGCAGGGCCTCGATCTGTGTGGCGATGTCGTAGCCCTTGTCGGTGACGATGCGCTCGAGCACTTTCACCCTGTCTTCCAGTTCCTGCACCCGGCTGGCATATTGCGCCGCCTTCTCGGCGCTCTGGCCGGCGGTCGCCTCGAGCTGCTTTTCGGTGATCTTGCGCTGGTTCTGCATCCATACGATCAGTACGACCATGATGAACGGTGCCAATGGTATGAGATAGACCCAGTCAAACATTCGTGTCCCCTTTCCTTGTTCCCTGTCTAGTCCGTGGGACGCCCCTCAGCGCAGCTGTTCGATTTCCTGCGAGAGCCGCGGATTGGCGGAGACGTAGTAGGTCTCCACGTCGGCCAGGCGGCGGTCGATATCCTTCATGCGGGCGCGGATTTCTCGCGCAGTGCGCTTCGGGCTCTGCCGGACGCGCTGCCAGTACTGCGTCTCGTCGGGCGCGGTGTAGAGGTGCGGCGGCTTCTTGTTCAGCAGGATGCCGGCGATGAAGTAGGCGAGGAGCGGCCAGCCCTGTGCGAGCACGAGCACGATCATGGCGAGGCGAACCCACAGCGCGTTGACGCCGGTGTAATCGGCGATGCCGGCACAAACACCCATCACCTTGCCATTCACCTTGTCGCGGTAAAGCGTTGTGCGGGGGGTATTCATGCGTGGTCTCCCTTCTTCTCGGCGAGCAGCTCCTCCAGCTCGCGCAGCGGTACGTTGTCGACGGCCTTGTCGTGGCGGATGCGGGCAGGCTCGAAGTCCGGATTGTCGGAAGCGACGAGGCGCTCGACCGTGTCCATCCGCTCGTCGAGGCGCTTTGCCAGCTGGTAGAGCTCTTCCAGCAGGGCCTCATCATCGGTGGTGATGGTAGCGGCGGTCTTCCACTTCGTGATGTAGTGAAGGACGATCCACGGCAGGCCGATGAAAATGGCCGGTATGACGATCAGTTCTTCCACGTCTATTCCCCTTCGTCCTTCTGGGCGCCGCTGCCCTTGCCGAGCGCGCGCTTCATTTCCTCCAGTTCGTCGTCGACCTTGTCGCCGCCTTCCAGGGCAGCGAATTCGTCGGCGAGCGACTTCTTGTCCTGGCCGATGCCCAGCGCATCGGCGCGGCCCTCCGCGTAGTCGACACGGCGTTCGAGCTGGTCGAAGCGGGCATGGGCCTCGTCCACCCGGTCGCTGGTCATCAGGCTGCGCAGCTTCACGCGGTTCTCCGCGCTTTCGAGACGGGCCGTGATCTGGCTCTGCCGGCTGCGCGCTTCGCGCAGGCGGTTCTGCAGCTTCGCGATATCCTGCTCGTAGGCTCGCAGCGCGTCATCGAGCACGGCGATCTCCTGCTTCAGCTGGTCGCACATGTCGGACGCCTTGCGCTTTTCCATCAGGGCGGCGCGGGCGAGATCCTCGCGGTCCTTGGAAAGGGCGAGCTGCGCCTTCTCCGACCAGTCGGTCTGCAACCGCTCCAGCTTCACCGTATGGCGATGCATTTCCTTCTGGTCCGCGATGGTGCGGGCAGCGCTCGCACGCACTTCCACCAGCGTTTCCTCCATTTCGAGGATGATCATGCGGATCATCTTGGATGGATCGTCGGCCTGGTCGAGAAGCTCGTTGAAATTGGCGGCGATGATATCACGGGTGCGAGAGAAAATGCCCATCAAGGGTCCTCCGATATTGAGCGAGTTGCCGGTGGGCGTGGGACTTGTGCGGAGCCGCTCGATTTCCTTGTCGAGCCGCGATCCCGCATTGGCCTTGCCACGACCCAGCGGCATCAGGTTCTTGGGTTCGTCGTTGTTCACGCCAGTTCCACCAGCGGCATTCCCACCACCATCGCAGGGGCATTCGCCACTGGCTCCATTCCGGCGAAGATCGTGAACGCAAGCATCGCGGCGATGCTGACCAGGGCGGCCTGGCCAAGCTGGCTGCTGAAGAAGTTGCGATCAAACATTGTCTAGTCCTCCAAAACCCTTTCTGCCCCATGAATTGCAACGGCCGTGCCAATTCGCGGGATCGGCGGATTTCTGCGGTTTTCGAGACCCTGCTATCTTTCCTTATCGGTGTCTATTGCCAACACTTGGGAATTCGCACTATATCTTGGGAATGGAGCGGGAAAACCAGTTCATCGGCCAGTCCGGCGCCTTCCTCGACGCGGTGGAGCGAGCCAGCCGCGCGGCGCCAATGGCGCGTCCCGTCCTTGTAATCGGCGAGAGGGGAACCGGCAAGGAACTGATAGCCGAACGCCTGCATCGCCTGTCGGACCGCTGGGAAGAGCCGCTCGTCACCATGAACTGCGCGGCGCTGCCCGAAACGCTGATCGAAGCCGAGCTGTTCGGCCACGAGCAGGGTGCCTTCACCGGCGCTACCAGAGCGCGCGAGGGAAGGTTCGAGGAAGCCGACCGGGGTACGTTGTTTCTCGACGAACTGGGCACCTTGTCGATGGGCGCGCAGGAACGGCTGCTGCGCGCGGTGGAATATGGCGAGGTGACCCGCATCGGTGCCAGCCGTCCTACGCGGGTGGATGTGCGCATCGTCGCCGCGACCAACGAGGATCTGCCTCGCCGCGCGGAGGAAGGGACGTTTCGCCCCGACCTGCTCGATCGACTCAGCTTCGAGGTCATCACACTGCCGCCCCTACGCGTACGCGAGGGGGACGTCGAAGTGCTCGCCGACTATTTCGGCAGGCGCATGGCCGCCGAACTGGGCTGGGAGCAATGGCCCGGTTTTGCCGATCACGTGGCGGAGGCGATGGAGAACTACGCCTGGCCGGGCAATGTCCGCGAATTGCGCAACGTGGTGGAGCGCGCGGTCTATCGCTGGGACAGGTGGGAGCAGCCCATCGGCGAAGTTGTGTTCGACCCGTTCGATTCGCCCTGGACCCCGCTCACGACTTCAAAAGCGAGCGCGAAGGATGAAGGCGCGCCGTCGCAGGAGGCGCCCGCGAAACACCGCGTGTCCTACGACAAGATCGACGACCTGCGCGCCGAGATCGATGCGCACGAGAAGGCCATTGTCGAACATGCGCTGGGCGCCAATCGCTGGAACCAGCGGCAGACGGCAAAGGCACTCAAGCTCACCTACGATCAGTTGCGCCACTGCATGAAGAAGCATGGCATCGGGCAATCCGGTTGAGATTGCGCTGCTGCGCTTTTCTTGCGCGGTTCGTTCGAAAACCGCAGATTAATTGCCGTTTAGGATATTGGCCGTAGGATCGCGCCATAGACACCGTTCGGGATGTCGATGGGCTGGCGCGGAACAGGGATGGGGGTCCTTCGCGCTTGCATGCACGAAATCGAAAACCCTTGGCAAAGGACGCAAAGAAACCGCTAGCCATGTCTACACGCGAATCCACCGTATCGATCTACCGCGCCACCTATCGCAAGCGCAGGCGGGAGGAACGGGTAAACTTCGTGGTGAGCGTGACGGCCTTCTTCGGTGCGATCTGCGTCATCGGCTGGTTCGGGCTCTCGGCCATTGGCGGGAGCGACGAGGATGCGGAGGGTGCACGCATAGTAATAGCCGGCGGTGCGCCGCAGGTCGTCTCCGCTGCCGATGCAGGCCGGCTCACGTCCCACGTCCCCGCGGCCCGGGTGGCCGAAGAAAACTATGTCGTCGGCGACTTCGGCGACCCTGCCAGCGATTTCTACAGGGATGACGACAATGCCGGCTGGGGCCAGTCCTCCTTGCAGGCAAGCCGCTCCCAGGCCGGATCGAGCGGGACGTCCGCGCGGAATTAATGCACGCGCCTCGCCAATAGTGTTGCCATCGGCGCTGTGTGCGACTACATGGCTTTCGCATCCCGACATTGTCGCGACTCTGGAGGGGCTGGCGCCGCAAGGGGCCGGCGCCCGGATCCATGTCCGCAATACGGTAGCACAGAAGGAGACCCGCTTGGCCGATATCGCGCGCCTGACAGAAGTGATCGAACCCGAAGCAAAGGCTCTCGGCTTCGAACTCGTGCGTGTGAAGATGACCGGTTCGGGCGACGAGCGCACCCTGCAGATCATGGCCGAGGATCCGGAAACGGGCCAGCTTGTGGTCGAGCAGTGCATGGAATTCTCGCGCCGCATCTCCGACCGCATCGATGCGGTTGAAGAAGGCGGCGAGGAGCTGGTGAAGGGTGCCTACCACCTCGAAGTGAGCAGCCCCGGCATCGACCGTCCGCTCACCCGCGCGAAGGATTATGTAGACTGGGCCGGGCATGAGGCGAAGATCGCTCTGTCTGAAAAGGTTGACGGACACCGCAATCTCACCGGCGAACTGGTCGGGATCGAGGGGGATACCGTCACCGTGGACGACAGGCAGGCGGGCCGGGTTTCGGTGCCGCTGGGCACAATTCACTCGGCGCAGCTGATCCTGACGGACAAGCTGATCGCCGCCACTCGCCCGCTCGACATGAGCGGCGTCGAAGATATCGAAGAACTAGAGGAAGAAGAGGCTAACGACTGATGGCCAGTCCCATTTCCGCAAACAAGGCCGAGCTGCTCGCGATCGCCAACTCCGTCGCATCGGAGAAGATGATCGACAAGACCATCGTTATCGAAGCGATGGAAGAGGCCATCCAGAAGGCCGCCCGCGCGCGCTTCGGCCAGGAAAACGACATCCGCGCCAAGCTGGACCCGCAGACCGGCGACCTGCGCCTGTGGCGCGTCGTCGAGGTGGTCGAGGAGGTCGAGGACTACTTCAAGCAGGTCGATGTCGAGCAGGCCCAGAAGCTTGAACCCGGCAGCAAGGTGGGCGACTTCATCGTCGATCCGCTGCCCGCGATGGACGACCTTGGTCGCATCGACGCGCAAAGCGCCAAGCAGGTGATCTTCCAGAAGGTCCGCGATGCCGAGCGTGAGCGCCAGTACGAGGAATTCAAGGACCGCGCCGGCGAAGTGATCACCGGTGTCATCAAGTCGGTCGAGTTCGGCCACGTGATCGTCAATCTCGGCCGCGCGGAGGGCGTGATCCGCCGCGACCAGCAGATCCCCCGCGAAGCTGCCCGCGTCGGCGAGCGCGTGCGTGCTCTCATCAGCAAGGTGGAGCGCAACAATCGCGGCCCGCAGATCTATCTCAGCCGCGCGCATCCCGATTTCATGCGCAAGCTGTTCGCGCAGGAAGTGCCCGAGATCTACGATGGCATCATCGAGATCAAGGCCGCCGCCCGCGATCCGGGCAGCCGCGCCAAGATCGGCGTGATCAGCCATGATTCCTCCATCGACCCCGTTGGCGCCTGCGTCGGCATGAAGGGCAGCCGCGTGCAGGCCGTGGTACAGGAACTGCAGGGCGAGAAGATCGACATCATTCCCTGGTCCGAGGACGCTGCCACCTTCGTGGTGAACGCCCTCCAGCCCGCCACCGTCAGCCGCGTGGTGCTGGACGAGGACGAGGGCCGGATCGAGGTTGTCGTGCCAGATGACCAGCTTTCGCTCGCCATCGGTCGCCGCGGGCAAAACGTGCGTCTCGCCTCTCAGCTGACCGACAGTCAGATCGACATCATGACCGAGGAAGAAGCCTCGGAAAAGCGCAGCAAGGAATTTGCCGCGCGCTCCAAGATGTTCGAGGACGAGCTGGACGTTGACGAGACCCTCTCGCAGCTGCTGGTGGCCGAAGGCTTCGCCGAGCTCGAGGAAGTGGCCTATGTCCAGCTTGAGGAACTCGCCACGATCGAGGGCTTCGACGAGGAGCTGGCCGAGGAACTGCAGTCCCGCGCGCAGGAAGCGCTGGAGCGGCAGGAAGCCGCGCATCGCGAGGCGCGCCGCGAACTGGGCGTGGAAGACGATCTTGCCGAATTGCCGCACCTTACCGAGGAAATGCTGGTGGTGCTGGGCAAGGCCGGCATCAAGACCCTCGACGACCTCGCCGATCTCGCCACCGACGAACTGATCGCCAGGAAGCGTGAAGCTCCGCGTCGCCGCGGCAATGCCGACGGTCCGCCGACGCGTCGCCCGCAGCGCGAGCAGGACAGGGGCGGCGTATTGGGTGCCTACGGCCTGACCGAAGAGCAGGGCAACGAGATCATCATGGCCGCCCGCGCGCACTGGTTCGAGGACGAGGAGGACGCGACGCCCGCAGCCGAGGCCGAAGCCGCCGAGACACCTCAAGCAGAGGAGGCCGCCGATGCGGAATCCTCGCAATGACACATTAGGTTCGCCTAAAACCGGATCGGGCGTCATCCCCGCTTCGGGGAGCGAACGCCGCTGCGTACTGACCGGTGAGACGTCGGCGCGCGATGATCTCGTGCGCCTGGCCGTCTCTCCCGACGGTCCGGACGGCACGGCGTATGTGCTGCCCGATGCGCTGGCCAAGGCTCCGGGACGCGGGGCCTGGATCGGCGTGTCGAAGGCCGAACTTGCCGATGCGATGGCCAGCGGAAGGTTGAAGGCCGCGCTCGCCCGCGCCTTCAAGACCGGCGGGCTCTCCATCCCCGAAGACCTGCCCGCACGCACCGAGACGGCATTGAAAAAGGCCGTGCTCGACAGGCTGGGTCTCGAAATGCGCAGCGGACGCCTTATCTTGGGGTCCGATCGCATCGCCAATGAAGCGCGGATGGGGGCAGTAGCCGCCCTCTACCACGCCGCAGATGCGAAAGAGGACGGTTGCCGCAAGCTGGACCAGGCATGGCGCGTCGGCCTCGATGAAGAAGGGTCCGGACTGGCGGGCGTACGCCTGCCACTGGACCGCGAGGCCCTGTCTGTGGCATTGGGCCGCGAAAATGTCGTCCACCTGGCGCTTGCCGATGCGAAATCGGCGCAGCGGGTCGCCATCCCGCTGGGGCGCTTGCAGACCTTTCTTGGGGCCACTGAGACCGTGGCCGAAACGTAACCTCGCCGGGTGGCGGACCAAGCTTCCCGGAAGGGCGGCGTGACTGTTTGATTTTGAAGGACTAAAGCGAGCACATGAGCGAAGAGAACGAAACCCCGAAACGCACCCGCAAACCGCTTGGACTGAAGCGGGCTGTGGAGTCCGGGGAAGTCAAGCAGACCTTCAGCCACGGCCGCACCAACAAGGTGGCGGTCGAGGTGAAGCGTCGTCGCAAGCTCGTGAAGCCGGGCGAGGAAGCGGCGCCTGCCCCAACCCCCGCACCCGCGCCGGAGCCTGCTCCCGCGCCGGCCCCCGCTCCGGCGGCGAAGAAGCCTGTGCCCAGCCGGCCCGCCCCTCCCAAAGCGCCTCCCGGAGAGACGCCGCAGGAGCGCGTTGCGCGCCTCCAGCGCGAGGCCGAGGAAGATCGCCTGCGCCAGGCCGAGGAAGCTCGCAAGCGCGAGGAAGAGCAGGCCAAGCAGGCCGCCGAGGACGAGAAGAAGCGCGCCGATCAGAAGAAGAAGGCCGAGGAAGAGGCACAGAAGCAGCGCAAGGCTGAAGAGGAAGCTGCGGCAGCCTCCGCCAGTGAAGCGCCTGCCGAGCCTGCTCCTGCCGAATCTGCGCCCGCTGCCGAGGCGGAACCGGAGCCCGCGAAGGCGCCTGCCGCGCGCAAGTTCACGCCCGTCCAGCGTCCCGAGCCCAAGCGGCCGGAGAAGAAAAAGGAAGAGAAAAAGCCCGCCGGCCGCACCGAACGCGGTGGTGGCGGGGCCGGCGCTGCGGACAAGCGCCGTTCGGGCAAGCTCACCGTCAACAAGGCGCTGAACGAGGACGAGGGACGCCGCGCCCGCAGCCTCGCCGCGCTCAAGCGTGCACGCGAGAAGGAACGTCGTGCCCAGGGCGGCGGCTCCAGCCAACCGCGCGAAAAGCAGGTGCGCGACGTGATCGTCCCCGAAGCCATCACGGTTGGCGAACTCGCCAAGCGCATGGGCGAGAAGGGCGCCGACCTCGTGAAGGAGCTGTTCAACCTCGACATGATGGTGACCGTCAACCAGACGATCGACCAGGATACAGCGGAGCTGCTGGTCGAACAGTTCGGCCACAACATCCAGAAGGTTTCCGAAAGCGATGTCGACATCTCCACCGACGAGGACGTCGATCCCGAGGAGACGCTGAAGCCGCGTCCGCCGGTGATCGCGGTGATGGGCCATGTCGACCACGGCAAGACGAGCCTGCTCGACGCGTTGCGCAAGACCAACGTCACGCGCGGCGAAGCGGGCGGCATCACCCAGCATATCGGTGCCTACCAGGTGACGACGAAGGACAAGTCCAAGCTCACCTTCCTCGATACGCCGGGCCACGCTGCCTTCACGCAGATGCGCGCACGCGGCGCCAACGTCACCGATATCGTGGTGCTGGTGGTGGCTGCCGATGACGGCATCATGCCGCAGACGATCGAGGCCATCAATCACGCCAAGGCGGCGAACGTGCCGCTGATCGTGGCGATCAACAAGTGCGACAAGCCCGAAGCCAACCCGCAGAAGGTTCGCGAGCGCCTGCTGGAGCACGAGGTGATCGTCGAGAGCATGAGCGGCGATGTCCAGGACGTGGAAATCTCCGCCAAGGAAGGCACCGGCCTCGACGACCTGATCGACAAAATCAACCTGCAGGCCGAGCTGATGGAACTGAAGGCTCGCCCCGATCGCGATGCCGAGGCAACCGTGGTGGAAGCGCAGCTCGACAAGGGCCGCGGCCCTGTCGCCACCGTGCTGATCAATCGCGGCACGCTGAAGCGCGGCGACACCTTTGTCGTCGGCACGCAGAGCGGCAAGGTCCGCGCGCTGGTTAACGACCAGGGCAAGCAGGTGAAGGAAGCCGGACCCTCGACCCCGGTCGAGGTCCTGGGCCTGGGCGGCGTTCCCGCTGCCGGGGACATGCTGACCGTCGTCGAGAACGAGCAGCGGGCCCGCGAAGTGGCGGAATATCGCCAGGAGAAGGCCACGGAGAAGCGCACGGCCCTCGCGCCCACCAGCTTCGATACGATGTTCAACAAGTCGAACGTCATCGAATGGCCGGTGGTGGTGAAGGCCGATGTGCAGGGTTCTGTCGAAGCCATCGTCACCGCGCTGCACAACATCTCGAACGACGAGATCAAGGTGCGCGTGCTCAATGCCGGCGTCGGTGCCATTACCGAATCCGACGTTCAGCTGGCGGCAGGCTCGAAGGCGCCGATCATCGGCTTCAACGTGCGACCCAACGCCAAGGCCCGTGACCTGGTGAAGCGCGACGGCGTGCGGATGATGTATCACGACGTGATCTATCACCTGACCGACGAGATCGCGAAGGAGCTCGCCGGCGAGCTCGGTCCCGAGCGGATCGAGCACGTGGTCGGCCGCGCCGAGGTCAAGCAGGTGTTCCCTGCCGGCAAGCGCGACAAGGCCGCCGGTCTGCTGGTGGAGGAAGGCGTCATCCGCAAGGGTCTGCACGCCCGTCTCACCCGCGAGGACGTCATCGTCTCGGCCACCGTCATCCAGTCGCTGCGGCGCTTCAAGGACGATGTGGACGAAGTCCGCGCCGGTCTCGAATGCGGCGTGGTGCTGGAAGACACGAACGACATCCGGGCGGGTGACCAGCTGGAAGTGTTCGAGGTCGAAGAACGCGAGCGCGTGCTTTAACCGCGTTGGAGTAGGCGCGTCATGTCGACCAGTGATCTTCCGGCCGCACCGAACTGGCCTTCCGCCAGGACGATGGGTGCCGAGTTCGTCGGCTACGACGCCGAGAGCCACACCGCCGAAATGGCGTTCGACCTGCCCGAGAGCTTCGCCAACATGCGCGGCACGGTGCAGGGCGGACTGCTGGCCGGTCCGCTGGACGAGGCGATGGGCGCGGCGGTTTTCCTCTCCAGCGGCGGCAAGCTGCAACTCTCGCTCGACATCAACCTCTCGCTGCTGCGGCCCGTGCCGCTGGGGCGGGTGACGGTGACGGCGCGGGCGGTGAAGGGCGGCAGGCGCGTCACCTTTGTGGAAAGCGAGCTGTTCGACAAGGACGGCAAGCTGTGCGCACGTGCGACGGCGACTACCATGACGACGGAGTGGCCGAGCGAGAAGCCCGAAGGCGACGGCTGATGGCCCGGTGCGTTGCCTTGCTCGGCTCGATCAATGTCGGCGGCAACCGGGTCAAGATGGCCGACCTGCGCAAGGCTTTCGAGCGGGCAGGTTTCACCAATGTCGCGACGGTCACCGCCAGCGGGAATGTGCTGTTCGATGATAATAGTTCTGCCAATGCGGGTGCAAGGATTGCCGGCTTGCTGCAGGAGGAATTCGGGATCGACAGCTTCGCAGCCCTGCGCTCCGCCGAAGAGCTGACCGCGGCGCTTGCCGAAAACCCCTTTGCCGGAACGGGCGAGGACAAGCTTGTCCACACCATGTTTCTCGAGACGCAACCCGGCGGCGAAGCTTTCTCTCGGCTGGAGGTCGATCACGCTGGACGCGGTCCGGAGAAAGTCGCACCGGGAACCTGCGCCCTCCACATCGACTATGTCGAAGGGGCGGGCAATTCGAAGCTCACCAAGCCCTTCATAGAGCGCCGCCTCGGTTGCCGGGGTACGGCGCGAAACGTCACCTCGATCCGCCGGATCATCGCAGCTATGGAACAGTAATGGCACGCCATTCCAACCCGCAAGACCAGTCCGTCCGCCTGTTGAAAGTGGGCGAGCGGGTGCGGCATATCCTCTCCGAATTGCTGGCGCGGGGCGAGGCGCATGACGATACACTGCGCGCGTCCAACATCTCGGTGACAGAGGTTCGCATGTCGCCCGACCTTCGCAACGCCAAGGTCTACGTGAAGCCGCTGCTGGGCGAGGACGAGGACGTCATCGTCAAGGCGCTGCGGACCAACACCGCCTTTTTCCAGCGCGAGGTCGCCCAGCGCCTCGGCCTGAAATTCGCGCCCAAGCTGCAATTCCGCGCCGACGAGAGTTTCGAGGAAGCGAGCCGGATCGAGCAATTGCTGGACGATCCCAAGGTGCGCCGCGATCTCGACGACGATGAGGCGGACGAGGAAAGCTAGAACACCCCGATTTCCAGCCCCGCGGCAAGCGTCGCGCCCAGTTCGCGGGCCTGCTCAAGCTCCGCTTCGCCGATGGTCTTGTCGGCGAGGATTTCGTCTTTCGTCTGCGCGCCGACATTGACGATGGGCGTATCCGCCACGCGCTTCAGTCGCCAGCCCTGGCAGATGCGTTCGAGCTGTGCCTTCGCATTCTCGCCGTCCGAGCCTGCGCAGATGATCGCGGCGTAGGGGCGGCCCTCGATCCTGCCCAGCACCTCGTAATAGGTGCGGTCGAAGAAGGCTTTCATGACGCCTGCAATGGCGGCAAGGTTCTCCGGGCAGGCGAAGAGATAGCCATCGGCTTCGAGCAGGTCTTGCGGTCCGGCGTCCTCGGCTCTCAGGAAACGGATATCGACACCGCCTGCTTCCTCGGCAGCCTTGCGTGCGGCCTCGGCCAGTTGCTGGCTGCCGCCGGTGCGCGAGTACCAGATGATGGCGAGCGTGGTCATGGTGCGAGCAGGTCCGAATGCACGTTTGCGCCGGGGCCAAGGGGGATGTCGAAGATCACCCAGCCCGCAGTGAGAGCCATGCCCACGGTCATGATTCCAGCTGCATAGGGCATCATCGTCGCGGTCAGGCTGCCGATGCCGAAGCTCGTCACCCAGCGCTGGCAGAAAACCAGCACCAACGGGAAATAGGGCATGAGCGGGGTTATGATGTTGGTGCCGCTATCGCCCACGCGGTAGGCAGCGGTGGTCATTTCGGGCGAGAGGCCGAGCAGGAGCAGCATCGGCACCATGACAGGGCCCAGCACCGCCCATTTCGCGCTGGCCGAGCCGATCAGAAGGTTCAGCGCCGCGCCGAACAGCAAGACACCCAGCAACATGGCCCAACTCGGCAATCCGCTGGCGCGCAGGGCCGCGGAGCCGTCAACCGCCAGCACCAGCCCCATGTTGCTCCATGCGAACATCGCCACGAAATGCGCGGCGGCGAAGGCGAGGACCATGTAGTAGGCCATGTCCTTCATCGCGCCCGCCATCATCTCGACAAGGTCGGACTGGCTCTGGATCGTACCAGCCGCGCGGCCGTAAGCCCAGCCGGGCAGCAGGAAGACGAGCAGGAAAAACGGCAGCAGGCTGCGATAGAAGGGTGTCAGCCGGCCCTCGGGCGGGGCATCGGGGTCGACCAGCGGTGCGTCGGGCATCAGCACCAGCGCCGCCCACAGGGCAATCAGTGCGAGCACCACAAGGCCGGCATTACGCAGGCCCCGGCGCTGTTCGGGCGTGGTGGCGGTATTGTCGTCCTCTCCGCCCATGCCTGCCGATCCGTCCAGCGCATAGCCCGACAGGCGCGGCTCGATGATGCGGTCGGTGACGTACCAGATTACCGGCAGGTAGAAGATCGTCATCGCCGCGATGAAGTACCAGTTGCCCGCGATATTGGCGGTCCAGTCGGTGAGGACGGTGTTCACGCTCGCCTCGGTAATGCCGAGCAGCAGCGCGTCGAGCTGGCCGGGCAGGAGATTGGCCGAGAACCCGCCCGATACCGCGGCGAAGCTGGCGGCGATGCCCACCAGCGGATGGCGTCCGGCGGCGTGGTATACGATGCCCGCCAGCGGGATCATCACCACGAAAGCCGCGTCCGCCGCGTGGTTGCCCATCATCGAGACCAGCGCCACCGCCGGAGTGAGCCACCTTCCCGATACCCGAGCCATGCTCGCGCGCATGGCGGTGGCGAACAGGCCGGAGCGCTCCGCCACGCCCGCGCCCAGCATTACCGTGAGGACGTAGCCGAGCGGCGGGAAGTGCGTGAAGGTCTCCGGCATCAGCGTCAGCAGACGGCGCAGGTTCTCGCCCGACAGCAGGCTTTCGACGGCGATAATGCGATTGGCGCCGGTTTCGGGATCGATCTCCACCGGGTGCGGGGCGGACCATCCTGCCAGCGAGGCCACGACCGAGATCGCCACCAGCGCGAGGATGAACCACAGGAACAGGAAGACCGGATCGGGCAGCTTGTTGCCGCTGCGCTCCACCCAGCCGAGGAAGCCCGTCTGCGAGGAAGCCGCGCCGTTCTGCGTGGTGCCTGTGTCGGTCTTACTGGCCATGCATGTCCCTCGGGCCGAAAGCGGCAGACTGTCATGGCGCCCGGGCGAGGTCCAGCCTCTTTACCCGCGAACCGAATACCCCCATCTAGCCTCGCAATGAGCGAAACCATCCTACTGGCAGCGATCCTGATCCCGTGCCTGATCGTTGCCATCGTCTTTCACGAGGTGGCGCATGGCTATGTCGCCATGCTGCTGGGCGATCCCACCGCGAAGGAACGGCGGCGGCTGTCGCTCAATCCTGTCCGCCACGTGGACCCTGTCGGCACGCTGCTGGTGCCCGGTGGTCTGGCGCTTGCCGGGTTGCCGGTGTTCGGCTGGGCCAAGCCGGTGCCGGTTATCAAGCAGCGGCTCGACAATCCGCGCTTCGGCATGATGGCAGTGGCCGCGGCAGGGCCGGGGACCAATTTCGTACTGGCGCTGGTGGCGGCGATTGCGCTGGGGCTGGTAATGCCCGCTGGCGGCGTGCCGCTGAACGAGGACCCGGGCATCGTGGTGATGGGGCTCACATATTTCATCATGATCAACCTGTTCCTGGCGCTGTTCAACCTGCTGCCGATCCCGCCTTTCGACGGTTCGCATATCGTGGAGGGCCTGCTGCCCCGCTCCGCCGCGCGCGTCTATGAGCGGATCCGTCCGCTCGGCTTCCCGCTGCTTTTCGTGCTGCTGCTGGTGGTGCCCTATGTCTTTCCCGAGGCCAACATCATCGAGAACTTCGTCATTCCGCCGGTGGAATGGGCGATGGGCCATTATTTCGCGGTAACCGACTGGGTGGCGGGTGCCTGATCCCGCTGCGCCTCATGGCTGGCTGATCCTCGACAAGCCGCGCGGGCTGGGCTCCACGCAGGCCGTGGGCGCGGTGAAGCGGAACTTGCGCGAAGGCGGCTACCCGAAGGTGAAGGTGGGCCATGGTGGCACGCTCGACCCGCTGGCAGAGGGCGTGCTGCCGATCGCGCTGGGCGAGGCGACGAAGCTCTCGGGTCGCATGCTGGACAGCGACAAGACCTATGAATTCACCATCCAGTTCGGCGAGGAGACCGATACGCTGGATGCAGAAGGCGAAGTGGTCGATCGTACCGACCGGCGCCCGCCACTGGCCGCGGTCGCGGGTATCTGCCAGCACTTCACCGGCGCAATCGAGCAGGTGCCGCCCAAATATTCCGCGCTGAAAGTGGATGGGAAGCGCGCCTACGATCTTGCCCGCAGGGGCGAGGATGTGGACCTCGAAACGCGCCGCGTCACCATCCATTCGCTGGAATTCCTCGGGCCGGACCTTTCGCACCAGGGCGTCTCGGCCTTCGATACGACGCTTGGGAGGCCCGATCCCTACGACCCGCAGGCTCCGCTGGAACTGGCCGACAGCGTCACGCTGGTCGCGCATGTCAGCAAGGGGACGTATATCCGTTCGCTTGCACGCGATATCGCGCATGCTCTTGGCACGCTGGGGCATGTCACCTATCTACGGCGTACCAAAGCGGGCCCTTTCAGCGAGGATCAGGCGATTTCGCTGGACAAGCTGAACGAAATCGGTAAGGGCGCGCCACTTCAAGACCACCTCCTGCCGCTGGAGGCGGGGCTGGACGGTATCCCGGCCCTCGCTCTCGATCCGGATAGTGCGCAGGCGGCCCGACAGGGCCGGGTCGTATCCGGATTGCCCCAACCCGACGGGCTCTATTTTGCCAAGCTGGAGGATACTCCGGTCGCGCTGGTGGAGATCGAAGGGGGCGACATGAAGGTCGCAAGGGGTTTCAACATCTGAGGATACCGCGAAAGGTAAGACTACTATGTCGGTTACTGCCGAGAAGAAGCAGGAAATCATTCAGGACAACGCCACCAACAAGGGCGATACCGGTTCGCCGGAAGTCCAGGTCGCCATCCTGACCGAGCGTATTCGCAACCTGACCGAGCATTTCAAGGACCACCACAAGGACAATCACTCCCGTCGTGGCCTGCTCAAGATGGTCAACAAGCGTCGCAGCCTGCTGGCCTATCTGAAGAAGAAGGATCTGGAGCGGTACAACGCGCTGATCCAGAAGCTGGGTCTTCGCAAGTAAGAGTTTCTCGAAGGGGCGGCTCCAAGGGCCGCCCCTTCGTCTATCTGCAAGCCGTCACATTCGGCTGGCATTTTGAAAGGGCATCCTTCGCAATTCGGTGAAGGGGCCATGAGGCCAAGACAGGCCTCGCACCGGACCGGGACGGATCACCCGGAAAAAGTAGGCCCCGCGATGCAATGTGGCACGCGGGTTCAGAAGGAAAATCAATGTTCGACACGAAAACCGTATCGCTGGAGTGGGGCGGAAAGACCCTCACTCTGGAAACCGGCCGTATTGCCCGTCAGGCCGACGGCGCCGTTTTGGCCACCTATGGCGAAACCGTGGTGCTGTGCGCCGTGACCGCCGCCCGCAGTGTGAAGGAAGGGCAGGACTTCTTCCCGCTCACCGTTCACTACCAGGAAAAATTCTCCGCCGCGGGCCGTATCCCCGGTGGCTTCTTCAAGCGCGAAGGCCGCGCGACGGAGAAGGAAACGCTCACCTCCCGCCTGATCGACCGCCCCGTGCGCCCGCTCTTCCCGGAAGGTTTCTATAACGAGATCAACGTGATCTGCCAGGTCCTCTCCTATGATGGCGAGACCGAGCCCGATATCGTCGCGATGATCGCCGCCTCTGCCGCGCTGACCATCTCCGGCGTGCCCTTCATGGGCCCGATCGGTGCCGCGCGCGTCGGCTTCCGCAATGGCGAATACGAACTGAACCCGAGCCTCGACAAGGCGCTGGACGAAGAAGGTCGCCTCGACCTCGTCGTTGCCGCCACGCAGGACGCGGTGATGATGGTGGAATCCGAAGCCAAGGAGCTGACCGAAGAGGAAATGCTCGGCGCCGTCATGTTCGCGCACGAGGAAAGCCGCAAGGTCATCGGCGCGATCATCGATCTCGCCGAAAAGGCCGCCAAGGATCCGTGGGAACTGCAGCCGGTCGAGGACAAGACGGCCACGCTGGAGGAACTGCGCGGCATCATCGGCGCAGACCTCGAAGCTGCCTACAAGATCACCGACAAGGGCGCTCGCCAGGATGCCGTGAATGCGGCGCGCGAGAAGGCCCGCGCTCACTACGAGAGCCTGGATCATGACGATCCGGCCGAATATCTCGGCAAGCTCAAGCTGGTGAAGAAGCTGGAAAGCGACATCGTGCGCAAGGCCATCCTCAAGGACGGCCAGCGTATCGACGGCCGCCGCACCGACGAGGTTCGCCCGATCGAGGCGATGGTCGGCCTGCTGCCCCGTACGCACGGCTCCGCCCTGTTCACGCGCGGTGAAACGCAGGCGATCTGCACCACCACGCTGGGCACCAAGGATGCCGAGCAGATGATCGACGGGCTGGAAGGCCTTTCGTACAACCACTTCATGCTGCACTACAACTTCCCGCCCTATTCGGTAGGCGAGGTTGGCCGCTTCGGCTTCACCAGCCGCCGCGAGACCGGCCACGGCAAGCTGGCATGGCGCGCGCTGCACCCGGTGCTGCCTGCGCATGAGGATTTCCCCTACACCATCCGCATCCTGTCCGACATCACGGAGAGCAATGGCTCGTCCTCGATGGCGACGGTGTGCGGCGGCTGCCTTGCCATGATGGACGCAGGCGTTCCCATCCAGCGCCCCGTTTCGGGCATCGCCATGGGCCTGATCCTGGAAGGCGAGGACTTCACCGTGCTGTCCGACATCCTGGGCGACGAGGATCACCTCGGCGACATGGACTTCAAGGTGGCGGGCTCCGAAAAGGGCATCACCAGCCTCCAGATGGACATCAAGGTGGCCGGCATCACCAAGGAAATCATGCAGACCGCGCTGGAGCAGGCGAAGGCCGGTCGTTCGCATATCCTGGGCAAGATGACCGAAGCGCTTTCGGGCGCCCGCGGTGAAGTCTCCAAGCATGCTCCGCGTATCGAGACGATGCAGATCGACAAGGCGAAGATCCGCGACGTTATCGGCACGGGCGGCAAGGTGATCCGCGAGATCGTGGCCGAAACCGGTGCCAAGGTCGACATCGACGACGAGGGCGTGATCAAGATCAGCTCCTCCAACGCCGACGAGATCGAAGCCGCGAAGCGGTGGATCGAAGGCATCGTCGAAGAGGCGGAAGTCGGCAAGATCTACACCGGCAAGGTCGTCAACATCGTCGACTTCGGTGCGTTCGTGAACTTCATGGGTGGCAAGGACGGTCTCGTCCACGTGTCCGAAATGAAGAACGAGCGCGTCGAGAAGCCGACCGACGTCGTGTCCGAAGGGCAGGAAGTGAAGGTCAAGGTCCTCGAGATCGACAATCGCGGCAAGGTCCGCCTGTCGATGCGCGTCGTCGACCAGGAAACCGGCGAAGAGCTGGAAGACACCCGCCCGCCCAGAGAACCCCGGGGCGAGAAGCGTGAAGGCGGCGGCGACCGTGGTGGCCGTGGCGGCGATCGCCGGGGCCCGCGTGGCGGTGGCGGCGGTGGCCGTGGCCGTGGCGGCGACCGTGGCGGTCGCGGTGGCAACAAGGACGGCGACGGCGGCGGTGCCGACCACATGCCCGCCTTCCTGAAGGACGACTAAGCCCGGAACCTCCTGAAGGTTCAGGCAATTGGGGGCCGCGAGGGTATCAACTCTCGCGGCCCCTGTTCTTCCCAACATTCGAACCGAGGCACACGACCATGTTCAGGGCGGTTGGCGAGCTACCGAAGAACAGCCTCACTTTCCTGCAGCGCCTGCCGCTTGCACGCTCGAGGCCGTGGATCGGCTACGGCGTCGCCATCGTCGCCAGCCTTGCCGGCCTGCTGACGCGCTGGGGAGTGGGCGCCGCGCTGCCTGCAGGCTTTCCCTACATCACCTTCTTCCCGCCGGTTATCCTTACAGCGTTCTTCTTCGGAGTGCGCCCGGGGGCGCTCGCGGCGATCCTGTGCGGCCTGCTGAGCTGGTATTTCTTCATCCCGCCGCTCGAAAGTTTCGCGCTGGACTACCGCGCGATCGTGGCTCTCGCCTTCTTCACCCTCATCGTGGTGGTCGATATCGCGCTCGTTCACTGGATGCAGCTTGCCAATGCGCGCCTCGCACTGGCGGAAAAGCGCAGCGCGGAACTGGCGGGCACGCGCGAAATGCTCTTCCAGGAATTGCAGCACCGGGTTGGCAACAATTTGCAGATGATGTCTGCTATCCTGCAATTGCAGGAGCGCCGCCTGAAGGACGATACCGCGAAGTTCGCCCTGTCCGAGGCCTCGCGGAGACTGGGCTTGGTTGGACGCCTGCAACGCACGCTATACAAGTCCGACGGGGCGCAGCTGTCGCTCGGCAATTACATCGACCGCATCGTGCGCGACACCCTGGGGGTCTCCGGACGAGAGGATATTCTCTACAGCTTCGATGCCCAGGCCAGCGGTGTCCTGCCGTCAGAAAACGCGGTGCCCACGGCGCTGGTGGTTGCCGAAGCGATCAGCAACACCATTGAACATGCCTATGACGAGCAGGGCGGCCCGCTTGAAGTCACCGTGGTGGAAAACGATGACGATTGCTACGTTATCTGCATCCAGGACGAGGGCAAGGGCTTGCCCGACGGCTTCGAACTGAAGAATGCCAACAGTCTGGGCCTGCGCATCGCGGTGAGCCTGGCGCGCGGCCTCGGCGGCGAATTCACACTCGACAATCGCGAGGACGGGAAGGGCGCCATCGCCCGGCTCGTCATACCCATGTCCAAGGAAGGTAATCCCGATGCTGCCGCGTGAAACGATAGCCACCGCGCAGATCCCCGGCGGGGATACGCTGACGCTGGTCAGCCACGGACGCGATTTCATCATCATGCTGGGGCGTGACGAGCTGATGGGCACGCGCATGCAGTTCAGCGAGGAACAGCTCGCCCGATTGACGCTGGAGCGGCTGGAGGCATCCGGCCCGCGCGTGCTGATCGGCGGCTACGGCATGGGCTTCACCTACCGCGCCGCGCTCGCCGCGCTGCCCGAAGCAGGGAAGGTCGTCGTGGCAGAGGTGGTGCCCGATATCCTCGACTGGGCGAAAGGCCCGCTGGCAGAGCTGACCGGCGAGAGCCTTGGAGATCCGCGCGGCGAAGTCGTCATCGCCGATGTCGCCGCGCTGGTGGACGATGCGGTGGACGGCACGACCGCGAAATACGACGCCATCCTGCTGGATGTCGATAACGGCCCCGACGGCATCGTGCGCGAAGGGAACGAGCGGCTCTACACCCGTACAGGCATCGCCCGGCTGCGCGATGCTCTCAGCCCCGGCGGCGTGCTGGCGGTATGGTCCGCCGCGCCCGATCACAAGTTCACGCGCCGGCTGAAGGATGGCCGCCTTGACGTGGACGTGCGCACCGTGCGAGCGCGCCCGAACAACAAGGGGCCGCAGCACACGATCTGGTTCGCTCGCAGAACCTGATCCGCGCCCGAACCGCGCTTCGCTCTACGATCCGCCCCGCAGTTCGTGAGGGTGCGCGTAGGCTTCGTCAGCCTCTCGCGGTGCGCATCTGGCCGAGATAATCGATCTTGCCGAGATTCAGTCCGAGCTTGCGCAGCAGGGCGTAGGTAGTGGTCGCGTGGAAGAAGAAGTTGGGCTGACTGAAACTCAGCAGGAAATTCTCGGCAGTGAAGGGAATGTTCACTCCCTTCTGCTCGAAGAGGAAGTGCATTTCCTGGCCGATGAAGCTCTCTATCTCGCCCATCGAAAGCGCACGCAGCGTGTTCTCCGCCGCGCCGAGATTGAGGCGCATTTTTTCCAGATCGGTCTCGGGCTCGTCCATGTGCGGCGAGAAGCTGCCCTTGCGAACCCCCTCGATCGCGCCGACCGAATGGTTCACCATGCTCTTCACCTGATAGGCGAAGGGCAGCATGTCGTCGGCCAGCCTAGCAGCGGCGATGTCCTCGTCCGGAATGTCGCAGGCCTTGGCCTTCTCGATCCATGATTGCCCGGCGTTGAGCATCTGGATCATGGTGGGAATGGTGGCTTCGTAAAGGGAAAAGGGCATCGGCTCCTGGCTCCATTGGGCGCACGTCCTGCGCCGGACCGAGACCTTGCTGCCACCGGGGCGCGGCAGTTTCAAGCGCCCGCGCTTTGTGCGTGACTTTCGCGGAGCGGCTGGCATGTTGCAGGGCGGAGAGGGAGAAAGTCCCATGAAACAGTTCGGGGGCCGAGGGGCCATGTTCCCCGCTGCCGCTTGCGATCGCCCGGTTTGCGCCGGGCGTCGCGGGATCATGGCGCTCTACCTTCGTTCGCAGACACCGGAAGGCGCGCATTGATCATGGCGAGAGGCGACAGGAGAACATTCACGCAGGCGCTGGACGCACAGCCTGTCAGGCTGCGGCAATGGGCCATCGTCGCGGTCTGCATGCTGGTGCTGGTGGCTGAGGGGATGGACCTGCAGCTGCTCGGCATCCTCGCACCCGTCGTGATGGAAGCCTTCGACGTCACCCGCTCCACCTTCGGCATCGCCATGAGCGCGGCGTTGGTAGGCTTCGGTCTCGGTGCATTTTCGGGCGGGCTGATGGGCGACCGTATAGGCAGGCGCTGGACGCTGGTGATCGCCAGCGTGGTCTTCTCGCTCGCCACGGTCGGTGCCTCGACCTCTACCGATGTGTGGACCATGGCTGTCTGGCGCGCGGTATCAGGGCTCGGGTTCGGCGCGGCCTATGCCAATGCCCTCTCGATGGCGAATGAGTGGCTGCCGGTGAAGTGGCGGCCCGTTGCGGTCAGCACGCTGGCGGTGGGCACGCCGCTGGGCGGATCGCTGGTGGGCGAATTCGCGCCCGGGCTCTCGCTGGAATATGGCTGGGACGGGACATTCCTCATCCTGGGCGGCATCACCTTTCTCGTGACCTTCGTGGTCTGGGCAGTGCTGCGCGACAGCCCGAGCTTCCTGCTTGCGCGCGGAGAGCCTGAGAAGGCACGCAAGAACGCCCGGCTGGTGCTCGACGAGGACGAGGAACTGGCCGCCGAAGAAGACGATTCCGCCGATGCCACGGGCCGCAAGATCGGCCTGACGCACCCGACGACGTTTCGTCTCAGCATCGGTATCGCCATCGCCTTCGCAGCGGCAACCTTCGTTGCCTACGGTATCCTCAGCTGGGGCACGACCTTCCTCACCGCGCAGGATTTCACGCTGGAGGAAGCGGGCGGGGTGGTCGCGCTGGCGGGCTATTCCTCGATGGTCGGCTCGATCCTTGCCGGAGTCTTCGTGAGGCGCTTCGGCTCGAAGATCGTGATGGCCACGCTCTCTGCGGTGCTGGTCATGTGGATGCTTGCCATTGGCTACACGGTCGAGGGCCTGCCGCCGGTCCTCTCGCCGGAGGAGAAGACCTTCGTCTTCTGGCTGGTGGGCCTGTCGGGCTCGTGCTTCAGCGCGGCGATTGCGGCCATGTATGTGATCATGGCCTTCGGCTACCCGCAGGCGGTGCGCGCGGCGGGCATGGGGCTGGGCATCCTGATGAGCCGCGTCGGCGCGATCTCGGCCACGGGCTTTGGCGGCGCCTTGCTGGAAGCTGGCGGAGACAGCACATGGCTGTTCTTCGGCGCGCTGACGGCGGCGGCGGTGCTCATCATGGCGGCGGCCTTCGTGGTCGATCGCCACGTGCCGCCCCTGGCAAGGGCGGGATAGGGCGCGGCGGCCCTTCCAAGCGTTTGTCGGCACAGGGCCTAAAGCATCACTATCAATGACTGCGAACTCGTCTAGAAGCGAGCAGGATGACTTGGAAACAAGCCTGTCTGCTCCTGGCCATGCCCCTGGCGCTCACCGCCTGTTCCGAGAACGAGGAACGGGAGGGGGACGAGCCCGTGACCGTCGTTGCGGACAACCCGGTCATGCTGTCGGAGCAGTTGCAGGTCGAAGCCGTGGGATCGGCCCGCGCCGCTACTTCTGCCGACCTCTATCCCGAAACCGCCGGGCGCGTGGTTTCCGTGCGATTTTCCGCCGGGGATTACGTGCGCGAGGGGCAGCCGCTGCTGGTGCTCGACAGCCGCCAGGAAAGGCTCGCCGTCGAACTTGCCGAGGTGCAGGTGCAGGAAGCCTCGCAACTGCTCGCCCGCTATCGCCGGATCGAGGATACAGGCGCGATTTCCGACAGCCAGATCGAAGCAGGCGAGACTGCACTGGCCTCGGCGCGGGTCGAGTTGCAACAGGCGCAGGAAGCTCTCGCCGATCGAACCGTGCGCGCTCCCTTCAGCGGGCATATCGGCCTGACCGAGATCGATGTCGGCGACAGGGTCGGTCCCGATACGCTGATCGCGCAGCTCGACCAGCGGTCCACGCTTTACGTGGACTTTCCCGCTCCCGAAGCGGCCTTTTCGCGCCTTACCCCAGGCACTATGGTGGAATTGTCGCCTTTCTCGGACCCTGATCGCACCGTTCAGGCCAGAGTGCGCGCAGTGGACAGCAGCATCGCCACCGAACAGCGCACCTTCACCGTGCGCACCGCCATCGACAATTCGGACGACCGCCTGCGACCCGGAATGAGCTTCCGGGTGAACTTCGCCGGATCGGGCGTTGTCAGGCCCGCCGTGCCGGAGGAGGCCATCGTCTGGGGCGGCGAGGGTTCCTATCTCTGGCAGGTGGTCGACCGCGCCGCACAGCGCGTGCCCCTTACCATCGCTTCGCGCCGTGACGGCATGGCTCTCGTCGATGCTGCCATCGGCGAAGACGATCTCGTCATCGTCGAAGGCGTGCAGAAAGTGCGCGAGGGGCAGTCCGTCGAACTCGTCCAGCCGCTGGACCTGGAGGCGCAGCAGGTCGAACTTGCGGATGACGGCGCGGCACCCGAAAGCGCGGCCGAATGAAGGCCGACGTCAACGACCTGCCGCTGCTGGCGGTAAAACGGCCGCTGCTGATCGGTGTTCTCAACCTGCTTATCGTGCTCGCCGGCGTCGCCGCGTATTTCGGGGTCGAGGTGCGCGAACTTCCCGACGTGGACCGCCCGATCGTGACGGTCAGCGCCACCCTTCCCGGTGCCGCACCCGAAACGATGGATGCCGAGGTCACCTCCATACTCGAGAACGCTGTCGCCAGGGTCAGCGGTGTGCGCGAGATCAGCTCCTCAAGCGAGGAGAACAATTCGCGAATCCGGGTCGAGTTCAATCCCGGGACAGATCTCGATTCGGTTGCAGCCGATGTCAGGGAGGCAGTTTCACGCGTGACGCGCGAATTGCCCGACAGGGTGGAGCAGGTTCAGGTCGTAAAGGCGGACTCCGACGCCCAGTCCATCCTGACGCTGGCAGTATCGAGCCGCAGCTACGACACCGCCTCGCTCACGCAGATCGTGCAGAACGACATCATACCCGAATTGCTCACGGCCGAGGGCGTGGCCAGTATCGAGGAGTTCGGCTCGCGCCCGCTGCAACTGCGGGTCGCCATTGATCCGCAGCGCCTGAACCGTTTCGGTCTCACAATCTCGGACGTGGCGACTGCGCTGGAACGCGCTCCGTTCGACGTACCCGTCGGCAGCTTCCGCTCCGATGCGCAGGAACTGATCGTGCGGGCCGAGGCGAATGCCAGCAATCCCGGGCTGATCAAGGACGTCGTGATCGACGGCAACACGCGCATCGGCGACGTTGCCGAAGCCTATTTCGCGCCGGCAGATGCCACCAACTTCGTGCGCCTCAACGGCGAACCCGTGGTGGGGCTGGGCGTGATCCGGCAGGCGGGATCGAACACGATCGAGATTTCCGATGCCGTGAACGCCGCCGTGCGCGAGGTGAACGAGCGGTTCGAGGACATCGACATCCGCGTCATTTCCGACGATGCGGAGTTTATCCGGACCTCGGTGAGCGAAGTGCTGATAACGCTCGGCATCACCATCGTCGTCGTTGTGCTCACCATGCTGCTGTTCTTCGGCGCGCTCGGCCCCACCATCATTCCCAGTACGACCATCCCCGTTGCGTTGATGGGCGTGATTGCGGGGATATGGCTGATGGGCTTCTCCGTGAACCTGCTCACGCTGCTCGCGCTGGTACTGGCAACAGGCTTGATCGTCGATGACGCCATCGTGGTGCTGGAAAACGCGCAGCGCCTGCAGAACAAGGGCTTCGGCAAACGCGCGGCGGCCGTGCTCGGCACGCGGCAGGTGTTCTTCGCCGTGGTCGCAACCACGGCGGTCCTCGTATCCGTATTCGTGCCGATTTCCTTCCTTCCCTCACAAGCCGGGCGCCTTTTCCGCGAGTTCGGCTTCGTGCTGGCGGTGGCGGTGATCCTCTCCTCCTTCGTTGCCCTGTCGCTCGTGCCCGCGCTTGCCGCCCGGATCGATCTGACGGGAAAGGACGAGGACGAGCAGGGCGCGCTGCACGCCTTCCGCGAGCGGACGAGCAGTTTCGGCGGCAGGATCCGCAACGGCTATTCACGCGCGCTCGGTCGATGCCTCGGGAGACCGTGGCTGACGCTCGGCATCTCGGTCGTTGTCGCAGGAGCCGCAGGCCTTCTCTACACGACGCTGGAGAACGAACTGGTGCCCGACGAGGATCGCGGCTCCGTCAGCGTGCGGGCGCAAGGGCCTGATGGGGTGGGCCTCGATTTCATGGACCGCGAACTCGACGAGATCGAGGTGGCCCTCCAGCCGCTGGTGGATGAGGGCATCATCACCTCCATGCTCTCCATCGTCGGCCGCTATGATCCGAACCGCATCCAGGTGAACGCGGAACTCGCGCCCTGGAGCGAGCGCGATGTAAGTCAGACCGAAATCGTCAGCGAGTTGCGCGAGCCACTCTCCGCAATTCCGGGCTCGCGTGTTTCGGCCAGCGGTCGCGGCACGCTGAGCTTCGGCGGCAGTGGCAACGATTCCATCGAGGTCGCGCTGACGGGAGCGGAATACGAGGGCATCTACGAATCCGCCCGTGCACTCGCCGAAGCTATCGACACGCAGTCCGACATCCTTTCCAATCCAGACATATCCTACCAGCCGACGCAGCCGCAGATTTCCCTGCAGATCGACCGGCGCAGCGCCGCGGATGTCGGCGTGGATCTCGAAGATCTCTCGCTCACCCTGCGGGCCATGGTGGGGGGAGACGAGGTGGTCGACCTCAATGTGGGGGACCAGTCCATTCCCGTTTTCCTCACCGCCGAGACAGTCTCGATCAGCAACCCGGCTGACCTGCGCAACCTCTATGTTCGAGGGAACGGCGGGCAGCTCGTCCCCATCTCGAGCGTGACCACGATCGTGGAACAGGGCATCGCCGCCGAGCTTGACCGGACCGAGCAACGTCGCGCAATCGAGGTGGAGGCTTCCATCGCCCCGGGTACCGCTCTCGCAGAAGCCGTGACCGAGATCGAGCGACTGGTGGACGAGACCGTGGCCGACGATGTCGACATGATCTTGCAGGGCGAAGCCCAGTCGCTGGAGGAGACCGGCAACGACCTGCTCCTTACCTACCTCTTCGCGCTGGTGATCGTGCTGCTGGTGCTGGTGGCGCAGTTCGAGAGTATTACCAGTGCGTTGGTGGTGATGCTCACCGTTCCCTTCGCGCTGGCCGCTGCAGTCTTCGCGCTGTTCATTTCCGGCACTTCGCTTAACATCTACTCGCAGATCGGACTGGTGATGCTGATCGGCCTCATGGCGAAGAACGGCATCCTGATCGTAGAGTTCGCAGACCAGCTCAGGCAGGAGGGCCGAGAGCTGCGCGAAGCGATCGAGGAAGCCGCGGCCATCCGCCTCCGCCCCATCGCCATGACGCTTATCTCGACCGTCCTGGGCGCTGTGCCGCTGATCCTGGCCAGCGGCGCGGGTGCGGAAGCACGGCAGTCGATCGGCTGGGTGATCTTCGGTGGGCTCGGCATCGCCGCGGTCTTCACGCTGTTCCTGACGCCGGTGATCTACATGGGAATCGCCCGCTTCGGAAAACCGCGCAGCGTCGACCTCCAGCGGGTGCGCGAGGAGATTGCGGGAGCGGACGAGGCAGCGGCATTGTCGGCCACATGAGAGTACGCATTCCGATTGTCATGGCAGGCAGTCTCGCGCTCTGCGCATGCGCCACCACCATTCCCGATGCGCCCGGTCCTGCGGAGATAGACCTGCCGCCCGATTTCGCCGCCGACTATCGCCCGCCGCTGGAGCGTGAGGCCGACTGGTGGGAAGGCTTCGAGGATCCGCGGCTTGACGAACTCGTCGAACGCGCGCTCGACGCCAACCTCGATATCGCCAGCACCCGCGAACGGCTGGCAGCGTCCCGGGCGCTACTGCGAGCCGCAAGGGGAGACCGCCTGCCGCGCGTGGATGGCGTTGCCGACACAGGGGTCGACGTGACCTCCGGCGATGTGGGAGACGGTTTGTCGGCAGGCGCGGTCGGCGTGTTCGATCCGGACATTTCGGGCCGGCTTTCTGCGCAGATAGAAGCTGCAGTCGCCCGCGCTCGTGCCGCTGAATATCTCGTCGCCGACCGTGAAAGGCTTATCGCCGCAGAAGTAGGGCGGCAATATATCGAGCTGCGCCGCACGGGAGAGCGGCTGGTACTGCTGGGTGAATCCACGCGTTTGCAGGAACAGACCCTGCGGATCGTTACGCTGCGTTTCGAGGCCGGTCTCTCGGCCAATCTCGACGTGCGCCGCGCCGCCGCCGACCTTGCCCAGACCCAGGCGCAGAGCGGACTGCTGGAATTACAGCGCGCGCGTGCGGTCCATGCGCTTGCCATCCTGACGGGCGACGTGCCGCGTACCGCTCCGCCAGCGAATGAGGACAGTAGCGGCGTTCCCTCTTTCACAAGCGGTCCGCCGCTGGGCATCCCGGCAGACCTGCTGCGTCGCCGTCCCGACTTGCTGGTGGCCGAGGCTGGCCTCGTCGAAGCGGCGGCCAATGTCGGGATAGAGCGCGCAGACCTGCTCCCATCACTGACCATTTCCGGCTCTGCGCTGCTGGGCGACGGGAGTTTCGGCGGCATCGTCTCCGACTTTCTGGGCAGTCTTGCAGCGGCGCTGGATGTTCCGCTTTTCGATGGCGGCCGAAGGCGAGCGGAGGTGGATGCGGCGCAGTATGAATTGCAGGCGCGCTTCTTGGAATACCGGCAGGATGTGCTTGCCGTGATGGGCGAGGTGGAGAACGCGCTGGTTGCCATCCAGTCCTATTCCGACCGCAACGCCGACCTGGAAGTCGCGATCTCGGAAAGCGAACGCGCCTTCGAACAGTCCAATGCCCTTTACCGTGAGGGGCTCGCCAGCCTGTTCGACGTGCTGGACTCGCAGCGCCAGCTCATCAGCAGTCGCCAGGCGCTGATCGACAGCGAAGCGGCGCTGGCGAGTTCCTTCGTAGACCTATATTCAGCGGTCGGCGCGCCCGAACCCGTGGCGCAGACCGGCCCAGCGCCGCGCCGCGCCGAATGAGCGACGGCTAAAGAAAAGCCCGCCTCCAGCACGGAGACGGGCCTTACCTTGCCTGTAGTCAAATCAGCGGACCCGTGGGCCGCCGAAGGGCAGCGGGGGCGGGGGGCGGCGCGCACCGCGGGGCAGCTGCGCCTGGTACGCCCGCCCGCAATGCTGCACGCAATAAGGGAAGCCGGGGTTCACCTTTTCGCCGCAGAAATGGAAGTCGGGCTCGCCGGGATGACCCATGGGCCAGCGGCATACCCGGTCGTTCAGATCGAGCAGGCTGGTCTTGTCCGAGATCGAAGGATCGGGCTTGGCCGGCACGAGGCGACGCGGCGGGGCAGGGGGAATGGGGGCTTGCTGGTCGCCCGGGCCTTGGCGCAGGAACCCGCCCGGACCGTAGGAGACGATCTTGGGCAGGTCTTCCCGCTTGTCCGGCATGGGCTGGCTGTTCGCGTCGGCCTTGCTCTCGGCGGTGTCGGAACGCGGTTCCGCGGCCTTCGGTGCCTCGGACTCCTTGACTTTTTTCGCGGGCGCAGCTGCCGCTGGCTTGGGCTTGGCCGTCTTGGGAGGCGCAGACTTGGGAACGGCGTCCCTCTTCTTCGCGGCCTTCTTGTCGTTGGCTTTCACCGGGCTCGGTCGGGCCTTGAGGCCAAGGCGGTGCGCCTTGCCGATCACCGCATTGCGCGAGACGCCGCCAAGTTCGGTCGCGATTTCGCTCGCGGTCGCGCCGCCCTCCCACATCTTGGTAAGGGTGGCGATGCGTTCGTCTGTCCAACTCATGAAAGCGAAATTCCGTTCGTTCCGGCCTTCATCGAGGCCTTTAGTGTTCTTGCCAGCCCGGCCAGGGGGAGATAGGCGCGCCCCTATGGCCGATCAAGCACAAGCTACCAGCTCCGCAGGTGAGTTCATCGAGTCCGGCAGCAATGCCGGGCGCAAGTTCCCGCCCAAGGGAGAGCCGCAGATCACAGGTATCAACCGGATCGGGCTGTGGAGCCTCTATATTAAGGAGATCCGCCGGTTTCTCAAGGTCCAGACACAGACAGTCTGGGCCCCTGCGGTCACCACGCTGCTCTTCCTCGTCATTTTCACTGTGGCGCTGGGGCGCGGCGGACGCGAGATCATGGGGGTAAACTTCGGCACCTTCGTGGCGCCGGGCCTCATCATGATGGGCATGATGCAGAACGCCTTTGCCAATTCCAGCTTCTCGCTCCTGTCGGGCAAGCTGCAAGGCACCATCATCGACCTGCTCATGCCGCCGCTCTCGGAAGCGGAGTTGATGATCGGTATCGTCATGGCCGCAATCACTCGCGCCGTGATGGTCGGAGGTGCCGTGGCGCTGGCCATGGTACTGTACCCCGATGTCGACCTTTCGGTGGCGCATCCCTGGGCCGTCGTCTGGTTCGGCTTGATGGGAGCGACCATGCTGGCGATTTCCGGCCTGCTGGCAAGCATCTGGGCCGAGAAGTTCGATCATAACGCCGCAATCACGAATTTCATCGTCGCCCCGCTCAGCCTGCTTTCGGGCACGTTCTACGTGATTTCGAACCTTTCGCCCTTCTTTCAGGCGATCAGCAAGGCGAACCCGTTCTTCTACATGATCTCGGGCTTCCGCTTCGGCTTCCTTGGGCAAAGCGATATCGGCGATACGAACCAGGCCGTGATCGGCGCTGCAATCGGCGTTGGCGTGCTGAACCTCGTGCTGGGCTTCATCACCTACCGCGTTCTGAAGAGCGGCTGGAAGATCAAGAGCTAGCCCGGGCGCAGAACGATGCGGATCAGTGCGTGAGGCTGCGACGCAGGCGATATCGACCTGCGCTGAATGCCTCGAACAGCTGGTCTACCTGCGGATGATCGATAGGCTCGCCTTCGGTGTCGGCGAGCAGGTTCTGCTGGCTGACATAAGCGACGTAGGAGCTGTCCTCATTCTCGGCCAGCAGGTGGTAAAAGGGCTGATCCCGGTCGGGGCGCTGCGCTTCGGGTATCTGCTCGTACCATTCTTCCGAGTTCGCGTAGACGGGATCGATATCGAAAATCACGCCGCGAAAATCGAAATTGCGGTGTTTCACGATATCGCCGATGGCGAACCGGGCACGGGAGCGGCTGGGAGCATCGATGCGACGTCCGGCCTGCGACGAGTAGAATTCCGAGCGTTCCATGCCCCAGATATATGGCGGCTGCCCCAAGGAACAAGCGGTCGCGCCCTGATACCCCCCGATTTTACTATCCGGCGCCCGATAAGGGACTTGGCAAAAGGCGATCTCTCGGCTAACCGCCGCGCTTCCCAATCGACTGCGGGTCCTTGCAAGACACCCTTTTCGCGGAGAGGTGCCGGAGTGGTCGAACGGGGCGGTCTCGAAAACCGTTGAGCCCTAACTGGGTTCCGAGGGTTCGAATCCCTCCCTCTCCGCCAATCCTTTCCAAAGGTCGCAGTTTCCCTGAAGTCCCAGCATTTCAGGGGTTTTTAACGCCTTTGCTGCTACATTTCTTGCTACACATACTGTCGTTGCAGGGGATGATTTTCGCATGAAGGCGGTCAAAGGCTACCGCTACCTGTATCGGCGCGGGGATCAGTTGTATTTCCGCCGACGAGTGCCGTTGAACGCCCGTGCCGCGTTCGATGGCAAGGAGGAGGTGCAAAAGTCTCTAGGCGCAAGCAACATCGCAGAAGCCCGGCACCTTCTGGCGATTGAAGTGGCTACTTTTGATAAGATGATTGCAGATGCTGCCGGGAAGCCTGTTGCCGATGCAGTGCGGCAAATCGTTCCCGGCAAACAGGCCAGCGCGATAGAGATGGAGGAAGCGGTTCGGAAATGGCTATCCGAACGTGTGGAGCGGGCCACGAACAGCGAGTTGGCCCCGACTAATCCCGGTGACGTGCAGCAATTGTGGGATGGCCTTCAGGCCCAAGTCGAAAACGTGAAGCAAGGGATTGGCCTTGGAGCAGGCCAAGCAGCTATCACGACAACATGGCTTGCAGAGGACATCTGCGCAGCCGAAGGTTGGGAGATCGAGCAGGGATCGAGCCAGTGGCGTCAGCTTGTCCGGTTGCTGGGGCGAGGGCAAATCGAAGCCAATAGCTGGCTTGCCGCAGACCTTAATGGTGATGCTCGGACCCTTCAGGATACCCGGTTCGCGCCGGAGCAGTATCGCCTCGATGAGCAACGGCAAGTAGATCGATCTGCGAGTGTTCCGGTCTCCATGGTGGCACTGCTCGAAAGATACCTGAAGGAGCGCGAGGTTGCACCTGCGACCGAGAAAGTGTGGCGACGGCATATTGCCCATTTCGTCGCATTTCTTGGACATGACGATGCCGCACGGGTGAGGTTGGCCGATGTCGTTGCTTGGAAGGAGAAATTGCTGGACGAGCCCACAGATGGGGGCAAACGGAAGAGTATTCGGACTGTCCGGGACAGCTACCTTGCAGTTATCCGATCCGTGTTCAGTTGGGCGGCGGGCAATGGCAAGATTGCTCACAATCCTGCCGCAGGCGTCACCGTCGGCGGCAAACGTAAGCCATCAATCAGGGATCGTGGGTTCACCGACAATGAAGCGGGTCTGATCCTTTCCGCAACGCTCACACCACCTCCGAACCGGCTTACTCCAGAACGCAAGTTAGCCCGGCGTTGGGTGCCGTGGATTTGCGCTTATACAGGTGCTCGCGTGAACGAGATCACCCAGCTCAGGGCAGAGGATGTCAAAAACGAGAGAGGCATCTGGACAATCTACATCACGCCCGAGGCGGGAGGGGTGAAGGACGGCACTGCGCGCACCGTGGCTTTGCACCCTCACCTTCTGGAGCAGGGGTTCCATCGCACTATTGCCGGGAAGAGCGGCCCACTATTTTACGATCCTGCTCTCCATCGGGGAGGAAGCGAGGGCAACCCTCAATACAAAAAAGTGGGCGAGTTTCTGGCCCGGTGGGTTCGTGATGTGGGCGTAGACGATCCGAATGTCCCGCCAAATCACGGTTGGAGGCACCGCTTCAAGACGGAGGCGCGCCGTGTCGGAATGGATGCGGAAACGCGCGATGCTATACAAGGTCACACTCCTCGGACTGAGGGTGAAGGCTACGGCAACATGCCAATCGAAACGATCTGGGCGGCAATCAGAAAGCTGAAACGGTATAAGATTGCCGGACCTTAGGCAGAATAGCTCACCGAGGTCCCTAACATTTGGCGCACTTCCAAATGTGTCGCCGAGGGCAGTGCTCTATTGTGCAATGGGTTGGATCGGTTCATCTGCCCACTGCCGCCTTTGCCGCTTCCTCGGCCCCATACGCACCGGCATCTAGTAGTCTCTCATAGACATCCATTGCCCTCGCCCGAAGCGGGCCATCGTTACGCTGCAACGCAATGGCGACCTGAACAAAGTCCCCGTCAATGAACCCCCGATGCCTTCCTCCATGCTGACCCACGATGAGGTCTGCGACACGTTCGGTTACATACATCACGGGCTCATCGAAGCCGGGATAGAGTAGCAAAGACTGGAGGCCGTCCGCGAACCTTCCGGTTAGAGATGCCTCCAAAACCGACGGATTGTCGGCGATCGCCATGATTAACTCACGTGTGAAGTCGTCAGGCACAAGCGTGTCGTTCCTATCGACTGCCGAGGAAATTGCGTGGGCTTGATCTCCGTCAGCGCGAGAAACATGCTCCATGAGAAACGTATGCGCTCGCCTTCGCAGAGCGGGCTCGTTCTCACGCCAAGCAGCAGCGGCAGAAAACAATCGTCCCGTGAGGTGCGAGGAAACGCCATCGTCGAGCATCGCTGCCATTGTGTTCGCGATCTCGCTGCCGGGTTCCACTAGGATAACCCCCTCCGCAAACTCCGCTGCGGCCTGCTGGAACACCTCATCTGGGCTGGCAACCCACGACTTACATATCCGCACTATGAGGTCGTTTGGGAACATCGCTCGGGTGCTCCAAAGAACGCCTACAAGGTCGGCGGATTGGAAGATGCGAAAATCGTGTTCACTGAGTTGGGAGAGAAGTGCTTGCACTCGCGACCTATCAGCCCAGAACAGCCACTTGCCTTTGTCTGCGAGCAGAAACGTCCATAGATGAGGGTCTTCGGGCTTGAAGGCATGACGCTCTAATACGTCAAGCCAGATGTCGTATGCTGGATCATCTCGCCCAATTAGCCCATGAAAGATTGCAGTGAGAGGCGTGTAGTTTTCTTGGGGAACGATGCGCATCCCGCCATAAGCGTGAAACAGTAGAGGAGAAGGCACCGTCTTCTCCCTTTTATTTCGGCGTTCGTTTTCGGCGTCCATTGCTAACCGCCGCTCCGTTTGATCTGCGATCACTTCAGGATCGTTTTCCAACCAGCTTTCGAGCATGGCTATCGTGTCATCCGGCAGCCCATTCAACGGGCCAGAAATGCGAGAGAGCGCCCAACTGGCGTGGGTCCTCCAAGTTCGTGAGGAAAATCCATTGCTTGAAAAGTCATTGATCATCTGGAGGAGTTCGCGAGGAGGGTGGAGGTCATCTTTCGACAACTCATCCATGAGATAGCCCGCCGCGTGCTCGTGCTTGCCCGGCTCAAACCGTGCCGCTATCCGGATTGCTCGCTCGGGGTGCTTTTTCCCAAACTCGGCGAAAGCGCGAGACAGTTCGACGACCCCGCCATCTTGCGAAATTGGCCGTCGATGAGACCTTGAGGATGTGTCGTGTATCTCGTCGAGCATACGAAAGATGTTATCGTCTGATGCCTTTTCCATAGCGGTTTCAGACATCGGTGATCCGACAAACGTCGCCATCGACCCGCCGCGTTCACGCGCGATGGGCCGACGTTTTTCTTTTCGCATTTCTGCAATCTGCCGCCGCCGTCTTGGAGCTAAAATCGCTTGCGGCAATCTCTCCAGCAATTCCATGCGATGCTCATCGGACCATCTGAGCAACTTGCGCCTCAAGTCGGCAGTGGCGTCCTTCCTCCTGTATCCCGCCTCGTAGAGCGACCAAGCCTCAATGCGGTCGCGAAGCGCCATGACTGGTTCGCTGGGAAGGTGCTCACCAATCATTTCGACCAGTTCTTGAGACGACAATCCGGCCTCGATTGACGACAATCCCGGCTCCAGCGTGACATGTGCATCACCAATGTAGAAACGTCGCTCGTCAGCAAGGATGTAGGCCAATGCCTCGTTGGCGAGAGACGAACCGGCAGCCACATAGGTCTGAGCGACCAAGTCTTGCACTTGATCGATCTCAACTGGTGCCATTTCCTCGATAAGCCGAGCGGCGGTCTCCGGCTGCGATCTCGCCACCGCGCCCAATGCGTCTTGAAGCGCGGCAATGACGCTGCCGTGCTCTCGTTCGATCTGCCAATCATATGGGAGAGACTGGGATTTGGGGTATCGCTTGATGCCCTCTCGATACGGTTCGATCTCCTTGGAAGCCTGCTCAAGAAACCATGGCAACAATGCCTCCGCGAACTCGACAGGGGCGTCATCTGCCAGCTTCTCAACATCGTGCAATTGCGGGTTCTTGTAATGCCCGGCTTCCACAGTGCTGATCCAGATCGCAACGATGCGGCATGCTTCCTCTAGTCGGCCATCTGTTCTCAACGTGCTAACCAAGTGAGACACGCTATATGGGTTGATAGCCGTCCGGCTTAGAATGGTGCGGATCAGCTTCTCAACGTCCTCCGTGATGACGCCAGATTGCTCGGCAATCCGAAAAACCAGCTGGTCCATTGAAGGGTCACTCCAGTGAGAGCGAACCAGCGAGACCATGTTATCGGGGTCTTCTCTCGCTTCCGCAGCAAGCCCCTGCACCGCCCGCCAATGAAAGTCCTCCTTCTCCATGAGTTGCGGTAGGCACTTCGACAGATAGGACCGCCACTTGCGCCAGTTCTCCAAGACCTTCCCAAGGCCGCGATTGGCCAAGATTGGGTCGGTGCGGATTAGTGTTTCGATCCATGCAGCCTCCTGCTGAGTGGGATTACCAACTGTCGAGATCACATCTGTCACGAGGTGCCTGAGGTGACGCCGGGTCCTTCCGTCGCCGAGCAGGGCCGAAACTGCTCGGACATAGGCGGCCTCGTCGGTCGCTCTAAGTCGTTGCAATGATCGCAGGACGGTTGCGCGCACGAACAGACTATCTTGGTTGCGCCACGCATAGTCGGCTAGGTCGCCGCCGGAGCGGAAACTCTTTGCCTGAAAATCATCGAGCCAAGACTGATGGCTGAAACCAATCTTCTGGCCGCTGCGGACGATCAAGCCACACGCTTCGCCTCTGGCTAGGGCTTCTTTGCTGTTCGCCTCATACACGTCGGCTGGACGCCACAGCGTCTCGGTTGCGAGCATTTCCGAGGCGAGGCTCTGCATCAATTCCAAGACCGCTTTGCGGGTCTGGTCGGGTCCGAGGTCAGCTGTAGCCAGCCAGCGGTCCAACAGGTCTCCTGCTTCAACCGAAGAAGGATCGACGCCCCGTTGCACCAGTTGAACAAACAGCTTGAGTGCGAATGGCCTGCGGAGCGTCTCCTTCAACTCGTCAGAAATGCCAGCGCACTCAATTCCCAGATCGGCGAGCAGACCAAGGACGTTGTCAGTCGAGGGTAGCGCTAAGGTAAACTCCTCCGCCTTGAGTTGTTGGAACCGCGCATCGTGTGCCGCCTCGAAGGGGCGCGACGAGACAACGACATGGACGGGCAGCCTTTGATCTCGGATGTGTCTCACCATCCTGAGAAGGACTTTCATCCGATCAGAGGAACGGTCCATGACATCACTGACCGCGTCCAACTGGTCTACAATCACAGTCACGGGTGAGGATTGAGCGACCACTGCGATCTCGGCCGCGAGCGGTCCAGACATTCCTAGGGCGCGCCCAATGTCATCGACGGTTTGGATCGACACTGGGAGTGTGTCAGCCTTGATGCCAAAAACGACGTGACCGGCTCCCTCCAACTCGTCGGTTAGCTTGGACATTAGGGCAGATTTTCCCGACCCCGGCTCGCCGATGAGGATTGACGTCCCACTAGCTTCCGCGAGAATGTGCCTCTTGAGGCGTTCCAGTTCCGGCCTCAGAATTTCATGCCCGGAGATGTCTCTCGGCCACTCTCGTAGTTCGTCCGATCCTGTTTTTGCGTCACGCATCGCATCGTTCAAGTTGATCGCGAACGCTTCCCTCTCCTTCTCCTGCCGCTCCATCATTGCTCGCATTGCCGTCACGTGACTGAGCGTTGCCTCGGTAGCGACGTAGTGACCGACCTCCCGCCAGTGTGTGGATTTGTTGAATTGAGACCGGAGTTCACGAATGATCGTCGCGAACGCCTTCACGAGGTCATCGCTTTCAGTTTGGAATATGCGACGAAGCGCTTCGTCAGCGTCTTCTTCCTTGGCAAAACGCTCGACAAACATCTGCACAAACCGATTGGCCAAACCATCCGGGTCGGGAAGGTTCGATGGATCGCTTATTATCGCTTCGAGAACAGGAACGAACACGACTTTGACGAAGCTGACGGAGCGAAGATCGTCCGCAAGCGCGGGAACAGTCTGTATCCCTGCTTCAATTGAGGCAGCGCCGATCTCGGCGACCTCCCTCCGAGCTTCGTTGGACTTAAATAGCTTAAAGCCTTTGTCTACCGCGTAACCCAGCGCCGCCTCGCCTATTACTCCAAGAATGACCTCAACTACCACGTCGTTAAACTCCAAGCGGGATGGGCAGATGAGGGGCTAGACATTTCAATGGCAAGAGCAATTTAGTGGTTCACGTTGGTTCACCAACCCGTGAGACTACTCTTCCAATGTCGCTCCGGCTTAGCAATGTTCTCAAATGGCCCTGCCCGAGCGGGACATTACGGGTGACGGATAAGCCGTCTCATTGAAGTGGTGTATGAGCGAGTGGGACAGTGTCCCCCAAGGTTTATGACCCTCGTGGGACTTAGGAAGACGCCATCAACCAAGCTCTATCCGCTTCCGACACCTCCCACCGGAGGCTCGCGACGCGCCTGCATCAACCGCCATTGCACGAAGTTCTTGTGCTTGCAGGTATGGCAAGAGAACGAGCCAAGCTCATCGTGTTTCATGTCGAGGAAGAACCGCCAAGGAAGGTGATTGGCCTTCCCGCACTGGTCGCAGTCCACCGGAACGGTCACTTGCTCAAAGCCGAAGCCATCGCTTTCCTGAACTGCCTTCCACGTTTGCTTGCAGTTGGGATTGATGCAGTGGACATACTGGCCATCGCGCAGAAGCCCGGCACGACGCCGGTTTTTCTCGCCACATGAACACTCGAAATGGACTTCTTCACCAAAGCCGGAGAAGGTCATGGTGCCCTTGGAGAGCCGCTTCAGTTCGGCGACCACCTCTTCAACCTTCGCGCGAGTTCGCACCTTGTCGCCATACGCCGGTATATTGTCGTTCCGATGCTCCGGGAGGCGGACGTGGAGCGCGAGGTTCGCGAGCGCCTGCCACATCTTGGCAACACGTTTGGGATCGAACCCCACTTCCGTGCCGATCTCTACGTAATCGTCATCCTCGGGCTTCACGCCGGGGTTCTTTCCCATTTTCAGGGTCATTGTCTGCCCAACATGGGCGTCCACTTCGTTCATGAGGGTGAGAACGACTGCACCCGGCTGCCACCGCTTCAACTGGTCGTGGGAAATGTAATCATGTCGCTGGCGAAGGCGGTCATAGCAAACCTTCTCCAGCGCGAGCCGTGCTTCGAGCGCAGCGTAAGTAACGCTTGCGTCCGTATCGTCTGATAGCAACGCCTCAATGCGCTCGATAATGGCAGCAAGGTTTATCATCTCACAACACTGCCATTGGCTAAATGCCCTGTCATCACAATGGTGCAGTTGCGCTTTATGTCCGAAAGAAAAAGCCAATCTTTTTCGTGACTTACATATCATTTTCCGGCAGTATTTCTTGAACTTGTCGAGAGAAATGAGATGCTTATTGGATATGCGAGGGTCAGCACCGCCGATCAGTTGGCCGGGTTGGAAGCCCAGCTTCGAGAACTCGCTGCAACTGGCTGCACGGAGAAGGTGTTCGCCGAAACTACAAGCTCGGTGGCGCAACGCGAGCAGCTTGCGGCGGCGCTGGACTTCTGCCGCGAAGGCGATTGCCTGATTGTAACTAAGCTGGACCGGCTTTGCCGTTCGGTAGCTGACCTTGTCGCGATCACCGAGCGTTTACGGACGAAGGGTGTTGCGCTCCGCATCCTGTCCATGAACCTCGACACGACCACTCCCACCGGCAAGCTCATGTTGAACCTGCTCGGCTCGATTGCGGAGTTCGAGCGGGAGTTGATGCTGGAGCGCCAACGCGAAGGTATCGCGAAGGCGAAAGCTCTCGGGCGTTATCAAGGAAGAGCCCCGACAGCCCGGCGCTTGGCACCGCAGGTCCGGGAGCTTCGGTCCACAGGGCTTCCCGCACGAGCCATTGCCGCAAAGCTGGGCATATCCAAGTCCAGCGTTCACCGGATACTGGCGGAGGCGAGCGCGGCATGAAGGATGCCATCCCCCGGCTCTTCGCCGACATCACGGCGAAAATCGAGGACATGCACATGATCGCAGTGGAAGGGCAGCGGCGCGACAATGCCCCGGATATGCAGCGAGTGCTTGCCTGTCAGTTACGCATTGGCATCGCGGCGCTCGACACATCGCTTGCCAAGCTCAAGCGAAGGCTCGGAGACGACCATGGCTGACCGGCGAGCCCGCCCTTGGGAGTGCCACTATAACGGGTGGAGTTGGACCGAGCGATGCGCGGTCACTCCGATCCAGAACGCCATGTTTCGTTCGGGCCAGCTTGCCCGGCCTACGGTCTGCACGATCTGCGGCTTCAGCGATCCGGCACGGATCAACGGAAGCGGATACATCTTCGCACATCTCGAACGCTACGACCGGCCCGCTGAACTATTTCCGGCCTGCAAGAGATGCCATGCGGCTTTGCACGCCCGCTTCAGGGAGCCCGAACGGTGGCAAGCACTGCTTTGCCGGTCTGCATTGCCGGGATCGTGGGCCTTCGCGCTCTCGCTCGATCATACGAGCCAGTGGCTGCCATTTACGGAGACGTATCCGGGCGGATTGCCCGTGCCGTTGCTTGTTCCGCCGACAAGCCCCGCCTTCGACTTCTAGGCGGCCTGTCCGGTATCGTCTTGTCCGAAGATGCGCTGGACTAGCGATATGCACTCTTGCCGTAATCGCTCCCGGCGAATGTCGGGGATGCCCCGGTAGTCCGGGATCATTTCATCCAGTTGTCGATCCTGTCCCCGCATTAGGAGCAAGGCCAGAACAAGGTCGCGCCCGGCTGCGGCAAGTGCTTCCGGGCTTGGCACGCGCAGATACCGGGCAGCCGACAGGCGCGCACGTTCATCGGCCTCCCTGATCTCCCGATCCTGCCAGCGCGGATAAGCACGATGGAACGCAGCCACCCGCGCTTGTGCCCGTTCGATCTCTGCAAGGGTCGGGCAGTCATCGCGTTCTGCGATCCAATGCCGTTCCTGCCGTTCCGGGGTTGGCCCCCATGTGAACACGCCGCTGCTGTCACGAAAGCCGAACTGCCCGGCGAAAGGCACGCCGGTTGCGAAGCCACCACCAACAGAAGTGCCGGGCGGGAGGAAGTGCCCCCGTCCTTTCTCCCTCAACCTCAATGACCCGTAGGCCCGCGATGAAGCCAAGGCCGTCAGGTCTTCTGCTCGCTGCGTAGCCTCCTGCTCTGAACGTCCGAGAACGAGCAGATTGTCGGCATAGGTGATGATGTCGGGACCGAAGTCGATCTCGCTGGCGGCCAGCAGACGGCCTATCACCACTTCGCCCACAATGGGAGACGACGCGGAACCCAACGACAAGCCAGACGTGCCATTGAGGGGAGGAGCGATGCTGCGCACCCTGATAACACCCGGATAGTCATCGCCTGTCACACGTAGGGACAAATCCCATACAACGTGTTCGACGACCGCGTCCGGTATGGTTCGCAGTATTCCAGCCAAGCACTCTGCCGGGATATTCCGGTAGAAGCCTTCGACATCCAGTTCGACTGCATGTGTCAGGCCGCGTGCACAGGCTGCTTCAACAGCCGCAAGGGCTGCCGGTATCCCACCGGCGAACATGAACTGGTTCGCACGGGGAGGATTGGTGGCGCGGATCAGATCAGCAACCATGTGCTGAAGTGCCCGCTTGATGGGTCCGAAGTTGTCCACGATACGGGTGCGTCCGTCCTTCACCACTTCGCGCCGCATCACCCGCTCGTAGCAGGGGCTGAAGGGATCGAGGCGTTCGGCCAGCGCCTCCAGCGACTGACGGGTCGCATGGCGGATACGATTGGCCTTCAGAACTCCGCGATAGGCATGGAATAGCCCGAACCGCCCGGAACGGAGCAGTTGCCGGACCCGGCTATGCTGCCGTCCACGTGGAAGCGCGCTCAACCGAGTAAGTGCTTGCTGCCACTCTGTGCGAAGCTCGGCGATCTCTTCAACTAGCGCCGGATCACGCGCTGCGAACTCGCGATAGGCCAGTGTGCCTAGCGGCGAGAGCGGTGTTGGCTGGATCGTAGAAAGCGGGGCAGTGGCCATCTGCAACGGGTTGCCAGATCATTGTTAAAATGGGGATAACCAGCGAGCGCCCCGACAGGTATGATCGTGGTATCAACGAGCTTGTGCGGAACGATTGAAATGGGAAGGCAGATTGCCGATGGCGCGTGCGGAGGCGGGCCAGCACTGGGTGTCTGCCCAAGGGTGAGGATGCCTTGGATACACCGCAAATGCCCAAACTCACGACTGACCTTCTGCGCACATACAGTGAGGCCGCCCTGCGAAACGCCGACGAACTGTATGCTGAAGCGGCAGTGCTACTTGAACATGGGCACGTTGCGCGGGCTTACTTCTTGGCAGTGTCGAGCATTGAGGAGGCGGGAAAGGCTCTACAAGCGTTCGACGCTCAACTTCGGAACTTGTCCGATCCGGCAGTCTGCACAAGGCTCAAGGCCGGGATGGAAAGCCACGCCCAGAAAATAAACTACGCGATGAGCATGTGGGCGATGCACTGTCCTGATCCCCGCGCCGCGCTCAAGGTAGCAATCGACCTCGTCATTGACCTTCAGCACGGGCGCGAACCTGCCATGTATACAGACCTGCGTTCAGACCCGGATCGAGCGCAGTTGCCTAGCGACATCGTTCGTGCAGAGGCCGCTACGGATTGCGTCAGGCTGGCTCGGGATTGCCTTGCCAATGCACATCGCCATGTCAGCGAAAGGGAGCCCACCAAGTTCACCTCCAAGCATGACCGGCTCTTTACGATGAAGTCTCGCAGGTTTCAGGAGATGCTCAAGACGGAAGACTTCTGGTGGTTCTACATCACCCGGATGGAAGTCGGTCAGCAGGACTTCGCCGAAGCTGTGCTCGAATACGAAAACAACCATGTCAAAACCGGCGTTCCCTTTCGTTCGGACTAGCCACGCCAACGCCAAGATCGCGATTTGACCAATCCCCAAGCGCATTTTCCATAGGCCAGCATCGTGGCGAAGGCTTACCTCAATCGAGAAGCTCGCCCGGCCTTACCCCTAGCGCCTTTGCGATCTTCGCCACCACCTCGATAGTAGGATTGCGCGCACCGCGCTCGATGTCGCTGATGTAAGTCCGGTGTATGCCCGCATGGTCGGCGAAGGCTTCCTGACTTTCCCCGCGCTCCTTGCGGAGCCGTGCCACATTCTTGCCCAGTCGCTTTTGGATGTCGCCCATCCAACAGATTAAGTGCCGGATGTCACTCATCAGTCCACCGACGATGAGTGACAATGAAAGTCTCATGTCTCTCATCGTCTACATGAGACGTTTACTTCTTTTCGCTACGATTTGACCTTCAGACGGCGGCCACAGGAGGATCAGTTGCGTCGTATTGGAATGATAGGTCCGGCACTTACGTTGCTGTCATTTCCGCTGCTTGCGGCCTGCGGAAGCGGGGAGACTGTGCAACCCGTTGCAACGGACACGCGGGAGGCGCTGGAAGCGCGGGTCGCAGGTGACGCCGTCATGCTCATGGACCGTGAGAGCTTCGGCGACACCTATTCCAAGCTCGGGACAGGGCAGTTCCAGACCGCGAACGACTTGATGCACTGGGCGGCAATCGCCGCCGTGGCGCAGGGCAATGCCTGTGATCGGGTCGCCATGGTCAACGTGTCCGACCGTTCGACCCGCGACAATATCGTTTGGTTCGTGGACTGCGACAACAAGGCACGGGTCTTTATCGAGCAACGAGAGGCCGAAGACGCCAAGCAGCGGTTCGACAGCGCGACATCCGAGACGGAGCAAGGATAATGGTCGGCGCGCTCCTCTTCCTCGGGTTCATCATGGTGGTGCTGTTCTTTGCGGGCTTGCCGATCCTCAAGCGCGAAGAGCGCGAGCGTGCGGAGATGGAAAGCCGGATCGCGAACCTCCCGGCGTTCAGCCCGGCAGTGCGCTTCGATCAGCCTGACAGGGCGTTGTCGTTGCTGCTCGACCCGGAGAGCAGCCAGTTCGTGCTGGCCAAGCCGAGGGAGGCACCCCGGCTCTACAGCTTCGACCAGCTTGTCGCTGTCGATGTCGAGCGGAATGGTTCTTCGCTCCAGAAAACCAACCGTGGCAGCCAGATGATGGGTGCTGCCGTGGGTGGCGTGCTGCTGGGGCCTGTAGGGCTCCTGCTGGGCGGCCTCACAGGCTCGAAACGGAACGAGGAGCGGGTGAAGCGCCTTTCACTGAAACTCTTCACCAGCGACCTCCATGCGCCGGTAACGGAGATGATCTTTTTCGATCATCCTCAAGGCGTGAAACCCGACAGCCTGTTAGTCAAGACGGCAGCGCAGCAACTCGATGAGTGGCATGGGCGCTTCAGGACGATCTTGCAGGGCAATGAAAGAGCGGCATCACCACAGCCGTCATCACCGCCAACACAGGACGAAGCAACGCAACCGGGCTCATTCGGCAGACGGCGTGGACTGATAGCGCAGGGCTGACATTGAAAGTCTGCCATACTCGCCAGCACAGCCTACGGAAATGGCAGTTTTCCGTCATTTATGGCCTGATGTTGCTCCGGCGATTTGCTTGGAACTCGCCCGGTGTTAACCTCCGCTACCGAGAAACGAAGTTTTGAAGGCGGCAAAGCGCAATGGGCACGAGTGAGGCATGGACCCCGGAACGGCGGGCAAAGCAGGCGCAAGCGATCCGCCGCTGGAAGCCATGGAAGAAGTCCACCGGCCCCCGCACGTCCGAAGGTAAGGCACGATCAAGCCGAAATGCTGATCGCGGCGTTGCTGCGGTGGAAGCCCGTATTCTTGAAGCACGGTTGCGGGTCCAAAGTGAGTTCGCGGCGTCCGCAGAAGATACGCTGGCCAGCATGATTGCTTCTTGCATCATCAAATAAGTTCTCTGCTACATTTCCGGCTACACACGTCCTATTCGGCATGGCATCAAAGTCCTGAAAAACAGGACTTTTTGAAATGTGGCGCTTTCTCCCTCCCTCTCCGCCATTTACAGAGCATTGATACAGTAGGATTTTATCCATCCAGTTTGCGCGAGGTTCCGACGGCATGAGAGCCCAGGGACAGCAGCATGGCCTTCCATCTCAGTTAGACTAATCCCGCGAACCTTCAGCACACCCCTCCCGGCGAGCCAGCGCCGCCAGCACCAAGGGGCGGTTCAGCTAATGACCGAATATCCCGAGATCTATGGCTTCGGCCATTGCGCGGTTTCCAGCGTCGTTCGGATGAACGTGGTCTCCCGGATCGAATGCGGGATTCAGGCGCTGTGGATCATCCGGGTCACGCGTCGCGGCAGCGAAATCGATAATGGCATCAAACCTGCCGCTCGACCGGATCCACCGGTTCACCTCGTCTCGCATGGCTTCGCCTTCCGCGCTGTAGAATGGCAGGCCTTTCGTGGGTAGAATAGTGCCCCCGGCGATTTTGAGACCGTCAAGGTGGGCGC
This sequence comes from Aurantiacibacter poecillastricola, assembly GCF_030730945.1. Taxonomy (GTDB): domain Bacteria; phylum Pseudomonadota; class Alphaproteobacteria; order Sphingomonadales; family Sphingomonadaceae; genus Alteraurantiacibacter; species Alteraurantiacibacter poecillastricola. Next base: position 282,141 of record NZ_JAVAMS010000004.1, read on the forward strand.
GCGTCACCAACTGATCCAGGCCCGCAATGATCTCGTCAGCCGTTGTCGCCTGGGATTCCGGCATCCCCGACATGATCGACATGTTGATGTCGTTGATACCCTCCAGCACGATTACCCAGCGGGCGCCCGGCCGGCCCAGGACATCGTCCGTGAACCGGGCAAGGGCAGATTCTCCTGCGCCGCTGCGAAGCACCCTGTTTCCGGAAATGCCCGTGTTGATCACGGACCAGCCTTCCATGCCGGGCGTTTCCTGCAGTCTCTCGGCCAGCACTTCGGGCCAACTCTGGTGCGCTCCCGGCGTCGTCGCGTACCCTTCCGTGATGGAATCCCCCAAAGCGATGATTGCACCGCCCTGCTTATCGGTTCGCGCCACGCTGATGCCGCGCAGCCAGAAATAGGAGGCCGTGCGGGCAGGGCTGACTATCTGTGTACTTTCGGTCTGGTTGCCCGGTCCGATCAGGGTCGGCATCAGCCCGATTTCGTCCACGGTATCGGTTGCCGTGCGGTGAGGCAGGTATACCGACACCGCGACGTGGCCCAGCGGGGGCACAGACAGGCTGACCGGATCGCTCACGAGCCGGGTGCCGGCCCGTAGCAGGGCACCTGTCCTGCCGCCGAAGGTGACGGACCGATCAGTCCCGGAGACAGTGCTGCCGTCCGCCTGTGCAAGCGCGACATGCACTGCGCCAAGGGTAACTGGCGCGGCACCCTGCCGGTTGGAAAATTCCAGGCGGACCATGTCTCCGGCGATACTGGCGCGCGCGATCATGCGGACCGTCTGATCTTCGAGCACACCGGGATATGGCACTCGTGGGTTGATGGGCGGGGGGCTGTTGGCCTGATCGCCGGCTGGCTCGGAAGGAGGAGGCGAAGCGTTGCCGAAAGGAGAGGGTGGCGGCGGATACAAGGGCAGGGCGGTACCCCAGGTTTCCACCCATCGCACGTCCTCACCTTCCTGAGCCATGCCGGCGAGCGGTGCTACTGCAAACACCAACGAAGCAAACAGAGCTATCAAACGCATCATTCTCTCCCTTCCTGCTTCTTAAGCGTGCTCGTTCCGATCTGCAAACGATTGCGCAAACGCGCGCGTTCGGTATCCTCGGCCACTCAAAGGATAGAAGGAGAGGTCTTCGATGCGCGCGATATTGGTTCCGCTGGCGGGTTCGCTCATGCTCGTTTCGGCGGTCGGGCAGGCCCACGCCGAGGTTCACGGCAATGCAGACTCGGTGCCGATGGGCCGGGAATTTGCAGCGGTAAACGGCACCGTGATCCAATGCCCCTTGCCTGCTCCCAGGGAAGCCGAAGCGATGGCAGCCCAGTTCGAAACCCGTCCGAGAGACCTTGATCGCCTTGCGGAAGAGGCAGCGGCTTTCTTCGAAAGCGACAGTGAGATTGGTGCCGCATTTCGCGCTCGCCGTGCGGAGCAGTTCGCCACGGACTGGCCGCAGCGGTGTCGTTACCGCGACGCAAACGCCGATCTAGTCCAGAGTGGGCGCGATGCCCGCGTGGTGTTTATGGGCGATTCCATCACCGAAGGGTGGGTAGAAGCCGATCCCGAGTACTTCTCCGCCAACGGCTATGTCGGCCGGGGAATCAGCGGCCAGAGCAGCCCGCAGATGCTGGCGCGCTTCTGGCAGGATGTTGTCGCACTGGATCCCGATGCCGTCCACATCATGGCAGGCACAAACGACATCGGCGGCGCCACCGGACCGATTACCGAGGTCGAATACATCGGCACGATCAGATCGATGATCGACATTGCGAAAGCGAATGACATCACGGTGATCCTTGCAGGCCTGCCGCCCATGTCACGCCTTCTGCCGAGACTGGAATTCGACACCCGACCCGTGGTGCCCCGCCTGAACACGCTCCTTGCAGAACTTGCCCGCGACGAAGGGATCATTTTCGTCGATTACTTCACCTCGTTGAGCGCACCAGATGATTCTTTCGACATCGCCTATGCCAATGACGGCGTGCACCCCACACGCGCAGGTTATGCGGTGATGAAGGAGCTGGCCGAGAAGGCTATCGCTCAGGCGCTCGAACCCGACAAAGAGTGAATCGCATTTACTGGCTCAATCGGCCTGGGTGCTGCCACGTACAGCCAAGGCAGGTTGAAGCATGACCGATTCCACACTCTCGCCCGCGATCTTGCGGAACAGCAGATCGACAAGCGCATCTGCCCCTGCTTGCAGATCCTGCCTGACCGAGCTCAGCGACGGAACCGTGCGTCGCGCAATTTCGAGATCGTCGAAGCCGATGATCTTTATTTCGTCCGGGACATTCCGCTTCCGCTCCTGGAGGGCCTGCAGCGCCGTCATGGCAATCGTGTCGGAAGTCGCGAAAATTCCGTCCAGCCTGTCTGTCAGGTCGAGAAATCCGGAGATATCTTCCACGGCCTGTTCGGCGACGAAATGCACTGGAAGCGTGGTTCCTGCCGCGCCCCCTCCGAATTTGCGAAGGGCGTCGCGAAATCCATTGAGCCTCTGCTCGACTTCCGGGACGGAAGGGTCTCCAAAGAAAGCAAGCCCGCGACATCCCAGTTCCAGCAGATGCTGGGTCGCCATGCGTCCGCCCAGGCGGTTATCGCTGCCCACCGACGTATATATCTGTTCGCTAAGGGCCGCGCCCCACACCACCAGCGGATCGTAGTAACGGGCGACGCTGTTGATCACGTCGGACTGGTTCGACTGGCCGATTATGATCATTCCGTCGACCCTGCCCGTGTCGACCTGCCGGGAAAGCCATTCCGGATCGTGCGGCACCACCTTGCTCAAGAGCAGGTCATAACCGCGATCCGCAACGCGATCTGCGATGAAACCAAGCAGTTTCATGAAGAACGGGTCGGAAATATGCTGCGTCTTCTCGTGACCAAGCGGTACGATTACCCCAATGGTGCCGGTCCTGCCGGTCCGCAGGTTGCGGGCCATGTTGCTAGGTCGGAAATCGTATTCGTTTGCAAGAGCGCGGATCCGCTCGCGCGTTCGCACCGATATATTACCGGTGCCTGCCAGGGCACGCGAGACGGTTGCAGCCGAAACGCCGGCTATTTTTGCCAGATCCTGGATGTTCTGCGGTTTTCCGACCTTGCCGGGCGTGCTGGATGCCTTGTCGCGTGCCAAACCGCGTTGTCTCCGTCGTCATTCTTGCATTCTTCGATCTGACTAGAATAGCGCAGTTGCAGTTCAGGGCAATGCGGTCTATGCCCTTGCGCAATCGATTGCAGAATCGAATGAATGGGAGAAGATATGCAGTCTCGTGCGTGGGCTACGACGGCCCAAACCATGTCGCCGATTGGTTTGCCGTTGGCGGCAGTCCTGCTCATCCTGCTCTCCATGCTGCTGGCTTTCCCGTCGATGGCACAGGAGCCAATGGGTCAATTGCGGGCAGGCGCAGCGCGCGTTGAAATCACACCGCTTGAAAGTGACCTTCCTCCCGGTTCGCAAGGGGTGCTCGACCCGCTTTACGCTCGCTCGATCGTGATCGAAAATGGCGAGGATCGTGCCGCTCTCCTCACTGTCGATGCCGGCGGCCTGCCAACCCCGCTGTGGGAAAGCTTGAGCGAGCGAGCCGAGCAAGAGCTTGGTATCAATCGCGAAAACTTGCTGATCACGGCCACCCACACGCATAGCGCCCCATTCGGTGGGAACGACGATTACGAGGAGTCGCTGTTCGAGGCTCTGCAACAGGCTGCCGCTCGCCTTCAGCCCGCGCGCATGGCCTTTGGTAGCGGGCAGTCCTGGATCAACGTCAATCGCAGCATCATCCATCCGGAAAACCGTCGCTGGTGGGAAGGCCCCGATTACGAGGGGCCATCCGACAAGACCGTCGATGTGCTGCGCCTCGAAACGCTCGAAGGCGAACCAATCGCGGTCTACTACAATTATGCCGTGCACCCGGTCGTCACTGGCAATCTCGACATGATCAGCGGCGACATCCCCGGAGCCGCATCCGCCTATCTCGAGGCTTCGATGGGGGATGATGCCGTCGCCCTGTGGTCTAGCGGCGCGTCGGGAGATCAGAACCCAATTTTCTTCAACCAGACCTACGAATTGCGTCAGATCAGGATCGATGATTACGCGAGCAGGGGCGAGGACATATCGAACGCAATGCCTCCGGGAGGGCAGGGCCTCGACCGCGATAATCCTCGTGTCCAGCTGCTCCTGCAACAGCAGAAGCAGGTCAATTCGGCCCTCGGTCTCATGCTGGCCGAAGAAGTGCTCAGAGTGATGCGCTCGGAACTGCAGCGCCCGGAAGAACAAGCGGTTATTGCCGGTGCCAGCAAGGTCGTCTCCTGTCCTGGCCGTCGACGCCTCGATAGCGGCCGCGCCGGGTACGCGGGGACGTACGAGGATGCGGACCCGGTCGATATCAGGCTCAGCATGTTGCGTATCGGCGACGTCTACATCGGCGGTGTGGATGCGGAAATTTTCAACCTCATCGCACAACGGCTCAAAGCCCGGTCGCCCCACGCCAATACGCTGATGGCCACTCTGACCAACGGGACAGCGAGATCCGGCTACATCCCGAACGACGAGGCTTTCGCGCAGAACACGTTCGAGGTCGTGTCGTCGCGGTTGAAACCCGGCTGTGCCGAAACCGCCATCATCGATGGACTTCTCGACCTTGTCGAGAAGGTCGAAAGGTGAGCATTTCCTTCAGATCCTCAGGCGCGGCTATTGCCGGTGCGGCCTTGTTGGTCACGGCGGGGACGGGGACGCAAGCCTTCGCACAGCCTGACCCACGCATCTCGGAAGATGGAGCCGTGCGGCTCGACGGTGTGGCTGTGCCGCTGTCCGACCTGATGAGCGAGGAGGCCCGGGCATACCTGCGACACCTGATCGTCGACAAGCCGTTCGGCAGTCCCGTGCCCGACATCGTGGATGAGCGCGTTCGCCAAGACGGGATCATGGCGGAATTCCTTGCACCAATGCGTGAACGCTATGCGGTCGACATCGAAGAGGCCCGCATTGGCGGAGTGGTAGTGGATATCATCACCCCGGCAGCTGGCCTTGCGGAAGGAAACGAAGATCGATTGCTGATCAATCTTCATGGTGGCGGTTTCCTCACGGGTGGACGGTCAGCCTCGCTGGTCGAATCCGTGCCGCTGGCTGCGCTGATGGGGATCAAGGTTGTATCCATCGACTATCGGATGGCGCCGGAGCATGAATTTCCTGCCGCCAGCGAAGATGTGGCAGCAGTCTATCGCGAACTGATCAGGCAGTACGACCCCGAAAGAATCGGCTTTTACGGCTGCTCCGCCGGCGGCGTCCTGGCGGCGCAATCCGTCGCGTGGTTTCAGGCCTACGACCTGCCGCTTCCGGCCGCTCTCGGCGTTTTCTGCGCGTCGCTTGGCGGCTATACCGGGGGCGATGCCACTGCGATCGCCGGTCCGTTGAATGGGTATCTGCCAACCGTCGATACGCACGCGGAGCAAGCGCCAACCGGGCCGCCGCCGGGCCCGAGTTACCTCCGGAACGCCGATCCTCAGGACCCGCTAGTCTACCCGCGAGCATCCGAGAGTGTGATGGCGTCCTTCCCGCCCACCCTGTTCATCAGCGGTACGCGATCGTTCGAACTTTCCGCTGCGCTTGATTCCCACAACGCGCTGGCAAGGCTCGGCGTGGAATCGCGCCTGCATGCCTGGGACGGCATGTTCCACGGGTTCATCTACAATTCCGAGCTCCCCGAGACACGAGAGGCTTACGCGATAATGGTTCAGTTCTTCGATCACCACTTGGCGGACTGAGCGGTGACGTTCTCTCATTCCACCGAGCGGCAGGAGAGCCCGCTCATACTGAAAGTGCTGGTCTTCGGCATGTTCGCGATGTTCGCGATGACGACCGATTCCGTCGGCACGGTGATTCCCGAGGTCATCCGGGAGTTTGAGCTGGGCCTCACGGCCGGCGGCTCCTTTCAATACGCCACCATGTCCGGCATCGGGATTTCGGCCATCGGACTCGGCTTCCTGGCGGACAGGTTCGGTCGCAAGGCCACGATTCTCCTGGGGCTGTCGATGTTCGGCCTCGGATCGGCGTTGTTTGCTGCCGGGCACGATTTCCTCTTCTTCACGACCTTGCTGTTCATCTCTGGCCTTGGGATCGGCATTTTCAAGGCTGGCGCATTGGCTTTGATCGGAGACCTTTCTCGCTCGACGACCGATCATGCGCGCACCATGAACCTGATCGAGGGTTTCTTCGGTGTCGGGGCGATCATCGGTCCGGCCATCGTCGCCTATCTTCTCCAGGTCGGCGCGAGCTGGAAATGGGTGTACCTCGTGGCGGCCATAATGTGCGGTCTGCTCTTTCTTGGCACCGGTTTCGCCCGCTTTCCGAAGCCGTTGAAGGCCAGCGAAGAGCCGACCCGGGCCACCGATGCGATCCGGCTTGCCGGCGATCCTGCATCGGTGTTCTTCGGCGGCGCCATCATGCTCTATGTCGCAGCCGAAGCCGCCATATACGTCTGGGCGCCTACCTACATTGCCGACTACAACGGTTCCTGGGTGGCGCTAGCGGGCTACCTGGTGTCGATCTTCTTCATCTTGCGCGCTGCCGGGCGCTTCCTCGGCGTGTGGCTGCTGGGAAGGTTCAGCTGGCCGAAGGTCATTACCTACTGCAGCGGCGCGATGACGGTCCTGTTCTGGATCGCCGTTCTCGGCGGGCGAGAAGTGGCCGTGTTCGCCTTGCCTGCGACGGGCCTTTTCATGTCCGTGCTTTATCCGACCATCAATTCCACCGGTATCAGCTGCTTCGACAAGGGTCGCCACGGGTCGATTGCCGGCCTGCTGCTGTTCTTCACCTGTGTCGCAGCCGTGTTCGCGCCGCTGCTCATGGGTGCGCTCGGGGAGCTCATGGGAGACAGTCGGTACGCAATCGTGCTGGGTGCCGTCTTCTCTACGATGTTGGTCCTGCTTTGTGCCTGGAACATGCTGCGTGCGCCTTTCCTGGACCGCCTCTCGCGTCGCAATTCCGCCGATTACGAGATGGACGAAGCGACATTGCAAGCCAGGATTTAAGCGATGGGAAATTCTACGAATATGCCGATTGGAATCACTCCCGCAAGCAGCGTGCTTTCGTCCAAGCAAGAAGACCAGCCATCGCCGTGGCGGGCGCCGGCGTCGGGGCACTTCGAAACGGATGCCACCTCAACCGCCCCTCTTATTGCCGCGACAGACTTCGCGCGGATTTCCGCTGATCTAGACATCTGGGATGCATGGCCGGTCCAACTGCCGGACGGACACCCCGCGAAGATCGGCGACGGGTCGACCTTGTGGATGGCCCTGGCAGCGCCGCGGTTCGATGATCCGGAAGAACGTCACGGCCATGCTCGCATTCACTTGCTGCAACGGATCGACGGCGGCTGGACTGATCTCGGCCCCGCAATGCCGGACGGTTTCTCTCCCGGAAGCAGGGAGTGGTCGGGTTCTGCAGTCCTCGATCCGGCAATGGGCGTCGTGACGCTGTATTTCACGGCAACAGGCCAGCGGGGCGAAGCCGAGCTTTCCTTCTCCCAGCGCATCTTTCGTGCCCGGGCCGATCTCCAGGCACAGGGAGGCGTAAAGCTGGCCCACTGGCGCGACCTTGAAGAGATCGTCGTGCGGGATCCGGCACATTACATGGATAGCGAAGGCGGCGAAGGCCGCATCGGAACGATAAAGGCATTTCGCGATCCCGCCTACTTCCTCGACCCCGCAGATGGACGAAGTCATCTGCTGTTCGCCGCATCGGCGGAAAATTCCGCTTCGCGTTACAACGGCGTCGTCGGCATGGCCACGGCTCGCGACGATCGGCTCGACACGTGGCAGACTGCTGCGCCGATCATCTCGGCAGATGGCCTGAACAACGAACTCGAACGGCCCCACGCGATCTATCACGGCGGCTTGTACTACGTTTTCTGGTCTACCCAGAGCCATGTCTTTGACCCGGATGGCCCGGTCGGACCTACCGGTCTTTACGGGATGGTTGCGGAAAGCCTGCACGGCCCGTGGCAGGCGCTCAACGGAACCGGCCTAGTGTTTGCCAACCCCGCTGCAGCACCTTCGCAGGCCTATAGCTGGCTCGTGATGCCCGATATGAAAGTTATCAGTTTCGTGGACGACTGGGGCGGCTGCAAAAATATGCGCCGGTTTGGCGCGACCTTCGCGCCCGACTTGTTGCTGGAACTCGACGGGAAGCAGGCGAAACTCGTTACCTGAAGTCGACGGGGTGGGCAGTCCGGCCACACTCCATGCGCTTGTGCAATCGATTGTCTTTTTTGGATTGACTAAAGATCTGCAATTAGAAATTCTAGGAATGCAAAGGATTGCCTAAAGATGCGATCCATACATTGGGGAGGATGAAAATGAGGTATTTGCAGCAGTTTTCTGCGGCCACTGCCATGGCGGTGGTCCTAGCCGGCGGTTCCGCCAAAGCGCAGGCGGACAACGCCAGGCAGGACGATGCGGAGGAGCAGGCCGCGCAGGTCAATCCCGAGAACCGGATTCTCGTCACGGCATCGAAGGCTGGCGATCAAGATCTTCAGGAAGCGCCGCTTGCAATCCAGGTGTTCGACGGCGAGGACCTGCGCGAGCGGAACATCAGCACTATCGGCGACCTCGTTTCGTCCGTGCCCGGCGCGCAGGAGGGCTTTCGCCAGTCCAACGGCTCACGCTTCTACAACCTGCGTGGCAACGTGACGCAGAACGGCGACTCTCCCATCGGCTATTACCTTGATGATACGCCCTTCATCGTAACGAATTTCGGCATCGCTCCGCCGGTGCGCTTCATCGACATGGAGCGCGTGGAAGTTCTGCGCGGCCCCCACGGAACGTTGTATGGCCAGGGTTCGTCGGGCGGCGTCTTCATCTTCCACACAAAGGATCCGGACCTCGACGAGATCGATTACGCGGTCGAGGCGGGTGGATCGTACACCAGGGGCGCAGGTGCGTTGAACTACGCGTTTGCCGGCGCCCTTTCAGTGCCGATCCTGGAAGACCGACTGGCGGTGCGCGTCAGTGGCGGCTTCTCGCGCGATGCCGGCTATGCCGACGCCTATTTCGGACCGTTCGACGGTACACCGGACGAAACCAACGTAAACGAGGCCCGCAACGACGACCTGAGGGTCGTCGCGCTGATCAAGCCTTTCGACAATGTCGAACTGCGTGCGCAATACTGGCGCTTCCGTCCGCGACAGGATTTCACGGGGTTCACCGCCTCCGTCGATCCGGTCTACTTCGAAAATACCGCGGGTCAGGACAGCTTTTCCAACGGCGATTTCGAGCTCATGAGCCTTACGGCGACGGTAGATTTCGATGCCTTCACGGTCACCAGCGCAACCAGTAACCTGGAAGGCGAGTTCGGCATCAATATCCCGATCTCCCCCGCAGGTTTCTTTTCCAGCCAGTTCTTCCCGGAAATGTTTGCGCAGGAAGTTCGCATCAATTCGAACGGGGAAGGGCCGTTCAACTGGCTTGTCGGTGCGGCTTACCAGAATGGCAGCGGCCCCCAGGAGAACGTGTTGCAGATCCCGCCGTTCGGCGTGGACATCAATGCCGACAACGACACGCTGACGGAAAATTGGGCGGTCTTCGGCGAAGTCAGCTACGAGCTTTTCGATGGCAAGCTGGTTCCGCTGGCCGGCCTTCGCACCTATCACGACGATCGGTCGTTCAAGGATGGGACCGGCATTGTCCCGACCGAGGAGAGTGTCGAGACCTGGCGCTTGAACCTGACCTACCTGCCCAATGACAATCTTACGATGTTCGTCTCGGCGGCCACGGGCTTCCGCCCGGGTATCGTTCAGTCACGCGTCCAGGTGGAATCGCTGGAACTGGCAGGTGTGCCGGCGTCGGTCGCACTCGAGCCCGAAAGCTCCACCAACTACGAGTTCGGACTCAAATGGCGGACGCCCGACGATACGCTCAATGTCGGCCTCAATCTATACAACCTGGAGTACACCAACCTGCAGACTTCGGTCACGGGCGGGATCGAGGGTGTGGACGGCTTTGCCAATTTCGGTGATGCGACAACACGCGGCATCGATCTCGAACTACGCTGGCGTACACCTCTCGATGGCCTCGATCTCGGCTTCGTCGGAAACGTCAACGATAGCGAGTACGACACTGTAAACGAGGTGATCGCCGACGCGCAGCCGCTGCTCGAGCCCGGAGCCCGTCTGATCAATACGATCTCCAACAACTACCGCATCGATGCGAATTACAACACTGGCATCAACGAGAACTGGGATGGGTTCGGCAACGTATCCTTCAGCCACAGTGGCGATCGCCTGCAAGCCAGCGGCATCGTGGCGGACCCTTACGACATCGTGAATTTCACTCTCGGCGTTCGTTCGGACAACTGGGAAATTGCCCTGATCGGCAATAATCTGTTCGACGAGCGCGGCCCCATCTTCGTGGGTGACAACGGTCCTCTCTCCGGGTCTGGCCTCACGCCCCGCACGATCGGCTTGCGCGTTCGGTTGATGTCCTATTGATTGCGTTGGCTTGCGCCCGGACCGGGCCGATAATTCAGGTTTGGGAGGATACATTATGCAACTAAGCAGGCGTGAAGCTGCCAGGCTGGGCCTTGGAGCCCTGTCGGCGGCGCTTATCGCCAGGTCCGTTCCCTCCCTGGCGCAAGACGGTTGGCGTGCCAGTACCTGGTCCGTCGCGGATCGCCTGGCCCCGATCGCACCGGAACTGCGGCCCGCGGCGCGCCGGATGATCGAGAGCGGGTTTCCGCCGATCACCGAAGAAATGTTGCGAGACATGCCCGGGAACGTGGCACCCCCCACGCCTGAGTTGCTGCCCGACATTCCTGTAGAGGAACGCGATATTCCCCCCACCGCCGGACTGCCGGGCGTGAAGGTATTCGTTCTCAATTCCGAACCCACTCTATCGCGACCGGCGATCCTACACATTCACGGAGGCGGGCATCTCGTAGGCAGTGCGCGCGGCGAACTGCGTTATCTGCAGGAAACCGCCCGCGAGCTGGCTTGCACCATCGTCAGCGTCGAATACCGACTGTCGCCCGGCGCTCGCTATTCGGAATCGACCGAGGATACCTATGCCGGGTTGAAATGGCTGTACGACAACGCCGACATGTTAGGCGTGGATCGTACGCGCATCGCTCTCATGGGAGAAAGCGCGGGTGGAGGCCATGCTGCAATCCTTGCCATCAAGGCGCGCAATCGCGGTGAAGTGCCGGTGCTGTTCCAGTCGCTTGTCTATCCCATGATCGACGATCGCACCGGCAGCAGTGTCCCTGTCCCCCCGCACATCGCCACAGTGGGCTGGAGCCCGCCGGAGAACGTCCTTGGCTGGCGAAGCTTTCTCGGCACCGAGCCCGGAACACAGGCAGTGCCGGTCGAGGCTGTGCCTTCGCGTACGGTCGATCTTGCTGGCCTGCCGCCGACATGGATCGGTGTTGGAGCCGTCGATCTCTTCGCTGCGGAGGACATCGCATATGCCCGGCGGCTCATACTCGCGGGCATACCCACCGAACTGGTCGTCACGCCCGGGGCCTTCCACGGCTTTGACCGCGTCGCTCCGGAAACGGCACTGGCGCGGTCCTTCACGGCTTCGAAGATGACGGCGCTGCGGCGCGCCTTTGCCCGCGCTTGATGGTTTCAGGAGGCATGATCTCGTGAATCCCGGTGCGTCAAATCGTCTCGCCGGGATTGAACTGGGGGGCACCAAGTGCATCGTCGTACTGGGTGAGGGTGAGCAGATCACGGCGCGTGAAAGCTTAGCCACGACTTCCCCTGCGGAAACGCTTCGCCAGGTCATGGCCACGCTGGAGGCCTGGCACGACGCTGCGCCCCTACAGGCGATCGGCATTGCCAGTTTCGGCCCCATTCGCGTCAATCCAAGCGCCGCTGATTATGGCACCATCCTGGATACGCCCAAACCTGGCTGGAGCGGGACACCGGTGCTGGAGTTGGTCCGCGAAAAGCTCTCCTGTCCGATAGGCATCGATACCGATGTCAACGCCGCTATGCTGGCGGAGCAAAAGTACGGCGCGGCGCGAGGTCTGTCGAATGCCGTCTATATCACGATCGGTACAGGGCTGGGCGGTGGCGTACTGATCGGTGAACAGCCCGCACATGGTTTGATGCATCCCGAGATCGGTCATTTGCGCCTGCGCCGTGCGCCCGGCGACAAATTCCCCGGTGTCTGCCCGTTTCACGGTGATTGCATCGAAGGACTTGTTGCCGGCCCCGCGCTGCATGCGCGGCTGCCCGTGCCGCCTGCCGAACTTGAACCGACAGCGAAGGAATGGGATGCGGTCGCCCATGACCTTGCGGAATTGATCGCGCATTTGATGCTGACGCTTTCGCCCGAACGTATTGTAATTGGTGGCGGGGTCATGAGCCGCCAACCTCACCTGTTCGACCGCGCGCGCAAGATCGTGCCGCACCTGCTCTCGGACTACCTTGGACCTGTCGAAAGGCTGCGTCTTGAGGATCTGGTCTGTCCTCCCGGTCTGGGAAATGATTCGGGCCCGGTTGGCGCACTCGTCCTCGCGGCGCGCGCTGTAGATTGATTCCAGACGAACTGGGCAGCGCACCGGCCGATTTGCAGATGCTCTACGGCGCCTTCGCGCTCGGTATTCGAAGATCCCCATGCGGAAGCCTTCCAAACGACCTTAGCGCGACTGGCACAGTCACTGCGCCACCACCTCTCCCATCGCTGCAGTTGGGACCGCATCCATATCTGATAGATGCGCGCCTTGGCCGCGCAGGACTTTCCGCAAATTGGCAACGTCGACTTCGCGCGGCGTGGTGCCGCTGTCCGCTGCCAATGCGGCTGCGGCGCCCGCAGCATGGCCGGTGAGCCAGCACTGCGGGATTTCCCGCATGAATCCGTGGCTGTTGGCATCGCAACTGATGTGGCGACCGGCGACCAACATCCCGTCCAGCGCCCGCGGCACGAGGCTACCGTATGGTACTGAAACGATGGGAAATTTCGGGCTGATGGACGGGCTGATGCCGACTTCGTCCGCCACCGGCGTGCCGTCGCCCCAGTTCTTTCGCTCGATCCTGCCGATGCCAACCAAGCGGCGAGTATGGCGCACGCCGAGTTGGCTGGCGCTTTGCAGGTTGTAACAGTTCTCGAAACCGGGGGCGTTCTCGCGGAAGAACCGGCAGTGGCCCTCCATCAGGCGGTGGCTGCGGATTTCCACCTCGGTCTGGTCGTCCACGTCCAGCGCCGAAAGGCCGCTCTGCCGTGGCCCCAGGAAGAGGGCGATGTCGGGCCGCCAGCTAACGTAGGGCGTCTGGAAGTAACCGAGCTGCTCGCGCCCGCGGCGGATCAGTTCGGTCAGCTGTTCGGGATAGAGCACCTTCCAGTTGATCCAGCGGTCCATGTTGACGCCGCCAAGGATCCAGCTGGTGTTCATCGAGTGGTGGACGTCGCCTTCCTCGATATCGGTATCGAACTTGGCCCCGGCACGCGCGAACATGTCGCCATCGCCGGTGGTGTCGACCACCACCTTGGCCATCAGCGCTTGTCGACCTGCCTTGCTTTCGAACACGACGCCGCGCGCAGTGCCATCCTCCACGATCGGGCGCGATCCCCAGGCGTGGAACACGATCCGCACGCCTGCCTCCAGCAGCATCTCCTGCGCGTTCAGCTTCATCCGCTCCGGATCGAGCGTGGGAGCCCAGCACACAATTCCGTGAAAGGCCGTAGTACGATTACCCCAGTAGCCCGCCTTGACGGGGTCCTGCGATCCCCAGTCGTCGCGCGGCGGACCGGCCACGCCGTCTGCCGGCATCCGGCCGATGAATTCGCGGGCGAAGCCCTGAATCACGTGATTTCCCTGCCAGTCGGTCATGCGGTCGATCCACATGACGAGGCCGCCGGTCGAAAGCCCGCCGAGGCAATTGTAGCGTTCGATCAGGGTCACATCCGCGCCCGCCTTGGCTGCGGCCCACGCCGCCGCGCACCCGGCCGGGCCGCCGCCGATCACTGCCACGTCACACTTGTGATAGATGTCGATGTCCCGCGCTTCCTCGTGGAAGGTGCCGGTGCCGTTCCGGGGCGGCAGGTTGCGGGTGTCGCTAGCGAACACGTCCGAGCCCAGGAACCGGTCCTCGCTGTGCCCGATAACCTGTTGCAGCTTCGGCTTGTCCTGATCCTGACTGTTGCTCACTTTGCCTGTCCTCGTTTCCAAACCTGTATTTCGCCCTTGTCGGCATCGACCCGCACCCAGTCGCCGGTCTCGATGACCTCGCAGGGGTCCTGCTCGAAATCGGTCATCGAAGGCACGCGCAGCACCACCGCGCCAAGGGCTGCCTTGGTGGTGGTGATGGTGAAGAGCATCGCGCGCGGTGCCGTCCCGGTCAGCCGCGTCATGTGGAACACGCCCGACCAACCGGAAGAGCCCTTGGCCCCAGGAAAGACCAGCACCTTGTCTGCAAAGCTCACGCCGCGCAGTTCGTGGTGGCTCTCGATCACCTCGCCCTTCATAGGGTTGACTCCGCCCCAACCGGATATGGTCTGCCGGGTGACGAGCGCCTCACCCTCGGTAACGCCGCCCACGACCTTGCGGCCGCGGATGACGAGATCGGGCTTGTCTAGCTGCGTGGTCGCCATCAGTTCAATCTCCCCTGCCATCTGCCCGTACAGGCCGCGTCGATGCATTCGGCGGTGGTGCCGTACCAACCTTCGATGCCCATCATCGCTGGCAGGTAGTGCGTCTGCTTTGCGCTATCGAAACCGGCGACCCGAGTGCCCTCGGGAACGGCCTGGCTGATCGCGGAACAGGTGTCCGTCATCAGCTTGGCACCTGCCTCGCGCAGGATGCGGTCGTATCCGCTGGCCATCGCAGTCGCCTTCACGGCGCGACTGGTGAAGATCCACAGCTCTGTATTCTCGTGCACCTTGCGGCCTTCCAGCAGGCGCGCGGCTTCGGCGATCTGCTCCACCGAATAATGCGGGCAGCCGAGCATGACGTAATCGACATCCGTGCTTTCCCCGATACTGTTGAGCCGTTCGTAGATCGCAGCTCTTTCTTGCGGGCCGTAGACGAAGCGCTCTCCGCGATCATTGCCACCGAACGCCGTTTGCCTGTCGCGGGCTTCGGGCGTAATGCCCACCATGTGGTACATCTCCACCCCGCCGGACGATGCTGCTGCCGCGCCGAAATGCTTGTGCTTGATGAGCGATGGATCGGCGAGCGCGCCGTCGATGACCGGGATGGCATCTTCCACCGCGCCGCCGGTGAAATAGCCGAGCATGCCCCACTCGAAGATGGAGTCGACCGGCACCTGCACATCAATGGAATGCTGGCCCTTGCGGAAAGCGTCGGTATGGAAACCCCAGTTGGGAATGCGCTTCGCCAGCATGGCCGCACTGGTGGACTCGCGGCCCTCGCAATTGGTTCGTCCGCCCACCACCGAGTTGCAGAACACGACGGCGGAGGATTCCATCCACGCGCAGTGTTCGCCCATCACTGGCACGTTTCCGGCCAGGTAGGGTGTGCAGGTCTTGAGAACCTGGATGCCGTGGGATGCCACTTCGGCCTCGTCGCTGCTGAAATTGGCGAAGGCGTCCTCGCTCATCCCCTGCTCGCGCCACATTTCGGGGTCCATCCCACCCTGCAGGTGACAGCTGGAAGCGTTCATGCGCGGCACGTCAACGACCTCGTCGGAATCGAGATCGAAGCGGGAGAAGACGGCGCGATAGTCGCCGCCGTCCTCCTTGTAGTAATCCTTCACCCATTGCGGCGAAGACCCCGGAACACCGGCGACGTTGTTGGTGTAGACGAAATCCTCCGCGCCCAGCGCTTCGGCGTAGCGGATCAAAAGGTCCATTGCCTTGGCGACGGCAGGCCCGTGTGCGCCATCGCGCATCGCCTTTTCCTCGTCGGTCAGCCTTACCATGCCTAGCTCCCCTGCTTCTGGTCGAGATCGAGCAGTACTGCGCCGGTCGCCATGGGCTGCACATCGCGGCGGTACATGGCCAGCCAGCCTTCGGCAGGCACCGCGTGTTCGGCCCCGGGGCCTTCCCGGCCTTCAAGCTGGTCTGCTGGAACGTCCACATCGAGCTTGCGGCTCGGCACATCGATGTCGATCACATCGCCGTCGCGCACCTTGCCGATGGGGCCGCCCACCGCGCTTTCGGGCGAGACTTCGGCGACGGTCAGGCCTTTCAGGCAGAGGCCCGAAAGCTGGCCGTCGGTGACGAAGGCGACGTCCCTGGCAAGTCCCGCAGCATCGATCGCGAACAGGACGAAGGACGCGCCGCCGCCCATGGCAGGCCCGCCTTTCAACCCCTGTCCGCGCAGCACCAGCACCTCGCCTTTTTGCAATTCGCCGTTCTCGATGGCCGTCATGGCGGCTTCGGTGCTTTCGAACACGCGCGCCGGGCCGCGGAAGCTTTCTGGGCGCTTGCCGTCAGGAATGCCCAGCTTGACCACCGCGCTCTCGGGTGCGAGCGATCCCTTGAGGATGCAGATCGCGGGGCCATCGGCCACGGGATTGTCGAGCGGGCGGATTACTTCGCTGTCCAGTACCTTGGCATCGGCAAGGTCCTCGCCCATCGTGCGGCCCGACGCGACCACGGTGAACGTATCAAGAATCGGTTCGAGCTGCTTGAGCATGGCGCGCGCCCCGCCTGCATCCTCGAACTCCTCGATCCGGCGATGCCCGCTTGGCCGCACCGCGGTGAGGATCGGCACCTTGCGGCCCATCTCCTCCCAGATATCGAACAGGTCGACATCCAGCCCGCCTTCGGTGGCAGTCGCTTGCAGGTGCTTGATCGCGTTGATGGAGCCTGACACAGCCTGCACCATCGCCGCAGCATTCCGGAATGCGCCCGGCGTCATGATCTGGCGCGGGGTAAGGTCCTCCTTCACCATGTCCACAATGCGGACACCTGCGGCGCGCGCGGCATCGAACATCTTGTCGCTGTTGGCGCGCACCGGGGCGGAACCGGCGATGCACATGCCGAGGGCTTCGACGACCGAGTGCATGGTGTTAGCCGTCGCCATTCCGGCACAGACGCCTGGACCGCGGATGGCCTGACGAGTCATCGCGTCGACCGAATGCTTGCCCTTGCGGCCCAGCGTCTCTCCGATACCGCCGGAGAACAGGTCCTCCACGTCGACATGGTCGCCGTCGATCATACCCGACGCCTGGTAGCCGCCGATCACCAGCAGCGTGGGGATATTGAGCCGCATCGCTGCCATCAGGTGGCCGGGCGGGGTCTTGTCGCAGCTGGTCAGGCAGACCATGCCATCGAGCATCGCGGCCTCGACCTGCGCTTCGATATCGTTAGGGATAAGGTCGCGTCCGCCTAGGATATAGCTACCCTGACGCGCAGCCCCCGTGATGAAATCGGATACCGCCGTCGTGCGCACCTCGAACGGAACGCCCCCGGCGGCGCGGATCGCTTCCTTCACGACCTTCGCGACCCCGTCGAGGTGGGAAAAACAGATCGCCAACTCGGAAGAGCTGTTCACCACGGCAATCTTCGGCTTCTGTAGATCCTCGTCACTAAGGCCCAAGGCGTGCCACTGGGCACGGCGGACGGGAGAATTGGCGGAAATGCTTCTGAGTTTCATGGCTCGCAGGCTTTCATTGGATTGGAACGGGTGAAGCGTCGGCCGGCATGGATGGCCGGTCGCGGCGGCGCACGATCAGGCCGATGCCGATCGCGCACAGGAACAGGATGGCGGGACAGATCGCCAGAAGGGCGAAGCTGCGCACTACGGGCAGCCCGCTGGCAAGAACGTAGCCGCCGAGGATAGGGCCGGCGATGCCGCCGACCTTGGCGATGGAGGTGGCCCAGCCGCCGCCGTTCGCGCGGATGGCGCTGGGGTAATAGACCCCGGCGATCGACAGGATGCCGAAGTGTGCTCCGCTGACCAGGCTGATGGCGATGACCGACAGCACCAGGAACAGGTCGGCCTGCATCGACAGAAGACCGATGATGACCAGCAACGGAAAGGCGAGTGCCGGGTAGGCTGCGACCGAGAACGGCCCCTTGCGGTCCGTGAACTGCATCAGGGCAAGGCCGAGGCCCGCGCCGATCACCGAGGTTATGGAGCCGACATATGCCGCGGTGTCGCGGGAGAAATCCATGTCCTCGAAGACGATGGGCCCCCAGTTGGAGGTGAAATAGACGGCCATCGTGCTGGCTGTGTAGCCGAGCCACAGCAGCGGCGTGAGAAGCCGCAGGTCGCCCTTGAAGAGCTTGGCGACGTGGAAGTGGGTGACGTCGCGCTCCTCGTCTCCCAGAACGTAGGTCGCCTTCGCATCGGCCTTCAGTTCCGGCTGCAGCCGGTTGAGTATCCCGCCGATGAGATCGGGTCGCTGGGCCTTCGCCGTCAGGAACCGGATCGATTCCGGCAACACCAGAAGCAGGACGATGGCGATCAGCAGCGTGCAAGTTCCGCCGAAGAAGAACACCGCGGGCCAGCCGAATTGCGGTGCCAGCCAGATGGTCGCCGGGCCTGCCAGGGCCGCGCCTAGACTGTAGCCCATCATGATGACGGTCACGACGGTCGAGCGCATCCGGGCAGGCACGAACTCGATATTGAGCGCCCAGATCAGCGGCAGCATGCCGCCAATGGCAAATCCATCGAGAAAGCGCAGCACGAGCAGCATCTCGTAGCTCGAAGCAAAACCGGTCGCGAAAGTGAGGATGCCGAAGGCGAAGGCGGACCAGATGATCGGTCGCCGCCGCCCGAACCTGTCACCCAGATAGGCGAAGGCGAAGCCCCCCAGCATCATGCCCAGCAACCCGGCGGAAAAGACATTGCCGAGCATCAGTTCGTCGAGCGCCAGCGTTTCCCGCATGTAGGGCGCGGTGAAGCCGATCATCATCATGTCGAACCCGTCGAACACGGTTATCAACCAGGACGTGGCGATCACGACGTAGTTGAACTTCGTCAGTCGACGCTCCTCGATGATCTCGGCAACATCGATCGTATGTTGTCCTGCTGCCATCGCAAATTCGCTCCTGGCTTTGTGCGGCCTGCTCCCGCCGCTTTACGGGCGCATGAAGGCCCTGGACCGGCGAGGGCCCCGCGCACCTCATAAAAAAGGGCCGGGCAAGAGGCTGGCGACCACGCTGCCCGGCTATGTCCACGTCAGAAAGTCAGGCGAACGCCGCCCTTGAAAAACCGTCCGACCGGGTTGAACAGCACGTTGTTACCTGCTCCGTTCGCACCCGGAAAATTGGGGGGATCGACGTTGAAGACGTTATCGACCCCGGCGTAGATCTCTGCCCTTTCGGCAAAGCCGAGGTCGAGCCGGTAGGTGGCCAGCAGGTCCACGTAGGTTTTCGAAGGCAGGGAATTGGTGTTGACGCTGTTGGGATCGGTAAGCGCGTAACCCGGGTCGCCGGGTTCGATGAAGGAGGGGAAGAAGAACCCGCTGTTGATCCAGCGCACATGCGTGTTGAAGGTGAAGGCATCGCCGATATCGAGACTGGCTGTCGCGTCCACGAGCCAGTCCGGAACGCCGGGAGGCGTCCCACCGCGCAGCCCCGTCTGCCCCGCACGGTCCGTGCTGCCCACCGAGTCCACGGTGATCAGGTCCTTCACGTAGCTGGTGAGCACGACCAGCGAGAGAGCATTATTCCCGCCAAGCGGCTGCGAGTAGTTGAGCTGGAAATCGACGCCGCGCGCGATCAGCCGGTTCACGTTCTGCACGGTATCGGTGATGCTCACCACGTTGTTGTCGGCATCGCGTTCGATGAGCGAGCAACTGAGCTGATCGCCATCCACGCAGCGCTGCACGATGTTCTGCTGGCCCAGCACGCCGATCGCATCGGCAATGTCGATATCGTAATAGTCGATGGAAGCCCGCAGGCGGCTGAGGAAGCCCGTCTCCGGCTGAATCACCACGCCGGCGGTGAAGGTGTCGGCCTTTTCCGGCAGCAGGTTGGGGTTGGAGCCGCTGGTAATCGGCACGATCACCTGCACACCGCCATTGCCCACATCGGTCAGGATGCCGGTGCGAACGCTCTGCGGCCCGAAGAGTTCGGGGATGTTCGGTGCGCGAATATCGCGCGAACGGGTCACGCGGAACCGCACCGCCTCGACAGGGGCCCAGGTCGCGCCCAGCTTCCAGGTGGTGGCATCCACCGTGGATTCCTGGGCAAAGTCGCTCGACCGCCGGTAATGCGTCTGACGGATTGCGCCGCTGATGCCGAACTCGCTGGCGAAAGGCACGTCGCCAAGGATGGGCGCATCGAATTCGGCATAGCCTTCGACAACCTCGATCTCGCCGGAAATGATCGAACCGTTGCCGGCATTGAAGAATCCCCCGGTTTGGGAAATCGGATCGGTGTCTCCCGACAGGCTGTCGTTGCGAAATTCGCCGCCGAAAGCCACGCCGAGCGGCCCGCCCGGAAGCTCGAACAGGGAGCCCGAGATATTGAGCGCTGCGACGTGCTGTTTCGTCACGCTGGTCTGGAAACCGTCCGCCGTCACGTAGTCGGCGGCCGAGGCGAACAACGGACCATTGGCGTAACCGAACGGATTGAGCGGCACGCAGGAAGGGTCGTCGTTGGTCGGATCGGCATCGGCGTTCACGCGGCACACGGGTTCGCCGTTCAACGAGGTGGCATCGAGTGCCTGCAATATGTTGGCGGTGATGGTGTTGTTGCGCAGGTCGCTGCGGAAACTGTTGCGACCGAACTGGTAGTAGAAATCCGCGGTCCAGTCCGGACTGATGCTGTATTCCGCACCGGCGACCAAGCGGAAGACCCGGTTGGTTGCCTCGATCTGGACCGGCCCGACATCATCGAAGCCCTTGCCGAGCGAGAAGCTTGTGGCCCCGCTGTTCGCGAGGATGGTCGGGATGTCGAGCGTCGGGTCTGCCGAGCGGGGGATGAAGGGATTGTCGTCCTGGATGGTAAGGGCGATGTTGCGATAGGCGGTGCTTCGGTGGCGTCCGTCGCTTCCTCCGTATGTCAGCCCCAGTTCGAACGACAGGTCCGGCGTCGCATCGAGCGTCAGCAGGCCCATCAGGCTGAAACGCTCGTTCGGCGAGATGATGGGAAAGTCGAAATAGACGTTCTCTTCGGCCGGAGTACCGGTTTCCCCGCCGACCATCCAGATGCGGTTCGCATAGGAGCCAAGCTGGTAGCGGCGCGGCGTGCCGTCATTGTCGAAGGTGATGCCGTCGATCGGCCGCAGAACAGGTAGGTCGACCCCGGTGAAGGCGCTGGCGGGAGGCGTGGTGATGCCCTGAAAGTCGGTAGTCCACACCGATGCCCCGGGCAGGATGTTGCTGGCTGGCAAGTCCGGCGATTGACCTGCCGCCAGGGGATTGCGCCCGACGATGGTCAATCCATCGATGCACCAGTCGCGTTCGCGGCAGGCGTCGATGCCGTCGGCCTTCTCCCACTCGCCGCCTACCACGAGGTGGACGCTGGATCCGAAATCCCAGCCCCCGGCCACCCCGACCTGGCGGGTGAAATTGTCGTCCTCGTTGGAGATGCCGAGCTGTCCGTTCACCCGGTATCCTGTGAAGTCGCGATCGATGATCAGGTTGACCACGCCGGAGACAGCGTCGGAGCCATAGACGGCCGATGCACCGCCGGTAACCACCTCCGCGCGCTGCAACAGGATCGAGGGGATCATGTTCGTATCGACCGTGGCCTGGGTGGTGGAGGGCACGAAGCGCTTACCGTCCACAAGCGTCAGAGTGCGCACGGCGCCAAGGCCGCGAAGGTCGAGGATGCGCCCGCCGATATTCAGACCCGGCCCTGGAGTAAGGCCCGCAGTGGCCGCAGACTGGGTCGCGCTGAAAGCAGGCAGCTCGTTGAGGGCATCGCCGAGATTGGTGATCCCGCGTTCTTCCAGTCGTTCCCCGCCCAGCATCGTGACCGGAGTGGGCTGGTCGAAGCTGGAACGGATGCGCGAGCCGGTGACGACGATGGTTTCGCCGGCGTTCTCCTCGGCCTCCATCTCGTCGGCGGTGCCGGTGCTGACCGTCTGGGCCTGCGCGGATTGGGTGGACAAAAGGCCCAGTGCGATGGCCGCGACACAGGTCCTGGCGGCAAGTCTGTTTGCCTTGGTCATGTTCTCTCCCCTTGCGACTCCATCTTTTTGCGTGGAGCATCCTCAAGGGTTGCGACGCTATGAAAGCTTCAGCATGCGAACAATACACCTTAATGCGACGTCACTATTCTCGAATCGCGAACGATGGACACGCTGATAAACATAAGGACGTTTCTCACGGTCGCCCGGGAAGGCAGTTTCGCTGCCGGGGCGCGAGCGCTCGAAGTCGCGCCGTCGATCGTGTCGAAGCGGATCAACCAGTTGGAACACCAGCTCAAGATCAAGCTGTTCTTCCGCTCCACGCGCGAAATCACACTGACTGCGGACGGGAGCAGGGTGCTGCCGCAATGCGAGAAAGTGCTCTCGCAATTCGACGAGTTGCGCAGTGTTCAGGCGAAGACGGAAATCGCCGGCTATTTGCGGGTCGATGCACCCGGCACGGTGACCAGCCGAATATTCGGCCCGATGCTGATAGAGTTTCTGGCGAAGTACTCGTCCCTCGAGATGGACTTGCGCTTGATCGACCGGCTGGCCGACGGGATCGACCTCGATTCCGACATCACGATCGGGATCAGGCCATCGCGCTCCACGCTGGTGCAGGATTTTCCGCTGATGCCCTATGGCAACGCGCTGTATGCCGGGCCCGGCTACATCGCAGAGCATGGCCAACCCGGCCACCCGAACGAACTGGCCAACCACCATTGCCTCGCCTCCTTGCTCTATGGCGATACCTGGCACTTCTATGGCGACAGTGGCGACTTCGCGGTCACGGTGCAGCCGCGCTTCCGGGTCAACGATGCGATCATTCTGCGCGAAGCCGTGCGAAACGATCTCGGCATCGCTGTCCTGCCCACCGTCCTGGTGGAGAAGGACCTGCAGGAGGGCAGGCTCGTGCGCTTGCTGCCTGCATTCCGTCCGCCGCCTCTCTGGCTGAAGGCGATCGTCCCGCGCGAGAAACTGCTGAAGCCCAATGTGATGGCCCTGCTCGGATTCTTCCAGGAGAAGTTTGCCGAGGAGATCGGGATGCTGGACCACGTGTGGGAGGAGTTCGCGAAAGGCCAGAGCTATCGCGCCTCCACACCCTGACCCCGTTCGCGGATAGGCAGGAGCTAAGCGGGGAAGAACCCGCCGAACCTCGTGGGCGGGGGCGGGATTTGTCGTACCACCGCAATTGATTGCAGACCGCCAATATCGTCAACAATTTCGTCGGGAAGGTTTCGCTTGTCTATCCGCCCTCCTTCTGTGACGCGCGCCGCAAATCGGACTGGCGATGACCAGACAGGATGGGGATGAATGACATGCGCGTGACTTTTCGATCGAAACTTGGTGCCTTGCTTGGCGGCGGCTCCCTGATTGCTCTCTGCCTTCCCGCCGCTGCGCTGGCGCAGGATGCCGGTGCAGGGATCGAGGAAGAACCTCAGCCCGAAGCGATCGTCGTGACCGGCAGCCGCATCCGCGGCATCGAGCCGACCGGTTCGCCGGTGATCGGGCTGGGCCGCGAGGATATCGAACAGAGCCCTGCCTCCACCACGACGGAGCTGCTGTCCGAACTCCCGCAGATCTTCAACTTCGGTGCGACCGACGCATCCTTCACCTCGGCCAATAACCAGAATGCCAACCGCACCTTCGGCACCGGCATCAACCTGCGCGGCCTGGGGACCGAATCCACGCTGACTCTGCTCGACGGCAGGCGCCTGCCCGCCGCTGGCACGCAGAGCCAGTTCTTCGACCCGGCGGTTATCCCGACGATGGCGATCGCGCGGCTGGAAGTGCTGGCCGATGGCAGCTCCGGCATTTACGGATCCGATGCCGTGGGCGGGGTGGTGAACATCCTGCTGCGCAAGAATTTCGACGGCGCCGAAGCTATGGGACGCGTGCGCTTCGCCGACGGGTTCGAGGAATATCAAGCCGGCGCGGCGCTGGGCAAGACCTGGGGCACCGGCTCCATCATGGTGGCCGGTGAATACAACGACCGCGGAACCCTGTTCGCCGCAGACCGCGATTTCTATACCGACGACCTTACTCCCTTCGGCGGTCCTGATCTCCGCTCCTCGAATGCCGCGCCCGGCAATGTCACGGTGGACGGCGTAACCTACGCCATTCCCGATGGCGACGGCGAAAACCTGACGGCTGGGGATTTCACCGCGGGCACGCGCAACCTGCAAAGCGCGTTCCTTGGCGCGGGCGCTCTTCCCGCACAGGAGCGTTACAGCGCGGCAGCCACGTTCGAGCAGGAGATCAACGAGAACATCGAGGTCTACGCGCAAGGCTTCTATGCAGAGCGTGACGGCATTCAGGCCGCCAGCGCACTGGCCGCGCAATTCGACGTGCCGACATCCAATCCGTTCTACGTCAATCCCGGTGCACCGGGGGAGCGCGTGACGGTCGCCTATTCCTTCGTGAACGAGCTCGGCTTCGAGCGGAACACGTCTTCGCAGCAGGCCTATCATATCACCGGCGGGCTGAACGTGGAGCTTGGTGCAGACTGGTCGGGCAACGCGTTCTACGCCTATGGACACGACAAGGAACGGTCCTTCAACCGGTCCATCGACAACGCCGCCCTGGCGGCAGCGCTGGCCGACACCGATCCCGCCACCGCATTCAATCCGTTCAGCTCCACCGGCAACAACAACCCTGCAACCATCGCAGCAATCGCCGGCGGCAGCTTCCGGGTGGATACCAATTACGGCATTCACGAATACGGCTTGTCGGTTGACGGGCCTGTGACCACGCTTCCGGCGGGCGATGTCCGTCTGGCGCTGGGCGCTTCCAGGCAGGAGATAAACTTCCAGGATCTCGCGCCTTTCGAGAGCGATTTCGATCGCAAGATCAACTCTGTGTTCGGCGAGGTTTTCGTACCGATCATCGGCGCGGACGGGCCGGAGCTCAACCTGTCGGCAGCCGTTCGCTACGATGATTACGACGATGTCGGCGACACGCTGAATCCGAAGTTCGGCGTAACCTTCCGCCCCGTCGAGACGCTCACCCTTCGCGGCAGCTACGGCACCTCGTTCCGCGCGCCGACGCTTTCCGATACCGGCTTGCCTTTCAACCAGTACACGCAGTTCGTGGATGGCAGCAACGTGCAGCGCAATGTTCTCTTCCTGCGCGGCGGCAATCCCGACCTGCAGCCGGAAGAGGCCACCACCTGGTCCGCAGGCGCAGACTGGGAGCCCGATGCACTCGCCGGCCTCAGCCTTTCCGTCACCTATTACAATGTCGATTACACCAATCGCATCGCCACGCCGGGTAACGATCAACTGGCCCTGCAGAAACCCGAACTGGCCACGATCGTGACGCTTAATCCTTCGATCGACCTGGTGAACGAGATCGTCGCCGGCGGCCTCTTCAGTCCGCCGCCCGCCGCACCGCAGGACGTGTTCGCAATAGTGGACGGCCGCAAGGTGAACCTGGGTGCCAACAAGACGGACGGGCTGGAATTCATCGGCAGCTACGAGGGTTTCGCCGACTGGGGTTCGTGGCGTGTCGGGGTCAATGCCACCAAGATCCTGTCCTTCGATCGCACGATCATCTCGGGCACACCGCTGCGCGACGTGCTGGACACGATCAACAACCCGGCATCCTTCGTCGCGAGGGCCTATGCCGGGGCGGAGCTGGGTGGCTTCTCAGGCACCGTTTTCGCCAACCATTACGGCAGCTACGACAACGACTCCGTAACGCCGATCCAGGATGTGCCCGCGCATACGGAGTTCGATCTCGCGCTGCGCTATACGCTGGAACAGCCGGTCTCCTTTGCCGAAGGGATCACCTTCACACTGGATGTGCAGGACATTTTCGACAATGATCCGCCATACGTACAGAACGGCAACCTGGCGTTCGATCCCAATGCACACAGCCCGATCGGACGGACGATCGCCATCGGCGTGCGCGCCGGCTTCTGAACGAGGCGGCCGGCAAGCCTCGTTCGCCGGCCGTCCCTTCATTCCCCGTCAGGAGAGACATATGAAAACCGCTTCGCTCCGCTCCGCTCTCCTTGTCCTGGGTACCGTCCTTGCCGGCTGTACAGCCGTCGGCGAGACAGGGCAGGGGTCCCCACAGGCAGCAGAAGCGGCCTTCGACACCGCGCCCGATCTGCCGGGCAGCGGCGCCTATCCTGCCATGCGGGATGTGCGGCCGGATCTACCCGACCACATCGTTTATCGCCCCCGCGATCTGGGCATGGTGGAAGACCGCCAGCTGGGCGTGGTCCTTTGGGGCAATGGCGGTTGCTCGGCCGATGCGGCCTCCGCGCGCTTTCACCTTCTGGAGATCGCCTCGCATGGCTATGTCGCCATCGCGCCCGGCAAGGCCTTTAGCGGTCCCGATGCGCTCCCCGAACCGCCTCGCGAGGCCCCGCCCAGTGAGGGCGCCTTCCCTCCGGTGCAGACCTTGCCTGCCGACCTTCTCGCCGGGCTGGACTGGATCCTTGCCGAGAATGACGACGCGCAAAGCCCTTTCCACAGCCTGATCGATCCGGAAAAGGTGGCAGTGGCCGGGCATAGCTGCGGTGGTTTGCAGGCGATCAGCGTGGCCGCCGATCCGCGGATCGCCACGGCCATCGTGCATAATAGCGGCGTACTGGATCCGGCCGCTTTCAACCCCATTACCGGGTTCTCCGTCGCCAAAGCGGAGCTTGCCAATATCCATTCGCCGGTCCTCTACATCCTCGGCGGGGAGAGCGATGTCGCCTATCCCAACGGCATGGACGACTTCCAGCGCATCGATCACGTTCCAGTAGCCGTGGCAAACCTGGACGTTGGCCATGGCGGTACCTTTCGCGAGCCCAACGGCGGGCGCGTGGGGACAGTCGCGGTGAAATGGCTGGAATGGCAATTGCGCGGCGACGAGGCAGCATCGCGCTGGTTCATCGGCGAGAACTGCGCCCTGTGCGAAGATGCAGACTGGACCTATCAGGCAAAGGGTTTCTGAAGTGGTTTTCCGCAAAGCGTTCCTTCCTGCCCTGGCAGCCGCCTGCCTGGTGCTTGCGCCTTCGGCTCCAGCCCTTGCGCAGCAGCACACGCTCGATCTCTATGACGGTCCTGCTCCCGGTTCGCAGGACTGGTCAGAGCCTCTCGTGGTGCATCCCACCGAAGGCGGGGAAGACCGCTACAATACCACCCAGCCTCGCTTGCAGGTCTTCCTGCCCGAGCCTGACAAGGCCGATGGGGCTGCGATAGTGATGCTGCCCGGCGGCGGACTGCGCGTCCTTGGCATGGGCGCCGACATGCACGACACGATCGCCATGCTGAACGACGAGGGCATAGCCGTGATCGTGCTGGAATACCGCACTCTCCAGCGCACGCCGGAGGAGATCGCCGAGGCGACAGCGCCTCGCCCGCCGAGATCGGGGCCGATCGTGTTTCCCAGCATGGAAATCCGCAACGCCAATGCCAATCCCTCGCCCGACGATCCCGTGCTGGGCGAGGTGCTGCGGCTAGCCGTAGGCGACGGACAGGCAGCGCTCCGCCTGGTGCGGAGCAGGGCTGCACAGTGGCGGATCGATCCCGAGCGTGTCGGCATGTTCGGTACCTCTGCCGGGGGCGGCGTTGCCTTCGGTGCGATGATGGCGGACGAGGAGGGAGCGACGCCCGACTTCATCGTCTCCAATTTTGGACCCGCCCTGCAGGATATCGCCGTGCCGCAGGATGCCCCGCCGCTGTTCCTGATCACCGAGGCCTGGCACGGCCCGGTGACAGACGGTCTTATCGCGCTGTTTCAGATGTGGATCGCGCAGCGCGAGCCTGCCGAACTGCATGTTTACGACGTTCCCAATTTCACGATGACGCCGGACCTGTGGGGCCCGCGCCTGATAGACTGGATGAAAGAACGCGAACTGCTAGGGCGCACGCCTGAATGAGCAGGTTATGGTCTGCCATCCGTCCAGTTGAAAGGATTGGTGAGCCTGCGGGACAGGGTGACGAGTTTGGCCAATTGCGTGCCAGGGCCGGCGATGCTGGCCGCTACGCGACTTTGCGGGGAGACGGATGGTGAGCCAACCTTCGACACGCAGGTTCCCGGTCCTCCTGTTGATCGGTGCGAGCCTGACCTTCGGCGTCGCTGTCGCAACCCAGAGCGCCGAATACGCGGAAAACCAGTGGTGGGGTCCGGGCGAGGAGCACACGATCGGCGATACGCTGGAATTCACCAATGACTACGGCCGCCTTCGCCTCATCAATACGGGCGAACTCATCAATACGGCAGGTCATCCTTTCTTCGAACCGCTTGGTGAAAATGGGCGTGCCTGTGTCACCTGTCACCAGCCGTCCGACGCGATGAGCCTTTCGGTGAAGACCATCCGCGCGCAGTGGGACGCCACCGATGGCAACGATCCGCTGTTTGCCGCGATCGACGGGTCCAATTGCCCCAGCCTGCCGCAGGGGGAGGAAGCGTCCCATTCGCTGTTGCTCACCAAGGGCCTTTTCCGCATTCCGCGCCCGTGGCCGCCCAAAGCCGCCGACGGCAGCGTGATCGAGCCCGAATTCGACCTGGAAGTCGTAAGCGATCCGACAGGCTGCAATCTCGATCCCGAATACGGGATGTTCAGCGACGACCCTGCCGTGTCCGTGTTTCGCCGGCCGCGACCGGTTGCGAACATGAAGTATCTGCTCACGCTGCCTAACGGTGTGACCCCGCACGAATATTTCATGTACAACGACAAGAGCCTGCTGCCGACCGATCCCGAGACAGGCGAATTTGTCTCGGTGCAGCTGATGTCGGACGGCAGACTGCCTACCCTGCGAGGACAGGCAGGCGATGCAAGCTCCACGCACCTGGAAATGATCGCCGAGCTGAGCGAGGAAGAACTGCGCCAGATCGAGGAATTCGAACGGTCGATCTACGTCGCGCAAGGGTTCAGCAACCAGGCTGGGGAACTGGGCGGTCCGGGCACGCCGCCGGGCCTCGGCCCCGAAGCCATGCGCGATGGCCCGCCCGGCGAACTGGGCAACAACCCGGTGAACCGGGTCTTCGGCACGTTCAACATGTGGCTTCACCAGCGCGGCGATGGCGAAGAACTGACGTCGCAGGAAGAATTCCAGGCCTCTGTCGCGCGGGGCGCCGACGTTTTCTTCGACAAGCGCTTCTTCATACAGGATGTGGGCGTCTACAACGACAAAGGCCTTGGCAATCCCTTCAAGCGTAGCTGCGCGTCGGGCTGTCACAACACCGTGCTGGCGGGCATGGATCTTGCGCCCGGCTTTATGGACTTGGGGCTGAACAACTGGCCCTGGAACCAGCGGGATGACCTCCCCCTGTTCAAGGCGACCTGCCACGATGATGCCGTGCCGCAGTCCTATCTCGGCAGGGTCATCTACACCCACGATCCGGGCCGCGCGCTGGTAACGGGCAGGTGCAGCGACATCGGCGCCAGCATGACCCAGCAGATGCGCGGGCTTGCTGCCCGCGCGCCGTATTTCATGGGGGGAGAAGCCGACACCCTGCGCGAGATGGTGGATTTCTACGACCGCCGCTTCAACATTCGCTACAGCGAACAGGAAAAGCAGGATCTGGTCAACTTCATGAGTGTGTTGTGAAAATGCGGTTCGGATCTCTCGGTCCCTGGCTTGCGCTGGGCGCCCTGTCGGTAGCCGTGCCGGCATCGGCGCAACAGCATGTCAGCTTCGTTACCTGCCCCGTGGCGCAGGATACCGGGGATCGCAGCGATGTCTGCTTCTTCGTGCGGCACGAGGGCGAGCGCTACGGCGTGTCCAGCCCGCCCGACTGGGGCAATCCGCAACTGGGTCACAAGCTGCTTGTCGAAGGGGTCGTGAGCGAGGACGGTCGGGAATGCGGGGGAGTAGAGATCGAGGGGAGGGCGTCTGTCCTGCCGGAACTCTCTTCCGAATGCGACGAGATCGCGCCCGCCACACCGGAAATCCTTGCCCTAGAGCTCGGTCGGCGGCCCGATATTACCGAGGCCCAGCGCGCGATGATCCTCGCGGATCCAGCAAGCTCCCTGCAGATCATGCGCCTGCCCGCCTTGCCGGTGCCGGAAGTGGCACTGGGCCGCACGGAAACGATCTATTTCCCTTTCGAGCGCGACCGCGCCTCGGGGCCGGATGCGATGCTGATGCTGGAGCTCGCTCGCCTTGCCGAAGCGACGTCCGACGTCGCAATTTCGGTCCGCGCTTTTCGGGGCGCTACCTTGCTCGACAATGGCGAGATCCTCGAGGAGCGCGAGGACATGGCACGCCAAAGGGGCGAGAAGATCGTCGGCATCCTCGAGGGACTGGGGGCACCGGAAGGATCGATAGACCTCGAAATAGTCAGCGAAGTCGAAGAACCGACGGGGAGGGCGGACTGGCAAAGCCGCCGAGCCGAACTGCGAGTATCGACGACGCGGTAGAGCTGACCGCGCGCTCGGTTCCGGCAATCTCTCTTCACATTTGTGCGTATCCCTGCATTCGATCGACGACAATCCTGCCAAGCTGTGCAATGCGCGGCCTTGCCGAACCCATGATTCACCGCAATGCCATATAGGTCAGGTAGATAAGGCTCATGTCTCCAAAAGTGCTTCTGTCCTGCGCTCTCGCAGCCGCTATCGTTACTGCTCCCGCCAAGGCCTGGGGGCCGATAGGCCACCGGGTGAGCGCCGACATTGCCGAAGACAATCTTGGCGGGAAGGCCCGCGCCCGCATAGCGCAGATCCTGGGACATGAGGGCCTGGCGGAAGCCAGCACCTGGCCCGACGAGCAGAGGTCGAACCCGGAGCCGTTCTGGCAGGAAACCGCCTCGCCTTTCCACTACGTCACATTGCCGCCCGGGCAGGGTGCCGACGGGATTGCCCATCCGCCCGAGGGCGATGCCCTGACCGCGCTGGAAGAATTCACCGCCACTTTGCGCGACGATTCCGCGACGCAGGAGGAGCAGGCGCTTGCACTACGGTTCGTGGTCCATATCGTCTCCGACCTCCACCAGCCGTTGCACGCAGGAAACGGCAGTGATCGGGGCGGAAACGATTTCGTCGTGAGCTGGTTCGAAAACCCCACAAACCTGCACTGGGTCTGGGATGAAGGCCTGATCCAGCGCCAGCAATTGTCCTACTCGGAATATTCCGAGAGGTTGGAAAGGCGCATTGCTCCCGAGCAGGTGCTTAGCTGGTGGGAAGGCGATCCTGCTGTCTGGATCGCTGAAAGCGCTGCCCTGCGCGACCGTATCTACCCCCAGACAGGCGGCGAAGAGGGCGACGGCACGGCAGAATCGCCGGCTCTGCTTAGCTACGATTATCACTGGGAATGGATTCCCACTGTCGAAAATCGGCTGGCCCAATCCGGCATTCGGCTTGCAGCTTACCTCGACTGGGTGTTTGCCGAGGATTGAGCTAGGGTCTGTGCGAAAGCATGCGGAACGGAGATCACGTGCCCACCAGACCTGAAGATATCGGCGGCATCCTCGACCAGCTCGAGAACATTTCGGACAGATCGCGAGCGAACCTCGTCGGTGCGCTGCGCAAATATGCCGAAACCCGCGATCCGCCGGACCCTGCCGCGCGGGCAGGCGGTGCCTTCGCCTATCCGAAACTGAGCGTAGAATACCGGGGCACCGACCGCCACAGCCACCCTTTGCGCTCCTTTGCCCGCCTGAACCAGGCAGGCACCTACAGCGCCTCGATCGCAGAGCCGCGACTGTTCCGCCGCTATCTGGAGGAGCAGCTGCACCACCTCGTGAGCGATTACGCGGTAGAGCTCACGGTAAGCCCCTCGCTCGACGAAATTCCCTACCAGTACGTGCTGGATGGCGGGAACGTGGACCTGAAAGGCACGACCAGCGCCGAGCTTACGAAGCATTTCCCCGCCTCGGATCTCGTCAAGATCGGCGACGAGGTGGCTGATGGGACCTGGCTGGACGGCGATAGCGATGTCCGCCCATTGTCGCTCTTCGATGCGCCGCGCACGGATTTCAGCCTTGCGCGCCTGCGCCACTATACCGGCACGCCGCCGGGCCACTTCCAGCGCTATGTGCTGTTCACCAACTATATCCGCTACGTAGAGGAATTCATCGATTTCGCGCTCGAGGAACTGGCCGATCCGGACAGCTGCTATGAAGGCTTCTCCGCGCCCGGCGTGGTGATCGACCCTGGCGAGCTGGACGGCGCGCGCGAAATGGTTACCGATGGGACATGGCGCAGGCACCAGATGCCTGCCTACCACCTGCTGGGCGAAAACAATTCTGGCATCACGCTCGTCAATATCGGGGTCGGCCCCTCGAACGCCAAGACGATCTGCGATCACATCGCCGTGCTTCGTCCCGAGGTGTGGCTGATGATCGGGCATTGCGGCGGGCTGCGCCCCAGCCAGACCATCGGCGACTACGTGCTCGCCCATGCCTATCTGCGCGACGACAACGTACTGGATCTGGCAATACCGCCGGAGATACCCATTCCACCGATTGCCGAGGTGCAGACGGCCATGTTCGCGGCTGCGCGCACGATCACCGGGGCCAGCGACGAAGAGCTAAAGCGGCGCCTGCGTACCGGCACGGTGGTCACTACCGACGATCGGAACTGGGAACTGCACTACACCCGCTCCGCACTGCGCTTCAATCAGAGCCGGGCCGTGGCCATCGACATGGAATCGGCAACGGTGGCGGCGCAGGGCTATCGCTTCCGGGTGCCTTACGGCACGCTGCTATGCGTTTCGGACAAGCCCCTGCATGGCGAGATTAAGCTGCCGGGGCAGGCCAACGTTTTTTACGAAACCTCGATCAGCCAGCATCTGCGCATCGGGATCGAGACGCTGGCCTTGCTCAGCAAGGAAGCGGGCAGCTTCCACAGCCGCAAGCTGCGCAGCTTCGACGAACCACCGCTGCGTTGAACCGCTGCCGGTTCCGGGTTGCCGGGCAAACAGTTAGCGGCGGCGTCCTTTCGAACGCCGCCGCCCCCTGTTTCAGCTTGTGATCCGGTAGTCTAGAAGCCGACGAGCAGCGACACGCTGGCAGCGCGCGGGGCCCCGATCTGCGCGAAGCCGAAATCGTCGAGCGAACCACCGAAGTAGCCGATGTAATACTCATCGAAGATGTTCGTCACGTTCAGCTGGACAGCGGCGGTCTGGCCATTGGCGAATTCCTTCACGTCAATGCGCAGGTCGAGATCGACGAGCGTATAGGCCGGGGCTTTCGCTTCGTTGAGGTCATTGATCCAGCGCGGGCCGGTGTGCTTGACCTGAACGCCCAGCTCGGCCGGACCGAGGTCCGCCTGCGCACGACCGCCGAAGCTGTAGCTCGGGGTGCCCGATTCCGAATTCCCGGCAGTGGGGAAGAACACCGGGTTGCCGTCATCGTCCACACCATCCAGCACGTCTTCCTTGATTTCGGACTCGTTGAGCGAACCGAAGACATAGAGCAGCGTGTTGTCGGTCGGGGCGAAGGACACGGACGCATCCACGCCGTACTTGTCCACACGGCCAAGGTTACGGAACACCACCGCGCCTTCGCCGTTACGCGCCGTCGGATCGAAGGCCGAGGCGAGACGGTCGTTGTAGCGGGTGTACCAGCCGGCAATCTGCGCCTGCACACGACCGCTGGTGTAGCGGACGCCCAGGTCGAAGCTGTCGGTGGTTTCGGGAACCGGACGGGCGCGCTCATCATCGGGGATGTAGAGCGAATCGTAGAGCGGGTCGGTGCCAGGCACCGAGATGCCCATGTTGTAGTTACCGAAGGCCGAGACGGCGCCGGTGAACTCGTACACGAAACCGAGCGAGGGCAGGACCTTCTCGTAATCATACTCTCGCGAGAGCGGTGGCACGTAGTCGGGGTTGGCTGCCTCGTATGCGGCGAGGTCCTGACCCGGGGTCGGACAGTCCACGAAACCGTTGATCGAGGTGGTGTAGCAATACTGGTTCAGCTCGCGGGTGAAGAAGGGAACGCGCAGGCCGGCGACGACGTTAAGATCGCCGAAATTGCCGGCATATTCGCCCGAGATCTGGTTCAGGATGGCATAGGATAGACGGTCACGCTTGTTCACCTCGTTGCCGTTTACATCCAGCAGCGGGGTATCGATCGCATAGACGTCGATCGGTTCGCCATTGGCCTGCATCACGGAAATTTCGCCGGTCTGCCGGTGCCGCGCATGGTCCAGCGTGTAGGCTGCACGAACGGTGTGATCGGGCGTGATGTCGTAGATCAGGTTCGCGACGAGGCCGAAGCGATCGGTACGGGTCTGGCTCGGGTCGTTACCGGCGATGCGGTCCTGCATGTCGCCGTCGCCGTTGAGATCGCGCCCGAAATAGTAGCCGCCGTTGAAAGCGCCGGTATACGATCCGGTAACGATGAAATCATCGTTGGCGTCGGTGAAGCCAGTGTTGAAGAACGATTCGCGCAGATCGTCGGGTCCGCCACCGTTCGCCTTCACGTACTGGTAGCTCGCATCCAGCGCGAAGGTGAGTGAATCGCTCAGCGTGAACAGCGAGTTCGCCCGGATATTGCCGGTTCGCGAAGGATTGTAGCGGCGATAGAAGGCCGCGCCGCAGCCGTCGCGGTCGTCATATCGTTCGGACTCGTCCGGGTCGCCGCCACCGCCGATCAGCACGTTGCCGGGCACGGTGCAGGGGAACTCGCCGCTGAAACGATAGACTTCGAAACGCGATTCCTTGGCGTCGAACCCTTCGGCGGCCAGGGCGGGGGGCACATTGTCTTCGCCGAACAGCAGCAGGTTCTCGAGGTCTTCCGAACCGGCGAAGTTGTTCACGTTCTCGTTCCAGTGACCGGTCAGCGAGATGAAATCGCCGTCGTTGCCGATATCCTGCCAGATGCGAGCGTTGAACTGCGTCTTGTCGACTTCGCCATACGGATTGTAGGGAACGCCGTAGGTCGTGTAGCTGGCCGAGGCGAAGGCCTTCAGGCCGTTACCGGTCATGTCACCGGTGTCGACCATGACGAAACCGCGATAGTAGTCGGTGTCCTGGGCATTGCTGGCCAGCACCTGGCCATAGCTGGCGGTGGCGGTGACGGCGGCAAAGTCAGAGGGTTCGCGCGTACGGATGTTGATCGTGCCACCGGCTGCCGAGGCGGTCGGGCTGTCGACATCGGTGGTGCCGAGATTGACGTTGATCTGCGACAGCACCTCGGTGTCGACCTGCTGATTGGTATAGAGCGCGTAGTTGCCGCTGTCGTTCAGCGGAATGCCGTCCAGCGTCTGCGAGACGCGGTCCGCGCCGAAGCCGCGAATGGTGAAGCCACCGCCCGAGGAACCCCACGGATCGTTGTTCTGGAAGCTGACGCCGGGAACCAGGTTGACGATATCGTTCAGCGACTGGCCGGGGCGCTGGCGACGGATAAGCTCCTCGTCGATCACCTGCTTGGCGCGGGGCGTTTCGGGAATCAGCACACCGCCGACATCGATGTTGCGCACGCCGGACACGATGATGACGTTGTCTTCGAAATCCGTGCTACCGGTGGACTGGGCGAAAGCAGGAGCGGCTATGCCCATAGCGATGCTGGGCATGCTCACTGCGAGAAGCAAGCGAGAGTTCATTTTTTCATCCTTATCAAAGGTTTGTAGATCCCGGACCCTCCGTCCGCGTCGCGCCCCCTCAACAGGATCGCCTTTACATTTTAGTGACATTTCGCCGAGTTTATCGCAGTGCAGCAAACTTTTTGAAATTGTTGCTGCATTGCAACACGCCGCTCCTGTCTGGAGCAGGGTCGCGATCGGAATTGCACTATTGGATCAGACCGATTTCGCGCAGGCGTTGCATCAGGTAGTCGTGCGCCAGGATGGGCGGTTCGGGCGTTTCTCCAGGCTCGATGCACTGATCCAGGGGCTCGATCAAAAAATCGGGCCGGAAATGCAGGAAGAACGGCATCGAATAGCGCGAACGGCTGGCCGCTTCCCCTGCAGGGTTCACGACGCGATGTGTTGTGGAGCGCAGTTTGCCGTTGGTGAGGCGGTCAAGCATGTCGCCCACGTTCACTGCCAGCGCGCCCGGTGGCGGGGAAACGGGGATCCACCGCCCTTTCCTGTCCAGCAGCTCCAGTCCAGCTTCTTCCGCTCCCAGCAGCAGGGTTATGGTATTGATGTCCCCGTGCGCTGCGGCGCGGACGGCTCCCGGTGGCACGTCTGCGGGCAGGGGAGGATAATGCAGCAGCCGCATTACCGAGTTGCCGTCCTCGATACTGGGCTCGAACCAGTCGGCGTCGAGCCCGAGGTGAAGCGCGACGGCGCTGAGGACCAGCGATCCGGTCTTCTCGAATTCCCCGAACAGCTCTTCGAAGGTTTCCCGGAATTCGGGAATCTCGGCAGGCCAGACATTGGGCGACATGTAGCGGGAAAGCGGATGGCTCTCGGGCAGGCTGCGACCGACATGCCAGAATTCCTTCAGGTCGTGCACTTCGGCGTCCTTGGCGATCTCCGTGCCGAACGGCGTATAGCCGCGAGCACCGCCTCCGCCTTCGATATGATATTCGCGCTTCGTTTCCGCTGGCAGGGCGAAGAACTGCCGAGCCAGGGCATCCGCCCTGTCGATCAGATCCTGCCCGATTGTATGATCGCGCACGATGGCGAAGCCGTATTCGGCAAAGCTGCGACCCAGCTCGTCGGCAACTTCCTCCAGCGGGCGAGCAAGCGAAATGGTGGCGATCGTTTCCATGCAATGGTCCTTACAGCGGTAACAGCAACCCGGCGAGAGCCGCGCTCATCAGGTTGGCGAGGGAGCCGGCGGCGAGTGCCTTCAGCCCCAGCCTGGCAATGACCGGGCGCTGGTTGGGCGCAAGACCGCCAGTTACCGCCATCTGGATCGCGATGGAGCTGAAATTGGCAAAGCCGCACAGCGCGAAGGTCACGATGGCAGTCGATCGCGGACCGAGGGTTCCGGCGTCGAGGGCGCCGAGTTCGATGAAGGCGACGAATTCGTTGAGGACGATTTTGGTCCCGAACAGGCCTCCTGCCGTCCCCGCCTCGCCCCAGGGTACGCCTATCAGGAACATGATGGGCGCAAAGATCCATCCGAGAATCTGCTGAAACGAGAGCTCTGGCAGGCCAAACCAGCCGCCAACGCCGCCCAGGATGCCGTTTGCAAGGGCGATCAGGGCGACAAAGGTCAGCACCATGGCGCCCACCGCCACGGCCAGCCGCAGGCCGGTTTGCGCGCCTTGCGCAGCCGCCTCGATGATATTCGCCGCACGCCCGTCCGCATCGAAATGCGCGGCCACTTCAACTTCGTGCGGTGTTTCGCCGGCCTCGGTGATGGCCGCCGGGCCTTCGGCGCTTATCCTGCTGCGAGGGAGCAGTAACTCGCCCTCGGCTTCCGCGGAAGCGTCCTGCGTATCGGGCATGATGATCTTGGCCATCAGGATGCCGCCCGGCGCCGACATGAAGGCCGCCGCGAGGAGAACGGGGAGGTAGCTGGACCCCAGCAACCCCGCATAGGCAGCGAGAATAGTGCCTGCCACACCTGCCATCCCCACGGTCATCAGGGTGAAGAGGCGCGAGGGCGAGAGCGCAGCCAGATACGGTCGCACGACCAGTGGGCTCTCGGACTGGCCGACAAAGATGTTCGCCGCCGAACCCAGCGATTCGACCTTGGAAATCCCGGTGATCCAGCCGATCGCACCGCCCAGCCAGCGTACGAGGCGTTGCATCACGCCGAGATGGTAGAGGATCGACACCAGGGACGCGAAGAACACGATCACCGGCAACGCACCGAGCGCGAAGGTATCCGACAGCGGGTTCGCCTCGTTATTGCCGAACAGGAACTGCGTGCCCGCATCGGCATAGGAAAGCAGCGCGGCGACTCCATTGGCCATGGCATGTATCACTGCCGCGCCCCACTCCGTGCGCAAGACCAAGGCGGCTATCCCCGCCTGCAGGGCGAAGGCAGCGGCGACGATCCGCAGCCTGATATGGCGCCTGTCACTGGAAAGCAGAACCGCGATCAAAAGGATTGCGGCGATCCCCGCAAGCGAAATCAATTGGGGAGGCACGGCTACTCCTGTGAATGTGCGCAGGCCGCCATCTTGCCGATGGGCAGGCCGGGTTCAACCGAATTCTCGGCTGGACACTTTCATTTGCGGCAATGCTTGAATAGCGAGCAGCAATGGACAGCAATTCGCACACCCCATCGACACCAAGATCGCTCTTCGTATTCGCCATGCTTTATGGGGGGATGACGGTCATAGCGGGCGTTCTCGCCTACAAGCAGTTCGCCATCGGGCCGCTGATCGTGGAAAGCGGCATTCTCGCATTCCTGCTCCTCGTGGTGATATCGAGCGCCGTGTCCCAGTTGCACGGGAAAGTCATGGCAGACCGGATGGTGCTGTGGGGCTTTCTCCCGCTCGCGGCGTCGATTGCGCTGATCGGCCTCGTGCTGGTCCTGCCCGCATCGCCGGACATGCCACTGGACAATCTCGCCGCATTCGAGAGGGTGCACGCGCAGACGCCCCGCATCATGGCAGCAGGTCCGGTGGCCTACGGCGTCTCCCTGCTGCTGAACGTGTGGATCTTCAACAAGCTGCGCGGACGCGGCGGCGATTCGGGTGGAGACTTTCGCTTGATGGCGCGCGGCGCAATCGCTTCGGCAATCAGCCAGGCGGTGGATACGCTGATCTTCATCACCCTCGCGTTCTATGGCGAGTTTCCCATCGGCGGCCTTCTTGTCGGGCAAGCCATTGCCAAGATCGTGTTGTCCTTCGTGCTGGTGCCGTTCCTGATCGTGGGGGCCATAGCCTTGGCGCGCAGACTGGACAGGCCGGCAGGAGCAATTGGGAGATGAACAATATCGAGACATTGATCAAAGCCGCCATGGACGCGCGAGAGCAGGCCCATGCGCCTTATTCGCAGTTTCTCGTCGGTTGCGCTGTCGAGAACGCGGACGGTGCTCTTGCCAGGGGCGCCAACATGGAAAACGCCTGTTATCGCCTTGGTGTATGTGCCGAGCAATCCGCGCTGGCGGCGGCGCAAATCGCCTTCGGGCTTGGAAACGTTGCGCGACTGGCCATCGTCGGTGGACCTCTCCAGGCGGCGGAGGGCACTCGCGGCGAACCGGTGATGCCATGTGGAGGATGCCGCCAGGCGATCATGGAGGCGGCTACGCTCTCGGGCCGCGACATTACCATCGTCTGCTGCGATCACACGGGTCAGGAACGCGTGACCACGACGATCAAGGCGTTGCTTCCCTCCAGCTTCACGCTGCCCCCGGCCTGATCAGGCTTCGGCCAGCGATTCCGGCCTGCCGTGTTCCACTGCCATGCGCTTGCGCGTGCGGACGGGCGCCTCGCGCTGCGTGACGCTATCCAGTGTCTTGTATTCCGTGGTCCAGACTTCGGGCGTGACTTCGCACATCACGTATCCGCGCTGGGCGTTGTGCCATTTCAGCTGCGCATTTTCCTGCTGGATTGCCACCGTGTCCGCCCGCTCATCCACTCCGTTTCCGCCGGATGAGATCGAGGTCGTTACGAACTCGGTAGCAATCGGGCGCGGGCCGGGGTGGTTCCCGTCGATATGCAGTTCGCCGGCGTAGTTCTGGTGTTCGTCGCCGGTCAGGACGACGGTGTTTCCGCGGCCCTGGTCGCGCACCGCTTCCAGCAGTCGGCGGCGCGGCTCCCGGTAGCCTGCCCAGCTGTCGAGATTCTCCGTCCGTACATCGCCGGAAGTCCGATCGAGATCCATCATCATCACTTGCTGGGCGATGATCTGCCACCGCGTATCCGATCGTCGCAACCGGTCGAACAGCCAATCTTCCTGTGCGCGCCCGAGTACCTCCGCGTCCCGGCGGCCCAGCGTGTCGCACTCTACGCCCCAGCGGTCTTCGCACGGCTGGTCGCTGCGGTATTGCCGCGTGTCGAGCAGGTTAAGGTCCAGAAGGTCGCCATAGCGGGCCTGCCGATAAAGCGGCATGCTCGTCCCGACCGGCAGTGAAGAAGCTCGCAGGGGCATGTTCTCGTAATATGCCTGCATGGCTGCCTGCTTGCGCAGGGCAAATATCGCTGGCGGCGTCCCGTCCTGATCATGGTCGCCGGCCCAGTTGTTGTCGATCTCGTGGTCGTCCCAGGTCACGAACCAGGGAGCGGCAGCGTGGGCCGCCTGGAGATCGGTATCCATTCGGGTCTGGCCATAACGCCGGCGATAGTCGCCAAGCGAGTAAAGCTCGTCTCCGGCGTATTGCCGCACGTTCTCGATCGGCCCCATCTCCCCTCCGTTCCACACGCGGTTGGAACGGCCTTCGTAGATGTAGTCGCCATAGCAGAAGACGAATTCCGGCTCCTCCGACGCGAGGTGGCGGTAGGCGGTGTAATAACCCTGTTCGTAGTGCTGGCACCCGGCAACGCCGAAGCGCAGGCGCTCGAGCGGAGCGCCCGCCATCGGCAGCGTGCGCGCGCGGCCCGAAAGGCTGCGCTCCCGCCCGGCGGTGAAACGATACCAGTAGGGGCGTCCGGGCTGTAGACCGGCAACCTCGACGTGGACGCTGTGACCAAGTTCGGGCCGCGCCAAAGCGCTGCCCGACTGCACGATGTCTCGAAAGCGTTCGTCCGAGGCGACTTCCCAGTCGACCGAGACGGCGGCGGCTGGCATGCCATAATCGATTTCGAGCGGATCGGGGGCCAGGCGCGTCCAGATTACGAAGCCGTCGGCGGAAGGTTCTCCCGAAGCGACGCCCATCTGGAATGGATATTGCCGGAACACCGGCGAAGCCAGCAGCGAGTCCGCCGGAACGAGTGACATCGCCGCGACTGCAGCGCCCCCGAAGCTACGCAACAGATGCCGGCGGGAAAGTTCCAGGCGATTGCCAATCCGGTCCGCCATTCGATCAAAATCCCTTGCAAAAATGGTTGGAGAGCGCCGTGGCGCAGTGTTGTGAAACCTTTCTTACAACACTCGGATTACCACGCGCAGGCCTGGGAGGCTCTACCTGTCTTGGCGTGGTGGCAGGCGAGTTCTGGTTAACTATGCGTCTGGAAAGCGGTGAGAAATCGGTGGCATTCTGAACGAGGCGCGCTAGAGGCTCCAGCCGGGCGCGGGTAAAAGTATCGTGGTTGAAGACTTGAGGGATCTGTCATCAGTCGTTGTCGTGGGTGCGGGTACCGCAGGGCTGATATCGGCCCTGATGATCCGCCGCTATAATCCCGATCTGTCCGTGAAGGTGCTGTATTCCAGCCGGATCGGACATATCATGGTGGGCGAAGGTACGGTTGGTACCACGCCCCTGCTTCTGCATGAGCGCGCCGGTCTGGAGCCTGAGGGCTTCTTCCGCGAGGTCCAGCCGACGCCCAAGCTGGGTGTCAGGTTCCTGTGGGGATCGCGCGGTCTTTTCGATTACACTTTCGAACAGGCGTGGTCGGGTGCCATGCCGACCACCCACCGCTATGCGAGAGGTTATGCGGCGCCCACCAAGGGTCCACTGACGGGGTTCAGTCTTGGCTCCGCCTTGATGGAAGAAAACCGCATACGGTTGCGAAACGACGATCTGCCGCCCGGCTCGCCGAGCCCAGCGGCGGGCTACCATATCGAGAACGCCACTTTCGTCGCCTATCTCGAGGCATGCTGCCGCGAGCGGAATATCGAACTGGTCGAGGCCGAACTCGGCGAAGTCCGAACTGGAGAGCGCGGCGTCGATCTGGTTCGGAGCATCGACGGCCGGGAATTCGAAGCGGATTTCTTCGTCGACTGCACCGGTTTCGCCGGGCGGTTGATCCACCAGGCCCTGGACGAGCCTTATGTCTCGCTTCGCGACCATCTGTTTTGCGACAAGGCGGTTATCGGAGGATGGGAACGACAGGAGGAGCCCCTTCGCCCTTACACGACCGCCGAAACCATGGATGCAGGCTGGGCATGGCAGATAGAGCATTCCGGCCTGATCAACCGCGGCTACGTATTCTGCAGCCAGTTTCTCGATGCGGAGAGGGCAGAGGCCGAATTCCGATCGAAGAACCCGAAGGTGACGGATACGAGGGTTGTCCCCTTCGAGTCCCGCCACATCCGCAAGTCATGGGTGGGCAATGTTGCGGCGATCGGCAATTCCAACGGTTTCGTCGAACCCCTGGAGGCGACCAACATCCAGATGATCTGCAATTTCGCATTGCGCCTCGGCACCGCCCTGTCTCTCGCCTCTTCGGGCATGGAGCAACAGGCTGACGCCTTCAATCTGTATACCGAGAGAAGCTGGAACTCGGTGCGTGATTTCCTGGCTATTCACTATCGCTTCAACACCATGCTGCAGACGCCCTTCTGGGAGCATGCGCGACGCGAAACGCCGCTGGGGGGCGTAAGCGATCTGGTCGAATATTTCGAGGCCGCTGGACCCGATCCCTATGGCATGGAAAGCCATCTTCCCAAGGGTGACCTGTTCGGCGTTGAAGGTTATCTGGCCATTCTCCTTGGTTGCGGTCACCCTCATGGCGGCCCGGTACCATCGACGGCGGAGCACGCCCGAGCCGGGTTCGATGTCAAAGTTAATCGCGCCATGGCCAAACGGTGTTCTCCCGCCGCCGGAGCCGCTCCGCAGGATTGGGCAACGACAAGGACGACGGCCAGGATGGCGGAGCGCCCACCTCGAGCGTCGGCGCAGGCAAAGAGGGATCCCACCGCAGTGGAGGCCGCTGCGCCCGCTCTATCCCCACCGCTTCCCCAAGTCGCCTTACCTCAAACAATTCGCGACCTT
This sequence comes from Aurantiacibacter poecillastricola, assembly GCF_030730945.1. Classification (GTDB taxonomy): domain Bacteria; phylum Pseudomonadota; class Alphaproteobacteria; order Sphingomonadales; family Sphingomonadaceae; genus Alteraurantiacibacter; species Alteraurantiacibacter poecillastricola. The sequence goes on from NZ_JAVAMS010000004.1 coordinate 324,727, forward strand.
GGCCCTGTGAATGTCGCCCCCCTTCGGGCCCTGGTGGCGCGGATGTCGGAAGAGTTCTGGGCCAGGCACGACGCGGCTAAGGCCAACAAGTTCAAGGTTTTTCATCACACACGGCACGTCATCTTCCGCTTTCCGCATGATGTTCACGACCCGCGGGCATTCCAGGTGTATCCGGCGTGGGACATGATGGAAAAGGAGCTGTCGGCCGTCATGCAGGAAGCGGTAAGAGATTACGGCTTTTGGCAACCGGTATTCCCCAAGGCGATGCTAGCCCGGTTGCTGGCAGGCCAGGTCATAGATACGCATCGAGATATGGGCCGCGGCAATCTCGTGACCCACAAGATCCATGTTCCCCTGGAAACCAGCAAGGACGCGTTATTCCGGATAGGGACCGAAGAGTTCCATCTGGAGACAGGACGTGCTTACGAGGTGAACAATGTGCGGCTGCACGGGGCGTCCAACGCTGGCTCCAGTGACCGCATCCACCTGATCTTCGAAGTGTTCGAGGGGGCACTTTAAAATGCCGCTTGAACCGGGCCGATCCTTCTATCGCGCCTACGGCCTTCTCTTCGCCTCGGAAATCGCTCTCCCCTTTCAGCGAAGCGATGGCGGAGAACCCGATGTCGTCGTTCGCGTAGGGGACGTGCCGGAGACCCTGGGCGACGAGGGCAAGGGGCGCAGCTTCTGGTGCGCGAGGCAGGGCCATTTCCTGATAAACCACGAGGTGGCAGGCAAGGCTATCGTCTGCCATGGGCGGGAGATTGTCGTCTCCGACGCGGGGATCGATGCCCTGCGTGTCTTCATCACCGGATCGGCGCTCTCGGCCCTGCTTCAGCAACGTGGCTTCGTGACCCTTCATGCGAGCGCCGTCGCCATCAACGGCCGGGCGGTGGCGATAGCAGGGCGCTCCGGAATGGGAAAATCCACGACCTCCGCAGCGTTGGCCCTGAGGGGGCACGGGCATATCGCGGACGACCTGCTTGCGCTTTCGCTGGCCGAAGACGGCAAGGTTCTTGCAACGCCGGCCTTTCCCTCCATCGCCCTCTGGCGCAATGCACTTGAACTTCTGGGGCTCTCCGTCGATCCGGCCTCCCTCCGCATGAAAGGGGTAGACAAGTACCTCGTTCCTGCGCCGCATTTCGATCCGGCGCCGGTGCCCTTGTCGCGCATTGTCCGGCTTGAACGGCATCCGCTCGGATCCTGCGAGATCGAACCGATGACGTCGCACGAAGTTTTCGATTTCGCCCTGCGCACGGTCCATCGCAAACGCGCTGCAATAGCCTCGGGCGCATGGCCGGAGATGTTTTCCCGCATCGGTCGAATGGCGAACCAGGTCGAAGGCGTATCGCTGGTTCGTCCGCGCGATGGCGATACGATCGAGGAGGTTGTGGCGGCTATCGAGAATGTCATGACCGGTAGCCCGGGCAGGAAAGACTAAGCCCCTTGCTCGTCTGGATCGCCTCCTATCCCAAGTCAGGGAACACCTGGGTCCGTGCCATGCTTACCGCCGTGCGGCTGGATAATGGCGAGGAGCTCGACATCAACCGGCTCGAGGGGCGGCTGAAAGGGCGGCGAACCGAAGATTTTGAGGAGGTTGCGGGCCTCACGCTTGACGAGCTGCCGCGCGAGGAACAGCTGCGAGCACTTCCTGACCTGCTCGCCGAGCTTGCTCGCACGGCGAGCGGACTGGAAATTCGCAAGACGCATGACGCCTTCATCCGCACGGCAAATGGCCGGAATGTCTATTCCGCAGAAGCTGGTGCGAGGGCCATCTACATCGTGCGCGATCCGCGGGACGTAGCGGTGTCCTTCGCTGCGCATCTGGGTATCTCACTGGATGCCGCCATAGCAGAAATGGCCAGGACCGACCGGGAACTGGGACGCGAAGGCGGGGGTCTCATCGAACTGATCGGGTCCTGGAGCAGCAATGTCCAATCCTGGCTCGATCAGTGCGATATCCCCACCCTGATGATCAGCTACGAGGATTTGCTTTCCGACCCCGCCGCTTGTCTTGCAAAGATGCTGGGCTTCGCAGGCCTCGAATGGAACGAAGAGGCCTTGGCGCAGGCAGTCGAAATGACTCGTTTCGACAAGCTAAAGGCTATCGAGGCCCGCGACGGCTTCGTGGAGCGTTCGGAAAGCAGCGATCCATTCTTTCGCCGGGGAAGGGCCGGAGGCTGGAGAGAAGACCTCACCGCATCGCAGGCTGCGAGGATCGAAGCGGACCATCAGCAGGTGATGTGCCGGCTGGGGTACTTGACGCCCTTGGCGCCAGTCGGCAGTGCAACTCCATGATTTCAGGATTTAAACTCTGATGAATGCTACGACCAAACTTGTTCGCAACCCCGAGATCCTGTCCACCGAAGTAGGTGAAAGCCTCGTCATGATGAGCATGGAGACAGGCAATTACCACGAGCTGGACTCTATCGGCACCACCATCTGGGATGAGCTCGAAACGCCGAAGAGCCTGGATGAACTGTGCGACAGCTTGTGCGGTGAGTATGACGTAACTCCCGGGCAATGCCGGGAGGATATCGAGCCCTTCCTGCAGCAGATGAAGGGTCACGGACTCGTTAGCGAGGTTTAACCCGCCCGGGGCTTTTCGTTGCCGGGCAAAGCGCTGCGAACCATCGGCAGGGGCCTCGACAAACTCAATGATTTCAGGCAGGGCCTGCATTATCCAACGGAGGGATTTTTGAAAGTGACTGATCGAAACGAAGCCGTCGACCGCAAGGCCTGGCACGCACCCAAAATCGAAACGCGCAGCGTTCTCGATGAGACCAAGGGCGGCACATTTGGTCCCGGGCCGGGTGGTGATGACACCTGGTATACAAGCTGACAGTTCGGCTCGCATGTAGTGCGGCCCATAGCCGACGCTAATTTATACTCAGGGCTAGATTTCCAGATCGTACCCGAAAAACGCGATAGCGTCGGAGTAGGGCTCGAAGAAGGTACGCAGGGTATTCTTATCCTGCGTACCGAGCCGGGCGAACGCATCGGCGTTCATGTTGCGAACCGGTTCGTAATACTTGCCTTTTACGGCGATCGGTCGGTCGAACTGCAAATCGTCTAGTCCCGGTACAAGATTGCCAATCTTCTGCGCAGTCTCCGCAGGATTTGCGCACATGTCCTCATAGGTGATCTGCAAGGTCGCGGTGTCCTCCCGCTCGAGATTCGAGCGCAGGCGCGTCAGGCATTCGCCGATATGATGTGCGGCCACCTGCAGCCGGTTCTCGTGAGGATCGAGGCGTCGCTCGATCGGCCTTCGCAGGATACCTTCCGCGATGGCCATCGGGTGACGCGTCATCACCAGGAACCTCGCATCGCGAAAGCTCTGCTGCAAAGCAGCCATGTTCAACAGGAAAGGCGGCGAGGAAGTGACGAAAATGTCGGCCTCGGCAGAACTGGCAGTTGCCTGGAAATACCATGCCCGCCGCGCAGCCTCCCAGTCATAGGCACTCTCGTGCGTAAAGCGGGCGCGCCGGTCAGCCGAGGAATTCCAGATCAGCGCATCCCGGCTCTCTTGCGTCGAAGGCCCTGGAAAGCCGAACACATGTTGCCCCTCGCGCGGCAGGGACCATACCCGTGCACAATTCTCTATCGAACGGCGCAGGAAGGTGGACCCGCCATTGTTGGGGCTGAGAATGAAAAGATGCGTCTGGACCAGGCGATCGAGATCATGCTGCGCGCCAAGGTAAGTTTCTTCAGCCACTCGCTTTTCAAAACCTGTATCAGTGCTTTAGCGAGAACGCGGCGGTCGTACCCTTGCCAAAGGCGATCGAAGATTGCTTGAGGGCGCGTATGACGTTGTTTTGCGGTTCCATCAACCTGTTCCCCGAAGATTGTGGCCGCAACCTTGCGGATGATCTGGCGGCGATTTGCCTCCAGCTGGAGGGGAAGGGGACAGGGGATACCATTTCATGTTCCATCGGCCCCCTGCACGGCGCGGTAAAGCGCCTCGCCGCGGGAGGCGCCGGCGCGGAGCACGGCTTCGCGAAAATCGAAGAAGGCGGTCTGGTTTCCATAGGCTCCGCCCGGATCGACAACCGCCGCGAACTGGCAGAAACTCTCCGGATAGAGCTGACGGGCGACCTCGATCTCGTCCTGCATGCCTATGCGCGTTGGGGGCAGGAGTGTGCCCAGCATCTTCTTGGAGATTTTGCCCTATGCATCATTGATGAGCGCACTGGCACCATCGTCGCCATGCGAGACCCCGGCGGCGGGGTCCCGTTCTTCTATGCCCTTTGCGGCGGTATCTTTTCCTTCTCCAACGACCAGTCGGCGGTGGCTGCCGCACCCTCGGTTCCCGACGAGATGGACGATCGGCTGGTGGCGAGCTTCCTGGACATAAATCTCGTCCTTCCTCCCGGACGCACCCTGCATCGACACATCCAGAGGCTACGCCCCGGCCACCTGCTCACTCTTGGGCGCGGCCAGTCGCGGGTCTCACGCTGGTGGTCGCGGAGTGCAATCCGGGATGTGAGGTATTCCTGCGACAACGATTACATCGACGCGCTCGACGAGCTTCTCGGCCAGGCTATCGGGGATCGAGCGGCCGTAGCCGTCCGCCCGGCAAGCCATGTGTCAGGCGGGCTTGATTCGTCGATCGTCACGGCGAAACTTGCGGCACATTGCCAAGATAAGGGCGCCCCGTCTCCGCTTGCCCTGACGTGGAATCCAGTGCCGCGTAATGCGGCCGAGAGCGCTCATCCGGAGGCTGCCGTGCTGGCGGCTTTCTGCAATGCGCTTGGGATAGAGCCGCTTCGCCTGCCTCCCGATGTCGAAGGCATTCTCGAATATCTTCAGCGGGACCCTTTGCGGCACCCGCCGTCTGCCATGTTGCTTATGGAAATTGCGCTGCAGACCGGGGCAGCTGACCGGGGTGTCGACACCATCTTCTCAGGCCATGGCGGCGACCAATGCCTCTCTTCGCGCGGCGGGACCATCTATTCCGACCTGCTGGTATCCGGTCGCTGGAAAAAGCTGGCGCGAGAGGCCGCTGCCATCGACCGCTCCGCCGCAAAGATCGCAGCGGGGGCGGTTTTCCAGTTTTTCCGCAGGCTTGGCGCAGAAGCCCTGCAGGAATTGCCGCGCGGCACCGGCTCCTCGCGCAATCCATACCGCTCTGAGAGCCTCTCCCGCTTGACCCGGCACCGGCGCGTGCGGGAAGGCATTTACGCCACGAACCAGGGGCGTAGCTGGCACCGCCTCCAGTCCGGCTACATCGATATGCGCACGGACGCGTGGTTCGAGAGCGGGTCGCGGCGGGGGCTGCGGTATGCCTATCCGCTACTCGATCGCAGGATCCTCGAATTCTCGCTTGGCCTGCCGCCGGAAATGTTCGCGCGTGGGAAGGAAGGACGTTGGCTGATACGCCAGGTGGCGCGGCGTCATCTGCCCCACGAGGTCAGCGAGAACCGCAACAAGGAGGAGCCTTCTCGCTCGCTCGCCATGGTCGAGGCGCTCGAAGCTGCGCGTCCGCGCATGATTGCAGCTCTCGAGCGGTCCAGAGGGACCTGGGATCGGCACGGATTCATCGACGCACAAAGGCTGCTCGAAGATCTTAAAGCGTCGGATATCGCGCCTCGCGGTGGAAAGAGCCCCAACTTCAGGACGAAGCGCGTCGCCCTGGAAATGATGGACCTGGATTGGGACGACCAATGATGTCGAGGCGAGCGCTGATGACGGCAACCACATCGAGCTTCATACCCGGTACCGTCCGAATGCTCGTAACCTTCCTAAAGCACCATCCGCAATTCGATGGGCCGCTGATCATCGTGAGCGAGAGCCTCTCGCGCGAGGAAAGACGGACACTGGAAGCCATCTCGCCCCGTGTCGTCCTGCGCGAGATCGGGGAGGACCTGAAAGAGCGGATAGCTGCGGTGACGGCGGCGTTGCCAGCCCTCTATCCCACGCGCGGCCGGTTCTATTCCATAGAAGCGCTCCGGCCCGATGGGTTCGACGAATTGCTCTTCGTGGACAGCGACATCCTGTTTATCGGATCCGTGGCCGACATTTTCGGAAGAAACGCGGATTGCTGCGGGGTTGCGGACGGCTGCCACCTTCGCGGCTTTGGCCGGCACCCCGACACTTTTGCCGAGGTCGCAAGGGGGCGCGGTATCCTGTCGGACACTTTCAATGCTGGCCTCATGCTGTTTGGACCGGGCGCCCTGACCGGTACGGATTTCGATGCCGTGCTGGAGCGACTATCTCCAGCATGGTTCGAGGGGCTTCGATGCGGACTGCATGACCAGTCGCTCTACAATCGCCAGTTCGCTGGACGCACCCTGTTACTGGATAGTCGTTTCAACTTCCTGCTGCGCCACCGCGCGCTGCTGCTTCCGGGAGTAAAGCTCGGCGAAGTGAAAGCCCTGCATTTCAATGTGTCCCCCAAACCGTGGCATGCGAGCATCGAGGCTGCCCCCTATGCCGGCGATCCGTTGCTTGCATGGGCCTGGAAACAGTGGAATTCCGACGTCGCTCCCGGCATCGGGACGATCGCGTGACCTTCTGGCAGCATCTGCCGGAAAAGGTTCGGGTGCCCGCGTCCGGTGCTTGCACAAGGGCCGCGGTTGATGTTGATGCGGCTACCGTGTTTCATGTTTCCGCTAATGTTCAATGGCTTGCAGACGCACTTCGGCCAGTGCTCGGCCTACCTCAAAAGGCGCTGCCGACCATGCCGAACCCGCAAAGGTTGGCGGAACGGCACCGTGTCGTTCCTCTGCTATGGCATGCCCTGAATATCGGCGATGGTGAGATCGATCCGGTTGCACGCGAAGAACTGCGGAAGGACATGCGACGTAGCAAGTTGTTGGGTCTGCGGCAGAAAGCCACCGAAATCTCCTTTGCCAGGCTGCTCCAGCGAGAGGGAATATCGAACATCCAGGTGAAGGGACCTCACCTCGGACAGATCCTTTTCGGCATGGAAGACCTGCGACAATCCAAGGATATCGATCTGCTGATCGAGGAGGATCGGATCATGGATGCCGTAGAACTGGCAGCGCGCTCGGGATACGTCTCTTCCGCAGGAGCACCGATCGATACGGCCAGAGTGCGGCGCCTTCTGCGATTTCATCGGGAAATCGAGATACGTGACCCGCGAACCGGCTGCGCGATCGAATTGCACTGGCAGTTACTGGAAACACCGCCAGCTGGGTGGGATGATCGGCTGTTCTTCACGACACCGCTGACCCTCTCCTCGCCCGAATATGTCCTTTACCTGATGCTCCACGGCGCCGCCTCGCACTGGCACCGGATGAAGTGGCTCGCCGACCTTGCCATGATCGCCCGGATGGTCGACGAAAGCGTCCTGCGTTCGGTAATCGGGCTTGCGCGCACCTACGATTGCCTGCCTGCTCTGGCCGCCAGCTTTATCGCATGCGGAAACCTGTGGGAGAGGGCACTTGTCGAACGATGGCTCGCCAAAATCGATCTCCCGCCGTCAGACAAGCGCATCGCCCGGCACTGCGAGGCATTCGAGCGGGCGCTAAACCGGGAAGGCGTAATGGAAAGAGGGGAACTGATGGCACGGCGTTTCGAGGTGATACGCGACGCCCCGTTGTTTGGTGAGAATTACCCGCCTCGCCTGCCTGCCATCGCACGGCGGACCGCCTACTGGCTGGCCCGGCGCGGTTGAAGGCCAAGACCCGTGCTAGCGCCTGCGACCGATCAAAACGATGCCCTGCGAGGCAAACAAGGAAGCTTGATCCGGGCCGTCTTCGAGCATGTCCGTCCGCGCCTCGTATCGACCTTCCTGCTTGTTGGCCTGGCAGCCGTGCTCGAAGGGCTCGGCCTGGTGCTGATCCTGCCAGTGATCGAAGTGGTCTTCGCGCAGGAAGTTGCAGGCCCGGGGAGCGTGGCAGTAGCCTGGCTTTCGCGCCATCAGATTGACACTGCCCTGAAACAATTGCTGGTCCTCGGCCTTGGTTTCCTCATCCTGATCGTGGCGCGCGCCAATATCCTGCGCTGGCGCGATATCCGGCTGATGAAATTGTCGCAGGGATTTGTCGATAGCGAACGGCGCCGTCTCTTCTCCCTGCTCGCGGAGACCGACTGGCCGATCATCAAGCGCTATCGCAAGGCCGATCTGCTCAATTCCCTGACGACGAACATCGGCCGCCTGGCAGTGGCGATGAACTTCCTTACGAGCGGGCTCGTCACCACGGTTCTGGCACTCGCGGCGCTTGGTGCGGCCTTCGTGGTGTCATGGTCGCTGGGTTTGCTGCTTCTCCTGCTGACAACGGTAAGTGGGATACTGGCCCGGGTCTGGAGCAAGAGAAGCCGTCGATCCGGGGAGCGGCTGAATCACGCCAACCGCAATGTGATGTCGGTGACGACACGTTTTCTCGACGGGCTGAAAGCGGCAAAGGCAATGCAGGCCGAGAGCGAACTGAAGGCCGGCTTCGACGCGAGTATCGCCAAGGCGCGCAGCATACAGCTGGAGTTCGCGGACCAGCAGGCGAGACTGCGCAGCAGCATCCAGATCGCTGCCGCGCTGGCGGCCCTTTTCGTGCTGCTTTCAGGTTATGCCCTGTTCGGCCTGACGGGGGGCGAATTGATCGTGATGGCCGCGATCGTCCTGCGACTTGCGCCAAGCCTTCTCTCGACGATGAGCGGCATCCAGTCACTCGCGCATTGCTGGCCCGCCTACACTGCCCTGCAGGCGCTGGAGCAGCAACTGGCGAGTGATCGACATTTCCATGCCTTTTCGACCGAAGCTGATAGTGCGCCGGTTGCGGATCAGCATGAGCCGGCTGGCTTGGCCGTCCGCAATGCCAGCGTGCAAGTCAGGGACGAGCAGGGGAACGTTGTCACCTTGCTGGAAACCGAAAGCTTCGATTTTCCCGCGGGTGCCGTGGTCCATGTGGGAGGTCATTCCGGGGCAGGCAAATCCACTTTCGCCGAACTGGTCGCGGGGCTGCATTTGCCTGCCGCGGGCCGCGTCTGCTCCGGCGGCCTTTCCCTGACGCGGGCGACGCGCGAGCGATGGCAGGCCGACATCGTGTTCGTACCGCAAGAACCCTTCCTGTTCGATGGCACCGTTCGCCAGAACCTGCTCTGGCCGCAGACTGAGGCAAGCGACGAAATGCTCTGGCAGGCTTTGCGGTTGACGCGGGCCGGAGACGTCGTGCGTTCGCTTCCCGGCGCGCTTGGGGAGATGATCCTCGACGGGGGCGCAAGGTTGTCGGGAGGGGAGAGGCAGAGACTGTGCCTCGCCCGGGCGCTGGTTCGCCCAGCCAGGATGCTGATCCTGGACGAGGCAACATCTGCCGTGGGCCCGGATATCGAAAGAGAGATCATTCGCAATATTCGGAGCGCCTATCCTAGCTCGGTTGTCCTGAATATTTCGCACTCTCCCAACGCTCAGGACCTCGCGGATATGCATGTAGAGGTCTCTCACGGCCGCGCCCGCCTCAGGCAGGCCTGATCGCGGCGGAAAGGAACATTCACTCCCGGCGATCAGGATACCGGGGTTAAGGGATGGACTTGAACGCCAGGGGCCGGACGGGACCCTGAATAGGCGCATGCGTTCCGCATATTTCCTCGTGCGGCGAGAGTGCCGGACAGCAATTCGTTAACCCATATCGGTTACCATCACTGCTCATCCACGAGACCCTACAATCTACTGAACAATAGGCGAAAGATGGAACGCGGTGCGGGAGGAGGAAGGTTGCGGACCTTCCGGCTGGGAAACTTGCGAGACATCGCCCTGCTGGCCATCGCCTACTTCGCGGCGGGTTATGTCGGCATCACGCTCGCCGTGCCCCCGGGATATGCTTCCATCGTCTGGCCCGCATCGGGTGTGGCGCTTTGCGCGTTGCTTTGGGGTGGGACGCGACTGTTACCGGGGGTGTGGTTAGGCTCCTTCGGCCTCAACGTCATGGCAGGCCTCGACACCTCGCTCGACTTCGAGCGAGGATGGACGGTCTTCGCAATTGCAGCTGCCTTAGGTATCGGTGCGACGTTGCAGGCCTTGGGCGGCTTCTTGCTGGCGAGGCGGTTCGCCGATGGCATCGAAATATCGCACATGCGCCGGCTTGTTATTGCGGCGTTCCTCGTCGTCATAATTCCTTGCGCCATAGCTCCGACGATCGGCAGCGCTACGCTTCTGACAACCGGTGCGATCGGTTTCGACATGCTGCCGTCCAACTGGCTCACCTGGTATGCAGGAGACGTCCTGGGCGTTCTCCTGATTATCCCGATACTCCTGCTGTCCACCTGGTCTCCGGTAGCGGTTCGCTGGCACGGCAATTCGCTTCAGGGCGCGAATTCACTTGTCGCGATGAGCCTGACGACCACCCTGTTCCTCACCTTCTACGCCTGGCAGTTCATTTCCGAGCGCGAGTATGAACAGGCGAAGACCAGCTTCGCCGCGATGGCGGACGACACCGACGAGGCGCTGCGACACCGCTTGCAGATTTACGAAAGGGCCTTGCAGAGCGCAGCCGCCTTCGCTGCCTTCGAGGGCGAGATCTCGCCGAGCCGGTGGCGCGAATATGTCGACCGGCTGGACATCGCACGCTCGTATCCGGGGATGCGCGGATTTGGCATGTTCCAGGCCGTTGCGGACGACGATCTCCCGACATTTCGCGAACAGTTCGACCGGGAGTTCGGGGACCGGTTTGAGGTTCACCCAATGGTCGATCGCGACGAACACTTCGTCATCAACCGCATCGAGCCGCTGGCGAACAATCTCGCGGCACTGGGCCTCGACCTTGCCTTCGAGCGGGGTCGGCGCGAGGCTATCGCGCTATCCAAAACGCGGGGAGGGGCCGTCCTCACTCGGCCGATCGTTCTGGTGCAGGACCAGAAGAAGGGGGCGGGTTTCCTGCTGGTGTTTTCAGTACGAAACGAAGCGGGAGAGCCTTCGGGACGCTGGACCTATTCGCCGCTAATCGCTGACGAGCTGCTTGCAAGCCTGAACCCGCGCCAGGGGGAGGAGTTTGCCCTCGAGGTCTATCACGGCGCGCAAACGGTTCCGGATGCGCTGCTTTATTCCACGAGCGAGACGGCCTCGAATCCGAAATTCGAGATCCGGCGGACGATCGATCTCGCGGGACAACCGTTCACCCTTCGCTGGACCAGCCTGCAGCCCTTCGAACGCCGACATGCGTCCAGCGCCCCGCTCATCGTCCTTACGAGCGGCTTCATGATCACCATCCTGCTGGGTATTTTGCTGGTGACCTTCCTGCGCAGGGAGAGCCACGTCCTGCGCGAAGTGCGCGACGCAACCGCCGAGCTGGCCGAACGCAATCGCATGCTGGAGATGGCGGAAGCCACTGCGCATATCGGGCATTGGGATCTCGATCTGCGAGACAGTCGGCTTCGCTGGTCTGACGAAGTGCACCGGATGCACGGGCTAAAGCCGGGACATACGCCCACGCTCGATGAGGGGATCGACTTCTATCACCCCGAAGATCGCACCACCGTAAGGCAGTCGCTTGATACCGCACTTTCCGATTGCCGACCCTATCGTTTCAAGGCGAGAATCCACACGCGTTCCGGGGAATTGCGGCACGTCGAGGTGCGCGGCAACGTAGATACCGACGAGAATGGGAAAGCCGTCTGCATCTTCGGGGTCATCATCGATCGCACGGACGAAACCTTGATGCGCGAGCGCCTCACCGCGACGATCGAGGAGGCCCGGGCGGCCGATCAGGCAAAGTCGAGCTTCCTCGCCAATATGAGCCATGAAATCCGAACCCCGATGAACGGCCTCATCGGCTTCACCGAACTGGCTCTGGCGGAAGAAAAGAAGCCCGAACAAAGGCGGCGACTGCGGATGATCGCGGATTCCAGCAATGCCATGCTCAGGCTGCTGAACGACCTGCTGGATTTCGCCAAGATCGAAGCCAAGCAGATGGCGATCGTCAACGAGCCCACCGACCTGCGCCATACCTTGCGCAGTTGCCAGCGCCTGATGGAACCGGTCGCAAAGGGGCAAAATCTCTTGTTGCTGCTGGAGATCGACCCGGCGCTGCCGCCCCGCGTCCAGGTCGACAAGATGCGGTTGCGGCAGATCGTGCTCAACCTGGTCGGAAATGCCCTGAAATTCACCGAAGAAGGGGAAGTGAAGGTTTTGGCTTCGCTGAGCCGGACGGCAGGGCACGCGGACAGGATCGTGATTACCGTTCGCGATACCGGGATCGGGATTCCGGCGGACCGTCTCGACAGCCTGTTCAACAAGTTCATCCAGGCCGACGATACGACAGCGCGGCGCTACGGGGGCACCGGGCTTGGTCTTTCGATCAGCGCCGAACTTGCCGAACTCATGGGCGGGGAGCTCAGCGCCGAGAGCGAACCGGGCAAGGGCTCGGCGTTCACGTTGTCCCTGCCTCTGGAGGTATCGACGGGGGTAGCCAATTCGCCAGACCTTCCCGAGCCCGGTGCAGCCTGCGAGCAAACCGTACGGTTGCGCATCCTTGTTGCCGAAGACAATCCGGTCAATCAGGAGCTGACCGCGGCGATGGTCGAGAAGGTCGGTCACGCCTGCGATCTTGCGCGCGACGGTCAGGAAGCCATCGACGCTGTCATGCAGGCGGAGCGCGAGGGCCGCCCTTACGACATGGTGCTCATGGACATGCAGATGCCCAGGGTCGACGGACTGGCGGCGACACGGGCGATAAGGGAAATGGGGATCGGCCCGGAGACCTTGCCGATCCTGGCACTCACGGCCAACGCCTATTCCGATGATATACAGCGCTGCGAGAATGCGGGAATGCAGGCCCACCTTGCCAAGCCCTTGAGGCTGAACGAGCTATCCGCTGCGATAGCCGAGTGGTCGCGGGGAAAGGACGTCGCTGCGGATGAATCGAACTACAGTTTCGAAGAGGAAACCGACCCGCGCCTTCGCGCGATGTTCGATGACAGGAAGGCCGAACTGGCTGCAGTGATCGAAGCGGCCATCAGCCGCCAAGATGTGAGCGAGGACGAGAAGAGGACAATCGCAGGATTGCTGCACGAGATCGCCGGGGTGGCCGCGTTTTTCGGCCAGGCAGATCTTGGTAAGGAGTGCCGGGACTGGGAAGTCGAACTTCTGCAGCTGACCAACCCTTCGGGAATCCGGCAACTCCTGCAGAACTTGCAGATGCGCCTTGCGCCCGCCACTCCCCGGCACGAGGAGGCACCGCATGGATAGCGCGGCCTTCACGAGGAAGCGTGAAACACCTCGCATCGCCCCTTCAAAACCCGTGACACTTTATTGGAAACCTTGAGAGAAAATGGCTGACATACTGATCGCAGACGATGACCCGATCCTGGTTGAAATTCTCCGCTTTCGCCTGGAGGGTGCGGGGCATTGCGTGACAGTCGCGCGCGATGGGGAAGAGGCGCTGGAGCGGGTACGGGACGACCAGCCCGACCTTGTCGTGCTCGATTCCATGATGCCGGTGATTGCCGGTCCGGAAGTTCTCGCGGAACTGAAATCGGACCCGGAGCTGCGTCATATTCCGGTCGTTATGCTTACCGCCCGCGCGGGCGAGGCGGATATCATTGCGGGCCTGAAGGGCGGGGCTGCCGAGTATCTGACCAAGCCCTTCATCCCCCAGGAACTGCTGGTTCGCATATCGGGTCTCATCGGCGCGGCAGTATGATAGCAACCCCCAACCTCTTCGCGGCGGCGCGAGCTGAGAGCGCCACTCTGGCGCCTGCAGACCGTTCGGGTGCGCGATGAACGCTTACGAGGAAATCGTACTCGGCACGACGATCTGCGCGGCCGGGATCCTGGTCCTGTTCCTTCTGCTGGTCCTGCGCCGGTATCTCGAGGAACATACCCGCATGCGCCGCGATGAACGCGACGCGGCCATCACTCGCAGCTACCTGCAACGCGTCGCCGGGCACAGGGTCGATCTTGCCGATGGATGGGAGCGCGAGGCCAGGCTTTCCGCAATTTCTCGAATTCTTCCGCTTTTAAGGGGAGGGGAAAAGACCCGGCTGCTGCAAATTGCGGAGCTGGACGGCGTTCTGGACGAAACGGTACGCAAGTCGCGCAGCATCTACCGGACGGAGCGGATCAATGCGATCCACTTCCTGCAGCGGTTCGGGAGCGAGGCCTGCATCGCGCGACTGCGTGAGATAATGGCCCGCGATCGCGATCCGAAAGTTCGCCTCGAGGCGGCATTCGCTTTAGCTTCGAACGGCGCGCTGCCTCCTCCGCGTGAAACGCTGCGCCTGTTGAAGGGGATGCATAGAAAGCCCACTCGCCTCGATATCGCGCTGTTGCGCGCCACAGCGCCGCTTTACCCTGAGCAGATGGTCATGCTTCTGGAGGACGATCTCGACGTCGCCTGGCGCTCGCAAATTATCGACGCCCTTGGCTGGTCGGCCGATATGAGCATCATCGACGTGCTGGGCCGCTCCGCCGCCGATCCCGAACCTGAAATTCGCAGCGCCGCATTGCGCGCTTCGGCCAGGCTAGGCCACCCCGTCGCCGCGCGCTGGGTGCTTGCCGCCCTGCAGGATCCGGTCACCTCGGTGCGACTGCAGGCAATCGCGGCCAGCCGCCAGCTGGAAATCAGGGACGCGGTTCCCGAACTTCTGCGCCTTTGCGGAGACAGCCAGCTGTGGGTGCGCCTGCGCGCCGAGCAGGCCCTCGAACATCTCGCGCCTGAATCGCTTGAAGCGCCGGTACTGGAGGCTCGCGCATGAACCTGACCGATGTCGTCAACGCCCTTGCCGGTGGGATCGTCTGGATCGCATTCACGTGCTTCGTCATCGTTGCGCTTCGCAACGCCATCGCCCTGTTGCAGCTTTTCGTCGCCGCGTGGGTATTCGTCACCCGGGTGCGTCCGGGCGAAGGGGCGCGGGATCTCTGGCATCGTTATTCCGACCTCGCGCTACCTGTCTCGGTCATCGCCCCCGCCTACAACGAAGAACTCTCGATCGTGCAAAGCGTCAAGGCACTCCTGGCGCTCGAATATCCCCAGCACGAGGTCATCGTGGTCAATGATGGATCGAAGGACGATACGCTGGGCGAGTTGCTGCGCGCGTTCGAGATGCACGAGATCAGGCGGACGCAAATCGCCGAGCTCCAGCAGACGCGGATACGCAAGACGTATGGCTCACGCCGCTATCCGAACCTTCTCGTCATCGACAAGGAGAACGGGCGCAAGGCCGATGCCGCAAACGCCGGCATAGGCTTCGCGCGAACGCCGCTCGTTTGCGTGATCGATGCGGATTCGATCATCGAGCCCGACGGACTGCTGCGGGCAGCCGAACCGTTCATGTATGATGACGACAGGTTGGTCGCGGTAGGCGGGGCGATCCGAATCGCCAATGGTTGCACGGTCAGGGGTGGCTCGCTGCAGAAGATCGGCATCCCGAAGGGCATGGTTGCCCGGTTCCAGATCGTCGAATATCTGCGCGCTTTCCTGATGAACCGCGTGGCGAATGCGCACACCAATACGCTCATGCTGATTTCGGGCGCATTCGGTCTGTTCCGCCGTTCGACGCTGGTCGAAATGGGCGGGTACCGGCACGATACGGTGGGCGAGGATCTGGAGCTCATCGTGCGCATGCACCGTTTCATGCGCGAGCGGAAACGCGACTATCGGATATCCTTCGTTCCCGACGTGGTCTGCTGGACGGAAGCGCCCGTTTCGCTCGATGGCCTCGACAACCAGCGAGCCCGTTGGCAGCAAGGTGCCCTGGAGACGCTGCAGCGCCACCGCGGCATGATCGGCAATCCACGCTACGGGCGGATAGGCCTTCTCGCCATGCCGCAGATCGTTCTCGAGGATATCCTCGGCCCTCCTGCCGAACTGGTGGGATACCTGGTCCTGCCCGCGGCGGCGTTGCTGGGCCTGATCGATCCGCTGATGGCGATCGCCTTCTTCTTCGTGTCGGTCGTCTTCGGATGCGCGCTGAGCGTGGGCACTCTTGTCCTCGAGGAACAGCAGCTCAAGCGGACACCGCGTGCAAGCGACCTGCTGCGGATCGGTGCTGCTGCCATTCTCGAGAACTTCGGCTATCGTCAGGTCAATCTCTGGTACCGGCTAAAAGGCATCGGTCGCTTCCGGCGGCGCGACACGTCGTGGGCGGCTGTCCCGCGGGTTGGCTTCAATGGCTGAGGACAGGCGCAATGCGAATTGCTCCCACCGCGCCCCGTTCCTCAGAACGAAATTGACGCCGATGCCTTCACAGTCCGGGGAGCGCCTTGAAGGAGTGCTGGATTGAACACGTCGAATGCCGATGCCCAGTAGGCCTCATCGAACACGTTATCGAGCGTCAGGCGAAGGGTGACGGGATTGTCGCCCGCTGCGAAGACGTAGCGCGCACCAAGGTCCACGACGGTCCAGGAGTCTAGTTGAAGAGTACCGGAACTGACTGCCGCCTGCTCGCCGGTGTGGGTAACGCGGCCATTCAATGTAACTCCGGGAAGAAATGACAGATCCCACTCGGCATTGGTGTTGAACGTGAGTTCGGGCACACCGATCACTTCGAGCCCGTTGTCGAACTCGGCATCGCTCACCGCCAGGCCGGTAATTACGCGCAGGCCGGGTGCAACTTCACCATTGAGCGTCAGTTCGCTCCCCTTGTGCTGCGCTTTGCCGACATAGGCGAACACCGGCTGACCACCTTCCGTGATCACACCTTCGCCCGGTCGCTCGATCCTGTAGAGCGCGAGCGATGCAAAGACCGGCCCGAGATCCAGCTTGCCGCCAATCTCGTATTGCTCCGACACGCGCGGAGCAAGAAACGCGCCGGAATTGGACAGCGTGGGATCGACGGGAGCCTGCGGCCCCTGTTGCAGTGCCTCAATGTAGTTGGCGTAGAGCGACAGGCCTTCGACCGGCTTCACCACCAGCCCGGCGACCGGGGGTCCACCGGTCTTTTTCGTAGTTCTCGATCCGGGCCCCGCCAAAATAGTCGAAGCGGTCGACGTTGATTTCCTGATAGCGCACGCCGCCCGTCAGCAGCACGCGATCATCCGCAAACCCGATCGTGTCGGACACGAAGAGGCTGGTCAGTTCGCGCTTGGCGATCGGGAAGGGATCGTCGAGATCGCCGCCTGCGAAGGCGGTTGGCTGCGGAGCGACCTGCACCGGATCGTAGAGGTTGGTGTCGAACGGACTGAAGAAATCATACGCAGTGCGGTCTTCCTGCCATAGCGCGTTGCCGCCGACGTTGAATTCGTGCGTGGTCGGGCCAAGGTCGAACCCCGCGCGCAGGCCAGCCTCGATGGACTGGTTCGACTGCTCGTAGGGAATGAAGGAGTGAAAGCCGCTCGTTCCGTCCCCCGTTACAGGGTCAGTTACGGTGATCCCGCCATAGATCCCTTCCTCGTCACCATCGCGCAGGCCGCCGCGCGCGTAGATGAGGGTATCGGGCCCGAGATCGTATTCGAGCGACAAGGTGCCGAAGATGTCGCGCAGTTCGGTGTAGGTGTAATCCTGCGCGAAATTGGCGTCGCTTTCCGGGACATCGGGGATGAAGCCGGAAAGCGTGACTTTCGGACGCAGGGCGTCGACGCGCACTTCCTGGTAAGCCATGTCGAGCACCGCGCGGAACGGCCCGCTCTCGTAATCGAAAGCCGCGCCGAGCACCTGTGTGCGCCGGTCCTCCCGATCCACGGACACTTCGCCATCGCGATAGGCACCGTTCACGCGAATGCCGAACTCGCCTGCAGAGCCGAACCGGCGCGAGACATCGAAGCTGCCGCCGATATGCCCTTTGCCTACGAAATTGGCCGTGACGCGAGTTACATCTTGATTGCCGGCGCGCTTCAGTTGCAGGTTCACGCTGCCACCAAGGCCCGATCCGCCCGGGGCCGCGCCGTTCAGGAAGGCGGTGGCGCCGTTAAGGACCTGGACCTCGTCGAAGAGCTCGGGCGCGATCAGCTGGCGCGGGGCGATGCCGTAAAGGCCGTTCACGCCGACATCGTCACCGAATAGGACGAAGCCGCGGATCACGAACTGCTCGGCCGCGTTGCCAAAACCATAGGTCGTGCGAACGGTGGGATCATTGTCCAGCACATCGCCGATGGTCAGCGGCTGCTGGTTGTAGATCAGGGTTTCATCGAAGCTCCTGATCGAGAAGGGCAGATCCTCGGCAGCCTTGTCGCCCAGCACGCCGGCGTCGCCGCCATTGACGATCTCGGTCGCATTGTTGCGCTGGGCCGTAACGACGATGGAATTCTCGCTGTCCTCCTGCGCGAGGGCGGGATTTGCCAGCGCCGCGGCAATCACGAATGCGGGCAGGACGGTTTGACGATAGCGCATCGGTATTCCTTGAAATTGGGGATGAAGTTCAGCCGCGCCGCACAAATGCGATCATGGACAGGATGATGGGAATCGAGAGAAGGCCCCAGGCGAGCAGGTCGGGAAGGCCGTCGCCGGTCAGCCCAAGGACAAGCCCCGAAATGCTGCCGAGGACGAGGAGCGTGGGAATGGCCATCACACGCGCAATACTGGCGCGGGCAGGGCGGCTGGCCGGCCTCGAGCTTCTCATGCCGCTACGCCCCGGGCAGCACCGCTGGCTATCTCGTCAATCCGCCGCTCGATCCTGGCGGGCGAGCGGCGCATCCAGAGCACGATCCCGGTCCACAGCACCCAGATCGTGGCGAGGGTCAGCGCGGCCCAGATCAGCTTGAGCGGTAGCCCGCCATAGTCGCCGAAATGCAGCGGCTTGGACATCATTAGCGCCTGGTTGATGGGAGGCATGGCCCGGGCATCGGTAAGTTCCGCCGTACGCGCATCGATCAGCGCCGGGGTCAGCAGATGCTGGGTCAGCGGGCGATCACCCTGGAAGAAGACGGCATAGTGATGCCCGCTGCTCCAGTCGCCGCCCGGGAAACCAATGAACTGCGGCGACCGGCCGGGCAGGGCGGACTGTGCGGCAGCCATGGCTGCGTCAAGCGAGCCGTAGCCGGCAGGGTCGAGCGGGTCTTCACCTGCATATTGGGCGGTCATCTCGGCCAGTTCGCCGCCGCGCCAATTGTCGACAAGGGGATCGGCGAAGGCGTTGATGACTCCCGTCGAGCCGACCACGAGCGTCCAGCCCAGCGCCACGATCCCCAGCAAGTTGTGCTGGTCGAGAGTCTTCACGCGCGTACTGCGGCTCGTGCGCAGCGTGCCGAAAGGAAGGCGCCGCATGAAGGGCGCGTAAAGCACGACGCCCGAAACCAGCGCGATCACGAACAGGCCGCCCATCACGCCCAGAAAAAGCATTCCCGGCAGGCCGAGGAACATGTCCGTATGCAACTGCAGGACGAATTCCATGAACCCGCCCGACGGTGCGGGACCGAGCACCTCGCCTGTCGTGCGGTCGAGGAAAAGAAGGGTCATTTCCGAGCCGTCGGCATCCGGAGTGGGGCCGGTGGTGACGGTCAGCAGCGGGCTTTGCTGGCTGAACGCCATGAACAGGGGCACTTCGCCCGGGCGTTCGGCAAGGGCCAGGTCCAGCATCCTGTCGAGAGGCCGACCTCCCTCCGCCGAAGGTTCGCCATCCAGCATGACTTCGTAATCCTCGCCCACGATCGCATCGATCTCGTCGTGAAAGATCAGCGGCAGGCCGGTGACGCAAAGCATCAGGAGGAACAGCGTCGAGACGAGGCTGCTCCACTTGTGCACCACGAACCAGGCCTTGATGGTCGAACGTTTCACGTGATCTCCGGACGGCAGGGCGAAGGCGACAATGATTCGCCGGCCCGTTCACAGCCGCCTAGAATGGGCGGCAGTTATCGTCAATGATAGTCATTCGCATTAGCGCGGGATCTTTTCAGCTTCGCGCTGCTATCAGGATGGCTGCGCAAATTCACCCAAACGCGCGAGCGAACCGCGATGGAGCCTCTTGCAAAGCCCCCCGACTTTGCGATGGTAGCGCAAACATGGGAGGGGAATCTGTCGATGAGACTTGCACTTGCGGCCACCGCCAGCCTGTCGGCGCTGACGACTACGGCACTGGCTGGGGAGGTCCGTCAGGTGGAGCACGGCATGATCGTCACCACCGATGCGGGCGAGGAAGTGCGCATCCTGGCCTTTGAAGATGGCAGTTTTCGCGTGACGATTGCTCGCGACGTTGCCGATGCTGCGGACAGCTTGATGGTGATAGCGGAGGCGGACGGTGCACCCCGCTTCGCACTGAACGAGGGTTGGGCCAGCCTCACCTCTTCCGGCGGCACGGCAATGGTGCAGGTGAGCGATGGGCGGCTGGTCGTCTACGGGCGCGAAGGCGAAATGCTTCTCGACGAGAACGCTGCCGCCCGTTCGATCACGCCTGTAGAGCTGGAAGGGCAGGAGTGGTTCGCCACCCGGGTGCAGTTCAATCGCGGCACGGATGAGGGGCTGTACGGTCTCGGCCAGCACCAGAACCGGCAGATGAACTATAATGGCGAGGACGTAGAGCTTGCCCAGCACAACATGGCCATCGCCGTGCCTTACCTCGTCTCGACGAGGGGCTACGGATTGCTGTGGGACAACAACTCCATTACCCGCGTTGGCGACCCGGAACTGTATGCAAAGCTCGCGCTCGACTGGCGGGCGGACTATTACTTGGGCGACCGGCAGGTTGTGTCCCGAGCCGAGGAAACGGTCGATTACCAGTACATCCGCGATCAGAAGCGCTGGCCCGCCGCGGCGACGGCCGCTGTAGAGTCGGCGACGACCGGGCAGAACACGGCGGGCAATTCGCTGGAAGAGCAGCGCGTCGTTTGGACGGGATCCTTCACGCCGGAAACGAGCGGCACGCACAAGTTTCGCCTCTATTCTTCCAGCTACGTTACCGTCACCGCCGATGGGGAGGAGGTGTTGCGCCGCTGGCGGCAGAACTGGAACCCGTGGTATCACAATTTCGAGCTTGAGCTGACGGCGGGCGAACCGATCGAACTGCAAATCGAATGGGAGCCAAACCAGGGCTATATCGCGCTGGAGCACGCCGATCCGATCTTTGATGCCGACCGTCACTCCGTCAGCTTCGCAAGCGAGGCGGGCAAGGCGATCGACTATTACGTCGTACCCGCGCCCAGCATGGACGATGCCATTGCCGGATACCGCCGCCTGACGGGGCGTGCTCCGATGATGCCAGAATGGGCCTTCGGCTTCTGGCAGTCCCGCCAGCGCTACAACACGCAGGTCGAGTTGCTGGATGTTGTCAGCGCCTATCGCGATACCGGGATCCCCATCGACAATATCGTGCAGGACTGGTTCTACTGGCCGGAGGACAGCTGGGGCTGCCACTGCTTCGACCCCGTCCGCTTTCCCGATCCTTCCGCCATGGTACGAGAAGTGCACGAACAGGATGCAAGGATTATGATATCGGTCTGGCCGAAATTCTATCCTGCCACCGATCATGCGCGGGAACTCGCTGCAGGGGGCTATCTCTACGAGCGTCCGCTGGAAGCGGGCCAGCTCGACTGGGTCGGGCCGGGCTATCCCAACACCTTCTACGATCCTTACACCCCCGAGGCGCGCGGCATCTACTGGCGGCAGATGCGTGACACGCTGCTGCCACTGGGCTTCGATGCCTGGTGGATGGATGCGACCGAGCCGGACTGGCATTCCAACCTCTCCATCGAGGAGCGCAAGTACCAGATGACCAGTCCTGCTACGGGCGTACCGGGCGCGGCGATCTTCAATTCCTATCCGCTGCCCCACGCCGAGGGTGTAGCGGAGGGCCTGCGCGAGGCGCAGCCCGACAGGCGGCCCTTCATCCTGACACGCAGCGGGTTCGGCGGCGTGCAGCGTGCCTCGGCGGCGCTATGGTCCGGCGACGTGGCAGCGCGGTGGGACGACCTTCGTGACCAGATCAGCGCGGGGCTTAACCTTTCGCTCGCCGGCGTACCGCACTGGACTCACGACATCGGCGGATTTTCGCTGGAGGACCGTTACAGCCGGGAAGATCCGGATCACCTGCCCGAATGGCGCGAGCTCTACACCCGCTGGTTCCAGTTCGGAGCGTTTACCCCGCTGTTTCGCAGTCACGGCGAATTTCCACATCGCGAGACCCCGATCATCGCGGCAGACGATCCCGCGATGCTGGAAAGCCTGACCTACTACCACCGCCTGCGCTACGTCCTGATGCCCTACATCTACACTGTGGCAGCAGGTACCCATTTCGACGATGGCACCATCATGCGCCCACTGGTGATGGATTTCGAAGCCGATCGCGCGACGTGGGACATCGACGACCAGTACCTGTTCGGCCCCGCGCTGCTGGTGGCTCCCGTCACCGAGTTCGAGGTCCGGGAGCGGCAGCTCTACCTGCCCGCCGGTGCCGAGTGGATCGATGCCAATCACGGCAGGCGGCTGGCAGGCGGACAGACAGTCACCGTTGCGGCCCCGCGCGAAAGGATGCCGCTGTTCGTGCGGGCGGGCGCCATCGTCCCGACCGGCCCTGTCATTCAGTCCACGGCGCAGGATACGGGCGGCGTGCTTAACGTCCACGTTTTCGCCGGAGCCGATGGCAGCTTCACGCTTTACGAGGATGAAGGCACCGACATGGGTTACCGCGATGGCGAATTCAGCCGGGTTCCCTTGACGTGGGACGAGAGCGCTCGCACGCTGGTCATCGGCGAACGGATGGGCAGCTTCCCCGGCATGCACGAGGCCCGGGAGATCGGAGTAGTCGTGCATGACGGCGATGGCGGCGGGTCGGTCTTTTCCGAGGAGCCGACTAGGACGATCGCCTATGATGGCGAAGCTGTGGAACTGTACCTTCCCTAGCCGCCGCGCGCAGCCCGCTGCATATTGGCCATGTCGCTTTCATCCGCAGGGGTTTTCTGCCCCTCCGTTGCACTGCTTTCGATGATCTTGCGCAGCGCCTTGTGCAACGTCTCCAACTCGAAATCGGAGAGCGACGCGGTGAGCGCAGCATCATGGCGAGCGACCTGTCGTCGCAGCTGTGCCAGAACGCCTTGGCCGTGGTCGGTCAGATGGACGCCCCGGACCCTGCCGTCCTCAGGCATCCTGCGGCGGGCAAGGCAGTCGCGCGCTTCCCAGAAGTCGACCGCGAGGGTGGCGGCCGGCTTGCTCAGTCCCAGTATGGCGGCGAGCTGGACCTGCTGCAGGCCGGGATTGGCGCCGACCACTTCGAGGACAGAGTAGCGCAGCGGAGTGATCGAGCGATCTCCGGTCTCGTCGGAAAAGGCGCTGAAATCGGCAAGGCTGGCCCTTCGCAGGTGAAATCCCGTCAGGCTGGGCAGCTGGCCGTAATCGAAGGAGGGATCGAAGAGCGCAATTTCAGTGTCGGACTGCCGGGCCAAATTCGTTCCTCGCGTGCTTGTTCTCGCAGGACTCTGCGCGCGACAAACGCTTTTCGCAATGCATTCGGAGCCTTGAAAGCGAAAGCGGTTATTGACGATAACCACATTCTTTGCAATCGCCGCGTCTCGAATTGAGCCGAAGACTCAGTCGATGATATGGAGGAAGCCATGTTTGGTGGTTCGAGGGCAAAGTACCTGTCGCAAGCGGCCTTTCTGGGTCTGTCCATCGGTGCAATCGGTTTTGCTGGCACCGCCCTGGCGCAGGACGGTACAGGCGAAATGGAAAGCAGCGCGGATGGCCAGCTGGAGGAGGCGTCGGCCCCGGACAGCGTGATCGTCGTCACCGCACGCCGCCGCGAGGAATCCCTGCAGGAAGCCCCGGTTGCGATCTCGGCCTTTTCCGCCGAAGTCCTGCAGGATCGCCAGATCCAGCAGACCTCCGATCTGGAGCGGATCACGCCCAGCCTGCAGTTCAAGCCTGCCGGGCAGCTTTCGGGCAACAGCGCATCCTCCGTGGTGTTCATCCGCGGTGTCGGCCAGCTCGACCCGACGGCCGCCGTCGATCCGGGCGTGGGCATCTATATCGACGAGGTGTATGTCGGCCGCGCAGTCGGCGGCACCATCGATTTCGGCGATATCGAGAGCGTCGAGGTCCTGCGCGGACCGCAAGGTACGCTGTTCGGCCGCAACACGATCGGCGGCGCCATCCTGGTTCGGACGCGCGAACCGGAATTCGGCGAACTGTCTGCACGCGGACGCTTCCGCATCGGTGAATACGATCTGGTGGAAGGCTTTGCGGCGGTGAACCTGCCGATTTCCGACACCATCGCTGCGCGCGTTTCCGGCGGATTTCGCAATCGCGACGGCTATGTCATCCGGGCTTTCGACGGCCTCGATCTCGGCAATGAAGACAGTGTCACCGTGAACGGCGCGCTGCGCTTCGAGCCATCGCCCGATTTCGAGCTGCAGCTGCGGGCAGACTATACCAAGCGCGACGAGAACGGCGCGCCCTTCGTCTTCGCCGGCATCAACGAGAACGCGCCCGTCCCGGCGATCGTGAGTGTCGCGGCCGGTTGCCCCGGCGCCACGATTCCCTTCGCGCCGCTGCAGCCGGGGGATCCCCGCTTCGGTGCTCCGAACGTTCCGCTGATCGACGATGCGCGCTGCGCCAACGATTTCCAGGCGCTGGGCAACTTCACCAATGGCGGCACGGCGGACGTGCTGAGCACGTCCGAAGTGTGGGGCGTGTCGGGCACCGCCACTCTCGACCTCTCGGACAGCCTGCTGCTGAAGAGCATCACCGCCTATCGCTCCACGGAATCGCGCGGCATCCGCGATGCGGACAATACGCCGTTCCTGATCATCACCACCGATGTCGGCGGCGAATCCGAGCAGTTCAGCCAGGAATTGCAATTGCAATACGATGGCGGACCGCTCAACGGCATCCTCGGCGCGTATTACTTCGACGAGGACACGTTCGAGCGCGCCACCGTGCCGCTGTCCTTCCCGCCATCGCCGCCTGTCATAGGCTCGATCCTTGCCGGTGGCCCCGGCTCGCGCGACCTGCAGCTTTCGGACCTCGAAACCCGCTCTTGGGCCGTGTTCGGCGAAGCATCCTATGAAGTGACGGACGCGCTCGAACTATCGGGCGGCTTGCGCTACACCGAGGATCGCAAGACCTTCCGAGGCACCGTGCTGAACCTGTTCCCCGGCACGCTGCCCGATCCCGATCCGCTGCCTGACCGGGCGATTCCCGATGGCGGACCGCTGTTCATCTACCCCACGCCCAACGAGGAAACCTTCAGCGCGCTCACCGGCTCGGCCAGCATCGCCTACGAGGTTGCGCCGTGGCTCAACACCTACGCGTCCTATTCGCGAAGCTTCAAGTCGGGCGGGTTCAACACGCGCTACAATGCGCCGCCGCCGGGTTTCGAACCGGTGCCCTTCGACGAGGAGACGGTCGACAGCTACGAGATCGGGGCCAAGATGGAAGCGGGCGATTTCCGCCTGAACCTCGCCGCCTTCCAGGCCGATTACGGCAATATCCAGCTGGTCTTCCGCCAGGGCGTTGTGCCGCTCCTGTTCAATGCCGGTGAAGCGCGCATCCGCGGCTTCGAGGCCGAGGCGAGCTATCGTCCCTACGACAGCGGCCTGTTCGTTGATGCAGGCATGAGTATTCTCGACGACGAGATCCTCTCCATCACCGCAGTGCCCGGTGCCACGGCGACGGTGCAACCGGGTGACGAATTGCCGCTGACGCCCTCCTTCCAGGGCAATTTTGCGATCGGTTACGAGTTCGAGCTGAACGACCGCTTCGCACTGACGCCGCAGTTCGACGGTTCGTACACCTCCGACGTCGTGTTCATCACCGGCAGCGTCCCGGAAATCGAGCAGGAGGGCTATTTCGTCGCCAACGCCTCCATCCAGCTGGAGATCGACGACCGCTACGAGGTGCAAGCCGGCGTCATCAATCTGTTCGACAAGGAATACCTCATCCAGGGAAATGCCTCGCTCGGCACGCTGGGTTATGCGGAGAAGATCTACGCCCGCCCGCAGAGCTGGTATGTCCAGCTCTCGGCGGAGTTCTAGAGCGACGTCGATCCGAAGGCGTTCCCCGGAAAGGTGTCAGCCCGCGAGGTCATGGTGACTTCGCGGGCCCGGCGCATGGCTTGGTTCAGATCCCGTCCTGGCAGACATATTTGACCTGGAGGTATTCCTCCAGGCCGTGGTGCGATCCCTCGCGGCCGAGGCCCGACATCTTGACGCCGCCGAACGGGGCGTGCGGATTGGAGATCAGGCCGGTGTTGATCCCGACCATTCCGCTTTCGAGCCGGCGGCTGACCTTCGCGATGGTCGAGGGGCTT
>NZ_JAVAMS010000005.1:0-85000 GCF_030730945.1 Aurantiacibacter poecillastricola
AAGCGCAACAACGTGCGTCCGATCAAGCCGACGAAGGAACCCGAAGCCAGCGCCGCCGATTTCGCCGCAGATCAGTTGAAGACCGTAAGCCGCGCCACCTTCACCTCCCGCAGCCTGCTCAACAAGTCGGAGGCCAAGGTGTTCGAGGCGCTGGACAAGGCCGTGATCGCGCGCAACCCCGGCTGGCAGGTCATGGCGCAAGTCTCGCTAGGCGAGTTTCTCGCCAGTCCGGACAAGGACGCCTTCCTCGCGGTCAATTCCAAACGCGTCGATTTCGCGCTGATGGACGAGAATTGCCGCGTGGTTCACGCGCTGGAATACCAGGGATCAGGCCACCACGCAGGCCCGTCAGCCGCTGCGCGCGACGCAGTGAAGAAAGAGGCGCTGCGCAAGGCGGGGATTGGGTATCACGAGATTGTGGCGGGGCATACGACGCCTA
Source organism: Aurantiacibacter poecillastricola (assembly GCF_030730945.1). Lineage (GTDB taxonomy): Bacteria > Pseudomonadota > Alphaproteobacteria > Sphingomonadales > Sphingomonadaceae > Alteraurantiacibacter > Alteraurantiacibacter poecillastricola. The sequence goes on from NZ_JAVAMS010000005.1 coordinate 440, forward strand.
GTGAGTTGCGGGCGCTGGTGGAGAACTTAGTCGCTGCGGCATAGGTATTCTCTCATGGACAAGGGGCCAACCTAAGTCAGGATATTGCTACACCCGATGCATTGATGCAGCACCGGGCGACAAATGACATCAGTTCGACATCTGGACCGAGATACTGCTCTTCATCAGAGTAAGGCAACATCAGGTCAAATTCGCCATCTCCGCCGTCGCCTTTGGTATGAACAATTTTGCAGCGAATCTGATAAAGGCGCTCGGCAACCTGATCGTGAAGGTTGTCGTTCTTGGGATCTAGAGAAATTTTGTGAGCACAGACTTTCTTGTAATCACCTTTAAAATACTCTTCGAATCCATTGGCTAAGAGGAAAACTCTTAACTCATCTCGACTAATAACCTCACGTATCGTAGCCTTCATCATCGTTCTCTCATCGTAGAGAGAACCTGCCCTCGTTTCTTTTATCGCACTAATCAATCTAGCAATATCTGAATCTTTCTCAGCGCGAAAAGAGGGATTTTTCAAGACAGTACGCAATCGCTTCTGCGCTTCCATTTTCGAAAAAAACGGAAAGTAAAATTCCATCGCCTGATAATAAGCGAGGAATTGCAAAAGCGGCATGCCAACCGAATTTCGCGCATAGTTATAAAGCGATAAAGGTGCGGCGTCATACTCGAATGAGGGATAGCTCAAACTCGTCTCTTCTAAGCGCCGACCGCTAATTCGAACGGGTCTACGCCTGCGTTCTCTAACAAGCGACACCGGCACATTCCAGATGTGATCGATTTGATAAAGTAGAGAGGACCCGAATTTTTCCAGCGCCTTTACGACTTCTTCACCTTTTTTAAAGGGTTCAGACGCGGGGTTCTCTAAAGTCAAAGACATCCGTGCCCCAACTCTGCGTCCAAATACATTAAATTCTTCCGAAGCCATTCCGATGGCGAGTTTAGGGAGCGAAACACTAGAAGGCGCAAGCTCAATCCGCCCACTTTCGGATGAAATGATCTGCCTTTTTAGCCGACCAGCTAGTCGTGCAGACAATATAAACTCAGCTCGATTGTTTAATTTATGCCAAATTCCTTCGTACCCGGGAACGTACACATAATTCTCGAAGTCAATCGCCAGCAACGCCCTTGCTTCTGCAACAGTCGAGATCCAAACAGGTCGTGTGTCCCGCCCGGACGGAATTTGAACGACAATATCTAGGTCGTCGTCATATTCATCGATTTGATACGCAAGAGAAGCTTCATCACATCGCTTGGCTACTTCTGCGATGGCTGCTCGCAACTCCGGAGACTTGGGTTCGGCCTCGATATCGTCGGGCTCGTCCTCCAACCAATCATCTTGACTCGGTTGAATGGGCATCAGACCTCCCCCTTCGGCACATACAAGTCCCCGCCTTCCTTATACCGACGGCTCATCTCTTCCATACCTTCCTCGGCGTTGGCCTTCGCCGCGTCCGGGGTTTCCGACGCTACGTTCTCCGTCGCCAGATAGCTGTCGGAGTTCTGCTTGGCGGCGAATTCGCGCACTTCCTGGCTGATCTTCATCGAGCAGAACTTGGGCCCGCACATGGAGCAGAAATGCGCGGTCTTGGCGCCTTCTGCGGGTAGGGTCTGGTCGTGGAACTCCTCCGCCGTGTCCGGGTCCAGCGAAAGGTTGAACTGGTCGCGCCAGCGGAATTCGAAGCGGGCCTTGCTCAATGCATCGTCGCGCACCTTGGCCGCCGGGTGGCCCTTGGCGAGGTCCGCTGCGTGGGCAGCCAGCTTGTAGGTCACCACGCCGACCTTCACATCGTCGCGGTCGGGCAGGCCGAGGTGTTCCTTGGGCGTGACGTAGCAGAGCATCGCCGTGCCGTACCAGCCGATCTGTGCCGCGCCGATGCCGCTGGTGATGTGGTCGTAGCCCGGCGCAATGTCCGTCACCAGCGGGCCGAGCGTATAGAACGGGGCTTCACCGCAGGCTTCGAGCTGCTTCTCCATGTTCTCCTTGATCTTGTGCATGGGGACGTGGCCCGGGCCTTCGATCATCACCTGCACGTCCTCGGCCCAGGCGCGCTTGGTGAGTTCGCCCAAGGTGTAGAGCTCGGCGAACTGCGCCTCGTCATTGGCGTCGGCGATGGAGCCGGGGCGCAGGCCGTCGCCCAGCGAATAGGCGACGTCGTAAGCCTTCATGATCTCGGTGATCTCGTCGAACTTCTCGTAGAGGAAGCTCTCCTTGTGGTGGGCGAGGCACCATTTCGCCATGATGGAGCCGCCGCGCGACACGATGCCGGTGACGCGCTTGGCGGCCATCGGCACATAGGGCAGGCGCACGCCCGCGTGGATGGTGAAATAGTCGACGCCCTGCTCCGCCTGCTCGATGAGGGTATCGCGGAAGACTTCCCAGGTAAGATCCTCGGCGACGCCGCCGACCTTCTCCAGCGCCTGGTAGATGGGCACGGTGCCGATGGGAACGGGGGAGTTGCGGATGATCCACTCGCGCGTGTCGTGAATGTTGCGGCCCGTTGAGAGGTCCATCACCGTATCCGCGCCCCAGCGGATGGACCAGACCATCTTGTCCACCTCGCTAGCCACGTCGGATGCGACAGCGGAGTTGCCGATATTGGCGTTGATCTTCACGAGGAAGTTGCGCCCGATGGCCATGGGCTCCGCCTCGGGGTGGTTGACGTTGGAGGGGATGATCGCGCGGCCCCGCGCCACCTCGTCGCGCACGAATTCGGGCGTCACGTAGTCGGGGATCTCGGCGCCCCAGCTCTCGCCGCCGTCGCGGTCCACTTCCTTCAGCGCGGCGCGGCCAAGGTTCTCGCGCTCCGCCACGTATTCCATCTCGGGCGTGATGATGCCCTGCCTCGCATAGTGCATCTGGCTGAGGTTCTTGCCGGGCTTTGCGCGCAGGACCTTCTTCGCGACATTCGGAAAAGCGGGCACGCCGCCCGAGCGGTCCGGGCCGAGCTGGCCGTTATCCTCCGGCTTCACCTCGCGCGCGTCGTATTCCTCCACATCGCCGCGATCGAGCTGCCACTGGCGGCGCAGCAGCGGCAGACCCGTGGCGATGTCGATCCGGGCTTCGGGGTCGGTATAGGGGCCGGAGGTATCGTAGACGCGCACGGGCGGTTCGCCGCTGGAGGGCTCGAGGTCGATCTCGCGCATGGCGACCTTGCGGTCTCCCACGTAAATCTTGCGGCTGCCGCGAATGGGTCCGGTGGTGACGCCGATTTCGAGGGGGGAATTGATGTCGGCCATGATGGATGCTCTCCTCGTGGCGGAGGGGAGCGGTTTTCTGGCGAGTACCAGTCCACTCCCTCCGCCGATGCTAGTCGGTTCAGGTTCAACGGGTCGACGGACTTCAACCGCCCTCTCAGCCTTCATGGCTCCCCGGGGATGGGGGGACTTCTACGCGCCGCGTGGAACCGAGTCTAGCCCACCCCGCCCGCCGCCTGCCATTCGGCAATCGCCTCGATCGGAAACAGCAGCATGATGACATTGAGCGTCAGGTTGTCGCGCACCACCAGCGCGGCCACGACTTCTCCGATGATTGCCAGCGCCACCGTCACCTTCACCGGCAGGCGAAGGGCCAGCCAGAAGCCGAAGCTCATCCAGCCGATATCGGCGGCGGAATTCAGCACGCTGTCGCCCGAATAGCCGAAATTGGCGGTCACCGCGCGGAAACGGTCGATCACCATCGGCGTGTTCTCGAGGACTTCCCACGCCGCTTCCAGTGCCACGGCCAGCACGATGCCCCAGCGCGCGGCACTCTCCCCGCCCAACCCGCGCCGCACGAACAGCCACCAGCCGAGCGCGTAGAAGATCATGCCGTGGATGATGTGGCTGGGCGTGTACCAGTCGGCGATGTGCTGGCTGTTGCCCGCATCGTTGATCTGGCCGTGCCACAGCTTCACATAGCCGCACTCGCAGATGGGCGGGCGGCCCATCGCCAGCAGCACGATTACCGCGACTATCGCGATGGCCAGCGCGACGAGAAACGTACGCTTGGTCGGGATCATTATGCCCTTCTGCTTCACCTCATTCCTCCCGCACGCGGCAGGCCAACACACCAGCACGCCGCACCGCGATAGTGGCAAATGGTTACAGGCGGGTTCCAACGATCCGCCTCCCGGTCAGCAAGGGGTCATCAAGACGTATTGAGAAAGGCACGATTGCCGCTAGGCATGGCGATCCCGCCATCTTCTGACCCGCCACCGAGGCCACCTGATGACAGAGTTTCCCGCCCCCACTGCCGATTACAAGCAAGGCAAGCGCAACGCCTTCACCCGCTTTCTCGACGGGGTGGAGTGGCTGGGCAACCTGCTGCCGCATCCGGTCACGCTTTTCGCGCTGCTGGCGGTGGGCATCGTGCTCCTCTCCGGCCTGTTCGGCTGGATGGGCGTGGCGGTGGAGGACCCACGGCCCGCCACCGCGCCGAACGTGGCGGAAGACGGCATGATCCGCGCCGTCAGCCTGATGAATGGCGACGGGGTGCGGCGCATCTTCACAGGACTGGTCGACAATTTCACCAGCTTCGCGCCGCTGGGCGTGGTGCTGGTTGCGATGCTGGGCGTGGGCGTGGCGGAGAAATCGGGGCTTCTCTCCGCCGCCGTCAGGTCGATGGTGCTGGGCGCGCCGCCCAAGCTGGTGACGGTGGCCATCGTGTTTGCCGGTATCATCTCCAACACCGCCAGCGAGGTAGGCTACGTCGTTCTCATCCCGCTGGGTGGCGCGATCTACTATGCGCTAGGGCGGCACCCGCTGGCTGGCATGGCGGCGGCCTTTGCCGGGGTCTCGGGCGGCTACAGCGCCAACCTGCTGATCGGCACGATCGACCCGCTGCTGGCGGGCATCACGCAGGAAGCGGCACAGCTGATCGACCCCGATTACACCGTGCTCGCCACCGCCAACTGGTACTTCATGTTCGCCAGCACCTTCCTCGTCGCGATCATCGGCTCGCTGGTGTCGATCTACATCGTGGAGCCGAAGCTAGGGCCTTACGACGCCAGCAAGGCCGATCCGGACGTGCTCGACGAAGGCATGATGCAGCCGCTCACCGATACGGAGCGCAAGGGCCTGCGCTGGTCGGGCGTGGCGTTGCTGGGCGTGCTCGCCTTCATGGCGCTGGCGCTGGTTCCCGAATGGGGCGTGCTGCGCAATGCGGAAACGGGCGACCGGATGGATTCGCCGTTCTTCGATGGTTTCGTCGTCTGGATCCTCATCTTCTTCATCACCATCGGTTACACCTATGGCCGCGTGACGGGCTCGATGAAGACCGACCGCGACGTGATCGACGCCATGTCCGAGGCGCTCTCGGCGCTGGGCCTCTACATCGTGCTGGTTTTCTTCGCCGCGCAGTTCGTGGCCTTCTTCGGCTGGACCAATCTTGGCGCGATCACCGCGGTGACGGGGGCGAATTTCCTCGTCGAGAGCGGGATGACCGGGCCGACGGTGTTCTTCGCCTTCATCCTGATCTGCGCGGTGATCAATCTCTCGCTCGGTTCGGCATCGGCGCAATGGGCCGTCACCGCGCCCATCTTCGTGCCCATGCTGATGCTGATCGGCTACGCGCCCGAGGCGATCCAGGCGGCTTACCGGATCGGCGATTCCACCACCAACATCATCACGCCCATGATGAGCTATTTCGGCCTGATCCTGGCCTGGGCGACGCGCTACCAGAAGGACCTGGGCGTGGGCACTTTGATCGCGATGATGCTGCCCTACACGATCTTCTTCATCACTGCGTGGAGCCTGTTCTTCTACCTCTGGACCTTCGTGTTCGGTCTGCCCGTGGGGCCGGGCTCGCCCACCTACTATGCGCCGTAGTCACTTCTTCCGACCCACGCGACAAGGGCCTGCTGCGGTGCTATGATCGGCGGCGACGGGGGCACCAGGAGAGAGACCATGCGCCTGACCAATGCCCGTATCGCCGCCGCTGCCTGCGCGGCCCTCGCCCTGCCTGCTGCTACCGCTCTGGCTCACCATGGCTGGGCGTGGACGCAGGACGAGGAAAGCCGCCTCGACGGCGAGATCGTCACCATCAGCTTCGGCAACCCGCACATGCACCTGCAGGTGGAGCGCGACCGGAGCGGGTTCGGCGGCTCGGAAATCTGGGAAGTCGACCTGTCGCCGCCTATCGTTGCCAGCCGTTCGGGCTTCGGCCCCGAGCATGCGGGGCCGGGCGATACCGTCTCGCTGACCGGCCACCGCGCCCGCGATGCGGACGTGCTGGGCTTCAAGGCGGAGACGATCACCGTGCGCGGCCGCACCTTCGACGTCTACCCCCAGCGCGACAAGTCGCTGACAGCGCAGTAGCCCGCCTTCCCTCCGCCCGCCCGCTTTCGCTAGGGGGTGGGCGATGACCATGCTCTACCGCCTCGATGCCGATGCCGCTGCCATCGCTCGCGCTTTCGGCCTCGAAGTGGGCGAAGATCCGTGGGCGGGCGGCTATGTCGCGCCGGGAAGCTTTGCGCCCGTCATCACCGCCGGGCGGGAATTCATCGCCGGGCGGGGCGATGGTCGCCAGCCGCGCCGCATGGTGCCGCGCCTGTGGGGCGTCCCCCCGCCACCTTCCGCGCCAGACGCCGCGCGCCCGGTGCTGAGCGTTCGCAATACCGATAGCCCGTTCTGGATCGGGAACCTGCGCAACCCGGAGTTCCGCTGCATCGTGCCTGCCACCGCCTTCATGGAATGGGGCGCGAGCGGCCCGGACGGCAAGCGCCGCCAGCACTGGTTTACCTGCGCGGACCAGCCGCTCTTCGCCTTCGCCGCCGTGTGGAAGGACAGCGAAGTGCCGGGCTTCGCCCTCCTCACCTCACCGCCCAATGCTGCGCTGAAGCAGGCGGGGCGCGATGCGATGCCGGTCATCCTCCCGCCACATCGCGGTGCGCACGAATTGTGGCTGCGCGCCGGATGGGACCGGGCGAGCGCCTTGCTGGAGCCCTATTCCTCCTCGCTGATGCAGGAGGCCGTGCGCTAGCTCAGAACCGCAGCATCGCCACGCAGATCAGCACGAGGCCCAGCGCCGCCGAGAACAGCGCCCACACCCTGTTCACCGCGCCCATCATGGAGGAGGCGATGTGGAGGAACGGTCGCCCGAAACCGAGGATCACCACCCCCTCCACCACCATGCCGCCGCCGATCACGGTGACGAGGATGGAGAGCCAGTCCGCCGGGTCGTAGGGGTTCACCAGATAGATGGTCGCGCCCAGCGACAGGACCACGATGCCGGTAAGGAAGCGCAGCGCTTCGCTGGTCTCGAACCCGTCGAGCATCGCCGCCCAGCTTCCCGGACTGCGCAGTTCGCCCACCGCGGCTCCCAGCGCGTAGAGCCCGATGAAAAGCGCGATCCACGCGGAAATGTCCTGTCCCTCGGCCATGGTCCCTCCTTCCAGCTGTCAGCCAGGATACGCCGCCCTGCTCGGTGCGTCCAGCAGCCGTGTTTTCAACAGCTTGCCCCATGTTTCCATTCCGGCCCCGGTTGAAATACCTACCCCTGCTGGCATTCCGAAAGCGCCGCACGGCGAATCGAAAGTGCCGTGAATCGAGGGGGTTGCAATGACGATACGTATTCTCACCGTGCTCGGCGCCATCGCGCTGGGCCTTGCCGCAAGTGCACCGGCGCTGGCCGATGCAACGGCCGAATGCAATGCGGGGGCGAGCGCGGACAGCCTCGAATGCGGCGAGGGCGCCAGTACGGGCAGCCAACCGCGTGCGACTGCCATCGGCGCCAGCGCGCAGGCGACAGGCGCGTTCGGCGCCACCGCAGTGGGACGGGCGGCGGAGGCCAGCGGCGCCTATGCCACCGCCGTGGGCAATTCGGCGCAGGCGGACGATCTCGATACAGCAGCCTTCGGCAACAACGCCCACGCCACCGCCGCCGGGGCGACCGCCATCGGCACCGATACGCGCGCCTCGGCGATGAACGCGGTCGCGCTGGGCGACGATGCCGTCGCCTCGGCTCTTGCCGCAACGGCGCTGGGCGAGAGCGCGGATGCCACCATGCAGAATGCAACGGCCCTCGGCCAGAACGCGCAGGCCGTTGCCGAAGGCGCGGTGGCTCTTGGCGCGGGTTCGCTTGCCGATCTGGCGCACACCGTTTCGGTCGGCACGGAAGGCGGTGAGCGGCGGATCGTCAACCTAGCCAATGGCGTGAATGCCAGCGATGCAGTGACGATGGGACAGTTCGGCAGCGCCATTGCGGAGCTTTCATCGGCGGGCGCGGACCTGGCCTTTATCGACATCACCGCAACCGGCGCCGGGGCGCAGGCGCTTGGCGAGGAATCCATGGCCATAGGGCGCGCGGCGTCGACGACCTCCGATGCGCCCTACGCCCTCGCCATCGGCCGCCTGGCGTCTGCCGAGGCGCAGCAGTCCATGGCCATCGGCGCCTCGGCGCGGGCGACCGGCGGGCGCGCGACGGCCATCGGCTTCATGGCAGAGGCGGCGGCGAATGGCATCGCCTTCGGACAAAGCTCTCTCGCCGCCAGCAATGCGCTGGCTTTCGGCAGCCGGGCCGCGTCCCACGCCTCCGCCGGCCTTGCCCTCGGCAACGACGCGCTGGTGGCGGTAGGCGCAACGGCGGGCACTGCCATCGGCGCACAGGCGCAGGCGCACCACTTGCGCTCCACGGCGATCGGTTTCGGATCGGTAACCACGGCCACGAACCAGGTGATGCTGGGCGCGACAGGCAGTTCCGTAGCGCTGGGCGACATTGCTGCATCGGATGCCGCGCAATCCGGGCCGGAGCGGGCGGTGACCGTGGATGCGAACGGCGTGCTGGGTTTCTCGAACAGCGCCACGACCACGGCCGTGCGGCAAGTCAGGGCGCCGGTGGATTACCTCGCCTCGGTAAGCCAGGCGCAGTTCGATACGCTCTCGGGCCGGGTGGACGGGCTGTCGGGCGCGCTGGCGGAGACGAATTTCCGCCTCTCCGACCTCGACCGCAGGATGAGCGGCGGCATTGCGGCGGCCACCGCGCTTGGCAGCGCCATCGCCATGCCGGGCAAGTCCGTTACCATCGGCGGCAATATCGCGACCTATAATGGCGAGCACGGCTACGCCGCCAGCTTCACGGGGCGCCTGTCTGACAGCTTTGCTGTTGGCGCGGGCATTGCCGGGAACAGCGGCGATGGCGAAGTGGTGGCGCAGGCGGGCTTTGCCCTCGGGTTCTGACGCGATCCCCTGCCGCAGCGGTTTGACAGGCCCCGGCGCGCGCGCCATCCCTCCTCGTCATGGCGATCATCGACGGCGACCTTACCATCCACCAGTTCGGGCAGGAACGCGAGCCGGTGGTGCAGATCAACAATTTCAGCGGTATCGCCGGCGAACTGCTCGAGGCGGCGCGCGCCGCGCAATACGCGCCCGCCGGTGCCTATTATCCGGGCATCAGGGCGCGCGTGGATCCGTCCTATCTCGACAGGAACCGCGCCTTGTTCGTGCAGGTGTTGGGCCGCGTGTTCGGCTTCACCCGGACCGTGCGCTGCGACAGTTCGGCCTTTTCCATCGTCACCACCCCGCCCGGTGAACTCGCGCCGCTCCAGCGCATCCCCCACCATGACCAGAGCGGGGGCCAGATCGTCGCCATCATGCACTACCTGCAGGGGCCGGAAAGCGGCGGCACGGCTTTCTATCGCCACCGCCGCACCGGGTTCGAGACGATCACGCCGCCGCGCGAACAGGCCTTCCTGCAGGCCCTAGCCGAGGATGAGCGCGAGTTCGGAGAGCCGGAGGCGGGTTACTACCACGGCTCGGGCGAGCGATACGAAATGATCGGAGAGATCGAGGCGCAGCCCGACCGCCTGATCCTTTATCGCGGACAGTTGCTGCATTCGGGCGTCATCCCCGATCCTGCCCGCCTCAGCGCCGATCCGGCAAAGGGCCGCGTGACGATCAACATGTTCTTCGTCGGCAGCTGACGCTCCTTGAAGTGGGACGGCCCCTGTTTGCGCTTCGGTTCATCCGCGCTATGAGCCGTTTCAACCGAAACGGAAAATCCATGAAGGACCGATCCTGCCCATGACCCTTACCCGCTCCGCCCTGCTGGCGACCGCGCTCACCCTTCCCTTTGCTCCCGCGCTTGCTCGCGAGATGACGCCGCAGGACGTGGCGCGCGTCGAATATACCGGCGCCGTCGCCGTTTCGCAGGATGGCAGCCGCATCGCCTTTACCCGCGTCCATCGCCCGGATGTCACCATCGGCGAGGAGAACGGCGGCGCCGAGCAGCAGCTCTACCTCGCGGACGGTCCAATGAACGTGCGCGCCTACCTGCCCGAGGACATGAGCATTTCGGGCATCGATTTCACGCCCGATGGCTCGATGATCACCTTCCTGTGGGCCAACGGCGAGGACGATCGCTCGGTCTGGGGCATTCCGGTAAATGGCGGCGCCTATCGCAAGCTGGGCGGCGTGGCCGATGCGGCCGTGCGCGACTACGCCTTCTCCCCTGATGGCGAGCTGCTCTACATGCTCGCTTCCGCAGCGCCCGACGAGGACCGCGAGGCGGAGAGCGAGGACGGCTTCAACGCGGTCGTCTACGAGGAGGAATTCCAGTTCAACCGCATGTTCGTGGCCGATGTGAGCGGAACGGACACCGATGCCGAGCCGCGCGCCATCGAGGTGCCGGGCTTTGTCAGCAGCTTCGACATCTCGCCCGATGGCGAAACCGCGATGATCGTGACCGCGCCGACGCCGCTGGTCGACGATTCGCTCACTTCGCAGCGTGTGAACCTGGTGAACCTCGCCACCGGCGATGTTACCGTCGTGCAAACCCCGGGCAAGCTGGGCGATGTCGAGTTCTCGCCCGATTCCAGCCAGCTTTCCATGGTTGCGGGCGTTGACGAGAACGATCCCGCCGCCGTTACCCTGCACCTCGTGGACGTGGCGACCGGCGACTACCGCGCGCTGAACGAAGGCGCGGCGGAAGCGGTGGTCGACACCGAATGGATGGCCGATGGCCGCCTCGCCGCGGTGGTGCATGTCGGCGCGCAGAGCGTGCTGCGCTTCTACGGGCAGGACGGCAATGAGGAGCGCGAATTCGATCCGGGCGAACTGATCCTCACCAGCCTGGAACAGGGCGGCAACCGCCTCGTGCTGGAAGCCAATGCGCCGACCCATCCCAACGAGCTGTTCGCTTTCAACGGCGGCGAGTTCCAGCGCTGGACCGACTCCAATCCCTGGCTCGCCGAGATCGATTTCGCTCCGCAGCGCACCGTGACCTATACCGCCACCGACGGGCAGCAGATCGAAGGCATCCTCGTCGAACCGCTGGGCGGCGTTCCCGCCGGCGGCGCGCCGACCATATTCGACGTGCATGGCGGGCCCGAAGCGCACGAATCCAATGGCTGGGTGACGAATTACGGCGGACCGGGCCAGGTCGCCGCGGGTCAGGGCTATGCCGTGTTCCTGCCCAACTATCGCGGCTCCACCGCCTATGGCGTGGCCTTCTCCAAGGCGCATTCGGGCAACTACACCGATCCCGAATTCCGCGACCTCGTGGATGCCAAGAACTTCCTCGTGAACGAGGGTATTGCCGATCCTGACCGGGTGGGCATTACCGGCGGCTCCTATGGCGGCTATGCAACGGCGTGGTCCTCCACCTACAACTCCGAGGAATTCGCCGCTGGCGTGATGTTCGTCGGCATTTCCAACCAGATCAGCAAGGTGGGCACGGGCGACATTCCCAACGAGATGTATCTCGTCCATGCGCGCCAGTGGCCGTGGGAAGACTGGCAGCACTTCCTCGAAGTCAGCCCGATCTACTACACCGACCGTGCCGATACCCCGCTTCTCATCATGGGCGGCACGGCCGATACCCGCGTCGATCCGGGCCAGAGCCTGGAGCTCTATCGCTACATCAAGCTGCGTCGCCCCGACACGCCGCTGCGTCTCGTGCGCTATCCCGGCGAAGGCCACGGCAACGCCATGGCTGCCGCGCAATACGACTACAACCTGCGCATGATGCAGTGGTTCGACACCTACCTGAAGACCGGCGACCGCGACGCGGAACTTCCGCCTGCGCGTCCGGAACTGATGATCGAGGAAGACTGAGCGTAGCTCCTCCCCGCGACGCCGTGGTGGGGAGGGGGACCGCTCGCGCAGCGAGGGGTGGAGGGGCATGGCGCTAAGGCCGCTCCGTCACGTCACCTGCGGTGACGCGCCACCTCCTCATTCGCTACGCGAACAGGGAGGAAGGAAGCGCGCTGGTCCGGTCCGCGACCAACGGACCGCAAGGGCGAACGCCCGCCCGCAGCGGGCGCAGCTTCGCTGCGCGTCTAGCGAGGACGAGGCCGCGGAGGCGGCCTCGCACACTAGAACGTATACCCGATCCCGACGGCGCCGAAGAACTGGTCCTTCGTACCGCGAATGCTGGTAAAGGGCGTATCCGCCGCATCGCCCAGGACGCGGGAATAGCCGCCGACCACGATCAGGCCGAGGCCGCCATTGGCGATGTCGCCATCGAGGTCGATCCCCAGCAGCAGGTTCGCCCCGGCATTGGTGAAGCCGCCGCCCTGCGGTTCGAACTCCGGCAGCGGAGCCGGAGCGAGCCCGGTATAGGCGGCATCGCTCACGCGGAAGTAGTAGTCGTGATATTCGCCGTCGGCCCACTCCGCACTCAGCGAAAGGCTGGCGACGATGGAGCGGCTAAGCGGCGTGAAATAGGAGACCGAGGGCGCGACCACCATGCCGCCATGCGCACCGTTGATGTCCCACATCACGTCGGTGCTGATCGACACGCTGTCATAGGGGTTGAGCACGGCAGGGAAGTTCACGCCAACCGTCGGGCCGACCTCGATCGCGCGATCGAGCTCGCCATATTGCTCCACCACGTCGTCCGTGATCTGCCGCGCCCGGTCGGAGCGCAGGCGACCCGCTATGCCGAGATCGAGGCCCATGCCATCCTCGGGATCCTGCACGAAATCGAGCTTTACCCCGGCCGCGCGAGGCGAAATGTCCACGCCGCCCAGCGAGCCCTGAACAACCGGCAGCACGTTGAAGACGTAATCGTCGGAGCCCTGGTAGGACGGGCTGATGGCAACGCCCGCGCCTACCACGAGGTAGTCGCCGGCGAATACGGTCTCGTCCATGTCCACTACGGCCTCCTCACCTCCCACGTCCTGCGCGAGGGCCGGTGCCGAAAGCATGGCGGTGGAAAGCGCGCCAAGGGCGATGGTGGCGAGCGAAGTCGGTCTGGTGATCATGAATGTTTCCCGTCGGTTTAGCTCCTGTAACTGGTCTTGCCCCCGCGCGGTTCCCTGCCCGGCCGCGGCGGGGCAGGCCTTGCCGGTCTGCGCATGCGATTGGCGAGGCTTTGAAACCAGCCCTTTCGGCCCTCATTGCACGTGGGCCGCAATCCGCTAAGGCCGTGCAACGATGAGCGGACGCGACTGCGATATTGCCATTATCGGCGGCGGGCTTTCGGGCGGACTGATCGCGCTGGCGCTGACGCGGCACCGCCCTGAACTTGCCATAAGGCTGATCGAGGCGGGTCCGGAGCCGGGCGGCAACCATCGCTGGAGCTGGTTTGCCAGCGACCTGTCGCCTCGGGGATCTGCGCTGATGGAAGGCTTCCACAAGGCGGCGTGGGACGAGGGCTACGACATCCGGTTCCCGGCCCATGAGCGTACGCTCGGCACTCCCTATCGTTCGCTCGCCAGCACCGATTTCGCCGCTCGGCTGGAGCGCGACCTGCCCGAAGGCTCGATCCTCGTGAACGCCCCGGTTGCTGCACTGGACGAGGCCGGAGTGGACCTGGAGGACGGCCGCCGGATTACCGCGCGATGCGTGATCGACTGCCGCGGCTTTGCCCCCACCGGACACCTCGAAGGCGGCTGGCAGGTGTTCATGGGCCGCCATCTGCGCACGCCCGCGCCGCACGGCATTACCCGTCCCACCATCATGGATGCCAGCGTCGAGCAGCACGCTCCGTACGGAAACAGCGGAGCCTATCGCTTCGTCTACGTCCTGCCGCTGGGTGAGCGCGACCTGTTCATCGAGGATACCTATTACGCCGACAAGCCGGACCTCGATCGCTCCATGCTCTCGGCCCGGATCGACCAGTACCAGCGCAAGAACGGCTGGGAAGGCGAGACAGTCGGCCTCGAGACCGGCGTGCTGCCCGTCATCACCGGCGGCGATTTTGCCGCCTACCAGAGCCAGTGCCGCATACCCGGCGTCGCGACGGCAGGGGCGCGCGGCGGGTTCGTCCACCCGCTCACCAGCTACACCTTGCCCATGGCGGTGGATCTCGCGCTCGCCATCGCCGCCGATGCGGACTTGCCGGGCGACCGAATGGCCGCAAAGGTGGAAGCCCTCGCCCGGCAGCACTGGAAGCGCATGGGCCATTACCGGATGCTGGGCACGATGCTGTTCTGCGGCGCGCGCCCGCGGGAACGCTACCGCGTGTTCGAGCGCTTCTACCGCCTGTCCGAGCGGTTGATAGAGCGCTTCTATACCGGCCGTTCCACCCTGCTGGACAAGGCACGCGTGCTGACCGGCAAGCCGCCCATCCCCATTACCCGCGGCATCGGCGCGCTGATGTCGTCCGCGCCACCGCTTCAAGCTCCCTCCCGGAAGGACCAGACATGACCACTCCCACTGGCAAGACCGCCTGCGTCATCGGCGCCGGTTTCGGCGGCATGGCGCTCGCCATCCGCCTGCAGAGCGCCGGCATCGCCACCACCGTGGTGGAGGGCCGCGACAAGCCAGGCGGGCGCGCCTATTACTGGGAGAAGGACGGCTTCACTTTCGATGCCGGGCCCACCGTCGTCACCGATCCCGATTGCCTGCGCGAATTGTGGGCGATCTCGGGCCACGACATGGACGAGGACTTGGAGCTGATGAAGGTCATGCCTTTCTACCGGCTCAACTGGCCCGACGGCACGAATTTCGACTATTCCAACGACGAGGAAGACCTGCGCAAGGAGATCGAGAAGCTCGATCCCGCCGATGCGGAGGGCTACGAACGCTTCCTCGAATACGCGGCAGGCGTGTATGAGGAAGGCTATGTGAAGCTGGGCACCGTGCCTTTCCTCGACTTCAAGAGCATGCTGAAGGCCGCCCCGGCGCTCGCCAGGAAGCAGGCGTGGCGCAGCGTCTATTCGATGGTGTCCAAGTACATCCGCAACGAAAAGCTGCGCGAAGCCTTGAGCTTTCATACGCTGCTGGTGGGCGGAAGCCCGATGAAGACGAGCAGCATCTATGCCCTCATCCACAAGCTGGAGAAGGATGGCGGCGTATGGTGGACGCGCGGGGGCACCAATCGCCTGATCGCCGGCATGGTCCGCCATTTCGAGCGGCTGGGCGGCACCATGCGCCTGGACGACGAGGTGACGCGGATCGAGACGGTCGGCACCCGCGCCAGGGCCGTGCACACGAAAAGCGGATGGAGCGAGAAGTTCGACGCGGTCGCCAGCAACGCCGACATCGTGCACTCCTACAAGGACCTGCTGGGCGACAGCCATCGCGGCAAGTCCGAAGGCAAGTCGCTGTCGAAGAAAAGTTTTTCGCCCTCGCTGTTCGTGGTGCATTTCGGCATCGAGGGGACGTGGCCGGGCATTCCGCACCACATGATCCTGTTCGGCCCGCGCTATCATGGCCTGCTGGAAGATATCTATTCCAAGGGCATCCTGCCTGCCGATTTCTCGATCTACCTGCACCACCCCTCCGTCACCGATCCCGGCATGGCACCCGACGGGATGAGCACCTTCTACGCACTGGTGCCGGTGGCGCATCTGGGCAAGATGCCGATCGACTGGGACGAGGTAGGGCCGGAACTGGAAAAGCGTATCCTAGACGAGGTGGGCCGCCGCCTGATCCCCGACATCCACGACCGTATCGTGACCAAGTTCAGCTATTCCCCGATAGACTTCGCCGCCGACCTCAGCGCCCATATGGGCAGTGCCTTCAGCCTGGAGCCGGTGCTGTGGCAAAGCGCCTTCTTCCGCGGTCACAACCGTGACGACGTGATCGAGAACTTCTACCTCGTGGGCGCAGGCACCCATCCCGGCGCAGGCATCCCCGGCGTGGTCGGCAGCGCGAAGGCAACGGCGGGGCTGATGATCGAGGATTTGAAATGACGTTCAACCGCCTTGCCGTCTACTGCGGCTCCGCCACGCCGGAGGACACGCGCTATATCGAGCTTGCCCGCCATGTCGGCACAACGCTGGCGGAGCGCGGCATCGGCGTCGTCTATGGCGGCGGCAAGGCCGGACTGATGGGCGCGCTCGCCTATGCCGCGCTGGAAGCGGGCGGCGAGGTGGTCGGCGTGATCCCGCAGGCGCTGGTCGACATGGAAGTGGCCAATACCGACTGCACGGAATTGCACGTGGTCGAGACCATGCACCAGCGCAAGCAGGCCTTCACCGACCTTTCGGACGGCTTCGTCACCCTGCCGGGCGGCGTGGGCACGCTGGACGAATTGTGGGAAGCGGTCAGCTGGGCGCAGCTGGGCTATCACCAGAGCCCCGTGGGTCTTCTTAACGCTTTCGGATACTATGACGGGCTAATAGCGTTCAACCGCCAGATGGCCGAAACCGGCTTTGTCAGGGCTGCGCATCGCGGTATCCTGATCACCGGCGAAACGCTTGAGGAATTGCTGCAGAAGATGTCCGACTACAAGCCTATCCAGACAATCGTGCAGATGCGCGCAGAAGACCTGTGAGCACGCAGCGCATCAGGCCGCGGCCGCTGGTCGCCAGCCAGCTGGTGAAGGCGACCCCGCGCCAGGCCGGCGGCGGACGTTCGCGTGCGGCGCTGGTGGCCCGGGCGAGCGAGAGCATTTCCAGGGGCTCCAGAAGCTTCGCCGTTGCCAGCATGCTGTTCGACAAGGCCACGCGGGAGCGGGCGCACCTGCTTTATGCCTGGTGCCGCCGCTGCGACGACATTGCCGACGGGCAGGACCATGGCGGCACGCTGAACCTCGACAAGGCCAATGCGCAGGACCGGGTGGAGGCGATCCGCGTGCTTACCCACCGTGCGCTCGACGGTCAGCCCACCGCGGACATCGCCTTCGACGCGCTGGGTCAGGTCGCCGCCGAAACCGGCATTACCCGCGAAATGTGCGACGATGTGATCGATGGCTTCGCGCTCGACGCGAAGGGCTGGATCCCGCGCACCGAGGGTGACCTGATGCGCTATTGCTACCACGTGGCGGGCGCGGTCGGAGTGATGATGGCCAAGGTGATGGGCGTACCCGCCGATGCCAGTGATACGCTGGACCGTGCCTGCGATCTCGGCCTTGCGTTCCAGCTCAACAACATCGCCCGCGACATCTGGGAGGATGACCAGGCCGGGCGCTGCTACATCCCGCAGGAATGGCTGGCCGAATACGATATTCCGCCCGGCCAGCACATGAAACCGCAATATCGCGGGCAGCTCGTCGAACTGGCTCGCCGGCTGGTGAAGATGGCGCATCTGCACGATGCCCACGCCCGCATCGGCGCCGGGCGCCTCAAGTTCCGACAGCGCTGGGCGGTGCTCTCCGCCGCCAATATCTACGGCGCCATCGGCGACGAGGTGGTGACGCAGGCGGAACTCGCCTGGGATCACCGCATCCACACGAGCTTCCTCGACAAGGTCGGTTATTCGATCATGGCGCTGAAGGAAGCGATGGTGGGTTCGTGGGAGCCCACGCAGGACCCGAAATGGACGCGCGGGCAATTGCTGGTGATGGCGCGCATGGAAGGCCCCGTGGCAGGTGTCCCCAACACGCCACTGCGCGACGAGGGTATCAGGCGCAAGGACGACTGATCCTCTCGCCGCAGCAGTTGCAATTGCAACGATGTAAAGGCATCCCGGCGCGAGAGGAGATCGCGCGATGGTTCGACACAGTCTTGCAGCCAGCCTTGCCCTTGCCGCCGCTTTCATGGCCCTGCCCGCCCATGCGCAGGACAGCAGCAATGCCGATGTCCTTGCCGTGGTCGACACCTTCTTCGAAGGGCTGAACTCCGCCGATGGCGCGTTGATGAACTCGGTCGTGGCGGACGAGGCGGTAGTTGCTTCGGTCCTTGAACGCGAGGATCGGCCGGACCTGCGTGTCGGCACGATTGAAAAGAGCATCGAGGGCCTGCTCGATGGCGGCAGCTATTACGAGGAATACTGGGAGCCCGTCGTGCTGGTCGGCGGCCCGGTCGCCGTGGTGTGGGCGCCCTACCTGTTCGAGCGCGATGGCGAACGGACCCATTGCGGGGTGGACGTGTTCAACCTGATGCGGCTCGAAGGCGAGTGGACAATAACCGGCATACAATATTCGGTGGTGCGCGACGGATGCCCACCCGGGAGATAATCTGAACCATGATTTCCAAGCTCCTCATCGCCAATCGCGGCGAGATAGCCTGCCGCATCATCCGTACCTGCCGCGAGCTGGGCGTGGCCACCGTGGCCGTCTACTCCGATGCCGACGCCAGGGCGCTGCATGTCCGGCAGGCGGACGAGGCCGTACATATCGGCCCCGCCCCCGCCGCCGAAAGCTACCTCGTCGGCGAGACAATCATCGCGGCCGCAAAGCAGACAGGCGCGGAAGCGATTCATCCGGGCTACGGCTTCTTGTCGGAGAACGCGGGCTTTGCGCAGGCCGTGATCGATGCAGGTCTGATCTGGGTCGGCCCGAAACCCGGCAGCATCGAGGCGATGGGTCTGAAGGATGCCGCCAAGACCCTGATGCAGGACGCAGGCGTGCCGGTGACGCCGGGCTATCTCGGCAAGGACCAGTCGGTCGAGCGTTTGAAGGCCGAGGCAGACAAGATCGGCTATCCCGTGCTGATCAAGGCCGTGGCCGGCGGCGGCGGCAAGGGGATGCGCAAGGTCGACAGTGCCGAAGACTTCGAGGTGATGCTGCAAAGCTGCCGTCGCGAGGCGAAGGCCAGCTTCTCCAATGACGAGGTGCTGCTTGAGAAGTGGATCACCAGCCCCCGCCATATCGAGGTGCAGGTATTTGGCGACAGCCACGGCAACGTCGTCCACCTGTTCGAACGCGATTGCTCTCTGCAACGCCGCCACCAGAAGGTGATCGAGGAAGCACCTGCACCCGGCATGGACGAGGCCACCCGCGAGGAAATCTGCGCCGCCGCCGTGCGCGCGGCGAAAGCGGTGGACTATGAAGGCGCGGGCACGATCGAATTCATCGCCGATGCTTCGGAAGGTCTGCGTGCGGACCGCATCTTCTTCATGGAAATGAACACCCGCCTGCAGGTCGAGCATCCGGTGACCGAGGAGATCACCGGGGTGGACCTTGTCGAATGGCAGCTGCGAGTGGCGAGCGGAGAGGCGATTCCGCTGAAACAGGAGGAGCTGTCAATCAACGGCCACGCCATCGAGGCGCGGCTGTATGCTGAAGATCCCTCCAGCGGTTTCCTGCCGAGTACCGGGCCTCTCGACCACTTCGACCTCGGCAGCGCCGGGCGCATCGAGACGGGCGTGGAGGAAGGCGATGTCATCTCGCCGCATTACGATCCGATGGTCGCCAAGCTGGTGGCCTGGGGCGAAACGCGCGAGGCGGCCATCGACGAACTCGCCGCGATTACGGAAAGCGTGGAGATCTGGCCGGTAAAGACTAACGCGGCCTTTCTCGCCAACGCGCTGCTCGACGATGATTTCGGCGAAGCGAAGCTCGATACAGGCTTCATCGAACGCAAGCTGGACCGCCTCGTGGCGGACGAGGAAGCGGACGAGGCCATCTGGCAGACGGCCGCCGATTTCACCCTGATGGCCGCGATGGACACCGAAGTGCCAAGCGCGCTGGGCTTCCGCCTGAATGCCGAGCCGCGCATCGCCGCAACGCTGACCTACAGGGGCGAGACACGCACCGTCTCCGCGCGCGGCAAGCAGGACGCGGCGCATGCCACGGGCTTCGTCGACGAGACGCACACCGTTGTCTTTGCCGATGGCCAGAGCTTCGAATTCGCCCGAGAGGCGCGCGGCTCGGGCACCGCCGCAGCCGCCGATGGCGCCATCCTCGCGCCCATGCCGGGCAAGGTGATCACGCTCGACGTGGCCGAGGGGGACAGCGTCACCGCGGGCCAGCGGCTGATGGTGCTGGAGGCGATGAAAATGGAGCACGCCCTCACCGCGCCATTCGACGGGGTGGTGGCGGAACTCACGGCAAGCCAAGGCGCGCAGGTGCAGGTGGAAGCGGTGCTCGCCGTGGTGGAGGCTAGCGAAGACTAATCCTCCCCGTGGCGCAGCCATGGGGAGGGGGACCATGCGAAGCATGCTGGAGGGGCAAGGTTCCGCATCAGCCCGTCCGTCACGCCGCTTGCAGCGGCGCGCCACCTCCCCATTCGCTCCGCGAACAGGGAGGAGTTATTTGCCCATGAACTCCTTCAAGCCTGCCTGCTCCGCCTCGCTCATATGCAGGCCGAGCTTGGTGCGGCGCCAGAGGATGTCCTCCGCCGTTTGCGCCCATTCCCGGTCGCGCAGATAGACCACTTCCGCCTCGGTCAGGCCGCTGCCAAAGGAGCGTCCGAGGTCATCCCAACCCTTCGCATCGCCCAGCCAGTCCACGGCGCGGGTGCCATAGGCGCGCCCGATGCGGACCACGTCGGCCCAGGAAAGGAAAGCATAGTCCTGGTGAAGAACCTCGAACAGGAAGGGTTGGGCCTGCTTGTCGAAGTCGCCACCCGGTAGCGGGACCCTCGCGGTCCAGGGCTTGCCGCGCAAGGCCGGTATATGGGGGGAGAGCCTGTCCACCGCATCCTGCGCCACATGGCGGTAGGAGGTGATCTTGCCGCCGTAGATGCCGAGGACCGGCGCTCCCCTCCCCGCATCGCTCAACGACAGCTCGTAGCCGCGCGAGGCGGCCTCGGGGCGGCCCGAGCCATCGTCCACCAGCGCGCGAACACCGGCATAGGTGTGGACGACATCGGCAGGCGTCACGTCGCGCTGGAAATAGCGGTTCACCGCGTCGCAAAGGTAGCGGATCTCTTCCTCGCTCGCCTCGACATCGTCGAGCGAGCCCGCGTGGTCGGCGTCTGTCGTGCCCACCAGCGTGTAATCCTCCTCCCACGGAATGGCGAAGCAGATGCGCGTGTCGGGCTGCTGGAGGATGTAGGCCAGGTCGTGATCGAACAGCCGGGGCACCACGATGTGCGAGCCGCGCACGCGGCGAATGCCGTAGGCAGGGCTCTCGCCCACCATCCGTGCCACGTCGTCCGCACCCGGACCAGCAGCGTTGACAAGCGCCCGGGCCGTGAAGCTCTCTTCACCTGCCTGCACTTGCCAGAACTCGCCCTCGCGCCGGGCGGCGGTGACGGGCGTGCGGATCCGGATCTCGGCGCCCCGCTCGGCTGCGTCGAGGGCGTTCAGCACCACCAGCCGCGCATCGTCCACCCAACCGTCCGAATATTCGAAGCCGTGGCGGTACTGGCGCTCCAGCGCATCCCCCGCGCGGTGCTTCCGCAGGTTTATGCTGCGCGTTTTCCGGAGCGAACCCTTCCCGCCGATATGATCGTACAGGAACAGCCCCGCGCGCAGCATCCAGCGCGGACGCATCCGGCTGGTGACAGGCAGCACGAAGCGCATGGGATAGATGATATGCGGAGCGATGCTCCACAGCGTCTCGCGCTCGCCCAGCGCCTCTCGCACCAGGGCGAATTCGTAATATTCGAGGTAGCGCAGTCCGCCATGCACCAGCTTGGTGGACTTCGACGAGGTACCGCTCGCCAGATCGCCCTTTTCCAGCAGCAGCACCTTTGCCCCGCGCCCGGCGGCATCGCGCGCGACGCCAGCTCCGTTCACACCGCCGCCGATCACGATGAGGTCGTACGGCTCGGTAGCGGGTGCTGCGGGCATCAGTGCGGGCTTTCGGTGTAGTAGCGCGGCTGGCGGGGGCGTGTGAACAGCTTGCCTCGTTCGCTGAACAGCACCAGCGCCAGCGCCAGCAGGCTGCTTGCGAGCAGGGCGACCGCGAGGGGTAGCGCGGTGCCATCATAGGCCTGCCCGATGGCAATTCCCATCACCGCGCCCAGCAGCATGCGGATCGCCGATTGCACAGAGCTTGCAGCGCCTGCGCTGTCGAAGAAGGGCTGCATCGCGATCGAACCGAAATTCGCGCCGAGAAAGCCCAGCAGGCACAGGTTGATGCTGATGAGCGGGAAGAACCAGGCGAGCGAATCGGCATGCACTTCCGCCGCATAGACCTGCACCACGCTGACAAGGATGAAGGCGATGAGGGCGGTATGCGACACGCGCCGCGCGCCGAACCGCTCAACGATGCGCGAATTGGCGAAGCTGGAGAAAGCCAGCGTGGCGGCCGATGCACCGAAGATCAGCGGGAATTCCTCCTGTGCCCCGAAATGCTCTCCGATCAGCTGCTGGGCGGAATTGATGTAGCCGAACACCGCACCGAAGGTGAGACCGGCAGCCAGCACGTAACCCACTGCCGCGCGGGTGCGCAGGGTGAGCGGCAAGTTGCGCACGATGGTGCGCGGATCGATCTTCTGGCGATGGCGCGGATCCAGCGTCTCGGGCAGACGCAGCGCCGCCCAGATTGCGGCGGCAATGCCGAAGAAGGCGAGCGCGAAGAATATCCATTCCCAACTGGCAAAGGTCAGCACCGCCTGCCCCAAAGTGGGCGCAAGCACGGGCACGGCCATGAACACGATGAAGATCATCGATATGAGCCGCGCCATCTTGTCGCCGTCGAAACGGTCGCGGATAATCGCGGCAGGCAGCACCATCAGCCCTGCCGTGCCGAAGCCCTGCGCCGCGCGCAACGCCAGCAGGATCTCGAAACTGGGCGCTATCATGCACAGCAGCGAAGCCGCGAGATAGATGGCAAGGCTGACGAACAGCACGGGCCTCCTGCCATAGCGGTCGGCAAACAGGCCCGGCACGAGGCTGCCGAAGCCGGTGGCCAGCAGATACACCCCCACCACCAGCTGGCGGCGGTTGGGATCGTCTATGGAAAATGCGCTGGCAATATCGTCCAGCGCGGGCAGCATGGCGTCGATTGCAAGCGCATTCAGGCTCATGAGAGCGGCCATCAGGACGATGAATTCTCTCTGCCCGACCTGGCGGCCCGAGCCATCGGCGGCGGTTATAGTCAGGGTGGTCACGCAGGTTCCTTTGGCCATAAAAAGCGAGCGAGAAAAGGATTAAGTCAATTTCGTGCCGAAAGGCTATAACCCGCAAGCCATGGCGAATCCCGATGACAGCGACATTGAGGCAGGCGACGAACCAGCGCCCGAAGCGGAAGGCCTGCGCAAGATCATCCATGTCGACATGGACGCCTTCTTCGCCAGCGTTGAGCAACGCGATCATCCCGAATTGCGCGGCAAGCCGGTGGCAGTGGGGGGATCGAGCGGGCGCGGCGTGGTGGCGGCGGCAAGCTACGAGGCCCGGAAATTCGGCGTGCGCAGTGCCATGCCCTCGGTCACGGCGAAGCGCAAATGCCCGGACCTCATCTTCTGCAAAAGCCGCTTCGACGTCTACCGCGAAGTGTCAGAGCAGATCCGCGCGATCTTTCACCACTATACTCCGCATGTGGAGCCGCTGAGCCTCGACGAGGCCTATCTTGACGTGACCGAAGATCTGCACGGCATCGGCTCTGCGACGGCCATCGCCCAGGCAATCCGCCGCGAAATCCGCGAGGCGACGCAGCTGACGGCAAGCGCCGGGGTCTCCTACAACAAGTTCCTCGCCAAGCTGGCGAGCGACCAGAACAAGCCCGACGGGCTCTGCGTGATCCGCCCCGGCGAGGGCGCGGCCTTCGTGCAGTCCCTCCCCATCCGGCGGTTTCACGGCATCGGCCCCAAGGGCGCGGAGAAGATGGCGCGGCTGGGGATCGAGACGGGCGCGGACCTCGCCGCGAAGGACCGCGCCTGGCTGGGCGCGCATTTCGGCAGCTTCGGCGACTATCTCTACCGCGCGGCGCGGGGGATCGACCTTCGGCCCGTGCGCACCAACCGCATACGCAAGTCCATCGGCGGTGAGCGCACCTTCAATGAGGATATCTCCGCCGATGCGGACCTGCGCGACACGCTGGAGCGGATCATCGAGATCGTGTGGGAGCGTATCGCGGCCAAGCAGGCCAGGGGCCGCACGGTGACGCTGAAGCTGAAGTTCAACAACTTCCAGCTCGCCACCCGCTCGCGCTCCCTGCCGCATCTCGTGGCGGAGAAGGCGGAATTCGCCGAGGTCGCGCGGGCTATCCTGGAGGACGAGATGCCGCTGCCCATGCCGATCCGGCTGATGGGCCTGACGCTCAGCAATCTCGAGCGGGAGGACAAGACCGTCGCTCGTGGCGACGATCCACAGCTATCGCTGCTCTAGCAGGTGGACGCGGTCGCGCACCGTGCGGCTGGTGTTGTCGGGAAGCATGTCGAGCGCGAAGAAGCGCGCTTCCACCACCTCGCGCATGTCCGGCCGTGGCTCCCCCTGGATGAGGCCGGTGAACACCTGCACGCGGTTGCGGGAGCCGAGATACATGTCCTCGAGGTGGCCAAGCCGCACGGGCTCGGCGAGCGTGCAGCGCAGTTCCTCGTGGAGTTCGCGCAGCGCCGCGGCCTCGCCGTCCTCGTCCTTGCGCATGCCGCCGCCGGGAAAGGCCCAGACCGCCGGGCCGTAGGAATGGCGCACCAGCAGCACGCGCCCCTCACCATCGCGCCCGATCACGCAGCAGCCATGCACCTCGCCCTTGAAATGGCGCAGGAAAATCCGCCGGAGACCGTGGCCGAGACGATAGAGCGCGCGGTGAAGCGGCGCGGGGATCAGGTGAAGCATGTCACCTTCTGACTTGCCGCCGCCAGCAGCCGCGCGACGGGCAGGTCGCTCTCGCCGGCCGCGGCGGTATCAAACACAGCGCGCTTGTCGTCGCCGCGGATGACGAACATCAGCGCGTCGCTGTCCAGCAGCGAAGGCATGGTCAGCGTCACCCGGTCGAACGGCGCCTCGGGCGGCAGGGGATCGGGCGTGAGGCGGCGGATCGGCGCGGAATCGTCGGCCTTAGGATCGGTGTTCGGGAACAGGCTGGCGATATGTCCGTCCGCCCCCATGCCAAGCCAGACGAGCGCGAAATGCGGAACCTGTTCCATCACCGTGAGCGTCGCCACCTGCGCGCCGGCAGGTTCGAACAGGGCGCGGATCTTTCCGGTATTGCTGGCATCGTGCTCCTCGGGCACCACCCGGTCGTCGCCCGGCCACACCGTGATGCGGCTCCAGTCGAGGTCGGCCTGCACCAGCTTCTGCATGATCGGGAACGGGGTGGACCCGCCCGGCACACTGATTGCCAGCGGCTCTTCGGACGCGGCAAGCGCAGTACGCAGCTTCGCCTCGATGAAGGAGGCAATGTCTTCGTCGCTTGCATTCTCGATGATGTCGATATCGGGCATAGGCCTCCCTAAACGCAAAACCG
Source organism: Aurantiacibacter poecillastricola (assembly GCF_030730945.1). Lineage (GTDB taxonomy): Bacteria > Pseudomonadota > Alphaproteobacteria > Sphingomonadales > Sphingomonadaceae > Alteraurantiacibacter > Alteraurantiacibacter poecillastricola. The sequence goes on from NZ_JAVAMS010000005.1 coordinate 25,767, forward strand.
CCGCGGAGCGAGGGGCTCGCGGCGGTTTCGGTTCCTATTGTCGTGCAGATCAGGCGAGCGTGGAATCGAGGAACCAGACGCGTTCCTCGGCCATGTCGGTCCAATCATCGAGCAGACCGTCTGTGGCATTGTCGCCAGCCTGTTCGGCGTACTTCTTCAGTTCCTTCAGCCGATCCACCACCTTCTGGTTATCGTCACGCAGTTCGCGGACCATCGCCTCGGGTTCGAGCGAGGTGTCGTCCTGGTCCTTGATCTGCGTATGCTTGGCGACGGATCCAATTGAGGTCAGCGTGCGTTCGCCATTCTTGCGAACTCGCTCGCCGATGGCGTCGATCTGGTCGCGAATTTCCACGGCCTGTTCGTCGAACAGCAAATGGAGGTCGCGGAAACGCGGACCCTGTACGTGCCAGTGGAAGTTCTTGGTCTTGAAATAGAGCGCCATGTGATCTGCGAGAAGGCCGTTCAGCCCTTCGATCAGCGCGGTTTTCGAGTTGTCTCCGGTGGTTGCCATGATGATATCCGTCCTTTCGTTTGTGCGTTTACCCGACCAACGGACAAACCCGCCCCAAGTTTCGTAGTTTTGCCGGGTCACTGTGATCGTTTCACTCGATCCTGCACCATGTCATTGAGCGGAAAACGCAATTATCGACGCAGCCAGGACGAGTCCGGCGGCAACGCCCTTTCGCAAGGCCTTGAGCGGCAGGGCCTGCCACTCCTCGCCCGTAAAGATGGCCACGCCAAGCACGGCGATGGCGGCAAGCGCGCCTCCGGTTGCGGCAAGCAATGGCTCGCCCGTCGCAATGGCGAGCGAGAGGATGATGAAGCCGCTCGCATCGCTGACCATGCCGACCAGCAGCACCAGCGTAATCGCGCCGATGGAACGTGTCGGCTCGCGCGGATTGGTGGGCGGTGTGCGCAGAAGCACTTCGAGAGCGGCAAGGAATAGCGCGAGCGCGACGACCAGCGGTTTCATGTCGGGCCGGATCAGCGGCGCGAGTTCGCCCGCGATCCATGCCGCAAGCGCCGCTCCCGCGAGGGCGGCAAACACGACGGTGACGAGCAGCGGCCCGCCCCAGCCCAGCGCCGCCCGCAGCCGCGCCACGCGAACCGCGTCCCGGCCCGCCAGCATGGCGGCAGCAACGGCGAGGAAGGTCAGGAAGAAGGCGGGCATGGTCCCTCGCCCATAGCAGCGCGACCTTAATGCGCTATCCGTCATCCTCCATCAGCTGGCGGATCTTCACCAGCGCCTGTGCCTTCAACTGGTGGACGCGGGGCACGCTTACCTCCAGCACCTGCGCGATTTCGGTGAGGTTGAGTTCCTCCACGAAATAGAGCTGCAACACCAGTTTCAGCCTGTCCGGCAGGGCAACCATTGCTTCACCCAGCCGGTCATTATCCTGCATCTGGGCCACGAGGGCGAAGGGATCGGGAAGGTCGGAAGCGAAGAGGTCGCTCGCCTCGTCATAGGCGCTGTCCATCGAGACGATCTGCACGTCGTCGCCCAGGTGCTGGGCCAGTTCGTCGGACGTCAGGCCTACCAGAGCGGCGAGTTCGTCATGGCTCGGCTCGCGGCCCGAGAGCTGGGTGAATTCGCGCCGCGCCTCGGCGATCTCGCGCTTGCGCTTCACCGCGCCGCGGCTGACAGGCATGGACTTGCGGATAAGGTCGAACATCGCCCCGCGCACGCGCAGCTTGGCATAGGCGGCAAAGCCGTCCTCGCCCGGCCCCTCGTGATTGCGGGCCGCTTCGGTAAGGGCGATGAAGCCCGCCTGCATCAGGTCCTCGATCTCGATACCGTCGCGGCCCGCCCCGTTGATGTGCCAGGCCGCCTTGCGCACCATCGGGACGAAGCGCTGCACCCGCTCGCTCACGATGTCGCGGCCCTTGTAGGCGGCTGCGGCGGCGAAGGCTGTGGGTTCGTGTTTCATGCGGCAAGCACCTTTTCGTGGGATGCATCGGGCAATTGCGGGGGAGCGGCGGGCGGGGCCTGCCGACCGCCGATCACCGCGAGCACCTCCACCGGCTGGCCGGGCGGCAGTTCGGCAATGGAGATGACGAGACAGGTGGGCGCACGCTGGCGCAGCAGGGCGGCAAGCGCGCGGCGGGCAGGCGGCTGGACGATAAGAGCGAGGCCGCGTACGGGGTGCTCTGCCAGCTGTGCGGAAACGGCGTCGCCGATCATGCGCGCGCAATCGGGCTCGATCACCGGCTGGCCGGTGACGGGATCCTTCATCCCGCCAAGGATCGCGCCTTCCAGCTCGGCATCCAGCGTCAGCACGCCCAGCGCCTGCGTGGGCGGGCAGATCTGTCCTACCAGCCAGTTGCCGAGGTCTGCGCGGATATGGTCCACCAGCGTGTCGAAATCCTTGGTGACCTGCAGTCCCAGCGCGAGGCTGGAGAGGATCGGCACCGGATGCGCGAGGCTGATACCGTCCGCCAGCAAGGCGCGCAGCATCCGGGTGACGGCGGCAAGCGAAAGTGGATCGGGATGGATCGCCTCGACCAGGCCGGGCGAGCGGTCCTTCACCGCATCGAGCAGGCTGCGCACCTCCTCGGGGCCCAGCAGCTGGTCGGGCCGCTCCTGCAACAGCTGGTTCAGATGGGTGGCGATAACGGTATCGGCGGCAACGGTAAGGAAACCCTCGGCCGTGGCGTGGTCCTTCTGAGCTGGCGCGATCCACATGGCGGGGCAGCCGAAGCTGGGATCGACCGTTGCCTGCCCGGTGAGGCCATGCTCTGACCGCACCTCGCCCGTATCGATCGCCAACACGGCATCGGGCCGGGCTTCCGCCCGTGCGAGTTCCACGCCGCCCAGCATCACGCGATATTCATTGGCCGGCAGTTCGAGCGAATCCCGTATACGGAATTGCGGCACGACGAAGCCGAAGCCCTGCGAGAGCTGCTTGCGCACGCCGGTAATGCGGGTGACCAGCGGCGCGCCCTGCACCTCGTCGACCAGGTGGACGAGGCCGTAACCCATTTCCAGCGTGACGAGCGTATGGTCGCTGACATCGGCGATGGCAATTTTCTGCGGCTCGTCGGGTATATCCTCCACCGCTTCGACCACCGGCGTATCTAGCTTGCGCTTCAGCGTGCGATAGAGCCAGAAGGCAAGGCCCGCGGCGGGCAGGAACACCATTTGCGGCATCGCCGGGATCAGGCCGATCGCGCCCAGCACCAGTGCCACGGGCAGCCAGCTGGCGGGATTGGAGAATTGCCGTCCGATCTGGCCGACAAGATCGCTTGCATCGGTGACGCGGGTAACGATCGAAGCCGCCGCGATGGAAAGCAGCAACGCGGGCACCTGCGCCACCAGCGCATCGCCCACGGCCAGCGTGATGAAGGTCTCCGCCGCCTCGCCCGCGCTCATCCCGTAGCCGATCATGCCAAGGCCGATCCCGGCGATGATGTTGACCGCCAGGATCAGCATGGCGGCAATGGCATCGCCCTTCACGAATTTGGATGCACCATCCATGGAGCCGTAGAAATCGGCCTCGGTGGAGACTTCGACACGGCGCGCCTTGGCTTCCTCGGCTGTCATTAGCCCTGCTGCGATATCGGCATCGATGGCCATCTGCTTGCCGGGCAACGCATCCAGCGTGAAGCGCGCCGAGACCTCGGACACGCGCCCCGCGCCCTTGGTGATCACCACCAGGTTGATGATGAGCAGGATGATGAAGACGAACAGGCCAACGGCGAAATTCCCGCCGACGAGAAAGGCCCCGAAGCTCTCGATCACCTGCCCCGCAGCGCCCTCCCCCTCGTGCCCGTTCACCAGCACGATGCGGGTGGAGGCGACGTTGAGGGCGAGCCGGAGCAGGGTTGCGAACAGCAGCACGGTAGGAAAGGCGCTGAAATCGAGCGGCTTGGTGGCGTTCAGGGCCGCCATCAGCACGCCGATGGAGAGCGCCATGTTGAAGACGAAGAACACGTCGAGCAGCACTGTGGGGATCGGCAGCACCATCATGGCGATGAGCGCGAGGATCCCCGCAGGCAGAGCGAGCGCGGCTAGTTTGAAGGGGAGCTTTGCAGTCACAGGCCCAGAGCCTCCAGCCGGGCATAGGCGCTGCGGATATGGGCGGGTGCTTCGCCGCCATTACCGGCGAGGCCGAAGCTGTCGCGCAGCGTATCCGCCATCGATGCGCGCGGCGCGGACGGCGGTAGGGAAGCCGATACGTTCGCGAAACTTGCGGGAAAGCGCGATGCCTGCACGCTAGCGGTTGCCTCAGCCGTGGGCGGATTGCCGGGGAACGCCATGGCGCTGTCCACCTTCGCGCGGATCACGCCCATCACCTCCTGCACGGAGCGCGGTGCGCCCGACGGCTTGTTGAAGATCGCGCGGTTGGCAGCGGCAGCCTGCGGAAGGAGCGCGGTGGCGGAGCTATCCGGGTCTGTCGCCAGCACGGATAGGAAGCGCGAGGCGCCGGCCGCACCGAGGAAATGCGCGAGGTAGAGCTCGCTCGCATCGGGGTCGCGGCCCAGCACGCCTTGCAGCGCCGCGCGATTGTCCGTCGCGAGCGCGCCTGCCATGAGCGAGCTTGCCTGCGGATCGAAGCGCAGGTTCATGATGGCATCGCGCATGGCCGGGTCCGTCACGCTGGCGCGCCCGCCGCGCGTCTCGATCGCGCGCGCCATGTCGCCATAACCCAACGCCTCGCCATGCCTGTCGAGCGTGGCGAGCCAGGTCTGGTCGATGAACTGGTAGAGACCGCTGGCGCTGGAGGTGCGAGCCTGTGCGCGCGGGTTCAGCCCGCTTTCGATGCTTGCCTGCGCCATCAGGTAGTTGAAATCGACGCCGGTGCGCTCTGCCGCGCGGGCGATGGCCTCACGCGGCTGAGCAGCCCTTGCGGGCAGTGCTGATGCAGATATGCGGTCGGTCATCCGCCTGGTGGTCCTTGCCGGTTTCTCTTCGCCGAGAGTTCAGCAAGGGGCGTGCCAGCCGGGCGGCACTACGTAGTCGTACCTAAGCGCGGTGCGCCTGCGGGGCCGCATAGGTGCCGGAAGATGCGGTCAGCGCCTGAAGGCGTGCGGCGACGTTGGCGGCCAGCAGGTTGCGCACCTTGCGGTTCACCTCGTTCTTGCGCCGCGCCGCTTCCACCAGCGTACGGCATTCGGCATCGAGGCTGCCTGCCCCCTGCCCTTCCAGCGCGCCGCAAAGCGACTGCTTGTCCTGCGCGCTCAGCATCAGTGCGTCGACATCGAGGGCGGCAAGCGCCTGCCGCTCGGTTTCGAGAACGGCAAGCATTTGCCGCAGGCTGTCTGCAAGGGTCATGGTGTTGCTCACTTGCTATCGCTCAACATGTGGCGCGCCGCGATGATCGCGTCGGTGATCCTGGAGGGCACAAGCGGGTAGCTGCCATCGCGCAATGCCTGGCGGATCTCGGCGACGCGTTCGGAATCGACGGGGGTCGTGCCCGCACTCACCTTCACGCCTGTCTGCACGCTTACGCCCTGGTCCACGGCGCCGGTGGCGCGTTCGGCCGTGCCGCTGGCAGGGGCCTTGTCCGACAGTTCGCGGGCGGCCCCGCGCAGGGGGCCGACGCCGCTCAGTTTCGATACGTCATAGAGGGACATAGGTGTCGCTCCTTCCTGGTTTCTGAAACATAGAACGGTGCGCGAACGCCGGGTTTAAGGCTTCGTTCGGAATCTTTATCCCAGCGGGATGACGGCTCGCTGCGGCGTGCGGACCTGTGCGCGGATGACTTCGCGATTCCCCTCGGGCCGGATACGGATCCAGCTGCCGATGGCGCCATCCTCCAGCGCCTCGCCCTGCTGGCTGACGGCGAAACCGCGGCCTTCGACCGTGACGGTCATGACCTGTCCGCGCTCCACGACGATCTGGGGTTCGACTTGCTCAAATGCGGCTGGTGCCGTGGTGCTTCCACGATTGACCGGGACGAACACGCGCCACCCCGCGCCCGAGGGGCATTCCACCCGCACCATGTCCGCCCCGCGCCCGTGCCAGGCGAGTGCGAGGGGCTGCAGACATTCCGCGAGGCGAAGGCGGCGGTCCACCTGGTGCCGTGCACCGCCGGGCGTGCCGATGGCCGCGCCGGTGAAGGCGGCAACCTGCGCATCGATGGCGGCAGGATCGGTGAAGGGGCCGGATTGCGCTGCGGCAGGGGCGGCAATGACAAGGGCGGTGGCAAAAATTAGGCGTTGCATGGGTAAAGCTCCGAAGGCTTGCTATTCACCCGCGTCCTGCAAGCCGCGTGCCAAGCCCGGATCGGCATCGTGGGCAAAGCGCGCGATCACCAGCGTCTCGCGCGCGGGCTGGACGATCACGCGCGGCTCCACGCCCGCCGCGATGGCTTCGCTCGCCAAGCCTTCGGTACGCAGCGTCACGGCCTCGCGATCGCCGGCAGCATAATAGCCCTGCACCGTCAGCTGCTCTCCGGGCGAGAGTGGGTGATCTGCCAGCATGGCTGCGAGCGGCGGTGCGCCGGGGGCATCGACATGGAGCGACACCGTGACACCTTCTGCCGGGGAGCCTGCAGGGACATCCTGCGTCTGCGCCGCCAGGGCGCCGGCCATGGTGATGAACAGGATCAGCGAGAGGTCCGCCAGCGGGACCAGCCAGCTCCCGTTGGCTGCGCGGATCACCCTGCCTTCTCCAGCCGGTGCACGCTCGCTTTGGGACAGCTTTCGGACAATTGCCCGGCCAGCCATTCGATCAGGCGCTCGCGGTCTGCTTCCTCTGCCAGCATCCGCCGCTCCAGCACCCGGGCGAGCGGATGAAGCACGAGGTGGGCCAGCAGCAGGCCATAGAGCGTAGTGAGGATAGCCATGCCGATCGCCCCCGGCAGCTGCCCTTCCGCACCCTCGGCGAGAGTCATCTGCGAGAGGGCGAACAGCGTGCCCGCCATACCGAAGACCGGTGCCATTTCCGCGGCATGGCGAATGGGAGCCAGCGCGGCCTTGCGGCTGCGGACGCGTTGCTGCTGGAATTCCTCGTGCACGGCAACAAGGTTTCGCAGCGACCGGCCGCGCACCAGCGCATCGGTAGCGCTGGCAATCTCGCGGTCGGTACTGGCGACGGGGCTGGCACGCACTACCCCGTCACGGCGCATGGCCTCGACATCGTGCGCGATCTCGGCACGGGCAGTTTCGTAGTCGAAGCGGCGGGTAAACAGGGACAAGATGGCGCGGGACGCCGCCAGGGTTTCCCGCGAGCCGCTTGCCAGCACCGTTGCCAGCAGCGTGCCGCACAGCACGATGGCCGCGCCCCCTGCGTCCCACAATCCCGAAAGCTCCATCACTGCACCTCCTGCGATCATCAGGACGACCGGCAGTCCCGGCAATTTAGGGCGGCACCTGTTTGCCGCGTGCGGCAAGGGCTTGCCGCCTTCCTCGCATTCCACCGGCGCAACCGGCGGGCAAATCAAACTGGCACGCCTCTTGCTGAAACATTGCGCACGAGGGCGAGCAATCGTCCGCAAGCAAGGGAATGCATGATGAGCGACAGGCTATTCGGCATACATGGGGCAGCGCTGGAACTGCGCTCGCACCGCATGGGGCTGCTGACGTCCAACATCGCCAATGCCGCAACGCCGGGTTACCAGGCGCGCGATATCGACTTCGCCTCCGCGCTGGAAGCCCGTCTGGGCGGTGCAGACCGCAATGGCGCAATTGACGCCGCGACCCGCTACCGCGTGCCCACCATGCCCTCGATGGACGGCAACACCGTGGAACTTGCCAACGAACAGATGGCCTTCGCCGAAAACGCCGTCGCCTATTCCGCCACCCTTACCTTCCTCAACGGACGGGTCGAGACGGTGAAGCGCGCGCTGAAGGGGGAGTAGGTCATGTCGGGAAACACCACCCTCTTCCAGGTCGTGCAGCGCGGTATGTCGGCGCAGATGGTGCGCATGAATGCCGCTGCCTCCAACATCGCCAATTCGGGCACAGTCTCGGGCAGCGAGGACGAGGCCTACCGCCCGGTGCGCGCGGTGTTCCAGCAGGAGCTCGACGCGGCCAGCGGCCTTTCCAGCGTGCGCGTATCCGAAGTGCGCCAGGCCGACACCGCCGCCATCCGGCGTCACGATCCCGACCATCCGCTGGCCGACGAGAATGGAGATGTGTGGGAAGCAGGCGTCGATGAAAGCGCCGAGATGGTCGAGATCATGGAAAGCGCGCGCCAGTACCAGAACCTCGTCGAGGCCATGCAGACTGCCAAGCAGCTGATGCTCGACACCATCAGGAGCAAGTGATGAGCACGATTTCCGCCACTTCGGCGCCCACCAACCTCAAGGCCATCAACGGCGCCGATCCGGCCATCGCCGGTGCCGCGCGCACCAAGGCAGCGGGGATCGCGACGCTCGACCAGGGCGATTTCCTGAAGCTGCTGACCACGCAGCTGCAGCAGCAGGACCCGTTAGCGCCGGTCGATAACAAGGACATGCTGGCGCAGATGGCGCAGTTCTCCGCCCTGGCTGGCTCTGCCGAGACCAATGCAACCCTGGGCAAGATTTCCGACAAGCTCGACGCGCTGATCGAGGCGCAGCGCACCGCCTCTTCCGGCATCTGATTTTTGCAAGGAGTACCCGAACAATGACTTCGTTCTACACCTCGCTGAACGGCCTCAAGAACTCGCAGACCGATCTCAGCACCATCGCCCACAACATCGCCAATGCCGAGACGACCGGCTTCAAGAAGAGCAGCGTGGAATTTGCCGATCTCGTGGCGAACGGTTCCGCTGCCAATCCGCGCATGACGCAGGGACTTGGCGCCACGGTGGCCGGGATCAACCAGAATTTCGGCCTCGGCGCGATCGAGCAGACCGGGCGAAGCCTGGACGTCGCGATCGACGGCGACGGCTTTTTCGCTACCCGCAACCCCGAGAACAACGAAGTGCTGTTCACCCGCAACGGCAATTTCCAGATCGACGCCACCGGTGCGCTCACGAATTTTGCCGGCAAGAACCTGCAGATGTTCGAGACCGACGCCACCGGCGCGCTGGTAAATCCCGGCGTGACCGTGGATGCCATCATCCCCGTCACCAATGCAGGCGGTGCAGATCTTTCCAGCCTCGTCATCCAGAACGACGGATTGATCTCCGCAACCTACAGCGACGGCACGACAGAACCGGTGGGCCGCGTGGCGCTGGCATCCTTCGCCGCGCCCACGGGCCTGCGACCGGTAGGCTCCAGCAACTGGGAAGCCACCGGCTTTTCCGGCAACCCCACCTTCGAGGCGCCCGATACCGGTCGCACCGGGCAGCTGCGGTCCGGCGCGCTGGAGAAATCCAATGTCGATCTTGCCGAGGAAATGGTCGGACTGATCACTGCCCAGCGCAACTTCCAGGCAAACGCCAAGGCGATCGATACCGCCACGCAGTTCTCGCAGACCGTCATCAACCTGCGCACCTGATCCTGGACCTTAGGAGCGCTTCGCCATGGACCGCATGATCTACACCGCCCTTACCGGCATGGACGCCGCGATGAGGCAGCAGCGCGCTGTCGCCAGCAACCTTGCCAATGCCAACACCCCCGGTTTCCGGGCCGAGACCTTTGCCACCATGCCGTGGCATCTCGAAGCCGAAAGCCTGGACGTGCGCGGCTTTGCGCAAGGCGCGGTGCGCGGGGCGGACCTGTCGCAGGGCAGCGTGAACCGCACGGGGCGCGATCTCGACATCGCCGTGAGCGGCGAGGCACTGATCGCCTTCCAGTCCCCGGCAGGCGAGGAAGTCTATTCCCGCCGCGGGGACATGGATGTCGATGCGGCAGGCCGGCTGATAAATGGCGAGGGTCTCCAGGCGATGGGTCTTAACGGACCCGTTGTCGTGCCGCCGGGCTGGCGCGTCAGCTTCGGCCAGGATGGCACGGTCTTCGCTGCCGATCCCGCCGCGCCGGGCGCCCCGCCGCAGGAAGTGGCCCGCATCAAGCTCGTCAGCCCGGCGGGAAGTGCGGTGGTCAAGGACCTCGATAACCAGCTTCGCGTGGATGGCGGCGGGGTGCTGCCCGCCGATCCCACCGCGCAGATCGCCAGCGGCGCGCTGGAGCAGAGCAATGTCGACAGCGCAGGAACGCTGGTGGCCATGATCGATTCACAGCGCAGTTTCGAGCGCCGCGTGCAGATCATCTCCACTGCCGAACAGCTCGACCAGTCCAGCGCCAGCCTGATGGCCCTTCGCTGACCTCCCGACCCTCGCCCCGTGTAAACCGAAAGGAACCCTGAATGCCCACTTCCGCACTGCATGTCGCCCGCACGGGACTGGAGGCGCAGGATACCCGCATGCGGGTGATCGCCAACAACCTGGCCAATATCGGCACCACCGGTTTCAAGCGCGACCGCGCGAATTTCCAGACTCTCTCCTATGACGATGCGCGGGTAGCGGGCCAGCGCTCCACCGGCGAGACCGCCTACGCCATCGGCCTCAATCTTGGCACCGGCGTGGGGGTGCAGGGCACGACCCGCATCGACACGCAGGGCACCATGACGACGACGGGCAATACGCTCGACCTCGCGCTGGATGGTGACGGCTTTTTCGTGGTCGAGATGCCCGGCGGCGAGACGGCCTATACCCGCGCGGGGAATTTCACGCTCTCGGCGGACGGCCAGCTCGTCACCGCGCAGGGCTATGCGCTGCAACCGGCGATCCAGGTGCCGGAAGGGGCGCAGTCGATCTCGGTCGGGCCGGACGGCACCGTTACCGCGATCGTGCCCGGCGATGCCGCGCCTGCCGAACTGGGGCAAATCACGCTCGCCAGCTTCGTCAATCCGGCGGGGCTGCAGGCGACGGGCGACAACCTCCTGCTCGAGACCGCGGCCAGCGGCGCTGCCGATGTCGGCGTTCCGGGCGATGCCGGGCGCGGACAGATCCGCCAGGGAATGCTCGAATCCTCCAACGTCAACGTGGTGGAGGAACTGGTCGAGATGATCGAGGCGCAGCGCGCCTACGAGATCAATTCCAAGATGATCAGCGCGGTGGACGAGATGCTCCGCAACGCCAACCAGACGCTGTGAGAACCGCCATGAAACGAATCCTGGCTGCCGGCCTCTTTGCACTCACCTTGTCGGCCTGCGCGATGGAGGGCGGTCGGCCCGCCCCCGGTTTCGCCGCCACGCTGCCGCCGCCCGCTCCGCTGCATGCACCGCGCAACGGCGCGATCTACCAGGCGGCGAACGGCTATGCCGCGCTGCACGAAGGCACACGGGCGCGCCGCGTCGGTGATCTGGTCACCGTGATCCTCGTCGAAAGCGTCAGCACCAACAAGACCACCAGCGCCACCACCGCGCGCAATGGCTCTGCCTCGATCACGCCGCCCAGCGCAGGGCCGCTCGACTTCCTGAATCCCGACGCCCTTAATGCCGCTTCGCAATCGTCGTTCAAAGGATCGGGCACGGCATCCCAGCGCAGCCAGTTGAACGGCGCCATCGCGGTCACCATCGCGGAGGTGCGGTCCAACGGCACTGCGCTGGTGACGGGAGAACGGCACATGCGATTGAGCCAGGGCGAGGAATGGGTGCAGTTCGCAGGTATCCTGCGGCTCGCCGATATCGACATCGACAACCGCATCCTCTCCACCCGTATTGCCGATGCACAGATCATCTATGGCGGACAGGGCGCGATCCAGCAGGCCAGCAGACCGGGATGGCTTGGCCGTTTCTTTAACATGGTGAGCCCGTTCTGATGCGCTTCTTGTTCACCCTGATCGCGGCGCTCACCATGCTGATCGCCCTCCCCGCCCATGCCGAGCGCATTCGCGATCTCGGCACGTTTGACGGCGTGCGGCCCAACCAGCTTACCGGCTATGGTATCGTGGTGGGCCTCGACGGGACGGGCGACGACAATTTCGAATATGTGACGCAGGCCATGCGCGGCGTTTCCGGGCGGCTGGGCCTGACCTTGCCGCCGGGAGTCTCCCCCGGCCTGAAGAACGCCGCCGCCGTTATCCTGACGGCCGAGCTGCCTGCCTTCGCCAAGCCCGGGCAAACAATCGATGTCACCGTTTCCACAATCGGTCGCGCGGATTCCCTGCGCGGCGGATCGCTGGTTCTGGCACCGCTCTACGGTGCGGACGGACAGGTCTATGCGATGGCGCAGGGCAACCTTGCCGTGGGTGGCCTTGGCGTGTCGGGCCGCGATGGCAGCCAGGTGACGGTCAACGTGCCCACCGTGGGCCGCATCGCCGATGGCGCGACGGTGGAGCAGGCCGTTGCCACAGGCTTCGACAGCCAGGGCGAGCTGCGCTTCAACATGCACAATGCCGATTTCCAGACCGCTTCCCGCATGCGCGATGCCATCAATCGCCGCTTCCCCGGCGCCGCACGCGTAGTGGACGGAGTGACCCTTTCCATCGTCATGCCGCTGGGCGCCGATGCTCGCGCGGAAATGATCGCCGCCGTCGAGATGATCGACGTGACACCCGCTGAAACGCCCGCCCGCGTGATCGTGAACGCGCGCACCGGAACGGTGGTGATCAACTCCGCCGTGCGCCTGTCACCCGCCGCGATCAGTCATGGGCGGCTGGTGGTGCGGATCGAGGAAGATCCGCGCATCGTCCAGCCTGAACCCTTTGCCAATGGCGTGACTGCCGTGGAGCAGGCGACCGACATCTCCGTAGGAATGGAGGAGACGCGGCTTGCCATGCTCGATGGCGGGGCGAACCTGTCCGAAGTGGTCGATGCCCTGAACATGCTGGGCGTAGGCGCGGCGGACCTTGTGGTGATCCTCGAAGCGCTGAAGCAGGCAGGTGCGCTGCAGGCCGAAATGGTGATCCTGTGACGAGCATCCTGTCCACTTCGCCCATGCAGGCAGGGTCGCTTGCGGCTCCGACCGCACCGCGCGAGGACCTGCGCAAGGCGGCGGAAGCCTTCGAGGCGATCTTCCTGCGGCAGTTGCTCGCCTCGGCGCGCGCCTCCGACTTCGGCGGCGAAGACTTGTTCGGCGGCCCCGGCCTCGAACAGTTCGAAGCCATGCGCGACGAGCACTTCGCCGAGATCGCCTCGCAGCAAAGCACATTCGGCCTCGCCGATGCGATCGAGCGGCAATTGTCCGCCTTCGTCCAGCAGGGAAGCGAATAGCCCATGTCCTCCGGCCTCCTCAATATCGGCAAGAGCGGCGCGATGGCCGCCCGCCGGGCGCTGGACTTGACGGCGCAGAACATCGCCAATGCGGCCAATCCCGATTACGCGCGGCGCACTCTTTCCCTGGCCGAGGTTGCCTCGCAAAGCGGTATCGGGGTGGAAACCGGATCCTCGCTTTCGGGTGTAAGGGTGGACCGCGTGCTGCGATCGGATTCGCTGTTCCTGCAGAACGAGGCGCGCCGCACCGCGGGCGACCTTGCCCGCGCCGATGCCGAACTGTCAGGCCTGACCCACGCCGAAACCGCGATCGAGCAGGCGGGCATCTACACCGCCATCGTGGATTTCGAGGCCAGCCTTTCGCGCCTCGCTTCCGATCCGCTGGGCGGCGCGTTGCGAGCGGCCGTGCTGGAAGACGGGCGGCGGCTCGCCGAAACCTTCCACGTCGCCAGCAATGCGCTGGACGTCGCGACCAGCGATGCGCAGGTCAAGACAGAAGCGGGTGTGGAACGGGTCAACCTGCTTGCCGCCGAGCTTACGCGCACGAACATCGGCATTGCCCGCGCCCGGCCCGGCACAAGCGGCATGGCCGCACTCTACGACCAGCGCGATGCTCTGCTGCGCGATATCACGGAACTGACCGGCGGCAGGGCCGAACTCGACGTGCTGGGCCGCGCAAGCGTTGCCGTTGGCGGGGAGACGCTGGTTACAGGCATCGAGACGAACACGCTTGCCGCCAGCACCAATGCCGATGGCAGTCTGGCGTTCACCGTCGGCGGGAATGCCGTCACGCTGTCTTCGGGCGACCTGCTGGGCGGATCGCAGGCCCTGGAGTCCATTGCCAGCCTGCGCACGCGGCTGGACGATCTCGCCCTGCAGGTACGCGATACACTCAACACCGCGCAGGCGAGCGGCGCCGCGCCCGATGGCTCCGCCGGACAACCGTTTTTCTCCGGCACAGGCGCTGCCGACATCGCACTCTCGCTTACCAGCGGCAGCCAGATCGCCACCGCCCCCGCCGGATCGCCCGCAGGCAGCCGCGACATCGGCAACCTCCAGGCGCTGCGCGACGCGCTGGCGAGTGGCGGCCCGGCGCAAAGCACGGACACGCTGCTGTTCGACCTTTCCAGCGCCATCGATGCGCGGTCCGTCACCCGCGACGCCCTGCGAACCATTGCCGACACGGCGCAGGTGGCGCTCTCCAGCGAGACCGGCGTCGACCTCGACAACGAGGCGGCGAACCTGCTCCGCTACCAGCAGGCGTTCCAGGCCAATGGCCGCGTGATCCAGGCCGCAGCAGACATCTTCGACACCATCCTCGGGATCGGCTGATGAGTCTCGTCACCAACTCCACCCTGGCCTTCCACGCCCGCTCCCGCCTGCAGATGGGCGGCCTGCGGGAACGGGCGGAGGCATTGCAGGGTCAGCTCTCCAGCGGGAAGCGGCTTGCGCGTTCGTCCGACGATCCTGTCGCCGCCTCGCGCCTGCGTACCCTGCAGCGCGCCGAGCGACTGGGCGGGATCGATTCTGCCAATGCCGCGCGCGCCAGCCAGGACCTTACAGCAACAGGCGACGCGCTGGAGAGCATCGCGGGGGACCTGATCCGTGCGCGGGAACTTGCCGTTTTCGCCGCCAGCGACACGCTGAGCGATAATCAGCGTGAAGCCATCGCCACCGAGATCGATTCCCTGCGCCTGCGTATCTTCGATACCGCCAATGCCACCGGCAGCAGCGGAAACGCTCTTTTCGGCGGCGAAGGCAGCGGCGCGGCTTACGAAATTACAGCGGGCGGAGCGATCGCCTACATCGGCACCGCCAGCGCGGGCAGCCTCGATCTCGGTCAGGGGCAAAGCGTCGAGCGCGGTTTCACCGGGCCGGAAGTCTTCACCTATCCCTCCGCCGGAGGGCCCGGCGACATCTTCAACGAACTTGCCACCCTCGCAGCCGCTATACGCGGAGGTGCGGCCGACCCCGCGGCTGCCGCACGCGACGCGATGGGCGGGCTGGACGATGCGCTCGACACCGTGACCCGGGCGCAGACCATCACCGGATCGCGCGTGGCGTGGCTCGACGTGGTGCAGGATAGGGAGGTGGACCAGTCCTTCACCCGTACCCAGCAGATGGCGGATACGGGCGGCGTCGAATTCGCCTCCACCATTGCCGAACTGCAGCAACTTCTCACCGTGCTGGAAGCGAGCCAGGCGGGCTTCGCGCGCCTCTCGAACCTCAGCCTGTTCGACAAGATCTGACAAGGACAAGCCATGTTTCCAGCTATCGGGATCGTCATCCTGCTCCTCATGGTGTTCGGAGGCTTCGTGATCGCCGGCGGCTCGCTGGGCCCGGTGCTGGCGGCCCTGCCGCTGGAGATGATGATCATCGGCGGTGCGGCCATCGGGGCGACCGTGATCGGCAATTCCATGCACGAGCTGAAGCTGCTCGGCTCCGGCCTGGGCAAGGTGTTCAAGGGGCCGCGCTACTCTGCGAACGATCACGTGGCGGCCATCGCGCTCACCTCAAAGCTGATGAAGATCATGAAGACGGAAGGACCCGTCGTGCTGGAATCGCACGTCACAGACCCGCAGAATTCCGCGCTTTTTGCCGAGTATCCCGCGCTGCTGGCGGACGAGGCGCTGACCGGCCTCATCTGCGACACGCTGACGCTGATCGTGGTTTCCTCCGGCTCGCTCGACACCCATGCGGTGGAAGACGTGATGGACAATGCCATCAAGGGCCAGTTGCACGAGATGGACGAACCCGCCCATGCCCTGCAGTCACTGGCCGACGCACTGCCCGCGCTGGGTATCGTCGCCGCCGTGCTGGGCGTCATCAAGACCATGGGCAGCATCGACGAGCCGCCAAGCGTACTGGGCGGCATGATCGGATCGGCGCTGGTGGGCACGTTCCTCGGCGTGCTGCTGGCCTATGGCTTCGTCGGCCCCATGGCCGGCCGGCTAAAGCAGGTGAACGCGCATGATGCGCAGATCTTCCATTCGGTGAAGCAGGTCCTGATCGCCTCGCTGCACGGTTATCCGCAACCGCTGGTGGTAGAGAGCGCACGCTCCGGCCTGCCGCCCGCGCATCGTCCGGCGTTGACCGACCTGCTCGATACGCTGCGGGGCAAATAGGATGGCGAGCGCCGCGCTGAAGCCGGTCGAGGACGAACAGCCGCAAGAACCACCGCCCGCGCCGATCATCGTCAAGAAAGTGATCGTGGCAGGCGGCGACGGGCACCACGGCGGCGCGTGGAAAGTGGCCTATGCCGATTTCGTCACCGCGATGATGGCGTTCTTCCTGCTGCTCTGGCTGCTGGGTGCTACGACCGAGGATCAGCGCAAGGGCCTTGCCGACTACTTTACCCCCACTCTGGTTAAGATGCGCGAACAGTCCGCGGGGTCAGACGGGATGCTGGGCGGCTCCTCGCTGGTGGATGCCGACAACTATCCCCATGCCGCCGGACAGACCGGCACGCAGTCGATCACGATCCCGCGCGACACAGCGGGCGGCCCGACCGAGGGCGGCGCGCCTGCAGCCGAGAGGCGTCGCGCGGCCATTGCCGACAGGATCGAGGATGCCATGTCCCAGCGCGAGCGCCTTGCCCGCCTGGTGCGACAGGTGCGCGTGCTGACTGTTCCGGAAGGCATCCGGATCGACCTGGTCGACGATGCCGATTTCTCGATGTTCCACCTCTCCTCCACAGTGTTGACGCCCGAAGCTCGGCAATTGCTGGAGATCATCAGCGCGGCCATGGCCGAGGAAAGCGGCCAGCTGGTCGTTCGCGGGCATACCGATGCCCTG
The DNA here is from genome assembly GCF_030730945.1 of Aurantiacibacter poecillastricola. Lineage (GTDB taxonomy): Bacteria > Pseudomonadota > Alphaproteobacteria > Sphingomonadales > Sphingomonadaceae > Alteraurantiacibacter > Alteraurantiacibacter poecillastricola. The sequence continues at coordinate 42,588 of NZ_JAVAMS010000005.1, forward strand.
CCCTGGCGTGACGGCGTTGCGGCCAACAACTGGTCGCTTTCTGCCGGCCGGGCCGAGGCGACGCGGCAGGAAATGCTGCGCAACGAGCTTTCCGAAGCCCGTTTCGACCGGATCGAGGGCGTCGCCGATCGCGAATTGCTGATCCGCGACGATCCCACCGACCCGCGCAATCGTCGCATCTCCATCCTGCTGCTCGACAACCGCTAACGCGCCCTGCCCGGCGAGCGTGCCCGGTCGCGCGTCTGCGCTGCGGGCAGCTCCCCCGACCGTCCTCCAGACATCGCGTATTCCGGCTGCGCACCCCCGGGGCCGTGCTTCGTGGTGCGGCCTTGGTAATCTGCAGGTGCCTCGTGGGGACCGTTCGCTCCACGGCCTCCCCATGCGGGACCCCCAGCCTGCCTGGTCTCGCCAAGCCGGTGCAAGCGACTGCTGCCCAATCCCTTGGTACATGATGTGCAGAGCATAATGGATCGCGGTCTACCCGAGCATTCTGGCGAGCGAGGCTATCGGTGGCGCACGGATCGAGCCGCTACGAAGCATTCCCCGCGGCCCGATGCTTTCAAATCCCGGATGGCGACGTCGTCAAGGGGGAGAAGCTTTGCACGCGATACGAGCGGGGCTCACCATACCCTTCAGGACCACAGCGCTCCCGTGCCGATCGCTGCCTCTATCTCTGCCGCACGAACGAAAACGGCCCGGAGCTTCGCAGCTCCGGGCCGTCCCATGGCGACCGCGGGGGTCGTTCGTTTACCGCAGAAGCGAAAGGACGTTCTGCTGGCTCTGGTTGGCCTGTGCCAGCATCGCGGTGGACGCCTGGCTCAGGATCTGGGCCTTGGCGAGCGCGGTCGTCTCAGCCGAGTAGTCGGTGTCCTCGATCCGCGAGCGCGCATCGGACAGGTTGATGGTGTTGTTGCTCAGGTTGTTGATCGCCGAGTCGAGCTGGTTCTGCGTAGCACCCAGCTGCGCACGCTTCGAAGAGACAGTCTTGATCGCAGTGTCGAACGTGGTGAGCTCGCTGCCGTCACCTGCCAGCGCCGCCACATCGACCGCCTTCGCAGCGCCGAGAGTAGCATCGGTCGTCAGGTTGGCGGAAAGATCCAGCGTCACCGTATCGGCCGCGTTGGCGCCAGCCTGGATCGAGACGGAACCGGCGTTGCCGGCGGTGCCATTGAACAACTTCTGGCCATTGAACTGCGTATTCGCCAGCACGCTGTCGATCTGCGTGTTGAGTGCGGTCATTTCCGCTTTGATGTTGGTCAAGTCATCTCCCGAATACGTACCGTTCGACGCCTGCACGGTCAGTTCGCGCTGACGCTGCAGCATATTGGTAACCTCGTTCAGCGCGCCTTCGGCGGTCTGCGCCATGGCGATGCCGTCATTGGCGTTGCGAATACCCTGGTTCATGCCGCGGATCTGCGACGTCATGCTGGTGGCAATGGCGAGGCCGGCGGCATCGTCACGCGCACTGTTGATGCGCTTGCCGGTCGACAGGCGCTCCATCGACTGGCCCTGCATCTTTTCGGCCATCGAGGATGCGTTCGAGGCGCGCAGTGCGCTGATATTGGTGTTGATTGCAGCCATTGGTAATCTCCTGGTCTTCGTGTTTCGCAAAGTCTGTTCAGCCGCAGCCCGCATCCTTTCGGAATGGCGCGGCTGCCAGCACCAAGAGCGGCCCATCGCCCGAAACTTTAAGTCCGCTCTTGCCCATTCGCATTCATCACCGGCCACCCGACCTACGTGTTCGCACGGGGGATTAAGTTCAGCGTTCCTTGGACGTTCGGGCCTCATTGCGACCCTCGCGAAACAGTTAACAGGGGTGTCATCATGGGCCGGACGATCTGCACGAAAGGGCTGGGAAAAAATCACGCTGCAATGGCGGATTTTGCCACAGCGGCGCTTTCCGCCATGCCGGGATCGGGCGAATTGCAGCTGTGCGAGGCGGGCAACGACGTCCAGGCGCGCCGCCGCAATGACCGACTGATCATGCTGGAGCACGGCGAGAGCCCTTCGCTCGCTCGCCGGGGCGCGAACATGGTGCATTTGCGCTACGATGACGCACATGCCGCGATGACCCGTGCGGCCATCCTTGCGGCGGCTACGGAGCAGGGCGATCCGATCGTGGCTGATACCGGCTCTCTGGCTCTCATGATGCTGGCGGAGCGCGTGGCGGCCAGCACTATCCCCGTCCTTATCGAGGGGCCGACCGGCACCGGGAAGGAAGTGCTTTCGCGTTTCATCCACAAGGCCAGCGCTCGCGCCGAGGGTCCGTTCGTCGCCGTCAACTGCGCCGCCATGCCCGAGGCGATGCTCGAAGCCCTGCTCTTCGGCCACCGCAAGGGCGCATTCACTGGCGCGACAGAGGCGAGCGAGGGATTCTTCCGCGCAGCCGGTGGCGGCACCCTGCTGCTCGACGAACTGGGCGAGATGCCGCTCGGCTTGCAGGCCAAGCTGCTGCGCGCCCTGCAGGAAGGCGAGGTCGTGCCACTGGGCGCGACGCAGCCGGTGAAGGTCGATGTGCGGGTGATCGCGTGCACCAATCGCGATCTGCCGCGCGAGATAGCCGAGGGCCGCTTTCGCGAAGACCTCTATTACCGCCTTAACGTCTTCCCCCTGCGCCTCACCGCGCTGCGGGAGCGCACCGAGGACATCGCCCCCCTCGCCGCCGCGCTGCTGCTGCGCCACGCGCACGATCCTGCGCGCGGCTGGTGGATCGACGATGCCGCGCTGGCAAGGCTTGAAGCTCACAAGTGGCCGGGCAATGTTCGCGAACTGGAAAATGTCATTCGCCGCGCGCTGCTGCTGGCGGGCGACGAGACGACGATCATGCCAGAGCACATCGTGTTCGACCATGCTGCGTCGCCAGTGATGACGGCCGCTGCCTCTCCTGCGCAGATCCCGGGCGCCAGGGGCCGCAACCTGTCGGCCATCGTGCGCCAGTCCGAAGCGCAGGTCATTCTCGATACGTTGGACGATAATCACGGCAATCGCGGCGCAACGGCAAAGGCACTCGGCATATCCGAGCGGACCTTGCGCTATCGCCTCGCCTCCCTTCGTGATGCAGGGCTGCTCGCCGTGGCGGGCGGTGCGCGATGAGTACGATCGGCCCCGGCAATCCTGCAGGCGCGCTGCAGCAGGTGATGGCGATCCGCAGCCAGGTGATGCAGCAGTCCGACGCGCTTCGCACCTTGCGCGAGGCCGGAGGAGCGAGCGATCCTGCATCCGTATCCGGCGTTGCACCTCCTTCTGGAACCGAAGCAGCGAAAGGCGGCGGCTTTGCCGACACGCTGCGTTCCACGCTGGACCAGGTGAACGAAGTCCAGGCCCGCTCGGGCGCGATCACCGCGGCCTACGAACGCGGCGAGGTGACCGATGTCGCACAGGTGATGATGGCGCGGCAGGAATCTTCGGTGGCCTTCGAGGCGACCCTGCAAGTGCGCAACAAACTGCTGAGCGCCTACCAGGAAATCATGCGGATGGGAGTTTGATGAATGGCTGACGCTGCTCTCCCCCTCGATCCCGGCCCTACTGTCGCGATGCCCATCGGCGGAGGCCTTGGCGACCGGGCCAGGGGCATCCTCGCCCAGCCGGCTGTGCGCCGCGCTCTGCCCGCCATCGGCGGCGTGGCTGCCCTCGCCGTCGTTGGCGCGCTGTATCTCGCGCTTGCCGAAGGTCCGCAGCGCGTGCTCTACTCCGCGCTTTCCGATGCCGAACGCGCCAGCGTGGTGCAGACGCTGGATGCAGGCGGCATCACCTACGATATCGATCCTGCCACGGGCATGCTCTCGGTAGCGGAAGAGGATGTCTACCGCGCGCGCATGCTGGTCGCCTCCGACGGTTCGCTGGCGAGCCCGGACAATACCATCGAGCTGCTCGATTCCATCCCCCTTGGCTCCAGCCGCACGCTGGAAGGGGAGCGCCTGCGCAATGTGCGCGAGCGCGAACTCGTCCGCACCATCGAAGAGATCAATGGTGTGGAAACGGCCCGCGTCCACCTCGCCTCGCCCGAACGCTCGGTCTTCGTGCGCGAGAATGTGGCGCCCAGCGCCTCGGTCATGCTGCGGCTCGCCCGTGGCCGAAGCCTGAGCGACGACCAGGTTCAGGCCATTGTCAACCTTGTGGCAGGCTCCGTCCCCGCGCTTACTCCCGAGGCGGTGCGCGTGGTGGACCAGAGCGGGCGCCTCCTCTCCTCCACCGGCGCGAGCCCGACCGACACGCTCGACCTGCAGCGCCAGTTCGAGGAGAAGCTGCAATTGCAGGTCGCCCAGCTGCTTACCCCGATGATCGGCGAGGGCAATTTTTCCAGCCAGGTACAGGTGCAATTGGACCTGTCGGAGGAAACCCGCGCGCGCGAGACCTATGACGACGACGGCGTCGTTCGCTCCGTCAGCGAAAGCACTTCCACACGGCCCGGCGAGACGCTGGCGGGCGGTATTCCCGGCGTCACCGCCAACACCCCGCCCGATCCCGCGGAGCTGGAGGAAGGCGCGCCGCAGGGCGGCGAGGCCGCAGGTGCCACCACACCGCCAACGGGGCAGTCGAGCGCCAGCCGCGTGTTCGAGGTTGGCCGCGAAGTCGCAGTCACTTCCACCGGCCCGGGCACGATCCGCCGCATCTCGGTCGGTGTGGCGCTGAGCGAAGAGGCGTTACAGGCGATCCAGCCTGCTACGGCGGAGCAGGTGCAGCAGCTGGTCTCGGCCGCCGTGGGGGCAGACCCGCAGCGCGGCGACCAGGTGACGGTCATTGCCGGCGCCTTCGAGCCTGTCGAGGTGGTCGAAACGCCCTTTTACGAGACCGACTGGTTCGCCCTCGCCCTGCGCTACGGCACTGCATTGCTGGCGGTCGTCCTTGGCCTGCTTTTCGGCGTGCGTCCGATCATGAAGGCCCTGCGCGGTCCGCAAGAGACGCCCGCCGAAGACGAAGCCGACGATGCCGAGGTGATCGAAGCCGAGATTCCGCTGACCTCCCAGCCTGCGCCGATCCTGACTGCCGGACCGGACGAATTACGCGAACAGGTGGAGCTTGCCCGCCGCCTCGCCAATGAGCAGCCCGAACGCGCCGTGGTCGCCCTGCGCCGCATGCTGGCGACACCTGTACCGGAGCGAGTATCGTGACCGCGCTCGACACTGCCGGCAATGCGGAGCGGGCCGCCGTCATCCTAACCCTGATGGACGACGACGAGGCCGCAAGGCTGCTGGCCCTGCTGGAGCCAGCCGAACTGCAGTTGGTGGGCGAGAAGATGATCGCCCTTGGCGACATCGATCCGGAGCATATCGCGAAAGCCATCGAGGGTTTCGTCCAGCTGGCCGACGATGCAACACTTTCGGGCCATGACCGTCCCTCGCAATTGCGCCAGCGCATGACGCAGGCGCTGGGCGAGGTGAAGGCCGATTCCATCATGCAGCGCATCGTGCCCGGCGGCCCCGCGCCTTCGCTGGAGCTGGCGCGCTGGCTGGCCCCGCCGGTGCTGCTGGCGCTGGTGGAAGGCGAGCACCCGCAAGCGATTGCCGTATTGCTGCTGCTGCTCGATGCCGAACCTGCTGCAGAGCTGCTTTCGCTGCTCCCCGCCTCGCTCCAGCCCGACCTGGTGGAGCGCATCGCGCGCATGCGCAATGTTTCCGGTCTGGCGCTGGACCTGCTGGAGGAGGTGCTCGCCCGGCGCATCACCACTCGCTTCGGCAAGAGCGCGCTCATCATGGGCGGCGCGCGCGAGGCGGCAGAGCTTATCAACATGGCCGCGCGCCCGGTCAGCGGCATCGTGATGCCAGCCATCACGCAGAAGGACGCGGCGCTCGCCCGCGCCATCGAGGCGGAAATGTTCACTTTCGAGATGCTGTTCGAGCTCGATCCGATGGGCATGGGACGGTTGCTGCGCGAAGTGGAGAACGAAATGCTCGTCGATGCTCTCAAGGGCGTTGCCGAGGACGACCGCGAACCGTTCTTCGCCGCCATGTCCAGCCGGGCCGCAGATGGCGTGCGAGACGAGATCGAGGAACGTGGCCGCCTGAAGAGGTCCGATGTGATTGCCGCGCAGAATTCCATCGTGAAGATCGCGCGAAAGCTTGCCGATGATGGCGAGATCAGCCTGGGGGCCGATGATGGCGAGTTCGTTTGAACCGCTGGCCGGCTTTGCCGCCACCGCCGAGGCGGACCCGCCAGCGCCTTCCCGCCCGTGGTTCGAGGCGCTGGCCACGGGCAACGGCTTCCAGCCCGACCCGCGCTTCGCAGAACCCACTCCCCCGCCCCCGCCCGAACCTGCACAGGCGGAGTTGGACGCGGTACTCGCCGACGCCATCGCCGATGCCGAGCGCCGGGGGCGCGAAGCCGCGCTCTCGGAAATGGCCAGCGAGGGCGCAGCCCGCGCGGCGCTGAAGCTGTCGTTCCAGCGGCTGGACGAGAACTTGCGCGAACAGCTTTCCACGCGGCTGGCCGAAACGGTCGCCGCCCTTTGCGAAGCGACGCTCGCCCCCATGGCGCTAGACGGGGACTCACTGCAACGCCGCTGCCGTTCCGCCGCCGCGCAGCTTGGCGAGGGCATTGGCGATGCGAGCCTGCACCTGCATCCCGACGACATCGACCTCCTCGACGCGGATTTCGCGAGAGAATGGCCAATCGTCCCCGCCCCCGGACAGGAGCGCGGAACGGTGGTTTTCCAGATGCCCGAGGGCATTGTGCGCGATGGCCCTGCCGAATGGCGCGCGGCGTTGAGAGAGGCGCTGGGCCTGTGCTGAACGCCGTCGACGCCGAGTTGTCGCGACTTGCCCGATCCGCGCCATCTTTTGCGCCGGTGCGTATGGGACGGATCGTCTCCTGCGATGGCGGGCTGATCGAGGTTTCCGGACTGAACGCTCCTATCGGTACACTCTGCCGGGCAGAAGCAGGCGGCGACGAACCCGCGCCTGCCGCCGAGGTCGTCGGCTTTCGCAGCGGTCGCAGCCTGATGATGCTGTTGGGCGACACGGTGCGCCTGCAACCCGGTGCGCTGGTGCGGGCAGAGGGGCATCCCGGCGTCGTAAAAGTGGGCGAGGAGTTCCTAGGCCGGGCGGTGGACGGGCAGGGTCTGCCCATCGACGGCGGACCGCCAGTGAAGGCGCGCAACAGCTGGCTGCTGGGCGGCAGGCGCGAAAGCGCGCTCGAGCGATCCAGCGTCATCGAGCCCTTCGACTGCGGCGTCCGCGCCATCAACGCGCTCGCCACAATGGGGATCGGGCAGCGCCTTGGCGTGATTGCGGGATCGGGCGTTGGCAAGTCCGTGCTGCTCGACACGATGGTGCGCGGCGCGGACTGCGATATCGCAGTGGTCGGCCTTATCGGAGAACGGGCGCGCGAGGTGTCCGATTTCGTCGGCCGACACATGCGGGGTGAGGCGCGAAGGCGCACCGTCGTGGTGGCGGTCCCCTCTGACCATGCCGCAAACCTGCGCTTGCGCGGGGCGCAACTGGCCACCTCGTTCGCCGAGTATTTCCGCGCGCAGGGCAAGCGCGTGCTGCTGGTGTTGGACAGCCTCACCCGAGTTGCCCACGCCTCGCGCGAGATCGCCCTATCGCTGGGCGAGGCAGGCGCAGCGCGCGGCTATCCGCCTTCCGCTCTTGCCGCGATCACCAAGCTGATCGAGCGCGCAGGCAATTCCGCCAGCAGTGGCGGCTCGATCACCGGCCTGTATTCGGTTCTGGCGGACGGGGACGACCAGTCGGACCCGGTCGTCGATACCGCACGCGCCATTCTCGACGGGCATATCGTGCTCAGCCGCGAGATCGCCCAGCGCGGGCATTATCCTGCCATCGACATTCCCGCTTCGCTCAGCCGCGTGATGAGCGATGTCGCCGCACCCGATCATCTTCGCCACGCCGCGACACTGCGCGGCCTGATCGCGGCGCATGAAGCGAACCGCGACTTCCTGCTGATGGGCGTCTACCAGACGGGTGCGGACCCCCAGCTCGACCGGGCGATGGCGCTGCAGGGGCCGATCCAGGATTTCCTCCGGCAGGAGGCAGGACATACCGCCGCGCTGGATGCCAGCGTGGATGCGCTTACCCGGCTGATGGGCGATGGCGCCAAATAAGCGGCGCATTGCCATGCTTCAGCGGGTTACGCGGCTGCGCGAAGTGGAAAAACGTAAAGCCGCAGCCGCAGCGGCCGCGGCCCGCGGCACACATGCCAAGCTGCTCGCCCTGCAGGACCGCAGCAGCGAAATCGTCGCCCTGTACTCTGCCCGCCGTGACTCCGCGAGCGGGGCCGACCTTGCCCGGCAATTGCAATTCACTGCGGGCGTGGAAGCCATTCGCGGCGACACCGCGGGGGAGGCACGCAAGGCGGAGCGATCCTCGCAGGCATCTATGGCTGCGCTGCGCATGGCCGAGCGGCGGCACGAACTCAGCGACCGCAACCTTGCCGAGCAGCGCCGGGCCGAGGAATTGCAGGCCGAACATCGCGAAGGCGCGCATTTGGCACGGAAATTGAAAAGCCGCGACTGACACCGAACACCAAGCGAAGGTCCGCTAAAGTGCAGCTTACCGATCTCATCATTGCGCCCCCGCCTACCGCGGGAGAAAACACCGTAGCGATTACAGGCCAGCCCCCGGCATCGCAGACTCTCGCGGGCCTGACCGACTTCTCCGAGCTGTTCGCGCTGCTGTCGCCGCTTGGGGAAGAGGCGTCACTTGCCGAGGTCGGACCGGCACCGGCAATTCCGGACGGCAATATCTTGCCGGGAAGCGGTGAAATCTTGCCGGTCGGTGCGGCGCCGCTTGCCGGCCCCCAGCTCATCACGGCGGGCCTGGAGAGCGCGGACGAGACCCCGACGCCCTCCTCTCTTCCTTCGCCTGTCCGCCTGCCCGGGCAGGTCTTGTCCCCTGCTCCCGAGGGCGTCGCGCCTTTGGCCAGCCAGGATCGCGTTCCCGCATCCGCATCGCCTGCCCTCGTCGCCGTCCCGGCCAAAGCGGAAAACGCATCATCCGCCCCTCTCCAATTCGAGATCCGCAAGCTCGTGTTCGACTTGCCCCTACGCGCTACGGGGGAGGCGGCATCGCGGCCCGGTATCGAACCGGAGGCTGCGCTTCCGGAACAGGCTGGCCGTACATTGCCCGTTGCGGACATACTCCGACCTGCCGGACGGGTGGCCGCGCAGCCAGCAGCCAATGCAACTGCCCCCGCACCCGCACCCGCTCTCACCCCCGCCACGACTTCGGGCGAGGAGCAGCCGCAGCGCAGCACCTCCGCTCCTGTCAGCCCTCCCCCCCAGCCGCAGACGACCGCATTTGCCGCGCCAATTGCAGCGGAAGGGCCCCGCCCCCCAATCGGAGTGCAGGCTTCGGAAAGCTCGCAAGCCCCGCAAATTGCGCAGCGCCACGATTTCACGCAGATCGTCGAACGGTTGGCCGAAGCGCGCGAAACAGCGCGTCCTTGCAGCGCCCAGATGCAGGTAGCCCACCGCGAGTTCGGCGCGGTCACTATGCAGTTCGAGATTACGGCAGGAGCGCTCAAGGTGGCGCTCGCCAATGCCCATACCGGCTTCGCACCAGCCGTGCAGGCAGCGCTGGCGGAGCGTGCTCCGATGGAAGCGCCGCGCGCCGACGCCCCTCTCGTTCTCCCCGCATCTTCCGCGGCGCAGCCTTCCCAGCATCGCCAGGACGCGCCGGTGCAATCGGCAGCGCCCGGCAACAACGCGGCCGGCAACAACGGGTCAGGTCAGAATATGCAGGGACAGGCCGATTCCGGGGCGCAACATCGCCAGGACAATGCCCCGCGCGGGCAAGCGATCAGGCCCAACCGCGATTATCCCGATACTCCCGAAGGCGACGGTGCCCTTTCGCACCGCAGCGGCCGCGATGCCGCGCTGTTCGCCTGACACCAATCCAGAGGACTGAACGATGAGCAAGAAGAAACCCGATAACGAAGCTGGCGACGGCAAGGCCAAGGGCGGCATCATCAAGGTGTTGATCGGCGGCGTGCTGCTGCTCGGTGCAGGCGCGGGCGGTGCTTACGGTGCCGTGGCCTCCGGGCTGCTTGGCGGCGGAAAGGGCGAGCACGGACCCGACGTTCCGCAGCTTGTCGCCAAGGGTGAGGCCGATCCCTACGCGCCCGAAGGCGGCGAGGAGGCCGGCCCCGTGACGGTACACGGCGACGGCGGCAGCGAATACCGCGCGGCCTATTTCGAGTTCGACGATAGCTTCACCACGAACCTGCTCGATTCGCCGGGCCTGGTGCAGCTTAATCTCGCCGCTTCCACCCGGCATGACGGGCGGGTAATCCAGTGGCTGGAAATGCACGAGCTGGCGATCCGGTCGGAAATCCTGGTCGAGATGGCCAACACGCCCGAGGACGAAGTCTATTCCGCCGAGGGCAAGCAGCGGCTGAAGGATCGCCTCACCGCCGCGATCAACCGCGTGCTGGAGGCCGAAGAGGGCTTTGGCGGCGTGGATGCGGTCTATTTCCGCACCTTCCTCGTCCAGTGAGACAGGCCACTGCCTTGATTGCGGAGCGCCCCGTCGCCCGCCATAGCGACATGCTCGCAGCCCGCGCGCCCGAGCTTGGCGAGGTGGCGAAGGCCCTTGCTGCGAAGTCCGCGAAGCTGGAGGCGGCGATGGCGGATGCGCTGGGCGACCTGCTTGGCGGCACGCGCCCGCAAGTGAATTGTGGCAAGGTCGAAAAAGCCGTTTCGCTCAAGCTGCACAAGGTCATAGACCCGGTCGCAGCGAACTTCCGCTTCGCCGATATCCGGGGGTGCGAAATACTCGCCTCTGTCGATTACCACGGCGCGCTGAAGCTGACCGACTGCGTCTTTGGCGGAAGCGGCGAGTGGTCGGCAGCCAGCCCGGCAAGGCTTCCCGCCTCGGTGGATCTCACCCTGCGCCACTTCGCCGTTGCGCTGGGCGCGGGCCTGTCGGAGATTTTCGACTGCGCGGAGCCTTTTGGTACGCCCGTCCGCAGCGACGTACTGGGCAAGTTCGTAAGTGCACGCGATACCGATACCTTCCTTGTGCTGCGCCTCGATATCGCGGTGGGCGAAGCGAAGCCCTGGCATGTCCTGCTGGTCTGGCGGCAGGCCCACGCCGCGCAGATGCTCGACGAGCGGGCTCTCGCACTCACGGCCAGCGGACCGGGCGACAGGCGCCGGCCAGACGCCAAGCCGTTTGCCGATATTCCCCTGCCGCTCACCGCCGTGCTGGCGCGCATGAGCATGCCCGTATCGCGCATCTCTGCGCTGCAGCCGGGTGACACCATTCCCCTGAGCATCGGGCGGCATGTCGCCCTGAAACTCGCCGACACCGAAATCGCCCGCGGCGAAGTCGGCGCTTCGGATGGCGCGCTGGCGCTGCGGCTCACCTCGATAGCCTGGAATTCCCTCAAGCAAGGACACGAACAATGACCGACAATTTTCGCGGCCTCGACCTCATTCGCGATGTCGATGTTTCGCTCACCGTGGAACTGGGCCGCGCGAACATGGCGCTTCGCGACGTACTGGAACTGGTCGAGAACTCCATCGTCCCGCTCGACAGGCAGGTGGACGAACTGCTCGACATCTATGTGAACGGCAAGCCGATCGCCAAGGGAGAGGTTGTCACCGAGGGCGGGCGATTTGCCCTACGCATCGTGGAGATGATCGGCGAGCGCCGCTCGGGCGAGGATCGGCGGGCAGAGACCCGCGCGGAAAACGCCTGATGCTCTGGTACATCGTCAAGCTGCTGCTGCTCCTGCCGCTGCTGGCCGGGCTCATCTGGGGCAGCCTGTGGCTGGCGAGGAAGACCCAGGCCGTTACCTCGGCGCGCGGCGGGTCGAAGAGTGCACGGCTGGTTGAAACCACCATGCTCGCACCCGGCATGCGCCTCGCCGTGATCGAATTTCACGGACGCGAAATCCTCGTCGGTGCGAGCAAACACGGCCTTGTGCGGCTTGCCGAGGCCGAGCCTTCCCACCCCGTAGTGGAGTCCAATCCGTGAGCCGCTCACTGCTCGTCGTCAGCGCTCTGGCAATGCTGGCGCTGGCTGTGCCGGACATCGCCCACGCTGCGCCCGCCGCGGCGCAAGTGCCCGGCATCGGCAGCGCCCTCGAGCGCGCGATGGAGGGCGCTGCGGGCGGCGAGGATACGCCACTGTCGCTCTCGCTGCAGGTCCTGCTCATCATGGGTCTGCTCACCATCCTGCCCGCGCTGGTGCTGATGATGACGAGCTTCACGCGCATCATCATCGTGCTCGCAATCCTGCGCCAGGCGCTGGGTTTGCAGCAATCGCCGCCCAATCAGGTGCTGGTGGGTCTGTCGCTGTTCCTTTCGCTGTTCATCATGGCTCCGACGCTGGATCAGGTGAATTCCGAGGCTATCGAACCCTACGCCGCCGAGCAGGTCGAGGCCGACGAAGCCATCGAGCGCGCGGGCGAGGCGTTTCACGGCTTCATGATCCGCCAGACCCGCGAGACCGACCTCGCCATGTTTGCCGACATGGCCGGACAACAGGCTTTCGACAGCCCGGACGACATTCCCTTCTCCATCCTGTTGCCGGCCTTCGTCACCAGTGAGCTCAAGACCGCGTTCCAAATTGGCTTCATGCTGTTCCTGCCCTTCCTCGTCATCGACCTGGTGGTGGCGAGCGTGCTGATGAGCCTTGGCATGATGATGCTCTCGCCCACGATCATCTCTCTCCCGTTCAAGCTGCTGCTGTTCGTGCTGGTCGATGGCTGGGCGCTTCTGATGGGCAGTCTCGCCATGAGTTTCGGATAGGAGGACACGGCCAATGGACGAAAGCGCCGCCCTGTTCTCGCTGATGGACCGCATGCTGTGGACCGCCGCGCTGGTGGCGGCGCCCATCCTGATCGCCGCGCTCGCCGTGGGTCTGCTGGTAGGCATCATCCAGGCCGCGACTTCGGTGAACGAGCAGACGCTGACCTTCGTGCCCAAGCTCGCCATCGTCGCCGTGGTGCTGGTGGTGATGGGCGCGAGCATGTTCGGGCTGATCGGCGACTTCACGGAGGAAATCTTCGGCCGCATCGCGAATATCTCCGCCCAATGAGCTTGCCCGACTTCGGCCTCGGCGCGATCGAAGCGGACCTGTGGGCGCTCATCTTCGTGATGGTGCGCGTGGGCGCCGCCGTGCTTGCCGCTCCCATCTTCGGAGCGCGCATGGTGCCGCCACAGGTGCGCACGGTGCTGGCAGGCGCTGTGGCGGTGTTCATCCTCAACTGGGTGCCCGTCCAGATGCCCGCTGAAATGCTGGCGCTGCCAACCTTCGTCACGTTGGCGACCGAAGCAGTGATCGGTTTCACGCTGGGCATGGTGCTGCAGATCGCCTTTGCCGCGCCGCTTATCGCCGGCGAGCAGATTGCAGGTGGCATGGGCATGGCAATGGCCACCGCAGTCGATCCTTCCAGCGGCAGCCAGTCGGGAGTGGTAGGGCAGATGTTCGGCATCCTGCTCACCCTGTTCTTCCTCGCCATTGGTGGCCACCTGTTGTGGCTGCGCCTCGTGGTGGAGAGCTATCTCCTCTTCCCGCCCGGCAGCGACTGGGACTTCGCGGAGCGCGGCTGGCTCGTCGCCAGCTTCTTCACACAGGCGCTGGCGACCGCGGTGGCCATCGCCCTGCCGGTCACGCTGGTGTTGCTGCTCGTGCAGATCGTCACCGGGGTCATCAGCCGCTCGGCACCCTCGCTTAACCTCTTCGCGCTCGGCCTGCCCGCCAGTGTCCTCGCCGGGCTCGCCGCCCTCATCGCCTCTACCGCGCTGTTGGGCGAGCATTTCGTGACGCTGGCGCAAATGGCCATCGAGCAGGCCGGAATGGCGGTGCAGCCATGAGTGAGCAGCCATCGGGCGAGAAGTCGTTCGAACCCACCGAGAAGCGCAAGAAGGATGCGGTCCAGAAAGGCAATGTCCTGCGTTCGCGCGAGGTCGCGACGGCCGTCACCGTGCTGGTCGGTGCTGTGTGGCTGAAACTGGCCGGGCCGTGGCTGCTACAGACCATCGAGACCTCCGCCGAAACGACGTGGCAGTTCGACCGAGCGGCGCTTGTCGATTTCCAGCCGGGCCGAATGATGCAGGACCTCCTCCTCGCCATATTGCCGCCGCTATTGACCCTGGGCCTTCTGGTCATGGCCGCGACGATGGTGGCGCAGCTGACGCTTGGCGGGGGCGCGTGGGTGATGGGAAACATCAAGCCCAAGCCCTCCAAGCTGAACCCGCTGACCGGCCTTGCCCGCATGTTCGGTCCGCAAGGCTGGATCGAGCTTGCCAAGGGTCTCGCCAAGCTGGTGCTGCTGGGTTCCATCGCCTGGTTCTGGGGGAGCGCCAATCTCGTCGCCGTGATGCAGCTGGGTCGCGGGGAGCTCATCGGCCAGCTTTCCGCCGCCTGGGATGCCATCGCGAACCTGTTGCTGCTGCTCTCCGGCGGGCTGGTGGTGATCGCCGTTATCGACTGGCCGATCCAGTATGTTCGTCGCAACGCCAAGCTGAAGATGACCATGCAGGAAGTGAAGGACGAGCAGAAGCAGCAGGACGGCTCGCCCGAGAAGAAGCAGGCGATCCGTCAGCGACAGCGCGACATGGCCAAGGGCGGTCTGCGCCCGGCTATGAAGGAGGCGCAGTTCGTACTCACCAACCCGACGCATTTCTCCGTCGCGATGGCCTATGACCCGGCGCGCGCGTCTGCCCCCTATGTCATCGCCAAGGGCCGCGGGGAAAAGGCGCTCGCCATGCGCGAACTGGCGGCCGAGATGGCTGTGCCGGTGATGGAATATCCCACGCTCGCCCGCGCCGTCTACTTCACCACGCGCGAACAGCAGATGATCCGCGCCGAGCTCTATTCCGCCATCGCCAGCGTGCTCGCCTTCGTGATGAGCCTGAAGCGTGGCGAGCATCCGCAGCGGCCGCATGTCGGCGTACCGCTGGAACTGCATTTCGATGCCGAGGGTCGGCCCGTCACCTCTTAAAGAAAGGCGCGAAAGTACGTTGTAGGAACCATGGATACCAGCACCACCTCCTCGATCATTTCAACGCTTGGCGGCGGCAGCGGTGTCGACATGGTCAAGCTCGCGGGCGACCTCGCCGAAGCGCGTTTCCTTCCGCAGGTCGCTCAGCTCGACAAGCGTAGCGAGGCGCTGGAAGCGAAGATTTCCGGCGCATCCACGCTCAAGAACCTGCTCAGCCAGTTCTCCAGCGCGCTGGGAGACCGCATTCGCAGCGGCGACCTCGCGCCTGAACCGAAGATCGGCGATCTGGGCGTCGCCTCGGTCTCGGTGCTGACAGGCAGCAATGCGAAAGGCAGCTATTCGCTGGAGGTCTCGCGCCTTGCCACTGCGCAAGTGCTGGCGAGCAACGCCTATTCGGCCGGATCGGACCTGGTCGGCGAAGGCCAGCTGACCCTGCGCTTCGGCGCCATCGCGGGAAGCGCCTTCACCGATGGCGGGCAGGATCCGCTGGTACTCGACATCGCCGCCACGGACACGCTGGCCGATGTGGCCACCGCCATTCGCGGTTCGGGCCGCGGCCTCAATGCCTATGTCGCCGATACGGCAAGCGGCACGCGGCTGGTGATCAAGGGCGAGGACGGCGAAAGCCGTTCCTTCACGATCGAGGCTACCGGTGCCAGCTCCAGTGGCGGCACGCCCGCTCCCGGCCAGATCGACTATCTCGCCTGGAACCCCGCAAGCGATAGCGGACAACTGAAAGCCAGCGCCGGCAATGCCGCCTTCCTGTTCGATGGCGTGGCCATGACCAGCGAGACCAACAAGGTGACCGGCCTGCCAAATGGCCTCGTCCTGAACCTTTCCGGCACGAACGAAGGCTCACCCACCGCGATCACGTTCGGGGACAAGACCGCTCAGATCACCTCGATGATGGGCGATTTCGTTGGCGCGCTGAACGATATTGCCGGATCGCTGGCCGAAATTGCCGCTCCGCTTGGCGGAGATCTCAGCAACGATCCCGGCGCGCGGGCGCTGAGGCGTGCCCTGTCCTCGCTGGCGAGCGAGATCGTAATGCCCAACGCGGCCCCCGGCGAACCCGCCACGCTGGGCGATCTCGGTCTGGTCCGTGGGCGCGACGGATCGTTCAGCCTCGACACCAAGCGCCTGGATTCGACGCTGGACAACAACCCCGCAGCAGCGCGGGCGATGTTCACCACCGGCCCCTTCGGCGTGTTCGCCACCATCGACAAGCTTTCCCGCGCCATGGGCAGCCGCGCCGATCCCGGCACGCTAGGCGGTTCCATCACGCGCTATACCAGCCAGCTCGAACAGCTGGAGGACCGCCGGGAAAAGATCGCCGACCAGCAGGAGGCCCTGCGCGAACGCATGGTAAAGACCTTCGCCGCATCGGATGCCCGAGTTGCCGCTTCACAATCCACGCTGCAATTCCTGAAGAACCAGATCGCGGCCTGGAACAGCAACAACAACTGACATGCTGAAGCGTATCGATCCTGCCACCGCCTACAAGCGCGTCGATTTCGAGGCCTACGTCGCCGGCAGCGACGCGAAAGGGCTCGTACGCGTGTGTTTCGAGGATATCGGCGCCGCGCTCGAGCGCGCACTGTGGGCCGATGGCCAGGCCCGCACCGATATCCGCCACAACGCGCTGCAAAGGGCGCAGATGGGACTGCTCACGCTGCTGTCGGGGCTCGACATGGCGCAGCCGGTCTCGAAATCGCTGGAAGTCTTCTATCGCTCGATGGTCAGCCGCGTCACCAACGCCATGCGCTATTTCGATCCAACCGCCATCGCCATGACCCGCGACGACCTCGCCGATATCCGGCGCTCGTTGTTTCCCGCTGACAAGCGAGCGGCGTAGCAAGTCACGCAGGCAATCGGGAGGCGGACTAGGCAGCGCTGGAGCGGGTGAAGGGAATCGAACCCTCGTCGTCAGCTTGGGAAGCTGCTGCTCTACCATTGAGCTACACCCGCGTGGCCTGACCGGACTGATGCCAGGACCGCTTCGCGCTTTTCTCGCGCTGCGATCGCCGCTTGCCACGATTGCGCGCGATTGGTCAACACAGCTTCGTTAAGCCAACCCGGCTAGCGAAGCTTTTGACCGGACCCCGTCCATTTGCCGACGACTTCTGCAACCGGCGCGCCGCCTTGTCCATGCGCTGTCGGGTAGTGGTGGACGGAAAGGACGGTGACGTAATTCTCCGTTCCTTCCCGCGTGACCATCACGCGGTCGCCATGCGAGGGAACCGAGACGAAGTCATATGGCCCCCAATCCTCCGAATCGCTCCCCTTGCCTCGCACAACGCTTACCTGGCAGCTCACCATGCTCGTCTCCTTTCTTCGCCTTGGTATCAGAAAATGGCGGCTGACGAGCCTTTCGCGCACACGAAAGCTCTCTATTCGGCGGAAAAATCGAATGGCACGCCGCTGTCGCGAAAGCGTCCGGGGATCAATTCGCGGCCCATCGGCGGGGCGGAACGGGCTATGCAGCGGGGGCGATGGCACAGACGGCAGGCAACACCGATGGGCGTGGGCTCGGCGTCGCGGAGGCTGTCGGAATATACGAGCCTGGCCAGATGCTCCGCCGAGCAGGCCAGCGCCACGGCACGCAGCACGCTGCGCTCGCCATATCGCCTGCCGCCGGCGCGCACCGTGCGGGCGATGGAGACGTAGCGCTCGCCATCGGGCAGTTCGATCAATTGCGCATCCACCGCGCCGGGCTGGGCGAACACCTGGTGGATATTCCACAACGGGCAGGCCCCGCCATGGCGCGCGAGAGGAAAGCCCGCGCCGTCCAGCCGCTTGGAGACATTGCCCGCCCGGTCTACTCGCAGAAAGAAGAACGGCACGCCCTCCTCGCCCGGCTTCTGCAACGTGGTGAGGCGGTGGGCGGCCTGCTCGAAACTGACGGTGAAGCGGGCGGCCAGCGCCTCGACATCGTAGCGCAGGCTTTCGGCCGCCTTCAGGAAATCGCGATAGGGCATAAGCAGCGCTGCGGCCCAGTAGGATTGCAGCGCCCGGCGCACGAGGCGGGCACTGTCCTCGCTGACAAAGCGTGCTTCGGCCAGCAACGTGTCTATCGCGGGGCCCTGCTCCAGGATAGCGATCTGTAGCGCCGCCTGGAAACAGCGCCCGGCATGGTCCAGCCGCTCGGAGATGTGCACGCGCCGCCGGTGGTAGTCGTGCCAGCGCGTGGCACCGCGAAGCAGCCCGTCATCGGCAAGGCGCAGGTCGAGGCCGTGCTTCTCGGCGATATACTCCTTCATCGCTGCGAAGCCGGAGAGCTGGCGCGCCGCCTCGCTGGCACTGTCGTCCAGCGTGGGAAAGCAGTTTCGCCGCGCCGCGAGGAAGGCCCGAGCATCGGCCACGACATCGGGGGCTGTAGATGACGAACCGCCAAGGCGCTCCTCGCGCCTTGCGGCGAGGGCGAGCTGTTCCTCGCCGAACGCCGTGTGCAGCCGCAGCAGCGCTTCGGCCATGCCGGGATAGCTGGTGGCGATGTCTTCGATATCGAGCGGCTCTATGGCGATGTCGGCGAATAGCGGATCCCGCAGCGCGGATTGCAGGCGCGCGGTGGTCTCGTCGGCATCCTTATCGGCAAGGTCCGCCACGTCGATGCGGTACGTGGTCGCGAGCTTCAGCAGCATCTCCGCCGTCACGGGCCGCTGATTTCGCTCCATCAGCGCGATATAACTGGCGGAGATATCGAGATCGGCGGCCATGTTGGCCTGAGTCAGGCCTAGCTCGCGGCGCAGTTTCTTGAGGCGTGGGCCGAGATAGAGGGTCTTTGTGGGCATGGTCTTTTCTCGCAGCGTGTCGAACTTTACAGCCTTACACGCAAATTATGTAAAGTTTGACAACATTACACTGAACTGAGCGACAGGGCTTCTCGCAAGTGCGAACTGATCTTCACCAAACGCAATGGGGAGGACCCGCCATGACCTATTTCGAAGAAATCCACCGCCAGACGAATCTTAAGCACCGTCGCGGCGCGGACTGGCAGGGCGTCGAGCCCGAATTCGCCGCGCGCCTGCGCACGCAGAACCAGTTCCAGACCGGCCTCGACATCGCTCGCTATACCGCGAAGATCATGCGCGCCGACATGGAGGCCTATGACAAGAACCCGGCCGCCTACACGCTGTCGCTGGGTTGCTGGCACGGTTTCATCGGCCAGCAGAAGATGATCTCCATCAAGAAGCATTTCGGCACCACCAAGGGCCGCTACCTTTATCTCTCGGGCTGGATGGTCGCCGCGCTGCGCAGCGAATTCGGCCCCCTGCCCGACCAGTCCATGCACGAGAAGACCAGCGTGCCCGCGCTGATCGAGGAGCTCTACACCTTCCTGCGCCAAGCCGATGCCCGCGAGCTGGGCGGCCTGTTCCGCGATCTCGACCGCGCCCGCAAGGATGGCGACGAGGCAGCCGCCGCCCGCACGCAGCAGGCCATCGACAACCACCAGACGCATGTCGTGCCGATCATCGCCGATATCGATGCAGGCTTCGGCAATGCCGAGGCAACCTACCTGCTCGCCAAGAAGATGATCGAGGCCGGCGCCTGCGCGCTGCAGATCGAGAACCAGGTGTCCGACGAGAAGCAGTGCGGCCATCAGGACGGCAAGGTAACGGTGCCGCACGAGGACTTCCTGCAGAAGATCCGCGCCATCCGCTACGCTTTCCTCGAACTGGGCGTGCCCGATGGCATCATCGTCGCCCGCACGGATTCGCTGGGCGCAGGCCTCACCAAGCAGATCGCCTTCAGCCACGAGCCGGGCGACCTTGGCGACCAGTACAACAGCTTCCTCGATTGCGAGGCCGTGGAGGGCGTGGGCCAGCAGGGCGATGTTCTGCTGAACCGCGACGGGCAGCTGGTGCGCCCGAAGCGCCTGGCGTCCAACCTCTTCCAGTTCCGCCCCGGCACCGGGGAGGACCGCTGCGTGCTCGACTGCATCACCGCGTTGCAGAACGGCGCGGACCTGCTCTGGATCGAGACCGAGAAGCCGCATGTCGAGCAGATCGCCGGAATGGTCGACCGCATCCGCGAGGTCTGCCCGAAGGCGAAGCTGGTCTACAACAACTCGCCCAGCTTCAACTGGACGCTGAACTTCCGCCAGCAGGTCTACGATGCCTGGGAAGCCGAGGGCCGCGACCTCGCCATGTACGAGCGCGACATGCTGATGAGCCAGCATTACGACGATAGCGAACTCGCGATCGAGGCCGACGAGAGGATCCGCACCTTCCAGCGCGATGGCGCTGCGCGTGCGGGCATCTTCCACCACCTGATCACGCTGCCGACCTACCACACCGCGGCGCTCAGCACCGACAATCTCGCCAAGCGCTATTTCGGCGAGGAAGGCATGCTGGGCTACGTGAAGCAGGTCCAGCGCGAGGAAATCCGGCAGGGGATCGCCTGCGTGAAGCACCAGAACATGGCCGGCTCCGACATCGGGGACGACCACAAGGATGCCTTCGCCGGAGAAGCTGCCCTGAAAGCGGGCGGCGAGAACAACACCATGAACCAGTTTGCAGCGTAAACGCTGCGGCGAACCAGTTTGCAGCCTGATTGCTGCGAAAACCCAAGGAGACGTAAAATGGCACACCCGACCCTGGCCCGCCCGGTCTTCTCGACCGAGGATTTCGGCCTCATCCGCAATGCGCTGGCCGTCGCCATCCGCAATGGCGAGGACAATGCGGAGACCCGCAAGCTGGTGAACCTGCACCACCGCATGGGACGCTTTGGCCGATGACGACATCGACGCTCCGCAACACCAGCGATAGCGCCGAGATCATCCCGCGCGATGGATACGTCCACCGCGCGGGGTTGTCCGTAGACACGGTGCTGGCCGAGTTCATCGAAGCAGAAGCGCTGCCCGGCACCGATATCGAGGCGGACCGATTCTGGACGGGACTGTCTGCCCTCGCCCGGGATTTCACGCCGCAAAACCGCGCGCTGCTCAAACGGCGCGAGGAGTTGCAGGCAGCGATCGACGACTGGCACAGGACGCATCGCGATGCCGGGACCGGTGTCCCCGTCCGCATCCTGCGCGAGCTAGGCTATCTCGTCGACGAACCCGATCCCTTCACCATCGGCACAAACGGTGTCGATCCCGAGATTGCGCAAGTCGCGGGGCCGCAGCTGGTCGTCCCGGCGCTCAACGCCCGTTTTGTGCTCAATGCAATCAATGCGCGCTGGGGCAGTCTCTACGATGCCTTCTACGGCACGGACGCGCTGGGCACATTGCCGCAAGGAGAGGCCTATGACGAGGAGCGCGGCGCGCTGGTGATAGCCTATGCCAAGGCATTCCTCGACGAGGCGGTGCCGCTTGCCCAAGGCAGCTGGTCCGACTGGACCGGCGGCACTCCGGATTTGGCCGACGCCGAACAGATGGTCGGCACGATCGGCGACAACCTGTTGCTGCGCCACAACGGCCTGCACATTGAGATCTTCATCGACCCCGCGCACGAGATCGGCGCAAACGATCCTGCTAACATCGCCGACATTCGCCTTGAATCCGCGCTCTCCACCATCATCGACCTCGAAGATTCGGTCGCGGCCGTGGATGCCGAGGACAAGGTTGCAGCCTATCGCAACTGGCTGGGCGCGATGCGCGGCGACCTCGTCGCCAGCTTCACCAAGGGCGACAGAAAAGTGGTGCGCACGGCCAATCCCGATCGCACCTACCGCGATACGCATGGAGACACCCACGCACTGCGCTGTCGCAGCCTGTTGCTGGTTCGCAATGTGGGACACCTGATGACCACGCCAGCAATCCGCCTGCCTTCGGACGAAGATATGTTCGAGGGACTGCTCGACGCCGCCGTGACGGTGCTGATCGGAATGCATGACCTGAAGGGGCTGGGCCGCCTCAGGAACAGTCGCGAAGGCTCGATCTATGTCGTGAAGCCCAAGATGCACGGGCCCGAGGAATGCGTCTTCGCTGACGACGTGTTCGCAGCGGTCGAGGATATGCTCGGCCTTGCCCGCAACACCGTGAAGGTGGGCGTGATGGACGAGGAGCGCCGTACCAGCGCCAACCTCGCCGCCTGCATCCATGCGCTGAAGGACCGGGTGTTCTTCATCAATACCGGCTTCCTCGATCGCACCGGCGACGAGATTCACACCTCGATGCTGGCAGGCCCGATGCAGCGCAAGGGGGACATCAAACGTGCCGAGTGGATCGCCGCCTACGAGGATCGCAACGTGCAAATCGGCCTTGCCTGCGGCTTTGCGGGCCGGGCGCAGATCGGCAAGGGCATGTGGGCCGCGCCCGATGCCATGCACGCCATGCTGTCCGAGAAGATCGGCCATCCCATGAGCGGTGCGAGCACCGCCTGGGTGCCCTCGCCCACCGCCGCGACGCTGCATGCCACGCATTACCATCGCTGCGAGGTTGCCGCCCGCCAGCAGGAGCGCGCCGATGAGCGGGTGGTTCCGGTGGAGAAGCTGCTGACTGTTCCACTTGCCGAGAATACGAACTGGTCCGCCGAGGAAATCGCGTCCGAGCTCGACAACAATGTGCAGGGAATCCTGGGCTACGTGGTCCGCTGGATCGACGCCGGGATCGGCTGCTCGAAAGTGCCGGACATCCACGATATCGGCCTGATGGAGGACCGTGCGACCCTGCGTATCTCCAGCCAGCACATTTCCAACTGGCTGCATCACGGCATCGTCGACGAAGCCATGGTGGACGAGGCGCTGCGCCGCATGGCTGCCAAGGTGGACGAACAGAACCGCGGTGATCCGGCCTATCGTCCCATGGCTGGCAACCACCAGTCCATCGCCTTCACAGCGGCGCGCGATCTGATCCTGCGCGGGAAGGAGCAGCCCTCGGGCTATACCGAACCGCTGCTGCGCCGGGCGCGAACACTGGCGAAGCAGACAGGCTAACCGTCGAGCAAGTCTCGCAGCCGGGGATGGACCGAACGGCCCGAGCGCTTCAGCTCGTCCAGAGTGGCGCGGGCGAGCGCTCGGTAGGCCTCGCCGGTTTTGGGAGCGGACTCCCCGATAGCTTCGAGATGCCTATCGATAGTCTCGCGGTCGCCGCGCAACAGCGGGCCGGACAGAGCATCAAAGCCGGACGTCAGGCTGTTCTCCAGCGCCGCCCTCACCAGCGGGGCAACGACCCCGGCAGGATTGTCGACGCCTGCCGCCTCCATCATTTGCCGCGACTGCTCCATCAAGGTGACGAGGTGGTTGGCAGCGTGACAAAGTGCGGCGTGATAGAGAATGCGATGCTCGTCCGAAAGGGTGAAGCCTTTGCCACCCAGCAGCTCGACCAAGGTGACCCCCTCCTGCTCGGTAGCAGGCGTATCGGCGGTAACGGCGAACCTTGCGCCCGGAACATGGCTCCTGTCGCGCTGGGCATTGCCCGTGAAAGTCATCACGGGATGTATCGCCGCTACCCGCGCGCCCTTGCCTACAAGTGGTGAGAGCGGTGCAAGGCCGCAGCGACCGCTGACATGCATGGCGAGCATTTTTGCCCCCTCGGTCAGATCCTGCGCCAGCATTTCGGCAACCGGTGCAATGGCGTCATCGGACACGGCAATCAGCACCGCATCACAACTTCGCGCGACCTCCGCGATACTCCCGGCAGCACGTGCCGAGGCGATGTGCTGCACGGCCCGGTCCACATGGGCCGGCGTGCGTCCCCAAAGCAGAACGTCCTCGCGGGAATGTTCGGCTAGAAGGCCGCCTAGCGCGCAAGCGACACGACCCGTTCCCAAGATACCAATCCGGCGATAGGCTGCACTCTCCTGCATCGCGGGAACGTAGCGCGGTGCGCTCCCCTCTCCAACCGGCATGGCGCGCTCGTCCCGTCAGGACGTATAAGCCCCCGACAGCGAGATTTCCGGACATTTTCAATCTCGCGAGCGAATTTGGGCGCAATGACGGGTAGTTTGCCGCCTTATCTGTCGCTATTGACCTGATTCGTTCGGGCCGGACACAATCACCGGTACGCTCATTCTCAGGGGCTATTCGTAGGGAGCACGACATGCCACTCGTCAACATGAAACCACTGCTGCGGCATGCGATGGACAATGGTTATGCCGTCGCCGCCTTCAATCTCGTCGATTACAACACCACGAAAGGGATGGTGAAGGCTGCCGAAGCGTTGAACGCGCCGGTCATCTGCCAGACCAGCAGCAAGACCATCGACTATTACAGCCACGAGGAAATCGTGTCGTGGGTGCGCACCGTCGCCACGGATTCGCCGGTACCGGTGGTTCTGCATCTCGATCACTGCAAAGACCTCGAAATGATCGAGAAGTGCGCGCGGACCGGCTGGACCTCCATCATGATCGATGCATCGGAATATCCGTTCGAGGAAAACCTCGAGATGTCGAAGAAGGTTCGCGACATCGCCGAGAGGTACGGCGTCGGCATGGAAGCCGAGCTTGGGCAGATCATGGGCGTAGAAGACGACATGGTTGTGGCCGAGGAGGACTCGGTCCTCACCGATCCCGAGGACGCGAAAAAATTCTGCGACGCGCTGGACCTTTCCGCCTTCGCGTGTGCCGTCGGCACCGCGCACGGCTTCTACAAGGGTGAGCCCAAGGTGGATTTCGCCCGCATAAAGGCGATCAACGAAGCAACCAACACGCCGATGGCGCTGCATGGCGGCACCGGCCTGTCGGACGAGACCTTCGAGAAGGCCATTGCTCGCGGCTCTGCCAAGGTGAACATCTCCACTAACCTGAAACACGTCTTCGTCGAGAGCGTGGAAGCCTATCGCCGGGCCAATCCCGACGATTATGAGCCGCTTCGCGTGATCGATGCGCAGTATCAGGCCTGCAAGGACCTGTTCGCAGGCTTCATCGAGAAGTTTGGCGGCAAGGGCCAGGCCCCGGCCTTCCTCGAAAGCATGAAGGAAAGCGCCTGATGCTGAAGGCGCTGATTTTCGATTGCGACGGCGTCCTTGTCGATACCGAGCGCGATGCGCACCGCGTCGGCTTCAACCGCGCCTTCGCCGAGTTCGGCATCGATGCCGAATGGAGCGTGGAACGCTATGCCGAACTGCTGAAAGTGGCAGGTGGCAAGGAGCGGATGACGGCCTATTTCGACGAGGACGGCTGGCCCGAGGACAAGGTGGCCGAACACGGGGGCAAGGACGAGCTCATCAAGGCGCTGCACAAGTATAAGACCGACCAGGTGAGCCAGATCGTGACCGACCTGCCGCTGCGCCCGGGCGTGCTGCGCATCGTCGATGAGGCGATCGCCAATGACGTGCGCATCGGCGTATGCACCACCTCGAACGCGAAGTTCATCGATGCGGTGCTCGACCTTATGGGCGAAGAGCGCAAGGCCAAGTTCGAGTTCGTCCATGCGGGTGATGTCGTGTCGAAGAAGAAGCCCGATCCGGAGATCTACCAGCTGGCCACCAAATCGCTGGGCCTCCCGCAATCGGAATGCGTGGTGATCGAGGACAGCCGCAACGGCCTGCTGGCGGCGGTGGGCGCAGGCTATCCGGTGCTGATCACCACCAGCACATACACCGTGGAAGAAGACTTTACCGAAGCCGCGCGCGTCGTGCCCGAACTGGGCGACGCACCGAGCCCCGAGGTTACGCTGGCGGACCTCTCCGCCCTGACCGACGCGGGCGCGAACAACTAGAACTGGGAGAGACACCGACAATGGCGACCATCTCGCTATCCACTATCGAACAGGGTATCGACACCACGGCCGATACCGTAATCCGCAACGAAAGCTATTTCTCCGATCTCGACGGTCTCGCCGGAGACGGCGATTTCGGTACTTCGCTGGCGACCGGTTTCAAGGTCATCAAGAAGGACCTGCCCGATCTCGACAAGTCCGATATCGGCACCATGCTGCTCAAGATCTCGATGATCGTGTCCAAGCATGTCGGCGGCTCTTCGGGGCCGATCTGGGGTACGGGATTCATGAAGGCCGCCATGCCCACCAAGGGAAAGTCCGAGCTGACCCTTCAGGAATTCGCCGATGCCATCGGCAATGCGGTTGACGGCATCATGGCTCGCGGCGGCGCGAAGCTGGGCGACAAGACCCTGCTCGACGCGGTGATCCCGGTGGCCGAGAAGCTGAAGGACCACGCCGAAAAGGGCACCGAGGACCTGGCCGAAGTGCTGAAGGACTGCGCCACCATCGCCGATGGTGCGGTCGAAACCACGCGCAGCCTCGTCGCCCATCGAGGCCGTGCGAGCCAGGTGGGCGAACGCAGTGCCAACACCCCCGACCCCGGCATCGTGGCCATCGCCACCATCCTTGCCGACTGGTGCAAGGCGAACAGCGTCGAATATACGCCTGCCGCCCCCGAGGTCGCCAAGGCCAGCGCCTGAGAATTCGAACATCCAAAGACGGAGAGGAAAGACATGAAGAAATTCGTCAACAAACCCGAAGATTTCGTGCCCGAGTTCATGCAGGGCATTCTGGCCGCGAACCCCGACCTGCTGGAAGGCAATCTCGAATTCCAGATGGTGAAGCGCAAGGATCGCCCGGTCGATAACAAGGTCTCGATCGTTCAGGGCTCCGGCTCGGGTCACGAGCCCGCGCACGTCATGGCCGTCGGTCCCGGCATGCTCGATGGCGCCTGCCAGGGCCCGGTCTTCGCCGCGCCGCCGGTGGACGCCTGCTACGAGACGATCAAGGCCCTCGCCACGCCCGCCGGCGTATTGGTGCTGGTGAACAACTACCAGGGCGACCGCATGGCGTGGGATACCGCCGTCGAGCTTGCGCAGGCCGAGGACATCAAGGTCGACCAGTTCCTGATCAATGACGACGTGGCGGTGAAGGATTCGCTCTACACCGTCGGTCGTCGCGGTGTTGCCGGCAACTTCTTCGTGATGAAGGCCTGCGGTGCCGCTGCCGAGGAAGGCAAGTCACTGGACGAGGTGAAGGCGGTTGCAGAGAAGGTGAACAACAACGTGCGCACCATGGGCGTCGCGCTCACCAGTTGCATCCCGCCCGCCAAGGGCTCGCCCATCTTCGACATTGGCGACGACGAGATGGAAGTCGGCGTCGGTATCCATGGCGAGCCGGGCCGCGAACGTGCCAAGATCACCAGTGCGGACGAGATTACCAAGACCCTGTTCGATGCCGTCGCGGACGACCTTCCGTTCGAGAACGGCGACCGCGTTGCACTGATGGTGAATGGCCTCGGCGGCACGCCGCCTGCCGAACTCTACGTGCTCTATAACAAGGCCGCGCAGCTGTGCGAGGAGCGCGGGCTTACCGTGGTGCGCAACTATGTCGGCGAATATTGCACCTCGCTGGAAATGGCCGGTGCTTCGATCACGCTGCTGAAGCTTGACGGTGAACTGGAGACATATCTGGATGCACCGGCAGAAACGGCCGCGCGCATCTTCTGATAGATTGTTTCACGGTCCAGACAGATACGCCCGGTTCCAGCGATGGAGCCGGGCGTTTCTGTCTTTCGGGAACCTTTTCGGAACATCGCCACTGCCTCATCCCTTGATTTGGTATGAGGAATAACAATTCGACCACCATTGCCGATCATCACCTTCCCAGCCGCCGGGAGCGATTGCGCACGTTCATGCGCCTCAAGTCGCAGCGACGGATGGCTCTGCTGGGCACCGGCGTCTTCGCCGCGCTCTCGCTGGCTCTAGGGGCGGAACTGCTACAGGATCGCACGACTCCGGACATCGTAAAGCTGGGTGACGGACGCGCCAGCGTCGAAGCCATGCCGGTGGCCGAACTGGAAGGCTTGGAACTTGAGCCCATTCCCGCCAATCTGCCCGTTCCGCAGGAAAGCGCCATGGGCGCAGGAGACGCCAGCTATTATGGCGATGAACTCGCCGGCAATCGCACGGCAAGCGGCGAGGTTTTCGATCCCCAGCAGCTGACCGCCGCCCATCGCACCCTTCCGCTAGGCAGCGAAGTGCGGGTAACCAACCCGCGCAATGGCGAGAGCGTGGTGGTTCGCGTCAACGACCGCGGACCGTATCACGGCAACCGCGTTATCGACCTCAGCTACGCTGCCGCGCGTGAGATCGGCTTGATCAGCAGCGGAACGGGCCGCGTGAACCTCGCACTGCTGGTAAGCTGATCGGCAGCGCTTGCGGCGCTATCGGCCCGCATCCCGTGCGGAATTGATGTCGACCGATTTCGGGCTTTTCGAGAACAGCGCCGTGTAGGGATCGTCGCCGGTTTCCATGAGATGGGGCTCGGTCCCTTCGCGAACGGTAGTGCGCCGCATGTCGCGCTTGTAAGCGGTGTAATCGTATTCGCCGCCGCGATGCATGCTGCACAGATTGTCCCAGATCACCATGTCACCGGGCTGCCACTGCCACTTGAAGGTGTACTTGTCCTGTGTGGTATGGGCGATCAGGTCCTGGATGAGCTTGCGCCCTTCCTCCTTGTCCATCCCCTCGATATCCATCGTGTGCGCCGCGATGAACAGGCTCTTGCGGCCCGATCCGGCATGGGTATGGACCAGCTTGTGCTTTGCGACGGGACGTTCGTAGATCTCTGCCTCGTCGATCTCGGCGCCTGCCTTCTTTCGACTCCACCACAGCGAGTTGATGCCGACCTTGTCCTCGATCAGGTCCCTGGTTTCTTGCGGCAGGTCCTCATAGGCGGTGCGCGCATCGGCGAACCACGTCTCGCCCCCAGCCTCGGTCGGCGGAGTGATGTGGGCGAGCAGGATCGAATAGCTCGTGCGCTTTTCCAGGAATGCGCTGTCGGTGTGCCACAGCCGATCGCCCTTGCGGTACTCGACAGCGGCGGGATCGGTGGTGATCTCGCCTTCGAGATTGAGATTGGAGGCGTCGAACAGCTCGCGATAGGGAAGCCGCGTTTTCTGCCCCTCGGCGCGCTTGGGCGTGCGTTCGAGATAGCCGAAATTGCGGCTGAACTCGACATGCTGCTCATCGGTCAGGCCGGTGTCGCGCCAGACGGTCACGCCGTACTTGTCCATCGCGTCGGTGATCTGCTTGACTTCGTCCGCCGACAATCGCTTCGTCAGGTCGAGACCCGAACAGACTGCTCCGAACCTGGGCAGGATGGGTTCGCATTTGAGGGCCATGACTTCTCTCTCCGTAATGCCATTGCGCGTCTCGCCACCCTGGGCTGGGGGTCGGCGCGCTTGCCAGACACTATAGGGGCTCTAGACGAAATTGACTATGCCCTGTTGCAGGAAGCAATACCGCCTTGGCCAAAGCTGCTGGCGCGGCAAAAAGCTTGGCGCTAGAAGGCGGGCATGATCCGTTTCGCCTTGATCCCCGCCTGTATCGCGCTGGCCGCTTGCGCCACTGCTACTCCCGAAGCTGGTAACCCGCCGATGCAGGAGCCCGCAAGCGAATGCGATGTGCAACCCGCGCAGGTTCTGATTGGAGAGCGCGCGACCGAGGCGCTCGGCACGCAATTGCTGGAGCTGACAGGCGCTCGCACCCTCCGCTGGGTGCCGCCGCGCACCGCCGTCACCATGGATTTTCGCCCCGACCGACTGACCGTCCATTACGATGATGATCGCGTGATAGAGAGGATCTCTTGTGGCTGACCGCGAACCGGACAGCCCCAATGATGGCCGCCAGCGCATCTCGCCACTCGGCCCCTTCGAGGAAGCTGCCGGCTTCACCCGCGCCATCCGTGTCGGCGACCGGATCATCGTGTCGGGCAATGTCGGGGTGGAGGAGGATGGCAGCGTCAGCCCCGATGCCGGGCGCCAGGCCGATCGCTGCTTCGAACAGATCCTCGACTATATCGGCCAGCTTGGCGGACATGCGGGCGACGTGGTGCGCGTGCGCATGTTCGTGACCGACATGGCCGATGCCGATGCCGTGACGGCCGCCTTTACCCGCGCAGTAGGCCATGCGCGGCCCACCGGCACGCTGGTGGGCATCAACGCGCTCTACAACCCGGAATGGAAATGCGAGATCGAGGCAGAGGCGGTGATCGGAAGCCTGCAGTGAAAGGGCGGTTCGCGCTCGCCGTAGCAGCAACGCTGCTGCTCCAGGCTTGCGGTGACGACCTCGAAAGCCGCCAAGCCGTTGTCGAGGAGATGCAGGGTCCCCGCGAACTTGTCATTCCTACTGCCAAACCGACCGGGCCCCGCAGCGCCGGGGCAGCAGAGCAAGGTTTCGACGACGATGGCTCTGCGCAGGACCGGCGAACCGACGAAATCATGATCGACGCGGAGCCCGAGAACCTTATCGACGATACGCGCGGTTTCTCCGCCGATCCTCTCGACGATGCGCGCGGGTTCGACCCGACGCCGATAGAGCCTGAAGTCTTCGCGCCGGAACCAATGGAGCCCGAGACGGTCGAAGACTAGGGACCCGGGACCTTTCGTTATCCTGTGTGCCAGACGGCCCACAAAAAGTTTCATACGAGACCGATTGCCCCGCGGCGTGCCTTTTGACATGGGCTTTGACAATGGCGCTGGCTGACTGGCGCATTCGGCGCAGGAGAAACGCATGACCGGACAATTCGCGCTTACCGAGGACCAGCTCGCCATTCAGGACATGGCGCAGCGCTTCACCGCCGACAATATCACGCCCCATGCGGGCGAGTGGGACGAAGCGCATCACTTCCCCGTAGATGTCATCAAGCGCACCGGTGAACTCGGTTTCGGGGCGATCTACGTCTCGGAAGAATCTGGAGGCATCGCGCTCGGGCGGCTCGAAGCAGCGCTGATCATGGAAGCGATGGCTTATGGCTGCCCCACCACCAGCGCCTTCATCTCGATCCACAACATGGCCGCATGGATGATCGACAGCTTCGGCGGGAAGGAGCTGAAGGATCGCTACCTCCCCGATCTCGTCTCCATGGAAAAGCTTGCCAGCTACGCTTTGACGGAGCCTGCATCGGGCTCCGATGCGGCGGCACTGAAGACCACGGCGAAGCTCGATGGCGACGATTACGTGCTCAATGGCACCAAACAGTTCATCTCTGGCGGCGGGGTGAACGACGTTTATGTCGTGATGGTCCGCACCGGCGAGCACAAGACGCGCGGCATTTCGGCCATCGTGGTGGACAAGGACACGCCCGGCCTCAGCTTCGGCGCGCCGGAGAAGAAGCTCGGCTGGAACGCCAGCCCCACCGCGCAGCTCATCTTCGAGGATGCGCGCGTGCCCGTCTCCAACCGCGTGGGCGAGGAAGGCGACGGCTTCCGCTTCGCGATGGCGGGTCTCGACGGCGGGCGCCTCAATATCGGCGCCTGTTCCCTGGGCGGCGCGCAGCGCTGCCTCGACGAGGCGGTGGCCTATGCCAAGGATCGCCAGCAGTTCGGCCAGCCTATCGCCGACTTCCAGAACACCCAGTTCATGCTCGCCGACATGGCGACGGAGCTCGAAGCGGCCCGCGCCCTCCTCTACCTCGCCGCCGCCAAGGTAACCGAGAACGCGCCCGACAAGACGCGCTTCTCCGCCATGGCCAAGCGCCTCGCCACCGACAGCGGCAGCAATGTCGTGAACAACGCCCTGCAGCTCTTCGGCGGCTATGGCTACCTGAAGGACTATCCCATCGAACGCTTCTGGCGCGACCTGCGCGTGCATTCGATCCTGGAAGGCACGAACCAGGTGATGCGCATGATCGTGGGCCGCGACCTTCTGAAAGATTAGGACCTGTATGACCGATCAGTTGAACATCCACGCCCACGGCCAGGTTGGGCACCTGTCGCTCAACCGGCCCAAGGCGATCCATGCCCTGACGCTCGATATGTGCGAGGGGCTGAGCGCCGCCCTGCTGGAATGGCGCGGCGAGGCGGCGATCGAGGCCGTCATCCTCGACCACGCAGAGGGCCGCGGTTTCTGCGCTGGCGGGGACGTGGCTTTGCTTCGTAATTCCGCGATGGAAGATGGCGGCGCGAAGGGCCGCGAGTTCTTCCATGCCGAGTATCGCCTGAATCACCTGATGTTCACCTATCCCAAGCCCATCATTGCCTTCATGGACGGCGTGACGATGGGCGGCGGCGTCGGCATCAGCCAGCCGGCGAAGTTTCGCGTGGCGACGGAGAACACCAAGTTCGCCATGCCCGAAGGCTCGATCGGTCTGTTCCCCGATGTCGGTGCAGGCCACTATTTGCCGCGCCTGCCCGGACAGGTGGGCAAGTTCCTTGCCCTCACCGGCGCGCGGCTGGACGGGGCGGAGTGCCTATGGGCAGGCCTCGCCACGCACTACATCGCCAACGCGAAGCTGGCCGAAGTGAAGGCCCGTATCGTTGCCGAACCGGGCAAGATCCAGGCCATCCTCGACGAATTCTCCAGCGAAGCGCCCGAGCCTAGGATCGCCGGGAACAAGGGTCGCATCGACAAACTGTTCGCCCCGGAAACGCTGGAAGGCATCATCGCCAATCTGGAGCAGGACGCCAGCGACTGGGCGGCGAAGGAATTGGCGGCGGTCTCTTCCAAGTGCCCGATGACGAGCAAGGTCGCGCTCCACCAGTTCTCCGAGAATGCCGACTGCCGCGATTTCGCCGCCAACATGGCGATGGAGTATCGCATCGCTGCCCGCATGATCATGCGCCCCGACTTTGCCGAGGGCGTGCGCGCCGTGCTGGTGGACAAGGACAACGCTCCCCAATGGCAGCCTGCCGAGCCCGAGCAGATCAGCGAAGGCGATGTCGAAGCGATCTTCGCGCCCTTGCCCGAAGGCGAGGAGTGGACTCCGTTCCCGGCGTCCGCCTAGCAGCCGCAGCGCCCTAGCGCATTGTCCACGGCATTTCGGTAGCCGCCTCCAAACAGACGGAGGTGGACCAACATCGGCCACAGGACGTAGACAGGATACCGCTCGCGCCAGCCGGGTGCGAGGTCGCTGGCTTCGAACAATGATGCGGGAGGATTGCCCAGCCAGGCAAGCATGGCAAAGTCCACCTCGCGGTCCCCGTGATAGCAGGCAGGGTCGATCAGGGCAGCCAGGCTGCCGCCGTGGAAAAGGACATTTCCGCTCCACAGGTCGCCATGCAGCAGGGCGGCGGGCGGGCGTTCGGGCAGCATTTCGGGAAGGCGCTGTCCTAAGAGCTCCAGCCTTGTTGCCAGCCCGGCATCGACATGGGCGCAGAACGGCAGGATGCGCTGTTCGGCCCAGAACTGCGGCCAGTTGTCGCTCCGCCTGTTGCCGATTGCCACCTTGCCGAAAGCATAGTCGGCATCCCAACCGTATAGCACGTCGCCTGGCGCGTGCAGGTTCGCCAGCCCTTCGGCGAGCGAAGGCCATCCGGGCCGGCCGTCTGCCTTTATGTGGTCCATGATCAGCAGGTTATCCGCGACAAAGAGAACGGCAGGACATGGCGCTCCGGTCCGGGCGATTGCGCGCAGCATGTCGCCCTCGCGCTGCACGAGGGGCCCCGTCTTTGCCACTATGGTGCGGCCATCTGCCAGTTCGATGGCGGCCGCCCCGCCCAGGTCGCCGCCGGGCAGCTGCTGCGTGCCGACAACCTCGCAGCCTAGCGCCTCGGCGATCGTCTCGTCCCGTGTCACCTAAAGCGCTCGAGCAGCGCCTGCGCTGCGGCGCTGACGTCGCTCCAGGTCCTGGCAAAGCCTTCCGGCCCACCATGATAGGGATCGGCCACCGCCTGCCCCTCCCGCCCGGGAACGGCATCGAGAAGCAAGGCGAGCCTTGCGGTAGCATCGCCCGGCCGCAATCGCTCGAGATCGCGAAGGTTCTGCGCGTCTAGTGCGAGGACATGGGTGAAGAGGGAAAAGTCCTCTTTGGTGACCTGTCGGGCGCGAAAGTGCGCGATGTCGACGCCATTCGACCGGGCTTCGGCGATGGCGCGCGGATCGGGCGGGTTCCCCACATGCCAATCGCCCGTGCCCGCACTGTCCAGATGGACCTCGACACCTTCCCTCTCGGCAAGCGCACGCATGGCGCCTTCCGCCATTGGCGAGCGGCAGATATTACCGAGGCAGACGAAAAGGATCGAAGGGCGCGCCGTCACGCAGGCCACGGCCCGGTAATGGCGAAGGTCATGCTCGGGCTGTAGGCGTTGACGAACAGCGTGCGACCATCGGGCGAGAAACATGCCCCGGCCAGTTCTGTCTGCAGGTCGAGGAGGGCGAGCGGATAAGCTTCACCTGCTGGCGTGATGCCGCGCAGGTGGTTCTCCACATGCTCGTTGTAGCTGTCCTCGCACACGACGAGGTGTCCGTAGGGCGCCACCGTGAGATTGTCGCCGAAGCTGTATTCGCTCTCGGCCGGACTTTCGTAGAACAGTTCCAGCGTGTCGGCCTCGTGTATCTCGGGCTTCAGGCGGAAGATCTGGCCCTGGCGCTCCGCACCGCCGCTGGTGCAGGTGAAGAAGAGCTCGCTCTCCCCCATCCAGATGCCCTCGCCGCGGGCGAACAGGGCCGCCCCGCGCGCCGCGCCGCGCTGGCGAAGGTCGTCCTCGGGCGCTTCGACATTGTCCATCGTGATCCAGCTGCCGCGCGCCGTGTTGCCCACGTCCATGCTGCGCTCTGTCCAGTTGCGAGTATCGTCGATTCCCTCCAGCACCAGCGCCTGCAGGGTTCCGCCTGCTGCGAGATTGCCCGGGCGCAGGGGGAGGAAGCGGTAGAGCAGCGAGTCGTCGCGGTCCTCCGTCAGGTAGACAATGCCGGTGGCCGGATCGACGCAGGCTGCCTCGTGATTGAAGCGTCCCATCGCCGTCAGGGGAACGGGCTCGACGAGGCCGGGTGCATCGGCAGGCACCTCGAACACCCAGCCGTGATCCTTGTTGATGCGGCCATCGGCGCGCGAGGTGTTCTCCTCGCAGGTGAGCCAGCTGCCCCACGGCGTGATACCGCCGGCGCAGTTGCGGATCGTGCCCGCGAGGCTGCGATATTCGCGCTCCACCTCCAGCGTGGCGGCGTCGAGCACGATGGTAGTGGTGCCGCCCGGCAGCGGACGCAGCGAGCGGGCGACGGTATCGTAGGCCGGGCCGGAGGGGATCGCACCGCCATCATGATCCGGCTGCAGTTCGTGGTTGCGCACCAGCGCCAGCTTGCCGTTGCCCAGATCGAAGCACCCCATGCCATCGGCGCGGTCCGGCACGGTTCCGCCATCGCTCATCGGCGTGTCATGCCGCGAGATCACGCGGTAGGAGAAGCCTTCGGGCAGGTTCAGGAGGCCGGCGGGATCGGGCACCAGCGGCCCGACCGGGCTGGCCGAGCCGCGGAGCGCCTGGCTGCTGGACGCTACCGGACCGCGCGGCGCGCAGGAATTGAGATAGAGGCCGGCGAAAGCGGTGCCTGTCAGGGCGAGGAATTGGCGGCGCGAATGGTCGGTCATGCGTGAATGCGAACCTTGTCTGATGCGAATCGGGTGCTGCTTTTCTCCAGCCTAGCGCGCAATGCGACAAGAGTGTTGCGAGAAGCAGACCTGGAACGCCTACAGGGGGCGTTTCCGAAAATACCATTTCGCCTCGTTACCCCTGCAATTCAAGACCTTGTGCTGAATCCAGGCACAACAAGTGTGACCTTTCAGTTCGCGAGTCTTGGAGCGCACGAGAGACATGAACGCTTTGCGATCGCCCAGGGATGCCCGGTAGGACAGGGGACGCAGCCCTGTCCCGTTCTCGAATGGCGACGACAGGCCAGTCAATTGGCAGCCGAAGTCCGATTCAACTGGCCTTGGGATGTAGGATCAGACCCTCTCCAGTGCCGCCAGCACCCGGTCCGGTGTCATCGGATATTCGAACACGCGAGCGCCGCAGGCGTCGTAGATCGCATTGGCAATCGCGCCTGCACCGCCGCACAGGCCAAGCTCTCCCACGCCCTTTGCCTGAATGGGGCTGGCCGCGCCGTCGCGTTCCTCCAGCATCAGCACCTGGAGATCCGGCACGTCTCGATGGACGGGCACGTGATATTCGGCGAGATCGCAGTTCGCGAGGTGGCCGTCGACAGGATCGAAGAGCAGGCTCTCCGTCAAGGCGTTGCCGATGCACCAGGTCATGCCGCCAAGGCATTGCGAACGGGCGGTGCGCCGGTTCAGCACGCGGCCGAAACCGAACGCGCCTGTCATGCGCCGCACGCGGCTTTCGCCGGTCCAGTGGTTCACGGCAACTTCCGCGAAGAAAGCGCCGAAGCTGGACACGAGGTTATCCTCGGTGGAATCGCCCGGCTCGAAATGGCCGGTGGCGGTTATCTCGTCACCGTCGAGTAGTTCGGTCAGCGCCTTCTGTCCACCGTCCCAGCGCGCGAAACCGTCCTTCAGCACCATGCTTGCCGGTTCGACATTCAGCTTCCTGGCGAGTTGCTCGCGCAGATCCTCGCAGGCGAGGAATACGGCGGAGCCGGTGGAGGAAGCGCCCATGCTGCCACCCGAGCCGGAGCCGGGCGGGAAGTCGGTATCACCCAGCCGCACCAGCACGTCCTTCGGCTCGAGCCCCAGCATCTCGCCAGCGATCTGGCTGAGAATGGAATAGGTGCCGGTGCCGATATCGGTCATGTCGCTTTCGACCATGCCGGTGCCGTCCGGTTGCAGGCTCACCCGGGCCTTCGCTTCGACCACGGCATGGATCCGCGCTGCGCTGGCGACGCCGGTCCCGATCCACCATTCGCCTTCGCGCGTATGGCGAGGCTTGCGCGGACGCTTTTCCCAGCCGAACGCCTCGGCGCCCTGCTGGAGGCACTCGGCCAGCTTGCGCGAGCTGTAGGGCATGCCCTTCACCGGGTGCTGATCGGGGAGGTTCTTCAGCCGCAGCTCAATGGGGTCGATGCCGATCTTCTCGGCCAGCATGTCCATCGCCTGTTCCACCGTCTGCACGCCCACGGCCTCGCCCGGCGCACGGACGGAGCCTGCCGTCATGCGGTGGATGCGCGCCATGTCGAGCGTCAGCAGGCGGTTCTCGCCCGCGTACAGGAACTGGCTGGACTGGATGACCGGTTCGGGGAAATCCTCGTTCGGCAGGTTCGAGATGCGCGCCTCGTGGCCGAAGCCGGTCAGCTTGCCGTCGGCATCGGCGGCAAGGCGGATGCGCTGCTGCGTCTCGGTCCGCCGCATGATGGTCTGGAACACCTGCTGCCGGCTCATCACGACGCGCACCGGCCTGCCCAGTTCCATCGCCGCGATCGACGCCGCGACCGCTTCCTGGCTGATGCCCAGCTTGGAGCCGAAGCCGCCGCCGACATAGGGTGAAAGCAGGCGCACCTTGCTTTCGTCCAAGCCCAGCGAATCCGCCAGTTCCGTGCGATTGAACTTGAGCATTTGCAGCGAGGCGTGAACGCTTAGCGATGAACCGTCCCACTGCGCGATGGCCGCATGCGGCTCCATCGCGGCGGAGGCATGGCCCTCGGTCGTGATGGTCACATCGACACTATGGGCTGCCTCGTTCATCGCCTGGGCGAGATCGCCTTGGCGGGTCGGGTCCTGCGCGGGAGAGGTTTCTACCGCCGCGGGATCGATGGGGCCTTCCTCGGTCTCGTACTCGATGGGCAGGTGCTTTGCGGCGTCGCGCGCTTCCTCGAAGCTCTCGGCCACCACCAGTGCGACTGGCTGGCCCCAGTATTCGACATCCTGCGCGGGCTGGAAGGGCGCGGCATTGGCCATGCCCTGCGCAGCGCGCCCGGTCATGCGCTCGTCGCTCAGCACGGCGACGACGCCGGGCATGGAGAGGACGGCATCGCGGTCGATGGACTTGACCTTGCCACGCAGGATCGGTGCCGTCACCAGCACGCCTTCGAGGCAGTCGGGGATCTTGAATTCGGCAGCATAGGGCGCGGTGCCAGTCACCTTGAGCAAGCCCTCGGGCCGCTCGATCGGTTCGCCGATCACGCCTTGCCCGGTCTTGTCGAGCACGTTGCGATCATCGACGCTGTCCTGCTTCAGATGTACGCTCATGCTTCCACTCCTGTCGCATCGCACAGCACGGCGGTCAGCGTCCGGCGCGTGAGCGGTATCTTGAAATCGTTTTCGCCATAGCCCTGCGCACCTTCCAGCAACAGGTCGGCGGCCTTGTCGAACAGGGCGAGCGACGGCTCGCTATCGACGAGCAGCTCGGCGATGCGCGGATCGTGCCACGGCTTGTGTGCAAGCCCCCCGAAGGCAAGGTCGGCGCGGGTGATGCGGCCCTCGGCCATATCCACAATGGCCGCGACCGAGCAAAGGGCGAAGGCGTAGGAGGAGCGTTCGCGCACCTTGCGGTAGATGTGCTTGCCGCTGACCGGGGCTGGCAGCGTGACTGCGGTGATGATCTCGCCGGGTTCGAGGACATTGTCCTTCTCCGGCGTGTCGCCCGGCAGGCGGTGGAAGTCGCGCACCGGTACACTGCGCTCGCCGCTTTCGCCGGTAATCTCGACCGTCGCATCGAGCGCGGCCATCGCCACGGCCATGTCGCCGGGATAGGTGGCGATACATTGCGGGCTGGTGCCGAGGATGCCGTGCAGG
The DNA here is from genome assembly GCF_030730945.1 of Aurantiacibacter poecillastricola. GTDB lineage: Bacteria > Pseudomonadota > Alphaproteobacteria > Sphingomonadales > Sphingomonadaceae > Alteraurantiacibacter > Alteraurantiacibacter poecillastricola. The sequence goes on from NZ_JAVAMS010000005.1 coordinate 80,784, forward strand.
CGCGCAACACCGTCGATGGCGCCGCAGCCCGAGCCGGGCTCGCGCTTGTTGCATGGCTGGTCTATGTTGGTGAAGTAGTAGCAGCGCGTGCGCTGACACAGGTTGCCGCCGGTGGTCGCCTTGTTGCGCAATTGCTGCGTGGCGCCGGCCAGGATGGCGCGGGCGAGAACCGGGTAATCCGCACGCACGCGGGGATGCGCGGCGGTGGCGGTGTTGGTGGCGAGAGCGCCGATGCGCAGGCCTTCGCCTTCTTCCGCAATCTCGCCCATGGACAGGCGACCGATATCGACCAGCGTCTGCGGTGTTTCCACCTGCAGTTTCATCAGGTCGATGAGGTTCGTGCCGCCCGCCAGCGGCAAGGTTTCGGAATCTGCGGCGAGCTGCGAGGCGTGCTCCAGCCGCTCGGCGCGTTGATAGTCGAACGGCCTCATGCGTCTTCTCCGGCCGCTTCGCGAATGGCGGCGACGATATTGGTGTAGGCGCCGCAGCGGCACAGATTGCCGCTCATGCGCTCGCGGATCTCCTCGCCGGTTATTTCCGGCGCGCCTTCGAGGTCCTCTGTCGCATCGCTGGGCCAACCCGCCTTGATCTCTTCCAGCATGGCCGTGGCGGAACAGATCTGGCCGGGGGTGCAGTAGCCGCACTGGAAGCCGTCATGCGCAAGGAAGGCGGACTGCATCACGCCCGGCTCGGTCGGAGAGCCGAGACCCTCGATCGTCGTAACTTCGTCGCCGTCATGCGTCACCGCCAGCGCCAGGCAGGAATTGATGCGCATGCCGTTCACGAGCACGGTGCAGGCGCCGCACTGGCCGTGGTCGCAGCCTTTCTTGGTCCCGGTCAGCCCGGCATCGCCGCGCAGAAGGTCAAGCAATGTAACGCGCGGGTCGTCGGGCAGCGCATGCTCCTGCCCGTTGATGGTAATGGCCATGATCTTTTCCTCGCTTTCCCCTCCCAATGCATGCGCGCACGGATTGGTGCCGGAATTAGCGAAAAAGTCGTGCGAGGCGTTGGCGGGCGGCGCCGGGGCGTTGCCTTGCGCTTGGGTGCTCTAGTCGGTCTTCAACGAGGCGATGTGGGCATTCAGCGCCTGCGCCGCGACTTCGGAGCCGTAAGGGCTGAAATGGCCATCGGTCGCGTAAAGCAGGTCGGGATCGTCGATCTCGGCGAAGACATCGGTCAGGTCGACCACCTCGATGCCCTCGCGCTCAGCGTCGGCCAGTACGTGATCGCGCATGTCGTCATAGGCGAAGGACTTGTCGAACGCGCCCTGATACCGCGTGCCCTGCGGGATGTAGACGAGCACGAATTGCCCGCCCCAGCTCTCGGTCAGTTCGCGCGCCCGGACGAGGACGTCGCCATAGACAGGCTGGTCCTGCGCGATACGCGGGTAATCGAGCCCCGCTAGGCGCCAGACCTGGTTGAGTGCAAGCATGTTGCGAAAGAAGGACGAGCGCTCGAACACGACGCCGGGCGAGACATCCCTGTTCCACCATGACCTGACAACAGTCTGCGCGCGCTCCACCTGGTCGTCCGTCGGCGTCGCGCTGCCGAAGTCGGCATCGGGCAAAAGCGCTTCCGAGAGCCAGGGAATCTCGGCCTCGCGCTCGAGATTCTTCCAGTCATTGCCCTCGTAGAAGGCCATGGCGACCCAGTCCGGCTCCAGCTCCTGTCCGAAGCGACCGATCAGCGCCAGCTCGTAGAGCGGACCGCTACCGCGCATGCCGATGGCGGCCGTCTGCGGGCGGTATTCGCGCATTTGCCCGGCGAAGGTATCCGGGCGCGGCTGGCAATGCCCTTCCACGAAGGAATCGCCCACCATCATCACCTGCAGCGGCTTGTCGTAGATGTCGTCCCAGTTGTTGAAGCCGAAGCGATCCGCGCTGTAGGATAGCGGCTCCCCATCGAGCGAGCATTGCAGCACTTCGCTCCACGGAATGCCGCCAAGGATCGCATCGTCGAGGCTGTCGATCTCCATGTCGTTGGCTAGGTGCTTGTTGGTGTAAGTCGGCGGAAGGCCGGATACGACGTCGGCGCGCCCTTCCCCGTCGCGAGCCTCCAGCGTCTGGACCATGCCCATCATCGCCACCACAAGGCGCACGTTGAGCACGATTTCGACCAGCAACAGCGCGAATAGCAGCGCCGATGCGCAAAGGCCGATATTCGCCCCCTTGCGCGGTGAAAGCGCGAAGGCCGGCACGATCAGCGCCGCGGCGATTCCTCCCGGCAGCGCGACATAGCGCAGGAAGCGCGGGAGGTCGGCGGCGTAATCCGAGAAATTGAACAGCGCATAGGCCGTCACCGCAAGGAAGTAGCTTGCCGGGATAAAGCACAGCAGCTTTGCCAGCGCGCGGCTGGGGGTGAATGCCTTCTTCGCAGCGAGTTGCGCGACGATTGTTGTCTCGAGGCGTGTTGCAGGGACCATCAGTCGAGCGCGAATTCGTTCTTGTAGTCACGAGCGAGCGCGGGATCCTGCTGCTCCTTGGTCAACACGCAATTGCCCACGGTGAGGTGATCGAGGCCGGTGCCCATGAAGCAGTGGAAGGCGTCTTCGGGCGTGCACACGATCGGCTCCCCGCGCACGTTGAAACTGGTGTTGATGAGCACCGGGCAATTCGTGCGCTTCTCGAACGCGCTCAGCAGGTCCCAGTAGCGCGGGTTCGTCTCGCGGTGGACCGTCTGGATACGGGCGGAGTAATCGACATGCGTAACCGCCGGGATCTCGGAGCGCGCGATATTGAGCTTGTCGATGCCGAACAGCGCCTGCTGCTCCTCGGTCATTGCGCGCTGGCGATCCTTGGCGATATCGCCGACGATCAGCATGTACGGGCTGTCGCCGTCGTGATCGAACCACTCCGACACGCTCTCGCGCTTCACCGAGGGAGCAAAGGGCCGGAAGCTCTCGCGATACTTCACTTTCAGGTTTAGCGTCTTCTGCATGGTGGGCGAACGCGGATCACCGAGGATCGAGCGGCCACCCAGCGCGCGCGGACCGAACTCCATGCGTCCCTGCATCCACCCCACCGCCTTGCCTTCGGCGAGCGCGTCGGCAGTCTGGTCGGTAACGTCCTTCTCGTCACGCACGTCGAATTTCGCACCGATATTCTGGAGCCGCTGCTCTATCTCGTCCTGGCTGAATTCCGGCCCCAGATAGGAGCCGGACATGGTATCGCGCCGGTCCTGCCGTACGCTTCGCGGCTGGCCCGCATACTGGTGCCACACGGCGAGCGCCGCACCCAGCGCTCCGCCGGCATCGCCCGCGGCGGGTTGAATCCAGATGGAGTCAAAAATCCCCTCGCGCAGAAGCTTGCCATTGGCGACGCAATTGAGTGCGACGCCGCCGGCAAGGCACAGGTTGCGCTCGCCCGTGTCGACCCGAATCGAACGCGCGAGGCGCAGGACGATCATCTCGGTCACGGCCTGGATCGAGGCGGCGAGGTCCATCTCGCGCTGGGTCAGCTCCTCTTCCGGCTTGCGCGGCGGTGCGCCGAACAGCTCGTGGAAGGCCTCCGAGGTCATGGTCAGGCCGCTAACATAGTTGAAGTAGCGCTGTGCGAGATGGAAGGTGCCATCTTCCTTCACGTCCACGATATTGTCGAGGATCGCCTGCACGAAGCGCGGCGTGCCATAGGGTGCCAGCCCCATGACCTTGTACTCGCCGGAATTGACGCGGAAGCCCGTATAATAGGTGAAAGCCGAATAGAGCAGGCCCAGCGAATGCGGGAAATGCAGTTCCTTGGCGATGTTGAGCCTGTTGCCCGATCCGTGGCCGAGCGAAGTGGTGCACCACTCGCCAACCCCGTCCATCGTCAGGACGGCGGCGCTTTCATAGGGCGAGGGGAAGAAGGCGCTGGCCGCATGGGACTGGTGATGCTCTGTAAACAGCAGGGAGCCGTTCCAGCCGGAGCCGCCGGGCAGCTTCTCCAGCTCCTCCTTCAGCAGGTCCTTCTGGAACAGCTTGTCCTTGATCCATAGCGGCATCGCCACGCGGAACGAGCTGAAGCCCTGTGGCACGGTGGCGAAATAGGATTCGAGCAGCCGCTCGAATTTCGGGAACGGCTTCTCGTAGAAGACCACGTGGTCGACATCCGCCAGCGTGCAGCCTGCCTCGGCGAGGCAATAGGCGATGGCCTCTTTCGGGAAACGCGGATCGTGCTTGCGCCGCGTGAAGCGCTCCTCCTGCGCGGCAGCGGTGACATTGCCGTCCACCACCAGCGCGG
>NZ_JAVAMS010000005.1:92500-188245 GCF_030730945.1 Aurantiacibacter poecillastricola
CGCGGCGAGCAGCGCACCCTTGATCGCCCTGCTGGACGGCGACGACAGGCTACGGCCCGACTATCTCGCGCGCACTTGCGCCGCGCTGGAAGCCGACAGCCAGGTGCGAATCGTTACCGTCAATGCGCGAATCTACGGCGCTGTCCCGACCGAGCGAACCTGCGTCACCGGCCGGCAAGGCCGGGGCAATGGAGTACATGGCTCTCTGGCCGACGTGCTCGACCGGAGTTTCGGGGTCTATATCGGCTCAACCTTCCGCCGCGCCGATTTCGAGGCGGCAGGCGGATTCGATCCTGCAATGACTCATGCAGAGGATTTCGACCTGTGGGTGCGGCTGATGCTGCTGGGTGGCTCCGCCCTTTATATCGACGAGATCCTTGCCGACTACCGCGTCCGGGGCTGCTCAGCCTCTGCTTCGGGGGTGAAAATGCTCAAGGGCAATATCCGGACATACGAGAAGGCGCTGTCCGTCTTGCCCAAAGAAGCACCCGAGGCCGACGTCGCGCGTGCCATGATCGCCGAGAATCGCCGCGAGTTGCGATTCGCGCTGGCAGCCGACCGCATCATCGATGGCGACACTTCCGCGCTTGCCGACCTGCGGGCCAATGCCGCGCCAGAGCTGGGGCGAACCTGGCAGTGGGCTTTCCTGCTCTGGCGGCTCGTCCCTCGACTTGCTCCGCCGATGCTGGCCCTTCGCCAGCGTCGCAATGCACGCGGTGCCGGGGCGCCTGACATCGAAACTGTGCCACCCCACCCAGTCCATTCTGTCATGGAAAGCGCCTGAACGTGTCCACTCCGCGCGTCACCGTTGTCATGAGCGTCTACAACGATGGCCCCTTCGTCGGTCACGCCATCGATTCGATGCTGGACCAGACTTTCGGCAATTTTGAATTCCTGATTGTCGACGACCGCTCCAACGACGATTCGGCAGACGTGATCGCCGAGCGTGCGGCAAGCGATCCGCGCATTCGAGTCCTCCCCTCGCCTGAGAAGGGACGTATCCCTGCGCTCAACACGCTGCTTAGCGCCGCGCGGGGGGAGTGGATCGCGCTGATGGATAGCGACGACTATTCGATGCCGGACCGGCTGGAAAAACAGCTCGCCCTTGCCGACAGCGATCCGCGTCTGGGCGTGATTGCATGCCATGCCACCCTCATCGACGCCGCGGGCAAGACCATCGGCGAGGATCCAATGAAACCGCTGGTGCACGAGGAATTCGTCGCTGCGCTGGAAGACAAGCCGCTCCTCAATCACAATGCCGTGATCTATCGCCGCGAGGCGGTGTTGGCGGTAGGCGGCTACCACCGCGCTTTCATCCACGCCGAAGACTACGATCTGTGGACTAGGCTGATCGACCGCGTCCGCTTTGCGAACCTGCCGGACCGGCTGGTAACCTACCGCTTGTATCCGGGCCAGACTTCCAGCCGCCATGTGGTGGCCCAGACCACCAATGCCGTGGTGAGCTACCTTGCCTACAGGGAGCGCGCTGCAGGGCGTCCCGATCCGACAGCTCACCTGCATGCCATTCCGCCTATCGATGCGCTCGACTTGCTGTTCGGCCACGAAGGCGCTGCAAGCTACGTTCGCAGCCGGATCGTCGAGCGGGTCCTCTATTCGCCCGAGGCATTGTCGGGTGAAGGCTACGAACCGATCCTTGGCCATATTGCCGAGCACGGAGCCGAGCCGCGCCTGTGGCGGGCGTCCGCCCGGCTGCTCAAGGCCGGGCACCCTGGAAAGGCGGCAGGCATGGCGCGCGCCCTGATGAAGGCGAGCCATCGATGAGCGTTCGCGGCGCTGCCCTTCTCGCCATGGCCTCACAGATGGGGGCTTTCGTGATCCAGTTCGCGGCGAGCGTGATCCTGGCGCGCTGGTTCATCGATCCGGATGAGCTCGGTCTCTTCACCATCGCGTTCTCCTTCATCGGGCTGCTCGCGGTGCTGCAGGAATTCGGCATTACCCGCTTCGTGGCGGGCGAGGCCGCACTCGACGACGACAAGGTGCGCACGGCCTTTACCGTCTCGCTCTCCATCAGCTGGACCATCGCCGTCGGCTGTGTGCTGCTCGCCTGGCCCGTCGCCGCCTTTTACGACATGCCCGGTCTATTGCCGCTGCTGCTGGTGATCGCGGCGAGCTATTTCTTCGTGCCGCTCGCCATCGTGCCCGCGGCGTTGATCCAGCGGCGCATGGATTTCCGCTCCAACAGCTTCATCGAGATCGGCGTGGTGCTGGCGAATGCGGTGGTCGCCATCGCGCTTGCCATGCGCGGGCACGGGGCGCTGGCGCTAGCATGGGGAGCCTTCGCGCAGCAGGTTGCGCGCGCCGCAATTGCCCAGTGGAGAGCGGGCTTCTTGCTGCCGATCCCGCCGCGCTTCATCGGGGCTTTGCCGGTGCTGCAATTCGGCGGGATGTCGACCGCTCTGACCGCCCTCTCGCAGCTGGGCGCGCGTTTGCCGGAATTGCTGATCGGGCGACTGCTCGATGCGACGGCTGTCGGCCTGTTCGCCCGCGCTTTCGGCCTTGCCGCGCAATTGCGGCTGCTGGTCTCGGGCGCTTTGGCGCAGGTGTTCTACCCGGCCTTTGCCCGCCTGCGCGACAAAGGCGAGGCGCTTGGCCCGCATTACGAGCGTGTCGTGGCCAGCTATTGCGCGATCACCTGGCCAGCGATGGCAGGTCTGGCGGCGTGCAGTGTTCCCGTCATCGGCCTTCTCTATGGCGAACGCTGGCTGGGCGCGGCGGAGCCCCTGGCATGGATCGCCCTGTCGCAGATCCTGTTCGTCGCCCTGCCGCTGCATGCCGAACTGCCGATCCTGATGGGCCGGATGCGCCCGCTGGTCTGGCGCTTCGCACTAGATACCGCGGTTTCCATCGCCTTACTGGTGGTGGGCGCATGGATATCGCTCGAAATGGCGGCGGCGAGCCGGGTGGCCTATGGCCTCGCCTGGCTGGCCATCCACCTGCCCTTCATGCACTCCGTGGTGGGCTTTGGCTGGCGCGAACTGACAGGCACATGGCTGCAATCCGCGCTGGCGACGGGAGTCGCGGTCCTGCCGGTATGGCTTTCCTATATATGGATCGCGCCCGCGCGCGAGGCAGGTCTCGTCCAGGTCGTAATGGCGGCTCTGGTCGGTATCGCCCTCTGGCTGCTGACCCTGCGGCAGATCCGCCACCCGGCCTATTTCGAAATCCATCACTTCGCCAGCAGCGCCCTCGCCCGCTTTGGGTGGAGCGGACTCGTCCCCGCTCCGCGCTAGTCCCGTTTGGGCTTCCCGGCCGCGCGTGGTATTCTGCGCGCAGCCTGCCGCTCGAAGAGGACAGAAAGGCGGGCTGGAGAGAGACCATGCACATACTCGCCATGCCTGCCGCATTGGCGCTGATCGCAGGCCCTACCGCGCCGGCGGACATGGATATTTCACAACCGGCTCCTGCCACTGCGACTCCCCCGCGGATCGAAAGCGAGAGCGAGGTGACGATTATCGAAACCATCGCCATGGAGATCGAGCGCTATCGCCGGATGACCGTGCCGGTCACCATCAAGGGTGAGGGGCCGTTCCGCTTCATGGTCGATACCGGCGCGCAGGCCACCGTCCTCTCGCGTGACCTTGCCGACCAGCTGCAACTTACCGATCGGGAAGGCGCGACGCTGGTCGGCATGGCCAGCCGCCGCGTGGTGGAAACGACCATGGTCCCCGAATTTGAACTGGGCGAGCGCAGGCTGACGATCCGCACGGCCCCGCTGGTGGAGGCCGCGCATATCGGTGATGCGGACGGTATCCTCGGGCTCGACACCTTGCAGAACCAGCGCGTGCTGCTGGATTTCGTCGGCAACGAGATGCAGGTGACGGACAGCCTCGGGGACGGTGGGCGCCGCAGCTACGACATCGTGGTCCGCGCGCAGGAGCGGCTCGGCCAATTGATTATCCATCGTGCCAGTATCGACGGCGTTTCGGTAGACGTCGTGGTGGACACAGGTGCGCAAGGCTCCATCGGAAACTTCGAACTGCAGCGCCGTCTGCGCAATCGCCGCCAGCTTGGAGATGCGCATATGACCGACGTCAACGGCGTGCAGATCAGCGGCGAAACCCGGCTTGCCCGGCGGCTGGAAATCGATGCCGCACAGATCAACAACGTGGTCGTATCCTTCGCCGACTCGCCGACCTTCCACGCGCTTGGCCTCGTGGACCGCCCCGCCCTCATCCTCGGCATGAGCGAGCTTCGCCTGTTCCGCCGGGTGGCCATCGATTTCCGCTCGCGTCGTGTCCTGTTCGATCTGCCGGGTGACGCGCCTCCCGGCGCGCCGTGGCACTTCAACAGCCGCGCCAGCCGGCTCAACGACTAGCGCTTCGAACTTGCCCCGCCGCGCCCCAGGCCCCACCTTGGCGCGGTGAGAGACTTCGGCGACAGGACGGGCACCAAGACGGCATCTGGCGATTCCGCCGACTGGGCGACGATGCGCCGATTCCTTCCCTATCTCTGGCCCAAGGGTCGACCCGAGCTGAAGCGCCGCATCCTTGGCGCGGGCGTCTTCGTACTGCTCGCCAAGGCCGTCGTGCTGGCCCTGCCTTTCGCATATGCCCGCGCGGTCGACACGATGAGCGCGGATGGCGATCCCGCCGTATGGCTCGCGATGGCGCTGGTGATCGCCTATGCCGCCGGGCGCTTTGGCACCGTACTGTTCGACCAGCTTCGCAACATCACCTTCAACCGCGTGGGCCAGGATGCCGTCTTCGGCCTGACCGAGGACGTGTTCGCTCGCCTCCACAGCCTTTCACTGCGCTTCCACCTTGCGCGGCGCACGGGCGAGATTACCCGCGTCGTGGAGCGCGGTACGAAGTCGATCAGCTCGATGCTGTATTTCCTGCTCTTCAACATTGCCCCCACCGCCATCGAGCTGGTGGTGGTGAGCGTGATCTTCTGGACGATCTTCGGCTGGGAACTGGTCGCTGCCGTCGCCGTCACCGTGGTCAGCTTCATCTGGATCACGCAGGCGATTACCGAATGGCGGGTCAAGCTGCGCAAGGAGATGAACGACCTCGACGGACAGGCCATGGCCCGCGCAGTCGACTCGCTGCTGAACTACGAGACGGTGAAATATTTCGGCGCCGAGACGCGCGAGCGGCGCCGCTATGCCCGCAGCGCCGGCCAGTGTGCCGAGGCCGCGATCAAGACCGAGAATTCGCTCGGCCTGCTCAACATCGTGCAGTCCGTGATCCTGAACCTGATGATGGGCGGCGCGATGGCGTGGACGGTGTGGGGCTGGTCGCAGGGGAATTTGACGCCGGGCGACCTGGTGCTGGTCAACACCTACCTGATGCAGCTTTTCCGCCCGCTCGACATGCTGGGCTGGGTCTATCGCACGATCCGCCAGGGCCTGATCGACATGGCCGACATGTTCGGCCTGCTCGACACGCCGGTGGAGGTGGAGGACAAGCCGGGCGCGCCAGCGCTGGTGGTGCGCCGTCCTTCCGTCACTTTCGAGAACGTGCATTTCGGCTACGACCGCGAGCGCGAGATCCTGCACGGCCTCAGTTTCGAGGCACCGGCGGGCAGCACCGTGGCGCTGGTCGGGCCCTCGGGTGCAGGCAAGTCCACCATCGGTCGCTTGCTGTTCCGCTTCTACGATCCGTGGGAAGGGCGCATCTGCGTCGACGGGCAGGACATTTCCGAAGTCACGCAGGAAAGCCTGCGCCGCCAGATCGGCATCGTCCCGCAGGACAGCGTGCTGTTCAACGACACAGTGCGCTACAACATCGCCTATGGCCGCGACGATCCTTCCGACGAGCAGGTCCGTCAGGCGGCAGAGGACGCCGCGATCCTGCCGTTCATCCGCCAACTCCCTCATGGTTTCGATACCGAAGTGGGAGAGCGCGGCCTCAAGCTCTCGGGCGGCGAGAAGCAGCGCGTGGCCATCGCCCGCACCCTGCTGAAGGATCCGCCGATCCTGCTGCTGGACGAGGCGACCAGCGCACTCGATTCGCGCACCGAGCAGGACATTCTTGCTACCTTGAAACGCGTCGCCTCGGGTCGCACGACTATCGCCATCGCGCACCGCCTCTCGACCATTGCGGATGCCGATTTGATCAATGTCATGGAAGCGGGCAGGATCGTGGAGCAAGGCTCCCATGCCGAACTGCTGCGCCATGACGGGCTTTACGCCGAGATGTGGAACAGGCAGCAGAGCGAGGATAGCGACGAAGCGCGCGAAGCCGCGGAATAGGGGAGATAAGAATCATGCGCCATTCGATCCTGATGGTCTCGGCGGGAACGGCCCTGGTCGCAGCTTGCGTAGCTAATCCCGATGGCGCGGTGGAGACGGCCGCGGCCGGAAGCGACATCTACTACCTGCGGGCCGGCATGATCGAGGACATCAATCCGCCGACCGAAGCGATCTGGAACATGCAGGTCGAGGTGATGGACGACTTGGGCAATTTCGATCCTGCCCTGATGACCGAGCAGCACTGGATCGACCTCGAGAATCATGCCCGCATCCTCGCCTCTGCGAGCGCTCGCATGGCTCTGGCCGATGCCTATGTCGCCGCCGATCCCTCTGGGCCCTATACGGAGGCTCCGGTCGGCACGGATCTCGCCGCGATCCAGCAGCGCCTCGATGCCAACCCCGAGGCCTACCGCGCCTTTGCTACCAATTTAGGCGAGCATACCGAGCGGCTTCTAAGCGCCGCGCGCAGCCGTGATGCAGGTATGGTGACACAGCTCGTCAACGACCTCCAGCCGAACTGCAAGGCCTGCCATGATGTTTTCTGGTATCCCGAGGAATACCAGCAATAGGCAGGCTCCTTCGTCCAATCTCTTCTTGCATTGTGCAATGCAACATTTAATTGGTCCCGAACGCTGAACCGGCGCGCGCCCTAGTGCGCATTCCTGCGCCCACGGACGACGGACCATCACATGATCGATACAGCCGCCCTGAAACGCGACTGGCTGGGCCAGCCGCGCGCCGACATCCTTGCAGGGATCGTCGTTGCGCTCGCCCTCATTCCCGAGGCCATAGGCTTTTCCATCATAGCAGGCGTGGACCCACGCGTGGGTCTCTACGCCTCGATCTCGATTGCCATGGTGATCGCCTTCACCGGCGGCCGCCCCGGCATGATCTCCGCCGCCACCGCCGCTGTGGCTGTCGTCGTGGTGCCATTGGTGCGCGATCACGGGGTCGAATACCTGTTCGCCGCAACGATCTTGATGGGTATTTTCCAGGCGATCGCCGCGGTCTTGCGGCTCGACCTGATGATGCAGTTCGTCTCACGCAGCGTCATCACCGGGTTTGTGAACGCGCTGGCGATCCTCATCTTCATGGCACAGGTGCCGCAGCTGAACCTCGCGAACGAGGGCGTGTCCTGGCTTACCTATGCGATGGTCGCGGGCGGGCTAGCCATCATCTACCTGCTGCCCCGGGTGACGACTGCCGTCCCCTCCCCGCTTGTGGCGATCATCGTGCTCGGCGCGCTCTCCATCGGCCTTAACTGGGACGTGAACACCGTCTCCGACATGGGCGCGCTGCCGGAGGGTCTCCCCTATTTCATCATTCCCGACGTGCCCCTGACGGTCGAGACCTTCCAGATCATCGCGCCCTATTCGTTGACGATGGCGGCGGTCGGCCTGCTCGAAAGCCTGCTGACGGCGCAGATCGTGGACGACATGACCCACACCGAATCGAACAAGCAGCGCGAATGCGCCGGCCAGGGCTCGGCCAATATCGTTGCTGCTTTCTTCGGGGGCATGGGCGGCTGCGCGATGATCGGCCAGTCGGTGATCAACGTCACCAGCGGAGGGCGCGGACGGCTGTCAACGTTCACAGCAGGTGTGACGTTGATGATCCTGCTGGCCGTGCTCGGCCCGATCGTGGGCCAGATCCCGATGGCCGCGCTGGTGGCCGTGATGATCATGGTGAGCATCGGCACCTTCAGCTGGAACTCCATCCCGAATATCCGCCACCACCCGTGGCCTTCGTCGGTGGTGATGGTAACGACGGTGGTGATCGTGGTGTGGACGCACAATCTGGCGCTCGGCGTGCTGGCGGGCGTGCTGCTCTCGGGCATCTTCTTCACCGGCAAGGTGCAGCAGATGTTCAACGTGCAGCGGGTGCGCGAGGGCAATACCGCCACCTATCACATCACCGGCCAGATCTTCTTCGCCAGCGTTGACCGCTTCTTCTACGCCATCGGTCCCGAAAGCCAGATGGACGATCCTGCCGACAACGTCGTGATCGACGTGACGAAGGCGCATTTCTGGGACATTTCCGGTGTCGGCGCGCTCGACAAGGTGGTGGAGCGGATGCGCCGGAACGGTCGCAGCGTGCAGGTAGTAGGCCTGAACGAAGCCAGCGCGGACCTGGTCGACAAGTTCGCGTTGACCGACAAGACCGGCGTCGAGATCGGCCTCGCCCCGCATCCCTGACACGCGGGCTAGCTGCGCGCGACAATTGCCAGGACGAGGAATACGAGCGAAACCGCGCAGACGAGCGTGCGGACGTGGTTCCACCGCGTCCAGCGCGTCATGTATTCGCGCCACATCGCGGCGCCTTCATCACTCCCGGCTGCCGTGGCATCGAGGCGGTTGTTGAGCGGTACGTTACCGACGACCGTCACCACGAACATGCCAAGGATGTAAAGCAGAGCGCCGATCAGCATCGCCACAGCGCCCGGCGCTGCAAGGTCCAGGCTCGCGATTACTGCCATCACAGCACAGGCCAGCAAGCTCAGGAAGAACAGCGGCAGGAAGGTCGATCTCAGGATCACCCGGTTGATCGACTGCATGGCCTGCATTCCTGCAGGCGCAGCTATCGCATCGAGTGAACGCATGACGAACGCCGAGAAGGCAAAATAGACGCCCGCCATGATCCCCGCCGAAACAGCGGAGAACCAAAGCAATGCGGCGTTTAGTGCATCCATCCTCCTCTCCCGGCACGGCAACGGTAGGAAGGCTATCGAGCCCGCAAGCGCCTCGCAAGATTAACCCGAAAGTAGGTACATTCTGGTAGGGTCGCAGTCATGATCCGCGCTGTAATGCCCCTTGCGATCGTTGCTGCGAGCCTTGCCGCTTGCATCAAGCCCGATCCTGCCGACTACGGCGGGGGAGAGCTCGGCGCGATCACCGCGCAATGCGTATCGCGTCTCGAAAACCGGGCCAGTGCGATCGATCGTGAAAAGGCCGGTGCCATCTGCACCTGCATGAGCGATACAATGACCAGTTCGATGGCGAACGGCACATCCCAGGCTGCAATCGAAAGTGCGCTGTTGCATTGCGCCAGCAGAAACGGCCTGGCGCTCCGCTGAGACGCACATCGCACGAGCCACTACGTATTCGCTCTCAAGTAATTGATCGAGATAGCTTCCCTAGGGGGTCATTCCGCTTCGCCGGACGGTGAAGCGCCTCACGCTTGTGAGGACAGTTTGACACCCCTGCCCATCGCATGACGGCCAGCCGGACGGTCTCGAACCTCCGGCTGCTCTTCATCATGGGCCGAGAAGGACTTTTTGCATGAAGAAGCTCGCCGTAATTACTGCACTCTCGGCATCTCTGTTCGCTACCCCTGCGTTCGCGCAGGAGGCCTCCGTGGTCTCGGGCCCCCGTATCGAGGTTCTCGCTGGCTGGGACCGCGTTTCGACCGGAGCCGATGAAACCTCGGACTTCGACACCAACGAGGATGGCTTCGCCTTCGGTGTCGGCGCCGGATATGATTTCGTCGCGGGTTCGGTGCTGATCGGCCTCGAGGCCGAAATCGCCGAATCCACCACCGGCATCTCCTACAGCGCCGTCAATGAGGTGATTGAGGGCAGCGTCGTCAGCGGAACCATCGCACTCGATGCTGCGGAAGACATCTATGTCGGCGGTCGCGTGGGCACCGTGCTGGGCGAAACGACCGTGCTCTACGTGAAGGGCGGCTATTCGATGGCGGCCGCGGAACTCTCGATTGACGGCACTATCGACGGCGAACGGGTCGAAGACGCAATCTCTGCCGATTTCGACGGCCTGCGGGTCGGCGCCGGCGTGGAAACGGCCTTTACCGGCGGCCTCTTCGTCAAGGCCGAGTATCGCTACAGCCCCTACAGCGGCGTCTCGATGGAATATGACGACGTTTCGGTCGATCTGGACGAGGCATTCGATTACATCGATGTCGATCGTCACCAGGTGGTGGTCGGCGTGGGATACCGCTTCTGATTCAAGGCGGGCCGCGTCTTTTCGGGATGCGGCCCGCTCTCTACAGCACGTATTTCGACAGGTCGGTGTCCGCGGCGAGATCGCTCAGTTTCTCGCGCACGTAATCGGCATCCACCGTCACGCTCTGGCCGGACATTTCCTCGGCCTCGAAGCTGAGTTCCTCGAACAGCTTTTCCATCACCGTCTGCAGGCGGCGAGCGCCGATATTCTCGACGCCTTCGTTCACCTGCGCCGCGAGCCGCGCGACTTCGGCGATGGCGTCCTCGGTCATGTTGACCTCGAGCTTCTCGGTGCCGAGCAGCGACTTGTACTGGCTCACGAGATTGGCGCGCGTCTCCGAGAGGATGCGCACGAAGTCCTCTTCCGTCAGGCTGCGCAGCTCCACGCGGATCGGCAGGCGGCCCTGCAATTCGGGCAGCATGTCAGAAGGCTTGGCGACGTGGAACGCGCCCGAGGCGATGAAGAGGACATGATCGGTCTTCATCGGGCCGTACTTGGTGGCCACGGTCGTTCCCTCGATCAGCGGCAGCAGGTCGCGCTGCACGCCCTCGCGGCTGACGGAGCCGCCGCGCACGTCGGAGACGGCGATCTTGTCCACCTCGTCGAGAAAGACGATACCGTTGGTCTCCGCATTCTGCAGGGCGACGCGGGCAACGTCGTCCTGATCCATGCGCTTCTCGGCTTCTTCGTCGACCAGCTTGTCCCATGCGTCGGGCACTTTCAGCTTGCGCTTCTTCTTGGGCGGGCCGCCGAAGGCCTTGCCCATCATGTCCGACAGGTTGATCATCGTCGCGCCGCCGCCCATGCCGGGAATGTCCATCTGCATCCCGCCCTGCTCAGCGACCTCGATCTCGACCTCGGTATCGTTCATCGAGTTGTCGACAATGCGCTGGCGGAAGCTCTGGCGGGTCGCCTCGCTGGCACCGGCACCTACCAGCGCATCGAGCAGGCGTTCCATCGCGGCCTCGCTGGCAGCCTCGCGCACGGCGTCGCGGCGGCGGTCCTTCTCCAGGCGGATGGCTTCTTCGACAAGGTCGCGGGCGATCTGCTCCACGTCGCGGCCGACATAGCCGACTTCGGTGAACTTGGTCGCCTCCACTTTCACGAAGGGCGCCTCGGCCAGCTTGGCCAGCCGGCGGCTGATTTCCGTCTTGCCGCAGCCGGTGGGGCCGATCATCAGGATGTTCTTGGGCGTCACCTCGTCGCGCAGATCGGGGTGGAGGCGCTGCCGCCGCCAGCGATTGCGCAACGCCACGGCAACCGCGCGCTTGGCTTCCTTCTGACCGATGATGTGTTCGTCGAGAGCGGCGACGATCGCCTTGGGTGTAAGGTTTTCCATAAATCCTTGAGCAGTAATTTCGTCAGCAGTCCGGGCGGCCGTCAAACCGTTTCCACGGTCACATTGCCATTGGTAAAGACGCACACATCAGCGGCGACTTCCATGGCGCGGCGGGCGATCTTCTCCGGATCGTCCTCGTAGTCGGAGAGGGCGCGCGCGGCGGCGAGCGCGTAATTGCCGCCCGAGCCGATAGCAGCGATCCCGCCATCGGGCTCCAGCACGTCGCCATTGCCGGTGAGCACCAGCAGCGTATCCTTGTCGGCAACGATCATGAGGGCTTCGAGATTGCGCAGGTACTTGTCCGTGCGCCAGTCCTTGGCGAGTTCCACGCAGGCGCGCAGAAGCTGGCCGCTATACTGCTCCAGCTTGCGCTCCAGACGCTCGAACAGGGTGAAGGCATCGGCGGTCGCGCCAGCAAAGCCTGCCACCACCTTGCCATCCTCGCCGATGCGGCGAACCTTGCGCGCATTGGGCTTCATCACGGTGTTGCCCATCGATACCTGGCCGTCGCCCGCGACGACTGTCCTGTCGCCGCGCTTGACGCCGATGATGGTGGTGCCGTGCCACTGTATCAGGCCGTGGCTTGCCGAACTGTCCTGCATGCGGCGCGATATGGGCAACTGCCCTCGCCGCTTCAAGCATGGAAGGCGACTACGGACCGCCGGCCCCGCCGCCGGGCGCTCCGGTGCCGACCGTGCCGATATTGCCGAAGAGGTCTTCCAGGAAGCCGCGCTCCCGGCCCAGCGTCGGCGTTTCGTCGCTTTCAGGGCTCAGGCGTACCACCTGCTCGATACCGCTGCGATCGGTGGAGACGACGTTGCCCGCCTCGTCGAACCGGACCGCGAGGACCGAATGCTGGGTGATCCGGGGCTGGCGGAAAGGCGACTGTTCCGTCTGGCTGGAGACGTAGTACCACACCGGCTCGCCGAACTGGCTGACCATGGTGGGCTGACCCAGCGTGCCGCGAACGGATTGCTGGTTGTCCAGCCCCGGCTGCACGGAGGCGATCAGCGTCTCGTCATTGATGTAGCCACGGTGATTGGTGATCGAGGAGCAGCCGGCCAGCACAAGTCCCAGTGCAGCCATGGAAGCGCCCCGCGCAATCAAACCCATCGTCAAATCCTTTACGTATTCCGAAGAGGGCCAAAAGCCCGCTTTGCGCGGCGGCCGCGCCGTTCCTATATGCCTGGCCGAGCCTTAGGGCAGCGCGCCGCTTCGTGCAATGCAGGTGAGCGGATGCTGCCGGGGCCTTGAACACCTGCTTAATGAAAGGCCTCGCGCGCCCATGTCCTTCGTCTCCCGCTTCCTCGGCATCCGCAAAGACCCGCGCGAAGCGCTGCGCCCGCTGTGGCACGGCCTTGTGGGCGTCAGCCGCGAGGAGGAGTGGTATGCCGACTGCGGCGTCGCCGATACCGTGGAAGGCCGGTTCGACATGATCACGCTGGTGCTGTCGCTGGTGCTGCTGCGGATGGAGAAAAGCGAGACCCTCGCGCCGCAGACCGGGCTGCTGACCGAACTTTTCGTCGAGGACATGGACAGGCAATTGCGCGATTCCGGGGTGGGAGACCTGATGGTGGGCAAGAACATGGGCAAGCTCATGAGCGCACTGGGCGGAAGGCTGGGCGCGCTACGGGAAAACCTCGGGGAGAGCGACGCGCAGCTGGCCACCATCCTTGCCCGCAATATCTCGCTGGCGGACGAGGAAAAGCGACCCTTCGCCCTCGCCGTGCGCAGCCGTGCGCTGCATAACGACCTCGCAGCACTGGACGATGCCACCCTGCTGACAGGAACCCTGCGCCCATGAGCGACCTCCCCGCAATGCCCGCCCCCGAGCTCAGCCGGCCGATCGACATCCGCGGCATTACCGACAAGCCTGTCGTCATCGAGGCGAACGAGGCCGAGCGCGGTGCGCTTGCCAGGCGTTTCGGCCTCGTCTCGCTCGACTCACTGACTGCGACGCTCGTTCTCGACACGGAGGGTAGCGAGGTGAATGTCACAGGGCCGCTCAGGGCACGGATCGTGCAAAGCTGCGCCGTTTCGGGCGAGGACCTGCCGGTCACTATCGTGGAGGAGATTGCCCTGCGCTTCGTTCCGGAGAGCGACTGGGCCGAGGAAGACGCAGAGGAAGTCGAACTGAGCGAGGACGAGCTTGATGCCGTTCCCTATGACGGTACGCAATTCGACCTCGGTGAAGCGGTGGCCCAGAGCCTCGGTCTCGCCATCGATCCCTATGCCGTCGGCCCTGAAGCGGACGAGGCGAGGCGAAGGCACGGGCTGGTGGAAGAAGGCGAGCCGAACGGTCCGCTGGCAGATGCGCTGAGAGGGTTGAAGGGCAGCTAGCCCCCGGTCTCGTTCCCGCTGACGAAGGGCAGCTCGACAACCCTTGCCGCCTGCTGGCCCTGCGGCGTGTCCACTTCGAACATGCTGCCCCTCCCGGACTTGTTCGCCACCACGAGTGCAAGGGCGATGTTCTGTTCGAGACGCGGCGAGTATATCGCCGAAGTCACCTGTCCCACTTGTGCGCCCTCGCTGTAGACCGGCCAGTACTCGGTATTGGATTCGCGCATCGGTGCACCCTCGATGACCAGGCCCACCTGCCTGCGATCCGGCCCCTTCTCGTTTATCCTGCTCAGCGCCTTCTTGCCGATGAAATCCGTTTCCATGTCGAGATCCACCAGCCGGCCAAGGTTGAGTTCATAGGGGTTCGTCCGCTGGTCGGCATCCGCGCGGTAGGAGAGCAGCGCACCCTCTATCCGGCGGATGGTGGAGGTATGCCCGGGCTTCAGGCCATGGGGCTTACCCGCCGCCATGATGCGATCAAACAAGTCGCTGCCGCGGCGATGATCGAGCAGGAACAGTTCGTAGCCATGTTCCTTCGACCATCCGGTGCGCGAGACGATCAGCGGGATGTCGTCCAGATCGGCGGGGCGATGGTGGAAATATTCGAGATCATCAAAGGCATCTCCGAACAGTTCGCGCATGACCTGCGGCGATTTCGGCCCCTGCAATTGCAGCGGCGAGGCATCGGGCTCGAAGATCCGGACATCCATTCCCGAATTGACCGCCACGCCCTTGGCGTAAAGCATGATGTCGCTGTCGGAGAGCGAGAGCCAGAAGCGGTCTTCCGCCAGCTTGAACAAAAGCGGGTCGTTCAGAAGGCCGCCTTCGCTATCGGTGATGAGAACATACTTGCACTCCCCCGGCTCGACCTTCGAGAGGTTGCGCGGCGTCAGCATCTGCACGAAGCGCGCGGCGTCCGGTCCCCCGATTTCCACCTGCCGTTCCGCCGCGACGTCGCACAATATGGCATCTTTCACGAGGTTCCAGAAGTTCTCCTCCTCGCTGCCGAAGCTGCGGGGCAGGTACATGTGGTTGTAGATGGAAAAAGCCTTCACCCCCCACTGCATCGTCGCATCGAAGAAAGGGGATTTGCGCACCTCGTGCCGATGATGAAGTCCTGGGAGCTGGTCATACCGGGGCAATGCTCCGGCAATGGCGATGGTTTCATCAATAAGGCTGGCGTTACGGCGGAAACGAAGCTTCGCAACGTTCGGGAGGTGGCCCGCCAGCGCTAATCCATGGCGGAGAAGCGTTCGATGTCGCTAATCCTTCCCGATACGACGAGTTCGTCCTCCGGAAAGATGAGCGTGTCGGGAACGGCATGGATGAAATCCTCCGTTCCCCGCTTCACACCCACCACGGTCACCGCGAACTTCTTGCGGCATTCGCTTGTCACGAGAGGCAGGCCGACGATCGCCTCTGGCGCCTTGAGCCTTGCAATCGCGAATTCGTCACCGAAGGCGATGAAGTCGAGCAGGCGCTCGTTCAGGAGATGGGCGGTGCGCTCCCCCATGCGCTGTTCGGGGAACACGACGTGGGTGGCCCCTGTCCGCTCGAGGATGCGGGCGTGCTTGTCGTTGGTGGCCTTGGCCCAGATGTTGGTGAGGCCAAGGTCGGAGAGAGCAAGCACCGTCAGGACGCTGGCTTCGATATCGGTGCCGATCGCCACGACCGCGGCCTCGAAATCTTCCACACCGAGACTTTTCAACGTCGCAGGGTCGGTGCAGTCGGCCTGGACCATCTTCGTCAGTTCGGGCGCGAATTCCTGGACCACGGCCGCTTGCGTATCCGCGCCCAGGACCTCGTGTCCCATCCGTTCCAGGGTGAGGGCCACCGCGCCGCCGAAGCGGCCGAGACCGATTACCATGATGGGCTTGCGTCTTTTAGCCGACAATCACGTTCTCCTCCGGGAAACGATAGGTGCGATCGCGGGCCTCCAGCGCCAGGGCGGTCGCAACGGTAATGGTGCCCACCCGGCCGACGAACATCAGGGCTATCAGGACGAGCTGTGCACCGGGCGGCAGTTCGGCGGTAATGCCGGTGGACAGGCCGACCGTGGCGAAAGCGGACACGGTTTCGAACAATATGTCATGAAGGGCAAGCTCACTCACCGAAGCGATGTAGGTGGTCGAAGCGAGAATGAGAGCGGCTGCCATCACGGCCACGGAAAGCGCCTGCCGTTCCACCGCGGGGCCGAAGCGCCGGTTGAAGATGCCTGCATCGCGCCTGCCGCGAACCTCGGAAAGGACGATGGCGAAGATGACGAAGAAGGTCGTTATCTTGATCCCGCCCGCCGTTCCCGCGCTTCCCCCGCCGATGAACATCAGCAGGTAATTCGCCATCAGCGTTTCGTCGTGAAAACCGCCGACATCGAGGCTGTTGAACCCTGCCGTTCGTGGCATGACCGAATGAAAGGCTGCATTGAGGAGCTTGGATTGGACTCCCATCGGCCCCAGCGTGGCCGGATTGTCCCACTCCGCAACGAGGATGCTGACGAGGCCGAACACCAGCAGGGCTGCCGTCCCGGCAATGGTAATCTTCGTATGCAGCGACCACCGTCGCCAGCGAAGGCCATTGGCACGAATATCCTGCATCACCGGGAATCCGAGCGCGGTCAGGATCACCGAAAGCATGATCGGCCCGAGGATCAGCGCGTCATCCTGGTAGCCCATCACGCTGTCGGAATGGGTCGAGAAACCGGCATTGTTGAAGGCGCTGACGGAATGGAAGATGCCATGCCATGCCGCCTCGGCTGGCGGAATGTCATAGGCCAGCGCCATCCTTGCAGACAGGACGATCGCTATCGCCCCTTCGACGAGAAGCGTTACGAGGAGAACCAGCTTCAGCACGGAAGCTGCGTCGCCGCTATCGAGGCGGCTGCGCTCCACCTGCGTGGCCATCCGCTGGCGAAGGCCGAAACCCCGCCCGGCCATCAGACCGAACAGGGTCGCGGCGGTCATGATGCCGAAGCCGCCGATCTGGAAAAGGAGCAGGATCGTCACCTGGCCGAAGAAGGACCAGTAGGTCGGCGTGTCGACCACGATGAGGCCCGTTACAGCGACTGCCGAGGTGGAGGTGAACAAGGCCGTCAGGAGCGGTGCACGCACGCCCTCGGCGGTCGCGAAAGGGAGACTGAGAAGGAACGTTCCGATCACGATGGCGCCAAGGAAAAGCGCCGGGATGAGGCGAATCGGATTGCGGAGCCCGAGCATGCAGCGGCTTTGCCGATCCCGGGTTTGCCGTAAAGAGATTCGTTCGCGCCTGCATTCCAGCGCCTTCCGCTAGCAAGTTTGATCCTGCAGTGCGTGCGCGGCACCGCAGGGAACCTGTCATGGAGAAGCGAGCCGTCCGGCATGAGAACGGCTTCGCCGAAGCGGCAGGATATCCTCAGAAGGGGATATCGTCGTCGAGGTCGTCGTAGTTGGAGCCCCCGCCAGAGGATCCGCCAGAACCGCCACCCTGGTTGCCGCCGCCGAAGCCTCCGCCTCCGCCGCCGCCGCCAAAGCCGCCACCGGAACCGCCGCCCCGCTGGCCACCGCCGTAGCCGCCGCCGCCACCGCCGCCACCTTCACCACGCCCGTCGAGCATGAGGAGCGTGCCGTTGAAACCGCGCAGTACCACTTCGGTGGAGTAGCGGTCCTGCCCGTTCTGGTCCTGCCATTTGCGGGTCTGCAGCTGCCCTTCGATATAGACCTTGGAGCCCTTGCGCAGGTAGTTCTCGGCGACGTTCACCAAGCCTTCGGAGAAGATGGCGACGGTGTGCCACTCGGTCTTCTCCTGCCGCTCGCCGGTGTTGCGGTCCTTCCAGGTCTCGCTGGTGGCGATGCGCAAATTGCATACCTTGCCGCCGTTCTGGAAGCTGCGGACTTCCGGGTCCTGCCCGAGATTTCCGATCAGCATGACCTTGTTGAGACTGCCCGCCATGAATCACTATCCTCTGATTGCTTGAGCGAAGGGCTTAGCGGTGCGCCCGGCGAGTCGCTACCCGAAGGCGCCGAAATCCCCGGATCGAATCCCGGTGCGCCGCTACAGGCCCAGAGCCACCGCGCTCCAGTAGGTAAGACCGGCAAACACATAGGCCGCGCCGAACAGGTAGGCGAGCATGAAGGCGGGCCACTTCCACCCGTTCGTCTCGCGCTTGGCGACGGCGATGGTGGAGATGCATTGCGGCGCGAACACGAACCAGGCGAGGAAGGCCAGCGCGGTGGGCAGGCTCCAGCCCGTTTGCAGGCGCGGGATCAGGCCCTGGGCTTCTTCTTCCTCGTCGGCGCCTTCGACGGCGTAGGTGGTCGCCAGTGCCGAGACGGCCACTTCGCGCGCAGCCATGGCCGGAACGATGGCGAGGCTGATCTCCCGATTGAACCCGATCGGTGCGAGCACGACATGCAGCCCGTCTGCGACCTGCCCGGCAATGCTGGCGTCGATCTGGCTTTCGCCCGGCTCGGCCTTGGGGAAGCTGAGGAGCACCCACAGGGCGATGGTGGCCATGAAGATGATCGTGCCCGCGCGGCGCAGGAAGACCCACGCTCTCTGCCACAGTCCGATGGCAAGGTCGCGCACGGGCGGGAACTGGTAGCGCGGCAATTCCATGATGAAGCCGCTTGCCCCGCCCTTCGCCACCGTGCGGCGCAGCACCAGCGCGGCTGCCATCGCGCCGATGATCCCGGCAACGTAGAGCGCGAACAGCACGAGGCCCTGCAGGCCGATGCCCGGCCCCACCGTCGTCGCGGGAATGAAAGCGGCGATGATTACCGCGTAGACCGGCAGCCGCGCCGAACAGGTCATCAGCGGGGCGATCAGAATGGTGGTCAGCCGGTCCTTGGGGTCGGCAATGGCGCGTGTCGCCATGATACCGGGGATGGCACAGGCGAAACTGGAAAGCAGCGGAATGAAGCTGCGCCCGGACAGGCCGACATAGGCCATCAGGCGGTCCATGATGAAGGCGGCTCTCGCCATGTAGCCCGATTGCTCCATCACCAGGATGAAAGCGAACAGGATGATGATCTGCGGCAGGAACACCACGACCGATCCGACGCCGGTCAGCACGCCCTCGGTGATGAAATCGCGCACTACGCTGTCACTCATGACGCCCTCTACCACCCCGATCAGCGCGGTGATGGCGCCGTCCAGCGCGTCTGCAAACGGCGTTGCCCAGGCGAACACCGCCTGGAAGATCACGAACAGCAGCGCGAACAGGATCGGCGGGCCGAGCCACGGGTGCAGCAACACCTTGTCGAGATGGGCGTGGAGGCGGTGCCTGCTGCTTTCGGAGAGGACCGCGCCCTTCGCCATGTTGCGCGCCGCGAGCCGCCTTTCGGTCAGGGTCTGCCCTGCGACCTCGTGCCGCTTGGACATGTCCTGCCCCTCGGCAGTGCCCATCGCCTCGGTCAGCGCGTCGAGCCCGCGCTTGCGCACCGCGACGGTGGAGACGACCGGCACGCCCAGTGCGGCGGAGAGCGCATCGGCATCGATCGCCAGCCCGTCCCGCTCGGCAAGGTCCACCATGTTGAGCGCGACCACCGTCGGCCGACCCAGCGCGATAAGCTCCTGCGCGAAGACGAGGTGCTGTTCGAGATTGGCCGCGTCGATCACGACCACCAGGACGTCGGGAACCGCTTCGCCGGGGAATTCGCCCTGCACAACTTGGCGAGTCACCTCCTCGTCAGGACTGGCCGAATCGAGCGAATAGGAACCGGGCAGGTCGATCAGTTCGACAGGCTCGCCCGAGGGCAGGAACATGCGCCCGGCCTTCCGCTCCACTGTGACGCCGGGGTAGTTGGCGATCTTCTGCCGCGCGCCGGTAAGCGCATTGAAAAGGGCGCTCTTGCCGGCATTGGGATTGCCGACCAGCGCAGCTGTGCGCAAACGTGTCATAGGGGGCGGCTCATACCAGCTTCACCGACATGGCGCGGGCATGGTTGCGGCGCACGGCCACTGTCATCCGGCCCACGATAAGGGCAATGGGATCCTTGCCGATGAAAATTCCGCGATGGGCAATGGCGATGCGGGCGCCTTCGTCGATGCCGAGCGCGCGCAGCCGCTTCGCCTCATCGGGCGCAAGCACGCTCCAGTCCACATGGGTGATTTCGGCGCGCGCCAAAGGCTTCAGCGTATCGAGGGTGAGACCATTTTCCACATCGTCGCGCCTGCCAGAGCCGGCCCCTAATTGCAACTGCTTCGCAATAGATAATGTGCTTTTACGTCTGCGGGTAGCGTAACCGGCCCAGGAAGCGCGCGAAGTCGAAATGCTCGCGGTCCTTGCCGAGGAATTGCGCCTTGGCCTTCTCGAACTTCATGACGCCTTCGATCCGCCGGTCGAGGAAGGCGGCGCTGTCCGCCTTGCCCTCGCTCTCGTCCTCCACGAACACCGCCAGCGTCGCCGCGTAGATCGAGCCGAGAATGGCGCGCTTGGTGTAGTGGTTGTAGTCTGTCGCGGTATCTCCCGCCAGCCGCCACATCTTGTCTGCGCTGGACCAGCCCTGGCGCAGCGCGCGCGGGGCATTCTGCGGCATGGCCTGTATCGCGGCGGCGCGGCGCAGCGACTCTTCCATGCCCATGATCGCCTCCAGCCGGAACCACACCAGCGTGCGGATCTTCTCGCGGATCGGCATGTTGTCGAGCCGCCCGTTGGCAAACTCGGCTTCCATCTTCTCGTCCACCGAGGCGATCCACGCTTCGATCATGTTCATGGCGAGGCTGCCCGAGCCATCGCCCTTGAAGGCCAGGCGCGCGACGGCGACTTCCACATCCGCCATCTCCGCAGCGGAAACAAGCGCCGCGTCGGTCCAGCCGTCGAACATCGCGGAAACCGCGATATCCGGTGCCAGCGCGATGCGAAGCTCGTCCAGTGTCAGGTCGCCAAGGTCAGCCCCGGCCATCAGAAAACAGGCCCGTAGATGCGATCGGGTTCGCCATCGTTTTCCTTCTCGGCAGTCTCGATGGCGTTCAGCACCCGGCCCGAAACGCCCGGCATGCCGGCGTAGTCGCGCGCGGTTCGCCCGGCATTGTCGGCCCTGTCCGGGTCGGCACCGGCCGAAACGAGTGCTTCGATCAGTTCGATATTGCGGGCATGCACGGCCGCGATCAGCGGCGTTTCGCCGGTCTCATTAGCGATATCGAGCTGCGCGCCCGCTTCGATAAGCGCCTCGACACCCTCGATGAAGCCGATCTGCGCGGCGGCAATCAGCGGGGTGCGGCCGCGATTGTCGGCGATGTTGGGATTGGCGCCCTGCTGCAGCAGGAACTCCGTCCAGGTGAGATCGCGGCGCTCCACCGTGATGTGGAGACCCGTCTCCCCGGAGGAGACATCGCGGGCATTCACGATGGTCGTGCCGGGCTTGTTGAGCATCTCGGTCGCCTCGTCCCCTTCGCGGTTCTTTACCGCCTGCAGGAACTGGTAACCCTCGGAATAGAGCTGCGCCCCGGCAGGCGCGGCAAGACCGAGCGCGGCGAGAGCCGCTGCCAAGATGTGAAACCGTCGAAAGACCGCGCGTACCACTGGGCGCATCTCCTGTTCAAAATTTTGAGCAAAAGCCCCGTGCATTGGCCGGACTGCGCTTGCACCATGCCCGTTAGCAGAGCATGAACGCTTCGTCATGTCAGCACGTCATTCGGTCGCAGGTTCCCTGTTTCTCGCCCTGGCCTCCACTCTGGCGCTGGCCGCCTGCGACGGCGGTGCAAGCCAGCCCCCCGTCACCGACGCGCCGCTCTACGGCAGCGCGCTGACGGGCGACTTCGATCTTGTCAATTCCAAGGGCGAGGCGGTGACGAATAGGGATTTCGAAGGCCGCTACCAGCTGATCTATTTCGGCTATGCCTACTGCCCCAATGTCTGCCCCTTCGACATGACTCGCATGGTCTCGGGCTACAACATGTTTGCCGAGAACAACCCCGACCTTGCGGGCGACGTGCAGCCGATCTTCATAACGGTGGACCCGGAACGCGACACGCCCGAGCGCGTGGGCGAATACGCGGCGGCCTTCTCGGAGGACCTCGTCGGACTCACGGGCTCTCCCGAACAGATCGAGGCGGCGGCGGAGGGGTTCTTCTTCTCCTATTACCGGGTCGATCCGGTGGAAGAGGGCGGCGAATACGACATCCAGCATCCCAGCGTAGGCTACCTGGTGGACCGCGAGGGCGAGCCGATGGCGCTCATCCCCGTGGAACAATCGGCGGAGGCCGTGGCGGCAGAACTGGAGAAGTGGGTGCGACCTGCTGATGGCTGAGCTGCGCGAGCGCTTCTGGGAGCTCGACCTGGACGAGCTTACACGCGCGGAATGGGAAGCGCTGTGCGATGGCTGCGGCAAGTGCTGCCTGCACAAGCTGGAGGACGAGGATACCGGCGAAATCGCCGAGACCAACGTCGCCTGCAAGCTGCTCGACACCGGTACGGCGCAATGCCGCGATTATCGCCACCGCAAGGCCTTCGTCCCCGATTGCCTGCGCTTGACGCCGAAACTGGTGAAGCAGGTGCCCTGGCTGCCCGATAGCTGCGCCTATGTCCGCCGCGCGCGCGGGCAGGACTTGCCGCGCTGGCATCATTTGCTCACCGGCAGCCGCGATGCGATGATCGAGGCAGGCGCCTGCGTCGCCGGGCGCTGCGTGAGCGAGACGGTGGCAGGCCCCCTCGAACACCACGTGGTCGACTGGGAGGAGGAGCGCGCGTGATCGACTGGCTGCGCGACGATCACCGCAACCCGGCCATAGAGATAGACGGCCACACGCTGCCCATCGCCATTCGCCGCCACGCCCGCGCCCGTCGCCTCACCATGCGCCTCGCCCCCGATGGCAGCGAGGTGCGCATCACCCTGCCGAAATGGGGCCGCACGATGGATGCGCTGGCTTTCGCCAAAGCCCGCAGCGAATGGATCGGGACGCAGCTTGCAAGAGTGCCGAGGCGCATCGCCATCGCCGACGGGGAGCAGATCGCCTATCGCGGCATACCGCTGCGCCTGGCCTGGGATGCCGGCGCGGGGCGCAGGGTGTCGGCAGACAATGGCGTGCTGCGAGTCGGCGGTCCGGCAGAGGGCATGGAAGGCCGCGTCCGGCGCTGGCTGGAGAGTGAGGCGCTGCGTCTTACGCGGGCGGATCTTGCCTTCTATTGCGAGCGCGGGGCGTTGCCGATGCCCGATCTCAAGCTGTCGCGAGCGCAGAGGCGCTGGGGATCGTGCTCGGGCGACCGCCGGACCGGCCGCTGCGTCCGCATCAACTGGCGGCTGGTGATGGCTCCCGATCACGTGCGCCGCTCGGTCGTGGCGCATGAAGTCGCGCATCTCGTGCATTTCGATCACTCACCCGCTTTCCACGCCCTGCTCGCAAGCCTGTTCGAAGGCCGCATTGCCGAGGCCGATGGCTGGCTGAAGCGCGAGGGGCGCACGCTCTACGCCGCGTTCGGCTAGGTCATTCGCACAGCACGCGGGCTCTGGCTAAACGGGCGCGCCGTCCCTATTCTTTGCACATGAAGGATTTTTTCCGCCGCATCTCGCCGCGCCGCGCGGTGACTGACTTTGCCGACCAGTGGCAGCAGCCAACGCCGCATCGCTGGCAGATACTGGGCGTCGCCTGCGCGGCGACCTTTGCCGTTTTCATGCTGTTCATCCCTGACAGCCAGAAGGCGCCGCCCGCCCGGCCCGAGGTCATGTACATCTCCACTTTCGACGAGGGTCGCACTGAAGGGGAGATCATCGCCTCCAACTGCGCCAACCAGGAATTGAAGAACGAACTCGAAGCGCGCATCGCCGCCAGCGAGGAACGCAAGCGCGAGATCTACAAGGCTCTCGGCCGCGCGACCTTTATCGACGTCGATGCGATGGAAGAGGAGATCGCCGAGGAGCAGGCCTCCGAGGGTGAACCGGCCGGCCCGACGCCTGAGGAAGTCGCCCTCTCGGTCGAGGAATACTGCGCGCGTGCAACCGGCTGACGACGCCCGGTGGCTGGCCGCCGCCGCCGCGCTGGCGGAACGCGCGCGGCCTCTCGCCAGCCCCAATCCCGGCGTCGGCGCGCTGATTGTCGGGAAGGGCGTGGTCGTGGGGCGCGGCTGGACCATGCCCGGCGGTCGTCCCCATGCCGAGGCTCTCGCGCTGGAGGCGGCTGGAAAGGCGGCGCGAGGCGCGACGCTCTACGTGACGCTGGAGCCTTGCGCACATCGCTCTACGCGCGGTCCGGCATGTGCCGATCTTGTAGCAGAGGCTCGGCTTGCCCGCGTCGTTATCGGCATGCGCGATCCAGATCCGCGGACTGCGGGCGACGGGATCTCGCGGCTGGAAGCTGCCGGAGCCGAGGTCCGTACTTTCGACTGGCCCGCCGAAAAGCTCGGCCTTGCCGGGCATGCCGCGTGGCTGGCGCATAGCCGTCCGCATGTCACATTGAAGCTTGCCATGTCGCTCGACGGTTGCATCGCCACCTCGTCGGGTGAGAGCCAGTGGATCACCGGCAAAGCGGCCCGCACCCATACGCATCGCGAGCGCGCCCGCGCCGATGCTATCCTCGTGGGCGGCGGCACGCTGCGGGCCGACAGCCCGCGCCTCGACGTGCGACTTCCCGGACTGGAGGATCGCTCGCCTGCGCGCATCGCGCTCACCTCCGGCGACGTGCCCGAGGGGTGGCAGGCCATCCGCTCGCCGCAGGACATCGCCGCGCTGGAGGGCGTGCGCTACCTCATGGTGGAGGGCGGTGCGCAGACGGCCAGCGCCTTCCTCGCCGCCGGACTGCTGGATCGCCTGCTGGTCTACCGCGCGCCGGTGCTGCTGGGCGGGGGAACGCCTGCCATCGGCGATATCGGGCATGATACACTCGAAAAGGCCTTCGCGCAGGGCCTGACGCTGCAGGACCGACGCCAGCTTGGCAGCGACACGCTGGAAGTCTATCAGCGCGCTTGACTGGAAAAGGGGCACCCATGTTCACCGGCATCACTACCGCCATCGGCACGATCGAGCGCATCGAGAAACGCGGTGACCTGCGCGTCACCATCGCCTGCCCGCTCGACCCGGCGGACATTGCCATCGGCGCGTCCATTGCGTGTTCGGGCGTATGCCTCACCGTGGTGGATCGCGGCGGCACAGCGGGCGATGCACATTTCATCGTCGATGTCTCCGCCGAGACGACCTCGCGCACCGCAGCCGAGATGTGGCGCGAAGGCGCGCGGCTGAACCTCGAACCCTCGCTGCGGCTGGGCGACGAGCTGGGCGGCCATATCGTGACGGGCCATGTCGATGCCGTGGGCCGCGTGGCCGATTGGCAGCCCGAAGGCGACTCCACGCGGATAACGATAGAGGCGCCCGCCGAACTCGCTCCCTTCATCGCGCCCAAGGGCTCGATCACGGTGGACGGCGTGTCCCTCACGGTAAACTCGGTGCAGGACCGCGCCAACGGAGCCGTCCATTTCGGCCTCAACATCATCCCCCACACCGCCGACGTCACGACGCTGGGCGAACTGCGTCAGGGTGGCGAGGTGAACCTGGAGGTGGATACGATCGCGCGCTACCTGCACCGGATGCAGGCGCTTCGGGCTGGATGAGGCGGCAGCTATCGACCCTATTGCGGGCATTGCGTTCCGCTAAGACTCTGCAGGCGCACAACAAGCAACAGTGAAAACAGGACGTCACAGCCGCGGCACTACGTCTCTCAGGTTATCGGGCCGAAGATCTGTCAAAAGAGAACGAATTTCTCGAAATCCCTCTCTTACCTTGCCAAGACCAAACTTGCCTTGGCCTTTCCATCGCGCAAGCGTTAATCTTGCTCCAGGATGGCCAGCATCGCCTGCTATCTCCATGAGTGGTCGGACAGTACGAGCAGTCGCCCGGCGTGGGTCTTTCTTGTATCGATACCAAGCCAACCAGAAATGAGCTGGGATAAACTCTGATTCCACACCATTCTGGAGAATGGCTTGCCATTTCTCATTTATGTCATGCTGAAACAGAAGCTGGGATAATTGGAGCGCTGCCATCCAAGAACCCGCAAGTTGAGCTTTTTAGTAGAAATACTCCGCCTTTTCCAAATTCTGAGAAACCCCAAGTCCGTAGTGGTAATGTCTTCCAAGTTGGCGCGTTGACCAAACGCTTCCATTGTCCGCGAGGCGTTCGCGTATCTCGAAAGCCTGTTTTGGATCTGTGGTTGTAAGATGGTTTGCCTCTTCGTTTAAAGCACGGACGTCTTCATTGTCAGCGATCCATAAATCCCATTCATTTGAATGATCTTGTTCCCATCTTTTGGATACCTCCCAGACTTTGGAGTGGTTGGACTCCGGGCCACACGCCCAATCGTTAATCATCCTGCAAATCTTGCACGCCATTTTGGCACTGTACCGAAGGATGATGAGACTTCAAAAACGCCACTAGGCTGCGAAGCTAATGTTCATTTTCCACCCCTAAGCAGACGCCACCCTTTCCTACACCCCTCCCCCACCGCCAAGCTCGGCCCATGCCGAGAACTCCCGTCCACCAGTGCCGCCGTCGCCCGCCGTTCTTCAGTCCCGTTCCGCTGCGCTCGCGCCGCGATGGGTGGAGCGCCGAACGGCAATGCGCCTTCCTTGCCCATCTCTATCTGACCGGCAGCGTGAGTGCCGCCGCGCGTGCTGTCGGGATGAGCCGCGAGAGTGCGCATCGGCTCCGCAAACGCGAAGGCGCGGTGAGCTTTGCCCATGCGTGGGACGTCGTGCTGACGCCGCCGGGCAAGGGGCGCATTGCGCAGAAGGTCGATTGGCGAAAGGTCACAGTTGCAGAGCTCTCGCGCCGCATGGAGGACGGCCTTGTCGCCCCCGCCATGCATCGCGGGAGGATCACCGGGATACGCCGAAAAGCCGATAATTCCGCGCTTCTGCGGCTGCTCAGGCGACTCGACGCGGCGCAGGGGCCCGCCGCTGGAAGGGAGCCCGGATGGTGAAACCCAAGTTTTTCAAAACGCCCCGGTCGGCGTTCCAAATTGTTCCGGGATCAGCCGGTCACGTCGGCCAGGGCAGCGACGAAGGCGTCGATATTGCCCATTGTCAGGCCCGCCACGTTGATCCGGCCCGAGCCCGCCATGTAGACACCGTGGTCCTTGCGCAAGCGCTCGACCTGCTCCTTGCTGACGGGCAACATGGCGAACATGCCCTTCTGCGCGCCCAGCTTGGTGAGATCGACCGCGCCTGCCGTGCCCGCCTCGGCCAACTTCGCGCGCACCGCGCCGATCCGCTCGCGCATGCTGGCAAGCTCGTCCAACCAGTCTGCGGTGAGGTCCTCGTCTTCGAGGATCAGGCGCACGCTGGCACCGCCGTGGTCGGGCGGCATCGACCAGTTGGCTCGCGCGAGCGAGGCGGCGTTGGACATGATCCGAACCGTCTCGTCCGCGTTGGCACCCATCACGTAGAGGGCACCCACACGGTCGCGGTAGAGTCCGAAATTCTTGTCGCAGCTATAGGCCACCAGCGCCTCGGGCACACTGGCGATCACCTTGCGCACGCCGTAGGCATCCTCCTCCATGCCATCGCCGAGGCCCTGATAGGCAAGGTCGATGATGGGGAGCGCGCCCGTCTCGCCGAGAAGATCGGCGATCTCGTCCCATTGCTCGTTCGTATAATCGACGCCGGTGGGGTTGTGACAGGCGCCGTGCAGCAGCACCGCGTCGTCCTTGCCAGCCTTGCCCAGCGCCTCGCGCAGGGCGCCCATGTCGGCGCTGCCATCCTCACAGGCGTGGTCGAAAGTGACCGTCGTCACGCCGCAATCGTCGAGGATCTGCTTGTGGTTGGGCCAGCTCGGCACGCCCATCAGCAGGTTGCGAACGCCCGCCTTCTGCGCCAGCGCCACGGCAAGGCGCACCGCGCCCGTACCGCCCGGCGTCTGCATTCCGTCGATCCGTCCGTCGCGGTTGCCTGCATCGCCCAACACATGCGGCATAAGCGCGCGCACGAAGCCCATGTCGCCCTCGGGCCCGAGATAGGCCTTGGTGCCCTGCGTATCGACCAGCCGCTTCTCCGCCTGCTTGATCGCGCGGAATACCGGCGTGCCGCCATCGGCGGTGCGGTACACGCCTACGCCAAGGTCGATCTTGTCGGGACGCGTATCCGCCTCATACATCTTGATGAGGGCAAGCAGGGCGTCGGCGGGCTGTTGGTCGAGTCTGTCGAGCATGGCGACCCCATGCCGCTCCGCAGCCTCACCTGCAAGAGCGCAGATGCCGGATTTCCCGATTGCGTGCCCGGGTGCTGTCCAGCGGTCCTAGAAGGGCAGCCAGCGCTGCTTGCGCGAGAAGCGCATGTAGCCCGCATTGACGCCCAGACGCAGGCCTGCGCCAACGCGGATCGGGATCAGAACGACGTCGCCCTTGCGCACATAGCTGGCGTTGAAGCCGCCGACGAAATAGGCCTGCCCCTCCCCTGCCGGGAAGCGCTCGTACAGCTCGTCGGTATCGTGAAGGTTGTAGACAAGCACGAAGGTGTTGCCGGCATTGGCGCCCGCATCGAGGCCGATCGAGGGTCCGGTCCAGTAGACCGGCATGTTGCCTTCCACCTTGTGATACAGCGTTCCCGAGCCATAGCGCACGCCGAGAACGAACGCACCGCCACCTTCGCGCCCGACGATGTAGCCATTGGGTTCGCCCTGCTCGGAAAGGATGTCCTGGATCATGCGTGCAAGCCCCTCGGCGCCGCGACCGAACAGGCCTTCGGCTGCACCGATAAGATCGTCCTCGGCGTAGGTCGTGCTGGGATCGGCCGCGGCGACGGTGGCCTGTGTGCTTGGCCGGGGCGCGGTATCGGTCTGCGGAACGCTATCCACATTATCGTAGCGGGAGTCCGGCTCAGTCTGCGAATAGGCGCCATCATAGGCAGAGCCGGTGTCGGGCTCGTCCCGGGCCGGCAGTTCGCCACCCTGCCCCGCGTCCGGCGTACCGAAGCCCGGCTGTGCGCTTTCCCCCGACCCGACAAGGTCGCCATCGATCGCCGCATCCGGATCGACCGTCTGGATACCCTGCGCGGCAGCAGGAAGCGCCAGCACCGCAAGAGCGGGAAGCAGTGCCGCAGCAAGATATTTTCGGATCGATTGCATATTTCCTCCGCATCGGCCCCGCTCGTGAAACGCAGGCGGGCCATATTGCCTGTCATTTGAGTCCCCCGCGGCTGAAGCGGCAATGAATAGGCGGCGAACCGAATCCGGAATACGGCGAGTCGAATCCGCAGGTCGCTCGCACGGCGCAAGTCGCGGGGCGAGGAGCAGAAACCCGAACGCGCCCCTTGATGCCCCCTGCCACCCTCGTTATAGCGCGCGTCTTGCCGCTTGGGTCCGGAGACGTGGGTGAGTGGCTGAAACCAGTTCCCTGCTAAGGAACCATACCCCTATCGGGGTATCGAGGGTTCGAATCCCTCCGTCTCCGCCACCTGTCGCTGATTTTTTTAGTGTTTTTCGACCAAGCGGCATATGTTCCCATAAACGCTCCCCTATAGCCTTGTTGCTTGGTGCGAAGGATACTGGACGGCAAGGCCCGAATCATCGAAGGGATTGAGCATGATGCGTTGTTTGCTTTTCCTCCCGATAATGCCGTTAGCGCTTTCCGCCTGCCAAGATGCCGACGCGCTTAGCCAACAGGACTTTGATCGGCTGGAAGCCAAAGTGACAGAACTTGAGAAAAGTGTTGGCGAATTGCAGGCCGAAGCCGCAATCGAAATTGAACCGGTCGAGCGCCAGCAAGCGCCTGAACCTACGCCAGATAGGTTCAGGCTCATCAATACGGCTTTTCAGAATGAACCGGATTTGCGCTATCGCACACGAGAGGAATGTGAGGCAGCGAAAGCCACTTTGTTAGAGGACTGGAGACTGGCAGACGAGCAAAGCCTCGCCTTAGTCACAAGCCGCCCGACCCCCTCCTGTCTCCCGATTTAGGCTATTAGAGCTCAGGGGGAGCGACTATCCTAACTATTCGCTATCCAACCGCATGAGCCGACTGGCAAGCAGAGCAAATTCCCGATTGGCGGCGTCCTCCAGTTCCCAATATTGCTCAAGGTGTCGGTCATAGGTCCGCTGCCACATTCCTTTAGGGCGGCTCGGGAAAGCTCCTAGCCCACGGTCGCTGCCTAGTTTCTTCTGAAGCCTAAACAGTCGCTCAAGGGGGCGGTCCCGCGCCGCTTCCCTTTGGCATTGATAGCCTAGTCGCCAAGCCTGTCGGGATGCGAAACGGTCGCCGCCAACCGGGAGGTAGAGCTTGCCGACTCGGATATGTCGGAAAGGGCAAATCATCCACCATCGTTTGCCACCGTAATTAGGAGTGGTGAAGCAGAGCCTCACTGTTTGCCGCACTTGCTCAGCTTCGGTTCCACTACCTCGCGTGTAAGACAGCTCCAGCCGCTCCGTTCCTGGCTCCGTCATTATCGTTTGATAGCCAATCGCGCCGGATGGCTCACCTCGGCACGTCCAGCGAATGCTACCAGCGCGATACGCACCATCGCAGGCAAATCCGCTACGAAACATCCATGCCAAGTCTATCGTCAGTGAAGCATCCACCGTTGGCCTGCCGCCATATCTGCCAGAGCCCCAGCCGCCCATTTCAACCTCCCCCGCGCTGAGGTGCGCGGCTAGATTTTCCTAAATCATTAGGCTTTTGCACCCGCCCATGGGGTTTGCCTTTTGTTGTGCCTTTTCCGTTGCGTGCTGATCGCCGTTTGCCCTTGGCAGTTCGTGGCCCGGTGGAAAGTCCACCATGCAGCTTGCATCGCCCGGACCGGTATAGATCGCGGCGCTTGCAAGGCGTCCCCGCGCGCGTGCGGGCACCGCAGGTCATATCCCGGCATTCAGGCGGGAAGTCCCCGCCATAGTCAGACCATCGCTGCCAAAGCATTCGCTGTGCTTCCTCAGTCGCCATAACGCTGCACCTTTAGATTGCCCGCACCTTCAAAATTTATCTCACCAACATTCATCCGCACCACGCCACCACCTCACCCCCTTAAAAGGGGGTGGTGGTGTGGGCAGGTTCGTCACGGGTCCGCGCCAGCACTTTCCGCACTTTCCGCACCACACGTTGCGAGGTGCGGAGGGGGGCCTACTTCGCTGGCGTTAATCGGCTCGCCGACAATCACGAAGGGCACGTCTCGGCCATTAATCGCGCGGTGCTCCACAGCTAGCGCGCCATTGCGCTTCCACGTCCGAATGATAGCCTTGATGCGTCCTTTGTCGGTTTCGGGAGACAGGCTCGCCACGCTGGCGACAAGGTGGCCAACCCAATCCTTGGCTTGCACGTTGTCCCGCCAGTCACCAGCCGCAAGGCGTTGCTGAACGGTATAGAGGTGCCACGTTGTCAGCCCGTGGAACACGTCCGGCTTTTCCCATAGCGTAGCCACGCCAACAAAGTCGGACGGCTCTAGCCCTTCGCCATTATTAAGGCTCTGGCTTTCCAGCTTGATCCATGTAGCGGCATCGGGAGGCGCACGGTTGGCCTTGCCGGTGTCGATACGCACTAGCGAGCGGCGCGTTGTTATATCCGCAATGCCCAGTTCCTCGGCTTCCTTGTCGCCTATAGGATTGAGCGGCAGCACGACGCGGGCAGCATCGCGCAATGCCACCGCGCCGCGCCCGTCCTCTGCCGTTACCTCGCGCCCGCCCAGCTTGCGAGTATGGTGCACCAGCACAACCGCGCAGCCGGTTTCCTGGGCCAGCCGCTTCCAACGCTTTGCGATGGCGTCGATTGCCTCGTTCGAGCTTTCACGCACGGCATGGCTCGAAACGAATGGATCGACGATCACCGTTGCAATGCTCCGTTCGCGGATCGTCGCTGCTAGCTGGGAAAAAACGTCCTCTTGCAGCGTGAATCCGTCCCGGTCCTCGCTTGCTGTGCAAAGCGGCTGGACCAGTCCGCTATCGAGGTGGAGCCGATCCCCGCAATCATCTGGGCCAATGCCATGATAGGCACAGGCTGCGGACAATTGCCGCTCAAGTTCTTCGGTGCCGTCCTCAAGGTTAAATATCCACACCGCTAGCGGGCCGCGATGCAACGGCTTGCCCAAGAGCGGCTGTCCGCTGGCGAGGCAAAGCGCAATCGTGTTGCCGATCGTGCTCTTGCCGGTGCCGCCCGGTGCAATGATCGCGGTAACTTCGCCGCGCAGCAGCCAATGGCCCATGAGCCATTGCCGCCGTGGCAACGAAGCGGGATCGGGCCAGCGGTAAGGTGTGGCGCGCAATGCGGAATGCTCGTTGATACGCGCTGCCGCTTCGTCCGGCTGGAGCGCGGCAAAGTCCATCGGTTGGGGTGAGGTTGCTGCCATCGTCATTCCCCCAGCCTTGCCGCTTCGATGCGCCCGGCAACATCGCCACGCGGGATGTCTGCAAAATCGGCACTGGAGTCCGCTAAGCACGTTTCCGGCCTCGGGGTAGCCATAACCCCGCCAACGGCCTCAGCGGCCCTTATGGCGGCTTCCAGCCCAATATTCTTGCCAAGGTGGCGATCATCGTCCGCTGCTACGATCAGTTCGCGGCTGGGGAACAGTTTGCGCACTGCGCGTGCCACGGTTTCGAGATTGCGCGCAGACATGGCAGCGACAACGCCAAAGCCGGTTGACGAGTGAACAGCCGCCATTGTGGCAAAGCCTTCCCCGATCACCAACGGACCAGCCGATGGCTTCCCGTCATGCATATGCACGCCATGGGGCCAGAACAGGCCAGCCGTGCGAGCGTCCTTGCCGAACAGCTTGAAACCATCGGGCCGGATGCGCTGCACATTCCATAGGCGGAAGCCGGGATCGACCATCGGCACCAGCAAATCGCGTCCCGCTTGCCGAATGCCGAACGTCTCCAGTCCCTTGGCCACAAGATAGGGGTGCGCAGGATCGGCGCGGCTAGCATCGCGCCATAGGTCCGCTGCGCACCGCGCCGCCGCTTCCTCAGCCGCTAGCCGTTCACGCTTCCGGGCAAGGTCGGCCTGCCGGATCGACCGCCGTTCCGCCGCCGTCAATGCGCGCCCGCTCTCCGCCTCTAGAAACCCGTCTGCGCGCAGCATTTCCTTGACCGCCAGCGCATCGGCCCGAGTGCCGTTATAGCAGGCGACAAGGCACCCATCGGGAGCTTGCGCGCAGGACTTGATTGCAGTCCCCCGGTCGCGGGCAGAATGGCCCGGCGTCGGGATCAGCGCGTTGCCCTTGCACACCTTGCCGCCGTAGTGGCGGGCTATCGCTTCTATATCGACTAACACAGCGCGGCCCTCCCCTTTTCGGTAAGCCTGAGCACGGAAGCGCTCTTGCCGCTGGGATTGCGCCGCCGCGCGCCGGTCGGTTCGATCAAGCCCATGGCCCGCAGTTCCGAAAAACGCGGCTGGAGCGATTCTCTCGTAACACCGGAAATTGCCACGGCCTCCAATGGTGTCGCCTCTCCCAGCCGAGCTAGCGAGCGCATGGCGATGCGGCGAAGGTGCGAGACGGTCGGGGCGATAGCCTCGGCAGCATCCTGGCTCGTTCCGTCCAGTCCCTTCGA
Organism: Aurantiacibacter poecillastricola; assembly: GCF_030730945.1. Classification (GTDB taxonomy): domain Bacteria; phylum Pseudomonadota; class Alphaproteobacteria; order Sphingomonadales; family Sphingomonadaceae; genus Alteraurantiacibacter; species Alteraurantiacibacter poecillastricola. The sequence continues at coordinate 125,777 of NZ_JAVAMS010000005.1, forward strand.
ACCGGGAATGTTGGGATAGCGATCATCCATGCGTGCCTCCACAGAAAGCGAGCGCGGCGATCATCGCGGCCATTTCTGGTCGGACGTGATGCGCTGCAATCAGGAATTGCGATTGGATTGTGCCAACGCTAGAGGGGGAAAGCGACAGGCCCGCAAAGCTATCGCGCGAAGCCCCGGTGCCCGCCGGGGTTTTGCTTTTGTGAGGCATTACTCATGCCTCCCCTGCGATAAATGCGTGCAAGCTCTCTGCCGGTATCACCGTGCGCCCGCCTATCCGGTGTGCGAGCAATCGCCCCGCTGCAATATGCGAATAGATGGTGGTGCGGCCCAAGCTAGAAGCCATGCAGGCCTCTTTGATCGAATATGAGATTTTGGGGGGATAGTTTGTGTCGGCTTTCATTGAACTTCCTCGTTTGCTTGTGAACGAGAAAGTGCGCGCTGCGGCGGTGTCGATCAGCCCATTTCTATCGCCTAACAATAGGTCTATCGCTGTGAGGAAGCATTACCCCTTTTTTTTCGACCTTTTTTCTTCCGCTCAGCCTCGATGTGGGAATGGTGAAAAACGTTCGCCAGCATATCCCCGGTTAAGTAAGGAGAGACCTTTGGCTCGGCCAAGACTTTGGCAACATAAGCACGACATCGCCGCGAATAGGTGAGTGCATCGCGGCATTTCTCATACGAAGCTCCAAACTCCGCCTCAGCCAAAGGAAGCGCGTCTTTGCGCTTCATGCCTTCCGCTATGCGCACATCGACCCACTCCCCAATCTCTACCCACTTTTCGCGCGCTGCGACCGCTCGGAAACGATCTATGTTTTCGCCGCCTCCGATTAGGTCTAAGTGGGTTCCATCGACTGTTTCGCTTTCGATGGCTTCGGCCATTACCTCCCGGACGGCTGGGTGAATCGGCTCCTCGGAACGCAGAAGGGAAACTAAGTCTTTTCTCCAGTCGGCGGTAAAGCCTCTAAGTGCGAAGAAGGCGCGCCGATTGAATGGAGATTCTTCCTCAAATCGTTCGATCAAAGCGTCCGCAACATCATCCTGATTTACTCGGGCCAATTCCGCCTCCCTAGCGGCTCCCATTAAGAAAGCGGGGAAGCGCGTGGGATGCGCGCTTGTCGGCTGGCCAGCCTATCCCCGCCAGCACTATTGCGTGCGGAGCTTGGCCAGACAATAAAGCGAAGAAACAAAGGGGGGGAAATTGAAGTTAGGAATTTTCGGACGCGCGATTGTAGCAGCCTCAACGCTATGGATGATCGGAGGCACGGCTTTTTATGCCTCCGAGCAGTACGCCGCTGCGAGTCGCCTCGCCCAAGGGCATTATAATGAATGCTTAGATAGCGACCTCGATGCGAATTTTTGTAGCGATCAGCGAGATATTATACTGACCGCTCACACCGACCATCTCGATGGTGGATTGATAGGCTGGGCCGCAGTCCAAGCGGGTGTCTATTTAGCAATAGGACTGATTGTTTTCCTTACGCTTTATGGTGCGCTGAAATGGGTTCTAGCCGGTGCCCATTCCCAGACGAACAAAAGTTGATGCTTCCAAACTGCACTCATTTTACGCCGGCGGCGCGAAGGGGAGTTACGTTATCTGACTTCTCACCATCTTCCCGGCCGCCTTCACAATAGCCTGCCCAATCGTCCATGAGCCGCCGCCGCTTGTCGAACAGATCGCCACGCCGATAGGCCCGCTCCACCTTGTTCTCGATTGTGTGAGCCAGTGCCATTTCGGCAACCTCATGGGCATAGCCGGTGCATTCGGCTGCCCAATCGCGGAAACCCGAACGGAAGCCGTGCACGGTCGCATCGACCTTCATGCGGCGCATAAGCATCGCCATAGCCATGCCGGACAGTTTGCCGCCCTTCGCCCCCGGGAATAAATAATGGCTTCCAAGCGGCTGGAGGCTTTCAAGTATGGCAACCGCACGGGGGGACAACGGCACGCGATGCTCTTTCGCGGCCTTCATGCGGTCGGCTGGAATCGTCCAAGTTGCCTTTTGTAGATCGACCTCTGCCCAAGTCGCGCCGATCACTTCTCCAGAGCGGACAGCGGCGAGAATCGTAAATTCCAGCGCCAGCGCCGCCACGGCCTCCCGCTTGTGCAGCGCGCGGACGAATGCCGGAATTTCCTCATAGGAGAGCGCCTTGTGGTGCCCGCGCGATAGTCGGGTGCGCGCGGGGAGGATTTGCGCAAGGTGCCCACGCCAGCGCGCCGGGTTTTCACCCTGCCGATAGCCCCGTGCCTTGGCGCTATCGAGCACGGTTTCCATTCGCCCCCGAATGCGGCTGGCCGTTTCAGCTTTGCCTTTCCAGATTGGCTCCAGGATTTTGAGCACATGCGCAGTTTCGACCTCTGCAACTGGCAAATCCCCGATCACCGGATAAACATAGGTATCGAGCGTGTTGCGCCATTGCTGGCGATGCTTGGGGTTGCGCCAGCTTTCCTCATTCGCAGCGATGTAGGCCGCTGCAACGTCCTTGAACGTGGTTCCGGCTACCTTGGCAGCCTGAGCCGCCGCAAGCGCCTGAGCGGCCTCCCTATCCCGTTCGTCCAGCGGATCAATGCCCGCCTTGACCTTCACACGTAGCGCCGCCGCCTCGTCGCGCGCATCGGCGAGCGACATGCCGCCTTGTCCAGCCGCGCCAAGGCCTATCTCCCGCGCCTTCTCTTTTCCCTTTGGGGTGTAACGATAAACCCATGAGCGTGCACCGGTTGGCTTCACCAGTAATTGCAGACCGCCCCCATCGGTATGACGTCCCGGCTTGGCATTCTTCACCGCGAGAGGGGTTAGCGCGTTGTGCAGCTTCCTTGGCATTTCGGGTCCCTTTGAGGGAATCGAACGTGCCAGCGCCCTGCCACATTGGCGGAAATAACAGCCGTTCCCATAACCGCTCCCCGATAATAGCGCGGTTTTATGGGAACGCAATCGAACAGATTTGAACATTCGGATTGAGGATATAGTGTAAACTTTAGGTTTTTTGCGGGTTGCCCGGATCGATTAGAACACATTCGGCACGTAGTATGGCGGACTCCGTCTCCGCCACCGGCTTAATGGATTTCAGGCCAGAGAGATCGCGGCACCCTGCTATCGCACGTGACCGCGGACAGGCCTTCATTGCAGCGCGGATCTGGGGCCCCTTCTCAATCGCGAACTGCCGGTTCTCGCCATCTCCAATGGCCCTTTAGCCAGAAAGGGCGTGGAAAGTGCCGTCAGGCCGGTGATCAGGAGAACGTAGTCGATCAGGAAAGGCCCGACGACAAGCTCCGTTCGGATCCTGATCAGGACCGCCAAAGCCGTAACGAGGGCAAAAGCGCGGGCGGTATCGATCTGCGTGAGCATCGCGGTTCCGCCGCGAACCAGAAATATCAGGAGCGGCACCGTAAACAGGATGAACCCAACCCAGCCGAGGTCAGCGCGCAGTTCTCGAAACGTGTCGTGAAAATGATACGCCCTCCCATCGGTTTGGCCGTAGCGATTCAGCAGGCCGGGCCCGACGGGGCCAAGCCAGATCGCCTTGTAGCCAAAGCCCAGTACCGGTTCCTGCGCAATAAGGGCGTCGGCATCTTTCCATAGCAGGGTCCGACCCGTGAGCCGGGGGTCCTTCCCCAGAACGTCGCTACGGAACTCGTCTGCCTCCTGCTCGATTTGCGGTAAAGCTGTCAGCGCCGCTCCCGCACATGCCAGGGCAGCGAGCAGGCAATAAAGACGGCCCGCCGGTGGAAGAAATGAGACAGCCAGCACGACGATCAGTAGCGGCACGAGTATTGCCGCCGAAACGAGGGCCGTCGCAGCGTTGGCCTGCCAGAGCAGGAAGACGGCAATCGGGACGCAGACCAATCCGGCGATCCGCACAACCACATGCAGGGGGCGCGACATCGCCACGCTGAGGGCCGAGAGCAGCCAGAAAAGGCTGACATAGGCCATCTGGTTCTTCGATCCTGTAAGGCCGATCAACACCGCGCCCTCGGTCGATGGTCCGGTTCGCCCGGAGAGCAGGCCGAGCGCAAGAGCAATCCCGATCCCGAGAAAAACCACCAGCGGCAAGCGGTCGCGCGGCAACGCACGCGCGAGAACTATCCCGATCATCGCGGTTACGAGCAACTGTATCGCATAGCGCAGGGTCGTCTCTGGCACCGGCGACCAAGCCGTCGACATTATCGCCCACAGCGGCAATGCGAGAAACAGGGCTCCGCCTGCAATCATTGCAAGGGAAAGGCGCCAGCGGATCGCGACGATGGCGGCCAGCAGGATCAGTTCTGCCATGACTGCTACGGCCCCAAGCGTCTGCATGCACAGACACATCACCAGGGTGATAGCAAGCGGCTGCACAGGCAGATTTTCGAAACCCAGCGGGGACGAACCCCGATGGCGCCTGCGGGGGGTCGATGTCCGGCCGCGGAGCGCCGTGGCACTGCGGCTGTTGGTCATGCTACCAGGGCCGCTCTGGCAGAAGGTATTTTCCGCAGCAAGGAGGACGTGCGCGCAGAGCTTTGACCGGCATCGATGACGTCCAGCAAGGTCGGGAAGACATCCGTCAGCGGAATCTTGTCCTCGATCGTTTCGGCAACCCTGCCCGGCGCATGGACCCAGAAAATTCCGTCTGGTGAATGCATTCCGCTGCGCAGGGATTCGAGGGGGTAGAACAGCTCGGCAAACGGGAGTTCGTCTCCTTCGGAACCGGAGGTGACGTTTTGCCCGCCAGGATCACGATAGACCTTGCAGCCCGCTTCCACGCGGCTTCCCACCGCTACCGCCCACATGACTTCGCTGCCATCGGGAAGAGAAAGCGCGGAAAGCCGCGATGCGACTTCGCGTGCTTCAGCCTCGCCATGGCATTCCAGCTGGAACTCCTGCGACATTAGGGGCCGATAGTCGTAGGTTTCCGTTATCCCGGCAAACCGGGTCAGCTTGCCGATATCGCGGTGGCGAAAGATCTGGCGCCCGCCGTCCTGTTCGAACGCAACCATGGGTTGCTGGCTCAGGGCGGTGCACAGGACGACGCAACCGTCAGGGCCCATCAGATCGATTGCCTGCGCGACGATCCGGTCCATGCTTTGGTACCCGGCCAGAATCGCGGAAGAATACTGGCCGCGCGCGCTATCGCTCGGCTTGATGTCGAAGAGATCCGGCTCCATCTCGCGCCAGTGGAAATGCTGGAAATGGGCAGTGGAGTTGAGGAAGAAAGTCGCGAAATCCGGCGTCTCGCGCGAATGAATAGCGCGGAACAGGTCCCATTGAAGCCGATCCAGGATCAACGCCCGGCGCCATTTCGTATGCGTCAGTCGTTCGCTCGCAAGTTGCGTCAATGCCGAGGACACGGTTTGCAGGCTGAGGCCATGACCCACCATGAACCGGGCGAAGCGGGCGAACTTGGCAGCGCCAACGTCGGGCTTGCCGCTGTGCTCCTGCACGAAAGCGCGGACTACGTCGGAGAACGGCTCAAAATATCCAGCCGGATGCTGTGCTGCGTCCGAAGCCCACGGATCCGGCAGGAAGTAACCACGAAAGCTTTCCGCATCGAAGCTGGTATTCATGCTTCCGCAGATCCAGTTGGATTTTCCCGCTTTGCTGGCCACGTCCCAGATGCGCGGCGCCTTTAGGCTGACCCCATCGTTAAGATTGAAGCATCGGTGTTCATCGAACGAGAGGCCGGTGTGCACCGTGACCCATTGGATCCATGGTTCGAGGTTCGGCGGGCTTTCCTGGGCATCGGTGATGCATCGGATCGACTTCTCGCGCAGGCGGGCAAAACCGGGCAGTTGGCCAGCCGCAATGAACCGGTCAAGAAGATCGGGAACGAGCTCGTTGAATTCGAGCATCAGGGTACGCATCGGCGCGCCTTTCTCCAGCCGAGTTGAAATCAGCAGGAACCGTCTCTCCGCAACACAACGGGAACGGTAAAGATCAAGATGCGCAAGTCCTCGCGTATGGATTTGCGGCCGAAGTACTGGGCATCCAGCAGGACCCGCTCGGCATAGCTCAGGTGGCTGCGGCCACTGATCTGGGACAGCCCAGTCATGCCAGGATTGGCGCGGCAATAGAGCTGATACACGTGTTCGTAGCGCTCGGCCTCGTCAGCGACGATCGGCCTTGGTCCGACGATACTCATCTGGCCTGCAAGGACATTGAAAAGCTGGGGCAACTCGTCGAGGCTCGTCGCGCGCAGGAAACGGCCGATGGGCGTGATCCGGGGATCCTTGCGCAGCTTCTGGGTTTCCCGCCACTCGCGCGCGGCAGCGGGATCTGCCGAAAGCACCTCTTCGAGGCGCTGTTCTGCATTCAACACCATGCTCCGAAATTTCAAGCAACGAAACGTGCGACCGTTCCTGCCGATACGCCGGTGGCCAAAGAAGATGGGGCCCGAATCGGTCAACTTCAAAGCAAGCCCGATGACCAGGAACGCTGGCCAAAACAGCAGAAGGCAAAATACGGCAATCGCAATGTCGAACATGCGATGAAGCATCGGGCGCACCTCATGCCGCATCGGCGGCAGTTCGAATGTCGGCGGATGCTCTCTTTCCTGGTGCTGGGCGGACATGGGGCTCTCCGTGCGAATGGGTGGCACGAGTTCGACGACTGTGCGCAAGCAGAATTGAGCCTTGCATGGTGGCGATGATTGAAAGCGTTAACCTTATTGCAGGTTATCAATCTGCGTATTGTCTTCGACACTCGCTTCGCACCCGAAACGGCTTTGGAGGGCCAGTACCGCGATAGATGCAGCCTGCGCATCGAGCTGCGTCGGATGGGAAGTCATGTATTCCTCGAAAGCGGTTACGAGTTCGCTCTGCGATACGCCATCAGGCAGACAAACCTCTTGGCTGCCAAGCCACGCCTGGTAGGCCCGGATGGCATCCGAAACTCCGGCGATATAAGCAAAGCAATACGCCTGCGCGTCGACCGACGAGCTCCGGCACTTCGTCAGCAAGGCCCCGGCGGAGAGATAGCCGCTCGTATCCTGTGCCGAAGCCGGCAAGGTCATTCCCACGAGTGCCATCGCAAGGCAGGCTATAAAGCGCAGGACAATCACTCTTCGGTTGGATGGTTGCCGGCGTTTGCCGCCATGCTCAACGGGCGCAGCTGCACTTTCCTGTTCCCTGGCGCCGAGCCGCTCTCGGCAGGGCCCGCATCAGCCCCGGAAGTCGAGCGCGACAATGTCAGGCTGGACGGTGAGAATGGCTCGGCATCGTCTCCCGTCGACGCTGTGATATCGTTCTCGAAATCGCGAACAGATGTGCGGCGGATCGGTTCGACCTCAGTAGCGTCATAGGTCATTTCAAACGCCGCAGGCTTCCCCGCTTGGCCGCGCCACACGTAGAAGACGTGCGATCCGATCTGGCCGATGCGGTTCAACGTGCCGCTCCAGTAGGGCCTTACATAGTTGGCGTGGTAATGGGTGGCGAGGCCGACTTCCGAAACGACGTGCCCGGCCAGCGCCTGGTGTGCGACATCCCTAGCACGCGCCCAGCCCGCTTTTGAGGGAAGGTGCGCGAGAGACCCGTCGCAAGTGAAGGTGAACTGGCAGCCGGTCGCCAGAGACGAACCCTGGTACACGACGCCGCATACGCTGTTAGGAAATTCCGAATTGCGAAGGCGGTTGAGGACGACCTGCGCAACGGCGCGCTGGCCTAGGTCATTCTCCGCCCCGGCCTCGTAATAGATGGCCTCCGTGAGACAGCGGCTCGCCCTTCCAAGGCTAACGGGATCGTCGGTCTGGATCGTGAACGGCTTGGCGAGATCGAGAGACGTGGCTTCAGGTCCACCAAGGCCAGCAGGTAGTCCGGCTTCAATCGACGATGTGAGCGCCCTTACCTGTTCAGCATCGCTGTCGAGTGGTTTTCCGAAGGACTCCCCATTTCCGGTATGGGAGCCCCCCATGATCAAGCCCAGCGTAGCGATAGCACACAACGCTTGCAGACCACGGTATGACATGGCCCCGAAGCGACCTCGACCGGAGGCGGCGGTATGTCCTGATCGTCGAATGAACATGCGGATCGGACCTAGCCCGATCGCCTGCGCAGGCCCCTTAACTGCATTAGATTCCGAGCAGCGTGTCTTCGGTGGCAGGCGCTTCCCTTGCCGGGCGCAGATACGTCTCATCGAAACCCGCGACCTGTTGCAGCGCGTATCGATCAATGATCGTCATTTCCTTCGAACGGAGATGGATCAATCCTTCGTGACGCAGCTGTTGCAGTTTCCGATTGACGTGAACCGGCGTAAGACCGAGCACATCGGCGAAATCGTCCTGGGTCAGCGGGAAATGGAAGCTGTTGCCGTCGACCTCTCCGATCATGGCCAATCTGGCGAAAGCTTCGCAAATCAGATGAGCCATGCGTTCAAGAGCATCCCGGCGACCGACATTGACGATCCACGTTGCCATGACCGCATTCTTGATTCGCCCATAGTTGCGCATCGCCCTGCCAATCGTTGGTCGGCTCTGGATGGCCCGATCCATCTCCTCGTGGCTCGCAAAAGCGACGACGCTGGGACAAAGGGCAACGATCTCCTCGATGGCGGGACAGTCCGGATAGCTATCGAAGTAGAGGGCATCTCCGGGCAGCAGCAGGCCAGTGATCTGCCGCGATCCGTTGCGCATGATCTGGTAGCATGCCGCCCACCCCTCTAGCATGATGGGAAACCGCAACATCTGATCGCCGTCTCTCAAGATGTAGCGTTTGGCCGCTACCCTTCGATCTCTCGAACATAGATTGTCGATGACGTCAGCGTCATCGTCGTCCAGCGGCGACGTAAAGGATAGCCGCTTTGCAAAAGCATTATTCATTCGTCAAAAGCTCCGACCTAGCTCACTGACGAACTTCGCTGTTTATGGTGATCGAGAAATCACAAAAGTTAAAATCGATTGGAAGATAAGGGCTTCTCTTGGCTATTAAGAGGTAGTGCGGCGAATTTCATTTACCTATGCTAATTTGGGAACAATTTCGCAAAACGCTTTAAGCAGAATTTCTCAAGTCTGTCATTTTGCGAATCAAGGCGGCACCCAACCAACGGTAATTCCAAGCTGCTATTGGTCGACGCATGCAGGCCCTGCTCCAGTATCCGAGCGCCCGACTTGTCGATCCGAGAGGGTGGGAGAATTCCCGCTCGGCATTGCCGATAAGGAACAGGTGATCGATCCGGTTTCGAACCATATCGGTCTCATATCGACCGAACACGGTTTCGCGCGCCGCCTGATTCTTGAAGAAAGCTCGGGAAACCCGGAATGTCTGTCCTTCCCTTTCGGCTGGATCGTCATCGAAGTAGCGCGCAAGGTCGCGGGGAACCGTCGCAATGTCGAAAAACCGGCTTGCCCGAAGCCAGAACTCGTAGTCTTCTATCGCTTCCAGGCTTTCGTCAAAACCGCCGACCACATCGAACACTTCGCGCTTGAGCAATCCCGTCGTTGCTCCGCCATGCAACACGTTGCGTGCCAGCAGGACCTTATGAGCGCGGGAAGAGACAGACGGGACCGTCGAGCGACGCACCCCTGCTCCCTCCACACTCTCGATCCCGGTGAACACCATGCCTAGACGGTCATGTCCCTGGCGCATGACGTTCCACTGGGCGCGCAGCTTGCCCGGCAGCCATTCGTCATCGGAATCGAGTAATGCGATGTAATCGCCTCGGGCTTCCTTGATCCCTCGGTTGCGAGCCGCTCCCGGCCCGGCATTGCTCTGCTCGACTACGCGAAGCCGGTCACTTTCGATGCTGTCGAGCAATTCGACTGTGTTATCCGTGGAACCGTCATCGACCACGATGACCTCCAGCGCGGGATAATCCTGAGCAAGTACGCTCTGCACGCTTCGCAGGATCGTTTCCTGTCGATTGTAGGCGGGAATGACCACGCTGATAAGCGGAAGTGCGCTGTCATCAGCGGGCTGCTCGACCAAGTCCGGCTCCCACTCAACTTTCTCCAAAGAAGGATCGATCGCCCCGGGGACCAGCGAGATCCTGGCGAGCTTTTCGAAAGCACCGGCGAAAGCAGGCAGGCGGGACTGTCTTCGCTGCGCTGGCGGAAGCTTCGCAGTCGATTGAAGGATACGCTGAGACACGTCCGGTGCTTCGACGCGAGCATCCTCGGCCAGTGCGCCATAGGCGGCGGCCATCTCCTTGCTGTATCTGTCTGCCTGACCCTTGATGGTCAACTGGCTCGCAATCCGTTGCAACACCTGCAGTCGCGCCTCGATGCCGGTTCGCGTGTTGCGTTTTGCCGAGAGTGAAGCGTGTTCACCGGGAAGCCGCCTGTAGTAGGATTCAGCGGCATCGGTAAGTGCTAGGCGATTGCCCGCGACGAAGCCGCGCATCATGACATCCCCGTCCTGGTTCAGGTTGAGATCGGGATCCCATCCCCCGCTCGCCTCATAGGCCTCGCGCGACCAGAGAACCGCACATGGCGGATGATACCAACCGGAAAGCCAAGCCGCGAGATCGTCCTGCCCCTTTTCGCGAGAGGGGCACGATGCGGGGCAGACGATCCACGCACCGTTTGACCACGCGATCCTCCGCCACGCGCAACAGGCGATGTTGCCCTCCCCCGCCCGCAGTGCACGTTCAAGGGTTTCTTCGAGTTCTTTCAGGACGTCCGGCGAAAGGAGGTCATCGGCGTCGCAGAACATGATCGCATCGCCGGTCGCTCTTTCGTACCCGGCCAACCGGGCCTGATTGGCGCCGGGCGTCGGCACATCGATCACTTCGACGCCGGCAAAACTGCTCGCGACGCGTCTTGTCTCGTCGGTCGAGCCATTGTCGGCCACCACGATCTGGTCCGCCACGCGTGTCTGGTTCCGCAGGGATACGAGAGTGGCACCGATCCACTCCTCTGCGTTGCGACAGGGAATGATGACGGAGATCTTCATCCGATCAAGTCGACGATCTTGGCCACCTCCCCGATATCGACCTGCAGATCCCGGTCGAGCGGATGTGCTGCCTTGCTGGCCTTGGCAGGAACCAGCCAATAGTCGAGGTCTAGCGCGCAGGAGAGCGCATAGAAATTCGGATTGGGAAAGCCCGGATCCGCCAGTTCGACGACATGCCCTCCTGGCGGACAGAACAGCATGTTGGTGAGACCGGCGCCGTGAGGAGCCATCAGGATGCGCGTTTCCTGCATCAGGCGCACCTGCTCGGCGAAGTCCAGATCCTCCATCAGAATCCGCTCGAAACCGGCCTCGCGCAGCATGGGCCAGAGCTTTTCCTCGTTCAGCAATTTGCGACCGCGGGAGTTCGCGCGACTGATCAGCACCTTTCGCGTCGGCGGGGCGCTGTCCTCGTTGGCAAAGGCTGTGCGGACGGCTTGCATGTGCAGTGGATCGAACCGGTCCGCCTGGACCAGCGTCAGGTCGTCGACGTGCAGCGGCTTGTCGGCTTCGAAACTTTCGAAATCCTCCGGCTCCAGGCCCAGCATTCGCATCGACGCGTCCACGACATCTGTTCGCCTAGAGGGCAGGATGAGGTCGGAAAGCTCGGGCCTGTCGCGCAGCAGGATCAGCTTGGGAAGGTGCGCGGTCAGCCAGTGCGAATGGTTGTGATAGGCTCGTTCGATCATCCATGTCGCACGATCGCGGTGAACCACTTGGCCGCCATCGGACTGTTTCGCATGACCGGGGCGATAGGAAATTTCGCGCGCCTCGATGGACACGCCCCCGGGCGACAGCAGGGCCGGAAAGAAGTCCCCCTTCTGCGGCGTGTCGAAGAACTGGAAGCGACAATCGCGAAGCGTCGCTAGCTGGGTCGCCGCCACCTTGCGTTCCGGAACGTCCCATATCGAATAGCCCCAGAGGGCTCCGTCGCGAGAGAGACTCTCCCGGTCTTCGACATTGCGGGGCAGTGGATTGGATAACTGCCGCGCGGGATACAGGGTCTCGAGCTGCAAACCCGCATCAGCATGTTTTTCGACATAGGTTTGCAACGGCTCGCGCCTGCGAAACTGATTGCCGAGGATGGCCGGGGGCAGTCCGAGACGCACGGCCCGCTCCGGCATGCGACGCATATGCCAGATGGCCGACCAGTAGGCGCGCCGCGATAGCGAGCGGAATGAGGAGGTTTGAGAGGCAGTGGTAGAGGTCATTGCGAAAGATCAGCGAACCGGTGCGACGGTGGGGGTAGTTTCAAAGCGGAAGATCGAGACCTCCGAAGTATCGTGCGTTTCCCGGATGATCGCACTCTCCCACAGATCGGTGAGAAGATGCTTGTGGCGTTCGATATCGTATTTCTTGGCCTGCTCGAACCCTCGCTCGCGCATCGCCTTGGGTACCTTTCCGGCAACAATCGCCGGTAGCTCCTCCACCGAATCGTAGAGTACGCCTGCGCCCGAACCGACATATTGCGCGAGGTCGGTCCGCAGGCTCGGAATGCACACGCCGACGCCAGATGCCTGGGCTTCAGCAACGGCTATCGGCCAGCCGCTGGCCGGGGTCTCGACATTTTCGGTGAAAACCAGCCAACGATGCTTCTTGTACTCGCTAGGCATATCCCGGGTGCGTACGGGACCGACGAACTCCACACCGGACCCTTGCCCGCCGTGTCTTTCCTGCAAGTGTTCGCACCCGTCGCCTTGAGCGTACCACCGGAACTTTCGCCCGGGCACCATATTTGCCAGACGCCTGAACTCGGAGGTCGCCCTACGGGTTGTCGCGCAGCCCGGGTTCATCACCTCATCGCCATTGGGTCCGCGGTCCATGAACTGCCTGACCCGCACCACGGGGAAGCAGTCGATCAGCTTGTCCGGTTGGGCCCCTGCGCGAACCAGCCATGGACGCGCGCAAGGCAATATAAGCACACCGAGGCACAGGTCGCTATCCATCGCTTGGATCGCTTCGATGGCCCAGGCGGGTCTCTGGCTCACAGGACTGCCCTTGAACAGTTTTCCCATCCTGCCCTGCAAGCCTCTGCCACGCAGGGAAGTGGTGTCGAGGGAATGAATCCGGGCTGTATAAGGGGTTCGCGTTATCTCGGCGATTTGCCTGACAAACTGAAGCTCGCTGAAACAATGCGTATGAAGAACATGCGGCCTGAACTCCTGCACCGCAGTTGCCAGCCCCTCCAGGTCCTTCACGTAATCGTGGGGGTGAAGGTCGCGGCACAAGCTCGCAGGTGCGCCACTCGTGACAATCCTTATTTCGTAATGGTCTTCAAGCGCCTCGATCTCGTTCTTGATGCAGGTCTGGTGGATTTGGGAATATTCCTTGAGCACGAACAGGATGCGAGGCCTTTCGGCAAGACCGACGACTCGCAGATTTCCTGACATTCCCGGGGCGCTCCATAAAATTGGTTGCCCCGGAAATGAAGATTTCGCCCGTTAGCGACTACAATCTAGGTTAATCACGTCGGCGCGCCGAAGCTATGCCAGGAATTTCTCGTAAACTTCCTCGTATCGAGCGACAGTGCGATCCAATGCGAACTGCTCTGCGCGCGATCGCGCCAGGGCGGCCAGACGTTGGCGCGACGAATCGTCGGCCAGCAGGCTGGCGACCTGCGAGCCCAGTGCCTTGGGATCGTCGGATGGGACTAGCACCCCGGCATCCGCCACAGTCGCTGCCACTCCACCGACTTCGGATGCCACGCAGGGCACACCGCAGGCCATAGCCTCGAGCAAGGCAACAGGCATTCCTTCGCTGCGCGATGGCAACACGAACAGGTCGGACATTTGCAACCGGTCGCGGATTTCACCGGGACCAAGGCTTCCTGCAAAGGTAATATTCCCGGCTACATTCAGCTTTTCGGCAAGCGCACGCAAATCCGCTTCGCACTCGCCATCGCCTACGATCACGAGGCGGGTTTCAGGATGCGCATCCAGAATGTCCGGAAGGGCTCGGATCAGAACGTCATGACCTTTCACCGGGTCCAGCCTACCCACTGAAACAAGTGCAGGGTGCGTGCCCACCGATTGCGTGGGCGCTGGCGAGAAGAATTCGGTGTCGATGCCGTTCGGGATCATGGCGATCCGGGCCGCGTCGACACCTTCGTACTTCCCGGCAGCCTCGATCAACGCGGGTGAAACCGCAGTAACCTCGTCGGCCTCACGAAGGAATCGGCCAAGGTGGGGCGCATCTTGCGGCCATGGGCGTAGCAGGCCGCTGCCATGCGCGGTCAGCACGACCCTGAAGCCGAACAGCCTGCGCCAGAACAGGAAATAGTGCACTCTCTGGGTAAGAAAATGCACATGCACGACCTGAGGCCTTGCGCGCAATAGCGCCCAGAAACTCCTTATCAGCGAGGGCAGATGCGTCGGCCGGTTTTTCGACTGTCTGAGATGCAGCCGCATGACGCGCTTGCCGGGCACTGGTCGATCGGTAGGCTCGCTCCAAAGGCTGACAACCTCGTGGCCCCTTTCCTCGAGACCCTTGGCAAGTCCCTGTACCATCGACTGCACCCCGCCGGGGTGGGAACAGTCGACTGCGGTGTAGAACAGTATTCGCACGCCCTCAGTCGATGCCCGAGAGGGACGTGGCGACTTCGCGCTGGTGCTGCGGAGACGCGCGACGATGCTTGTCTATCGCATCGCCAAGACACTCCACGAATTGGTCAAGCTGGCGATCCGGATCGATCGCCGACCGCCTCGAATAGTCCAGGGCCCGCCGGGAAAGCCCCTCGTATTTCGCGGGATCGCCGAGCAAGTCCTGCAGGGCGGCTGCCCATTGCGAAGCATCGGCATCCCGGTCCAGCAGGATACCTCCGGGCCCGACGGATTCGGGCAGCCCTCCAACCTTGGCCGCAACGACAGGGATGCCGCTGAAATGGGCTTCGGTAGCGATGCGACCCCACGCTTCGTCCCAACGGCTTGGCACCAGCATAACTGCTGTCAGCCCATAGACAGTTCGCATGTCGGAGACCTTCTCCATCACCGTCACATTGGCGCATTCACGCTCTATCGACTGGAGCTTCTCTTCATCTTCGGCGTCCAATGTCCAGGCGCGGACGAAAAGGAATTCGAGGTCAGGACAAAGCCTCGCGATTGCAAAGGCGAGGTCGCGGCCCTTTTCCGGATGCGGGTTTATGAAGGTAACGAATTTCCGGCTCGGGCTGGTCGAATAACGAGCCGCATCGAACAATGGCGGGATGACCTCGGCCTCTATGCCATGCTCGCATTTCAGCCTGTCTGCAGTGAAGCTCGAATTGGCGATGCAGGTTTTTGCTGCACCCGCCGGATCACCGCCGAAATCGTCCATCTCGACATTCCGGAAGTATATCGCCACTGGCACGTCCGCCCGCGCGAAGGCCTCGCTCATGCGGACGGGGAACCCCGAATGCGGCACGGCGACATCCGGGGCGAAATCGGCAACGACTTCCGCGACGCAGTCCCAGGCGAACCAGCCGCGATAGGTCCTATATCCCAATGACCTGTCGCGCACGGTGCAATTGCCGCCAAGCTTGAGGGCAACCCTGTTCCTGAGCCCGCCTATTCCCTTGCCCGCCAGTCCGCTGAGGACGGCGACCTCGTGGTCCCGCTGCTGCAAGGCCAGGGCCATCTGATGTATGCTCGACTGCGCTCCGCCCGCGATTTCCGGCAGGTAGGGATGAGCTGTCGTCAGCAGAATACGCATGGTTTGCGGCGAGGCCTAGAAGAAGCGTTCGCCAACCCTGATCGTATCGCCCGGCCGCACGGCGAAGCTGGGCATCCGATCGAGGTCCACCAGACGCTCCTGGGTATCCATCGCCCTCTTGAGATAGATGCGCTCGTCATTTGCGCGGTAGGTAAAGCCACCGGCGGCAGCGACAGCCTGTTCGATCGTCAGCCCGACCGAATAGGTATACTGACCCGGGCGGTTGACCTCGCCGAGAATATAATAGGGTCGATAGTCGAGCACCTCCGTGCTGACCCGCGGGTCGCTGAGGTACCCGTTTGCCAGCCTCGCCTGCAGGTCTTGCTGCAGGTCTTCCACCGTTCGCCCATCCGCAGGCACGTTCCCGATAAGCGGGAAGGACACCTGGCCATCTCCGGTCACGCGGTATTCGCCTGTCAGGGTCTCCTCCCCGAATACCGTGATCCGCAGTTTGTCGCCCGGTCCGAGCGTATAGGGCGCCTGTGTTTCGATCGCAGTCGCATATGGCACATCGGGTGTGCTTGAACATGAAGTCACGACAAGACTGCCGACTAGGGCGAGCCACATGAAAATGATCCGACACATTGTGATATCCCCTGCGAGCGACCGATCGACGCCTGCTGGCCGATGCCTTCGACGCACCTGTTTCTGGATGAACGCGGTTCCCTTCCTTTAACCAGATTAGGTTCCGCACTGCCTCACAAGGGAAGCTGGCGCCCCCAGTCGCTGCCCTGCAGCAACATTCTCACTCTCGCTTTTCGAGGTTCGGAGCCCCGATGGTTTGCGATCTTGTCTCGCGCAATCTGTGCAAGGATCCCTCTCAGCTCGGCGGGAGCCCATGCGCCCTCGGTGAGAGCGCGCCACAGGCCCAGGTTTCGCTTGTCATCCAGGAAGGACCGCAGCCGCCAACGTTGGGCGACCTGCTCTCGCAGCGGTGCGATAGCCTCGCGATGCGTCTCATTGCTGGAGCAGGAAAGGCGCTCGATGCTGGCCAGAAGCGCGGCAAGATCCTCTGTTCGATGCGATGAACTCAGCGATGCACGACGCTCCACCGCAACGTAGTAGCACGCGCTTGTCACCCCGAAACGCGCGCCAAGCGCGAGCATACGCGCATAGAGATCGAAGTCCTCGCCAAGGCGCATCTGCGCATCGTACGACAGGTCGTGACGGACAAGGAAATCGCGCCGTATGACCGGCTTGAGAAAGCCCATCTCGCCGCGCTGCTCACCCGGGCGACCGATGTTACCGGCTACAAAACCCTCGAAGTCCAATTGCCTCGGCGTCACAGTATTCCCATTCGGTGCAATCGCCCGGCTTGATGTGCCTGACTCTTCCGGAACGAAACGGATGTTGTCCGCCAGCAGGTCCCATCCCCCGCACTCAGGGTCGAGTGCGGCAAAGCGGCCTGGTAGAAAGTAGTCGTCGGCGTCGAGCAAGGCGATGAACGGCGCTGTGGTGTTGGCAATCGCAAGATTACGCGCGGCGGCCGGACCGAGATTTTGTTCGCTACGGATCACGAAAAGCCGCCCGCTGCCGTCGTCGGCCTCACCCGCCCGCGCAGCTGTCGCGTCATCAGACGCATCGTCGATGACGACTATTTCCGAGACCTCGGCCTGACATGCTGACGCTATTGCTCGACCGATAGTGGATTGGGCATTGTATGCCGGGATCACGACGCAGAACGGACCTGCCATCTTGATTAGCGTGCTCTTCGTTCGGCCATGCGTCTGCTTAGTGGTCGGGCAAAAGCGAGAAACTAACTCTGGTTGGTTTCCTGGAGACTGCGAGCGCTTAGGATCGAACATGAAAGCCGCAATCAGACCAGGAAGAGGCCCATGAAAGCGGTTCCGCGACCCAGGACCGGTGATACGCCCCTCATCTCCGTGCTCATGGTCGCTCGCAATTCGGCTGCCTTTATTGCCGATGCGTTATCCAGTGCCCGGCGTCAGACCATCGACGATATCGAGATCGTGGTCGTCGATGACGGCTCGACAGACGATACCTTCCGGATCGCGCTGGAGCATGCCCGCGACGATGCCCGGGTGCGGCTCTTTACCGGGCCGGGCAGGGGTCTCTCGGCGGTTCGCAACACCAGCCTTCGCCATGCTCGCGGGGCCTTCGGTGCGATACTCGACAGTGACGACCTGCTGCATCCGCGTCATCTCGAACTGTTGCTGGAGCGGCTGCGGCAATTCGAGGCGCATGTGGCAGTGGCGAACATGGTGAGTTTCGTTGATGAAACCCATCCTGCGAGTTCCCTGTTCGCGGCTGGTCCAGACTGGCGATACGATCGCGTGATCGAACATGTGGAGTTTGTTCAATCAGGAACGTCCGACGCTGACGAGCCTTCGTTGGGATATCTCAAGCCTCTGTTTTCACTTGACTTTCTACGTGCAAAACGCCTTTCCTACAACGAAGACATCAGGATCGGCGAGGATTTCGACCTGCTCGACAGGGCGCTCGAGTGCGGAGCAACGCTCGCCTACAGTGCGGCGCCGACCTATTTCTATCGCCGTCACGAACAGTCGACCTCCCACCGCCTGCAGGCGCGCGATGTCGAGGCCCTGCTGGAAGCGGACAGACCCCATACCGATGCCGCGGTCGCTCGTGCGGCGCGCAAGCGCCGGTATGCCCTGAAAACCGAACTTGCCCACATCGAGGCGGTCGAGGCCATCAAGAGACGCGCCCTTGCCAAGGCGGCGGCGGCTTGCCGGGACCGGCCGGCGGTCCTGCGGCGCCTGCTCGGGAGCGCCTTCGAGGGCATCACGAGGCGCGCGGCCAAACTCGGGTCGCGCATCGCCGGTCGCCTGCTTCCGTCGCGGGGCCAGATCGCGCTTGTCATCGGCACACCGCCGACGAAGGAAAGCAGCGAGCGTCTTGCCTCATGCCTGCGGCAAAGAAACCTGCCCGTTAAGCGCGTGGATCCGAAAAGCTACCGCGAAGCGGTGGAACTGGGGCAGATCGCGCGCCCCATCGGGCTGATCGTAACCTGCGACGATCTTGCCGCGGAAAGCGCACCCTTCGCGCTGCGTCCGGGCACGCCAGTCTGCGAATGGCGCGCCAACCGCCTCCATGAAGTTACCCACCTGGTGACAAGTTGACAGCGCAAGTGCGACCAGACCACAGCCGTTCCAAAACGAACGTGAAACCGGTGAAGGTCACTGTCTGCATCTGCACCTTTCGCCGGGAAAGCCTGCGGGAGGCCATCGCATCGGTCTGCGAGCAGCGGCTCGAGAACCACGACATCATGATCCTCGTCATCGACAATGACGACACGCCTTCGGCAGAGAAGCTCGTGGAAGGGATGCAGCGGAAGTGCCCGGTGCCCATCCGCTACAAGCACGCGCCGGGTCGCAATATCGCGATTGCCCGCAACGCTGCTCTGGATACGGCCGAGACGCGCTGGCTGGCTTTCATCGACGATGATGAAACCGCCGAGCCCAATTGGCTCGCGCGCCTCCTCGACAAGCGCGAAGGGGCCGTTGCGGTAATCGGGCTGTCGCAGGCGATCTATCCGTCCGGCGCGCCGAAATGGCTGCCGGAATGCGACTTCCATTCCAACCGGATCACCGGGCGGGTGGAGAACGGCTATACATCCAATGCGCTGCTGGACGGGGACTTCCTGCGGCGTCTCGGCATCCGCTTCGACCTTTCCCTCGGGCGCACGGGCGGCGAGGACACGGTCTTCTTCCGCGAGATACACGAGGCAGGCGGCAACATCGTCTACGCGCCGGGCTCGGTAGTGAGGGAGCCGGTCCCCGACACAAGGGCATCAATGCGCTGGGTGCTCAAGCGCAAGTTTCGCAGTGGCCAGACCCACGGGTTGATGCTGCTGCGCTTTGACAGGGCTTCTGCCGCCCGGCAGTCGATCCTTGCCTCGGCAAAGACGCTTATCTGCCTGTCGGCTGCTACTCTGCTGCTTCCGCTTTCGGCGCACTGGCGCTCGTGGTTCGCTCGGGCCGCGTTGCATGCGGGCGTGGTGGCCTATCTTGCGGGTTCGCCGGTGGTGGAGGAATATCGCTCGCCTTCTTCGTCCTGATCGCCCGGCCGCGCAGGAAAGCGGCCCAGAACCCTCCTGACCATGCCAGATGCATCAGGGCCGCGGCCGGCCCTGCGAGCACTGCGGACAGGCTGCGCTGCTTGGCGGCAAGGAGGATGCTGCCGAGCAGGCATAGCGCCAGCCACATTAATGCCGGTAGCGCGATCCACGCCCAAAGCGCTGCGAGCGGCACGACGGCAACGGCAGGCGCGACGGCCAGCGGAAGTGCCTGGCGCAGCTTCAGGCGCATGGCATGCTGGCGCACGGTTTGCGCTCTGCCCTTGCCGTAGTGCCAGTATTGCCGCCAGAGCGCACCGGGCGAACGACGCGGAAGATATTCGATCCGGCACTGGGGCTCTAGCCAGATGCGCGCGCCCGCTTGGCCCATCCGGTGGTCGAGTTCAGCATCCTCATTGGCCCTCATCTGCTCGTCATATCCGCCCACCTTGCTGAACAGGTGGAGCCGCATGAGGGCGTGATGCCCATGATCGACGAACCTGCCCTCCCCGGCTGATCGATGTGGCGATCCGCCCGTGCCCAGCACGGAGTTCTGCGCGGCTGCGACGCCTCGCTGAAACGCGGACCTGCCGATTGTGTGCATCGGCACGACAACGCAATGCGCCTCCGTCCGGTCCGCCGCGGCAAGCAGCGAGGCGGCATAGCGGTGCGGATAGAGGCAATGCGCGTCGACTCGCAGGAGCCATGTGAAGCCCTCGCCGTATTTCGCGACCGCAAGATTGATGCCCGCACTCTGTTTACGCCGCGGGTTGTCCAGCAGCCGCACACGCGGATTGATCCGGGCGAAGGCGCGCACGATATCCTGTGACCCGTCATCGCTTCCGCCATCGGCAACAACGACAAGCCCGCTCATCGGATCAGCCAGTAGGACGTGCAGCAGAGGAATGAGGGTGTTCGCCTCGTTCAGGCAGGGGATTACGGTGAGAACGCCTGTCTTCATGCCAGTTCCTCGAGCCGCCCGACGAGAAGGCGGTGATCTGTCGGGGTGAAAGCGATCGCATCGCGCGGACATTCCTCCACGCGCTTTCGTGCCCGTTCGAAATCGGCGCGGGACATGGATACAAGCCGGTCGACCACACCCTCTGCGCGCGCGAGGACGAGGCCCAGCTGGCGCTGCTCCAGCCAGCGGCCGCATTCCACCCCTTCCAGCGCGATGGGTACGGCGCCATGCGCGATGCTTTCGTATAACCGGTTGGGCAGCAGCCAGTCGGAATTCAGGCCTTCCTCGAAAAAATCCACGCACCAGGCGAAATCGACCGCGGCATACATGTCCGGCAGGTCTTCGGGCCGGTAGCGCCCGAGGAAGGTCACGCCTTCCATCTGCCCCACGCGGGCCTCGAGGTCGTCGAGATCGGGATGCGAGGGTATCCCGGCGATGACGATCTCGATGCCGCCTTCCGCCTCGCGCGCCGCCTTGGCCAGGATGGCGAGGCTTCGCGGACAGCGCAGCATGCCAAACCAGCCGATACGCCAGGGATTGCTGGCGGCTTGCGCGGTTTCGCCTTGGCCCGGCCAATGCGCCGGAAGCGTGTTCACCTTGTTCTCGACCAGTTCGATATGACCGGCAAAGCTCTGGAGAGCGCGGAAATATTCGCGTGCATAGGCCGGGGATGAGGTGATGATCATGTTGCAGCGACGCAGCAGCAGCCTTTCGACCAGCCGGAAGGCGGCGCCCAGCGCATCATCGCGTAACATCAGCCGGTGGATATCGAGGCATTCGTAGACCACCTGCTGCCGCGTCGAGGCGAGGCGACGAGCGAGCACCAGCATTTCCAGATTGCGGGCGAGAAGGACGTCGGCCCTCGCGGCTTCGCGTAGCCGCCGATCAGGAGAGAGCAATTGCCGCAGCACCAGGGCCAGCCGCTGCAGGAAACCCGCATTGTAGGACCGCGCGAGCGGCACTGCCTCGGATTTTTCCACCCTGTCCACCGCCTCCCGGCGCCAGAACCCTGCGAGGCGCACCACGGCGCCGCCCATGACCAGCGCGGATACCCGCCGGGCGACGGCGGCATCGTTCAGGTCGTGAACGAGGTAACATACCGAAAGGGAGGGGCTGTCGCAGGAAGGCACGCACGCATTGGTGCCCGATCCCGCGCGTGCGAAAACCTACCTGCATCAGTTACCGGTGATAGAAAGCGCGGACTCCAACATGCTTTAGGGTAAGCCGCGCGCAAAAGCCGTCGAATGGGCTCAAGACCGGATGGATTCATCCGGCGATTGGAGACGAGCATTTGGCAAGCATTGCAGGCGATGGGGATATGCCCGGATCGGACACGCCGCACCAGACACGCGAACAGGGGACGCCGCGCGAATGGCGGTTTCTCCCTGATCCGCAATATCTGTGGTCCATCTTCCGCCGTCGGCAGTGGACCTTCGTGCTCGTCACAGGAGTGGTCCTGCTGCTCGGCCTCGCCTGGCTGCTGACCCGGCCCGCTCTCTATTCCGCAACGGCCAGCGTCATGATCGAACCCTCGCAACCCGACGTGGTGGAGGGCGCGCCCGTTTCGCCGGACCTTGGCCGCGAGACCAATGTGATCGATACCGAGGTGGAGATTCTTTCCTCCCCCCGCCTTGCCGGGCGTGTGGCGGACGCGCTCGACCTTGCGTCTTACGAGGAATTCGGCGGCGGTGCGCGAGACGTTACCTTCGATGCGGACGAACCCGGCACGCATCCGCTGGCCGGTGCCGTCCTCAGCCGGACGGATGTGCGGCGCTCGGGCCTCACCTTCCTCATCGATATCACCGCAACAACCCGCGACAGCGAGTTGTCGGCCGCCCTCGCCAACGAGGTGGCCCGGCAATACCTGCTCCAGCAGGAGGAGACCAAGGGCCAGACGAACGAGGAGGCGCGCGAATTCCTGCAGACCCGGCTCGTCGAACTGCGCGAGCAGGCGGCACAGGCCGATGCGGCATTGCAGTCCTACAAGGTGCGCAACGGACTGATGAGCGCCGAAGGCGCGACGATGGCCGAGCAGGAGGTCTCGATCCTGAACCAGGAGATATCCTCGGCGCGGGCGGCGCTGGCGGAGAAGGAAGGACAGCTCGCGGCGGCAAGGCGTCGCGTGAGCCAGGGCGGCGGCGGTGCCGAAGTACCCGCCGCGCTGCAGTCCGGCACCGTTGCCGAACTGCGCCAGCGCGAGGCACTGCTGACCGGCCAGCTCGCCAATTACGAGGCGCGTTTCGGCGAACTCCACCCCGAGGTGAGGCAGGCACGCGAGGAACTGGCCGACGTGCGTTCGCAGATCCAGCTGCAGATCGACCGGGTGATGTCCTCGCTGGCATCCGATGTCGAGGCGGCGCGCTCGCGGGTGGCCTCGCTCGAGGCGAGCCAGTCTCAAGCCGAAGGCGCGCTGATGTCGAACAACGTGGCGCAGGTCGACCTGATGGACCTGGAACGCAACGCGGAAGCCGCGCGCGCGATCTACCAGACCTTCCTCGAACGCGCGCAGCAGCTGGCCTCGCAGGAGGGCCTCATCCGCCCCGACGCCTCGATCGAGAGCCTTGCGCGCGTACCGGGTGGTCCGTCCTCCCCGAACTATCCGATGTGGACGATACTCCTGCTGGTTGCGGCAGTGACCAGCGGCCTCGCAGCCATCGCGGTGGCGGAATATCTCGACGCGCGCATTCGCACGCGCAGCGACGTGGAGGACCGCGTGGGGCTGGCCTATCTCGGCGCGGTACCCGATCTCGCTTCCACGGCGGGCAAGAAGGCGCGCGGCATCTCCCCGTGGGATTATCTGCTCGATCATCCGCAATCGACCTTTGCTGAGTCCATCCGGGCTCTGCGCTCCTCGCTGATACTGGGCCGGAACACGCGCTCGCGTTCGATCGCCATCACTTCGGCCCTGCCACGCGAGGGCAAATCGACCACCGCGCTATGTCTGGCTCGGGCCATGGCGGAATCGGGAATCTCCACCGTTCTGGTCGATTGCGACGGACGCCGCCACGCGGTCAGCGACGCGCTGTTGCCGGAAGGCTGGAACGGGCTGGGTCGCTATCTGAACAGGGAGGGATCGCTGGACGAAGCCCTTTCTAAGGACCCTGCCTCTTCGCTGCATGTCCTGGGCGACAATACCGGACGGATCAGCGAGCTGTTCGTGCATCGCCCGTTCCAGAGCCTGCTCGGCGAGCTGCAGGAGCGGTTCCAGATGGTCGTGATCGATACAGCGCCGGTACTCGGTATCGCCGAGACCCGCCGCATTGCCTCCGAGGTGGACCGCGTTCTGATGGTGGCGCGCTGGCGCAGCACCGGAATCAGGGCCGTCGACACCGCGACCGATATCCTTGCCGAGACCGGAGCCGAGATCGCCGGGCTTGCCCTCACCCGCGTCGACGTGCGCAAATACGCCAGCACCGGCCAACGAGATGTGTATGGCTATCGCAGCGAGTTCGCCGGCTACTACGCCGACTGATCAGTAGACCAGCCGCATCCCGATGGTGAACCGGTTGCGGGCGAACTCGCGGAAGAAGTCGCCATCGGCCGAGCGGTCGAAGCGCTCGGCCCGCGCATAGACCCTGAGGTTGCGATTGACGAGGTAGGTGGCCGACGCGTCGAGCTGGTACTCGGACGCATTGTCGTCGATCAGTCCGACGGTATCGATCCTGGCAACCCGGGCGCGGCCGATGACAACGAGATTTCGCAGCAACTCGTGCTCCACCGTCACTTGTGCCTGGCTGCGCAGGTTGCCCGCCGTCAGCCGCGATCCGCCTTCCTCAACCGACCGATTGGCGTCGAGCTCCACCGAAGTCAGCGGAGTGACCGCCCAGCGTAGATTGGCACCAAAGGAAACACCCGATGGATCGTTCAGCTGTGGATCGTCGATATTGCGAGTGAGCCACCCGGCGCGGATTTCGCCGCGAATAAGGCTGGTGAGCTCCATTCTGACGCCTGCCTCCAGCTTGACGCCGGTGGAATCCCGGTCAAGCGGGAACGGCAGGCCTTCGTCGGCAGTGTAATCAAGCCGGTCCACCTCCACCCGTGCGAGGACGCCGACACGGGGGGAGACGTCATAGATCCCCTGCCCCGAAGCGCGCACATAGGTCGTGTCCCGGAAGTCCTGCTCCAGCGGTTCGCCGGTGAACGTCCTTGTATCCTGGAAATCCTGCCGGGTGGCCTGCACCTCGCCCTGCACGCGTAGCGGATCGAAATCGCGCCAGTAGGTCGCACCGGCGCTGTAACGCATGAAGCGCGTCCGTTCGCGCGCCTGGTTGAAATTGGCCGGGCTGGTGCGATCTTCGGCGAGATAATCGACCGAAGCGTAGGCATCGACGGCACTGCGCCTGTCGATGTCCAGCGTGCCGTTGGTGCGCAACCCTGCCTCGAGCTCGTCTTCCCTCGGAAACTCGGCGTGCACGGTACGCTGGACATAGGCGTTCGCCCGCAGCCGGTGCCGCTGCCAGAGCGAACGCGCCACTACCTGCCCGCGCAGGGTGAGGATCGTATCGTCCGCAGTGCTATCGGGCAGGGCCAGCACATTGTCGTCATACTCGATGCGCAATTCCGCTTCGGGCCTGATGACGAACGACCCGACCCGGCCGCCGACCGGATCGAATTCCGGCCGGTCGCGCTCCGATGGCCTGGGCGGAAGGGAAACGGATTGTGCGTTGGCGGTGCTTGCCAGAAGCGCCGCGATGACAGGCGCCAGCGCCAGGGAACTTGTTTTCATGGGGTCGCTGCACCATCGTTCGAAAAAGGGAACCCTATGTTGCAGCCTCGTCCGTCAGCGTACCTATACTGGGTTAGCGAACTCGCGCCCTTCGGCATCGAGCATCGCGGCGAGGCGTCCGTTGCGGCGCGACAGGTCTTGCGGCGTGCCGCATTCCACGATCGTGCCCGCTTCCATCGCGACGATCCAGTCCGCGATACCCACCGCGGAGGGGCGATGCGCGATCATCAGGATCGTTGTCTGCCCGCGCAATTGCCGAAGCGTCTCGTTGACCGCATCCTGGCTCGCCCAGTCGAGGGAGGCAGTCGCCTCGTCGAGGATGAGCAATTCGGGCTGGCGCAGCAGCGCGCGGGCCAGCGCCACGCGTTGCCGCTGACCGCCGGAAAGAGCTGTTCCATTATCACCTATGATCAGGTCCAGCCCACAGCGATGACCGCGGACGAAATCGACCCCTGCTTGATCCAGCGCCTGCCACAGGGCGGCATCTTCAGCTTCAGGGCAGCCGAGCCGTAGATTGTCTGCCACGCTGGCATTGAGCAGGAAAGCGTCCTGCGGCACATAGGCGACGCTGCGCCGCCACGCACGTCTGTCTTCTTCCGGCAGCGTACGCCCATCAAGTGCGATGGTCCCGCTTGAGGGCAAGAGCAATCCGGCCGCGAGATCCGCCAGTGTGCTCTTGCCGCAACCCGAGGGTCCGATGACCGCGGTGATCTGCCCGGCGGGAAGGCGCAGGCTCACGCCTTGCAGCACGGGCGGACTGTCCGGCCCCGGATACCGATAGCCGACCTCGTCGAATGCCAGTTCGGACTCGAGGCGGATCGGAACGCCGGAAGGGAGCGCTTCGATCTCACGGCTGGCCCGGCACTCCGCCTCGAACCGACGAATCGTTTCGATGACCGGAAGGTTCAGCAGCAGGTCTTGCAGGCTCGACTGGATACCGAGGAAACGGGGGGCGATACGCGCCAGCACGAGCAGGAAGACCAGCAGGCTCGCCAGCGGGGTCTCGAACACGGCGATGCCGAGGAAAACGAGAGTGGCGATGGCCAGCGCGCTGACGGCTTGCGATACGATTGTGGCCAGCGACGTGAGACGCATGTAACCCACAGCCTCGCCCTGCACGGCTTCCAGGTTGCGGGCCAGCCTTTCGCGGTAGCCCTCTTCCATCGCGTGGATCTTCGCCGTCTTCATGCCGTCGAGAAATTCCGCGACAGTGCGGAACTGGTTGCGCTTGTTGACCGTGCGTTCATGGCCAAAGGCGGTAGCCCGCCGCCGCACCGGGGCCAGCACGACCAGCACCAGTGACCCGAGACCCATCGCGACCAGTGTCATGGGAGGAGAGATTGCAGCCGATACGATGAGGTAGATGCACAGCAGGACAGCGGTCTGAACCAACATGATCATGGCGAAGATAGCGCTGTAGACCCGCTCTGCGTCGGTTGTGAGAAGGTGGTGCAGATCGCTGCGACGCTGGCGCGACAGGAATTCCCAGCTTGCCCCGCCAATCGCGGCGAACATGCCAAGGCGGACGCGGTTGAATATATGGAACAGCAGGCGGGCGACATAGATGTTCTTCGCTCGCATGAAGAATGCGTGCACGATGACGAGGGCGACCAGCAGGGCGAGAACTGCCAGCAGCGGGACCTCGACCGATCCAACCGGGCCGAGGGGAAGATCGACGATGTTGCTCGCGCCAGGCTCCACCAGCGACAGCAGCGGGATGATCAGGACGATCGAGAGGCCTTCGGTGACGCCCCCGAGAACCAGCAGCAACAGGGCGACTGCCAGTCGCCGATGCTCGCCCTGTGCAGCGAACAGCGCGAAGGCGTGGATCGTGCGCAGTTTCTGCCCCTCCGGCGCGGTCTCGCCTGTCGGCGACTCAGGATCCGGATTGCGCTGCATCCGCCTCTACCAGGTCGACGAGCGCGGAGATGCGATCGAGATCGCGTGGCACGCGCAGGATGGAAATGGGCGTCTGCTGCGCAACGAGACCCGCCAGCAGCATATGCTGCGAGGCCGCCTTGCGCCACATCGCCTGCGGGCCGAATCGGCAGACATAGGAGAAGCGCAGCAAGGCCTTGAAGCGCTCGGTTCCGTTTAGCGGAACCTGTTCCAGACGGTCACCGCGGGCAAGCAGGTAGAACCTGGAAGGCGGCATGGGGGCGCTGGCAAAACCTTCTGCCAGCATGAAGCGATCCTTGTCGATCACCGCCTTGACTTGTGGCCTCCGTTGGGCGCGCACCAGGGCGATCGCGCCGGCCGCATCCGCCGCCAGCTTCACCTGTCCGAATGCCGGGGCGATTGTGCTTTCCTGCGTGGCGGGATCGGTTCTTATCGCGATAAGGTCGTCGGTAAGCAGGTGGTGGCCGGCGGACACCAGTGCCGCCGCGGTCGTGGATTTGCCGGCGCCCTTGTCGCCGAGGAATGCCACCGCCTTTCCGGCGACGGAGAGCGCGCTTCCGTGCAGGACGAGGTTGCCGCGGCTCTGGAGCACCAGCCCCATGACCGGACCCAGTAGCGCAAAGCCCATCAGGTCGGGTCCGACTCCGGGAGCAGGCAATACCTCGATCCGGCACCCATCGTGCACGGTAAACTCGCCCACTTCCCACCAGCGCAGGAACTGCTCGCGCTCCGTGAAGGTGAAGCGATTGTCCTCTGCCGGGTCCCACTCCCCCTCCATCAGTTCTATAGACAGGTCGCACGGGGCCGAGGCTGAACCGGACGTCAACTCGGGCAGTGGTACCTGCGAGGCGATGCCGAGACCGAAAGCGGAGTAAATGTGCCAGGGATGATCCTCGGCGCGTTCGCGCCTCGCCGTCATGTCGATTGCTTCGCTCCCGATGATCATGCCGCGTATCCTGTGGCGCGCTCACGGCTGGCCGCGTTGGCGCCCCGAGCTTGCAACCAGGTCGCAAGTGCCACTACCCGCCAGATCGCCTGCACGCGGTGGCCGGGGGTGTCGTCGGGGCAGGAGCGCATGTGCTGCCAGGCCGACTGTACTTCCGGCAGATCCACATAGTCCCCGAGTGCATCCTCGCCGTCGACGAGCAGCGCGTCGATGCGCTCGCCATCGCGCCTCGCCATGCCTTCGGCCAGGGCAGGTCCGAAGTTGAGCTTGTCGCGCCGGTTGCGCACGGCAGAGGGAAGCAGGTCCTTCAGGGCCCGCCGCATGATGAGCCTCGAGCACCCTGCCGAGAGCTTGTCCTGTGCCGGAACGCCCACGCAGAACTCCACCAGTTTGCGGGTCCAGAAAGGATAGCGTCCAACCATGCCGTTGCGAGCATAGCTGCTCGCCATCACCTCGAAAGCGTGTGTCTGGATGGGAGCGGTCAACGACCGGATGTGCTGCTCGGCCTCGCCGGCCCGCGGATTGCGCCTGGCCGCGCTCTGTAAGGCGGCAAGCTGTGCCTCCCGCGCGAATTGCGGGGCAATGAAATTGGCCCGGCCGCCGCCAAAGGTTTCGCCCCGCCGCATCATCAGCCTTGCCGCCAGCCTTCCGCCGGGGAGTCCATGACGGGCAGACAGGGCTGCGAAAAGTAACCCGCGAGGCTGACCGAAATTGGCGGCCGCGCCTTCGCATTCATGCCAGGCCCGTCGATATTTCCGGCGCATGAACAGTTCGTCGAGCAGTCCGTATCCGTGAGAGACGACCTCGTCGCCGCCATGCCCGTCGAGCATCGCCCCGAGGCCGTCGG
Organism: Aurantiacibacter poecillastricola; assembly: GCF_030730945.1. GTDB lineage: Bacteria > Pseudomonadota > Alphaproteobacteria > Sphingomonadales > Sphingomonadaceae > Alteraurantiacibacter > Alteraurantiacibacter poecillastricola. The sequence goes on from NZ_JAVAMS010000005.1 coordinate 154,730, forward strand.
CTCGGGCCATTCCCAGCAGGGGTTGCATGCAGGCGAGGTTAGGCGCCAGGAAAGGCTCCCCGTGTGCCATCACGCAGTCCTGCAGGTGCTCCAGCGGGGCATAGCCATCGGCAAGGTAGATGCTGCTTTCGCACCCGCCCTTGTGCAGCACGGCATTCACATAGGATCTCTCGTCCCATTCGGGTTTCGAGGAGAAGGCAAGTGAATAGGTCCGCACGGGACGTGTCTGTGCGGCGTCCGGCGCGGTAAGAGCACAGACGATGGATGAGGAGTCGAGACCGCCGCTCAAGAGAGCTCCGGTTTTCGCCCTGCTGCTGTCGCTAGTCACCTCTTGCACGGCCTGCAGGAACAGGTGGCGAAACTCCTCGGCCCGTTCCTCCGCGCTGCCAGGAACCTCGGCGGGCCGCAGTTGCCAGTAGCGGCGAAGGGTTATCTCCCCATGCCGGAACAACAACGAATGTGCGGCCGGCAACCGGGCGATCTCGCAGAAGAAGGTGGAGTCGTCGTCGAACACGGTCCCGGCCAGGAACTGTGCCACGGCAGCATCGCGAACACTGTCGGATGGGCGCTGCAGCTTGCCGAGATTGCTGGCAAACAGCAGTCCGTCCTTGTCGCCGCGATAGTAGAAGGGCCGGATGCCGAACCTGTCCCGCGCACAGAACAGGCTATGCGAACGTGCATCCCATAGGGCGAATGCGAACTCGCCTTCCAGATGCTCGACGCATTCTGGCCCCCACCGGCGCCAGGCGAACAGGATCACCTGTGCGTCGGTATAGCCATGCGAACCCAGCTGTGCGTCGATCCGCCCGCGATCATGGAGTACGGCATCGGCGGCAACCGTGACGGGACCCGCGCTGGCCACGCCGGAGGCCTTGTCGCAGCACAATTCGGGCTTCCGTTTCAGCGAGATTTCGCACGGTACTGCGCCGAACAGGCCCGGCATCGCTCAGGTCAGTTCCGTGATACAGGTGTAATCGCCCGGCCCGCCGCCCAGCAGGATCTCGTCTTCACACACCAGCCATGCATGAGCGCCGAATTCCCGGTTTGCGCCGCGCACACCGATGATAATGCGGACAGGGTGGCCCGAGCGGGCGAGAATATACTGGGCCGAAACGGCCTGCGTCAGGCAAGTCGCACCCGGAATGGCAGGCGCCAAGCGGCGCACGCGGCGCGCTACTGCCCGCGCATAATGGCGCGAGGGCGCGGCAGGGCCAGCGGCGGGCAACCTCTGCCTCAGCCAGCCATAGCCCTTGAGCGACAGCAGCAAGCGAACTGCCGCTATAACAAAAAAAGCAATGAGACAGGCACGCAATTCGGTTGCGACATGCGCAATCCTGCCGGGCGCGCCCGCGTTACTGATCACGGTGGGCCAGGCGAGCATCGATCATCTGGCCAAGCAGTTCATCGACATCGGCCGCGCAGCGCTCGCTCGTCACCGTGAACCGTTCGCTCACCGCAAGGCTGATGTCCTGCGCGCTGGATCGCTCCTGCAGCGCTTCCCAAACGGCAGCCCCCACCTTGTTGAGGCTGTAATAGGTGCTGGTCTGCAGGTTGAGCAACGCCAGGCCATCACCCAGTTCGCAGGCTACGACATCCGGATCGGGCCGGATGGTTACGTTACCGTCCATTTGAAACTCCCTGTCGGGGAAAGAATACGGGGGGCGCAGGCGCTGTTGCGCCCTGAGGGGATCACGCGCCCCCCATCTCTTTCGCGGTTAGCCGACCCTCTTAGGAAAGGCCGCCGTCGGGTCCACAGGTGAGATCACCGAAGGGCGTGCCCGCGGGGAACTGGGCATCAAGGGCGTCAGGGCAACCTGAAGCCTGGGTCAGCCTTTCGAACGTACCCAGTTCCTCCAGTGTCGGCGATACGTATTCTTCTCTAGTATTCATGACGAACTCCTCTTTTAGATCGAGGCATTTACACCTCCTAAGTCCTTATGAAGACAAACCTCGATACAGTGAACGGAAAACACCCCAATTTACGCTTCGAAATCAGGTTTGTAACTTGCATTATGATATGGATCTGTGGGGCGGTTTAGACTGTACGTCCAAAGGGGCTCCCGGAAGATCATAGTGACACAGACCGTAATTGACTGCCTGGTCGATATCGTCGGCTGCGCCCTGGCCCCCGATGGCCGGGACCGGTCGCTGCCCTTGGAAATGGCGTGCGAAGCGGAGCTTGTCGCGGCGGTCGATGCAAACCGTATCTGGCCCGCCTACCTCAAGGGGCTCAGTCATTTCGACATTGATCCGGGTTCGGACTTGAGGGCAGTGGCCGCTCACGCATCTGCGCGGGTGATGCATCACAACGGCAAATCGCTTGCCACTGCACGACTCGTCATGCCGCAATTGGCCGAGAACGGGATCAACGCCGTCGTAATCAAGGGCGCGCTACGGCAGGCAAGCGTCTATGGCACGCCCATGTACCGCCAGGCCAACGATCTCGACATCCTCGTATCTTCGGCGGACTTTCGGGCCGCAGCTGAATTGCTTGGGGAGTTGGGCTTCGCACCACAGGCCCGCTGCGAAAACCGCTGGTGGACCTCTGCCCTTGGCGAGCAGCATTTCGATTCGGTCAATCCCGGCCTTGGCCAGATCGACCTGCACCATCGCATCCAGCAGCCCGGCCTCCCGGGCCCGCGCTCAGCCTCGGCCTGGCTTGCCGATCCGGCGCATATGAAGCTGGGCGAATCCAAGATTTCCATTCCCACGGAGGAGAAAGCCATTCTGCTGGGGTGTCTCAACCTGGTAAAGGCAATACACCACCGCGAACCGGCGGCGATGTACGCGTTCGAATTTGCCAGCGCCCTGCTGGCCAGCAACCGTGAGGGTCGCGAATGCCTTGTACGGTTCGCCCGCGATCAGAAGCTGATGGCTGTGCTGCTGTTCTGCCACACGGCCACGGAAGCGGCATTCCGCATCGCGCTGCCCGCTCTCTCCTTGGAAGACGGCGACACGCTCGACACGTCGGACATGCCCTTGCCGGAAATGATCTTTGCGCTGCCCCGACCGGATACTCACCTGCCGCGCCATCGCAACCTGCTTTGGACCTTGTGCGGTGCAACCAACCTTCTTGCGAGACTCACGCGGTTCTCGTTTGAGGCATCTCGCTACGCGCATGCGGAAACCCGCAGACTGCTGGCCTAAGCAATTGGTTCAGCTCGCGGTCTCGTATCGGTTTCGGTGTGCGGAGCGTTCCCGCTATCTCTCCACAAAGCACAGCAGCTTGTGGCCTTCCCAAAGCATTGCGTCGCGCCTCTTTGCCAGATCTCGGGTGACATCAAGGGCTTCGGCCCGGCTCTCCGCCTCGAATTCCACCCTGTAGGGAATCTCGTCCGAGCCCATAGGGAATTCTACCCGGAAGGTGCGCCGGTGCCTGTGCCTGCCACTGGGGACCGGGTTGCTGGCAACAGACATTCGAATACTCCTAAGAGAGTTGAAGCAAGAGGTTTCTGTTTTCCCACTCCTCCTTGAATTTAAGTAGGTTAGGAAACTTTCCGGAAAAGGATGGCGTGCGAAGCGCGGCAGGTTCGACCGAGGCAGGGCGTAGGTAGAAGCCCCGGGTGGCTAATCCAGATTAGGGGGGCAGTGCCGAGGCAAAGGTATCTCGACCCCCGACCTTCCCTCCTGAGCGCTGGTGAGGTTTTGGGATTGGGTCAGGCCAGGTTCGAACCTCCAGGGTTTGGACCTGACCGGTCCGGGCAAGCGAAAAGCGGGGGTATCGATCCGACCCGAACCTTCCGCCCATCGCTTGCCACGCCGGTGTCGCCGGGCATGCGAAAGCGTGTCCGGCGGCACTGTCTTCAATATATTCGCAAGATAGAATCGTATGAAACGAATTTTGTTCCTCGCTGCGACTTTCGTATTCCTTGGGACTGCCACCATGCTTTTGCCAGGTTCCGGCATGCAGGACTTGGCCCGTGGCTCAACCACTGAGCAACCCTTCCGCAATTTCGATTTCGACCGCGGGAAACGCTATCCCGAAAGAGCGCGGATAGCGATCGAGGACGTGCAGGTTGCGCCGGGCGCAGACGCCGTCCACGTTGCTGTGACCCTCGACAGACCCACTCCAAACACCGTGGTTGCACGAGTCCTTACTCGAAACGGAAGCGCGAAGGAGGGCGAGGATTTCGAGCGGGTCGACCGCCACGTCGTGTTCCGTCCGGGCGACCCCCTAGTCCAGACAGTTCGCGTCCCTCTCAAGAGGATTGCCGCGGGCGAGCGTTTCGAGCTGATCTTTCCGATCACGGTGAGCGGTGCTCGCAGGGATGGGGCGGCGGGCGAGATTGTTGCAGTGGAAGGAGCGCCGCCGACGGTCGCCGCGACCGCAGGTTTTCGCGAGGCGCTTACCTTCCAGCCGCGCGGCGAACCGCGCTACGAACTGGATGTACGCACTGTGCAGTGGAGCGCCGCAGGCGGGCGCGATAGCTGGTCGACGGCCCTGGCGCACGGTCGCACCCAGCCCGCGAACGGGGAAACCGGCTTGTATCTAGATCCAGTGCTGCACCCCGAAGCCGAGCCGCCGGTTCGCAGGGATGGTGGTGCGCTCGTGCTGCACAGCCAGCAGCTGGAGAATCCGATCGAGCACGAAGGCACGGTATTTCGCCATGGAGCCGTGGTGTTGTCCGGTCGGCGCATGCCCGAAACACAGGTGCTGTACGGCCAGTACGAATGGATCGCGCGGATGCCGAACCGGCGCGGTGCGTGGCCTTCTCTGTGGCTGGTGGCAACCGGCGGCTGGCCTCCCGAAATCGATGTTTTCGAGGCGTTCGGCTACGCGCAGGACTGGGACTTCGACAATGATATCAGCGCGAACCTGCACGGCGGCCCCCGCGGGCGGCGAAATTTCACCGTTCCCATGCGCACGGACGGCGCGGCCCTATACGGCCTGACCGGACTTTCGCGCGATTTCCATTCCTACGCCGTCGACATCGCGCCGGACTTCATCACCTGGTTCATCGACGGTCGCGAAGTCTATCAGGCCGTCAATCCGTTTCACCAGGAGGCGTTCTATCCGATCATGACGGTGGCTGTGAAGAGTCCGGACGAGTTTACAGGTGGCTCTGCCGAAATGCGTGTCCACTCTTTCAAGGTCTGGTCGGACGCGTCCTGACGGCTTGTTCCTTAGAAAAGCGCCGGTCAGTTGTCGAAACCGGCCTCCAGCTGATTTTTTACCGCCTCCAGCGCCTCCTGGTCCGCGCCGCTTTCGATTGCCGCCTCGTAAAGCCGTTCGAACATGTGCCGGTATTGCTCCCGGCTTTCGCGCAACTGGGATTCTGCCCGCAGGCGCTGTGTGATGTCGACAAAACTCAGGACCACGCCTTCGATGCGATTATCGACCGTTCGATAGGGCCGTAAGCGCATCATCAGCCAGCGACCGTCCTTGGTTTCGACTTCGGTTTCGAGCGGTGTCAGGGTCTTGATGACTTCCAGTGCAGCATCCTCGACACCGTCATAAGCCAGCCGGTGCGTGAAATCGGTGATAGGCCGTCCCTTGTCGCTGTCCGAGATGCTGAAGAGTTTCTCGACCGACGGCGTCAGCATCCGGATGCGCAGTTCGCTGTCCAGGAAGAGGGTGCCAATCTCGGTGGCGTTGATCAGGTTCTGCAGGTCGCTGTGGGCACTGGCAATATTGTCGAGCTTCCCCTTCAGCTCGGTGTTTACGGTCTGAAATTCCTCGTTGATCGACTGCAACTCTTCCTTGCTGGTCTCGAGTTCCTCGGCCGTAGAGCGATACTCCTCGTTGACCGACTGCAGTTCCTCGTTGGCAATGCGAAGTTCCTGTACCGAGCTCTCGTGCTCGCGGCGGCTCGTGCTGAGGCGTTCCTGCGCCGTTCGCAACTCGTCGCGTAGCCGACGGATCGCGACCGTTCCGAAAACCTCGTCTTCGCCATTGTCCGAGCTGTCCTGGAGCGGACCTCCATCGAGGAACAGGACGAGTGCGCTCGGCGCTTCGTGGGACTCCTGCTTCACGCGTGCGACATGCATCACCACGCGGTGGCGGTGGCCGTCGAATGCGACGTTTACAGGCAGAGTGATGGTGGGCTTGTCCGAGCCGAACGCACGGTTGAGGGCGCTGCGCAGTTCGGCGCGCAATTCCGGTCTTACGACATCAGGCAGTTCATGGCTGAGCGGACCTTCGGGAGGGAGGATGAACCGCCCGGCATTGGCCGAGAGATTGATGATGCGATGATCCTCGCCGATCAGCGCGCTGGGAGGCGCCGATTTCTCCAGCGAGACACCGTGGGTTGCAACCGGCGACTGCGACTGCCGCGAAGACCGGATCGGAACGGACATTTCATTGCGGTGGTGACGGGGAAGCTGGTGCAGCAATTCGATAGCATGAGCGTTGCGCGGCTTGGCGGTGTATATCCGCGAGTCGCGGTCATGCGGTCCGAAAAGGTCGCTGCGCAAATCCGCGCTTTCCGCCGAACCCAGGAAGAGATAGCAGCCGGGGCGAAGCGAATAGTGGAAGAGGGCAAGCAACTGATTCTGCAACTCTCGCTCGAGATAGATGAGCAGGTTGCGGCAGGTCACCAGGTGCATCCGCATGAATGGCGGATCCTTGAGGGCGCTATGATGGGCGAACAGGACGATATCGCGCACGTCCTTGCGGATGCGGTAGTGCTCGACCTCCTTTACGAAGAAGCGTTTTAGGCGCTTGTCGCTCAGGTCAGCCTCGATGGTACGCGGATAGCGCCCCTCGCGCGCGGTCGCCAGCGCGCCTTCGTCGAGATCGCTGGCAAAGATCTGGATGCCGGGCTTCACGTCCCGCCGGTCGGCCTCTTCCAGCAGCAGCATGGCCAGGCTGTAGGCTTCCTCCCCGGTCGCGCAGCCGACGGTCCACACGCGGATCGTGTCATCGTATCCGCACGTGTCGAACAGGGCGGGTATCACCGTTTCGGCCAGATGGTCGAATGCCGCGGTGTCGCGGAAGAACGACGTCACCGATATTAGCAGGTCGCCGAACAGGTCCTGCGCTTCCTCGGGCGTCTCGACGAGGTAGGAGGCGTAATCGGACAGGCTCTGCTGCCGCGTGACCTGCATGCGCCTGCCAATCCGGCGCCGGATCGTGGCGGGCTTGTAGCTGGTGAAGTCATGACCGGTCCGGGCGCGCAGGAACGAGATGATGCGGGCGATCTGCTGGTTGGCCTCTTCTTCCTGCGTCTCGGCGAGGGCTCGCTTGCTATGCAGCACCTCGGCGATGCGCCGGGGGATTTCGGACACGGCTTCGACAAAGTCGGCCACCCCGGTCGAGATGGCACTGCGCGGCATCATCGGGAATTCGGCCTCGCCTGGATCCTGCACCAGCACGACGCCGGCCCCTTCCTTGATCTTGCGCACGCCCCGGGATCCGTCCGCTCCCGCGCCGGTCAGGATGACGGCAAAACTGCCGCCACGCGACAGCGCCACGGATTCGAAGAATTTGTCGATCGGTGCGCGCTGGCCGCGCGGCTTCTTGAAAGGACGCGAGTGGATATGCCCATCCTGGATCACCAACTCCTGGTCCGGAGCGATGATATAGACACAGTCGGGCTTGAATTCAGGCGAATCCTCGACCTGGAGAACGGACATCTGAGTGTGGCGCGACAGGATTTCCGCCAGCCTGCTGGGAACGTCGGGCGCCAGATGGAGGATGACCACATAAGCCACCCCGAGATGCGGATCAACGTGCTTGAAGAACTCCTGCAACGCCTTGACGCCCCCCGCCGACGCGCCGATACCGCAGATGGGAACGTCGTCCGACCGGATTGCAATTTTTTCGCTTTTCAAAGGATTCTCCGTGGGCAAGCCTAAACCCCTTGCCGTTCCCTTTGCCATACAATATTTCGGATGCACGGGCCTTTTTGCTGAAAATCGCAAACCAGGTTAGGAAATTGCTGCACGTGAATGGTCAATAGTCTACCTGTTTTGTTAACGATTTTGAAGCTAGAAGCACCTGTATGGCATTGTATTTTTTCCATTTCGAGAGTGACGAGGGCGTTTTCCCTGACGATATGGGTCTCGATCTCGCGACCGCTGAAGACGCCTATCTTGAAGCCGTAAGGAGCGCTCACGGAATATGGTCCGAAATGCTGGGCAATCGCGAGGATCCGCGCAATTGCCGATTCCGGATTGTCGACTGCAACGGAGTGGAACTCTACGACGTGCCGTTTGCCGAACTCCTCGAGAGTTGTCGGAACGCCCCACGCCGCCCCAGCCCCAGTCAGCAGGACGTTCAGAACAAGCTGATGGAAACTCACCAGAGGGTCCTGCAAAGCAAGACCGAAATGCGCACGCTGGTGCGGGATGTGCGGGCGTCGCTGGCCGAATCCGTGTCCTTGCTAGGACGCCTGGACGCATTCAGCGAGCAGTCGGCTCCTCGCCGCGACCATGACGCGGGAATGGTGCCAACCGAAAGACGCCGGGACGCCGTACGGTAAATACGGCCCTTTCGCGTCCTCTCACCGCCCCGGTATTTCACTTACCATTACACGAGCACCACGTGCCCGCCGCAAATCATTTCCGCCAGTTGGTTGAACAGGCCCCGTAAGGTGTTAAGCATTACTCCCTAGGATTGCCTAGGGCAGCCCCACTCACCCCACCCTGACTCAACAAAGTCAATTTTTCCGCGCGCGATTTCAGATGGTTGGCTCGTTACGGCACTGAGCTGTTGTGCTAACATATGTTATTGGCCTCTTGACTCATACGTCCCATCCCAAGCACCTCTTCGGTAGGCAAGAATGGAGCCTTAGGTGACTCAGGATACGCATTTCTGGCGTCCGCTCCTCAAGAGACTCGCCAATTTCTCGGAGTTTACGGAAGAGGAAGCTGAAACGATTGCTGGCCTATCCGCGACTGCGCAGCGACTTTGTGTAGGCACCGTCCTGATAGAGGAAGGGGATCGCCCCGAAGACGTGATCTACCTCGTCGAAGGATGGGCGGCCCGCTACAAGATCCTTCCCGATGGAAGGCGGCAGATCGTCGCCATCCTGATCCCCGGGGATCTATGCGACGTACAGGTCTTCACCCTGAAGGAGATGGATCACTCGATCGCGCTGCTAAGCGACGCCAAGGTCGCGCGCATTCCCAAGCGCACGATGCTTCAGACGATGGAGGACACTCCGAGAATTGCGCGGGCCATGTGGTGGTCGACGCTTGTGGATGAGGCGGTGTTGCGGGAATGGCTGGTGAACATGGGCCAGCGCAACGCCTTTGAACGCCTGGCCCATCTGTTCTGCGAACTGTGGCTTCGACTGAAACAGGTCGGGCTGACCAGCGGCCACGGGTTCCACCTGCCATTGAGCCAGGAAGGCCTTGCTGACACGATGGGCCTTACCCCCGTGCACATCAATCGCACCCTCCAGCGCATGCGGGAGGAAAGGCTTATTACCTTGCGCAGTGGCGAACTCGTGATCGAGGACATCGAACGTCTTCAGAAAATCGCCGATTTCAATCCAAACTACCTCCATCTCCTCCAGCGGAAATGACCGGATCGGACGCAAACGCCTCCGAACCTTCTGCTAACACTCTTTCGCGAAGATGCCCGGCCGCGATGATGCCCATCGCGAAGCCATCCGCTTCGCCGGAAATGCTGAAAAAGGAACCCGAGCGGTTCCGCGAGGGAAGCATCAGCTTTATCAGGAGCGATAACGGGGCCGTCGATCTGTTCTCCGTCACGATGGAATTGCGATAGATCGACTGATAGCGCCGGGCAAAATTATCCTCCAATCTAAATATGTTAAAGCGCTCCGCGCGACTCCGGTCTTATCCTGTTCATGTTCAGGCAAGGAGAAGGCCATGCGGATAGACAGCATCATGACGACCGATCCGGTCGTGGTTAATCCATTGACGACTTGCGAGGGCGCTGCACGGCTGATGCGCAACCACGAGGTTGGCGCGCTGCCGGTGGTCAAGGATGGAAAGGTGCGCGGTATCGTGACCGACCGCGACCTTGTCGTTCGCGGCATGGCCGACGGGCGGGACGGTTTCCTTTCCCGGGTAGCCGACGTGATGACCAGCGAAGTTCTTTGCTGCGCCTCTCACCACTCGGTGAAGGAGGTGCTGGAGCAGATGGCAGCTCACCAGGTCCGCCGCATTCTCGTCCTCGATGCGGATGACCGACTCGTGGGCATTCTGGCTCTAGCCGATATCAGCCGCCACCCGGATGGGGACGGAAGCCATGCTCTTGGCGGTATCAGCCAGCGGGCGGAGAACGAACCGACGGTGGCGGCAGCATGATGATGCACACGCCCGGTGGCCCGAAGGCAATTCCCCATTCGCAGTCCTGCAAGGATGGGGCAAAGACGTTCGAAATCCGGTACCATGACGACGGGACTGGTGCGCGAAGGGTCATCGAGTTCAGGGGATTCGATGCCTATGGCGCGCTGAGCCTGGCAGAGCGGGAAGCGTGTAGCCTGATCGCGGAATTGTGGTGCGACGGCGTCCGCCTCTGTACGCTTCGCAAGTCCGGGGGCGCGAACAGTTTCTGGTTCATCAATCCCTCGCGGTAGGAGCGGCAAGAGGACCCGGATGACATTCGTTCGCCTACCAATTCCGGAGTATGGCGGCGCGGGACGTTTGGCCGACCGTATGCTCTCGTCCATTTCACATCGCCGGATCGCATGAGCGAAACCGAAAACCCAGCTGCACGCCGCGCTTCGATGGTGGAGCGGCAGATCGCGGCCCGGGGGATCGATGACCCGCAAATCCTTGGGGCCTTCACCAAGGTGCCAAGGGAGCGCTTCGTGCCGGACAGGCTGAGCGACTCCGCCTATGAGGACGGGCCGCTGCCGATCGGCGAGGGGCAAACGATCAGCCAACCCTACATTGTCGCCCGCATGATCGATATCGCCGATATCGGGCCCGGCGACCGGGTGCTGGAAGTCGGGGCAGGCTCGGGATATGCCGCTGCCGTCATCTCGCGGATCGTTGCACAGGTATTCGCCGTGGAGCGGCACGAGGTGCTGGCGCGGGAAGCGAAGCGCCGGGTGGCGGAGCTTGGCTACACCAATTGCACGGTCCTTGCCGGCGATGGCATGAAGGGACTTTGCGACCATGCCCCCTTCGATGCCATCCTCGTTGCGGCGCGGTGCGAAGAGGTGCCTCGCCCGCTAAAGGAGCAACTTGCAATCGGAGGCAGGCTGGTCGTGCCGGTCGGGGGCGAGGACATGCAGCAATTGCGCTGCATCCGACGCGTGGGGCAGGATCGCTGGGAGAGCGAGGACATCACCTCCGTTCGTTTCGTGCCTCTCGTCCGCGGCACGGTGACATCGAACGAGGAGAAGCCCGGCCGTGACCTTTCCCTCCCCGAGCTGATCGCCGAGAGCTGCACTCCTCTGCCCGAGATCGACGGTCCCGATTTTGCCGCCGCCTTCGACCGGTTTGCCGACAAGCGCGTGGTCATGCTGGGAGAAAGCAGCCACGGCACGGCAGAGTTCTACGCCGCCCGCGCCGTCATAACGCGGCGGCTGGTCGAACGGCACGGCTTCTCGATCATTGCCGTCGAGGCCGACTGGCCCGATGCGGCTGCCTACAATCGCTATATCCGGGGCGAAGCGGCCCCCGAGGACCCCGCCCCGCCCTTCCAGCGCTTCCCGACATGGATGTGGCGCAACACGGTGATGCCGGGCTTCCTCAAGGAACTCCGCGCCATCAATGCCGGCCGGAACGAGGACGAACGGGTCGGCTTCTACGGTTTGGACCTCTACAACATGTCCGGCTCGATCGCGGCGATCCTCTCCTATCTCGATGCGCACGATCCCGAGGCGGCCGCCGTCGCGCGCGAACGCTATGGCTGTCTGACCCCCTGGCAGTCCGATCCTGCCATGTATGGCCGCAGCGCAATCACCACCGGCTTTGCCCAGTGCGAAGAGGCGGTGGTGCAGCAATGCCGCGACCTGCTGGAACGGGCGGTAGAGGAAGGCGGGCAGTCATTCTCGGCCGCCATGAATGCCCGCCTCGTCGCCTCTGCCGAGCAATATTACCGCGCCATGTACTACGGCGGTAGCGAGAGCTGGAACCTGCGCGATAGTCATATGGCCGATACGCTCGAACACCTGCTCGAATATCGCGGCTCTGAGGCAAAGGCCGTGGTCTGGGCCCACAACAGCCATATCGGCGATGCACGGGCAACCGAGATGGGCATGACCCGCGGCGAGCACAACATCGGCCAGCTGGCCCGCGAACGCTGGGGAGATGACGCGGTCGCACTGATCGGCTTCGGCACGCACGCAGGAACTGTGAGCGCGGCCCACGACTGGGACGGGGATCGCAAGACCATGCGCATCAATCCGTCCCGCGAGGACAGCTACGAACGACTGTGCCATGACAGCGACGTCCCGCGCTTCCTGCTCGACCTGTCACGCGGCACCACTGTGGCCGAGCGCCTCTCGGACCCGCGGCTGGAGCGGTTCATCGGGGTAATCTATCGACCGGAAACCGAGCGCTGGAGCCATTACACCGAGGCCGTGCTGTCGCGCCAGTTCGATGCCTTCTGCTGGTTCGACGAGACGCGCGCCCTGGCTCCGCTGGAAGATCACGAACCCGACAGACGCGGATCCGATACCTATCCCTTCGGCATCTGATGCCGATGCCTGTCGCGCGACCCGGAAACCCGCGTGTTCGGGTCCAGGGCGGATCCGAACACTTTGCCTTCCCCATGTTAGCCGAAGGGTATCCCGCCACAGGGCACAACAAAGACTAACCTATGCAAAGGACCGCAGCGAGCCGTCTGGCAATGGGGTGGCAAGAGGGACCGCGATGACGGTCGCGTGTCTTGCAGCGGCGACAAGCATAGGGCGAAATGACCTACAACATCGAACTACTCGGCCCCTGGCTGCACAATCGTGGTGACGAGCTCATGCTCGAAGCTGTCATTCGCCAGTATGGCGGCGACAGGGCGCGGCTGGGTATTTCATCGAACCTCGGCCTCGACGCATTTCCGCCATATCCGAGCCTCCACAACATCAAGTCGCATGCAGCCTTCGCGTCCGTTTCGAAGGAACTGCTGAAGGGCAATGCGTCCCAGTTCGCGCGCATGGTGCGGGACGATATCCTGCTGCGCCGAAACACCGAAGAGGATTTCTACGACCGCGGCTGGATCCCCGAACCGTCGCTGGACCTGCTGCTGGATGCCTCGGGCTACGCCTATGGCGATCCTTGGTCGCTCGTGCGTACGCGCGACAGGGCCGCCTACTATGCGCGTCTGAAAAGCCGGGGAACGAAGATCGTTATCCTGCCGCAGGCTTTCGGTCCGTTCGAGGAACCGCAGAGGCGAGAGGCGGCCCGCGACCTTTTCAGTCAGTGCGACATCGTTTTCGCGCGGGACGTTCCGTCGCGCGACTATATCGAAGGGCTGCACTTGCCCGGCAAGCCTACCATACCGATCGCGCCCGACATCACGACCCTGCTGGAGGTCGAGGCCGCCCGTGCGAGCCAGTGGGCGCATTGCGTTGCGATCGTGCCCAATGCGCGCATGCTTGATCGCACGAGCGATGACGTCAGTGGCAGCTATCACGAGTTTCTCGATCGCATCGCGCGAATGACCCGCGCCAAGGGTTTCGAACCCCTCCTGGTCGTCCATGAGAAGAACGATCGAAGCCTGATAAGAGACGTAGCGGCGAACATGTCGCACGGTTGTCGTATCGTGGACGAGAATGCCCGGGTCACCAAGGGTATCCTGGGAGCGGTTCGCGGCGTGGTGTCCTCGCGCTATCATGCTTGCGTCAGTTCGCTGTCCCAGTGCGTACCGACGATAGCCACCTCCTGGCACCACAAATACGAACTCCTGTTCCGCGACTACGACTGCGAGCACATGCTGGTCGATCCGGGTGCGGGGGATGAAGTGCTCGAGCGGGCGATGGATCAGTTCGTCCATGCCAAGCAGCTTCAGCACCTTCGCACCCGGCTCGAGAGCCGGGCCGATTCCCAGAAGGAGGAGGTGCGGGGCATGTGGGCGAAAGTGGATGATCTCCTGTCGCCCCGGGGCGAGCAAGGCGCATTTCCCCGGGCAACCGACGGCAGAAGCTCTCGGCCACGCAGCGAGGCTTTGCTGGACGAAAGCCTGAACGGCTAGATGCGACTTATCTCCGGCAGGTCATGAGCAGCAAGCGAGCACTCCTGCTAAAGGGCGCCAGCTGGCTTGCCCTTGCGCGCATTGCGATCAACCTGCTTGCCTTTGCCAGTACCCTGATCCTCGCCCGGCTGCTGGTTCCGGAGGACTTCGGGCTCGTCGCCATTGCCGAGGCCTTCGCCATCATCCTCGTCTCGATTACCGAGCTGTCGCTCGCGCAGGCTCTTATCCGGCACGACAATCCCGAAGAGCATCACTTCCATACGGCCTGGACGCTCAATTTTGCCCGCTCCGTGGGGCTTGCGGCGATCATGGCCGGTCTCTCCTTCCCCGCGGCGGCGATCTATGGCGATCCACGCCTCGCCCCTGTGCTGCTCGTCCTGGCGGGCGGTACCCTGCTGGGCGGACTCGAGAATCCCAAGCTGATCGTCTTCCAGCGCAAGCTGGTTTTCTGGCAGGAATTCGTCCTCAGCGTCGGGGCGAAGGTGGCCGCCTTCGTGGTCGCGATCGGCATCGCGGTCGCCTTCCGGTCCTACTGGGCACTGATCCTGGGCGGGATTGCGGGGGGACTTGCGCGGGTGGCGCTGTCCTATGTCCTCATCCCCTATCGTCCGCGTTTCGGTCTGTCGGCCTACCGCGACCTGCTGTCGTTCTCGATCTGGCTGACCTTCGCGCAGGCGATCGAGGTGATCAACAAGCGCTCCGTGCCCATCGCGATCGGCCTCGTCGTCAGCACGGCCAGCCTCGGCCAGTATGCGATGGGCGTTCGCCTCGCGCAAATGCCCGTTCGCGAGGGGATCAGCCCCGTCCGCAAGATGTTCTTCCCCGCCTTCGCGAGTATCAAGAACGACATCGCTCGCCTGCGGGCTGCCTATCTGCGCGCGCAGGAATCGCTGTGCACTCTGGCCTTTCCCATCGCCGGAGGGCTGACTGCCCTCGCCGAGCCCGCGGTGCGTATCCTCATTGGCGAGAAGTGGCTGCCCGCCGTTCCCATCATCCAGGTCATCTCGCTTGCCGCCGCGCTGGAGGTCATGGAAAGCACCAGCGCCCTCGCGATGGCGGTCGACCGCACGAAGGCGCTGTTCGAGCGCAATCTCAGGGCCTTCCTCATTCGCATTCCGCTGATCCTGCTGGGCGGCTGGCTCGGATCCCTCACGCTCGTGGGTATCGTGATGGGCGTCGTCTATGGCCGGTCGCTCGCCTCGGTCATCAACATGATCTGGAACATGCAGCTCGTGCGCGATGCCATTGGCCTGCGGGTGCGCAGGCAACTCGCGGTGGGGCTGAGGCCAGCCATCGCGACAGGCGCGATGATGGTGGCTTTGCTGGTGCCGCTGTCGCTGTTTCCCATCACGAAAGGGGGCGTTGAATCGGCTTTCAAGCTCATCGGTCTCGTCGCCTTCGGCGCGGCCACATACATCGCGATGCTGGCCGTGGTCTGGCTGGCTGCGGGTCAGCCCGAAGGTCCTGAGGCCGAGGCCTTGCGGCTGGGAACGCGCCTTCCACAGCGATTGCGCAGGCAGGGAGCGGACTAGGCGTGCAAGGGCAGGAAACATTGGAACACGATCACACCGGCACCACTGCGGGCCCTTGGCTCTACGTGCATATCGGTATCCCGAAGACCGGGACGACCGCGCTGCAGCGGCAGGTCTTCCCCAAGCTTGCAGGGTTCGACCTTGCGATGAAGCCCAGGTCCGACCTGTTCCGCCGGGAGGGGACCGTCGATCCGGGCCTGTTCCGCCTCGTCTTCAATCGCTGTCCGGAAGTCTGGCGGCACCGGGGCGCGGAGATCTTGCGGGATGTGCGGCCCGATGCGGTGCCCGCCCGTCCCCTGCTCGTCTCGGAGGAAGGGATGAGCTCGGGCAAGTCCCCGCACCACCTCGCCGCGCATTTCGCACTGATGGCGCCTGCGGCCAGGGAGGCGGGCTATACCGGCGTGCGCGCAATCCTTTCCATCAGGCGGCAGGACCAGTGGCTGGGCTCCTACTACGCCCAGAAATCGGACCGGCGGGAGGACGCTTCACAGGAGGATTTCGAGCGCTTCGTGGACGAGCGGCTCGATCCCGCGCAGGGCCGGTACGAGGGCGAGAGCATGATGCTCGATTACGCCGCGATGCTCGAGGCGATTTCGGAGACGCTGGGCAAGGCGAACGTGCTGCCCCTCGTCTACGAAGACATGGAGCGCCATCCAGCCCAATTTGCGCAGACGCTTTGCTCATATCTCGATGCCGCGGATGCCGGCCAGTCTATCGTTGCTACCCTAGCGCAAGGCAGGGAAAACGCCCGCTCCGGGGGTGACGACACCTGGCAATTGCGCCCCCCTGCCCGGCCCGCTGGCACTCTTGCGGCGCGCTTCGCCCGCAAGCTTGAACGAAAGCTCGCGGATCCGGGAACGATCACCATGACCGGCGAACTGCGGAAGCGGATTCTCGAGGCGTATGAAGCCAGCAACAGGCGTTTTGCCGAGATAAGCGGACGGGACCTCGCGCGACATGGCTATTTCTGAACCGGGCAAGCGCAAGAAGGCGACATGAGCAGGACGCTTTATCTCCATATCGGTCTGCCGAAAACCGGCTCGACCTTCCTCCAGAGGCAGGTGTTTCCCGCACTCGACGAGCTTTTCGTCAGCTCCATGCCCGAAGACACGTACTTCCGCGGCAACGGCGCACGGTTGTTCGAGAGCATTTTTTCCCGCAGCGATACAATCTGGCACCATCATGCGGATACTCTCCTCGATCAGCTGCTTGGCCCCGGCTGGCGGTCTGATCAGCGCAGCGTCCTGCTCTCGGATGAGGCAATCGGCCGTTCGACTTCGCGGCAGGCACTATGTGCCGGGCATTTGGCTGGAATGAAGGCGGCCCTCGTCGCAAGAGGGTTCGATCGCATCAAGCTGCTGTGCCTTCTAAGGCGGCAGGACCACTGGCTGGCCTCGCACTACGTGCAGGTTTCCGACCGGCGACGCGATCCGGGTCAGACGGATTTCGAAAAGCTCGTCCGCCGAATTTCCGATCCGCAAGAGGAACGCTTCACATTCGGCGCGCTGCTGGACTACGCGTCCACGTATTCGGCCATTGCCGATGTTCTTGGTCCGGAAAACGTGTTCATTGCTCCAATGGAATGGTTCGGCTCGAACACGGGCGCAATCGTCCATTTGCTCTCCGACTGGTTGGATCGGTCCATCGACGCGAGTTTGCTGGACAGCCGCAAGTCGGAAAATGTGCGAAAGTCTGCAGACGGAAGCTGGAACCTGCGCCGAGCGGGTTTGCGTCAGCGCGCTCTCGCTTCTCTATTGCGCCGTTCCTCGCGGATCCGGTTGGACGATGCTCTGTCGGCCGCAATTCTCGAGGTCTATCGTGATAGCAACGCGCATCTAGAGAAGCTTGCCGGGTTGGACCTCAGGCCGGCTGGCTATCACGTGGATCGGGGCGGATTTAGCACGACAAGATAAAACAGGCTGCGGGCAGTCCGATTAGTAGGGGTGCTTACGGGGGTACGCAGGTCCAATCGTGTAGCTCCCCTTCTCCAGTTTCAGTCATTTAACAGTCTGCATCGAATCCCTCCGTCTCCGCCACCCACACCGAGCGCTAGTTCGTGGTTGCATGGCTCCTGCAAGCCAGCAGAATGGGTGCCATCGCAAGGTCACTTGCGGAGCGGCGCCTTTAATCTTCAAGTCTATCCGGCGACATCATAGCGCGATTTCACGCGCGGTCCTTCGCAGGCTGTGAAGCAGACTGCGAAAGGCACCGGCCGGTCTTTTGCGTTTGAGCCCGCTTTGTGACAGAGTTCGCCTGACGGTGACTATTCCGACAACCGGGGTCCAGAGTCGAGCGCCATGGCCTCTTCGTAAACACTCGTATCTATCAGCCGGGCAATCTCTTCGTGGGTCCGCGGCTCGCGGTCATCTCGAGATGCGAGCCATTGTTCCTGTTCCACGAGCACATCGAGCATGTCGTCCGGAACGCTGGCAATCCACGCGTGATGCTCCCAGCTGTCGATGACGTCCTGCTCGTCGAACTCACCTGCCTCGATAACCAAGGACTGTGCGCGCTGCGGGTTAGAGCGAACTTCTGCCGATGCATCAATGATGCTGCGAATGAAGCGAACGATGCGCGGGCGCATTTCCGGATCCGCCAGCTTCTCGGCAGTTGAATTGAGATTGAAAAGTTCGCGGTAGACACCCTCGCCCGAGAATTCGACGAGGTCATCGCCCAGAACTTGCGCGGCGTTCTCGCTTTCGGGTTCCCAGATCACCACGGCATCGACTTCGCCACTGGCGAGCGCCTCGGTCATGCCCGAGAGGGGTACGATCGAGAAATCCTCGATCTCATCGAATTCGATACCTTCACGCTCCAGCATCTTGCGGAGGAAATAGCCCGAGCTCGTTTGCTCGATCACGGCCACGTTCTTGCCACGCAGGTCGGCGACCTCCTCGATGCCGGCAGAGCGGCGGGCGACGATACGATACAATCCTTCTGTAACGGTCATTAGAATCCGGAGATTGGGGTGCTCGACCGAGTAACGCAGGCCCTGGGTCTCGGCGTTGGTGGCGAGATCCGCCTCACCTTCCTCGCCGAAGCCGGGAACGGGCGGTTCCCCCACGAGATTGGCAATGCTGCCCATGCGAATGGTCGCTTCGCCTGGATAATAGTCCTCTGCGGCCAGCAAGACCGGCGCAATCTCGAAAGTCTGCTTGTTGCCGTAGATTGCCAGAGGGCCGGCTGTCTCGGATGCGGCATTTGCTTCGGGCATTTCGGCGCATGCTGCCATGCTCATGAGGAGGGTCGGCACGAGGGCCAGCTTCAGATACCTACGGCGATTGGACACTTTTCTGCTCTCCCATTCACATCGCTGAAGTGATGACTTGCAGCGTCTGGTCTTCGGTCTCGGCTACGGCTCCAGGGCCAGTGCTTCTTCGTACACGCTGCGATCCAGCAGGACTGAAAGGTCCTGACGGCTTCGAGGTTCGCGATCCTCCTGTTGTGCGAGCCACTGCTCCTCTGCGACGAGAACATCGAGAAAGTCGTCTGGAATCGAAGCGGGAAACGCATGGTGCTCCCATGCATCATCGATATCCGTCGAAGAGTGACCGGAAGTCTGGCGTAGCAGCTCTTGCGCACGTTCTGGATTTCCGCGCACTTCGCGAGCAGCATCGATGATCGCTCTGGTCATGCGAACAATGCGCGCTCGCATTGCAGGGTCGTCCAGGTTCGCTTGCGTGGTATTGAAGTTGAACAGTTCCCGATAGACGCCCGTCCCTTCGAATTCGATGATGTCATCGCCCAGGACACGGGCAGCATGTTCGCTATGGGGCTCCCAGATGACTACTGCGTCCACTTCCCGGTTTTCGAGCGCTTCGGCCATTCGAGACAGAGGTACGAGCGGAACTGCGGTGATGTCATCGAAGCTCAGGCCTTCTTCCTCCAGCATCCTGTGGAGGAAATAGCCCGAGCTGGTTTGTGCGATCGTCGCGATGCGCTTCCCGCGCAGGTCGGCGACGCTCTCTATGCCAGCCGACCGGCGAGCGACAATCCGGTAAAGCCCCTCCGAAATCGTCATGATCGCGCGAACATCGGGATGGCGGGTCGAGATGCGAAGCAGCTGCGTTTCAGCGTTCGTCGCCGCATCGGCGTGTCCCGGCTCACCACTGCCTGAGGTTTCGTCGTAGAGGTTGGGCACTCCGCCCATCTTCAGCGTTACAGGACCCGGATAGTATTCCTCGATCGCGAGCAGGACCGGGGCTATCTCGAAAGTTGTCATATTCCCGTGCATTGCGAGCGGTTCGGCGAGAGCATCCTGACCAGGCGCGATCTCGCTCGTAGTCGCGCAGGCAGACAAGAGAGCAGCCCACACGACGATCACGCCTGTAACGAGCAATCTCCGGTCTGCGTATGCGGGCGTCACGAGACCTCCGGCCAATCCAGCTTGAGCGCCCGCCTGACCGTCTTGCCGAGAACCCACTCCTTGTCGCTCTCGGACAATTCGTTGGTCAGCAAGATGTAGTTGAGCGCATTGGCGTATGGGATCCAGTCCTCTCGCCGCGGCTGGCCGTCGGGACCGAGCGGTGTTTCCGTGCCCCAGCGCTGCCGCGTGTAGTCACTGGCCCATAGGCATCGCTCCGCGCCGAACGCATGCAGGATCTGGTGCATGTATGGCCAGATGTCCCGATAAGGATATTCCTGTTCCGAGATGATCGGCGTGCCGCACATCTTGACATAGACGTTGGGATAGCGAGCCATTTCCAGAAGATTGGGCAGCGCGTCCCAGCGGTCCGCAGGCGGTTCCAGCAGGGATTGCGTCACCCCGAAATGGTCGACGATCAGGGTCATCTCGGGGTGGCGTTCGGCAAAAACGCTCGCCTCGGATGCGAACTTGTGAGCACCCAGGAACATGGGAACGTCGTACTTCGCTGCCATCGCGAAATAGTTGTCGTAAGCGCCTTGCGCGATCAGCGGGTTGAGTTCGAGGACACCCCCGGGCTGGCGCCAGACCTGGCCGAAATTCGTAAACAGGGCACGTGTCCCGACCGTGCCCGGATCAGCGGCCAGGCGAGCCATCTGCTCCTCAAGGTCGGCGGCTCCGTAATCCAGCACTTCAACGGCTCTGAACAGTTCGGGATAGTACCGCGTGGCAGCCTGGTTGAAGGCATGGTTGGCGAAGACAATAGCGCGATCGACGCCTGCAGCACCGATAGCCTCTCGTGCCAGTTCGACCTCGACGAACAACTCCTGCTCGTCGGACATCGTCATGCCGTCGGGGATCTCGCCGGTACGCCCGCCCCCAATTGCCGGATTGTGAATCTGGCCATCGATTATTTCCATTGAGACGTTCCTATCCAAGAAAGTTGTTTGAGCGACCGGATCGGTATGTCCTGGACCGGCGCTTGGCCGGTCCAGCGGGGAGCCACGATCAGAAGCGTTTCGTCATCGAAAGATACCATTCACGCGGCAGCCCTGGCTGAGCGTTATTCTGCGGACTGCCGAAACGCTGGTAGATGAAGTAATTGCGCCAGTAGAAGTTGTCGAAGAGGTTGGTGACGCCGGCTGCGAGCGTGAAGTCGTATTCGTCATTGTCGTAAGTCAGACGGGCGTTGACCAGCGAATAGCCGTCCTGATTAAACTCGGTCCTGGTCTCGTTGTAGACTTGGCTACCCGTGTAGAACCAGTCGAGGCGCGGGGTGAGCGATCCACCGAGAGCATCCGAAACAAATTCGTATTGCACTCCGAAATTCGCCTGCAGTTCAGGAATTGCCAGGGGGCGCTTGTTGGCGCCGTCAGGCAGGCTGTCATAGTCGGGCGCCGAGAAATTGTGATAACCGACAGAACCGCCCATCGACAGCGCATCGGTTGGCCGGAACTCTGCTTCGAGTTCGAACCCGATGACTTCACCCGGCTGGTTGCGATAAAATACCCGGCCAATACACGCGAAACCCGGGACACCTGCGTCGATCTCGGCCTGCGTACGGGGGCGACAGGTCGTTATGTCGTCACCAAGAGGCGATGGGATCAGGACCTGATTGCCGGGCTGTGGCTCGCCCGTAGCGGGATCCAGGAAATATTCGTTGCCGCTCAGTCCCGCGGGCCGCGTCTTGTAGTCGGTGTAGAAGCCGGTGAGGTTGAGGCGCAACATCCGCTCGAACAGATCGGCCTTTACGCCCAGTTCGTACGATAGCGTCTCATCGCCAGGAATCTGCGCTACCTGGCTGGGCTGGAGAGGACGGGAATTGAAGCCGGGAAGCCGGAAACCGGTCGCCGCCGAGGCGTAGACCATGACATCGGAGTTCAGCTCGTAATCAAGCCCGACTTTCCAGTCGAAACGCTCCGTGCCCAGATCGAGATTGAACAGAATGGCGCTGTTCGGTTCGAAGACCAGCTCAGTCGAATTGGCATCCGTCGCATCGACAGCGTTGAAGTTGTCGACAAGCTTGGTCTCGTCCGAATAGCGCCCCCCCAGGGTCAGACTGAGCCTTTCGAACGGCGAGAGCGTGACGTTGAGGTAGGCAGCCTTGCTCTCGGATTCGTAGATATTGTCCGTGTACCGCACGTAGTTGCGGAGGCTGGAGGTGCCGGTGAAACGCTGGGTACCTTCACCGTTGAAATAGAATAGCCCAGCCACCCAGTCGACCCACCCGCGCGAGCCGACGAGGCGTGTCTCGATCGAGTAATGCTCCTGGAAGACATCGTTCCGGAAATTCTCGAACGCGAGCGGCGTACCGTCGGGATCGTATGAGAAAACGGCTTCGAAATCGCGATAGCCGAGGATCGTGATAAGCTCGATATCGTCGGCAAGTTCCACATTGATCTTGCCCGAAAGCCCCCAGCTGTCGATCGGCGCGATGGGCGGGTTGATGATACCGCCACGGAAGGGCGACCCGTTGTAAAGCGCGCTGCCCGGTACGGTGCCCCCTGCCGGAACGAGGTCCGCAAAGTTGGCATAGGTCTGATAGGGGTCGCCTGTTACGAACCGATCGTCGAGCGCGAAAGTCGGGCCTCCTGCAGGCGTATATTGATCGTAGAGAGCTGCGACATTGGGATTCGTCCGACCAACACCGGGATCGATTTCCAGGATGTAGTCCATCGCATTATCGGACCGATCCTTCAGATAGTCGGCAGAGATCGTGACGTCGAACCGATCGCTCGGCTCCCAGTACAGTTGTCCTCGGAAAGCGCGGACTTCCTCCCCGCCAAGATGTCCGATGACGCAATCGTCGAGCGTACCCTGCAGCTGATCGTTGGCGAGATTGATGTCCGAGAAGGGAAAGTCTCCGGCAAGCTCCGGAGTGCCCCTGCGGATCTGCTCACAGCGGAAATCCAGCCGCTCCTGGTATCCTCGCCGGTCCTTGGACAAGCCGGCCACCGACAGGGCCAGGGTATCGCCGAGCGGCACGTTGGCGCTCGCGCGCAGTTCCCGGCGTTCGTAACTGCCGACCGTTACTTCGACCGAGCCATAGGCTTCGCCGAGGTCGGGGGTACGAGACACGAGGTTGACCGCACCGGCGAGAGAATTTCGGCCGAACAGGGTACCTTGCGGTCCACGAAGAACTTCGACGCGCTCCAGGTCCAGCAGATCGAACATCGATCCGAAGACCAGGGGATAGTACACATCGTCGATGTAGAACGCGACCCCGGGTTCGCCTGCGAGATTGGAATCCGACTGACCGATGCCGCGGATAAACGCCGTCAAGCCAGGGCCGAATGCGCCTTGTGCCAGCTCGAAGCTCGCATTGGGTACGACGCGCGAGAGCTCGGCGGTATTTTCGATGGATTGAGCTGTGAGGGTTTCCGAAGAGACCGCAGTGATGGCGATGGGCGTGTCCTGAAGGTTGGTTTCCCGGCGGGTTGCGGTCACCACGATATCGGACACGCCCGAGCTACGGTTTTGGCTACCCTGCTCGTCATCCTCGCCGGCGGCTTGCGCCAAGGCTGGGCTGGCGACAAAGGCCATCACTGCAGAGGCCGAGGCCCATAGAACTTTCTTTTGCGTAGTCATCTTCCCATCCCTGTTTTGTGAAGCCATCACGCACGAGCGGATCGGCTCTCTTCATTTCTCAAGACGATAAATATTCCCGCGGGAAAGCAGCCTCATCCCCCGAGGTGGGGATACGGTTGCGCAGGTCCGGAATTCAGTTTGAAAGCACAGTTCGCTATCTGGAGGTGAACCCTTGGGTTGCCGCGCAAAGCAGAGGTCAGACGGAACTTGCCTTTAAGGAGGCGAACTACTCCTGCCTCCGATTTGGCCAGCACCCGGTCAGAGCCCAGCACCACCTGATGTCCGTCAATCAAATGTTGCAGAGCGACGGTATCGTCTCGCAGGCCGTCGCCATAAAGTACGGGCATGGCAGCTACCTTCAGCGGAACAGCGGAAAGCGCGACGCCTGCCGCAGACATAGCCACGAAAGACCTTCTCGAGCATTCAAATCGCAAGGCCAAGCCCTCCCGAATTATGTTGACCGAACTATTGAAAGTTCGACCTTGGCTCTTCTTCTAGGGAGGTACTTGAAGGGGAACTTGCCCAGATCGGCATTCATACATGCCGCGTTAAATTAAATTGGCGTGACCTTTTCGCCCTCGGAGAATTTCATCGCCCGAGCCTTTGTTAGCCTCTGCACACGCCTTGCGATGCGCTTTCGCATTCTCGACATAATGGCCGGACTGGGCAGCCATTTGCGCGAACTCGTTTTCGGTAAGCTCGCGCATTTCCCGCGCTGGCCGGCCTGCCCAAAGCTTGCCGGAAGGCACGCATTTCCCCGGCGTGAGCATGGCTCCCGCGGCAAGCATCGCCCGGCGCTCGATGCGGCAATTATCCATCACGATCGCGCCCATTCCGACGAACGCGCCGCTTTCGACAACGCATCCGTGCAGCAGGGCCATATGTCCGACGAGTACGTCCTCGCCAATCAAGGTGGGTAGCCCGCCGGGTTCGGGTCCGTCGGCCTCGACATGAACGATCGTTCCATCCTGAAGATTGGAACGGGACCCAATGACGATCCGATTGATATCTGCGCGAAGCACACAATTGTACCAGATGCTGGCGTCGGGGCCGACGTCTACATCGCCGATAAGGTACGCCCCCGGGGCGACAAACGCACTGTCATGCACTCGTGGTCGTTTGCCGTTGATCGCGATGAGCGTTGGCGCCGCCAACGTCATTCCGCAGCCCTTTTGAAGCGCGAGACCGCACTGCCAAGCTTTCGCGACATTGCCTTTTCATAAATCGCGAAAGCGTTGTCGTGAAGAAAAGCACGGGTCTCTGCGTCCGTAAGCAGGCCCGTGGCATCCTTCGCCATCGCGACTTTCTCGGTGTAGTTCCACAAGTGGCTCTGGCCTACATCGGAGCCCCACATCACCCTGCTGGAGCCGAAACGGTCAACCAGCGTCCGCAGTAGTTCGGCGGCGTTGACGCCGGCCTTCACCACACGCTCCATGTTGATCTCGGTGATCTTGAAATAG
The DNA here is from genome assembly GCF_030730945.1 of Aurantiacibacter poecillastricola. Classification (GTDB taxonomy): domain Bacteria; phylum Pseudomonadota; class Alphaproteobacteria; order Sphingomonadales; family Sphingomonadaceae; genus Alteraurantiacibacter; species Alteraurantiacibacter poecillastricola. The sequence goes on from NZ_JAVAMS010000005.1 coordinate 179,729, forward strand.
ATGTTCGTGACATCGTCGAACGTGGCGATCGTATCGCTGATGCCGTAATCGGGCGGAGGCGGCATGATTACGGTCTCGCCCTTCTCTTCTCGCAGCGCCACCTCGTATTGCGAAATGCCGTAAGGCATTGCGCCGTGATCAAGGATGATCGGCAGCTCGGGGAACATCCGGGCCAGCATCTTGATGAGCGGCAGCACGTAGGAAAGCTGGTTGTCGAAGACGATCAGCGTCATCGGCGTGCCAAGATCGGCGCAGGCTTCCCAAATGCCGATGGCGGTAGGTGAGCTCAGCCATGCCGTATCGAGTATCCACGGACGGCTGTTGGCCATGCGGAAGCCGACTACCCCGCTTTTCGTCACCATTTCCCGGTAAGCGCTGGCAGTCTGCGCGTCCTGCGTATCGAGGATCACGACAGGGTGCAGGCGCTCGGAATACTTGCACCCCGAATCAAGAATGTAGCTGTTGTCGTAGCCGTAGACATGACCTCGCTGCACCAGGCATGCGTGCTCGACATCGTGCTCGTCCATCAGGTCCAGCAGGTGCTCGGCCGTTACCGTATAGGGCGGGCGCTCGGGGACGGGCAGGTCTTCCGTGAACGGCTTTGGCGGGTATTTCTTCCAATCGTCACCGATCAGGTGCGCATGCGTATCAAATAGCGGGATTGTCATCTCGCGCCGCCCCTCTCCTTCGCGCGCGATTGCGGCCCCGGCTAATCGGGGGTCCTGCGCGTGACCTCAGTGGAGAGGAGTTTAGGGTCGCAAGGCCTCCGGACACTTGACCGCGAGGGACGGATGATTTGCCTAACAGGTCGCTCCCCAAGAAATCGCGCCCGGCCCGTTCGAACCGACCCGATTGCGGACGGATTTAGCGAGCCTGTTGCTCGTACTGCGCTAGGCTGACGCGCCGATATTCACGCGGGGCCATCGAGTATTTCTCATGGAAAGTGCGCGTGAAATGTGCGGCACTGTTAAAGCCCCAGGAGAACGCGATTTCCGTGAGTGTATGCGCCTTCCAGGCTGGATTGCCCATCTGCCGTGCACATTCCTCCAGGCGGCGACGCAGGATGAAGGCGCCCATCTTCTCGTTACCGGAGGCAAAGACCGTCCGCAGATAGCGAGACGACACACCCAGCCCTTCGGAGATCTTCGCCGGCGTGAGATCGGGATCGCGCAGGTTTTCCTCGATATACTGGATGACATCCTTGCGCCTGCGCCAGGCAATGGCCGAAGCTTCGCCGTCCAGCTCGGTACCCGTGGTGTAGGCGAGCGACATCAGTTCCAGCAAGTAACGAGCGACGCGGTCCTCGCTGTTATGATCGATGGTCCCGCCGGTCCCGCTGCTGAGCTCCCGAACCATCGCTGCGACTGTTCCGGTGAGTCCGGACGTTCGCCCCAGCCGCTGGCCACAGAACTTGTCCGGTGTGGGAAGGTAGATGCGCAAGGTGTCATCGGGAACGCGCACCATCACCGTTTCTGACTGCTCCGCGGTGCTGAAATGGTGCGGCAAGCCCGTATCGCAAAGAACGAAGTCACCCTCTTCCAGGTGCGCCTCGTGACCGCAGTGCCTGAAGACGCTGCTGCCCCTTGCCTGCAAAAGGAAGTTGTAGAGCCGCGGGGCGTTGCGAGTGATATGCTTCTGCGTTCGCTCGACGGAGCAATCATCCAGCGTCAGCCTTGCCAGCTTCACCGGACCGAGCTGCCCGATATGCAGTTGTGCCTCGAAATTGTCCTGCACTCGAGGTGTGAAAACGCATTGGCTCATTCGAGATGCATAGAGTTCGCCCCAGGCACTGGCGCGTCCGATCTTGGGCAACCCTTCGGTCGTCAGGAATTCCATACTGTCCTCTCCTCGCAGCCCCTCCCTTTGGGAGGTGGCCATGCTCGAGCGTTCTGAGCACCTTTCATGATTTCATCGCACTGAAGAGAGTGTCAAGCGTTTTCGAAACACTGTTCCCTTTTCGTGGCTGCCTAAATTTGATCGAGATGGCACAACAACTGGACTCTCAAGCCAGCCATCACTCTCGTGCCTTGCGGTGGGCGGGGGTTCGCGACAGGCTGGCTTACCGCCGGACGCAAGAACGCCGATAGGATGCCCGACAATGAAACTGACACGCCAGATCGCGACCGCCCTTTTGCTTGGAGCCGCACCCGCGGCCCTTGCACAACCCCTTGACCGCGAGGACATTTTCGATCTCGCCCGCGATGTCGACCGTGTCGAGAGCCTGCGTGCCGTGAAGGACCTGCAGCGCTTTTACGCCCAGTTCGCCCAGCACGGCATGGCAGAGGAGATGGCTGACCTGTTCACGGACGATGCCGAGTTTCACTGGGGCGACCAGACGGTAGTCGGCAAGGCAGCCATCGCTCGCTTCCTTCAAACGCGCATCGGTCCTCGCGGCTTGGCTCCCGGCGCCATCCATACCGAGCTAATCGAGGATCCGCTGGTCAATCTCAGCGTCGACGGGCAGACAGCCGAAGGGCGCTGGATGGGCATGACCCTTGCAGGAGATGGCTCGGGCAACACGGTGATCGAGGGGGGGATCTATGAGAACGACTTTGTTCTCGATCAGGGGATCTGGAAGATTTCGCGGCTCGAGTATTTCCCCCAGTACGATGGCAATTACGAGGACGGCTGGCGCAATATCGGCAACACGGAGCTCGCGCAGTTCCCATTCCATTTCAGCGTGGACGAAACAGGTATCCCCATCCCCGAACCGGCAGGCAACGCGCCGCCGACGAACGCCACCCTCGCAGGCCTCGAAAGCCGCATAGCCGCCCTTAATATCGAGGACGATGTTCGCAACTTGCAGAACGCCTACGGCTACTATGTCGATCGCCGCATGTGGGATGACGTGGTCGACCTGTTCGCGCGTGATGCCACCGTGGAGATCGCCGGCACCGGTTCATATACGGGCCACGAAGGTGTGCGCGCCGCGATGGAAACGATGGGGCCGAAGGGGCTCGTCAGGGGCGTCTTCAATGACCATCCCATTTTTTCCACCCTCGTCACGGTCTCGCCCGATGGCAAGGAAGCCATCACGCGGGGGATAGCGCTGGGGATGCTCGGCGCGGACGGAGAAGGCGCTTGGGAGTTCCAGGTCTTTCGCAATCGCTTCGTGATGGAAGACGGCTTATGGAAATTTGCCGAACTGCGGCTATTTCCGCTCTTGCGCGCCGATTACGAAGAGGGTTGGGGTGCTGGCGGAATCCGCCATCTGGCGCACGGCGTTCTCCCCGCATTTGCAGAGCCGCATCCCGTCACCGGACAGGCAATAGCGATAGACGGCTTCACCCTTTCGGCCGACCCGGAGAACGACCGGCCCGGCGCCTCCCTCGTCGCTGCGGTCGGGGCCGATACCAATGACATAGCACGTTATCTCGAGGCGGAGCGCCGGCTGCGCCGGTCGTGGGCTTATGATGGCGTCGTGAACGTTTCGTCCGCGTACGGCTACTACCTTGACGAATTCGAATGGCAGGCGCTTGCCTCCATCTTCGCAAGTGAGGGCAACAAGCATTCGCCCTTCGCTGGCTTTTATCTCGGGCAGGATCGCATCCGGGCGGCGGCAACCGCAATGTGGGGCGAACCGCCGGAAACCCGGCCCAGCATATCGTTTCACTGGCGCTTCCAGCCTGTGATCCATGTCTCGCACGACGGTCGATCGGCTAATCTGCGAACCCGGCTGTTTCAGCCGCGCACGACGATCATCGGACGCGACACCGGCGACCGCATTTCCGATGTCGGCTTTAATTCCGGCATGTATCCCAACGATCAGGCAGTTTTGGAAGACGGGATCTGGCGGCTGTGGAGCCTGACGATCGACGAGCATTACATGCTCAGCGAATTTCACGAAGGCTGGGCCGCTGTCGCTCCGACACCGCCGGGAGAAGGCGGTGGGCAGAGCGTGCTGGTGGAGCGACTTGCTCCCGATATCCTGATGACCGAACTGGGCCGTCGTGCCGAGCATTTCCGCGGCGGAACCGGAGTCACCTATACGTGGCCCGATATCCTCCCGATGTGGTTCCACTACAAGAACCCCGTCTCTGGACGCGTGCCGGATAACTACTGGCCCGACAGCGTACCGGGTCTCGACCTGCCGGAAGCGCGGCTGGTCGCACATGGCTACCAGATGCCGCCAAACGGTCCGCAGCGCGACGGCATTCACATAGAACTCACACCGCCCGAGGCGAACCTTATGAAGAGCAGCGAAGGGAATTGAGGGGGATCGTCGCGGCTAGCTCGTCCCGCACAAAAAGGCGGCTCCGATAGCCGGGAGCCCTTTCGTATCAGGGAGCGCGAAGGACTTCCACGTTCGGGCTTTCTTCCTCAAGATCGTGCAGTTCCCTGCCCGCCGTCTCCGGCAGCAGCAGCGTGGCGATCGCCACGAAGGCGATGCCAACGATCCCCAGGAGTACCATCGCAGTACTCAGATCCATGGTGAGGGCGACGATCGGCACGAGACTGACGAAAGCGGCGCTACCAGCCCGGCCGAAATTGTACGCGAATGCCTGTCCCGTTCCGCGCAGTTCGGTGGGAAACAGTTCGGTGAAATAAGCGCCGAAGCTGGCATACATGCCAAACTGGAAGAAGCCGTAGATCAGGCCCGTTGCACCCAGCGCGTACACATTGTCGCCAAGCGGCGCGTAGAGGTAGAACAGCGACGTAATCACGAAACCCGCCCCGAACAGACGGAACACCATCTGCCTCCCCACGGCATCGCTGACGTAGGCATTGGTGAGGAAGCCGAAGAAGCCACCTGCACTGTTTATCATCACCAGGACGCCGGCGACGCTGATCGACAGGCCACGCTCCAGGCTAAGGAAAGCAGTGAGGTAGTTGCTGATGGAATAGGCTGCACCCTGCACGCCAAGTGAAAGCAGGGCAGCGAGTGATGTGGTTCGCAGCATGTTCGGCTTGAAGATCGCACCGATCGAATGCCGCTGGCCGGTCTCCTTCGCGCGCTTCGCCGCTTTCTTGAATATCTCGGAATCGTCCGCGTCTCGGCGGATCAGGAAGATCAGGAACGCTGGCAGGATGCCGCTCCAGAAGACGATGCGCCAGCCCAGATCCTCCGGGAACAGGGCGGCGAAAGGTCCGGCGAGAAGCGCTGCGATACCCGAGCCGATGGCAGCGCCGCTATGCACGGTGCCGAGCGCCTTGCCGCGGTGCTTGGGATTGATCACTTCGCCAAGCAGCACCGCGCCTACGGCCCACTCCGCGCCGAAGCCGAAGCCTTGCAGAATGCGGAGCACTAGGAGCTGTTCGTAATTCTGCGCGAACCCGGAAGCGAAAGAGAAGAACGAGAACCACAGGATCGTAAGCTGGAGGATGCGCGCCCGGCCGTAGCGGTCGCACAACCAGCCTCCGATCCAGCCGCCGATGGCTGCAGCAAAGAAGTTGGAGCTGGCAATGAAACCCGCTTCGACCAGCGTCATGCCGAGCGCGGTCACCAGGATCGGGATCATGTAGGAATAGACGACGCTGTCGGCCATATCCATCGCCCAGCCTGCGCTGCACGTCCAGAAGATGCGGCGCGTCTTGCGGTTGGCTTCGCGATACCAGTCGAACATCGCCATGAGCTGCTGTTCCCCTCCCATCCTTGTTGCCGCGTCCCACAAGACGCGCTCGAAGTCGAACAAAAGCCGAGACAAATCCCAGCCAAGATCGACGCGCAAGACTAACTGTGAGATTGTTTTCGGCTTGACCCGAACGGCCCATCAAATTGCCGCCGAAGCTTTATTTCACGCCCGTGCAAAGTCCGCTTGAATGGCAGGAAATTCCTTCTCTATGCCTTCGATCTGGATGAAGAAGGAGGCTTCGATGACACAGCCTGAAGACCTGTTTTCGCTTACGGGGAAAACGGCTCTTGTAACCGGCGGCACCAGCGGGATCGGGGCGATGATAGCAAAGGGCCTGCTTCGGCAGGGAGTGCGCACCTACATCACCGGACGAGATCGAGAGCGGACCGAACAGGCAGCCCGAAAGCTGCAGGCAAAATCTGGTGGAGAATGCATCGGGCTGGCCGCGGATTTCGCTCACGCCGACGGACCAGCCGCACTGGCTCGCAAGGTGGCCGACCGCGAAGGCGCTCTCCATATCCTGGTCAACAACGCTGGTACGAGTTGCGACGGCGCGCTGTCCGAACTGTCCGTGGATGCCTGGGACGAGGTGATGGCCGTTAATCTCAGGGCGCCGGTATTCCTTATCCGGGCGCTACTTCCACTCATGAAGGCCGCTGCATCGAATGAAGATCCTGCAAGGATCATCAATCTCGGCTCTATCGGCGGTCTGCACGTGCCCGGCTGGGAAGCCCACCCCTATGGAGCATCGAAGGCCGCGATCCATCATGTCACCCGCTCGCTCGCCAAGTCGCTGGGCGGTGACAGGATCACGGTGAACGCGATCGCGCCCGGGCCCTTCCCTTCGAAAATGCACGATGCCGACAGCGAGGCGACCCGCAAGGCTATCGCCAGTTTCATTCCGCTCGACCGGGCCGGACAGGCAGAGGATGCGCAAGGTGCGGTGATCTTTCTCGCTTCGCGCGCCGGCGCCTATGTAAACGGCCATATCCTCCCGCTGGAAGGCGGCTACATCGGAGCACTCTAGCGCGCCCGCGCAACCGTTCACGCCGTCTGGATCAAGACGCCTGCAGCGACTTCCGCGAAAGCCACGTGCAGTTGCTGGGAGCGTGGCGTGACGGACGAGCGGGAATTAGTATTGCACAACGTGCGCACGGTCCGTCACGGACTGGATGTAGCTGCGCACTGCGGCTCGGACCTTGCTGCCCTCGGGTGCTCGCGCGTGGCCCTCGTTACCAGCGCGCCGCTAAGGGACCTGTGCAAGGCCCCCCTGAAAGCACTGCATGAGGCCGATTGCGAGGCACTCGTTATCGATAGCGGCGACGGCGAGCCTACAACAGACGATCTCGCCGCAGCCCTTCAGGCCGCGCGCGAATTCCAGGCCGATGCCGTCATCGGACTTGGCGGCGGCAGCGCGATGGACGTCGCCAAGCTCGTTGCCGCGCTCTATTCCGGCGACCAGGCACTTGGCGAAGTTGTTGGCATCGATCTCTTGCAAGGTCGCAAGCTCCCGCTGGCCTGTATCCCGACGACCGCTGGCACCGGCAGTGAAGTGACTCCGATCGCTATTGTCGAGGATATAGAGGCCAGGCTGAAGAAGGGCGTGGTAAGCCCGCATCTGGTGCCCGATTTCGCCTACCTCGATCCGCGCCTGACTCGCAGCATGCCGCGCGGTGTCACGGCGGCTACGGGACTCGACGCACTTACGCATTGCATCGAGGCATTCACGAACAGGTTCAGCCATCCGGTTGTCGACAACTGGGCGCTGGAGGGTATTCGCCTGACAGGCGAATACCTGGAACGCGCCTGCGCCGACGGCGACGACATGGAAGCGCGGTCCGCGATGCTGAGGGCTGCGCACCTCGGCGGCATGTGTCTCGGCCCGGTCAACACGGCCGCAGTACATGCGCTGGCTTACCCGCTGGGTGGAGAGTTCCACATCGCGCACGGCATCGCCAATTCGCTGCTCCTACCGCATGTCCTCCGCTTCAATCTCGAAACGTCCCCGGGGCGTCTCGCGCTCGTAGCCGAAGCCCTTGGAATCGCGCGGAGCGGAGACGACACGGCTGACGCCCTTGAAGGTATCGAACGCATCGAGGCTCTCTCGGCGAATATCGGCATCGAGCGACACTTGTCATCCTTCGGCATAAGCGAGAATACGATCCCGCACCTGGCCGCTGCCGCGATGACAGTGCAGCGCCTTCTCTCGCGCAACCCGCGCGAAGTTACCGAGGCCGATGCCCAGGCGATCTACGCCGCCGCTCTCTGAAACACATCCCCAACACCTTGAGGAGGACATGGCCACGATGGCTGACAAGGAATTGCTCGATCTGAATGCCGAACTGGCCTTGGTACTGGCCGACTACTGGCACGAAATCGATACCAACGGCGGGCGAAACGCTTCCGACTATTACATGCCGGACGCCGAGTTTCACGGCCCCTTCGCCTCCTATCACGGGGTGAAGAAGATCCAGCAGTTCTATGACTGGCGGCGGGAGCGTGGAGCCCGGCTCTCGATCCACAGCTTCACCAACTTCCGCGCGCACTTTACCGGCGACGACACGGCCGAGACGACCTGTTTCATGTTTCTCTACGCCGCCGATGGCGAGAAGGTGCTGCCCACGCATCCGCCGATCACCATGTCGCTGCTGACGGACCGCTACGTGCGCCGGGACGGGCGATGGCTGTGTACTTTCAGGCGTTTCGAACATTGGTTCGAAGGCGATACGCCGGTCACCAATCCCGATCTCGACGAAGAATGAGTGCAGGCATGGAACGCGGCGCACTCGACGAAGGCGACCTCCTGCTATCCAGCGCCCTTGTCGGCGGGGAATGGGTGCGCGGCGACGGGGAGCCCATCGCGGTCGAGGACCCGTTCCTGCTGGAGCGGTTTGCCGAGGTGCCCAACCTCGGTGCGGAGGAGGCCGGGAGAGCCATCGCCGCT
>NZ_JAVAMS010000006.1 GCF_030730945.1 Aurantiacibacter poecillastricola
ATGTCTCGGTCGGCAATCCATTCAGAGCGGATATGCGCCCTCCAATGCACGACGGCCCTTTGTGGTCCCGAGAAAAGAGAACGCTTCGTCGAACTCCTCGGATGAGTTGACACGCGGAAAGCCGGTTTCTGGGACTGGTACGTCGAGGAACTTGCAGAGCGGGTTCCATCCCTCCTTCACATCGAAAGTTAGCAATCGGCTAGAACGCACCCCCGCCTGTACATCCTTATTGTGTTTTTCGAAAGCGTACTTCAGGGTTTCTAGGTCAGGCACTTCCTGACCAAAATGCACACGGGTCGTTTTGTCGATCATTTCTCCGAAAAGAGTGCCTTTGGTAAGATCATGCATTCGCTGGCTGAGGATCGTATTGCTGGCCGAATGCGCCCACGATTCCGCATCGCGAACCGAAAGCAACACTTTTGCATCCGGAAAATAGTCGGCAAGTTCGCGCCAGTACGTAGAGGCCGGGAAGTCAAGAACGGACTGGTAGCCACCCAATATGCCGTCCCAATCAGGATTGCCGTTTGAAGCATCGAGCCATTTTCGAATGTGCCTCGGCTTCATAAGAATTTCGGCCATGTGGTAGCAGGGACCGAAACCTAGCTGTTCCAAGGCGATCTTCAGTGATGACGTTCCGGTGCGTCCATATCCAGCACCGATTATCTTTAGGGCCATGGTTTTCTACTCAAAGTTATAATTGCGTTTGCTTGAGAGAGACACAGGCGATGCGCGTATGCGGTATCGCTCAAAGACTCGCCGTTTACCGAAGCTTCCAGCCACGCGCATGCAGCCTCGCGCGCCAGGTCGCAGTTCTTACAATTGTGGCGAGCGAGTGTGCGGCGTTTGTGGATTACTTCCGATCAAGATACTACAACCTCAACTATAGTTGAGGTCAAGAGGTATTTGTGGGCATAGGCAAGAAACAGGTTCTCACGGTGGGAGAGGTCGCCACGCGCAGCGGCGTGCCCGTTTCCACGCTGCATTTCTACGAACGAAAGGGATTGATCGAAGGCTGGCGCACAGCTGGCAAACAGCGCCGTTATCCTCGGCAAATACTGCGCCGTATCGCGATTGTCCGAATCGCTCAGCGTGCAGGTGTTCCGCTATCCAATATAATGGATCACCTTGCGTTTCTCCGGTGCCGCGATCAGCGCTCCAAACTGGCATCAACTGAGCGAGGTATGGCGAGCCGACTTGGACGAAAGGATCAAGAGCCTTACCCAGCTGCGTGACGAGTTGGAAGGTTGCATTGGCTGTGGCTGTTTGTCTTTGAAAGATTGCCCTCTGCGGAACCCGGAAGACCGTCTCGCTCGAGAAGGTGCCGGAGCGCGACTACTTCTAGACAATTAGCCCTCAAGCGTAAGAGAGCCTCGAAGTTAGCCCATTTGAGACTCGCAAGTGTTAGTAAAACCCCACTGATCAGCAATGTCTCCAACGGTTGATGAAAGGGATTGCCGAATCCTTGCCCTGGCCCGGCATATCCCAGGGTCTGCAGCGCCTATTCCAGCCTGGCAGAAATCCATTCATCGAGTTGTTCTTCGGCCCAGGCGACGGCGTAGCCTCCGAGGTGCACAGGTCTGGGAAACTTGCCCTGAGCCATCCATCGGTAAATTGTCGAACGCCCTAACCCGGTGCGATGTTGGACCTCTTTGATCCTGATCAGCCGAGTGGGTCGCTCATGGTCACCGGTTTCATTGTCCATATGATCAGTCACATGCATGCCCCTTCTCGCCAGCAAAGAAATTGCCAAGAAAGTCGTCCTTGCGCTCGAGTTCGATAATGTGATCGGACAAGAGTCTAGCGACCCGGTTTGCCGCACCCTTGGCCCAGCGCGGTTTCACATCACCCAGCTGGTCGCCGAGAGATCGCTGCAGCGCAATTGGAAACTCCGTGCTGAACTCCTCGAAGAATTCGGCGAGGTCGGATTGCAACCAGTCAATCGCCTGATCTGAACCGCAGACAAGGAACAGAAGAAGGTGAGCACGAGGTGCCGCACGGCTTGCCTCGAGTATGCGCAGCGCTTCGCCGAGCGTCGCAGCGCGATCACCTTGTAGCACTCGCCTCAAAGCGTCTTTGTGCAATCCCGCTTCGGCAGCGACATCGCATTTCGCGCGCGCGCTCGCTTCCACCGCAGCAGCAAGCAGACGCGCCAACCCCGCCCTTGTCCGATCTTCTGAAAACTCTGCTCCGCCAGCCACCGACGAATTCCTTTCGCATTCTTCTTCGGTCCGAATCGAGAATTAGGGCGAAGGAGAGATGTAGGAAAACAAAAAGAACATAAAAGGAACATAGAGGAAGCAGCGAATCGCTTTCCGTCTATGGTTCGCGCAGAATCCGGCCTTCAAATCGCAAAATCCGGCAGCCTAAGCGCAGAATTCGTCCGGTCGCGCGCAAAACCCCGCCAGACTGGCGCAGAATCCAGCCTCGAGCGCGCGAATTGTCGCTTTTTGCTTAGTCAAAGGCCGCAATTGCGCGCCGCGCCATTTCCTACATCGCCGCTCCGGCTGAAGGAAAGAACATGCAGCGAACGAAGAAAGCTCGCTGTTGTCGATCAACCAACCGGAGTTTCCCTTCATGACGACCAAGACCCTGACCCGTTCCACCCTGCGGATGCGCGACTACATGGTCCCTGCCGCGCTGGCGCTCGCCATCGCCGGTGCCGCCTATGCCGGCGCCGACACGACCTTCGATCCGGCGCTGACCATGTTCACCGATTTCCTCGAAGGCTCGGGCGGCAAGATCATAACCGTGCTCTCGCTCGCAGGCGGCCTGATTGCACTTGCCTCGGGACGTTTTGCGCTCGGCCAGGTGGCCGTACCCGTCGGCGTCGGAATCGGTGTCGGCACCGGCGTGCCGATCGTCACCTCTGTCGTGACCGCGGTCATCTGACGCGTTCCTCGCGGTTCACGACAGGGAGGGCGGCATGGCCGACAGGTATATTGTTCCACGGCGGCTCGACGATCCGGAGCTTATCGGCTTCTGGACCGTGGACGAGTTCGCGGGGATGCTGATCCCCTTCGCCTGGGGCATCCTCACGCAGCACATCATCATCGGCACGGGCCTGTCGGTCATTGCCTGGTTCGGCCTGCGGAAGGCGAAGTCAGGTAACAAGGGCGCGAAACTGGTGCATGCTGCCTACTGGTACCTGCCGGGGTCATTCCTCGGGCTGAAAGCCACGCCGCCCTCCCATTGCCGCCTGCTTGCAGGCTGACGGGAGGACCACACATGCAATCCGAATTCGCGCACGAACAGGCCCAGCGCCATCTCGCCCAGCGTAACCGCTTTGCCGCGCTTGCCGGCGTGCTTGGCGTCACCAGCCTGATCGGCATCGGTGCCGCGGTTACCGGCGACGAGGCGATCGTGCTGGTGCCGATCACCGCCGAGACACTGACGGTCTCGAGCGGCGGGGTGGATGCGAATTACCTCGAGCTCGTCACCCGCGACACCGCGCTGATGCTGCTCAATCGTGCGCCTGAAAGCCTCGACTACTGGATGGAGCAGATCCTCGAAGTGGCCGATCCGGCAGCCCATGGCCGGCTCAAGGCAGAGCTCGTCGCCATCGTCGAGGAGCAGCGCGGCTCGGACATCAGCCAGGCTTTCGTTATCCGCGCGATGGAGGTCGATACCAAAGCGCTGACCTCGACGGTCAGCGGCACGCTCAAGACCTTCGTCGGCGCGCAGGTGATCGCGAGCCAGGAGCGCAGCTTCACCTTCCGCTGGTCGAAGCGCGGGCTCAGCCTCGCGCTCACCGGCTTCGAACAGAATTCAACTCCAGAGGACCAGGGCCAATGAACCTCGTCAGCAATCCCGCCTCCGCAATGCTTGCCGCAACCGGCCTCGCATTCTTCAGCGTGGGCACACCGCAGCGCCGCGATGTCGCATTGAAACTCGCCGGCCTGACCGCGCTCGGCCTTGCGCTCGTGCCAACACCGGCGCTTGCCGACCAGTTCATCGAGGCAAGCGATGGCTCGACGATCGACTGCGAGCTGGCGCGCGGCGAGCTCACCCGCATCGCGCTCATCAAGGACGGCTTTGCCAATGTCTCGAAGATCGCCAGCGGCTTTCCCTATAACGACTTCCAGGTGACCCACGAGCCGGTGCGCGGCGACATCTACATCTCGGTCCCGCCGCAATATGCCTCGGACCGGATCAGTTTCTTCGCCACCAGCCAGGCAGGCCATGTATACAAGTTCGCCTGCAGCCTAGGCGGCAATGAAGCAACCCAGCTGTTCATCACCAATCCCGCGCTCGCGCGCGGCGAGGCGGAAGAAGGGCAGGCAGGCGCAAGCCCGTCGGACATTGTTATCCGCCTGATCGAGGCGATGGCGAGCGACGGTGTCCTGCCCGGCTTTGCCGCGCGCGCAGAACTGTCGCGTCCGCGCCGCACCGGCTCGATCGAAGTGCAGCAGGTCGCGCAATATGACGGCGCCGAGCTTACCGGCCAGCGCTTTCTTATCCGCAATCTTGGCAGCGAACCGCTCGACCTTGCCGGTGAACGTGAGGCTCCTGCTGGTGCGCTCGCCTTTGCCTATGGCCGCGAGAGCCTCGCACCCGGCGAAGCGACCAGCGCCTTCCTTGTCTTTGCCGCAGGAGGGATCGAGTGATGGCCGACGCAGACGACACCAAGGGCCAGAGCGAAACCCGACCCAGTGAACGCAAGGATACTGGGCACAAGGATTCTGGGCGCAAGGACACGCGGCGCAACCTCAATGCGAATATCGCACAGCGCCAGAAGCTGCTGCTTGCCGGGATTGGCGGGGTGGCGCTGCTCGCCGGGGCCTGGTTCATCCTCGACGAAGACGACAATGCGTCGGCTGACAGCGAGAGCGTTGCCAGCATCGACACAGGCGGTCTCGTCAATCGCAACCTCTCGCAGCGCGAGTTCGTCGCCACCTATGGCAACCGCCTCGATGCACAGGGCCGCGCGATCAAGGACCTGCAGGACACCCAGCTCCCGCGCCCCGAGATCGAGCAGGAACTTGAAGCCCTGCGCGCCGAGAACGCGCGGATGATGAGCGATGGCCAGGTCGCGATCGATGCGATCTCGGCAGAGAATGCCGCGCTCAGGACCGAACTCGAACGCTCACGCGAAGCCACGCCCTCTGCGCCGGCCATGCCGCCGCCCGCCTACGGGCCCGGCGTAACATCGCCCGGTGAGAGCAATGGCAATGCTATCCCTGCTGCCGCGCGACCGGGCGGACTCGACATGCTGACCTTCGGCGAGCGCACACCCGCCAACGCGCGGCCCGCCGCTGCCGAGCGTGCGCCCGCGCTGATGCTCGAGGCAAGCCGCGATTACCTGCCACCCAATTCCTATGCGCCCGCGCTGGTGATCGTCGGGGTCGATGCCTCGACCGGCGTTGCCAGCCAGACGGATCCGTTACCCGTGGTCCTCAGGATCACCGGCCCGGCACGCTCGGTCATGCGCGGCAACGAGCTCCTATCGACCGATATCACCGGCTGCTTGGTCAATGGCGCGGCGCGCGGCGATCTCTCGGCGGAGAAGGTCTATGTCCAGCTGGTGCGCATGACCTGCGCCCAGCCCGGCGGCCGCTACGCGGTCTCCGAGGTCAAGGGCTTCATCGCCTTTGCCGGCAAATCGGGCGTACGTGGCCGCGTGGTCAGCCGCGAAGGCAGTCTTGTCAGCCAAGCGCTGCTCGCCGGAATCGTCGGCGGGTTCGGGCGCGGTTTTTCCGCCAATGCCAACGGGATCTTCACCGGCCAGGTCGGCGCCAACGGCCAGCGCGAGGCGCTTTCGCCGACCGACATCCTTGCAGGCGGCATCGGCCAGGGCGCGGGAGAAGCGGCCCATACGGTCAGCCGCTACCTCATCGAACGCGCCGAACAATACCAACCAGTCGTCGAGATGCCGACCGGCATCGAGGTCGAGATCGTCTTTCTCGACGGCGTCCATGTCAGGAGCACACCCCAATGAACTTTTCCGAGAACCAGCCCGGCCTCAAGGCACGGCTCGCGCATGTGGCCATTGCTGCGAGCAGCGCAGCCGCAGTCCTGACCGTCGGCGTCAGCGCGGTCACCGCGATGCCAGCAACCGCACAGGATCTGGCGAGCGAAGTCGCCGAGGCGCTGCAGTTGCGGTTGCCCAAGACGCCGATCGACGAGATCGCCTGCGACCGCTTCGGCCCCTGGTGCGAGGTCGTCTCGGGCGAGACGCTGTTCTACATCGACAAGAGCGCGCGTTACCTCCTGGTCGGGCGTCTCTACGACATGGAAGAGCGGCGCGATGTCACCGCATCGCGGCTGCTCGAACTCAACCCCGACCTGATCGCGGCAGGTGCAGCGCGCGCCAACCCGTCGGCCAATGAAAATGCCGCCAGCGCGCCGGTTACGGGCACAGTCGATCTTTCCAGCTTGCCCGCCGAAGGGGCATTTCTTTGGGGGAACAAAAAGGGTCCAAAACTTATCGTCTTCTCCGATTTCCAGTGCGGCTACTGCCGCCGCCTGGTGGGTGAACTCGGCAAGGCGGGAGTGCTCGTCGAGGAGCGACCGATCTCCATCCTCGGCTCTCAGAGCCGCCGTCTTGCCGAGACCGTGATCTGCGCCAGCGATCCGGCAGCTGCGCTGCACCAGGCCTATGAAGGCGCGCTCGATCCGAGCGGGGCAAGTTGCGCGGAGACCCGCGGGCTCGATGCCAATGAGGCTTTCGCCCGCGCCAATGGCTTTGCCGGAACCCCGGTGATCGTCCGGGCGAGCGATGGCGCAGTGCTCCACGGCTATCGCGATGCGGCCACGCTGCGCGAGTTTGCTCGCCCTGCAAAGGAGCAACACAAGTGAGCGCTCTATCCCACTTGCGCGCACCGGGCCTCGCCTTGCTCATGCTGACGGGCGGCTGCTCGACACTGGGCGGCAACGTGTCAGGCGACTTCGCCTGCCGCGCGCCCGAAGGGTCGTGCGCGCCGACGACGCTGATCGATGCGGCGGCCACCGGGATCGATGCGCAGCCAAGCACTGCCCCGGTACCTGCAGCAACGCCCGCAAGCGCAAACGGCCAGAGCCTGCGGATCGTGCTCGCCGCCCATCGCGACGAAGCAGGTCGCACGCACGAAGCGCGCGTCGTCCATGTAACCCTGCCCGAACCGGCAAGTACTGATTGGCGGGCACCTCAGCGCACGGGCCAAGTCCTTCGCGCCATCGGCAATTCGATTGCCGATGACACCGAACCGGCTCGCTCACCCCATCACGAAACACCCGAGCAAGCGCCGGAAATGCCACTCCCCCCTTGGCAGCCCGTTCCGGCCTCGCCCGGCGCAACCGCGCCGGTCATCGGGGCACCCGTCGGTCCCATGTCAACCGACCGGGTGCCCCACCCTCATGAACCCCAAGGAGACGAGGAATGAACCTCTCCTTTGCTGCCGCACGCGACGCGCTCATGGCAGGCCTGTTCACCGATACCGACCGTGCCGAGAAAGGCGCTGCGCATTTCGTGCTCGACATGCTCTCGGACTGGCTGCCCTACCGCGTCTATGACGAACGCGCGGGGCTCTATCGCAACCGCGCCTCGAAAGGCTTCGTGCTCGAAGTGACCCCGCTTGTCGGTGCGGACGAGCGGACCGGCGAGATCCTCGGCCAGTTCTTCTCCGAAGGCCTGCCACCCGGCGCCTGCCTGCAAGTGCTCAACTTCGCGAGCCCAAGGATTGGCAATGTCGTGGCCCCCTGGTTTGCCCCGCGTTACGAGCAGGGCGGGATTTACGAAGCGATCGCCCGGGCACGCATTAATCGGCTCTACGATCTCGTCTGGCAATCGGGGAGCGCACATGCGCCGTTCCATGCGCGCAGCAGCCGTCTCGTGGTCTCGTTGGGCGTGCCGGTTCCCGGATCGATCACCGACGCCGAGCTCACCGAATGCCGCGAAGGCCTGCTCGGCATGCTCCATTCACTCGGCCTGCACGCCGCGCCGTTGGAACCGGCAGGCCTGCTGGCGCTGATCGACGAGCTGACCTCGCCCACCACCGCACGCGAACCCGACCGGATTGACTGGAACCCGCACGAGACACTCGATGTCCAGGCCATCCGCCGCGATATCGAATTGGAGGTCGAGGACGACCGGCTGATCTTGCGCACCGAGCGCTTCCGCGAGACCGGACGCGACCGGCAAGGAGTGCCGCAGGTCGGCACATGCTATCCCGACCGCTTTGACCTTCGCCACTATGCCTTCCGCACCGCGCCCGAGCGCTGGGCGCCATGGGAATGCGCGCGGCTGATCGGCGACATGTTCACAGACAAGCTGCGCTTCCCCTGTCCTGCTGCGACCATGCTGTGCCTTGTCTATCCCGACCAGGAAGCAGCTGCAGCGCGCGCGGGCTACAAGTTCATGCGCACCACCAGCCTTGCCGATACCAAAAGCGCGCGCTTCCTGCCGCGGCTTGGCGAGCAGTCTTCCGAGTGGAAGCACGTCCAGGCCGAGCTTCAGGAAGGCAAGAAGCTGGTAAAACTCTTCTACGGGCTCACCACCTATTCGCCGCTTGGCGAAGGCGATGCGCACGAGCGGGTGGTGAAAGCGATCTACAAGGCCGCTGGCTGGGATCTTGCCGACGAACGTTTCCTGCAATTGCAGGGCCTCGTCGCGGCCTTTCCGCTCAGCCTTGCCGATGGGCTCGCTACCGACATGACGCGCCTCAAACGGCTTCGTACCATGCTGTCGACCACGGCCGCCAATATCGCCCCGATGCAGGGCGAGTATCTGGGCGGCCCCGTACCGCACCTGCTGCTGGTTGGCCGCCGCGGCCAGCCCTTCTTCTGGTCGCCCTTCGAGAACGGGGCGGGCAACCACAACATTGCCATCTGCGGCAAGTCGGGTTCGGGCAAGTCGGTGCTGCTGCAGGAGCTCTGCGCGGCCTTGCGCGGCGCAGGCGCCAAGGTCGTCGTCATCGATGACGGGAGGAGCTTCGAGCACTCGGTGAAATTGCAGGGCGGACGCTTCGTTGAATTCACGCTCGCCTCGGGCTTTTCCTTGAATCCCTTCTCGTTGATCGACGATGCCCGCGCCGAGATCGACGAGGATTACCGGCTCGATTGCTTTGCCATGGTGAAAGCGATCGTCGGGCAGATGGCACGGCCCAGCACTGCGCCTTCGGACACCGAACGCGGCCTCATCGACAAGGCGATTGCGCAAGTCTGGGCGAGCCTTGGCAGCGGCGGATCGATCGACGATGTCGCCCATGCCTTGCACGAAGGTGAGAACGAAACCGGCAAGGATCTCGCGCTTGCGATCGCGCCTTTCTGCCGCGGCGGCAGCTATGCCGGGTTCTTTTCCGGGAAAGCGAGCTTTGCCTTCGACGACGATTTTACCGTCTTCGAGATGAGCGATCTCGCGTCACGCGAGGAATTGAGGAGCGTGGTCCTTTCGGCGATCATGTTCATGACCGGCCAGGCGATGACGCGCTCATCGCGGTCAACCAGGAAGCTGCTGCTGATCGACGAGGCCTGGGCCATGCTCAAGGGCGGCTCGATGGGCGAGTTCGTCGAGACCTACGCCCGTACTGCGCGAAAGTATGGCGGCGCGCTCGCTACCGCCACCCAGTCCTTAAACGACTACTACAAGTCCGACGGCGCGCGCGCCGCGCTTGAGAACAGCGACTGGATGCTGGTGCTCCAGCAGAAGCCCGAGACCATCGCCGATTTCCGGAAAGAGGCGCGGCTCGACATGGACGATCGCACCGAGACGCTGATCCGTTCGCTGAAGCGTTCAGGGTCCGAATACAGCGAGCTCTACATCAAGGGTCCCGAAGTCGAAGCCGTCGGTCGGCTCGTCCTCGACCCGCTCTCGGCAACGATCTTCTCCTCCGATCCCGACACCTACACTGCAATCCATGGCCATGTCGAAAGCGGCATGCCGCTCGACAAGGCCATCGCGCTCGTTGCTGGCCTGGAAGGAGAAGCATGATGTGCTTCGATGTCGAAACCATGCTCGACCGGATCGAGCACGGCACTTTTCCCGAGCCGAAGATCGCACTCGTGCCGATGGTGCAAGGCACCTGCCTGGTGCTGATCGAGGCGGCGGGCTTTGCCGCGAGCACGCTCTTGATCGTGCTCGGCCTGCCGCTGTTTGTCTTCCTGTTCCTCGCCGGATGGGATTTGGGGCTGCTGTTCGCCCAGCTCGGCAATCTCGCCGACCACTATGCCAGCGCCGAGGGGCCAGCACGGCTCGCCTTCAGCCGCGACCTGCAGCTGGCGTTCCTCGTCCTTGCTGGCGGGTTCACGCTGCTGCGCCTGCCGGCCTTCATCCGGCGTCTTTGCACCAGGTTCGAGCGGGAGATGCCGCATGACTGACCAAGCTTCCCCGCGCCAACTGGCGCTCAAGATCGCCGCCACGCTCGCAATTGCAGCCGTGCTGCTCTGGGCGGGCTGGATCACCCGCGCGGTGCTCATGGACGAGCCGCCCCGCATCGTCACCGTCCGGCTTGCCGAGACGATCGGTCAGTTTATCGACGAGGCCGCGCGCGCCGATGCCGATCCCGCCGTGGTGCAGGCGGCAAGCCTTGCCTATCTCCAGGCTGCCGAACTGGCGGTCGCCGATATGGGCAAGGACGGACGCGTAGTACTGGTCGCCGAAGCCGTGCTCGCCGGTGCTGCCGAAGACGCAACCCCCGAACTCGAAGCCCGCATCGCGGCAAGGCTCGAAGCGGAGGCGCAGCCATGAGGCACTTCTTCAACTGGAAGCGCGTCGGCCTGCTGTGCGGCCTCGTCGCGCTCCCGCTTGCCTGGGCGCCGATCGACGCTTTCAGCAAGAGCCATGCCTTCCTCATCAATGCGAGCCCGAGCCTCCCCAATTGGGCCTTCTGGCTCGACAAGGCAGCGCCGATCGAGCGCGGCAGCCTCATTTTCTTCAAGCCGCCCGCAAGCGCGCTCGTGGCGAAGCATTTCGGGGAAGACCCGCAGATGTTCGGCAAAAAGGTGATCGGTCTACCGGGCGATGTGGTGAGCCATGAGGGCATGGAGGTCTTCGTCAACGGCAAGCAGGTCGCCACGCGGCTCGCCCGGACGCGGCTCGGCATCACGCTGACGCGCGGACCTGAAGGACCGGTTCCTGAAAACTGCTTCTATGTCGGGACCGATCATCCGCGCGGGTTCGACAGTCGCTACGGCGAGATCGGCTTTGTCTGCCGGGGCCAGATCCTCGGAAGCGGAAAGGCGATCCTGTGATGCGCCGCGTCCTTCTCATACTTGCCGTGGTTCTCACCCTTCCCGCAACCGCACAGGCCCGCGACTACGGTCAGCGCGGCACAGTCTTCCCGGTGGTCGAACGCGACCTCCTCGAACAGATACAGTCGCGGCTCACAAGCATGGAAGCATCGGGTGAGACCGCGCGGCTCAACGAGGATTTGAAGCGCCGTACGCTCGCGCGGGTCGAACGCCCCGCGCCCGTTGCCGGGATTGCGCGCGCCAGGACAAGCCGCTCATGGCTCTTCGATCCGACCATCGCTCTGCAACAGGACATAAGGGGTGCGCGCGGCGAGCTCATCCATGCCGCCGGGACCCGCGTCAATCCGCTCGACAGCGTCTCCCTGCGTGCCGATCTCCTCTTCCTCGACGGCGACGATGCCGAGCAGCTCGCCTGGGCGCTGCGCCAGCAAGGCCAGCCCAAGCTGATCCTTGTGAACGGTGCGCTCTTGCAGCTGATGCGCGCGCGCCAGCGGCGGTTCTATTTCGACCAGCAAGGGACGCTCACCTCGCGCTTCGGAATCACTGCGGTGCCTGCACGCGTGCGCCAGCAGGGCCGCCAACTCGAAGTCAGCGAGATCGCGCTCCCCGCCAGGACGGAGGCAGGCCAATGACGGCTTTGCGCAAATTCCTTGCCGGTGCGCTCGCAGCACTATCGCTAACCCTCTCCGCGCCTGCCGCTGCAGGCGGCGAGCCGGGCAAATGCACCGGCAGTTTCGTCAACCCGATCACCGATATCTGCTGGTCGTGCCTGTTCCCGATCTCGATCGGGGCGCTCGATATCTGGCCCTCGAACCGCCCCGATCCCGACAATCCCGACCTGCCCTTGTGCCTGTGCGGTATTCGCCCCGGCATTGCCATGGGCTTCTGGGAGCCGGTGCGTCTCGCCGATGTCAGCATGAAACCCTGGTGCTTCGTCAATTTGGGCGGCACGAAGCTTGATCCCGGCTTCGATATCGGGTTCCGCTCGATCTCGGGACCCTCGGCGATTGGCGGGGCGAGCCAGTATTATTCGAGCTGGCACGTGCACTGGTATGCCTATCCGCTGATCTACTGGATGGAGATCGTTGCCGATTTCCTGTGCCTTGAGCCGGGCTCGATCGACATTCTCTATATCTCCGAGATCGATCCGCTGTGGCAGGATTCCGAACTCACCGCGATCATCAACCCCGAGGCCGTGCTCTTCGCCAATCCGCTGGCCTTGGCCGCCTGCGCAGCCGATTGCGCCGCATCGACCGCCAATTTGCCGCTCGACGAGATGTTCTGGTGCGCGGGCTGCCAGGGCTCGATGTACCCGATGAACGGCAATGTCTCGGCCTCGATCGGCCATGTGCAGGCCTCGCGCCTCGTTCTCTCGCGCTTTGCTTACAAGCTCCACCGCGAACTCATCTCCTGGGGGACGATGGGAAGCGCAGGCCTGTGCGGCAAATACCTCATGCCGGTGATGCGCAAGCAACAATACCGCTTCCAGATGACCAACCCCAATCCGGCGACCTCGGGGCGTTATGCCTGCCCGCCGATTGGTGCCTCCACCACACTCCAGGAACCCGGACAGGTCATTCCCGCCATTGGCGAGGACATGGGCTACCTCGTCTGGCGCAAGAGGAATTGCTGCGCGCTATGAAACACACATTTCCCCTACTAGCCGCAATTTCGCTCCTGACCGCCGCCGGCTTTGCCGCCGTCGCCGCGCAGGACAGCGATCCTGAGCTTGATCTCGAAGATATCCGTGCGCGGGCCAATGAGTTTACCGAAGATGCCGAAGCGCTCGCCACCAGCGTCCGGACACGCGCCGAAACACTCGTCGAGGATGCACGCAAAACGAAAAGCGAGGCGCAAGCCAATCGCGCCGCCTATGTCGCAAGCGTCGGTACCAACACCTCGGGCGAGGTGCTCGATTTCGATGCCATGGTGCGCGACCAGGCCGCCGCCGAGCGCGGCGCATTGGGGACAAGCCCGCGCTTTATCGCCTTTGCCTCGCTCTCCATGCCCGAAGCCTCATTGAAGGCGCTGGTGCAGGACATGGCGCGCGCGGGCGGCGTTACCGTGCTGCGCGGATTTCCCGAGGGCAATGCCGATCTCTTCAAGCGGCGCCTGGCGTCGATCTGGAACGATGGCAGCGAGACGGGCGCACTCGGGATCGACCCGCGCCTCTTCCGTGCCTTTGCAATCGAGGCCGCGCCGAGTTTCGTCATGCTCGGTGGTGATTTCAGCCCTTGCGACGGCTTCGATTGCACCAGCCATGTGCCTCCGCACGACCGCATCGCGGGCAATGTCAGCGTTGCCTACGTCCTTGAGACCTTCGCCGGAGGCGGAGGTCCAGGCGCAAGTGCAGCCCGTCATCACCTCACCCAGCTTGAAGGAACCCAGCCATGAAATTGGCACCTCTATTCGCTTGTCTGCTCGCCCTCGCCATGCCGGGAAGCGCCATGTCGCAATCGACCGATGCCGCGCGCGCCGATGGCAAGGAGACTGCGCGCGAGCTTCTCGAGACCGCGCGAAGCAGCGCTTCCGCCCCGGTTGATGCCAATCGCCTGCCCAATTTCGATCCTGCAGGCGTGCAGGGTCTCGAGACTCTGGCGGACGATCCCGACCGGATCGAGAGCAATTCGCGAAGCGCGGCACAGGTCCACGAAGGTTACCGGGCGATGGAAGAAAGCCTTGCGCGCCGCGCGCGGTTTGATCCGAGCGAGATCGAGGCCGTGATCGCGCGGGCGGGCGCGATCAGCGATGCCCCGCTCGACTATACTAGCGGTATGGCGATCGGCGGCAGCCAGGGTCAGTGCATCGAACTGCCGCCCGGTTCGGCCTCGGCAGGCACCTATATCGCCACCTGCAACAGCGGGACTTCGGGCGAACTTGTCGATTCCAGCTGCACGGCGAGCCTCGTGCCGGAAGTGACGATGACGAGCGAATACGACTATTACTGTCTGCCCAACAATGCGCCCGATAACGGCAAGTGGTCGTGTACGAACTATACCGGCGGTAGCTGCACCCTCTATCAGACTGCCTTCGTGCATTGCGCGAGCCTTCCGCAATTCTCGAGCATCCCCTGCCGCGGGCAGAACATGATCGAGGTGCACCGGTTCCGCTGCGGCGAGCAGATCGGTGGCTTCGCGCCCGACGATGTGACGACCACCCGGACGGTCGATGTCCGGCTCGATGACAGCCAGTGCCTGCCGCTTGCCCAGGCCTCCACCTGTTCGCAGATGACCGAGACCTGCACCGATGCCAGTCCACAGACGCGCGTGGTCGATGGTGTTTCGATCACCCGCAGCTGCTGGGAGTGGCAGCGCGACTACCAGTGCCTCGACACGGTGTCGGGGAATGATTGCGGTGAAATCGAAGCCAATCCCGAATGCCGCTTCCTGCGCGAAGAATGTCTCACCGACGAGACACCCTGCCAGACCAGCGAGCGGCTCTACGAATGCGCCTTGCCGCCCGATGGCTCGGCGCCTGCGCAATATATCTGCGATGGCGATGTCTATTGCATTGACGGCTCATGCGAGACCATCGAGCGGACCGCCAATGACGAGTTCAAGGACGCCGTGGTTGCCTTGAACGCGATGAACCAGGCACGCGGCGAGTTCGATCCCGACACGCTCACGCTTTTCAGAGGTACGCGCAACACCTGCTCGTCCAAGGTTTTTGGCATTCTCAATTGCTGCAAGGGCAAGGGCTTCCCGCTTATTCCGGGGATCAGCCTGCTCGTGGCACTGGGCTGCGACCGCGAGGAAGTGCTGCTGCATGAGCGCGATGCGCAGGGCCTGTGCGCCTATGTCGGGACCTATTGCTCGGACAAGTTCCTCGGCGTCTGCCTCACCAAGCGCAAGGCCTATTGCTGCTTTGAGTCCAAGCTCTCGCGCATCCTGCAGGAACAGGGCCGCGCGCAGCTCCCAAAGCCCTGGGACAAGCCCAGGGAAGAGACCTGCGAAGGCTTTACGCTCGACGAGTTCGCCCAGCTGGACCTCAGCCAGATGGATTTCTCCGAAGTCTATGCCGAGTTCACCGGGGCGGCGCGCCTGCCCGACGAACTCGAGACCAGCGTGCTCATCCAGCAAAAAATCGAAGACTACTACGCAAGGAGCAACCCGTGATGCGCCGTGCCGCCCAATTCATCAGGCTCGCGCTGGTGCTGTCGATGTCCGCCCCTGGCGTCGGCCAGTCTGCCATGGCGCAGGAGGTCCAGGCCAGTACCAGTACTGCCGACACGCTCTACTGCCAGGAGCGGCAGCTCGGTTACTGGTTCTACTGCATCGACCCCGAACCGGAGCCGCGCGAGGAAGAAGCTATCCAGACCCCGATGACAAGTGCTGCAGAAGAACTCGACGCCATCACCGGCGAGCTGCGCGAGCTGAAAGCCCAGGCAATCCTCTATCCGACGCCCGCCAACGTCACTGCTTATATCCGCTTCCAGCGCGAGCAACTCGATCGTGCCTCGTTGTTCTCCGATGTGTGGCAGCGCGCGCTGTGGCAGGATCCCGCGCTCGACTACACCCTCGAACGCCCGGTCGGCGCGCTCGCCAAGCGGCAGTGGCAGGATGCGCGCGCTGCCGAGCGTGACGTTGTGATGGCGCGGCTCTCCGAGCGCTACGGCCTCTTCTACTTCTTCGCCCAGACCTGCGGCGCCTGCGAGGTCATGAGCCCGATCGTCAAATCGGTTGCCGAGCGCTGGCGCATCACCGTGCGCGCGATCTCGACCGATGGCGGCCCTTCGCGGCATTTCCCGGACTACACCGTCGAGAACGGCCAGCGTCCGCGCATGAGCCTCGAACCCGGCATCACCCCTGCGGTCGTTTTGTGGGACAGCGAGACCCGCCGCCCGATCCCGATCGGCTACGGCGTGCTCTCGGCCGACGAACTGCAAGACCGCATCTACCTCCTCACCACCAGGGAAGCCGGCCATGACTACTAGGATCGCAAGACTTGCGTTCGCAATGGGCGCACTCGCCATGACACTCTCACCGTTAGCCGCAAGCGCGCAGGATGTCGGCGACAGCATGGACCGCTTCATGGACGACATGGGCGCAGCCGCCAATGTCACCGGCCCGACCGCTTTCGAAGGCCAGTCGGCTGGCTATTACTCCATGGGCAATGTCTGGACGCGCTTTCCGCAAAAGACCACCAGTATCGCCAATCTCCAGCTGCCACGTGCACGCGCAGGTTGCGGCGGGATCGACATCTTTGCCGGGTCCTTCTCCTTCATCAACGCGAGCGAAATGGTGGCACTGCTGAAAGCGGTCGCCAACAATGCGGTGGGGTTTGCCTTCAGCCTCGCGATCGACACGATCTGCCCTGAGTGCAACAAGATCATGCAGGAGTTTTCGCAGAAAGCTCAGCTCATGAACGAGCTGTCGATCAACTCGTGCGAAATGGCGCAGGGCCTCGTCGGCGGCGTCTGGCCGCAGGGCGATCTTGCCGACAAGGCGATTTGCGAAGCAATCGGCAATTCGACCGGCATCTTCACCGACTATGCGGCCGCCAAACATGGCTGCGGCACGCGCGGCCAACGGACAAGCACCAACAGCGCCGGCGGCAGTGACTTCGAGGACGTCAATCCTGGTGTGCCGCGAAACTACACATGGCATGTCCTCAAGGAGAGCGCCTTCTTCAACCCCGGGGGCACCTTCGACCGCGACCTCGCCGAATATGCCATGACGCTGATCGGCACGGTGATCTACGTTCCGCCGAGTGACGATGATCCGGGCAGCTTCGTGCCCTTTGCCGGTGATGCTTCCTCGACACTGGTGACAGCACTGCTCGACGGGACGCAAGGCCAGAGCGTCCAGATCTTCCGCTGCGATGAGCCCGATCTCTGTCTCAACCCGACCTTCCAGCAGCTGAGCTTGTCGTCGGCCAAAGCGATCCGCCCGCGCGTCGCGACGATGATCGGCAATATGGTCGAAGCCATCCGTGAGGACACTGCTATCGGCGCCGCCGAGATCGAGCTGCTGCAGGTGGCTTCGCTACCCTTGTACAAGATCCTCACCGTCCAGGCCGCCTATGGCCGAGGCATGGCGACCGACGATCGCGCCACGCTCGCCGAGGTCACCAGCATCGACCTGCTGCACGCGATCCTCGAGCGGATTTCTTCAGAAGCGAGCCGCTCGATGGCAAGCTTCATCGCCGCCGATGAAGCCAAGCTGACGCTCTGGCGCGCGCAGGTCGCCGAGGTCAGAAACCAACTCGCCAGCAGGCAGGCGACCGGGCAGGCGCGCATTACCGCCATCGTCCAGATCATCGAGAAAACCGCGATGATCGAAAACATGCTGGCTGCTTCCATGTCGCCCTCAATGGCAGCCGCGCTCGACTGGTCGCGCGGCATCCAGTCGCGCTCGATCGTTCCATAAAGGCAGTCCCATGGTCGAAGTCTACACAGTCGGCGGCGGCGAATATCTTGTCAACGTCTTCAACGCGGTCGCCGCATGGACCGGCGCGGGCGGCTACAAGAGTCTGATCCAGGTGGCGCTTGTGATGGGCATGGCGCTTGGCGTCATCGTGCTCGCCTTCAACCAGGACTGGCGCGCCTGGGTGAACTGGTTCCTCGGAGCCACACTCATCTACATGTGCCTGATGGTGCCGCGCATGGACGTTCATGTCACCGACCGCGTCAATCCCAGCCTTGCACCGGCAACGGTAGCCAATGTCCCGCTCGGGCTGGCCCTGATGGCGAGCTTCACCAGCCAGGCAGGCGACTATCTCACCCGCTCGGCCGAACTGGTCTTCGGCCTGCCCGACGATCTCAACTACTCGAAGAACGGCATGATCTACGGCGCGCGGCTCCTTGAGGCGACCCGATCCTTACGCATTTCCGATCCCGAATTCGCCGCCAATCTCGACGAGCATTTCAAGCAATGCGTCTTCTACGACGTGCTCTTGGGCCGCTACTCGATGCAGGAGCTTGCCGAAAGCGCAGATATCTGGGCAACGATCGGTCCCGGCAGCGAAGCGCGCGCGCAGCGTTTCCTCGTCCGCGACGTCAACACCGGTGAGGTGACTTCCTCGGTTACCACCTGCCGCGAAGCCTACAACACGCTCGGTGGCCAGTGGGCGAACCTCATCGACGACATGGGCAGCGTCTTCGGGCGCCAGCTCTATCCGCGACAGACCGAGGCGCTCGCGCGCGCCAAGCTCTTTGCCGACCTGCCAATCGCCTACAGCTACCTCTCGGGGGTTTCGAGCAATGCCAGCGATATCTTCCGCCAGGTGCTCTCGATCAACGCCATGAACCAGGCGATGCACGGCTTTGCCGGAGCCAGCGGCATGGGCAGCATCGATGTCTTCGCCCAGACCCGCGCCGATATCCAGACCGAGCGCACCTATGCCTCGATCGCGCACAATTCGATGAAATGGGTGCCGATCCTCAATGTCGTGCTGACAGTCGTCTTCTACGCCCTCTTCCCGGTTCTCTTCCCGCTCTTCCTCATGCCACGAACAGGACCGATTGCGCTGCGCGGTTATGTGACCGGGTTCTTCTACCTTGCCGCCTGGGGACCGCTTTTCGTGATCCTCCACATGATCCTGATGTTCAAGGGAGCGAGCGATGTGGCAGCGGCAGGTGGCGATACCGGTCTCAGCCTCGCGACCTTCGCCGGCATGTCCGATGTAAACTCGGACATAGGCGTGCTCGCTGGATATCTGGTCGCGTCAATTCCGTTCCTTGCGGGCGGCGTGGCGCGCGGCGCGATGGCGATCTCGGGCCAGGCAACCTCCTACCTCAATCCGAGCCAGAACGCCGCCGAGGAAGCCGCACGCGAGGCGAGCACGGGGAACATCTCGCTCGGAAACACCAATCTTGAGAATTCGTCGGTCTTCTCGCGGCAATTCGCGCAGGGCAATCTCGCCCCCAACATCGCCTATGGCGCGGGCCAGACGCGCAGTTTCGGCGATAGCGGCACGCAGACCACCGGCTTTCCCGATGCCGAGTTCGCCCACGTCCCGACCTCGAGCTATCCCTTCTCGCCAACGCTGGGCTCGGATTTCTCGACCAGGCTCTCGACCATTGCCGGGCAAAGCCGGAGCCAGAGCGAGACCTATTCGAACCTTGCGCAGCAATCGACGAGCTCGGCGGTGACGCGCTTCTTCGAGCTGCGCGATGCCTATTCGACCGGTCAGTCGAACGAGACCGCCAGCGGGACCTCGTCGGGAGACAGCATCGGCACAACCTTCAGCGAGGTCGACAACGCCTCGCGAACGCTGCAGCAGCAGTTCGGACTATCCCGGCGCGCCTCGGACGATATCACCGTCTCGTGGTTCCTGAATGGTGACGCGGGGCTGGGCCTTCGCGGGCAGAGAGGGCCGTTACGCGGCGATATTGGTTTGCGTGGTGGACGAAACCAAAGCTGGACTGACAGCGATATCGCCATTGCCTCGGAAGATCGCTCACGACTCTTGGCCGCGCTCACACAGATCTCCGAGAGCCGCAACTGGTCGAGCACACGCGAAGGTTTCCTGCGCGAGACGAGCGCAAGTTCGGAGAGCCTGGTTTCGACCACTGCCTCGGGCCTCAACACCTCGCTCACCGAGGCCCAGAGCTACACGATCGAAGCCCGGCGTGCAGAGGAGCTGGCCAGCCGTCTTGAAGACCAGGCGAGCTGGTACGAGAGCGCCAATGCTGCGGGTACGCTCAACCTGAGCCAGGCCTATCGCGAATGGGGCATGGCCGAGATTGAGGCCAATCGAGATTATTATGGTCCCGTGCGCTTCGACGACATCGATTTCCAAATGAGCCCGGCCGGACAGCAATTGCAGGCCCGATTTGTCGCCAGCTATGCCGACAGGCTGCATGCGGATATCGAAGACGAACTCAGCCTGCCCGCTGCCGCTCCGATCTCACGGCCCAGCATTGGCAGTCGGGGCGATGTGCGAGGCTCGGCGAGGCTGGGATCGGCGCCAGGGCGCCTGTCTGGCTCTCCAACTGATCCGGCAGATATTGGCCGAATGGTTGACCGCGTCCAGGGTCAGGGTGGCGAACGGGTTGATGGTGTGGGTGACTACCTTGATGGGCGCACGCGCAATGCACGGGGAGCAAGCGCGGAAGCGGCCGACGAGATCAAGGAATGGTAGGTCAGAGAAGGCCGTCGTAGATCACGACATAGATAACGAAGGCCAGAAACAGCACTGCAAAGAGGATCAGGCCCGCTTTGCCCCACGGATCGGCCCAGGTCTTTTTCCAGCTGTAGGCAGTCAGCCGGTTCTCAGCGATGGCTCGATCGAGTTCGCGAAAGCCCTGCCAGTCTTCCTTGGCGGGCGGCGGGGAGTTGTCCGGATTGGTCATCGATTGTCTCCTTTCAATCGGGCCACAGCCCCACCTCTTCTCTCGCCAATTGGAGAGGACCGACCGCATTTATAGCCGAAAATCAGTGCGAATGCGAGGCTGCCCGCTTGGCGCGAAGTTGCAGTGATGGCAGAAAGACCAATTGATCTGGCGTAGATTCTACCGGGGCTTCTGGTGAACAAAAATTTCTCTGACGAGGCGCAACCCGGGACGTCGGACGGCGCGAAGGTGTTCGATTTTCGTGAGGAAATTCGGCGCCAGAAGCGCAAACGGGTGTGGACCGTGTCAATGCTCGCTGCAGGCGGCATGCTGCTTGGAACGGCAATCGGCATTGCTGGCATTAACCGGTCGTCATTCGCGGCTAGCACACAGGAAACTCCGCGCCACACCTTCGCGGTCTGCGGCCTCGTTCGCCGCACCTGCGTCGTCGATGGCGACACGATCTGGCTTGAAGGCGTGAAGATCCGCATAGCCGATATCGACACGCCCGAGATATCCCAGCCGCAATGCGATGCCGAATACGCGCTTGGCATCCGGGCGCGTGATCGGCTCGTCGTCCTGCTCAACCAAGGCGAGTTCTCTCTCGCGGCAATCGGGAATCGCGACGAGGACCAGTATGGGCGCAAGCTCCGCGTCATCATGCGCGGAGGACGTTCACTGGGCGACCAGCTCGTGTCCGAAGGACTGGCTCGCACATGGACGGGTCGCAGAGAGCCGTGGTGCTGATGCGTGAGCGGGAGCGATTTGAAAAAGGTGGAGACCGAAAGCCTGGCTGGCTCTTCAGACTAGAGGCCGTGTTTATCAGCATCCTCGTGATCTTCGGAATGCTCACCGCGTTTGGCGGCCTGCTATGGCCCTGACCAGGGACGAGGAACTCTGGGGAATGGCGCTGTGGGTCGAGAAACAGCACGGCGACGGGGGCCAAGAATTTATCGCAGAGCGCATTGCTGACCTGGAGAATTCGGGCGAGCATGGCGGCGTGCAATTGTGGCATCAGGTTGCCGAGCGCTTTTCGCAGCTTGGGGATCGCGGGAACCAGAGGCAGTAACGCCTTCATCGCTGTCTGATCTCCTTCCCTCTTCATATTCCGAGAGGTAGTCTTCCAGCTTGTGGATCGTCCGCTTGCGCGGCTTCCGCCCTGCCCTGAGATCGAGCACGAAGCGGGGATCGCCCACAGCCGCGCGGCCAAAGGTGGTCGCGGAAATGTCATTATCTGTCAGATAAATTTCGATCCGTTCCAGTAGGGTCATCGACAACTCGCATCGCTTTCCAAGAATCACTTGTGTTCTTGCTATGTTCTTAGTAGGAATGCATCCTCAGGTCTAGGAAGAATCCTACGATCCCGGACGAAGGACGCGAAAGAAATGGAACATGTCCGCGAGGAGCTCGACCGGCTGCTCCGCAAGGGGAATTACGGCTATGCCGCGATTTCGCGGATGCTCGGTCGCAACCCCAGCTACATACAGCAATTCATCAAGCGCGGCTCGCCCCGCACGCTCGATTCCGAAGATCGCCGCATTCTGGCAAGCTTCCTCGGTGTCGATGAGCAGGTCCTGGGCGGCCCAGCAACCACCGAAGTCGATGGCCTCATCGAGATCCCGGTTCTCGAGGTGGAAGCTTCGGCAGGGTTCGGGGCGATCGCCTCCAGCGAGAATGCACAGACACGCTTCGGCTTTGACGAGCGTTGGTTACGGGGCCTGACCTCAGCCAAAAGCGCCAGTTTGTCGATTGTGCGTGTGGCCGGCGATTCCATGGAGCCCACCTTGAGCGATGGCGACGAAGTTTTGGTCGATGCTTCCGACCATGCGTCGCGGCTGCGCGACGGTATCTATGTCCTGCGCGCCGATGATGCGCTTGTGGTCAAGCGGATCGCCATCAAACCAGGTGGTCGGCAGATCACGATCGCCAGCGACAATCCGGCCTATCCGACATGGAATGATATGGACCGGACCGAAGTGCATATCGTCGGTCGGGTCATCTGGTTTGGGCGATCGCTCTAGTTCGCGGCAGCAATTGGGCCGTTTGTGGATAGTCCGCTTTACCGTTGCAATTTGGGCGAAGCTGACGTTCGCGAGTTCGGTCATTTCTGATGTGGTCGCCATTAGATGTACCGTTACGTCAGTCAGAAATCAGGCGGGCGCGGCTTGTAGCGCGGTAACGACCATCCCAATGCGAGTGCTCCGGCCCGCAGACCGAATCCGGCCGCAAACGCTAGGGCTATCGATAGTTCACGTGGCGCGCCAAGTGCGTGCAGGCCCACGTAAGTCAGTGCCGCCAACACAGCTGCTGTGACATAAATCTCATGTGAAAAGATGATCGAATCCTCTCTGCCAATTACGTCGCGGATGATCCCTCCAAAGCATGCAGTGATTACTCCCATTGTCACCGCGACCAGTCCTCCTTCGCCCAGAGCCATTGCCTTTTCCGTCCCACCTGTTGCGAAGAGGGTTAAGCCGATCGCGTCCAGCCAGAGGATCATTTTGTACCGAGAGGCGGCGAGGTGAGCAGTAAAGAAGACGGTTATCGCTACACCGATGCATACGGCGAGATATTGTGGCCGCTCGATCCAGAACACCGGATGTGCATCGAGAAGAAGGTCACGGATCGTACCGCCACCAATCCCGGTGACTGTGCCGAGCAGGATGAAGCCGATCACGTCCATTTGATTGCGGGATGCGACAAGCGCTCCTGAAACCGTGAAGACGACGATCCCTAACCAGTCGAGTACGATGATGCTGTTTTCGAACATGTGAAGATGGTGCGATCGATCAGATGTTCTACTGCTCGGGAGGAACACCCGCCGGAAGGCATGCCGCGCAATTTGGGTTTTTGCGCAGTTCGATCTCTGCATCAAGGCCGTAGCACGCCATCGAAATCGAACCCATCGAGTGGCCGCGCACAAGCGGTTCGAGAATTGCTCCTTGGTCTGACGCCATTCCGGCGAGATAAAGCATCGGCAGATAATGATCGGGCGTGGGTACGGCGGCCGCAAAATCAGGGTGCTCGGTCAGCTTGAAAACATCCCCAGGCTCCTCGGCCAGTTGCTCTGCGACCGCATCGTCAAAACGTTGTGCCCAATCGAAGCCGAGATCGGGTTCGCCCCAGCGAAGCGAGCGCAGGTTGTGAACGACATTCCCACTGGCAAGGATCATCACTCCCCTTTCGCGCAGGCTAGCAAGGCGTTGGCCGAGGGCCAGGTGATACTCGAAGGGTTTCGTGGCATTGAGCGAGAGTTGAACGACCGGAATATCGGCATCAGGATACAGGTGCGCCAGAACCGACCAGGTTCCGTGGTCCAGGCCCCATTGGTCCTGGTCCAGTCCCACCCATTCGGGCTTGACCGCCTCCACGATCTCACCGGCCAGATCAGGATCGCCCGGCGCCGGATAATCGAATGCGAACAGCTCGTCAGGGAAACCGTAGAAATCGTGAATGGTGCGCGGGCGCGCCATTGCAGTGACCGCGGTGGTGCCGAAATACCAATGGGCCGAAATTGCGAGAATGGCCTTGGGCCTAGGCAGGTTTGTGCCGAAGGCCCGCCACGCGTCAGTATACCCGTTGGTCTCGAGTGTGTTCATCGGGCTTCCATGGCCGATAAAGAGGGCGGGCATTCGGGGCATGGTTCAACTCCCCAGGTCTTTGGTTGGTATGGGGCAGATTTCATTGCTTCGCAGCGACGCGGTCGATCCATTCGGCAAACGCGTCGATGTAACTCTTGAAGAACCTGCGGGTATCGTCGTTCCAAACCCGCAGGTTGCCCCAGTTGACCCGAGAAGAGTCATGATACCCCGCAAAGGAGAAATGATGGCGCGCATCGAGCCAGCCGTGCTTGGCGGCGCCGAGCGTTTCAAATTTTCTGACCTCGATCATTACAAACTCCATCTGGCTAACGTCTCGGAACCTGATCTGGCACTTGCGCTACGATCAGAAAAGATGGATAAAATCGGCCAAAATGTTCAGCGGAGTTGAATGGTGGACGTTGGCCAGCCGACACTCGACCAGTTGCGCATCTTCCTGGCCGTGCATGACGAGGGTAGCTTCAACGCCGCGGCCCGAAGGCTCAGGCGCGCCGTGTCCGTCATCAGTTACGGTATCGCTGCGCTCGAGACGCAACTGGACATCTCCCTGTTCGATCGGGAAGGATCGCGCCGTCCGCGACTGACTCCTGCCGGGCGATCGCTGCTGGCGGCCGCGCGCGCGATCATCGACGATACCGACGATCTGATAGCGCGTGCGCGCAGCATACATTCCGGCATCGAAACCGAAGTCTCGATAGTTCTCGACGTCATGGTGCCGTTGGAACCGGTTTCAGCTATCTTCCATGAATTCCAGCAAGCCTATCCACTCGTCGATCTGCAGCTTCATGTCGATGCCCTGGGTGCCGTTGCAGCCCATGTTGCAGAGGGGCGCGCAGGTCTGGCGATCGCGGGACCTGTGGTACTCGATCGTCCAGACCTGGAGCGCAAGGAAATCGGACGCGTCGAGCTGGTTCCCGTAGCATCCCCCGATCATCCGCTTGCCCGGATGACGAACATAACCTCGGGTCATGCTCGCAGTTATCTGCAACTCGTACTTACCGATCGCTCGTCATTTACCGAAGGTCAGGAATTCTCGGTCCTGAGTTCCCGCACATGGCGCCTCGCCGATCTAGGGGCCAAGCGGCAATTGCTTATCGGTGGCAGTGGCTGGGGGAATATGCCGCGGCATATGATCGAAGATGATCTTGCGACCGGACGTCTGGCGGTCCTTAATTTGTCCGAAGGCCGAAGTGTCGATTACCGTTTGAACGCCCTTTGGCGAAAGGACCAACGGCCTGGTCCGGCAACTACCTGGCTGCTCCATGCATTCGAAAAGGCCCTAGCCGTGGACAATTCGTGCGAGTGATCTTCTTGGATAAACCTTGTCCCGCACCAGGTGATACAAACTAAGCGAATGTCGGTTTCCGGGCATGGATCAATATGCGCCGAAGGATCGAAGCGAGCGCGCAAAGTGCACGGTCAGAAATTGGGCCGTCTGCTGAATGGCAGGTCCCGGCCGGGAAAGAGTTGAAACCGCGTGTCGGCTATCAGAAGTCCCCTCGTAATCTTTGGCCCGAAACACCCGCAGCGCGCTGAGGAGGGCCCTGCCAGGGTCGCATTGACGCGGGCGCCCCCCTGGCAACAGCGCTTTGCACGCTTTTCTTCGCAGAGCGTCCGCGATCCATTAACGGTTCGTTTCGGACAGCGCCGTCTCGAACAGAGCCCGCAGCCTAGCCTCGATCTCCGGGGATCGCTCGCATACGGGTTTGACCGCCATGACCGTCCGCATGATTGTCATGCCCATCCAGACCGCCATAGATGTACTGGCTCGCACCTCTGGACTCTTGCCGCCGATGCTCTGGGCGAATGGAATAAGCACGTCGTTGCGCAGGGCTTCGGAGACCACCTGGGAGGCTGCCGGCGAAGACGCTGAACGCAGGATGATGAGCAGCCGCTCGACATTCTCGTTGGCGTCATCGCCTTCCGCGAGGAACAGTTTGGCAAGATAGCCGGCTATCTCCTCCGCCGGGAGGTCGGGCGGAAGGATATCCTTCTTCCGCGTCCCGCGCACAACATCGCGGAACAGCCCTTCCTTGCTGCCGAAATATCGGCTCACCAGAGCCACATCCACGCCGACATCTCTCGAGATGTCACGCAGTCCCACGCTTTCATAGCTCTCCTCGAGGAAACGCTTGCGGGCGGCGGCAAGTATGGCTTGCTTCGTCGCCTCGGCCGATTTCGGACGGGGTGGATGGGGAGGTTGGGACGACATTTCAGATCCTTCGTGAGCGCCAGCTTTAGGCGCGGCGTCACACTATGTCTACAGGTGTTGACACTGCATGAATGGGAGAGTAGCGGCGAGTCATCAACTGTTGACGCTGCACTGCAACAACTGAAGGCGGGCCGTGCCCGATATTTCGCCATATGAATTCAAGGCTACTTGCACCGATCGCGGCTCTGCTTCTCGCTGCATGTTCGGGCGGCGCGGATGAGATTCCCGCCGCGCCGGCTCCCTCGGTGACTGTCGCGCAACCGCTCGTGCAGCAAGTGCGTGACTGGGACGACTATGTCGGCCGGTTCGAGGCCGTCCAAAGCGTCGAAGTACGGCCCCGCGTGACCGGCTATCTTCAGCAGGTCCATCTGAATGATGGGCAATATGTCAGGGCCGGCGAGCCACTATTCACAATCGATCCCCGGACAGCGCGCGCCGCGCTTGAACAGGCGCGAGCGCAGCTCGCTCGCGCCGAGGCCTTGCTCGCCAATGCCAGGACCGAATTGGCCCGCTCGGAAACGCTCGCCGCCTCGCAAGCGGCCAGCCAGGAAGAGGTCGAGCAGCGGCAGGCCGCAGTTCGCGCCGGTGTCGCCGAAGTCGATGCGGCGCGGGCCAATGTCGAAGCGCAGCAGCTCCAGCTGAACTTCACCACCGTGCGCGCACCGATCTCCGGCCGTGTTTCCGAACGGCTGGTGGACGTGGGCAACAGCGTCATCGCCGACCAGACGGTTCTCGCGCGCATCGTCTCGGTGAGCCCCATCCATTTCAGCTTCGAAGGCTCGGAGGCGCTGCTACTCAAATACCAGCGGCAAGACATCGCCGGAACTGGCGCGCCAGTGCGCGTCAAGCTGCAGGACGAAGCGTCCTACGTGCACCCCGGACGGATCGACTATATCGACCCGGTGATTGATCCTACAGCGGGAACCGTGAGTGGCCGCGCTGTGCTGCCCAATCCCGACGGGTTCCTGAAACCCGGCATGGTAGGGCGGATGCAGCTGGCTGGCTCGGAGCCTTACGAAGCACTCCTCGTCCCCGATTCAGCGGTCGTCACCGACGCTGAACGTCGTCTGATTTTCGTGGTGGACGAGGAGAATACCGTTCAAGCCAGAGCCGTGGAATTGGGCCCGCTCGTGGGCGGGTTACGCGTAATCCGGTCGGGCGTAGATCAAGGCGACCGTGTTGTCATCAGCGGCGTGCAGCGCGCCCAGCCGGGCCAGAAGGTTCAGCCGCAAAGTGGATCGATCGAACCGCCGGCCACAAGCGGCGAAACGGCCGCTGCAGGCTCTGCCGCACGGACGCCGCGAGCCTCCTCCGCCGAGATCGTCGATTCGGCGCAGAACTAGACGATGAACATATCCCGCTTCTTCATCGACCGGCCGATCTTCGCTGCGGTCATTGCAATCGTCATTACACTGATCGGGGCCTTCTCCTATCCGCTGCTCCCGCTGTCGCAATATCCGGAGATCGCGCCGCCGACCATCGTCATCCAGGCCCCCTATTCCGGCGCCCCGCCCGAAACGATTGCCGAAACTGTCGCCGCACCGATCGAGCAGGAAATCAACGGCGTCGAAAACATGCTCTACATCCAGAGCTCTTCGACGCAGGGCCTGGCGCAGATTACCGTCACCTTTGAGCCCGGCACCGATCTCGACGCCGCGCAGGTGCTGGTACAGAACCGGGTCCGCTTGGCCGAGCCTCGACTGCCGGAAGAAGTTCGACAAGTGGGCGTCACGGTCAACAAGGAGGCGACCGGCTTCCTGCTCATCGCGACCCTTACCGCGCAGCCCGGCTCCGGTCTCGATATCGATTATGTTGGTAACTACGCACAAACGGTTGTCCGGGATGCTCTTCTGCGACTGCCAGGCGTGGGCGGCGTCAACGTCTTCGGCGGCGGGAATTATTCGATGCGTGTATGGATCGATCCGGACCGTGCAGCCGGACGCAATCTGACCGCAGGCGAGATCATTGCAGCCCTACGCGGACAAAACGTGCAGGTGGCAGGCGGAGCGCTGGGCCAATCGCCCAATTCCGCCAATCCTGCGTTCGAAGTGCCTGTCGAAGTCCAAGGCCGGCTCGGCACGCCCGAAGAGTTCGCCGACGTCGTCCTCAAGTCGGACCCGCAGACCGGTTCCATCACCCGCCTGCGCGACGTGGCGCGTGTGGAACTGGGCAACCAGGATTACGGCATCCGCGCCTTCTACAATGGAGACCGCAGTGTCGCGCTCGCGATCACTCAGCAACCGGGCAGCAACGCGCTCGACGCCGCGACGCTGGTTGAGCAGGAACTTGAAACGTTGTCGGAAAGCTTCCCTGCCGGACTCACCTACGCGACCCCGTACAACCCCACCGAGTTCGTCGCCGCGTCGGTGGAGGCGGTGCAAACGACATTGCTCGAGGCTGTGGTGCTCGTCGTCCTTGTCATCATGGTCTTCCTGCAGACCTGGCGTGCCGCGATCATACCGATCATCGCCATCCCGATCGCGCTGATCGGCACCTTCGCTGTCCAGTTTGCGCTCGGCTTCTCGATCAACTCTCTTTCGCTGTTCGCGCTGGTGCTCGCGGTCGGCATTGTCGTGGACGACGCTATCGTGGTTGTAGAGGCGGTGGAAAAGCATGTGCGCGACGGGCTGTCGCCGCGCGAGGCTGCGCACCGCACGATGCGCGAGGTTTCCGGCGCTCTCATCGCCATTGGCCTGGTGCTCATCTCGGTCTTCGTTCCGACCGCGCTGACACCCGGCATTCCGGGAATTTTCTACCGCCAGTTCGCGGTGACCATCGCCGCAGCAGCCACCATTTCGCTGCTCGTCTCGTTAACCCTGTCGCCGGCGCTCGCCGCGCTCTTGCTCAAGCCGCACGAGCCTGGCCACGCGGATCAAGGTCCGCGCTGGCTGCGCCCACTTCGCGTAGGGGCTCAGAAGTTCAACCAGGGTTTCGACTGGCTGTCCGAACGCTACGGCAGGTTCACCGCCCGCGCCGTGCGCACGACCACTATCATGCTGGTGATCTATGCGGGACTTCTCGCCCTCACCGGTTGGCGCCTCACCGACACTCCCACCGGCTTCATTCCGGAACAGGACCAGGGCATCCTTATCGGCGTTGTGCAGATGCCGCCCGGCGCGTCGCTCGACCGCACCAACGACGTGATCGACGACTTGCTCGAAGTGGCTCTCGAGCAAGAGGGTGTTGATTCCGCGATTTCCATCGCCGGTCTCGACGGCACCACATCCGCGACTTCCTCCAACGCCGGCACGATCTTCATGCGCCTGAAGGACTGGTCGGAGCGCGGCGAGGACCTGAGTGCCGATGCGCTCGCGGCCACGCTCACAGGCAAGTTCGCGGCGCTCACCGATCAGGGCAATATCTTCATGGTCGCCCCTCCAACCGTCAGCGGGCTCGGCAATGGCAGCGGGTTCGTGATGATGGTGCAGGACCGGGCAGGCAGCGGCTATCGCGGACTGGAAGGAACCGCCGGTCCGCTTATGGGCGCGGCGGCTCAGCAGCCTGAAGTGCTCAACCAGGTTTTCACAACCTACAACACCGGCACGCCGCGCGTGCGCGCCGAAATCGATCGCGACCGGGCACAGTTGCTGGGCGTGCAGCCAGGGCAGGCTTACGATGCTCTGGGAACCTATATCGGCTCCACTTACGTGAACGACTTCAATCTCATGGGGCGGACCTATCGCGTCACCGCGCAGGCCGAACCCTATGCGCGCGATGAAATCAGCGATATCGGGCGTCTCCAGGTGCGATCCTCGAGCGGGAGCATGGTGCCGCTGTCGTCGGTGGCCACGCTGCACGACGATTCGGGTCCGGCGCGGGTGATCCGCTACAATCTCTTCCCTGCCTATGAGTTGCAGGGCCAGGCCGCCCCGGGTGTATCGTCTGGCCAGGCAATCGAGACCATGGAGCAGATCGCGTCCAACGTGCTTCCCGATGGCTTCGGGTATGAGTGGACCGGCCTTGCCTATCAGGAGCAGGCCGCCGGCAGCAGTTCCGCTCTGATCTTCGTTCTCGCCGTGGTGTTCGTCTTTCTCGTCCTGGCAGCGCAGTACGAATCGCTCACGCTGCCATTGGCCGTGATCCTTATCGTCCCGATGTGCATCCTTGCAGCGATGATCGGTGTGAATATTCGCGGGATGGACAACAACATTCTTACGCAGGTCGGCTTGGTCGTGCTGATTGCGCTGGCGGCGAAGAACGCAATCCTGATCGTCGAGTTCGCGAAGCAGGGCGAAGACGCGGGGATGCGGCGGATCGAGGCAGCGGTTGCCGCGGCAAAATCGCGTCTGCGGCCGATCCTGATGACCAGCTTCGCCTTCATCTTCGGCGTGCTGCCGCTGGCGATTGCGAGCGGCCCCGGTGCCGAAATGCGCCAATCGCTGGGCACCGCAGTTGTGTTCGGGATGTTCGGGGTGACCATCTTCGGACTCATCTTCACGCCAGTCTTTTATGTGGTCACCCGTTCGTTCGGCCGCACCCTTCGCTACCGGCGCCTGAAGCGGCGCAGGGCCGCGCGCGGCGCAGCTTCCGTGGCAGAACCAGAAGGAGTCTTGTCGTGAAGCGCATCGCATCCCTGCTAGCCATGGCGGCGGCGCTGGCGGGCTGTACCACTGTAGGTCCGGACTATCAGCCGGAATTGCCGCAGGCGACCGCCCAGGCGTCGCTTCACGCGGTAGACGACGGACCTTTCATTTCCGAGGCACCGCCCGCCGATTGGTGGCATCTCTACGACGATTCCAGGCTCGATGCACTTGTGGCCGATGCGCTGGCGGCGAACACGGACTTGCGCATTGCTGCGGCCAATCTGGCACGGGCGCGCGCGGTGCTACGGGAAGTGCGGGCCGGCCGTTCCATCGATACGTCGATCGGCGCGGGCGTCAGCTACGGCCAGCAATCCGGCGCCGCTCTTGGTTCGGACATCGAGACATCCGACAGCGAGCTTTACGATGCAGGTCTGGATGTCGGCTATCAGCTCGACCTGTTCGGCCGCGTTCGCCGTGCGACAGAAGCGAGCCGGGCCGATGTCGAAGCCGTGCAAGCGGCTTACGATGTAACGCACATCACGGTCGTAGCCGAGACCGTTCGTGCCTATAGCGACGCCTGCAATGCTGGCCGCCGACTCACGGTCGCGCGCCGAAGCGTCGAGATACAGGAACAGACCTTCGACCTGACACGACGGCTGTTCGAGGGCGGCCGGGTCACGGCATTGGAGACTGGCCAAGCCGGTGCCCTGCTCGAGCAGACGCGGGCCGAAATCCCGACGTTGGAAGCCTTGCAGCAGACAGCGCTCTACCGCCTCGCGGTCCTCACCGGGCGGCCGCCTGCGGAATTCCCGCGCGAGGTAGCAGCCTGCGCCACACCGCTGCAGCTCGAGAATCCAATCCCGGTGGGCGACGGAGCTTCCCTGCTCGCGCGACGGCCGGATGTGCGGGCTGCCGAGCGCCGACTGGCGGCCGAGACCGCCAGGATCGGCGTTGCCACAGCCGAGCTTTATCCAAGCATCACGCTGGGTGGGTCGATCGGCACAACGGCGGGAGCGCTCGGGGACATCGCCTCGGGCTCAGCCTTTCGGTACAGTCTCGGTCCGCTCATTTCCTGGAGCTTCCCCAATATGGCAGTGGCGCGGGCGCGGATTGCGCAGGCCGAAGCCTCGACCGATGCCGCACTCGCCGAGTTCGATCGCGCCTGGCTCACGGCGCTGCAGGAAACCGAGAGCGCGCTAACCAATTATGCGCGCGGGCTCGATCGATCTGCAGCCTTGCAACGCGCTGTCGATCAGGCCCGCGAGGCGGCACGCATCGCCCGCTTGCGGTATGAGGCGGGACGCGAGGGTTTCCAGATCGTCCTCGATGCGGAGCGCCAGCTTGCATCTGCAGAGGCCGCACTGGCGCAATCCCAAGCCCAGCTTTCAACCGACCTGGTCGAACTGTTCCTTTCGCTTGGCGGGGGATGGCAGTGAGACGCACGACCGGGATTTTCCAGAGATTACAT
Source organism: Aurantiacibacter poecillastricola (assembly GCF_030730945.1). Taxonomy (GTDB): domain Bacteria; phylum Pseudomonadota; class Alphaproteobacteria; order Sphingomonadales; family Sphingomonadaceae; genus Alteraurantiacibacter; species Alteraurantiacibacter poecillastricola. The sequence continues at coordinate 32,240 of NZ_JAVAMS010000006.1, forward strand.
GATGGATCATGAGACCGAGCGCGCGCGCGAGCTGCATCGAACGCTGGAGTTCATCGGCCTGAGGGCGCAAGCGACCACGGTCGGTCTGCTTCAGCTGTGTGCCGAACTCGTCAATGCCGGAGTTCTGAACGATGACGCGATCGAGCGCATCAAACAGTCGATATTCCGCGAGATCGCGGCAAACCAGCCGCGCGGCTACAACCGGGCCGAGTTTGAGCGGACGCTGAAGCAGCGATTGGACGCGATTTTTCCTCACGCGGCGGACGCGGAGCCGAGAGGCCGCGTCGGGACGGTGGACGAGATGGAAACCTCGCTCGATCCTGAGACGGCTCGCCCTGCGGACGATTGAGGATCTGTAAGCGTCTGATGGAAGGGTGCCAATTGGCGGCGGCTTCATCAGGATAGTGACTGGGCAACGATGCGGCTATATTTGCTAACCTGGCGGTGTAGCTGACTCGATGCCGTACTTTGCTGTTCACTGGTGGTAGCCTTTTCGATCCGCGCAGTAGCAAGGCAGCTTTTGTATCCACTCCGAGGTTTCTGAATAGCCGGCAGGATGATGCGAACCCCATGCGTCGTCCGAACGTCCGCTTTCTCAATCTGCGCTCCTGAAAGGAGCCGTTCGGGAGCGTCCGCAATAGCGGCCGTTCCATGCCCATCCTTCAGATGTCCGCTTTCGGGAAATCTGCAATGAAGTGCTAATGACCGAGATGGAGCGCAAAGCCGTCCATCCAGACCGCGCACGGCTTCAAATTCCAAAGTCCATCGACCTATTACGCTCCTTGGTGAGTTCCGGTTCGGGAACCTTGGGGTCCTTTTCAGCCATCGCCTTACCTGTCCCCGCCCGTGCAGCCGCCTGCAAGCGCTTGGTCACCTCGAGCGCCGATGATTTCTCGCCCTTGTTCTTCGAAACAGCTGCCCCGACCCGTGCAGCGCTGTCGACCACAAGCGTCAGGTGGTCCCGCAGGCGCGTTACGGTCACTAGGAATGTCTTCTGGTTGGCAAGATTGCGCTCGCGGCTATCCATCACGGCTATGCCGCGGTCCGAGGTGAGGCCCTGCGCCATGTGTGCATTTAGCGCGTATGCTAAATCGAGACGCTTCAGCATCGGGTCGTCCTTTCCGAGCCTGTGCTCAACGCCCTTGGAAGTCTCGACGGTGACACGATCTCCATCGATCTGGACAACGCGAGCCTGGTCGGCATTGAACAGCCCGCGCCGATGATCATTCCTGGTCCAGCGAATGCGATCACCTTGGTGAATTTCGATCTTGCGCCGGTCGAACAGCGACAAATTATCGTCCTTGCCCGTTCTGCCGATCCGTGACGGCTTGAGCTTGTGCAGCCTGCCATGCTTGTCCTCTAGCGCGACGGTGTCCTTCCGGTCATCGACCTTGCGCACTGCATATTCGCCGCGCTTGAGCCCAAGCGCGCGCTCAAGCTTCGCAACCTCAAGCACCATGCCGGGCTTGTAAGCGGCAAGGTAGCGCAGCTCCTCGCGCGTGAGATTGACGCGGTTGAGGACCTCGAGCTGGAGCTTCTCCGGGCCGATCTCGCCATTGGCGGCAAGGCCGGTCTGGACTGCCTCGTTGACAGCGGCGCGGATCTTGCGGCCTGAGGCATAAATAGCCGTTCGCTCCCGCTCTTCCGGTGAGAGCGCCAACCAGCGCTCAGCCGCGACGATCGCTCCATCGCCCTTGGCTTCGAGCGTATTGCCCTTGAGGTGGTCGAGCGCCGTGCGAACAAGTCCCGCTTGCGCAGCCGCCTGCGCCTCGCGCAGGACCGGATCGCGGCCACGCAGATTGGTATTCATCTGCGCCTGGGCAATGCCTCCCTGTTGCAGGAGGTCGAATGGCTTGCCGGCATCGACCGCACCCAATTGCTTGCGGTCTCCCATCAGAACAAGCCGGTGGGCACCGACGCGATTGGCGATACGGATAAGCTGTTCCTTATCGGCATTGGAGACCATCGAGGCCTCGTCGAGGAAAAGGACACTGCCGCCCAGTTCCTTGCTCGCCTCACGATCGAGGCCGGATCGCCCTTCCCCGTCGCTGATCGCTCCCCAGCGCTTGAGGAAGCTGGCGAGCGTCTGCGCCTCGATCCCGGTCTCGCGTTCCAGCATCTGCACCAGCGTGTTCTGCACCGAGAGGCCCAGGACCTTGTGACCTTCTTCTCGCAGCACATCGGCGACAGGCTTCAAGACACTCGACTTGCCCGCACCGGCGACGCCCTGCACAGCAATGGTCCGGTCGCGCGAGGTCAGGATTAGGCGCGCAGCGCCAAGTTGCCCCTCGTTCAGTTTGAAGCCCTGATTGACGAGGGACGATGCCTGTACGCTGGCGTCAGCTCGCCGTTCGGTGAGGATGGGTTCAACCGCGCCCTTGCCTTCATTCGCCCAGGCGAGGATGCGCGCCTCGCGCTCGACTTCCTCGCGGCTCGCCAGCCATCCCTTGTGCTCGCCCTTGCCCCGCAACAGCTGGCCCGTACGCACGAGCGAGCGCACCGCCTTCTCGACATGCCCGATCGTCGTGGGCAGCCCGAAATCGAGCGCTGCCTTGTACAAAGCTTCGCGCGCAAACCCCGCCTCGCGCTGCGACAGGTGGCGCACGGCAGATGCCACGGCCTGGGCCGCGGCAATCTCCTGAGGCCCCCGCTTGAGGGCATGGTCGGGAACAAGCGGATCGCGTTCCTTGCCCTTGATGCGTTCAGCAAAGTCCTCGAGCAGCGCCAGGCCCCGTACGACCAGATTGGGCACCTTTGCATCTGCAGCGTCGCGCTCACGGGCTCTCGCCTTCGCGGTATCGACCAGTCGCGGAAGGTCGAGGCCGATAGTCTGCGCAGCCGCCTGCCATTGCTCGCCCAGGACCGCGCGATCCTCGATCGGCTGCTTGGGCGATCGGGTCGCGAGCGCCGCCACCTTGCCTGCCTCAAGCCCCGGACCACGGCGCGCTTCGAGCACTTCCTTGCGCCGCGACGAGAACGCCATCACTTGGTCGCGCGTTATCCCGCGGGCCTCGAAATTGCCGTGCTTGCCAACCGGTCCGGTCTCGTAGCCGAGCTTCTCGACAGCGATCCGGAACCGCGCCATGGCCATCGAGTTGAGCAGCGTGCCGAGCGCAAAGAGCTTGTCATTCTTGAGCGTCCGCCACTTGCCATCCTTGCCTCGCGTCACATTGGCAATGACCGCGTGGAAGTGCAGGTTGGGCTCCTGGTTGCGGTTGGTGTCGTGCTGGAAGAGGCCGATGGCGAGGTTGCCGGTCGCCACGGCCTTGACCTTGCCGCGTTCGACAAGGCGGGTTTCTGCAGCGTTCTTCTCGGCCCATTTGAGCGCCTCGGTTACCGCCTCGCGGTAGGCAGCAACGATCCGCTCGTCCTTGCCGAGCAATGCCAGTAGCGACCAGCTCTTGGGGAGCGAGAAGGTAAGGTCGGTCCCCGGTCGATGCGCCTGGCCGGGGTTGCCGACACTCGATCCATCGGGGAGCTCACCGCGCAACAAGGCATCGAATTGCTTCGTCTCGACGCCCCCCGAAAGACCGAGCGATTTCGCGCCTTCGCCAACCCATTGCCCGGACCGATCGGCATCGGCCCGGGCATAATAATTGTCGTCGGCAAAGTAGCTGGCGGCTGCCGAAGGCGATCGCACATTCGCGATTGAGAGCATGGCCTAGTCCTCCAACATGCCAACGGCTGCCGCGCGTCCGCGCATCAGATATCGGGCTCGATATCGCCCACGTCGGGCTCGTCCCGATCGGGCTTGTCGTGGTCCCTGTCATGCGCGGCGCCACCAAGCAGACCCTGCTGTCGGCGCTCCTCGTTGGCACGATTGCGCGCTTCTCTGCTCGCCTTGGCGCGGTGCGGATCATGATCCTCACTGTCCTTCGCGGAGCGACCCTTGGTGGTCTCGTCGCGCGCCCGATCCTTGTCGGTCCCTAGCGGTAGTTCGCTTTGTCGATTACCCTCTTGGTCTGCACGCCCATGCGCCTTGGCGGGGTCTTCGCTGCGACCCGACCTGCCACGCTCGTCAGTCAAATGCTTGTCGCGCGCTTCCTCACTCGAACTGTCTCGTGCGCGCTTGCGCCGTGCCCCCCGATTTGGACGCTTCTCCTTATCGCTATCGAGTTGCTGACCGCGGTGCTTCTCGTCAAGGCGACGGCGTTCACCGGAATCGTCGCTGTCACCGCCACGATGCCCGGTATTGTCGTCGTCTTTCGGTTCGTCAGCGACCGGTCGGGGGGCAGGTCTTGCGAGCTTGGGTATCTCGCGGGGAATGAACCCTTCGGCCACGCGGGGCCAATCCTGGGGCTCAAGCGTGATCGGTGCGGTGGGAAGCCCTTCTGGAAACTTGATGTATCCCTCAAGGCTCTTCAATCCCATGAACTCGTCGGGAAGCAGCAGCGGTGCGATCTCGCGGCGGGCGGTAAGGCTCACCGCATCGCGGGCACTGTTGTGCCCATAGCTCTGGTTCTCTTCGACCTCGCGCACTTCGCGGTGACCGACAGTGTCAGAGCACCAGGTGGCCGTCTCGCGGTCGGCCGTTCCGAGCATGAGCTTGGTCTTGGCGAGCGATGACAGGGTCATCGCCATGTTCTCTCCATAGACCTCCTTCAGCTTGGCATAGGCATGCACGCCGGTGACAATGGCGCCGCCGTAATTACGCGCGGTCTGCAGGCCTTTCTCGAGCGAAGGGAGCCGATGAAGCGCGCCAAGTTCGTCGATCAGGAACCACAGTTTGAGGTCAGACGAGGTCCGCCCGGTCATCAGGGTATTAATCGCCGTGTCGAGCCAGAGGGTGAGCATTTGCGAGAGAACCGTGAGGTCAGCGTAGCGCGCCGAGAGGAAGAGGAACGATCCCTCCTTGCCGCCACCCTTGACCCAGTCGCGGATCGAGAAGGCCTTGCCTTCGGTCGGCAGCAGTTGCAGCGCCTTGGCGTTGACGTTGAATACCGCGCGCACCGATTCCGCCATCTTGGCGGCCTGCGGATCGGTCATAGGCCCCGCCATCGTGTCCTCGAGCAGCTGGTGCAGATCGGAGAGATTGGCGTTCATCAGGTCGCTTGCGAGCGCCGCGTTTGTGCCCTTGCCCTTTTCGACCAGCTTGAGGCAGGTCTCGACGAACAGGGTACGTGCTGCGAGCACCCAGAACTGCTCTGCCCCGCCGCCGTCATGCGGCACCAGGGACTCTGCTGCAGCATGGAACTCGGAACTGGTGGTGCAGTCGTTGAACACGCTCCAGGCCGGACACCGGGCATCAAGCGGGTTCAGGATGACGTCGCGTTCGGGCTCGAAGAAGGCCTCGATAAAGGCCCCCGTGAGGTCGAAGATGACCGCGCGGTCTTCCCTCTGTCTGATCTCGTCGACGAGTTCGAACAGCGCCACAGTCTTGCCCATGCCGGTCGTGCCGACGAGCATGGCGTGCCCCTGTTCCTGCCGCCAGGGGTAGCTGACGCCCGCGAGGTGCGCGGGCGCATAGAGCCCCGCTTCCTGCAACGCAGATGACCCGGCGAGCCGCCATTTCCAACCCAGCTCACGGCCATATTCGAGGGCGCGCTTGCCGCGATTGTGGCGGGCAATGTCGGCCTTGAGTTCAGGCAGCGAAACGAGCCGCGCGCCGCGCAGATGGCGCTTGGCTTTCGACTTCTCGCCGAAGTGTTCGGCGACCCACCAGAAGAGTGCCATGAGCGGCACAAGGCAGAGTGTGGAGAGTACCACCGCCTGCTTCACCGTGGCGAAGAACAGGTCCCATGCTTCGCGCATCGGCGGGAAGTCCCTGACGACTGCCATGGTGAAGGCAATCATGTCACCATCGGGCAGGCGCAGGTTCACGAGCTTGGCGGGATCGAACTCCATGAACATGTAGCCCGAGGCATAGAGATGCATCCAAAGCAGGTAGGCCTGGTAATCGTCGAGCGCGCTGCTGACCTGCCACCAGCAAGTCCCCAGCACGACCAGTGCAGAGATGATGAGCGGCAGCTTGAAGCCGGCTGCAAACATGAAGCCGAAGTGTCCCAGGAGCTGGGTGCCGCGGGTGAAGTTGACGATACTATTCTTCATCGCCGGCCTCCTTCGCACGCGCAGGAATGAAGCCGAGTTGGGCCAGGCGGCGGTGGTAGGCGGCATGGGTGCGCTTGCGCAGAGTGTCGTCGGGATGGCTCGCCAGCAGCGCATCGAGCGCCGTGGTGAGGAACACCAGCTGGCGTGCCGGATCGCTCCCGCCGGGACGGTCAGCGCTATCGTTGTCGCGGTTCCATGCGGTGACCAAGTGGTCACGAATGACCACGCTCACGCTGGTATCGCGGGTGTTTGACTGCTCCAGAATCCAGTCCGCAATAAGCGGCGGGACGTAGGTCTGGAGGACCCTGTAACGTTGCATTTTTCCAAGCTCCTTGTGCTCAAGAAGCCTGGTTCGACCTGCGGAAGGCGAGGATCACACTAAATATGTATGGCCATGTAGGAAAATGAAATGTTCCTTAGCTATTCCAGCATGTTAGACTAAGGTGAATTGCAGCCAAATTGCGAATCCAAATCGCGATTTGCGGTCAAATCGGTCGATGCACATGCCGAATTTGTACTGCAACCAATTGAGAACATTGGAAGAACAAAGGCGGCAGCGCTGCGTCCGGTGTGCCTGTCAAGTTCCCAATTGCTCGGACGTTGCCAGTAGCTGCTGAGACCCGTTCAATAGATTGATTTTACGTTCTTATTTTCGGATCGAGAGCAAACGGACGTTGCTGGGACAACGCGAGATTTCAGTCCAAAATTGCTCTGGGCTACAAACTGGCCTTACATCGGCTGAAATCGTGGTCGGCCGAATGCGTTGTGTCGATCTCTCCAACCCTCTCTAAATGAATGGCAAAGCACCCCGGACGGGTGTCGGGGCACTGGCTGTCTGCCGCCTGCGTCCCAAGCCCATCAGGTTAAGATCGATGTCGCTTTCGGTTCAGTGGCGGGGACCAGATAGCATTTGCGAGAAGCGTCGATGTCGGATGCCATGTGCGGTTTCACCCGTCCTTTTTCACCGAGGTCAGGTTCGGCATATTGGTCAACAGTTGCGGCCCGGCGACTAAGAAAAAAGGGCAGGAGCCGTTGCCGACCCCTGCCCTCTTCGTGCGGTCAGAACTCGTCTGACATCGCCCCGTGGATAGTGTGCACCACGCGTGCCGCAAGGTGCGCCGGAAGTGCGTTGTAGTCACCCCCGTCCAGCGCGAAGTATCCAAGATCGCGATCCTCCACGATGTGCTGATCGAAAAAGCTGTGCAGCGCCCGACACTCTGCGACAGCCAGTGCAGCAAAGTAGCGATCCGAAGTCGAAGTGCATTGAAATTGCGTAGCCATAATATCCTCCTGATGTCTGCCGTTGACGGCAGGAGCAGGACGGATGGGCGTGCGGCCGGCGGGTCAGGGATCGCCCGGATGGGCGACCGCGAAGCGGTGGTAGGGGTAACGATTTTGTTGGACCGTAGCGCAGCGAAGGGGAGGCAAAATGGTGGGACCCTGCCGTCCTTGACGCGCCGGTTGCGCGGCCATCAGAATGGGACAACCGTGAGCCAGGCCCCTCCTCGTCTCCGATATTGAGCAACAAAAAAGGGGGCGCTGTCTGGCCTGGACAGCGCCCCTCTGATGGAGATCGATGATGTTGGATGTCAGTCGATCTCGGGAGCGTCGGTGTTGTCGTTCGTCCCGTTCCCGCGGGAGAGGAAGTCGACCTTGTCGGCGAGGATCTCGGTGCCGTAGCGCGTGACCCCGTCCTTGTCCTCCCACTGGGTGTAGTGGATGCGGCCCTGGACGCTGACCAGTTGGCCCTTCGAGCAGTACTGGCCGACGGTCTTGGCAAGGCCGTTGAAGCAGGTCACCCGGTGGAACTCGCTTTCCTTGGCAGTGTAGCCGTTCTCGTCCTTGTAGGTCTTGCCATCCTTGTCGCGCGCAGGGCGATCGGTGACGACGGTAATCCCGGTGACATTTGTGCCGCCCTTGGTCTCGCGGGTATCCGGATCGCGGGCGATGCGGCCGGAGAGGATTGCGATATTGGTCATGAGATAAGTTCCTTCAGTTCCTCAAACCGGAAACCATCTCCGGCTTGCGAACTTGCCAAAGAAGCAGGGCATGGGAGGACTGCACCGCAGGAGCGAAGCTCCAAGGGAAACCTGTTCATGACGGGTGGTGCGGGCAGGCGCGCGAAGCGCGACAACACGGCCGGAAAGGAACGGGTTGCGGATCCTCAGCTGACCTGGTTCAGGACTGTTCGCAAAGAAAGCCGGATGGGTATCGGGTGCAGGTCTGAAGGTGCCAAGACCCTGCTGCAATCAGATTACTTTGCGTTAGGCGGCAGTATCGAGAGCGGGCTCACGAAAGGCATTCACTGTGCATGCATTTCGGGCAGTCATGACGCCGTCGATGCCTCGACCGAGATCCCAAATCACTTTCTCACCATTCTCGAGTAGCGCGGTGACCGACCTATCGTGGAGGTCCTCTGCCGAGCGCCGAGATTTCTGAATGTGGCGGAATTCGGCATCAGGTAATTTGCCGGCCATCCGCGATTGCAGGTCGCGACTTTGTTCATCGTCACTTTCCCAGCAATCTTTGACGGAATCCGCGTCGAAGCTCTTCACTTGGACATGGGTCACACCCCGCGACGCCTTGGCGAAGCGAACAACGAAGTCGACCAACCGGCGACGTGCCGCCTCGTTTGCGCAACAATAAGGATCAATGATCCTCAAGCTCTGGATCGAGCATCCTTCGATGTGCTGGTTGAATATGGTCCAGTCACGCATACCACCAACTTCATAGACCACCCTGCGAACCTCGGTAACGCGGGATTCCGCGGCCTCGACCGGTGACTGTATGGCGCTCTTCGCGACAGGCTTGGCCGAAAGGATCGGGCGATCTTGCCGTGTCGGGGGCGCCTCGCTTCGAGCTGAAGAGATTGACTCACCGTCATCCGCTACGGCCTCGTCATCGCTATCGCTTTGGGTAGACGATTGCGCTGCTATTCCCTCTTCTGAAGTCGATACGACATGGGTTGGTGCAGGCGTCAGCTCGTCCGATGCGCTGCCCTCATTGAAAGGTGCGCCGCGATCAGATTCCGGCATATCAATTGAGGCAGGGTCTGGTGGCTCGCTCGTTTGCGAAGCGGCAGGCTCGCCGGCGCTCTCGTGCTTAGTTGGAGTTGGTTTCTCGCCATCAAGCACCGCTGACAACATCTCGTCGATGTCCGAGGCTGACTCAGGTGGAACGAGCAAGCCACGGCTTAGCTCGCGCTTGCGCTCCATCAGCCGATTTAGACGAACATCAAAGCTGCTGGGTCCGATTGCGTCGTCCGGATGCACCGCCATCGGGATATGGACGGTAACGGGCTTGTCCTGTCCGATGCGATAAACGCGATCTGTGGCCTGATCCTCGACCGCGGGGTTCCACCAGCGGGAAAGGTGGATGACGTGATTAGCGGCAGTGATTGTAAGGCCGACACCGCCAGCCTTCGGAGACAGGATCATCACGTCGAAGCCAGCCGGCCTCGATTGGAACTTCGTCACCATATCCTGGCGCTTACTACCTGCTACTGATCCGTTGATGATCTGTACTGCGTGTGAGAGCCCGAAGCGCTCTTGGAAGGCAATTGCGAGGAACGCCTGCATGTCGAGGTCCTCGCAAAAGACGAGCGCCTTCTCGCCTTTGCGCGATATCTCATCGAGCAGCTCGAAGGTCTTCGCTAGGCGAGCCGAAGAGCTGATGTATCCCTCAAAGTCATCAAGTCCGACAGGAGGCTTTGGATGGAGCGATGTGCCGCGAAGCATATGCAGGATCTTCAGCATCGCGCCTTTGTCGCCGCTTTGGCGCAAGGCCCTGGCGCGAGCGAGGACCCGATCATATGCGTCAGCCTGCTCCAGCGGCATCGACACCTCGTAGGGGACCACCTCCTTACTGGGGAGCCCGGTAAGTAAGGCTTCCTTCATTCGGCGAAGCATGAACGGCGGAGCAACGCCATCGCGTTCTATCAACTGGTCCTGAAGCGCTTTCAGTGCATCACTGTCATCCGCCGAATAGGTCCTCTCGAATTCCTTACTCGACCCCAGGAAACCCGGGAACACAACGTCAGCAATGGACCACAGGTCCTGGAGTCTGTTCTCGACGGGAGTACCGGTCATCCCTACCTGAATGTCCGCGTTCAGCGCCTTGGCAGCCCGCGTCATTTGACTTGCAGGGTTCTTGAGCTTCTGGATCTCGTCGTAGATGATGGCCGAGAAGGGAACCCGCGCGAAGCTCATATGGTAGTCGCGCATAGTTTCGAAAGTCGTCAGGACCACCCCCGCGTCCTTCCAATGCGACACGTCGAGCTTCGAAGTACCACCACGGATATCGTTGCCCGCTTCGAGCCGTAGCGATTTGAGGTTCGTGCCGAACGCTTCGACAATCTCACCCAACGCCCCATGCTCGAGGTGCAGCTTAATCTCGGCTTGCCAGTTTCGTAGAAGGCCAGTCGGGGCGACAATCAACACTGGCTGGCCGGGGGCTTTGATCGACCGAAGCCAAGAGAGAAACGTGAGCGCCTGGAAAGTCTTCCCGAGACCCATATCGTCAGCAAGCAGTAGGCCCGGAACCTTACGGTCCCAAGCTTCGGTCAACCACGCAAATGCTTCGATCTGGTGGGGCTTCGGCGACGAGCGAACGCAAGCTGGCATCGGCGGTGGAACGAAGTTTACCGCATCTGTCGCCTGTGCAGTGAGGCGCGAATATTCGAGCGTCTCAAAGTTCTCGCCAACCTTGAGAAAATAGGTCGGCAGCTGGGCAGGAAGCTCCTGATTATCGCTGCCTTTCTCAGTATCATTGGCAATCTCGGTTTCCAGATCGACGACGCTTTTGACCGCGGTTCGGGAAACCGGAGTCGCCGGTACGTCTTCGCCTTTGAAAGCGGTAGTTTTTTGGCCTCCGTCGATGGCCCTATCGATCTTGCCCAAAAGCTCTTCGGCTTCACCGGGTTTGAGATCGACATGGACGACGTCAGGTTCTTCCCCGATGCGAATTCCAAAGCTTTCTGGGAGCCAGCTGTTGGGCTTTGGTTTGATCCACGGCAAGACCGGCTTCTGCCAAGTCTCGATACCCGCCACGCGCTCAGAGTATTGCTGGGTCTCGATAAAGAGGCGGTCGGCTGCTTCGTCGTCGCCAGTATCATCGAGCGCCAAACGCTCGCGGATATAGGCCTGCGGTGAGCGCGCGAAATCCTTGCGTTCATCGCCTGTCGCCGACTGCTTTTCGCGGACAATGTCCAGCGCTTTGCCGAGCAAGGGATCGACGAAGAGTATGGTGCCGTCAGAGAGAAGGTAACTGCGTTTGCCTCCTCTCTGCGACCGGAAGCGAGTGCTGAATTTCTGCTGCTCAAAGTCAGTGAGCAGTGCGGTCTCGTTCGCATCAACAAGGTCGCCGTCTTCGTTTTCGCCGACTGATCTCGAAAACAGAACCGGATCGAAGTCGAACAAGCCGCCATGTGTTCTCAAGTCGAGCGAGAAGTTGGCGGCGTAGGCGATGCGGACCTTGGATATGAAACCGTCCGGCTTGACCGCATCGCCGTCCAGATCTCCGAGCATCTCGCGCAGTTCGGCGAAGCGCGCTCGGCGCTCATCGCCGTCACCAGCGGCTGCCAGCCGGTCAACTTGTAGGTTTGTCGAATATATCGGCTCCGCTAGCCTCGCTGTGCCACTAGACTCACGAATTCGTGCGCCCGTCACTTTCACGCGTACAGGCATACCACCGCGCCGCAGCCACTTCTTCGCGACCGAGATGGTCCCATCATGCAGGGCCCCTGAAGCGTCTAGCTCGAGTGTGAGATTGGTTGCGGGTGGTAGACCCAATGAATGCGCTTCGTGCTCAGTCAGAGGAGCAATGCACTCGGGTGGAACGATTAGCCCATCATCATCTTCGGCGATTGCTTCTGCACCGGGTAGCGAACGAAGGCGCGAAAGTGCCGCCATACCGGCTGGCGGCGCCAAGCGTATCCACTCTGCTTTTGGGATGAGCTCGGATTTAGCTTTGCGAAGGAAACCGGCCTCGCGCTGCCTACGGAGTTCGATGCGCTCCTTGCCGTCGGCGAACTGAGTTGCTGTGAACGCGACCGTTTCTGCCATTGATTAATACCCTCGGCCATATTGGGGGTGCGCCACGCCTGTGCGACTATGGATCAGCTTCGCAATCTTGGGGCGCCAGCGCCCGCCGGCGTCATGTCCGACATAGGCGAAGTCAGATTTGCCTTCCATCGTACGTAGCTGACCGTTGTCGTACCTGTTCTTGAAGAGGGCTGGTGCGTCCGGGTTGCCGCTTGACCAGAAGCGGCAATACCCATTGTCGCTCCACTCTGAGATTGTCAGATCTCCAATTCGGAGCAGTAGTGACGACGATGAGGTTGGCCCATTTTGCGTGATCCCGTGCTCCAGTCGTTCACCTTGGGAACGAGCGACATTACGTATTTGATTTCTGGCTCTGGGGCCCAAAGCTGGCCACGCATCCGTCACCAATCCGGCGTCGAGATAGGCTAGCCAAAACTCTTGGCGCTGCTTCCACTGATCAGGCCGGTCGGTCGTTTCGGCGATGGCGCGGAAGAACATCCGCATTGCGGCATCGGTCAACCATCTGCGCAACACGCCGATGATCTCGTCGGCCCGGTCGCCTCCTACGTCATCCGCGATGTGCGCGTGGATCGGCACCCATTTCTGTTTCTTCGGGTACAGCCGAGGGTCGGCAACTCGGTCCAGCAGGAATGCTGTAATGGCTTGTCTATGTGCCGACTCGGGGCGGCCGTTGACCCAGGGCTCGAGGAGGGCTCTGACGATTGCTGCCGCATCATCGAATTGATCTTCCCGCTCGAGAAGGTCGAGCAGATTTCTCTGCGCTAGGACTGCTTGCTCTTCCTTACGGCTGGCGATTTTAAGGCAGCCTCTGCCAAAAGCTAATTGGCCAACACGTGTGGCAAATGGGCTCGCGCCAAGGCCTGTGTCCGCGCATGTAGAGACGAAAGCATCGCGCTCGTCAGCAGCCATCGCCGCGGCAAGTGCTTCAATTGCATTTGAAGGTTGAAAGAGTGCGTACCGCTCTGATCTATTTCGCCAAGCGCCATCCTGATCCCGCGTTAGCTCTGTGCAGGCGTTCGCCAGCTTTTCGATGACACCGCGCTCGAGCGGAAAATAGATGAGGTAGCCATCAATGAGGGCGCGGGTGGAGCTGCTCCGCCTGTCAGCCAGCGCTCGTTCGAGCGCAGAGATGCCGAGATTCTCAAACTCATCATCGCACCACGCGCCGCGAAGCACCCGGTTCAATTCGCCGCGTTTTAGATCAGAAACGGAGCGTTTCTGGCATTCCCGCAAGAACGGTATAAGCTCCTCCTGGTCTTCTGCAGCTTCAACGTCGCTTCCCAGCAAGGCGAACGCATGATGGATCTGGGGCAATATTGACGGCGGCTTAGGAAAGCCGTGTCTGGCTATCCCTTCCATCCTATCGATTGCACCGCGGATGAAGTTCATTGGACCAGAGTGTCCCGTGAAAGCGCACCCGGGCTCATCATCAAGAAGCGTAGGTCAATGCGTCTGTTGCGCGCTTTGGCTTCATCACTGTCGCCTGGGTCCACAAACCGATCCGGGCCATAGCCGCTCAGGCTCAGTATCTTCGCAGACCCTGGCGCGTTTTCTGGCAGATTGCGCATTTGATCGACGATCGGGTTGCCAGCCTTGAGCGCACGAAATGTATTGGCGGCGCGCATGACCGACAGGTCGTAATTGTCCATGCCGCCCGACATGCGATCCATGTCCGTGTGACCTTCCACAAAGATCGCATCGACCCGGTGCGGACTGCGTTCCCCATCGCACTGTGCTCCCTCGGTGTAGCACGGAAGGATCTGCGACATCGCGTCGGCCACCTTCTGCACAGCGAGTTCGCCGCGAGGCGTGAGAGTGAACCGGCCGCTTTCGAAAAGGACATCGTCTGGCAGGCGCAAAACTCCTGTCTCGATATCGATGGTCACTTCGAGCCCTTCTTCTTTGAGGGCCTCCGCCATATCCTTCAATATTTCGGCTCTGGCCTGATTGGCTCCAGTTAGTTCGGCCGTCCGGGCCTGGAGGTTGAGCGCGAAATAGGCGAGCAAGATAATGAAGATCAGTACCAGACCCACCATGAGGTCAGTCATGGAGATGAAGTAGCTCTCGCTCTCTTCCTGTGGTTTTCGAAGCAGGCGGGCTTCCATTATTCAGCGGCCTCCGCTTTCTGTGCCGACAGAGCTGCCGCGAGATCCTCCACCGTATCACTTAGGCTTTCGAGGGGACGCAATGCGGCCGCAAGTTGTGACACACCCTTGCCCAGCGCCTCATCGACCTCGCCCACACGCGTCGTAAGACTCTGCGCTTGGCTGCCCGCAGCCTCAGTCAGCATGTTGAGCGCTTCGCCCAATGACTTGTCCACTTCATTGAAGCGAGCACGGTAGTCAGACCAGGCTTCTTCTGCCGCACTAGCGGTTGCCTTGAGTGCCTCAGAGATCTCACGCATCTCTTCGCGTGTCATTTCTGCATTGCGAGCATCATTCGCAACTGCCGTGGACATCGCGAGCATCGCTTCTTTGATCGAAGAGGCGGACTCGCGCAAAGGAGCAGTAGCCTCGCGCACGTCATTCGCGACGCTTCCCAGCGATGTAGCAATATCGCTTGAGCGATCCGCAACGCTTTCGATTCCGCGGGTGTAGTCACCCATGGCCCGGTTGCTGCCATCAAGCGATGTCGCGGCTGTCCCAATGCTTGTCGAAGCTTTGCGCATCTCCTCAACCAGAGGCTCGCCAGCTTCGTTGAAGTTCTTGACGAATTGCCCGAAGGATTCAGTCATCGCCTCCTGACCAGTTTCAGCAGCCTTACGAGCTGCGTCCGCCGTTGACTTTCCGAACTCTCCAGCGGACTCAGCCATCTTCTCGCGCATCTGGTCGAGGCTCGTGCCCACCCGCTCGAGAAGTTCGCCAAGGCGCTTACGGGCCTGCTCGCTGGCTTCTTCACTGTCGGCGCGCATGCGCTCAGCAACAGCTGCGAAATTACTGTTCAGCTCGCCAAAGGCCGAGCGCATTTCTTCCGAGGCCTGACTAAACCGGCGCACAGCCTCCTCGATCTGCTGATCTGCCGAGCTCGTCTGCCTTTCTAGTCGCTCAGCCATGGTACCAAGCGAGTTCGACATGCCAGTGATCGCACCCGCGAGATCGGCCATCTGCGCTCCCGCCCCATCACTAATCGCTTTGTGGACAGCTTCACCCCCGCCGCCGCTAATTGAATTCATATCGCGTTCGATTGATCCGAGGCTGGTGACCATAGGTGCGAACTGCTTCTCGAGCGTCTCTTCTAGAACTACGGCCAATTGCTCGGAGAAGCCCTTCAGAGCCGGGGTCTGATCTTCGAGCTGCTTCAGCTGATCGGCAGCTATCCGCTGTGGCGGCAAATAGGCCATACCGTGTTCAAGAAGGTCGCAAAGGCGAGCGAGCCCCTCATCGACTTTCTTAGCAAAGCGATAGTCGACCGAGCGCAAGATGATCGATGCGACAATGCCGCCAACCGACGCCCAGAACTTAGCGCCGGCAACCTGCATCAATTCATTGAGCTGCGATTGCATAGCATCAGGGCCGCCACCCAAATCCAGCGTCGAGAGCGCGGCGATAATACCTAGGAAGGTGAAAAGCAGGCCTACTGCAATCGCAATGTTTGCGAACCAGCCAAGTGCTCGGTGACGCTCACCGAGCAGCAGAAAGAAGTTTTCCGGGCGAACGGTGTTCTGAAGCACCTCAGCATTGGGATTGACGATCGTCTCGCGGTACTCCTCCCACGCACGACGCAAATGAAAGACCTCTTCGTGCGAGGCTTCCATCATCTTCTCATCGATATCAAAATAGGCCTCGGCGAAGGCCAGCCGAGCGTCATTTGAAGGAGCGTTGCTCCCCCCGATCTTCTCGGAAATCAGCTCGTTACGCTCATTGATGGCGCTAAGCAGCGGCCAGTGATGATTGCGACGATAACGCCAAGCGATCATGATCGCGGCCGAAATGAGGAGCAGCGCGATGATAAACGCCATCGCCTCTCCAACGCCAGGAACCGCAGTGAAAAACCAGATTAAACTCTGCCCGAGTCTATCAATCATTAGGCCCCCTAAAAGCGAGTTGAATAGCTTCGAATCTTTAAGAAAAATCAATTACCCGTACTAGAACTTAACGGCAATCCGGGCCGCGGCATATGCTCACTTGCGGCCTAATGATGCTATGACCTTAACCTATCCAGACCATTCGCCAATGGGGGTTGAATGGGGTCAGATTTACGCCGGTAGGCGGTCTTCTATTTCAACGCAGCGCTATGGAAATCGACCTGCATCATATGAAGCTTTGAGAGCGTTTCTGCCTGTCCGGAACGGTGTCGGCTTCGTTCTGCTTTACTCAGCCCTCTTCCCTAGCATGCTCTGCAATCTTCAAGAACCGAGCGAGACTTTCATCAGGCAGCTGACGGTAAATGCGAATTAGCGTGCTATCCCCCGATTTGAGCACATCACGGCGGACAGGGCCGGCCATAGTTTCGCCTGCCGAAACTTCGGCCTCATCCAGCTCCATGCCGCGCACAATGGCACCGGTCCGCAGTGCCTCATCCAGGCTGAGCGAGAACGAGGTGCCGAACGACGTGCCACAAGCATG
This sequence comes from Aurantiacibacter poecillastricola, assembly GCF_030730945.1. Taxonomy (GTDB): domain Bacteria; phylum Pseudomonadota; class Alphaproteobacteria; order Sphingomonadales; family Sphingomonadaceae; genus Alteraurantiacibacter; species Alteraurantiacibacter poecillastricola. The sequence goes on from NZ_JAVAMS010000006.1 coordinate 48,915, forward strand.
GCAGTTCGTTGCTGCGACTGGGTTCAAGGCTCCGCAATCGCTGCATGCCTTAAACTGAGGTCCGCCATGGCTCGGAAACACATGGCCGCAGCAATCACACTCAACCGCCTTGATGTCGCACTCGGTGTGACAGGCTGGGCACTTTTTCGTCTTCGGCGTGCCCGGGTCTTTGCGCTTGCCGGGCGACATTTCCAGCTCGATGCGGCGCGCGTACGCCTCAAAGGTCTCTGTACACGGCATGACCACATAAGCGCGGGTATCGTCGTCGTGTCCTTGCGTGCGCACAACACGTCCGATTGCTTGGCGGAAAGCCAACTCGGTCAGCGCGTTCGGCAGGTGGACCAGAACCCGAAGACGCTTGATATCGACGCCTTCCGAAATCATCGCGACCGAGACAATCCAACGCTTATTCGTGTTACGAAACGCTTTGATGCGCGCATCAGGATTGTTCATCTGGCTGTGAACAATCATCGGCGCCTCGCCCTCTATCGCTTCGATGAGCTGGGCCATGTATTCAGCCATCTCAATGTTAGGCGCGATGACCAGGCCACCGGCATCGGGCATGCGAAGGCGAAGGTTATCAAGCTTGCGGCTACCCCACTCGAGCATCGTAGCCTGGTAGCCTGTCATCAATGGCGTTGACCCATCCGCCTCGTACTGCGGCGTGCAGGCAAGCCGATAGAAGTCCAACGCGCTCTGAAGGCCAGGGATACGCTTGAGCTCCTTGGTCAGTTCAGCTGGTTTGTGGCTGGCGACTTCCACGCTCTCACCGCCATCAAGATCGACCGTGAAATGCCCCTCGTGCTTGTGAAAGGTAACAGGGCGACAGTACTCGAGGTCAACGGCCTCGCCATACGTAAGTGTGTAAGTGCCGCCCTCAGGATGATCGATCGCCCCGGCATCGTCGTATGCGAGCCAGACAGAGCGTTCTCCGTCGGACCGGATCGGCGTACCAGTAAGAACAAGGACGTGCTTTGCCTTAGCAAAAGCACTGTCGGCGCTACTGCCCCAGGCAGCCTCAACGGCGGCGTGGTGGTGCTCGTCACAGATAACAAGCGTCCGAGCGGAATTGCAGATTGCTTGGAAGCCATCTTGCAGCCCCTGCACAGCTGCCCAAGTCGAGCAGACATCGATACCAAGGGCATCGATATCCCCGTCAGAACCGGTGACCTTGCTCATGAAGCGCCCGGTCACTCGCTGAAAATCAGCCGACCATTGATTCACAACCTCAGCACGCGGTGCGATCACTACCACACGGTCAATCTCGCCGCGGGTGATCAGCTCCTGCGCGATGGTACAGGCAGCGATGGTCTTACCCGCACCAGGAGCGGCATTGATGATAAAGTGGCGGTCACCTTCGCTCGAGAGCAACCAAGTGAGAGCCTTATTAAGGGCCTCGGCCTGCCAATGGCGGAGTTTGATGGTCATCGACTTATTGCCCTTCTTGAGATTGCAGGTCGGGCACAAAGCTTGCCCGTTCTTGGTGATGGTCTTGCCCCCCTTCGAGAAGGGGAAAATGTGGTCGGCGTGAAAGCCGCGCCGCAGCTTGCAGCCACAGGCTTCGCATCGACCGCCAGATATGAGCGCGAGGATTTTTCGCTGTCGTTTGCTGAAACATCGCCTCACTTATTCATCCAATATTCGGTCAGCTGGATCTCGCGCACCGGTAGGTTTTTGGGTGGTTCGAGGACGGCGTATTCATTCACGCGCTTCACCGCGGCAGCGAACGGGACAGGCCTAGACTCAATGGTCCATCCTTCTTTGCGCATCTCGCTGATGACATCGGTGAGGTTCGAAACGCCGAAAAGGACAAGGGCTTCTAAGCGTGTGATAGGATTCCCACCGTGAAGGTGCTCCTTCACCGCCATCGCTATTCCGTATCGTTGGTTCTTCATGCTGCTAGCTCCATCTCGATTGATTGGTATGGCGGCTTGCGCCGATATGATGGCTCATCGCCACCGAAGAGGGAGCGGACGATGTCACGCTCTCCGTAAAACACTTGCCAGCCTTCGCCAGAGGCTATGGCCTGGTCGACTGGCAACTCCTCGAAAGTTGCCCGCTGGTCGCGGAATGAACCGAGGGGCATGACGTCCCGGCCGTCGGCAACATCAACAAGATGCGCCGCGAGTTGCAGAGCTTCCTTCGAGGAGATCTCCGAGCCCAAAGACTCGCGGATCTCATGATAGAGCTGCTTAATTCGGCTGGGACGGTTCATGAGCGTTCTCCTAGTGTACCGTCGCCGCGGTCGGCGCCGTGTCGGGTTGCTGATTTTCGCTTGATTGGTCTTCGTCTGCGGCAAGCTTGCTTGCGCATCCGGACTTCCCCCCATCCATCACCACGACGATCGCGAGCTCGGGATTGGGCGCGGCGTGCAGGCCCAGGACAATTGCTTCCTGGGAGAGGGTGAAGCTAATTTCAGCGGCGTTGTAGTCGGCAGCCAGCAGTTGCTTTACAAAGCTGGCGACGACGTCGCTGAGCGGTTCGGATGAGGTTTTTTGCGTCATGCCCCCCACGTTGCAGGGGCCGTGCCAAACTTGATTCAGCACCTAATTTCGAGGTGATAGTCTCGATAAACTATTGTTTTTATGGCTTTTAAATTTTTAATATCCAATGCAGCCCAAACACGCTTGAGGATTTGACAAAAACCAAATCGTAAGATTTCTTGTGCTTTACAAAAAAATGGTTGTTATCCAGTCCGTATGCGCACTCTCATGGCATGGATCGGATACGCTGACCTCGCCGCCTCCAGGTCAGACGAGGGACTTGGCGGGCCGATCGGCGGGGCCCTTGTTGTTGGCGACTATGAGCAGGTGATCCTTCTAGCCAACTACAAGAACGAGGATGTCAAAGCCTATTCGGACTGGCTTGTTCGCAATGGGGCGCCTCAGCCAAATATTGAAAAAGCAACGCTCTCGAGCCCAACAAATTTCCGCGAGATCTACCAGGTCGCAAAACGCGTGCTGGACGATTTCGCCGCCGAATATGGCAGCACCGACCAATTAACGATCCACCTCAGTCCTGGCACGCCGGCCATGGCAGCTGTCTGGATCATACTGGCGAGGACCAGGACCACAGCACGCCTGATCCAATCATCGCCAGAAGAGGGCGTCAAAGAGGCTGATATTCCGTTCGATATAGCCGCGGAGTTTATTCCCGATCTCTTCTCTGCACATGACAAGCGCAGGCTGGAAGAGAGTGGGGAGAAGCCGCCTGAGGCTGCAAGCTTTTATGACATCAACTACCGAAGCAAGGAGATGGAGCGTAGGGTTCGCGATGCGAAGAAGGCGGCATTGCGGAACTTACCAGTTTTAATCGAAGGCGAGACGGGGACGGGCAAAGAGCTCTTCGCGCGCGCAATTCACAATAGTAGTCAGCGGCGCTCTAAAACTTTCCATGTGGTCAATTGCGGCGCCATCCCTGCAGAACTGGTCGAGTCAGAGTTCTTCGGTCACACTAAAGGTGCATTCACAGGCGCGCTCAAGGATCGCAAAGGCGCATTTGAAGCTGCAAATGGCGGAACGCTCTTTCTCGACGAGATCGGTGAGCTGCCCCTTGCTGCGCAGGTCAAGCTCCTGCGGGCATTACAAGAGGGGGAGATAACGCCTGTCGGCGGGGATAAGTCGCGGAAGGTCGATGTGCGCATCATTGCGGCGACCAATCGCAATCTTATGGCGGAAGTTGTCGAGGGGAACTTTCGCGAAGACCTCTATTACAGACTGGCCATTGCGACACTGGACCTTCCGCCTCTGAGAAAGCGCGAGGGCGATGTGTGGCTGTTGGCGGAACGCTTGCTTGAACAAGTTAACCGATCAGCCAGGGAAGAGCCTGGCTATAAGCAGAAGACATTCTCCGCTTCCGCGAAAAAACTAGTTCTCAAGCACTCGTGGCCAGGGAACGTCCGAGAGCTTCTCAACACGGTCAAACGGGCGACGTTGTTCGCAGATGGCGAGGAGATCAGCAGCGAAGACATGGCTCGGGCTATTCGTGCCGTACCCAACAGGGACGGGCCGCCAGATGGAGTCCTAAACCACGAGATTTATGAAGGGTTCGCGATCGAAGATAGGATTGACCAAGTGAAGCGCCATTACCTGGAGCGAGCCCTTGAGAAGACTGGCGGCAATAAGGCTCAAGCCGCCAAGCTTCTAGGTCTTAAGAGTGCGCAGACGCTGACCTATTGGCTCGAAAAGCTCGGCATTGTGTGAAACTGGTCCAGCGCTCGCCAAAGAGTTCGAGGACGATCCTTCATTAAGTCTGAGAAATTCGACTTCCTGAGCTTAATCCATCGTCCGTCATTGATTTCAGATGCGGGAGCCAGTCCTCCGTAAATCGCTCGATCTGCCGGTCATTGAGCCATACGATTGCTCGGCAGAATCGAGTCTCATCAAGAGTGCTAGACTAAAGGATTGTTTAAGGCTGCACGGGCTGGAGCACATACCCGTCAAAAATGATCTTTTTGCACTCTAAGCGAGCAAGAATCGGACTCAAAGTGTCGAAGTCTTCGCTGGTGGAGACAATGACTTGCTGCTGTGATCCCCGATGATTTGCCGCGTGCTCAAGCAATTGCCCGAAGCTCACCTTTGACGACGATTGTTGGCGCGGCTCATCTAGCAGTAGCAGACCTGGATGATTGGTGGCGAACTTCCGGGCGAGCTCCAAGAGTCCGAGTTGGTAAGCCCATTTAAGGCGAATGGCGTCGCTCGCTGAAGTTTCAAAACCAATCTCATAGCCCTCTTTCTGCGGGCGGTAGCTATCTTCGTCGATCGTCAGATCTTTAGGTGCGAAGGTCGTGAACCCAAAAGCCTGAGCCAACTCGCGCAAAGATTTGGTGAGGGCGTCGAGCTTAAGCTTGTCGTCCTCGGTCATTTTGTCCGATGGAATGAGCCGACCCGCTTTCCACAATTCTTCGAACTCTGCCGACAATGTGTGGAGGCGGCTCGCCGTATCCTCCAACGACGCGATCAGAGCTTCTATATCGCGAATTCGAGCCTCGATGCGCACTCGCTCCTCGACGACCGCCGCTGAGGGCGCACTCGATGGACCTAGGAGGTCGCTTCGAATCGTTCGAACGCGAGAGTACAGCTTGTTGATTTCGGCCGAGGCGACCGCCCCAAGATCCTGGAGACGCTGTTGCTCGGCCTGCTCCCGCTGTAAGATATCTTCGAACATTTTCAGCTGCGACCGAACGTACTCGATGTTGTCCTCAATCGGCATTACCGCTTCAAGGACTTCTTGAGAAATTAAGGCATCGACGAGACTCTGCTCGCAGGTTGGGCATTGCTCTGGCGTCAAATTTCCAGCTGTCCCGGCGTAGCGCTGAAGCCTCTGAACATCTTGGTTCTTCTGTAGATCCTCTCTAAGCTGGGCGATACGGCGCTCAAGAGATGCGATATCGGCGCCCTTCAACTGCAGTGCCTTGTGCACTTCGACGCGCTTCTGATTCCGCGCGTCAATTTCCCTACCAAGCGATTCAAGCTCTGCGGTGAGGGCGTCAGCTTTGTCGCCGACCTGAGGTATCTCTGTTTTGGCGAGAGCAGCGGCCCGAACCCGTAGTTCAGTCAGTATCGTTTCGACCACGACGGTCTCGTCATCCTGAACAAGTGAGATTGTCCAACGCTCGAGACTGTCAATGTCTGCAGTCGGTCGAGGGGGAAGACCGCTCAATGTACCGCCTGCGCGCCGCGCAACCCGCATCATCTCGTCAATGACACCTGTCCAGCTACGCGCATTCTCTTCGATCCTCTCTTTCAATCGTTGGCGCTGCAATTCGAGCCTATGGACATCGAGATCTAAGATGAACTCAACCGCGCGTTTCTGGACATCGCGAACACGCATATATGTCGGGATAGCGGCCGGAATTATGGACCAACCGCGCTTTTGTTCCACCCAGAAAAGCGGGAATACTGTTTCCAGCGGGAGTTTCCCCTCAGGACCTTCATATTTTCGTACAACCGGCATATCCCAGCCGATGAAAGCTTCGAGAAAGTGCAGAAAGCCATCCTCGCGTTGGAAGGCACCTGGATCGCGAACGAAGAACTGTCGTGAAGGCGCCGTCGCGGACGGTTCTGTCAGCATTGGACCGAACCACACGGTAACAAGGCGTGTGTCGATGCCAGGCTGCTTGATCGGTCTGCGCACCGTTACGATAGTCCCTGCCCCGTTCTCAATTTCAAGTTCGACGAAGGAATTTATGACTTCAAGTTTGCTCTCGTCATCCTTCATCAGGTAAGTCGTCAGTGCGTGAGGCACTGGCACCTCGCGGCTTGGGCTAAGCATCTTTTCCATGCCAAGCACGTAGAGCAAAGCCTGCATGCTGGTTGACTTACCCTTCGTGTTGTCAGCCCAAATCACGTTGAGGCCATCCTCAAACGGAAGATCGGCGCCGTAGGGACCGTCTTGTGTGAAAGCGCGCAACCGCAAGTGCCTAAGCCGAAGAGTCAAAGCAGCGTCTCCATACGCCAGATGCGGGTTACGATCTTTTCAGTCGCTCGTTTCGCGACGGTGGTCAGAAACACTCGCTCATGCTGAAGAACATCAGAATTAGCGTCGATTGCTGCTGCAACGTTTTGGCCGAGCAACGTCAGCGTGATTGTCTTACCTTTGGTCACGTCCAAGTATTTGAGGCCGTGCGCGAAGGCGACTGCCCGGTTCAGCCAAGGCTCCACACGGACCTGAAGTTCACCGGTCTTTCGTTCGCCGCGCAGCACGGCGTGGACCTGCTCCCGACTTTCTTCGGTGCGGATCGAGTGCGCCAGAAATTGCAGCTTCAGGAAGCTCGCTCTTTTACCACGGCTATGGAGCAGGCTTAGGAGGACGACCGCAATTCCCCACGACATGCGAAGGTCACCTGCGACCGGCTCTGGTCGCGATGTGAAGGAGAAGTTGGCGCCCTGCAGCGCTTGAAGGAACGGGCTATCAGGCGGCATCGGGGAAATCGAGTGGGCAGCGCATGATCCATTCGGAGATGGTGCCAAGCGCAATTTCATGCGCGTTGTCGTCGGACAACGTCGGGGCAGCGGATTTGATTGCTTGAGTGAGCGAGATAATCTCGGTGTTCAGGATACTGCTGGGTAAGCTACCTCCTTTTGGTCCAGCGAATGTGAGAGTGCGCGCACGGACTTGGATTGCGGCGGCAACCTTCTCATGCATGTCGGGCGCATTGTTGCGCAGAGCATCAAGGAGGCTGTTGCATCTTAGGAAGGCCTCTATTCCGTGCTCCACTGCCTCGTTCAATCCGGTGCCCGTCGCTCGCTTTCCTAACTTGACAGTGGCGTTCGCCACGAGATCGGCGGAACCAGCCTCCCAATTCTTGAGCTCCTCCTTGCTAGGTGACGCGACGCTCAGCGAGAGATTGGTAAGACCAGCAATCGCGTCCTGCAGCGCTTTCCCGGGGAAATGGGTCTGATCTTGAATGCAGACCTCGAAATCATCGTCGAGCAGTGACAGCCCTTGCTTCCGTAGGTCGGTGGTTTTCTTCGCGCAATGAAGGTTCAAATCCTTACTGTCATGATTGGGAACCAGCAGCACCCAGGACCTTAATTTTTGGCCGAGCAAGAGCTTGGAAACCTCAGCAGCACCTTTGACAAGCTTAGTGAGATCGGTCGTCATCTTGCTTTTCTGACGATCAGCGCGCACCGAAATATCAAGAGGCTCTTCAGGTGCGTAGCACTGATAGATAACGAGTTCGGATAGACAGTAATAGTCGATACCGAGATCGCCGCTATGGTTCGCGGGGACCTTGTGTACGTTCAACACACCATGACGGCTTTGCAAAAGGCTGAGGGAGAACTCCTCCCAATCGTCTGGTTCCCATTGATAAACTAAGGTCGTCATTTCCTCCCCGACCGTGATCACCGTCAAAGTTGTTTGTTGCATGTTAGACGCCCGATCTCAATCGCAGCAATCATCTCGCAAAGTGTTCGAATGGCAGCAATTAATGCACGAGGCTTCCAATGTCATGCACATGAATGACCGGTCGCCTTTGACGATCTTACCTTTCGGGGGGATTGGGCAGCGCGTCCTCCAGAAATCCCGTTGATCACTCTCTTATGAACGATCTTCAGATTTCGGGTATGCATGCCGAACCGGCGACCGTCCGAATTTACGACGGGTGGCCGCCGTAAGACCTCAATCGACGGATCATGCAAGAGCTCGCCGAATTAACCATGTCGGACCACTCCGAGTTGCCTCATCATTCCAACGCCAGTTGCTGCGCAATGCTCTCGCCGACCAAAGTAGCAGCCTCGAGCAAAACGCCGTCATCCAAGTGAGCATAGCGTGCCGTCGTAGAGACATGTCTATGTCCGAGAAGACTGCCGATCATTGGCAGCGTTTCTGAAGAACGCGCCGCCAGGCTGGCATAGTTGTGCCTCAGGTCGTGCAACCGAACATCGTCCAGCCCCGCTTCGGTCCGCAATCTCCGCCAAAACCAATCTAAAGCCGATCTTGGCAGTACGTCGAAGGTGAAAACGCGCTGGCCCTTCCTTCCGCGCGTGAATGCGTCGAGCACCGCCCTCGCCTCCTGACCAAGCCAGACAATGCGCGGGCCGGTCTTTGAGTCATTAAGTTTCAGCTTCCGGCCCTGCACCTCGCCCCAAGTGAGATTGAGGATCTCGCCGCGACGACAGCCTGTCAGCGCGAGAAGCGAGATCACGGCGACCTCGACGGGGTTTTCAGCACGATTGTCCGCCAACGCGCGACCAAGCCGGGCCATCTCGTCGTGACTCAAAAAGCGCTCGATCTTGCGTCCCCGGTTGCGTTTCACACCGCGAAAAGGATTTGAATGCTCTGGCAGGTAGCCCCATGCTTCGGCCTTGGCGAACATGGCTTTAAGGATTTCCATGGCGCGATTGGCTGCACCAGGACCTGCTGATCGCGTGAGCTCGGCATGCCAGCGCACCGCATCAGCGTGGCTAATTTCGTCAATGAACTTGCCCGGAAACGCTTGCTCCAGATGGGTCCGCCGGTAGATATTCTGAATTTCGCGCGTTGACGGTTTCCAGGTCGGCGCTGCTACCTCCCAGTAGGATTGGAGAAATGCCGCGTAGGTCGGCGTCTTGCGCCCACGCTGCTTCTTGTCGGCAGGGTTTTCACCAAGCTCAATGCGCAGGATAAGGCGTCGTGCGACATCCTTGGCAATACGCTCTGTTAGGATGGCAGCGTCACCAATAGTGATGAGCCGTTGCTTACCGCCCATCGTGCGCTGCAGAACATAGCTCTTGCGGCCCGATGGATGGACGCGCTCGCCAAAGCCGGGGAGCACGTAGTCAAATCTCGAGCGACGCTTGCCAGCCTCGCCCGGTATGACGCGCGCAAGCTCCTCTGCAATGATCTGCCTAAGGTCGTACTGGGTCATGCAGCCATCCCCATTGCACTTGCGAGATTGGAGCAGATGCGATCAGCGCTCTCCGCAATCACCTCGTCAGCCAGATGTGCGTACCGCGCAGTTGTTTCCGGAAGCGCGTGGCCGAGTAGCTTGCCGATTGTCGCCAGCGGAATGTGCTGTGCAATGGCAACCGAGGCGAAGCTGTGACGCAGATCATGAAGCCGCACGTCGGGCAGCGCAGCCTTGCGCCTGATGCGATCCCAGTACTGGCCGAGATTGATCGGAGCCTCGCGACGCATGGCAGGAAAGACCAGCAGCTCGTCGGCACGACGTTCCAGTCCCCCGAGCACTGCGATAGCTTGCGGGTTGAGATAAATCGTCTTTGGGCCGGTCTTGCTGTCAGGCAATTGCAGACGTGGTGGCTGGACATAACGCCAGCGTAAGGTCGCGATTTCCGAGACCCGAGCTCCAGTGTAGATGAGCATGAGCAGCGCCGGAATGACAAATGGATTGACCCCATCATGTTCGGCCAGAACGCGCCCCAGTCTTCGGTATTCAGAGGCAGAGAGGTAGCGCTCGGGCAGATCGCGTTTGAAGCGGGAGACGCCGCAGCACGGGTTGGAATTCTTCACCCGGTAGCCGAGCTTCTCGGCATACTGCATCATCACCGACATGATAGGGATGGCGCGGTTGAAGGTCCCTCCCCGCTCAGCCATGCTGTCTCGCCAGCGGTTGATGTCTCCGCGTTCGATCATATCGACCGGCAGGTCACCGAACCTTGGCACGAGCAGTTGATCGATGCGCGAACGCGACGATCGCTGTGTCGCTGGCTTCCAATGCGGCGAATAATCCTGCCAGAACTCTTCGGCATAATCAGCGAACAGCGGCACTCGCCTCTTCTCGGGCGCGGTAGGGAGGTCGGCAAGCGTTGCCTTGATGAGCAAACTGCGCGCGGCAGCGCGCGCGGCGGGCGCGCCCAGCGCACCTGCCGCCATCCCCGCGCAACCAAGTGTCACCATGCGCTGCACGCCTCGCGGACTATGCTTGACTATCCATGTAAGGTGACCCGACTTCCGTTTGCGAAGCCCGAAGCCGGGAAGTTCTGTGTCCCACGTAATACCGATGGGAAGCGACTTTCGACGAGCGACATGACCAGTCAATTTCAGCCTGAACGATGGCCTGCGAGGGGCTATGACTGAGCCTTGGCTACTATGCGATCGCTCACGTGTTGCCGAAATCGAACTTACTGTTTTATCGTGCTTTTCTTCCATTCATGCAGCTTAGGCTGCGTACGGTGTGCATCTCGTCCCCAATTGCGCGGGTAGTTACCAGTGAACCTGGCCGTTCTGTCTCAAGGGTCATTGACCACCCTTACCAAGGGAGCGTGAGCAACCCCTTCGACCTGGCCCTTGCCTGCTAGCGTCATTGCCGGGTCTCCAGTCCCAACAAGAGACCGCACCTGCGCAATAGGGACCGGCCAAGGACCACGTGTGGAGCGGCAGGAACGGGGACTGTCGGTGCTGCCGCGCGCGCTGGTCCGACCCGGTCCCGGTGCGCAAGTGCGTGCGGGGCCCAGAAACAAATCAGGTCGCGCCCTCAGGAGCGCATCGCAAGATGCGCGGGACAGAGCGCGTCATAAGCCCCGCTCAATTTCTCGGACCGTTGCCAACGCGGGCGAGCATGAAAAAAGGGCGGGAACCGTTACCGGCCCCGCCCTTGTCGGCTCTTCAATACTCGTCGAGCAGTCCCCCGTGGATGGTGTGCACCACGCGATGTGCCAGATGCGCCGGGAGCGCGTTGTAGTCACCCTCGTCGAGTGCGAAGTAACCCAGATCGTCGTCCTCGATAACGTGCTGGTCGAAGAAGCTGTGCAATGCCCGTCGTTCGGCGGTGGCAAGTGCCTCGAAGTAGCTGTTCGAAGTGGTTTGAACCTTTGCAAGTGTAGCCATGATATCCTCCTGATTGTGCCGGGAAGCCGACAGGAGGTTGGCGGACGGGGATGCGGCCGCCGGGTCACAGGATCGCCCGAAAGGGCGACCGCGCCAGCGGCGGTGGGGGTAACGGTTTTGTCGGACCGGAGCGCAAGCGAAGGGGAGGCAAAATCGTGGGGCCCCGCCGTCCTTGACGCGGTGGTTGCAGCCCCGTCAGCATGGGAGTTCCGTGAGCCAGGACCCTCTCACCTTTCCGCCTGGCGCGAGATCAAAATTCATTTTCCTACATGCGTGGATCCGGGGCAGGATGCGTGCGGGCTGCCGCCACAAGGGGATTATTGAAAGGACCCCATATGCCATCGCAACGAAGCGCGATTGCCGCATTGAAGAAACTTGAAGCCGACCGGGAAGCCCTCGAGCAGCGCCAGCGCGAACTGGAAGAGAAGGCTGCTATTGAACTGGGTCAAATGCTGCTCGGCACCGGTATCGAGGCCTTCTCGAAGAAGGGCATCAGGAAGGCCGGTGAACTGCTCGGCAAGCTGGGCGAAGATGAAGGCCTGCGGCGGCTGGAAGGAGCCCGCCCTGCTCCTGCTCGCGAGCCTCAGGCATCGTCCTGTTAGAACAGGAAGAGGGGCGCTGTCCGGCCTGGACAGCGCCCCTCTGATGGAGATCGATGATGATGGATATCAGTCGATCTCGGGAGCATCTTGGTTGTCGTTCTCGTCACCCGAGCCGTTGCCGCGGGAGAGGAAGTCCACCTTGTCGGCGAGGATCTCGGTGCCGTAGCGCGTGACCCCGTCCTTGTCCTCCCACTGGGTGTAGTGGATGCGGCCCTGGACGCTGACCAGCTGGCCCTTGGAGCAGTACTGGCCGACGGTCTTGGCGAGGCCGTTGAAGCAGGTCACCCGGTGGAACTCGCTTTCCTTGGCGGTGTAGCCGTTTTCGTCCTTGTAGGTCTTGCCGTCCTTGTCGCGTGCAGGGCGATCGGTGACGACGGTGATCCCGGTGACATTGGTGCCGCCCTTGGTCTCGCGGGTGTCGGGATCGCGAGCGATGCGGCCAGTCAGGATTGCAATATTGGTCATGATAGTAGTCCTTCAGTTCCTCAAACCGGAGACCATCTCCGGCTTGCGAACATCCAGAAGAAGCAGGGCATGGGAGGACTGCACCGCAGGGCCGCAGACGAAGTCTGGGGCACAAGGGAAACCTGTTCATGACGGGTGGTGCGGGCAGGCAGCGCCCAAGCGATTGCAGCAAAAGCGGGAACCGGTTTTGCGTCAAGCTATCGCGCAAGGGGACGCTGCCAACACGGCCGGAAAGGAACGGGTTGCGGCTCCTCAGCTGACCTGGTTCAGGACTGTTCGCGACAAAAGCCGGATGGGTATCGGGTGCAGGTCTGAAGGTGCCAAGACCCTGCTGCAATCAGCTCCCGCTATCGTCTTCCGATGCCGCCAGGAGATCCATGAAGTTGCGGGCTGCTTCCCGGTCTTCTTCGTTCTCAAACGCCACATCGAGATCGGGGGCGGACCCGAACATGTGGAGGAACGACCACAGCGCAAAGCGCTTGCCCCGATCTTCCTCAAGGCCGAGATCGACCCGGCAGTGCTCGATGCCGGCTGCAAAGGTGTCGGGAGCAACCCCGGAGAGGTCGGTGGTAGCAAAGTAGCGCTGCAGCAGATCGTCAAGTTGCATTCCCACAAGATAGTACGGCGACGGGCAAATGCACATGTGCTTGAGGAGCAACACCCAATCTCTTCAACAATTCAGGGAATTGATACTTGTCCAACGAGACCCATCTGGAAGAATACCCGCTGAAGGGTGGGCCGCTGAAGGAAGATCGGGATGACGAAAATCAAGGGAAAGAACGACGGTCCGGGAGGCCGGAACGAGCACTATGATGTTGGTTCGCGTAAGAATGTGCCGCGCCGAAATATCGTGGCCGAAATCAAGCGCGGCGAGCACCCCGGCGCTCATGTCGTAAAGGTAAATGGGAGGGAATATGCCCGCGACAATCCTGACCCGTCCAAGAACGACAATGTCAATCGCGGCAAGTAAGCGGCTGGAGACGAAGCGGCGTCAGCCGCCCCGTGGGGAAGTTCCCAGCGATCCGCGGCGATCGACCACGGTGATCCGGCGTGCCTTGGCATCAATGACGAGCCGTTCGGTCACGCCATTCCCCGGAAAGGCGACAACGTAGCGCGGATTGAGGGAGAGCATCTGCTCGTTGCGCTTGAACGCGGCGCGGGCACCAAGCCGACGATCAAGCGAGTAGGTCAGTTGCTGCACTTCGCGGCGTTCAGCCCAACTCGCTGCCAGGCGATCGGCTCCCTTGCCGTCACCGCCATGGACCAGGAAGAGATCGGGAACCGCATCGCGAACCTTGTCCAGCGTTGCCCAGATATTGTCGGCATATCGCTTCGCATCCTCGGTGCTCTCGAAGCTCTGGCGACCACCGGCGAAGAGGACCGGAGTTCCTTCCGGTATCAGGGCGTGACGCCGGTTCTCGGCACGTGCGCGGAGGAAATCGCGGGCATCGATCACAGCCGAAGTAAGGTGGCGCGAATGGCTCGTGCGCGAGCCTGAAACGGGCTTCCACGAGGAACCGGTCTCGTCGCGGTAAAGTGCTGCCGCCGCCTCGCGCATCTGCTCGAAGGCCAACATGCTGGCTTCGGCGGCTTGCGCGCGTTCGACCTGCTCTTCCAGATTGCTCGAATGCACTTCTGACCCATCGGCGGATGCGAGCAGAACACGGATCTCGTCGCTGGCCCGATCAAGCTGAGCCGACTTGCGGCTGGCAGCGCGGTGGAAGAGATTGACCATGCCCCAGGCAATATCCTCGGCATCGGCCTCGAGGACCGTGTCGGAAAACATCGCGAAAAGGTCAGACCATACGGCGCCAAGCGTCTGCTCGATCGCGTCCTCACAGGGAAAGTCGGTTTCGTTAAATGGGGCTGGCCGGATGCTGAGGCCTGAGAGGTCAAGGCCGCTCAACTGGTCGATAAAGCTGTCGTACATGGGGTGTCTCCTGATCGCGGGGACAAGGAGAGGAGGCACCATTGCCTCGGCCCTGTCCGCCGGAGCCCGATCAGGGCCGGGAGAAGGGGCGAGACGCACCGCGCAGCGGGAAACCTGCGGCCCTAGGCTGGCGCGGGCAACACGGGCCGACGGGCCGCAGGTTGCGGCGCGCCCCGACCGGCCCAAGGGTCTCTCCCGGCGGACAGGGATGAGGCAGAATCAGGACCCGGCAGCGCAAGCGGATCGGGAGCGCTCGAAGATCGCATCGCCATTCGAGAACCGACCGACCAGGCGCAACTCACCCAACAGGTCGATGAACCTACCCGAGACCTGGCCAAGCCAGTGCCGTGCCCTTGCCGTTCGTGGCATGTAGAAATCCGCCTCCCAGTACTGGGCATCATCGCGTTCGGCGAGCCAGATCGCGGCGAGCCCGCAATAGGTCGATATGCCGCAATCGACGAAGGCATTGCGCAGGAGGATGCGATCCTCGCGGCCGCGCCATCCATCGAAGCGCTGAAAGGAAGGGAAGGCCGCCCTCGTGGCATCGATGATCTCTTCGACGAGGCATTCGTAGGCCCAGTCGATATCTTCGTCTTCGCCGTCATCAAGCAGGCGAAAGGCAACCACGGAGCCGGTTGGATAGCTGACGGAACGTCCCATCTCATCGCTCCTCAGGCTGCATCATCGAGATCAATGTCGGCCTCGCTTTCGCAGGATTGGTGACGACCTAGTTCGAGGAGCAGGCTGGCTGCTTCCTCGGCCTTGGCCGCAGCCGTCAGGATCGCGCGCTCGTCCGACTTGAGGATCTTGAGCCAGGAGGCGATGTAGCTGGCGTGATGGTCGAGGTGGGTGACCGGAAGACCCAGTTCTGCTCCAAGAATGGCTGAGGACAGTTCGGCAATCAGTTCCTCGGCGGCATAGGCGTCGCTACCGAAACGGTTCTTGAGATCGCGGTCGAGCCGCGAAGAATGCCCCGTCCAGTGCGACAGCTCGTGTGCGAGCGTCGTATAGTAGTGGTCGTAGGCTTCGAAGAGTTCGGCTGGCGGCATGGTGACCCGGTCACGCTGCGGCTCGTAATAGGCCTGCGCGCCATGATGGCGCAGGTCTGCGCCGATATGGGCAAAGAAGGTATCAAGACGGTCTTCGCGTCCGTCGGGCTCGAGCGCGGCAACGAGTGGCTTGGGATGGTAGAACTCGGGGAGGCCGTCGCACTGGTCGGCATTGAACACGGCATAGGCCTTGAGCACGCGCCGGTTCTCGGTGTCAGCCTCGCCTTCGGCGTTCTCGACTTCCTTGGTGTAGCTCTTGTAGAAAATCGCGATGGTCGACTTCTCGCCCTTGCGGACCTGTCCGCCGAGCGCCTGACACTGGCGGTACGTCATCCAGTAAGGCGAAGCGAAGCCGCAGCCATCGGCCACCATCCACAACCAGAAGGTGTTCATGCCGCGATACGGCGTTCCGCAGGAGCGCAGGGGTCGCGAAACCGGAACGCCGCGCCACGGCTTGACCCAGGGCTTGGTGCCTTGCTCGAGCTTTTCGATAATGGCGGCGGTGATGCGCTGAGCGGGCGACGTCGAAACAGTGCGGCGGGATCTGGTCATGGGAGGTCTCCTGATCGCCGGGACGGACATGCCCGGCTCAGGAAGATCAAAGCTCCCTCCTCTCTCGCTTTGTGATGGCCGCTATGCTCCCTTATTCCCGTCGCTCATCCCGCAATGATGTTCGCCGATAGCTGCCTTTCCAAGGTGCGCGATTCTTCTTCTTTGAATTGGACTGATCAACGCTCGTCTGGCGCCAAGCGCCCGTCAGCCATAGCGACAGGTCTGTCGCCGAAACAGCGCTTGGCCAGCGGTGCATCCTTCGCCTTCGCCAGCGTTGGAGCGGGGCAAGGCTCGCGATGATTCGGCGCACTTACTCGGAAACAAGCAGATGCGCACCCGACCCCTGTCGTGCGAGTTCATCTTCGGGATTGCGCAGGGGGCATTCTGCCAGCGAAAGGCAGCCGCAGCCAATGCAGCCTTCCAACTGGTCGCGCAGCTGGACAAGGCTATCGATGCGCTCGTTCAGTTCGGCACTCCAGGCTTCGCTCAGCTCCCGCCATTGTGCTGCGGTGATCGGCTCCGTAGCTCTCTTGTCGAGATGCTTTTTCACCGTGGCAAGCGGAATGCCCGCGCGCTGCGCAATCCTGATGATAGCTATCCGGCGAAGAATTCGGCGGTGATAGCGACGCTGGTTGCCGGAGGTCCGCCAGCCTGCGACCAGCCCCTTTCGCTCGTAAAAGTGGATCGTCGACACGGGCACGCCGCTTCTTCGAGCCACCTCGCCCACCGTAAGCACCTGTTCGCTCGTAATCGCCACAAAATACCTCTTGACCTTAACTATGGTTGAGGTTGTAGTAGCCCTGTCGGACACTTTCAACCAGGCGTGCCTTCAGGGCGATCAGCCAGTAGGAGCCGACATGTTCTCGTATTGCCATCAGGTCCGGGCTTCCCGGATCCGCCTTTTCTCCGACCCGGTTCGACAGGAAGGAGGTTGGGCATGAGGAGGATCGCTTGGCCACGCCTTCTCGCCCTAGCACTTGCCCTCTTCTTTCTGCTCGGAGGGTTCATGAATCTCGTTCCGTCCGCCGAGATTTCGGCGGATTATGTGCGTTGGGGGTATCCCGGCTGGTTTCCAACCGTCACCGGTTCGCTTGAACTCGTCACCGCGGGGTTGCTAGTTTCCTCGCGCACCCGAATGGCGGGTGTCGGCATCGGCACACTTGTGATGCTCGGCGCGCTCGCGACCCTGCTTTTTCACGGCGAACTTCTGCACTCTCTTGCCCCGCTCGCAGTGCTGGCGGCGCTTGCCGGCGTCGTCGCTCTTTCGCGCCGCGCCCAGGCGGTTCGCCTGAAGGAATACAGCCAGTGAACGATATGAACACCACGAACGACCCGGACGCGACCTTCAAGGACTGGGACGAAGAAGAGCACGACAAGTCCACGTCCCGGCGCACGCTGATCCTGACGTTCCTGATCCTGGCGATCATCCTGGCCGGGCTGTTCGCATGGCGCGCCTCGCGCACAGGCTCGGCAGAGGCTCCGCCTCCGCAGGCGACGCAGGTGGCGGCGATGATCGTCGAACCGCGAGACGCCCCCGTTTCGCTCGAAGGCGTCGGCAGCCTGAGCGCCGTGCGCGAAGTCATGCTAGCTCCCGAAGTCTCCGGTCGCGTGTCCGCAATCCGCTTCGATGCAGGCGAGTATGTCAGCGAAGGAGAGCTGCTGGTGCAGCTTTACGATGCGCCCTTGCGCGCCGATCTCGAGGCGGCTCGGGCGCGGGCGGACTTCGCCCGACTGCAGGTCCAGCGTTCAGAGGAACTCGCTCCCACCGGAGCCGAGCCGCGCGAACTGCTTGAGGAGCGGCGGTCGCAATTGCAGCAGGCCGAGGCGGAGATCGCACAGCTTGAGGCGCGCATCCGCCAGTTGCAGGTCCGCGCGCCCTTCGCCGGCAGGCTCGGCATCAGGCAGGTCGATCCGGGGCAATATCTGAATGCCGGCGAGCCGATCGCGACGCTGACCGCTTTGGGCACGCTGTATGTCGATTTCACCGTCCCGCAGCAGGAATTGCGCCTGCTCGAGCCCGGCCGCACAGTGCGCGTCGAAACCGACGCTTATCCCGACACGAGTTTCACCGCCCGCGTCAGCTCGATCGAGCCGCAGGTCGACGAGGACACGCGCAATGTCCGCGTGCAGGCGCGGCTTTCCAACCCCGATCATGCGCTGCGTCCCGGAATGTATGTGACGGCCTCGCTCGTCCTGCCGCCGCAGGAGGGCGCCATCGTCGTGCCCGCCACCGCGATCCAGACCTCGGCGCAGGGCAACAGCGTGATCGTTATCCGCGGAGAGAATGCACGCCAACAAGGCCAGGCCGAGATCGTGCCGGTTCAGACCGGGCGGCGAATCGGCGAACTCACGATCGTTGAGAGCGGCATCGCGGCAGGCGACGTCATCATTACCGAAGGCCAGCTTCGCGTGCAGCCGGGAGCCCCGGTGCAAGTGGCTGAACTCGCTCAGCCGGAGACCCTGTGATGCGCTTTACCGACCGTTTCATCCGCAGCCCGATCCTAGCGATCGTCGTCAGCCTCATGATCCTGCTGGTGGGCCTGAGCGCGGTGTTCGTCCTGCCGATCCGCCAATATCCGCAGATGGAAAGCGCGACGATCACCATCAACACGTCGTTTCCAGGCGCCACGCAGGATGTGATGCAGGGCTTCGTGACGACGCCGATTTCGCAGGCCATCGCCACCGCGAGCGGTATTGAGTATATCACCTCGACCTCTCTGCAGGGACAGAGCCGGATATCGGCCAAGCTGGTGCTCAACGCCGACGCCGACCGCTCGATGACCGAGATCCTGTCCAAGGTGCAGCAGGTCCAGTACCAGCTTCCCGAGGGCGTGACCGATCCGGTGATCACCAAGATCACCGACGGCGCCTCGGCCATCCAGTACATCTACTTCACCAGCGACACGTTGCCGCCGCCGCAGTTGGTGGATTTCGCCACCCGCATCGCCCAGCCGCTGATCACCTCTGTGCCCGGCGTGGCTTCGGCGCAGATCGAGGGCGCGGCATCCCCGGCCATGCGCATCTGGCTCGATCCGAACAGGCTGACCGCCAGGGGCCTGACCGCCGAAGACGTGGCCGCGGCCCTGCGCGCGAACAACGTGCAGGCCTCGCCCGGGCAGTTGCGGGGCGCCAGCACGGCGGTCAACATCACCGCGGGCACCGATCTGCGCGACGTAGACTCCTTCCGCCGCATGGTCCTGAGGCAAGGCGATGCCGGCGTCGTCAGGCTTGCTGACGTGGCGACCGTCGAACTGGGCGGTCAGAACTATGACGCGATGGCGCTCTCGTCCGGGATCAGGGCGGTCTCGCTCGCCATATCGCCCACGCCCGACGGCAACCCGCTGGAGATCGTCGAGGCGGTCAAGGACCTGCTACCCGAGATCCGCGAGTCCGCGCCCGCCGGCGTCGAGGTGATCAGCGTGTTCGACCGCGCGCAGTTCGTCGAGGCCTCGATCGAGGAGGTCGAGCACACGCTGCTCGAGGCGGTGATCATCGTGATCGTCGTCACCTTCCTGTTCCTAGGCAGCGTTCGGGCGGTGATCATCCCCATCGTCACCATCCCGCTGTCGCTGCTCGGCACGGCGGCGCTGATGTATATGTTCGGCTTCTCGATCAACCTGCTCACGCTGCTGGCCATGGTGCTCGCCATCGGCCTAGTGGTGGACGATGCGATCGTGGTGGTCGAGAACATCCACCGCCATATCGAGGAGGGAAAAAGCCCGTTCGAGGCGGCGCTGATCGGCGCGCGCGAGATCATCGGCCCCGTGATCGCCATGACCATCACGCTCGCCGCAGTCTATGCGCCGATCGGCCTGATGGGCGGCCTGACTGGCGCGCTGTTTCAGGAATTCGCCTTCACGCTGGCCGGCTCGGTGATCGTGTCGGGCGTGGTGGCGCTCACCCTGTCGCCGATGATGAGCGGTATGCTGCTGCATTCGAAGATCGGCGAGGGCCGGCTGTCGAAGGGCGTCGAGCGCACCATGAATGCCCTCACCGCGCGCTACGTGAAGGCGCTCGACCGCACCCTCGCCGCGCGCGCCGCCGTGCTGGTGGCGGGCGTGACCGTGCTGGTGACCATCGTCGTCCTGTTCTCCGGCTCGCAGCGCGAACTCGCTCCGCAGGAGGACATGGGATATGTCTTCGTCCAGACCACGGCGCCGCAATATGCCAGCGTCGACTACACCAGCCGCTTCAGCGCGCAGGTCGACCGGATCATGCAGGACCTGCCCGAATTCGAGAACACCTTCTTCTCGGTCGGCGGGAGCAATAATGCCACGGGAGGGTTCGGTGGCGTGGTGCTCACCGACTGGGCCGAGCGCGAGCGCGGCGCCGACGAAATCCAGGCCGAACTGGCCGCCGCAACGTCATCGGTGACCGGGGTCTATGCCACTGCCTTTCAGGACAGCTCCTTGCCCGCAGGCAGTGGCGGCTTGCCGGTTCAGATGGTGATCCGCTCGCCCGAAGGTTTCCCGCAGATCTACGAGACGCTGCAGGGCCTGGAGGGTGCTGCGTGGGACAGCGGCCTGTTCTCCTTCGTCGACAGCGACCTCGCCTTCGACAGTTCCGAGGCGCATCTCACTATCGATCGGGACATGGCGGGCGAACTGGGTGTATCGATGTCGGAGATCGCCAGCACGCTGGCGCTGCTCGTGGGCGAGAATTACATCAACCGGTTCAACTGGTTCGACCGATCCTACGACGTCATCACGCAGGTGCCGCAGGATCAGCGCCTCGACCCGACCGATCTCGGCCAGTATTATGTCGAGAGTGCTTCGGGCGACCTGCTGCCGCTTTCCACCGTCGTGGATGTGGAGGTTCGCCCGCAGCCCAACGTGCTGCCGCAGTTCAACCAGATGAACTCGGCCAAGCTCTCGGCTGTGCTCG
Source organism: Aurantiacibacter poecillastricola (assembly GCF_030730945.1). Classification (GTDB taxonomy): domain Bacteria; phylum Pseudomonadota; class Alphaproteobacteria; order Sphingomonadales; family Sphingomonadaceae; genus Alteraurantiacibacter; species Alteraurantiacibacter poecillastricola. The sequence continues at coordinate 69,668 of NZ_JAVAMS010000006.1, forward strand.
CGCCGGGCGTGTCCATGGGGCAGGCTGTGGAGTTCCTGCAAAGCCAGCCCCTGCCGCCGGGCATGACGGTCGACTGGCTGTCGAACAGCCGGCAATATGTCAACGAAGGCAACCGGCTGATGATCGCCTTCGGCTTTGCGCTGGTGGTCATCTTCCTGGTGCTGGCGGTGCAGTTCGAGAGCTTCCGCGATCCGCTGGTGATCCTCGTCACGGTGCCGCTGGCGATTTGCGGGGCGCTGGTGCCGCTCTATCTCGGCTTCACAACGATCAACATCTACACGCAGATCGGGCTGGTGACGCTGATCGGGCTGATCTCCAAGCACGGCATCCTGATGGTCTCCTTCGCCAACGACATGCAGAAGCATGAAGGCTGGAGCCGCATGGACGCGATCCGCCACAGCGCCGCCGTGCGAATCCGCCCGATCCTGATGACCACCGCGGCGATGGTATCGGGCCTTATCCCGCTGCTCTTCGCGGCGGGAGCGGGCGCGGCAAGCCGGTTCGCCATCGGCATCGTCGTGGTCATGGGGCTGCTGGTGGGCACATTGTTCACGCTGTTCGTCCTGCCCACCTTCTACACGCTGATTGCGGCCGATCACCGCGCCAGGCCACCGCGTGCCGAGGCCGGCGAAGCGCCCGCGGGAGATCTCGCCCATGCGTAGCAAAGCCGTTCTGTCTGCCGCCATGCCGCTGCTTCTGGCTGCCTGCACGGCCGTGGGTCCCGAGTATCACACGCCAAGGGTTCCGGTGGCGGAAGGAGAGGACTTCACCACGCGATCGGCGGCTTTCGATCCGACCGCACCGGTGCCTGACGATTGGTGGCAGATCTACCGCGACCCCCATCTTGACGCGCTGGTTGAACGGGCGCTGGTGGCGAACACCGACCTGCGCGAAGCCGCCTCCAATCTCGAAGCGGCGATGGCAGTCCTGCAGGAAGCGCGAGCCGGGCGGCTGCCGTCCACCACCACGAGCGGCGGGCTGACCTATGGAGATGCAATAGCGGGCGGCGCGGGCCAGGGCGCAGGTATCGGCACGCTGGGCGATGCGGATTTTTCGGCCAATGCGGGTCTGGACGTCGCTTACCAGGTCGACCTGTTCGGCCGCGTGACGCAGACGATCCGCGCCGCGCTCGCCGATGCGCAAGCGGTGGAAGCGGCGCGCGATTCGGTCAGGGTGACGGTCGCGGCCGAGACCACGCGCAGCTACCTGAATGCCTGCGCCTATGCCTATGCGCTCGCCGTGGCGCGCGAGTCCCATCAGACGAGCCTGGAAAGCCTGCGCTTGTTCGAGGCACTGGAGCGGGCTGGATCGGTCGGGCTTCTCGATGTCGAGCGAGCCGGTGCGGCGGCGGCCAGCGCGCGGGCCGATATCCCCGCACTCGAAGCCCAGCGGCAGGTCGCGCTGTTCGAGCTGGCGGCGCTGCTCGGCACTACGCCGGACGAGATTCCGCAGGCCGCAAGTGAATGTGAAGCCCCGCCCGAACCGATCGCCGCTCTGCCTGTCGGCGACGGCACCGCACTGCTCCGCCGTCGGCCCGACATTCGCCAGGCCGAGCGCGAACTGGCGGCCGACACGGCGCGGATCGGCGTCGCCATGGCCGATCTCTACCCCACGATCAGCCTGGGCGGCTCGGGCAATTTCTTCGGTAGCAATGCCATCGAGGGAGAGGACTCGTTTTCCTTCTCGCTGGGCCCGCTCATCTCCTGGAACTTTCCCAATCTTTCAGTCGCACGGGCCAGAATACGCCTGGCAGAGGCCGAGCAGGAGGCCGCACTGGCACGCTTTGACGGGCGCGTTCTCGCCGCTCTGCGGGACGTGGAGCAGGCGCTCACCAATGTGGCGAACGAGCAGCAACGCCTCGCTTCGCTGGAAGAGGCGCGTGAGCGATCGAACAAGGCATATGAGTTCGCCGATCTCCGCTACCGCGCCGGTTCGGTCGGCTTGCTCGACGTGCTGGTGGCCCAGAGCGACCTAATTCAGTCTCGAGCGGCGTATTCGGCTTCCTTGCAGCGCCTGTCGTCAGCCAGGGTGGATCTGTTCAAAGCGCTGGGCGGAGGATGGCAGCAATCCAGCGAACTGGCTGCGAACGGCGGCATTGAGTGAATTCAACATCCATAGCCGATATACGTTGTCGAATTGTGGAGGCGTTGTTTTGCGCAAGCACCTTTCTAATACTAAAAAAGGATGCTCTTATTCTAGGCGATTAGGGGATCCGTGCCCGCGCTTCTTTTGCGATATGCCCTAGCAGTATGAATACTCCTTGCTCCGCTGAACGAAGGGGACGGCCTCGCGAGTTCGATTTGGACCAAGCGCTCGGGTCAGCGCTCCGTGTCTTTTGGTTGAGGGGATACGAAGCGGCTTCGCTGACGGAGTTGACCGAAGCAATGGGCATCACCAAGCCCAGCCTATATGCTGCATTTGGTAACAAAGAAGACCTCTTCGAGCGGGCTTTTGACCTCTATGAAAAAGAGAAGCTAGCCTATGTCAGGCGGGCGCTTGACGCGTCCACGGCGCGGGATGTGGCGCAACGGCTGATTGAAGGGACAATTGACAATACAACAGGCGAGTGCCGTGGTAGTCTTTACGTCAACACCGTGGTGGGATCTAAAGGCGAGCAGCTGCCAAGAGATGAGAAAGGCTGCGTTTTTGCGCGATCTGCTTACTCGGCGGTCGCCGACAAGTTTCAGCGAGCAATCGACAATGGCGAATTTGATGCAGAAGTCGAGGCGGAAGCTATAACGAGGTATCTGTTCGCTTTGCTCCACGGTCTGACTGTCCAGGCCAGCGCCGGTGCAAGCCGTGAAGATCTGGAAAGCATTTCGCAAATTGCGCTTGCGCTTTGGCCGGGGCGCTAGCCATCTCAAATTGTCATAGTCTGAAGATGCAGCAAGGTTTGTCATGTGCCGCTGTGCGGCTGAAACTTGAACCGCGGCAGATTGCCCGAGGGCCAAGAAAGTGCTGCACTCGCGCGTTCATCAAGCGCTTCGGAACCTGCCTTTGATCCACCATTTTCTTCAAGATGATTAGCCAAGCACTCTGTCGTTGAGATCGCTCGCGCCAACCACGCGTACTTTGATCTCAGCGCCAACGAAATCCGTAGGGAACGGATTTGCAGTCGCAACTCATGGTATGTCCCGTGACCCCCAAGCGTGTGGGACTTTGCCCATGTCTCTGAAAGATGCCCAGGTAACGACTGTCGAGGCGTCCGATACTCGCTCCCCGCCGGGGAACGTGCGCGCCGTTTTTGGCGCGCTGTTGCTCGTGATGCTGCTGGCCTCTCTCGACCAGACGATCGTCTCAACGGCCCTACCGACCATCGTGAGCGAGCTTGGCGGTCTGGAGCATCTTTCGTGGATCGTCACCGCCTATATGCTGGCGACCACCATCGTCACCCCGCTCTATGGCAAGCTGGGCGATCTTTATAGACGCAAGATCGTCCTGCAGAGCGCGATCGTCCTGTTTCTCGCGGGCTCGACGCTTTGCGGCATCGCCCAGTCGATGGGCCAGTTGATCGTCTTCCGGGCGTTACAGGGCCTTGGTGGCGGGGGCCTCATGGTCACGGCGATGGCCGTTGTGGGAGATCTCGTTAGCCCGCGCGAAAGGGGGCGCTACCAGGGCCTTTTCGGGGCGGTGTTCGGCGTCTCGACCGTGTTGGGCCCGCTTATTGGCGGCTTCTTCGTTGAACACCTTAACTGGCGCTGGATTTTCTACATCAATCTTCCGCTCGGCCTGATCGCCCTTGCGGTAATCGCCCTGGTCTTCACCGCTCCGGCCGAGCGCCGTTCGCCCGAGATCGACTATGCCGGCGCCGTCCTGCTCGCAGTCCTGCTGACCTCCCTGGTGCTGCTGGCGAGCCCTGGCGGACATACGCTCGCCTGGTCATCGCCGGCGAGCATTGCCATGGGTGGGCTCGCACTCGCCGCGCTGATCGGGTTTGTCGTGGCGGAGGGGCGCGCCAAGGAGCCTATCCTGCCCCCTTTGCTCTTTCGCAATCGTATCTTCGTCGTCTCCGCATCGGTCAGTTTCATAGTCGGCGTGGCGATGTTCGGGGCGATCACCTACATGCCGGTCTATCTCCAGGTCGTGAAAGGCATCAGCCCATCGGAGGCCGGTATGGCGCTGACGCCGATGATGGGCGGTGTGCTTATCACCTCCATCGCCAGCGGACAGATCATCAGCCGGACCGGCCGCTATCGCATTTTTCCGATCCTCGGCACCGCGATCATGACTTTGGGTCTCTGGCTGCTATCCATGCTGGACGTCCATACCGATACGTGGATCGCCTCGGCGTTCACACTCGTTCTCGGGCTTGGCCTCGGCATCGTGATGCAGGTCCTCGTGCTCGCGGTGCAGAATGCGGTCGACTATCGCGATCTTGGAACAGCCACCTCGGGCGCGACGCTGTTCCGCTCGATCGGCGGCTCGATCGGCGTATCGATCTTCGGCGCCATTTTCGCGGCCGGCCTGGCGAGCGAACTGGCCGGGCATCTTCCCGCTGGGGAGCCCTTGCCGACCGCGACCGATGCTGCCAGCATTGCCGCGCTGCCGCCCGGCATGAGATCCGTCTATCTCGAATCCTTCGTCGCAGCTCTGCATCCGGTTTTCGTTGCGGCGGCCGCCGTCGGGCTGGTCGCCTTCGCCTTGACCTGGCTGCTGCAGGAGATCGAGCTGCGCGAATCCACCCGGGCTGAAAATATCGGCGAGAGTTTCGCCATGCCCCACCAGGCCACGTCGCTGGAAGAACTGGAGGTCATCATCGCCCGCGTGACCCGCCATGAACATCGCTGGGAAGCGATCGAACGCATTGCTGCCAGTCTGAAGCTAGATTTGCGTCCCGACGAAATGTGGATGTTCCTGCATCTCGCCCGTCGTGACGGTTCGATGCCGGCTACAGAACTGACAGCCGACGCCGACGCTTCCGAAGAAGAGGTGGCACGCCTGATTGAGAACCTTGCGTCCGGAACATGGCATCGCGCGAGACGGACGGGAGCTTGAATCTTACCGAGGAGGGGCGCGCGACCTTCGAACACATGGCCGCGAAGTACCGCGCCCGGCTGCAAGAGATCGTCGAGCGCTGGTCGCCGGAGGATCACCCCGAGGTGCGAACGATGCTGACCGCGTTCTCCCGCCAACTGCTGGCACAAATGCCCCGTGTATCCACATCCTGAAGCCTGGGTAGGTTCAATGAATGCAGCCATTCCACATATGGCAATCGGGCACCCGTTAAGCTGGCCGGCATGCCAACGATCCTCCTTGGAACAAATGCCGTCGACTTCAACCGGCGACAGTCGTGCCTTTGCCGACCTATGCCCTTGCATCATAGAGGGTCTGTGCATCCTCGATTTGGGTCAGGTGGCAGAACGCCCATAGGCCGACAGCCTGGATCGGTTCTGCGAGCGAATGACCCAACTCGGTCAGTTCATAGTCTACCCTGCGTGGAACCGATGGCGTGACCGTTCGGGTGACGAGCCCGTCGCGCTCGAGATTGCGCAGTGTCAGAGTCAGCATTCGCTGCGAGATACCCTCGACGCCGCGCTTCAACTCCCCGAAACGCATCGACTGTTCGCGCAGAAGCATGATGACGAGCACACTCCACTTCCCGGCGATGCTCGAGAGCACGCGCGAGACCCGCAGGCAATCGGCCGTATTGTGGATGATGGGATCGGTTCGTTCCATGTGACCTCGGTATCATTGCTGTGCCGTCTTGCGGCGTCTGGCGAGAGCCTTATATGTACCGGGTTACGAAAAGGAACCAATGGCTGAATTGGAACGACCGCTGGCCGCAGGCATGCCGACACCACCGTTCCGCCCACGTGCTAAAGCTACGGCTGCCGACTTGATCGGCCGCCATCACGCCCGCGGAATGGATCACCTGCAGCCCACACTTATCAAGACGAGGATAATATGACCGAAACAGGCAAGCTCATCGTGCTGGCAGGCGCAACGGGAGATTTGGGTTCGCTGATCGCCGACGCGCTTATGGACAACCCGGAAGTCCGATTGCGCGTCCTTGTGCGTCCCCAAAGCGTCGCAAAGGCCGCGTCTCTGCGCGAACGGGGCGCGGAGATCGTGGAAGTCGACCTGGAGGACCGGGACAATGACGCGCTACTGGAAGAGGCCGTGAGCGGCGCCTTCTGCGTGATCTCGGCGATACAGGGCGGTCCCGACGTCATCATCCATGCCCAGCTTCGTCTGCTCGAGGCGGCCCGCAGGGCCGGCGTGCGGCGCTTCATTGCGTCCAATTTCTCCTACAATATCTTCGGCCTGGACCATGGCGACAACATCAATTCGGACGATCGCCGCGCCTTTGCGCGCGCGGCCGAGGAGGCGAAAGGCGATGTGGAACTCGTACAGATCCAGATCGGCGCTTTCCTCGATCGCAAGGTCCTGTTCGGCTTTCTCGGCGCGTTCGATATCGAGGAAGGTCGCGCATTTCTCTGGGGTGACGGCAATGAGGCGATGGATTTCACGACCTATGCCGACACGGCCCTGTTCACGGCCGAAGCAGCCGTCGACGAGGCAACCTTGCCGAGCGTGTTTGAGGTCGCCGGCGAGACCCTCGACTTTCATGGGCTCGTGAAAGCCTATGAGGAGGGATCGGGCATATCCGTGAAAGTCGAGCGAATGGGAACGCTGGCCGATCTCGACGAGGAGATCGAGCGACGCCGGCACGCAGAGCCCGACAACATTTTCGCCTGGCTGTCACTCATGTACTGGCGCGCGATGCTCTCCGGAAAAGCCAGGCTTCGTTCGGTCGCTAACAGCCGGTATCCGCAAATCGCGCCCGTCGGCGTCGCGGAATATGTCCGGCGGGAGGGATTGTGACATGAGCAGCATCATTGACCTCGAGAAGGCCGGCTATCCCAACCTTGCCGACCGCCGCGTCGTTATCGCGGGAGGAACGGGGGATGTGGGCGAAGGCCTTTTGCGGTCGTGGCTGAAGACCGGCGCGCAGGTGATCGTGCCTTCGCGGACCGAGGGCAAGGTTGAGCGCTTCTGCGAGGCTATCTCCGACCTGGGCGAACCGGCCAACCTGCATTTCGTGACCGGGAGCTATGCGAGCTTCGACGAGGTGGACAGGCTCGCACAGCAGATTGTGGACGAGCATGGTCCGGTCACCGATGTGGTCGCTGCGCTTGGCGGATGGTGGCAGGGCAAGCTGCTGTGGGAGATTTCGAGCGAGGAATGGCAACGCTATTTCATCGATGCCTCCACTGCTCATTTCGCGAGTGCCCGAGCCTGGAGTCCGCGCCTGCCGCAAAGCGGCAGCTATCAGCTGATCCTTGGCGGCAGCGCCACGCAGGCGGTGCCCAAGGCGTCGATCATCAGCATGCAGCAGGCCGCGCTGCTGATGATGCGGCGCGCGCTTTCACAAGAGGCCGGCGACCGGCACCGGGTCGCGTCACAGATCCTGGGGCCGGTCGTAACCCGAGCGCGCAAGCACATCGATCCCGAATGGGTGTCGAACGTGGAGGTCGGGCTGGTCTCGGCCGCCATCGCCGCCGATCCCGCGGCGACCGGCACGGACTATGTCTCTTACGACAAGAAGCAGATGCTCGAGACCCTGCAGAAGTTGAATGTCTATCCGAGATGAAGCCGATGGCGGGTCGGTAGCGCGCGCGATCTCGTCGCGCCTCGGCCGCCACCGGATCACGGCCGCAAGGAGATCGCCATGAAAGCAATCCAATATACCGAGTTCGGAGGCCCCGACGTTCTGAAAATGGTCGAGGTCGATGCACCGCATGCCGGGCCCGGTGAAGTGCGGATCGCGGTTCGCGCTGCCGGGATCAACCCTGCCGACTGGAAGCGGTTCACCGGCCTTTTTCGCGATTTCATGAAAATCGAGCTCCCCGCCGGGGTGGGGTTCGAGGCGGCCGGAATCGTGGACGAGCTTGGCGAGGGCATAACGGGCATTGCGTTGGGCGACGCAGTTTTCGGGCTCGCCGCCGATGCAATGGCGGAATATGCCGTGCTTTCCAGCTGGGCCGCCAAGCCGGACGACATGCCCTTCGAAGTTGCCGGGGGGCTCGCCGTGGTGGCCGAAACCGGGACGCGCGCCATCGACCAGGTCGGTGTGGAGGCCGGGCAGACGCTTCTGGTGAACGGCGCCGCGGGCGGGGTCGGCTCAGCCGTGATCCAGCTTGCGCGTGCGCGGGGCATCACCGTGATCGGAACGGCCAGCGAAGCGAAGCACGACTATCTGCGCGGACTGGGGGCGATCCCGACAACCTACGGGCCTGGTCTCGCCGACCGGGTGAAGCGCCTCGCACCCGACGGCGTGGACGCCGCGCTCGATCTCGCCGGTTCGGGCATCATCCCCGAACTGATCGATATCGTCGGCGAACCTTCACGCGTTCTTTCCATTGTCGACTTTTCCGCGCCGGAGCACGGCGCGCAATTCTCGACCCGACCCCAGGACCGTCCGGAACGGGCGCTGGCCGAAGCGGCCCAGCTCTATTCCGAAGGCGCCTTTCGCCTGCATCTCGCAAAAGTCTTTCCGTTTGCGCAGGTCGGAGACGCCTATGCGCTCAGCGAGGAAGGGCACGTCACCGGCAAGCTCGTCGTTTCGCTCGCCTGATCGGAGGCAGCGGCGAGGAAGTCGGGCTGACCGGCTTGCCGCAACAAGAAGATGGACATTCATAGATGACGACCCGTTTGACCCCCGTCATATCCGCCGAACGCGCCGATCTTGGCGGCGCCTTTTCCGCCCGCCGCGTGGAGCCGGGACGGTTCGGGGATGCGGCCGATCCAGTCATGGGGTTCGACCGTTACCGCATGGACGCGGTGACCTTCGCGCCCCATCCGCATGCCGGCTTCTCGTCCATTTCCTATCTCTTCGAGGACAGCGCCGGCGGCCTGCGCAACCGTGATTCTCTCGGTCATGATTTCGTGGTCGAGCCGGGGGGTATTCTCTGGACGCAGGCCGGATCCGGCGTCATGCACGACGAACTGCCTGCCCAGACTGGAAAGCAGGTGCATGGCCTGCAAATCTTCATCAATCTGAGCGCCGCCAACAAGGACAGCGCGCCGCGTGTGATGCGCCTTGCCGCGGACGAGGTGCCGCTCTGGACGAGCGAACGGGGAGGAAGCCGCCTGCGCATCATGGTCGGTAACCATGCAGGCATTGTCTCGCCACTCGAGCCGACCGAACCGGTCAATCTCTTTGACCTGAACCTCACCGCCGGTGACGAGGTTACACTGCCGCTCGCGGTTGGCTGGGATATGCTGGTCTATGCCGAAAGCGGCTCGGCGCAGGTGCACACGGATGGCGGAGCGGCCTCGCTGGCGTCAGGCGACGCTGTGGCGGCGGTTGCGCACGATGCGGACGATTCCGTGCGTCTTGTGTCGCAAGTCGGCGCGCGGCTTGTGATCCTTGCCGGGCGCGCGCTGCGCGAGCCCGTGGTCCAGCACGGCCCCTTCATCATGAACGATGAAGCCGGCATCCGCGCGGCGATTGCACGCTATCAACATGGCGGAATGGGCGTGCTCGAGCCAATCGCCTGGACATAACGTCGGTTCGGCGATCCCGCGCGGAGCCATTCAACAAGGCTGAAATTGGCCGAGGTGGTAATACGCATTTTATTGCTGGTGGAGACCTGAAATGGTTGAGCCTACGTGCACTTGATATCGAAGCACTTGGTCGGATCGGCGTTGACGAATAGCTTCGAGCCATCGGCTCCTCGCGTCGTGACAAGACCGACCGGCCGCGAGCCAGCTCAGTCGTCCGCCCATTCCCACAAACGGGTAAATATCCGGCGGTAGTGCCAGGCAGAGCGAACCACCAGATCGGCCAGATGCTGCCCATACGCAGCTACCCGGTCAGGAGCCCAGTGACACAGGCCGGTAACGGCAATTGCGGGAGCCACCAGCGAGAGACCGACGGCGGCCAGCGTTCCAGCAACAACGCACAGTCATCGGCAAGCGATGATGAGATCAGCAGCGGGTTCATGAATCCCGATCGGTTGAGTGCGACCGTGAAATCGCCTGCGGCAGCGCAGCCGGCGGCGGCGAGTGTGTGTATTCCACCGACGCTTCATGCCCACGCCGATACCTCTACGTCGCCGTGTTGACTTCGGCTACGGCGGGTATTTTAGCCGAATGACGGCAAGCAGCCCTTGCCGATCCAGCGTCTGAATGTAGGGCCGATTTTGAGGGACCATTCTAAGACCGCCAACGACGGCTTTGTGGGCGGGTGCTGACACGCTGCCTCAGCACTAAGAATGACAGCATTCAGTAGTATCGTGACGAACGCCGCACTGGGGGAATACGAAAAGGCGGCCCGTCCCGAGAGGGACGGACCGCCCGCCGAGTGACCTGGACCTGTCAGGAGGGGTCAGGCAGCCTGCTCGGCAATCTCGCCAGTCGTGACGTCGCTGACCAGCTCCTCGGTTTCGTCATCAATCGACGCATCTTCCTTTAGGTCGGCTGGAACGTCAGCATCGGTGAACCGCATGATCGAAGGAACCCAGGCCTTCGCCCGTTCCTTGACCTCGGCCTCACCGATGAAGTTGCCCGAGAAAATGCGCTCTGCAGCGCTCGCCAGTTCGGCCTTCTTCGAGGCAGCATAGCGACTGACCAGTTCGGGCCCGCCTGCCGCATCGAGCGCCTCGAGCGTACGGGCCTTGGCCACCCGGTCGAAGTAGTTGGTCGCCGTGGGACGCCACCAATGTGCGGTCTCGATTTCGAGCAACGAGCCGAGTGCCTCGTGCAGTGGCACCGAACGCTCGCCTTCACATGCAAGGCTGGCAACCAGCGTGCGAGAGACGACATGGCCAAGCCAGGCCGAGCGCGCCTCGTCTGACAGTGCCCGGAATCTCGCAAACCGATCGACATCGCTTTCTTCCGAGCGCCAGCTTTCATCGAGCGACCCGGCGAACTCGGCTAGGGCAGCGCTCGCCGGTGCATCCTTGGCCTCGAACCCAGTAACCGGGCCGGAAGCGACAGAGCCGACCAGCGTGGACGCTTTCTTGGCGCGCCAGTCATGTCCATCGGCATCGGCAAGCGTGAAGACCATGAAGTCGAGCGCCAGTGCTGGATCGTTGGCCAGATGGATGGCCAGGATGTCGCGGCGTTGCATCGCGAGCTCGTCGAGCAGGCGCTGCGACAACGAGCTTCCCTTGGGCTTCGCCGGACCGTGCTCTTCAATGGCCTCGACCACACCTTCGTCAGCGATGACCTCGGTCTCGGTGTAGAACTGTGGGACCAACATCGGCTCGCCATTGCGCGAGAGGACGAGGAAGGCGCCGGCCTCCGGTTTCAGTTCGTCGGCGAGTACCGGCGGCCGGTCATTTAGCGCGCGCACAGCGCGGTCGATCACCACCAGTTCCTTCTCGGCCTTGGCAACCTCGTCCTCGTCGCTGTCTTCGTCTTCGAGCACGGCGGCCACTCGGTCGTAGTCGGCCTCAAGTTCGCCGAGCTCCCGCGCTTCCTGTTCGGTCATCGGCGCAGGCTCGCAAGGCAGACGGCTCAGACCTTCAACAAGGTCATGGCTGACATAGGTGCCAAGGGTCGGGCGCACCCAGGCAAGGCCATATTCGATCGCGGCCTTTCCTGCGGCTTCTTCCATGGCCTTGTGCGCGAGATCCTCGAGCAGCGCGACATCGATCCAGCTTTCACTGGCGTCATCGTCGAACAGTTCGCGTTCGATCCGGCCGCCTGCGGCGAGGTAGGCATCGCGTCCGACGAGCACGGCTCGCGGATCCGAACCGCGCACCGTGGCATCAAGCACCATGCGGCGGATCGTGTCGGGCGTGCTCTGGTACCAGGCGTCCTGCAGTTCGGCATAGACATGCGCCTGGCGCTCGACATCTGAGATCGCGCCGTAGGCCTTGGCCATGTCGAGCGTGATCGTGCCTTCGGCGAGCGCTTCGAAGACGCAGGGCGCGAGACTTGCCAGGCGCAGACGTCCATCGACGAAACGGACGGTGAGGCCGAAGCGGCGCGCCACGTCTTCGGTGGTAGCCCCTGCCTCGATGATGGAAGCGAAGGCCTGCGCCTCGTCAGCCGGATTCATCGCGAGACGCTGGAAGTTCTCGGCAAGGCTGGCTTCGCGCACCTCGCTTTCCTCGCCTTCGATGACGAGGCAGGTAACTTCATGGCTTTCGGACAAGGTGCCCTCTTCAGCCAGCGCCTGTAGCGCGGCGAGACGGCGACCGCCGGCCTCGACCTCGAACTTGCCGCGCTTTCCTTTGCGCACGACGAGGTTTTGCAGCAGGCCGCGCGCGGCGATGTCTGCCCGCAGCTGGAGGTCGGCCAGCACGTCGCTCGACTTGCGAACGTTGCGCGGGCTCGGGACGAGCTTCTTCAAAGAAATCGACTGGATCATGGGTGTTCTCCTGATGGAATGAAGGCGCAGGTGAGGATCACGAGGCCCACAAGCCCAAAGGGCTCCCTCCACTCTCATTTTGGGATTAGGGTCTGCCCGAGGGATCAGGCGGCAAGCGCGGGGAGAACCGACGAGGCATTCGACACCGGGACGAACAGGCGCGTGCGGTAGCGGATGATCTCGGTGAAGCAGCCTTTGCCCTTGTACCAGTCGAGCCGATCGGGCGAGAACCCGGTCAGTTCAAGCCGCTGTTCGCCGCCGACCAGCGATCGCTTGACGGTCAAGGCATCGTGGCTTGCGAGGCCCAGCGGCTTGCCGTTGGCGATGACGAGGTTGCCGATCTGCTCAGGCGCCGGTCCGGTAACTCCGGAAAGACCAAAGGTCTCGGCGATTGCGGCGAGATCGATATCGAGCACTTCACGCCCAATGATCGACTGGCCGTCCTCGGCAACGAGCCGAGTGACGCGCACATGATCGCCGGACAGGCGCTTCCAGACCGGTAGCAACAGGCCGGTAGCAAGATGGACGCGCTCGGTGACCGGTGAAGCAGCGGCCTCTTCTTCCTCGTCCCGCCAGGCGCTCGTGAACGCAGTGACGCCCACCTCCTCCCAGTGGCTTTCAGCAAGCGCCTCAAGCGTCCAGTTGGCGGACTTGAGCGGTCGCAGCAGGCGCCGGCGCTCGATCACGGCCCCATCGTCAGCGATGAGACGCCGGGCCGGAACCGAGAGCGCGACTTTGCCCGAGCGCGCATTGCGCATCGGGATCGCATGCAGGTTGCCAATCTCGTGCATCCGGACGAGGCGCTGCAATTGCAAAGGCCGAAGGTGCCTCGTCACTTCGAGCGAGATGAGACGTGTTTCTGCTCCGGTCACGGGGTCGGTGCGCAGGAGTTCATCTGCCAGGACCGTGAAACGATCAACCCTGACGGTTTCCAGTCCCTGGTCGAGCGTCCCGGCTTCACGCGCGGCTTCGATCCGCGCTTCGACGAGGCCGAGATATTCGTCGAAGATGGCGTTTTGGAGCGCAATCGGCAGCGCGAGGATACGGTTCAGCCAGCGCTGGATCGTGGGGAGATTGTCGGTCAGCCCGCCATCGGGGTTTTCGAGCCGGAGGCCGGTGCGCTCGACGAAGTTGCCAAAGGTGGTGGCTTCGAGCTTGCCGTCATAGAGCAGCTGGAACCAGCGGCTGAGCGCGTCGCGCGCATAGTCGCTTTCGAGATTGTCGGCCGGATCGAACAGGTTCTGCCCGCCGGTCTGGCGCTGGCCGCGCGTAAGT
>NZ_JAVAMS010000007.1 GCF_030730945.1 Aurantiacibacter poecillastricola
CGCTCGACATAAACTGCGACTGCAAAGAATACGTCATCGACTATCTCGAGCGCGCATTCCCCACACAGCAGATGCAGGTCTTCGTCGACGACACCGGCGAGGAACGCTCGATGCCGATGTTCGACAACGAGGGACGCCCGGTCCACAATGCCGCGGCGATCGAGAAAAAGCAGCGTCTCATCGAGCACCTCTGCGCACTGCCACCCATCAAGCCCGCGCTCGACAGTATCATCGAACATTATGGCACCGAGAAGGTCGCCGAAGTGACAGGACGGACGAAGCGACTCATCACCCAAGGAGACGGCAGCCAGAAGCTCGAAACACGCTCGGCGCGCACGAACCAATCCGAAACCGATCACTTCATGGATGGGCGCAAGAACATCCTCGTGTTCAGCGACGCCGGCGGCACGGGTCGTTCGTATCACGCCAGCCTCGATGCCAAAAATCAGCGCCAGCGCGTTCACTTCCTCCTGGAGCCGGGCTGGCGCGCCGACCGCGCGATTCAGGGGCTGGGCCGAACGCACCGGACGCACCAGGCCGAAACGCCGCTCTTTCGTCCGGTCACCACGAACTGCAAGGGCGAGCTGCGCTTTACCAGCACAATCGCTCGCCGGCTCGACAGTCTGGGCGCCCTGACCCGGGGCCAGCGCCAGACGGGCGGGCAGAACCTGTTCGATCCCGCGGACAACCTCGAAAGCGAATACGCCAAGGCGGCGCTCGTGACATGGTTCGGACTGCTGGCCGAGGGCAAGCTATCCAGCGCGACGCTGCTCGACTTCCAGAAGCGGAGCGGTCTCAAGATCGCGTCGGCCGACGGAATACTGGAAGAGGACCTTCCTCCGATCCAGCGCTGGCTCAACCGCATACTGGCATTGCCGATCGCCATGCAGAACGCGATCTTCGATGAGTTCCTAGCTCTGGTGGAAGCCCGCGTATCCGCGGCCCGGGATGCCGGCACGCTGGATGTCGGGGTCGAGACCATCCAGGTCGAAAGCGCCAGCGTCGCCGAGGATATCGTGCTCCGAACCGACGAACGAACCGGAGCAACCTCGCACCTGCTGCGCATCGATCTGACAACCCGGTATCAGCCGACTACGCTGGAAAGGGTGCTCGAGCGGCGTGAATGGTCCGATGGCTGCATCCTCATGCGCAATACCAAGAGCGACAAGGCCGCGCTCTGCGAACCATCGCGCCACTTCATGACCGAGAAGGGCGAGCTCATCCAGCGCGTGATCCTTCACCGGCCTTTGCGGCGTGAATACCACCAACTGCGCGACCTCGAAGAATCCGCGTGGGTAGAATGCGCCGAACCCCGCTTCGCGAAGCTGTGGGAGGCTGAATCCGAAGACAGCGCATCCCGCCTGCACACCGAGACGGTCCATCTCGCCACGGGCCTGCTGCTACCCATCTGGTCAAACCTTCCGCGCGATTATCTCGAAGTGAACCGGATCGTGGATCTCGAAGGTCGCAGCTGGCTCGGACGCATCGTCTACGACACCGACGTCGCCGACGTGCTGAAAGCCTTCGGCGTGAACTCGAGCGTGAAGCTCACGGACGAAGCGGTCGTCAAAGCACTGCGTGAGAACCGCAGCATCACGATCGAGCAGCCGTTCGGCGCGGTGCTGAAGCGCTCTCGCGTCGCTGGCGATCTTCGCATCGAAATAGCTGGAGCGCCTGCCGACCAGATCGAATGGCTGAAGAGCATCGGCTGCTTCACCGAGATCATCGCCTACCGCACCAGGGTTTTCGTCCCGGCGGACAATCCGGAGCCCGTCGTCAAGTCGCTGCTCGGTTTCCAGCATTCCTGACAACGAGCACGAGCACCTTCGAACCGAGGAAAGGGGAGGGGGAGGGTGAATGGTGTCCGGTGAATAGCCGGTCGACCATCAGGAGATACGACAATGCAACTCATCCAGCTCAGTAAGCTCGACCAGAGCGAGGACAATGTCTGCAAGCGACCCAATCCGGAGTTCGAGGAACGCCTGTCCTTCGATATCGAGGCCCGCGGCGTCCTGCAGAACCTCATCGTCGCAAAAGCAAAGAAGCGCGGTCGCTTCGAGGTGATCGGAGGCGGCAAGCGGATGCGCGCCATGCACCAGATCGTCGAACGCGGCGCGATGGACGCAGACTTCGAGGTTCCCTGCCTCGTAATAGATCGCCGCGAACACAATGCGAGCGAAGTGTCGCTGGCCGAGAACTTCCAGCGCCTGCAGATGACGCCGGCCGAAGAATGCCAGGCCTTCCAGCATTTCATCAAGGAAGACGGCGACACCGCCGCGGTCGCAAAGCGCTTCGGTCTCACACAGCGTTTCGTCGACGGCCGCCTCCGCCTCGCCAACCTGGCCGGACCGATCTTCGAAGCGCTGGCCGCCGGCGACATCACGCTCGACCTCGCCAAGGCCTATGCCGCAACCGATCAGCATGAGGTGCAGCTGCGCGTCTTCGAGCAGATGCGTCATGCGTGGAACCCCAGTGCGGACGCAATCCGCCGGATGATCGCCGATGGCTCGCTGCGCGGCAACGATCCCATCGCGCTTCTCGTCGGCGAGGACGCCTATGTGGCTGCGGGTGGCAAGATCGAGCGCGACCTCTTCAGCGAAGCGGCCGACGATCGCTGGATCGATGTCGAAATCGCCCACCAGCTTGCCGCCACCAAGATGGAAGCCGAAGCCGAACGGCTCGCTGCAGAAACGGGGCTCGCCTGGATCAACCCCGTGGCGGCCACCAATTCATGGAGCGCTCGCAGCGAACTCGGCGTCAACCCGGTTCGCCTCCCACCGGCACCACTCTCCGAGGAAGCCCGCACGCGGATCGACGAAATCGACGCGCGCATGGACGACATCAACGCCATCTTCGAGGACGAAAGCGCCCAAGATGAGGACGGGGTGGATCTCGACAAGCTCGAGATCGAATACGACACGCTCTCGAACGAACGCGACGATCTCAACAACCCCGTGCGCGAGCTGCCCGAGGAATGGCGCGGCGAGGCCGGTCGCTTCCTCATCCTCACCAACAAGGGCGAGATGGTGCTGGAGAGCGACTACTACAGCGAGAAACGGCTCAGCTTCGAGCAGGACGAGGACGGCAACGTCACCGCCACCAGCGAGGACGCGCCGACCCGCGGCGGCACGAGCAGTCAGGCCGGACGCCCGTCGACTCCCGAAGCAGTCGCGCCGGGCGGTGAGAAGCCGATCAGCGCGAAGCTGTTCGACGAACTGTCCGTCCAACGCCGGAACATCCTCGCCGCCTCGCTCCTCGGCGACCCGGGTCTCGCGCTCGACTACGCCATCTTCGCCTTGTGCGACGATCGCAGCTACGAGAGCAAGGGCACCTCGCTCAAGGCGGGCAAGCCGCAGGACCCCGCCTACGGCGATATCCCGCAGTCGGCGGCCGAAGGGATCCTCGCCGCGGCCGAAGATGCGCTCGACAAGGCGTGGCATGAGCCCAAGGAGGTCGCCCAGCGATTCCTCGCCTTCCGCGAACTCGACGACGAGGCCAAGGCCGCATGGCTCTCCTACGTGGTCGCAGTCTCGCTGGAAGCGAAGAAGGGCTACAATTCGGAGTATCATCCGATCCACTCGGTCCTCGGCAGCATTCTCGACGTCGACGTCGCCGCAATGTGGCGCCCGACTTCGCAGAACCTCTTCGACCGCATCAACAAGACGTCCTGCCTCGCGGCCCTCACCGATATCGGCGGCTCCGAACTGGCGGCACGGTACGCGGCATCCAAGAAAGCCGATCTTTCAAGGACGTGCGAGAAACTCTTCTCCGGCGACGCGATCGTCGAAGAGGATGTCAAGGAACGCGCTCTCGCGTGGTTGCCCGAAGCGATGAAGTTCGAGATCTCCACCGGTGACCTCGATCAATGCGAGGCGCCGATCGAGCCGGACGGCGATGACGACCTCGCCGATACGGACGACGGCAAAACTGCCGAGGAACCCGAAGACGTCGACGAAGAAGCGGCGGTGGACGCCTGAGGGCGTCGCCAACCTCCTGATGCACTGGCCCGGTCGCTCCACTCGAGCGGCCGGGTCTTTTTCATGCCCGGAGATACTTCATGAAACGCTCCCCCAAGCGCGACGTCGCGCAGGACATCACGAACCTCATCATCAGAAAGATCGAGGAGGGCACGCTGCCCTGGCGGCGCCCATGGAAGAAGACAGGCGCTGGCGGTGCGCCGCTGCGCGCCAACGGCGTGCCATACACCGGCATCAACCGCCTGTACCTGTGGGCCGTTGCGGACGCGATGGGATATCAATCGCGCTATTGGATGACATATCGGCAAGCTCAAGAGCTCGGCGGGCAGGTTCGCCGCGGCGAGAGCGCCGAACCGAGCATCTATTTCAACACGACCAAGAAAACCGAGGTCGATCGCTCCACCGGCGAGGAATCCTCGCGCACGATCCGCTTCATGCGCGCCTATTCCGTCTTCAACGCCTCGCAAATCGACGGGTTGCCGGTCCATTTCTATCCCGACCCCGTACCCGAAGCGCCGCCGACACCATCGCAAAAGGCGGCGGCGATCGCGGCGTTCTTCGCGCCCATTCCGAGCGAGGTTCGCTATGGCGGTGACCGGGCGTTCTATTCTCCGGGCGGCGACTTCATCCAGATGCCGCACCGCCACAGCTTCGTGAACGAGGACGGCCTAGCCGCAACGCTCGCTCACGAAACCGGACACTGGACGGGACATCCCAACAGGCTCGCGCGCACGTTCGGCAAGCGCTTCGGCGACAAGAGCTATGCGTTCGAGGAACTCGTAGCCGAGCAGATCTCGGCACGAATCTGCTACGAACTCGGGCTTCCGGCCGATCTCCACGAAAGTCACGCCAGCTATATCGGCCATTGGCTCGACATCCTGAAGTCGGACAAGAGCGCGATCATCACCGCCGCCGCGAAGGCCGACCAGGCATTCACCTTTCTGGCTGAATTCTCCGGCTACGACAGCGAAGCAAAGGAGGTGGGCCATGAGGCGGCTGCACTTCAAGCTTACGCTTGAGCCGGGTCTGGAAGCGGTCGTGCGCCTCGCGCAGCTCCACCAGTACGCGACCGACCTCGTCGATGGCGAGCGGGTTCTCATTGGACCAGCACTCAGGGAAAGGATGGTGCTCAACTTTCCAGCCAGAGAACCCGGTGACGTCCTAAATAGCCTGCTGGGCGAAGGGCCTGTTGGTTGGACCCTATCCGGACAGGAACAGGGCGGTTCCCTGGTCGTGATCTCGACCGAAGGTCCGGGGGTCTCGTTCTCCGCGATTGGGCGGATCCTCGAACAGGTCGCCCCAGAGGCATTTCTGAAGCCGATCGCCTACGAGCCCATACCGGGGAACTCCCTGACGGCGCATTCCAAAGCGCTGCATTGAGGGGAGGGGGAAGGGGGCCATTGCATCTGCAATGGAAGGGAAGCCCCATGACCTGCGACATCGACTACCGCTATCGCCGCGCGCTCGAACCCGACGGGTTGACCACATACGAGACTGCGGTTCGCGCACTGAACGAGGCGATAGACGACGCCCGCCTCGCAGGCATCCCGGCGGCCGGCTGCCCCGCCGTGCTTCTGCTCACCCGGCACCTCTCGCGGATCGCCGACGGAGAGCAAGCCGGTCGGCGCCACGAGGATGCCGAGCTGCGGCAGCGATGCCTCGACCGGCTCAGCGATCTCAAGCATTCACCCGCGATCGTGGCGCTGGTGCGCCGCGGTCTCGACTATCGGCAGGAGGAGCTCCGGCACTACCGGCGCGAAGGGTCCCGGACCCTGCGCATGATCGCATTCGAGCTGGGGATCGCCCACAGCGATTATCGCCTCGGATACACGACGCCGCAAGAATCTCTCGCCGGAGACCACACGCTGGAATCGAAGGGCCTGTTCGTCAGGATCTCGCCCGAACGCTTCGGGGAGTCGGGCGTCGCCTGGCGTAATCCGCACTGGAAACCACCTGGCGCGACGCTGCGCAAGGCACCCATCACGGTGCTTCGCGACATACCCGGTCTCGCCAAGCGGATCGCCCGAGAACTCAAACTTCCCGCCCCGGCACAGGCCGGGCTCATCTGAAGGAACACGACATGGGATGGCTTACGATGACGCGGATGGCCATGGGTGGGCACGAGACCCCCAAGGCCTATCTCGACGCCCAGCTCACCTACGAACGCAAAGCTGAAGGCGATACGCCCTTCCAGGGACTTCGGGTGCTCAAGAGTGTCTATTCGGGAAACACCTACTATGCCGCGGCCGAACGCTACGACGAGAACGGCAAGCGGATCTACGTGACCGCGATCATCTGTCTGGTCCGCTGGAATACGCGCGCCAGCGATGGCCACATCTTCGGCTACAAGGACATGGACGAAGACATGGGTCCCTGCGAAGCGAGCTGCCCGCGGAGCGTCCTCGCGCTCTTGACGACGACCTCGCATCCCTTCGCCCTCGATTGGCGCAGGCGCTGCTACCGGATGCTGGCGCTCAAGGAACGGCGCATCGCCGATGGGGATCTCATCCGCTTCCCCGAGGCCATGAAATTCACAGACGGCAGCGAACACCGCGAATTCCGGTTCCGGAGGGATGGACAGAAAACCGTCCTGACCCTTGCCGACGGACGCGGCCGCTTCAAGATTTCCCGCCTTCTCGAACGGCGGTTCGAGATCGTCCGCGAACCGAAGGTCGCGAAGACCTTCTTCCCCGCCGCCTGAAACGGAAGTCTCCGAAATGGAACAAGATCGCCTCGATCCCCGGCGCCATCGACTGTGCGGCCGAAGCAACGCCGAGAGGCTGGCGCTCCGGCTATCGGAAGCTACCGGGGAAGATCACGCCGTCATGCGCACCGATTGTCCGCTGCAGCCCCTGCGCGTCACACCCTCGCATGGCCATGACCCGGCAACTTTCGAATTGCAGGTGATACTGCTCTGACTACTCGCCGATCTCGCCGCCCAGGGCGGGATCGAGAAACCAGGAAGCTCCCTGCTCGAAATCGCCTTCGCGCGGCGGAACTGGCCCGTCGGGTTCGGCCGACACGTAGGGGTTGATCTGTACCGAGGGCAAGGTGCCCGAGCGGAACAAGGAAGCGGAGATCTCGCAACGCGCCTTCAGGAGGTCGATCAGCCATTCGAGATCGTCCAGCATCTGCAGCACGCCGCGCCCGGCAAGCGTGTAATAGAGGCAGCGCTGATAATCATCGCATTCGCAGGAAAGGACCTGGGTGAGCTTCCGCTTCGCTCCGCGCTGACCTTCATGCACCGCCTCGAGCGTTTCGAAGAGCTCACGAGCCGAATGGTACGCGTCGAAAGCCTCGACGCCGATCGAGGCGTTCGCCAGCGACCGCCGTGTGGCGCGATTGAGCTCGTCGAGCGATGCATCGCGCAGCGCGATATCCAGATCGAACCGACCAACCGCGAATGCCTTGTTCATCACGCAAAACTCCTCTAAGCGATGAACATAGAGTGAACAAAGAGGCCCGTCAACCGGTTTAGATCATGTGGCTCATACCCAAGGACACCAGCGGCCTGACGGGTCGCGTCGCGATCAGCGACGGTCTCAAGGACGCGCTGATACGCTGGTATACAGGGAAGGGCGACGATGCGGACCACAGAGCGTCCGTATCTCTCGTCGTCACCTCGCGCGAGAACGGCAAGTGGCTCGCGTGCGACTGCCTGGCGCAGGACCGTTCGCCACCCATCATGAGCCCAGCATATCTCAGCTTCCAGGAAACCTATTATCTGCGCCGCCTGACGGCTCGCCCGGGGCACAATCCCAAATGCCCGTTCTACATGCCGCAGGCACCGCAGCGTATCCGCGAAACCGGCAACGACGCTCTCTACGAGATTGAACAGCCCAAAGGCCTGTTCATCGCTCACCAGAAAGCGCCAGAAAAACTTGCCCAGAAGCCCGATGCAAGCGAGCCCGACGACAGGTCTCGCGGCGTCGCCATTCCGCGGCTCGGCAAACTGCTCTGGCTGCTGCTTGAGCGTGCGCGCTCAAACGTCCTGCGCGAGCTCCCGCCAGAGGGTCCACGCGACGGCTCCATAAGCGCCGAGATGCGGCGCCTGCGCGAGGTCGCCGGACAGTTCAACATCGCTCCCGGCGTCCGGCTCGTGAACCATTTCTACACGACGGCCATCGAATACGAAAAGCACGTCGTCCACGCCCGCCTGCGCGAAGCGGAGAAGGACTGGCCCGAGGAATTCGCGCCGCAAGCGTTTCTCCTTCTCGAAGCCAACCAAGTGACCAGCAGCGAGATCGTGACCGGCCTCGGCACCGTGGAGATCCGCAACCGCATCCAGCATACAGGCATCATCCGCGCCGAGGTCCAGCCACCCTTCCTCGTCCTCGCTGTCGTCGGCGAACACAGCAAGCGTGAAGGCTACCGCGCCTTGCGGGCCTATGCACAGCCTGTCTTCACCGGCAACCAGTTCGTCCCGACGGAGCGCGACCACGACCGGGACGTTCTCCGGGGACTCCAGAAAGCGCAATACACCCTCCGACGTGACGGCATCCGCATGGCGGTGAAAAAGATCTTGTTCGACATCGAAACCGAACACGGATCGGCGAGGCCCGATTTCCTCGTTGCAGTGAAGCATCAGGCATCGGGGCGACAGATCACCTTCGCCCTGCAGGTTCTCCAGTCCGCCGACAGCGGATATCTGGAACTTCGCGGGATTGAGCACGACCGGCTCCTCGAAATCGGCCCGGTCGTCGCACTGCCGCTGAGCGACATAACAGCGGACGTCATCGCCGATCACGCGAGACAAATCATAAGCTGAGAGGGGGAGGGGGAGGGGATTGAGCGAACCAAAAGGAGGTTTCGCTCATGTCCCTGTTTGCATCCACGCCCCGCCCGGAAACCTCGCCTTGGGGACCGGTCCAGCAGGCCGATCAGCTGGCTCCCGGCATCTGGTCTGTAATGACCGCCAGCCACGGCGGGCTCCTCCTCTCTGACGCCCGGCAGACCGCCATGCCCGATGCCCTGCGGCTCGACGCTCCCGTATACGAAGAAGACGCGAACTGGGCCCTAGTCTACCTCGCCTTCGAGCGGGAGCTTGCAATGCAGAAAACCTGCACTGCAGATTTCCTGCAACTCGTCCGCGACACGGCCCGGTGCTGGCACCCCGATCGTTACGCCGCACATACCGGAGAGACCGTCCCACCGAACGAGTCCCACGTCCTGCGCACGCGCGCCGCCTACGAAGCCGCGATAGGCGAATACTGTACGACGAGTGCCTGGGGAGACTGGGCCGAATGGGTTCCGGAAGGAAAGGTCGGCGTGATCGCACGCCGGCTCGTGTCCGTAAATCATCTCGGGCGTCCGACCTACGGCGATGACGAAGTCTGCGCGCTGGTCGACAAGCAGGCCTATTCTCAACGCGGCGAAGTCACTGTGCTGGCTTCGGTTCCCCACGAGATCATCGATCCCCCGGCAGAGCTTCGGCCGAAGAGGCTGGCATGAACTCGCAGGGAATGGCCGTCGCGAACGACGACACAATCGCATCCGCCCTGCGCTCCGGCGCGCACGTCGTCTACAGCCTCTCGGGCGGAAAGGATTCGAGCGCGGCCGCCTTCGCCGTTGAAGCGCATCTCGACCGGATCGGACACCCGCGTGATCGCCGTCACGCCATTCATGCCGATCTCGGCCTGATCGAATGGCCATCCCCTCCAGGCTTCGTCGAGACGATCGCAGCCATGCTCGGAGTCGACCTCTCCATTGTCAGGCGCAAGGCCGGGGGTCTGATCCAACGATGGGAGCAACGCTGGCAGAGTTCGCTTCGCCGCTACGAAAACCTGGAGACCTACCAGCTCGTCTCACCTTTCTCGTCAGCTAAGCTTCGCTTCTGCACAGGCGAAGCCAAGGTTCAGCCGATCGGTGCCGAAATCAGGAAACGCTTCGCAGGCGAAACCATCATTTCGATCGTCGGAATCCGGCGCGAGGAAAGTCCCGCCAGGGCCAAAGCGCCGATCAGCAAGCCCGACCTTCGCTTCGCCCCCGTCGGCAACAGGGCCGGAACAACCATGCTGACCTGGCATCCGATCGTCGAATGGTCCGCACGCGACGTCTTCGCCTATCACGCCATGCGTGCCATTCCGCTTCACGAGGCCTATGGCCGCGGCGCGGACCGGCTCAGCTGCAGCTATTGCGTGCTCGCCGGGCTGAACAACCTCGTGGTCTCCTCCACCTGCGAAGGAAACCACCCCGCCTATCGCGCGATCGTCGGGATCGAAGCCCGTTCCGGCTTCTCCTTCCAACCTGGACGCTGGCTCGCCGACGTCAGTCCGCACCTGCTCGGCCCACAGCTGTCCACAGACGTAGCGAATGCCAAGCGAATGGGCGATCGAAGGCGCGATTTAGAGGCTGGATTACCTCCCGACCTGCGGTTCACGAAGGGCTGGCCGCCCCGGGTTCCCGATCTCGAGGAAGCCCAAACGATTCATCGCGTCCGAAGCGAGATGACCTCGACCCACGGCCTCACAGACCACTGGCCGGGCCCGGCGATGATCCGCGAGCGCTTCGCCGAACTCCATGCCGCCAAAGCGGCCTGATTCGACATCATGGAGGCAATCATGAAAACACCTTCCCACAACGCAAACCGCGTCCCGATAGGCCGACATTACGCGGGCACGCTCGAACTCGATCTAGACCGCCTCCTTGCGGGTCGATTGCTGATCCAGGGAACCAGCGGCGCCGGAAAGAGCGCGACCCTGAGGCGGATTATCGAAGAAGCCTTCGAGTTCATGACTACGGTCATTGTCGATCCGGAAGCCGAGTTCGGGAACCTCGCTGCGCATATCGGCGCGACCACGATCAAGGGAACCGAGATCACCGCAGAAGGTCTCGGCGCCGCAGCGCTGCGCGCGCGCGAACATCGCATCCCACTTCACATCGACCTGTCCGACCTCGATCCGGAACAGCGCATCATCAAGGCTGCGGCGTTCTTCGCGGGACTGATGAGCACCCCTAGCGACCTGTGGTCGAACACAATGCTGGTCTGCATCGACGAGGGACACCTCCTGGCACCCCACCTTGCCGGGCGCGCGCAAGACGCCGAGACAAGGCGCCTCGGTGTCGCCACCTTAACTGACTTGTGTTCGCGCGGGCGGAAGAGAGGTCTCGCGACCATCGTCGCGACGCAGCGGCTCGCCAAGCTCAGCGCATCCGTGACCAGCGAACTCCTGAACTTCCTTGTCGGCCTGAACGTGTTCGACAGGGACGTGAAGCGCGCAGCGGATTTCCTCGGCTTTTCAACCAAAGACGCGGACAAGCTGCGCACGCTTGCACCGGGAGAATTCTATGCGATGGGACCGGCCCTGGAAGCCAGCGCCATGCTCGCGAAGATCGATCCGACCATCACAAAGCATACCGGTGCGACCCCTCAACTCATCGGCTCGGCCGATCACAGCGCCGAGGAGGCCGAAAGCCTTCTGGCACTCGACGCGATGCGCACACTGACGCAACCCGAGAAGAGCAGGCTGACGCTCAAGGGGACGAGGGCTCTCGATGCCTTCCTCCTCGATCCCGCCGCGACTCTCGCGATAACCACGGTCCAGGCGCTTGCAAAGATCTCTCCCAACGCGACGACCTGTACCGACCTCTCGGCCCATACAGGACGCGCGCGCGAAGACATCCACGATGCGCTCGACACACTGTCGGCGATCGGCGCGATCGAGACCACCCACCGCGACGACACACGCATAGCGCGCCTCTCGGCCCGGCTGCGGCAAAAGAACGCCAATGTCGACCTCGTCGCTCTCGCATGACGACTTCGATGTCGTCGAACTGGCCCCCTTCGTGCCTGGCACTTCCGGGCACGCGGCGCAGCCGCTGCGCGAAATGCCTTTCCGGCACGATGCCTGGACACCGCAGGAAACGGACGCGCTGAAAGACCTGTTCGGCGCCGACGAACCCCTCCCGGCCATCTCCGAACATCTCGTCCGACCGCTGCATTCGGTCAGGTCTAAGATCCACGAACTCGGTTTGCGGCGCAATTCCACCAAGGAATGGACCGAGCTTGACGATGCCGAACTCGCACGGCGCTACGGCAACGAAGCGACCGCCACGATAGCCCGCGACCTCGGGCGAAGCTGCAGCGCGGTCTATGTCCGGGCACAGATCCTCGAGCTGACAGAACCGCAACCGCCCGAATGGACGGAATGGGAGGATGCCCAGCTGCGCGCCGGATACACACGCGCGACCGACGTCTCCCGGATCGCAGC
Source organism: Aurantiacibacter poecillastricola (assembly GCF_030730945.1). Taxonomy (GTDB): domain Bacteria; phylum Pseudomonadota; class Alphaproteobacteria; order Sphingomonadales; family Sphingomonadaceae; genus Alteraurantiacibacter; species Alteraurantiacibacter poecillastricola. The sequence goes on from NZ_JAVAMS010000007.1 coordinate 12,188, forward strand.
GATCATCGGCCGGCCCGTCAGCGGAACGGCTTCGCGCGCATCCAAACTCGGGCTGAAACACCCCAACAACCCCGTGGGATGGACCGAACCGGAAATCTGTCGCGCCCTCGAACTCCTCGACACCGGCATTGCCTATGGCGACGCCATCGAGACCATGGTGGGCGAGGGCTTCCCCCGCAGGACCAAGGCCGGCTTCGGCCCGAAGATCCGCGCCGCCGGCTATACGAGGGGCTGGGGCCGGGCACGGTTGCCAGAGGAAGATGCGCTCCTCCGGAAGGCCTACGCGACAGGAGCAAGCCTCACACCGCTACGAACACGGCTCGGACGAACGCGGCATTCGATCAAGTGGCGCGCGGAGCATCTAGGTCTCACAGGAAGCCACAGCGCGAAGAACGGGTTTCGGGGCGGCCCGGACTGGACTGACGCCGATATAGCCAGCCTGAAGGCGCATTACGGGACCATGTCGAACGCGGCGCTGGCCAGATTGCTGGGACGTTCCAAACTGGCGATCTCAACCCGCGCAAACGTGCTGGGTCTCGTCCACGGCTACATCCGGCCCTGGTCCGATGACGAACTGCGCGCGCTCCAGCTCGCCTACGAGAACGAAATCGCCATCGCCGATCTCGCGGGGGCCTTGGGCCGAAAGCCCATGTCCGTCTCGAAATTCGCGACGAAGCACGGCCTGCATTTCGGCCGCCGCCCCAGAACTACTCCGGCGCCATCGATCGAGACCATTCTGGCGCTCGATGAAGGGGGAGGGGGAGGGGATGCCGGGAATCAATCAGACAAGGAGGAACCTGGTGAAGTACGAACCCATTCGCGCAAGCGTGAGCCCCGAGACGATCGGGAAGGTCACACGACTGTTCAACGGCTCGCTGAGCGACATCCTGAACGAGCTGCTGCAGAACGCCCGCAGGGCCGGCGCGAGCGCCGTCAACGTCGACGCGACGCCTCAAGAAAACGGCTTGCGAATTAGCATCGACGACGACGGTTGCGGGATTGACGATCCGTCCCGCGTTCTAGCGCTCGGCGCATCGCGTTGGGACGCCCAAATCGCCAGCGGCGAGGATCCCGCAGGCATGGGCGTCTTCAGCCTTGCCGGCAAAGCAACGGTGATCGAGTCCAGATCGGATTCGACAGGTTCTGCCTGGCGGATCGCGATCCCTGCCGACGCATGGACCGGAGACGTCGAGATCGCCGTGGATGGCTCCGAACGGCGGAAGGGCACTTCGATCTCGTTCCTCCTGCCGGGCACTTGCGAAGGATCGGTCGAGAACGCCGTCAGGGAAGCCTCGCAGTATTTTCCGATCCCCGTCCGGTTCGCCGGCAGGGACATGCCTCGAAAGGACTTCCTGAGCGGCGCCATCCATGTCGAGGACTGGAACGGCAGCCGGATCGGCATCTTTCATGGCCGGCCTTATTACCGGACCCCGACCGTGAACTTCCACGGCGTCACCGTCTTCACTCGCCTTTTCGAGGTGGCGCAGGTCGGCAGACAGGAGATCCATGCCCGCATCGATATCGGGCATACGCCCGAACTTCAGCTCGTCCTGCCGGCGCGGAAGGAATTCGTCGAAAACGCCGGTTTGACGGCCCTCAAGGCCGCCTGTGAGGTCGCCTGCTATCGCGCGATCGCCGCGCAGAAATCGCACAGCCTCAGCTTCGAGAGCTACACCAGGGCGGCCTCACTAGGAATCCCGCTTGCTGAGGCCGAAGCCGCTCTCACCGCATGGGAGCCCGACATCGCCGACAATGACACCGGGACCGAGGCCGGCGAGCGCCGGACCATCACCGGCGATGAATTTCTCATGGAAGCGCACGAAGCGCATTTTGGCCAGATAATTGCACGCGCGCTTCGCGGCACGCCCATCCGTTCCAAGCTCGTCGACCGCAACTCCCGCTTCGAAGGCTACAGCTGGTACGACGCGCTACGCGAAATGCGCGATCCGACCTTCATCGTTCGCACCGATGCCGCGATCCACACCGTGGACTCCATCGCCGCCGATCCGCCCCTCGCTGCCGTTACCATCGCGCAGGAGATTCATCTCGAATACGCGATCGATGACCAGGGATGCGATGGCGCCGCCCGGGAGCGCATCGAGGCCGATATCGTTCTCACCTTCCCCGACGGATGCTGCTCCGACGGGATCGAGGACGTGACGATCGCCTATGTAGCCTCGGAAGCCCTCCAGCCCGAAGGGCTGGTCGATCTCCTCGACAATGCCTGCTTTTCCGCCTGGAACGATTCAGACGCCGATAGCTGGGACACGCAGCACGACCGGTTTCTCCGCGACGCTCGCGAACTCGCCTATCGCATCCTCATAGGCGAGGATGCCGCCATCGCCTCCCAATTCCGCGACGCGATCGCACGTATCATGTGGACCCTGCCCAAAGGCAAGAAAGTGACGATCGCCTTCACGCACGACAGCCCGATCGACGTGACGGTCTGCGATCAAGAGCAAGCGACATGAGCTCGCCACGCGTGTTGTGCTACGGGGTTGGCATCGACAGTACGGCCTTGCTGGTCGAGCTGGAAAGTCGCGGCGAGGCACCCGATCTCGTTTTGACCGCCGACACCGGAGCCGAGAAGACAGAGACCTACGCATTTCAGGAAATCATGCGCCGATGGATGGCGGAGCGCTCCATCGCCTACGAGGTCGTGCGCTACGAGGCCAAGCGTTTCAAGAACTGGCCGCCCTACCGCGACCTCACGGAATCGCTTCTGACCAATGGATGCCTGCCCTCGATCGCCTTCGGGCGGCATAGCTGCTCGCTCAAATACAAGGCGGCGCCGCAGGAGGCCTTCATCAAGGCCTGGCAACCCGCGATCGAGGCATGGGCGCAGGGCAAAAAGGTCATCCGCTACATCGGCTATGACGCCTCGCCGCGAGACGGGCAGCGATACGCGCACGCAAAGACGATCGACGATCCGCTGTTCGACAACCGATATCCGCTTCGGGAATGGGGTTGGGATCGCACCGCCTGCGCTAACCGGATCATCGAGGCCGGTCTCCCTGTGCCACCGAAATCGTCGTGCGTGTTCTGCACGGCCATGAAACCCGACGAGGTTCGCAGCCTATCGACCGAATGGCTGCGAACGATCGTACTCATCGAAGCGCGGGCGGCCCCCCGCCTGAAGACCGTCGAAGGCCTTTGGCGAAAATCGACCCGGACAAGACCGGGACGGATGACCGATTTCATCCGCGACGAAGGCCTTCTCGACTCCGCCGAGATCGACAGGATCATCGAGACCGCGCCTCCGGACCTCGTCGCCTTTCAGGAACGGGCCGCGCAGCAGCCCCTGGAAACACGCGAACCGATGTCGAGCTGGCTCGACCGCTTTCACGGCAAGGAGACCCATCATGCCTGACACACTCGAACCGACTGCTTCGAACACGGAACGCGTAGCCGAGCTCAACGATCGCGCGAGGCTCGGCCTCGATCGAACCGCCCGCACCATCTTCACGCTCAATCTGCTCGACAGCCTCAGCGACGGGAGCCGCCGCAACGACATCCTGGCGCAAGCGCGTGTCATGAAAGCGATGCGTAGCTGCACCTTTTCGGACGATTCCCCCGAGAGAGACATGGCCTGGTTCGAGGTCGACGGAATCCGCGTGATGATGAAAATCGACTACTACGACGCCGCATTCGAGTACGGTTCCGAAGATCCAGCGAATGCAGCCGAGACGCGGCGTGCGATCACGCTCATGAAACCGGAGGATTATTGAGCCATGACCATCAGAACAGCAGACGCAGCGACCAAAACGTCCGTCGATACCGCGCTGCGACATTTGCGCGCGGCCCGAGGGGAATTGCGCAAGGCGAACTGCCCGCGCGCGCTGGAGAAGGTACGCCGCGCAATCGACAGCACGGAAGGGGCAAAGCGCCACTGCGACCATCGCTGCGCGAGATCGCCGGCATGAGCCGCCACCAGCTGCAGCTGCGCGACGGCGTTGCCGCGACATCCGCATGGATCGGGTGGGACCGCCCCCTTCGCACGTTCTTCGCCCAAGTCTTCGCCGCCGATCCGGACGATGAAGAGGAAGAGGTCCCGATTCTCTGGGAAGGCACCGCCGAGGCCGAACTCCCGCGGCCCGTCGACGCCATAAGATTGCTCGAGCCCTACTGCGACATTACCGCAGAGATCGCCGCCAGTCTCGAAATCGACCGGATGAAGACGCTCGCGACGATCGACGGGCCCAACCAGACAGAAGCAAAGGCTTTCCTCGCGCGGCTCGAAGCTCGCGACAAGCGCGACCAGGCCTGAAAATTCACACAAGCTGACGACGCACGGCCCCTGCCGGGGCTTCGTGCGGATTGCGCGCGTTCGCGCGTTGCCGGGCTGCGCCCGGGTGAGGGGAGGGATGAAGGGAAGTGGTCCGGACAAGGGGTTCGGACAGAGCATCAGGAGACTTCCCATGAACATCGGTACCCTCAAGGCCAATGCCGACGGCGTTCACATCGGCCGCATCGTCACCATGGCATTCGCCGCCACCATCGCCCTGCGCGAGTTCGTCTCGACCAACGAGCGCGCCCCCGCCTTCGACGTGATGGCGCTCTCGGCCGACCGCCGCAGCTGGGTGAAGGTCGGCGCGCTGTGGGAATACTCGTCGAACGACACCGGCGAGGTGTTCCTCTCGGGCCGGATCGACGATCCCAGCCTCGACAAGCCGATCGACGTCGCCATGTTCCGCCAGGACGACGGCTCCTACAACGTCGCCTGGCGCCGTCCGCAGCGCAAGCGCACGCTCCCCGGCATGGCCAGCGAAGGCGAAGACACCCTGCCGCCGCTGAACGCAACCGGCGGCGAGCCCGAGCAGGCCGGTTCGACCACCGGCGGCGACGGCCTGGGCGAGAGCACCGCTCCCTCGCCGAAGACCAAGGCCAAGGCGAAGGAGACCGCCGACGCCTGACGACAGCGTCCCCCGGGCCGGTGCGACCCCTCCCGCATCGGCCCCTCACGAGGCCCGTCCGCGCGATCCCCCGCGGGCGGGCCTTTTTACTGCCGCCAGCTCCTGCGCCACCGACAAAGGAAAGAGGGTGGGTATGCGGCAGGCAATCGAAGGAACCAGACCATGCCCCAGCAACCCAGGACACAGCGCCTGCCGAATTTCATCATTATCGGGCGCGTTCGCGAAGGAGAACTCGATTGCATCTCCGCAATCAACGGAAGCTCGATCGCGGACGCACAGCTCTGGAATGCGCTTCTCATCGAGACGCATCGCTGTCTATCCCTCGCCGTCGGGGAGGATCTCACCGTGTGGAGCGTTCACGATATCAACGCGGTGCTGTTGCCAGACCCGAACGCCATCGGCTTTGCCGCGTGCATCGATCTCTCCGATCTCTCTTGAAAATCCGGACTATCCGGATTATACGGATCGTTATCCGCATGACGGTAATGACGACGACGACGACGGGCCTGGCCCATTGGTAACTTGGCGATGATGAAAGCGGAGACGAACATGAAACAAGCCTACGGAGAAACCGTCACCACGACCGCTTTCTCGAAGAAGGTCGGCTACTATTACGACGAGGCAATCCGCAGACCCATCGGTCTCGAACGCCACGGAGAAGTCCGCGTCGTCATGGTGCCGGTCGACGAGTACAACTCGCTTCGAAAGCTGTTCGCGCGTGCCCTGAAATCGGAGCAGCTGAAGGATGTCATCGGAGAAATCACCACCGCGCCGCCGGCGTTCCACCCTGACGCCCCGGACAGCTACGAAGAAGACGCCGGCGCGGGCGCCCATCATCCCAAGCAAAACCGCAAGCGGGCAGAACGCGAAACCGCGACCGCCTGAGCCTGGCGCCATCATCGATTACGGGTACCTCTGGGCCCGCGAGGACGCCAAGGGCCAGGAAAACGCCACCAAGACGCGGCCCTGCTACATCTACGGCGTGAAACCGATAGACGGGCTCTACATCGTCTCGGTCATGGCGATCTCCAGCTCCTCGACCGGAGCGCGCGTTCCCGTTCATCCGCGCGAGCGTGCAGCGCTGGGGCTTCCCGACGACTGTGACGTCGTGATCGAGGAAGTCAACGTCTTCCAATGGTCCGGCCCCGACATCGTCCCGCAGCCCGATGGTTCCCTCATGCGAGACAACCCGGCATCGAAGAAGCTCACCGCGGCGATCGGCACCGCAATGGTCGGGAGGACCCCCACGATCGTCTTCCGCGCACCCTGAGAAAGCGGTCTTCAACACACCACCGCCGTGGTTCATCCGGTTCCTCAGGCACTCTCCTGTCCCGACGGTATAGCCTTGACGATGATCGCGGACAGCGGAGCATCGTGGCGACGTCGATCCCGGCACTTCACAAGCCCTGAGACGGGGCCGGCGCCAAGCAGCTGACTTGGTCTGACTTCCGCAGATTTTCGGGCCTCCGCCACAAACGAGAACGGTGTTCAAGTCTTCCCAGCACCTCCAAGCCGAGTGCGTGTCCGCCGTCCAGTGCCCCTGCCCCTCCGGTCGGGCTTAGGGCCAACCTGCGAAAATACGAGCCGTGTTGCTCGCTTCGCGAGCTGCCCGCACCACCTCGATTTTCGAGGTTTCCCGCGCACGAATGCGCGGTGTCCCATCCCTCCTTCCGGGGCTCGATAAGGGCACCGGCGGACAAGCCGTCGGCTCAGAAGGAGGTTTTTGAAATGAACACCGTCAATCTCGTCGGCCGACTGGCCAAGGATCCGATCGCCCGCGACGGCAGCAAGACCAAGGTCACCGAGCTGCTCCTGGTCACCGAGCGCCCCGTCATCCGCGACGGCCGCGTCCAGAAGGATCCGGAGACCGGCTACACGAAGACCGACGCCGAATTCCACAAGATCACCGTCTTCAACGGCATGGGTCTCCCGCTTCGGGACCACAAGGCGAAGGGCGACCAGCTCGCGATCACCGGCCGGCTCCACTACTCGCGCTGGCAGGATGCCGACGGCAACGACCGCTACGGCTGCGAGATCATCGCCGAAAACGTCGAGTTCATCTGACCGACACCGATGGGCGGCGCGCAAGCGCCGCCCTTTCACCATCTCACCCAGGAGAATTGCCATGAAGGACTTCGGCCTTTTCGCCGAGCGCGACGCCGCACGCGCGGAACGCAAGCTCAGCGAACTCAACCGCTTCGCTGCCCGGCGCGAAATCATGCTCGAGACAATCGACCTCGACGCCCTCGACCGGAACGCCGCATTCGCCATCCTCGAAACCGACGAGGACCTGGCCGAAACAATCGCTTTCGGCCCGATCTACGTCCATCACCTCTCGACATTGGAAGCACAACGCGCCGAGATCGCCGCTATGCTTCCAAAAGCGGCTTGACGGGAGTTTTTGCCATGCAAGTGATCGCGATCGACAACTTCGACCGGGACAATGTGAGCGACCGCGTGGTCTCGACCAATCTCAGCCAAACCGCGGCCGAGGAGAAAGCTCTGGAGATGAACACAATGCACGGAGGGCCCACCTCTGCGCGCTATTATGTTGTCAAGCCGGACAACTACGTGCCCTATGTCTGGGAGCCGTGACGAGGTTGCACGTGAAGACCACCACAGGTGTGCATGTTCACAGCGAATATCGCCGGCATATCCAACTCCCCACATCGGATTCATTGAACATTTTTCTACGACAGTGTGTCCGCCGACTCCCGCCCTGCGGACGGGACCGCGCTCTATTGCGCTAAACTCCTTGCGGCCCTGGCTTCGCGAGGGCGCGCTGCGTCGCCAAGCTTCACCGGGCCCCTGACGGGTCTCGGCCCATTCGGGTGACGATCGCCTGGCGAGAATAAGGGGCCTTTCCACCAGAAGTCGCATTATGCCATGCGGGTCACGCGATGCGTCAAGGATCCTGCGGCCCGCTATCGCGGCGCCGCTATGGCGGCGTCCCTGACGCGCGTGCTGCCGCATGTCGGGCCTTCGGGGTCAATCATGACACCCAAGGAGGCTTATCATGTTCAGCTGCACCACCATCGATTCCGCAATCAGCTCCGCCCGACGCGAGGCGAATGAATGCGAAAGCGATCAGCACATCGTCGCGATCGGAGATCGCTTCCAGGTCGTCGACGAATTCGACCTGACCGAGTGGCAAGAGAGCCGCGTCGTCGAGACGGTTCATTTCGACGATCCGGTGTGATCGTGCGGGGGCAGCGCGATGCGCTGCTCCCCTTTTTCAGTTAGCCCCAAGGATCCTCGGAGAGCTTCCTCAAATCAATCATAAAACCGTCTGGCGACGGAAGTAGATCCCTGCGATCCTTTTCGCTGACACGAGGGTTTTCCGGATCGTTCGGCCGATCGCCCGGCTTGCCACGCCGACGAATGTACATCTCTCTGACCCAAAGATCGGTACCCACCGCTTCGAACCGGACATAGGCGACATGGCTGCAGCGCTTCTTCGCCAACGAACGGTTTGTAATCCTATCGGCCTGGGTCGATTTGACCTCGATGTTTTCCGCACCGAATTCGAGATCGTACTGTTCGACGCGATGGCCTGCATGAGTGGCGCGATATGCTTTCGCGACCAAGTGCTCGCCCAATGCTCCAAGCCATTGGCCGTTCAAAGTCGGTTTTTTCCCATTTCTGTCAGGGTCCTCCAATTCGTCGAGCGCGTCGGCGAGACCTTCCTTGATGGTTTGCGTAGCGTGTTTCTGAGTCATTGAGACGACTTACAGCAAAGCCGTGAACAAATGGGTACCGCCTCCCGTCCTTCGGCCGGGACCGGGCTCTATTGCGCTAAGGCTCCTTGCGGCCCTGGCTTCGCTAGGGCTCGCTGCGTCGCCAAGCTCCACCGAGCCCCTAACGGGTCTCGGCCCATTCGGGTGACGATCGCCTGGCGGGATAACCGCGCACCGCGCTATCGCGCTGCGGCCTGAAGAGCGGGGCTGTCTGCATCGGCTCGACCTTCGGCCGACGAGATAATGCCCGCCGCCTACCCAGCAGATTCAGGACATCCCATCAACGCCGCTCCGGCCTTCGGTCGGGCCTCCGCCTTTTTGATTGGCCCCGCGGGCTCTCGGTCCCGCCGCTCGCGTCCGGGCGGCCGCGCGAGGGCAACGACCTCTGGCGTTGCCGCGCGCGCGAGACGCGCCGGCCTGTCTTGCCGCGGCTCCTGCGGGAGCCCGATGTTTGTGAAGAAGAGAAGAGGGGAGGGGGAGGGTGGGTTTGATTGCATCCTCGTGTGATGGGGTCCGAAGGATACTTGCGGCAAAGATCCGGTCAAGGATCTGCGGTCCCCCCAATTTTTTCCCGGCTTTTGTCTGCTTACAGCAGACGGGAAAAAATCGGCTCCCCCGCAGCCCGTAGGCGTTAACCGGGGTCCGGCCCTGACGTGCCGGCTTCCCGGTTAACGTCCCTGACCTCGTTTGCCCGCTGCGCACCATTGGACCCGTCATCACGAGATGACGCGATCAAACCAATGGAGGCTTCCAATGCAGACTTTCAACTCTTTCGCCGATCTCGCCAACGCCCGGATCGAGCTGGCCGACAGCCGCGGCCCGGTTACCGAAGCATACGACGGCGCATTCCTCGAGCACAGCGACATGGCGAAGCTCAGCGTCGTCGACGAACCGATCACCGCCGACATGCCCGACGCCGACATGGCCCGGCGCGCGGTGGAGATGGCGATCGGCACGATCTTCGACGTCCTGAAGGACACCCGCATGGAGGAATTCGCCCAGCAGCTCGCCTGGGGGATGGTCAACTCCTTCCACATGACCGTCCGCCTGGTCGAGGGACGCGAGGACGATGCGGCGAAGAAGCTCGGCGAACTTGCCCGTCACTTCGATCCTTCCGAAATTTACGCCGTCGAGCTCGAAGAGACCCAGCTTCTGGTCCAGACGCTGCAGGGGTGCCGCGAAGCGCTGGAGGCAATGCGCGACCATGCCTCGGACGTCTACCGGGTGGAGACCGGGCGCTCGTTCACAGCCACGCGCGGATCGCAGGTCAGCAAGAACGGCGTCACCGCCTCGCAGATCCAGGCTCGCGACTTCCTCGCAGCCCGCGCGAAGGATCGCAGGGCCCAGTTCCAGCCCGAAGGACCGCTGGTGGTGGTCTCGGGCGGCATGAAGGACTGGCACGACTTCGAGATGATCTGGGACATCCTCGACGACATCAAGGAGCGCATCCCGAACATGGTCCTCGGCACGACCGGAATGCGCAAGGGTGTCGACGCGATGGCGAACGCCTGGGCCCAGAAGAACGGCGTGCAGACGATCCTCTTCATGCCCGACCGGCGGCACGGCAACCGCGCACCGTTCCTGCGCAACGAGAACATGGTCAAGCTCGGGCCGGTGGAAGCGATCATCGGCGAAGGTTCGGGCATCCAATCGAACCTCGCACAGCGGCTGCGGCAGGCAGGCGTGCCGGTTCACATCCGTCGGATCGCCGATCAGCGGCCGCAAACGCAGCGGGTCGGCGCTTCCACCTTCGGGTGAGCGCCTCTCGGGAGGCTCCGGCAGTCGCCGGAGCCTCCCTTCCTTTTTCGTCTCGGCAGAACGGGCTCGGGGGCATCGAGCCCCCGTCGCCCGTCTTGGCGCGTCACAGGACCGGGGAGGGCTCGTCTCGTCGATGTCCCAGTCTATCACGGGCGCACTGGCGCGCCTCAAGGATCCGCGGTTCCCCCAATTTTGCTACGCAAAATCGGCTCCCCCACGGCCCGCTTGCGCGGTCGCCTGCGGCGATCCTTGACCCGCTGGACGCCCGTGACCGGCGGGAACCACCATCAACACATGGAGGTTAAGATGGGCGTCCAAATCACATTGTTCAAAGCGCTGAAAGAGGCTAAAGTCTCGGGCGAGAACGCAGAGAAGGTCGTCTCCGAACTGGAGGAGTACATTGCGATGAAAATCACTGAAGCCAATGCCGAACTGATTGCCGAAGTAAAGTCGCTTCGGACCGATGTCGCCACCAATCGCTGGGTCCTCGGGCTCATCGGCGTCATCATCGCGATAGGCTCGGCCACGGGCGGCTATATAGCAGCGGTCTGACCGCGGGGGGCTTCGGCCCCCTTTTTTACTTCGCCTTGCCCAAGTTCGAGCGCCCCCTTCTCATATACCTCTTCGTCGGGTTCCTTGCCGGGATAGTGCTACGCTACGTCCCGCCGTGTCCTTTCCTCAATCGCATCTCGTTCGCATGGCCTTCATGCACCGCAGGCTCGATTGACGGTAGCCGCAGCCCACACATCACAGCTCGCGATCGCGTAGCACCAAGACGAACCGCAGTGCCACGGCCGCGGCGGTCCCTTGCTCGCTGGCGACCTTTCGGTCGCGTGCGCCACGCTCGGTCCGCCTTGGCCCCGCCGGCATGGCTGGCTCGCCCGGACGCCTTTGCGTCCGTAGGCATCGCGGCCATGCCTGTCCTGCGCTGACGGGTACCTGGGAGCGGGCGACGACGCCCGCTTCCATATGGTCGACGTTCCGCCAGGCGCTGGCACTCCCTCGCGTGCTGGCGGACATGCGTCCGCCCTAGCAACGCTCGGTGTGCCGCGCGCACTTGCAGCAGTCCCTCCGGCTCGCTGACGAACATCCGTTCGTCCGCGCATCGCCGATGCTTTCCTGCTCGGAATCCGGCCCCATGCCGGGGCAGGCTTTGCGCCGCATCAATCCTCGACGGGATGCACCGATGGACACCGCCTGCCTTCACCGAACAGGCCTCGCATCAAAGGGGAGGGGGAAGGGGAGAGACGAGTTCATCACAGGAGGCAGAGATGCTCGTCACCTTCCGCATCAAGGACACACAGACCCAGCTTCATTCACGGCCCGCCGAAATCTCCGCGCTGGAGCTCGCCGCGCTGACGCGGCGGCTTCACTCTGGCAACGCCGCGCTCGACGTCGATCCCGGGGAATTCGGGGCAGCGCCCCTCAATTTCGAGATCAACGCCAATGCCCTCTCGATGGCCGCATTCACCGCCTGCTTCGACCATCGGGCCGAAATCATCTCGATCGTCGAAGAGGCGCAGTTCCTCGGGCGGACGCTGCGCGTCCGGCACCTCGGGCACCTCGCTCCGATAACGATCGAGGTCTCCGAACATATCGCCCTTGCGCGCGATCTCATGATGGGCCCGGACCTTGCCGCGAAGGTACTCTTCGCCTTGGGACGCGACGACGCGGATGAAGGCGAGCTGACCCTCGAAAACTTGCGGTTGCTCCTCCAAGATCATCGCACCTACGACGCGTTCTGCGGCGCCAAGATCACCCCGATTTACGACAGTCTGGCGTACCTCGCCTTCACTGACTGCGGCGAACAGACCCCCGTACTGGAGTGGGTCCAGTGATCGACAACGTGAACGCGATCGCCACGCCTCGCACACGCCTGAAGATGCGATGCCCCAACTGCGGTTCCGAAGCAATCTGCAAGGATGCCTGGGCCGCTTGGGACGAGAGCAACCAGCGCTGGGAGCTCGGTGGGGTCTACGACCATGAAACCTGCATCGAATGCGAGCACGAAGGCGACGACCATTTCGACCGAATCGATCTCGACACAGGCGCGATCGTCGGTTCCGAAATAGACGAAGGATTGCCCGGCAACTGCGTCTCGGACGAGGGCCATGACATGCAGCCGCACCCGGTCACCGGAGCGCCATACTGCAAGGCGTGCTGCCCGCCTGAAGAGCCATTCGCGAACCACGCAATCTCATCGACCGGCGACTAGCCTCCCGCTGGATCGATGCATCGGAAAAGGGTGTCCGGCCATGAGCCGCGGCACCCTTTTCTCATGCCCGATACTCGAACCACTGGCGCATCGCGGCAACGCCTCGAACGAGCAGTGCAGCAAGTGACTTCCGCCTCCCGCCGATGGCCCGTCCGCCACCATCGCCATGAGCACTCCGGCCATACGCGGGTCAACCGAAAATGGACCGACCGTGAAGCCGCTGCGCGGCTTCCGCACCACTCGATCAATTTTCGGTTCCCCTCCGCTTCGCTCCGGTGACCCGCGCACCGCCGGAGCGCTGATTCATGGCATGGCGGACGAGCCGCCAACGACAGGAGGCTACCATGTGCTACACCACCGAAACATTCGAGGCTGACACCGCCACGATCCGCCAGATCGACACCGACACGATCGCGCTCGACGAGAAGACACTGGAAGCGGAACGGCGCTCCTACCACTCCTTCTTCGACGTCCATGTGGTCCGCACCGAAGACGGCTACATCCTCATCGAGGAAGGCGATTACGGCGAGCTTCCGATGCACCTCATCGACGACATCGTCTACACCGCCACCGGCAAAATGGACGACGAATAATGACCCAAGCGGGCGGCGCTAAGGCGCCGCCCTCAGGACGCCTGCTTCTGGCCCACAGGCTCCATCTTTTCGAGCGCCTCGATCGCGCTCTCCGGCTTGACGCTGACGGCCAGTTCCAACAGTCTCACCGCTCGCGCATGACCGACTTTGCGCACGAGCCTAGCCAGCTCCTTTTCGGCCTCTTCCTTTTCCATCTGCGCAAGCTTCCTCCGGCGCTCCGCAACGTCCTGTTCCGCAGCTTCGAGAGCCGCTCTTTCGCGCTCCACTTTCGATACCATTTCCATGTCCTTTCACGACGGATTTCATGCTTCGCTTGATGCAGCAACCGCCATGAATTTTCGAGCCGTTTTTTTGCTCGATGCTTTTGCGTTTTGCCGTGATGGAAGGAGGTCTGTTATTTGGGCCATCCTTCGCGGCCTCGGCCGCTACGGACCGCGCTCTATTGCGCTAGGTTCCTCGCTGCCCTGGCTTCGCTAGGGCAGCTTCGTCACCAAGCTCCACCGAGCCTGGCTATGCCAGTCTCGGCCCTTCGGGTGACGATCGACGTGGACCTGAAGGTCCACTCTTGTCCACCCAGGAAGAAGCATTGCCACCGCAGCGTTATACACGCTCGGGGCTCTTGGCGGCACGATGGCCGGCACTCCCATCTGGATAACCAGCTCCTCTCACGACTCCTCGAGACAAGCGACCGACAAGAAGAACCGCCAAGTCCCTATTTTAGCACACCCTACACGGCTGCGCCGTAGGTCTTTTCGGATCGAAAGACGTGATATTGCAACGACTTAAAGCGATTTCGCAGCGCCGAAATATATTTCGGCTTTTCGCCCGAAAGCCGGAAGGTTCCGGTTATGCTGCTTTTTCAATTGCTTGGAACCGCAATATATTTCGAGCGCGTCAGCGCTTTCCTTTCCGTTTCGGACGGCATATAAGGGGCTTGCGATAGAGAAACCATGCACAACTCGGAAAGAGTTTGCATGGCCAGTACATACAAAGGCATCGGCGTAGGGTTCTCCTCCGATGCAATCGAAGCCCTAGATGCCTACGCCGCAGCGCAAGGCATCACGCGTGCCGAAGCTATCCGCACCTCCGTCAATATCGGCCTGCCGATGCTCAAGCTGGGCATCGCCCTTAACGGGCAACGCGCACTTACGATCCTTGAGCATACCCAGCTCGCGCTCTCCCTCCTGGTCGAACGCCAGTACCCGGAAGACAGCGAAGAACTCGTTAGAGCGGCTATGCGCAACGTGCGAGAGCACCATGCGTGAGGACATTCGCCTGAACCGCAAAGCAGTCACTTTGCAGCACGCTTCGGCGCGCGGAAAAGTGAAGCGAAACGCGAACAATTTTACCCGCGGCTCGCAGCTGTTTCATCACGAGGTCATGATGACCTGGGCGGGTATCCGATTGCCCGTTTTCATCTGGATCGGAACGACGATCCTGTTGCTGTTCGTGCTGGGGTATCTTACCTTCGAAAAGCATGAGGTTCACCTCGTTCTAATGAAGATCCTTGCGGGCATTTGGAACTTCACAGGGCTGGATCCATCGAAGCCCATCAATCTGACCCTTCCGTCTGACCAGATCGTGCAGGGATCGATGGCGATAGTGCCGTACCATCCAGCGGTCGAAGCGGCATGGTCCACGGCCGTCCGCATCAGCGTTTCGTCAATGCTCGGCGCAGCATTCATTTGCGTTCCGCTGACCGTCTGGTTCGTCGACTTTTCGCAACGTCGCGGATCGGAAATCCTGAACGAGCGACACGAGCGCGGCGCGATCATGGTCGAACGTCCGGTCCTGCGCGAAAGTATCCTTGCGCATAACCGTGACGAGCATCGCAAGGAATGCCTTTCCAGGAAGCCGCCTGTCGATCCGAAAGCGGTGCTTGAGGCACCGTTGAAGGATCGTGTGCGTGAAGGCTTCCACGAGCCCTATATCCTCGCTGGACTGCCCTATCCGTGGCGCCTCGAACAGAGCCACGCGATGTTCATCGGTACGACCGGTGCGGGTAAGACGACCGAGCTGAAAAAACTGGTCACACAGGCGCGTGCTAGGGGCCATCGCTGCGTCATCTTCGACCTGACCGGGACATTCGTCGAAAGCTTCTACAACGAAGAGACGGATGTCATCCTGAATCCGATGGATAGGCGCTGCAAAGCGTGGTCCATTTTCGATGATTGCCACAACTACGCGGAGTTCATGAGCGCGGCGACCGCACTGGTTCCCAGTGGACAAAGCGTTGAGGACGATTTCTGGCAGAAATCCGCTAGAACCCTGATGGTAGAAATGTGCGTGAAGCTGGCCAAGATGGGCGTCAGATCGAATGGCGGACTAGCCTATTTCTTGATGATGTCGGATCTCAAGACGATCCACGCCCAGCTTGAAGGAACGGTTGCCGGTCCGATGATGTCCCCATCGGCCGCCAAGATGGCGGAATCGATCCGCACGACGTTCATCGCGAACGCCAATGCCTTCCGCTTCCTGCCAGATCCCAAGCCGGGCGAAGAAGGCTTCTCGATCAAGAAATGGATGACCGAGGATGTGAAAGAAGGCTCGATCCTGTTCATCACCTCAACCCATCCCGATCTTGTCCTCAACAGGCCGCTGCTGACGCTCTGGATGGACCTTGCGGTCAATGGGCTGTTCGAGATGGGCAGGAGCCGCAATCTGCGCACCTGGTTCCTCATTGACGAAGTCCATGCCCTGCACCGCCTGCCCGCAATCGATCATGGTCTGCAAACCGCGCGCGCGTTCGGCGGCGCCTTCGTGCTCGGGATGCACTCCTTCGACAAACTAGAAGAGACATACGGTGAGCATGGGGCCACCAATCTGGCCTCGCTAGCCGGTACAAAGCTGATCCTCAAAACAGCCGATCCCGAGACGTCGCGGCGCTGCTCTGAATTCATCGGGAGCCGAGAGGTTCGCCAGATGGATGAGGCTTACTCCTACGGCTACAATAACAGCCGCGACGCCTCGACGATCACTCCACGCACCGATGTGAAAGAACTCGTCATGCCGGACGATATCGGCAACCTGCGCAGCCTTACCGGCTTCATAAAATTCCCGGACGGCTTCCCCGCCTCGCGGGTGAAGCTGAGCTGGAAGGACTATCCCGTCCGCGCAGAGGGATTCCACCGCGTCACCGACATGCGTGCCGGCGAGTACGTACCGAGCGAAGATGTAGCCGCGGAAATGGGGGTTGATGGACGCGAAGGGGAGGGGCCGGACAACGTGCCGAAGGACAGGCGCGATGGGGTTGATGTAGTCCTCAGTCAGGCGGAGCTCGAAGCCGAAAAGCTGCGCGAAGAGGTAGAAGGCTCGCTAGATCGAGAGGTTGACGAGCGAGAGAGGGAGATCAGTCCGGAATTGAAGCTTGGCGACGCGATCGAGGAGACCGCCGATCAGCGGGATCAGGACGACGTGCGCTCGTACATGAACGCAAAGAAGAAGGACGATCGCGAACGCCAGCGCATTGCGATGCGGGACGTTCAGGAGCGCGGTGCGGCGGCCAAGAACACGCTGGCACAGACGCGCACCATACGAGGGAAGGATGACGGCCAGGAAAGCATTCTGGCACGCGAGAACCGCCAGGGGTTCGGGCGCGAGCAGGAACATCGCAAGGAAGTCGCGATCGAGGAAGATCAGGAGCTGGGCCGGTGACCTGCCTCTCAACGATCAGCCATATCGATCCAAAGAGCAGAGTCGAAATCGGTCAACGGCTGAAGGCTGTCCGAACGAGCGTGGGCGAGGTCGGTGAGACCTTCGCCCAAGCGATCGGAACCTCTCAGGCGTCATTGTCGGGTTATGAGAATGGCAAGAACGCAATTCCGATCCGGATCGTCCTGTGCCTGTGCGAAACCTATCAAGTAGACGCACACTGGTTACTGCTCGGCCGGGGGTGGATGTTTCGTTTTGTGCGTCAGGCGGAGGCGGCCTGAATGCTCTCGGTCGCATCCGTTTCGTCGGCAAGTGGCGCAGCGAACTACTTCGCCAAGGACGACTACTATGTCGGCGACGGCCCTGCCGAGCTGAGCGAATGGGGAGGGAAGGGCGCCGAAGCGCTCGGTCTGAGCGGTCCGGTGTCGAAGGAGGACTTCGAGCGAGTCCTCGATGGGAAGCTGCCCGACGGGACCGTCGTCAACGGCGCGGAGAAGCGCAGGGCAGGTGTGGATCTCACCTTCTCCATGCCGAAATCGGCGAGCCTGATGGCGCAACTCGGCGGCGACAAGCGCGTCCTCACGGCGCAAGAGACGGCCGTGAAGGCCACGATGGCCTATCTCGAAAAGCATTTCGCCGAAGCGCGCGACTATTCACGCAATCCCAACGGCGAAGCAGTTCAGACCGGCAAGCTGCTTTACGCTCTCTTCCAGCACGACACGAGCCGCAAACTCGACCCCCAGAACCATACACACGCCGTCATCGCGGCTATGACACAGGACAAGGCGGGCAACTGGAAGGCGCTCTGGAACGGTGAGGTCTGGAAGAACAACTCCGTCCTCGGATCGATCTACAACGCGGCGCTGCGTTCCAATCTCGAAAGGATCGGCTACCGGACCGAGCTCACCGGCAAGCACGGCCAGTTCGAAATCCAGGGCGTGTCGCGCGAGGTCATCGAAGCATTCAGCCAGCGAAGCGCTGAGATCGACGCGAAAGCGAACCAGATTGGAATATCAACGGCGAAAGAGCGGGATAAGGTCGTCGTCAATACCCGCGATCCCAAGCTCAATCCCGACGACAAGCAGGCGCTTCGCCAGGAATGGGCCAAGCGCGCGGAAGGGCTAGGCTTCGATGCGAAGCGGCTTGTGGAACAGGCTCGTGCCCGCACAGATAATGGCCGTGAGGGGACTTTGGGCACGGTGGATCGTGTGCGCGGCGTTATCGCTGCGGTACAGGAAACCACGCAGCTTTACACGAGACCCGCCGACGAGCTGACCACGAACGGCCTGCACCGCATGGGCCTCACCCCGACCCAGCTGCGCACCGAGCTCGCGACGGCTTCGGCCGTCCGAGTGATCGGAGAGCGCGAAACTTCATGGACCCGCGGCGAACTGGTCAAGACGGCGCTCGATCTCGGCATCAAGGGCGTGACCGCCGAAGGCGTGGAAGCCCGCATGGAGGTGCTGATCGACAAGGGGCAGATGCTGCCCGGCAAGAGTACGCGGCTCGACGGTGCGGTGGAGAAGTTCACCACCCCCGAACATGCGGCAATAGAGCGGGCGACCCTCGCAAACGTGACGGCCGGCAGAGATGCGAGCGCAGGAATCATCGAGGCTGCCGCAGCGCCGGAACGTCTGCGCGCGGTATCGGGCGAGCACGATCTCAACGCCGAGCAGATCGCTGCCGGAACGCTCGCATTGTCGAGCAACGACCGCACGGTCGTGATCCAGGGCGTCGCCGGCGCCGGCAAGACGACCCTCATCTCCGCGATCGCCAGCGTGGCACGCGAGGAGGGCAGGGACGTAATCGGCCTCGCCTTCGCGAACAAGATGGTGAACGACCTCCGGAACGAAACCGATATACGCTCCTCGAGCGGCGAGCCGGTCAAGGAGGGTATCGAGGCCAAAACCGTCTCTTCCTTCGTGAACCAGCATCTGCGCGCCGCGCTTCACGGGAGCGGACCCACTTTCGAAGCCTCGCGAGCCGCGCTCACGGGCAAGGTCCTCGTTCTCGACGAAGCTTCGCTGGTCGCCAACAAACCGATGAACGATCTTCTCACGATCGCCAATCGGTTGGGCGTCGAGAAGCTGGTGATGATCGGCGACAGAGCGCAGCTGCAACCGATCGAGGCGGGCAAGAGCTTCTCGCTCATCCAGTCCGATGGCCCCGCACTGGCGAGGCTCGACACCAGCCTTCGCCAACGGACCGAACACATGAAGGACGCCGCGGGCCTGGCCCGAGCGGGCAAGTTCCGAGAGAGCTTCGCCTCGCTCGGCGACAAGGTGGTCGAAGCGGGAAAGGACCACTTGGCGGTAGCAGCCAAGACCTGGCTCGATCTCTCGCCCGAGGACCGGGAACGCACCGCCATCTACTCGTCCGGCAGAGACGCGCGCGCGACCCTCAACAAAATGGTTCAGGACGGACTGAGAGCCGAAGGCTCGATCAAGGGCGAGGGGATGGTGCTTGATACGCTCAGACCGGCCCACGCGACCCGTGAGGAGCTTCGCTACGCATCGACCTATACCAAGGGGCAGCTGCTCGAAGTCATGCGCCAGAACGCGCCTGGCGGGCTTTCTCGCGGCCGATACGATGTCGAGGGTCTTGACGAGAAGGGCAGGGTGCTTCTGCGCGACGAGAACGGCAAGCTGAAGCGCTTCGATCCCGCGCGCATCGATCCTGCCGACAAGCGCGACGCCTTGCGTCTCTCGGAGAAGACCAAGGAAACCATCCACGAAGGCGACAAGGTCCGCTGGACCGAGAAGGACGACGCGCGCAAGCTGATGAAATCCGAGGAAGCAAAGATCCTCGGCATCAAGGACGGCGTCGTGACGGTCGAGAACCGGCACGGCGAAACGGTCGAGCTCAAGCAAAACGACAAGATGCTGGAGCGCATGGGCCTCGCCTACGTGATCAACATGCATCAGGCGCAGGGTGATACGCGCGACATGGCGATCGGCGAGATGCACTCGTCGGCGCGGCATCTCTCGAACCAACGCCTGGCGCTGGTCATGATGACCCGCGTGCGCGACGACATCACCATCATCACCAACGACCGCGACCAGCTCCTCTCACAGATCGGACGCAATCCCGGCGACAAGACCAGCGCCCTCGAGACGCTGGGCGAAAAACAGGTCGAGAATGCGCGCAGCGACCGCGCCGCTCCCGACTTCAATCCGAGAATTCCGGAACACCTGAAGGTCGGCGAGGCAAGCGCGGACCGCCTGCCATCGGTCGACAAGGAAAGCCTGCGCGCGGTGCCGCAGATCGACCTTCCCGAACGCAACATCGAACGTGCCCGATAGGAGACTGGCAATGGACAAGACGCAGCATGGCCTGATCGCCAACGACCCGAAGAGCGACAGCCTGATGGCCGTCCTCGAGCAGCAGCCGACCCTTACCAACTTCGTGAAGCAGGCCGGGCTGCAGGAAGTCGCCGAAATGGTGGAGGGGGACAATTTCGTGGTGTGCGATCTAGACCTGCACGGTGTCCAGGGATGTGCCGAAATGCGCGAGATGATCGCGAACCAGCAGATGGTGGCCGAGTGCGTCGCCATCGGCCTCGCCATCCTCGTCGCGGTGATCGTCGGGTCGATCGCCGTCGCTTTCGTCAACCTCGCAACGAAGTTCGCCGCGCCGATCGGAAGGAACCGCGTCTACGCGCTCTTTCCGCGGCGCCTGAACGAATTCTGGAAAGGCAGCACGACATGACCAACGTCCTAACCGGGCCGTGGGGCCTCTTCACGGTCTCGCCACGGGAGCTGATCGAAATCGGCGTGATGATCGGTGTCGCGGTCGCCCTGACGGTGATGATCTACTGGAACATTCCGCGCTGGTCGGGCGAGGACTGAACATGGACGGCCAATCTCTCCTGATCCTCGTGATCGCGGGCGTGGTGATCGTGACCTTCGCGATCCTGAACGGCCTGCCGAAGCGCCAGCTTTCACGACTTAAGGTTCGCCCAAAGCCGCTGATGACGCCCGCCGAGCGCAGGGTCTGCCTGATGATCGAACGGACGATGCCCGGCGCACGGGTGCATTCGCAGGTCTCGATGGGCGCCATCATGAACCCGGCCAAAGGGCTGTCCAAGTCGGAATGGTGGACCACCTTCAACAAATTCAGTTCCAAACGCGTCGACTTCGTGGTCGAGGATCCGCATTCCGGTCGGATCATCCTGCTCGTCGAGCTCGACGATCGCAGCCACGACCGTCGCAGCGACACCGATCGCGACGCCCTTACGCGTCACGCCGGATACACGACCGTGCGCCTCCCCGCAGGCGAACGCCCCACGCAAACGAGTGTCGAGAGGCACATCGAAGCCGCGCTCGGACCGGCTTTCCCGCATCCGGCGCAATCGCCCTGGCAAGCCACCCAGACCTGAAGGAGGACCACGATGGCATTCGATTACGAAGACGTAGGCACATTCGGCAGCAAGCGCGCGGCCGAAGACTGGGCTCACCGAAACAAGGTGGACCTACGCGACTTGCACATCCGCAACGCCGGAGGCGACCAGGTCGAGGTCGGCATCCGCAAGAGCGGTTACGACGACAAGGAGAAATACGACAACCGCCACGGAGAACGGCGGGACGGATTCTGGCGCTGACGCCGGACGGGCGCACGCGCGCCCGAACCTTTCCGCAAGGCACAGTCCTTCGGAAAAACCACCCCGCGAGGGGCCTAACGCGCCGTCGGCGCGCCAACCAGTCCGGGCGACCGGAAGAAGAAAAGGGAAACGACAGATGTTGAAGAAGATGATGATCGCCGCCGCATTCGCGGGCGCATTCATGGCCGTACCCGCGGCCGCGCAGGACGCTGGCGATGATGCCCATGCGGAGCACCAGGCAGCCGTCGCGTCGGCCGTGGCCGACGGCACCAACAAGGCAGCGGGCAACGTCGCCCGGCAGATGCTCGATATGGTCGCAAAGGAAGCGAAGATGCGCGCCGCGATCGACCAGAGCGGGGCGGCCAAGAAGCGTCTCATCTCGCTCAACGACGCGGTCCGCTGCGCCGACTGCGAGGAGGAAAAACACCATAAGTGCGACGACGCCAAGTGCGACGACGCGGCGAAGTGCAAGAAAGCGAAATGCCAAGGCAAGGCATGAGAATGAACGGAGGGGTCGTGATCGTCGACGAGCCGCAAGTGCAATGCCCCTTTTGCCGGGGTTTCATGCCGGGCTGGCTATCGCGCTATCCCGGCAAGGCCTGCACGCTCTGTGAGCGGCCCCTCCTTCTCGTTCCTTCTGCATCGTCCGTTCGACACCGCTCGATTCTGAGCGCCCTCGACGTCGCCAAAGTCATCATGCTGCCGGTCATGGTCGGCGCGACCATTTCGTTCGGGTTCGGTCGCCTTGGCATCGACGGCTTCGCGCAGATCGTCGCTGCCAGCCTCCTCGCCTGGGGGATGATCGATGTCTGGGACGGAACGGCAGGGCTGAAGACGGGCATCGACAAGGTGAAGAAGCAGATCCGCCGCGGCGCCGCCGCGCGCAAGATGTCGATCGCCAAGACCATCTTCGGGCTGTCGTCGACCATCCTGGGCGGGCTTGGCCTGCTGATGGCGAGCTGACGATGGGCATCGACGATCGTGAATACATGAAGGAACGATACCGCAGGCGCGGGGGAGCCGTCGGTATACCTATCTGGCGCGATCGCCACGCTCGCATGGAATATGACGAGGCGGACATGGTCGCCGGCCGTTATCGCGCACAAGCCGGCTCGATGCTTCGCCTGGGTCCTACCAGCTCCGCAACCGGTTCGAGAAAGAACATGCTCGCCGCGGCTGCGCTCGGGTTTGCCGCGATCGTTGTCAAAAGCCTTGGAAAACGGGATTCCGTGCCAGATAGAGCGAGATTCTCATTTCGTGTGGCGGGTGGCAGGCCCAATTTACGCGGTAAAACAATAACGTACCGAGAATGCGCGCTCCGATCGACATTTTTTTGTCAATCGAGCAAACCGCGAATTCTCGGATCGCAACAGTGGATGACCGGAACCGGAGAAATCTGCACGATTACTGGGTTGGCTGCCTGATTCTGCCGGTGCTGCTTTATGCGATCGTGCGGCTTTTAATTCATCTAGCAAGCTAGCCGGGGGTCACGACCGAGCGAGGCGATCCGCTGGTTGGCTCTCATCAAACCTCAGCTACAGCGAATTCGGGCGAGCCTGCCCAGGTAAGCTCCCAAGTCGCTCCTTGTCGGATGTTCTGGACAAGTGTCGTGCGGAACGCCGCCAGGCAGCTTCCATCGGCCCGGCGTGACGAGGGGTAGACAACACCGCCAAGATCGGCGCCTCGCAGTTCCCGCGCCAGTTTCTGGCCGGCTGCATGACCACTCTCCTCAACGGGATCGAGATAGTCTGCACCGTCCTGGGCTCGCAGGTCCACGAAAGGTCCCAGAAACCCTGCGATCAGTTCGCGGTACCGCGTGACGTTCTCGTAGCGGCCGACGTTATCCAGTTCGCGGGTCAGATGGTGCCCGACTTCCGCCACCGCGGTCTCCTTCGGCGCATCGCCGAACGCCGCGTACCATGCACCACGATTGCCGTCGTTGAAGCGGCTGCCTTGCGGGCGCGTGTAGCAGAACGCGGCGTTCACATAGGTCCAGCCATAGCCGTAAGCGGATGTCAGCAGTTCGTCCTGCCGCACATCGGACGGTAGCGGCATATCCTCGTTCTGCCGCATCGAGGTCTTTCGCTCGATCTCCTCCAGAAGGGCGAGTGCGGCGTCCGTGTCCGCAAGTGGAGCCATCGCGGGCTCTTCGATATAGGCTGTGCTTATCAGCCGGATTGTCGCCGGTTCGACGATCTCAACAAGCGGTAATCCTCGTGGGACCGTGTTTTTGACAAGCTGCACGGCCGCCTCACAGGCCGCCGCGCAGCGCGTCGATATGCTGACGGACCGCCGCCATTGCAGGAATACCGCCGGCGATCATCATATCAACCGGCCGCCGGCCATTGTAGGGCGCGCCTTTGTTGGCCAGCGTCGGCCACTCGGTGGTAAGCGGCCCGTTGAACAATAGCCGCAACCCCTTGAAGATGCCGATTATGAGGCTTGCGCGCGTGACCTTGTCGCGATCGAGGCGACCCTTGAACGCATCCTGCTTCATCCGGTCCCAAGTAGCTTGGGGAACATCGAACAGCGCTGCACCTTCCTGACCGGACAAATCCCAGTGCTGGGCGGCGCGAACCACAGCTTTCACGATCACGGAGACCTGCTCGCGATCGGCGATCGGGGCGACCTGTGGACGCATTAATTCCTGAACGCTTGTCATGTTTCACCTCTTATGATAGAGATATTTATATCATATGGAACTTGATTGCAAGCGTGGTCGGACGCGCAAGCAAGGCAGGCCACCATGTCGAAGAACATTTGGATCGAGAACCCGGCCAACCCAATAGAATCAGCCTGCAATTTCGAAAGCTCCGTTTCCTACGATGCCCTCCTCGACAATCATCAAGATACCATCGGACGACAAGGCCTTCGAAGAGAACTGCGTGCCGCTGTTCTGCGGCGTCCTGAAAGACCCGAACGTCAAGCTCGTCGGCACGCGGGGCAAAGCCCAATCGGGGATCGATCTGACCGGCAGGCGCGACCGCGATCCGACGCAGCTGGTCGGTATCCAGTGCAAGCTCATCACGCGTGGCGGAAAGCTTACCGAGGAGATCGTCCGCGCTGACTTCGACAAAGCCCTGCAGATCACTCCGGCGCTGACCGAATTCATCGTCGCCACCACCGCAAACGACGATCTCGAATACGACCGCATTGCGAACACGCTGTCGCAGGAACAGGCGGCGCTCGGACGCCGGATCGACGTTCAGGTCTGGGGATGGGACACGCTCCAACCGAAAATTCGCGCGAATAAGGCGGCGCTCGATGCGTTCGATCCCGGTCACAGCGCATCGACCGATCGCATTGTGGCCTTGGGAGAGGAATCTCTCGAGCGCCATGGTGAAACGAAGGCTGCCGTCGATCGCGGGTTCGAGATGCAGCAACGCATCCTGACAACGGTGACGGCCATCGATGCGGGCCGCAGCGGCGAACTGGATGTTCACCTCGATCTCCAGATCGATGGGTATCGTGACATCCTCAACGGCGGCAAGCCGCGCACCGCGCTCGGCCTGCTCGAGAACCTCGAAGCAAAACTGACCGCAAACAGTTCCGCCGCGATACGCGCTCGAACTCGCGCCAATATCGGCCTCGCCTACCAGCGGCTCGGCGATGACGAGCGCGCCGGCGAACTGCTTCTCGAAGCCTACGAGCTCAATCCCGACGATCCGAGAGTGGCGACCAATCGCGCCCTTGGCCTTCAGCTTCTCGGACGCTTCGAGGAGTCTGCGCAGTGGGCACACGGCCGGCTGCGGGAAGATCCCTCCGACGAACACGCCGCCGCCTTCCTGCTTCAGGCGGCGACGTTTGTCGCGGACCTGGGCGATCCGAGTGCGGATATCCCCGAAGCGCTCTGTAAAAGCGAGCTGGTCCGTATCTATCGCTGCGCCTTCTTGCGCTCATGTGACCGCGAAGACGAATGGCGGCAACTGGCGATCGAGAACTGGCAGGACAATCCTGACAGCCTTCCCGCGGGCCGGCTTGCCGGCGATGCCTATCTCGAGATCGCGATCGGCGATGGCCGGTTCGAACGCTCGGCGAAGATTGATTCCGCCAGGCAGGAAGCGCTCCTATCTGCGCGCGACCTCCTGCAAAGCTACTGGGACGAGGTGCGGCAATACGAAAACGCCAATCAGACCACGTACAATTGCGTCGCCTGCAATCTGATCACCGCCTATCGCGCTCTTGGCCATCCCGAGAAAGCCGACACGATCGCCGCACAATTGCTTGCGGTCGTTCCTAGCGACGAGAACGCGCTGATGAACGCGGCCTACGCATCGATGGACCAAGGGCATCATCAGATCGCACTGGGCCATGCTCACAAGCTCGAGGATGGATCGGCGAAGACCGCGCTGATGTTGCATATCTGGTCGGCCCAATCCGACTGGGCGAGCAT
Source organism: Aurantiacibacter poecillastricola (assembly GCF_030730945.1). Lineage (GTDB taxonomy): Bacteria > Pseudomonadota > Alphaproteobacteria > Sphingomonadales > Sphingomonadaceae > Alteraurantiacibacter > Alteraurantiacibacter poecillastricola. The sequence continues at coordinate 38,048 of NZ_JAVAMS010000007.1, forward strand.
CCTGGACTACAAATCCGAGGAACGGCGCAGCGCCTTATCGGAAGGCGTCCAGGAGCAATACGACGCAATGGTTTTCCGCGCGACCTACGCGGCCAACACTTCGCTCGATTGCCGCGAAGACGCGGATATCCTGCTGGCACGCTGGCCGGCCTCGCTGCCGGTGCACGTTACGGTTGCCGATGCCCTCAGCCATCGCGGTTCGGACCGCTTGGGTGACGTGATCGACAGAGCGATGGGGCTGGTCACCGATGCTACGAACTTTGGCCATCGATCGATGCTCGCGCACCTGTTCTACCTCGAAGAGCGATGGGACGATGTCATCGAAACGCTCAGCGGCTTCGTTGCGCACGATCGCGACACCGTACAGCTGTCCTGGCTGGCCCTTTCGCATGCAAACAGCGACGAGCGAACCAGGGCGAGCACCTTCTTCCGCGAACTTTCCCCCGAATTGCTCACAACCTCGAAATACGCCCGCCTTGCGGGAGCGGCCGAGCACAACCGCGGTGATGTGAAAGCGGCTGAGCGGTATCTTCGCATGGCAATAGCCGACGACCCCAACGATCTGCGCGCGCACCTGCTGCTGCAAAGCGCACTTCAGCGCGCAAACAGGTCCAGCGACGCGCAAGATCACATCCTGCCGCTCGATGAAACGAAGCTTGTCGGAAAAGCTCATGATCGCCTGCGACTGGCGATGATTCTGCGCCATTTCGGAGAAGCAGACCGCGCACTCGAGATGGCATACGCTGTCGCATCGCAAAATCGCGGGGATCGCGAGGTCGTCGCGTCGTATCCCGGCCTGATCTTTACCGACGAGAAACTTCCCTCGTCGATTTCGATGGCCGACGGACTGGGGCCCAACTTCTGGTTCAGGCTCGAGGGCGTCGATGGCGAGGAACCCGTCGAGGGCATTCTCAGCGACGAGCCGATCCCGGAGGTCCAGACTTTTCCGGGAACCCATGCTCTCACGGCGGCGCTCGCAGGCAAGGTTGTCGGCGACAGCGTGACCCTCCCGCAGAACATGGGGCCAGACCTCGTCTACGAAGTGAAAGAGGCGAAGCACAGATACATCTGGCTGCTCCACGATATCATGCACACGCACGGGGCCCGGTTTCCCGAAGAGACCGCGATGTTCTCGCTGAAAACCAGGGAAGGGGATGTCCAGCCCATCCTCGACATGGCGAAGGAGATGTCGGAACGCGGGCGCTCGATTATCGATGTCTATCTCGAAAATGCGATACCGCTTGCTGCCGTCGCTCCGATGTGCCGCAAGAACATTATTGAGATGGCAGACCACCTCGTCATCATCGGCGAGAATCTGAGAACCTGCCTCGGCGATCACGATGAACGCAACAGCGCGCAGCAGGCGGTCATCGAGGGCAAGGACCAGGGTGCGGTTCTGGACACGATCGCAGTCTGGCGCGCGAGCCAGCTCGGGGTGCTGGACGATCTACGCGATTGGTTCGGAACACTCTGTGTCGCGCAATCCACGTTCGATGAACTGCTGGAACTGCGATCGAGCTCGGAATTCGCATCTCGGCGGGATACCGGGTTCCTCGGCTATCACGAAGGCAAGCACTTTCGTAGCGAGCTTTCCGCAGACGAGGCTGGCGCGCAGAAAGCACGGATCGATGCGGCGCTGGCGGACATCCAGCGCTGCTGCGAGATTGTCCCCGTCGACGATTCCCAGACGCTCGAAGGCGGGTGGAAATCCGCACTGGCCGAGAACTCCTTGCTCCTCGATCCGATCTTGGCCACGCGCGAACGCGCTTGCCTGCTGCTTTCCGAAGAATTGAACACCAAACAGCTGGCACATCAGCTCGGCATCGCACGCACTTCGTGGCTGCAGGCCACCTTGATGACGATGGCCGAACAAGGCGCGCTCGCAAACAGAAGCTATTACCGCGTGACCGCCCGGCTCGCTGTCTCGCGCCACGGGCACGTGTCGCTCAGCGGAGACGCACTGCTCGGCATTCTCCTGCTCGACGATGAGTTTGCCTTCGAGTATTTCGGAGCCGCGAGCCGCTACATCGGCGGCGCGAAAGCCGAGCCGGCCTCGCATATCGAGGCGGTGAAAGGCTTCGCACTCGCCGTTGCATCCGCCGAACTGCCTGAATGGCAAAAAGGGCGAGCCTTGGGCTTGTTGATTGGTCGTCTTATCGCCGGCCGATCGGACTGGCATCCACTCCTGTTCGTTCTCGAACTGCAGCTGAGAGCTTTGCGAGCACGCACTGCGAATGCGCGCTGGGCGCACGATTATCTCGTCGACTGGTTGCGGGGGCATTTCATCGATATTGAAAAAATTCGCGACGATCCACGGCTAACAAAGCACGAGCGTAAGCATCGACGAAATGGGAAGAAAGTCCAAGATATAGGTTAGTAGTGATCGAATGCAAAAACGAAATTTTTTGACGTTGCGCCGGACAATTCGAAGTAACCATCAGTAACATCTGCAAATTGAGCCGGAAACCTATTGCCAATAGCGCACTAAAGGACACTTTGAAACGACGCCGAGCTGCCGCTCGGCGTCGTAGGTAGTCTCATTCAATCGAGGTCGGACAAGGGTTAGCCGTTGCAAGAATACTCGAATTGCGCGGCGTAGTAGCCAGCATTCTGGATTATGCGAATGACGTTAAACGATGCCAGGCCGCCATTCGATGCGCAAATGTTCTGCGCGCCTTGCTCGGCCGCAGCAATTGCCTGTCCGACTTCGGGTAGAAATGGCCCGATATCCGTTTGCTGAGCAACCGCGGCAGAAGAGCCAAATGCGATTGCAGCCGAGAGTGCCAGAACCTTCGTTTTAGTTTTGAACATGGTATTTTCTCCGTGGGCTCTGAGCCCTTCACGCCGATATAGTGGCTTGGATCTCCGGACCTCGGCCGAGCAGCCTGGTCAACGAACGCGATACGCCGACCGGGCGTGCTCGGAGCAATCCAAGCCGCTTATCGTCGCTCCGACGAAAATGATTCCGCGCCCGACCAATCCCATGAATCAGGCAAGAGCGACTCGCTCCGGTCGGTCTCCTGGCTCGCGGGTCATCACTTGAAATACACCTTCCCGAACCAAACAATCAGTCCAGTGGTTGCGGAGTGACCCGCCAGTATTTCTCGCTCGCCGCTTACAGTTGCAGGGACAGCCGCAGATTTGACCTTGGAGGGCCTCACTGTGTTCCCGTTACCGGTGCGAACTTGAAGCTGAATGCGCGCAACTTTGCATGCAGCTAGCTTGTTGTATCGGTTCGTACCTTAAAAAAGAAGGGGCGAAGGGATCATATGCGTCGAACGGTGCGGAAACATCGTCAATCCCCGCCGATGACCATCCAGTCCCGTCCCATTTCGAATGCGCGAATTGAGCTCGTCCCGAGCAGCTGCGCAATAAGCTCGGCAGATTCGACGAGCCGTGGGCCGGGCCGATTGAAATAATGATGGCCATCGACGGCGAAGACCTTTCCTTTGCGAACCGCGGTAAGGTCCTTCCAACCGGAGCGGTCGACGAGCGAACCGAGATCGGCGAGTGTCTTCGGCAATTGATATCCGCAGGGCATAGCGACGATCAGCTCGGGATCGGCGGCGATCAAGTCGTCCCATTCCAGCCACGGGGAATGTTCACCGGCTCGCGCGAATAACGGACGACCGCCGGCCGCCTCGATCAGTTCGGGCACCCAGTTTCCTGCCGCCATCAGCGGATCGATCCATTCGATCGCGGCGACGCTTGGACGATCTATCCTCCGCCCTCGGTTTTCGGCCAGCCCTGCCATGCGCCGTCTCAAGCCGTCGACCACCGAAGATGTCCGCTCGGACAATCCCGCCGCTTCGGCGACCTTGGCGAAATCGCCCCACACATCCTCCAGCGTGTCGGGCGCCAGCGAGAGCAGGACCGGTGCGGTTCCGGTCCACTCGCTCAGTGCCTCCTCCAGATCGGCAGGGGTAACCGCGCAGACCGCGCATTGCGACTGCGTCAGGATGAGGTCGGGCCGCAGGTCGCGCAGCAGCGCGGTGTCGACCTCGTATACCGACAGACCCTGCCGCACGATTCCCTGAACCCGGTCGTCGATCTGGCACGACGTCAATCCCTTCTCCAGCTTGGTGGACGTGACGACCGGCAACCCCTTTACGAATGGCGGATAGTCGCATTCGTGAGAGCGACCTACGAGGTTCTGTCCCAACCCGAGCGCGACGGCGATCTCGGTCGCGCTCGGCAGGAGAGACACTATCCGCGGATGCGCCATGTCAGGCGAGCCGCAGCCGCGGCGTGGGTCCGAAGAGTTTTGGAGCGGTGCTGGTAAGGATCCAGTAGGCGCCCGAAAGTCCTGCGAACCACAGTGCATCGTTCGCGAAGATCTGCCCCACGATCGGCATCGCGAAGGTCTCGGTTCCGCCTACGACCAAAGCGAGCCCGAAGAGCGCAGCCTCGTAGACGAAGAATCCGATCAGAAAGGCACTCAGCGTCCGAAACGAACTCAGCTCGTCACGTTCGCCCATGACGGCGGCACCTGCAAGCATTGCCAGAACCGATGCGATGCCGAGCGCACCGCCCCAAGCGAACGCATAACCCGTATGCGGGTAGCCGAGAACGGTGAACCCCAGCACCTGGTTGGTCGCCCAGATCGCGAGGATCGTCGCCAGCGCGAGCGAGCGGTGCATGGTCGCGGCGGTCACGATCGCCAGAGCCACGAACGGCATCATGCAGGCGGCGGCCAGCGATCCGCCCACGGTCGCCAAGGCGAGTGTGACAGGCCATGCGAACCTAGCAGCCTCCGACTGCGCCGTGATTTCATCCGTCATCGAAATTCTCCCTAGAAGCGTGCGCGCGCGCCGACGGCGAACGAGCGTCCCGGCGTCGCGAAGCTGAAGACATCCTCGTAGTCGGCGGCCGTCAGGTTCTCGACCCGGCCGAACAGCTCGACATTATCCATGACCCTCACGTCGGCGGCGACGTTCAGCAGCAGGTAGTCGTCCAGTTGCACGCGAACCGGCACGAAGGAGGGATCGATGAAGGCGCTGTCGATCGTCTCGCCATTGTAGCGCGCGACGAGCGTGACCCCTCCCGCATCCCCGGGAACGCGCCAGTCGACGGCCAGACTGGCGGTATGCGAGGGCCGACGTACCTCGCGCGTGCCATTCTCGCGGGAACGCAGATAGGTGTAGGCTCCATTGACGCGCCAGGCCTCGCCCAAGCGCGCCTCGCCGGACACTTCGACACCGTTTCTTTCAGAGACGGTGTCGCGATTGCTGGGGCTGGCGACGAAGTTCGGGGGCGGAAAGGAAGTGAAGATCTCGTCGTCCAGTTCGCTTTCGAAATAGGTGACCCCAATCGAAGCGCGCTCACCGAACAGCGATTGGTCTATCCCGATCTCCCATCCGCTCGACTTCTCGGGCCTCAAGTCGGGATTGCCTATAAAGCGACCGTCGACGAAACCGTAGAGTTCGTAGAACGAGGGGTTCTTCACCCCCGATCCTGCTGCCCCGCGCACCCGCGTAGCCGCAGCGATCCGATAGCTCGCCTGAAGTCTGTAGGTCGTCGTATCGGCGAACTGGTCGTTCCAGTCCCTGCGAATCGAGGCGGACGCGCTCGCCCGGTCTCCCAGATCGATCGCATACTGGCCGACGAGGCCGATATTGTCGATCTGCCGACGACCGGTAAATGCGAAGCCGGTCGGATCGGTGTTACGGAACCGTTCGCGTTCGACGTCGAGAGCCGCCGTGACCCGGTGTGTGAGACCGCCAGCTTCGATACGCAACGTCGTATCGTAGGACCCTTTCAGCCTCTGCCCTTCACTGCCGTAGCTGCGTCCAGTCGAAGCGAAACCGTCGCGCCGGGTGTCCGCGATCTGTGCCGACAGCGCATGGGTCCAACGATCGTCGAGCAGGTCCACCTCGCCCCGCACCAGCGCGTAGACAGCCTCGTTCTGGAAACGGTTGCCGGGGCTATCGACCTGGAATCCGAACGTCGGGCTTGCCGGATCGGAATCGCTGTCGTTGAATTCGGCATCGGTGCGTGCGTAGCGCAATACGCCGGTAAGGCGTGCATCGGACGTAGGCGCGAACGTCGTCTTGAGAGACACCGCACCGCTGTCGTTCGCAAGGTCGCGCGTGCCGCCGCGGGCGCCTGGCGTGCCATCGGTGGTGTTGAGCGTGGCGGACAGCGCATAGTCGAGATCGCCGCTATATCCGGCGATCCGGGCAGCACCGTTCAGCGTGCCGAACGAACCGGCTTCGATACGCGCGGCCGCCCCGGGAGCATCGCGGCCGCCGAGCGTGATGTACTGGATGACGCCGCCGATCGCGTCCGATCCGTAGATCGCGCTCTGCTGCCCGCGCAGCACCTCGATCCGCGCCGCCTCGTCGGCGATGAGCGTTCCGAAATCGAATTCGCCAGCGTAGGGGTCGGACACCTCGATCCCATCGATCAGGACGAGCGTATGATTGGCTTCGGCCCCTCGCAGCCGGATCTGCGTCTGGCCGGGAACCCGCCCGACCGCGACACCCGGGACGTCGCGCAGCACGTCGGACACCTCGCGCACTTGCCGCCGATCGAGGACCTGCTGGTCGAGGATCGTGACCGATCCGCCAACCTGATCGATCGGCACGGGATCGGTCGCGCGGTTCCCGGTAACGACGATCGAGGTCGTGGAGGTTTCAGGATCGGCATCGGGATCGATCGTTTGCGCGAGCGCCGGACTTGTCAGGAATGCGGAAGACAGAAGCAATAAATGAACGTATTTCATAGACACGAATTTCCAGGGCGCCAGGCGACTTGGCCGGAGCGTCCGCGCAAACGCGGTCGACGAGACTGCCAGGGGACGGACGCGTGCATCCCCCGGCGGTCCTGCCGATGCGGCTCCAACCGCTACTCGTCGCCCAGACGAAATTCGTTTCGCGCCCGGCCAATCCCATGAGCCCGGCAAGAGCGACACGCACCGGTCGGTCTCCTGGCTCACGGGTCACTGCACGCGACATACCTTCCCAGACGGACATCGCCGCCCAGTGGTCGTGGAGCGAACCCCACTCATGTCACGCGCTCGCCGCTTACAGTTGCAGGGACAGCCGCAGAATTGGCCCGGCAAGACCTCACTGCGTTCCCGTTACCGGCACGCACTATCGGCGAGCGATTTCGCCGACGCTGGACGCTCTAGACTTCACCCGAATGTTCGGCAAGCATGAGCTTGCATAGTCGAGCGACCAATCAGCGCGCTCACTCGGGAGCTTGAAGAACGGATGGCTGGAAGAACTATCGGTGCTGTAACGGCGGACTTAAGTTGGTAATGTTGCCCGGACCAAAGTGGGAAACGCCATTGGAGGCCAGAACCTGGCTCATCGAACAGCGCCGCGTATTGAAGTGGTCCCATAAGGACGTGGAGAAAGCCTTTTTTTCATGCGCGGTCAAAAGTGATCTTTATATTGGACCCGGCGGAGGCAGCAGATTTGATCGGGCTACGGAAAAGCGCGTGGCTCGATTCGAACGGGAAGGCGACGCTATCCCGGATTGGATGTTCTGGATGCCTCTTGTCGTTCAGCACGCGCAGGTCGCGTATGAAGATCGCTGGGACTGGGAACGCGAGAACATCCCGCAACACAGCGATGTCAGGCGCGAGCGCGAAGAAGAGGAGTATTACGCTCGGCTGTTCGAGCTCAACGATCAGGAGATCGCTCTCTTGTCTCGCTTTCGAGAAATGGACCGCGACGAGCGCGAGGTTCTCGGGGCGATGCTTGAACCACAAACCTTTTGCAAAATCAGAGCTTCACTGGCGCGAAACTCCAACGGCTCGAAACTCTAAGCGGGCCATTCGCTTCAAGGTAGTTTCGAGCAGCCGGCGCACGGCGATCAGTCTGTGTCATCCGGCCAATCGTCATAGCTGTCCGGCAGATGGCTCAGATCCTCAGGCGGGGTCATGAACTCTTCTCGCTCCATCTTCGTCATCATGTCGGTCCGGATGCTCTTCTGCAACTGCTCGTCCCAATCGTGAGAACGGCGGTGCAAAATTAGACCACGGTAGCGGCGGCGAAGTGCTGCTGCGGGCGGCGTAAAAGTCGTCCACTTTTTCCCTTTTCGCGATGCTGGCGAGGAGGGATGAGGGATTTACACCGTGGAACTTTACCTGAAGGTTCGTCTTGCCTGCGCGGGCGGCATGAGCGCCCGGGCGGCAGCGAAGCATTTCAACATATCGCGCGACACGGTCCGCAAGATGCTGTCGTATTCCGAGCCGCCCGGTTACCGTCGCAGCGCCCCGGTGCGGCGACCGAAGCTGGAAGCGTTCATACCGATCATCGACGGCTGGCTGGATGGGGACCGGTCGGTCCCGCGCAAGCAGCGCCATACGGCGAAGCGTGTGTTCGATCGCCTTCGCGAAGAGCATGGCTTCACCGGAGGCTACACGATCATCAAGGATTACATCCGGGATCGGGATCAGCGCAGCCGGGAGATGTTCGTGCCGCTGGCACACGCACCCGGCCATGGGCAGGCAGATTTTGGAGAAGCTCTGGTCGAGATCGGCGGGGTGGAGCAGAAGGCGCACTTCTTCGTGCTCGATCTGCCGCACAGCGACGCCTGCTACGTACGCGCCTATCCGGCTGCCGTTGCCGAGGCCTGGATGGACGGCCATGTCCACGCCTTTGCGTTCTTCGGCGCGGTGCCGCTGTCGATCGTCTACGACAACGACCGCTGCCTGGTCTCGAAGATCCTGCCTGACGGGACGCGGCTGCGCGCGAGGCTGTTCAGCGCCTTCCTGTCGCACTACCTGATCCGTGATCGTTACGGCCGCCCCGGCAAGGGTAACGATAAGGGCGGCGTTGAAGGCCTTGTCGGCTATTGCCGGCGCAACTTCATGGTGCCGATCCCCCGGTTCCCGACATGGGAGGCGTTCAACCTGTGGCTCGAGGAGCAATGCCGCAAACGGCAGAACGACCGGCTGCGGGGCGAGAGTGAGACGATTGGCGAGAGGCTGCGGCGCGATCTGGCGGCGATGCAGGAACTGCCGGCTTCCCCCTTCGAGGCCTGTGACCAGACCAGCGGCCAGGTCTCATCGCAGGCGCTGGTGCGTTACCGGACCAACGATTACTCGGTGCCGGTGCGCTTCGGCCACCAGGAGGTGTGGATCAGGGGCTATGTCGACGAGGTGGTGATCGGTTGCCGGGGCGAGATCATTGCCCGCCATGTGCGCAGCTACGAGCGCGAGGATGTGATCTTCGATCCGATCCATTACCTTCCCCTGATCGAACAGAAGATCAATGCCCTCGATCAGGCCGCACCATTGCAGGGCTGGGACCTGCCCGAGGTATTTACAACGCTGCGCCGGCTGATGGAGACGCGCATGGGCAAGCATGGCCGGCGCGAATATGTGCAGGTACTGCGCCTGCTGGAGAGCTTCGCTCTGGCCGATCTGCATGGCGCGGTGAAGCAGGCCCTTGATATGGGCGCGATCGGCTTCGATGCGGTGAAGCATCTCCTGTTATGCCGGGTGGAGCGCCGCCCGCCCCGACTGGACATGGCGATCTATCCCTACCTGCCCAGGGCCAGAGTGGAGACAACATCGGCGCGCTCGTACATGCGGCTGTTGACCGGCGGAGCAGCGGCATGAGCAGCCAAGCTCCCGAACTGCTGCTCGCCAGCCACCTCAAGACGCTCAAGCTGCCAACCTTCCTGCGCGAGCATGACAAGCTGGCCCGGCAATGCGCAGCAGAGGGCGTAGATCATGTCCGCTACCTTGCTCGGCTTGTCGAACTGGAACTGATCGACCGGGAACGCCGGATGGTCGAGCGCCGGATCAAGGCCGCGCGGTTCCCGGCCGCCAAGAGCCTCGACAGCTTCGACTTTGCCGCCATTCCGAAGCTCAACAAGATGCAGGTGCTCGAACTGGCGCGTTGTGACTGGATTACCCGTCGCGAGAACGTCATCGCCCTTGGCCCGTCGGGGACCGGCAAGACCCATGTCGCGATCGGTCTTGGCCTGGCGGCCTGCCAGAAGGGCCTGACGGTCGGGTTCATCACTGCTTCCGCGCTGGTCAGCGAGATGATGGAGGCACGCGACGAACGCCGCCTACTGCGCTTACACAAGCAGATGACCGGCTATAAGCTTCTCATCATCGATGAGCTGGGGTTCGTGCCCCTCTCCAAAACCGGCGCGGAACTGCTGTTCGAGCTGATCTCACAGCGCTACGAACGCGGCTCGACGCTGATCACCAGCAACCTGCCGTTCGACGAATGGACCGAGACGTTCGGTTCCGAGCGCCTGACAGGCGCGCTCCTCGACCGGCTCACCCACCACGTCAGCATCCTCGAGATGAACGGCGAGAGCTATCGCCTGGCCCAGAGCCAGGCACGCAAAGCACGTCCCAACCCCTGACAGAAACGGCAATCCGGGTGTTGGCGACCCCCGCTCGGGCTACGCCCTCCCGGCGCTCGCCAACACCCGGATCAAGTGGCCTGGTTTTGCTCCGCCCAATGGACGACTTTTACGCCGCCGTTGACAGTCTGGGGCTTTCCACTGGTTCTCAAGAGCAAGAAGACCGGAGAGCCGCTCAAACCAAAGCCCGTCAACAACACGCGCACCGACAAGCTCGACAGCTATATGTGGCGCTACAGTTTCCAGGACCGGCGATGCCTCATCCCGCTGACGGCTTGGGCCGAGGCGGAAGGTCCGAAGGGCAAGATGACGCGGACCTGGCTATCCCTGCCCGATGCGGAGCTGTTCGCGGTTGCCGGAATCTGGCGGGAAAGCGAGGAATGGGGCGAATGCTACTCAATGGTGATGTGAGACGCCGCCGGCGAGGCGGCGGACGTGCATGACCGGATGCCCGTCATTCTGAACGGCGAGCAGCAGGCTGTCTGGCAAAACGGATCGCAAGAAGACGCGAAAGCACTTTGCCGCGGATATGAGGGCGCCCTAGCGATCGAGCGGACCGATCAGTTGTGGAACAGACGATCCGAATGAGGCTGCCAAGCCAACCGAAGCAACTCGATAGTAACGAACGATCCGAAAGCATTGCGAAACCAGTTTGCTTCATGGAAGACTGGTCATGAAGCATGTTTCGAACGCACCCAATGAGCCGCACCTTGGTGCGTTCGGTCTTCTACTAGGGAGGCTTCCTTTTCTCGGCCGCGCATCTACCGGCCGAACGGGACAGAGAGCCAAGCGGCGACGAATTGCGATCGTCGCGATCGTGCTTGGTCTATTCGGCGCTCATCGAACTTCCCATGCCGCTTGAGGACGGGTTCAAGGCTGCCCGGGCCGAGCTACGCACCCGTGAAGCGCTGGGCGATATCGTGGTGGTGGCCATATGTCGCTGCATGTGGCGTGGATGCCTCGCGAGAAGATCGTTCAGGAAGAGAATGGCAACTGGCGGTGCGAACCGGCCAAATTCAAGGACGGGGTCCCGATACCGCGCCGAGAGTTCGAGCAGTATTTCGATCAGGCCGGGCTCGAGTTGCTGAAGGTGATGTGACAGTCGCTCAGCACGAAGATCAGTCCCAAGGTAGAACGGTACCGGTCGCCAGCATGGCCCGACCGAGGTCGCGACCGTCCGCGAGGGTGCAGGATGCAACCACGCGATCATAGCTTCGGCCTTCATTGCGACAGCGCATGGGTGCGGCGGCAATCGTGATGTGACCGCTTTCCCATCGCCCTGTCCGGCGTCCAAGCAACTCGACCAGGGCATCTCTTGAAGCCTCTCCCGAGGCCCGAGGACATGGATGATGCGGCCGGCAGGTGCCATCGATCTCGCGCGCCGCTATCGATGAAATGCGGATCTTCGGACCTTCCTCGCACCAAATTGGGCCGTCACCGTCCCAAACTGCGATCGGTGTACAGATGAACGCGGCGGCCGCGACAAATCCCATCGTGATTTCCTTCGATCTTCCCCGCCAAACTAATGAAGTCCCGCGTTTGCCATTCCTACGGTGAGAGCTATGTTCATGCCAGTCAACGAGGAGATTACGGTATGAATATGGGCGACTTGGTTAAGACCGTGGCGAAAGAAACCGATGTCTCGGAGGGCAAGGCGAAGGACATCGCAATCAGCATCTTCAACGCGATCGGAGATGCCGCTGCGAAAGGGGAGGACGTAGCGATCCCCCAATTCGGAAAGTTCACGGTAAAGGATCGCCCCGCGCGCGAAGGACGTAATCCCTCGACCGGTGAGAAGATGCAGATCAAGGCGTCTCGGGCCGTGTCGTTTAAGGCTGCAAAGGGTCTGAAGGACAAGATGTGATCGCATGGCTGAATTACTAATATTGGAGTGATTCAGAATATGTATTTTGCGTGATCGGCGAAATTGGTCATTGCCGGTTCCATGCCGCTGACCGACCTTGCCGCGCGCTCCTGCATTCATCTTTCCGCGATCGACCCCGCACGTAACTGCGATCGTCGCTATCAGATCGAGCGCAGTTCGGACCTATTCGGCGAGCAGATCATCGAGCTGAGCTGGGGGCGCGCCGGCCGCCGGGGACAAGGCAAACGATTATCCGCGCCTTCCGAGGAGGAAGCCATCCTTCTGGTGCGAAGAGTGCTAGCCAGGCGCAACACGGCAACGGATCGGATCGGCACCGCTTATCGGCCACAGGCACGTATCCAACAATCTATTTTCTCAGAATGATAATAGGAATTATGTTAATAATAAATGACTTAGGTGACTGGAGCTTAGGTCAAATTCGCTCTTTCTGTGTTCTGCGTAAGTAACATCTCAAGCAGATCCTCGTCAC
>NZ_JAVAMS010000008.1 GCF_030730945.1 Aurantiacibacter poecillastricola
CTCGTCGCCACCCAGATCATTCACCACCACCTTGGCTCCGCGCCCGCCAAACATCAGCGCGTACTGGCGCCCAAGTCCGCCTCCGGCTCCGGTCACAACCACTACCCTGCCATCGAAACGAAGCTCTTCGTCCATCGCTTGTCTGCCTCTTTTACCTGAGCGACGCATCTGCGCATTTGATCCTGTGCGAGTCAGGCACGCGGCTCCATTTCCGTCGACGCTGTCGTTTTCGTCTGAGCCTTACCGAAAGGCTTGAATGCCGGTCAGGGCGCGCGAAACAACAAGCTTTTGAATCTCCGTCGTGCCATCGGGGATGGGGCAAATGATCGCCTCACGCACCAGCCGCTCAACGATGAATTCGCGGGTGACGCCGTTGCCGCCATGGATCTGAAGCGCATCGCGCGTCGCTTCGATCGCCATTTCGGTGGCGTACCACTTGGCCATCGAGCATTCCGTCTCTGCGCGCGTGCCCGCCTGGACGAGGGATATTGCCCGGTGCGTCAACAGACGGGCTGCGTCGATCTTGGTCGCCATGATGGCGATCTTGTCGGCGATCAGCTGATGGCCGGCGATCTTCTTGCCATGCTGCGCGCGATCGCGAGCGTACGCGATCGCCTCATCCATTGCTCGCCGTGCGATGCCGATACTCCACATCGCCATATGGCAGCGGGCAATCTCGAACACTTGCAACGTATTGCGCAATCCATCGCCGACCCGGCCGATCGTGTTTGCCACCGGTACGCGGCAATCGGACAGGAATATCTGTGCAGTCGATTGGCCGTTGAGCGCCATCTTCTGGATATCGCGCACCTCATACTCACTCTCGTCACGATCGACCAGGATGTGAGTGACTTCATTTTCGCCAGTCTTGCACGTACAGATGAAGATGTCCGAGTAGGCTCCGTTGGTGATCCAGGTCTTTTCGCCATTGATGACCCAGAAATCGCCGTCTCGTACGGCGCGTGTCTTGATGGCGGCGACGTCCGAGCCGACATCGGGCTCCGAGATGCCGAGCGAAACGAACTTCTCGGCCGCGACGAGGTCGGCAAGATAGCGTTGCTTGATCGTCTCCGGGGCGAAGCGGCGGATGAGTTCTGCGCCAACCGCGTTGATGAAGCCGGGTATGGCCACATCGAGCGAGGAATAGGCGATCTCCTCGAAAATGAGCAGATGAGTGAGCCATCCCATATCAAGCCCGCCCCATTGCTCCTGATGCGGTGCGGTAATATGGCCATAGCCGGTCAGTGCTTGAGTCCATTCCTTCATGAGCGGTTTGGGGATGAATCGCTCCCCATGCCGGCGGATTTCCGGCTCAAGCTTGTTGTCGAGAAAGCGGCGGACGGTTTCCACCGCCATGCGTTGTTCATCGGACAGCTCAAAGTTCATATCGTGACCCCGTGTTTCCCTAGGCGCGCTCTGACAACTACCGGCCCAGGATCGTGACGGCGACCACCGCCTCTTCCACCCCGATGACACCTCCGCCGTTCTGCGCGATCGCGAACCGGGCATTCGGAACCTGTCGATCTTCCGCCTCGCCGCGCAATTGCAGCGCAAGCTCGTAGATTTGGCCGAGCCCGGTGGCGCCGATCGGATGTCCCTTGCATTCAAGCCCGCCCGACGTGTTTACCGGAATACGCCCACCCAGCGCCGTCTCACCGCGCTCTGCCGCGAGTCCGCCCTCGCCAGGCGGCGTCAGGCCGAGCGCCTCGATTTCAATGATCTCGCCAACCGCCGTGGCGTCATGCACCTCCGCGACGCCAATATCTTCTGGCCCCACGCCGGCCATCGCATAGGCCCGGTTCGCCGCAAGGCGGCTGACATGGTGGTCATAATCAAAGGGATCGCGCGCGGCGCCGGTTTGCAGCACAGACGCCAGGATTCTTAGCGCCCTGTCCGGGGCTGCCGACAGTTTGCGCCGACCGGCTTCGCTGCAGATGATCGCAGCGGCGGCGCCGTCGCTGATCGGGGAGCACATCGGCAGTGTGAACGGGTAAACGATCGGAGGCGCAGCGAGTACACTTTCGACGGTATATGGGAGGCGATACTGGGCAAGCAGATTGCGCGTCGAATGCATGTGATTTTTCGCCGAGACGGCCGCGATTTGCGCTTGCGTCGAGCCGTAGGTCTTCATGTGCGCGCGTGCCATCGCGGCGTATACATCCATGAAAACGCTGTAAGGCTGACTCGATGTCGTTCCTTCCGGAACATCGACGCCATTGCCCATGGCCAGCAGCTGCGCGCGGCCCGACTCGGTTTCATGCACGTCCCAAGCGCCATCGAATGCACTGAACATGAGCGCCTTGTCGGGCGAGTACATCTTCTCCGCGCCGAGCGCGAGTACGACATCCGCTGCCCCCGATCGAACATAGGCGGCGGCCATGTGCAAGGCCGTGGAAGCCGTCGCACATGCGTTTTCGACATTCACCACGGGAACGCTTGAGATGCCCATCGCTCGCGCCACGATTTCGCCGCGGATCATGTCCTGGCCCTCCATATGCCCCTGGACGCAATTGCCGAAGAAGATGGCTTCGACATCGCCGGCGGTGCATCCTGCGTCGGAAAAGGCCTGCGACGAAGCTTCGGCGCAGAGCATTTTCAGGCTCTTGTCGAACTGTTTTCCGAACGGGGTCATCCCAACCCCCATGACGAATATGTCGGTCATTCGTTGATCCATTCTTCCAATGTGTTCCGCATCCGATCAGGTCTCACCGGTCGGAAAAATCGGGCTTCCGCTTCTCCCGGAATGCCGCCAGTCCTTCGACAATGTCGTTGGACAAGGCGTAAGCAGCCATGGTTTCGAGTTCCTGACGCAGCCCGACTTCGAGCGAGCTATCCTGCGCAGCGCGGACTAGCTGCTTCATGTAGGCGAGCCCTGGCCGGCTCTTTTCTGCAAGAGATTCTACCAGCGCTTGCGCTGCCGCAATGAGATCCTCGGGAGCAACCAGTTGGGTCACGAGTCCGGCTTCCTTCATCTCGGCAGCCGAGATGGTCCCGCCGGTCATCATCAGATGTTTCGCACGCGCTTCGCCGATCTTCCTAGGGAGTCGAACCGACCCTCCACCGCCGGGCAACAGGCCGTAATTTGCATGGGCGTCGCCAAATCTGGCCGGGTGCGCGGCAATGACGAGATCACAGCACAACACCAGTTCCAAGCCGCCGGCGAGCGTAAGGCCGTTGACCGCCGCAATTATCGGAAGGCGCGACGTCTCGATCCTGTTAAAAGCCTGACCGAGCGGCGGCAGAAACAGATTTAAGCGTTCGGCGAGAGTTTGTCCGCCTGTTCCATCGCCAATTGCGAGCAGATCCGCGCCAGCGCAAAACGCCCGTCCGGCGCCGGTAAGAATGCAAGCGCGCACCGTCGCATCTGCTTCCGCTGCCTCGATCGCTGCGGCGAGTTCCTCGGCCAAAGCCAACGACAGACTGTTCAACGCTGCCGGCCGGTTGAGGGTCACCCAAAGCGCTGGGCCGCGTTGCTCAACCAGGATGTATTCATAGTCCATTGCAGTCTCCCGCGCGCCGGCAGGCGGTCACCGGAATAGAGGATGTGGCTAGGATGGCTGCGTCGGTCATGCCCCCGAAATGCGCCGGTCCTGGCCCGCCCAATAGGGCTCTCGAAGCTTTGAACGAAGCACCTTTCCGACATTGCTCAACGGCAGTGGCTCGGCGGTAAAAACGACCTTGCTTGGCTTTTTTGCGGAGCCCAGACGCTGGCGCACCAAATCTATTATCTCGGTCTCCGTGATTTGTGCTCCGGGCTTGACACGCACCATTGCAAGCGGCGTTTCACCCCATTTTTCATGGGGCACGCCAAAGACCGCGACCTCGAGTACACCGGGATGGTCGGCAATTACGTTTTCGATTTCGGTGGGATAGATATTGAAGCCGCCTGACACGATCATGTCGTTGTTGCGATCGAGCAGATACAAAAATCCGTTTGTGTCGATCATGCCGACATCGCCGGTTTTGACCCAGCCATCTTCCATGCGCCGGGCGGTTTCCTCCGGATCGTTCCAGAATTCCTCCATCTGGCCATTTTCGAACCGTGCGACGATCTCGCCGGGCTCGTTTGGTCCCAGCACCTTTCCGTCCTCGTTACGGATTTCGATATCGGCGCCACTCATGGGACGTCCGACCGCCCGAATTGGGGCAGAACCTTCAAATTCGCCGAACCACTCGTTGGGCCCCATAGACGCGATGGGCAGGATTTCGGTCTGTCCATAGCCCGAATGAAGAACATGATTCCCGAATATCTGGCACGACTTGCGAAGCGTCGGCTCGGAGATCGGCGCTGAAGCACTCAGCAGAAACTTCAAATTCGGAAAGTGGCGGCTATATGCCCCGTCGTGATGCACTATGGCATTGAGCATGGTGGGGGCTACAAAGGCATGGCTGATCCGTTCCTGCTCGAGAGTGTCAAGAAAGGACGCTGGATCGAAGCCGTCCATCATCACGTTGCGGGCGCCGCAATACCAGGCCGGCACGAACAGGAAGCCCGATGCATGGGACAACGGGCCGACATGCAGAATGGCATCCCCTGGGGCCACTTGGGGGCCGATGCTGAAAAATGCGGCGGAGATCGTCATCCATGAACGGTGCCGATAGGCAACGCCCTTGGGTTTGCCCGTCGTGCCGCCGGTGTGGCGGATGACACAATAGTCCTCCGGCGCGACGACGGGATCAGGATCCCGGTCCGAGGCTGTCGCCAACCAATTCTCATAGTTGTGATCGCGGATAATGATCCGCTCAAGCGTCGGAGCTTGGGCATCCAGCCCCGCCAACTCCGAAGCCAATGCCTCATCGACCAGCGCCAACCGAGATCCGGTACTCGCGATCATATGGGCGTGCGCTTCACATCGGTTGCGCGCATAGAGAGGAACACGCGTATAGTTTCCAATGGCAGCCGCCAGTATGATGTCGGCGGCCTCGATGGAGTTCTTCTCCAGCGTAGCAATCCGGTCACCCGGTTGAAGGCCGCACTCCGCAAGAGCATTTGCGAGCTTCACGCCGCGCAACCAGGCTTCCGAGAAAGTCAACCGCCTGTGGCCGTGAACGAGAGCCTCTTGCTGGGCGAAATAACGTGCGGCGCGACGTATTTGCGTACGGACGTCCATCAGCCGCGCTCCTCTAAGGCGCTCGCCCACAATGGCGCAGTCGACACATAATAAACTGACATGCGATAGGCCTCTCCGGACTTCTTTTCGTAAGCATCTGTGTCTGCAGCATTGATCCAATCGTCCAATTCAATATTCTGCGATGCTATTCTTGCTGCTCATATTATCGTGCCGGATCATGTCGGCGGCTTTCTCGCCGATCATGATGCAGGTTGCATTGGTGTTGCCGTTGACGACTGATGGCATGATCGAGGCATCGGCCACGCGGATATTTGCGAGGCCGTGAACGCGCAGGCGGTTGTCGACCACCGCCATCTCGTCGGTGCCCATCTTGCATGTTCCCACCGGATGATAAGCATGATTGGCTTCTGCCCGGATATAGGCGTCGATCTCTTCATCAGTTTCAAGGTAGCGGTCAGGATAGAGAGGCCGTTTCATCATCGCCTTCATGCGATCCGAATGCAGGATCTCCTGCACGACACGGAAGGCATTGCGCAACGTCTTGAGGTCGTCGGGATGACTCAAGAGATTGAGGTCAATCTTGGGATCGGATTCGGGGTTTGAGTCATGTAAGGCAACCCAGCCGCGGCTCTTTGGGCGCCCAATATTGAGAATGATCGTATAGCCCCATTTCGTCATCAGCTTGTAGTCGCGCGCATGGTCGCGATAGGCGAGCGGCACGACATGGACCTGGCAGTCCGCCCGGTTCTGCCCCGGCGCGGATCGCAAGAAACCGCCTGCAGCCGTGGGCGGCGATGCCAGCCAGCTTTTCCTTTGCGTGAGATACTGGAATAGGTCTCGCACGGTCTTGAGCGCGCCAACGACATTGAGTGCGATCCCGAGCCGCTTCTTCGACTGGTAGACCAGCATCAGGTCAGGATGGTCGTGAAGATTCTGGCCGACACCGGGAATATCATGAATCACTTCGATTCCATGCTTCTCCAACTCATCACGCGGTCCGATACCGGAAAGCATCAACAGTTGGGGCGAATTATAGGCGCCGCCGCTGACAATGACTTCCTTTTCGCACGGGATCGTCTTCAACTGCCCGTCCTGGGAATACTCGACTGCCACCGCGCGGTTGCCCTCAAACCTGATACGATGGACGCGGGCATGTACTTCGACGCGGAGGTTGCCGCGCCTGCCCATCACCGGATCAAGGTAACACGCCTTCACGCTGGCGCGCTTCCCGTCCTTCACGGTAAACTGATAGATGCCGACACCTTCCTGGCTGGCACCATTGAAGTCCGGATTGGCTTGATGGTCCAGTCCAGTCGCCGCCTCGATGAAAGCATCATAGACATCGAATTCGCGCTTGCCGTTGGATACGTGAAGCGGTCCCGACGAGCCGTGAAACTCATCCTCACCGCGCTCATTATTCTCAGCCTTGCGGAAATAGGGCAGGACATCGTTGTAACCCCAGCCGTCGTTGCCGAGTTCGGCCCAGTGGTCGAAATCCGACCGGTCGCCGCGGATATAGACCATCCCGTTCATACCGCTCGATCCACCCAGCATCTTCCCGCGCGGATTGTAGAGGCGGCGGTCGTTGAGCGCCTTTGAAGGGTCGGTGTTGAACCGCCAGTTGAGCGTATTGATCCGATAGTCTTGGATCAGCGCCGCAAAAGCGCCGGGCGTGGACACAAGCGGCGAGGTGCCTGGGCCGCCTGCCTCGAGCAGGCAAACGGTGACATCGGGGTCCTCGGACAACCGGCTGGCGATAACGCCGCCCGACGACCCACCTCCAATAATTACATAGTCAGCCATTTGCTTCCCTTGTCATTCGACCCATGCTGGCGACCCGGCGTCATGCAACATGCCAGCATCAACCGCCGCAGCCACGTCAGAGGATCTTTTCGAAGATGTTGAGTAGTCCTTCGGTCTTGCTCGAATAGGGTGGCAGAAGTTGACCAAGCAGGCTGAGTTTCGGCTGAGAGAACACCGGCTTGTAATGAGTGAAGCGCTCGAAACTGGCGACGCCGGTATAGGCACCGATGCCGCTCTGTCCGATGCCACCGAAAGGCAGCCGGCGCTGGAAGACGTGCATGACCGTGCCGTTGAGAGTCACGCCGCCAGCGTGCGTTTCGGAAATGATCTTGCGCCGTTCCTCACTTTCGTCGCCAAAATAATAGAGCGCCAGCGGGCGCTCATGCCGGTTTACGTAGCGAATGAGCTCGTCTTCGGAGCGATATGGCATGATCGGCAGGATCGGTCCGAAAATCTCCTCCTGCATCATCGCCATGTCATCGGTAACGTCGAGAACCGCCAACGGCACGATCCGATGCCGTTCAGGAAGCGTTCCATCGCCGTTGTCCGAGAGGTTGAGCACCGTCGCGCCCTTGGCTTCGGCATCATCGAGCAAACCTTGGAGCCGCGCGAACTGTCGGTCATTGATGATACTGGTGAAATCGGGGTTGCTTGCCGCGTTGGGGTAGCATTTGGCAACCTGAGCGCGGAGTGCGGCGACGAAGCTTTCCATCTGATCGACATGGACGAAGGCATAGTCAGCGGCGATGCAGGTCTGGCCGGCGTTGAGCAGCTTGCCGAACACTAAGCTTTCACAGACTTGTGCAAGCGATGCACCCTTGCCCACGATGGCAGGGCATTTGCCGCCAAGTTCCAGAGTAACAGGTGTAAGGTTGGCAGCCGCCGCTTCATAGACTTTGCGGCCAACCGCGGGTGAACCGGTGAAGAGAATATGGTCGAAAGGTAGGGCCGTCATCGCCTGTGCCATGTCGGGCCCGCCCTGGACAATCGCGAATTCCTCTTCGGCGAAATACCGGCGCACAAGCCGCTCGCTGGCTTCGGCGGCGTTGGCGGAAACTTCGCTCGGCTTTGCGATCACGCGGTTGCCGGCCGCCAATGCACCGGCCGCGCCAACGAATATGGTGCCGAGCGGATAGTTCCACGTGCCGAGAACGCCCACCACACCTAGGGGCTGGGGGACCAGGCGCGATGAACCGGGAAGGCCGAAGATGTCAGTCTTCACCCGCCGCGGCCTCAGCCACGTCTTCAGATTGCGGCGCGCAAATTTAATTTCCGATATGCCAAGCATCAGGTCGAGCAGGATAGTCTCGTAGCGGGATCGAATGCCGAAATCGGCGGCAACGGCATCGACCAATTCGTCTCTGTGCTGCTCAAATATCCGGCCAAGGCGCCCGAGCAGGTCCATGCGTTCTTCGTAGCTGCGCGAAACCTGCTCACGCGTCCCTTCGCGTTGGGTCGCGAAAATTCGTTCCAGCTCAGTTCTGTTCCGAGACGCATCCACGTTAAATCGTCCGGAGGCGCGCTGGCCGCTCGGCGCTGCTCGCCTGGGCGGTGCTTTCAGCTGCGCCGATCTCAGTGATCACAGCGCGCTCGATTCTGTACGCCGTGCCGATGAATGAGGGACCGTTGCCGGTGGAACGCATCATGAATGCTCCTCGGTCTGAAAGTCAGGTCGAAAAAATCGGGGGCAGCGGGCGGGAGAGGATGCCCGCAGCCCCCGTCGCAGCAGCGATCAGAACTTGACTGTCGCTTCGACGCCATAAGTGCGCGGCATGCCGCGGTTCAGATAATCGTAGCCGAACACGTTCATGTTGAGGCCGTAGGTGTAGTAATATTTGTCGAACAGATTCTTCGCCCACAAGCTAACCGACATATTGTCGTGCGCATAGGTTAATCGCGCATTGGCGAGCCAGTAGCCCGGATTTGCGCATGTAATCGCCTTACCCGCGAGCGTTATGTTCGATCCCGCTGGGGGTGTATCGCACGGTGTCTGCCCATAATTCTTGAACGGATCAAAATAGTACTTGCCCATGTAGGACGCATCACCGCGCAAGGTCAGCTTGTTGGTGCCGTCATCGATCATATCCCAGTCGAATCCGGCCTGGAACGTAACCTCCGGCGCGTTCGGGAAGGGATTGCCGTTGACGTTCAATGTCGGGCTGGCCGGGTTTGCCGGATCGATCACATTGCCTTTGTACTTGCTGTTGAGATAGCCCAGCGAAGCATCGAAACGCAACGTATCGGCCACCTGCCAGGCGAGTTCGGCCTCGCCACCGAACAGGCGACCATTGGCGCTGCGCGTGAAGGTTGTAGCGCCGACCACCTGCGTTACTTGGTGATTCGAATACTCGTAGTAGAAGCCCACGAGGTTAAGTTGGACGCGGCGATCGAACAGCCGGGTTTTGAGCCCCGCCTCATATGCATTCACCTTTTCAGGCTGGATATAATAGACTTGATTGACGCCCTGATAGGCAAGCCCGTTGAAGCTGCCGCTGCGGTAACCGCGACTGTACTGGAGATAGCCCATGATATCATCGGCGAACTCATAGCTGACATTGATACGGCCGGTTAGCCTGTTTGCCTTTTCGCGCTGCTCAAGCGGCGCGAGATTGGGGTTGTATGGATTGCTGTAGGGGATCAGGTTGACAACCGGCGTCGTACCGTCGAGCGCATAGAGGAAAGTGCTGCCGTTAAGGTAATTGACCTTATCCTGGGTGTAGCGTGCACCCACCGCCACGGTCAGCCGCTCGGTCGCTTTCCAGGTTACGTCGCCGTAGATCGCCTTCGAGGGGCGCGACACGTCAAAACGCTGTTCGCCGAGGATCGGGGTGAACGGAGGCGCGCCTGCCCCGGCGCAGCCCGCCGAAAAGCTACCCCCCATGCCGCCATTGCCCGTATTATTGATCGCGATGTCGGTCTGGAGTGCAATCAGCGAGCGTGCATCAAGGAAGCCGTTGGGATTGATCTCGATCGCGTCGCAGAATCCGGCATCGCCAGGCCCCAACGCCGGATTGGCGGCAAAGGCTGGGATATAGCGGATCGCGTCGGGCGTTCCGATTGCGGCGTTATTGTAGCTGCCCGGAAGACCGGCGCCAAGCAGCAGCGGCCTCAGCGCCCCGAAAAAGTCCGGGTAGTTGACCGTCTTGACCTTGTCCCTGCCATAATAAAGGCCGGCAATGATATCGAGGCGGTCGTTCGAATAGCTGAAACGCAGGTCCTGGTTGAAATTCTTGCTCGTCGACGTGAGGCCGATCGAGCAGAGATCGGCTGGGCCGCCATCGCAATCATCAGGATTGTTGATATAGTCGCCGGTGTCGTAGCCGGTAATCGAGGTGACGGAGAATTGGTCGCTGACATCCCATTTGATGTTGAGGGCTATCCCTTTCGACTTGCTGATGTTCTTACCTACCCGATCAACTGCGACCTCATTGTCACGCAGCAACCGCCCGCCTAGGAAAGGTTGCGGATCGTAACGCGAATAGCCGAGCGCATCCTGCCCGCCCGCGAGTTGACCACCTGCATAGGGCGCGGTGCCCCATGGATCGTCCTTCGCGGCATAGAGCTTCAAATTGATGTCGAGATCGGGATCGGGCCGGAAGCGGATCGAGATGCGACCGCCGATCGTATCGGTGGTCCCTAGGTCGCGCTCATTCCCAGGCAGTACATTGCGCTGCCAACCATCCCCTTTTGCAAAAGTACCGGCGACGCGGACGCCCAAGATGTCGGGAACCAGCGTCGCTTCAGCGGCGCCCTGCACCGTGAAAGTGTCGTAATTGGCATAGCCGGCGGTCAGATAGCCATTGGCCTCTCCCAGATCCGGCTTGCGCGTGAAGAAGCTGATCGCGCCACCCGTGGTGTTGCGACCGTAGAGTGTTCCTTGCGGTCCGCGCAGTACCTCGACCCGGTCGATGTCATAGAGTTGCAGGCCATGGCTCGCCCGGAAGCTCTGATAGACTTCATCGACATAGACGCCAACCGGCGACGCAGTGGAGGCGGAAAATTCGTTCGCCACTGAAATCCCGCGCAGCGAGAAATTCGGTTGGGTGCGACCATAGGGAGTGGTGACTTGCAGGCTGGGGATCGCGCCCATCAAGTCTGAGGTCTCCGTGATGCCGCGCGTGCGCAGCGTCTCGCCGCCTATGGCGGAAACGGCGGCTGGAACATCCTGCAAATTCTGTTCGCGCTTCTGCGCCGTGACGACGATTGTCTCAAGGCCACCTTCCTGCGCCTCGGGCTTTTCGCCCTGCGATGCAGCGTCCTGGGCATGTGCCGGCACTGCAAGCGCACACGCGATCGATAGCGCGGTGGCACAAAGCAAATTTGTCCTAAAGGCTGTGACCATGACTGTCCTCCCCACGGCATTTTTTGATTTGGCGCCATTTGCCGCGCCTTGGGGCTCATCGTCCAATTCAATTTGTTGGCGAACTATTCCTCCCACTCATTGATTAAGGACTGATGAGCCTGCACCGCTGACGCTTCGTGGCGACGCAAATAACCCCATATATTTCATTGAATTAGTCACGCTGAGCGCGTCCATCGGGACGGATGCGCGCGTTCTGCTCGCCCCAATCGAGCCCTTCCAGACGATGTATCGGCGTAATTGGCGGTCCCGGCGGTTTCCCTTGTCGAGTTGCAAGGGGAATCAGCTATGATGAGATGTAGTGAGATACGGTTTCTTGGAGTTCATTCTACTATTCGCGGATGCATCTAAGTAGCTGATATTTCTAACAACTATGGCAGAAAACCGCGCCTCTAAATCGGCGGTTCTGACTTTTGAGGCTCATCGCGAAGCCGCCCGAAGGGGGCGTTGCCAATACGGCTGTCTCTGGTCGCTTGGTGGCAGGTGCTGGATGGGAGCGGAACAGCGCATGAATTGTGAGAACTCGATAGGATTCTTCTCGACATTCGACACTGCGGTTGCCGCGTCGATCACGTCGGCCCAGTCTTGGAGCATCCGCCTTCGCGGTGTGAGATAGAGCGCACTGTTGTAAGCGCCGCGCACCTCATCCTCGTCCTCGTGAGCGAGCGCCATCTCGATCCAATCCGGCTTGTAGCGTTCGGCTTCGTTCGCCCAGGTCGAGCCGAGCCCCCTAAACCCATGTACCGTCTGCCGATGGAGATACCCCATCCGATAACAGGCATAGATCATGGTGTTCTCGGAAATAGACTTTCCAGGCTTGGCTCCGGGAAAGAGGAACGCATCGTTCGTCGCCTGCAAGCGGCGCTGAACGATCATTGCGGCCTGGCGGGACAGCGGAACAAGATGCTCACGTTCCATCTTCATGCGCTCCGGCGACAGACGCCATAGCGGGTTCGGTCCATAGAGATCCTCGAACTCGTCCCTGGCCGCGAAGCGGGTTTCGCTGGTTCGGACCCATGTGAGCAAGGTGAACAGCAGCGCGTCACGGGTGATCTCGCGGCGGCGCGGCGTGTCCTCGCCGTCATAGGCGAAGATCGCTCGCACCAGCTTCGGAAACTCCGCGAGCGGCACGCGCGCCATGTGCCTGACGGGCGGCTTGGGCTTGAGCGCATCGTTGAGGCCGAGCGTCGGATCGATGGTCGCCCAGCCGCTCGCGATCGCGAAGCGATAGATCTGGCTGACGTTCTGCTTGAGGCGACGGGCGATATCGAGGGCGCCGCGCGCTTCGACCGCGCGGATCATCTCGAGAATCTCGGGCGGGTCGATTTCCGTGATCGGACGCTTCCCGATGACCGGAAAGACGTCGCGCTCCATCCGGTTGATGACGCGCAGGGCATGGGCCGAGTCCAGCCCTTCAATACGATTGGCGTGCCAGGCCCGCGCAATCTCTTCGAACAGCTTGAGCGCGGCCCTCTGCTTCTTCGCCCGCTTCCTGGCCTCGGCGGGGTCCTCACCCTGATCGAGCAGCCGCTTGGCTTCGGTCCGCTTCTCGCGGGCGATCGCCAGCGTGACGGTCGGATATTTGCCGAAGCTCAGCAGTTTTTCCTTGCCGTCGAAGCGGTATTTCAGGCGCCAGAGCTTCGATCCGTTCGGCTGGACGAGCAGGTGCAGGCCTTCTCCATCGGACAGCTTGTAGGGGCGCTGCCGCTTGGTGGCGTATTTGACCTCAAGTTCTTTCAAAGCCATCTGGGGGTATCGCCTGTTTTGGGGACAGCCGAAAAATACCCCCAAAATACCCCCAATCCAAATCGCCGTGGGTGGCCGCAGCCGGTCGCACCGGGACGCCGGCGTACGCAACGGGACGCGAAAAATATTTGATTTTCCTCGAAAAATGTCTGCCAGTGGCCTCAGTGGGTCACTGGTGGACAATCCGGGTTGGTAGCGGAGGAGGGATTCACACGAAAAACATAAGATACTGATTTATAACAACGTTCTTGATCGTCGTGCCGATAATTCCGCTCAATCCACCCCCAATTTTACCCCTTCGCGACAGGCCGTGCCGAAATATCGACAGGCCGACATGCGCGATCCCTGCTACGCCCGAGAACGCGGCTGTTTACAGTGTGATCGCAGAAAGGACCGCAGACTATCGACAAACACCACGGTTGCACGGCCGACCTTGGCTGCCTCGATGTCGCCGGAAGCGATGAGCTGGTAGATCTTGGATTTGCTGAGCCCCGTCATCCGTACTGCGTCGGGAATGCGAACGCTTATCGGCCCAATCGGGGGCGCGTCGTCGCCATTCGTTGCAGGCTGCCGGGCCGACATCGGACTATTTCTTACGTGCCCGGCTGAACGAGCGGTCGCTCGCCAGGAAGCCGCTAAGCATGAATGGAATGAGGTCCGGTACGGACTCGCGTCGGCCGTAGGCCGCCTCATAGGCCTCGGCGTAGTCGTTCAGCGCTTCGATGAGATCCGGCATGACGTTGATCGTGATCTTAGCCGGCGTCCGATCGGGCAGCCTTGGCAGCTTCAAATCAGCCATGACGGCCTCCCCAGGGTCCGGGCAATATGATGTCTTTGTGCACGACCACCCGTAGCGGCCAGCCGGGACGCACGCGCAAGGTCGGCTGGATATTGAGATTGCGCGTGACGAGCTGATCGCCGGCGCGCGCGCCGCTCTGCTGCGCTGACTCGCGGATCGCCCGGACAAGGTCGCTTTCGGTGCTGCCGAAGCTCAATTCAGTGCCGACGCCCAGCAGTGTCGACAGGGCGACGCCCTTCAGAAGTTGCCAAGTATGCCGGTCGATCCGGTCGGACAGACCCGCATAGCCCTGCGTATCGGTCGCCGGCACATTGTCGATACGAATCGACGAGCCGTCGGGCAGGATAATCCGCTGCCAGACGACCAGCGCACGGCTCTGCCCAAACGCTACAACGCTGTCGTAGCTGCCGATCAGCCGCGATCCTTGCGGAATGAGCAGACCGCGCCCGGTCACACTGTCATAGACGTTCTCCGTGATCTGCGCGGTGACGAGCCCGGGAAGATCCGAGTTGAGCCCGGTTATGAGGCTCGCGGCAATGATGCTGCCGGCCTGCAAGGTCCAAGGCGATACGGACTGCGCCAGCGCGTGCGGATTGATGTCGTCGTCGCGATTGGCGTGGCCGACCAATTCGTTCTTGCGCCCCTGGGCGTTAGGATCTCGGTCAGGGTCGAGGAGCGGCTTGGCAGTCTCGGCCGATGCTGGCGGAACACTTGCATCGGTAGTCACCGGTGCAGGGGCGGCGGCGCGACCGCCGCCCGCCAATTGCAGCATGACGCCAGACTCGCGTGCGGCCTTCTGCTCAGCGGCGATGCGCTGGCGCTCGGCTTCGGCTTCCTGCGCGGCCCGGCTCACCGCATCGGCAGCGGGGTCAGGGGGAACCATCCCGCCAAGCTGCCGCTGGCGCTCGAGGATCGGCCGCCCGAGATCACCGGGAAGCGGTAGCCCGAGCTTCGGCACGTCGCCATAGCTCGTCGGCGCGCCCGCGAGCGCATCAGGCGGCGCCTTCGCGCCAACCAGCTTTTCATCGCTTCGTGCGATCAGGCTCAGGGTCGCGGGCTTGAGCGCCAGCCAGGCGACGCCGATGATCGCGGTCGAGCCGGCGGCAGCGATGGCGACGATCGCACCGCGGCGAAAACGGGTGACGCGGCCCGGCGCCGCGCGCAGAACGAGCGTTTCGGGGTCGGCTTTGGGCGCCGCGATCGGCGCGGAAGAAGCGGTTGGATCGGTCACGCGCCCCTCCCGGCCTTGCGCTGCCGGCTCTTCGGCTGGGCGGCGGTGATACGGACAATCTGCTGTTTCTTGCCGCCAAGGCGCAGCTCGGCGACACCGAACAGGCGGTCGACCACATAATAGCGGCCGGCGACGCGATAGTTGACGAGCTGGGCCTCGCCATCCTCGCCAATCACGAACAGCGGGGGCGCCTCACCCACGGCGATCGCAGGCGAGAACTCGATGTAGGTCTGCCGCCCATCGTCGAACGCGCGCAGCGGCCGCCAGGCCGGCTTGTCGCCCGAGATCGCATAGTTGAAGTTGAGGCTTTCGACCGAGAGGCCCGACGCGATCGGCGTCGCCGCCACGGCTGCATCGCGCTGACGCCGGAGCGCGATCAGCTCGTCATGTGGATAGGTCCAGGAGATCGCCGCCATCGCGGTCGCGGGCGTGCTTTCGAGCTGGAGATGGTAGGTCCGGCGATCGGTAGCAATGACAAGGTTTGTGCGTAGGCCCGCCGAAAACGGCTTGACGAGGATGTGCACGCGCTTGCTTTCGCCGATGCCGCTGGTGGTATCGCCGACAGTCCAGCGCACGGTGTCGCCGGCGGCGACGGACACAATCGTTTCGCCCGGCTGCAAGGCAATGTCGGTGATGCGCTCGGGCGCGGCATAGAGCCGGTAGAGCACGCCTTCCGCCCAGGGATAGACCTGGACGGCATATATATATCCCGCGCTCGACGGCTCGCGCAGTGCCGCCCGGTTGGCGGCAGTGACGCGCGCGGTGGGTGACGCGGGTTCGCGGCTCTGCGCAGCGACGCCCATGGCAAGCGCCATCGCGCTCGCCGCCAGGATGAGGGCACGGATCATTGGTCGGTCCTTTCGGGGGATGGTGCGGCTGCGGGTTGAGCAAGGGTCGGATCGAGCGGCGAGCCCAGCGGAATGTCGGTGGGCGGCGCGACCGGGAGTGATTGTGCGGGATCGGGCACGGCCGATGGTTGCGGCGAAGGCGGCCGGTCCTGAGGCGTTTCCAGTTCGCGGCTCCAGTCGATCGCGTCAACATAGAGACCGAGCGGGTTTTTTCGGAGCACATCGGCCAAGCGCGGCGGCTTGATCTTCACCGTGAGCATCGCCGTCCAGCGTGACGTGCTGGCGAGGCTTCCCCGCTCATATTGCTGCTCGGTCCATTTGACCTGGAAGCTCGTATCCGACGCGCGGACGACGCTCGTCACCTGCACCGAAACCGTCTTGCGCCCGACATCGGCGAACGGATTGGAGGTGCGGGCATATTCGCCGAGGAACAGTGACGCACGTTCGGTCGCGAAATCATAGGCTGATAGCCAGTTTTCACGCATCAATACCGGATCGAGCGAGCGCGCTCGAACGCCGGTGATGAACCGGCCGAGGAACCATGCGATCTGCGGATCGGTCGGCCGATAGTCCTTGGCGGCAGGCGCGACGGCCTGTGCTTGCCCGAGTGCATCGACCTCGACCACATAGGGCACGACGCGGCTTTGCATCGATTGCCAGACCAGCGCGCCCGACAGACCAGTGGTCAGGAACAGGCCGCCGAAGGCCATCAGCCGCCAGTTCTTCGCCTGTGCGCGAGCCGAGCCGATACGCTCATCCCAAAGCTGGCCCGCTCGTTGGTAGGGTGTCTCGGGTTCGGGCGTTCGCCCATAGCGCTGCAATGCGCGTCGAAATTTCATCGCTCAGTCCCTTTCCTTGATGTCTGGAGTGGCGCCAGCGCCGCCGCGGTCGCCGCCCTGGATTGCGTGGATCGCCATCTGGCGGCGGTGGCGAGCATTCTGGCTGGCATGAAGCTTCTGCGCCCAGGCGGGTGTTCCTTCAGCTGCGCCTATCGGCGCGGCTGCGGGGGCGGCGCCGCCGGCACGGGTGCTTCCTGCTTCCCATGCGGCGCGCTGCCCACGATCGGCGGCAGCGCTAACGCCGAGACCGCCGCTCATCCGGTTGGCAGCCGCGCCGCGCATGGCGGTCGCAACGCCGCCGAGGCCCGCGCCGACGCTGGTCGAGCCCGAGGTTTCCTGCCCGAGCTTGTAGGCAGTGGATGCGGCAGACCCCATCGATGTACCGGCGCGGATCGCGCCGAGACCGGCCCCCGCGAGACCGCGTGCCGCGCCGACGGCGCCAGCGCCTGCCATCGCAAGACCTCCGCCGGCAAGCACGGTAGTGGCGATCACCGATCCGGCGCCGAGCTGCGGCGCGCCGGCGACGAGGCCGGATGCGATTCCCGGGCCGAAGATGGAGAGGCCAAAGATCGCGAGGCTCGCGAGCATCAGCGACACGGCCTGTTCGATCGACACCTCGTCGCCGGTGATCGCACTGGTGAAGTCGGCGAAATAGTTAGAGCCGATGCCGACGATGACCGCGAGCACCATGACCTTGATGCCCGAACTGACGACGTTCCCGAGCACCCGTTCGGCGAGGAACGACGTGCGGTTCCACAGCGCAAAGGGCACGAGCACGAAGCCGGCGAGCGAAGTAAGCTTGAATTCGAGGATTGTGATGAAAAGCTGGATCGCGAGGATGAAAAAGGCGGCGATGACGACGACCCAGGCGATCACCAGCACGGCGATCTCGATGAAATTGTCGAAGAAGGCGATCGGGCCAACCAACTCCTTCGCCTGCTCGAGGAGCGGCCATGCTGCCTCGAAGCCGGTCCCGGCCAGCTTGCCGGGTCGCAATAAATCGTCAGCCGTAATCGCGCTGCCCCCTGCGGTGAGGCCGAGGCCGGCGAAGCTGCGAAAGATGATATCGGACAGTGTCGAGAAGCTGTTGAGGATCAGGGCGAAGACGCCGACATAGAGGATCTTTTTGAGGAACTTGGCGATGACGTCGTCTTCGCCGCCGAGCGCCCAGAACAGCCCGGCGAGCGTGATGTCGATGCCGATCAGGATCGTGGTCAGGAAACCGACGTCACCGCCCAACAGGCCGAACCCGCTGTCGATGTAGGAGGCGAAGGCCTCCATGAACTGATCGATGACATTCAGGTCATCCATATGGGCGGGTTCCTGCTTGAAGTTGAAAGGTGTCGCGGGGACCGGCGGCCATGAGAGGGGCAAGCCCTACGGCCCCCGCGACGAGACAGGTTCGGACCCGGGGGGAGCTGGGGGCGCGGTCCTCGCCTGCCTCAGCTCATTGGCGTGGCGTGTAAGCCTTGCCGTCGCCGAGGAAGCGGCGCGTCGACTCGCGTGCCTCGCGCGCGATCTGGCCCCGCTGCGCCTGCTCGACCGATTCCGCCCGGAACTGCGCCGCCATCATTTGCTGAAGCTGGAGCTGCTGCTTGGCGGTGAGCGCGAGAAGCTGGTTCGTGGCCTGCTGCGCCTGAAGCGAGCCTTCCGCGCCCTGGCTGCGCGCGACGATGTCGGCGAGCGCCTGCGTGTCGCTCCGTACGTTGTCGACGATGCGGTTCTGGACCCCCATCGTCTGGCGAAACGCGGACATCGCGGTATCGAGTTGATCGCGTGCGCGAGCCACACGCTGATCGCGGCGGAACACCTGATCGAACTCCTGCGGGTAGAGCTGGCGGAAGCGCTCGTCGAGCTGATCGATGCGGAAGTCGACGCCCTGCGCCTGGCCCATGAGCTGGTCGATCTGCTGGAGGCGCTGGCGAAGCTCCTGAAGTTGCGGGAAATCGATCCGGGACAGGTTCTTGCCCTGGTTGATCAGCATCTGCGCTTCGTTCTGGAGACTCTGGATCTGGTTGTTGATCTGGGCAAGCGTGCGCGCGGCGGTGAGCAGGTTTTGCGAATAGTTCGATGGATCGAACACACTGAGCTGGGCCGCGACGGGCGTCGAGGTCAACGCGATGCCGATACCGAGCGAGCCGACGGCGCCGAGCGCGAGAGCGGAGAGGCACGCATATTTGCGGATAGGGATACGGGGCACGGGAAATTACTCCTTGTCTTCTGGGGGGCGGGCGGCAGGGTGACGCCCAAGCAGGTCGGCCGCCCAATCGAGGCCGGCTTGGGAGAGAAAGGTCGCGGCGAAGTCGGCCTGGCCCTTTTCGGCCAGCACCGCGTCTATGCGCTTCTGGCTGTCGGGATCGGACGCGCCGCACAACGCCAGCGCGATCGGGCCTAGCCCAAGCTCGAACAGCCGGTTGCCGCGCGCTGATTGCAGATAATATTGCCGCTTGGGCGTCGCGCGGCTGACCAGTTCGATCTGGCGCGCGTTGAGACCGAAGCGGACGTAGACCGTCTGGCCCTGCGGCTCGATCGCCCGATCATTGGGCAGCAAGATGCGCTGCGGACAGCTTTCGATGATGGCCGGCGCGATCGTGCTGTCGGCGATATCGGCTAGGCTCTGTGTCGCGAACACGACGCTGACGTTCTTCTTGCGCAGCACCTTCAGCCACTCACGGATGCGCGCGGCGAACAGCGGGTGGTCGAGGAACACCCAGGCTTCATCCAGTACGAGAAGCGTCGGCCGCCCGGTGAAGCGCTCCTCGAGACGATGGAACAGGTAGGTCAGCACGGGCGCAACGACGCCCGCCTGCCCCATCAGCGCTTCAGTCTCGAAGCACTGCACGTCGGCGATCGCTAGATCGTCTTCGGCGGCGTCGAGCAGGCGGCCGAACGATCCTTCGAGCGTATAGGGCGCGAGCGCCGATCGCAGCGGTGCCGATTGCAGCAGCAGCGACAGGCCGGTGAGCGTGCGTTCCTCGATCGGGGCGGTCGCGAGATTGGTGAGCGCCGACCAGACGGCCTCCTTGATCTCGGGTGTGACCAGTACTTTCTCATGGGCGAGCAGCGCGCCGATCCATTCGGTCGCCCAGGCGCGTGCGTTGGAGCGATCGATGTGGCGCAGCGGCTGGAAGGCGATCGTTCGCCCGCCCACGTCATCGGCATGACCGCTCTCACCGCCAAGCCCGAGCGCGTGATGCGCGCCGCCCATCGCCAGCACGGCCGCGCGCGCCGAAAATCCCTTGTCGAAGACATAGACCTGGGAGTCTGGATATCGCCGGAACTGAAGCGCGAGCATTGCGAGCAGCACCGACTTTCCGGCCCCGGTGGGTCCGACGATCAGCATATGACCGACGTCGCCGACATGCGTGCTGAGACGGAACGGCGTCGAGCCGCTGGTTTCCGCATAAAGCAGCGGCGGACCGTCGAGGTGCGGATTACGCGCCGGTCCTGCCCATACCGAGGACAGCGGCATGAGATGCGCGAGATTCAGGGTGTGGACGATCGGTTGCCGGACGTTCGCATAGACATGGCCCGGCAGGCTCGACAGCCACGCCTCGACCACATTCATGCCCTCGCGGATGCAGGTGAAGCCGAGCCCGTTGACGATGCGCTCGACCGCGCGGACCTTTTCCTCGACGCGGGCGCGGTCGATATCGGCAACGGTGATCGTCGTCGTCAGATAGCCGAACGCGACATGATCGCCGCCGAGCGCCTGCAAGGCGAGGTCGGCATCGACCACCTTGTTGTCGGCATCGCTGTCGAGAAGCTGGACCGGCTGGTTGTAGATGACTTCGCGCAGCAGCGCGGTGATCGACTTGCGCTTGTTGAACCACTGCCGCCGCAGGCGAGTGAGCGCTTTGGTTGCGTCGGTCTTGTCGAGCGCAATGAAGCGCGTCACCCAGCGATAGCCAAAATCCTCATGGTTGAGTCCGTCGAGGATGCCGGGACGGCTCGCGTTCGGAAATCCGAGGATGGTGAGCGTCCGCAGATGCTCGTCGCCGAGCATCGGTTCGAGCCCGCCGGTCAGCGGCGTGTCGGCGAGCAGCCCGTCCAGATAGATGGGCGTTTCGGGCACGGCGACGACATGGCGGCGCGCGGAGATCGCACCGTGGAGAAAGGTCAGCATTTCGCTGTCGCCGAGCGCGCGCACCTCGGGCATGAAGCCTCTGAACAGGTCAAGCGCACGATCCGTCTCGGCGATGAAGCCGGCAAGCGCTTGTCGCCAGTCGCGGCCCTTCGCGTCGTCGCTGCGCTCGATCAGCGCTCGGCCCGCCGTGTCCGCCTGATCGGGCGGAGGCAGGAGGGTGAGCGTCAGATAATAGCGGCTCTCGAAATGCGCGCCCGCGCTTTCGAACGCCGCGCGCCGTTCCTCATCGACCAGCCACGACGCCGCATCGGGAAAGCTGCTGTCGGGATAACCCAGCGCTTCGCGCCGCTCGGCCTCGAAATGGAGTGCCCAGCCCGAGCCGAAGCGCTTCAGGACATTGTTCGCCCGCGCGCAGGCGGCGACAAGCTCGGCTTCGGTGGCGGATTCTAGATCGGGGCCGCGGAACCTGAGGACGCGCAAAAAGCTGCCGTCCTTGTTGAGCACCACGCCGGGCGCGACAAGCGCCGCCCATGGAAGATGATCGGCGAGCCGGTCGGCCTTCTGACGGTATTCGCGCAGATTCAGCATGACAGATGCCCCTTCTGGCGAAGGTGGCGGACAAGGACCGGGGCGAAGTCGGGATCGCGCTTGGCGGCGAACACCGCGAGAGTGTGCCCGAACGCCCACATGGCCAGCCCGGCGATCCACTGCTGGAGACCGAGTCCGAGCGCGGCCGCGATCGTACCATTGACGATCGCGATCGCTCGCGGCGCCCCGCCAAGCAGGATCGGCTCGGCAAGCGCGCGGTGCATCGGCGCCTCGAACCCCTCGATATGGCTGGCGCCATAGGAATTTGGCGCGTTCACGAGATGAGCGCCCCGCCGCCGAAGCTGAAGAAGCTGAGGAAGAAGCTCGACGCCGCAAACGCGATCGACAGGCCGAAGATGATCTGGATGAGGCGCCGGAACCCGCCTGCCGTCTCGCCGAACGCGAGCGTCAAACCGGTGACGATGATGATGATCACCGCGACGATCTTGGCGACAGGACCCTGGACCGATTCGAGGACCTGCTGAAGCGGTTCCTCCCACGGCATGCCCGAGCCGGCGGCCTGCGCGGTGGCGGCGAGCGCAAGCCCGAGGCCGATGGCGGCGCCGGTGAGGAAGATGCTCCGACGATCGGGAATACGGGCAGGAATACGGGACAAGCGCATGGTCATTCTCCTTGGGGTTCGAGGGCGTGGTCGGGAGTAAGGTCGAGGACGGCGTAGCCGCCGTCGGGATCGAGGCCGGCGACGCGCGCGATCGTGTCGACGCGGCGCGCGAGGCCGCGCCCGGCGATGAACACGATCATGTCGATGGCGTCGGCGATCAGCCGGCGCGGAACGGTGACGACGCTTTCCTGCACGAGCTGCTCGAGCCGGTAGAGCGCCGACACTGCCGAATTGGCGTGGACGGTTGCGATGCCGCCCGGATGCCCGGTGTTCCAGGCTTTGAGCATGTCGAGCGCTTCGCGCCCGCGCACCTCGCCAACGACGATGCGATCGGGGCGGAGCCGCAATGTCGAGCGGACAAGATCAGCCATCGTGACGCCGCCGGCTCCGGCAGTGCCAATCGTACGCGTGCGCAGCCCCACCACGTCGGGCGCGGCGCATTGCAACTCACGCGTGTCTTCAATGATGATGACGCGTTCGTCGAGGTGCGCCATCTCGGCGAGCAGCGCGTTGGCAAGCGTCGTCTTGCCCGAACTGGTGCCACCCGCGACCAGGATGTTCTTGCGCTCGACCACGGCCATCGACAGCAGTCGCGCCGTGTCGGCGGGCATGATGCCGTCCCGCACATAGTCGAGCAAAGTGTAGATGCGCGCCGCGGGCTTGCGGATCGAGAAGCACGGCGCGAGGCTGACCGGCGGCAGGATACCCTCGAACCGCTCGCCCGCGCCTTCGCCGTGCGGTGGCAGCTCGGCTGACACGATCGGCGCATTGCCATGAACCTCTGTCCGTGCGTGGCTGGCAACCAGGCGGATGATCCGCTCGACCTGCGCGGGCTCATATTTGGTGCCGGTATCGATCCGGCCTTCGCCGAGTCGATCAAGGCGCAACACGCCGTCCGGGTTCACCATGATCTCGATGACCACCGGATCGGCCAGCGCTGCGGCGATGGTCGGCCCCATCGCGGTGCGCAGCATCGCGCGCCGACGCCCTGCGGAATTATCGGAGCCGAAAAGCGTGTCGCTCATCGCCCACCTCCATTGTCTTTCGCGGAGGCAGCAAGCGTGCGCTGGCCGCTGGCGAGCGCTTCGCCGACGCGGGCAATGAACGCCTCGAAGCGGTCTCGGCCGATCGCACGCGCCGCTTCGTCGGCTTCGGCCAAAGGGGCCTGCACCATCAGTTCATAGCGGATGAACAGCGCCAGGCTCTCGAGCAGCACATGCCCGTCACGCTCGACACGCCCCAGCGCGAGCGACATGCGATCGAGCCGCTGGCTGAACTTGTTCTCCAGCTCGCTCGCCGCCTGCCGGTTGAGCCAGGCGGTGAGCGCGTCGGTGAGGATCGCCGATTTGGACGCGCCGGGCTGGCTCGCCAGCGCCTCGAAGCGGTGGCTCAGATCTTCGGGCAGGAAGAGCTGGTAGCGGACGCGGTTGGGTTTGATCGCGGCCATTGTCAGAAGTCCGGCAGCATGTCGGCGCTGCGACCCTGATTGATCGCGTGAGCGCGGATCAGCGTGCCGGTGGCGCCGGCGCGGTCCATCGCGTGCTTGTCGGCGATCGTGTCGGTGTCGTCGCTGTCCAGGCCGAGCAGGTCGAGCTGCTTTGGCGGCTCGGGTTTTTTGGCGGGTTCTTCGCCGAGGCCGGGGTGGCGCTGCTGTTGCAAGCCGCCGTCCTCATCCGCCTTCGCATCGTCATCGGGCTTGCCGAGCCGGGTATCGGGCGCGCGGACCAGTCCGCTCCAGTCGTTGGGGCGTGCCTGCGGCCGGTCGGGATAGTCTCCGGGCGCGGGCTGCGGCGGCGGTGCGATCCGCTCGCGGAAATTGCGGTCCTCGTAATAGCGCAGCTTCCTCGCGCGGATCGGGGCCATGCCGGAGACAAGGACAAGCTCATCCTTGGGCGGGAGCTGCATCACCTCGCCGGTGGTCAGGAGTGGCCGGGCGGTCTCCTGCCGGCTGACCATGACGTGCGCCAGCCAGGGCGCGAGCCGGTGGCCGGCATAGTTGCGCATCGCGCGCTGTTCGGTGGCGATGCCGAGCGCGTCCGAAATCCGCCGCGCCGTGCGCTCGTCGTTGGTCGCAAACGCGACGCGGACATGGCAGTTGTCGAGGATCGAGTTGTGCTCGCCATAAGCCTTCTCGATCTGGTTCAAGGACTGCGCGATCAGGAAGGCGCGCACTCCATAGCCCGCGAGAAAGGCAAGACTGGTCTCGAAGAAGTCGAGCCGCCCCAATGCCGGGAACTCGTCGAGCATCATCAGGAGCTTGTGCTTGCCCGCCCTGGCGGGATCGGCATCGAGCTTTTCGGTGAGGCGGCGGCCGATCTGGTTGAGCACCAACCGCACCAGCGGCTTGGTGCGGCTGATGTCCGATGGCGGGATGACAAGGTAGAGCGAGACCGGATGGCCGGCCTCGACGAGATCGGCGATCCGCCAGTCGCAGCGCGATGTCACCGCGGCGACGGTCGGGTCGCGATAGAGCCCGAGAAACGACATTGCGGTGGAGAGGACGCCGCTGCGCTCGTTCTCGCTCTTGTTGAGCACCTCGCGCGCCGCCGAGGCGACGACGGGATGGATCTGCGGCGCATCCTTCGTGCCGAGGTGATTGGTGGTCATCATCCGCCGGAGCGTGGCGGTGAACGGCCGCTGCGGGTCCGACAGGAATGTGGCTACCCGTGCGAGCGTCTTTTCTTCCTCCGCATAAAGGACGTGGAGGATCGCGCCGACCAGGAGCGAATGGGAGGTTTTCTCCCAGTGGTTGCGCCGTTCGAGCGCGCCTTCGGGATCGACCAGGATGTCGGCGATGTTCTGGACGTCGCGGACCTCATGCTCGCCGCGCCGGACCTCCAGCAGCGGGTTGTATTTGGCGGAAGCGGGATCGGTCGGATTGAACAGCAGGACGTGGGAGAAGCGCGCGCGCCAGCCGGCGGTGAGCTGCCAGTTCTCGCCCTTGATGTCGTGAACCACGGCGCTGCCGGTCCAGCCAAGCAGTGTCGGTATGACCAGCCCGACGCCCTTGCCCGAACGGGTTGGCGCGAACGCCATGATATGTTCGGGGCCGTCATGCCGGAGATAGCGGCCGCGCGAGCGGCCCAGGAATACGCCGGCATCACCGTAAAGGCCGGCCCGCTCGATCTCGTTCGGCCTGGCCCAGCGCGCCGAACCATAGGTGGTGACGTGACGCGACTGCCGCGCGCGCCAGAGCGAGCCTGCGATCGCCGCGCCGCAGCCGATGAAACCGCTCGCGCCGGCGAGCGCGCCGGCCTTGTCGAAAACATGCGGCGCATAGGCATCGTAGTGATACCACCAGGGGAAGAGCGCCCAGGGACGATAGACCGGCGTGCTTCCAGCCATGAACCAGGCCGGACCAAGTTCGGGCTGGTAGGCGAGCATCGCCGCCGCCCATTGGGTCGCCGCCCAGAGGCCCGCGATCACGATTGCGAACACGACAAGGATCTGGCCGATGAGCAATTTGGTCGGGGTCACGTTGAAGCTCCCGCCCATACCGCCGGATGCGGTCGGGGCGCGGCTTCAAGACTCGGCTATGGGCCGCCCGAAATGAACGGAGCCGCTGGGGGCTGGTGGGTGACCGAAGGAGATCACTCGTCGGCGACTGACTCAATATTCCAGCTCTGTTCTTTTGATCGAGCTATGACCCGAGTTGATGATTCTGCCCTGTCGTTGTCCCTCGAGGTGGCACTGACCACCACACCGCACCGCCGATGACCCGCTACACCCTGCAAAAATCCGAGCTGCAAATTCGGGCTTGCGTGTCGGATTATCAGACATTATATCGCATTTAATGTAGTGAAATCGTGCGAGGCATGCATGGCGACAATCGCTCCTCCGCAGCCCGCGGCAACCGCGTTTCCCAAAGCCGACGCCATTAGGGCGTTGGTCGACGAACTGCTGCAAGTGGCCAGGGCTGAGGCACAGGTGCGCGGAATTGCCCTGCCTCCGGAAAACCCGAAGATCATCCAGGCGCCCGTGCCACTCGACTCCTTGTCCGTGGTCGACACGCTTTGCGCGGTGGAGCAGGTCCTCGACATCGAGCTTCGCGACAGCATCGTCCGCACCGGCGGCTACAATTCGATCGAGAAGGCGATTGACGACCTCCTCCCTAAGATCGAACGCGTCTGGGTTAAGAAGAAAGGGTCGAAGCCATGACCAATCTCGCACTCCGCCAGGAAGGCGACGAGCAGGAGCGGCGGCGCTTGGGCGACCGTCTGCGCGAAGCACGGAAATATCTCGGCCTCAAGCAGGAAGAAGTTGCTGCCTATCTCAAGATTCCCCGGACCGCGCTTACCGATATCGAGAATGGCCAGCGCCGCGTTGAAGCGATCGAACTGACGCGGCTTGCCCGTCTTTACCGCCAGTCGGTGGCCTATTTTACCGGCGAAGACGAGGCCTCCGCGAGCCTTCCCGCCGATGTCGCCCATCTGGCGCGACGCGTTGCGGCCTTGTCGACTGAGGACCGGGCCGAGCTGAGCCGGTTTGCCGAATATCTCCGCTCGCGGTCTGGCGGCGAACGGAGCTGATCGATGGCGTCGGATTATGCGAGCGCGGTTCGCGCTGGTACGATGGCAGCGGGCCGCCTGCATCGCGAACTCGATACGCGCGCACTGATCGAGACCCAAGGCGGCAGCGTCGATGTCTTCGGCGCGATCCATGCCGTGGGTCTACCCTTGCTGCTTCGTCCTCTGAAAGGCCTGCTCGGCGCCTATCTCAGCGCACCTGCTCCTGGCGTTCTCGTCACGACGGAACGACCGATGAGCATCCAGCGCTTCACGGCCGCGCACGAACTCGGGCATTTTTCGATGCGACACGAGCCGAGCCTCGACGATGAGAGCATCCTGCGCCGGATGCCGATGTCGCCCGAACCGGGAAACAACTTCGAGGAAACCGAAGCCGACGCCTTTGCGATCGCCTTCATGATGCCGAAATGGCTGGTGCTCGCGCACAGCGCGCGACAAGGATGGCAGATCGATCATTTCCGGCGCCCCAATGTCGTCTATCAGCTCTCGCTGCGGATCGGCGCCAGCTATGAGGCGACGTGCCGCACCCTGGTTCGCTACAATCTGATTTCGCCATCGGTGATGACCGACCTGCTCCGGACGCAGCCGCGCAGCCTGAAGGTCGATCTCCTCAAGGACTATCGGCCCGACAACTATCGCGGCGACGTCTGGCTGCTGACCGAGCGCGATGCCGGCTCGCGGATCGATGGCAGTCGCAATGATCTTTTCGTGCTGCAGCTCGAAGAACATAGCGGCGGTGGGTATCTCTGGGATCTCGACCAACTGATCGCCAGCGGCTTCGCCGTCGTTCGAGACGAGCGTGAGGCAATCGACGGCGATGGCATCGGTGGTCCCGTTGTCCGCCGTGTCACCGCGGCGCCCGATGCGCCGCGGCGCGGCCGCATGTCGCTCGACGAGCGGCGGCCGTGGCAGCCTGCGCCGGCCCTCACCAGCCTGACGCTCGATTTCGACCTCACCGGCCCGGAACAGACGGGCCTGTCGCGCGCCGAACGGCGGCACCTGCTCGAGGCCGCCTGACGCCCCATGATCGATATCGTCCGTGACCTTCGGCCGCTGTTCGGGCCTGCGCGCGATCAAGGCGCGCGGCCGACATGCCTCGCATTCGCCGCGAGCGACACCCACGCCGGGCTTCGCGACGGCTGGGCACCGCTGTCGTGTGAATTCGCCTTTTATGCCGCGCAGAAACGGGCGGGCAGACCGCCGACGAGCGGCGCACTGCTATCCACAATGCTGGACGCGCTACGGCTCGATGGCCAACCCGACGAGAAAGGCTGGCCGTATCTGGCAGCGGTTCCAGCCGATCATCGACTGTGGACGCCGCCGGCGACCGTTGGCCCGCTCTATGGCCGCAACGGACAGAGGGATGGAACCGACCTGTCATCCATCCTTGCCGCGCTGGATCGTGACACGCCGGTGCTCATGCTGACGATGCTGTCACGGTCTTTCTTCCAGCCGCGCGGTGATGGCGTCGTCGATCCGGCGAACGACGAACTCCCCGAGCCAGCGCAACGGCACGCGGTCGTCGCGGTCGGGCATGGAACCGTGGACGGCACCCCGGCCATTCTCATCCGCAACAGCTGGGGACCAGGTTGGGGCTTGGAAGGCCACGCCTGGCTTACTGAGCGCTTTCTAGCGCCGCGCCTTTTCGCCACGGCAAATTTGACGGAGGAAGTCGATGTATCTTCCCATACCGCCGCAGCCTGACTGCGTTGCTGGCTGGCGCGAGGCGGTCCGGCTCGTCGACCTCGCCACCGGACACCAGGCGCAGAATGTCGTCATCTCCGTGGCCGAGCCGACTGCGCGCGCAACACTCGCCGATCCCGTCGTGGCGGAAGTCGATGCCTTCCTTTCGGGCCATGGCAAGAAGCCCATCGAGACGGTCGCCAACACGATTTTTCCGGCAGCGCTGTACAGGCGCTACGGCGCGCCGCAATTCTTCGACCGGTTTCGCGACAACGTGCTGCCGAAGGTCCGGAGGTCGGGCGCTTGGTCGGGCTATTATTTCGAACGGATGATGGAATTGCCCCGCGCCGACGGCCAGCCAATCAATCAAATCTGGGGCATCGTCGAGCGCCTGCGCAACCCGAACGTCCGAGCGCTCAACAAATTCGAACTGCTGATCTTCGACCCCGCCCGCGACGTGAATGACTCGCCCTACGGCGGTCAGTGCCTGAGCTTTGCCAGTCTCAAGCTGATCGGCAAGGGCGACGATCGTCGCCTCGGCATGACCGCGCTCTACCGCAATCACTACTATATCGAAAAACTGCTCGGCAATCTGATCGGCCTCGGCCGTCTGCTCGAATTCATCGCCAAGGAAGGCGGGGTCGCGCTGGGTCCGCTCACGATCGTCTCGACCAACGCCACGGTCGACACCGCCAACTGGAACCGCGGCGATCTTAAGCAACTCTTTGAACGCTGCGATCAGGCGAGCGCACATCTCCGTGCTGCGGCGTGAGGCGCGCCCAACGGCAGTTCTAGCGGCTCATCGTTGTCATCCGCGACACCGTACAGGCTGAACATGCCCTCGATGAACTCGCGCTGCCCGCCGTAGCTCGGATGGCGGACCGCGGTGGTCGGAATGTCGAGACCGTCCAGCGCCAGGTGAGCGTCGCGCCCGATCGCGACGATCTGGCGGGGCCGGATCATTGACACGAGGGCTTGCAATATCGGCCAGGTCGCCTCGCGCTCGCTTCGCGTGTGGCATCGGTTCGACATCGGATCATCCGCTTCATGGGGATGGAACGGGAAAACGTTCCAGAGCATGACAGGCTGACCGATCCGCTCTAGCACACGCCAGACGATCGCCGCGGTGCGCTCCGCCACGGCGGGTCCCTGCGTCGCACGTTCAAATGCGATGCCGCCCATCAGCGTGCCGGCATGTCCGAGGTGAATTTCGTCGGTCAGCGGTACGCCCGTACGCCGCCCCCCGCGATAGCCGAGATCACGCGCGATCCAGATCGTTTCGACGCGATGATCAAGCGCCGCGGTGAGCAGCATTTCGAGATTGTCGCGGCGCCGGGCGGCGGCGTCGCTGCGGTCATGGACCGTGCAGCGATCGCGCCAGGGATTGAACACTGAGGGAAGTTCGGTCGCCGCCAGGGTGGACACAAAGGATTTCGGGGTCATGACGGCAATTCCTTGATACGCAGGCGGCGATTGGCGAAGTCGATCAG
The DNA here is from genome assembly GCF_030730945.1 of Aurantiacibacter poecillastricola. Classification (GTDB taxonomy): domain Bacteria; phylum Pseudomonadota; class Alphaproteobacteria; order Sphingomonadales; family Sphingomonadaceae; genus Alteraurantiacibacter; species Alteraurantiacibacter poecillastricola. The sequence goes on from NZ_JAVAMS010000008.1 coordinate 29,695, forward strand.
GACGCGGCCGCGCCGATGCTCCTGAAGGAAGCGGAAAGCCGTATAGCCCTGGAGGATCGCTTCCTCCCAAAGCCACAGCGGACAGCGTTCTGATTCGTAGCCGGCGACGAACTGGCGGACATGCTTCAGCATGTCCAGCGGAAGGCCACCGCGCTTCACGTTTTCAAAGTACCGGAGTTGCTGCGCTTGTCCGAAAATCCAGGAAGTTATGCCCTCTTCGATGAGAATCGCCCGAGCACCGTCTTCGGCGTCGTCGAGTTTCGGATCGCTCTTGCGCTTGAGACGGAGCAGCGCACGCAGCACTGGCGACCAGCCAAGCACCGCGACATAAGCGTAGTGAAAGACATCGTGGAAACGATAGTCGTCGGGTTCGAGCGCGTTGTCGGTGAGCCGGTCGCCGACATACACACCGCTTGAGCGTTGATACACGAATGTCTGCCCGCGAACGGTGCGTTCATAGACGTCGATCGCCATCCGCCGCGGCAATTGCTCTTCTGGGTCGAGCGCCGCATCGGTCGGCGCCGGATAGATGCGCTCGCGCGGCCAGCGATCGAAGATCTTGTGAAGATTCTTCACGGCGGCAGCCTCGATGGTAACACCGGATTCGTTTGCCGCCTGGATCAACCGGCGCATGACCGCGACCAGCCGGCCCGCGAGTGCTTCGCGGTCCTTCGCAAGACCGCCCGCCTGGAAATCGTTGATGAGCAGCCCAACGTCGCCTGCCAGCGCGAGCAGGCTATGCTCGAACTGCGGCATCGGTGCCTTGGCAAGCGGAATGTGCTGCGGCTGCAGCGCATGGAAACTGAGCGTTTCGTTGCCGCCCGTCTGCCATTGTCCGCCGTTTGTCGCCGCGGCGGCAGCGATGTCGCTGAGCGCCATGCGGCTGCGCCGTGCGATCGCCGCCAGATACCAAAGGACGTCACCAAGCTCTTCCGCGACGGCGTGAGCGTAACCCAGGTAGGAGGCATCGTCGCGCTGCTTTTTCTTGGCCTCACTGAGCAAGCTGCCGACTTCGCCGAAAAGGCCAAGCATCGAGAAGCCCAGTGCGCGGCCACCGCTGCGTTGATCAGTCCGCGCGGCCTGCTTCGCATAATCCGCAACAGTGAGAGCTTCGAAATCCTCGCTCATCGCCTGCCCTTCCGGCGATCCGATATCGCGTCTGCGGGGACGCTCACGCCATAGGCTTCAAGTGCCCGCAGTACGATCATCCGGATCGGCTCGCGGGAATCGAGCGACCGTTGACCGAGATCGCGTTTCGTAACGGCAGGAATCTGCACCTGAAGATGCTCGTCGCCGACATCGGTTTGCGCTGCGATATTTTTCATGAATCCATGAAAACATAATTTCATGAAAATAGAAAGCCCGAATCCTCCGGATCAGGAGACGCTCGGCCCGCTGCGCTGCCGCCCGAGTGTCCAGTTGATCCCGCCGTCGCGCATGATGCCCGAGACCGATTTACCGACATGGCGATCGAGAACAGAGCGCCACGGCACCAGCGTGAAATCGCGCGACCGTTCGATGAGCGCATGGCGACCACTCGTCATCTCGACTGCGCGCACGAGCCTGCCTTGAACAGCCTCCCCCTCTCTGGCCTCGGCGAACGGAACGCCTAACTTGTCGGAGAGCTGGCGGGCGACACGCAGCAATTCTCGCCGCTGGAGCGCGGCGAGCATCCCTCGCCGATAGACCGTCTGCCCATCCTGTTCGTCTGCAAGCTGTTCGGTGATCAGCCATTGCCGTCGCATCGCCTGCGCTGAACGAACCTCGTGCCCGAACCCAGCATCGCGCACTGGCACCGGCGCTTCGGCGACCAGCTCGCGATCGAGCCAGGTCGCGGCATCGGTTCCCGGTAATTTGTCGAGCGGGATCGCCGACAGGGTTTCAATGGCAACGGGGTGGTCGCGGAACTGCATGGCTTCGAACCTCTCGACCCTGGCGAGATGGTCCGGCGCGATGATCCAGCTTCCGTCGGGCTCGCGCTCGACGACGCCCGAGATTTTTCGCATCGCTTCAAGCCGCCGGACATGCGTTTCGGCGAAGCGTTCGCTGGCGGTCGGATCGTGCTTCAGATGGGCGTCGATCGAATAGCGCCCGCCGTTCGCCGCCGCGATCTCGTCGATCGTCCGATCGACGGCGCGAATGCCGCCCTCGCGTGGCGCGATCCGGACGATGGCATTTTCGGGGATCGTGTCGACCAGCTCGCCCTTGCCGATCTCGGCATAATGGGTGCGCCCGTCGATGCCGTCGACCAGCAGATAATGACGGTCTTCATGTTCGTCGGCGAGCCCGCGCATCACGACGCGGCCGATGATCGGCGTCGCCTCCTTCGCGACCGGGTCGTAGATGACGCGATCGACCGCAGCACGATCGAGCTTCCGCGCGGTCAGCTCGCGCTGCATGGTGCGGATGATGTCGCCGCGCTCGCCGATCTGGCGCAGTGTGTTCGCAAGGTCGGGCTCAAGCCGCCAGGTGCCGTTGCCGACATGCGAGGCGAGTCCCATGCGCCCGAGTTTCTGCAGGCGACCGACGCGAAGCGATTGCTGGAAGGGATCGCCATCGCTCGCGCTGACCAGCCGCGCGGTATCCATGTCGCGGATCAGCCGTCTGTCGATCGCGGTCAGCCGCTCGGCACCCGTATCGCTGCGAAGCCGCTCTTCGATTTCAAGGTCGGTGCGCGGCCCCAGGTCGAGGTTGACGATCTCGATCGCCCGCTGCCGGCTCCCGTGCGAGATATACTCGCGCGCGATCAGCAGATTCTCACCCCGATCGTTTACGCCGCGCACCACGATATGCGTGTGCGGATGGCCGGTATTGAAATGGTCGACCGCCACCCAATCGAGCTTTGTCCCAAGATCCTGCTCCATCTGCGTCATCAGCCGGCGCACGAACGGCTTCAAGTCGGGATACTGGTCGGCGTCCTCGGCCGACACGATGAACCGGAACTGGCGGCGGTCGCCGTCACACCGTTCGAGGAACGCCTTGCCATCGGCGACGTCGCTGTCGGGCGAGTAGAGCGCACCAGCCTCGCCCTCACGGGTCACGCCGTCGCGCTGAATATAGCGAAGGTGCGCCTTCGCACCGCCCATGCCTTTCCCGCCAAGGCCGACAGGCCGTATCTTGACGATCACGCGGCGCGACCGGAACGCGCCCAATCGGTCGCGCGATCTGAGCACCCGCGCAACACTCGCGCCGCGCCCGATCCGGCTGCCGTCGAAACGGCCGCGCCTGCCCGTTTTCATGCCGGCCCGCTTTGCCGCTTTCACGACGCGGCTCAGGTAGCGCTGCTCCTTGCCCCGGCCGCGCATCCGGCCCAGCTGCGGTTCGAACTCATCATCGCGCATAGCGGCGTCCTTCCATGCCGGAATGACGCTCCCCGCCGATAAGAATGGCGCGTCCTCGCCAGAGCGCAAGGAGTCTCGCGATTGGGATCGGAAAAGCCCAGAAAACCGCCACTCCTGGTAACCCTGTCTCGCACTCAAAGGGCGAGTCTCGCAAAAGCCTTCAAAAAACGATGTGCAGACAAACACTTACAAAATCGCGAGATTTTGCCTCTATCTTGCCATCGAGCCCGACTGCCACCTGCCGCCCCAGACGCCCGCTTTGCCTTCCCGCCTTCCCGATCAAAAAAGGGGAGCGGCGCCATGCGGCACCACTCCCGCGAACCTGCCCCTTCAACAGCGCATCGCCTTATTGCCAGCCTGCCTGTTCGGCCTGACGCAGCGCCCGATTGCACCGCTTCAGCCTCTTCTCAGCGGCCCTTAATTCGGCTTCGATCTGCCGCCGTTCTCCCGCGTCATCGCACCATGAAAGCTCCGCGCGAAGCTCCTCGATCTGTTGTTCAACCGACATCTCATCCTCCTGATACAAGCGAAAGATGAGCCATCGCCCGGCGGGGAGCGGGCGGGGTCAACCACCGCGCAGCGGCCGCGAAGCGGGCGACGGGGGAGCCGATTTTCTCGTCGCCGGAGTGGAGCGAAGCGGAACGCAGGTGGCGTGAAAATTGGGGGAACCGTCGATGGTTGAGGCGGTCCGTTCGCCGCCGGATACTCGGTGCTTGCTGAGCGGATTTCTTCCTCTCTGCAGGCCCGCAAGCGCGTTCCGGTGCAGGAAAAGGCCCACGCCAAGCCCTCAAGGCATGAGGAAAGCCCCGCGCCGGGTGACCGGCGCGGGGCCGATCCGGCTCAGTCGCCGGGGTTCCAGATAACGGCGAACGCGTCGTCGTCGTCCTGCCCGGCGGCGCGGCCGAGATTGGCGTAGAGGGTGCGGCCGCCAAGTTCGGGGGCCGACATGGCGAGGCGGACATATTCGCGCTGGCTCACCTCGCCGGTGCGGATCCAGCCGCCGCCCAGTTCGACGCCGTTCGACAGCACGCGGTAGTCGGGCTGGTCCCCGGTCTTACTGCGGTTGGGGATGATGGCGATCTCGGCATTGACCGAAAGCGTCTTCAAGGCGCCCCGGAACGAACCGTCGTTCTGGCGCTGGACATGACCGATTGAGGGCATTTCTCGTCTCCTTGCACATTCGCCCGACCCGATGCCGGGCGATGGGCGGACCGAAGGGACGGCCCTTGAGCGCGCTGCGAACCGCAGGCCGAAGCGAAGCGGAGGACCGGAAGCGCGGGGCTGATTTGGAGCGAAGCGGCCGCGAGGAGCGCCGCCAAAGCGGCGCGGGGAAATCAGTTCCGCGCGATGGTTTCGCGAGGCGCGCGGCCGTCCCAGGTCATGCGCCCAAGGAGCCGGCGACGGGTTGGTGAGACACGAAAGGACGAGATGCGCGCGCGGACAGGAAGCCCAGTCCGGCGTCTTTCCGGGAAGCCATGATTGCTTTCGCGGCCACGAGGCCGCGGCTATAGCCTCACGGCGATGAACGAAGGAACGACGATTGCGGGGCAGATCGAACGGCTGATCGTGCGGCTGGACGGCGCGGCGGTGTGCGATGCCTGCGTGACTGACCGGCTCAACCTGTCGGTTACCGCACAGGCCAATGTCGTCACCTGCGCGCTCGGCGGCACGCGCGGATTCGAGCGGCAGAAGGACGAATGCACGTTATGCGGAAGCGCCCGGACGGTGATCCGCCGCACCGCCCGGTAGGTCAGGCGGCAGGGGTTTTCGGCACGCGAGCGCGCAGTGCGGCGCGATTTGGGCTAGTTGCCGTCGCCCGCGAGCGCGCGCGACAGCGCCTCGTTGGTCGCGTCGATCTCGATGCGGTCTGCGAAAATCGCGCACCAGCCGCCACCGAACTCCCCGATGCGGGGCTTGGAACAGGTCATGGCCCATTCAAAGCCGATCGGCCCCTTGGCGAGCGTTTCGGGGCAACATCGCTGGATCACCACCGCGATGGCAGCGGCATCGAAATCGTCCATGCTGGCGAAACACACGATCCGCGCGGATGGATCGTCGGGGCAGGTTTCAGCGATGAAATCGGCTCCGATGGTGGGAAATTCGGGATCGTTGAACGCCTCGCGAAACCCGCTCCACCGCGCGTTCGCATCGTCCGGCGGAAAGGCTGCGAGCAGCGCCGCGCTCGGCGGATCGGGCGCGTCGTCATTCGCTAGCGCGTAGCCAGCGTTTGCGACTTCCTCGATCAGCGCGCACTCGGCGGCGGTGCAGCGAAAGGCGAAGCTGCCCTGAATCCAGATGTCAGCCATTGCTCGCCTCCTCCCGTTCGGGCGTGATGACAAGCGGGGGCACCGCGAAGTCGGCCGCATCGAAATGCGCGATGATCGCCGCATAGCTGCCCAATCGCTCGGCGGTGCAGCGCCCCATGAGGATATAGTCGTCCTCGTCGGCAGCGTAGCTTTGCGGTTCGCCGCTGCCGGTGAACACGGTGCGTTCCGCACCCCACTGGCAGGCATAGGCGCCCGACCAGCGCGCGAAGAAAAGCCCATGCGCGATGCAGAAGGCTTCGAGTCCCTCGAACCGCCCCCAGGCGACCTCGTGCGCCATGAGCGCCAAGGGCTCGCCCTCGGGCAGATCGCCGAGCGCGAAGGGTTCGCCGTCCCATTCGGTGGACAGCCCTTCGTTCGCGATGGCCTCGGCGAAGGCGGGAAGCTGGCTGGCGGGGAGCGTCCCGCCGATGGTGATGGATGCCGAAACACGGTCGGCCATGACAAGTCTCCTGTCTGAAATCCGCGCCGCGAGGGCCGCTTGCGGCCGAGCGGCGCGGCGATTTTATGGGGGACGGAACGGGCGGCGGGTGCGCCGCCGCCCGTCCAGTTTCATGCGGCTTCGCGCTCGGGCTGTTCCTGCGGCTCGGCCTTGGCAGGGGCCGGAAGCGCAATCACCGCGCCGGGGCCGGTCGGTTCCGGCTCGCGGTCGGGGCGCGCCGCGAGCACCTTGGCATGAGCCGCGACGGTGCCGACGCCGCCGCGCGCCGTATAGGTAGCGGGCGGGAACGCCATCCATTTCGGCACCCAACCCTCGACCTTGGGCCGCCCGTTCGCACCCTCCAGATGGTCGCGGACGATGCGCTTCAAGACCTTGCCCGGTTCCTTCGCATTGGCGGCGGCGACAGGTTCGCCCGCCACCTCGGCGACGATGCGGGTCAGCACCTCCTTGTCGCGGACACACTCGAAAAAGGCGTCGTCGGCCTGCCAGTAGCGGGCCATATCGACGCCGATCTCGCCGCCGACCGCCTCGATGGCGGCGCTGCCGCTGGCGAGCGTTTCGCCCATGACGATGACGATCACGTCCATTACGGCGCGGTCGGGCACGTCGAGCAAGCGCAGGAACACGCCGACCAGTCCGAAGTCGTCGCCGTTGCCGCCTGTGACGGTCGGTTCCTCGGGCGAGAAGCCGAGAAGGTCCAATACGGCGCGGCGCTTCGCGTCGAAGTCGGTTTCCGCGCGGCAAGTTTCGACGCTTTCGCGCACATCGTCGTTGCGCGCGGTCTGCGGCTCGGGCTTGACCGTCCACAGTGGCGACCCGACGATGACATGGGCGACCATCAAGCGCAGCGCGACCTTGGGATGACGGGTCAGCGAGGCGCGGACAGCGGCATGACGGTGCAGGTTGATATAGGTCTGCATCGTGCTCGTCACTTCGGGGCGCGGCACTTTGGGGCCGGTTTCGATTGCCTCGCCGCGTTCGAGCCGCTTGGCCTCCTTGCTCGTCACATAGCCTTCGTGGACCTCGACCTCGCCGCTTTCGCGCACATCTATATACACGCGCCCGCCCTTGCGCTTGGGTGCCTTGGCGAACTCATAGCGGTAGAAATATTCGCCGGGCGGGACGATCACCACGTCGAACCATCCGGCATCCAGATAGTCCTCCTTGCGCGCGTCGATTACGGCGTTCTGCGCGGTCCAGAACGCGTCGGCATCTGCAAAATAGCGGTCTTCGCCGAACAGATCGGCGACGATCGCAAGGCCGCTCGCATCGACGTCGAACAGGGCATGTTCGACCTTGATCGACTGCCCGCCGAACAGCCATGCCTTCAATTGCTGGCCGGTCGGGCAATAGGCGTCGTCATCGTCGTAGAGCGCCAGCCATGCCTTCTGCTGCTGCTTGCTCGCCAGCGTCAGATGCCGGACGGTCGCCGCGTTGATCTTCTCCTTGCGGTAAAGATCGCGGATGCGCGGAAGCAGGTTGCCGAGCGCTAGGATACGCTTCACGCCAAGCTCGGGAATGCCGAACGTCGCGGAGATATCCGCAATGTCGCGGCCCTCCTTGACCAGCCGTGCGAAGGTTTCCCATCGCGTCACCTCGTCGGGATCGAGCCGGGTGTTCTCGAGAAGCGATGCCTCGATGGCGTCGGCGTCGTCCCCGGCGTCGAGGATGGCGACGGGAAGCGGGCCGTGGTCGATGCCCTCGACAAGCGCGATGGCGTTCGCCGTCCAGCGCCGCCGCCCGGCGACGATTTCGTGGACGCCATTATCGTTGCCCGCCTGCGGGCGCACGATCAGCGGCACGATGACACCACGCTTGCGGATCGAGGGCAGAATGTCGCCCACGTCCGGGGGCTTGGGTCCGTGCCGCATGTTCACCTTGGACGGAACCAGCTTGCTATGGTCGATAAAGTCGAGTTTCATTGGTCTGCTCCTTCTGGAGCGCCGGTCCCGTTTGTCTTGCTGGATGGGCGGGACCGGCACTCAATGCGGCGAAACGCGCCGCGCGTCATCCGGCCCCTCGATCATCAAGAGGCGGCGGAAGCTCGTTGCCGTTCCGGCTATCGGTGATGCGGCGAAGTTCGGCTTCGGCCAGAACGATTGCACCCATGCGCCGCGCGGTATCGGACCATAGCGAAAGCGGGGCCAGCGGCTCGAAATGCTCGTCGCGCTCGATGAACAGGCCGAAGGGCAAGCGGACGCCCGCAATCTCGGTAAGCGAGAACACGCCCATTTCCGGGCATCCGAACCCCAAGTCGGCGAGGCCGAACAGCGTGTCTCCATCGTCGTAAAGCTCGGTGGCGATCCACGTCGCCGCGCCGACCGGATTGAAGAATTTGACCACCGGGAACGGGTCGAACCGTTCGTCGCGCTGCTCGTGGAGGCGGCTGGCGCGCGCATTCGCGCGCAGCGCCGAAAGGATCGCATGGGGGAGCGTAATCATGCCGCTTCCCTCCCTTCGTCCTGCGTCTCGGCGTAGCGGGCAAGCAGCCAATCGGCGGCCTTGCTCGCCTGACTGGCCGCGCGAAAGATCGCGCGATTGTCCTCGCGCAGCACGTCGAGCCATGATGCCAGATAATCGGCGTGACGAACGGTCGGCACGATGCCGAGCGCGGCGCAAAGGAAGGCCGATCCCATCTCGGCGATCAATTCTTCGCGCGCATAGTCCTTGCTGCCGAACGCATTGCGCAGATTGCGATTGAGGCGCGACGGGTGGCCGCTGGCATGACAGAGTTCGTGCAGCGCCGTCCGGTAGAAATTGATCTGTTCGTGGAAGGCCGGTTGCGGGGGCACCTGCACATAGTCGGCGCTCGGGACATAGTAGGCCTTGTCCCCACCGATGCGGAAATCGACGCCCGATGCCGCAATGACCGCTTCGGCGATCGGCACGACTTAGCGTTCGGGAAGCGGTGCGGGGTCGGTGGCAAGGCCGGGGCGCAAGCCTTCGCACTGTGCGACGTTGAACACGGTGAAGCGTTTGAGGAACGGCACCGCGCGGGCTTCGCCGCCGGTCTGGCGCGCGCGTTCCTTCTCGGCTTCGGGGGTGAAGCGGTCGGCATAGACAACCCTTGTCCCGCGCTCGCCTTTCCTGACATTGCCGCCCGCCTCCAAGGCTTGGCGGAAGGTCAGCCACGATTGCGACGGATAGCCGTTCTCGATCACTGCTCCCCACAGGATCAGGACATTGACGCCGCTGTAATTGCGGCTGGTGAGCCCGTTGCGCGGGAGGCCGGGGGCGGCGGAGAAGCCTTGACCATTGGGGCGGCCCCAAGGCTGGACCCAAGGGAAGCGGCCCGCCTCAAGTTCGGAAACAATGCGGCCCGTCACCTCGTCGTAAAGATTGGCGCGCTCCGCCGGGGGCTGGCGTTTGCTGCCCTCTGCGCGCGCGCGTTGGCTGCCGGTCTGGTGCATGGCTATCCTCCAATGCCGCCCCAAAAACCCCAGGGCCTCCCCCGGAGCGGGGGTGGGCGGCGAATTGCGACCTGCCGGGCGCGGCCAGGAGGCGGTCCGCACCCGCAGGGCCGAAATGCAATGGAGGAGCCGGACCCGAGCGCAGTCGAAGGCCGGCTTGCGGGACGCCGGGCCGGGCCCAGAAGGGAGCGCCGCCCACCCGCGCGACGAGGGGAAGGCCCAACGAAAAATGCCGCCGCGCCGGTCAGGCGCGGCGACGACAGGCCGGAGCAAGGCTCCGGCATCCCGCCAGTCCGATCGTCACCTTTGGCCGGGACGCGCGAAGCGTGGCCCGGTGGAGCTTGGCGAACGGATGTGAGCCTAGCGGAATAGAGCGGCGGTCGCGCCGCAGGCGCGAGGCGCCTGAAAACCCGGATGCGTCAGGTCAGACCCTGCCGTCTTGAAGCACTCTCGTCGTGGTCGCCATGCGCGCGGTGACACGAGGAGCGAGCACTCGGCCCACTGGCCCCAACAGATCAACCGTGCAGCGGGGATCCGTTCGAACCGGTGCAAGCGGTCATCGCGGGCAACAGGCTCATCATGGCGGCACCGGCGATGATGATCGCGCCGACCGCCGCGGCGATGCCGGTCGCGGTCGGCCCCGCACCGCCGAGCTGCATCAGGCTGGAGACGACACTGCCGCCGGCGATCCCGGCGGGCACGGCGAAGAGAAGCGCGATCGCTCCGCGAAGCGGAACGGGCAACCGCGACGCGATGAGCATGCGTCCGATCAGCAAGACCGCGACGCCGACGACGAGGCCGAGAAGCAGACCGAGCAACGGCCCCAGTTCGCCACCCCCCGCCCACAGAAATGCGGCCGCACCGAGCCCGACCGGGAGTGCGAAGACGGCGAGCCGGAACATCGCCCAGGCGAAGAGGACGATGCCGGTGGCGGACAGGATCAGACCGAGCAACATCACGACCAACTCCATAGGCTCGGAACATAGCAGAAACACGATTCGGCATGAAGCCCCGATCGGCTCGCACTATGGGCGGTCTGGCGCGTTCTTCTCGGGCGACGTCGATCGCAGCGCGACGAACAGCGTGGCCGCACCGGCTTCGCTCCGGCCGGCAGGGGGCCGGTCGCCGATCGCGAAGAAGATGGCATTGACGGTACGCGGCGTTGCACTGGCGGCCGTGACAGCCGACCGGGAATTGACGGGCACTCCGGCGACGCTCGCGAGATAGGCGCGGGTCTCACCGGGCAGCGCGCGGCCGGTCCGCACGTGCTCGGCATAGCGTGCCGGTCCCGCGTTATAGGCTGCGAACAGTCCGGGATAACCGAAGCGGTCATACATCAGACGAAGATAGAGCGTCCCCGCCAATATGTTGTCGCGCGGGCTATGGGGATCACGTCCGAGCCCGAGCCGCGCGCGCATTTCGGACCAGGTGCCGGGCATGAGCTGCATCAGTCCCATCGCGCCGGCGTGGCTGGTAATCGGGCGCCCGTCCAGCACCGTGCGCCCGCCGCTCTCGGCGCGCATGACGCGCTCGATCCATTCTACCGGCACGCCGAAACGCGCCGAGGCTGCCTCGATATAGGGCCGCCAGTGAACGACCGACTGCGCGTCAGCCGGTGCCGCCGCCAGCAGCGCCAGGGCGGTGATGGCGACCCTCAGCCCAGCCACAGCAGTCGCACCTCGCCGATGACGTCGCCGCGCGATGTCGGTCCGAAATAACGCCCATCGAACGAATCCGGGCTGTCCATCAGCAGGAACAATGCGCCCGAACGCAACATCACGCAGCCATTCCACCACGGCATCGGACGGTCGCGGCCATCGGCTTCGCGGCGTTCGGCCACCGGGTGGCCGTTGACATAGATCTCCCGCCCGCGCGCACAGACGCGATCGCCGGGCGCGGCCGCGACGCGCTTGACCAGCGGGATATTGATCGGAATGTAGCGCCGCTCGGCGGCGAGCCGGCGCCAGCGGTCGGGCACCCGGACCAGCACCATGTCGCCCGATGCGATGTCCTGCCGTCCGCTGACGGCATAGAGACCGATCGGCGCGCTGGCCGATGCGTTCCAGACCAGCCACGGCGTTGGCGGCAGCGCGATCGTGGTCGCCAGCGCGGCCGCGCCGAGACCGATCAGCGCGGTGGGTTTAGCCGGCAGACGGGAGGGTAGCAGCCTAGCCATTGCCTCCCTCCCGCATGTTCGCGCGCGACCAGGCCTCGATATCGTCGATATGGTAGCGCCAGACGGTGCCATGCTTTCGGCACGGCGGGCCGCGCCGCTCCCGGCGCATCTTCTTGAGCGTGTCCCCCGCGAGACCGAGATGGAACGCGGCCTGCTTGGTTGTCAGAAACGGGCAATGCTCGCGTGCCCGCCGAGCGCGCTCCGCGGCCGACGACGCCGTGGCTCCACCGTCCACAGCGGATGAATCCGCCTCGATCCGTGTTCGCGCGCCGCCGCCTGCTTCGGGGTTTGGATCGTGTGTCATGAGTGCAGCGCCCGGTCCGACGAACCCGCGTTACCCGCCGATCAGGCCCGCACGCGCGGCTTCCTGTTCGGCGACATAGGCATCCAGCATGTCGGCCTGGCCGGGGAGCAGCGCGTCGATCGCAGGGAGGCCGTCGATATCGTCCCGGTGAAGCAGCACGGACGGGCACTGGCCTTCGACATTGCCGAGATTGGGGCGATGCTGGGCATAGCCGATGAGCGCGGCCAGATCGGGATCGAACGCTCGAGCGATGGCGGGCGGATAGACGAGATACTGATTCTCGAACGTCCGCAGCCATCCGAGGCAATAGGAGGTGATGACCGCGCGGCGCACATGATCGGACTGGTTAGCGCCGGCACCATGCAGGATCGATCCGAGGAACAGCAGCGCGGAGCCGGGTGGCATTTCGGCGGCGACCGGACGTGCATCGCCCGGTTGCGATGCCGCATCGTGATGGCTGCCCGGCCAGACCAGCGTCGCGCCACTCTCCAGCGTGAACGGATCGATCGGCCAGATGACGTTGATCTGATAGTGCATCCCGGTCTTGACGCCGCCCCAGAGATCCTGGTCGCGGTGCGGCACCTGCGCGAGCGCGCCGGGATGGATTTCGATCGCCTGGGTGAGGTTGAGAACGATACGATCGCACCATTCCCCGAGCACCGTTTCGGCGATACCGCGGATGATCGGGTGCAGCACAAGGCCGGCGATATGCCGTGAACGCCGCAACAACGCGCCAAAGCGCTTGGTGCGGGCTCCGTAGAATCCGCCTTCGCAAAAGGGCGTGGCGACGAAGCGCGGTGCGAGTTCGGCTTCGAGCGCGGTGATTAGCTCGGTCGGCACGGCGTTATCGACAATGACATAACCGTCGGCGAGCAGCATCGCGGCGAGGCGGGCGGGGTCGTGCATCGCCATTCCCTTCACGCGGCTCTTGCCGCCGCATCGGGAGTGATCGCACCCGGTACATAGATGCCGTTCGACGCCAGCAGCGCAGGCGTACCGGCGCAGATCTCGATGCGGAACGCTCCAAGGAACGCGCCATCGATGCGGCGCGCGGGGCCGAGCGGCGCTGCGCGCCAGCCCATCGCCAAAACCTCCTCGCGAAAAGCAGCGGTCACGACGCCGGTTAGCATGGTGATTCCGCTGCCGAGCGCATGATCGACCATCGCCGAGATGAGCCGGTTGCGGACACGCAGGCGTCCGGGGGCGCCCAATCGTTGCGGCAGGCAAAGTCGCGTAATCTCGCGAACCTGCTCCCCCCGGGGCGCATCGCACTCGCAGAGCGACGCGAAACGATCGGCGAGAAGATGTGCGCCCTCTGTCGATAGCAGCCGCATCGACCCCTGGTGAATGCAGCCATCGTCGGTGGCGATCAGATAGACCGCCTTGTCGCCGTCATAGCTGTCGATTTCATAGCGGCCGCCGACGACCGGAACATCCCAGCCCAGCAGATCGACGAACAGGGTCTTGCGGTCCTCGAACATCGAGGCGGCGCGCGCATCGGTAAGCGAGCACCCTTTGACAATATGGATCATGGCAGTAGCTCCCGTTCAAATTGAACAGTCGCGAAGGGAGCAGAGATGAAGGGCTCAAACAGTCGTCAATATTGAGGATGCGGCGATCCCGCTCAGAACCGCGGGACGATCTCCTCGATGCAGACGATTCCGCAGGCGAGCGCGATCGCCGGGAGCTGCGCGCGGGAATAGATTCCGAAATGTTCGCGCAGGTCACGCATGTAGGTGCGCACTGTCGTCGGGGCGATGTTCATCATGATCCCGATCTCGACGTCGCTCTTGCCCATCGCCGCCAAGCGAAAGCATTCGAGCCGCTTTGGGCTGAGATGGGGTAATTTCAGCGGGCGCGCCGGAAAGCCGTGCAAGCGCCGCGCCTCGGTAAACGCCTCGCTCGCCATCAGCGTCGCGATCCGGCAGATATGCGATGGCGGCAATTGCCCGTCGCGCGTTGCGAACGTACAGCATCCGGGCGGCTCGCCGGCGACGCCAATCGGAACGGTGAGGCCGTTGCGCAGGCCATGACGCGCGGCTTCGCGCACGATGCGCGCCTGTCGCCGCGTGAAGCCGCCCAGCAGTCGCTCCATTTCGTGCCAGCAGAACGCCCGGCTTGTCGAGCGCGCCGCGAGCAAGGCGGGATCGTCGCGGTAATAGCCTTCGGCGACGAAAACGTCGCCCCAGCTCTGGAAATTGTCCATGCGGAAATATCGCCCACCGGGCTGAAAGAAGGCCATGCTCTGGACGATCGCGAGCCATGGGAGGCCGAGCTGGCGTGCGGCGGCCTCGCTGCAACTGAACAGCTCGCGATCACTGTTCGCGCGCCTGGCCTGCTTAATATAGGCATCGAGGTCGCGAAACGGCACCGAGGGGCACTCCTTTCGACGCGCGCGTTGCGGGCGCGTCTATCGGGCGCGTGGTTCCAGCCCACGCGCGTGCAGCCCCCGATGATTTACTTGGTCTTGCTCGGCCGCCCCGTCGGCTTGTGCGGATGGCGCCGGAGCGTCACCGCCGGGCGCGCCAGTATCGCGCCGATTTCCAGTTCGTCGTCCGAAACGATCGAGATCGATATCCGGCCGGACAAGAGATAGACGGCATTAACGCCGAGTGCCTTCGCGAGCCGCTCCATTGCTTTCAGCGTCGGGCTCGACCGGCCATTTTCGATCGCACTCAGATAAGAGCTGCTCGTGCCCGCATCATGGGCGAGCGCTTCTTGCGTGATGCGCATCGCAAGCCGCAATTTCCTGAGATTCAAACTGAAGGACTTCGACGCATCCATAAGGGCGTAAGTTCACGCCCTGCGACCATTACTCCACACTGGATACAGGTTGGAGTTATTATCTATATTATTACGTTTTTACAAATATTTAAATGAGATTCCCGAACAACGCGCACTCAACTCTGATGCGGATTCTCAGGCGCGCCAAAAGACCGCATTCGGACGGTCGAATCGGTCGATGACCGAAGCCCTCACGCCAGGACATTGGCCGTGGACGCCGCAGTGGAAATCCCATCGGCGTCGTCACATCCGGGGCGAGCATTGATTTCAAGCGCCGAGCGAATCACGATGCGAACAACGTCCCGTGGACACGTCCGCAATCGCCGTTCCGGCGTGGCGTACAGGAATCATCGGATAGTTTGACGTGCCTGTGTGTCGTTGTCTCCTTTGATTTGAATGCAGCGCAGCGAAGCGGAGCGTCGCATTGGTTCATAGTTATGAAATCACCGTTCGTGTCGGGCCGCTGGCCGCCCACCATGCCAACCGACTACTCGCAACAGTCGGTTCTGGCGGTAATCCCGCAGCGGTCCGGTTTGCTCCAGCCCCGCCGAATTGTACTCGGATCTTCATGATGCAGCGGGATCGGTCCGGGGATCGGTAGTGACGAGCCCGAAAAACGTGGCGCCGGCATTGCCTGGAGGATATTGTCGATCTCCCGATAGACGCCTCGCGCTGCCATATGAGGATGGCGCGCCGCTTCGTCCGGATCAAGCACGGGGGCAAAGCAGGCATCGCTGCCTTCCAGCAGTGTGCGCCATTCTTCCCGTGTCCGCATGGCGAATATCTCGCTAAAACGCTGCTTGAGCTCGGGCCAGGCATCACGATCATAGCCGTCGTCAAAACTGCTATCGCCGGCCAACCCCAGCTTTTTGCAAAGCAGCGCATAGAACTTGGGCTCGAGTGATCCGACTGAGATGAAATTCCCGTCGGCGCACCGATAGGTCGAGTACCAGTGAGGGCCGTCAAGGATGCTGCAGCCGCGTATGCTGGCAACCTGGCCGGCGGCCTTCAGGCTCAGGAGCAAGTTCATCATGTGAGCGCTCCCATCGACGATCGCGGCGTCAACCACTTGCCCATTCCCGGTATCCCGCGCGTGCATTGCCGCTGCGAGGACGCCGATGGCCAAATAGAGCGCTCCACCCCCAATATCGCCTACCAGGCTTGGCGGCGCCATTGGCGGTTCACCGGGATGCCCAGCATACCAAAGGGCTCCTGACAGCGCGATATAGTTGATGTCATGGCCGGCCGCTTGGGCGAGAGGTCCCTGCTGCCCCCAACCCGTCATGCGACCGAATACAAGGCGGGGGTTACGCGCTAGGCAAACCTCGGGACCAAGGCCGAGCCTCTCCATCACCCCAGGCCGCATGCCTTCGATCAGTACATCGCCCCTTTGGACGAGATCCAGGACATGCGCGACGCCTTCGGGGGACTTCAGATCCAAGGCAATTACACGTTTCCCGCGGTTCACAATGGCGCCGCTGCCAAGATCGATATTTTCGGAGTTAGGGCTTACGCGTTCAATGACGACGACATCGGCGCCAAGGTCGGCCAACAGCATTCCGCAAAACGGCGCCGGGCCGATGCCCGCAATTTCGAGTATTTTGAGGCCTGCAAGCGGACCAGTTTTCGTCATTCAGGCATACCTGCGTCTGAGACCTTGGCGCTTTGATCCAGGCCGTTTCGCCGCTCCAGATTTCGAGACGGGTTGCAGTCGTGCTGGGCGGCAGTGTCGAAAGTAAGATTGGCAAAATGACCTTGATTCGCCTAATTCATTCTCTGGAGCAATTATTCCTGTGGGGCATGTCCATGCTCGATTCTCGCCTCAAGCATGCCGTCGCGGTTGGTCAGCTTCGTTCCTTCTCCAGGGCAGCGGATGCGGTTGGTGTCACGCAGTCGGCGGTGACCAAGAGTGTCGCTGAACTCGAACGGCATCTTGGCTATTCCCTTTTCCATCGGACCTCACGGGGCGCGATGCCGACAGAGGAGGGACGCGAATTTATTGATCGCGCAGCGCGCTTGCTTGCCGACGCAGCTGAACTACTCGGAGATACAGCCCGCCGCGCCGACGCCTATGCGGGCCCGCTTCGAATCGGACTGTTCCCAGGGTCAATCGACTGGTTGCTCACCCAACCTCTGGTTTCTTTGCTGCGGCGCCATCCGGCAGTGCGCGTCGAAGTCGTTTCGGGCAACAGCGAAAGGGGCGTGCGACTCCTGTCGCGCGGCGATATCGATGTCGCCTTTGGACTTGAAGCGGCCTTTGCACGCTGGCCGGAATTCAAGTGCGAGCGGGTCGCCTCGATCGAAATACTGCCTTTTGTGCGGAACAATCATCCCATTCTGGGGATAAACCCGACCAGCAAGGAGCCGCTGGTCCAGTTCGAATTCGTAGTGCCCTCATCTTCCGAACCCTACACATCGATCATTCAGCAGATGTACGAAAAAAGCGGTAAGCGTCCCGCTGACTGGATCCACATGACAGACTATTTTCAATTGGTTCGACGGATCGTTGCCACATCCGATGCTATCGGGATGGTTGCAAAACAGTTCACCGAGAACTCATGGTTTCGCGCCAATTTCGTGGCCTTGGAGGGAATCGGTTTATTCGATCCATTGACGCTTTGTTATGCTGTGCGTAGCCGCTGGCAGGTAAAACCGGCTGGCCGTGCGCTCGTCAGCCTTGTTCGTCAGGCATGGCGCACCGCATCATCGGATTAACGGCAAGGGGGCGGGGTGCGATCGGAAATCCGCTGCATCCGTCGCGATCAGCTAGAGCATTTCGCGCAGAAGTGGGAACCGGCTTTCCGGCAGGAAATGCTCTAGCAAATTGATCTTGGGCATTTTCCGAGTTGGCGGGTGATTCCACTCGCCTCGAAAATGGCCTAGAAGCTAATCGCCACTTCTCCGCCGATGACGCGCCCCCTGTTTAGCGGTGAAAGGCTTGCACCCGTGCCCCCGAAGGCCGCCGGCAAAGGTGTATCGCCGCCAATCGTCACCTCATTCAGGAGGTTTCGGCCATAGATGGAGAAGCGCCAGTGCTTGTTGTCGGTCGCCAATGTGAGGCTCGCATCGAGCATATCGGCGCCCTGAAGGAAGCCGACGTTGTTGTCGGTGAATGCCGCCTTGTCGCGATGCGTGAAGCTGACACGCGCCGTTGCTGTCCCCAATTCGCCAAGCTGCTGATCATAAGTCAGCCCCACGCCATAGGTCCATGGCGACAGCCTTGGCAATTTGAGCGCACGATCCACATCGTTGATGACGCCATCACCGCTGAGGTCGAACTGGACGTTGCGATACTGGCCATTCACGTAGCCGAGCTGACCCGAAATCACGAGGTTGGACAAAAGAAAAAACTGCCCCTCGGCCTCGACGCCTTTGATTGTGGCGTCGGCGGTGTTCCGTATGACCTGGCTGACGCCAAGCGGTCCGGGCAGGTTGATCTCGCGCTGCAGGTCCTTCATGCGATTGTAGAAGGCCGCCAGGTTGATCCGGTGGCGCCCGAATTGCTTCTTGGCGCCGAGTTCGAAACTGTCCTGGGTCTCTTGATTGAATGGCCCCGGCGGCACAGCGGGATCGGTGTTGCGCAAATTATATCCGCCGCTGCGGAACCCGCGCGTGTAAAGGCCATAAATCTGCGTGTCGTCATCCGGCTTCCACTGAAGGCCGATTTTCGGCGTAAACCCTCGCCATTTTGCCGCGTCGGCGAAATTGGTTGCACAGATCAGCGTGTCTAGATTGCAACCATTTGCGCGTAAGGCCGAGACCCGAACGGCTTTGCGTTCCCAACTATACCGCGCGCCGAGATTCAAGGTCAGCGTATCGGTGAAATGCCAGTCGGTCGAAGCAAAAATGCCCCATGTTGTCTGGTCTTGCGTACCCCCACCGGAAACGATCCGAGCACCGCCCAAAAGATTCCGCAGCTCGGCGTAACGAAGATCCTGGGAAAAATAGTATAGACCGGTTGTCAATTCGACGTCACCGAACCTTCCGGCATAACGAAGTTCGTCGCTGAGTTGATCCTGGTCGATTTCGAAAAAGGCATGAAAGAAGGACTGTGGTGTTCCATCGATATCAGCGCCCGCGGAGGATCGGAATTTCCGATAGCCAGCGATGTTGGTGAAGACGCCTTCGCCCAGACCGACATCGATGTTGGTTTCCACGATCGCCTGGTCCCATTTGGCATCATAGAAACCTGGGAAATTGATCGAAAACCTGAAGCTGTCGCGGGAAACAGCGCGTGACTCTGGACAGGGGCTCCATCGCTTTCGACATCGCCATGCTCATAGCGGAGATCCATTCGGAAGCGGTCGCCACCCTTGAGCGAAAGTGCCGGGCGAATGATAAGGTCATGTGATTTACCGAAGCTGCGATTGTCGAAGCGGTTGCGAAACCAGCCATTGTCGTCGCTGTAGTAGACGGCCAATTTGGCAGCCAAAACGTCATCGAC
>NZ_JAVAMS010000009.1 GCF_030730945.1 Aurantiacibacter poecillastricola
AGTCGGCGTCTTGTCGAACACAACCAGGCGAACGGCGATCCCTGTCCCTGTCCGGCGAAACATCTGCTGCAGGCGAACATCGAGGAGCAGCGATGCTTCGTCCTGTTCCTTGGCGAAGGCGGAGGCGTCGAAGCCTTCAGGCATAATGGCGACGATCCTCGCCCGATTAGCAGCGGCCCGGATTGCACCGCGTAGGTGACGCATAGCGGTCTTACCGTCCTTGCCGCGTTCCAGGCTGTGAGCGAACGGCGGGTTCATCAGCACGGCAGACGGAACAGGGCCGCGAAGCAAGTCGGCGATCAGTTCCCCGTCATGCGCAGTGATGGTGGCCGTGGGGAAGACGTGGGCCAGACCGTCTCGTCTTGCCGGATCGATCTCGTTGAGGAGCAGCGAAGCGTTCTGGAGGCACCCCCCGAGAGCAAGGGCACCATTGCCTGCGGACGGTTCGAGCAGCGTGTCTTGCGCGCAGACAGCTGCGGCCTTCGCCATCAGCCAGGCCAGCATTGGCGGGGTCGAGAACTGCTGGAGCTCGACCTGTGCTTCGCTGCGAACGTGCCGCGGCGGCAAGGCTGCTTCGAGCCAGTCGAACCGCGCTTCGGCTTCGTGTACATTCGTCGCCAGATCGATCCGTGAGGACTCTCGAAGCCAGAGTAGTGCGCCGATCTCGACCGCGCTGTTGTAGTCGTCGATCGTCCAGGCACCTCCCCAATCCAGAACACCGGTCTCTTCGGCGAACAGCCCGGAAATGTCGGTACGGGTAAGATGACGTCCCGAAGCAAGAAGCGCGGCAACTCGGGTGCCAATGGCATAGGCCAAGGGCTTGGACGGCAACTGCTCGCCGGCGGGAAACAGGTCTGATTGAAACATGGCAATTCGTCCTCCTGATGAGGGCATCGGGACACGCCCTCTGCCGGATCAGGAATTCGAGAAGCCCTCTCTTCTCTACTGCGCCGCCTTGCGGCGCAGCCACGCTGTCAGTTCATCGTTCCAGTCGGTGTCGCGTGAGGATGGTTTGCGAACGTGGATCGTCCGTCCATCGCGGACATAAGCGGCCAAGCCACGCGACGCAGCCAGCTCGCCGCCCGCATCATGATCGACGAAGAGGTGAAGCTCGGTCACGCTCTCGGGCACGCTGACGAGGCCGAAGCGCTCATTGCCCAGGGTCGCCCAGACTGGAATGCCGGTGAGAGCATAGGCCGACATCGCGCTCTCAATGCCCTCAGCAAGGCCGAGCTTGCCGGAAACCGGAGCGAAAAGGCGGGCAGCAGCTTCACCCAACGCGCCGAGCGCGCGCTTCGGTTCGTCGAATTCGGCCTTGGCACTGCCCGAAAGGAACGTGCGATGGATGGCGATCGGCCCCTCGTCGAGGCTAACTGCCGCAATCATGGCGGGCAAAAAGCGAGTGCGTCCCTTCGGACCAAGCGGCGTTCGTGGATGGAAGCGCAGCGCCGGCGATGCGGCGAGGATGCCGCGGCTCTCAAGATATGCCTTTGCCGGACTGGCACGCAGTGGCTGTGCATCGCGCCAGATCCTCAGCGCTACCGCCGAGGGTTTGCGGGTGCTGGTCGATTTGGGTTCGTTGGTGGTCGCAGAACCTGAAAAAAGCGCCGGTGCCTCGAAACCTTCACGCGCCAGAGCAGCCAGCACGCTCTGCTGATCGCATCCCGCGAAACAGTGGAAGAGGATGGCCTGTCGGCCGAGCGACACACCGAGTGACGGCGTGCGGTCATCATGCGCGGGGCAACAGGCCATGCCCTTCGTGCCCGACCATTTGCCGCCACGGCTTTCACAGATACGCCTGGCCGTCTCGGCGAGTGGATGGTTGGTCGTGGCAACGGACATAAGGGCTCCTTCGCAGGCTCGGGTCCCCCATGACCGCTATCCTCCCCTCTCACCGTCGGGACGGACAAAGCGTTTTCCTACATGTTCTATTTATGTTCTACTCCGATTCGCTGCAAGCGACAGGAGTGTGAACGATGAGATTGGCTTTGATGATCGGGATAATGACGAGCGCCAATATCGTAGCGTCTAGCGCACAAGCACAGGAGTTCGCCCTACTGGAGCATCGCTATGAGCAGCCTGAAATCCCTGGTGTGGATCTCTGGACCAGCGAGGAAGCGCGATCGAGGGTGCTGCTCCCTGCATCCTATCGCGAAGCACTTTACGAGCCGCTGATCAGCGAGGCTGAGGTTCGGTATCGTCTCCCGCCTGGACTGATGCAGGCCTTGGTTTGGGCCGAGTCTCGTTTCAATCCGATGGCGATCAGCCCGGCTGGCGCTGCCGGACTTGCGCAACTAATGCCGGCAACTGCCCGCGAGCTTGGCGTTCGGAACCGGCATGATCCCGCCCAGAACATCGATGGTGGTGCGCGCTATTTGCGACAGATGCTGGACCGCTTTGGCGACGTCCATCTGGCGCTTGCCGCTTACAATGCTGGTCCGGGCGCAGTTGCTCGCGCTGGTGGCATCCCGAGAAATCGGGAAACACCCGAATATGTCAGGAGCGTTTTGCAGCGGTGGATGGCATACAGGCCCTCATGAACGCGAATCGGAAACGTATAAGCGGGCGGCTTGAGCAACTGCCCCGCGGCTTCGCCATAGTAACCCAGGCGGGCGATCACTGGGTGTTAGACGATTTCGAACCCGACAACGACCAGATTGGCGAGGAAGTAACCGCCGAAGGTGAAATCGTTGGCTTCGATCGCCTGAAGGTGGATTGGCTGGGCGTTTTGGCCGAGTAGAGATTACTTAACTTGCGCGCAAAACTTTGCCCACTCTGCCATGAGTTTGCGCCGCTTTTCGAAAAAATCCGTCCTGCGATAAGCTGCTTCCACGCGGTTCTGGACAGCATGTGCCAACGCGGCTTCAGCGACCTCGCCCGGAAAAGAGGTTTCTTCAGCTGCCCAATCTCGGAACGATGAGCGAAAGCCATGGACAGTCACGTTCAGCTCCATGTCTCGCAAAATCTTCAGCAAGGTCATGTCGGACAATGGACTCTTGCGTCGATGGCCGGGAAAAACGAGGTCGCTGGCTTCGGTTCGGAAGACCTTTGCGCGTTCGATCACTTGTAACGCCTGACGAGCAAGTGGGACCTGATGCTCTTCACCCATCTTCATCCGCTCCGCAGGGATGATCCAGACGCCGCGCTTCAAATCAAACTCCGACCAAACGGCATTCCGGACTTCTCCCGAGCGCGACGCGTTGAGGATGAGGAATTCAAGGGCAAGGCGCCCGACCGATGATCGTTGGCGCAGCCTGGTTAGGAAAGACGGAACATCTTCGAACGGCATCGCCGCAAAGTGACCCGACTTCCGTGGCTGCCTCGGTAGGCCCTTCGAGATCGAGCGCATGGGTGCTTCGTGGCTACGGAAGCCCTTCGCGAAACACCAGTCGAGCACAGTCCCGATGCGCTGACGCACTCTTCTCGCGGTTTCAGGTTTCTCAAGCCAGATTTCGGCCAAAGCATCACGGATCGCCGGAGCTTCGATGTCAGAGACCAGAACATCTCCAAAGTGTGGATACGCGTATGCTTCCAGCGTCGAGATCCACTGGTCCTGATGCTTACCGTTCTTCCAACCCTTCTTGTGTTCAGCGTGTACCTTGGCAGCAGCCTCGCGAAAGGTCGGGATTACTTCCCGTTCCTTCTTCCTTTCCGCAACTACGTCGACGCCGGATTTCGCTAGCTTTCGGATACTCGCAGCCAGTTCACGTGCATCCGCGAGCGAAACATCCGGGTACGACCCGATTCCTACATCGCGCCTTCGCCCGTTCACCTGAACCCTGACAATCCAGCTAGCCTTGCCGGACTTGTTACGAAACAGAATCAACCCTCCACCGTCCGAGAAACGGCCCGCCTCACGCAGATTTCTCAATCCTGTAGCAGTTAGGTTTCCCATTCCTCCGCCAAACCTTTCATCGCCTCGAATATTTCCCCACACTTTTCCCCACACTTCGTGCGAGATGCATGGAGACATATAGAGAACATCTCGAACAAGCGCAAACAGAAAAATCTAGCAATTCTGGGGATTTCAAAGACAATCTGAGGCTATGTGAGACTGGTATGGTGGCGGAGCGGGAGGGATTCGAACCCTCGATACGGGGTTACCGTATACACACTTTCCAGGCGTGCGCCTTCGACCACTCGGCCACCGCTCCGCATGCCTGCTGGGCAAGAGGCGCGCGACTAGCGAAGTTGTCCGGCAAAGACAAGGCATGTGATTGCACGCGGCGTGATGACAAGCACCGTGGGCAACTCTAGGTAACACGCCATGACACGCACGATCGGCCTCGCGCCCTCCACGCAAGAGATGGAAACGGCCGCTAGAGCCGCCTTCGACAAGCTTCCCGAAGCGTTCTCCGAGCATCTTGGCGGCGTGGTGATCCAGGTGCAGGACCTTGCCGAGGACGAATTGCTGGCCGACATGGGGATCGAGCATCCCTACGAACTCACCGGCGTCTACGAAGGTCTGCCGCTGACTGAACGCAGCATCGAGCATTCGGGCACCATGCCCGACCGCATTCGCCTTTTCCGCCTGCCGATCCTGCTGGAATGGTGCGAACGCGGAGACGAGACTTTCGAACACCTCGTCGCCCATGTTCTGGTCCACGAGATCGGCCACCATTTCGGTCTTTCCGACGATGACATGCACGCGCTGGAAGACCAGGTGCGATAACCTATAGCCGGACCCATTGCCCGCCCGGTGCGTAGCATCTGGCAGAATGGAAAGGTATTATCGCAAGCTCGCCCGGCTCCTGGCCCTCTGCCTCGCTATTGTCGCGCTGCCGGCAGCCGCGCAGACGGACCGCGAGGTCCCCGCCGGCTCCGAGCCCTATGTCTACCAGGTCGAGACGCTCAATACCGGGCTTTCCGCCGGGGGCGAGCCACTGGAGCTCGACACGCCGCAAGCTTTGCTGGAAAGCTTCTTCGCCGCGGCGGAGCAAGGCGACTGGGCGCGCGCCGCGACCGCCCTTGACATGAGCAACCTCTCGCCGCGGCAGCAGGCGCAGGAAGGCGAGAACCTTGCGGCGATGATGTACGAGATCGCGAACCGCTCCATCGCCATCAGCTGGGCGGACCTGCCCGACAGGCCCGATGCCGTCGATACCGCCGCCAGCAACAAGAATCCCATGGCGGGGGCGGAACGGCGGCATATCTCGCTGGCCCATCTCGATCTCGGGCGGCGAACCGTACCGATCAGTATCGCGCGACTGCAACAGCCGGGCGGCGAGCCGGTATGGATGTTCAGCCGGCAGAGCGTGGGCAACCTGCCCGAACTATACGAACGCTTCGGCCCCAGCGAGTTCGAACGCAGCCTGCCGCGCTGGCTGCGCGAACAGGCGTTCTGGACACTCGCCTGGTGGGAAGTGATCGCGATTCCCATCGTGCTGCTGCTGGCGTTCCTTGCCGCTGCGCTCACCTACAAGGCCATAGGCAGCTGGAAGAAGCGCTGCGATGACGAGAGCGTTCTCGGTGCCATCCTTCGCGCCGTGCAACTTCCCGTCACGCTGCTGGCACTTGCGGGCAGTTTCGCCATCATGCGCAATGTCCTCTTTACCTTCTCGGGGCCGGTGGAGGACCTTCTCGGACCGCTGCAACTCACGCTGGTGGTGATCGCCATCGGCGCGATCCTGGTGACGGCCGTGGAAGCGGTGCTCGATGTCGCGACGGACCGCAATGCGCGCAAGATCGAGAAGCCGGAGAACGAGAGCGAGCGTGATTTCTACACCCAGGCCTCGGCCGTGCGGCGCCTCATCATCGTGCTGGTGATGATCGCGGGCCTGGGCATCGTGCTGGTGCAGAGCAACATCACGCAGACGCTGGGCTTCTCGCTTCTGGCAGGTGCCGGCGTGCTCGGTCTCGTCATCGCCTTCGCAGCGCGCAAGGTGTTGGGCGACATCATGGCGAGCATGCAGATCGCCTTTGCCAAGACCGCGAGGATCGGCGATGCCGTGCAGTACGAAGGACAGTGGTGTTATGTCGAGAAGATCGGCTTTACCCACCTTCGCCTGCGGACCTGGGATGATCGCCGGGTGATGGCTCCGGTCGCGGAATTCGTCGGCTCCAGCTTCGAGAACTGGACCAAGCAGGAACCCGCCCTGATCATGCGCATCCCCATCAACCTCGATCATCGGGCCGACATCCCTGCACTGCGGGAAAGGCTCATGGCCTTTGTCGAGGATGCCGACGACATCATCAAGAAGGATGAGGCCAAGCTCGAGGTGATCGATCACACCACCACGAGCATGGTTGCGCGGGCCTGCGTCTGGGCAACCGATCCCAAGAGCGGCTGGGACATGCATTGCCGCCTGCGCGAATACCTCCTGAAATGCGCTGCGGAGATGGACGCTGCTGCCGGCAACGAACCTGCCCCTGCCTTCCTCCCGCGCGAGCGCGAGGTGCAGATGGACCGTGCCGTGGAAGAGCAGCAGGATTGACGCAGCCCGGCGCGGTGGCACAGTACCGCGCATGAAACGCCTCCTCGCCCTGACCGCCATCCTTTCGGCCCTCCCTCTCGCCGCACAGGAGGGAGAAGAACCGGCAACTCCCTCTGCTATTGTGGATGCCGCCAGCGCGGAGGAATGGGTGGAAATCCCGCCGGAAGACTTGCTGGTGATGGAACTGGCCCCCGATGCCCGCGGTCCACGTACCGTCGTGATCCAGCTGATGCCCGCGCCTTTCAGCCAACCCTGGGTCGAGAACATCCGCGCCCTCGCCCGCGCACATTGGTGGGACGGGACAAGCGTGTACCGGGTGCAGGACAATTACGTAACCCAATGGGGCGATTCGACCGAGGAGAGGCCGCTGCCGGAGGGGGTGGTGT
The DNA here is from genome assembly GCF_030730945.1 of Aurantiacibacter poecillastricola. Taxonomy (GTDB): domain Bacteria; phylum Pseudomonadota; class Alphaproteobacteria; order Sphingomonadales; family Sphingomonadaceae; genus Alteraurantiacibacter; species Alteraurantiacibacter poecillastricola. The sequence goes on from NZ_JAVAMS010000009.1 coordinate 6,821, forward strand.
CGCCTGTCGCCCACTACGAGGTCGATGGCGACAGGCTGAGCGAAGCTACTTTCGGAGCCGTCCACCTTACGTTCGAATATGACGAGTTGCCTGAAAGCGTGAGGGACATATTCGACAATCCGAACTCCACTCAAGACGAGCAATTCAGGGCTGTTGAAGAATTAGTCCAAGCCTCGAGACTGGGGGCGGATCTCGGATCCAGCGACCGGGAAGAGCGAGCAATGCTCTCGATCAATGCAACGCAGACGAGGCTGACCGAACAGGGCTGGCACCAGCGCGACGGTTTTGCGCAGTGGGTCGAATTCTGGCGTGGATGGCCCATCGCCAATGACGAGAAAGCCCACTGGGAGAACGAGTTGGGCAAAGTGGTCGACGACCCCGGCCGCCGCCACCCGCCTGCTTCGTATGAAGCGCCCTACAAGGTTGTCGATCGGAGCACATTTTGGCCGCTCCACTGCTACGGCCATGTCGGCGTGGCTCGCGACTATGCTCCGGATACCGGCACCGGCGCGGAGCTCTACACCATCATCGGCCAGCCACAGCGGCACATGGATCGCAACCTTGCTGTGGTTGGCCGGGTGATTGCGGGGATGGAGCATCTCTCCAGCCTGCCGCGCGGCTCGGGGGAGCTGGGTTTCTATACCGACGAGGAGGCAGATTTACGTACGCCCATCTTCTCGGTGCGGCTGGCTAGTGAAATGGGCGATCCTCCCACGTTCGAATACCTCGCCACGGACAGCGCGAGCTTTGCCCGCTACTTGCAAGTGCGGGCGAGCCGGGACGATCCGTTCTACACCGTACCTGCCGGTGGCGTGGACGTGTGCAGCGTGCAGGTTCCGATCCGCAGGGCGCAGTAGGCGCCGACGCGAACCCCCGTTCAAGCCCGCTCCGCTTGCGCCACCGCGTCCGTCGCCCTTAGCGCACTCAGGATGCGGGTAAGGTGCGCCAGGTCCTGCACTTCGAGGTCCACCGAATAGGTGTGGAACGGATCGTCGCGCTGGGTGAGTTCGAGGTTCATCACATTGGCGGTGTTGCGCGCGAAGACGCCCGCCATTTCCGCCAGCGTGCCGGGGCGGTTGTAGAGCACCACGGTCATCCGTCCCACCGCTCCGTGCGAGCGCTCGCCCCAGGACAGGTCCACCCAGTCGTTGTCCACGCCATTGGCGAGTTCGAGGCAGTCGATGGCGTGCACCTCCACCGTGTCGTGCGGGCGCCTCAATCCCACGATCCGGTCGCCGGGGACGGGGTGGCAGCATTCGGCAAGGTCGAAGCCCACGCCTGCGGTCAGCCCCTTGATGGAGATGACGCGCTCTTGCTCGCTCTCGTCCGGCATGTCGGCGGTGCTGCCGGGCACGAGCGCCTCCATCACCTCGCGGTCGGAGAGCTTGGCGGCGCCGATGGCCACCATAAGGTCCTCGACATCTTCCAGCTCCAGCCGCTCCACCGCCTGGCGAGTGGCCTTCTTTCCGACCTTGGCGGGAAGCCGGTCGGCGATGTCCTCGAACAGCTTGGCCCCGATCTCGGCGATCTCGGCCCGTTCGCGGGCGCGGACCGCGCGGCGAATGGCGGAGCGCGCCTTGCCGGTGACGACGAAGCCCAGCCACGACAATTGCGGCTCGGCGTGCTTGCCCTTGATGATCTCCACCACGTCGCCATTGCCCAGCGGCGTGCGCAGCGGCATGTGCCGTCCGTTGATCTTCGCGCCCACTGTCTGCGCTCCAAGGTCGGTATGAACGGCGAAGGCGAAGTCCACAGCCGTCGCGCCCTTGGGCAGCTGGAACAGCGCGCCCTTAGGTGTGAAGGCGAAGATGCGATCCTGGTAGATCGCCAACTTGGTGTGTTCGAGCAGTTCCTCGGGATCGTGGCTCTGCTCCACGATCTCGATCAGGTCGCGCAGCCAGCCGACCTGCCCATCCACCTGCCCGCCCTGCTTGTAGGCCCAGTGCGCGGCGAGCCCGAAGCCGTTGGTGCGATGCATCTCGCGGGTGCGAATCTGCACCTCCGCGCGCATCGACTTGTCGTAGAAGACCGTGGTGTGAAGGCTGCGATAGCCATTGTTCTTGGGGGTGGAGATGTAATCCTTGAAGCGCCCCGGCACGAATTGGAAGGCAGCGTGCAGAACGCCCAGCGCGCGGTAGCAATCCTCCACGCTTTCGGTCAGCACGCGGAAGGCCATGATGTCGGTTACCTGCTCGAAAGGAAGGTGCCGCTCGGCCATCTTGCGCCAGATCGAATAGGGATGCTTCTCGCGTCCCCATACCTCGACCTCCAGCCCCGCCTCGCTGAGCGCATGCTTGAAGTCGAGCGCGATCCGGTCGACCTGCCCTGCATCCGAAGAGCGCAGCTGGTCGAGCCGCTTCGTAATGGTGGCGTAGGCTTCAGGCTCCAGCTGCTCGAAGGCCAGGAGCTGCATCTCGCGCATATATTCGTACATGCCCACGCGCTCTGCCAGCGGGGCGTAGATATCCATCGTCTCGCGGGCGATACGCTGGCGCTTTGCCGGGCTCTTGATGTGGTGCAGCGTGCGCATGTTGTGCAGGCGGTCCGCCAGCTTCACCAGCAACACGCGCAGGTCCTCGCTCATCGCGAGAAGGAATTTGCGCAAATTTTCCGCCGCGCGCTCGTTCTCGGCCATCTGCTCGATCTTGGAGAGCTTGGTGACCCCATCCACCAGCCGGGCGACATCCGGGCCGAACTGCGCCTCGATATCCTCTATCGTGGCGAGCGTATCCTCCACCGTATCGTGCAGCAGCGCGGTGATGATGGTCTGCTGGTCCAGCTTCAGGTCGGTCATCAGCCCGGCGACTTCGACCGGATGGCTGAAATACGGGTCTCCGCTCGCCCGCTTCTGGCTGCCGTGTTTCTGCACGGTGTAGACATAGGCGCGGTTGAGCAGCGCCTCGTCGGCGTTCGGGTCGTATTCCTTCACCCGTTCAACAAGTTCGTACTGGCGCAGCATCGTTTGCAGAATGTGCGGTTTCCTGCAGGTTTCGGCAAGGGGAAAGGTGCGCGGAACGATGAAGGTTTGCATCCATTGCACAACTGACGGTCCCCTGTCGCAGAACCGCTCGCCTTGGCGTGGGCGCTGCAATCCATCAGACCAGCGGGACAAGGACAACGCGACGACACAACGCCGGCATCGTGCATGCCTACCTCGCGATGCCGTGCGCCTTTACCTTGGCGGGCAAGAGGAAATTTCATGGGCGACGCCAATCTGGACCGGATCTACGAAGCGTCCGGCAGTGCCGAGATGCGCGAACTCTACGACAAGTGGGCCGAGAAATACGATGCCGACGTCGAAGGCAGCGGATACGAGACACCCCGCCGCATAGCCGAAACGCTTGCCGAACTGGTACCGGACAAGGACACCCCGCTGCTCGACTATGGCTGCGGCACGGGCCTTTCGGGCGTGGCGCTGGCCGCGCAGGGCTTCTCCACCATCGACGGCTGCGACCTGTCGGAAAAGATGCTGCACCGTGCGCGGGAGAGGGAGTGCTACCGCAATCTCGAGCTCATCGAGCCGGGCCAGTCGCTGCCCAAGTCGATCGCCGACTACGAGGTCGTCGCTGCGGTCGGCGTGATCAGCAAGGGCGCCGCCCCGCCATCCGTCTATGGCGAGGTGCTTCACATGATGAAGCCGGGCGCCATCCTGATCTTCTCATTGAACGATCTGAGCCTCGCCGAGCCCGAATACGCTTCGCTGGCGGAGGAAAGCGCAAAGGCCGGACAAGTGGAGATCGTCTCCAGCGTCCACGGCCCGCACCTTACCGGCTATGAGGACAATAGCGGTTCGACCGTCACGGTGGTGAGAAAGCTTGGCTGACCGCCACGCGGGTGGAAGGGCCTAGCCCTCCCACCCCACGATCGGATCGACCTGGTTGCGCGTGTAGCTGTGATAGCCGGCGCGCGTCTCGTTATAAATGCGTGTGGCGATGGGGCGGCCCCAGCTTCCCGTTTCCCAAAGAGCCTGGAACAGTGGCTCGACGAACTTGTTGCGGCCCACTTCGGCAAGGAATTCCTCGGCCTGCGGAACCGCGGGCTGGTATTCGTTGCGCAGCGCCGCTTCCAGCCACAGGAACAGCACCTCGTTGTTGCCGGTTTCCGACAGGTCCAGTTCGCTGTTCAGCGAAGCGAGTTGGTCGTCCGAGAGTTCTTCGGGCAGTTCGCGCAGGAAGCGCTGCTTCTCGGCGCCGGTCCAGCCGCCCCATTCGTCGCTGGGAATGGTGCCGTTGCCTGCATAAGCGCTGGCCGCTCCGTCCACCGAGGCGAAGGCCTGCGGATCGGGCGCGATGGCGTTGTCCGGAAGGCCGGTGCCATAGACCCACTCGTCCAGCATCAGTTCCTCTTCCAGCTCATCGTCGCCGTCGATCACGTATTCACGCAGTTCGGCGAGGAACATTTCCGAGGTCGCGGGCTGGAATGCATGGCGGTCGAACCAGCCGCGCATGAACTCGTCGAACCGCTCGCGGCCGATAATCCGCTCCATCGTGCGCAGGAAGACCGTGCCCTTGTCGTAGATCGCCGGGCCGACCGTCTCGAACGGGCTGATCCCCTCGGGCGTGCGCATGGCGGTGTTGGGATTGTCCTCGCCCTGCTCCTCGATGGCTTCGACAAGGCTGGCATAGCTCAGCGCATATTCCTGCTCCGCACGGCGTTCGCCGAAGACGGCCTCGGAGATGCGGCTCTCGAAATAGGAGGTGACGCCCTCGTTCAGCCAGCCATCGCGCCAGCTCGAATAGGTGACGAGATTGCCCGACCAGCTATGCGCCAGTTCGTGCGCGATGAGGCCGGTATTCGAGCGATCCCCCGCAATGAAGGTGGGGGTGAGGAAGGTCATCACCGGGTTTTCCATCCCGCCATAGGGGAAGGCGGGCGGCAGCACGATCATGTCGTAGCGGCCCCAGCGATACTCGCCATAGATGTCCTCGGCAGCGTCGATCATGGCTTCTGTATCGGTGAGCTCGGCGGCGGCTTCCTCGAGGATTGCCGGTTCCGCCCAGACACCCGAACGCGGACCCAGCTCGGCGAATTCGATGTTCCCGGCGGCAATCGCGATGAGGTAGGGCGGGATGGAGTTCTCCATCGTGAATTCGAAGGCGCGGCGGTTCTCGCCCACATCCTCGGGCTCGCCGCGGCTGATGCCGCTCATCACCACGTTCAGCGGCTTGGGAGCGGTGATGCGCGCCTCGTAGGTCTGGCGAATGCCGGGGCTGTCCTGCGTGGGGATCCAGCTGCGGTTGAGGATCGCCTGCCCCTGACTGAAGACGAAGGGGTATTCACCGCCCGCCGTCTGCTCCGGCTCCAGCCATTGCAGCGCTTCGGCGTCGGGACCGCTCGCATAGCTGATGACGATCTGCTGCAATTCAGGGCCGGTCATCTCGCCCAGTTGCACGGTGATCGGCTCACCCTTGTCGGGATCGCTCTCGCCGATCTCGTAATCGAGCGCGTTGCCGTTGCCGTCGGTGATACCGCCGATGATCAGCCCGTCGGAATCGAGCACGATCTCGGTCGCGTCCTCGCTCGCATCCACGTCCAGCGTGGCGGTCCCTTCCACGCGCCGTCCCTCGAAATCAAGGTCGAGATCGAGCGCCACATGCGTCACCCGCGCTTCCAGCGGGCGGGCATAGGTAAACTCGTCCTGCGCTTCATCCGAGGTGAGGATGGGGGCCACGCGGCGCTCCTCCTGTGGCAAGTCGTCCGCGGTGCAGGCGGCCATGAGGAAGGGAAAGGCGAGAGCGAGAATACGCATGGAATCTCCGAAAGGTGCGACCGGCATTCCGGCCCGTGTAGCAAATTGCCCGGCCGTGTCATCCGGTGAAAGACATCACCCTGCCCGATCGTGCCTGAACGGGAACTGGCATAGTGACATCGTGCGTCGCCTTGCCTAGTCTGGACATATGCGAACGTTCCCAACCATCCTCTCTGCCCCGCTCTTCCTTGCACTCACCGCTTGTCAGCAATCGGAAGACACCGCACCGCCCACAGAGGCGGAGGTGGACGCGGCGCAGGCTCAGGCCGACAGGACCGACGCCAGCACGGGCACGCGAGAGCTGATCTTTTCGGACGAGTTCTCGGACGACAGCCTCGATCCTACGAAATGGAACGTGGTCGGCATGGATTTCTGGGTGAACGAGGAGGAGCAGGCCTATGTCAATTCACCCGATACCATCCAGTTCGTCGACGGGCTGGAAGGCGCGGATGGCGGCGCATTGGTGCTGCGCCCGGTCTATCGTCCGGGCCAGGATACCAACGAGGAGCGTAACGCAGACTTCATCTCCGGCCGGGTTAACACGCGCGGCAATTTCGAATTCACCTATGGCCGCGCCGAAGCCCGCATCCGCATGCCCGACGCGGTCGGCGTGTGGCCGGCCTTCTGGCTGCTCGCCGATGCCGAATGGCCGAGCGAGGGCGAGATCGACATCATGGAATATGTCGGCCAGGCCGACTGGACCGGAGTCGCCCTGCACGGCCCCGGCTATTCGGGCGATGCCGGCATCGCGGACCGACAGTATTTCCCCGAGGGCACGGACGTAACCGACTGGCACGTCTACGCCGCCGAATGGACGCCCGAGGGCGTCGAATTCTTCGTCGACGACCGCCTCACCTTCCGCGTGCCCAAAACCAATGTCGAGTTCTTCGGGGAATGGGTTTTCGACAACCCGCAATATGTCGTGCTGAACTTTGCCGTGGGCGGGATCTACCCCTACAAGATCAACGGTATCGAGGAGCCCTACAAGGGCATGCCACAGGAAACCGCAGACCGCATCGAGGCAGGCGAACTGGCGATGGAAGTGGACTGGGTGCGGGTCTACGCGGCCAGGGACTAGCTCCAGGTCACCTCCGGCGGCAGGCTCATCAGGATCGCGTCGATATTGCCGCCGGTCTTCAGGCCGAACAGCGTGCCCCTGTCATAGACGAGGTTGAACTCGACATAGCGCCCCCGCCATTCGAGCTGGGCGGCCTTTTCCTCAGGCGTCCAGTCCTGGTCCATGCGCTTCCGCACGATAGCGGGGAAGGCATCGAGGAAAGCTTCGCCAACATCGCGGGTGAAGGCGAAGTGACGCTCGAAAGCGGCCTCGTTCTCGCATTCGAGATGGTCGTAGAATATGCCGCCCACGCCGCGATGCACGCCGCGATGGGGGATGTAGAAATAGTCGTCCGCCCACTTCTTGTAGCGATCGTAATAGGTCGGGTTGTGCGCCGCGCAGGCAGCGCGCAGGCGAGCGTGGAAAGCGTCGGTATCCTTAGGGTATTCGATGGGCGGATTGAGGTCCGCGCCGCCGCCGAACCAGGCTGCCTGCGTGGTGAGGAACCGGGTGTTCATGTGCACCGCGGGCACGTGCGGATTGGCCATGTGCGCGACCAGCGAGATGCCGGTGGCGGTGAATTGCGGGTTCTCCACGCTCGCGCCGTTCACCTGATCGGCGAACTTGGGAGAGAATTCGCCCGATACCGTGGAGACGTTGACTCCCACCTTCTCGAACACCTTGCCCTTCATCACCCCGCGCACGCCGCCGCCGCCGTCCGAATCGTCTTCGGTTTCGCGATCCCATGCGATGTATTCGAAGGCGGCGTCGGACCCCGCTTCGCGCTCGATCTCCTCGAACTCGGCGCAGATGCGGTCGCGCAGGGTTTCAAACCATGTGCGCGCCTGGGCGGTTTGCTGTGACCAATCCATGAAGAGGCTCTTGCCAAAGCGCGCGGCAGGCGGCAAGTGGCGTGCATGGTTCCCGTTTCGTTCACCTTCCCCTTTTGCGGCGACGAATTCGTGCTCACGAAATCGCGGGCGGTCTTCTGGCCGCGCGAGAACGCGCTGCTGGTGGCGGACCTGCACCTGGAAAAGGCCAGCTTCTTCGCCCGGCACGGCCAGCTGCTGCCGCCCTACGACAGCCGCGAGACGCTGGAACGGCTGTCGGAAGCGATTCGCGAAACCGGCGCACGGCGCGTGTTCACGCTGGGCGACAATTTCCACGATTCAAAAGGGTCGCAGACGCTAGGCGACTACGAGTGCGGCATGCTCGCCGCGCTCATTCGCGCCACGGACTGGGTGTGGATCACCGGCAATCACGATCCTTCGATGGAAGCGAAAAGCGGCGGCACGATTGCCGAGGAGCTGGATATTTCCGGCATGGTGCTGCGGCACATGGCGAAGAAGGGCGAGACCCGGCCGGAGCTGTCCGGCCATTTCCATCCCCGCGTGCAGGTGAAGATCCACCACCGCCATATCCGCCGCCCCTGCGCGGTGGTGGCGCACAATGGCGATGCGACATGCGGGCGGATGATCCTTCCCGCTTTCGGCGCGCTGACGGGCGGGATGGATGCAGGCGATCCCGCGATCCTCAAGGCGCTGCAACCGGCCAGCGCCATCGACGCCGTGGTACCGGCAGGCAAGCGACTGGCGCGCTTCCCTCTCTGGCGCGAAGCCGCGTAAGACGAATTCGCGCGCGCCATCGGCGTTGAACCACTGGCGCTCCGGCGCGTTCGGCATTACATAGAGACATTCGTATACACTGCTACAGGAGCACAACCATACCTCGTCCACCCCGCCGCAGCATGGCACCGCCGGTCAAATCCGGCCCGAAATACGACCAGTTTATCCAGGCCGACAAGGTCCGCGTCATCGATGGTGACGGCGAGAATCTCGGCGTGATGTACACCCGCGAAGCGATCGAGCAGGCCCAGGACGCGGGCCTCAACCTCGTCGAGGTTTCGCCCAATGCGAACCCGCCGGTGTGCAAGTTCCTCAATGTCGGCAAGTACCGCTACGAAGCCCAGAAAAAGGCGAATGCGGCGCGCAAGACGCAGAAGACGCAGGACATCAAGGAAATCAAGATGCGTCCGAACATCGATGATCACGATTACGATGTGAAGATGAAGAACGTGAACAAGTTCATCGACAATGGCGACAAGGTGAAGGTCACCCTGCGCTTTCGTGGCCGCGAGATGGCGCACCAGCACCTGGGCATGGACCTGCTCAAGCGCGTGCAGGAAGACGTGGCGGAAATCGCCAAGGTCGAGGCTTTCCCGCGCCTCGAAGGCCGCCAGATGCTGATGGTGCTGGCTCCCAAGTAAGACAGGAACGCGGGCGGACCGTGCGGGTTTTTCCCGTCATGATCCGCCCTCTTCTCCTGCTATTGTTGCCGGTGCTGCTTGCCCTTCCCGCATGCGGGGACAGGGCAGCAGGCGATAGCGAGCCGGTCGCCGGTTCCGGTTCCCAAGGTGCGCCCGACGTTCCGCTTCCTGGCGCTCCTCCCTCGGCCCATACCTCTGCCGACGAGCCGAATGACGTACATCCCTCACTGGCCCCGCCGGTCCTCGATGCCGAGGCTGCCGGCGGCGAGACCGGTGCGCGTAGCGTGCTGGTGAACTGGGCGCGGGCGCTCGAACTCGAGGAATATGATCAGGCCTGGTCGATGCTGGGCGAACAAGACAAGCAGCGCTGGAACCGCGAGGAGTTCGCCGCCCTGTTCGAAGATTTGAGCGAGATCACCGTGGCGGTTCCCTCGGGCAGGATGGAAGGCGCGGCAGGCTCGCTCTATTACACCGCCCCCACCACGATCACCGCCACCGATGCCGATGGCCGTCCCGTTCGTTACGAGGGCGAAGTCGTGCTGCGCCGTGTCAATGATGTGCCGGGCGCTACGGCGGAGCAGTTGCAGTGGCATATCGAGCGGGTCTCGCTCGACTGGACGCACTGAGCCTAGGCCAGCACCGAGAAATCCAGCAGGGTGAAGCGCGCAGGCTGCGTGGCGAAGATGCCGTGCCCGCGCCCGCCATGCGTCCCGAAGGTCATGCCGATGCGCGCCGCGTTGGCCAGCGTCGCAGCAAATTCGCGCGGCGAGCGGTCGCGGTCCGACCCCATCACCGAAATCCAGTTCTCGTCGAACCAGATGACGAGCTCGTGCGTGCCCGGCGTCAGTTCGATCACCCGGCTGTCTGGCGAATACCAGCGGTGGAAGCGGGTATCGCCGCGGGCCCGCCAGTCGTCGCCGGCGCGCTGGATGTAGAGCGACAGCAGCGGCGGTGCGTCCGGGCGCTCCTGCGGCACGAAGCGCGTCCCGGGGCGCGCATCGATCCTGTAGCGCAGGCGTAGGCCGCGCGCCCGGTCCAGCGGCCCGGTTCGCCGCGTCACGTAGTGGACATGTCCATCCTGTCGCCGGGGTCCGGGAAAGTCGAAGAACCACCCTTCCGCGGCGGTATCGGGGTGGGGCGGCATGTTCACCGAATAGTTGCGCCCGCGGATAACCGGGCCGATTTCCCACTCCCGCGCATAGCTGGCCGCTAGCGAGGGCGCGGCGTAGCCGAGGGCCGCAAGGGCGGTGCCAGAGGCAAGAAAACGGCGTCTGTCCATGCACGCAGGATAAGGCGGCGCGGCTGACAAGCAGCTGAATTCGCCAGTCTGCCTGCAGTCAGGCAGGCTCCCACAATTCCACGGGGTTGCCGTCGCAATCGTGGATGCGGGCGAATGTACCTACCCCGTCCATCCCCTCGCGGTGGGTGGCCTCTATACCTGCCTCAGTCAGCCGCGCCAGCATGGCTTCCAGTCCTTCCACCCGCAGGTTGAGCATTACCTGCCTGTCGGCGGCGAAATAGTCGCTGTCCGCCTTGAAGCCGGCGAACACCGTCGGTCCCGCCTCCTGCATCCACACCCATTCGCCCTCGGGGGTAGGCTCACCGCTCGCGGTGGCTGCGATGCCGAGGTGGTCGCGGTACCATGCCGCCAGCCTTGCCGGATCGGTGGAGCGGATGAACAGCCCCCCAATTCCCAGAACCTTGCCCTCGCTCATTTCCATCCCTCCTCGCTCGACTGTCTTGTATCGCCAACGCCGCTGCGTCAGTGTGCCGCCCCATGGGACGGGAGGATACCATAGCGTGACCGCCAAGGGCATCGGCTTCTGGCTCGGCCCGGCGCTGTTTGCGCTGACGCTGGTGCTGCCCGCGCCGGAGGGCATGGCGCAGGAGGCGTGGTGCGTTGCAGGGCTGGTAGGCTGGATGGCGAGCTGGTGGATGACGCAGGCCGTCCCGCTTACCGTCACCGGCCTGCTGCCCTTCGTGGTCCTCCCCTTCAGCGGAGGCGGCACTGCGGGGGAGGTCGCGGGAGACTACTACTCGCCCATCATCTTCCTGCTACTGGGCGGCGCATTCCTCGCCCTCGCCATCGAGCGGACGGGGCTGCACAAGCGCCTCGCCATCTTCATTCTCGACCGCATCGGCGGGCGCGGGGGGAGCTTCGGCCTGCTGCTGGGCTTCATGATGGCAGCGGCGATCTTGTCGAACATCATTTCCAATACTTCCACCACGCTCATCATGATGCCGATGGTCCTGGCCGTGCTGGCGGGCGGGCAGGTGGCGCAGGCGGGCGGCGAGGTCCCCCAGGAAGGCTTGCACGGCGCGCTACCGATGGGGCTGGCTTTCGCCGCCAGTGTGGGCGGCCTCGGCACGATCATCGGCTCGCCCACCAATGCCATAGGCGTCGCGCTGCTGCGCGATGTCTCGGGGATCGAGATCAGTTTCGCGCGATGGGCCGCGTTCGGCGTGCCCATCGTGCTCATCGGCGTGCCGCTGGCGGCGTGGATCATCGCCCGGGTGCAGAAAGTGGCAGAGCATCCCTTCGACATTGCCGCCGCCCGCGAAGCCATCGATCCGCACGGGCCTTGGACCGAGCCCGAGCGAAGGCTGATCCCCGTCATCGCGCTCACTTTCCTCGCGTGGATGCTGCGCGGCTGGGTCGCGCCCTATTTCCCCGAGGGCTCACTGACCGACGGCACCGTCGCCATCGCTGCCAGCTTCGCGCTGTTCGTGCTGCCCGACGGCACGGGGCGGCGCCTGCTCGAATGGCCCGAAGCGAACCGCGCGCCGTGGGACGTGCTATTGATGTTCGGCGGCGGCCTCGCCCTTGCAGGCGGCATGATGCGTACAGGGCTGGCGGACTGGTTGGGCGAGGCGCTGCTGCCGCTCTCCGCCGTGCCGATCTTCGTGGTGGCACTGGCGCTGGTGGCGATGGTGGTGCTGATCACCGAATTCGCCAGCAACGTGGCGACCGCCAGCGGCATCATGCCCGTCGTCGCGGCGCTGGCCGTGGCGCTTGGCGGCGATCCGCTGCTGCTGGCCCTCCCCGTGGCGCTGGCCGCAAGCTGGGGGTTCATCCTTCCGGCAGGCACCGGCCCCAACGCCATTGCATGGGCGACGGGCCGAATTGCCCTGCCCCGGCTGATCAAGGCAGGAGCGGCACTCGATGTCGCGGGCATCTTCCTGATACCCGGCGTGGTCTTTGCACTGGCACCTCTCGTCAGCTGACCCCTTGCACCGAATGGTGCGCGCAGATACTTGCACGTGAAACCGGTTCGGGCAGATGCGTTCCTGCGGAGGTTAGGAACGGGCGGCCCGGAACCGTTCCCTGTGCCCCTGCCTTCCTAGGGGTGAGAGCAGGAAGGAGCCATCATGGCCGACAACACCAACGACACCGCAAACGACCCGATGGGCGCAGTCGACACCCCCACCCCGCGCCGCAAGCCCAAGCCCGAGGTGACCACCATCGGCGGGCGCGAATTGAAGCCCTCCACGCTGATGATGGGCCACGGCTACGATCCCAAGCTGTCGGAAGGATCGCTGAAGGCACCGATCTTCCTCACTAGCACCTTCGCGTTCGAAAGCGCGTCTGCGGGGAAGCGCCATTTCGAGGGGATTACCGGCAAGCGCGAGGGCGGCGCGGAAGGCCTCGTCTATTCGCGCTTCAACAATCCCAACCAGGAAATCCTCGAGGATCGACTCGCGATCTGGGACGGTGCGGAGGACGCGCTGTGCTTCTCCAGCGGCATGACGGCGATCGCCATCCTGATCCTGGCGGCATGCAATACAGGTGACGTGATCGTCCATTCCGGCCCGCTCTACGCCGCGTCCGAGGGCTTCATTGCCAAGGTGATGGCAAAATACGGCGTTCGCTATGTTGCCTTCCCGGCAGGCGCCAGCCGCGAAAAGCTGGACGAGGTGATGAAGGAAGCCAAGTCCATGGCCGAGGAGAACGGCGGCGGCGTGCCGCTGATCTACCTCGAGAGCCCGGGCAATCCCACCAATGCGCTGGTCGATATCGAGGCGGTGAAGGAAGCGCGCGACGCCCATTTCTCCGCCGACACGACGCCGATTGCCATCGACAACACCTTCCTTGGCCCGCTGTGGCAGCGTCCGCTGGAGCATGGCGCGGACCTCGTGGTCTATTCGCTCACCAAATATGTGGGTGGCCATTCGGACCTCGTCGCGGGCAGCGTTGCGGGCGGCAAGAAGTGGATCGACGCGATCCGCGCCCTGCGCAACACGATGGGCGGCATTGCCGATCCCAACACCGCCTGGATGCTGCTGCGCTCGCTGGAAACCGTGGAGCTGCGCATGCAGCGCGCGGGCGAGAATGCGGAGAAGGTCTGCGCTTTCCTCAAGAAGCATCCCAAGGTGGAGGGCCTCGGCTATCTCGGCATGATCGACGATGCGCGGCAAAAGGACATCTACGAGCGGCACTGCCTTGGTGCAGGCTCCACCTTCTCGGTCTTCATCAAGGGCGGCGAGGCGGAGTGCTTCCGCTTCCTCGATGCGCTGAAGGTCGCCAAGCTGGCGGTCAGCCTAGGCGGCACGGAAACGCTTGCCAGCCACCCGGCCAGCATGACGCACCTCTCGGTTCCCGAAGGCCGCCGTACCGAGCTTGGGATTTCCGACAATCTGGTGCGCATTTCCATCGGGATCGAGGACGCCGACGACCTGATTGCCGATTTCGAACAGGCTCTCGAAGCAGTCTAACCGCCGATAGCGGACCAAGGCGGCTTGCCCCTCTTGCCATAGGAGAGCTAAGGGAGGGGTCGAGCCGCCCCGGGCGGCGTGAACTCTTCGTAACGGACGGGAATATCGTGCTTCGCAAATACGCTCTCTTTATCGGCGTCGCCGCTCTTGGCGCCCTGGTCACCTCCTGCGGCGATGACGATACCGGCACGCCCACCCCGACGCCGAGCGGCACCGCCACGCCGACACCCACGCCTTCGCAGTCACAGGTCGAATTCGATCTCACCCAGGCGTTCACGGCGCAAAGCACGAATGCGAACACCATCGCTGCTTTCTTCACGCCGAATGCCGGCGGGGAAGAGACCTTCAACGCCGCCTCGCGCGTGAACGGCAACGCCCAGGTCGCCCTCGCCTTCTCGCCCGAGTCGGTGAACTTCTTCTTTCCCGACCGCACCGATGCCGTAACGTTCAGCGGCAGTGATTTCGTCGGCGTTTCGGGCACCGAACGCACCTATGCGCGCGGCGACGAGAAACTGGCGCTGGAACTCCCCTTCGAACACACGCTGCGCGTCCAGTATGAGGAGCAGCTCGCCTTCACCCGCAACACCGTGGCCGGGACGCTTCGCCCGGTCCGCACGGCGCTGTTCTTCAATCCCGTCACCACCACCAGCGCCATCGATACCGACCTTGCCTATGACGGCAGCGTCTATGTGGCCGGCGGCGATCCGGGTGTTACCGAGTCGGGCACGATCTCGGCGGACGACATCACCTTCACCATCAATGAAGCCGATGACAGCGTTTCGGGTACCATCGACATTCTCGAGACGGTGAACGGCACGACGCAGACCGTCGCCACGCTGGTATTCCAGCGCACGGTGGATTCGAGCAACAGCGTGACCGGCGGCGTTGTGGGCACCAACAACACCTTCAGCGGCATCCTCACCGATACGACCAACAAGTTCGAGGGCAATTTCGCCGGATCGCTGAGCGGCCCGAACCGCGAGGAAATCTTCCTCCTGTTCTCCATTTCCGGCAATGAGAACACCGATGACGACCGCCGCTTCGTCGGCAGCTTCATCGGCAAACGCTAGGGCCACCTTGCGCAGGCGACCTGTGGAAGGCTAGCCTCCGGTAAAACCGGGAGAGCCTTGCCATGTCCATTCGTACGGGGTTAGCCGCCCCTTTCATTGCCCTGGTCCTTGCCAGTTCGCCGCTTGATGCACAGGAAGCCGACCTGTCGCTACCTGCGCGAGAGCTGGCGCGGCTTGCCGGGGCCGAGGTGGCGAGCGAGGACTGGCAGGTGCCGCGCACCCCGTGGGGCGACCCTGACCTCACCGGCATCTGGCCGCTGGACGTTGTGGGCCGCACCTCGACGGAGCGACCGGAGGAATTCGGCACCCGCGCCTATTACACCGACGCCGAATACGCCGAAGCCATGGCCCAGAGCGAGCAGATCGCCGCGGGTTACGAGGCGGAGGATGCCAATGACGAGATCGGCAGCGGGCACTGGTTCGAATGGGGCACGCCGCTGAAGCAGGTCTCGCTGATCATGGCGCCTGCCAACGGCCGCCTCCCGCCGCTGACGGAGGAAGGCGAAGCGATGAGCGCGGCGATGCGCTCCAGCTGGAACGTGACCCAGTTCGACAGGATCTCCGACTTCAACTCGCTCGACCGCTGCCTTTCGCGCGGACTGCCCAGTTCGATGACGCCATTTCCCTACAATAACGGCGTGCGCGTATTCCAGTCGCCCGGTTATGTCGTGATCCAGCTGGAGATGATCCATGAAACGCGCATCATTCCCATCGAGGGGGAGCAAGTGCCTGGCGAAGTCCGCCAGTTCCTCGGCACCTCGGTCGGTCACTGGGAGGGAGACACGCTGGTGATCGAGACAACGAACCTGACCGGCGAAACACCGATGAACATCGTCGGCCCCGGCAACAAGCCCATCCCCACCAGCGATCGGCAGACCGTGACCGAACGCCTTACCATGGTCGGCCCTGACACGATCTTCTACGAAGCCGAGATACGCGATCCCGTCGTATTGACCGCGCCCTATACGCTGGCATTTCCGTGGAGCCGCGATGACAGCTACGAGATGTTCGAATATGGCTGCCACGAAGGCAACACCACCATTCGCGGCTACATCACCACGACGAGCCCGCGCTTCGTCGGAGACAACGCCCCACCGGTGGACGATCCCGCAGAATGGGTGAACGACACGGTTGAAAGGTAGCCCTTTCCGTCCTTATCGGTCCTCTTCAGTCCCTTTCAGTCCCTTGCGGTAATCAGCCCTTCCACTCGCGCCGCTCCTCGGCAGCCTTGAGGACCTCGTAGGCAAGCCGCAGTTTCTGGAACTCCTCGGCGGCCTCGGCATCGCCGGGTTTCACATCGGGATGCACCTTCTTCGCCCGGGCGCGCCATTCCCGCTTGATGCTCTGGAAGTCGGCGTCGGCCTCCAGTTCCAGGACGCCCAGGGCGCGCATCTCGTCGGCGCTGCGTGAGCCATCGCCGCTGCCGCTCCAGCCGTAATGCTGGGCCTCGGCATAGCCCGCGCTCTCAGCCTGTTCGGCACTGGCGCGCGCCGCAGCCTCCTCCTTGTCTAGACCCTGAAAGTAGTCCCAACCCTTGTTGTATTCGGCGGCGTGTTTCTCGCAGAAATACCAGCGGTCAGGGCTGTTGGGTGACTTGGGCGCAGGACATTCGCCCGGCTCGTTGCAGCCGTGCCGGTCGCAAATGCGCACCTCCACAGCCTCCCGGCCTTCTTCATAACCTCGCCAGCGGGGAAAGCCCCAGTCGTTCGAACGGCGCGACCGAGCCATCAGTTATGCATTTTCGCTATCAGCATCGGTCCAATATAGGGGACGCAGGCACGAAGGTGAACCAAGACGATGGTCCCGCAGAAATGAAAGTGCGGTTTCATCATTCTGATACAATTGCGTGCAAATGCTGCATTGCAATATGAAAGGCCATTGCCATATAGCCGGACATAGTCAACAAACCCGAACGCCCAGCAGGACCGCCATGAGCAAGCCGCTCGCCATTTCCGCCGCCTTCTCCGTCTTCGCCATGGCGGCTTTCACGCTGACGGCAACGCCTGCGCAGCCCTATTCCGGCGCGGCAACGCAAACGGGCGCGTCGACCTTCGTCGCCGCGCCCGCTGTGGACCGTCTGTTTCCGGTCCTCTCGGGTCTCGTCCGCTAAACCCTAGTCGATCATCACGGTTACAGCGCGGCGATTGCGTGCCCATGCCTGCTCGTTCGAGCCGGTCGCGACCGGGCGTTCCTCGCCATAGCTGACCGTGCGCAGGCGGCTTTCCGGCACACCGAGGCTAACGAGGTAGTTCTTCGCGGCATTGGCGCGGCGCTCACCCAGCGCGAGGTTGTAATCGCGCGTCCCGCGCTCGTCCGCATGCCCTTCCACGGTGGCACGAGCGCCAGTGTACTGCAGCAGATACTCGGCCTGGCGACGCAGCGCGGTAGCATCCTCTGTATCGATATTGGACTGGTCGGTGTCGAAATAGATCGTGTCCGCGCCCGACATGGCCGAACTGAAGTGCTGCTGCGATCCCGGCTGCGGCGCGGTTGAAGTCGGTGCCGGTGTCGGCGCAGGCGTAGAGGTGGTATCCTGCGGCGGCAGCGGCGTCGTTTCCGGCGGCTCCTTCTTGCAGGCGCTCAGCGCCAGTGCGCTCGAGAGGGTAACGGCGATGATCAGACGTTTATTCATGTCTTGGCTCTCCTTGAACCTGTCTTACAACTACGAGGTTCTTGCGCCCTCGTTGAGGAAGTAACGCACTTACGGCAGGACCGGTCCCCACGCCGGGTCTGACGCTCCTACCGGCGTGCTCAGGCGGCGCTCGTTCTCGCCGGTGAGATCCACCTGCCAGATCGAGGTATCGCCAGACCCACGCTCGGTACGGAAAAACTGGATGATGCGGCCATTGGGCGCCCAGGTCGGCGCTTCGTCGTGCCAGGCATCGGTAAGTACGCGCATGTTGCGGCCCTGGGGGCTCATTACCGCGATGTTGAAGTCGCCAGCAATACGCGTGAAGGCAATCTGGTCGCCTCTCGGGCTCCATTCCGGCGTGGCGCAGCGTCCGCCGAAGAAACTGATGCGACGCGCATTCGAACCGTCGGCATTCATCACGTAGCACTGCTGTGAACCGGACTGGTCGCTCTCGAACACGATCTGGCTGCCGTCGGGCGAGTAGGATCCGCCGACCTCGATGGCCGGGCTGAAGGTCAGGCGTTCGGGCGTGCCGCCTCCGCTGGCGGAGACGCGGTAGATGTCGGTATTCCCGCTTACGGCCATGGAATAGAGGATGTAGCGGCCATCCGGGCTCCAGCGCGGGGCGAAGGTGGGGTTGCTGCTCTGCGTCACCAGCGTCTGACGTCCGCTACCGATATCGTAAACGTAGATGCGCGGATTGCCGTCGACATAGGAGAGGTAGGCGATCTTCGCATAGTCGGGCGAATAGCGCGGAGTGAGCGCGGTAGACTGGCCGTTGGTGATGAAACGGTGGTTCGCGCCGTCGCTGTCCATGATGGCGAGGCGCTTGACGCGATTGTCCTTCGGCCCCGTCTCGGCAATGTAGGCGATACGGCTGTCGAAGAACGGGTCCTCGCCCGACAGGCGCGAATAGACAAGATCGGCGCATTTGTGGGCGGCGCGTCGCCATTCGGAGGGCTGCACGACCCAGCCCTCGCGCACCAGTTCGCTCTGCAGTGCGACGTCGTAAAGGTAGCAGCCGACCGTCAGGCGACCATCGTCATTGGCGCGAACATAGCCATGAACCAGCATTTCCGCGCTGCGGCCCTGCCAGGTGGACCAAGCAGGATCGGTGATCTGGGCGTAACTCGGCCGCGGCAGCGCGTCAGGGCCGACCGGGCGGAACAGGCCGTTGAAGCGCAGATCGCTGTAAACGACGCGTGCAAGCTCGAGCCCCAGAGCCTGCGTGCCCTGCGAATTGGCGGGTGTGGGTTGGTCGCGATTGGTGGCGAAGGCCGCGATGGCGATGCCGAGGTCCTGCCAGGCATCCGCCGTAACGGTGACCGAGATACCCTCGTCGTCGGGGGCATCGCCCTCAATTGCGACATCTTCTACCTCGTCCGCACCGATCGAGGATGGATCGAGATCGCTCATGAGATCGTCGTCCTGCGCCATTGCAGGAGTGGCGAGAAGGGCAAGCGCGACACCTGCGATCGCAGCGGGGAAGCGAAGTCGAATCATTGGGCCAACCTGTTATCGAAATTGGAAGTTATGGTACGCCATCCCGAGTAATATTGCTCAGGCAAATTGAACGGCGCTGCAAGCCTAACCGCGCGTATGGCCTGCTCCTGGTGGCGGCGGACCTGCGCGCGATTGGCGTCGTTCTGTCCGGTCGTACGCAGCACTTCGGGCGTCCCGGCAAGCGAGCCGTCGCGGTTCAGGCGGAAGCGCACGACCGTCACCAGGCTCTCCACATCAACGCCCGATGGCGGTTGCCAGTGCGGGCGCAGCTGCCTGATGATGGCCTGCGCAATGGAAGCCTGCTGCGCGGGGCCGACAGTCTGCGCTGGCGATCCGCGGTCGCCGCTCGCATCGCTCGTGCCTTCGAGGAAATCGTCGCTTAGGCGGCTTCCCTGCGCGCGCTGACTGGCGGCAGCGGTAGGTGTCGGTGCGGGACGTGTCTCTGCGCGGCGGCTGGGTTGCGGCGTGGGCGTCGGCGCCGGCCGGCGCGGCTCGCTCGCCCGCGGTGGAGGCGTGGTGACAGGTCGTTCAACTGGCTCGGATACGGGAGCTTCCACCAGTTCGGCGGGTGCCTCTGGCGTATCGGCGAGTTCGGGCGCGGTTGCCGCGGCAGGCTCCGTACTGGGATCGGGCGCGGTGGAGGTAAGGCTGACGTCGGTCGCCAAATTCACGTCGATTCTCTCTGGCACCGTGAATTCGGGCGGCTCGCGCGTAGCATGGTAGGCAAGCGCCGCTGCCAGTGCGGCGTGCGCGACAAGCGCGGCTCCGAGGCCGATGCGTTCTTCAGACGAGAGATTGGCGAACATGGCCATCGAAACGTAGCGACTATGGCGCTTCGGCTGAACCGGTCGTGACCAGCGAGATGGAATTGAACCCGGCGCGGTTCAGTTCTCCCATCACAGCCATCACGCGTCCGTAATCCAGAGCTGTATCGGCACGCAGATTGATGAGCGGCTTTTCCGCTCCCTGTGGACCGGAAACGGCGTCCAGGGCCTGGGGCAGCGCACCTTCCTCCACCAGCGTGTCGTCGATATAGATGTACCCCTCGCGGTCGAGCGCGATCGTCACCTGTTCGGGATCCTGGTCGAGCGGATTGGCGCGGCTTTCGGGCAATTCCACGGGCACTCCGCTCGCCAGCAGCGGCGCCGTGACCATGAAGATGATGAGCAGCACCAGCATCACGTCCACGAACGGCGTGACGTTGATCTCAGCCATTGGTGCGCGTTTGCGGGAACGGCCACGGCTCGAGGACATGACGCCCATGCCCATCAGACGTTCTCCATCTCGCGGCTGACCGAAGCGTGCACGCGGTCGGCGAAGCGCTGCATCTGCGCCTCGAACCCGTTCACCGTGTGCGACAGGCGGTTATAGGCGATCACAGCCGGGATGGCTGCAAACAGGCCGATCGCAGTGGCGAACAGCGCTTCCGCGATACCGGGCGCCACGACGGCCAGCGAGGAGTTCTGCTGGAGGCCGATCTGGAAGAAGCTGTTCATGATACCCCACACGGTGCCGAACAGGCCGACAAACGGTGCGACCGAGCCGGTGGTGGCGAGGAAGTTCAGGCGACTGGCCAGCTTGTCCGCCTCATGTGCGACCTGCCCTTCCAGCGCCTGCGCCACGCGTCCACGCGCGGCGACCGGGTCCTTCAGGCCAGCCTTGTGGCTGCGGCGGTATTCGGCGATCCCGGCAGCGGCGATGCGGGCGCTGGGATTGTCCTTCCGGCGGCGCGCGTCGAGGACGCTGTCGATATCGTCATGCGTCCAGAAATCCTCCTCGAAGGTCTCGCACGAAGATCGCGTACTGCCCATTCGCAGTGAGAAGCCGATGATGATCGCCCAGGTCCAGATGGAGGCGAGGATCAAGCCGACGATCACCAGCTGCACCACGATATCGGCATCGAGGAACAGCTCGATCGGATCGAGCCGGGTCGGGGCGGAGACGGCAAGCAGGTCCAGCACGGTCATTCAGGATCTTTCGTGACAAATTTCTCGAAGGCGCGGCGCCATTCTGCAGGTTGGCGGCGCGGTCGGCCCTCAGGGGTAACGAACGCAGCGACGATGTCCACTTCGGCCAGTGTTTCCTCCCCACGCGTGATGCGCTGTTCCATACGCGCACTGGCGGCGCGCAGTTCCAGCGCGCGGGTGGTCACGAGCAACTCGTCGTCGAGCCTGGCGGGGCGGCGCCACTTTATCTGCGCCTCGGACACTGCATAAACGCCCTCCCCCGCCTCGAACGCGGCGCGCTGGTCGATGCCCAGTACTCGCAGCAGGTCGCTGCGGGCGCGTTCGCACCATTTGAGATAGTTCGCGTGATAGGCGATGCCGGACAGGTCGGTATCCTCGAAAAAGACGCGCACCGGATAGACGTGACGCGACCCTTCGATTGAGCCGGAGGGTGGATGCAATTGTCTCTCCCTGGATGAACGAGCGCTTACAGTCGATGTAGAGCGCAATTTTTACCGTTAGGCGGCGAAACGAGTCGCATGTGCGACCTAGCGAGCCAGCATCGGTCCCAGCGGCCCGCCGCCGAACAGGTGGACATGCAGGTGCGGCACTTCCTGCCCGCCATTGCGCCCGACATTGGCAAGCAAGCGGTAGCCGCGCGTCACCAGTTGCCGTTCACGTGCGACATGGCCCACGGCGCGGATGAAACCGGCGATTTCCTCTTCGGACGCCTTGGCGGTGAAGTCGTCCCAGCTGACATATTCCCCCTTGGGGATCACCAGAATATGCACGTCGGCCTGCGGCGCGATGTCGTAGAAGGCGAGCGCGTGGTCGTCTTCGTAAACCTTGTCGCAGGGGATCTCGCCGCGCAGGATCTTGGCGAAGATATTGTCGGGATCGTATGGAGCGGTGGGGTCGATCGCCATTACTCGGGGTTCCTTGCAGCTTTCTCGTCGAGGCCGGACACGCCCTCCCGCCGGTCGAGTTCCGACAGGACATCGGCGAGCGGTATTCCCTTGGCATTCAGCAGCACGATGAGATGGAAGATGAGGTCAGCCGCTTCGCCGGTCAGATCGGCATCGCTACCGGAGAGGGCCGCGATCACGGCCTCCGTCGCTTCCTCGCCCACCTTTTCGCAGATCTTCGGCAGGCCTTTTGCATTGAGCTTCGCGACATAGCTGGAATCAGGAGAAGCGCTGCGGCGCTGTGCGATCGTTGCTTCGAGACGAGTGAGGGTGTCCATCACCGCTGGCAATGGGCGAAGCACGGCCTCGCGGTCAAGCAGGGAGGTGAAGTCTGCCCTGCTCGCCACTGCCCATCAGTCCTTGTTGCGCGGTCCCATCGAAAGGCTGCGACCGATCAGGACGCCTGCTGTACCCAGCGCGAAGAGCAGCATTCCCGAAGCCTCCGGCACCTGCGCAGCTTCATTGGCAGCTGCAGGAGCGGCGACGAACAACAGGGGAAAGATGCAGGCGACCGCGCAAGAGATTCGTGAACCCATCCGAGCGCGAGACACGCTGGCGAACCTCACCGCAATGGCGGCGATGAAGCTGTCCCGTTAAAGGACTGTCAGCCGCGAGCCGGCAGCCCGGCCTTGCGCAAGGCGGCGTGCGCCTCTGCAATGGTATGGGTGCCGAAATGGAAGATGCTGGCAGCCAGCACGGCGCTGGCATGGCCCTTGGTGACGCCCTCGACCAGGTGCTGCAGGTTCCCCACGCCGCCGCTCGCCACGACGGGCACGGAAACTGCATCGGCAATGGCGCGGGTGAGTTCCAGGTCGTAGCCCGCCTGCGTCCCGTCCCCATCCATGCTGGTGACGAGCAGTTCGCCTGCGCCCAGTTCGGCCAGCTTCACCGCGTGTTCGACTGCATCGATCCCGGTTTCGCGCCTTCCGCCATGGGTAAAGATCTCCCACCGCCCGGGCTCGACCTGACGCGCATCCACGCTGGCGACCGCGCACTGGCTGCCCATCCTGTCGGCGATATCGGCCATGATCTCGGGGCGCTTTACTGCGGCGGAGTTTACCGCAACCTTGTCCGCACCCGCGAGCAGCAGGGCGCGCGCATCTTCCACCGACCCGACGCCTCCTCCCACGGTGAGGGGCATGAAGCATACCTCCGCCGTGCGCTTGACGATATCGAGCAGCGTCCCCCGCCCTTCGTAGCTGGCAGAAATGTCCAGGAAGCAGAGTTCGTCCGCCCCGGCCGCATCATAGGCCTGCGCCTGCTCCACCGGGTCACCGGCGTCCTTCAAATCGACGAAATTGACACCCTTCACGACGCGGCCGTCAGCCACATCGAGGCAGGGGATGACGCGGATACGGACGGTCATGGTGCTTTGCCTTCCACGATCAGGGCGACGTTGCCGTCATTGATATCGGTGCTGTCCTCGATCTCGGAGTCGATGGCATTGCCTGCCAACCAGAACATCACGAAAGCCATGTTGAAATAGAGAGCCAGCGCCATCCAGTAGCGTTGAGGGTCTTCCTCCTTCGTCAGCCGCAACTTGCCCAGCCCCGTAACGCCGCGTCGCCAGTCGAAGACGGCGACAGCCAGCATGATGATGCTCGCGGCAAGGGCGATGTCGGCGATCGTCACGCCTGGTGATCCGTCAGGACATAGGCAGCCGTCGTCGCAATGGTTGCGACGATCGCATCGCGCACCGGCTGTTCCGGCCAGTTCATGCCTCGTCCCAGCAGGATGAGAGCGCCATAGACCACGAAGAAAACGACAAGGCCGATCAGCGCCACCTGCACATTGGCGAAAACAAGACGGACGGCGGTGGACACCGCAGCGCCGCCAAGGCCGGGAAGGAAGTAGCGCGAGGCGCTCAACGGTTCGCCATGGCGATGGCGGTAGCGAGGTCCAGTCGCCCTTCGTACAGAGCGCGGCCGGTGATCACACCCTCGATCCCTTCGTCCGCGTGCATGGAGAGGATGTGGATGTCGTCCAGGCCCTTCACTCCGCCGCTGGCGATGACTGGAATATCGACGCTGCACGCGAGGTCCACTGTGGCATCGACGTTGCAGCCTTTAAGCAGACCGTCACGACCGATGTCGGTAAAGAGCAGCGCGGCAACGCCTGCATCCTCGAACCGGCGGGCGAGATCGCGAACGGGCACGTTGGAGACCTCCGCCCAGCCTTCTGTCGCCACCATGCCATCGCGCGCATCCACGGCGACGACGATGCCGTTCTCCCATTCACGCGCCATGTCCTTGACGAAATCCGGGTCTTTCAATGCCGCACTGCCCATCACGATGCGCGCCACGCCCAGTTCGAACCATCCTTCTACGGCCTTCGCATCGCGGATGCCACCGCCAAGTTGCACATAGCCGGGAAACGCCTCGACAATGGCTTCGACCGCCTCGCGGTTCTCGGCCCGGCCCGCGAAACTGCCGTCGAGATCGACGACATGGAGGTGCTCTGCCCCTGCTTCGGCAAAGATTATGGCCTGCGCGGCGGGGTTGTCACCGTAGACGGTGGCGCGGTCCATGTCGCCTTCGGCCAGGCGCACGACTTCGCCGCCCTTCAGGTCGATTGCGGGAAAAACGATCATTCGGATGTCCTCATGGGCGCCATTCCAGAAAGCGGCGCAAAAGGTCGATGCCGTAGGCCTGGCTCTTCTCCGGGTGGAACTGCACACCCACGATATTGTCGCGCGCGACAGCTGCGACCAGCCCGCCGCCGTGATCGGTCATCGCGGCAATGTCGTGGCCGTCCTCGGGGACGAAATGGTAGGAATGGAGGAAATAAGCCTCGCCCTCGTCGATCAGGTCGTGGTCGCCATGATGCGGGGTGAGGCCGACATCGTTCCATCCCATATGCGGCACGCGAATATGTGGATCGGTGCGCTCGATCAGGTGCACCTCGCCGCCGATCCAGCCAAGGCCCTTGTGGGAGCCATGCTCCAACCCGCGATCAGCCAGCAATTGCATGCCCACACAAATGCCGAGGAAGGGCACGCGCTTTTGCAGGACGCTTTCTTCCAGCGCGTCGATCATTCCGGGGATCGACCATAATTCCTTGCGGCAAGCCCCGAACGCGCCGACGCCCGGCAGAACAACCCGCTTCGCCCCGCGCACCAGCTTCGGGTCGGCGGTGACGGCGACGTGTTGCGCACCGGCAGCCTTCAGCGCGTTGTAGACCGAATGGAGATTGCCAGCGCCGTAGTCGATCAAGGCAATGGCCTCAGCCACCCAATTGCCCTTTCGTGCTCGGAATCGCGCCCCCCTTGCGAGGATCGCTTTCCACCGCCTGCCGCATTGCGCGGGCGAAGCCCTTGTACAGCGCCTCGCAGATATGGTGGTTATTGCTGCCGTAGAGCACCTGGCAATGCAGCGTCAGCCCGGCGGACTGCGCGACGGAGTGAAACCAGTGCTCGATCAGTTCGGTATCCCATTCGCCCAGCTTTTCCTGCGTGAAGCGGGCCTTCCACACGAGGTAGGGCCGCCCGGAAATGTCCACCACCACGCGCGCCATGGTTTCGTCCATTGGCGAATGCGCCTCCCCATAGCGGCCGATCCCGGCCTTGTTGCCGAGCGCCTCCGAAAGCGCCTGACCGAGCGCGATGGCGCTGTCTTCGGTCGTGTGGTGCTGGTCGACATGCAGGTCGCCATTCACCTTCAGGGTCACGTCGATCAGCGAATGGCGGCTGAACTGCTCCACCATGTGATCGAGGAATCCGATTCCGGTGGAAATCTCGTACTGCCCCGTCCCGTCGAGATCGACCTCGACGAGAATGTCGGTTTCCTTGGTTTTTCGCTCTATTCGGCCTGTACGCATGGGGGTGAGCCTATAGGCCCATCATGCCCCCGTGCAAGCCGATTGGCGGCGAAACAGGCTGCATTCCCGCTTGATTTTGCCCTGCGGCGGCGTCACCTAGGCAGCATGAGTGACGAGATATCCGACAGCCTGATCCCGTATGACGAGATCGTCCAGGAGGCGCTTCGTGCCGTGGTCGGGCGCGTGCTCGGTTCGGTGGAGCGCGATGGCGGCACGCTGCCGGGCAATCATCACTTCTACATTACCTTCAAGACCGGCGCCCCCGGCGTGAACATTCCCGCCACGCTGACGGAACGTTTCCCTGACGAGATGACCATCGTCCTGCAAAACAAGTTCTGGGATCTCGAGGTGTCGGACAGGGCGTTTTCCGTCGGCCTCAGCTTCAACCAGGTGCCTTCCAAGCTGGTAATCCCCTTCTCTGCCATCACCGCCTTCGTGGATCCGGCGGTGGATTTCGGCCTGCAATTCCAGGCAGCAGTCGAGGACCCCGTTCCTGCTGAACATGACGATGCCGAGAACGATGCACCCGATGGTGCGGAACGGCGCTCCGTCGAGGACGTTGCTAAGAGTGAAGACGGCTCCAATGTCGTCACGGTCGATTTCGGCCGCAAGAAATAGCCACGCGCTCCCGCATCGCCGGAGGGGCGCGATGAACAAGGGACAGCGATGAGCAAATTGCCCAACACTACCGACCTGACCGACAATCTCCCGAGCCGCGAGGACATCCGCCGTCGCGTTCGTGAGAGGCGCGGCAAGGCTCCTGTCGGAGACAAGGTTCCCGGCCCCACTCCAAACCCGGCAAGCAACCTTCTGATCGCCGACATCACCATGCGCTTCGGCACCTATCTGCTTCGCGGCGGGGTTGAAAAGTTGCTGCTGACCAACCGCTACGGCAAGGAAACAGCCGAGAACATCGTCGAGAACCGCAGCATGCTGAAGACGGTCTCTGCGGTAGCTCTCGCCAAGGCAGCGTCGAAATCGAAGGTGGCATCGGTTGTGCTAGGCACGGGGATAGTAGGCAAGGTCCTGTACGACCGTTCGAAGAGCCGCCGCGCGAACAAGCGACAGGGCGATGCCCAACTGCTGGGCCGGGCTTACGAGGACGGTTGAACGCACAGCCCAGTTGGCTTCGGCCCTTGATCCCGTAAACGCCCCCCGCAATAGCGGGTCCATGTTCGAATCCTTCCACCTGCCCCGCCGGGGCCTGATGTTCATTCTTTCCTCCCCTTCAGGGGCGGGAAAGACCACCATTGCGCGCAAGCTGCTGGCGGTGGAGCAGAACCTCGACATGTCGGTTTCCGTCACCACCCGGCCCATCCGCCCCGGCGAAGTCGAAGGGCGCGATTACTTCTTCACCGAGCGTGCAGGGTTCGACGCAATGGTGAAGGAGGAGGCTTTCCTCGAGTGGGCCGAGGTCTTCGGCAATTGCTACGGCACGCCCCGCGCACATATCGTGGAGGGGCTGGAACGCGGCCAGGATTTCCTGTTCGATGTCGACTGGCAGGGCGCCCAGCAACTTTCGCAGCGCGCCCGCGAGGACGTGGTCTCCGTCTTCCTGCTGCCGCCCGACATGGGCGAGCTGGAACGCCGCCTGCGCGCCCGGGCCACGGATGACGAGAGCGTGATTGCCGGCCGCATGGCCCGCGCAGGTGACGAGATCAGCCATTGGGACGCGTATGACTACGTGGTGATCAATCACGAACTGGAGGACTGCTTCGACAAGGTGCGCACCATCCTGCATGCCGAGCGCCTGAAGCGCTCGCGCCAGACCGGCCTCATCGATTTCACGCGCAACCTGAAAACCTAGCGGCGGGCGCTGTCCGCTTCCCATCGGGCGACCTGAGCATCTCAAGAGAACGTGGTATCGAGGTGGTGCAGAACCCTTTCGAGCGTTCGCGCTTGTGCGGGCTGCGCCGAGGGGCTAGCCGCGCTGCGACAGACAAACGCAACAATGCGAGGAAGAAGCCAGATGTCCGAAGAGCTAGTTACCGCCATCGACGAGGCATGGGAGAACCGCAGCGAGGTCACGCCTGCCAGCAGCGATGTTCGCGGACCGGTGGATGAGGCGCTGGCCATGCTCGACAAGGGCGAAGCGCGCGTCGCGGAGCCAGACGGGAACGGTGGCTGGCAGGTCAACCAGTGGCTGAAGAAGGCGGTGCTGCTGTCCTTCCGCCTGCACGACAACCGTGTCATTCAGGGCGGCTCTGCCGGCGCGGATGCATGGGACAAGGTACCCCTCAAGTTCGCCGGATGGGGCGTTCAGCGTTTCGAGGAAGCGGGCTTTCGCGCCGTACCGGGCGCCATCGTGCGCCGGGGTAGTTTCATCGGCCGCAACACCGTGCTGATGCCCAGCTTCGTGAATATCGGCGCCTATGTCGACGAGGGGACGATGGTCGACACCTGGGCCACCGTCGGCTCCTGCGCCCAGATCGGCAAGAACGTGCACATCTCGGGCGGCGCAGGTATCGGCGGCGTGCTGGAGCCGCTGCAGGCCGACCCCGTCATAATCGGCGACGGCGCGTTCATCGGTGCCCGCTCCGAAGTGGCCGAGGGCGTGCGCGTTGGCGAAGGGGCAGTCCTTTCCATGGGCGTCTATCTCGGCGCATCGACGAAGATCGTGAACCGTGAGACCGGCGAAGTCCACCGCGGCGAAGTACCGCCCTATGCGGTGGTCGTGCCCGGTTCGCTGCCCGGCAAGCCTCTGCCTGACGGCTCGCCCGGCCCGGCCCTGTATTGCGCCGTAATCGTAAAGACGGTGGACGCGCAAACCCGTTCGAAAACAGGTATAAACGAGCTGCTGCGCGACTAGGTGGGGTTCACCTGCTTTGGTCTATAAGGTTGCGGGAAACGGAACAAACGCAGTTCCGGTCCGTAATGCGGTGAAGGGTCTGACTGGAGAAAGGTCATAACAATGGCACACACTGACAAGGATGGCGAAGTCCATATCGACGAAACGGAAGCTGCAGGTGGCTCCAAGGAAGGCGTCGTGCGCTGGGTGCTGCTGATAAGCACGCTGGCGGCGATCCTCATACTCTCGATCATCTGGATCGTGGGCGCGTGGAGCCAGAACGACGTCGAGGAAAGCGCGACGGTGACGTACACCGAGGAATAGGGTTCGGGTTTTCGGGATCACGGACGGGGCACAAACGTTCTTTGCTTCGACTAGAGGAGACCGGTTATCATGAGCAATTCCAACAGTTTCCAGACAGGACAATACGTCAAATGGAACTGGGGCAACGGTGAAGGTTGCGGCCAGATCGAGGAACGCTTCGAACGCGAGGTGAAACGCACCCTGCAGGGTAGTGAAATCACCAAGGACGGTGACGAGGAAAATCCCGCCTATCTCATCAAGCAGGATGACGGGGACAAGGTTCTAAAGCGCGGTAGCGAACTGGAGGCGCAGGACTGATGCCAGCAAAATCGAAAGCACAGCAGAAGGCCGCCGGAGCCGCTCTTTCCGCCAAGCGCGGTGACACCAAGGTCGGCGACCTGCAGGGCGCTTCCAAGCAGATGTACGATTCCATGTCGGAAGACGAACTCGAGGATTTTGCCTCCACCGACCGCGAGGGGCTACCTGACAAGGTCGACGGCGACGACTGATGGATGAGGACAAGAAGGACGAGGTCTATTCCGAGTTCTACGACTGCGTGAACATGCAGCCCAAGGAACTGGAGGAATGGCTGGAAACCGAGGAGTCCAAGTCGGTCGGCGATAGCGATTCAGGCGAGAGTACCGGACACAGGTCCGGACGCCGGATCGTCGAGATCAAGCGGACCAGGAAGGACGATCTGTCAGACGATCAGTTCGAGCATATGAACAAGGTGGTAGGCTACGTCCATCGTCACCTATCGCAACGTCCCGATGGCGATATCGAAGACACCGACTGGCGCTATTCGCTGATGAACTGGGGACATGACCCGGTGAAGGATGACTGAAGCGCCGAGGCTCGACCGTTTCGTTCGCGCCCAGGCCGGGGTATATGCAACCGCGCTTGCCGAACTTCATGCTGGTCGCAAGCAAACGCACTGGATGTGGTTCATCTTTCCGCAGATCCTCGGGCTCGGAAAAAGTGCCAATGCTCGTGCCTTCGCGATCGTCGGCAAGGACGAGGCTCGCGCATATCTCGGCCACGAACTTCTCGGCGGACGGCTGCTCGAATGTACGCAGGCGGTGACCGCGCTTGCAGGCGAGCGAACTCCGCTCGAGATCTTCGGACCTATCGACGCGATGAAATTCCACAGCTCCATGACGCTGTTCGAGGCAAGCGCCCCGGACCCTGCACCTTTTGCGAAGGCTCTCGATGCCCTGTGCAAGGGTGAGCGTGATGCCGCTACTCTGGAAAAGCTCGGCTAGAGAAGGCAAAGTGCGGGCATGAACACCGCGCAGAACCTCATTGAAACGCTGAAGCTGGCCGAACATCCCGAGGGCGGCTGGTACCGCGAAACCTGGCGCGCAGAAGCTGTCGATGGCGAGCGCGGTAGCGCCACGGCCATTCTGTTCCTGCTGGAAAGCGGCAAGCGCTCGCACTGGCACAACGTGGATGCGACCGAGATATGGTTGTGGCACTCCGGCAATCCGCTCGCCCTTTCCCTCAGCGATCCAACCGGTGTCGACCTCGCCACCGTCAACCTCGGCGGGGATATCGCCGCTGGCGAGCGGGTGCAGCAAGTGATCCGCCCGGACGAATGGCAGGCAGCAGAGGTGCTGGATGGCAAGCACGACTATGCGCTAGTGTCCTGCATCGTATCGCCCGCCTTCGAGTTTTCCGGCTTCACGCTAGCCCCGCCCGGATGGCAGCCGGGCGAATAAGCGGAACGACGCAGGCTCTCGCTCGCTGATAGCGCGGCGGGCACAAGGAGCGACACGAATGGCCAGATCCCTCGAACAGATTTCCGACATGATGCAGCAGATCGATTTCTGCATGCTGGTAAGCCGTGCACAGGACGGCTCGCTGGCAGGGCGCCCGATGAGCAACAACCAGCAGGTCGCTTACGAAGGCACCAGCTACTATTTCACCAGCGACGACACGCGCATGGTCGAGGACATTGGCAGGGACGCATCCGTGGGCCTCACCTACCGCACGCCGACCGGCGCCGACGGTCAGCCGGGCACTTTCATCCATGTCGAGGCCGAGGCCAGACTGGTGCGGGACAAAAACAGCTTCAGGGAGCACTGGGTGCCCGATCTGGAGCGATGGTTCCAGCAAGGGATCGATACGCCCGGCCTGGTGCTTATCGAGGCGCAGGCGAGGCGTATCCATTACTGGGCAGGCGAGGATGAAGGCGAAGTCCCGCTACCCGGCCCCACGGGATGACGGCGCGGGAGGCGATCGACCGGCTTCTGCATCAGCGCGGCCCCGACAAGACGATCTGCCCCAGCGAAGCGGCGCGGCTGCTGGCTGGTGAGGATGGTGACTGGCGGAGCCGGATGGAAGAAGTCCATGCCGCTGTTCGGGACATGTCAGACAATGGCGCGATCCGCCTCAGCTGGCAGGGTGAGCCGCTTTCATCGCCGCGAGGCCCCTACCGTATCGCCAGTGCCGAATGATCCGCACCGTTCTCACCTGCTTGCTGGCACTGTTCTATGCCTATGCCGGATACCGCCATATCGTGGGGCCGGAGCCGTTCCTACAGATCACGCCTGTCTGGGTGCCCTATCCCGAGGCGGTTATCCATTGGACGGGCTTTGCCGAGATCGCCGGAGCGCTCGCCCTCGCCCAGCCATTCTCCAAACGCCTGCGACAGGCGGGTGGCATCGGCCTTGCGCTTTATGCGCTGTGCGTCTGGCCTGCGAACATCAACCACATGCTGATGGACATGGCGAGCGACGATGGCGGCTTCGGCATGGCCTACCACGTGCCGCGCATGATCGCACAGCCGATCATCATCTGGCTTGCCTTGTGGTGCGGGCGGGTAACGGACTGGCCGTTCAACCGGCGCGGGTGAGCGCTCAGTCCTCCTTGCCCGCCACCCCGTAATTGATCTGCGAGTTGCGGGTTTTCTGGAATTCGGGAACCGTCATGCCCTTCATCGCGGCATATATGTCGATATTGCCGATGCCTGTGACCGCGCCCAGCTTCTCCAGCATGAAGAAGATCACGCCGTAATGGATCATGCCGATCCAGTCGCGTTCCCTTACCAGGCGCTTCTCCTCGTCGGTCAGCCCGGCTTCCTCCATCGCCGCCTCCTCGTCGGTGCGGAACTTGCCGCGGACCGTGGGATCGGTCAGCGAATGGAGGAAGTGGTTGAGGCGATAGCCCTTCACGCTGCGCTCGATGGTGAAGGGGTAGGTGCCGGGCATGTCCTCCGCCCCCTCGTAATCGTGATCGGCGCGGGCGCGCGTTTTGGCCGGGTCTTCCACCGGGGCCTGCTCGCCCTTCTCCTCCAGGATCATGGTTGCGATGGGACACATGGAAGGGAGGAAATAGGTCTTGTGCGTGCACTCCACCTCGGCTGCCAGAGCGCCGCGCATCATCAGCCACATTACGACTTCCGCGCCTTCCCAGCCGCCCAGCCTGGCAAGGTCGGCAATGGTCATGTCGAGCAGGCTCTCCGGGTCCTTCTCCAGCCGCTCCATGAACTCGGCATCCCATTCGGGATTGTTGAAGCCGCAAGCCTCGCCATGCACTTGGTGCGAGAGGCCACCGGTGCCGGCGATGGCGACCTTGATGTCCTCGGGGTAGGAGAGGATCGCCTGGCGTAGCGACTTGCCGAACTTGTAGAAACGGCGTGCGCTGGGCAGCGGCACGGTCAGCACGCCGCAGACCACGGGCAGCAGCTTGCAGGCCCAGCCGTCCTCCTCGTCGTAATCCACCATGACGGAGAGCGGCGAGAACGCGCCATGGTCCAGCCCCTTGCCTTGGAAGTAGGAGAGGTCGAACTCGTTG
This sequence comes from Aurantiacibacter poecillastricola, assembly GCF_030730945.1. Taxonomy (GTDB): domain Bacteria; phylum Pseudomonadota; class Alphaproteobacteria; order Sphingomonadales; family Sphingomonadaceae; genus Alteraurantiacibacter; species Alteraurantiacibacter poecillastricola. Next base: position 39,424 of record NZ_JAVAMS010000009.1, read on the forward strand.
GCGACCATGACGCGGGCGACATGCTCCGCGAATTTCGGGTCACCCTTGATGGCCGGAATGTCGCGCGGTCCGCCGCCCTCGTCAGCCGCCCTGAACTCCTCGCCCACACCCAGCGCGAAATGGCTGTAGTGGTCGAAGAAAGAGGTCATGTGGTCGTTGTAGATATAGACGAGCACGTCGGGCTTCTTCTGGCGAAACCACTCCTGCACCGGCTCGTAGCCTTCAAAGATCGGCTTCCACACCGGATCGTCGAACTTCTTCGCATCCTTGGCGAAGGCGATGGTGGGAGTGTGCGAAGTGGCGACGCCGCCGACGATCTGAGCCATGATACAGGACCTTTCCTCTTGGGGCGGCTCCTTCGGTGCAATCCGGCCGCGCTTTTCTTCCCTCGAGGATGCCATGTGGAGCGGCATTGCGGCAAGTCAATAATCCGCAAATGCGAAGTGTTCGGATATCTGAAATAAGGTGATGCACCCAGCTCGCTCGCTGGATACGAAAACGGGCAGGACGTTCGACACGCCCTGCCCGCCCTAATTCGCGACTTTTCGAAAGGTTCGATCAGCTCATGTGCTTGGAAACGGCACCGGTCATCTTGAACATCGAGATCTGGTCGTTGCCGATCACCTTGCCGAGCTTGTCGTCGGGGTTGATCATGCGCTTGTCCTTGGAATCCTGCAGGTCGTTGGCCTTGATATGATCCCAAACCTTCTTGGTCACCTCGGCACGGGTCATCGGGCCCTTGCCGACCACGGCCTCAAGGTCCGACGAGAGATTCACCGGCTTGTTCAGCGCGTTGTTCTTGGCAGCCATTTACTTGGTCCTTTCAGTCAAAATAGCCGAAGGGCTGTAGCACCCTTCATTCGGCTCCGTCAGTATGGTCGATATCGTAATCCCCGCCTTCTTCGCGGGCATAGGTGCCGGTCAGCAGGGCGACGCCGATCACGTGTCCCTTCATCGCTTCGGCAATCTCGTCACGGGTGGCGCCGGGCATCTGCACCAGCGGCAGGTCCAGCGCGAACAACTGGAACACGTAGTCGTGCGCCTCGTGGCCAGTGGGCGGATCGGGCAGCAGCCATTCGGAATTGCCGTAGGAGTTCTTGCCCACGCGCGGAGGCGCTTCGCCTTCCAGCAGCTGGCCCTTCTGGCCCGGCAGGCCCCAGACAAGCCAGTGGCAGAACGGCTCGGGCGCGGGCGCGTCGGGGTCTTCGACCACCAGCACCAGTTCCTGCGTGCCAGTGGGCGGCGCGCTCCATTCCAGCGGCGGGGCGACGGCATCTTCCTCGTCGGCGGTGAAGGAGGGATCGAGTTCCTCGCCATCCCGGAATGCGGCGGACTTCAGCGAGAAACCGCCGATGCCGACATGCTCTTCCTCGCCCAGCTTGGCTACCATCAGCTTGCCATGTCCGGCGCGCACGTTGCGGAGGGCCTTGCCCAGCCAGGCGGGTACGTTTTCTAGCATGGATGTGGTCCTTCCTCTTGCGAATGGCTTGTGCCGGGCCGCGCCCCGGCAATCGAGGGCGCGCTGTGCAGAAAGCCTACGCCTATTTCAAGGCCGTCGTTCCCGATCAGGTCCGGCATTGCGTCCTGACGAGGGGCCAGGGAGCGTCTTCCCGCTGCCATTTCCATGTCATTCCGGGGGTCCATGACGGCTTGCCACGTCCATCGCGCCGGGTTAGCCCTGTCGACGGGGGGTGCATCGCACCAATCCACTTGAATTGCAGGATATTTTGATGCGCACTTCCAAGATCGCCCTCTCCCTCGCCTGCCTCGGCATGGCCGCCTCATGCGGGGGCGGCGGGAGCCCGACGCCGAGCCCGGTTGCCACTTCGCCTTCGCCCACGCCTTCACCCGCGCCGTCCTCCGCCGCGTGTTCGTTGCAGAACCGGCAGCAATTCGCTCGCGACGTGATCGACGAGTGGTATCTCTTCCCCGATCTCGTGGATACGAGCGCACAGGCAGCGAACTACAACAGCGTGCAGGCCTATATCGACGCGCTGGTTGCCCCGGCCCGGGCGCAGGACAAGGATCGCTTCTTCAGCTACATCACCTCGATCGAGGAAGAGGAAGCCTTCTTCAACCAGGGCTCCAGCGCGGGTTTCGGCTTCCGCCTCTCCTACGATCTGGGCAATCGCCGCATCTTCATCGCAGAGACGTTCGACAGCACCCCGGCACTGGGCGCGAATATCGAGCGCGGCTCGGAATTGCTCGGCATCGGCACGAATGCCTCCAACATCGTCACGGTGAACAGCCTTCTCGCGACCGGCGGCCCGGACGCGGTCATCGAGGCGCTGGGCCCGAGCGATCCCGGCGTAACCCGCATACTGCGCATCATCGATGCCAGCGGGGTGGAGCGCGAGGTGAGCATCAGCAAGGCTGACTACGCGCTCGATCCGGTGCCGCGCTACGGCGCGCAGATCATCAACGATGGCGGCAAGCAGGTGGGCTATATCCGTCTCACGAATTTCATCGATCCTGCGATAGACGACCTGCGCGAAGCCTTCGGCAATTTCCGCGCTGCAGGCGTTACCGAGCTCGTTATCGACCTGCGCTACAATGGCGGGGGCGGCATCAACGTGAACGAGTTCTTCGCCGACCTGATGGGCGCGGATCTCGACGGCGAGGTGTTCGAGACCATCGCCTTTCGCGATTCCAAGAGCCAGTTCAACGATGTCTACCGCTTCAACGCGCGGCCGCAGTCCATCGCGCCGACGAAGATAGCCTTCATCACCACCTTCGGCACTGCCTCCGCGAGCGAGGCCCTGATCAACGGCATGCAGCCCTATCTCGGCAACAACCTGGCCATCGTGGGCGAGAATACCTTCGGCAAGCCGGTGGGCCAGTCAGCATTCGACCTGCCCGATTGCGACGACCGCCTGCGCATCGTGACGATCAAGCTGGAGAACGCCAACGGGAACGGCGAGTATTTCAACGGTCTTGCCGCCACGGTCCCCAATACCTGCCGCGCGCAGGACGACCTGACAGCCGATTTCGGCGATCCCGATGAAGGGATGCTCTCGGTTGCGCTCGATTTCCTGGCGGGCCGGTCCTGCACTGCGATTGCCGGTGGCCCCGCCACTGCGAAACTCGCGGCGCGCCGCGGCCTGCTCCAGCCCGATCGCCCGGACACGGTGATCGAGCGCGAGATACCCGGCGCTTACTGAGCGGAAGGAGCTTCCGAGTCCACGCCTTCGCGCCAGGCGCAGCCTTCGCGCCGTTCCTGCCCGATCTGGAGGGTGGCAGCGAATGGATAGGTGCGATCGCTCATCCCGTCGGAACATTGCGCGGGCGTGATGGCGAGATCGAGGGCGCGTCCATTCATCTCCCCGCTGAATGAAAGGCCGCCCCGGCCCGCGAACCGGGTTACGGGTACTACGACCCCATCGATATTCTCGGGCGTCGAATAGGTCAGCGTGCCGTTCTCGATCCTGCCGCCCCAAAAGGGTTCGGTCCCCGTAAACCGTATGACGGCATCTTCGGGTATCTGCGAGAAAGCGCTGCTGTCGCCCGCATCACCCGGCACGTTCGCAGGCTCACCCTGGCTGCACGATGCCACCATGGCGGCAAGAGTAACGAGGGGCATCATTCGGCTTGGCATCGCGTTCTTTCCATTCAGATCAGTAGGCTACCCGGCCTGTTCGCCGGAACATCGCCCCGATACCGGGCGTTATGAGGGAAATGCTATAGACGAACTGGAATTCACAATGAAAATCCCGTCGTGGTTTCTTGGCGCCCTGGCACTCACTCCGCTGGCCGGCGCTCTAGTTGGGCAACAGATCAGCGCCGAACCGGTCAGGAAGACAACCGACCTTGCAGCCGCCCTGCCCAATCGCCCGGCCATCGCGCTCGACAACGCTTCACCGACCACGCGCGATCGTTTGCCCGATCACTACGCGCTGGAAACGCCCGAGGGCACGATCGAAGTGCACGAACTCGCGAGGCGCGGTCGCAATGCCGGTTATTACGAACAGTACTCCACCTATGTGCCGGATTACGAAGAGGATCTGGGTCTCCTTGAAGGCCGCTGGAGCGATGACGAACTCGATCGCCGGGCCGAACGGTCGCTAGAGCCGCAGCCCGCTGCCGAGACATCGACAACCGCTACCGGCGAGATCGAGGCGACCCACGAGTCACCCCGGATCGCTCATTTCGATGCGATGCAGACCGCACGCACTGGCGAGGCCGCAACCGCTCAGGTCACTCCTGTGGATGTAACCACGCCGCAGGTCACACAGGCCCGGGTCATAGACGTGCGCTCGGAACTCGCCTCGCAGCAGTAACGGGCTGCGTCAGGCTGCGAAGCCGAGAAGGATCGTGGCAATTCCAAGGCCCAGCGAGAGCGGGGTGCGCAGGCGCATCCACCAGGACGGGCGGACGGTCACAAGTCGTGCGTCCACCAGGACGCTCAGCACGAGCGCGCCACCCAGCACGAAGAGCGACGGGCCGGGCCAGATCGCGCCGAACACCCAAGGCAGGAACGTGAGCAGCGCCAGCAGGCTGGGAAGCACCGCGCTGATCCACAGCCACGCAGGCGCATTGCGCCCGCCGTCGGGCGAGCCGGAGGCAAGGCCCCACCATGCGCCCCCCAAGAAACTCAGGATCAGTGCAGCATAGGCCCAGCCGATCGCCAGCGCGCTCCAGCGCCATTCGGGCGGTCCTGCAAATGCGGCGACAAGGCAGGCGGCTTGCGGCAGCAATCCGGCAAACCCCAGGAGTCGAGCGGCGGGCGGAGTGGTCTTCATGGCGATCTTCTACAGTCCGCAAATCGCAAGAGAAAGGGCGAGTCCGACAAGGACCCGCCCTTTCGTGATAACAGCAGCTCGCTGGAACTTACGGCATCAGGACGGTGTCGATCACGTGGATCACGCCGTTCGACGCGTCGACGTCGGTCGAGGTCACGGTTGCGGTGTTGCCCTGCGCATCCTGCAGCACGACATTGCCGCCTTCCATCATCGCTGTAAGCGTGCCGCCATTGACGGTTTCGATGGTGTAGCCACCCTCGCCCGCGCTCTCGATGGCGGCGGTGAGATCGGCAGCCATCACTTCGCTGGGCACGACGTGATAGGTGAGAATGTTGCCGAGTTGCTCGGTATCCTCGGTGGTGAGGGACTCCAAGGTGCCTTCGGGCAGCGCATCGAACGCTTCGTTGGTGGGAGCAAACACGGTGTACGGACCGTCGCCCGAAAGCGTCTCGCCCAGATCGGCGGCGGTCACGGCAGAGACCAGCGTGGAGAAATCGGGGTTGCCCTGCGCAACTTCCACGATGGTGCCTGGCGTCGTTGCCTCGGCATTGGCCATCTCGTCGGCCATCATGGTGTCGTCTTCCATCGCCGTATCTTCGGCGGGTTCGCCGCAGGCGGCAAGGGCCAGCGCAGCGGCAGAGGCGGTGAGGATATGGAGGGTTTTCATGGTCGAAATCCTTGGTTGCTGTTTGCCGGAAAGCCGGGCCGCGTCCGGCGGCCTCTCCTTGCTTTCCCGACACCCCTTCCAATCTCCATCGCGGGTCCCGGTTCCAATTGTGGCCGAAACATGGCCGAAAGCACGTAGTCTTCTGTTACAAAGGCATTTGCCGCAAATTGCACACATCCTGCACCATCGCTCTGGCTAGGGCCGCTCGCCGGGCGCAGAAGCAAGGCATGCATTGGACCGGGTGCCACCCAAACCGGTCCTCGAGCCCGCCGGACAGCGGGTAACGCCAGGCATGGCGGTAGATCGCACCACTCCGGCAAAGGGGTTGGTGCGATCCTCGTTTAGGGCCTTGCCCTGTTGGCCAAACTCCCGCAGTTTCGGATCATGTCCCGGCAGTTCACATCCTTCGCCGAGTTCTGGCCCTACTACCTGCAGGAGCATTCGCAGCCCCGCACCCGCGCCCTTCATTATGTCGGCACGACGCTTGTCGTGGCCCTCGCCTTCTTTGCCGTCATCACGGGCCGGTGGTGGCTGCTCGCCATGATTCCCGTTGCCGGCTATTTCTTCGCCTGGCTCGCCCACTTCACGGTAGAGAAGAACCGCCCCGCGACCTTCACCCATCCCTTGTGGAGCCTGGCGGCCGATTTCCGCATGTGGTGGCTGTGGCTGACGGGCCGGCTGGAGCCTGAGCTGGAGCGTGCAGGTGTAGGCAAGCCGCAAATAGACAGGCCCGGAACAGCCGGATCCGAGTAGCCTAGCCCAGCACCGCGTCCGCCAGCTTGGTGTCGAGATATTCGCGTACCTCCACGATCCTGCCGTCTGCCAGCCGGAAGACGAAGCAGTAGTCGTTCGCGTAGACCTTGCCATCCACCGTATCGGCATGGCCCCTCGCCAGCACGACCACGTGGTCGCCATCGGCCAGCACCAGTTCGGGGATGTTGCGGTAGGGCCCGGCGAACCTTGCAAAGAGCGGCCCCATCAGCTCGGCCTCCACCCGTGGCAGGCCGCTCACTTCCTTCGACCAGTTGGAAGTGCCCATTACCCGCCAGGTGATGTCCTCCCCGAACAGCGGCAGGAAGGCGCTCGGATCGCCATGCTCCAGCTTTGCAAAGGCCTCCGACAGCAGCGCGCGGTTGGTCTCGGCCGTGTCACTCATGCGTCATCCTCCTGCTTGCCGATCCCGCCCGCCAGCCGGCGATGCTCGTCCACACTGCGACGCATTTCGCGCGCCTGCAAGTGGAGGGCCTTGTTCGACAGGCGGATCTCGCGGCTCTGCTGGAAGAAGCCCAGCACCAGCCACAGGAAGGCGAGCGGGCTGGAGACACCGCCAAGGAAGTCGCCCAGTTCGTTGAGCCTGAGGTCTGCCGGGTTCTGCCCCTGCAGAACCAGGTAGAGCGTCACCCCGGCAACATAGAGCACCGACAGCGCCAGCCCGATCAGCGGCAGGCGGCGGCGTTCCTTCCGGTCATCCAGGATATCGCCCGTTTGCGTCGTCTCCATCGTCCCTCCCCCTCGATGTTCAGCGCTGGAGGCTCATCCCTTGCCGAGCCGCCGCTGGTTTGCCCGCACCTTGCTGCGGTAATGCTTTACCGAGCGGCTTGCACTGGCCTCCGGCGAGGCGGAAGGCGACGAGAGCAGCTTCCAGCCAAGATCCCAGCTCGCCTCCAGCTTCTCGCGTACCATACGCTCCGCCTCGCGCTCGGCAAGCTTGCCGCCCGCCGCGATACGCAGGGAGCGCAGCCAGATGACCTGGGAAGCCTCGATCCACAGCATGGTGGTATCGAGGGCGAGGCGGTTCCAGCGCGCGATATCGGCGGGAGAGGGGGTGTGGTTCATCATGCTGCAACTGCGAAGGGACAGGAAGGCTCCCGCAAGGGCGCGCAAATGCGATGAGCGGAGGGCACGCGCGGCGAATGTGGAACACATGGAACACTGTCCAGGGTGCAAAAACCGCCATTGTGTAACCCTGGAGCGCAAATTGTGTGACTGTAGCGGCGCAAACTGTCACCCGAAGCGCGCCATGTGTCACCCACACGGCGAAAAGTGTCACCCACGGCGCGGAAAGTGTCACCCGCCCTGGTGAGAGTGTAACCCGGAAACACCGCAAGTGTCACTGCGCCGTTCCATCCGCTCCGCGAGGCCCCGAGACCGAACCCGAGACCTGACCCGCGACCGGCCCCCGCGCCAGCAACGGATGCACCGGACCGCGCCGCCCCGCAGCGTGCGCCTCGACCCGCCGAGCCTCGGCCTCGCGCATGGCCCAGTCCCACATCTCGGCAAACTTGGGAGCCCGCGCCCGCAACCGATACGCCGCCTGCCGGCTCATCCCCACCTCCCGCGCAGCCTTCGCCACCTTGCCATGCCGGGCGAGCGCCTTGAGAAAGGCCGCGGCCTTGGGGCCGGTCCAGCGGGTGGTATCGGTGGCGACTTCGATTGGAGGGGTCGGTGTGGCGGTGCTCATGCGCGGGGCGGAGCATGGGTGCGGGCGTGTAGGAAAGGGCTCCCTCAATTTCACCAAATCTCAAAACGTCCGATATATCGCGGAGGCATGGAAACGCTGGATTTTCTGCTCTCCCGGCCGATAGCGCTGTTCGTCGTGCTGGCGATTGGCGCAGCCATAGGGATTGCGGTCGAAAAGATTGCCACACGCGCCGACCGGGAGAAGCGCAAGGCCTATTGGCGCGGTCGCAATGCCGGAAAGGGCAAG